>NZ_FNVX01000006.1 GCF_900104585.1 Bacteroides ihuae
GTAATTGCTTCGTTTTAAAAGCGGGTGCAAAGATAAGAGCTTTAAATCCAACTACCAAATGTTTCTGGAAGTTTTTTTAGTTTTATTTTTTGGATGCTTCTCGTGAGAAAAGAACCGCCAAATAAACCGGCTCCGTATTTGCGAATCGGAGGGCAAAGATAACAACTTTTAGTATCATCATCCAAATTATATAGGAAGATTTTTCTAAATGTCTTGAAACTCTTTTGATCTCGAACCGCTTCTATCAGAATGTCAATCAGAACGCCTTGTGTCTCTTACAAAGCGGGTGCAAAAGTAGAGATTATACACTTACAATCCAAACTTATGTGACTCTTTTTTTGAAAGAAATATTCTCGGAATGTCTAAAGCGCTGATTATGAAGAGATCAATAACTCTCTTATCAAAGGAAAATTTGTGGTTTTCAGATTTTGCGATAAACTTCGTCGAAAGGAATTCTCATTCTGTCTCCCCAAACTCCGCGCTCATCTCTTATTCCACAGGAAACAATCATATTGATTTCTGCCCCAAAAGGCAATTTCAAGATACTTTTCACTCTTCGACTATCAAAACCTTCCATCGGACAGGTGTCATAACTCTCATTGGCCATTGCCAGCATAAACGTTTGCGCCGCCAAAGCACAGGTTTTATGAGCGACGACTCTCATGTCGCTTTCAGAGACCTGATAAGGAGTCGCTATGAATAGCCCAACAATGCTGACTATGACTTTGCGAACAATCCCCAAAAGACCTAAAAAGTTAACATATAAAAATGGCATTACTTTTCCATAGTACATTTTCCACTTTTTGATTCTTCCATCGTGCTTTTCTATTGGGCTATTCTTCAAAACATTCTGCGTCTCCAACTCCAGCACTTTTTTTGCTCTTTTTCGGTAAAGATCCTGCCTTGTTACGAAAACGACCATCTGTTGGGCAGTCGTCGCCGCTTCTTGATTAAAACAGGCAGCAGAGAGTTCTTTTAGAATTTCCGGATTTGTGATGTGATAAAACTCCCATAGTTGCATATTGGAACTGTTGGGCGCTAACGTTGCAAGTTCGATGCAGTGCTTAACTTTCTCCGAATCAATTGGAAGATCCTTATACAGTCTTACAGAACGTCTGAAATTTATTATTTCTTCTAATCTCATCTTTAATAATATTATTTATTCTACTTATATATATACTCTGCGGATGTTGTCACCAATGCGAGTTTTGAAATACAAATATACATTTCTTATATATAGCTTCGCCATCGGTCAATAAAGATACCGAAAAAGTATTGGTACGAAACAGTTGGGTTTCCTCTGAATGCGTTTCGGGAACGTCTTCGTGACGGTGAGTATGGAAAAGGTTGGATTGTGGTGCAAAGGTCTTCAACGCTTTCAGAAAAGCGGTTATATCCTGAAAACGTGAAATGGAGTTGTTGGTTTCCATACAGAATGACCTTCTTACATCCTTTACTCTGACGCAAATATACTATGTTCTTTGTTTCAATCCGAAAATCATCTCACTTTTTATTGCTTTCTTGGCTGCACATCCAATAATTCATCAAGACTCTTATGAATTTCTAATCTTATTATAATGGATTTCTAACTACAAGCAGATAGATAAGCACCTTATCTTTGTTGTGTCAAAAGGCAAGAAGAAATTCAATAGATATTAGAATAAGATACATTAACTCATTAAAAAAACAACGATTATGAAAAAGATTATTTTTGCAGCTGCCATGGTAGCAATGATGTGCGCAAGTAACGTAGCATTCGCTCAAGTAAAAAAAGTAGCCCCAGTAAAGACTGAACAAACTGCAAGTAAAAAAGCTGAAGCTAAAACAATGAAGAAATCGGCTGTTAAAGCAGAAGAAGCAACAAAGGCCGAATGCAAAACGATGAAGAAATCAGCCGTCAAGGCAGCAAAAGCAACAAAAGCTGAAGCTAAAACAGCAAAAAAAGCAAGCGCTAAATAAGAACCGTCCTATTTTGTAATCAAAGAAGAGAGGGATTTTCCGCAAAGGGGAATCTCTCTCTTTGTTTACACAATAACCATCCATAAAGTCTATGAAATAAATTTTAGATTAAAAACACGACCTATAATGTAAATTAAAAAAGTATTACTACATTTGGAAAAAATTCAAATAAAAAGAAAAGATAACCTCAAAAACTAATACCTCGAACATGAGCTCAAGTATGAACCTTTTAAGAAAAGCACTGTGCTTAGCACTTCTATTTCTAACTATTTCCATTAGCTCCAGCGCACAATACACCAAAAAGTATTATAACTATAAGTGGGAAGAATGTGCACCGAATGTGGCAAGATATTTGAGTTTGACGACTAAAACAGACTCAGGATATTACAGAAAAGATTATTATATCAGAGAAAGAAAATTGCAAATGATTGGTACCTTTTCAGACTCACAATGCAAAATACCAAATGGTTATTTCACCTATTATCATTCAAACGGCATACTGCAATCTGTTGGAAGATATAAACAAAAGAGAAAAGAAGGAATATGGGTAGGCTTTCACGATAATGGCTTGATGAGTGATTCAACGAACTATTCTAATGGGAAGCCAATCGGCACAAGATTGACTTGGCATCCAAATGGTTATCTACGAGACTCGCTATCTCTACAAGAAGACAGAAGTGGGGCTATGGTTTCTTGGTTTGACAATGGCGTTCCATCTGCTGCAGGCAGATGCTCTGCTGGCATGAAACAAAATGGAAAATGGAAATACTATCATAAAAACGGCAATCTCAGTTCGGTTGAAATATACAAAGATTCGAAGCTAGTAGACAAACAGTATTTCAACGAAAGTGGAGAATTAATGAAAGATACAACTAACACCGATAGAAGAGCCGAATTTAAAGGAGGAATAGAAGCATGGCTAAAATATATATCACATGAGATATACTTTCCGGCTAATTATAAGATAATCAATGCTGACATGGCGATAGTCGTAGTCAATTTCACCATCAATGAAGATGGAGATATTGAGAATGTATTTACTAGTTCTTCTTTTGAAAAGAAATTTGATCGAATAGCAGAGAGAGCTATCAAAAAATCGCCCAAATGGGCACCTGCAATGGCACATAACAGAAGGATTAAACAAAAAATGAATCAAGCCGTCCGTTTTCAAAATTATAAAGAGTAATCAATAAACGATTAATAGATAATACAAGGTGCAAGTTTATCTATATAGACACTTGCACCTTGTACTTATTTATAGAAACGACTTACAAGAACGTCTTTTTGTCTCTCTTAATCATCTTTGAAAATGATTTATCATGTTTCTTTTTTTCATGAACAGACGTATTATAATGCCACGCTTCTTTTCTCAGCTTAAGATAGTTCTCATAGACACTACTGTCTAGCTTCCCATCTTCAACAGCTTTTATCACAGCACATCCCTTTTCATTAATATGTTGACAGTCGCTGAACCGGCATTGCTCTTCAAAACGAGTAATATCGAACTGATCAGAAAGAGTGTCATCATTGTCATTTGTAACCCCAAAGAGTTTGACTCCCGGAGTATCAATTAATACGCCTCCAGTTTCCATCAAAACCATCTCACGGCGAGTAGAGGTATGTCTTCCTTTCCCTGTTGATTCGCTGATCGCTGCCGTATGCAAAACGGATTGCCCACATAAGCTATTGATCAGCGTGCTTTTCCCTACTCCGGACAACCCCGTAAAAACAAAGGTTTCGCCCGGAGAGATGAATTCTCGTAGTCGATCAATGCTCTCTGATGACTGAATGCTCGTAAAAAATACGGGAATTCTAGCAGAGATATGCTTCAAATCGGACTCTACTTCGTCTTGATTGAATCCTAAGTCGGTTTTAGTCAAAACCAAGACGGGCAATATATCTTCATCCGCAATTTGTAACATGAAGCGTTCGATTCTCCGCACATTAAAGTTTTGATCAAGACTCTGCACGATAAATGCTTTATCAACATACGACGCAATGGCCTGCTTCCCAGATATCGTTCCGCTTTTTAAACGATAAAGTGTTTTTAGGCGGGGAAGCACATCAAAAATAACTCCTTTCTCTGCATCAGTCGGTTGAAAAAGAACCCAATCTCCCGTACAAGGATATTCGGACGAAGAGCGTCCATAAAGCATATTTCCTGTAAGTTCACAAAGACGAATCCCATCCTCCGAGATTACTTCATAGCATGTTTTATGTGTAACGGAAACTCGCCCATGCATAAAGTCTTTATAGATAGATGTTTGTTTTTGCCGAAACAGAGATTCGTTCCAGCCATATAATGATAATATATTCATTGTTTTTATTTTAATCTGATATTTTCTTTCCGATAAAAAAGGCATAACCATAATACTCTTTATACTTTGCGTATAGTTGAGCTTCGTAACGCTGATAGGCGACGAGCCCTTCAGCAGCCTTATTACCCACATATTTGTTCAGGAAGGTTTCTTGCGCAAGCATTTGTGGAACATAAAACAGCTCCGTCCAGCAAGTCTCAGGAAAGAGAAACGTAGCTACGGGAACATACCCGGCTTTCTCCATTTGAGCGATCTTATTTGAGATCGTGTCTATTTCAGGATATGCATTCATCCAGAAATCTTCAATTTCCGCAGGTCGCTCTTCAGTAAACCACGATGCTTCTGAAACAGCAATATATCCTCCTGTTTTCAAAAACCTTCTCCATTCCTTCAGTCCTCGTTCAAAACCGATATTGTAGATAGCGCCTTCAGACCAAATCAGATCTAACTCTTCGTTCTGAAAAGGAAGATTGTCCATTGATCCAACAACACCTTTTACTCTATCCTGAAGATTTTTCACCTCGACCTTTTTGTTGAACAGTTCAATAAAGCTAGGAAACAAATCGATAGCTGTTATCACACCCGAAGTTTGTTCGGCCAAAACCATTGTTTGCCCACCCGTACCACAGCCAATATCGGCAATATGTGCGGCCTCTGTAAGGCTTTCGACAAAACTCAACGCTTTACTAGTCATCTCCGGACTCCCGGGGCCTTGTCGTTCAAGACTGGAGAAATATTCGCAGACTAATTGGAAATCAAATTCGTTAACTGATGTATTATCGTTACTCATGATATTTAAGTTTTATGACGCAGTGAATCACATAGACATATTTTTCCCTATGCAAAGCACTAGCAATTAATTTATTGATGTATGGGTATGAAAATAACTCTGACAAGAACATGCCCGAGTACAATTAAGGGATAACCTTGGTGTAAAACCAAAGCTATTTACTTCACCAAATCCATATTAAATTTAAACATAAAACTTTTTAATAGATGATGCAAAGATAAAGAAAAAAAGATACCAGCAATCGTTTTTTATAAGATAAATCGCATATTCTTCTTTACCTCATTCACATTTTCCATGCTAGTTAACATTTCAAGTAGTTTAAAAGCGACATCAAGACTCGTTGCCGGGCCAGTTGAAGTGATAATATTATTATCAATCACCAACTGCGTTTCTTGAACTTTTACGCCAAAATCTGCTAATTGTTTTCGCTTACAACCTTCATTCAAATCCCATGTGGTGGCTTTTCGCTGATTTAACACACCAGATTTGGCTATTGGTAGAGCTGCCACACAAATTGATGCGATTAATTTACCTCTCTCATGAAATTCTCTTATCAAATTGAGGAAGCGCTCATCATAAGCATCTTCATAGAAACCCGCCTCTCCAGCGCCTCCAGGAATTGCTAAAGCATCATAATCGTCAATCTTTATTTGGCTAAATGGTAGTTCTGGTTTTACAATTAAGTTCCAATAGCAGCTTATTGTAGGTCTTAAGCTTGTGGTTACCAGATCAACAGGTTCAATACCGGCTTCTCGGCTCCAACCAAAGACATCAGTAAAAACACTCGCCTCGTAGGCTTCAAAGCCTTGAGCAAGAAATAAAAGAACTTTTTTTGCCATTATCTAAAACGATTATCAATATATGTTGTCTTATTTAGTCGTAGAAATTGGTTTTTCAAAACATAAGCTGTTTGGAAAATCTTTATATTGCCCGTAATTCTCTATCCTGGCATATCCACTCTTTTGGTAGAGCCCAATTGCCTCCGACTGCTTAGAACCAGTTTCAAGAATTGCCTTTGAATAGCCCAATTCTTTCGCCCATCTTTCCAACTCTTCAAGAATTAACCGTGAGATTTTTCGACCTCTATAATCCGGAGTCACAAACATTCGTTTTATCTCCACAGTTTCATTGTCATATTCCTTAAAGCACCCACAGCCAACAGGTTTCTTCTTCTCAAAAGCCACAATCACCGTATCTATTGAATTAATTTTATTTTACTTATCATACTTAGATTGCGCACTTTGATATCGCCCATTTAGATCACCATCAAGCTGCGAAATTAAAAACTTAAAATGTTCATCTCCGCTTTGAGTCCGTTTTGCTACTATTAACTCCATATACTTATAAGTTTCAATGTACGATATGCATATTTACTACTTCAGATGCAAAATTAACAATTACATCAATCCTACCAAAACTTCGCTATGAATTATTTTCGCACAGAAGAATTTCATATCTTTGTACACCCTCAAAAGACGAAAAGAGATGAACGTAATTGAACTAGCAGAACAAAATCAGCTAAACGCTTGGAAAATACTCGAAGAAACTCGTATCATTCCAGCATGGGAAAGCATCGGAGCGAAAGTCAATATTGTTGGCTCACTCAAATCCGGTCTACTAATGAAAAGCAAGGACATTGACCTTCATATATACACAGACAAGCTTAACATTTCTGAAAGTTTCTCTGTAATGCAAGAGTTGGCAAAAAGACTCTCTCTAAAGGAAATTCAATATAAGAATCTCATTGACACGGAAGAAGAATGCATTGAATGGCATACGTTGTATGAAGATAAGAACAAAGAGATTTGGAAATTCGATCTCATTCATATTCGCAAAGGATCAAAATATGACGGAGTAGTAGAGGAAGTTACCGATGCCATCATTCAACAGCTTACGCCTGAGATTCGCAAGACAATTCTTGAAATCAAATTCGATGTGCCGGATGATGTAATGATTCCGGGTATAGAAATATATCGTGCCGTTTTTAGTGGAGGAGTTAAGAATTACGAGGAGCTCAAGCAATGGCGTAAAACGAATCCTTTAACTAACAGCTTAGATTGGAGACCTTAAATGAACAGGTTTCATTTATTCATAATTTCGGCAACAGTAAATTTGCAATAACAATAGCGCTATGAATTTTAAAGAACTAAGTAAGCAAGAGTATATAGCTCGGATCAATCGGGTGATGGATTATATCAGCCGAAACCTTGATAAGTCAATTGATCTTTCTGTAATGGCCGATATTGCTTCATTTTCCCCCTATCATTTCCATCGAATTTTCACCTATATTGTTGGCGAAACTCCCAATAACTTTGTTTTGAGAATCAAACTCGAAAAAGCAGGTCAACTATTACAAGATAATCCGAAAGCCACAATTAGTGAGATTGCTTTTCAATGCGGATTCGGGAATAACTCCTCGTTTAGTCGGGCCTTCAGAAGCTATTTTGGCATGAGCGCCAAAGAATTTCGAGAACAAGATAAAGCGATATATATAAAAGATGGCATTAGATATAGCAAGAATTGCAAACCGATTAGCAAGATCGGCAAAAACCCTCAGCAGATAAATGCTCAACTTTGCAGTGTCGAATTTAATAAATTAATAATTATGGACACAAAAATTGAGATCAAACAAATGCCTGAACTTAATCTTATTTATTGCCGCCACATGGGAGCGTTCAATAAGATCGGACAGGCTTACGAGAATCTGTTTAAATGGGCAATTCCTCGTGGATTGGTAACCCCTGAAACTAAGACAGTGACGGTTTATCATGACGATCCTTCTATCACAAGTATTGACAAAATGCGTCAAGATGCAAGCATCATCGTCAAAGGAGATGTAAAGGTGGAAGGAGAAATTGGCAAATCGACCGTTCGAGCCGGCAAATATGCCGTAGGTCGTTTCGAAATTAAAGAGACCGAGTTTGAAGAAGCATGGAACACAATGTGCTCGTGGTTTACAGAAAGTGGTTATCAGCCTGAAGATGGATCTACCTATGAGCTGTATCACAATGATTACAAAGGACATCCTGAGCATCGGTTTATCGTGGATATATGCATCCCGGTAAAGCCTCTTTGATAATTAGCTAAAACGAAGAATCCTGAAGATTTAATTCCTTCAGGATTCTTTGTCTTTATAAGAACTTAGATTTAAACAAGAAATCAATTTTATGAATCAAGTTTAGTAACCTTAATAAATTTATCGGAACTAGTCATCGATATTCCACAACGTTTGGGAGCCGTAGTATCGTATGTGTTGCCACAAGTGGGACATATATAGTAAGTGGTTGGCAATGATTTGTCCGTGTTGTTTTGTAAAGCGGCCAATGCTTTCTCGTAAAAAGGCTTGTGCTTCTGTTCCGTTTTATAAGCATAGTTTAAACTCATTAACGAGAGTTGGTTCCCTGCCTTGTTTGCATTTCTCAAAAATTCAGGATACATCGTACTAATTTCGTAACCTTCTCCTAAAATTGCATCTTTCAAATTCTCCGCAGTTGTTCTAACGGTAAATTCCGGAGTAATAGTAGGTGTCTTTAATCCGGCAGATTCAATCACCGCTCTGTGATTATTAGCATGAATTTTTTCAGATTTGGAAGCGGCAAGAAAGAGCAAAGCTATTTGATTATGCCCTTCGGATTCGGCTTTTTTACTATAAGCGGCATATTTAGCACTTGCCGTCGTTTCTCCTTTAAAGGCATCCTGCATATTTTGCAGGTTAGTTACCTTGGCCTCTGCTGAGGTGATCAATTTACCATCTGTTCCTTTCTCAGAGCTTCCATCCTCTGGTGAAGCTGTTGTAGACTCCGCTACAGGTTTTTGCATTTCAGCCTTCGTTTGTGATTTACCGGTACACGATTGCAGTAATGATATTGAAACAATAGCTGCAAGAGAGATAATGATTGTTGTCCTTTTCATCTTTTCCTATATTTACATTTGTTTTACTTTAAATTGATAATGCAAAGATATTGATAGACGTCTTCAAAGAACCTTGTGCTATTATTAAGATTTGCTTAAGAAAATTGCCGTGAAAATTGCAAGGTAAAGGTAGTACCCTGATGTGGGGTACTATCGACAAGCAGATTAATACTTTGCAAGTCGCATAATTTCTTCACAATGGAAAGTCCAAGTCCGTTTCCTTTGATAATGGAGCTTCGGGATTCATCGGCTCGATAAAAGCGATTAAAAATGAATGGAAGGTCGCACGCCGAGATACCAACACCGTCATCTCTCACACAAAGTGTTTTCAATGCACTATCCCAAACTAAGTAAACATTCCCATTTGCACTTCCATACTTAATGGCGTTGCTCACTAGATTATCTATTATTAGTTCGATAAAAAATTTATCCGCATTTATAAGAGCTTCTTTCTCTATTGAAATATGAATTTTTATTTTATTCGCTACAGCCATTTCACGCCATTTAGAAATAAATGAATCTGCAATAGCATAGAGATAAACACTCTCTTTTTTGGTGACTGCAACGCCTGATTCAATTCGGGCAAGTTGCAAGAGTTGATCGAGTAAACTATTCAGACGATCAACTTGTTGAATGATGTCAACGACTTTTTCTACATAGATTTCTGGCTCACGCTGTTTGCGAATCAACACTTCCAACGTTCCTCTAATTGCAGTAAGAGGAGTTCTTATCTCGTGCGACGCATCACTGGTAAATTGCTTTTGTTGATGCATACTTTTTTCTATTCTCGCAAGTAATTCGTTAATCGTTTTGGTCAAATCAAAAAGTTCATCCTTCCGTTTGGGCAACACCAATCGAGTTTCAATGTTCGAATCACTGATATGTGATGCTGTTTTTATCAATCGATGAACGGGCTGAATAGCTCTTGAAGCAGTTAGGGAAGAAACGATAAAATGCACAACCAGCACAAGTGGAAATGAAATCAGTAATACCCAGAGCAAACTGTTAAGCATACTATAAGATTCCTGTCGAGAGATAGCAATGGTCAATTGTCCAATAATTCTTCCGCTTTCATTCTCTATCGGAAATTGTCCCAATCGGATTTTTTGTTGACTGATTTCACCATTAAAGAAGGTTTCATGTTTGATAGTTGGATCAAACAGGAATTGATCATCAAGTAAATTGGCAGAATGAAATACGACTTTCCCATTTGCATCGACTATCTGTAAAAAAGTAGGATTCACTTCTATCTTATTATGTTCAGCCTCTTCCCACTCCGGCATCTTGTTGATAATGATAGAATCTCGATGCCAATCCAGATTGCTGAACACCTCTTCTTTCTCCAATAGAATATCATCATCTAAATGCGTATAGGAAGTTTTGTGTAACACAACACTGATGATAATAAACACAATTGCTGTTGTAGCAGCAACGGCAATTGTGTTGAATAATGCGATTCTATGCCTAAACTTAAGATTCATTCTTCTGTTTCAATTGTGTAACCGATTCCTCTCACAGTGGTTATTAATGAAGCCGTTCCAGGTTCATCTAACTTTTTTCGCAGTGCATTGATATAAACATCAATCACTGAATTATCATAATCAAAGTGAATGTCCCAAACCTTTTCAATGATGCGGGTTCGTCTGCAAACTTTTCCTTTGTTGCGCAAAAAATATTCGAGTAAAGCAAATTCTCTTTGAGTGAGAGCAATAAGTTTTCCATCCTTAGTAACAGAATGTTTTTCAATATTTAATTGAATATTTCCTGCGCTGAAAACGACCATTTCATTCTCTTTTGTGCGTAATAGCACGCGAATTCTGGCAAGTAATTCCTCAAACGAGAATGGTTTGCGTATATAATCATTAGCACCTGTTTCCAAACCAAAGACAGCATCGTCTACTGTATCTTTCGCCGTGAGAAAAATAATGGGCAATGTTTTATTATCCTTTCTTATGTTTCTACAAATCTCGATACCACTCATCCCCGGCAACATCCAGTCAAGTAGTATCACATCATAGTCATCGATGAAATCAAGCGCAAGTTGTAGCCCTTTTTTCCCATTGTTCGCCACATCAACAGCAAACCCCTCCTCTTTCAATCCTTCGCAAAGAAAGTTAGCTATAGCTTCTTCATCTTCTACAATCAACAATCTCATTTCGATCTGTTATTAGATTAATTAGACAAAGTAAATTATTCACCCTACTCTTTTGCTACCGATGAACTATTTAAAATCAGGCAAAGTCAATTCAACTCCCGCACCGTGAGCATACACTAATTGTCCGCCAAAATAAGCAGTACGCATAACAGATCCAATTAAGATAGTAAACAAAATGATGCCAACCCATTTTGCCCAGACCTTGTTATATTTGAGATAATACACCACGATTCTAAACAAAGTGGTAATGATGGCGAGACAAAGCGTTAGCAGAGCCGCACCTTCATGCAATCCTATCGGTTCTTTCAGCGGACCTTCTTCGATGCCTTCACCGGCATATCCCCCACTAATAAATGCCGCAATTGCCCCCAATGTGCCAAGAATCAAAAGAAAAAAAGCCGCATTCTTAAAAAAATCTTTTTTACTGATTAATGCCAATCCTTCCGAAAAAAATCCCGCCATGAGGAGTGCGATCGGAAAGTGAATAATCATTGCATGGATGTGAGTTGCTGAGATCATATTATTTTCTTTTTTAGGTTAGTATAAACACAAAGATAACTTTTTGATTATTGATAACGCCTATTCTTATTCTTAAAATTAGCTTAAGAATACGGGCCTCATCTCAAGAAAGAAAAAATAAAGGCACAAGTATTTATATAGATAAACTTACACCTGAACTAAGAACCGGTTTGTAATACTATCGCACAAATCAAATCATCACAATAATCTGCTTATAACCTCTATCCCTTTTTCCAAATTCGTCTCTGTCAAAGAGGCATATCCTAACCTTATTCCCACAATTTCGTTATCATAACTAAATCTATCTGGAGTATAGAAACTAACGAATTTAGAATTAGCCCTCTGTTTCAGCTGAAATAAGTCTATATTATCAATTGGCTTCAACCAGAAAGCAAGTCCACCATCAGGTTTTTTATAAGTTACTTTATCTTTTAAGTGATAAAGTAAAAGAGAATCAAAGAAATCTCTTTTCTTCTCATAGTGATTCAGCATCCTTTTTTGGTGCTTTCTAATGTCTCCCGAAATCATTAAGTCCAATATAGACTGTTCCATTATAGTATCCCCCTGTGTATCTATAATCTTACGTAACTTACCAATCTTCGTTATGAAATTAGATGAACTAACGACATAGCCCACTCTAATCGCAGGGGCAATTAGCTTGCTTAAAGTCCCCACATAAACATAATTATTAATCCCCTCATGTGCGGAAATTGGCATAATAGGACGTTGGTTAAAATGAAATTCATTATCATAGTCATCTTCAATAATAGTAAAGTCGTATTTATTGGACAATTCTATTAATTTCAACCTACGGGATAAGCTTAGGGTAACAGTAGTTGGATATTGATGATGCGGCGTTAAATAGATCGCTTTAAACCTCGTCTTGCTTACAAAATATTCGACCGCATGAACATCAATGCCCTCATTATCAACCGGGATAGGAATTAGCTTTGCTCCTGCATGTTTAAATACTTCCCATGCCGGCTTAAATCCCGGATTTTCAACTAAAACAAGATCCCCCTTCTCCAACAAACAATGCGCAGTTAAAAACAAAGCCATTTGGCTACCTCTTGTAATGCAAATCTCTGAAGAAGAAGTTCTCATACCTCTATTCTGATTAAGCATGTTTGATATTGTATTCCTAAATTTATCGTCTCCAAACTCACTTGCAAGATTCATTATTTGCCAGCGGGCCTTTTGGTTGAAAATACGGCGATATGCTCTAGCCAATTCAGCCATAGGCGTACAAGTAGTATCAGGCAATCCATCATCAAAAAAGATTGAATCGTGTCTAAACATTTCTACTACTTGTTGCTGAGCTTCCTTCTTCTTTGTGGGTATAGCTACTGATAGTCTATCAGAAACATAAACTCTCTTTCGTTCCTCTGAAATAAGCCATCCTTCAGTTAACAGAATGTCCAAAGCCTGAATTATTGTATTCCTGTTTACTCCTAACTCAACAGCCAATTGTCGCGTACTAGGCAAGGTTACTCCTGCTTTTAGCTGTCCGTTTTTGATGGATTTTATAATCTCATCCGCAATCTGAACATATATAGCTTTTGGGGCGGATTTATCTATTTTAATCTGCACTAACCAAGGAACATTCATCTGGTCTATCTATTTTTATTAAAACTGAACCACAAAGATGGATCAAATAATCTATAATTTTGCAGCATAACAATTTTAAATTAGTAATATGCAAGGAAGAATGAAGCAACATCAATTATCAAAAAAAGAAATTGATGACGTATTGAGAAACGCACAAACAGGATGTATAGCGACACATAATGAAAATGGATATCCCTATATCGTTCCGGTTCATTTTATAGTACACGAAGAAAAAATATACATACATGGCCTCATAAAAGGACAGAAGATTTCAAATTTAATCAGAAACAACAAAGTCTGTTTTGAAGTAGATAAAATGGGTGCAATCATTCCCGATAATGAAAATCCATGCGACACAAATACAGAATTTAGAAGTGTGATAATCTTAGGCACAGCCAAAATGATAGAAGACCGAGGACTTAAAGAAAAGATACTACACGCTATTGTTGCTAAATATACCCCTCAATTATCGCATTTGAGTTTTCCCGAAAAAATGATGAAAGCAACAGGGATTATTGAAATAGAACCAGTAGAAACCACAGGCAAGTATTACAAATAATGTTTTCTGAAATACAGATAGATGCCTATTTTGAAAGGTTGAATTTCAAAGGCCAAGTATGTAGCCCGCTAGAATTCTTAAACGAATTACAGGGGCTACATTACATGCATATCCCGTATGAGAATTTTGATATTCTAAACGGTTTGGCATTATCACTTGAAGCAGAATCTATCTATCAGAAGATTATTTGAAATCACAGAGGAGGATATTGTTTTGAATTGAATGGATTATACTTTGAATTACTCACAAGTTTGGGATTTGAAGTAACGAACCATTATGCACGATTCATGCTTAACAGAACAGAACTGATACCAGCAAGAAGTCATCGAATTTTAGAAATACGCTGTAACAATTGTTTCTATATCGTAGATGTAAGAGTTTATTCAGAATCACCACGTATAGCCCTAGAGCTAAGAGAAAACATCGTTCAGCACAACCGAGAACGGACACATAGCAATAAAAAAGGCTGAATTAACGATAACAGAAAACGAGAAAACGGTTATTTCCACATTGCGCAAAGAAGAGTTATCTAAAGCCCTACCAGAACGTTTTCACATCACGCTTGAGCAGATAGATTAAAACGCAACGCATGATTTACATCCTTGTTGCGTTATAGCGTAATAAGAAGCCTCATTTTGAGAAAAGGTGATGATGGAATAATCTTTCTTTATAATTCTATCACTCTTTTCTCTTTATCGCTCCTGAAGGCGGATTCAATAATTCTCATCACTCGTATTCCATCATCTACAGTAACAGGCATTGGGTTATTTTTCGTCAAAGCGGAATAAACGCCATTGTAGAACTCCATATAGTTGCCTTGCAAAGTTTGGATATTAGTCCGGATGTCCGTCCCGTTTTTTTCATAATTGATTAGCCCTTTTTCGGATTCAGGTTCTGTGCCCCAAGAAGCAATATTAGGTGAAAGTCCTTTTTGAAGATTGGCTTCTTGCACGTCTGCACGTGATTTTAAGAAAGAGCCTTTTGTCCCGTGAACAATATAGGCAGGCAGGGGTTCTTTCACAATATATCCTCCTTTTACCCGGACTCTGAAGCTAGGGTAATAAAGAAGAATATCGAAATAGTCGTCTACCAGCGAAGTAGGCCGGGTAATGCGTACATCGGCAAATACAGCTTGTGGCATTCCAAAAAGATACAGAGCTTGATCAATAGCATGTGGTCCTAAATCTTTCAGGATACCTGCACCAGCATTTGGATTTTCTTTATGTTCCTTCGGGCTCAATTGCATATTATAGCGCTCATAATGTATCTCCATTTCATTTAGTTCACCAAGAATTCTACTGTCAATCACTTGTTTAACTGTTTGAAAGTCACTATCCCAACGACGGTTCTGAAAGACTGCAATTTGCTTATGATGTTGCATGGCCAGCACTTTCAAAACTTCAGCTTCCGCTACTGTTGTGGTAAAGGCTTTCTCCACCACTACATTTTTTCCTGCCTGTAAAGCTTGGGAAGCATAGTCGAAATGAGTATAGGTCGGCGTGTTTACTATCACAAGATCGATAGAATCATCCTTCAGTATCGCTTCCAATGAATCGTAAGATTGAACATCGGGATAGATTTCTCTAATTTTCTTTTTACTTCTTTCCCATGCACCTGTTAGGCGAAATCCTTCATGCAAATGAATGAAGGGCGCATGAAATACTCTGCCGCTCATTCCGAAAGAGAGTAAGGCTGCATTTATTTGTTTCATAATTTGTTTATTTTATCATTATTCTGCTAAAATACTAAAATTATTTGTTTGCGGTGAATAGCGAGCAGTATTCCTGAACGTTTTAACCTTAATGGAAGGTGCAAATATCTATATATAAATACTTACGCCTTACACTAAAATCATTTATCAGGTTCTATTTTTTTCAAAAAAACCTCCTTATGCTTATCTCCCCATTGCCATAGCTGATCAATGATTGGAATTAATTCTTTTCCTGCTTCTGTCAGATAATATTCTACTTTCAATGGTAATACGGGATATACCTTCTTTTGCAAGATGCCCATTTTCTCCAGTTCGCCTAATTGTTTTGTCAATACCCGTTTTGGAGCAACACTAATACTACGTTGTAAATCGCACGGTCGAACAACCCCTTTGTTTATTTCCAATATCAACCAAGCATTCCAGCTTGTAGATAAAACATCAATCGCAATACGTACGGAACAATCGGAGTAATCCATTGGATTTTTCTTCACATACATAAATTTTCCTCTTTTCTTTATTCGCCTACAAAGATAATCATCTATTAATCAAATAGAGCTAAATTTATCACTGGGTGAAAGATTTATCGCTTATTGACCAAGTAATTAGGAAGCTTTAATTTTGCGAAAAAACAATTCGTGATATGAGCAAAAATGAAATTATAGTCAAGGGTGCAAGGGAGAATAATTTAAAAAACATCTCAGTCAAAATACCCAAAAAGAAGATAACCGTATTTACGGGAGTGTCAGGCTCTGGCAAGACTTCACTAGTGTTTGACACAATAGCAGCCGAATCACAAAGACTGCTGAATGAGACTTACGATAGTTTTATCCGTCACCGATTGCAACAATATGGTAAACCGGATGTAGATAGTTTAGAGAATTTATCGGTAGCGATTATTGTCAACCAAAAGAAGATAGAAGGGAATGCTCGTTCAACAGTTGGAACAATAACCGACATATATCCTCTTTTGAGGTTGTTCTTTTCCCGAATAGGAAAGCCGTTCGTCGGCCACTCTACCTCTTTTTCGTTTAACAATCCTCAGGGGATGTGTTCCTGCTGCGAAGGTTTGGGAAAGACTAGTATTGTAAACTTGGATAAACTGATAGACAAAGAACGCTCATTAAACGAAGGCGCAATCAGATTTCCCACGTTTGAAATCGACGGATGGCGTTGGACTCGCTATGTATATTCAGGGTTGTTTGATAATGACAAAAAAATAAAGGATTATACCGAAGAAGAGTGGCATAATCTTGTTTATGCAAACGACTTGAAGCTAACCAATCCAGATTCCCGGTTTCCAAAAACAGGAATATACGAGGGCATTTTGCCCCGTTTTGAACGCAGCTTTTTCAAGAAAGAATCGAAAGAAATTATAGGTAAAAACGCATCACGATACAAAGAAGTAGTCAAGCAAGGCCTCTGCCCGGAATGCAGCGGAACTCGTCTGAATCCTCAAGTCTTAGCCTGCAAAATAGAAGGAAAGAATATTGCAGACTGTTGTAATATGCAAATTGATGATTTGCTTGAATTTATTAGAACATTGAAAGACAGTTCTGTTACCCCCCTATTGGATACAATCATTAAGAACCTTGAGAACTTATTGGCTATCGGCCTAGGTTATCTGACTTTAAGCAGGGAAACATCTTCATTGTCGGGCGGAGAATCACAACGAATAAAACTTATCCGACATCTGGGTAGCAGTCTGACAGACCTTACTTATATATTCGATGAACCTAGTGTCGGATTACATCCGAATGATGTGCAACGACTAAACAAACTACTGATTGAACTACGAGATAAAGGCAATACCGTTTTAATCATAGAACACGATCCAGACGTAATAACTATTGCCGACCACATCGTTGATATGGGAATCGGAGCAGGTAAAAGTGGCGGAAACATTGTTTATGAAGGCGATCTTGAAGGATTGAAGAAGGCGGAAACAGCTACAGGAAAATATATCAATCGCAAAAATCAACTTAAAGCGAAATACAGAAGAGCATCAAACTATCTGCTAGTAAAGAACAACTCACTTCATAATTTAAAAAACATCTCAGTCCAGATACCCAAAGACGTGTTAACGGTTATTACAGGGGTGGCAGGTTCAGGAAAAAGTTCATTAGCAAAGTCGTTAACCAATCAAAACAAAGAAATTGTCGTAATAGATCAAAGCGCTTTGCGAGGTAGCAAAAGGTCGAATATCGCAACATATACAGGAATACTCGATGTAATAAGGAAGCTATTTACGCAACAAAATAGGGTAAAACAGTCACTATTCAGTAATAATTCGGATGGCGCTTGTCCCGAATGCAAAGGCTTGGGGATTATATCTACTGACCTCGCCTTTTTAGATGCAGTGGAAGTACGTTGCGAGCATTGCAACGGCAGTGGGTTTAAGCCCGAAGTCTTAAAATACAAGCTGAAAGACAAAAGCATTACCGATATTATGGCAATGACCATTAGCGAAGCGAATACTTTTTTCAGTGAACGGGAAATAACGCAGCCACTCAATCGACTTCGTGAAGTTGGCTTAGATTATTTGACACTGGGGCAACCATTAAATACGTTTTCAGGCGGCGAACGTCAACGCCTCAAACTGGCAACCGAATTGGGAAATAAAGGGAACATATATATATTTGATGAACCAACCACAGGGCTTCACGGCTCAGATATATCCAAACTTATGAAACTTTTCAACAAGTTAGTCGACGATAAGAACACGGTTATTATCATTGAGCATAACATGGATATTATCAGCCAAGCCGACTGGATCATAGATATGGGGCTTGGTGCAGGTAAGGATGGTGGAAAAATCATATTCGAAGGAGTCCCAAAAGATATTATAGCAGACAAAGTATCGTTGACAGGTAAGCATTTGGAACTGTATTTGCATCACGGATAAAATTAATCACTTTTCAAGCACAGATTCAATCAGCGAAATCGTAAATAGAATCTTCCAATGTAAATATCACCAACCTACCGCTACAGGCCTTCTGAGAGGGGTCTTGAGAATTCACTCTTTCAGCACGCTGAAGCTATATCATCAGCAGAAAGTTCTTCGTCTGTGGCTAAAATCACATAAAGCGGAGGATATAGAGACACGGTGGCATTGAGTCCGATCGTGTATGGAATAAGGATATAAAACATTATACTTATTTACTTAAGAAGCAATATAAAAGAGCATTCAATTGCAAGATGAGTTACTCTTTTTGTATTTTTGCGAAAAGAAAACACCTCTGTTATGGAAAATAGAAACTACAAATTTAGAAAAGCAACTCTCACTGATATTCCAGAACTAAAGGAAATGTACAAAGCAACCTTACGGACTATTAACAAAGCAGACTACACGTTAGAGGAAATAGAGGATTGGGCTTCATGTGGAGATAATATGCAACATTGGACTGATTTAATTACCAATCTATATTTTATTGTTGCACTGAATGAAGAAAACCTAATCATCGGATTTACATCTATGCAAAAAGGCGGTTATTTGCAGTCTATGTTTGTACATAAAGACTATCAACGCAGGGGAGTTGCAAGTTTTCTTCTATCAATAGCTGAAGAATATGCAATAAAACACCAAATCCAGATAATAAGCTCTGAAGTCTGTATCACAGCAAAGCCATTCTTTGAAAGAAAAGACTATAAAGTTGTGTATGAACAAAAACGAAAAGCAAATATATTATTTCTTACAAATTATTGGATGAGAAAAAAGCTGTAATCATATTTATGCGAATCTAAATGATAAAAACATTAATCACTCTCAATATATTGAATAGCTTCTTCCATCCATACATCTTTGCCATCGCGGATGTCTTCCACAGTTTCTTTTATCGGAATATCTATTTTCACTCCTTTCCTCTGGAAGGATTCCCAATCAGGATAATACATACCATTTGCTGAATATGAAAAATCAACCCCCGTAGGTAAATAGAAGTGACTGACAGGACCTACTGCCCCAGCAGTTGTTGTTCCTATTACTTTACTGTTAACCGCGTTCTGGTATATCATGGATCGGACTTCTCCAACACTTTGTGTTGCTTGATTGACAAAAATAGCAACTTTCCCTATAAAGTGATTTGAATTGTCTGTTCCTGTAATTATCTTATCATTACAGATAAAATTACCGGGATTTGACTTGTCATTAACGGATGACCAAAGATAAACAACCTCTTTCGGGATCAGCCATCTTATTAAAGCGTCATTCACTCTGAAGTGTTGCCCCTGATGATTTCTCATATCAATAATAATTCCTTTAGCCGATCGATTCTTCGTGATAAAATCTGCGATACTATCATCCTGCATAGTATTTATATTGATATATGCTATATTTTTTGAGGCAAGCTTATACTCCTCAACATAATTATCACCAAACAAGGGAGGTAATGGTTGTTTCCCTTTGTATGGAGTTGCATCAATTATAGTTGTTACTTTTTTACCTGAACGTATATAAGTGACGGTAATCTCAGAATTCTTTGTTACAAATAACTGGTATAGAATTGAATAAATCAAGTTGGAAGGAATGGAAGCAAATGCATAATGGGCTTTCTGCTCAATTATAGAATCAACATCTTGATTATCAACTTTAAGAATAATATCTCCCTCTTTAAGTTCACCGACTGAAGAATCCGCAACAACTACCTGATGGTCAAATGTGTAAGTCAATTGAACCGGCAAAGTAGAATAATCCGACCAGGAACCGGAAAGCAAATCAGAAGACGAGGTATAGTATGTGTGTGAATCATTGATACATGCAAATAATTCTCGCAAAGTACGTTCATAATCTTTTTTATTTCTTGTCTCTACAAAGCGAGGAATAAATTCTTTCAGAAGTAAATTCCAAGGCCGATCTGTGATATCAACAAATGGGAAATTATATTCCATTGCATTCCAAAACTTGAACAAAGTCAATATACGAAAGCCTTGGTCTTCCCAAGAGACATCCACATATAGTGGCTCCCGGCTTTTATTCAAGTCAGTGAGAGAAGCATAAGTTTGTATGTAATAATGTGTATGATCGCGTTTAGCATTTCGTATCTGATTGAATTTTGATACTAATTCATCCCCAAACATTTTCTTGTCGTAAATCCAATCCAGATTAATTATATGTGAATACATTGACGAATCAGAAATACTGTAGTCTTTTGTTTCCTTTATGTCCCCATGTTTATCAATCCATTGATTTAAGAGTCTGTTTCTTTCTTTTTTATCTTTTGCGTTTGCAATCTGCGGAAGCACTCTAAACAGCTCATAATCCCAATTGTAATTTCCTCTCGCAACCTCCGGGTGATAATATTTCAAGAAGCCCCAAACTTTTCCTAGAATTTCCAAATTTTCTATCATTACAGGTGTCAAAGGCGCTAACCGAATTTCGGATGCCTTATCGAATTCTCTGTCATCATCTGCTTTATATTTGATGTTCACATAATCACCTAAAGGTTTATTCTCAAAATATGCCTTGCAGTCATTAATCCAAACTTTGGTAGCGCTTCCTGAAGTGAGAGCATATACAAAAATTGCATTAACATTCGGCTGGATAGCTTCTTTGATTGAAAAATCCTGCCAATTTCCTGCACTGATTGATTGATCGTTAGCTATTTTTGAAGATGTAACAGCTTTCTTGAAGCTATTAGTAAGATTTACATAAATTTGCTGAATTCCTATATATAATCCAGCTTTATTATCAGGATCATATTTGTATTTGCACTCAAAGGTTATAGAATCTGCATCGATATCATCCATGCGAATATAATAGCCCGCAAAAAGTTGTGTAGGAGAGGGTAAAGATGATGTTAAGCATAATGATTTATGCCTATTGTAGGTCGTTATGTGATCAACGAAAGATTCATTCTGTGTTAAATACCAACCGTTTATGTGGTTTATTACAGGAGTGTAATTCAGTGAAATATCGTCAAAAAACAATGTAGAATCTTCTTTTTGCTGTTGTGCGAAAAGAGGAAAATAAATTAATAAGAAAAGAATGGTTAACTTGTGTCTCATATTATATTATTTGTGTCTATTACGGTTACAATTTCAGAATAATTATCTGTGCCATAAATCAATCGAGTCGATTTCAATTCTTCTAATACATTAATCAATTCAATATCTAGGATGAATGAAGACCTTTAGTAATCAAAATATAAACACATTTCCTTAAAATTCAGGGTTAGTTTATTGAAATGCATCAATACATCCTGCCCTAAATGACCATCATAATTTGTAAGATACGAGAGTTTGTCGGTTAACACCACAATGGTTGGAACTGTCATCTCTTGTCCTCCGATTTTCAATGGGACGTTTTTCAATTCATACACTTTGTTATCGACAAAACCGCCTATTCCTCCCCGTCGTATTGTATTTGAAGTTGCTTTTTCTTTTATTTAAACATTATGCGCAGCAAAATAATTTGCGGAAAACTTGGTTGTATTGGCTCCTGTATCCATTATGAAAAGTACCGTATCGCTATTCGCTTCAAATTGAATGATCGGCATGGTGTTGTCCAAAAACAGATTGCGCGAATTACCTTTTCTAGGATGAGCAACCACAGTAATATTTTTGTTTTTGCATATTTCTATTTCCTTCATTTGGTTCATAATAGGAAAACCTATAATTCCATGAATTACATAATTGGCTTCCGGAAATGAGAGTAATTCGTCAGGCATTACCTTAAAAGCGACGTTTTCAAACATTAAGTCACCAATCCACAGTTTATCAGCTAAGCCAACTTTTAATTGGACTTTCTTGTCTACTGCTCCTACTGTACTTGCTTCTGAGTCAAGTATTCGAATTCCCAATCGTCGAGCAGTACCCTCGGATACAACATTCGAAGCCCCTGTATCAAAAATAAAATTTTCTGATTGCTCACCACTTGATACATTTATTATTATATGATTGTATTGATTGAGCGAAACAGGAATACTTACGTCAGTAGTTATATGCATTTTTTGTACAGGAAACTCTTTTAATGATTTGACAAAATTGTAATTTTCTTCACGCAACATTGCCACTCCAACACTGTCTACAGCATGACCGTACTTGTCAATAGCAATCTTTAATGCCTCGGCTGCCTTTTTGTAGTGATATTGATTAAATAAATTATCATACTTAATTACAAAAATCCTATAAAGAAGGGCATCATTCAAAGATTTACTATAATTGCGGAGCAATTTGTCGATAGTTTGCAACGATTGCTCAGTTTGATTGAAGGCATTCTGCAAATTAGCTTCAATATACAATACAATATATCGAGGTAATTCAGCTTTTTTTTCTTGCAATAGAGTTTCAAGTCGAAAAAAGTCTTTTTTGTCAAGCATTTGAAGTAAACGCAGTTCTAATAATGGATCATCTGAAGCATGTACTATCCTTAATTCCTTTGTGTGTTTTGGCTGAACGTCGACTAAAGAATTACTTTTTGCGATGCATGTTCCAAATAATAATATGGTAAGAATTAAAACACAATTACTGACATTCATATAACTCGTAATCTATAAACCAAATATTAAAGTTAATCGATTAATTATGCACTAATATTATCTTAAAAAAGAACTATATCCTATTTTATTGTCTATATATTCCTTGAATTTATGATAAATATTACTACTATTTTTTATTCCATTTCTATTCCATCAGATGCTACCGATGCAAACATAAGAGAAAATTCATACAATACAAATATAAACACGTTAAACAACAAAAAACACACAAATTAGTTGTAAATTTATTGCTGCCGATATATAGATAAAACTCAAAAGATTGCATTCTCATCTAAAAATACAGTAATAAGAAATATTATTAAGAGCCTGTTTAATTTTTCTTCAGAATAGTTTTAAAGTGTTTCCGTATCAGTTGATAATCTTTTTATTTGTAGCGACCAAACTCATAGATGAATTTGAAGTTTTATTAAGCCATTTGCAGGGAAAAGTTCGTTTATCAAGAGCTCAAAAAGAGAGTTCCAAAAGATATTATAGCAGACAAAGTATCGTTGACAGGTAAGCATTTGGAACTGTATTTGCATCACGGATAAAATTAATCACTCTTCAAGCACAGATTCAATCAGCAAAATCGTAAATAGAATCTTTCAATGTAAATATTACGGATCTACCGCTACAGGCCTTCTGAGAAGGGTTTGGTGAACTAACTAGATCAGCGTGGTGAAGTAGTTAATTCACCACGCTGATCTAGTTAATTCACCACGTTGAAGTTATATCATCACCAAAGAGTCCTTTGTTTGTAAATAAAATAACGTCTATCGGAGATAAAGGTCTTGAGGGATACGGTGTTTATTGGTGTCTATTGGAGTATCTGCGCATGCAGAAAAATTATTCGATACCACTCTCTCTGCTTCCTGCCTTGGCTAGGGAGTTTGGTCTATCGACTGAGTATTTATCTGACATTATCCAGAAGTACGGCTTGTTTGTGCTGGATGATGAACAGTACTTCTCGTCCCCCGGACTCAGCAAACGAATGAAGCCGCTTGACGAAAAGCGTAAAACAATGGCAGCAAAAAAGGCTCAAACGCCCGAGGTTGTAATTCCAAATAGAGTGTCCAAAAGAGTGGCGGGACAGAAAAAAACTGTTTCGATGACTGAGCCACAACAGGAGTATGCACCGAAAATGGAGACACGAACTGTTGGAACCGTCACTTCGGAAGTAGTCAATTCGCCAGCAAAAGAGCCTGAAATCACTTACCCGGAAGTAATGCAAAAGAGTGCGAATGAACTGTTTGAAAGTACACAAAACAATGCGCAAAACAGCATGCAGAACGATGTGCAAAACAGTGCAAAAACAACGCAAAATGCACTTTTGCAAAATGCTGATAATGAAGAAGTTGCAGCGTGTTCTCTGGAAGAGGAAAGTAAAGTAGAAAAAGATAAAGAAAAGTATGGTTGTTGTGGTACAACAACTGCGCGCGTAATCACTTCCACAACCACAAACAATTGCCAAGTTTCTATTCTTTCCTTTTTGGCTTGCCGCAAAAAAGAAAGAAGCAAAGTGCCAACCTCCAAACTTCTCGTTTCGGCTTACTTCCATGATGATTGTAGCTACGAGCGATTCAACTTGTTGCGTTCAAGTTCAATCTCTTGCTTGATGTTACGCCCACCTCCTTCACCTGATCTCCGGCACAAAAGTTTTGTTTTAGCGGGGTGATCGCTTCGCTTGCTATGTTTCGGATGGTCGATAAATGAGATAACTCTGCTGTTCAAGAGCATCGTGCAGTTGCTTCAAGAGAGCCGTTTAGTTGGTGAAAGAGAACCGTTCAGTTGACGCAACTGCACGGTGCAGATTTTACTTGATGATAAATGCGCAGTAAAAATGAGTTGGCAACTCTTTTGTCTGGTCGTTATGTCGAGTTTGAGGCATTTCCGTTTAGCTATACGGAGTATTGTGGAATAACGGAGCAGGAAATAGGTAGTAATAGGTATAAAAAATATCTTCAAAGCGGAGCTTTGCTTGGTACCTTCAATTAAAGATACTGTTATGTTGCGAGACATTATCGACATATATAACCTATCTTGAAAACTCTTTTTTAGTCCATCGTGCAGAGAGATATAACATCAAGGGCAAGGACACCATTTCGAGCAATTGTAAATTCTACTTGAATGATTTGAGCTATCACAACTATCTTTATTCGGGGTATGGCTATGGTCTTGGCTATCTCTTGGAGAACGCTGTTTATTTAAGTTTGAGGCGTGCAGGTTATCAAGTCTATGTGGGATCAATCAAAGATGCAGAGGTCGATTTCGTCGCTATAAAGGGTGATAAGAAACTATACTTGCAAGTTACGCTTCAATTGACAGAAGAGCAAACAGTCGAAAGAGAGTTAACTTTTGCATCAGTATAGTAAGATCTAATTTACATTTACAATGTAGTTTCTACAATAAACTAATAGATATTACTACTGAACGAACATGCAATCTAATCTATTATTAGGCAAAAAGATGATCAAAGAAAGAGTTATGCCTTTCCTTTGCGTTTGTCAAAAGATTCTGAAAAGTTATTGCTTCGATATGTAGATTTAAATCTCCATTAATTTTGTAATATGACCCAAAGGGAGTTCTACGCCAACCTTTATGTTCATTGAAATCTATCAGCTTATCTGGCATTTCATCCATTATAACATAGCCAAATTTAGGAGTATCCGTTGTAATCTTAACTATATTTTTGCGGTAGTTCTTTTTATCTTTTTCTTCACCATAGAGAAATTGATCAAAATATCCTTCTACTAAATCCGAAAATTCCCATCTAAAGTCGTTTTTTCTCTTTTGATGAGCAGTATCTCCAGGCCTCTTAAATTCAAAAATGACCATAGACTCCACTTCTCCGGCATCCCGACTACCATACGATATAGTATTATTTATCAGGTTTTTTTCATCGTTTATAAGAAGTAAATCGGGCTCCAAAGAGCTTTTAATTTGACTAAAAGAAGTAATTGATTTATCAGATGCAATAAATTTAAAAGTTGCAAATCTTTCATCCAATAACCAAAGATTATGATATTGATAGGTCAATTGCCTGTTAGTTAACCCCATAGGAAAAATCAAATTATGAATCATACTTTCTAATTCATATTTACCATTTTCCTTAGCATCTAGCATCTTTTCGAAAAGATTTATAATTGCTTTTCGCCTAAAAAGATATTCAGCTAAACGATCGGAGTTATAAGCTGTTCGACCTTTGATAGATTGGACAATTTGCACTATCTGTTCTTCGTTTACTTCCTTCTGTTGAACAAACTTATCTATCCTCTCTTCTATTTTCTTATCCTCATTATATGCTATCTTATGAAGATGCTCTTCTTTCTTCTCATCTGAGACATTGGGTGGAATTAATTCTAAAATATCCTGTCTATATATAAAGCTGGTATATTGAGGAGCTGACGTTTTAATATATTTTTTTACATCTTCAATACTTCGTTTTTTCGTTTCTTTCGCATAAGATTCGTAAATCACAGCAACCTCTTCAGCTATCCTCTTTAATATTTCTTCAATGCTAATAAGCGTATTATCTTCTCGAAATAAATTAGTCTCATCATTGCTATCTGGAATTTTGAATCCTGTCCTTGAATTATTTACATGAGCGTCCAAATAAGAAGAAACCACATATATATCTAAAAATTTGGATTCTCCATTCTCTGATATTGGATAATTATATAAAGAATCAACTTTTGACAAGTCTTTTTTACTTCCTACAGTTCTTGAATTTGCACAGAAGTTTACATAATTATTTTTCCGATTTGTTTCCTTATTTGACTTTAGGATATATAGCAGAAAATCCTCATCCCTAACTTTAATAGATTTTTCCTTATCTTTAGCTTCAATTTTAAAATAGTTCTCAACTGATAGCGATTCACTTAAGCTATCGTTGGTGTTTTCAATAATATTTATTTGTGGCAAGGTATTGCTTAAATAATAAATAAAGCAATGCTCCTTTATTCCCTTAGCTATCTCTTCAGCATTCTTAGTTGTAGCTGATAATAGTTCTTCATTCCAACACTCAATTAATTTCACCTTTGTTTGGGCATCCTGTTGATCTTTAAGTACATCTTTAACGTCAGCATAAATTTCTTTTTCAGCATCAAAAGAGAAGCGTCGTCTATACCAAAAGTCATTTTCTTCATAAATACTGATGACTTCTATTCGCTTGAACATGGCAAGGATTGTAAATCGACCTACGCCTTTGCAGCCATATTTCTTATTTATTTTACTAAAAGGAGCTTTAAATGATGTGAAATTTTCTTCAGTAAAACCTTGCCCATTATCAACAATAGTTACATTCAAAATTGGGTCAGGTTCTTTGTCGAATAAATTTAAAGCTTTATTCTCTCTTCGTTGTCGTTCAATAAAAACATCTATTCTTTTGTTTTCTCTATTTGTTTTGCAAAGACTGATTATTGAATTTACTATAGATTCATAAATTGGAAGCAATGCTTCTGATTTTGTTAAGTCTACTGAATCTATAATATCTTGTGCGCTTACTTCCATATAGGTGTCATTTTCCTGCGAAGGTATTAAAAATACATTCTCGTCAATAATAAATAAATAAAAAATAGCTTTTTACAAAATAAAAAGCATAGAAGACTACCAACATTATGTTGTTCAGCATAGATTTAATCCAACTCTTCATCCCATAATTGTAATTATTGAAATTCTTTAAAATCGCAAATAGTATCCGAATTGGCTTGAGTGTTAATATCTGGCTGATAATCTTCAGGGGCTTTTTCTTCATTTTTATTTTAGCCCTTATCTTTGCAAATATTCCATCTACTAAAAGAAGCAGCAAATAAAAAGCATCGCAGTTTCTGGTGCTGCAACAATATATTCAAATATGGCTCTGCCAATCACGGGGCCTACGATAATTGTTATAATCCAGATTCTGAAGGTTATGGTAATAAATGGACGAGAGTTATAAAGATCGTAGCACTAACAAAATAATACTATAAAATTCGTTGGTAAAAGAGAAAGTCGGCTGTGAGTTGGAGCAAAAAAATATCCAATATTACATTTAGACGCAAAATTGGATGGCATTTTTCAATTTACTGATTTTCAGTTTTATCGCGGAAAGATAGGTCGGTGAACCCTCCCTTCCAAAGATCTTTTTGCACATGATAAATACAAAAGCCTTAATATTCAACCCTATAAATTTCCCTAAACACTTTTATCACATTTTTGGCAATACAGGTTGTTTATTGCCAAAAATGTGATATATTTGGCCTCATATTATGTTATATGGTAACAACGAACGACATATTAAATTTTGCATTTGCACATAAGGTGTTTACCCGCAAAGAATTAATTGCCAATTTAAAGAGTGAAGATCAAGTTGGTTCATCCGGAACTCTTTCTGAGCAACTGAACCGCCTAATAAAATCGGGTCAATTACTTCGTATTGAAAGAGGTGTTTATAAATTACCCGATGATGCAAGAAAGGATTTTTCGGTAGTATGCTCCGAAGAGATGAGACGGATAAATCAACAAATAAAAGCTCTGTTTCCCTTTGTTGACTATTGCTTATGGTCGGCCTCTACGCTTATGCCTTACATGCACCACATCCCCAATCTGAATCTTTTGTTTGTTGATGTGGAACGTGAGGTAACTGAATCGATTTTTAATCTTTTAAACGCCGATAGCAATAAACGGGTTTTTCTGCTGCCTTCGCCCACCGACTTTGAACGATATATAAGTACCAACGAAGCAATTATCATTCGCCCTTTAATATCTGAATCGCCATTACAATTGGTGGAGGGTATAAACACCCCGACAATAGAAAAGGTGCTGGTGGATATTGTGGGGGATGTGGAATTTTCGTTTTTACAGGGTTCGGAGATAAACTATGTTTATACAACAATTTTTGAAAGGCACAACGTAAATAAAAACAAGCTCCTACGCTACGCCGTCCGTCGGGGACGGAAGGAAGAAGTCGAGCAACTAATAAACGCCAATAAATTATGATTCACCCCGATAGTCGAACAATAGAATGGATGACGCACGTAGCTGCTGAAAACAAGTTTTCAGATATTGCACTAATTGAGAAATCAATAAGGGCTTTTTCGCTACTCGAATCCTTAGTGTTATCAGGTTGTCCTTTTGTATTCAAAGGCGGTACGGCATTAATGCTTCACATGGATAGCGCAAAGCGACTTTCCATTGACATTGATATCATTTGCCCTCCCGGCACTAACATTGAAGAATTTATACAGAAACATGCTCAGAAATACGGCTTTGGTGATGTGAGATTAGTAGAGCGAGTTACAGCATATAATATCCCGAAAACGCATGCTAAATTCTTCTATCAGGTAACTTACATTACCAATGCCGAAACAGAATGTATTCTTCTTGATGTATTGTTCGAGGATATTCATTATCATGACATTGAGCAACTACCTATCCAAAGTCGTTTCTTGAAACTGGAAGGTGAACCGATACTGGTAAATGTTCCGGGCAAAGCCGATATGTTGGGCGATAAACTTACTGCTTTTGCCCCAAACACTACGGGTATTCCTTATTTCAAAGGAGATAAAGATTGTTCAATGGAAATCATAAAGCAGCTTTTTGATATTGCCTCTTTGTTTGACGTAATCAACGATTTAACTGTAGTTGCCAAAACATTCCAAAAGTTTGCCACCGTTGAGTTGCAATACAGAAATCTTGATCCTGAAAATATTACTCAAGTACTTGATGATATATTTCAAACCTCACTTTGCATATGCTTGAAAGGTCAGGTAACACCCGACACTTTCAAACTCCTTCAAACAGGAACAAAAAGAATACAAAGCTTTATTCATAGCGAGAAATACAACATTGACAGTGCCATAGTCAACGCATCTAAAGCAGCATATCTTTCTGCGTTGATTACTAATGAAATTACAACCGCAGAACATTTCGATCCTCAAAAGATCGAGCCGTTGCGTGATGCTGTTATTAAAGCACCTCTAAACACCAAACTCAACAAACTCAGAAAGTCAAATATTGAAGCTTTCTTTTACTGGAATGAGATAAGTAAACTGAAAAATAAACAATAATATTTTTTTTCTTAATAAGCAAAAAAATAAAAAACCTGTAGATTTTCAACGTTGTCAGCAGAGAGATATAACATCAAGGGCAAGGATACCATTTCAGGCAACTGCAAATTCTACTTGAATGATTTGAGCTATCGCAACTATCTTTATTCGGGGTATGGCTATGACCTTGGTTATCTCTTGGAAAACGCTGTCTATTTGAGTTTGAGGCGTGCAGGTTATCAGGTTTATGTGGGATCAATCAAAGATGCAGAGGTTGATTTCGTCGCTATAAAGGGTGATAAGAAACTATACTTACAAGTTACGCTTCAATTGACAGAAGAGCAGGCAGTCGAAAGAGAGTATCATCCATTAAAGCTCATAGATGATAATTTCGATAAATATGTAGTGAGTATGGACGACTATAAAATCCCCACAAACGAGGGTATTGAACATATCTCAGCGTGGAATTTAGACGATATTTTAAAGAAATAGACTATTAACAACCCGATCTAAGCATATATATATATATAAAAGCACGATCTTTCTTTATACACATCAAGGCCACATACGTTATTCATAATTAGCTCTTTTATGGTTATATTTGCAAGATACTCTATTTTCGGAAATACTTGATAAATAAACGAGCGGGATGGTCTTTATTTTTGTTGAGCACGCTTATAACTCAGGATTTTTATGTAGGTTTGTAGACAATTGATGTATTGCGTCTTTCTAGTAAAGCATTGTATTGTATTAGCTCAAAACATAGGCATGAACAGAGAAAAACAGATTGAAGATAGCTTTATTCAAAAGCTAACAGAACTTAAATACACATACCGTGAAGATATTCGTGATAGAAATGCACTGGAGCAAAACTTTAGGGCAAAGTTCGAGTCGCTAAACAGAGTCCGTTTATCAGATACTGAGTTTAGGCGTTTGCTTGATGAAATTATTAGTGCTGATGTATTCGCAGCTTCTAAGAAGCTACGAGGTGTTAACACTTTTATGCGCGAAGATGATACACCGTTGCAGTACACACTGGCTAATATCAAAGATTGGTGTAAAAATGACTATGAGGTAATTAATCAGTTGCGCATAAACACCAACAACAGCTACCATCGGTATGATGTGATTATATTGATCAATGGTATTCCTGTGGTGCAGGTCGAGTTAAAGGCTTCGGATGTGAGTCCTCGTCGTGCCATGCAACAGATTGTTGATTATAAGAATGACGCAGGTAATGGATATACAAACACATTGCTATGCTTCATGCAGCTATTTATTGTAAGCAATCAGGGAAACACTCACTACTTTACAAACAACAACAACCATCATTTCAATTTCAGTGCCGAAGAGCAATTTTTGCCTGTCTATCAATACGCAACAGAATCAAACAGAAGAATACGTGGTCTTGATGCTTTTTCTTCGGCATTTCTCTCTAAGTGCATACTCGGTGAGATGATCAGCCGCTACATGGTTCTGGTTGCCAGCGAGCAAAAGCTGCTCATCATGCGACCATATCAGATATATGCGGTAAAAGCAATCATTGACTGTATTCATCAAAACAGGGGCAACGGCTATGTGTGGCACACCACGGGTAGCGGTAAAACGCTCACTTCATTCAAAGCTGCTACTCTTTTGAAAGATAACCCTGATATTGACAAATGTTTGTTTGTGGTTGACCGCAAGGACTTGGATAGGCAAACACGTGAAGAGTTTAACAGGTTTCAAGAGAACTGTGTAGAAGAAAACACCAATACGGACACACTGGTAAGGCGTATGCTGTCAGACGACTATGCCGACAAGGTCATTGTTACTACCATTCAAAAGCTGGGCATTGCGCTTGACACATCACCAAAGAAAGAGAATGAGAGAGAAAACAAATACATTGATCACTTAATTCATTTGAAGAATAAGAAGATTGTGTTCATTTTCGATGAGTGCCACCGCTCTCAATTCGGAGATAACCACAAAGCTATCAAAGAGTTTTTTCCCAACTCGCAACTTTTTGGCTTCACCGGCACGCCTATATTTGATGAAAATGCCACGTACACCAAAATAGATGGTGAAGAAGCTTCCTACAAAATAACGGAAGACCTATTCCCCAGCAGGCTGCACTCCTATACCATCACTCACGCTATTGAAGATAAAAACGTGTTGCGTTTTCACGTTGATTACTTCAAGCCCAAAGAAACGGATGTTCGTATAGCAGATGGTACGTTGAAAAAACAGGCGATAGTAGATGCTATCTTGTCGAAACACGATGCGGCAACCCATTCACGTAGATTCAACGCTGTGTTTGCCACCGCCTCCATCAATGACGCTATTGAGTATTACGAACTGTTTGGCAGAACGCAGAAAAAGTTACAGAAGCAAAATGAAGATTTTGAACCGCTTCACATAGCTTGTGTATTTTCGCCACCTGCTCAGGGCAACAAGGATGTTCAGCAGATGCAGGAAGATTTGCCACAAGAACAAATTGATAATAGCAAAGACCCCGAAGAAAAGAAAAGGGCACTGAAAATAATTATAGATGACTATAACGAACAGTACGGTACCAACCACTCCATAGCAGATTTTGATACCTACTATCAGGATGTACAGAAGCGTATCAAAGACCAGAAATATAGCAATAAAGACTATGCGCACAAGAATAAAATAGATATAACCATTGTGGTTGATATGTTGCTTACGGGCTTTGACTCAAAGTATCTCAATACGCTGTATGTAGATAAAAACCTGAAATATCACGGTTTGATACAAGCCTTTTCGCGTACGAACCGTATTTTGAACGATACCAAACCGTATGGCAATATCTTAGACTTCCGAGGTCAGGAAGATGCCGTTAATGAAGCCATTGCCATATTCTCCGGTGAAAATATTGATAACCCCAGACAAATATGGTTGGTAGATCCTGCCCCGAAAGTGATAGAAAAATTCCAAGAAGCCGTTCTAAAGCTAAACGAATACATGCATTCGCAGGGACTGGAATGCCAGGCAGAAGAAGTGTACAACTTGCAGGGTGACGATGCCCGTGCGGGCTTCATCAATTGCTTCAAAGAAGTACAGCGATACAAGATGCAACTGGAGCAATACACTGATATAGGTGAGCAGGACAAAGCACTAATTGAAGAACTGCTGCCCGAAGAAACAATGCGATCATTCCGTGGAGCCTATCTGGAAACTGCCCAAGAGCTGCGCAAATTGCAAGAAAAAAGCAAAGGTGCTGAGGTAAGCCCGGTGGTCGATGAACTTGATTTTGAGTTTGTGCTGTTCGCTTCGGCCATTATCGACTACGATTATATAATGGCATTGATAGCCCGCTATACCAATAGCGGCGGCAGCAAGCAACGAATGACCAAAGAGCAGTTAATTAACCTTGTGGCATCGAGTTCCAACCTGCTTGATGAACAGGATGATATTCGGGAGTACATCAATAATCTTGATGTGGTGAATGGCAAAACGGAGCAGGAAATAAAAGATGGCTACCAGGCATTTAAAGCCGAGAAATACGATAAGAAATTAGTTGCTATTGCCAACAAGCACGGCATTACTGCCGATTCATTGCGTGCGTTTGTAGAACAAATAATGAGCCGCATGATTTTTGACGGTGAAAGATTAAATGATTTGTTAGCTCCGCTGGAGCTGGGATGGAAAGCTCGCAGCAAAGCCGAACTGGCATTGATGGAAGATCTGATTCCACTATTAAAACGTTTTGCCGGCGAACAAGAAATTTCGGGACTTTCAGCTTATGAAGATTAATATGAAGATAAAAAACAATGATATAAAAACAGTTGCTCCTCCTTTACGGTTTCCTGAGTTTCGGGATGCTGAGGGGTGGGAACAAACAATACTTGAAAATACCTGTGAGATGCAAGCAGGTAAGTTTGTACCTGCTTCTAATATTTACGAGAAAAGAGAAAATGAAATGTATCCTTGTTACGGAGGAAACGGCCTACGAGGATATACATATTCATTTACGCACTCAGGAGTTTATTTATTAATTGGCAGACAAGGGGCTTTATGCGGAAATGTTACTTTTGTAGATGATACATTTCATGCAACAGAACATGCTGTGGTCGTAACATGTAAAGAAGGAATCGTTCCTCGTTGGCTATACTATCAATTAACTAAATCTAATCTTAATCAATATGCTACTGGCCAAGCCCAACCAGGTCTTTCAGTTGAAGTTATTAAGAAAATAGCTGTTTCTATTCCAAAAGAGATCAATAAGCAAATAGGAAATAAAGAGCAACAAAAAATAGCTGATTGTTTAGGTAGCCTAGATGATTTAATAAGTGCCGTAACAGATAAGATAGAGACACTGAAAGAGTACAAAAAGGGACTAATGCAACAGCTATTCCCCGCCGAAGGCAAAACCACTCCCACCCTACGCTTCCCTGAATTTCAGAATGCAGGAGAATGGGAAGAAATTTTACTAGGTAATATCTCAACATTTATAAATGGTAGAGCATACAAGCAAAATGAATTATTGGAATCAGGAAAATATAGAGTTCTTAGAGTAGGCAATTTCTTCTCCAATAACAATTGGTATTATTCAAATTTAGAGCTAGAAGACAACAAATATTGTATCAAAGGAGATCTTCTCTACGCATGGTCTGCATCATTTGGTCCAAGAATGTGGAATGAGGAAAAAGTAATTTTTCACTATCACATTTGGAAAGTAATAGAACATAAAGGCATTAGTAAAGATTTTCTATTTACTTTACTAAGCTATGAAACTGAACGGATAAAAAAACAGCAAGCAAAAGGTTTAGGCCTTCTACATATAACCAAAGAAGCTATTGAAAGTTGGAAGACGAGAATAACTAAAAATGTCTTAGAACAGCAGAAAATAGCAGATTCCCTTTCATCTGTGGACGAACTCATATCAGCCGAAACAGACAAACTTGATCAGCTAAAAACTCACAAAAAAGGCTTAATGCAACAATTATTTCCAACCATAAACAAATAATATGATGAAAGATATAGCTCAAGAAATAAAAAATGCCAAAGAGACGATAGTTCTCATTTATGCTTTCAACGCAACAGGAAAAACCCGTCTATCTGTTGCCTATAAAGATATAACCAAAAAGGCAAATGGGAATAAGCACGCTGGTGTATATTATAATGCATTCAGTGAGGATCTTTTTGTTTGGGACAACGATGAGAAGAATGATAACAAAGATGTCACTTTAATGATTCAAAGAAGCAGTCTCAACAAATATCACTCTTTGCTGACAGAGGACGCTGTTCGTGAAAAACTACAATCATACAAGCCAAAATATGATTTCAAATTCACAAATGAAAGTGCAGAAGATCCAGAGTTAGGCTTTAAAAACATTACATTTTTCCTTATAGAAGATACAGAAAAAGAAACACCTATAAAAATATCTAGAGGAGAAGAGCGCATCTTCATTTGGTGTTTCTTTTTAGCTTTATTTGAAGTTGAAGGCTGGGCAGATGTTCAAGATCAACATTTCTTCATTGATGATCCTGTTTCAAGCTTAGACGATCACAACATATTCATCACAGCGCATCTTCTGCTGAAATTTATGGAAAAGCATTGTGATAAAAGAAAAATAATCATAACAACCCACCACATGGGCATTTTTTCTATATTGCAAGATTGGCTTAAAAAAGGAGAAAACGCCTCTAAATTTAAAACAAAGAACATCAAAGAAACCAGAAGAGGAAAGGATGTGATAAAGGAAGCAATAGAAGAACCTCGATACTTGATACGGCTATTGGAAATCAAAGATGGTAGATATAAACTTGTTGGCAAAAATAAAGGCTTACACCAATATCATTTATTGCTATTGCGAATCTTAGACGAAGCAATATTAAATAACAATATAAACACTTATCATTTGGCCTTGCTACGGCAGGTATTAGAAAGTATAGCCTCCTTCTTAGGTGAAGGAAGATTTGGATATGTGCTGGAAGAACTGGATTTTGAAGATGCAAATACCAGAACGGATATAATCAACGCACTTTCACACGAAAAGATATACACTAACAAATTAGAGATATTAAATCCAGATGATAAAAGATTACTAATTGAGACATTAAATAAATTAATGACTAAATTCCCATTCTCAATATCATAACAATGACACAACAAGAAAAAAATAAATTAGGTAAAACCCTTTGGGATATTGCAGATAACCTTAGAGGTTCAATGATGGCAGATGACTTTCGTGATTATATGTTATCATTCCTATTCCTGCGTTATCTATCTGACAACTACATAGAAGCTGCAAAAAAAGAGCTTGGAGATGATTATCCCGATAAAAGGCTTGAGGAATTAAAGGTATATGGTGTTTCCACTCCACTACAATTGTGGTACGAAGAGAACAACGAAGATATTTCTCAATTTGAGAAACAAATGCGCCGAAAGGTACATTATGTAATTGAACCGCAACATTTGTGGGATAGCATTGTGGAACATGCCCGAACTCAAAGTTCGTATTTGCTTGAAACTCTATATGAAGGATTCAAATACATTGAAAACGAATCTTTCGAAAATGCTTTTCAAGGGCTTTTTTCTGAAATAAACCTGCACTCTGAGAAACTAGGAAAGAATTACGAAGAACGCAACGCCTTGCTTTGCAAAGTGATCACAAAAATTACCGAAGGAATTGCGCAGTTCTCTACCGATACGGATATTTTGGGCGATGCGTACGAATACTTAATTGGTGAGTTTGCAGCAGGTTCCGGTCAAAAAGCCGGTGAGTTCTACACTCCGCAAGAGTTATCAAGCATCTTGTCGGGCATTGTTGCATTAGATTGCCAAGATCCGCAACTGGGCATGAAAAAGAAACTCGAGAGGGTACTCGATTTTGCCTGCGGTTCGGGTTCACTGCTGCTCAACGTGCGCCACAAAATGAAAAGGAACGGTGGAAATATTGGCAAAATATACGGGCAGGAGAAAAACATTACCACATACAACTTAGCCCGCATGAATATGATTCTGCACGGCATGAAGGATTCGGAATTCGAGATTCATCACGGCGATTCGCTTCTCAATGACTGGACGATGCTCAATGAAATGAACCCTGCAAAAAAAATAGAGTTTGATGCAATTGTTGCAAACCCACCGTTCAGCTACCGATGGGAACCTACGGAAGAGATGGGTAAAGATTTCCGCTTTAGCAACTATGGGCTTGCTCCGAAATCGGCAGCAGACTTTGCTTTCTTGCTTCACGGTTTCCATTTTTTAAAACAAGATGGTACAATGGCAATCATCCTGCCTCACGGTGTGCTTTTCAGAGGAGGAGCTGAAGAGCGCATCCGCACAAAATTGCTTAAAGATAGCAATATTGATGCTGCAATTGGACTACCTGCAAACCTTTTCTTTTCGACGGGTATTCCGGTATGTATCTTGGTTCTCAAGAAATGCAGAAAATCTGAGGATGTGTTGTTTATCAATGCAAGCGAACATTTCGAAAAAGGCAAACGACAAAACAAGTTAAGAGAAAAAGATATAAAGTCAATTATAGACACATATAAAAGCCGCGAATCAAAAGATAGATACTCACGTGCTGTTTCGATGGACGAAATCGAAAGAAACGGCTATAATCTCAATATTTCACGCTACGTAAGCATCGCCAAAGAAGATGTGAAAATTGATTTGCTGGAAGTCAATAAAAAATTGATTGATTTAGAAGATAAAATAACAAATGCTTCGGAGCGACACAATAAGTTCCTCGCTGAGCTTGGTTTGCCATTAATCACAAAGAATAAAGATGAGAAATGCTGTAGATGAAGCAGCTATAAAACAGATTATTAGAACCATAAGAACAAAGAACGATGCATGTATATTCGTTGCTTTGGCATTCAGTTTAACTTTCATAACATTGATATAAAACGAATAAGTCCTAACATTATCAATTCCATATCAAATGAGACTGTAAGATGGGATGGAATTAGGCTGCAACCAATGGCATTGGAATTGTTTCATTTGGCTAAAGAAGTTATGATAAACAATGTCTCGGATAAATGTGAAGTTAAGCAAAGATTTCAGGCTCTTATAGGTGAGATGTAAATACTATATCGCAAAATTTAATGCTCTAATCTAATCAATTTATGACTTAAAATAAAGTAAACAGGATTTTGGTTTTCTAGCTATAGCAGCAACAAGTATCCAAGAATAGAATGGCAACGAATGAACTTTATAGATACAAAAAAACCTACAAGTAATTAACTTGTAGGTTTTATCATCTGTTTTTGTCCAGACCTTTCAGCGGAGAGATAGGGATTCGAACCCCAGGAACCTCGCAGTTCAACGGTTTTCAAGACCGCCGCAATCGACCACTCTGCCATCTCTCCAATACTGTTTTTATGATGCTTTCCGTTGAAAGCGCTGCAAAGGTACGAATGATTTTTAAATATGCAAGCATTACTCGTATTTTTTCACTAAAAAATTGTATTTTTGCAGTGCAAAGTGATAGCAAACAACAGGTATATCTGCTCAATATAGATAGTAAATTCCTGAAAATGAAGTATATAGATAAACAGAGCAACCCAGATGATATATCCCCAGAATTTTGAGCAAAAAATAGGTTTCGACCAAATCAGACAGTTACTGCAAGAGAAATGTCTCAGCCCGCTTGGAGAAGAGAGGGTGGCGGACATGGATTTTTCGGATCGTTTTGAGGTGGTGGAAGAAAGACTGAACCAGCTTACGGAATTTGTGCGGATCATTCAGGAGGAGGAGAGTTTTCCGGATCAGTTCTTCTTTGATGTGCGGCCGTCGCTAAAGAGGGTGCGCATAGAGGGGTTATATATGGATGAGCAGGAGTTATTCGACTTGCGCCGCTCACTGGAAACGATCAGGGATATTGTGCGATTTCTGCAACGCAAAGAGGAGGATGAGGAGTCGGATTCGCCTTATCCTAATCTAAGGAAACTGGCGGGGGATATTGCTGTGTTTCCACAACTGATTACGAAGATTGATGGCATACTGAATAAGTATGGTAAGATAAAAGATAATGCTTCTACGGAATTGGCTCGCCTCCGCAGGGAGTTAGCCAGTACGATAAGTGGCATTTCTCGTTCGCTGAACGGGATTTTACGGAGCGCACAGTCGGAGGGTTATGTGGACAAGGATGTGACGCCGACCATGCGAGACGGGCGACTGGTGATTCCGGTGGCTCCGGGCTTGAAACGGAAGATCAAAGGTATTGTGCATGATGAGTCGGCCAGCGGAAAGACGGTGTTTATTGAACCGGCCGAGGTGGTGGAAGCAAATAATCGGGTGCGTGAGCTGGAGGGGGAAGAACGACGGGAGATCATTCGCATCTTGACGGAGTTCTCGAATACGCTACGTCCTTCGATAGACGATATTTTGCAGTCGTACGAGTTCTTGGCGGAGATTGATTTCATCCGTGCAAAAAGTTACTTTGCCATACAGACGAATGGGCTGAAGCCTGCGCTGGAGAATGAGCAACTGCTGGATTGGACAATGGCGGTGCATCCGCTCTTGCAACTGTCGCTTGCCAAACATGGCAAGAAGGTGGTTCCGCTGGATATCGAACTAAACACGAAGCAACGAATATTGATTATATCGGGCCCCAATGCGGGCGGCAAGTCAGTATGCCTCAAGACGGTGGGCTTACTGCAATATATGTTGCAGTGCGGCATGCTCATCCCCATGCATGAGCGCAGTCACGCAGGCATTTTCGGAAGTATCTTTATCGACATAGGCGATGAGCAATCTATTGAAGATGATTTGAGCACCTATTCGTCTCACTTAACCAACATGAAGATGATGATGAAGGGATGCGACGAGCGTAGCCTCATCTTGATCGATGAGTTTGGCGGAGGCACGGAGCCGCAGATAGGTGGCGCCATTGCGGAGGCGGTGTTGAAGCGTTTCAACGAGAAGCAAACGTTTGGCGTTATCACCACGCACTACCAGAATCTGAAACATTTTGCCGAAGATCACGAGGGAGTGGTGAACGGGGCGATGCTGTATGACAGGCATGTGATGCAGGCGTTATTTCAGTTGCAGATAGGCAATCCGGGCAGCTCGTTTGCGGTGGAGATTGCTCGCAAGATTGGTTTACCGGAAGATGTAATAGCTGATGCGTCGGAGATTGTGGGCAGCGAATATATCAGTGCGGATAAGTATCTGCAAGATATCGTGCGCGACAAGCGTTATTGGGAGGGCAAACGACAGACCATCCGTCAGCGGGAGAAGTTGATGGAGGAGACTATCGCACGCTACGAGGCTGAAGTGGAAGAATTACACAAGTCTCGCAAAGAGATTATCCGTCAGGCCAAGGACGAGGCGCAACATTTGTTGCAAGAGTCGAATGCGAAGATAGAAAACACCATCCGCACCATCAAAGAGGCGCAAGCTGATAAGGAGAAAACTCGCCAAGTAAGGCAGGAACTCACTGATTTCAAGGAGTCGGTGGAGAAACGGGGAGTAAAAGAGCAAGAGGACCGAGTGGCGCAACAGATGGAGAAGCTTCGCCGCAGACAGGAACGAAAGGCTTCTTCCACTCCGACAAAAGCAGGAGAGAAAAAAGCGGAAGCGCCCATCAAACCCAAAGTGATAACGATCAAAGAGGGCAGTTATGTGAAGATGAAGGGGCAAACGACTGTGGGCGAGGTATTGGAAGTGAAAGGTAAGAATGCCACCGTCGCTTTTGGCAGCATAAAAACGACCATGAAGCTCGACCGACTAGATCCGACAAGCGGAACACCGCAAAAGCAAGAGATTGCAAAAAGTACGTTCGTCAGCAGTCAGACGCAAGACCAGATGTACGAAAAGAAACTGAATTTTAGACAAGATATCGATGTGCGGGGCATGAGGGGTGAAGAGGCGTTGCAGGCAATCACTTATTTCATCGACGACGCCATACTCGTAGGCATGGGCAGGGTACGTATCTTGCACGGCACGGGCACGGGAATATTACGCAAGCTGATTCGCCAATACCTCGAGACTGTATCTGGAATTAAATCTTTCAACGACGAACATGTGCAGTTTGGTGGATCGGGAATTACCGTCGTCGATTTAGCGTAAGCACAAAGAAGCCTCCAATTGCTTGTTCTCATGAGCAAAACGATTACTTTTGTAGCAGTTCATTAAAGAACCAAGGATATATGAGGAATAATCTGCTAAGCGAGAAGCTAACATATACGGGTGAAAGCCAAACACCCACCCATCTACACTTGTGCAGCTACAGCGGCAAAGAGGTGCAAGAGGCAACCGGCAAGACGTTTGCCAGTATCGCTGCTAAACTGAATGCCAACCGCATAAATTGGCTACAAGTGCACGGCATGAAGGATACGGAGACGATCCGTGAAATATGCAATCACTTCCAAATAGATTTTCTTGTTCTGCAAGATATTCTCAATGCAAACCATCCAACTAAAATAGAAGAGCACGATAACTATACGGTGCTCATTCTCAAACTCTTTATTTTAAACGAAGAGCAGGAGGAGTTGAACCAACAACAACTCTGCCTCATACACGGCAACAATTTCGTACTCAGCTTTCTCGAAAATGAAACAACTTTTTTCGACGATGTGACGAATGCCATCACCAACAACATCTTAAAAATATGCGATAAGCAGAGTGATTACTTATTGAGTGTTTTACTCAACAGTGTGATGGGTAATTATATTTCTATTGTTTCAAACATAGATGATTCATTAGAAGATTTAGAAGAGCATTTACTTACTATCAATAATAAACACGACATTGGCGCACGGATACAAACTTTGCGAAGACAATATATGCATATTAAAAAATCGGTGTTGCCGCTAAAAGAACAGTATGTTAAGTTACTACGTTCGGAGAACGAGATGATGCACAAGGTGAATCGTCCTTTCTTCAATGATGTAAACGATCATTTGCAATTTGTGTTGCAAACAATCGATATCTGTCGGGAAACGCTTTCATCATTGGTCGATCTATACATATCGAACAATGATCTGCGGATGAACGACATCATGAAACGCCTCACGGTTGTCTCTACAATATTCATCCCGCTTACCTTTCTGGTAGGTGTCTGGGGAATGAACTTCGACATAATGCCTGAGCTCAGATGGCAATATGGATATCTGATGGCATGGGTAGTTATGCTCATTATTGGGGGACTAGTGTACTGGTATTTAAGAAAAAAGAAATGGAACTAAGTAACTGGAAAAAACGATGAAATCAATAAAAGAACTATATCGCATCGGCACAGGCCCTTCGAGTAGCCACACAATGGGACCTCGAAAAGCGGCCGAAATATTTCTGGAACGGCACAAAGATGCCGCATCATTCAAAGTAACGCTCTATGGAAGCCTTGCCGCTACCGGGAAAGGGCACATGACGGATGTTGCTATCAACGACACGTTGCTACCGATTGCTCCTGTGGAAATTGTGTGGCAACCAAAAGTATTCCTTCCTTTTCATCCTAATGCGATGACGTTTGCCGCCTTCGATGCAAACAAGAAGCTGCTTGAAAACTGGACGGTGTACAGCGTCGGTGGCGGAGCTTTGGCTGAAAACAATGAGAAATCGACCATCGAAAGTAGAGAGGTATATGAGATGAACAGCATGACCGAAATTCTGAGTTGGTGCGAGCATAGCGGGAAGAGTTATTGGGAGTATGTGAAGGAGTGCGAAGAGGAAGATATTTGGGATTATCTGGAAGTTGTTTGGAGCACGATGAAAGAAGCCATTCATCGTGGGTTAGAAGAGGAAGGTGTGCTACCTGGTCCACTTAATTTGAGAAGAAAAGCTTCGACTTACTACATTCGTGCTACGGGTTACAAGGAATCTCTTCGTTCTCGTGGATTAGTCTTTGCTTACGCTTTGGCGGTGAGTGAAGAAAATGCATCGGGAGGAAAGATTGTGACCGCTCCCACGTGTGGAGCGTGTGGAGTAATGCCCGCAGTGCTTTATCATTTACACAAAAGTCGTGAATTTAGCGACACTCGCATTCTTCGCGCACTAGCCACAGCAGGCTTGTTTGGCAATATTGTAAAGTTCAACGCTTCCATCTCAGGCGCCGAAGTGGGTTGTCAGGGAGAAGTTGGTGTGGCTTGTGCTATGGCCTCAGCAGCAGCCAATCAACTATTTGGAGGCAGTCCCGCCCAGACAGAATATGCAGCTGAAATGGGCTTAGAGCATCACCTTGGCATGACGTGCGACCCTGTATGCGGCTTGGTGCAAATCCCCTGTATTGAGAGAAATGCGTATGCCGCAGCTCGTGCGCTCGACGCCAATATATATGCCTCATTCACCGACGGCATTCACCGGGTATCGTTCGACAAGGTGGTGCAAGTGATGAAACAAACAGGGCACGACCTTCCTTCGCTCTACAAAGAAACCAGCGAAGGCGGATTGGCCAAGGACTATACTCAGATGTAGTGCAAAGTTAGATGCTGTCTTCAGCGTACGCATCTTCCATCAACTCCTCCTTCTTCATGGACATTTTGCCATCGGCCGTGATCGTGATTGAGACAGGAACATACAAATCGGTTTGAGGATAAGAGATACTGGCTGATAAAACAATTCCTTCCGGCGTTGTTTTATCGTATACCATACCTTCCAGAATCGATTTGGCAAAGAATGTGTCATCGACAAAAGAAGAGAAATTTTTCTTTGTAAAGGTTTTGCTGAAGATATGTTCGCCTCCACGAGTCAGCTTCAGCAGAATCTGATTGTCCAGATACACATCTCCCTGCTCACTGGCCACATGGGGAAGTGAATCACTAGGCGTACGCAAAAGAGAAATATGATAGTCTTTACCCTTGTACTTAATATCTTTCTCACTCTTGGATATTTGCATGCGTTGCAATCCACGAGCATCCGTGCTGTCTTTCAACAACACTTGCCTCTCTTCATTCTGATTATCTTTCTTTCCTGAACAGGCCATGCCTACAATAACAATTAGTAGGAGTTGGAAATAAACAAGCTTTTTCATGTTGAGTTTTCATAAATAAACGTCTGACAAAGGAACAAAAAGAGTAAGAAATACGCAAGAAAAGGGCCCGATTTTAATCGTACACGTTTACCATATAGTTCGTGCACGATGGCCGCGACAAACGTGCACGTTTAATAAAGCTTCCATGCACACACAAAAAAAGTAGTTAATGCAATTGCGTTCTGCTAAGCAGACACGCAATGCATTAACTACAAAACACGCAAGTTGTACTAAAAACGTAGTTTACTCTAAAAAAAACTAACCTATGAATATCTTTTATTACTCGGCATCTGGTGCACCACCTCGCCTAGGGCCTTTCCCATCTTTCATCTTTTTCATACGCTCTGCCTGATTCTTTGTATAAGAAGCATATTGTTCTTCAGTCATAATCTTCTTTAACTGAGCTTCGTAAGCGTCACGATTCGCTTTCATTTCTTTGTGCATCTCTTCTTTTTCAACTTTCTTGTCTTCAGCCTTCTTAGCCATTTTTTCGTTCAAAGCTAAGTTAACATCCAACAGTTCCTTTTTCTGCGCTTCATTCAAGGAATACTCTTTAGCCATCCGTTCCGTCATCTTTTCAGCACGTTCCTTCGGATCCATTTTCATTCCTCCCATGCGACGGCCTTGAGCCATTGCCAAGCCGCCTACCATCAATAGAGCGACCATTAAAAATGCTATTCTCTTCATACTCTTTTCGTTTTCAAAATGTTGATTACTAATTCTGTTCTTTTGGTTGCAACTGAATCTATGACTAACGAAAAGTGCAAGTGTTTAATCAAGAATATTTATTTAACAGTTTTTTAATAAAAACGGGCCATTTCGCAAGCCGCCAAAAGAAAAGCACCCACTCCGAAATCGGCCGTTGAGTTAGCATTAACCACTTGTCCGGGAATGGCTTTCTCGCCAATAGGTTGCACATAGCCTACTTTTCCATCCTCTTGCAACGCTACATCCTTGAGATAACTCCATGCTTTGAGTGCTACAGGCTGGTAAGTAGCCTTATCAAGCAAACCGTTGTTCATTCCCCGCAGAAAGCCATAAGCAAAAAATGCCGTGCCACTCGTCTCAGGACCGGGAGCGAAGTGAGGATCGAGCATGCTACGTGTCCAGTATCCTTCTGGTTGCTGGCAGGTAGCTATCGCCTTTGCCATCGTCTGAAAACGAGATACATACTCTTGACGATATTGGTCTGTTTCAGGCAAATCCTTCAATACCTTTGCCAATCCGGCAAATACCCATCCATCTCCACGTGCCCAAAAATCTTTTTTACCACTTGGCGTTTTGTGCTTCGGGTAGATATATTTAGCATCTCGATAGTATAAACCAGCCTCCTCATCGTACATGATGCTATCCGAGTAACTCAGATATTGGTGCAACTTTTCGAGATAAAGAGGGTTATTAGTCAACTTATAGAGCTTCGTCATCACCGGCATCACCATGTATAACCCATCGGCCCACCACCAATAATCCTTTTTGGGAGTGCTCATTTGATATTCCATCACCTCAATGGCGCGAGCAACCTTCTGAGGATCGGGCGAAATGTTGTAGAGATCAATGTAAGTTTGAAAGCAAACTTGATAGTCGCCGAACAAGACATACTCATTGGTCTCACCATAACTATATTTCCATTTACTCTTATTGCTCGATTTAGCACCTTTCCATTTATTGTGAACGGCCCATGCCTCAGAATACTGAAGATACTCCGGCTTACCTGTAAGGAAATAAGCTTCCATATTTCCGGTATGATAGGCTGCATTGTGCCAAAATGATACCCCGGGTTTCGGATTATTCGATTGCCAATAACTATTCACTTTATGAATAATATCAAGCGTTTCTTGGGAAGAAAAAGGCTTCTGTGCACACGCAGCCAATGTGACAACCCACAATAACAAGGTAGTCAGATAGTAATTTTTCATCTCATTTTATTTATTATAGTTTGCATTCTAAGACGTAAACTGTTTCAGGTTCCATCTCTGTCGTTTTCTCTCCATCTCCTTGACTTGTGCGCTGCACAAAGAGGTGCAATCGCTGCTTACTTTTCCATAGTTCAGTGTCATAACTAGGTTCCCAAGCATCTACCGGAAAGTCGGTGAGATCTGTAAACGTCCATTTGTTCGTTTCCAGTCCCTCAGAAGAAGCCATAGAGACCTTATCACCACGCTCTATGTCGCGAAAGACATAAAATATTTTATTCCGTTTCTTTTCTTGCTTGATTACCAAACGGGGACGGGCAATCGGTATTCGTTTGGTTCCTCCGCCGCTCAGACTGAAAGGAGTAGTGCGATGCGAGACTTGCTGTTGCTGCCAAGCCTTTCCATCAAACCAAACGAGGCGATATTGAGGCACCTGACTGTTCTGATCTCGCCAATAAGTAGCGATGTAAGGGTGCCCGTTCTTATCGGCGCACATACTCGTTTGGTTAATCAGTTCGCTCTTTTGCGGAATGTGGCAAGCATACTCTGCATTGGCCGCAGTAATGGGTAGGGCATACTTCTCTCCGTCGGATTTTTCCCACGTTTTCCCTCCATCCCGTGAGCGAGCATAACAAAGATCGTGATTGGTCTCCACCATCCATGTTTCACGCCACACCCACGAAAGATGTATCGTCCCAGCCTCATCCACATAAAGTTGCCAATAAGCATTGCGTTCGCCCTCGCCATCAATGAGCACATCTTGCACTCGCTCCCATCGTTTTTCAGTCAGCAGATAGCGGTTCATCACCAAATTGCCACGACCGGAAGATCCCGATCGGTAAACAAAGATCAAATCACCATCGGCCAGTCGATAAAATTCAGGATAGGTAACATTCCCTTCATCTACACCTGTCATCGCTAATTTATCTCCTAGTTCGAGCGAACCGGGTGCTATACTTTTGCAATAATTGAGAGGTTGGCCATGATGATCGAACGAAAGATGAAGATATCCATCGCCATCCACCATCAGGCTAATGATATTATGAGCATCCGCACAATTACCCTTGTATTGCGAACGCTTTAGCTCCCACTCTTTGGAACCCAATTTGCGTTTGCCCACTACCATATAGCAATCTCCGTCATAGTAGGCAATGTATTGAATCCCCTTATGCGTAACCAACGAGTTATTGCGAAACACCGTTGTGTTGACAGAAGTACGGCTATACCCCTTCCCTACTTCCACTAATGTCTGTGCAGCGCAATGCGTCCACACACATAGAAGAATGAAAAGGGCAAGCCCTGCTTTTTTAGCACTTATTTTATTAGTCATGAGAAAATCTTATTATTTATCTACCGGACTGATGATATAACCATACGAATAGCTCTTTGCTTTGAGCAAATACTCTTCGTGAGGATAAGCTCCCCAACTATTGTCGCCTCCCACACCTCGTTGAAGCAAGTCAACATGCAAAATCACTTCTTTACGGGGATTAATATCATTGATATGTCTTTGACTCTTTGTCAATCCGGCATCAAAATCTTCGAGCAGATTATTCAGCGCACTAACACTAAGCGGCTGAAGTCCGTCAATACGGATGCCTTTCCCCTCTTTGTTAGTCAGCGTCAGCCAACGAACATCTGTTTTATTTCCATTTTCCTGGGGACGTATATAAGCCACATATTGTTCCGCCACGGTACTGGTGTATTGACCAATGAAGCTAGAAGTTTTTCTGTCGGAATAGTTTTCCCATGGCCCACGGCCATACCAGGTAAAGTTGCTAAATTCTTGTCCCAACCTCATTTGCATTCCAAAACGTGGAATCTCAGGAAGCGAATTACTTCCGGCCTCCCAGCTACCATTTACTTGCAGACGCCCATCCGCATAAACGGTATATTTCATCGTGTATTCTGAAGCAACATCGTTCAATAAATAAACAGATGTAATGATTACCTGATCATCTCCCTGCTTCACATCCATCGACTTAAGGCGCTTGTTCATCCCGGCCGTGCGCCATACATTGCACAATATTTGCATCCGGTTACCAAAATCATTATCAATCGGGGCACGCCAGAATTGTGGTTGAGGAGCACCGCCCAGTAGCCATTGACCTTTGTAGCGATATGATGAGAGTTCGCCATTCCTCTTATTGAAGTTCAAAGACACATCTCCACACACAAAGGTCAAGTTGTTATTTTCGTCCTTCATTTCCACTTTGCTATTCGCTTTTAGTGGAGCCACAAAATAGTTGTTTGTAGCAAAAGCAAACTGTTCACGAGCTACCTCGTATGCAGCGGGTACCATCTCAGTAGGATACTTGGTATAAGCAAAAACATTCAGGAAATATTCTGTTCCCTCTTCCGGTTGAATAGCAGGAAGTGCCAATTTCACCTCACGAGTAGTACCGGCAGGCTGAGCAAGAGCGAATGTTCCTTTATCTATCACAACACCATTTTTGAGTAATTCCCATTTAAAGCTATAGTTCTTCAAATCGGTATAGAGAAATCTGTTCTCTACAGCAATCTCTCCTCTGTTTATATCTTTGGCTTTGAACAGAATATTTTGATAGACCTTCTTCACTTCATATAGTCCCGGATGCGGTGTACGATCAGGAAAGACTAAACCATTGGTACAAAAGTTCTCTTCATTCGGATACTGTGCCGAACCGAAATCACCCCCATATCCCCAATAGAAACGCCCATTCTCATCTTTGGTAGCCAAGCCTTGATCTACCCAATCCCAAATGAAACCACCTTGCAGATGCTTGCTGGTAGCGATTATATCAAAATACTCCTGAAAGTTTCCGGTGCTATTGCCCATCGCATGTGCGTATTCGCACATGATAAACGGACGTTTTACATCCTTGCGAGCTGCATACTCCTTCATATAATTCATTCCGGGATACATCGGACAGACAATGTCTGTATTCTCGCTCTCTCCTGCTTGTTCAAACTGAACCGGACGAGACGGATCACGTTGCTTCAGCCACTTATACATCTCATGAAACACGGGGCCGTTGCCACACTCATTGCCCATACTCCAAAGGATAATAGACGGATGATTCTTATCACGCTCTAGCAGACGAACAATCCGATCTCTATGAGCAGGAGCCCATTCTTCTAAATAAGCAGGATGTTTACTCTTATCGAACCCACCTTGCAACTCAGCCCCCATGCCGTGAGTTTCCAAGTTTGCCTCGTTGCAAAGCAACAAACCATATTCATCGCACAGTTTATACCAAAGCGTACTTTGTGGATAGTGACTCATACGCACCGCATTAATATTAAAGCGTTTCATCATGCGAATATCTTCAAGCATGGTTGCCTTATCCACATAATGACCCGTATATTGATTATGTTCGTGTAGGTTTACTCCATGTACAAGCAATGCTTTTCCGTTAAGCATCAATTGCCCATCTTTAATTTCTACTTTTCTGAAACCCGTTTTGCAAGAAGTAACTTCAACCAAGCGGCCCTCTTTATCTTTCAATGTAAGTAGCAAAGTATATAAATCGGGTGTTTCGTTGCTCCAAAGTTTAGGAGACGATACCTTTTCTGAGAAATTGACCAGCTCCGTTCCATTTGCTGAAACATCGACTTTCTTCGAAACACGAAATATACTCTTACCAGCTTTATCGAGTAAAGCAAGTTCAACAGTTTGTATGGAAGCAGCTGCCTGAAAATTCTTCAAAGTCACAGCTACATTCAGCAAACCATTCTTATACGAACGATCCAAATCGGGCGTAGCGAAGAAATCTTGTATGCGAGTTTGTGCTGTGCTATAAAGATACACACTTCTGTCAATACCCGATAAACGCCAGAAATCCTGATCTTCCAAATAAGAGCCGTCACTCCAACGATAAACCTCAACAGCTACGTTATTTTTTCCGGGCTTCACATACGATGTAATATCAAACTCAGCAGGACTCTTCGTCACTTGGCTATAACCTACTTTAGTCCCATTTACCCAAATATACATGGCCGATGTTCCTGCTTCGAAGTGCAAATACACCCTGCGTCCGTCCCATGTTTGGGGTAAATCGAACGAACGTTTATAACTTCCCACAGGATTGTCTGAATGAGGGATGTATGGAGGATTCTTTGGATGAGGATAAGCCACATTAGTATAAATAGGAATGCCGTAACCTTGAAGTTCCCAATTGCCGGGGACTTTTATATCATCCCAATCACTGGTGTTATACTCTTCCTTGTAGAAATCAACAGGCCGCTCAGCCGGAATTTTTACCCAACGAAACTTCCACGTTCCGTTAAGCGACAAATAGTAAGGTGACTGTTCATAATTGTCATTAATGGCCAATTCTTCATTATTATAAGGCAAGGCCGAAGCACGGGGAGCCTCTTTATTTACAGCAAAAATCAAAGGATTTTCCCAATCGGGTGTTTGAGCCGACAGCTTACTACCGGAAGCAAACAAAGCCATTCCTAACAACAAATGTTTCGTAAGATTCTTCATATTTTATACTATTATTGTTTTTCGTAATAAGCGTGATCCTTCGGGAAGTCTTCTCCTTCCCATGCTTTCTTGGAAGTCCACGATTGTGGCGCATCCGTCCAAAAAGGATGATTGGCAGGCAGTCCCAAAGGCAAGAAAGCCAATGAAGCCAAATACATGCTTCCATTGTTGGAGTACCAATCGGCAATGTTCGGTTGTGAAGCCGTAAAGCCTAATCTCAAGAAACCCTTCTCATTAAAGTTCGCACCAGAAGCAAACATTCGCTTCATCACTGCCGTCATCGCAGCGCGCACCTGCCCGTTAGGAAGAGATTCAGGCAATTCCTGTCTCAAAGCCAACAAAGCTAAAGGTTGAAGCACACCGGTACGGTATGTTATTGAGCGGCCAAAGACTGGGAAAGTTCCCTCAGGAGAAATAAATCGCTCCAAAATCATCCCGAAACGTTGCATACGCTTCACTGCCGTGTCATACCGTTTACGAGGGGCAATCCAGTTTTGTTTCTTATCAGTCACTACTTCCAAACACTCCACATACATGGGGTGAAGCACATAACTATTATAATAATCGAAAGCAAAATCTGGTCCGTCAGAATACCAACCATCGCCCACATACCATTCTTCCACTTTACGTAAAGCAGAATTAATTCGATAATTGTCTGCTCCGGCATCCGCTTTCATCAAGAAAGATTCAATAGTAGCCGAAAAAAGTAGCCAATTTGTATAAGGTGGATCGATTCTACGCAACAGTTTAAATTCAGTAATATATCGTTGTTTTGTCACACTATCCAATGGTAACCAAAGCGCATCATAAGCACGAAGGAAACTATTTGCGATATACGCCGCATCCACCAGAGGTTGACCTTCCTTGCGCCATAGCAAGTAATCCGGACTACTGGGATCTACCGATTGAGCATAACTCTTCAATGCCCATTCGCGGAGTTGCTTACGTTGTACTCCTTCAACTGTATCATCATCCGGCAGAGCAAGCCAGGGAGCAAGTCCAGCCATCAATCGCCCAAAACACTCCATGTATGTTACCCGTTTATCTCGTCCGTCCCATGTGGGGCTCACCTCAACCTGCATGTTTTGCTGCAACTTGCCTTCGCTCATATTGCTCAACACTGGCGCTGCCATTTTATACATCAAGTTACACCAATACGTCCGGTCATCCGGTTCCTTCGTTAGCTTTTTCTTCGCTTGCATCATTTGTGCAGGAAGCAAAAGGACCAGCAATAATAAAAGGAGTACATGTCTTTTCTTTTTCATGGTATCGTATACTATATTATTTATATTTTTATTTAAGACCAGAGTTTGGTATCCATTCATCTATCCATTTCAAAAAAGGTGTTCCATTCTTATCAAACTGAATAGGAAACCAAATATAACGCGCATCAATTGGATTCCGAGGTTTCCATATATCGGCCATAAAGATATAATTATTAGCAACACCTTGTATAGAAAAAACGTATGTACTTTGTCCACCAAATGTAATATTTGCGTCCTTTCCGATGCAAGGGTTAGGATGCTTCTTCCAAGGTCCCCAAATAGAAGTAGCAGAGAAAAGGCGTGCAGCATTAGGCTCCCATCCGGTGCAGCCCGAAGTAATCATCCAATAAGTTCCCTCTTTCTTAAAGATAGCAGGAGCCTCATTGTGCCCACCCGGTGCTACACGTATATATTTGCCGGTATAACCCAAATAATCATCACTCAGTTCAGCAATATGAAGAGTCAGATTCTCCTCAGAAGAATAAATATGATATGCCTTTTTGTTATTATCAACAAACAAAGTCATATCTCGGGACATTTGCCCCTCTTTTAAATCTCTTTTTAGAAAAAGTCCCTTATCCACCGCATCATACCAGTTGCGAGTCCACCATTCTTTATAGCTATCGAGATTAAGCTTTATATTACGTATTTTTCGAGGCATATCAAACGGATAAATACCGGCATTAGCCCGGAAAGAACGAATAAAACGATAAGGTCCTGCCGCATGATCACTTACAGCCACCGCCGCACGAGCTGCATCATAGCCTCGGCCTTTCAGCTCCAAATGGAACCACATCACAAATTTCTTTGTTTTCTCATTATAAATCACCTTCGGCCGTTCAATGATGCAACCCTTTATAATATCACTATTCTCATCATCAGACACCGCAAGTGCCACCCCTTCATTCGTCCAGTTACATAAATCAGTAGATGAATAGCAAGTCACACCCACCAAAGCGCTACTGGTCGATGCACTCTTATGCTCGCCAAACCAATAATATTTCCCATCGTGATAAACCACCCCACCGCCGTGAGCATTGATATGTTCGCCATTATTATCCGGCCATAATTCTCCCGAACGGATGCTCTTTTGTTTTTGATACACCCTCACATAGTCTATTTCGTACTTCATCGGAAAAGCAGAATCATCTGGTATTCCACCATTTGCACCACCAATAGCAAGGTTAAGCAGTAGATAATGAGGCTGTTTAAATGGATTTTTATAATTTCCTAAGCTAGCATTTACCGTTTCACTCAACGGAATCTCATTTAATAATTCATCATCCAAATATAATTTAATGACCTTTTCATCCCAATCCATTCGCCAAATGTGGAATTTTGAAGCCCAATCGGCATCTCTCTCAGTGAAATGAGTAAAAGGAACCTTCTTACTGTTCCATTTTGCCTGATATCGTCCCTCCGTACCCCAAGCAGCATTGGCCAATACATGAGGCATACCCTGAATTCTGTAATATTCCATCAGATCGATCTCTCCACACGAAGGCCAGTCCATCTCTCGCCCCAATGTCCAGATAGCCGGCCAAGCCCCACCTGCAACAGGTATTTTGGCGCGCACTTCAAACCGCCCATACAGAAACTCTTTCTTCCCTATCGTTTTGATAGACGAAGAAGTATATTCTGCATATTCACGTGCATTTCTCCAACTAGTAGTGCTTCCTTCTTTGTATCCCTTATTTAAAACCTTTTCTTTCCTTCCTTCTATTATTAATATACCACCTTTGCAATATGCATTATCCGCCTGATAGCACTGTAATTCTTCATTGCGCACAAAGCCCTGTTCAAAACTCCAAGAATTACTATCAGGTCTGCCTTCATTCTCAAATTCGTCGTTCCAAACCAATTTCCATTCTTGTGAGAAAACAGAAAGAGGCAACATAAATTCAAGCAATATGGCAAAGCATATCACATAATACCTATTATACATTTTCATAACATTTAGCTTTTAGTAAAAACAGTAAGCCTCTCGACCTACTGTTTCTATAAATCAATATCTTACTCTACTTTCTGATATACACGTACATAATCTACCTCATACTTCATCGGGAAAGCCGTTTCATCTGGAGTTCCACCATTACCACCAATAGCCAAGTTCAAGAGTACATAGTGTTTTTGCTTGAAAGGCCAAGTATAGTTAGCTGCCGATCCATTCTGAGTTTGAGATTGTTTAGTTGTATTATATAATACATCATCCACATATAGATTGATTTCATTTGCATCCCAATCCATACGCCAAATATGATATTTCTTTGCCCAATCAGCATCTTTAGCTACAAATTCAGAAAACTTGGTTTTTACAGAATTCCATTTAGCAGTCCATGCCTGATCAGTACCCCAAGCTGTATTGGCAAGAATATGAGGCTCACCACCAATTAAATAATATTCAAGCACATCGATCTCACCGCATGAAGGCCAATCATACCAGTTTCCTAAAGTCCAGATAGCTGGCCATGCTCCTTTGGCAGTAGGTATCTTAGCACGTACTTCAAGACGTCCATATTGAAAATCGAATTTACTGTGAGTCGTCATTGAAGTAGAGGTATACTCAGCATATTCACGGTTCGTTTTCCAATTGCTGCTACCTGCTACATAGTTAGGGTTACTAATACGTTCTTTTTTACCACTAATAACTAAAGCGCCTTCTTTACACTCTGCATTCTCTCCTTGATACCATTGCAACTCCTCATTGCGCACAAAACCTTTTTCAAAATTCCAGTAGTTCACATTAGGAGCCCCCGCATTATTAAATTCATCATTCCAAAGCAATTTCATGCCATCTTTCTCTTCTTCTGGAGCAGCCGGGTCAGGTTTTGTCTCATCAAAATCGGCAAACCTAAACATCAACATCACAGAGTTTATTTTATTATTAATAGCATACGAGGTTGAGCTTTGTATCTTAAGCGGCAATACAAATATTCCGTTTCTCTTCAAAAGATCATCCGCTAGCAATTTTCCTTTATGAATAGTAAGCTTAACAGCAGAGCCTTCTTTTTCACCAGCAGAAATTGATAATTTAGTTGAAGACAATTCATAATAACCATCTGGCAGAAGTTTTGCTTTCTCATACTTTCCACCCTTTTCGGCCTCACTAATCAAAGTAGCAAGCGAATCTTTATTCAACACAATATCTACCGTAGCATCTTGTGTTACAACCTTATTCTGATAAAGTGCAAGAGTCAAGTCAATAACAGTATCAGCTTTTGCTGACTCCGATATTTTCATTGATACATTAGATTCTACACCATTCCAAGCATCTTTAGCTTGTTTTAAACAAAGCAATGATAAATCTAAACTTCCCTTATATCCATCCTCATCATCCTTACAAGCGCTAAAACTAACGGCAATTGTGAGGATGCATAGACCTGCAATCCATTTTCCTGTATTTTTCATATTCTCATTCCGTATTTTAAATTAATTAGCCTCATCCTTTTCCGGATCATACACACTCAATTCTACATCATACATCGCAAATTCGGCCATATTAAAATACTTTGTATTTCCACTTGTAGCTATCACATTAAAGCGAAAATAAGTAAACGTTTTATTGGGAACCACATAACTCGAATTATATTCAGCACTTGCTGCGCTAGGCAATCCAGAGAGAGTGGTTACTGTCTCCCAATTTTGACCATCATTACTTATTTGCAATTCAACAGTACTTGCACGAGCTGAAGTAGTCCATGTGTCATTTCTATTCATATAGTAAAGACTAAAATTGGTATGAGGCTCTTTAAAGTTTACTTGAATATAATGAGGTAAATCTATTTGAGGTGAGCTCCAACGAGTGTGAAAAAAAGTGCTGGCTGTACCATCCAGTATATTTTTTATAGGCCCCTCAGTCGGTTCTTGAGCATTCGTGCTCAATTGATCAGCAGTCAAAGCAATCTTTGTTTTCTTCCCTACTGTAGTAACAGAAGGAGCTGCACCAGACGTTGCCTCAATAGTCTTAATTTCACCTCCTTGATGAGCTGCATTAAAAGTCTGAAAGTAGAACTTATATGTACCATAGCGAGCACGAGTATTGTCAATCAGCATTTCTGTTGTAGCCTTAGACGCAATTTTATAAATATCTTTTTGCGTCAATGGATCATAATATTTAATCTTCAAATAAGAAAAATCTCCTTTAGGAGCTTCCCATTTCAAAGAAATCTGTCCTGGTAAAGCTTGTGACGTTACAGCCTCGGCTTCAATAGCAGCAGGAGGTACAACTGACCCTGCCTGCTCAAATAACTCTATTTTATTGTCACATCCGCTCGTCAGTATCACTAACAAGGCTGTCACTACATATCTATATTTTAGTTTCATGGTTTTCATCTTTTACTAATTAAACTGTTCAGGCTTAAATTACCATCCCGGATTCTGAGTCAGATTAGGATTTTTTCTTCTCTCCACATCAGGAATGGGGAACAGATACATTTTGTCATCCCAACTGCGTTGTTTTATCACACGCTTATAATTGTACGTATCACCATTCTTCGTTATTTCCATCCGAACAATACTCTTTAGTTGATCGCCTTCCTTCCAGCGACGCACATCCCAGAATCGATGTCCTTCGAAGACTAATTCTACCATACGTTCACGTTTGTACTTAGTCCAGAAATCAGTATTCGAAAGACCTTCCGGAAACTTGGGCATCTTTACATCTTCACGATTACGAATAACATTTACCGCACTGGAAGCCGACATCATAAATTCCTCACTAGTCGCATCTGCCGAACCTAAATACTTGAACACCGCCTCAGCATAATTCAAATAGAATTCACCCAAACGGAAAGTAATCCAGCTATGGCGTTTACCACCACTACCTGTTTCTGAACTAAGATCTGTAGTACCGTCTAAATATTTCTTCAGATAATAACCTGTTGGTGTAGCCCCTGAAATAGGAAGTCCATTTCTACCGCCAATATACATTTCCAAAGGATTAGGATTCGTGCTAGGCCACTTATCTCCATTCACGGCAATACTCATAGCCATGCGTGGATCTCTGTTTGTGTAAGGTTTTTGCGGGTCATAACCACTCTCGGATTCATTCCATGCCTTACCAGTATTTTTCATCTCATAAGCATCTACTAAAGTCTGAGTAGGGCAGTTGCCCGAATTGCCATTTTCCATGCCTACCGGATAGTTGTACACTTCAGGAGCATTTGTATCCCCTAGCCTGCGTACAAAAATCATTTCAGAAGCTTTCCAGTTATCGGTTCCCCATAAAGCGGAATATTTACCCAGCTTAATGCCGTTAGAGGCACAATAGTCAATCACAACTTTACTAGCTTGAGCCGTTTTTTTCCATAAAGTAAGATCATTATTAGCATTGAATAACGGACTTGCTTGATAAAGTAAAGTACGCGCTTTTAGAGCTAATGCTGTGCCACGATTCACACGACCAGTTTCAGGACTTCCTATACTAGAAGCATCATCGTTTAAATTAGCATAGTTTACAGGGAGCTTATCAGCAACAGCATCACACTCACTGACGATAAAATCAAAAACAGTAGCAGCTGGCGTACGAGTCATCATATTAGCTACATCTTCGGTCAAAACTTCCGTAGTAAAAGGTATATCTCCATACGCACGCACTAAAATAAAGTAATAATAAGCACGCAAGAGACGAACCTCATACTGATAACGATTAAAGCGATTCATTTGAGCTTGATAATCCTTATCAAATTTAAGTTCAGAGAAATCCGCATTTGGAGATTCTGTCAAATAATAATTGGCGGAACGAATCGCTGAATAATAGTTCCACAGAGAATAAGGATTAAGCGGACTCCATGAGCCATTATAGAAGTCATGTATTCCAGCCCAGGACCATGCGTTTTCTGATTCATCACTGGCGGAACAAAGAGAGTTTACAGCTGGTAAATCGGCATCCAAATAACTATAAATATTGGTTACAAAACCATTTGTACGCGTAAAATCAGTAAATACGTAGTCCTTACCATAAACGGTATATTCATGATAATCCATCTCATCATTGCATGCTGCGAGAGTGAGCAAGCAACTTAAACCTAAAAATATATTTTTCAGTTTCATATCTTTACTTTTTTCTATTAAAAACCGATTGCCAAACCCACATTCACCGAACGCGTCGCCGGATAAGACGTACCCATTGCTTCCGGATCACTCAAATCAATACTATCAAAGCAGAGTAAATCAACGCCTCTGACATAAACCTTCGCTGTTTTCATCTTCACCTTACCTAAGAAAGAGGCAGGAAGCTTATAAAAGATTTCACAGTTTCGTAGTTTTAGGAACGAACGGTCAGCCAACCATACAGAGCTATTTTTCAAATTGTTGTCAACCGACTCTGTAGTTAGTCGGGGGAAGCGAGAATTTGGATTCTCGGGCGTCCAACGATTGGCGTAATAATAATTAGAGATAGTAGCATCTCCCACCAAGGGTCTATAAACGCTGGTCGTGTTTAACACTGCAGTATAATTACCCACTCCCTGAAACATTGCAGCAAAGCCTAATCCTTTCCATTCAAAGCCTAAATTGAAGGAATAATAAATTTCAGGAACAGTTGAATTATAGCCCATTGCGATAAAATCATTATTGTTAATAACATCATCGCCATTGACATCTTTATATTTGATATCACCGGGTTTTACTTGTCCAAACTGTTGTGTCGGACTATTGTTTATATCAGCCTGATCTACGAAATAACCAACAGCTTGCAAAGCAAAAATTTGTCCGAGTGATTTTCCTGTAGAGCGAAGATAATTGTAAGCTTGAGGAGATTCAAACTGCTCAATGATCTTATTTTTAGAGAGAGTCAGTTTACCACCCAAATTAAATTGAATATTGCCTATTCTCTTCGTATAATCGGCTCCTATTTCAGTACCCCAACTATCCACAATACCTGCATTTTCATAAGAACTTGAAGCTCCCAATACAGATGAATTCTTACCTGCAGTACTTACCCATATATCTGAACGTCTTTCATAAAATCCATCTAGCGTCAGTGTAAGTCCTTTAAACAGTACTGCATCAAACCCTACATTGTATTTGTGAGCTTTTTCTGTAGTACCATTCAATGAAGCCAAAGCACCTTCTTGCCAACTACCATCATTATTAAAATTATCCCTAATTGGATATCCATTACCTCCAGTAACAGTTTCGTTCCAATAACCATTGTACGGAATATTATCTGTATTCAATATACCAAAAGAAGCACGCAATTTAAGAAAATTAACAAAACGGACATCTTTCATGAAATTTTCATTAGAGATTAGCCATGCTAACCCAATAGTAGGAGAAAGATGCCATTTGTTACCTGTTTCCAAAACATTAGAAGCCGAGTTCATTAAGGTCAGATCAGCAAAATAACGATTATTGTAACCATAGTGTGTGTACCACGCTGCATTCTGAGAATAATAGGTCTTATTCGTTCCTTTCGCATTATCATATTTATAGTTGTACATGAGCATCGTGTACAAGTTGTGTGCACCAAATTGACGTTGATAATCGACATTGGCTTGGAAATTAAACGAACGATACTGCCAATCAAGTTTACTATCTCCACTCATCTCACCGTTAGCACCACCTGTGTAAGTATTGAATTCCACCGGTTCCCCATTTTCCCAAGCTGTCACAGTTTTACTACCATATTTATAATCTTTTGAGTGATTTTCCCAATATGAAGCAATATTATCATATCCCACTCGGATACCTCCGCCCAAACCTTTTGTTATATCAGAAAAATCCTGCCGCAAAGACATATCAGCATACAAAGCACGAGTATGCGCTTTTGTATAAGCACGTGCCTGAGTTAAAGCTACCGGATTATTGTATCCATTCCATGTAGCATTACCTCCCCAAAGGCCATCTTCGGTTTTAATAGGAAATGCAGCAGACGGAAGAGAATAAAGCCTTGCAATCAGATTATCAGATCCAAGTCCCGGACGGCTAAACTCATTCAGTACTCCCATTATATTAGCTTGCATCTTCGTCTTCGGAGTCAGTTCCACATCAAGGTTAGTACGAAAGTTACCTTTTGAGAATTTCTCCTGAGTAGAATATCCAACGTTTGTATTGGCATTAGCAATAAAGCCGGCATTATTTTGCAAATTAAGCATCGTGTAATAACGCATTCTCGTACTACCTCCGCGAAAACTCAACGTAGCTATATCAGATGCTCCCCTATCACGGAAAGTCTCTTCCCACCAATCTACATTCGGATAAAGAGATGGGTACTTACCACTCTTGAAAGCATTCAATTCATTCTGTGAATAACGCACCGTCTTTCCATCATTTGTCAGAGCCTCATTTAGGGCATTTGCATACGTGTATCCATCAGCCATTTCAGGTTTCCGTGCTTGCCAATTGATAGCATGATCATAGCTGAAATTAATTTCCTTTGATTTATACTTTCCTCGTTTAGTCACAATGTTCAAAACGCCATTCACTCCCTTGTATCCATAGAGTGCCAAAGCAGCAGCATCACGAAGCACGCTTACCGACTCCACTTCTTCAGGAGTAATATAGTTCAAAACATTCCAAGCATTATCTCGTTCCAACCCATCCACCACGACGAGGATGCCATTGTTTCCGTTTAGAGTCTTCAGACCACGGATATACATAGAAGGCATCTGATCCCAAGTGGCGCCCGTTTTTTGCATTGTAGTAAGACCAAGCGCATTGCCATATAATGAATTACCAATGCTCAAAGCAGAACGATTATTGATCTCTTCAGCATGAGCCGTAGAGACAGCGCCGGTTGATTCGGCAAGAGTTTGCTGCAATCCGAAACCGTAATTTACTTTTCCGGTAGCAAAGTCCATTACAATAGTCATTGCCTTGCCAGTATCTGCCACAAGTACTATTTTCACAGCATCATCTGCCGTCTGTATTTTCAGGGTATTCTCTTTAGTAGCCAGAATTTCAAATTCTCCGTTCTTATCAGTGGGTACTTTCACCAACGGATTGCTCACTATAGAGACGAGCGCCCCAGACACTGGGTTACCCCATTTATCCACAACCCTACCGGTAACATTATTATCATCCTGAGCCCAACTGTTTAAACTGGCACAAGCAAGCATCGCTAAAGCTATTATCTTTTTTTTCATATTATTCAGTTTTAAAATAGTCAATGATCAGGCCATTACTTCCAACCGGGATTTTGAGTTAATCCATAATTCTTATTTACTTCCGAAGGTGGGAAGGCTGATAAATACCATCTTGGACTAAAATTTGTCCACCAAGAACGGGATTTATTGGTTAACTCAAATTTCGTATAAGTAAACTTCGTCGGAAAATCACCCCGTACACTTGCATTTTTATCTGACCACGAACCACTACCACCGTCCGCACGTTGAATCTTCAAACCGTGCAAAGGTGCTTGAAACAAATCAGCACGTTTATTTCGAACCATATCAAACAGACGAACATCTTCTAAGCCCAATTCACAAGCACGCTCGCGAAGGATTTCTTCCATCAAGGCATTTGCATCTGTTTTCAAATTTTCAGTAGGATTAACCTCGGCCAAACCTTTCAAACCTACACGGGCACGAACTTTATCTACTTGATCGATGGCATCAGATAGCCTATTATTTTTTAATAGTGCCTCTGCATAAATCAAATACATTTCGGATAAACGCAAATAAGGCCATTCTAAATAATTACCGGCCAAGCTGCTCTTACCTTCTTTATAAAATTTATAGAGACCAAAACCTGTAGCATATATACCTGTTTCTTTTTCGGTACTGCTAACATTTTCACGACCACCCAACCACAATTCTACAGCACGCCCACTATACTTGGCTCCATTTACAAGAATCGTTTCGTATAAACGTGGATCACGAATTGGTTTACTATAATCATTATTGGTGAAAAAAGGATTTGATGCTACTGTAGCATCACCCCAACTAAACGGACTACCATCAGCCATCGGAAACATTTCCATGTATTCCTCAGTAGGAGTATACCCACCATTGCCAACCCAGTCGCCCCAATAATACCACCAATCCCAATTGTATTTACCAATAATACGAGTCGATATTAAAAGTTCTGTATTATCCTGACGAATAAAATAAGCTGTATTAAAAGCAGCGCGATAGGCATCTACAGAAGATCCGCTAGGTTGAATTAGACCATAATGACCTCTAGTATTCAACTCTGAAAAGAAATCCTCGCAAGCGGTCAAACATTGTGTCCATAATTCAGGTTTGTATGCCCCATACCATACTTGATGATTAGTAACAGCATCCTGAGGTTCTTCATTACAATAAGGTTGACTATCATTAAACAAAGGGCTAGCTGCAAAAAGCAAAACTTTACATTTCAGCCCCATCGCAGCCGCTTTGGTAAAACGCCCCTGCCAGTTCGATTCGCCATCATTTTCCAAATCCCAGGGAAGAACAACCGTTGCTTCATCCAATAAACGAACCATAAAATTCACCGTTTCTTCTACTGTACCACGCGGAAGTTCATAAGCAGCAGCTACATCATACGATTTCTCCAGAATTGGCAAACCACCCAAATGACGGAATAAATCGAAGTAACGCGATGCGATGATTACTTTTGCCTCAGCTGCCAAACGAGTTTTCTCTGCATCCTCCATATCGGGCACACGTCCCACATTCTCGATAAATAACCAAGCAGCACGAATGGCTACCCAACAGTTTTCTTTTGTATAACCAAAACGGCTATCGTCTGCATCGTCTTCATCGCTAGCTTTGTAAGAGCCTGAATAGTATTTACGGTTAAGCCCGTCCCAAGAATTGTGGCTATGCCAACAATCGGAGAGGGCCTCGAACATACCAGTATTCATTTTACCATCAATCGTATTCCAATTAGTAGCCAAACCATAATAAAGCTTACTATATGTATTCCATAAAAACCGTCTGGCATAATCTGCTTTTCCAAAAATTGTATCTTGAGTAACAGCAACGCCCGGAGCTTTCTCTAGGAAGCTATCACCAAATTTTATTTCATCAACACACGAAGTAGCTATAGTAGCTCCAACGAATGCACCAATAAACCATTTACTAAAATGTTTCATATTTTATCAAAGTATTAGAATCCAACTTTTAAACCAACATTAAATACACGAGTCAACGGATAGTTCGGTCGATCACTCTGACGAGATTCAGGATCACCCCATTTGAATCCCGTGATGGTCAACAAATTATAACCGTTTACATAAAGACGACATTGATTCATTTTCATTTTCTTCATGAACGAGAGATCAAAATTATAACCTATTTCTATGCTCTTCAAACGCAGGTAGCTAGCATCGATCAAATATAAATCTGAACCAGCATAGTTATTAGATGCATGTAAACCTGAGATGCGAGGATATTTTGCAGTGTACGTATCTTCGGAAGAGCGCCAAGTAGTTTCATATTGATAAAGCAACAACCCTTTATTAAAGGTATCGCCCAAAGGTTGACGAAACTCGCTCAGCATACGATCGACATTCCAACCACCCGTCCATTGCATAGAGAAATCAAAATTCTTCCAATTGAATCCTGCATTCAGACCAGCAGTATATTCGGGTGCATCCGTAAAGCCGATGTTGCGAGTAGCATCATCACCGGTAATCTTTCCATCACCGTTTAGATCGGTGTAGACGCAGTCACCGGGAGCCAACGTAATACCATGGTCAGCTATCTTTCTTCCGAATTCAGCTTCATAACGAACATCTGCTGTTTCATCGTAGAATCCCCAAAACTTGTACATAGAGCGAGAACCAATTACACGGCCAGTCTTATACATCCACGGTTCATTCTGTGCCACTTCGTTCATATACACAATTTTATTACGTGCAAAAGAAAGATTTCCATTGATCCAATAGCGAAAATCTTTACCTATCTTATCATTCCATTTCGCCTGAATTTCATAACCCTTATTCTCAGTCTTACCAACATTTACGACAGGAAGGCTCATACCCAAAATGCCAGGTAGATAATCCGGACTCATCAGTATATCTTTACGCTCTTCATAAAAGTAATCTACAGAGAGATTTAAACGTTCTTTCAAGAATGTTACGTCTAAGCCATAGTTTTGCTTCGTTGCTTTTTCCCATGTCACATCAGCATAAGATTTTGTTGATTCATAAGCACCTGGCTTCGCACTATTAATATTCGTTCCAAAGAAATAGCTCCCCCCAAGTTGATATGCATCAGGCATATATAAGAAGCGTTGATTGTTTGATTTATCATTACCAACGACACCTATTGATGCACGAAGTTTCATGTAGTTAGCTACCTTTTTTACTGGTTTAAAAAAAGACTCCTCGCTAATTACCCAGCCAATAGAACCAGCGGGGAAAACGCCGTAGCGTTTACTCTTGATAAAGTTTTCTGAGCCATTATAGCCAATATTAAATTCAGCCAAATAACGTGTTCTCCAATCATAAGTGGCACGACCCACTAAACCCACATAAGCCGAAGGAATATCATTATAAGTACCACCTGGATAGTATTTCTTTGATTGGTTGTATAAAAGTAAACCTGTCACATTATGGTCACCAAATTTGCGAGCATAGTTCATCGCCAACTCCATATACCAGTCACGCGCTTTGCTAAATTGATCATCAGGTTCACTGTAACTTAACTGAGAGTCGGAACCATCTTTCCGATAAGCAATGGAGCCATCAGTCTGCACAACCGGTACATAAGAAGCTTTTGAAGAACTAGCTATTTTTTTATTTGAATATTCAGTATTATAAGCACCTTTTAGTTTAGCTGATAGCCCCTTTGTCACGAAATCGAGTTTTTGATTGAGTGCAAGGTCTAAGTTTAAAACATTAGTGGTCGTATTACGAAAGCCCTTTCCGTAATAAGAAGAAAGACCATCGGAGCCTGTGAATGGCAAATAGTCGGTATTAGAAACAACACGTTTTCCATCGACAATACCTGCACCAGCAAAAGGTACAGCCCAATAAAGTTTGCGAAACAATTGGTTCTGATCTTCCCCAGATTCTGGTGTACGTTTACTCTCAACGCGCCCACCAATATTGACAGATAGTAAGGTAGACTTAGTAACATCAAAATCCAAATTAGCACGATAGTTATAACGCTTATAGTCAAAATTAAAATTATCTGTAGCATTGAACTGTTTAAACATACCTGCCTGTGTAAACATACCCGCAGAAACAAAGTAGCGCATATTATCTATACCTCCTGAGATATTTACGTTATGTTGCGATTGGAAAGCAGAACTTTCCATACAGTAATCTAACCAATTTACATCTGGATAGAGAATCGGATCAGAATGCGTACGAAATTTTTCTAGCTGTTCATTGCTAAAAGTAGGTATTCCTCCATCATTAACCTGCATATCATTATAATATGAAGCATACTGATAGGAATTCGCAAAATCCAATTGTTTAGTCAGAATATTGACACCAACTGACGTAGAGAAAGAAATCTTAGCTTTACCTTCGGCACCACGCTTCGTCGTTATCAAGATAACTCCATTGGCACCACGTACACCAAATACAGCAGTTGCAGAAGCATCTTTCAGAACAGTAATACTTTCAATTTCATTCGGATCAATCTGCGAAAAATCACGATCTACACCATCTACCTGAATAATAGGAGAAGCATCGTTCCAAGTAGCAATACCACGCACATATATGTCAGCAGCATCAGCACCGGGTTCACCAGAGTACTGTACAGAGGAAATACCTGTCACCTGACCTGAAAGCATATTAGAGATAGAACCAGCAGGAGTTTTTAGCAAATCGTCTCCTTTCATTGAAGAGATAGCACCAGTAATAGATACCTTCTTTTGTACTCCATACGCTACCACCTGAACCTCATCTAAGAGTTGAGTATCATCTTCTAAGATAATCATCATAGAAGTTCCTCGTTTTATTGGAATTATTTCATCTTTAAAACCGATAAAAGAGACTTTTAATTTAGTAGCGCGTTGAGGTACCTGAAGGGAAAAAGCACCATTTAAATCAGTGATAGTCCCAGTTGTAGTTCCTTCAATTAAAACATTGGCTCCAATAACGGGTTCTCCTTTGGAATCCTTAACCGTTCCTACTACCTTTTGCAAACTTTGCTGAGATATTTCAACCGCCAAATTCTCAGCAAATATTTTGTTTGAACTGGGATAATAAAACGCAAGAAATAGAACAGCAAGCCGAGCCGCCCAGTAATAACGTGGCGCTGATAGCTGTACATTCATACGTCTATGAAAAGTTTTTTGTTTTTTCATTTAGTTATAAACTTTAAGATTAAACATATTTATTCATGAATAAGTAAGCACAAATTTAACAATGCAAAACAATACTTAACTCCAAATATAATTAAGAAAGGAGGAATTTGCAGTATTATCCTATTTTGAACCATAAATCCACCTCAATAACAAGAAGGAAAAAGATCAAAGAAGTTCAGGAGAAGAAGTTTATGCGTATGGTTATCTACAAACAGGTTATCTAGCTTGTCATCAAAGCATTATTAACAGAAAAAAATCGGTTTCTGTTCTTCGCTTCACGGATGTGGCCTCTATACTCCACACGTGTAGTCTCTACGATTCACGTATATAGTCCGTAGAGACTACACGTGTAAAGTGTAAAACAGATGCCGTTGCTTGAACTTACGACTTGTGTTGCTTGCCAATAATAGTATCGTTATGAGCACAAGTGTAACATGTTCTTTACCCAAAAAGACAGATGCTTTGTCGAGCTCCAAATACATCTCAATCGATATTTTTTTGAGTAAAGAAGAGAAGACGTTTGGGTAAAGCATAATAGTAAAACATCCAAAATCGTGATATACTGATTTTACCATCACTGCCACAAACGCTTATAGCAAGAAGTCAGAGCATCTTTCGTGATAGGTGTGAAGTAAAACGCGTTTTTCACGGGAGGTTATTTTCAGGAAGAAAACGTTCGATATACTCAGTAGGTAGCATATTGAATTCTTTCTTGAAACAGGAACTGAAATACTTCGGATCGTTAAAGCCTACAGCGTAAGCTAGTTCGGACACGCGGATAGAACGCTTCTTTTCCATAATCTGGCAGGCAGCTTTCAGGCGGATATTACGAATAAAAGCAGAAGTGTTGAGGCCTGTGAGAGATTTCAACTTTTTATAAAGAGTGGATTTGCTTGTTCCCATCTCTTCGATAAACTGGAGTTGATCAAAATCAGGGTCATCAAGGTGCCTATTGACACAATCAATGGCATGCTGCATGAATTCTTCGTCGATACTGGTATAATGAAGGTCTTTCACCTCAAACACCAATTGATTTTTGAAATCACGTGCCATGCGTTCTTTATATTTCAGCAAATTCTTGATGCGTGCATGAAGTACCGTCAAGTTAAACGGTTTACTTATAAATCCGTCAGCGCCCGATTCATAAGCTTCGGCGCGATCTTCTTCAGTATTCTTAGCCGTAAGCAGAATAACCGGGATGTGGCTGAATTCGAGTTTACTTTTTACTAATTTACAGAGTTCGATACCATCCATCTCAGGCATCATAATGTCGGAGACAACAAGGTCAATATCTTCGTTCTCTATCACTTCAATCCCTTCTTTACCATTAGCTCCCGTAAATACGTTATATTCTCGACCTAACAATTTCACCATGAGTTGCTGTAGATCCAAATTGTCTTCGAGCACCAAGATAGAATGTGCCTTAATGTCGTGAGCATTATTTGTTTCTGTCAGATCCACTTCAACTCCCGAAATAATTTCCTGAGCAGGCATTGTTTCTTCATCTATCTCTTCTTCCTTGAAGTAGGAACGGTCTATAGGCAAAGTTACAGAGAATGTCGTGCCTTTCTCTAGCTCACTCTCCACAGAAATACTTCCTCCATGCAACTCTACCAGATCTTTAGTCAAAGAAAGACCGATACCTGTGCCAATAGTGTTGAACTTACGATAATCTCCTTCGTAAAAACGCTTGAATAAATTCTTCCTGCCTGCTTCGGAGATACCTTTTCCATTATCTCTTATCCGAAGTAAAATATAGTCTTTATTGTCGGCATAAGACAAGTTGACCTGCACGAAACCTCCTTCAATGTTATACTTAGCAGAGTTTGAGAGAAGGTTGTAAACAATCTTATCGAGTTTGTCCGGATCAAAATAGCCTATAATAGATTCCGGATCACACAACACGGAGAAATGAAGTTTTCGCTTCTTTACTAAAGGGAGGAAACTTTCGGCCTCATTCTTAACGAAAGCAGCCACATCTCCTGGTGATACCTTCAGTTTCAAGTTTCCGGCTTCGGCTTTACGAAACTCTAAAATCTGTTGTAACAAACGGATTAGACGACGGATATTATTGCCCATCACAGCATAAAGATCATCGTGCTGCGGGGCTTGCATCTTCAACTCATCTACAGTAGCCGAAATAATGGTAAGCGGGGTAAGCAATTCGTGCGTGATGTTGGTGAAGAACTGTAATTTTGCATGATTTAGTTCTTCAGCTTTTGATCGTTCTAACTCTTTAATATGTAATTGATTCTTTAGAATCATGCGGTTCTTGGCTACTCTGTAGAGATAGTAAACAATGGAAACCAAAAGAAAAAAGTAAAAAGTATATGCCCACCATGTAGCCCAAAAGGGAGGGAAAACAACGACCGTAATCTTTCGAGTCTGTACACTCCAAACACCGTTTTCATTCGTAGCACGTAACAGAAAGGTGTATGTACCGCTCTTCAGATTATTGTAGTAAGCAAAGTGACGGGTAGCATCTGTGTATTGCCACTCTTTATCAAAGCCTTCGAGCTTATAAGCATATTTGTTGAGCTCGGGATTCTTATAAGTAAGTGAGGCAAACTCAATATTAAAATTATTGTATTGATAAGGCAGCTCTATCTTGTCGGTAAAAGAAGGCATCTTTTTAGAAATACGTATTCTCAAATCTTCGTCGAGCGATTTCAATGAACGATTGTAAATTTTGATATCCGTAATAAAGAATGGCACGTCACTCACACTATCGTTCATGTTATCGGGGAAAAAGCTGTTATAACCTTTATAACCTCCAAAGAACAGTTCCCCATCTTTATTGAATGATGATTTCGGTATAAAAAAATTATCTTGCAGCCCATCTGCCGATGTGTAAACACGTACTGTGGCCTTACTCACATCATTTGACACAACCAACTTCACAAGGCCATTATTGGTACCAAGCCATAAGCCACCATGAGTATCTTCTTCAATGCTGCCTACCATATCGCCCGGCAGATTATACAGAATATTTCTTTCTTCAAACACATCCGCCTCTTTGTTATAATAAAACAGACCGCTTCCTTCCGTACCCACCCAAAGTCTTCCTCTTGCATCGGAATGCAAACAAAGCGCTGTTTTGGTTGCCAGTTTATGGTTCTCCAAATTATAACTTTTATAAGTCAGTGATTCAGGATGGCGAAGATCTCCCTGAATGCAAATAACACCTTGATTGGCGGTTGCCAGCCAAATATTCCCTTCACGATCTTCAACAATATCCCTTATATAGGAATATTCCAGATTTTCTCCGTTGATCATTATCTTCCTAAACAGATAACCACTTCCGTCGGCACGCATCACCCCGACTCCATTGCGCGTACCCACCCAACAATTCCCTTTTTTATCTTCGTAAAGAGAAGTTATGCAAATGTATTTTATGAAATTGGTATTCTCTGAGGTATAGTGCTTCACTTTTTCTCCTTTACGATAGACATAAACTCCGCCATCATACGTACCAAGCCAAACATCACCCGTCTTTTTTCTCTGAATAATAGCAAAAACCGTTGGCATAGAGTTTATTCCTGCAAACTCGGGGATGCGGGAGTAATAGAGGAATTGCCCTGTTTTTCTATCGTGCCTAGCCATTCCATAGGTACCCACTCCTAACCAGACAGATTGCTCATTATCAACAAAAAGAGCTCTGACTGCGCTTGTAGGAATATCATCTTCCATAGTATCAAAGCTGTACAAATTAAATTTTGGTTTACGCGTATCTACCATAAAGACACCACCCCCTATAGCCCCTAGCCACATATTACCGAACCGATCTCTCAACAATGAATTGATCTCGTTACAGGGTATATGGAAAAGAGATTTTTGTGATTTATAGTTAATAAATTCGCCCTCCTTACTTTGTCTCATTATGCTCAATCCACTACGCGTTCCTATCCACAAAGAATGAGTATTCAGATCTTCGGAAATATCATAAACGATATTATCAGACAAAGATGTGGCGTTTGATGGTTGATGTCGGAAGTTTGTCCACGACACACGTTTCATGTCTTTAGGATTCTTCAATAAGAAAAGGCCTTCATCCCATGCTCCTACCCAAATATTTTTATGGCTATCTTCATATACAACGTGTGCTGAATTACGTTTATTCATCTTGGGGTAGGCATAGAATCGTTTAGTATGAGGAGAATAACGATAAAGGCCGCTTTCCCATGTACCTATCCAAATATCACCCTGAGAATCTTCGAACAAAGACTTTATAGATGTATTAAATAAGACATTTCCAGTAACTTTCCCAGTGCAAAACAGCATAGAATCTGCTAATGCATCATATTTAAGTAACCCAGCATCCGTACCTACCCAAACAATGTTATCCCTGGTTGTCAGTAAACAAGAGACCGCATTATTCCCTATCTGCGAATAAAGATCTTTCTTTATCACTCCCGTTTCTTTATTCAAGACGTTTAAACCTTCTTGCGTACCAATCCAGATATTGTGATTATTATCATCCGTCAGGCAGTAGATATTATTATTAGAAAGCAAATCAGGAGTATAAAGATTCGATTTATAAAGACTCGTTTGGTAACCATCATATAGGCAAAGACCATAGCGGGTAGCAATCCACACAAAGCCGTCTCTGTCTTGATATACCTTTTGAACTTCATCAGTAGGCAGACCATCAATTGTAGAGAGTTGTTTGAACTTAAGATGAGTAATCATGTCTGTATTAGTAGAACAGGCAGAAAGCGGCATTACCAATAGAAAAGCTAGCCATATAATCGTTAGGACAGAATTGCGTTTTTGCATGTTATCAGATTTTACGAACTTTGCAAATATACACATATTCTGTCCAAAGAAAAGTCGAATTATGATTCTATTTAGTAGGGAAAGCTACTTGTTTTCATTATTCTCATGCGTTTTGAGAAAAAGTATCAACCTTTACCGCTAACTGCTTAGTAGCTCTGCCAGTCTCCGAATTCTGGGTAGAAAGTATGTGATCGTAACACAATTTAGAGTATCCATCCAATGCTGTTATGAATGGCAAACTGCATAGACAAACTCCTAAAACAGGCTTCAAAGAATTGCATTTCAATGAATTCTTTGAATTAAATATCTGAAAAGTAGTGTTTGCAACAAATATGACCGTTATCTAATACAAAATGAGACTAAAGGAGTGTAAATATAAATATATTTTTGCAATACTATAATATTAAAAGAGCGTATGAAATTAAATGTATTAGTTTTGATTGTAAGTGCTTTGTTTGTTCAGACAACAGTGAGTGCAGAAAAGGGGGACAAAAAATCTACATTAATAGCAGAAAGGGTTATTAATGTAGATTATAGTGTTGAGGATGGTGCTATAAATACCATGTTCAAACAGTGCATTGGAGCTGGTAGAGCCAACGAAGGACTTCGAGCCGATTGGCAGCAACAATTGGCTTATGTGAAAAAAAAATGCGATTTTAAATACATCCGCATGCACGGCCTATTATCGGACGATATGGCTGTGTACACCGAGGATGGAAAAGATAATCCGCAATATAGCTACATGTACATTGATGCTTTATATGATTACTTGTTAAGTATAGGAGTCAAACCATTTGTTGAACTGGGATTCATGCCTGCAGCGTTGGCAAGCGGCAGTCAAACCATTTTTTGGTGGAGAGGAAATGTTAGCCCCCCCAAAGATTACAATAAATGGGAAGATTTTATCCGCAATCTTACCCAGCATTTCACCGAGCGTTATGGCATAGATGAAGTAAAGACATGGTATTTTGAAGTCTGGAACGAACCAAATCTTTCACCCGGATTCTGGACAGGCACACAAGCAGAGTATTTCAAATTATATCAGTACACAGCAAAAGCTATCAAAAGTGTAAATCCCGATTACAAGGTTGGCGGACCCGGAACGGCTGGAGCTGCATGGGAGAGTGAAATGATCGATTTCTGTGTCAAAAACAATATACCAATCGACTTTGTCAGCACTCATTCCTATGGTGTTAAACAAGGATTTCTTGATGAATACGGTAACGGTGGTACTGTTCTGAGTAAAGACCCAATGAGTGTAAGTAGCGATGTGTTGCAATCTCGTAAAGAAATCGCTGCTTCCGCTAAACCAAATCTGGAATTGCATTACACCGAATGGAGTTCTTCTTACACACCTTCCGACCCACTTCACGACAGTTATCATGAGGCTGCATACATTTTGGAAAAGATAAAACAGGTTGGAAATGCGGTCAACTCTATGTCCTATTGGGTATTTACAGATATTTTTGAGGAAGCAGGGCCTCGCTATACGCCTTTTCATGGGGGATTCGGACTACTCACCATTCAAGGTATTCCAAAATCGGCATTTTATGCTTACAGCTTTATGAATAAGCTTGGAAAAACAGAATTGAAAAATACTGATGCGCGTTCGTGGGCAAGTAAAGATGATGATGGCGGTATCCAGTTACTTTGTTGGGACTTCACCAACACGCATCCAGGCGATTCAGTACATAATCAGAAATACTATACACAAGATCTACCCTCAAAACCGAAAGGTAAAGTGAAAGTAAATATATCTCACTTACCTGCCGGAGTCTATACATTGGAAATTTACAAAGTAGGTTATCGTGTAAATGACGCATACACCGAATATATGGACATGGATAAACCAAGACAACTTAACAGGCAACAGGTTAATAAATTGAAGAAACACAATGACGGTTCTCCGGTCCAAATTGAAACGATTGAGGTTAAAGCAAGTGAATCCTTCTCAAAAGAACTCGATATTAGGGAAAATGATGTATATTTATTGAACCTTATTAGAAAATAGAGGAACACATCTTTTATCATCTCCATATTTATGAATCTAATAATCAAATGAAAACACTTAAATTATTGTTATTTATTGCAATCCCTTTCTTTTTTAGCTTCATATTGAAAGCTCAGGGATTATATGTCGGAACCAATTATCATCCGCATGATGATAAGAATATAGAGAAAATCAAAAATGACATTCAATTAATGAAAGCGGCCGGGTTTAATTCTGTCCGTATGGGGCATTTGGCTTGGGACAGCTATGAACCGGCGGAAGGACAATTCGATTTTGAATGGTTTGATAAGGTAATGGATCTGATGAACACGGCTGGAATAAAAGTGATTTTGGATATAGCCGTACGTCCCGCACCAATATGGCTGCACCACAAGTACCCCTCAATTGATATTACACCCCCAGATGGTAATGCTCAATATCCGAATCACCGCTACATGGATGATGTTGGTGATCCAATGTATCAAAAATATGCTTTACGTTATGCAGACACACTTACAAAACATTATGGAAAACATCCTGCTCTCTTAGCATTTGGAATCGATAATGAGTCTGGCGATGGACCAATTTCATATTCGGAAACGGTGAGAAAAAGATTCATCGTTTGGTTGACGAATAAGTATTTGAACCTTGATAATTTAAACAAAGCTTGGGGTACACAACGTTGGTCTAGACGGATTAACCAATTTGAAGAAGTTGGGCTGCCTGTTACTGGTGCTAAAAACGGTGCCCCGGAAAAAATATTAGATTTCAGACGTTTTATTTCGGATGAAGTCAACCAATTTCTTTTTAAAGTGATTGATAAGGTAAATACCAATGCACCGAATGTACTGACAAATACGAATGCATGGTATTACAGCCCGTTGAAATATTTCGACTATTCCGAGATAGCTTATTCTGGCAAGATGACTCGTGAGGGTTGCGGATACTATCCCGGAAACTCTTTAACGACTAATTGGGGAGTCATGAACTCTTCGTTTGGAATTTCTCGTATCCAGTTTGAAAGTACGAATCCTTTCTGGTGCAGCGAATTTACAACTATGACTGCTGTGCCGAATTCTATCCGTAAGTCGGCTTATGCCACATTGATGTATGGCAACCAAATGGTTTGCGGATGGACATGGCAGAGCATGTGGGCCGGAGAAGAGCAGTATCTGCAAGGTATGCTCGACTGGGACGGTGTGCCAAACCGTAAATATGACGAATACAAAAAAATAGCAACAGAGTTTAAGAAGATCGGCAAATACTTTCCGTATAAGCTCCATCCAGAGGTAGGCATGGCATTCTCATTCCCGAGCCAGATAGCAAGCAGCTCGTATCCCGAGCAGCAAGAGAATCAACTGCAAGCTTGCTGGGAACTGTTCTATTATCGCAATATGGACGTTAACATTGTTGAGATCAGTAGAAGTACTTTAAACTACAAGTTGCTTTTTGTTCCAGGGGTAACGGTAATGGGTGAAGCCACTGCCACCAAAATACGCAATTTTGTAAAAAATGGCGGAACGGTGATTATGTCAAGCAATTCGGCTGTTGTTGACGAAACAGGACAGGTATTCGCTTCCACTCGTCCCGGTCGCTTGAGCGACGTGTTTGGAATTCGGGTGGCTAGTTTCGAAGAAACGGAAGCGTATAATGAAATATCACGCAAATCATATAAAGGAAAAAAGCTTGAGTTTACTTACAAAGGGAAGGCCGTTGACACGGAATCGGCAAGATTTGATATTATTGAGCCAAGAGGTGCCGAGGTTATTGGAAGTATCACCAGCTTAGATAAGGATTATCCAATTATGACCTCACATAAATTCGGAAAAGGCCGGGCGATATATGTTGGCTTGCCTGCCGATGGAAGAATTCTCAATCCTCTGCTTGACGAGCTAATAGTTGAACTGGACATTACAAAAGGATCAGAAGTACCATCCGGAGTGATGGCAAGGCAGATAGATAAAACTCACTACCTTTACTTGAATGTTAGTGGAGAAAACAAAGAGATAAAAAGGAAAGGAAAATCAAGAAGTATCCTTTTGGATAAAGATTACAATGGAAATTTCATCATTCCCCCTTACGAACCGGAGTTTATTGAAATACACTAATAAATATTTGATATACACATAATAATAAACAAATGAAATGAGATCAGCAGCAAGATCCGAGCATCGTTTTAACAGGCAAAGAGAAAATATATTTTTTTAGAATCCACCTTATGATAATTAAACAGAAATTTATAATATTCTTGTGTTTCTCCTTTTCATTGTCATTGATGCAAATTGAAGGAAAGTCACAAGTTATTCAGCAAACATCTCAATATAGAAGGACAAAAGATAATTTTGATTTCAATTGGCAGTTCCATAAAGGCGACATAGCTATAAAGCGTCAGGTAAAAGTAGGTGCACAGGGTGGAATTACCGATGTCGACGTCAAAATTATATCTACGAAAGATACCATTATTGATTATACCAAACCAGAAAATGCAAGAATATTAAACCCTGCCGATTGGAAAAAAGTGAACCTTCCGCACGATTGGGCTGTGGAGGGTACATTTATACACGATAATTCGATGGGAAACCAGCCTGCTGTCAGTGGATATTTGCCCACGGGAATAGGATTTTACCGCAAAGAATTTGAAATACCAGAAGCGGATAAGGGCAAAAAAATCTCCATCGAGTTTGATGGTGTTTTTCGAAATAGCACCGTTTGGGTGAACGGACACTTGATGGGTAGCCACCTGAGCGGTTATACTCCTTCAAACTACGATTTAACTGATGTTTTGCGATACGGCAACGAAGGAAAAAACGCAATATTGGTAAAGGTCGACGCCAGCGAATACGAAGGTTGGTGGTACGAAGGTGCCGGCATTTATAGGCACGTATGGCTTGTCAAAACCGGTAGACTTCATGTCGAAAGATTCGGTACTTATGTATCAACCCCTTCAATTACTTCCGAAAAAGCTTCGGTAAGCATAAAAACCACATTAAGAAACGATTACAAAACAACTAGAAACGTTACTCTTGTTTCAAGAATTATCGACAACAAAGATGTTGTACTTGATACAGAGACAATAGCCCAGTCGATTGAGTCGTATAGTTCCGTTGAATTAACACAGATAGGCTCCATTCAAAAGCCGAGGTTGTGGTCGCCCGAAACACCCGACATGTATAAAGTGCTAACCGAAGTCTCCGAAAACGGGAACGTTGTAGATACTTACGAAACCACTTTTGGAGTAAGGACAGTGGAAATCAATAACAAAGGAGTATTTCTTAACGGTAAGCTGTATCCGGTGAAAGGGACTTGCAACCACCAGGATTTTGCAGGAATTGGCGTTGCACTACCTGATAAAATAAACTGGTATAAATTGAAGCTGCTTAAAGAAGTCGGAAGCAATGCTTATCGTACCCATCATCCTTCAACTCCCGAAATGCTGAATATGTGTGATAGCATGGGTATTCTTGTTTTGGCTGAAAACCGTTACCTGTCGAGTAGTGAAAACGGGTTGAACGACCTGAAGACCATGCTTTACAGGGACAGGAATCATCCTTCGGTATTTATTTGGAGCATGGAAAATGAAGAATGGATACAAGGTTCGGTAATGGGTGCAAGGATACTTGAAACATTAGTCGAAACCACCCACAAAATTGACCCTACCCGTAAAGTGACCGCTGCCATGAATCACGGCCGTAACGATGGTGGATATAGTGATGTGTTGGATGTTGTGGGATATAATTATGGAGATAAGCAATTGGCCTATGTAAACGACCATGAAACATATCCTCAACGAATCCAGTTTTGTACCGAAACCACAAGCTTCATTTCAACACGCGGGGAGTATCAGAACGATTGGAAAAAAGGTTATGTTTCGAATGCAAGTAAATGGGAACCCACTTGGGGGCCATTTCCGGGTGAAGACTGGGCGGACATTGTTAAATATCCCTACCTTGGTGGATTATTCGTATGGACAGGTTTCGATTACCGTGGTGAACCTACTCCCTACCAATGGCCGTGCGTTACATCGCATTTCGGGTTTATGGATATATGTGGCTTCCCCAAAGATGGGTATTATGCATACAAAGCAGCATGGACAAATAAACCGGTGGTACATATCTTCCCACATTGGAACTGGCCTGGCAAAGAAGGCGATAGCATTAAAGTACATTGTTACACTAATTGCGAAGAGGTTGAGTTGCTCCTTAATGGTAAAAGTATAGGAAAGCAAAAAACAGTTCCTTACACCAAACTGATTTGGTCTCTTGTATACAAACCCGGTAAACTTGAAGCGCGGGGCTACAAAGCAGGAAAACTCATAACCAGAGATGTTGTGGAGACTACGGCAGCCCCTGCACAGGTATCTTTGAACAGCGACTGCAACACCCTCAAGGCCGATGGCTGTGATGTGGCTGTTATCAGAGTTGCTATTAAAGATGCCAAAGGAAGAGTGGTGCCAACTGCCAATAATCTTGTTCGGTTTTCAATTGAAGGGCCGGGTAGAATAATCGGTACAGGAAACGGAAATCCAAGCAGTCATGAACCAGATAAAGCCAACCAGCGTATGGCTTTCAACGGATATTGCATGGTGCTTGTGCAGTCGAACAAGCAAGCCGGGCAGATAAAGTTAAAGGCCACTTCAGATACATTAAAAAGCAATGATATATTTATAATAACAAAAGAGTAATAATAAATAATAGATCAAATGAATAGATTTTCTTTATACGCAATTATTTTTGCTTTTTCATCAACAGGCATTAGCATTGCTCAGGTAAAAGCACCTGCAGCATTTGGGCCGACTCCATCGGAGAATCAAATGAGATTGCAGGAAATGGAAAGCTATGCTTTCGTGCACTTTTCGCTCAACACGTACACTGACCAGTCGTGGGGCTTCGGAAACGAAGATGTTAAGTTATTTAATCCCGAAAAGGCTGATTGCCGCCAGTGGGCGCGTATCTGCAAAGAAGCGGGCATGAGAGGGATTATTATTACAGCCAAGCATCACTGCGGCTTTTGTCTCTGGCCTTCAAAATATACTGAATATTCCGTAAAGAATGCTCCTTGGAAGAACGGCAAGGGTGATATGGTGCGCGAAATGGCCGATGCCTGTAAAGAATATGGTTTGAAACTAGGAATCTATTTATCGCCATGGGATAGAAACAGTGCTGATTATGGAAAACCTAAGTATATTACCTACTTCCGGAATCAGCTCACAGAACTCCTCACGAATTATGGACCAATTTTTGAAGTGTGGTTTGACGGAGCAAATGGCGGTGATGGATATTACGGCGGAGCAAATGAAACCCGTACTATTGATCGTACAACCTATTACGATTGGAAGAATACCTACGATCTGATCCACAAATTACAACCCAATTGTGTGATATGGAACGATGGAGGAGATCGGGGTGATTTGCGCTGGGTTGGCACTGAAGAAGGCTTTGTTGGCGAAACAAACTGGAGTCTATTGAATGCTACAGGCGAAGTGCCTTGGAATATGTTGCATTATGGTCTGGAAAACGGAAATGCATGGGTGCCTGCCGAAGTAAATACTTCCATCAGACCGGAATGGTTCTACCATCCGAACGAAGATAGCAAAGTAAAAACTGTTCCTCAATTAATGGATCTTTACTATAATTCTATCGGACGGAACGGCACCATGTTGCTCAACTTCCCGATTATGCCCAACGGCTTGATCCATCCAAATGACGAGAAAGCAGCCTATGAATTTGGACAGGCAGTGAAAGAGTCATTCAGTGATAACCTTGCCGAAAAAGCAAAAGCGAAAGCTTCAAATGTTCGTGGTAACTCAAAAAAATTTGGAGCTGACAAAGCAATTGACGGGAGGAAAGATTCATATTGGACAACCAATGATACTATTACTAAAGCTTCTTTGACCCTCGATTTTCGCAAACCAATCATATTCAACCGCTTTCTAGTACAGGAATATATCCGTTTGGGACAACGTGTGAAAGGATTTACAGTTGAAGTGCTTGTGGATGGAATCTGGGAAGAAGTCGCAAAAGCAACAACTATCGGTTATAAACGAATTCTTCGTTTCCCGAGTGTAAAAGCAACAAAGGTGCGTTTCAACATCACCGATTCTAAAAGTTGCCCTGTAATTTCAAATATAGGAATTTATAATGCACCGGTATTCCTACATGCACCCTCAATAGCGAGAAATCAATCTGGTGAGATCAGTATATCAACAGATGATATCGGACCTATTTTCTACTATACATTAGATAGTAGCGAGCCAACGTCAAACTCAAAGAAATATACTATCCCTATTCAAACACAAGGAAAAATAGAAGTAAAGGCCATCACTTACGACCCTGCATCGGGTAAAAGCAGTCCGGTGAGCCTCGAAAAATTTGACATCAGTCGCAAAGATTGGAAAATAGTTGGTATCAGCGATGAAAAGGCTTATAGCGTTCTAGATGGAAACACCTCTACAATATGGCATCAAAGAGATGGAGAAAAAAAACCTATTGATTTGGTCATCGACTTAGGGACTGAATACAATCTATGTGGTTTCAAATACCTTCCAGACCAAAATAAATGGAGCTCTGGCATCATTACTAACTACCAGTTCTATGTCTCTGCCGATAACAAAGAATGGAAATTGGTAAGCGAAGGAGAGTTTTCAAATATAAAGAACAATCCTCTATGGCAAATCAAACAGTTTGCTTCCGAAAAAGCCCGCTTCATCAAGTTTACAGCTTTGAAGAATACTTCAGGGGATGACGTTGCAGGATATGCGGAAGTGGATGTAATTACAAGATAAAAACATTTTGAAAGTGATTAGAAAAGTATTTTACATGGCTTTTACCTCGCTGATGTTAAGCATGAGCGTTCAGGGACAAGTAAATTATTATGTATCCCCAACAGGTAGCGATACCAGTCGGGGTACATTATCAGAACCTTTTTATTCGATTAACGGAGCATTGGCTGAAGCCCGTAAAACAAAAGGTAATGTTGTAATAAATATGCTGGAAGGCACATATTATCTGAACAAACCTATCGTTTTTAAACCCGAAGATTTCCCTAAAGGAAACAAATCGCTAACAATAAAGAATTTCAGAAACCAGAAGGTCGCTATCAGTGGAAGCGTTCCACTAAAGCTGAAATGGAAAGCGTTCAAAAGCGGAATCTGGCAAGCAAAAGTCACACAAGATTTTGTTTTCGATGAATTATTTGTCAATGGACAATTGCAGCGAATGGCGCGGTATCCTAATTACGATCCCAAGGCTCAATATTACGGCGGAACTAAAGCCGATGCCGTTTCAAAAGAACGGGCTGCGCTCTGGAAATCGCCCGAAGGAGGATATGTGCACGCGTTGCACTGTTCGCTGTGGGGTGATTTTCATTACATCATCACCGGGAAAAACGACAAGGGCGAACCGACCCTCAAAGGAGGCTGGCAAAACAACCGACGTATGCCTATGCATGACAAATACCGTTTTGTTGAAAACGTTTTTGAGGAACTAGATACCGTCAATGAGTGGTTTTTCGACAAGAAAGCCAAAGTTCTGTACTATTATCCCTCTAAAGGATTAGACCTCAAAAAGGCGAAATTTGAGACACCGCAAATAGCCCATTTATTTGAATTTAAAGGATCGGAAACGAAACCGGTAAAAAATATAAGTATTGAAGGGCTTACCCTAACGCAAACCTTGCGTACTTTTATGCAGAACAAAGAGCCGTTACTGCGCAGCGACTGGACCATTTACCGAGGTGGTGCGGTACTTTATGATGGCGCAGTAAATTGTTCGCTTAAAGATTGCACGCTCAACAACCTGGGAGGCAACGCCATCTTTTTCAATAATTATAACCGCAATTGCGAAGTGTCTGGATGTCTGATTTCCGAAATCGGGGCCAGTGCCTTTTGCTTCGTCGGCGATCCGAATGCCGTGCGTTCGCCAAGTTTCGAGTATTCGCAATACGTGCCTTTGGCACAGATAGACCGCACTCCGGGACCTAAGACAAACAATTACCCAGCTGAATGCAAAGTCCATGACAACCTGATGTTTAATCTTGGAAAAGTAGAAAAACAATCAGCAGGAGTGGAACTTTCCATGTGCCAGTGTATCACAGTAAGCCACAATACCATTTACGATGTGCCGCGTGCCGGTATCAATATAAGTGAAGGTACTTGGGGCGGCCATGTAATCGAATACAATAATGTGTTCAACACCGTAAAGGAAAGTGGCGACCACGGCTCGTTTAATTCGTGGGGCCGCGACCGTTATTGGCATCCCGATAAAAAGCTCATGGACTCGATCGTGGAAACCAATTACGAACTTGCATTGCTAGATGTGGTTAAACCCATTATTCTCCGCAACAACTGTATGCGTTGCGACCATGGCTGGGACATCGACCTGGACGATGGTTCGAGCAACTATGAAATCTATAACAACTTGTGCCTGAATGGCGGAATAAAGCTTCGGGAAGGTGTAAACCGTATTGTCAAGAACAACATTATGATAAACAACACTTTCCATCCACATGTATGGTTTCAGAACTGCAACGATGTGTTCCGACATAATGTGGTTTCACGCGGATATATGCCTATCCAAATCGACGTTTGGGGAAAGGAGACCGATTATAATGCTTTTGCCGACTCTGCGTCCCTTAAATCTGCTTGGGCAAGGGGAACGGACAAACACTCCGTGTGTGGCAGACTGGATTTTGTAAATCCACAAGCAGGTGATTTCCGCTTAAAAGAAGGATCTGTAGCCCTCTCAGTAGGTTTCAAAAACTTTGCCATGGACAGCTTCGGGGTCATTTCGCCAAGATTGAAAGCCTTAGCGAAAAAAGTACCGGTATCGGCTATAGTCGGGCTCGAAAAAGTGGATGATGGTGATATTATAGATTTCATGGGGGCTAAAGTGAAGAACCTCACCACTTTGGGAGAACGTTCCGCAACCGGGATGGACAATATCCGGGGGGTATTAGTAGTGGAAGTGGCTGCTATATCGGTTGCATCTAGGTTCTTGCAGGCTAACGATGTGGTCCTGGCGTTTAATTCACTAAAAATCAATAACCTTAGCGATTTGCTTGAAGCTCAAAAGTCGGCTATAGGAGGAGATAAAGTCGAATTGGTTATTTTCCGAAATCAGAAAGAAGTGAAGACGTGGATTAAATTGAATTAAAAAATCATCAATATAGATGATAAACGCTGACGAAAAGATCATTTTGAAATTTACGCAGCAAAATTAATATTCATTTATAATCCTGAATACTTGTGATTTTCTTTGTTTGAAAAGACCTAGATGTTTTAAAGAAAGGCCTAAGTGTTTTCAGAAAACACTTAAACCTTTTTCCAATTGATAAATAAAAAGACTCTTATCAAACCAGTCATATACTAAAAAGAACAGAATTGTGTTTTTGCATGTTATCGGATTTTACGAACCTTACAAACATACACCTATTCTGTCCAAAGAAAAGTCGAATTATGATCCTATTTAGTAGGGAAAGTTACTTGGTTTCACAATCCATATGTGCTTTGAGAAGAACTCTAACCTCATATATTCTGGGTGTTGCAACGACAGAAGAAGAAGTTTCAAACTTTATTGTTAACTGTGAAGCACCTCTTTCACTCTCCGGAATAGGAAATAAGACTGTTTGAACTCCTTTCTTATTGCCTGCCGTTTTTAGCTCAGATAGTAGCTGCCCATTTACCCAAACACTGCAATCACGCGATTTCTCTTCATCATTATAAGCAATATACAAACATGCAGGAGTTGCTACTTTCTGTTTCATCTGATAGCTAAACCATCCCTTGGCATCACGCCAATGAAGGTCCTCTGAAAATCCGATTTGTGACTGTTTTGATTGAATAAAGTGGTCGGATTCAGGTTGTTGTTCTCCGCAGATGACTCGATCGATGGTAATTGAGTCAAGAGCCATCTGTTTGTGCTCTTGCTCGGCAAGTAGAGTCTGTTGCTTCAACAAATCTTCTTTCGACGCTAAAAGCCAGTAAGCCATATAACGGGATTCGTGCAACCGATAAAACGGAATGAGTTCCATTCCACTGAAATTATTAGGATATAAACCGCTTAAAGTAAAGGTCAGTGGCTTTCCATCAACAGCTTTAACATTCGAAGCAAGGTTCTCTGGAGTCCCCACAAAAACAGGTATTTTTGCCAATGGAAGTTGAGGGCCCGAAGCAATATGTCCGCCTCTACTATCATCTGCAAACAATCCCTGCATATTGCTCGTTCCCATTTTTGCAGCAAGCACTATCGGCCCATACAAAATAGAATAATAAGGTGAACGATCAGGCAAAACCTCTACAGAGATAGACATGGGTAACTCCAAGCGAACGCAGTCTCCTTTTTTCCATTTGCGAGCAACAGCAATATATCCTTCTTTGTTTACTGAAGCCTGCTGATTTTTACCGTTTACAGACAATATACACGCACCTTTAACCCATTGTGGAGCACGTAAATAGAGCGTAAAAGAACTTCTTTTAACTGGGTTTATCCATAATTCTGTAAAGGGCTTATCAGGAAAACTTGTCTTCTGGATAATCTCCAATTCTTGTTCGCTCCAATTTAATTGCGATGGTATAAAAAGGTTCACATACACATCTTTACCACTATGCGCATAAATCATTTCTCCGTATTTTGCCTGATTCTCCAAACCGGAACCCACACAACACCAAAAACTAGTTTGAGGTTGAGAGTAAACCCGATAATGCCCCGAACGCATGGGGGTAAAATAAACTAAGCCGCCAGTCTTCGGGTTCTGAGTGGAAAGAATATGATTATAAAGCGCCCTTTCATAGTAATCCATGTATTTCGAATCCGCATTGACCTGATACAGCAATTGAGTAAGACGTAGCATATTATAGGTATTGCAAGTTTCAGGACCTTGAACATCATGCATCATTGAAGAAAAGTCATCTGCCGGATGGAAATGTTCCCTAACACTATTTCCACCAATACTTATCGAACGATTCTTGATCACTGTTTCCCAAAAGAAAGAGGCAGCCCCATGCCAATCTTCATTGCCTTCGACTTCAGCAATGCGTTCGAAACCAATAATCTTCGGAATTTGAGTATTGGCATGCAATCCCGTCAATTGATCTTTTTGTTGTAACAAGGGTTGCAAAATGAATTTATGAGAGAAACGATGTGCTAGTTTCAAATACTTGTCATTACCTGTCATGGCTGCAACGTCTGCAAACACCTCATTCAACCCACCATGTTCACTGCGAAGCATATCTTGCATCTGCTCATCGCTTAAACCTGAAACAAGATTGTACATCCAGTTCGTCAGTTTGAGCAACATTGTACGAGCCTGATCACTTCCTGTATAGAGGTAGGTATTGTATAAACCAGCATAAATTTTATGAATATTATATAAAGGTACCCATTTATCATTCAGCCCAAAAGAAGAAGCTCGTATATCCCCTTTTGCAATTTCCTGCCACATGGCTTTACCTCTGGGAACTCCACAAAGATATCCGTCGCCGGATGCATCTTGGCAACGCTGTAATTCATTTAGCATATAATCAAGTCGCTCTTTTATACGAGCATCTCCGGTAGATGCATACATCTGTGCAAGAGCAGAAAGATAATGCCCTCCAATATGTCCATCTAAACCCGTATTCTCCCAATTAGTATAATTATCTGCCTTCGGAGTAAGTCCCGCTTCTTTTAGATAGGGTGCTAACAGTCGGTCAGCATTCAAATCTAACAGATAATTAATATCAAGTGCTTCAGCATGCTTAAAAGGGCCATCTAGAAGACGGACTTCCGATAATGGGAATATTTCTACCTGATTAGAAATCCCTCTCGTTTGTCCCTTAATTAGGAGACATTGACCTAAAATCAAAAATAAAATAAATAGTGTTCTAGTACAATTTGTATTCATCATTTCTTTTATCTTAAATATTCTACAAAATAAACTTCGACTCGTCTTTATTAATCTATTATAACCTCATCTTTATTCTTTTCTCGCTAGATGAAACGACTTTACTATCACTAGAGAGAGAAAAACTGTACTTCCAAATTCATAGATTGCATTTTTGCTCTTATACCCAGATCTGTCCGCCCAAAGGTTTGAGCACCTATCGGTAAGAAACCGATTGATAAGAGCAAAAACGAGAAAAAGAAATTCCTCATAAGTATTGTATTTAAAGTTATTAACCAAATGTTGCAAAGATAAAACTTATCAGCACACAGAAACAACTTATGATCAAAAATCAAGCCACAAACTTCCTTTAAAAGGAGCCCAGTTGAGTTGCATGTTCTTCTGACCGGAAGGCCCCAATTTAGAAGCTGCCTAAAATTTCGCTCCAATAGGCGGAATAGCATACATAAACCCCAGAGATGTAGCAGGAGATGAAGGTGCAGTAAAATCGTTTTCAGCACCTTTGGAGCGTTCTGCCTGAAGCATTTGAAAGAACAAGTCTTGTTCAGAAGATATGATACTACGACTGCCTTCATCTGTATAGATTCTCACATATCGACAATCAGCGCAATAGATGAATTTGTTGTTGTGGCTTCACTTCTAAGTAGACTGGACGATAAATTCCACCGAACAGTGTTGTCTTTATCGGTACCGGAGAGATAACGAATAGTCGTTTCCTGAGCATGCAATAGTTCAGTAAGAAGGAAAGAAATGATAATAAAAAAGGCTTCATAGGTATAATATCCAAAGTTCGTATTTCTATTCTAAATACAAATAAACTCATTTTTTTATAAAAACAAAGTGAGGGTGCTCAACTTTTGTTGACGCACCCTCATGATTCCATCTTCCAATATCAATTATGCAAAGCTTTACCTAATTTCTTAAATTGCAATAAAAGCCTGCGGTTTTAAATATGCCTACTTACTACCGACAATTATTGCATCCAAAGAACGTTGATCGAGCACTACATCATTAACTCTATCAAAGACTCCGCCAGTTTCCCAATAAAAAGGTTTTGCGCCAATAGCCAAGCATTGTTTAGTAAGATAGGTTATCCAAGCATCCACCGATGCATTATGCTTATCAAGTTCTTTTGGAACAAATTTTGAAGTTGCCTCCCATCTTTGAGCACTGTATTCACCCATAAGAACTGGAATACCTTTATCAATGAATTGTGTCTTAATTTGTTTAAAGTCCTTCAATAATTCTGCTTCTTCGCCATAGGTACAGTTTCGCTCCGGCTCTATAGTAGAATGATTACCCTCACCCCAATAAAAACGGACGAAATCCCAACCTGCAGGAGGATCATCATCTAAAATGGTGAAACTTGTAGGCGAATAATTATGCCATTCGAAAGCTAAACGATCTGGCGTTGGATCTGTTGGAAAAACACTTGGATCTATTTGTCTGGTATCTCCTTGTAGTACCAAAGTTCGATAAGTATTATGGCCACCAGTAGAGCGAACCGCATCAATAAATGTCTTATGATATGAAAGCAATACTTCCATTGTTTCTGGAGTCTCTGCATTTGGTTCATTAGCACTGGCAAACATCAAATGCTCATCAAAATCGCGCATGGCTGTAGCAATTTGCCCCCAAAACGCTTTCTGTTTAGCATTAACAGAATCTTGTTTTGTTACCGTGCAATTTTCTTCAAGCCAGCCTCCATCCCAATGAATATTCAGCAATACATACATATCATTTTCCACACACCACTGAACCACTTGCTTTACTTTGGCCATAAAAGTATCGTCGATCTTTGCTGTGGATAGATTTGAACTAAAATTCCAAGCACAAGGAATACGAACCGCATTAAAACCAGACTGTTTCACGAATTTTATATATGCCTCTGTAGGATCTACATTTACTCCCCGTAGTTCCAATGTATTTCCAATATTTATCCCTAATTTTATTTTTGCAACCAATTCTGTTGCCGTGCTGCCCATTCCTGTCGCATCAGGCGCAATAGGTGAAATATTATACGATGGATAAATTTTAGGCGCTTGATAAACCTTAATACGTCTTGCTTGTCCATTATCACAAGTTATTCTAATGATGGCCCGGCGAGTAGCCCCTGTGGTATTAAGCGATGTTGTTTCAATTTTAATAGTAGAAGAACCACTATTCCCGCTTGTTTGATCTAACTGTAACCAATTAGGAATGGTTGCATCATCAAAACTAATGTTCCACTTATCATCAGTAGTAAGCGATAAATTTAACGAATCCAAGTCATCCGGAAATGAAATAGATTTGGCCGAAACAGTCATTAATGGAATGTAATTCTCGTCTTTACAAGAGAAAAATGATACACTAGCTACCCAAAGCAGCAGTATTGAATATATTGTTATTTTCATTATATATTTATTATTTATTACTTATATGATTTATCAGGTTTCAGTACCTGACAAACCATATAAGATGATGTTTGTAACTTTCACATATAGAGACAACTAAAACCCAGAGAATAAAATAGTTTCATCTTCTTACTACCCTAAAATTATCGAAGGCAGCAAAGAAACCGGTTTTTGTTGTCTCTGCACCATAATTATGCAGATAAAGTTGCAGCACACTCGTTCCATCATACCCTAATAATCCTGTCAGACTTCCTACCTGAGCACCATATCCGTCTCCAAGCGTTTGGTCTTTTGTACGAAAGTCTGATAAAGGAATGGTAACAGTTATCCAACCTTTTGTTTTATAGGAGGCGGTACGAGAAGCAGAAATCCGCCACGGTTCAAGCCGAGCCATATATTTATTTCCCTCATCTCCAACGATACAAAGTGAGCTACCATTCCAATCTTTCGCAACATTCATCTCAAATTTGAGAGTCCAGCTAGCAACTGGGTCGGACATATTTTCAGGATCTATCCACCTCACTGTTGGAATACGAATAGCATGCGACCAATTCTCACCTTCACCGCTACCAATTGGGGAAAGATCCATCAACAAATACTGGGTCGGATTTCCGACAAACTCAGACATGCCACTTTTCGGGCCTGCGGCTCCTCCCCACCATTCCCATTGGAATGTATCACCCCATTCAAAATCAGTGATTCTTCCTGTAACTTTATCATTAACATTATAAGCAGAAGTAAACGATCCACCGGGTGAAGCAATCACTATCGGGCCACTTTGAGTTAAAGTCGGAGATTTAAACCATACCAAACTACCATCTTCCGATTCTTTGAATGTCGTAATTACCGATCCGGCAAAAGTCAGACTTATAATTTGCGACAGATTACTTCCTGAAACATAAACGGTATCCCCAGCAAGAGGAAATTCATTAGAAACAGCCAATATCACAGGAGGTCCATAAATTTTGATTAAATAATCACCAGATCCAACTATTGACGAATATCGGATGGTATTCACTTGAGAAGCATCCCCCCCAGACAAATCGGTTGGCACTCGTACAATGGCACTTGAATCGGTATATTCAACTATAGACAAATCGGCATTAACGCCTTGGAAAGAAATCTGGGTAGCATTCTTGAGGTCATAACCAATAATATTGATTCGTTGGTTTGGTACAATTGACTTTAAAATCGTATCATTTGGTGAATCTGAATAATTTCTTATCCGTAATATTAACGGCTTTCCAACAATGTCAATATTATAGGTAGCGATTCCACCTTCACTAGTTGCAACAATCTTGCCCATATCGCTAGATGCTACAGAGGCGAAAGAGATTTCAGGCAACTGCACAACAATACTGGTTTCTGAAAAAAGGACTGATTGAACAGTAGCAGGAATACCACAAAAAGTAACCTTACTAATTCCGCTCAAATTATGTCCTTTCAATACCACCCATTGTCCTGGATTTATTGTATGTAGAACCGTGTCGTTAGGAGATGCGGCATAATTAATAACTTCTGTAATAACAGGTGATTTCATATCATCAGGATCACAAGAGGAAATTAAGAATGAAGTAACTGCCAGAAAAACGAACAGAATACTATACTTCTGGTTATATTTAAACTTTCTCATAATAACTCCTATTTTAAAAATTTATATGGAACTGCAGGCTCCAACAACTTTGGATTAGCCGTTATATCGGCCGATGGTATTGGCAAAGTAAAAGTGCCTGCCGTAGCCTGTGTTATTGTATTTGCAGGCTCACCTTCTGTCACAACTCCGTCACTAATTGTAAAAGTAAAACGCTTTTCCTTATTAAGGATACTGATTGCCTTTGCCGGATTGTAGTAGGAAAGTCTGACCAAATCAAACCAATATTGACCTTCGCCAGCCAATTCAATTCTCCTTTCTTTTAAGATAACATCCGCATCTAAGGAGCTTACAGGGTCTAATCCGGCTCTTTGGCGCACCTTATTGAAGTATAGCAACGCATCTATATCAGTTGAAGTAGTACTATTCCCAAGTATAGCTTCAGCATATACTAAATATACATCTGAAAGCCTTAACAATGCAGTATGCTCAGCAGATGATGTCAGCGTCATTGTTGCTGCGTTGTTATCTTTATTGGTACCAATAATATGCTTCTTCAAGCCTGCATCTCCTTTGAATGTATAACCACCTCCAGCTCTGTTTAATTCTGGGTAATAATCTCCCTTAAGCATAAAGGTAGCTTTACGTCTCACCACATCTTTCTCAGAGTATTGATTATAAATATCAACTGTAGGCAAAATACTAAACCAACCTGCCGATCCATTCGGAGAGATGTCAATACTACCCGAAGAATAAATCTGCAACATATTACCTGATAACCAGTCCGAAGTACTAGAATCCCATTGAAGTGCAAATAGAGACTCTGGATTGTCATTGTTTGCGGTTTTGAAGATTTCGGCATAATCAGACATTAACTCTAAGCCACTGTTTTTACATACATTGCTAGCATATATTTTAGCGCTGTCCAGAAGCGCTTGATCGCGTTGTTCAGAAACCGGAGAATTTAATCCTGACCATGTCAGATATACTTTAGCCAACAAACCTTGTGCAGACCATGTGCTAACTCTTCCCTTCTCATTCGTTGGAGGCAAATTTTTAGCTGCAAAAGTCAGATCATTGACTATAAATTGATAAACATCATTAGCCGGGTTCCTATTAACCAACGGCATTTTTATGAGTAATAAATTATCTTCTATAATAGGAATATCTTTCCACAATAAGACCAGATTGTAATAAGCGTATGCACGTATAAATTTTGTTTCTGCTATAGCTTGATTTACATCTTCGACAGGGATAGTAGCAGGTGCTTTCTCATTTATCGAATTAATTGTCACGTTACAATGACCAACAACGTTGTACATCCCTTGCCATGCTGCGATAACGCCACCATTTAATCCGGTAACAGAGAATGAGTTAAATTGAGCAGCATCATCATTCCAGCCCAAGGTCATATTACCACTAAGCACCTCCCCGATAGGTAAATAAGACGAATAAAGCCATCCTGCCCATGGAGTACCAGCATATAAAGCCGCTGTAGCCAATTTCAAGTCAGCAGAAGTTTGATAAAAGTTATCAATGCTTATAGCTGATAATGGCGGACGGTCAAGGAAACTATCGCTACAGGACGATAAAAATCCGGCAATTGCAATAAGTGAATGAATTATTTTAAATTTTAGTTTCATAGAATTATCTTTTTATTTATTTAAGGAAATATTTAAACCCAGAGTAAAAACACGAGGTTGCGGATAAAATCCAGAATCTACACCTGCATTAACCGGATCCCAGGAGCCAATCTCCGGGTCCATACCTTTATATTTAGATAATATAAACACATTGGTTACATTCGCATAGATTCTTAAAGAATTTATAGGTGTTTTTTTCAATAATCTATCTGAAAACGTATAGCCAAGTGAAATTGTTTTACATTTCAAAAATGAGCCATCTTCAACATATATATCAGAAGTTCTGTTGTTGCCATTTGTGTCGTCATTTCTCACACCGACTATCCTTGTACCCGGATTAGTCACATATACGTTTCTAACGTCGGTTGCAGATCCATTCGGATCTATCAAACCAAGTCGTGCATGTTCTTTTAATATTTTCATATAGCCATAACTACCTGAGGTACTTTCTCCATTAACACGCAGTTGATTAAACACCTTATTGCCAATATTTGCGCTAAAGTATATATTCAGATCAAAGTTCTTGTATGAAAATGTATTGTTCAGACCAAGCTGAACTTTGGGTATGGGAGATCCTAAAAAAGTTTGATCTCTTTCATCAATGATACCATCTCCATTGAGATCCTTATACATTCGATCTCCATACCATATACTACCAGAGGCAGTACCTACAGGGAGCTCTTCGCCATTCCTTACCGGTCTTGCATGAGGCTCAATACCGAGTTTTATATCACCCAAAAAATCCGACGACTTTGAATAAATGCCATCAAATACATATCCATAAAATTCTCCGATAGATCTACCAACAACAGTTTTGCTATATGATCCGTCTATAGCTGCACCATCAGCGTTGAGTTTCAGAACCTTGTTGGCATTATGAGAAATAGTTAAATCCGTATTCCATGAGAAATCTTTTCCCTTAATGTTTTTATAGCTTATTTTTACATCAAACCCCTTATTACTAACTGATCCAATATTCACATAAGGAGCATCTATTGCCCCCGGAGACCAGCCAATAGAAGTAGCAGAGTAATCAGGCAAATAAGTCTGCATTATCAGTCCATCTGTTCTACGATTATAAAAGTCAACTGAAAAATTAAGACGCCAATCAAGAAATGCAGCATCAAGCCCAATATTAGTATTTTTTGTTTTTTCCCACCCCAAGTCAGGGTTTCCAAATTGACTAGTAAGCTGCGAAACTCCACTCAAACTATTAGATACAGTTGTAAGTACAGTTGTATAAGCATAGTCTCTACCTCCTGGGTTATTAGTCAAACCATAACCCACCCTTAATTTTATATCATTAATGTTTTTTATCTTTTTTAAAAACGTCTCATTACTTATTCTCCAAGCAGCAGCTGCAGAATAAGTCATTACCCAGCGATTAGCCGGAGCATATTTTGAAGACCCGTCCTCACGAACATTAAGGGTAAATAAGTATTTATCGTTAATACCCAAATTTATACGCCCAAAATACGATTCCATTGCACTTTGGCTCTTTGTACCACTATTTTTTGCCGTAGTTGCATCACCGGAGCTAATCACTTGTACATTATTTGATGGAAAGTTTTCACGGTAAGCACTCACATCTTCCCCTCGCGATAATTGAGCCTCATGGCCTATCAATACGTTCGTATTGTAGATTTCGCTAAACACATGGTTATATGTCAGGTAATTACTGACCTTTACGTTCACACTTTTAGTAAATAGATACTCGGCACTATTGGTTGTTTTCTCAATAAGACCCATTTTGTAAGTTGGAAAAAACTTATCTTCAGTAGCCATAGAGAAACCTCCTGAAATCTCATTTTTTAGACTTAAGTCTCTAGTAAATTTAATCTCAGCATAAGCACTACCCCAAAACTGGTTTCTTTTTACTTTGTCCTTGTTGATAAGTGAAAGAGCATAAGGATTTACCACCTGTTGCACCCAGCCGTTAGGATTATAAGCTCCTCCCCAGCTTCCATCGGTATTCTGCACAGCAATATCCGGTGTTTGGCTGAGAGCAGTATTAATTACACTAGAACTACTGGAATTTGTATTTTCACTAATATTAACCAACTGGATATCCGTCCCTATTTTTAACCAATCGGTGGTCTTATTGTCAAGATTAAGCCGTACTGAAGTTCTGGCAAAATCGGAACCCAAAGCAATGCCTTCTTGTTTTAGATAAGACGCAGATAAAAAATAAGTTGTTCGCACATCGCCACCTCGCAAAGAGAGTGTATGACTGGACATGGGTGCATTTCTAAATAACTCATCTTGCCAGTCAGTACCCTTTCCCAAATATTGAGGATTGGCAAATTCGGGTCTTGTATCAAAACCCCATCCTATACCTGCATTTCTCTCGTTTACAAAAGTCGCAAATTCCTGCAGATTCATGACAGGGATTTTAGTCATCAACTGTTGATAACCAGTATAAAAATCGTACGATATAGTTGGAGGTGCCACTTTACCTCTTTTTGTAGTAACTACAATTACACCATTTGTTGCTTCGGAACCATAGATGGCAGTCGATGAGGCATCTTTCAAAACATCTATTGATTCAATATCCGAAGGATTGATCCCTGCAATTGGGTTTACACCACTTCCCAATGTGGCAGCTCCATTCATTTTTATACCATCAACTATCCACAAAGGTGAACTACCGCTAAAAGAAGATAATCCATGAATCTGCATTGAAACAGCACCTCCAGGCTGACCAGATATCTGCTGCACAACCATGCCTGGTATTTTACCTTGCAATGCCTGTTCTAAAGTAACCGGTTGCGATTTTCGTATTTCGTCTCCAGAAATTGAAGAAATTGAACCAGTTACATCTTTTCTTTTGGTTGTTCCATAGCCAATTACCACCACTTCGTCAATCATTTCGCTATTTTCAGCCAATATGACATTAATGGTCGTCTGGTTTCCTACCTTAATTTCTTGTTCATGGTAGCCCACGTAGGAGAAAACTAATGTCTCTCCAATACGCACATTCAAAGAGTATCTACCGTTAATATCGGTAATTGTTCCACTCAAGGTCTCTTTCACACGGACGCTGACTCCAATCAGTCCTTCGCGATCGACCGATGAGGTTACGATTCCTGATACCGTTCTGTCCTGAGATGGGTTTGCTCTTAGCACCATTGCCGGAAACAGCAAGAGCAAGAGTAGCGCAATGCAGCATAAACGAGAGCCTATGCATTTTCGGGAAAATGTTTTTCTCATTGTACATAATTTAAAGGTTAATAGTTAAATTAAAGTTAGTAAAGGCTTTTTTTAGATTGTCGATCAAGAAATCGGAATCTCAGATGAAGCAAAGGTATAAAGAACAAATCTCCAACATGCCATGATTTGTCGCCTGTTGGGGATTCATTTGTATCAAATCTTTTAGTTAGCCTTTTTTTTTGTGATTTAATGTATTCTTAAGGTAACATGTCATATTTTTTACGGTAATATTTAGCAACGATTTGGGGAAGGTTGAATCTCACTTCGTGAGCTATTACAAAACAGCAATCTTCTTAGCACATTCAATAAATTAATTAAATGCATCATCTTATATTGTTTCTTTATTATCCACCATAATGTAAAGATATCACACCTAGTTTTGCGGATCTTCTGAGAGGGGTTTGTTGAATTCACTATTTCAGTGCGGTGAAGTTATATGATCAATAAAACTAGGTCTATTTGTAAATCATTGGTGCCCGGTAAAAATTCATGGAACAAAAAAATAGGGCTGCCTTCAAACGTTTTAAAAGGTGCGAGCCGCAATCCCAAGCATGGGAAGAAAAAAGGAGGCATAAAGGTTAACACTGTGCCCAAAACTGAGCAAGAGGTGCCTTATAACATTCATTTCATATTGGCAACAACTCACGACCATGTTATGCTTGCTAAGCTAAAGCTGGCAAGTGAGGCATTCATGTACTACATTGACCTCTGTATGTTTTGCGAAAATCCTGAAAAAGCATGGCTAAAAATCATTGATCAGTCCAATTTGTCACCTCCGGAACCATTACTTTTTGATTAGGAGGGGCTTACTTTTCAAAAAAATAGTTCAGACTACCATTACATAGATTGTCTGAACCACTTTTTTTATGCTTTTAAAGTTTTACCGGACAGCAATAAAATCGATTTTATTTTTTTCTGAATACCCACGTATTTTGCCAACCGCTTCCCTGACGGGCCAATACAAGATCGGTTTCGGTCAGTTTGGTAATCACATAGTAATTTCCATTTGCCCCATCATCCGTATAATCAGCCCCGTGCAGGATATTTACTCCCGATAAGGTTACCCGTTTATTTACGATATCTAAATCAAAGAAACCTTTGGTAACGGTTCCATCGGTGAGTGTTTTCGTAAAATTCTGTGCAGAATTCAAATCGAAAACCATATCACCTACTTCCCAATCGCTTGCAATCACCTCAGACATGGGCACTTGCCACCATTCGGGAGCGGTAGAACCCTGACCACCGTTTCCAAATACGGCCGGGGCTTTATCATTCCAAACCCAAGTCTTACCTTCGCTGCCATTGGTCAGCAAATTCCACATCGGATCCTTAAAGTAGTCTTCGTCATTTTTCGAAACAGTAACTTTTCGGCTTGTCGACACACTACCCCCTTTGTCCAACGCAAAAAATTTGATTTCATATTCGCCGGCAAACCTGATATCTATCGTATCTTTTGATTTGTTTGAAAATCCAGTTACATAATCCCAGTAAGGAAGAATGTACGGAACCTTATTTTCAAGATATATCGTATTGTCTTTTTCCGGATTCTGAGTGACGGAAATATTTAATTCGCTTTCGGTTATGACACCTCCCAGTTGAGGATTATCTGGGGTACATGCCACAAATAGTAACAATGCTCCAATAAAAGCAGTTGCCAATTTAGAACTATTTTTCATATCTAGTATTGTTTTTAAATTATTACCAACCGGGGTTCTGTTTCAAGACACCTTTCGACAGTGTGATCTGCGATTCAGGTATCTGGCAAAGCCCACGAGTTTTCTTGATGTTATCTGCTTTAATCACTACTTTGTCATTGGCTCCGCCGCTCAACACAGACACACCACTCTCTTCGGCGATGATTGTGGCAGCCAAATCAATGCCTTGACGCAGTAAGTCCCAATAACGCAATCCTTCGAAAGCAAACTCAAAACGACGCTCTGTTAGTATGTTTTCTTTTGTAACAGGTTTGCTTTCCAGTCCGGCACGTTCGCGTACGCGGTCGAAATAAGTCTGTGCGTTCGGACTACCCAATTCAGCAGCCATCAGCAATACATCGGCATAACGCATCACTATATAATCCTGCGATTGTGAAGCGGAGAAATCTCCTGCACCTCCTTGAGTGGTAGTTGTTCCGTCATAATAAGCCATTGGCGTATATTTCTTAACGGTATATCCTGTATACTCTCGCTGCTCTTTTTTATCAAATTTATCGGCAATACCTTCGCCTACAATATCAATGATAGAGGCTGTTTTTCGCTTGTCTCCCGGCTCATAAACATTAGCTAGTTGAGGATGAACAGTACATGCTCCCCAGCCTTTTCCATAAGGTGACCAGTTAGTCCCGCGCATTCCCATCATCACAAGCCATGCGTTTCCATCAATATTTCCACTCCAATCTTGTGTGTCATTGAATTTTTGCGCTAATACGCTTTCGATGTTTCCACGTCCTGCATAGGTTGATTCGAATGCATATTTACCATCAATAGGAGTAGAACTTGCAGCTTCCCACAGGTTTTTATAATCTCCCACCAAATCGAATTCTTTATCGGAAATGATATCTTCCAATCCCTGAAGTACCTCGCTCTTAGTAACGCCGGGGGCTTCGGTGGCATAATAGCCGGTATAGTAGAGATAGACACGTGCAAGCACGGCTTTTGCCGCATAGCAGGTAATGCGTCCGTCGTTTTGTGCCGCATTAGCTTTCGGATAAGCATTTGCCGGAATCTTATTTGCCGCAAAAAGCAAATCTGCAATGATTGCTTCATATACTTGGGCCGGATCTGCCTGCGGCACATTGTCTACGGTAGGCTCCAGTAGCAGAGGTATGTTTTCCCACAGGCGAACCATATCGAAATACATCAGGGCGCGAAGCATGCGCGTTTCTCCTTCAATGCGATCCCGAATTGCTAACTCACTTTCCTGCCATGTTATCTGATCTAGTTTCTGCAACAGGGTATTGCAACGGAAAATTCCGGCATAATAGCTTTGCCACGTTTGATTGAATATGTTGGCATCTGCCGGCGATTCGGAGATATCAAAACGATCCATCACCTGATAGCCACGTCCGTCTCCGTTGCCCGTACCACCGAAACAATCGTCACTCATTACTTCGGAAGCGATGTAAAGAGCAAAACCTCCGTCGGACGTGGTGCGTTGCCAACCATCGTAACAACCCACCAGTGACATTTCAGCGTCATCGATGGTTTTGTAGTAATTTTCGTCGAAAAGAGAAGTTTTCGATGAAGTGTTGAGGAAATCCGTACATGAGCCCAAGCTCAGGGCAACCATCCCCAACAGTGCTGCGATATATGATTTTGTTGAATTCATAACTTATTTAATTTACGGGTTAAAATTTAATATTCACACCGAAAAGGTACGTACGCGGACGCGGGTAATAGCCCAAATCGACTCCCGACACCCAATCGCTGGTTCCATACCCGATTTCGGGGTCCATACCGTCATACTTGGTAAACGTAAACGCATTCTGCACAGAAGCGTATAAACGACACTGGCTGAGGTACTTCCATTTGATCAGTTTGGAGAAGTCATACCCAAGAGTAATGTTGCTAATGCGCAAATAATCACCGTCTTGCAGGTAAAGGTCCGAGAATTGCCAGTTCACATTGGCATCTGTCACCCGTGGGATGCGACTAGACGTGCCTTCTCCTGTCCAGCGATTTAAAATAGCTGTGGTATAGTTGGCTTGTTTAGTGGCTTGACTGCCATACGACTGTACGATCTTGTTACCAGCCGATCCATTGGCAAAGACCGAGAAGTCAAAACCTTTGTAATCTAAACTGATATTAAATCCGTAAGTGAGATCCGGAAGCCCGCATCCGATGTCCACCTTATCTTTGATATCAATCACTCCGTTTTTCTCTATATCTACAAATTTCACGTCGCCTGGTTTTACATTATCTTGCAGAATTCCGTTTCCAGCGGCTTTCCAGGCCTCTATCTCTGCCTGATTTTGGAAAATACCTGCAGTTTTGTATCCCCAGAAGTATCCGATGGCATGCCCGTTTTGTGCACGATAAAATTCTTCGGAGTTGGCATACAGCATATTGGTATTTCCATGAATAATGCCATCTTCAGTAGGTATCTTACCTACTTTATTATTATTGTAAGCACCGTTGATGCCTATACTGTAATTGAGTTTTCCAACCCGATCGTTCCAGTTGAGTGCAAGTTCCACTCCTTTGTTCTTTACATCTCCGCCATTTATGATCGGAGGTTGCGCACCTGCTGTAGCCAGAATAGGAGCCTCTACCAGCCAGTCTTTAGTGGTTTTTATGTAAAAATCGGCGTTCACATTCAAACGGCTGCTTAGGAAACGTGCGTCGATACCAACATTTGTTTGTTCGGAAGTTTCCCATTTCACATCCGAATTGGAGAGTCTCACGGCGTAAGAGCCTTTAACGTTACTTCCGGCACCCAATCCGTTTCCGAATATATAGTTAGCGACCGGATTATCTCCACTCACATTGGTGGAGGTGCTAATGGGCGAAGCATATTGATATGGATCGATGTTTTGATTGCCCACTTGTCCCCAACTTACGCGCAGTTTGAGGAAATCGAGCCAGTTTTTTGTTTTCTCCATAAAAGTTTCGTTAGTGATGACCCAACCGGCAGAGAACGAAGGAAAATACCCCCAACGGTTGCCATTAGCAAAATTTGAAGAGCCATCTGCACGAAGCGTAGCGTTAAACATGTACTTTTCACGATAGTTGTAACCAATACGACCAAAATAGGAAAGGTTGCGCGAATCATTGTCCGGACCTCCTCCCACGCCTTTAGTATCTACCACAGTGCCATCCTTTTCGTGGGCCACTCCGGTGGTATTATTAATGTATGCATGAGAGAAGTCATTGAATTGGCTCAACAGATTCCAATTGCTTGCACTTACGCCCACACCTTCATAACGTTTGGCTTCCACACCGATCAATGCATTGAACGCATGATCACCCAAGGTGAAGTCATAACCGGCGGTATTTGTCCAGGTTAGCGTATGGCCTCTGTTGGCACGTTGCGTCACGGAAGTGTGATCTTCGTTATAAGAATATATTGAAAATCGGTAAAGAGGCGTGTAACTTCTGAAGTCGCTTGCGAAATAGTTGATACCGAACACCGTTCTTAACTTTAAGTTTTTAATAGGTTCCAACTCCGCGTAGACATCTGCTATGAGGCGTTGAGATGTGTTCTTATTATTGTTATTAGTCATCATCACACCATAAGGATTGCCATCAGCGTTATACCAAGGAGATTTACTGGTATCATTGTACGGGCTGTCATACTGATTGTTGTCACTATACACAGGAGACAGAGGAGAAGTTGTAAATGCTGCACGCAGTGAGTTGTTATATTGATTGCCGACTTGAATGCCTGTATTTTTAATATAACTGAAATTTAAGTGTTGCCCTACTTTCAACACATTCTGATACAATTTGTGTTCTGTATTGATGCGGAAGCCGTAACGCTCGTAATTCGAGACATCGGATCCGCCTACGATTCCCTCCTGCGAGAGATTACTCAATGATAACGAATATACGGAAGTCTCTGAACCACCGTTGATGCTCAATGCATAGTTCTCTGTCTTTGCATCGTCTTTAAACATCTGGCCTACCCAGTCAGTGTCTGCCAATCCTTTCATCGCATCAAAATCAATCAGACCGGATCCGGAATTTACCGCCTGTTCGTTCATGATGATTTTATATTGCTCGGCATTCAGCATTTTTGTTTTGCGAGCTACGTTTTGCACCCCATAATAAGCATCGAACGAAACCTGTCCTTTACCTTTGATACCTTGCTTTGTAGTAACCAACACCACTCCGTTTGCAGCCTGAGCACCGTAGATAGCAGCGGAAGCAGCGTCTTTCAATACATCAATAGATTCAATGTCCGAAGCATTCAGCACAGATATGTCACCTTCAATTCCGTCTATAATATAAAGAGGTGCGGCCTTGCCTACAGTGCCCAAACCACGAATAGTAACCTTCATATCAGCCCCAGGTTGTCCGGAAGTAGAAACAATGCTTACGCCCGCTGTTTGTCCCTGCATGGCTTGTAACGGACTGGCGGTATTGAGCTTAGCCAAAGTTTCACCCTTCATTTGTGCGGTTGCACCGGTATTAAGCTTCTTTTTCTGTACACCATAACCTACTACTACTACTTCGTCGAGCATTTCATTGTCTTCTAGCAATACGACGTTAATGGTAGTTTGCGTTTCCACCTTGATCTCTTGTTCATGGTAGCCCACGTAGGAAAAAACTAACGTCTCTCCACTACGCACACTTAAAGAATATTTGCCGTTAATGTCAGTAATTGTTCCGTTCGACGTTTCTTTCACACGGACGCTGACTCCAATCAGTCCTTCGCGATCGATCGATGAGGTTACGACACCTGATACCGTTCTATCCTGAGATGAATTTGCTCTTAGCGCCATTGCCGAAAACAGCAAAAGCAAGAGCAGCGCAATGCTACCTAAACGAGAGTCTATGCATTTTCGGGAAAATGTTTTTCTCATTGTACATAATTTAATGGTTAATAATTAAAAGTTTTGAGATGGCCTATTGATAAATCGAGGTCTCAGATGGAGCAAAGGTATAAAGAACAAATCCCCAACATGCCATGATTTGTCGCATGTTGGGGATTCATTTGTATCAAAGTTCTTACTTAACCATTTTTCTGTGATTTAATGTATTCTGAAGGTGACATATTATACTCTTCACGGTAATATTTAGCAAAAATCTTAGGAGAGTTGAACCCCACCTCATAAGCTATTTCAGAGATATTCAGCTGACTTTTACCCAATAATTGAGTAGCACGTTTAAGTCTGATGATTCGAATAAACTCTATAGGGGTTTTTCCTGTAATTGAAAGCAACTTCTTATATAAATGCCCCCTACTCATACCTATACTAGAACTTAATTCCTCAACAGAAAATTCAGTGTTACTCATATTATCTTCTACGATTTTAACTGCCTTTGCAATCAGTTTTTCATCCAATGAGCTAATCGTGATTTCACTGGGATTGATATCAATTGTCCGTCTGAAACGTTCATGATTCTTTTTATTCCACTCAATGAATTTATTAATTCTTAATTTCAAGATATTCAGGTTAAAGGGTTTGGTTATATAGTCGTCAGCACCCTCACTCAAGCCTTCCAATTTATGTTCATCAGTTGTCCTTGCTGTCAATAGAATTACAGGAATATGAGAAAGATTTATATCATTCTTTACCCGATGGCATAACTCTAATCCATCCATTACCGGCATCATTACATCGCTCACAATCACATCAACAGCATTTGCTTGCAAAACTTTTAATGCTTCTTCGCCATTTACCGCTTGGAGTACCACATAAGCATCCTTTAAACTATCTGCCACGAACAACCTAAAATCTTCATTATCTTCCACTATAAGTATGGCTGATAATAGTGCCTTATTAGGCTCTTCCCGAGGCTCTTGAGGAAGCAGCGCATTATCAGCAGCATTCAGCAGCATTATTTTTTCGCTTTTATCGGCCGCGTTAACCGGGATAGTAAAGGAGAAAATACTCCCACAAGGCTTATTGTCCGATAACATAACATCTCCCCCATGAAGGTTCACAAATTCTTTCACAATGTGCAAACCTATTCCGCTTCCATAGTTTAATTTTGGTTGTGCTATTTGATAAAACCGATCGAAGACACACGGCTTTTCTTCATCACTAATGCCTATGCCTGTATCTTCTACACTTACTTTCACCTTCCTCTCAGCCATCTGGTTCACATCAACTTCTATCCGGACAACAACACAACCTCCATCCGGAGTATATTTAAAGGCATTTGACAACAAGTTCATCAATACTTTTCTAATTTTATCTTTATCAAAAGACATTTCCAAATGTTGCAGAGACGAATAGATAGATAAATTTATACTCTTTTTCTCTGCATACTCTACGAATGACTCGCAAACTTCTCGCACGAAATAGACATAATCACCATGCAAAAGCATTAAGGTGTCCCCTTTTACATCAAGCTTTCGAAAATCTAGCAGTTGATTCACCAAATTGAGCAATTGAACTGCATTCCGATGAATCATCTGCAACCTGCTTGCCATTGGCGAAGCATTATTATCTTCTATTAGCTTCTCAAGAGGAGTGATAATCAGCGACAGAGGCGTACGGAAATCATGACTTATATTTGTAAAAAAGCGTAGCTTCATCTCATTGATTTTCCGCTGTCGCTCAGCTTCCATCTCTATTCGTTGTATCTTAAGCTTTTCATAATGTTTTCTACGGATCTGACAAACGACATAATAAATAGCACTTAAGAATAAAAGTAAATATAGAAGATAAGCATAGATAGACAACCAGAATGGCGGGTGAACAATGATAACCATTGATGAAGCATCTTCATTCCAAAATCCATCGCTGTTCGCCGCTTTAATTTTTAAGACATATTCCCCGGGGTTAAGGTTCGTAAATGAGATTTTGCTCTCATTAGTATATATCCAATTCGTATTCAACCCCTCGAGTTTATAAGCATATTTTGTTTTTAATGGGTGAGAATAGTCTAATGCCGAATATTCAATAAAAAAAATATTATCAGAATAGTTGAGTTCCAATTCCCGAGTCTGGTCAATGCCCCTTTTGAGAATAACACGATCATCATATAGCGAATCAACATTAATCTCTGTATTTCCAATTTTCAAGCCCGTAAAAGTTACTTTAGACAGAATCTTGTTATACACGATATAATTCGGATTAATAATATTGTATCCATTGGAACCCCCAATAATAATCTCTCCGTTTCTATTTTTATATAAGCGCCCGCCAAAATTCCGCCCTAACAGCCCGTCATTTTCATCATAATTATGAATTGTCCAATTAAACGATTTATTTACGGGATCCACATTCACTATAATATTAGATAAACCGGAGCTGGTCATTACCCACATATTCTTATTATCGTCTTCAACAATTCCGCGCACAATGTTATCATATAAACCCTCTTTCTTGTCCAAGTAGATGAGGCTATCTGTTCGCTCATCCAAGATGCTGATGCCACGATTACCTCCTAACCATAACAGCCCCCTACTATCATAGAAAAGACAATTTAAAAATTTATCTGAAAATTCCTGAGAACCCTTACGATTGCCATAGAGCTTTTCCGACTTCTTTGTGTCTGTATTTAAAATACCCAGACCATACGCAGTTCCAACATATAGAAACTTTCCCCTCCTACAAAAAAGGTCCATCACCCCAAGATCAGATTCACTCTCGCCAAGCTTATAAGTCTCAAAAGTATTCTTCAATGGATCATACATTTGTAGTCCGCCGTTAAGAAAACCCAACCATATATTTCCGTGCCTGTCCTCATCAATGGCCCAAACATTGTCTCTTGCTATAGAATTAGGGGTTTTATCATGTTTGTAGTGAGTAAAAGTGCCATTATCATAACAAGATAAACCATCCAAAAAGGTCCCAATCCATAATTTGTCTTTTGAGTCACGATATAGGGATACAATCACATTTCCAACAGCATCCTTTTGCCTATTGGAAGCTTTATAAACAGAAGCATCTCCCGTCGATTTATTGACTTTCACCAATCCATTTCCATCAGTCCCCATCCAAATATTGTTCTGAAAATCTTCATCAATGGAATTAACATCATATTTGTAGATTGACTGGGAACTGTCTTTTAAATAATAGGGCCTAAACTTTTGAGCAGTCTCACTGTAGTATGATATTCCTTTTTTGAAACTCCCCGTCCACATGATACCCTCATCATCCAGATACAAACAAATGATACTATTGCTATTGACAGATGTTGGAATTTCAGGATCATTCTTTAAATAGACAATTGTTTCAGTATCCTTATTCAATAGATTTATACCACCATGATCAGTCGCAATCCAGATATTTCCTTTTCTATCATCAATCACGCTCCTTATAAAATCATGAGATAATGGATGTTTTGATGAATCAATCCCAAAATAAGTCCATATTCCTGTTTCAACATTCCATCTCCATAAGCCTTTTGACACATCCGTATATACCCACAGGTTAGAGTCTACATCCTGATAGATGTGCAATCCTTCTCCCGAAAAATCAGAGTGCTTGCTTAAAAAATTATTTCTTAAAACGACCTTTCCTGTTCTTGCATGCAGTTTTTCGATAACCCCCGACCGATGAATAACATAATAGTATTCCCTCGAATGGGTCATAGACATAATTTCTCCTTCACTTAAACAAGAAGCGTTCTTACCTTGATAAAATTTCGATAATTTCTTACTAGAGAATTGGTAATAAAAGAGTTTCGCTCCATCGTAAGCCCAAAGATCCTTGTTCGCATCCACATAAATGGACTTTACACTACTACATATTATTCCCAGCTTACTTAGCTCACCCTTAAAATCTCTAATAAAAGAATCTTTATTACGATCATAGAGAATATAGCTAGCACCTACTGACAACCATAAATATCCGCGCGAATCTTCTTGAATAGCCGAAATTGCATCCCCCCACAATGAACTGTTATTTTCACTGCCAAAATATTGTCGCATACGATATCCGTCATAACGATTTAACCCCGAAGAGGTGCCAAACCACATAAAACCCCGACTGTCTTTTATGATGCAATTTACTTGGTTATTCGACAAACCATTATTGACATTAATATGCCTAAATTGTATCGCTTCAATATTGTCTTTACTCTGAGCCTGAACTTGCGTAATAAAGATAAGAAAAACGGTAAACAAACAGATGCGAAATAATAATCTAGGTAACATTCTCATAGCGTGTTCTTCAAAGTATAACAAATGGATGTTACAAAGATAAATCAATGCTAGGTATTATCAATATCTGGTCTCTTTTCTTTCGTACGCATTTGTATTATATAGAGGGTTCATTTGTCATTAGCTAAGAGCTACAATGCTTTCCAAAATACCTGAAAGTCACGATACTTACCATAACACACCAATTCATCATCCGTCTGAATCTTATCATCCTGTATTAATTCATTCACAACACTGGATTCGAGTATTGAGATGCCCAAGAAGTTACTTACCTTCTCAGCCCGTTTCAACGCAATTATTTTTAGGCTAAATTCCTGACGAAGATTCAATTCGTTAGCCTGGTAGCCAACAAATTTCTCCGGAACACGAAACATCATCACGTAATAATCCTCATCTACACGAAAAGACTCTACTTTGGTCCCAAAATCGAGTAGTTGAACTAGCGTACGTGCTGATTCTTCTTCAGGGACTAATATCTTCTCTAAGCCAAAAGCCTCGAGTACAGCTTTGTGAACAGCATCAATGGCACGGGCGTAGATATGCTTCACCTGCTTCTGTTTTAACAAGGCTACCACGCGTACCGAAGCACCGAAATTTTCGCCAATAGCAATAATAACTACATCGACACTGTTCAGTGGAAGAACGGAAAGAGCTATCTCATCCGTTGCATCTATCACAAAAGCGGTTGCTATTTTATCTTTTATAATGTCTACTCGACTCTCACTAATGTCAGCCCCGATCACTTCGTGTCCCAAGGCAGAAAGTTCTTCGGCAAGTATACGCCCATAATTCCCCAAACCAATAATAATATATTTCATCTTGTTTCGTATTAGTAGTAACCACTAGTTTATGATGATATTGTCGCTCGGATATTTATATTTAATATTCTTTTTCTGCTTCACGATACCCAACATCATCGTTATCAGTCCCACACGCCCTACAAACATCAGCAAAATAATGACCAGCTTACTGCTATTTCCCAAAAGTGTAGTAATGTTCAGGCTAGAGCCAACAGTGCTCAATGCCGAAACAACTTCAAAAACCAATCCCAGCAATGGCAAAGTAGGTTCCAGAATCGTTAGGACAAAAATGGCAAGAAAGAGTGTAGATAGAGACATGAGCATGGTAGCATTGGAGCGACGAATGGAATCTTGTGACAGCTCACGTCCGAAGACCTCTACCCGTTCGCTGCCTCTAATAACAGCAACCAAGTTCAGAACAATGACAGCAAAAGCATTGACCTTAATACCTCCTGCGGTAGATTGTGCACCACCCCCAATCCACATCAACAAGAGATAAATAAAGATGCTCTGAATAGCAAATGAAGTAAGATCTAGACTAGAAAAACCTGCCGTACGCGGACAAGCGGCATTAAAGAATGCCTGTGTACACTTATCAGCAACAGACATTCCCGCAAAAGCTCCATTCCATTCAAACAGAAGTATGCCAAGCGTACCAATAGTGAGTAAAATAAAAGTCATAATCAATACAATGCGAGTATTCAGATTATATAAATGTCGTATTCGTTGTTTCTCGTACTTACGGGTACGTATAGATACCCAGAGGCGACGTACATGATAGAGAATAATCTCTCGAAAATTGACTAGGATAGGATAACCAATACCACCAAAGATGACTAACAATGAAATAAAGATATAAAATGCATTATGATTGTTCATTATCAACGCATTACCCAGATTGCCGGGAAGAGTAGAAAAGCCGGCATTACAAAAAGCGGAAATGGCATGAAAAGCAGAGAAAGCCAGTTCATCTTCTAGGGTCATCCCCATAGTACCTTGTATACTCAACCAGATTGCAAGCATGCCGGCACTCTCTAGAGCCAACGTAAAGCCTAAGGTATAAAGCAAGGTAGAAAGCAAAGAACTGAGTGAATTAGAACTGACCATGTCACGCACCACCAACTGATTATATAACGAAGTGTTACCCATAAAAAACATCGCAAAAAAGCTAGTCAGAGTCATCACTCCCAGCCCACCTACTTGAATCAATAGTATAATAACCACAAAACCTGCGGTAGTAAATGTCGAAGAAACATTTACAGGAGTGAGCCCAGTGACGCACACTGCACTGGTGGATATGAATAAGGAGTCAACCCATGAAATACCATTGACTGTGCATCGAGGAAGCATCAGTAGCCCCGTACCGACAATAATAATCACCAGAAAGCTAACGGCTAAAATGAGTGAAGGGTTAGTACGTCTGCCCAACAAGCGTACCAATCCATTGGATAAATGAAGAAAAGAATAGATAGATAACAAAACGACATGATAGAGCTTACTATGAAGAAATTCCCAAAAATGCAAAACGCCACCACTTACATCAGGCTTATTGAAAATTACCGGAATTAGAGTTAGATAGAGCAGAATACTCAATACCCACGTCAGTTTGTTATATTTCTTCTTTGTATCTTGATATTTAAGAAAAAGGTGTAATGTTATATCAATCAAAAAGATAATCCAGACACTTCGATACAAGGTATTTAGTTTATCTAGCTCTGCATTAGAGATAATAAATCCATGTTCATAAACCAATGCACCAATAAATAGTAGAGAAGCCAAATAAGTGATAACAGTCATAATCTCCAGCAATCTGCGGATATAAGGTTGTAACCATTTATTATGATAAAGCAAATATTTATGAGGAATCTTCATGCGTTTCAACTATTACAAGAGACAGATAAATCCATCTACAAGAAATATCGCAGCAAGATAGAAAGAAAGTATTGGATACACAAGACAGGAAGGAAAATTCTAATTAGAATAAGTCGTGCGGCAAATAGAAATGTCCCATAATCATAGCTTTAATCTACTTCTTTAGACAAATATCTGTTAGATGTATTTGTGAAAGATAATAACAAGAGAGTTGATTTAGAATTTCTAAACGACGCCCAATAGCTCCATAAGATGCATAGATATCTTCCGTATTCTCAACGGTTATTTTAAACCCTTCTCCTGTGATAATGAGTATGTCACAAAGCGAAATTTGGTTAAGAGGCTGAGATAATTCATAAGAGTCTAGTCCTGAGTCAGTACAATTGTCAGCTCTCAATCTAACGAGTCCTGACTCACAAAATTTCTCCAACAAAACCCGAGTATCCATATCCAAAAGTGGATTCAAAGTGTTGTTTTCAGCCTCATCAAGGGAATAATTGATATCTTTCAATATCCCTATCGCTTTTATCACTTCTAGACTCAACATATTGATTTATAGTTTTTAAAACCGTTAAGTAGTTCTCTGTTGTTTCATGATATTCGCAAGTAGCTATTCGGGCGAACCACTGGTGCTTGAGATGAAAATGAAAGTACTAAATCTATTTTGAAATAAATAAGACACTTGCTCCTTTTCCACCGAGTCCGCCCGTTAGCAATGCCTTTTCACCATGGCTTAATTTTGTTCACAATCCCTCTTGTCTGTAATTCCTGTAATATTCGACTGTCTTTCAAACTTCGGGTACGTTTACCATGGGCCAAACTGTACACCCTCCATGGATTTGTTTTAAACTGAAAAGAAAGTTCTATGTAAATATCTCTATTTACAGAAAACCAAAACTGTAAAAAACCTTTCTTCATTGCCTTATGATTTCTATACATAATTCAAAAATATCAATTAGGAGTATTTTCTCCGTTACTTTGTAGGTAACGGAAACACAACCGAATGCAAATATGAACATATAATATGAATTAAGCAAGACTATTTTCATGTTTTTTATAGAAAAAACAAAAAGCTATCCTGTTAATAAGGGTAAGGCCATTCTTAACTAGTCTCTATTAAACTCCTATCTTCGCTATGGTCACAAGAAATCTTCTCCATGTTTAAATATATAAATATGGAGAAAAGAGTTGTTGCCTTTCTATGTGCAGAAAATGCCTTTTCATGTGAAATTTTATCTCAAAACGCCTTTAAAGATATAATCTGGTTGTGTTTCCGTTACCTACAAAGTAACGGCTAATTATTAATGAGATACAATTCAACAATATCCTTGAATAGATAAGATAATCTTCTCATTCGCCTCTTTTATTCTATTTTGACTAAAAGGCTTCAAATAAGTTTCTGTAACTGCTATCGAAGAATGTCCCATTGCTTCGGAAATAACGTCTGGATGTATATTGCAATAATAAGCTAATGTAGCCCAAGTATGTCTTGCCGTATACGAACTTAAGTTACAACCAAGCTGAAGTTCTTGAGATAGCAGTGACAGCTGATGGTTGAAATTTCGCAGAGCTAATTGATACACCTGATAAGCTTGCTCCGAATTTTCTTCTCCTTTGAGAAATGAAAACAAATAAGGAGAATTCGTATTTTTGTCCATATATTCGCTCATTATGAGCATGGCTTCTTGTGGAATTATAACCGTTAATAGTCTCCCTGTTTTTCTACGCCTATAGGTAAGAACATTTCCATTTAAATCCTTCTTCTGCAAATACACAAGATCTACAAAGGGCAATCCCCTAAGCATAAACATCAAAACAAATAATCCCTGAGAGCGCCTTAACGCCTCAGGCATCTTTTGCGTCTTTAAAGTTTGAAATACAAAAGACATATCTTTCACATCCAAAGCTCTTTTCTTATCCGCCCGAGTGCCTGTATACACATGTTTAAACAAACGGGGAACATAAGGAGCCAAAGACCTATCCACTGCCCGGTTATAAGTTGCCCGTATAGTCCGCAGATATGTGGAAATAGTATTCCAACTGTGTTGCCGTTTCCTCATATAATCCTCAAAGCATTTCAGCAGATCCGGCGTATTTTTTTTAAAGTCAAAAGATTTCTTTTGCAGAAACCTCAAAAAAATGCTCAAACTACTCTTATAGACATGAGCAGTACCGTGATAATTACCTGCCTCAAGCTCATCAATAACTGAATACATAAAACTAATAAAATCATTCTTCTTCATTGGCTACTTACATTTACTAAAAAATATATTAAATTTAGCAAGACGTTATCAATAAGCAATATTCATGAATATTATCCTCTCTAAATATTGAGGATCAATCATAGAGACATCTTTCATTCATCATTTTACCAGCCAACTGATAAACGTTGGCAAGTTATAGCAAAAATGATAGAGCCACAAATCCGCAGGCAAAAACATTTTTTTGCTTACGGACCATCGTTCACTTCAATGCGATTGTAGAGCATAAAAAACCTATTTATCAATAAAATGAGAGAAACTTCTAAATAAAGGAACTGATGCACATTTGAAAACGAGACTCTTAAAGAGAGGTTTTTGAGCATTTTAATATCAATAATAAAAATAATGGCTACATTTGAGTTCAAAAACATTAAATTATAGTATTATGAGCAATAAAACAAAAAGATTCATGCTGCCTGAGGAGGAGATTCCACGTTATTGGTATAACATTCAAGCCGATATGGTTAATAAGCCTATGCCTCCGTTGCATCCGGGAACAAAGCAACCTCTTAAGGCAGAAGATCTTTATCCAATCTTTGCCGAAGAACTATGCAAGCAGGAATTAAACATGACTGATCAGTGGATTGAAATTCCGGAAGAGGTGCGCGAGATGTATAAGTACTATCGCAGTACTCCACTCGTAAGAGCTTACGGATTAGAGAAGGCATTAGGTACTCCTGCACACATATATTTTAAGAATGAGAGTGTTAGTCCAATAGGTTCTCATAAGTTGAACTCAGCGCTGGCGCAGGCTTACTACTGCAAGAAAGAGGGGGTAACAAACGTTACCACTGAAACAGGTGCAGGACAATGGGGAGCTGCATTGGCTTACGCTGCTAAGGTTTTCGGGCTGGAGGCTGCAGTCTATCAAGTAAAGATCAGCTATGAGCAAAAACCTTATCGTCGGAGTGTCATGCAGACTTTTGGCGCTCAGGTAACCGCTTCACCATCCATGTCGACCCGTGCGGGAAAAAACATTCTGACTGCTCACCCTAACTATCAGGGTTCTTTGGGTACTGCTATTTCTGAAGCTATCGAACTGGCCCAGAGTACGCCAAACTGCAAGTATACTCTTGGCTCTGTACTGAGCCACGTCACTTTGCACCAAACGATTATTGGACTGGAAGCAGAAAAACAAATGGAGATGACGGGAGAATATCCGGATATGATCATCGGTTGCTTTGGCGGCGGATCAAACTTTGGAGGTATTTCATTCCCCTTCATGCGCCATACCATATTAGAAGGAAAGAAGACACGATATATTGCCGCCGAACCAGCCTCTTGTCCTAAACTCACGCGAGGTAAGTTTCAATATGATTTCGGTGACGAAGCCGGATACACTCCATTGCTACCCATGTTCACATTGGGACACAACTTCTCCCCTGCCAATATTCATGCAGGTGGCTTGCGCTATCATGGTGCAGGAGTTATTGTTTCTCAACTCTTAAAAGACGGGCTGATGGAAGCAGTCGACATTCAACAATTGGAATCATTCGAAGCCGGATGCCTCTTTGCTCAGGTCGAAGGTATTATTCCCGCTCCGGAATCGTGTCATGCCATCGCTGCCACCATTAACGAAGCCAATAAATGCAAAGAAACGGGTGAGGAGAAGGTGATTCTCTTTAATTTATCTGGTCATGGGCTGATCGACATGCCATCTTATGACCAATATCTGTCAGGTAATCTGGTAAACTATTCGCTGACAGATGCCGATATAGAAAAGAACATCAGTGAAATAGGTAATTTGGCCTAAGAAACTACACGCTTACACAAAAACAAGAATCCCATCCGGACACTTTTCTTCTTAATGATTGGTTTCCGGGTGGGATTATTTTATATCCGTAATTAGGATAGGGCTTTCTTTATTTCAATTATTTAAGCAGCCACATCGGTTTAGATTTAAGTATCTCCTGATGCACCGGACAGGAAGAGTCGTGTGCTCCATCTAGATAACCAATGCTCATTAAAAACTCGCCGACAATTTCTCCTCCGGTGAATTTGAATGTCTTCTTGAAGAGTTTCACCCATTCCTCCTTTGTCTTCGGGTGGTTTTGCTCGAGCCATTTTTCAAAGGAGCCATATTCTTTTTGCAAGCCCACTATAGTCTTGGCATTTTCAATGGCTGCATTTATTTTCAATCGGTTTCGAATAATACCGGGATCATTGAGTAAACGTTCTCTCTCTATTTCCGTATATGCCGCAATTCTTTGAATATCAAAATTATCATAAGCACTTCTGAAGGAGATCTCTTTTTTCAATATTGTTTCCCAACTTAAACCTGCTTGATTGATCTCGAGGATTAACCTACCGAACAATTCATTATCATCATGTATCGGAAAGCCGTAATGATTATTGTGGTAGTTCTGATGTAAGGAGCGACTAGGCTCGGACATGGTTGGTATGTAGCTACAGTATGACATAATTATGATCTATTTAGTTCTCTTGCAAAATTAGCTTTTTATTTCCTAGTACAAACAACCTTACATGAAGCTTATTCTTGTCAAGAGATGAATTATGGTTAATTAACCGAGTAAGCAGGCTCCGAAAAGAAAAGGAGCTTTGAGGATAACAAAAAGAGAAAAAGTATTTTCCTTTAGGCATTTCTCCGAAAACAAATAAGCATTTGAGTGAAGAGAAACCGTCTTATGGAGTGAAAGAACCGTGCAGTTGACCCAACTAAACCGTTCTTTCAACTGTTTTCCACCTTGCAATGAGGTCGTTTGAAGCATATGCCCAAGAAAAAAGGGAGAAGTAGCAACTTCTCCCTTTTAGTGTATTATAATTTGAATATACTTTATGATTACGCTTACAAATATACTACATTACAAAACAAAAGTCAAGCGTTTAAGCAATAAAATTCTTGTTTAAGCTATTCTTCATTCGCATCCTCATCCGGCACCGGTGCTGTAGTTACTTCTCCGAGATTATTTATAATCAAATCCTTTAACTCGTCTTCGGGAACAATCACATTGAAGTGTTCCCAAAAGTTAGCGTCATACTCATACTTCGTCTCCGAAAAAACATTTCGGGTAGATAGACGTTCACTGCGAGAAAAGCCTCTTACATTTTCTAAATCAGTCTTGCAAGTAACCATCTCGAACCAAAGATTTAACGAAGTACTAAAGAAGCGATGTTTCCGTTTCACTTTAAATTCAAGATCACCTCGAACATGATTAACGTAGTAAACACCATCGGCTGAGGGTTTATAAGAGACCGTATATGCTGCACGCTTAAGCGTTAGCTTGTAGTCGTGACTCTTCTTCTCTACAAATATGTCCGTCGCCTTTTCCGCATAAATGGGGTTTATCTCAAAGTGAGCTTCTAACAAAGCATAATTCTCTGTATCAATATACAATTGCCCCTTATATAAAGGTTCTGTTATATCCTTGTTTTGCTCGAAAGAAATTATATATATTCGCCTTTTATCTATCTCGCTAATATCAGTATATCGATAGACAAAAGTCGATTCGCCAGTTTTAGGTGTCAGGAAATCAGGCATTTCCTTAATTATGTCTAATGTTAAACTAGACTTAACGCCCGACTTCATCTTCGTAAAAATAGTGTCGCTCTCTTGCTTCTTAAACACGCGCCGCATCTTGATCAGTTTTACCTGGTCCATTGTAGAGATCTTCCTATAAGCGTTTTTATAAACCTTCAGTACAGCCTCGGTCAGGTCTATGTTCTTTTTCTTATGTTCTATTACTTCCCGATAGAAAGTGGTCAGATAAACCGGAACAGAGGAATAATTTCGTTCACGCTCGTCTTGCATCTTCTGCAACACGTGCAAAGGATTAACAGCCCGAACAACGACTTCTTGCAAAGATATGACCTTGGGCTCTAACAAGATTTCTGTATATCTGTCAACCAAGGCAGAAGCCTTCACCTCTTCATTTAGATAACCAACATGAGACAACTTTATGGAAGAGTGGCTTAAAGAATCGGGAATCACCAACTTAAACTCGCCATCTTGGTTGGTTATTGAACCAATAGACCCATTACTCATACTAACAGAGACGTAAGGAATCACTTCTTTTGATAAGGCATCGTACACCCTACCCTTGAGAGTAAGGAATTTATCGTGTGGCTTTTCCTTATAGTGAATCACCTCCTTCTGTTCTGCCACCGGCAAACTCAGTAAGATATGACTTCCCAGTAAACTGATTTTGAGGGCATTATTTCCCGTTATCGCATAAATGGCATTCTGTATGGTGTACTCTCCCTTATGTATCTTTACTACCTCGTCATTGTTGATAATCTGGCTATCATACACAAAGAAGTAACCTGACTGTTCGGACACATGTCTCAGCAGTTGATACTTTGTTCCCTTATTCTGGGTAATTCTTATTTTACGGTCCAGCACTCCTCCCCCATCATCGGCTTGTAAAGGTGCCACCAACAGTAAAAGGCACCACAAGACGACGAAACGACAGAATATATAGCCAACCGCCTGTTTCATTTTTGTTATTTTGGCTGAGTGATATAAATAATATTTTGTTGCTGAGATAGTCGTAGGTTCAAAGCCATGCTAATAAGCTCGGCCATAGTATAAGGAGAGTCGTTAGAGAAGGTTACTGTCAATAGTCTGTCTCCCAATTCGGGGGCCACCTTGAGCTGAACCGAATCTGTCGTTTCATTTATTATCCGTATAACATTGGATAATGTTTGATCCTTGAAATGAATATATTTAAGATACCTATTAAATTGATCGAAATCACGAGTCTGCATAGTTTGTAGCTTGTCGGACTGCAGCATGACCGTCTCTCCTGCTCTAACGTGAGTACTCTCCCCATTCTTTTTAGAGGTAACCTCTACCACTCCACTACGCACGGAGAGAGAGAAGGAAGCCTCATCTTTGCTTTTTACATTAAACCGTGTACCTATCACCTTGATGATGGCCGTCTTTGTTTCAATAATAAAAGGGCGTTTCGGATTGCCGCTCACTTCAAAGAAAGCATCACCTTTCAAAAACACTTCCCTCTTATCTTCCGCAAAATGATTCGGATATTCTAGTAACGTTTGCTCACTTAAATAAACAGTTGAACCATCCTCGAACGTAGTGACCAATGTTGGTTTCCCCTTTTCATTGTTCAGCACCAACGTGTCGGCTTTCAGCGAATTGGTATTATACATTACATACACCGAAACTGCACAAATAAGTAAAACTGCAACGCTTGCCGCCCACTTCCATACTACAGGCGTAAGAATCGTCCATTGCCTCGTCGTATTATGGCTTTGTTCCAACAGTCCATCTTCTTCCAGACGCTTATATAAGCTATCCCAAGCCCGACTGGTTACTTTCTCTTTTTCTTCTCTTAAAGTCATAATATATAAGTATATCTTTCTATTTCCTCACGCAATGCCTGATAGGTTTTCGTCATCTCAGCCTCGATTGTCTTAACAGACAAAGACAACTTTTCTGCTATCTCTTTATATTTCAGTCCCTCCAAACGATGCATTCTGAATATCTGCCGACGTCTGTCCGGCAGCTTTCTTAACGTCCGGTTAATGACTTCTTCCAATTCTTTATTCTCCAGTTGCTCCTCCGGAGAAGGTTCTGTTATTACTTCATTCTCAGCTAGAACAGATTGTCGATAGCGCTCACGCACACTAAAATGCTCGCAGTATTGAAGTGATTGATTGCGAACGGCACCATATAAGTAAGACTTCACAGAGCGCAATATTTGCAAGCTACAACGTTCTTTCCACACAGTATAAAACAAGTCCTGAACAATCTCTTCCGCCGCATCTTTCCTACCGGTTATGCCGAACGCATATAGGCAAAGGGGAGAGTAATAGAGCCTAAAGACATCTTCAAATGTCTTTATATCTCCTTCCTTTATCTTTTTCAATACGAATAAATCGTCCAGCATAACCAAATCAGAATTGAGTTGAATCCTTCAAATATATAAAAACTTCTTTAATAAACAGTATGACAAATATGAATTCTTTACTTGTGCTTCTTTAGCTTATTTACTGCCGCTTCTAGAGATACGGTAGGCTCTATGATATTATAGTCTTCCCAGAAATTCTCATCATAGAAACTAGTTACCTTGTCAGATAAAGAGTTCTTCTCGTTAAAGGTTAGTTTATAAGGAATACTGGCCACATCACGTTCCTTTTTATCAGTCACTACCATCTCAGAAACTACGGAATAGTTTGTAGAGAAAAGCTTGCGCTTCCAATCGCACTTAAAGTCAAACTCCGTGCGAATATAATTCAGGTAGCTCCGCCCTTTATCTTCTTTGTAAGTGATCAGATAGGATATTTGTTCCGGTTTAAAGCGTAAGTTATATGGTTTCTTTTTTAAGATAGCTTGAGTTACTTTATTTCTATCATCCATAGAAGTATGCAATTCTGCCCGGGAGAACGTAAGAGTCTTTTGATCTATATACAGTTTACCATAGAACAGCGCGTACGGTAAAGTTACCTGCGGTTCAAAGTTGACTACAAAGTGCGGACGTTCATTGATCATCACCGATCGATCCATACTAAATCGATAATAAGGAAGAGAAGAAAGATCGAGCATCAAGTCACGGTTCTTCACCACATCCAGATAGATGGATAGGTTAGGACCTCCAGCCAGTTTTACTACAAGTGTATCATTCAGTTTGGGGCTAAGCAGTCTGCGCCCTTTGTAAACTTGTATTCTATCTTTGTCAACACTTTGAGTATAAGGGGTCTTATAGATATTTATGATAGCCTCAGAAATATTGATATAGCTGCGTTTCTTCTTTATCGTTTCACGGTAAAAGCCAGTAAGCAGATTTGCGCTTGAGCTATTATTCTGTTCAACTCGAGCAATGGCATCCCTTACTAGTTTTAACGGTTGTGCACCTTCAATAATAACCTCTTGCAGTACTGTAGAATTAGGAGTCAAAAAGATCGTCACATCCTGCATTTCATGATCTTTTATTTCAAGTCTCTGATTGAAATACCCGATATGAGAGATTGCCAATGTCGTAGCATCAATATCATCGGCTATTTTAAGAGAGAAGACGCCGTCAGCATTAGTCACTGTACCTATACCTGTACCGGGAATAGAAACACTGACCTGTTCCAATTTCTTTTTAGTCTGCTTATCTTTAATCACACCATTTATAATGGTAAAGCTTGAACTATCACCGGCCCATACCGGGAATGCACTTCCAAAGACTAATAGCATAAGCAGTAGCCCTGTTGTTTTTAATAATCTCGTTTTCATAATTGTACTGTTTTAAAGATGAATAATCAACCGGTTCACTAATATGATCGTCCAAACAATAAAAACCCTATGAAAAACCCTCATTATTTTCTTCCTATATCCATTTAAGCAATGAAAGGTTAAAACAATTTCGGCAACATAGGCGTTGATAACAATATTCTGAGTAAATTTACAGCAAACAAAAAAGAAGATAGTATGAAATATATCGGAGCACACGTCAGCGCATCTGGAGGAGTAGAGTCTGCTCCGATCAACGCACATGAAATTGGGGCCACTGCTTTCGCCCTTTTCACTAAGAATCAACGCCAATGGGTTAGTAAACCGCTGACAGAGGAGAACATCAACCTTTTTAAAGAAAATTGTGCGAAATATGGCTTTCAGCCCGAATATATTCTACCTCACGATAGCTACCTCATTAATCTGGGACATCCAGAAGAGGAAGGACTGACCAAAAGCCGTGCTGCTTTTCTAGACGAGATGCAACGTTGTGAGCAATTGGGATTGAAGTTACTGAATTTCCATCCGGGCAGCCACCTAAATAAGATAGCTGTCGAAGAATCACTAAATCGCATTGCCGAAAGCATCAATATTGTATTGGAAAAGACTCAGGGTGTTACTGCTGTGATAGAGAACACTGCCGGACAGGGAAGTAATCTGGGAAATGAGTTTTGGCACTTGAAGCATATCATTGACAGAGTAGAAGACAAATCACGCGTAGGTGTTTGCCTCGATACTTGCCACACCTTTACGGCAGGCTACGATTTCTTAACGGATTATGATCAAGTATTTCACGATTTTGAAGAGATCGTTGGATTCAAGTACCTCCGTGGCATCCACTTAAATGACTCTAAAAAAGCTCTTGGTACTCGCGTAGACAGGCACGACAGCATCGGTTATGGCTTTATCGGAAATAAGTTCTTCGAAAAAGTGATGAAAGACCCACGCTTCGACAATATGCCTATCATCTTGGAAACTCCGGACGAAACCTTGTGGACAAAAGAAATTTCTTGGCTGAAAAGCGTAGAATAACCCACACCTACTTATTCACACTTCTTCTGTAGCATCTTCATCCAACTTTCCGGACCATAGGAAACGGCGGGTTTCTTTTACCGCTACTCCGGAAAGCAGGAGAAGTGAAATTAAATTTGGAATAGCCATAAGAGCATTCATACTATCGGCTATGTTCCATACCAACGTTAGGTTCATCACTGACCCAAGGTAAGCAGCAGCAATGTATACGATGCGATAATAGATGATTAAACGTTTTCCTCCTAAATATTCCATCGCTTTCTCTCCGTAATATGACCAACCCAAAATGGTGGAAAAAGCAAAAGTAACAATGCCAACAGAAAGAATAATTGGTCCAAAATAAGGAATCTTTCCAAATGCCATTTTAGTAAGTGCTCCACCTTGCGTATGATCTATCTCGGGATGAGCAATAATACTACTCACCAGCACAAGTCCGGTAAGAGCACAGATAATAACAGTGTCCCAGAAAGTACCCGTAGATGAGACCAACGCTTGCCGCACCGGGTTTCTTGTTCGGGCTGCCGCAGCTACAATAGGAGCAGATCCTAATCCTGATTCATTAGAGAAAAGTCCACGAGCAATGCCATATCGTGCCGCCATCATCACCGTGGTTCCCAAGAATCCTCCACCAGCAGCCTGTGGAGTAAAAGCCGAGTCGAAGATTAACGCAACTGTATCTTTCAGATAAGCAGCATTCATCCAAAGAATGATGATGCAACCCAGCACATAAAATGCCGCCATAAAAGGAACCAATGCCGAACAAACGTTTGAAATTCCTTTTAACCCGAACAACATAACTAAAGCTAAAAGAAGACAAATGATACCTCCCGTGAGATGAGGCGAGATGCCCCAACTTTCATTTAATAGCATTGAGATGGAATTAGCCTGAACAGTATTGCCAATGCCAAAAGCTGCAATAGCAGTAAAGATGCAAAAAAGAACAGCGAGCCACTTCATATTTAATCCACGCTCCAAAGCGTACATTGGCCCGCCGAGCATTTCTCCATTAGCCGTACGAACACGATATTTAATAGCTAAAAGGCCTTCTGCATATTTAGTAGAGATTCCCAATACTCCCGTTATCCAACACCAGAGAACTGCTCCCGGACCCCCAAAAGCAACAGCAGTAGCTACTCCTACAATGTTGCCCGTACCAATCGTAGCTGCCAAAGAGGTAGCTAAAGCACCGAACTGGCTCACATCTCCAGCAGCATTTTTATCTTTGGCAACAGACAAACGGATAGCCGTAAATATTTTTAATTGAGGAACACGTAATCTGATAGTAAGAAACAAATGAGTACCTAAAAGTAAAATAATCATCGGCCATCCCCACAAAGCCGAACTAATCTGCGCGGTTATCTCTTCAAACCATTCCATAAATAGTAGTATTACATTTGTATCGCGAAAGTAAGATAATTGAGTCACATAGCCAAACATAATACGTATTTATGCAAAAAGAGGCTAATCTAATTAAAGATCAGCCTCTTTTTGATACAATACAAAGATGTTATTTCACTTCTTCAAAATCAGCATCTTGAATATTTTCACCTTGCTTGCTATCGCCTTCGTTGGCCTGACTACCGTTCATGTCCGGACCAGCTTGTGCTCCGCCTTGTGCGCCACTCTGAGCATACATCTCGGCACTTGCAGTTTGGAAAGCAGTATTAACCTCTGCCAATGCAGTATCAATAGCAGCAACATCTTGTGCTTTGTGAGCTTCTTTCAACTTAGCCAAAGCAGCTTCAATCGGTGCTTTCTTGTCAGCAGGCAACTTATCTCCCAGTTCTTCCAATTGCTTTTCTGTCTGGAAGATTGTGCTATCAGCCTGATTCAGCTTATCAATCTTTTCACGTTCTTTCTTATCTGCTTCAGCATTAGATTCAGCTTCAGCTTTCATTCTATCTATTTCTTCTTTGCTCAAGCCACTTGAAGCTTCGATACGAATTACTTGTTCTTTGCCGGTCGCTTTATCTTTAGCAGATACTTTCAAGATACCATTCGCATCAATGTCAAACGCAACTTCAATTTGTGGTATACCACGACGAGCCGGTGCAATTCCTGTCAAGTTAAACTGACCAATAGACTTATTCTGAGATGCCATCGGACGTTCGCCTTGCAGCACGTGGATGGTTACTTCTGTCTGGTTATCAGCAGCAGTAGAGAATGTTTCACTCTTCTTGCAAGGAATGGTTGTGTTAGAATCAATCAATTTAGTCATCACACCACCCATGGTTTCAATACCCATTGATAATGGAGTAACATCAAGCAATACCACACCTTTAATTTCATCTGTCAACACAGCACCCTGTACAGCAGCTCCTACAGCCACTACTTCGTCTGGATTCACACCTTTAGAAGGAGCTTTGCCAAAGAAATCTTCCACTAATTTTTGCACAGCAGGTATACGTGAAGAACCACCAACAAGGATTACTTCGTCAATATCAGAGTTGCTCAAGCTAGCATCTTTCATGGCTTTCTTACATGGTTCAAGACAAGCTTGAATCAACTCATGAGCCAATGATTCAAATTTAGCACGGCTCAACGTTTTAACCAAATGCTTTGGCACACCTGCTACCGGCATAATATAAGGTAAGTTGATCTCAGTGCTGGTAGATGAAGATAATTCAATCTTCGCTTTTTCAGCAGCTTCTTTCAAACGTTGCAAAGCCATCGGATCTTGAGTAAGATCAGCACCTTCATCATTCTTAAATTCCTGAACTAACCAGTTAATAACGACTTGGTCAAAATCATCACCACCAAGGTGAGTATCACCATTCGTAGAAAGAACTTCGAAAACACCCCCACCAAATTCAAGAATAGAGATATCGAATGTACCACCACCAAGGTCGAACACAGCAATCTTCATATCTTTGTGAGCCTTATCAAGACCATAAGCCAAAGCAGCAGCAGTTGGTTCGTTAACAATACGTTTCACATCCAATCCGGCGATCTGGCCGGCTTCTTTGGTTGCCTGACGCTGAGAGTCGCTAAAGTAAGCAGGTACTGTAATAACAGCCTCTGTTACTTCCTGACCTAAATAATCTTCAGCAGTCTTCTTCATCTTCTGTAGAATCATGGCCGAGATTTCCTGCGGAGTATAAAGACGTCCGTCGATCTCAACGCGCGGTGTACTGTTCTCGCCTTTTACTACTTTATAAGGTACACGTGCAATCTCTTTCTGCACCTGGTCCCAGTTTTCTCCCATGAAACGTTTGATTGAATATACTGTTCTTTGAGAGTTAGTAATAGCCTGACGCTTAGCAGGATCACCCACTTTACGTTCGCCTCCGTCTATAAATGCTACAATAGAAGGAGTTGTGCGTTTACCTTCACTATTAGATATTACAACCGGTTCATTTCCTTCGAATACAGAAACACAAGAGTTTGTTGTTCCTAAGTCTATACCAATAATTTTTCCCATGACTATTATCTTATTTTAATTGTTATTATTCTATGTCTTACCCGGAGTTTAACCGAACAACTATTAAAAGACAAACCTTGTGCCAAAGCAATAGTAACAAACAAACTCCCGAAAGTGACAGTAGCAAATGCTCTATTTAGTTCTGTCATTGTCAGCACAACTGACAGAAAGTCATGTCCCCTCAACTAACATAGAGTGGCCTTTTACAGCATCCCTGAGGAGCTATTTTAGTCTATGCACAGAACCTTTGATAAACGTGCACGTTTTAGATATGATTCGTGCACGTTTCGTATCTAGAACGTACACGTTCACCAAAAGCTTTAAGCATACCACTATGGGATTGCCTTTGCACTACACAAATGATTGGCAGCATCATTAAACATAAAGTACATTTTTTGAAAATTATCCTGTATATTTGTATGCGTTTATAAACACTTTATTGATTATGGTAAAAAGAATCTTGTGCATATATCTTCCTCTTCTCTTATTATTATCTGGTTGCAAAGGAAAGTCTCCCCAAAAAACTTCAAATATTGATGGCACTCCAGTGCTTCTTTCGCATGCTAGCAGATTTAGTATCGCTCATGCTGCCAACTACACCACCATTACTGTTTACAATCCATGGAAGCAAGGCGAAATATACGATAAATACTACTTGGTGAAAGATGAGAAAGCCAAAGTACCTACAGATGGACATAAAATTAAAATCCCGCTAAACAGTCTGATGACTAATTCGGCTACCCACCTTGGCTTTATAGAACTATTGGGAGAGTTGAATAAAGTGACAGGAGTATGTAGCACGGCATACATCTACAACCCTACTATATTAAAAGGTGTAAAGGAAGGCAAAGTGAAAGATCTAGGAGAGCCATTCAACCTGGATATTGAGAATCTTCTACTACTCCACCCTCAAGCCATTATGACTTCCGCTTACAACGCAGAAGATGAGAACAGCAAGCGAATGCAACAAACAGGCATAACTGTGATATATAACATCGAATGGCAAGAAAAGACACTATTGGGAAGAGCAGAATGGATTAAGTTTGTTGCGGCTTTCTTCGATAAAGAAGCATTAGCCGACAGTATTTATAGCAACATAGAAAAACGATACGAGGAAGTAAAGAAGCTCGCCTCAACAGTGAAAGAGAAACCTTCAATTCTATCAGGGCAAGATTATCGGGGAAGTTGGTCGATGCCTACAGGACTGAGCTATAACGCTCAACTATTTAAAGATGCGGGTGGACAGTATTTTTACGCCAATGACACAACGAGTAGTGGAAGTAGAAGCAGCAATATAGAAGAAGCTTTGATAAACTTTGGCAAAGCTGACATTTGGATAGGATCTGAGGCTTCTTCGCTGGAAGAATTGGGAGAGATAGATGCTAAATATAAATTCTTTAAAGCGTACAAAGAAGGAAGAGTATACAATATCAATAAACGAAAGAATGCTAAAGGAGGAAATGATTATTGGGAAAGTGGCGTAGCTCGTCCCGATCTCCTCTTGAGTGATATGATAAAGATACTTCATCCTGAATTACTGCCTAATTACGAATCGGTATATATGGATAAACTGAAGAAATAAAAGCTGCTCAAAAGCAATGGATAGAAGAATAGTCTTTCTCACAATACTTTTCATTATCGCAATCATGGCAGACATTGCCTTGGGAAGTGTAAGCTTATCTTTAAGCGATATATGGAACACTCTAACGGGCAATAGCAACGATATGATTTATCGCGAAATCATTCTGAACCACAGAATACCCAAGGCTCTGACAGCCATACTTGCAGGGGCTGCCTTATCTGTGGCTGGCGTAATGATGCAAACACTATTTCACAATCCGCTCGCAGGACCCGATGTGCTAGGTGTTACTTCTGGTGCTAGTTTGGGAGTTGCGTTGCTCACACTTAGTGCTTCGGCACTTCCTTTTGGTTTTCTCGCCGGATGGGGACAAGTCACGGCTGCAGTTGCCGGATCAATCGGAGTGTTACTACTCGTCATCATTGTCTCAATAAGAATACCTCAAACAGTATCTTTACTTATCATAGGAATGATGTTCGGCAATTTTGCCGGAGCAATTGTGAGCATCCTTCAAAGTGCGAGCAACCCAGACATGTTAAAGCTCTTCATCACCTGGACGTTCGGAAGCTTATCGTCGGTTAGTTGGGAACAAATGTGGATTATGGCTCCTGTCATCTTAATAGGTATCTCTTTCGCTTTTATCTTGCAAAAGCAGCTCAACGTTCTTCTATTGGGAAAGAATTATGCCATTGGATTAGGGATTTCCGTTATGCGACTACGTTTACTTGTAATCTTCGCCACAGCCTTATTGGCCGGAACCTCCACAGCTTTCACAGGCCCTATTGCCTTTATAGGCATAACCATGCCGCACATTGCACGCGGCATAATGGGCACTTCCAATCACAGAGTGATTCTGCCCACTTCTATACTTTGCGGAGCCTCAACAATGCTCATTTGTGATATTATCTCTCAACTACCCAGCGCACAAGGTACCCTCCCTATCAATGCCATAACAGCATTATTCGGAGCACCTATCATCGTTTGGATAATTATAAAAAACAAAGGATAATTACTTAACCGTTATATTTTCACCTATCAAAACAAGCAATTATGAATCTAAAATCACTATTAATTCTGCTCTTATTAGTCGGTAACCAAACCGCTAAGGCACAAAACGAATATATTGTATCGACCTCTACTAACAAGGCCATCCAAACAACGGAGGAAGAACAATTTGTTAATACCAACTTTGAGCTTTACACGCTATGTAAATGGGTTCCCGAATTAAAATTTATGTTTCTGCCTGAGGATAAAGACAGATTCTTACCCATACTCAAAACTTACGAAGACAAGAAAGATGTAGCAAGTAACATATTGAAACAAAAAATACTTGAATTTGTAGGTACTGAAGAGAGTGAGGAAGAAACATATGCCGGAAAGAGCTATTCTACCCGCTTTGTATTTAGCTGCGAAGGGAATAAATACTACTATGAATTTAAAAATAAAAGACTGGATGAAATATGCAGCAGTAACCCTCGGGCCAGTATCAATGGACTCGTATTTCTTAAAGACGTGGATAAAGCCAAAGAATTGCTGACCGGAAAAACATTATATACCAAAACAACTTCTGTCCGTGTAGACGATACAAATACCTATAAAGGATATAGTGATGTAAACATCCCCTTCAACACAAAAGTAACAATTAAAGCTGTAGGTGTCGGAAATAAACAATATCCGGTAAAACTTATCTTCGAAGACGAAAAAGGACATTCTTACTATACTGAAGTGGCCTTTTCAAGAACCAATTCAGGTATGGATAAGTCCGATTTTCAAGCTGACAAGAAAGTTAAATATTTCCCTAATGCATTTAGCTTTGTTGATCAAAACGAAAAAGCTTTGGATGATATTAAATCCAAATACATAAACCTACCGGTTTATCCGAAGAAGAACATTGAAGCGGAGGTTAGAACAGGTTCACAAGATCAGCCTATTACCACAAGAATACGCTTGGCTCGCTATACTCAATTGACCGTTAAAGACATAAAATTAAAGAGTGGAAAAACATTCGTTACTCTCATGCTGGAAGATGCAAATGGGAATATTTATCTAACAGATGTAGACTTAAAGTACGACTATATTATCAAAAACGAAAATTACATTGAGGACTTATTCGCATTCGACAATATCAGAAGCAAATATCCACAGATCACCGAAGAGCACTGGACATTAATAGCTTATGGAGAAGTAAAGCCCGGAATGAATACAGACGAATGTAGGTTAGCATTGGGAGAACCAAGTCAAATAATAGTCAAAAAAGACTCTAAGTTTGAAACATGGTTATATAATGGCTACGTACTCGAATTTGAAAGTGGCATATTAATAAGATAATGGAGAATGAATAAAGATAGATGATATATAATATCGGTTCCGATTTATTTTTTATCTTTGCTCAGTAAACATTGAAGTGCCACGTTCAAAGTCGTTTGGCATATATTCAATTAATAAACAAATGATTTAAAAGTTCAGAAATAAGAAATGGGTAGAGTTCTAATTATTGGTGCAGGCGGTGTAGGAACCGTTGTTGCACACAAAGTGGCACAGAATGCCGATACATTTACAGATATAATGCTTGCCAGCCGCACAAAATCAAAGTGCGATGCTATTGTAAAAGCCATTGGTAATCCAACAATAAAAACAGCACAAGTTGATGCGGACAATGTAGATGAACTTGTTGCATTATTCAATGACTTCAAACCTGAATTGGTTATCAATGTAGCTCTCCCTTATCAAGACCTTACCATTATGGAAGCTTGCCTCAAAGCCGGAGTAAACTACCTTGATACGGCTAACTACGAACCAAAAGACGAAGCTCACTTTGAATACAGTTGGCAATGGGCTTATCACGAACGCTTCAAAGAGGCAGGATTAACAGCCATACTCGGTTGTGGATTCGATCCGGGAGTGAGTGGAATATACACGGCTTATGCTGCCAAACATTATTTTGACGAAATACATTATCTGGATATTGTAGATTGCAATGCTGGTGATCACCACAAAGCATTTGCCACGAACTTTAATCCGGAAATCAATATCCGCGAGATTACTCAGAAAGGCCGCTACTTTGAAAACGGTAAATGGATAGAAACAGGTTCATTGGAGTTGCACCAACCGATCACTTATCCAAATGTCGGCCCCAAAGAGTCTTACTTGCTTTATCATGAAGAATTAGAATCTTTAGTAAAGCACTTCCCGACTATTAAGCGAGCAAGATTCTGGATGACTTTTGGACAAGAATATCTTACTCACTTACGTGTTATCCAAAACATTGGCATGGCTCGCATTGATGAAATAGATTATAACGGACAGAAGATTGTTCCTATCCAATTCTTAAAAGCAGTACTGCCCAACCCGCAAGATTTGGGTGAGAACTACACTGGAGAAACATCAATCGGTTGTCGCATCCGTGGTATCAAAGATGGTAAAGAATGTACTTACTATGTATACAACAATTGTAGTCACGAAGCGGCCTATAAAGAAACAGGTATGCAGGGAGTGAGCTACACCACAGGCGTTCCAGCTATGATCGGTGCTTTGATGTTCTTTAAAGGTTTGTGGAAAAACCCGGGAGTAAACAACGTAGAGGAGTTTAATCCTGACCCTTTCATGGAACAATTGAACAAGCAAGGTTTGCCTTGGCACGAAGTGTTCAACAAAGATTTGGAACTTTAAAAAGAAGAACAAATGAATGTAGGAGATAAAGCCCCGGAAGTTTTGGGCATCAACGAAAAAGGAGAAGAAATACGTCTGGCTAATTACAAAGGAAAAAAGTTAGTGATTTATTTTTATCCCAAAGACAATACTTCAGGATGCACCACTCAAGCATGCAACCTCAGAGATAACTATTCAGAGCTACGAAAAGCTGGATATGAAGTTCTCGGCGTAAGCGTGGATGATGAAAAGTCTCACCAGAAGTTTATTGATAAAAACAACCTGCCTTTTACGCTCATTGCAGATACGAACAAAGAACTAGTAGAACAGTTTGGCGTATGGGCTGAGAAGAAAATGTATGGCCGCTCATATATGGGAACTCTACGTACGACCTTTATTATTAATGAGGAAGGAATCGTAGAACGGATTATAAGCTCTAAAGAGGTTAAAACCAAAGAGCATGCAGAGCAGATTATAAACCAGTAATGGGACAATCCCACGACTATTTTAAAAAATATTATGGCCAAGAAAGACGAACTAAATTTTGAAACAGAAAACAATAAAATGGCATCAAGCGAAAAATTAAAGGCCTTACAGGCAGCTATGGACAAGATAGAAAAGAACTTCGGTAAAGGTTCTATCATGAAAATGGGCGATAATGTAGTGGAACAAGTTGAAGTAATTCCTTCTGGATCAATCGCTCTGAATGCCGCACTAGGCGTAGGTGGTTATCCCCGAGGAAGAATAATTGAAATCTACGGACCGGAATCATCTGGTAAAACGACATTGGCCATTCATGCCATTGCGGAAGCACAAAAGGCTGGAGGCATCGCTGCGTTTATCGACGCAGAACATGCTTTCGATCGCTTCTACGCAGCCAAACTAGGCGTTGATGTAGATAATCTTTGGATCTCGCAACCTGACAATGGTGAACAAGCACTTGAAATAGCGGAGCAATTGATTCGTTCATCAGCTATTGACATTATTGTCATTGACTCTGTTGCTGCTCTTACTCCAAAAGCTGAAATTGAAGGTGATATGGGAGAAAACAAAATGGGACTACAAGCCCGCCTCATGTCTCAAGCCCTCAGAAAGTTAACAGGTACTGTTAGTAAAACACGCACGACTTGTATCTTTATCAATCAGTTACGCGAAAAGATCGGTGTTATGTTTGGGAGTCCTGAAACAACGACTGGCGGTAACGCATTAAAATTCTATGCATCAGTACGCTTAGATATCCGCCGTGCTTCACAATTGAAAGACGGTGATGAGGTGATCGGTAATCAAGTACGTGTAAAAGTAGTAAAGAACAAGATGGCCCCTCCTTTCCGTAAAGCAGAATTCGATATTATGTTTGGTGGAGGTATCTCTCGCTCAGGGGAAATTGTTGACCTAGGCGCAGATTTGGGGCTTGTTAAGAAAAGTGGTTCTTGGTACAGTTATAACGATACCAAACTAGGCCAAGGACGTGATGCTGCCAAACAATGCATGGCAGATAATCCTGAATTGGCAGAAGAAATAGAAGGTCTTATTGCGGAAAAGCTTAAGAAGTAATATTCTATATCAATATATTTAAGCGTTCTGTTCTGAGGCATTTATCGATTAGCAGCTAAAAGCAAAACGCTTTATTCTTCAAAGACGAAACTTTATTTTTCGGAATACAATAGTGCTAAACCATTATCCGAGAAAATAAAGTTTCGTCTTTTTATATTTCTCAGAGTTTACTTGTAACAAGATTCACCCCACTCACGTCTACAAAGAAGATATGAACAAAGACATGAAAGTCTATGGACGCTGAAACTTTTAAGAGAGAATATTTACCTTTTCATCGCAAGCTCTACTTTATAGCCTATCAGCTATTAGAGAATGAACCTGATGCCGAAGATTTGGTACAAGAAGCTTATCTGAAGCTATGGGATAAAAGAGATGGATTAGTTGCCATCAACAATCCGGAAGCTTTCAGCGTCACACTCGTGAAGAATATGTGCTTTGACATTTTGCGCTCGGGTAAATATGTGCTCAGCAAACAAGCAGTAGAGCTAACTATGTTGGCGGATACGACAGAGACAGACAACTTAGAAGCAAAGGACGAAGTCAGACAAGTGAGACAGCTCATTAGTTGTTTACCGGAGCAACAGCAGAAAATCATTACGCTGAAAGATGTTAGGGGATGCTCTTATGAAGAGATAGAGCGGCTAACCGGATTAAGCAGCATCAATATAAGAGTATTGCTATCCAGAGCCAGAAAGAAGATACGTGAACAATTCAATAAACTGAACAATTATGAGAGTGGAAGAAATTGAGAAATTACTGGTATTGTTTTATGAAAGCAAGACCACTGATAGCCAAGAAGATACACTAAAGGAGTATTTTGAGACACAAGATGTGCCGGCACATTTATTAGCAGACAAACTGTTATTCAAGGGATTGTGCACATCTTCCAAACCAAAACAACCCCATGGGCTGGAAGAGAGACTCGCAAGATTGATTGATGCGAAAGCGGAAGAAGAAAAGAGGTTCTTCATCAAGAACAAATCAAAGATGAACTGGATACGGATTGGCGGTATAGCAGCTAGTTTACTCTTTCTTACATTCATTGGTTATGAAATAACAAGTTACCGTACGGATGATGTACCCAAAGATACGTTTAATAATCCACGAGACGCCTATGTAGCAACAAAAGCAGCATTGACAGAGATATCAGCCAATATGAATACGGGCTTAAACCAATTGAACGAAAATAAAAAAGAGGTGTACAAAGTTAATCAGGAAATACAAAAAGAAATCCAATAAATAGAAGATGATGAGAAAGATAATTTTTATGGTGATGCTAGTCATCGCAGCTCTTAGCATGGATGCTAAAGCTCAGAACAGTCTCTTTAATAAATATGATGAAATGCCCAACGTGACATCTGTTTATATCTCAAAAGCTATGCTGGGGATGAATCCTAAAGTGATAAATGAAGATTTTGTCATCAGCAAAGTCGCTAGTAAGCTAGATGCGATCTACGTTATCTCTACTTTCGACTCAAAGATAAAGAAGGAGATGAAAGAGGACATTAGTGCCTTTGTAAAAAAGGGGAATTACGAATTGCTCATGAAGCAAAAAGGAGTGGCTTCGTCATCGGCTTTTTATATCAAAAAAAGAGGAGATAAAGTCACGGAACTAATTATGATAACCGAAGGAGCCAAGCAAGGATACACCCATTTAGTGGGGGAAATGTCATTCGATGATATTCAACGCATCACGCTTATCAACGGACATAGCTATAACTTCTCCCCTTCCATTGGCAATAACATAGACATACATCTATCGGATATAGACTTTCAGAAAGCATTCAAAGATAAACAGTTTGATTTGAAAGGACTCAATAAATTGAAAGATTTCAAAGTCTTTGGGAACTTAGAGAATCTCAAGGATCTAGAAATGTTGGATAGTTTAGATATATCTTTTGATAATCTTGAGCAATACGGGATCACAAATTAAGAATAAGCAATATATCTGTAAAGCCCCGCACTTGTGTCACAAGCCTTTTGAGAAAAGGGATTCGACACAAATGCGGGGCTTTATCTTTTAGGAGTCTCGACTAGAACCAATAAATGGAAGCCAACGTGCTAAGGCTGATAACGAGCCAAAGTAAAACAGCCTGAATAAGAGGTTTGATACCCACAGACTTCAGTACGTCTCTCGACAAAGAAGCACCAATAAAGAATAGGGTTATAGTAAGTCCTTTCCGTGCAAAACGATTAATTGCATCTCCTACCTGAGGAACATCATTGAGTAAATAGGTGTTTGCCACCATGGCAAGTAAGAAAAAGAAGATGAACCATGGAATATTGATTTTTTGTCCCTTACTTTTAAAGATAAATGAAGTAACAAAAGCCAAAGGTATAATCCACAGAGCACGTGTGAGCTTAATCGTTGTAGCAACTTTCAGCGCTTCCTCTCCATAAGCGGCACCTGCACCCACCACAGAACTGGTATCGTGAATGGCGATGGCTGCCCACGTTCCGAAATCATGCTGACTCATGCCAAGCCAATGACCAATGACGGGAAAGATAAAAAGAGCAATCGCGTTGAGGATAAAGATAGTGCCGAGCGCTACGGACATTTCACTATCTTTGGCCCGAAGTACCGGTCCTATGGCGGCAATAGCACTTCCCCCGCAAATAGCTGTACCGGAACTTATCAGATAGGAAGTGTCTCTATCTACTTTCAGTAGCTTACGGCCAATGAACCAGCCGAGTAGCATTGTACCCACCACAGAAATAACGGTAAACGCCATCCCATCCTTACCTGAAGCAAGCGAGGCTTGAAGATTCATACCAAAGCCCAGCCCCACAACGGAATATTGCAATAAATATTTGGAAACTTTCTTGTTGAACTTAGGATGTGCCTGCCCGCATGTCAAAGCGAAAGCCAAGCCAAGGAACAAAGCTACCGGAGGAGTGACCCATGAAGAATAGGCCGACAAAGCAGGAATATAATCTAAGAGAAGAAAGAAAGCTAAAACGACAAGCAGTGACACGTAGATCGTTTTATTGTTCGCCTTTAGCGATTGAAAGAATGCACCCATAATTTATTATTTAATTTCTTTATGGCTGCAAAGGTAGGAAGGTTGCCGCATTAAAGCTAATCGTTTCTACTTATGCACTATAACTGATTGTTATGATGCATGGCGAATTGCATAAATACTTGCGAGAGTCCACTCTCCTGCCCTTGCAGTTGAGCAAAGCTAAATGTTCGCAGCAAAGGCATTTCTTTTATCTCTACCACCCTAAACAAACCGGAAAAGAGCTCACGCCTGACAGAACGAATGGAGACAATTCCCATGCAATCAGAATTGGCCAAGAAAAGTTTGATGCTTTCCGTACTGCCCAAGTATAACAAAACGTTAAGTGACGAGAGTTTCAGATCGTGTTGCAACAACGCTTTTTCGAATACATCTAATGTTCCCGATCCTCTTTCACGAAGTACCAACGGAATACGCTGCAAATCTTCGGGAAGGATTTCATCACCAAGAGTCAGTTTACTGCCTGGGTGCACAATAGCTACTAGCTCATCTTCCAAAAAGTCGGTATACTTCAAGTTGGGCAAACGAACAATACCTTCTACTAACCCCAAATCGATGCGGTGCTCCTGCAAAGCCGTTTCTATTTCTCGGGAATTACCACTCATCAAAGACAAGTTTACTTGCGGAAACTTCTCAATAAAACTCGCCAGCAGAGGAGGAAGCACATACTGAGCAATCGTAGTGCTTGCACCAAGCTTTAATTCTCCGGTATAGGCATTATGCAGCAAATGCATCTCATATTCCAACTGCTTATAATGGTCTAAAATACGTTCGCTATGCTCCAACAGAAGTTGTCCCGCAGCAGTCAGGGATATCTTATTACCCTGTCTCTCGAACAAACGGGTTTGGTAAGTCGTTTCCAGCTCCTGAATGTGCTTGGTAATAGCCGGCTGGCTAACGAAAAGTTCCTGCGAAGCCTTAGTGAAGCTAAGATTCTTTGCCACACTAAGAAATACTTTAAGACGAAAATCGGACATAAAGAGTCTTATTTATTAGGATAACTCGTCGCCTTTGATGCCTAAAGACTGCATCAATGGATAAGCCAAAACTTCCCATTGATAGTGAGGTTCTTTCTTGGGTTCATCCATACAGAACAAAATAATTTCCTTCTCGGTAACTTTATTCATTGCCAAATGTAGTCTGTCTCCGTATTCTTCATTAAAAGAAACGATAATCATCTTTTTTACATCAGTAGAGTCGGCTACAATATCAAATAAATCAAAATAAAGATCTTCTCGTGAAACCATCTCCGCAGACGGAACGCTGGCAAAAGAAAATTCACCTAATGGATTAGAAAAAGCCACCCCGTTCAATTCTTCCTTCAAATCAGATGGATGACAGTGTAGTAGTTTAGACGATCGATCATCATAGACCCAAAGCACTTGTATCTGGTTTTCTCCCTCAGACATAGAGGCATCCAAAGCCAAATAAGTTATCAGGTGCGACAAATCAATCTCTTGTAACGAACGCCCAAGCATGCGCTCAAAGTTCTTCTTCAAGTCTGCTATAACGAAATTCATATATGCCGCATCAATCAGCATTACTGTCTCAGCTAGTTTTATCTTCTCTTCCATAATCTTTTTTCTATTTTAGAGCGATAAAGATACAAAAATCATTTCACCTGCACACATTCACCTCCCTTTTCCACTAAAAAGAGCTAACCGAAGACGGATAAATAGCCTTGAAACTCTTACGAGAAATGATGAAATCGTCTGGTTATCTGACTTTTTGTCAATCGAAGAGGACCCATTACCTGAAAATTAGTCAGTTTACCTTCATTGGCAAATCTTTTGCGCCTTAGTTATTGTTATTTTATTAGCAAGAAGAAAGGAGAACAAACTATATGAATTTTAACAATTTTACAATTAAATCTCAAGAAGCCGTACAAGAAGCGGTGAACTTGACCCAAAGTCGGGGACAACAATCCATTGAGACGGTGCACGTGCTTCATGCTGTGATGAAAGTGGGAGAAAACATCTCAAACTTCATTTTTCAAAAGTTGGGCATTAACAGCCAACAGATCTCTCTTGTGCTTGATAAGCAAATAGATTCTCTGCCCAAAGTATCGGGAGGAGAACCTTATCTGGGACGGGAAGCGAACGAGGTACTTCAAAAAGCAACTCAGTACTCTAAAGAGATGGGTGATGAATTTGTTTCTTTGGAGCATTTGTTACTTGCCCTACTAACGGTAAAGAGCGTTGCATCTACTATATTAAAAGATGCAGGCATGACGGAAAAAGAACTTCGTTCTGCTATCGCCGAACTTCGTAAAGGAGAAAAGGTTACGTCACAATCGAGCGAAGATACCTATCAGAGTTTGGAGAAATATGCCATCAATCTGAATGAAGCCGCCCGTAGTGGAAAGCTAGACCCCGTGATTGGACGTGATGAGGAGATACGTCGTGTACTCCAGATACTAAGTCGGCGTACAAAAAACAATCCTATATTAATAGGTGAACCGGGAACCGGAAAGACGGCTATTGTGGAAGGATTAGCACATCGTATATTGAGAGGTGACGTGCCCGAGAATCTAAAGAACAAGCAAGTCTATTCCCTCGACATGGGCGCACTTGTGGCAGGAGCTAAGTATAAAGGTGAATTTGAAGAACGTTTGAAGTCGGTTATCAACGAAGTGATTAAGTCGGACGGAAACATTATTCTGTTTATTGACGAGATTCATACGCTGGTAGGTGCGGGTAAAGGTGAGGGTGCCATGGATGCCGCTAATATATTAAAACCGGCCCTCGCCCGTGGTGAATTACGTTCCATTGGTGCTACAACACTGGATGAGTATCAAAAGTATTTTGAAAAAGATAAAGCTTTAGAGCGTCGTTTCCAGATTGTACTAGTAAACGAACCGGATACATTGAGTACCATTTCAATTTTGCGTGGATTGAAAGAGCGTTATGAAAATCACCACAAGGTGCGTATTACCGATGATGCCATCATCGCTGCTGTGGAACTGAGTAGCAGATATATCACTGACCGTTTCTTACCGGATAAGGCTATCGACTTGATGGATGAAGCCGCTGCTAAGTTGCGCATGGAAGTAGATTCTGTTCCGGAAGAGTTAGATGAGATTTCGCGTAAAATCAAACAATTAGAGATTGAACGAGAAGCCATCAAACGGGAAAAAAATGAGTCCAAACTCAAGGTGTTAAACAAGGACATTGCTGAATTAAAGGAGCAAGAAAGTTCTTTCAAAGCAAAATGGCAAAGCGAAAAGACACTGGTCAACAAGATTCAGCAAAACAAAATAGCGATTGAGAACCTGAAATTCGAGGCTGATAAAGCAGAACGAGAAGGTGATTATGGTAAAGTTGCCGAGATTCGCTATGGAAAACTTCAAGCGCTGGACAAGGAAATTGAGGATACTCATCGAAAACTGCAAGAGATGCAGGGGGACAGTGCGATGATTAAGGAAGAAGTAGATGCTGAGGATATTGCCGACGTGGTATCTCGTTGGACGGGTATACCTGTAAACAAGATGTTACAAAGCGAAAAGGATAAACTCTTAACACTTGAGGATGAACTGCATCAACGGGTTATCGGACAAGATGAAGCCATCGAAGCCGTAGCAGATGCCGTACGTCGAAGTCGTGCCGGACTGCAAGATCCCAAACGCCCCATCGGTTCGTTCATCTTCCTAGGCACAACCGGTGTAGGTAAAACAGAGTTGGCGAAAGCACTCGCTGAGTTCTTGTTCGACGACGAAACAATGATGACTCGTATTGATATGAGTGAGTATCAAGAAAAGCACAGCGTTTCTCGCTTGGTCGGAGCGCCTCCGGGATACGTAGGCTACGATGAAGGTGGACAACTAACAGAAGCTATTCGCCGGAAGCCTTATTCAGTAGTGCTTTTCGATGAAATAGAGAAAGCGCATCCGGATGTGTTCAACATCTTGCTACAAGTACTAGATGATGGGCGTCTGACGGATAACAAAGGACGCATGGTAAACTTCAAGAATACCATTATCATCATGACTTCTAACATGGGTAGTGCTTATATTCAGAGCCAGATGGAGAGACTCAATGATGCTAACAAAGATGTAGTTATCGAAGAAACGAAGAAAGAAGTTATGGATATGCTCAAGAAAGCAATTCGTCCCGAATTCTTAAATCGAATTGACGAAACAATTATGTTCTTGCCGCTTACGGAAAAAGAGATCAAACAGATTGTGCTGCTTCAAATCATCGGAGTACAAAAGATGCTTGCTTCGAATGGAGTAACATTGCAATTGACTGATGACGCAGTAGCGTTTATAGCCAAAGCCGGTTATGATCCTGAGTTCGGAGCACGTCCGGTGAAAAGAGCGATACAACGTTACTTACTCAATGATTTATCTAAAAAACTATTGGCACAAGAGGTCGATCGAAGCAAACCGATTGTAGTCGATTCGTTTGGTGAAAAGTTAGTTTTCAGAAACTAATCATACCTTCTAAAATTAAAAGTGAGTCACTGACTAAAAAAGGTGGCTCACTTTTCTTTTTTAGTACAAATGAGTGCTTTCTAACAGACTATACTAGATCAGCGTGGTGAAGTAGTTAATTAAGCGTGGTGAATTAACTACTTCACCGCGCTGATCTAGTTAATTCACCAAACCCCCTCCACAAAGCTTCTGAATCGGTTTCATAAAACTCAACAAAGAGACTTTCGTAAGCTCGTTTTTGTCAAGAGACGAATTACATATAATTAACGGAGGAAGCGCGTTCCAAAGACAAAAAGGAGTTATCGAGGTAACACATAGAAGAAATCTATTTTTCATTAGGAGTTATTCCGAAGACAAGTAGGCAAATGGGTAAAGAGAAACCGGGAGATTGCCCAACTGAACCGTTCTTTTACCCGCTTTCAGTATCCTTTGAGTAGTTAAGTAGCCTGTGCTAGAAAAAAATAGGGGAAGCAAGAGCTTCTCCTATTTACCGTAGTTTAATCTTAAACTACTTTATGACTACACTAACAAAAGTAATACATTTACTTACCAAAGTCAAGTGTTTGAGGAAGAAAAACGTCTACTGCAAGATTATTATTTCTTTGAATCTTCCAAAGATGCTTTTCTAAATTCTTTCGTCAGTTTTTCAATTTCCAATGACGCTTTACGAGCACGTGTTCCAGCAGCTTTATTTCCGTTTTCAACTTGTGCATTAGCGTCTTTAGTAAATTCAGCAACCAACAGACTCAGTTTTTCTACTACTTCTTTCATAATCCTTTTACGTTTTAGTTAATAATGAGCGGCAAAAGTACATTCTTTCCCGAAATAAACGTATAGAAATAATTTATTTTTTGAAATATTCAGCTAAAATACCCCTAGTGGCCGTACAAATCAATTTTTTGCCTACATTTGTCAAGCTGAAATAGCTTACCAATGCAGATTGCATGGAGGTTATAATCACATAAATGATTTTTGTTTTGTACATTTGCAAACGCTATGCATTTTAATAATATAAATCATATAACTCTCGAAAAATGAGCTTATTTTCAAAATTGTTAAAGAAAGAAGCCGGCGCCAATGATAAGGTAGTAGGCAATGTAGAAGATTTTGTGTCTCTGACACGGGTCTATTTTCAGGCGGTAATAGCAGTGAATCTAGGTATTACCAACATAAACTTTGTACCTGATGTAGCCAGTTTCAAACGTATGTTCAAGATCAGTACTCAAGGAGGGAAACTTGGATTGGCCGAAAAGTCACGTGCACGCAAAATGTTGATGCAAGATTATGGCCTTAGCGAAGATTTCTTTAAAGAAATAAATGCATCTATAAAGAAGAACTGCAAAACACAAAATGATGTGCAATCTTATCTTTTTATGTATCAAGGATTCTCTAATGATTTGATGATGCTAATGGGTAACCTCATGCAATGGAAGTTTCGTGTGCCATCTATCTTCAAGAAATTGCTACGTAGCATGACCGAAAAGACAATACATGATGTATGCACAAAGAAGGTATGGAAAGCGGACGAAGTTCACAAAACAGCAACCGCTGTGCGCCAATATAAAGAACGTTTAGGATACTCGGAAAAGTGGATGACAGAATACGTATACAATATCGTACTGCTAGCTAAGAAAGAGCCAAAGAATAAAAAAGAGGATACAAAATCCTAATAGTCACACATTCTTAACCCTTTTATATCATAAAGTCAATCTAAAGGGAGAAAATGTTAATAAAAACATTATATTAAAGCGAAAGGAAATCCTTTCGCTTTTTTTTGTTATATTTATCCACAAAAGAACTATTAACCCATAAAAATAAGCAAATAAATGAAACAAAAGAAGATGCTTTCTCTCAATCTCTCTCAGTTAAGACAATTGTATAAACAGGAATTTCCTGAACTCACTTCTATAGCTGAAAGCTGCTCCAACGAAGCAGATTTTAGAGCGAAAATGAGTGAATACGTATCTCTTCGTTCTAAAACTGAGCATAGACAGAATGAGCAAATTCAACTTCTTATTAATTATGACGGGAAAACCGTAACCGAACTTTCTACAGGAGAAGAACTTCCCATAAACACCTTATCTCTTCTCTGGAAATTCTTAGCTAACGGTGGAGAAAATCAAGAATTGCCTACCGATTTATTCCTCGATTTGTTTTTCCAACTTCGCCGATTAGAAAGATTTGATACTCCTAGGCTATCAGTTGATAAGATAAAAAGATTAATGGATAAATGGGATACAGGGTTAGATGAAGAAGTGATGCAAATACGCGCACAAAATAAAGAGCGAATGATTGAACTTTTAGTTAAAAAATTAGAGCAACGGAAGTCCGCTCACTCGCGCTATCATTTTTCGGAGAACTTATCGAAAGAAGAAAAACTGAAGCTTGTTGCAAATTGGTGGAATGATTACCGCTTTCAACTAGCCATGGCCATCAAGAGTCCGGCAGAACTAAACAAGTTATTGAATAATTCTCTTCCGGCAGAAACGATGCGTATGTTAGGAGAAGCCCGAAAAAAAGGAATACCGTTCTTTGCTACACCCTACTATCTTTCATTGCTCAATGTACAAGAAGAAGGCGGATACAATGATGAAAGTATCAGAAGCTATATATTATACTCTCAAGAATTAGTCGACACCTATGGCAACATTCGTGCCTGGGAAAAAGAAGACATTGTAGAAGCAGGAAAACCCAATGCCGCCGGCTGGCTTTTACCCGAAGGACACAACATTCATCGCCGCTATCCGGAAGTAGCGATTTTAATTCCCGATACAATGGGCCGTGCTTGCGGAGGATTGTGTGCCTCATGTCAACGTATGTATGATTTTCAGAGTGAACGTCTCAATTTTGAGCTAGAATCCCTTTTACCTAAAGAGTCTTGGGATAAAAAGCTACGCCGATTAATGAACTACTTTGAAGAGGATACGCAATTACGAGACATTCTCATCACGGGTGGAGACGCACTGATGAGTCAGAACAAAACACTCCGCAACATCCTAGAAGCGGTGTATCGCATGGCTGCCCGCAAACAAAAAGCAAACAGCAAACGCCCTGAAGGAGAGAAGTATGCCGAGCTACAGCGCGTGCGCTTAGGCTCAAGACTACCGGCTTATTTGCCCATGCGCATTAACGATGAGCTGGTTGAGATACTAAGAGAATTCAAAACGAAAGCATTAACTGTTGGAATACAACAATTCATCTTGCAAACTCACTTCCAAAGTCCATTGGAAGTAACTGCAGAAGCGCGAGAAGCTATAGAAAAAATTCTTTCTGCAGGATGGCTCATCACAAATCAGTTAGTATATACTGTCGCTGCATCCAGACGCGGACATACGGCGCAATTAAGACAGACGCTCAATAAACTTGGCATAGTATGTTATTACACTTTTTCTGTAAAAGGATTTAATGAAAACTATGCTGTTTTTTCTCCGAATAGTCGGTCTATGCAAGAGCAATTAGAAGAGAAAGTAGTCGGTGAGCTTACTAAAGATCAAAAAGAGGAACTTTGCACTTTACTAAAGCCGGGTGAAGATATTAAGACACATATCAATTACTTCCTAAAAAAACATCATCTGCCATTTCTGGCTACCGATCGAAGCGTGCTTAACTTACCTGCTGTAGGCAAAAGTATGACTTTCAGCACAGTAGGTATTACTGCAGACGGATGCAGAATTCTTAAATTCGGGCACGACAGTACGCGTCGACACAGTCCGGTCATAGACCACATGGGTAATGTATATATTGTAGAGAATAAATCAATTGCAGCCTATCTCCGCCAATTAACTTCCATGGGTGAAGAGCCCGAAAACTACGCGACTATATGGGAATATACAGAAGGAACGACAGAACCTCGTTTCAGCCTATACGAGTATCCACCGTTCCAATATTCTGTTACCAATAAAATGAGTAATTTACAAATGTAGAATTATTCTCTTTCTTCTTTGATGCGTATCACTGCATTGGCTATAATGGCTGTCAGACCACCTGTAGTGATACCCGAAGAGAAGATTCCTTTAATAGCTTGTGGAGCATGAACTAAAATATCAGGCATTAACTCTACTCCTAGCCCTAGCGATAAACTCACCGCCAAAACAAGCGTTTCTTTTCTGCCAATGTTTTGCGAAGAAACGATGCGCACTCCCGCTGCGGCAACTGTTCCAAACATGAGTAATGTAGCACCGCCTAATACAGAATCGGGCATCAATGAAAAAATAGTTCCGACTATAGGAAATAAACCTAATAGAACCAACATGGCGGCAATGTAATAGCCCACATAACGACTAGCTACGCCGGTAAGTTGAATGATACCATTGTTTTGCGCAAAAATAGAATTAGGAAACGAGTTAAAAATGCCGGCTAGGAAAGAGTTAAAACCATCAGCCAATACACCACCCGAAACACGTTTCACATACTCTTCACCCTCAATCGGAAGTCCGGAAATCATTGAATTGGCTGTAACATCTCCTGTTGCTTCAATGGCTGTTATCAGATAAACAAGTCCGATAGCGATAAAAGAAGAGATATTAAAGTCCAATCCGTATTTAAATGGCAGGGGGATATTAAATCCCATTAATGTATCCGTGCTCAGCGAGCTCATATCTACCTTACCCAGAAAAAGTGCCATTCCATATCCAAGGCAAATGCCCAATACAATGGAACTCATGCGTAGGTATTTGTTCTTGCAACGATTAAAGAAAAGAACGCTAAGCAGTACCAATCCGGCTATGGAAAGATTCTCCCACGAAGCAAACGTACCGTTGTCCATTGCAGCATAGCCTCCGCCACAAGAAACAATACCCACTTTTATCAGGCTCAATCCGATAAGAAGTACTACAATGCCGGAGACCAGAGGGGTAATAATAGTGCGCAGGTATTTAAAAGTGCGACTAATTATCATCTCCACAGGAGCGGCAGCCATACAAACGCCAAAAATAAGAGGTAATCCACCAGTCAAGCCCGTAGTAATAATAGGGCCAATGAAGGAGAAGCTTGTTCCTTGAATGCAAAGTAACTTAGCACCCAGCGGGCCAAAGCGTCGACATTGAATAAAAGTAGAAATGCCGGAAGCAAACAATGACATAGACACTAAGAAACTGGTTTTCTCAACATCCAACTTCAAAGCTCCGGCTATAATCAGTGGAGGGGTGATAATGGCAACAAAAATAGCAAGCAAATGCTGCAAAGCAGCAAAAAAAGCATCTTTAAAAGGTGGGCGATCTTCTATTCCGTAAATTAAATCTGTTTTCATCTATGCTCTTAATTTAATGTCCATTTAAGAGCGATAGTAGGAATAACATAAGCTCTACCTGCATAGAAATTATTGCTAACCTCAACTTCACTACCTACACTAAGATTGAAATCATCGCTTACACCTTTTATTTTATTTAAGTTCACCCAAAACTGAGGTTCACTCAAAAAAGTCATTTTAGAGTTAAACCATGTTTCTTCTCTCCACCAGTCAGCAAAACCACAAAAAGTGAAGAGGCCATCATTCAAATGCATGTACCACGTAGCCGTAAACTGGAAATTATTAGGTGAGTCATTCTTTTGAATATATTTATACATAGCCATCAAGGAGAAGCCTTTGCTAAACGAAGCATTGTTATAGGTATAAGTTGCTCCGGCCAGGTAAGCATTGTTAATTGAATAGGTTTTGGCCAAACCGCCATTGTATTCGATATGAGCCGAGAAAGGGCCTTTCCAGAATTTCAGTTCACGGGCAATTTCAAAATAAGCTTGTTCTACACCATTAGAGTTATAGTCCATATCGACAAAGAAAAACGTGCTACCCCATTTATCTGGTTGGTATTTTTCAACTGTAGAGGTTAACAATGGGCGAGCTTTAAGATCTTTATTATACAAAGCCCGACCGAAATCATAGTGTAACTGAATATTTTGAGCTTCAGCGACAATGGCAGCAATCAAGAATACAAAAAGGGAAATTGTAGCAATTCTTTTCATAACTAAACATATTCGATTAAATTAAGGTGCAAAAATAGTTAATTAATTTAAGACATAGAACGTTTTGGATATGATTATAAAACTAAAAGTTAGAAGCATTTTCTCTTTTCAAGTAAAAGTGCGATATTTAGTGGCAAAAAAGAACTATTTAATAAAAGAAAGATGGAATCACTCCCTATAGAAAATCATCCTTTAAATCCCTTTTTGCCTCCAAATGCCCGTTTATTAATGCTCGGTAGTTTTCCACCACAAAAGAAACGATGGTCGATGGAGTTCTATTACCCGAATCTGAATAACGATATGTGGCGTATAATGGGGATCCTTTTTTTCGAAGAAAAGGACTTCTTCCTGAACGAAGATAAAAAATCATTCTGCCGCGAACACATCATCCGTTTTTTAGAGGAAAAAGGTATTGCTTTGTTCGATACCGCTACAGCAATACGCCGATTGCAAGATAATGCCTCGGATAAATTTCTGGAAGTTGTGCAAACAACAGACATAGGAAAACTGTTGGAACAAGTACCTCAATGCAAAGCGATTGTAGCAACCGGACAGAAAGCAACAGACATATTGTGTGCTCAGTTACAAGTAGAAGAGCCTAAGATTGGAGATTTCTGCGAGTTCTTATATAACGAACAGGCCATAAGAATCTACCGTATGCCATCTTCTTCACGGGCTTATCCACTTTCGGTTGACAAAAAGGCATCTGCATATCGCATAATGTTCCAAGAGTTACTAATGATATAAATTCACATTTAAGATAAGTATAGAATATGAAACCTGTATTTTTGCAATATCCAGCCTGCAGCACTTGCCAAAAGGCTAAGAAATGGCTAACCGAGAATAACATAGAGTTTGCTAACCGGTTGATAGTCGAGGAACACCCCACTACTGAAGAATTGAAACAATGGATTCCTAAAAGTGGATTACCTATTAAAAAGCTATTCAATACAAGCGGAGTCGTATATAAAGAACTGGGCCTCAAGGACAAACTTGCCACAATGAGCGAAGAAGAACAAATCGAATTATTAGCTAGCAACGGGAAGCTAGTAAAACGTCCTCTGATAGTAACCGAATCATTCGTGTTGGTTGGATTTAAGGTCGATGAATGGGAAAAACTAAAAACAGATAAATAGTTGACCCACTACCTTATTGATTATCAGTACTAAAGAAGTCGCTCCTATTCTAAGATAAAAACATTTTAGTTGCTACTCTTGCAGATTCCGTATAATCTATTACCTTTGCACACGCAAACACGGGAGTAGCTCAGTTGGTAGAGCACCGGTCTCCAAAACCGGGTGTCGGGAGTTCGAGCCTCTCCTCCCGTGCAAAGAACAGAACTGTGAATACGCTTGTAATCACAGTTCTGTTTTTATATGTACTCACCAGCAATAACAATCCAGATGAAAACCATATACATTATTATTGGAACCATTTCACTGATACTAGGCGTTATGGGGATATTCTTGCCTTTATTACCCACAACACCGTTTCTGTTACTCACAGCTGCACTTTATTTTAGAGCATCACCAAGGCTATACAATTGGTTACTTAGTCAAAAGCATTTAGGCCCCTACATCCGCAATTTCCGTGAAGAAAAAGCCATTCCGCTACGAGCGAAAATTATCTCCATCACCTTAATGTGGGCAACAATGCTCTACAGCATCTCATTCATAGTTCCTCTAATGTGGGCAAAAATAGTCTTATTACTTATTGCAATAGGTGTCACCTATCATATTTTATCGTACAAGACATTGAAAAAGTGAGAAAGTCCCATGCGGGCGTCAGCTAACTTATCTTCCCAATGAGCCACAGAGTTTTGGCCAATCACATCAGTAACATACTTTACTGAAATAAAAGGGATTTGCTTGTCTAGGCAAACAAAAGCTTGCGCAAAAGCCTCCATATCTACCACATCACCATCCACATCAGTCAGTTCAGTTAGGAAACTGTCGCCAGTGTTGCAAGTCGCTTCCCCCACCCAATCGCTACAATAACCTTTTTCATGAAGCAGATCAGCCGTACTTATTTCATCTTCTAATTCCAGATCTTTTATTTTCTGCAAATCGCGATCTATAAACCTTCGACAGACAAGAATATCTCCTACCTGATGAGTTATAGTACCTGCTGTTCCCAAATTAAGCACTAAATCGGGTTGCACCTGATTAATAGCATCTGAAACACGGAAAGCTGATTTCACTTTTCCAATACCTGTCCGCAAATAGTAGAATTCCACGTCAGGCCACTTAATTTCCACGAGTTCATCCTTTACGGCAAATGTTACTAAGACTTTCAACATAACTAATTATTCTATTTAACAATGTAACTTTTCAAAGCATCCACATATTCTTCAAAAGCATCGATACCTGCAGGCGTAATCCGACACGTAGTGCAAGGCATCTTTCCCTTGAATGATTTCGTTACTTCCACATAACCAGCAGTGTTCAGCTTATCAATCTGTATGCTTAGATTTCCCGCTGTCGACCCTGTCTGTTGGCGAATATAAACAAAATCAGCCTCTTCAACGGAAATTAGCAAAGAAATAATGCCTAAACGAAGTTCGGAATGGAGCAACGGATTTAGTTCCTTAAACATATCACCCTCCCTTTCATCTTTTTCTACTTGCATTATTTAAGATGTGTCCGGGAATCACCATCATCAACACAAAAGCAACTGCAAATACCAAGATCGAATCAGCACCGTCCACGGCAAAGCACAACAGCGAAAGCGCCATACCTAAAAAACCTGAAATAATAACCGGTTTAAAACGAATGATCAGTCCGGTGATAGCGGTAGCCATGCCCATCGTTAGCAAAATGATAAATAAGATTGGAATGCGATAGAAAATCGCCATCATAGAAACCAGAAAACCAGTAATCCCAAATACCAGCCATACATGTCCTATCACACGGTCTACAAAAGTCTTCACATGCGGATTCCCTTTTTTCCTTTTATTAGTATTGAATATAAACCACGCAACATATGATACCGTAGGTATGCCGAACCAAAGCCACTGCCAGTAATAATTATGGGTAGTAGTAACCATATACCACACCGATAATGCTATAACAACCGTTGAATACCCCCAAATAAGGAATGGAATGCCATTATTATCTTCCATTCTATTACGCGTATTACAAATCATTTGAGAAATCAGTTCTAAACTCTCCTTCTCGGTAAGCTTTTTATCTTCCATGCCAATTAATTACTATATTCATAACTATAATAAGCGAGAACTATAACAACTGCCACCCAAGCAGTTACAATATTCAGAATCAATGTTTCCACTTTTACTATTCTTTATTAATTTTATATTCCATATATTCAGACAATAAGTTTAGAGACAAACCAACACCCCAACCTGCGATAACCCACAATACCCACCAATAGTGCGGACAGGTAAGCCAATTAACCACAACCAAGAATACATTAATTACAATGTACTTCACAATACTCATCTTTAAGTGTAATGAGAATCGAGTTTTCATTTTCTTTTTTTCTTCTACTAGCTCCATAATTACATTACTTTTCTTTGTTTTTACTTCTACTTACTTTACGCAAACACAAACAAGCTCATTGAGACACTCTAGAAATAAATTAAGACCAATTATCTCCATAATATTTCACTCTTTGAATTAAGTGATACATTGGTTATCAGATTCGAATCCGCCACAAATATAACTAGTTTATTTTATAAACCAAATAATATTATTAATTAAATAGCTTAATGCTCTGAAAATAGCAAACTGATGAGTCTATTTGAGTATTAGAGTAGTATTTTAAGTGAAATCTATTAATTTCCGACGAAAAGCTTTTGTAATCTCCGAGTTAATTGTATTTTTGTGTACAATTTTGGTGTGGGATGACAGAAGAAGAAAAAAAGTTATTATCTACCTTTGAAGCAAGACTCAGGCATTTGATCTATTTACACGATGAATTAAAACGTGAGAATGCAGAGTTAAAGCGACTTCTTGAAGAAAAGAAAGAAGAAAAAGCTAAGGTGGAAGAAAACTATAAAACATTAGAAGCTAACTACACTAACCTAAAAACAGCTACGACAATCAGCCTTAGCGGCAGCGACGTAAAAGAGACGAAACTGCGATTGTCTAAATTAGTGCGTGAAGTCGATAAATGCATCGCTTTATTAAATGAATAAACGATAAAGATGTATGAACGATAAAATAAAGATAAACCTGCAAATAGCAGACTCAAACTATCCTCTTCAGATAAATCGTGATGAGGAAGAGATAATTAGAGAAGCAGCCAAGCAAGTTAATATCAAACTCAATGCGTATCGGACTCATTATAAGAACCTGGATCTGGAGAAAATTATAGCCATGGTGGCGTATGAATTCTCATTAGCTAACTTGAAACAGAAGCAACGTAATGACACAGAACCGTACACAGAAAAGATAGAAGAACTGACAGAAGTACTTGAAGAATATTTCAGGAAGGAATAAAGAACAACTATCCGAAGAGAAAACAATACACGCACTACTCAAATGCACGGAGATAGAATATCTACTTCGTGAATTTAAGTGGTGCGTTTTTATTTATATATTAAATTAATTGCAATGACAGTAACAATAGTCGTATCCATTGTATGTTTCATCATAGGGGGATCCCTATCGTACCTGCTCTTCAAATATGCTTTGAAGACAAAGTACGACAGCATTCTAAGAGAGGCTGAGACTGAAGCAGAAGTTATTAAGAAGAACAAATTGCTTGAGGTGAAGGAGAAGTTCCTGAACAAGAAAGCTGACTTGGAAAAAGAAGTATCCCTTCGTAACCAAAAAATTCAGCAGGCGGAGAATAGGATCAAGCAACGCGAAATGGTAATTGCCCAACGCCAAGAGGAAGTTCAGCGTAAAAAGGCAGAAGCAGAAGCTGTGAAAGAAAATTTAGAAACACAGTTGGTCATTGTTGATAAAAAGAAAGAGGAGTTGGATAAATTACAGCATCAAGAAATTGAAAAGCTGGAAGCTATTTCAGGTTTATCTGCCGACGATGCGAAGAACAGATTGATCGAGTCACTGAAAGAAGAAGCCAAAACTGATGCTCAATCTTTCATTAACGATATAATGGATGATGCGAAAATGACAGCCAACAAAGAGGCTAAACGCATCGTTATACAATCTATCCAACGCGTTGCAACAGAAACTGCTATTGAGAATTCTGTAACTGTGTTCCACATTGAATCAGATGAAATCAAAGGACGTATCATTGGTCGTGAAGGACGAAATATCCGCGCACTTGAAGCAGCTACAGGAGTTGAAATTGTTGTAGATGATACCCCCGAAGCAATTGTACTCTCGGCTTTTGATCCTGTACGCCGTGAAGTGGCACGCCTTGCTCTACACCAACTGGTAACAGACGGGCGTATTCACCCGGCTCGTATCGAGGAAATTGTTTCTAAAGTAAAGAAGCAAGTAGAAGAAGAAATTATTGAAACAGGTAAACGTACTACTATCGATTTAGGAATTCACGGATTGCATCCTGAGTTAATCCGTATTATTGGTAAAATGAAGTATCGCTCATCTTACGGACAAAACTTATTGCAGCATGCTCGTGAAACAGCCAACTTATGCTCTGTAATGGCATCTGAACTCGGTTTGAATCCTAAAAAAGCAAAACGTGCCGGACTCCTTCACGATATAGGTAAGGTGCCTGATGAAGAACCGGAATTGCCACACGCATTGCTTGGTATGAAACTAGCTGAGAAATTTAAAGAAAAGCCGGATATCTGCAACGCTATTGGTGCTCACCACGATGAGATAGAGATGACAAGCCTTTTGGCTCCTATCGTACAAGTCTGCGACGCCATTTCAGGAGCCCGCCCAGGTGCCCGTCGTGAAATTGTAGAAGCATATATCAAACGCTTAAATGACTTAGAGCAATTAGCCATGTCATACCCTGGAGTAACCAAGACTTACGCTATACAAGCCGGTCGCGAACTTCGTGTAATTGTGGGGGCTGATAAAATAGATGATAAAGAAACTGAAAGCTTATCGAATGAAATCGCTAAGAAAATTCAGGATGAGATGACTTATCCGGGACAAGTAAAAATTACAGTAATACGCGAAACACGTGCTGTAAGCTTTGCGAAGTAAGCAGAACAAAAAGATATAACGACTTTAAGCGAGCATTGTCAGAATTGATAATGCTCGCTTTTTATATATAGTATGTGAAACGCTGCCCCCGCTGGCCGAAGTAAGCCCACAATTAACGATACACCCGCCCTTTCTATGTAACACATTTGTAATAACCGCCCCAATATCGTCCATTCAACAAAATAAACGAGCTATTTTGCATAATTTATATGTTATAAAACATATTATATAAGAATATGCCGTATCTTTGCAGTGTTCAAAGAAACAAAGGATAACAAACCGCTCTTCAAAACGTGAAGGGCACAAAAGATGAAGATTATGAAAAGAAATGCAAATGAAATTATTATGTTGCAGTACCGTATCAAAAGATACCATGCAATGGGAAACGGAATTATGTGCCAATCATTAAATGGCAAATTACAGAAATTACTTGAGAAACAAGTAACTATGTAAATAGCAAAGAACTGCTTGATAAGCAGTCTACTATGTAAATTAGAAAGTTAAGATAGAATAGCAAAAAGCGGGGAACCAATAGGTATCTCCGCTTTTTTGATATATTTTTGAAGCAAATACTCCTGTTTTTCACTGAACACCTCTATAAATCAATATTTTTGTATATGTTTGTAGTGTAAACACTCAAAACCAAATAAAGGATGAAATTAGTTGCTACAACTCTTGCTTTTCTCTCCGCATTGAGTTCAACATGTATTGCTCAAGAATTCTACAAACAAATGCCAGTGCTTAATCCCGAAAGTTGTACAAGCATCATGGTCGGTAAAAAAGCATCAGCTGATGGTTCTGTTATCACAAGCCATACTTGTGACAGTTATTACCGCACATGGGTAGCAGTAGAGCCGGAAGCGATTTACGAGAAAGATACCACAATGGCTATTTATCAAGATCGGTTGCATACAGAGTTTGTAGATGATGCCACCGGCTTGAAATTAAAAGGATACATCCCCCAAGCACGCTCTACCTTTTCTTTTTTGGATACAGCTTATCCATGTCTGAACGAGAAGCAATTAGGTATTGGAGAAACAACCATCAGCGGCCGTAAGGAATTAGTTAACCCTAATGGGATGTTTATGATTGAAGAACTTGAAAAAGTAGCATTACAACGTTGTACTACTGCTCGTCAAGCCATTACGCTTATCGGAGAACTAGTAGAAAAATACGGGTATGCCGACTGGGGAGAATGCCTCACCTTTGCCGACCCGAAAGAAGTATGGCACTTTGAGATATTCGGTGAAGGAAAAGATAAAGTAGGAGGTGTATGGGCAGCCGTACGGATCCCCGACAATCACGTCGGGATTTCGGCAAACATATCACGTATTAGCACATTAGATTTAAAAGATACAAATAACTACATGGCTTCTAAGAATGTTTTTGAAGTAGCCCAAAAGTTAGGTTTTTGGGATGGGAAAGCCCCTTTCAAATTCTGGAAAGCGTATAGTGGCGCTAACTATTTCGGAGAGAAAAAAGCGTTCAGTGTTAGAGAATTCTTCGTATTGAATGCCTTAGCTCCATCGCTCCATCTAAGTTATGATTCGGAGGAACTACCTTTCAGTGTAAAGCCGGAAAAACCTGTTTCAGCCCTAGATGTAGTAAAGTTACTCCGCCAAACTTACGAGGGAACAGACTGGGACGTCACTCAAAATTTAAAGATCGCAGTAAAGAGAAAAGATAGCGAAGAAAAGGATACTATCATCAGCCCCGCGGCCAACCCATGGATGAGCAGAGATATGATGAATATGCTAAACGCAATTAAAGGAGGCGTTGTAAAAAACGCTAGAAGCATTGCTGTGCCACAATGTTCCTACTCCACTGTCATTCAGTTACGTAGCTGGCTTCCTGATGCTGTTGGAGGTGTAGTATGGCTCTCATTGGATAATCCTGGACAAAGCCCTCGCATCCCCATATTTTGTGGTACAAAGGAGTTGCCGGAATGTTTCAAGATTTGTGGGCAGCACCGCTATCGTGAAGATGCGGCTATTTGGGCTTTTAGAAGAGCTAACAAGTTAGCAACAGTAAAATGGGGCGCAACAAAAAAAATAATGGAGAGCAATCTCAACTACTTCGATCAAAAAGGACAACGCGAATTACCCTTTGTCGAAAAACAGTATACTGAAATATTAAAGGCACAAGGAGAAAAGGCTGCACAAGCTTTCCTCACAGGATATACGGCTGATTTTGCAGGAGCAACATTGCTGCGTTGGCAGGAAATGGGCGACAAATTCTGGCACGATTTTCAAAAGGGGTTCTAAGCCAACTCTAAATTAAATGAAAAGCCACATGAGAAATAATCTGTGGGAATTAAAAGAACAAAACAATATGAGAACTTTTATTTTATCAGTCGCAACTCTGTTACTTGCGACAAATGTAATCGCTCAAACACCCGGATATCAATTCACAACAATTGTATCTCAGGAAGCTACCCCTGTTAAAAATCAGGCTTCCAGTGGCACCTGCTGGTGTTTTGCCACAGCTTCTTTTATGGAATCGGAGCTGATTCGTATGGGCAAAGGTACTTACGATTTATCAGAAATGTTCATTGTTCGTCAAAAGTACATGAATCAGCTAGAGGATAATTATCTCCGGAAGGGAGAAGGAAACATTGGACAAGGAAGTCTCTCGCACACATTTATGAACGCTTATAAGGAAGTCGGTATTGTTCCTGAAGAGGTTTACAGCGGGATTAATTATGATTCCAAAGGGCACAACCACAATGAATTGGCAGAATACATATCGGCTATAGCTGATACTGCCATAAAACTATCTAAACGAAGCCCTGAATATTATAAATTGCTCAATAGTCTATTTGATATTTATCTGGGGAAAATACCACAGAAGTTTACCTATAATGGTAAGGAATATACTCCTAAAACTTTTGCAACTAGCTTAGGATTAAACATGGATGACTATGTAGAACTAACTAGTTTCAGCCACAAACCTTACTATCAGGTATTTGCTCCTGAAGTGCCCGATAACTGGGAACATCAATTGATGTACAATCTGCCACTCGATGAAATGATGGAGGTAATAGACCATGCACTGAACAATGGATACACTGTATGCTGGGACGGAGATGTTAGCGAAAAAGGATTCTCATTCAAAAATGGAGTAGCCATTAATCTCGAAACAGAAAAGATCGGCGAATCTACCACCACAGATAGAGCACGCTTCGAGAAGATGAGTAAAGAAGCTCGCCTGCAGGAGGCATACAAATTTGAGCAGCCTTGTCCTGAGGTGAATGTAACTCAAGATATCCGTCAGCAAGGATATGAAGATTTTCAGACTACAGACGACCACTTGATGCACCTCACCGGAATTGTTAAAGATCAAAACGGCACAGAGTACTACATGACCAAGAATTCATGGGGAACAGAACGTAATAAGTTCAATGGCTATCTCAATATGTCTCAAAGCTATGTGCGCGCCAAAACCATCTATGTGATGGTTCACAAAGATGCTTTGACAAAAGAACTAAGAAACAAATTAGGAATACAATAATCTCATTCCTGTGGTTCTATCCACTCTCCATTTACTCGATAGAGTGGATAGGCCGCTTGCAAAATTTTGTTCTTCAATAATTGCGGATAATCAGGATGTTCTGCAAAAAAGGTCTTTACCGCTTGGTAGGCCTCAGTGCTACGATGACTTCCTAGCAATGCATTAGCCCAACCTCTGGGAAAGAATATATCACCTGTGCGTTGCACTTCCTTCAATAGTTCAAGTCCCGGACGAATGTATTTCACCGAACTTGGTTCGTGACTGCGATGATTCAAGAACGCCAAAACAGTTTGCGTCCATGGCTCTATTCGTCGATTCTCGGCTCTGGAAAGCGACTGAAAGATAGAATCTCTCTTTAGCGAATCGGGTGTTAATGAAGGTATAATAAAATCAAACTCTCTCAAACGATCCGAATTACTAATTCTTGCGCGTTGCTTGGCAGATATAACCTCGTACTTTTCGGGCATTTTCAAGCAAAGATTGTATGCAAGCGAAGTATAATCCCGTTCACTCAATAGTTGATCCGAAGCCACATCCCAAATCACATAGAGCTCGCCAACCACTTTGGGCGATTCAGCTACATCCCGAAGCATCCGTTTCAGTTGAATGCGACAAGAAGTCAACGGATGTTCATTGCTCAGGTCAAACAGAGTAGCCTCAGCGACGCCACGTTCATCACCACGCAACTCTAAAACAGAATTCCACAAATAGCTCACGATAGAAGATGCAACCAAATCGTTCAATTCATGCTTCAACCCAACCAGCAACGAGCGAACAAAGTCACTGTTACTAATACGGAAGCAGAGTCTGTTTTCGTAAAGCGTCATCAGGTACGACTGGCGAGCCAAGTCATCTTTCTCTTCCGCCCAATGATTCAATAAATAATCGGCTGTCAATTTATCTAAAAGAAAACGTCCGTAACCTCGTCCATCATAGTTAGGCAACAGTTTCTCGGCTGCAAAGCCAAGAGGAATTTCACATTTGCTTGTCGTTAGATCCACATGAATAAGAGTATCCTTCTCTCCTACTACCTTCACTGCAAAACGTTGGGGCCAAACCAAGTCTCGTTTCCATGGGTCGGCTTGTCTTACTGTAAAACCGTTTTCGGAAGGAATAAGAGAAATATCCGGCATTCCTTTTTGCTTCACCCATACATTACTAAATGAGGTTAAGTCGGCATCGGTCTTACTATCCAAAATATTAATCAGATCATCCCAAGTAGCATTTCCATAAGCATAAGTAGTGAGGTATTGACGTATTCCACTGCGAAAGGCCTCCCATCCCATTATCTCCACTAACTTTTGCATCATCACCGGAGCCTTGTCGTAAATAATATTACCATAGATCAAACCGGCATTGCTCAAGTTATCGAGAGGTTGCTGAATGGAAGTGGTACCCAACGTTCTATCTTCGGATAAAGAAGCAGCCGTGAATGTCTTCAGATTATTTAGCCGATGATTTACTTTCGGAAACACAGGCTCTGACATGACTGATGCAAAATAATTGGCAAAGACCTCTTTCGTCCAAACATCGTCAAACCAATTCATCGTAACCAAGTCTCCAAACCACATGTGGGAGGTTTCATGGGTAATCAATTGTGTGCGTTCTAACTCTTCATCAGGAGTGGCATGCTCATTCAAGAGGATGCGCCTATCGTTATAAAACGTAGCGCCAGTGTGCTCCATTCCACCAAACTGAAAACCAGGCAAAACCACAAAATCATATTTAGAGAACGGATAAACAATGCCAGTAAAAGCTTCTTGCCACTCCAGTGCATCGAATATCTGAGAAAAAACCGTATCAAGTTGCGCTACCTTCTTTTCGTCCGTTTCACGATAATAGGCCGCAATGGTTCTACCTTTTCTTGTGGCTTTCGCTTGTTTAAACTCGCCGGCAGCAAAGGCAAACAGATAGGTACTCAACGGTTCGGTCGTGGCAAACAGAAGGCTTTTTCTCTCTCCTGCTTTCGTCTCTTTTGTTACGCCCGAGTTGGAGACAGCGCTCCACGAAGTAGGTAATTCAAGCTCGAGTGTGAAACGAGCCTTCAGATTGGGCTGGTCGAAACAAGGAAAAAGCGTACGTGCCCGATCGGGTACAAGCAAGGTGTATAGAAATTCGTCGTTCCTATTCAGCGATTGGTTTCCGGCAATGAATGTGATGTTCAATTCATTCGTACCTTTTGAGACATGTTTCTGATCGATGATGATATGTTCATTACTCACCCGATAAGGAACCGGTTTCCCATTAAGCAACAAAGAGCGAACTTTGTCTGCTTCTTCACGAAAGTCTACAATGAGGGATGTTTTCTCCGATAAAGTAAAATGTATCAAAACCTTGCCGGTGACAATTTCCGCTTTCACTTTAGGAATAGTAAAACTCAGTTTATACTCCAGATTGTGAATAGTTTGCTTACGAAGTGTAGCCAACTCCCACGGCACGCCTATCCCTTCAGTTACTTTATTACTATATGTTATCATGGAAAAAAGTAGAGATATAATAAAGAGGAATCTTCTTGCATTCATATTGAGCTATTTAATCTGCACAAAAATACAATAATCTACCTGCAAATACAATGAAGCAAGTAGCAATTAAGGTAATAAGTCACTCACCGTATAGCATAATGCAAACTAATCTGACCAATCACTAAACTCAAAGCTCAGTTGTTCCCATTCCTCTTTCTCGTCAACCAACTCTTTCGGGTTAGAAACAGAAAGGCCGATAAGTCGTATCGGATGGTTACTGTATTCCACCTCCTTGAGTAATTGCTTAGCCAGAGGTAGTATCTCATTCAATGTTTTAAGCTCATTAGTCTGAGTGGAACTTCGCGTTATCTGATTAAAGTCGTGAAACTTAATTTTTAAAGTCAGCGTATTCCCCGTAAAATCAGCCTGTTTCAAACGTTCAACAAGCTCTACTGCCACATGATACAATTCAATAATGACCGACGAACGCAGACTAATATCTTTTTCTAATGTTCGCTCGCAGCCGACCGACTTTCGAATCCTCACAGCCTCAACCGGACGAAGATCAATTCCTCTCGAAAAGTCATAATACATCAAGCCTGCCTTACCAAATTGTCGAGTCAGCATTTCTACAGTGCACAACCGAAGTTGTTCGCCATTGTGAATGCCCAAAGTATGCATTTTCTTAGCCGTTACGGGCCCTACTCCCCAGAAAGATTCAATTGACAGATGAGAGATGAAATCAAGTGCTTGCTGTGGATGAATGGTGCAAAGTCCATCCGGTTTACGATAGTCGGAGGCTATCTTAGCCAGAAATTTATTGTAAGACACACCAGCCGACGCAACTAAGTTCAATTCCTCTCGAATGCTTTTTTTAATTGCCACAGCAATATCGACAGCCAGACTAATCCCCTTCTTATTTCCCGTAACATCCAGAAAAGCCTCATCAAGAGACAATGGCTCAATAAGATCGGTATATTGATGAAAGATTTCGTGAATTTGTCGAGAGACAGCTTTGTAAGCACTCATCCGTCCAGGTACAAAAATAAGATGGGGACAAAGATTCTTCGCTTTTAAAGAGGACATAGCTGAACGAACACCGTAACGCCTGGCCTCATAACTTGCAGCAGCCACTACTCCTCGCTCTTCAGAATAGCCCACAGCAACCGGTTTTCCACGCAATTCGGGATTGTCTCTCTGCTCCACCGAAGCAAAGAAAGCATCCATATCAATGTGTATGATTTTACGTTCCACCATATTGTTCGAAAGTCCAAAAGTAGATAAAAACGACCACACTAAGTACCTTCAAGCAAAAAAAACAGGCAAGTAATTAAAGAAACAAAAACTCGAAAGAAGAACTATTGGCACATACTCATTGTTATCTAGGTACTTTTTTAAAGAGTATAACTAAGTAACAACGAAAACATAAAAGAATGAATCTATTCGATACAAGAGCCCAACAATGGGATAATGATCCCACTCATTGGGAACGTTCAGAAGCTATAGCCGAAAAAATGCGTCAAATACTACCCATCACCGCAAAGATGACTGCAATGGAATATGGAGCAGGCACCGGCATCCTGAGCTTCCTCTTATCTGAGTCTTTCGCAAACATAACACTGATGGATAGCTCAACCGAAATGGTGAAAGTGATGCAAGAGAAAGTTGCCCGAAGTAATTCACCTATGCTATCTCCTATCCTTATCGACCTGGAAAAAGGAGAATATAAAGACGCCAAATACGATTGCATCTTTACACAGATGGCAATGCATCATGTACTTAAGCTAGATCTCGTCTTCGAACGATTTTACCGGTTACTCAATCCGGATGGATATCTGGCTATTGCCGACCTATATACAGAAGATGGCTCGTTTCACGGCAAAGGATTCAATGGACACAACGGATTTGATCCTACCCAATTAAAGGCAAGCCTCGAAAAAATAGGATTCACAAATATCTCTTATGAACCTTGCTTTGTGGTAAAAAGAAAAATGGACGAAGGGCTACGCGAATATCCGGTATTTCTGCTTACAGCAAAGAAACGCTAGATACACTCAAATATACATCTTACACACTGAGATGACTACGTCGGTAAAGACAGTAACGCCTATGACGATCATTAAGATATTTGCGTGCAGCCTTGAGTAAGCAGGCTTCCTACTTTCAGTTGGGGATAGACCAAAGAACTTGGCACGCAAATATTTAAATAACTGATAGGTTAAAAAGCCGCAAATAGCGCCAACAATCATACCGCCAATTATATCGGTAATAAAATGTACCCCAAGATAGATGCGAGAGTAACAAGTTATCAGCGCCCAGAGAGACAAGACAGCAGTGAATAAATAATATCGATAAACGAGCGATAAGAAAACAACAGCACCAAATCCGTTTGCAGCATGAGCAGAAACAAATCCATAACGACCGCCTCTGTAGTTATCAACAGTTAGTACTTGAGCCATAAAATCAGGATGATGAGTTGGACGCAGCCTACAAAAAAGTGGTTTTATAACACCTGCCGATATTTGATCACAAAGACAAAACAGAAGGGCAAAACAGCCAATAAATAAAAGAGCTTGTTGCCATTTCGTTTTATAGAAAGTAAGAATCAAAACACAAACACAAAGAGGGATCCAAAGAAATTTGCCTGAATAGAGCATCATAAAGTAATCCCAAAATTCAGTATGATGATTATTCAAAAAAAGAAAAGAGCTCCGCTCAATGGGTAGCAAACGTTCAACAAAACTATTTAATAGAAAATAAGCCATTCTATTTATACTTTAGCGTTCATAGTAGTTTATCAGAAAAAGTCTCAATCATAGTTATCGTTACTTATCCAGCACAGAAACAACCACTCCGATCTTGAATCAATGACTAAGCAATAGTCTAATGTACATTGATGAAAGTTGCATTCATTGTTGCTTTTGCCTGAATAGTAAGTTCCGTATAAATTATAGGTTTATACGGAACTTATTTCATTAGTTTGCTAAGTGGAGCTGGAGGGAATCGAACCCTCGTCCAAACGAGGAAATCATAAGCTTTCTACATGCTTATCTTTGCCTAAATTTTCGTGTCGGGGCAGAACCAAAGCCATCAACCCAAACCTTATCCTCTGTTGTTTCGCCATTGGTGCGAGGCCGCCTCAGGCTATCTCCGATGTTACTGCACCACTGAACCGGAAAGCTTCGAAGCCACAGCATCCGAGTGATGTCTCGTCCTAGCACCTAGTGCCTGGATTAAGCTAATCTACTTTAGTTCGATTAAGCAGCAAGAGCGTAATTATTTTCGCCAGATAAAATTTTGATAACTGATATTTGAGTGCAAATTACCGACGCACTGCATGCTTACCCACCATTTCTGCCCGCTGTCAAATCCAGTCAACCCCATTTTAGAGGAAGCGGTAAACCACTTTAGCGTTGCAAATATATATATTATATTGCAAGCTGTTGCATAATGCGGGTCAATTCTTCGTTTTTTTTGTTCTAAAAAACAATAATTGAAAGATTATCGTATTTTTGTATTCATATAAATAACAATCAGAAAGAAAAATGGTGAAAGAAATAATTAGCATCTGCACAATCGGTATGTTAGCAACCAGTTGTCAGCTCAAAAAGGCCAATCAACAAGAACATGAAGCTACAAATGGCGAACTAACGATGCTTGTAGGTACCTACACATCCGGTAGCAGTAAAGGTATTTATACCTTTCGTTTCAACATGCAAACGGGGGTGGCTACTCCATTGAGTGAGGTGAAAGTATCCAACCCATCTTATCTCATTCCATCCGAAGATGGTAAGTTTGTCTATGCTGTAAGTGAACAAGGGGATGAGACAGCTGCGCTCAGTGCTTTTGCATTGAACAAAGAGAAGGGTACGCTGAACTTATTGAACACGCAAAAAACAATGGGGGCCGACCCATGTTATGTTACCACTAATGGCCAATATGTAGTTACGGCCAATTATAGCGGAGGAAGTATCTCGGCATTTCCGATTAAAGAAGATGGTTCACTACTGCAAGCATCTTCAGTCATCACATTTGAAGGATCGGGACTTGACCCAGAACGTCAGAAAACGCCACACTTACATTGCGTACGCTTTACGCCGGATGGAAAATATCTTTTTGCGGATGATTTAGGCAGTGACAAGATACATAAATTCAACGTGAACCAAGAAGCAAACGCAGTAAACAAGAAGCAATTATTAAGTATGGGTGCTCCTCTTTCTTTCAAGCTGAAACCTGGGTCTGGGCCTCGTCATCTTACATTTGCACCTAACGCAAAGTTTGCTTATCTCATCAACGAGTTATCAGGTAAAGTCACAGCCTTTGAGTACGCCGACGGAAAATTAAAAGAGATTCAGTCAATAGCTGCCGATACGGTTGGGGCACGTGGTAGTGCTGATATTCATATCAGTCCCGATGGAGAATATCTCTACGCCAGCAATCGTCTGAAAGCCGATGGCATTGCTATCTTCCGCATCAGTAAAACGGATGGTACATTAGTGAAGGTGGGCTATCAGTCAACAGGTATTCATCCACGAAACTTCAATATTACTCCAAACGGAAAATACTTACTTGTGGCTTGCCGCGACAGCAATGTGATTCAGGTATTTGAGAGAAACTCTGAGACTGGATTACTAACAGATATCCAAAAAGATATAAAGTTAGATAAGCCTGTCTGCATTCAGTTTGTGAATTAAAAACATTGCTCTGTCTCTCGATCTTATTTTGAAGGAAAAGTTTCCTCACTATAAACCTTTAGTTTCCACGTATTGAAACGAAAGGTATATAGTAAGGAAACCATTCGTATCTAAGTATGAAAACAAAAGTTTTATAGTACATAAAACTAATGAAACAACCTTCGGCCAAATATCCAAAGTAAGGAGGTAATTAAAGGGCTTTGACTAAGATACGAGAGCCTTTCTTGAGGCATTGAACGCATCCTTGGCGAAGTGTGCCCTCTTGAAAATTAAAGATAAGATTGGGATTGAAATGTTGCCCATTAAAGCGGGTCTCAAAATGCAAATGTTCCGTTGTGGCTCTTCCCGTGCGACCAGTCAAGGCAATAGGCTCTCCGGCTTTCACCATATCACCACTCTTCACAAAGTTTTTAGAGTTATGGCTATAAATCGTTTCCAATCCACCCGAATGGCGCACGACAATTACATTGCCATAGGCACTATAAGGTTTAGCCATGCGCACCACACCATCGAAAGCGCAATAAATAGTATCCTTTGCACAGGTTTTGATATCCACCCCACTATGCCCCCTACGCGAACCGTAAGCAGAAATAACCTTAGCACCAGGCAGTGGAAAAGCAAAAGCTTGCTTTGGAATTGAATCTAAATAAAGAAGCAACTTATTATTATGCTCAAACAAACCCGGAGTTGCCACACGTATGTGGTTAATTTCCATTTGAGAGAAATAGGGACATGCTTTCTGTGCACTAACCTGCAGAGAAAAGCAAAACATGCAGACATAAAATAAAAATTGCTTCATATCGTGTGATTATTTAAAATACAGGACCTCCCCACCGTCGGACTCTGCGTAATTTATTAATAAAGTCTGTATCATCTCAGCCGCCTCTTTCAAGCCTTCGGAACCGCTATATCCGTTTACAATAGCTAGAATATGTACTGTATCCAAATCCATCTTCGTGCGTTCATTGTCACTAGTAGGTGTGCCAATGCCTCCAAGAGAATCGCGATAAACAGGTAAACCTTCAATATTAAGTACCCCGCGACCAATTCCTTCAAAGGGTTCCTCAGCCTTTCCGATGCCCAGTTCCAATTGTAAACCATCTATTTTATCGGCATCAAAACCTCCGATAGAGTATCCCGTTCGCAAAGAAACAAGATTAATAAGATCGACTAATGTATCAATTTGATAAAGAGGAATACCTCGCATCAATCGCCTTCGCAATGCTTCGGCAGAAGGGCGATAACGCCCCGGGTCCTTTCCGCATCGCTTGTACGCTTCGCGAGTAGCCGCAATGGCAGGTTGAGATTTAATCTCTTCTAATCGGGTATCCGAAGTAAGTTGCTCGGTAAAAATATTAATTTCATTCCACAATTCGGCACTATAAGAGCAATTTTTAACTTTGGCGTAGATTGCTACTCCCTCAAAATGAGGACAAGCAAGCTTTATTTCTGGTGATACAGTAATCTGATACATAACTTCTTTATTTGTTGTTCAACATGATTCCTGATAAAATACGGCCTGATTTAAGACCCAGTCTGCGAGCCGAAAAGAACTCGTCGTGATGGATATACGTACAGATGGCTGCCACTTGTATCTGTTCGGCAGGTATCCCAAACTCAAGCAATTGCATACGATTTGCTTCCCACAAGTCGAGATGATACTTTCCCGTTTCGTTATTCCACTGCGAGATTCGCGGCATGTCATAACCTTGGTTACGGAAAGCATCATAAACCTCCTCGCCTACTTCAAAAGATGGTAGCGAGATGCCCGGCCCCACGCAAGCAAGAATATCTGGCCCATTGGAAGCAAAAGCCTCTTTCATTACATCCAATGTTCTTGCCACAATAGCTCCCACCGTACCTCTCCAGCCGGCATGAATAGCAGCAACAACCTCATTCTCACGATCGTAAAGAAGTATGGGAATGCAATCGGCAGTAGACACGCAGACGCAGTAACCTTTTTCCTTAGTTACAACGGCATCTACTCCATGCAGCAATTCGCCACGGCGTTGCTCTGTTGCTTCAATAAATTCTTTATCTATGATGTGCACTTCAACTCCATGAGTTTGGAAAGGAATAATCAGTTCATGAGGAAGTTGAGGGAGAGAGCGGCACAGTTTCTGTTGATTGCGATGGACCTTCTCCGCTTCATCACCAGAGAAGGGCGAGCAATTAAATGTTCCGTAAGCACCGGAACTGCATCCACCACTACGGGTGGTTACAAAACAAGCGATGTTGGGATACGGACTCAACAGTTCATATTCCAACATCGCTTTATCTTTAGTCAACGAAATCATTTCTCTTCCAAATCTTCTTCGTCGTATTCGTAATCCAGATCGTCTTCCTCTTCCTCCACTTCTATTTCACCTTTATAAGCTATATCTTCATCTTCGCCCATATCACGAAGTTCTTCTTTCAAACGAGATACATCTTTGGGACGATGGACAATTCCTTCGATCTTATTACTCTCCTTATTCAATTCTTCCCATAGGAGATCTTTCAAAGTAGAAATACCCAATCCGGTAAATGAAGAGATAAAGACATGAGGAACGCCTTCGGGCAAGGTTGGTTCTATTTCAGCCATCAACTCCTCATCGAGCATATCACATTTTGTAACAGCAAGCATTCGTTGCTTATCAAGCATTTCAGGATTGAAGGTTTTTAGCTCATTCAGCAAAATCTCATATTCTTTACGAATATCATCGCTATCAGCGGGAACCATAAACAGCAACAAAGAGTTACGTTCTATATGTCGCAAGAAGCGCAATCCCAAACCTTTTCCTTCGCTCGCACCTTCAATGATCCCTGGAATATCTGCCATTACAAACGATTTCCCATCACGATAAGGCACAATACCTAAATTAGGTTCCAACGTAGTAAACGGATAGTCAGCTATCTTTGGTTTGGCAGCAGAGATTGATGAGAGTAAAGTAGACTTTCCTGCATTCGGGAATCCCACCAATCCTACATCAGCCAGCAACTTGAGTTCCATAATGATCGTAAACTCTTGCATTGGTTCGCCCGGCTGTGCAAAGCGTGGTGCTTGACGTGTTGCTGTGCGGAAATGCCAGTTACCCTGACCACCACGGCCACCTTTGAGCAAAACTACTTCTTGATCATGCTCTGTTACATCACAGATATAATCACCTGTCTCCGCATTATAAACAACCGTTCCGCAAGGAACTTCAATTATTTTATCTTCGCCATCTTTACCGAAACTACGGTTCTTACTACCCGATCCGCCATGACCGGCCAATGCATGACGATCATACTTCAGGTGAAGCAGTGTCCAGTAATTCCGATTACCGCGCAGGATAATATGGCCTCCTCTTCCTCCGTCGCCTCCATCAGGGCCACCGTTAGCAACATACTTCTCGCGCCTCATGTGCGTAGATCCTCTACCTCCCTTTCCAGAGCGGCAATATATCTTTACGTAATCAACAAAATTCGATTCAGCCATACTTTTTGTTATTAGAGATTAGTAGCCAAGTAATGAGTAGAATTAGGAGTTTCCAATATCCAACTCAATACTTGGCTACTAAAAAATTATTCTTTTTCTATTGCTTTGCAAATATCAGCAAAGATTCCATCCATAGTACCCAATCCGGTAATATGTTGGTATACTCCTTCTTTCTTGTACCAGTCAATCAATGGAGAAGTTTGTGAATGATAAACAAATAAACGTTTTTTAATTGTTTCTTCGTTGTCATCGGCACGTCCGGATTCTAGTCCACGTTTAATAAGACGAGCCATTAGTTCATCTTCGGCTACATCCAAATCGAGCATAACAGAAACAGCTTGTCCTCTTGTAGCAAGCATCTCTTTCAATGCCTCCGCCTGAGCGATTGTACGAGGAAAACCATCAAAGATAACCCCTTTACTGTCTTTGAAACTATCGAAGACACTAGCCAAGATATCAATCATTAATGTATCAGGAATGAGTTGTCCCTGATCGATATAACCTTTAGCCGTTTTGCCAAGCTCCGTACCATTCTTTATTTCTGCACGAAGAACATCTCCCGTAGAGATGTGGTTGATTCCGTATTTAGCAACAATACGTTCGCTTTGTGTTCCCTTTCCTGATCCGGGAGCACCAAAAATAATAACATTCAGCATCTTTTTTACTTAAATTATAATTCAAAAATAGTTCTAATCCTATTATTCTACTACCGTATAAATATCAGGGTAGTTGCGTCCATAGCCATCATAATCGAGTCCATACCCAACGATAAAATCGTTGGGTATCTTCATAGCTACATATTTAATATCAAGTTTCACTTTTAGCTTATCAGGTTTCACAAGCAATGAAGCTATATGAATCTCTTTTGGTCCGCGCGTTCCCAATGTTTCGATAAGACGCTGCATCGTAAGTCCCGTATCTACAATATCTTCCACGATAACGATAGTGCGTCCTGCTATATCTTCGTTGATGCCGATTACTTCTTTAATAGCCCCGGTAGACGATACACCTTGGTAAGAAGCTAACTTAACGAAGGAAATCTCACATGGAATGGTAATATGTTTCATCAGGTCGGCAGTAAACATAAACGACCCATTTAATACACTTAAAAAAAGTGGATTTTGATCCTTTAGGTCATTATTTATCTCGTCTGCTACACGCTTCACCTCTCTGAGAATATCCTTTTCCATGATGGAAACGGAGAATAGTCGATCTTTTATTTTAATGGTATTCATCACCAATACATTTTATGATAATGGGGCAAAAGTACGATTTTTATTCCACTCCATGCATCATCTTCTGCAATTTCTTCGAAAGCAAGAAGAGAATGAGTGAAGCAATGCCTGACATAATGACAAAAATAAGAAAGAAATCAGACATCGTTTCAATACGAAAACCAAGTAAGATTTTTGTCTTTCCAGCCTCTGGATAAAAGCCGCCTAACAAACCGGCGAACTTATTCGCTGTAGCAGTTGAAAGGTACCAAAGCCCCATCATCAAAGAGGCAAAGCGTACAGGTGTAAGTTTATTTACCATAGAAAGACCGATAGGAGAAAGAGCAATCTCTCCCATCGTATGTATAAAATAGAGTCCGGTAAGCCACATTAAGCTCACTTTTACTCCCGGCTGCACATCCTTCACGCCAAAGCAGATAAACAAATAACCTAAAGAGAGCAAGAGTAATCCAATTGCTTGTTTGGAAGGAGAAGAAGGTTCCATTTTTCGTTTACTAAGGAATCCCCAGAAAGTAGGCATAATATATGCCAATATAACAACGAAGAAAGGATTGAAAGATTGAATCCATGAAGCAGGCATCTCCCAACCCAAAATAACACGATCTGTTTGTTCGGCTGCAAATAAAGTCAGCGAAGCACCAGCTTGCTCATAAGCTGCCCAGAAAAAGATCACGAAAAAAGCGATGATATAAATCACAAAGATGCGATCGCGCTCTATCTTGGTTAATGATCCATCAAGCAAAATAGCAACAGGGAATACGATACAAGCGGTAAATATGCCAACACTGACCCAGTCTCCATCCATCCATTTATAGAATAAAGAACCCAGCACAAGTGTTAGTAGAGTCAAGAGAAAAGCATTGCGAAGTTTATGAATACTAGTTAATGGCGCAGGTGAGGTTACAAGCTCTTCCCGCGTTTCTTTCTTTGCATCGGGAGTGATTCCCAATTGCATTCCATTGGGCCCTATCAGATACTTATTCTTCTGTGTTTCAAATATTACGATTGTTAGTATGATGACAAGAGCAGCAATCAGAAATCCCCACTTAAAGTCTTCTGGATTACCCGTCTCTCCAAAATATCCGCAGACTAGTGGTGCGATGAAAGCGCCTACATTTACTCCCATATAGAAAATGGTGTATGCCGAATCAATTCGTTTATCACCCGGCTCATAAAGTTGTCCCACAAGTGAAGCGACAGTGGGTTTGAAACAACCGTTTCCTAAAATAAGTAACACTAATCCGCTATACATGAATCCATGAGAGAATTGTTCTTTATCAAGCATCGAGGCACTGAGAAAAAGCAAAAATTGCCCAATTGCCATCATCACTGCTCCCCAACGTATAGAAAGTCTGATGCCCCAATATTTATCAGCTATATATCCACCAATAAGTGGCGTCAGATAAACAAGGCCGGTATAACTTCCATATACGGATGTGGCCAGATCTTTATCAAACATTAATGCTTGGGTGAGGAAAAGAATAAATATGGCACGCATACCATAGTAGCTGAAACGTTCGGCTGTGCTTGTGGCAAAGATCAGATACAACCCTTTAGGGTGGCCTTTAAGTGTACTCATGATTTGATAATCTCTGTTTTTAATTTATGAATAACGGCAAAAGTAGTTATTTTATGGGAGTTTTATGACAAGTGCTTGACGGTTTTACTTCTAATGAGTATTTTTGCAAGCTAAGAATAAAAACAAAGAACAATGAAGATTTTCCAAGGCAGTAGCATCAGAAAACTAGATGCTTACACAATAGAGCACGAACCTATAAGTTCCATCGATTTAATGGAACGTGCTGCTCGAGCATTGACTACAGCTATCTCAAATAAGTGGTCAGAGAAAACACCTATTACCGTATTTGCGGGCCCGGGAAATAATGGAGGAGATGCCCTGGCAGTAGCACGTATGCTAGGAGAAAAAGGCTATAATGTAGAAATATACTTATTCAACACACAAGAGAAGTTATCAGCCGACTGCCAAACGAACAAAGAATTGATAGAAGTAATGGATGAGGTTCGCTTCACTGAAGTAACATCTCAGTTCACGCCACCTTCGCTGACGAAAGCACATCTGGTAATCGATGGACTCTTCGGATCAGGGTTAAACAAACCTCTTAATGGTGGTTTTGCAGCGGTAGTAAAATACATCAATGCTTCACCAGCCACAGTAGTAGCGATTGATATGCCTTCCGGATTAATGGGCGAAGAAAATACGTTTAACATCCGGGCAAACATCATCAGAGCTGATTACACTTTTAGCCTGCAATTGCCGAAACTGGCATTCCTCTTTTCTGAAAATGAAGAGCTGGTGGGAGAATGGAGCTTGCTTGATATTGGAATCAGTAAAGAAGCCATTGCAGAGACCGAAAGTGACTACTCATTACTTGAACTAGAAGATATCCGCACTCTCATAAAACCGAGAAAGAGGTTTGCACATAAAGGAATTTTTGGCCATGCATTGCTCATTGCCGGTTCATACGGCATGGCTGGAGCATCAACTCTTGCAGCGCGCGCCTGTTTACGTTCAGGAGTTGGGCTGCTGACAGTACAGGTTCCGGCACAAAACAGAGATATATTACAGACAACGGTTCCGGAAGCCATAGTAGAAATCGATTTCAACGATACACACTTCGGAACATTAGCAGATACTGAGGAGTATCAAGCAGTAGGCATCGGGCCCGGACTTGGTAGACATGCAGAAACAGAAGCAACTCTGCTTCAGCAAATAGAGAGTTGCCAAACACCTATGGTGATCGATGCAGATGCGCTGAATATTCTAGCTGAAAATCGTTATGCTCTTTCTTCTATACCGAAAGGTTCTGTATTGACACCGCATCCCAAAGAACTTGAACGCCTGATTGGCAAATGCCAGGATTCTTACGAGCGATTGATGAAAGCTTGCGAACTAGCACAGGCCATAAATGTCCACATTGTATTGAAAGGTGCATACTCCACCATAATAACCCCGCAAAAAGGATGTTACTTCAACCCCACAGGAAATCCGGGGATGGCTACCGCCGGAAGCGGAGATGTGCTGACAGGTATTATCCTTGCACTGCTGGCTCAAGGATACCCCGCTGAAGATGCTAGCAAAATAGCCACTTACACTCATGGTCTTGCTGGCGATTTTGCAAAGAAAAGGTATGGTGTGATTAGCCTTACCGCAGGAGATATTATTGAATTTCTGCCTGAAGCATGGAAGATACTTAGTGAATAGCACAAGTAACATTAAGTATTTTCCTCGGCTATTAGTATAACATTATCAGATACATTCATTATATTTGCCATAAACCCGCAAAAGAAAAAGAACAAATGAAAAATTCTATTCTATTTTTAAGCTTACTTTTTTTCTCTTCTGCAACCTATGCTCAAACCAAAGTAACGGTAGGAGTCACACGTGGAAAAGACTTCGGGGTAACTTATGCCTTACCCAAGACCGAAGTTGAAATAGAAGTGAAAGCTACTAAAGTAACATATACTCCGGGAGAATTCGGAAAATATGCAGACCGCTATCTTCATCTCACAAATATATCTATTGATCCCGAAGAATACTGGGAATCAGTAAGTGTAAAAGCTCAATCCATCGGAATTCCGGATAGCGAACGAACTTACTTCGTTAAGATGAAGGACAAGACTGTGGCTCCTTTGATGGAATTAACGAATGACGGTATTGTACAATCGATCAATATGCCTATAATCGCAAAGAAGGCGCCCATTGCAAATGATGTGCCAACCAAGAAAAACGAGAAAATTGATCCACGTAGTTTCCTTACCGAAGAGATACTTATGGCGAACTCGACAGCTAAGATGGCCGAATTGGTTGCAAAAGAGATATACAATATCCGCGAAAGCAAAAATGCTCTATTGCGGGGACAGGCTGACAACACGCCGAAGGATGGGGAGCAGTTGAAACTAATGCTCAATAATCTTGATGAGCAGGAACGTGCCATGACTGAAATGTTTTCGGGAAGCAGTGAAAGAGAAGAAAAAACATTCACAATGCGCTTAGTACCAAGTAAAGAGTTCAAGAATGAAGTACTTTTCCGATTCTCAAAAAGATTAGGAGTAATAGCTGCCAATGATTTAGCCGGCGAACCTGTTTACGTTAACCTTACTGACATGAAGACTGTGACAATACCTCCTTTGGAAGATAAGAAAAAAGAACTTGAAGGCGTGGCTTACAATGTTCCGGGCAAAGGTCATATAACGATTAGCAAAGATAAGAAGCTTCTTTTCGATGGGGAAATTTCGGTAACTCAGTTCGGTATAATCGAATATCTGGCTCCAGCCTTATTTGATAAGAAATCGACCATTAAAGTATTATTTAACTCCACTACAGGTGGACTAGTAAAAATTGATAGAGAAGAAGAAAAATAGAATTCAGTCTTTATTAAGCCGATCATACTGTAGCGCCATAAATGAGAGGAAGACGATTATTTATTAGATAACCGTCTTCCCTTTATTTTTTACCTGCCATTTTATACAGGAACAAAACATTAAGACTTTTTATTTCGCCAGATGATACTAGCTCTTAATATTAGCCTTTTCTAGCCCATAGCCTTTCTTCTTATCCTCAGCTTTTAACATCAAAGAGACGATCAAAGCCAAAACGCCAAAAGAAGTAAAAACAAGCATCGGGATAGTATAGTTATAGGTAAGTGTTCCATCCGGAAGAGTAGTCTTGCTATATTTGTCAATCACCCATCCAATAAGCATTGGCACTAAAGATAGACCGATGTTCTGAACATAGAAGATTAAAGCATAAGCTGTACCTAATTGATGTTGTGGTATAATTTTAGGAACCGAAGGCCACATCGCTGAAGGTACTAATGAGAATGCAACTCCAAGTACAATCATAACAATCGTAGCAAACCACCATACATTAAGAAGCGGCATAGCAAATAATAGATGAACTATTATTAACATGAAAGATCCTAAAACCATCAAAGAAGCACCTTTCCCTACACGATCATAAATACTACCAAATAAGGGTGTCAACAAGATAGTACCATAAGGAAGTAGACTAGGGATAGTACCAGCCAATCCTTCGGAAATTCCATATTTATAAATCATCATTTTAGTAGCAAACTTAAGGAAAGGAAAAACGCCCGAGTAGAATAGGACGCAAAGAATTGCAATCAACCAGAAGCCTTTATTGGTTATGATATTTGTGATGTCTGCCAGTCGGAAGCTTTCTTCTGTCTCTCCCTGAGTAGGCTCAATAGAAGCATCAAGTTTACGGTCCATAACATTGTATACCAGAAATGAAATAGTTCCAATACAAAGTAAAACCAATCCGAAAAGAACCGGCATTGCAACGTTATTATGAAAATATCTAGCAATTGGTAAACTTAAGCTTAGTGCCATAGCAGTACCAATACGAGCTGTAGCTACTTGCAATCCCATTGCTAAAGCTAACTCATGTCCATTGAACCACTTCACGATAACCTTAGAAACAGTGATACCTGCAGTTTCAACACCAACTCCGAAAGTCGCAAATCCTAAACAAGCTAAAAGTACTTGATAACTAAACCCCCAAAGGTGCCCTTGTGCTAAAAATAATGGGGAAACAGCATAACATTTAATAGCAGCACCTGCTACCATAAGCAAACAAGAAAAAGTACCAGTGAAGCGGATGCCCTTTTTATCCAGGATAATTCCACCTAAGATAAGCATAAACAGAAACACATTAAAATAGCCATATGCTCCTGTGAAGAATCCGTATTCAGTAGAAGTCCATCCCAAGTCCTTCGTAAGCATATCTTCAAGTGGCGCCATACAATCTGTTAGAAAGTACCCACACATCATGGTAAATGAAACTACAATCAAAGCTGTCCAACGTGCCGCCTTTGAATCACTTAGTTTTGTTTTAATAAGTTCTGTCATTTTTATAAATTCATTAATTCAAGTTAGATAATTCCTTCTAAAAGCGTCAAAAGTACACAAAGAACTTCGAATAACAATCAAAAGAGCAAAATAATAAATACAAAAGCTTCGAAGATAAGCAATTTGATACAAAATCAAAACTCTTATCTTCGAAGCTTCATTATCTCATGCCTAAAAACTAGATTCTTTAATTAGATGCAGAATCTGAAGGTAATGTTGTAGCCGGAGCTGTTGCTTCTGCTTTAGGAGCAGCTGTTCCAGCAGGCAAATTATACGGGTTCGTAGTTTCTTCTTTCTGAGCTTGCTCCAATATAACATCTCCATCTCTGCTGGTAGTAGAAGGAAGGACGTAAGCGGATACAACACTTAATATTACTATAAAGGCAGCCAATCCCCAGGTCGCTTTCTCCAGAAAATCAGTGGTTTTGCGTACACCCATAATCTGATTGGATGAAGAGAAGCCTGAAGACAAACCTCCTCCCTTGGAATTCTGTATCAGTACAATAAAGCACATCAATATGGCAGCAATAACCATTAAGATAACTAATAATAAATACATTTTGTTATTTTGATTTAGCGTTAATAATCAATTTTTCTAAGAACCTAATCTGGTCTGCAAAGTAAGCATTTTTTTTTGGATATTTCAAGCTTAACTTTTCAATTATTTCCAGTGCTTTAGAATATCGATGCTGTTTAATATATATTTTAGCTAATGTCTCGGTAAAACAACTGTCATCTTCCTCATCTTGAGAAGCATCAAGCATTGGTAATTCCATCTCGCTTTCCTCTTTATCTAAAGGGGCAAGCCTTAAAGATGAAGTATTAACATTACTCATTTCTATAAAATCATCAATAAGTTCATGCCTACGCAATCTTGGCGTTTCAATCTCTGGTTCTTCAATAGGCTGCAATACATCTTCTTCCTCGAGCAAACAGAGTGTATAATCCGTCGCATAATCAAAATCAGTATGTTGCTGGAGAGTCTCTTCGGGTATAGAAGAAAGAAAAGAATCAATAAGAGTAAGCGTACGATCCAGGCCAGGTTCATTCTCCAATTCATCAAGAAGATCCTTTTTCTTTTTAGAATTATGAAGAACATATTTATCCCCTTCTATCACATAGAAAAGAATCCGACGATCAGCAACATAAAGCGCAGCCTTTCGCAACTCTGCACCAAAAGTGATGTCATGGAGTAAATATAGATTTTTAAGATAGAGAAGTCGCAGAGACTGAAAATAGGGATAACGAGCCAACAATGTACGCAGTTCATACAGAGTCTCTTTATTCAGTACATCAGGATGCTGGATCCATTCTTGTAAATTAGCTGATGTCATTGTGTTACCAGTTAGCTACAGTTGCATTAAACACCTGGTCTGTAATATCTTTCACCATCTGATCAATCAATTCGTCTTGCACAGCTGTAAGCATCTGCTTTGAATCATATGTGCGGAAAGCCGTAAACTGCTGCTCAAAATCCTCTTCATGATTAGTGTTATTCACATAACGCACATTAACCGTTATGGTAAGCTTAACTTCTGAAGAGTAACCGTCTGCCTTCACAGCCTGGTTATATTGATTATAGCCAGTAATTTCACCTTCTATTGCCAAATCAGCATTCCGAGGTATCAATCTTAAACGAGTTTGCTGAACGTAAACATCCTTCAACTTTTCATTAAACTTTGTTGCCAACGGCGCATAGACATAAGCCGCTTTTATAGGAAAATCAGCAATAGAAATGGTTTTTACTTTATTATAGTTAATGGAAGCCCCATTAAACTTATAAGAAATACTACACGAATTCACCAACACCAGCAAAGAGACAAGTAAAGTTATTCGTGTTATCTTTTTAATCCAATCCATATTCTTTTATTTTTCTATAAAGGGTACGCTCCGAAATATTCAAATCTTTAGCAGCATTCTTTCTCTTTCCATGATGTTTGTCAAGTGCCTTTCGTATCAACTCTTTTTCCAAATCATCGAGTGACAAAGATTCTTCAATATATTCCTCCGTGTCTTGTATATCATCATCCTGCTGCTTTCCCAAAGGGTGCACTATATTAATAGTAGAGCCCGACTGAGGCGGAGTTACTACAGAAGGAGAGTAAAATGCAGTATTAGACGCAGGTACAGCATTAGATCCTGCTCCTCTTTCAGACATGATCTCATGAACAAGTCTTTTCAATTCAGTCACATCCTGACGCATATCGAACAGAACTTGATAAAGAATCTCACGCTCACTATCAAACCCTTTACCAATCTTTACTCCAAGTAGTGCTGGTAAACGCTGTTCTTGTTGAGACGGCAGGTAGGTTTGCAAAATGCTTGCTGTTATTTCGCGGTTTGTTTCTATAATTGATATCTGCTCTGTGATATTCTTCAACTGCCGAACATTACCCGGCCAAGGATAAGATAGAAGACTATGGCGAGCGTCTTCGGTGAGTTGAATAGAAGGCATCCGGTATTTTTCAGCAAAATCTGAAGCAAACTTACGAAACAGTAGAATAACATCTTCTCCCCTTTCACGTAAAGACGGAATCTGAATAGGAACCGTATTCAGACGATAATAAAGGTCTTCGCGAAAGCGTCCTTCTGAAATAGCCTTAGTCAGATTTACGTTTGTAGCAGCTACAATCCGCACATCCGTCTTTTGAACTTTAGAGGATCCTACCTTTAAAAATTCCCCACTTTCGAGTACTCGAAGCAATCGGGCTTGAGTAGGTAAAGGAAGTTCTCCAACTTCATCCAAAAAAATTGTGCCTCCATCAGCTTCACCGAAATATCCTTTCCGTTCACCAATAGCTCCGGTAAATGCACCTTTCTCATGCCCAAACAATTCAGAATCGATTGTGCCTTCAGGTATAGCGCCACAGTTAACAGCTATATATTGTCCATGTTTCCTTCGACTAAATTGATGGATGATTTGCGGAAAACTTTCTTTTCCCACACCACTTTCGCCCGTAATGAGCACAGACAAATCGGTCGGTGCCACTTGAATGGCAACATCTATCGCACGCATTAAAGACTCAGTATTACCTATAATACCAAACCTTAGCTTTACTTGTTGAATCTCCGCTTTTGTCATAAGATACTTAATCTATGACAAAATTACAAAAAGCTTTCAATAGCACAATAGGAAAGCTGATATATTAGGCAAAGAATACTACCTTTGCAGAAAATTAGCAAGAAACTCAATTCGCTGAAGACATGAAAAAACAACTCTGGATATTTACAAAAACTTATTTGCTCTTTGTCTCTATTTTTATTCTGCAGAAGCCTTTGTTTATGCTCTATTATCACAATTTATTTCAAGATTCAAAGCTTAGTGATTATTTGAATGTGATATACCATGGGCTTCCTCTTGATCTATCAATGGCGGGTTATCTCTCTGTCATTCCGGCAATCATCCAAATCATTTCATTCTGGGTTTCAACCAACCCTATTTCAGTGATCCTTAAGATGTATTATGCTATTGTTGCTTTCCTCCTATCAATAGTCTTCATCTGTGATCTTGCGTTATATAGTTACTGGGGATTCAGACTCGACTCGACTCCTCTATTCTACTTTTTTTCATCTCCTAAAGATGCTCTAGCCAGTGCCAGCATTGGACTTATCATACTACTCACTATTAGCCTACTCATACTTTGCTTAGCGGTATATTTTCTTCTGACTAAAACCTTAATACAAAAAAAGAAAGATACTCAAATGCCCAAACATCGATTTGCTATTTCAGGAGTAATGATTATCATGGTCGGGCTACTCTTTATCCCCATTCGCGGAGGCTTCACCGTTTCGACAATGAACATAAGCACAGCCTATTTTAGCAACAAAATGCTACTAAACCATGCTGCTATCAATCCTCTATTCAACCTCATGGAATCTATCAGCCGTGAAACAAACTTTAAAGAGCAGTATCGCTTTATGGACGAGAAGAAAGCTAATGCTGAATTCGCTCAGTTGACAGATAAACCAATAACAGATAGTATCCCAGAACTTTTCACAAAAAAACGTCCCAATATCATTTTTGTAGTACTCGAAAGTTTTATGTCTAAAACCATGGAATCATTAGGAGGTTTGCCCAATGTTGCTGTGAATATGGATAAATTTGGCTCTGAAGGCATCTTATTCACTCATTTCTATGCAAACAGTTTCAGAACAGATCGTGGACTCGTTTCCATTTTAAGCGGATATCCGGCACAGCCCACGACTAGCATCATGAAATATCCACGCAAAACCCAATCTCTTCCTTCTATTCCTAAATCATTAAAAGAAGCAGGATATAATCTACAATATTATTATGGTGGAGATGCTGACTTCACTAATATGCGTTCATACCTCATTTCAATGGGTATTAGTAACATTATTTCTGATAAAGATTTTCCATTGAAAGACCGACTCAGCAAATGGGGAGCACATGACCATATTGTCTTTAACCGTATGATTTCCGATTTAAGAGGAAAACAGCAAGAACCTTTCATGAAGATTTTGCAGACATCGAGCAGCCACGAGCCTTACGATGTCCCATTTCATCGATTATCTCATCCATACCTCAACTCAGTAGCTTATGCTGACAGCTGCTTGGGTAGCTTCATTGAGCAATTCAAACAAACAGAATGGTGGAACAATAGTATTGTAATTCTTGTACCTGACCATGCCAGAAGATACCCTGATGATCTTAGTGATTTCTCAGTGAATAGGTATAAGATACCACTGATTATTATCGGAGGTGCCGTCAAATCAGCAATGCACATAGAGGCTTATGCATCACAAATGGATATCGCAGCAACTTTGCTAAACCAAGTAGATTTGCCACACAAGGAGTTTTCTTTCAGTAAAAACATCCTAAACTCCGCTTCTCCTCATTTTGCCTATTTTGCTTTTCCAAATGCATTTGGGATGCTTACTCCAGAGAACGAAATGGTGTTCAATTGTGAATCGGGGAAAGCAATAACTGATACGGGAAAAATGCCAGGGAAAAACTTAATTAAAGGAAAAGCTTTCTTACAAAAACTGTATGATGATTTGTCCAAACGCTAATGGAGAAAATTCGGGAGTAACAGAGATATACTTCAAAACTAGGCATACTAGCCACACTTTGATGTAACAATCTGCATACTATATATTAAACAAAATGGCCTAAACGTGTGTATACTGAATTAGTATACTCACATTTAGGCCATTTCTTTAACGGATATACCCGCATGTCCCAAGTGTAGAGAAGAAAATCTTATGCTCTCAGAATATCAAAAAGCAATCAAATATCATCAATGGTATCCAGCTTGAGTTTATCACTGTCGTCTCTTTTTTCGTAGTACTGCTTCCTCAGAGGATTTACACGAGCTGCTTTATCTCTCTTTCGATTACGAAAAACATCAATCGCCACGTACACTGCTTGACGGAAAGAATCTTCACTGGCTACTCCTTGACCTGCTATATCATAAGCCGTCCCATGAGCTGGAGACGTACGGATTACTGGCAATCCAGCCGTATAATTAACCCCCTCGTCCATGGCAAGTGCCTTAAAAGGAGCCAATCCTTGATCATGATACATGGCTAATATACCGTCAAAATGAGTATAATTTCCTGAGCCCATAAATCCATCCGCCGCGTAAGGTCCATAACAAATAATGCCTTGGGCAACCATCTCTTGTAAAGCCGGAGAAATAATCTCCTGCTCCTCTTTACCTAGCAAACCGTCGTCTCCGGCATGAGGGTTTAGAGAGAGGACGGCTATACGAGGGCTGCCGATACTAAAATCCTGTTTCAAAGAACGATTGAAAATCATCAGTTTCTCCTTGATAAGTTCTTTAGTAATTGTCGCTGCTATTTGGCTAACCGGAATGTGTCCGGTTACTAAAGCTACACGAAAATCATCTTTCATCAAGATCATTAAAGACTTTTCTCCATTTCCTAATTTTTCCTCAATATATTCCGTGTGTCCAGGGAAAGAAAAGCTCTCGGATTGAATAGTATGTTTATTTATTGGTGCAGTAACAATTACGTCAATCAACCCTTTTTTATATTCCTCTATGGCCTTTTCTAAAGCACTTAGAGCAGCTTTTCCTGCTTCTTGATCAGGCTTTGAGAACTCTACTTTCACTTCATCATCAGAGCAATTAACCACACTCAACTTATTATGCCCAGCTTCCGAAGCCGAATTTACAATACTAAAACTGACCGTTAGATCAAGTGCTTTACGGTGATATGACGCTACTTTAGGGGAGCCATAAATGATAGGAGTGCACAATTCTAACATCACAGGATCTGCAAATGTCTTTAATATCACTTCATAACCAATCCCATTAATGTCACCCTGAGTGATTCCTATCTTTATTTTATCATCTTCCATTTTAGTCAATTAATTATAAGCATTATTATTTCTTAGATACATCAAGAGGAATTTCTCCTTGCTTCTTTTCGTCAGGCAATTTCAAGGTATAAAGCGATGCTTCCAACAAGCGTACCAAATTTCGTTTGAGCTTATCAGGGGAATAAATAAAGATTTCCGCCACTATTATTCGCTGATTGGCTTTATCTAAGCGTACATGAGAAACAAATGGTCCTCCCATAAAATCATTCTTAACTCGCCACAGTCCACGAACTTCTTGCGTATAATCACCATGTATCCCAATAGCTCTAACCGACACCATCGAAGAATCGGTCATCATATACATTCCCTCTTTTGACCCCGGAATATTTACTTTCATAACGGAATCACGTTTATGGATGAAATATTCTTTTGTAAAAGTTGTTTTATCGGTATATGGATAAGAATAAATCACGAAGTTTTGATCAGCCGTCGCTGTATTAGTAGAGGCCCAAAAAAAGTTCTTTCCTTCTTTAGAACCGGCTAACTCAGCTGGTAGCCAGATACTACAATCAAACAGGCTAGCAACCTTTGTCGCAATATAATCATTATGTTTTTTCTCCAAAGCGGCAATTTGTCTATTCATTTCAGCACGTGTAAAGAAATCAACAATTACCTCCTTATTATCATTTACAAATTTCTCAAACGCCTCTTCATTGGGCGCCTGAATAGTCAAAATAATCTGAGGAGAAGCATATACGTCTTTAGAATATTTAAACTTAGCCTGAGTATAAACATCTTTTTGAATATCAACAATAATGATGTTACGTATTAATTTTAATGTTGTATCATAATTATCAGGAGAAGTATACATAATTTTAAAAGAGCGTTCAGACTGAGGTAACCCGGGTACATCTGTATCTAAAACATGATACAAAGATCTGCCAGCAGGGCGCTCCCATAAATTATGGTCAACAACAACCAGAAGTTCATACGGACGCCCACTTGATGTTGGAGTGAAAACACCTTTTTTACCACCACAAGAAAAAAAGCAGAGTGCTGCAAGAAGCACACCTAAATATAACAAAGACTTTCCCATATTCATAGATTTACAACGTTTCACAAAACTACGGAAATCCCGTAAAATATAATTATAATAGCCTAACAAATAATGTTAATCTTCTTTTAATGAGTCCTGTTTTAGTGTGGAAAGCATGCCACATGCAGCAAAAATATCTTCTCCTCTAGAAGCTCTTATGGTTGAAAATAAGCCATGAGAAGTCAGATAATCACGAAAAGTGACCATCGTTTCCATCTCTGAACCAGTAAGATCTACCCCAGGAATAGCATGAAAACGAATGAGATTAACTCTACAGTCAATCCCTCTCAGTATTTTAAGCAACTCCTTTGCATAGATTAGAGAATCGTTGACATCCTTAAAAACTATATACTCAAACGATAACCGACGTTGCTTACTGAAATCATAATTTCTGAGTAAGTCAGTCATTTCAGTAATAGAATAAGCTTTCTCTGCAGGCATTAAGCTAGCTCTCTGAGAAGGGAAAGGGGAATGAATGCTGATAGCCAGATGGCAGTCACTTTCTTCGATAAATCTTTTAAATGATTTGCGAACTCCTACTGTAGAAACAGTAATTCTTTTTGGACTCCATCCATAACCATATGAAGCGGTCAAAACTTCTAAAGTTTTCAATACTTCATCAAAGTTATTGAGTGGTTCACCCATCCCCATGAAAACAATGTTCGTTAATTGATCACGTTCTGGTAACGAACGGATTTGGTTAAGTATCTGATTTGCTGATAAATTAGCCGAGAAGCCTTGTTTTCCTGTCATGCAAAACTTACAACTCATCTTACATCCTACTTGAGAAGAGACACAAAGAGTACCTCGATCATCATCAGGAATATATACCGACTCAACAAAGTAATTCGGATTTATCTTATACAAATATTTTATAGTGCCATCAATTGATTTTATTGCATCCACAGGTGCCGAGATTCCTAATTCATATTCTTCTTTAAGCAACTCTCGCTGCTTAAGAGATAAGTTAGTCATTTCATCAATCGAAGTAATCTGCTTATCATATAACCAAGAAGCAATCTGCTTTGCGGTAAATCCAGGCATGCCAAGATTTTTAACTAAGGCCTGCAACTCAGTCAAGGTTAAACCAAAGAGAGAGTATTTGTTCATATTAAAATATATCAATGTTTATTAATGCAAAAGTAGAGAATAAAAATCAATTATAAAGCATTCAAAGCAGAAAACATAATTATGCTTCCTTCTGCGAGGAAATAGAGGACCGATACCATCTCGGAATGCCATGCACAACATAATCGAGTAGGAGGAAAATGAAATAGTTTTCCTCCTATTTCATTTTCCGACCTCTCACACCACCACGCATGCCGTTCGGCACGTGGCGGTTTATTAAACATGACGAGACTTGTAGTATGTAAGCAGTGGCTGAAAACCAAGCCGTTCGAGTTCTGCATTTGTAAGTGTATGGTTTAAGATGCCCGAGTGAGCTATACGGCAATAACCCTTACGAGTGTTACCGTTGCGATAAGCCTTCCATTTATCCATCCCTAACTTTACCAATTCACGTATACGTTTATTAGGAGTTTTCCACGCTTTCCAAATGCACATGCGTATGCGGAAACGTGTCCATTCGTCCAAGCTGAGCAGAAAAGACTTACAATCAGCAAGTTTGTAGTAGCTGCACCAACCAATCGTTATTTGAGATAACTTTTGTAAGCGAACTTGCAGATTCATACTTTTACGCCTGTTGGTGACAGATTTTATCTTCTCTTTTATACGTTGTTTAGATTTGGGAGAGACATAAACAGACCACTCGTCTTTCCGTTTGCCAAACGTGAAGCCCAGTAGTTTACTTTTACCGGGGCGACTTACTTGGCTTTTCTCTTTATTCACTTTCAATAGCAACTTGTTCTCAATGTATGTTCTTACACTATTGAGAACTCGCTCGGAGGAACGTTTACTACGAACGTAGATGCTTACATCGTCTGCGTATCTAACGTAACGAAGTCCACGCCGTTTCAAGTTCTTTGTCCAGTTCATCAAGTAGCAAGTTCGATAATATCGGACTCAATGGGCTTCCTTGCGGAGTCCCCTCTTCACGGGGATGACATAAGCCATTCTCCAAAATACCCGTTCGCAGATAGCGACGAATTAGTTTTAAAAGGACTTTATCCGAGAGGCGATAACTCAAAAGGGTCATTAGTTTGTCATGGTTAACCTTGTCGAAGAATTTCTCTAAATCAAGTTCGACGACATAGGTATATCCTTCATTCAAATAACTTTGAGCCTTAACAACCGCTTGATGAGCAGAGCGACCGGGACGAAAGCCATAGCTGTTCTCACTAAATTCGCTGTCATAATGCAAACTTAGAACTTGGGCTATTGATTGTTGAATCAGACGGTCAGTTACGGTGGGAATACCCAGCATGCGGGTACCGCCATTCGGCTTAGGTATCTCTACCTTTCTTGTTGCTTGGGGAATATAAGTATCCGTTTCAATCTGATTACGGATTGAAAGCCAATGATCCTTCATATGGTCGTGAAGTTGGTTCACCTCCATACCATCTATACCAGCCGCACCCTTATTGGAGGACACCCGGCTATAGGCTTGAAGCATATTGTTCCTACTTAGTATTTCCTTCAGCATTTTTTTTTCTACTTACTTGTCTCGATTGATTTCCTTTATATGCGGTTGCAGATTGATGCTGAACGCTCCATATTACTCGTCGGATTCCATCCTATCCATCCTATGGTAGCCCTTACGTTTGGTAAGGTTGGCTGTTTTGAGCGCATACAATCTAAACGAGGCTTTAGGGAATCGTTTAATATTCAACCCTTCCCTGAAAATCAGGTACTATGGTATCTGCTGACTTCTTTACCCTCAGTCGAACATCACTGTACGGGTTGCAAAGGAGTGAAACTCTATCACTCGGTCAGTGCGTATGGTAAAGATCTCCCCAGTTAAGAGCGATAACTATCATCTCATATATCTGCCGAATTTACACCTGTATGTTTCGGATAGTTTAGGACTTTATCTTGTGTTGCAGATTCGTCCACATAAAGATGCCTTATATTCGGTTTCTGTTCGTCAGACCGAGAATTTGCCGACGACTTCCTTCAGATTCCACCTCACGGTAGACACCCTTGTCTTAGGCTAACGCTTCCCACTATCAAGGTGCGTTCGGGACTTACACCCTAAAGTTATCGCCCATGCTGGGCGAACAAAAAATAGGCAGGATGAAAGAATCATCCTGCCTATATGTTCAGAAACGAAATACAGTATCTTTAAAAGAATAAATATCTTTTATCTTTAACATCTGCTTTCAAATAAAGATCATTAATAAATCGACTTGCAAGACGTTGATACATCGATTGTTGGGTTGCTTCTTCAACTTTAGCATCAAATGTTTCATTCAATTTTTCTTTGGCAAAAACTTGCAAAACAAAGACGCCGGCACTTCCCTTAATAGGAGCACTCAATTTATTAAGTTCCGCAACAGAAGCATAAGCGCCAACCAACGGTTCACTACTACGAAGAGCGGCTACATAAGCAGGTGCAGCAAAAGTGACATGCTTCACTGAGTCAGCCACAACATTAGGCATTGATTTATATTGAGCAATAGAAGTAGCATTAGCAGCTTTCATATTAGCCATGATCTTTTCAGCTTTCTTATCTTTGATAATCTCGCTCTTTAATTGATCTTTAACCTGAGCTAATGAACGGTAGCCTTCTTCTGTTATTCCAGTAAGTGCTACAACTAGCATTCTATCGCTTTCTCCACATTCATATAATTTTGAAACATCGCCTTGCTTAGCTGAGAAGGCCCATTTCAGAGCCTCCTTAGTTCCTTTAATGCCACCAAGACCGTGCTCTGAACTATACAGGTCATTTCTCTCCAAAAGTTTATAACCCTCCTTCTCTGCATTAGCTGTTATTTTGTCTAAAGTCGTATTAGTAGCAATAAACTGACTGAAATTATTATAAGCCTTATTATATGTTTCTTTGCTAAATTCAACAGTCTTCTTTATTACAGCAACTTTATACTTATCTTGAACACCTTTCTTATTTGTAACTTGAAGGATAACATTAGCCTGTCCTATAGGCAAGTTAACGAATTCATTGACACCTGCGTTAGTAATAGCCTTGATAAATTTGAGATTATCTCCATCAATTTGTCCGTTCTCATAATTGGCAGAAGAGATCCAGTTAGAGGTCCCATTTTGCCCATATTTCCGAGCTAGTTGGGCGAAATCAGCTCCAGCTTTAACAGCAGTATAAACACTATCAGCCAACGATTTAGTTTTAGCAGCATCAGCAGCAACGATCTGAATCTGACGGAATTCTATAGAGTCTGCTGCAGCTTCCTTTGACAAAAGTTTAAAAGAATTTATTGTATTATCTGCCACATTATAATAAGGACCATACACAACTCCCATAGTAGCAGAATCCAATCGTGACACTACATCAGCAGGCAAAGAAGCCTTCGTATAGGATAAATCAGTAAATGGACGTTCCGAACCAGTAGAACGAATAAACGAAGTATAGTCAGCAGTTGTATTTGATAATTGTGCTGTATAATCAGAAATTTCTTTCTGAATAGCAGCCTTATCTTCAGGACTAGCAGTTACTTGCACATCTATATATTTCACATTACGAGATTCAACATATTGTTTAAATTGCTCTTTTTTCTTATCATAAAGAGTTTTAAGGTCCGAATCGGTAACAACAACCGCAGTATCTGCAATTGAAGAGTAAGGTACAGCAGCAAGCAACAAGTCCATTTGATTTACTCTTGCATTAAAAGCAGCTTGAGCATCTACAGGATTAGAAAAAATAGCTTTAGTAACCAATGCTTGATATTTTTCCGCTAAACGACTCTGAATAAGGCTCTTTTCTACAAAAGACCAGAATTTACTCATTGATTCGTAATATTCAACATATTGAGACGAAACTTTGGTTTTATCCATCTTTGAATAATCAACCAAGAATTTTTTCAGCATATCTTTATCAAAAGCACCAGTCTGAGGATTACGAAATGGCGTTTGTTGAAGTATTGGATTCACACCAGCATCAATTATAGCTTGAATTTCTGCTTTAGAAACAGTTAATCCTAATTTTTTAGCTTCATTCTCAATTAATTTATTATTAACATAGCTACGCCAAACTTCATCCTTTATTTGATTTGTTTGTTCATCGTCCAATGATTTCATCCCACTAGAGAACTTTACCACTTCAGTATATTCTTCTACCAACGTTTGATAGTCTTGTGCAGAAAGTCCCTCACCATTCACTTCGCCGGCATCACGTGACTGATGAGGCTGGAGAACTTTCCATGCGTCTCCCGCTATGAAAGCGAACAACGCCAAACCAATAACGATAACTAATAAAGGTCCCTTGGTTCTGATGCTTTGTAATGTTGCCATTTTAATTAATATGATTTATGTTTACTATTATTTTATTCAGTAGCTATATTAGCGCACGAAGATACAAAAAATGCTAATATGCACCAGCTATTAGCTAAAAAATTACAGGTAAGAGATGTTATTCCCTTACTTTCAATCGAACAAGTTCTATTTTTGTCGCAGTCATCTTGATAATTTTAAATTGATACCTATCTATTGAAATCTGCTCATGAAGCTTAGGGAAACTTTGATAATAGTTCAAAATCAATCCGCCTATGGTCATATAATCATCTGATTCAGGCAGAGTAAGTTCAAAGAGTTCATTTACTTTTTCTATTTCAAGACGACCCGACAAAACATATTCATTATCACTAACTTTCTTGCACACATAAGAGGTATTATCATGCTCATCCTCTATGTCACCAAATATTTCTTCCACAAGATCTTCTAAAGAAACAATACCAGCAGTACCACCAAATTCATCCACCACCACCGCAATCGTCTTCTTTTGAAGCATAAACAATTTCATTAGTTTATGAGCCGCCATTGTTTCAGGAACAATTGGCACATCTTTTATCCCTTCAAGCCAATTTTGAGGATTACGAAACATCTCCGAAGAATGAATATAGCCAACTACGTTATCAATATTACCATCATACACTATCACTTTAGATATTCCAGACTCTACAAAACAGTTCTTGAGATCTTCGAGTGTTGTTTTTAAATCGACAGCAACAACTTCAGTGCGAGGTACTATACAATCGCGTATCTTGACGTTTGAAAAATCTAGAGCATTCTGGAATATTTTAACTTCTGTATCCAAATCAGACTGACTTGTCGCATTGCTAATTCCAGACTGAATAAAGTAATCCAGGTCTACCTTCCCGAAAGCTTTTTCTGATGCTTCTTTATTGATTTTAATTCCAAAGATTCTTAGGAACAAATAAGACAGTCCAGAACAAAAATACGAGATAGGATAAAAAATTATATAAAAAATAAATAAGGGAAGTGCAAAAACCTGGAGCATCAAGTTAGGGTTTATCTTAAATAGAGTTTTAGGCAAAAACTCACCAGTAAGCAAGATAATAAGAGTAGAAATAAGCGTTTGAATAAAAAGTAGAAGAAAATGATTTTCGATCAATCCAGCTAAAACATACTGATCAATCAGTTGCGCCATCAATATCCCATAAACAACTAGAGCAATATTATTACCCACTAGCATAGTCGAGATAAAATTATTTGGTTGTTTGAAAAATATTGAGAAAATTTTAGATACAAGTCCATTACCTCTATTCATCTCAAACCGAAGTTTGTCGACAGAAACAAAAGCTATTTCCATTCCCGAAAAGAATGCCGAAAGAGCCATCGTTAGTAATAAAAAGATTACTGCATTCATTGTTACTTCTTCAGAGTGTCCTTTTTTACTTCTAAGTTATTATCTTCCATATAAAACACGCCTTCAATGTTATGTATTGTGTAAATAGTCATTTGTTGGTTAGAGTCAAACCCATGTCCCAAAATAACCTTATCTGGCTGTTCTATTCGAATAAATTTGTCCGAATAAACCTTTTCGGTAGCTTGATTCCAATATAGCAGTTCTGTATTAAATTTATTTCCTTGCAAGTTTTTAACAACAACATGCCCCATCAGTTTCCATAATTTCTGCTTATCATAATAATATGCAGTATCAGCTTTTATGCTAGCATCAACATGAAGTAATGAATCAAATTTTTCTAAATAAACGCCTTTTTCAAAAGCCCAATAAGAAGGTTTCTTTTTATCAAAAATAAGCCATTCTTCGGTTTTTACGCGATACCTTGTCACACCCGAATCAGATATCAACGTAGTCACTCCTAAGGTTTTCATCATAGGTAACGAGTCACGTTCAGTTATAGCTTCACCTAACTGTTTTTGTTTTCCCGAACAGGAAGAAAATATGAGCAGCACAACAATTGTATGAAATACAATTGTTGTGCTGCTCATATAATAATGAAATAAACTTCTATTCTCTTTTTGCCACATATCCTATCATCATCGTATAGTAGTCGTTTCGTTAATCCAACCTCCAATAGTAATTCTATCTCCTTGCTTATGTCCTAACATGAAAAGTTCATTAGAAGCAGGAGTATAGCGTCGATAAGTTGCAATCAATTTATCGGCATCAGCAGTACAGCTAGGATCAACAGCCTTCGCTCTTTGCAACTTGTCAAGTATTACATAATAAGTACACTTATTTAAAGCTGGTTCGTCGTTCCAATTAGGGCTGGTTGCATACAAATTAGCTATCAAAATATAAGGTGCACCATAATTTTCGTTGAAGGAGATGGCTTTCTGTGCATAACTTCTTGCTGGGGAGAGCCTTTTTACAGAAGCTAAAACAGTTGCTGCTGCATAAGATAATTCCGCTTTTTTATTATTACCTGACTCCAATTGAATAGCTTGATCGAAGAATTTTACGGCGTCATCAATATCTCCTTTCTTAAAAGACATATACGCACAACCAGCGGCAGCATCAGCTGTCGGTTCTATTTTATAAGAGTAAAATGATGCTTTAAAATAAGCTTCCTGTTCAGTACATTTCATCATCTTCATGATATCAAGTACCTTCTTTAAATAGGCCAGATTAGTTTTATTTGCTTCAATCTTAGCAGCATAAATTTCCTGTAAGGATTCACAACTAGCAGTACCACTATTAATGAAAAGAGCTATAAGATTATCCTTAACCGACTGATAATCCTTCTTTACGCTCTCTTTTGTTGCAGCAGCAATAGCATCATCTACCCACTGGGAATCGTTCAGATAATCCTGAATAAACTGTTCCTTATGATCAGGATTTAATTGCAATTTTTTTAATGAAGAATCTAAAAAATAGAAAAGTATAGCTCCCAAAGATTCAGATTTCTCTGCATTAACTGACTGGTTAAACCAATCATAGGCCAGATTAACGTCTGGTTTGGGCGCAAACTGCATGTAATCAATTGCTTTAAAAGCCAATGTTTTTTCGACAGAACGTACGCCACGTATATTAGCCTGAAGTTCAGGAGTATACTTCATTAATTGATCGTATGTAGCCATCAATTCATCAAAATATTGATTATACTCAGGCTTACCTTTCATCGTGGTCAAAAAATGCTTAAGAATATCAAATCCGTCTGAATAGGTATAGTAACGTAAAAGAGGACAATCCTTCATTACCGCTTTCCAGGGTAAGTAAGCATCTTTAAAGTTCCCAGCCTTCACAGCTTCATGAGAAATACTACTATTAACATTACAAAGACTGTCAGTAGATTGTGCTAAAGCACTCGTTGCACCTGCTGAAAGAAACAACACAGCTACAAGCGTTTTAATTTTCATCATTATCATTATTTTAGTTTATATTCATTGTTATTACTAGCATTAATCAACTTTATACATGTATTGCATACCTAGATCAACTTTATAATCATTCACAGGAAAAGTATCTATTCTATATACCTAAAGTCTAATCGGATAATTGGGCATAACCATATCGTGTATAAGGAGGATTTGTCTTGTTTTGAGCCATTGCCGATACCGCCAATAACATCAATAAAAGAACAAGAAAAAGGTGTTTACATCCTACCATTGCTATAGTTTAATATTCTATTCAATCCTTTCAAGACTAGATATCTGTCTGCAAAGATGATACTTTTTATCGGCGTATCAAAAGAAAAGTCATCTCCACCCGTTAAAAAAACCAAAAGTTCTGGATATTTATATTTCAAGGCATTAATATATCCAGAAATTTCATATTCAACACCTTTCAAAACCCCAGAACGAATGGCTGTATCTGTATCTTTTCCCATTGGCAACATCCTTCCAACTGATTGAACTAAAGGTAATTTTTCTGTAAACAAGTTCAATGCTTTAAAACGCATTTGCACACCAAGAGAAATGTTGCCTCCATGATACTGTCCTTTCGAATCAATAAACTCGTATGTCAAAGCTGTACCGGCATCAATAACAAGTATGTCTTTCCCTGGATATTCGTAATTAGCAGCCACCACAGCCGCAATACGATCATAACCCAAAGTTTCCGGCGTTTCATATAGATTAATTATTGGAAGAGGCGTTTTATCATTAAGCCAGAGTAAAGGTATAGAAAGCTTTGATAAACGTTCCAAAATGATCTCATTAAGATTGATAACCGTTGCAATAATCCCTCTTTTAATCGGATATTCAGCAATTATTTCTTCAAGACGACTCAACGACTTGTTAGAATCAAAAAAGACATGTAACATTGAGTCTCCTTCAAAAAGTGCCAATTTAGCATTCGTATTTCCTATATCAATAATTAGATCCACATCAATAATTGTTTGGGTTTGCAAAGTAACTCAAAAAAAACATAACAATTACGCTTCAAAGAAAAAAAGCGCTAGCTAAAAGATAGATAATTAGTAAATAAAAGTATTTTTGCAACTTAATACAGTGACACTATAATGAAAAAAACACTAATTATACTATTTCTTAGCATACTGCTTTTACCTATATCTGCATTAGCTTCTTCTATTGATTCAACGCAAATTAGCCTACTTACCTGTTCTCCCGGGAGTGAGATATACTCATTATTCGGGCACACTGCTATTCGTTACGAGGACAAGACTAAAGGTATTGATGTTGTTTTTAACTACGGAATGTTCAGTTTTAAGACTTCTAACTTTATCTGGAGATTTGTAAGAGGAGAAACAGATTATCAATTAGGAGCAACAGAATATCATAATTTCATTTCAGAATATGAGTATTATGACCGAGAAGTAAGCCAGCAGATATTAAACTTATCACAAGAAGAAAAAGAAAAACTATTTTTTCTTTTACAAGAAAATTATCGACCAGAAAACCGTATATATAGGTACAATTTCTTTTTCGACAATTGCGCCACACGTCCACGCGACAAGATAGAGGATTGCGTCAATGGCAAAATAGAATACAAAGAGGCTTCCGAGAGAACACAATCTTTCCGAGATATCATTCACGAATACACATTAAATCACCCTTGGGAGCGTTTTGGTATTGACCTTTGCTTAGGTAGCAAGGCAGACGAGCCAATCAATTATCGCCAAAAAATGTTTGCTCCTGATTATCTACATAAAAGTTTTGCTGCAGCTATCATCGTGAATTCAAAAGGCGAAAAAAAAGCATTAGTGGCCGCAACTAAGGACTTACTCCCCAGGCATGTTGAGCAAACAAACGATGAACAGTCCTTTTTCCCGACCCCGCTACAAGCATCTTTGCTTTTATTTATTATAGTAGTGGGAACTACCATCTATGACCTTAAGAAAAGGAAAAGTTCTCGCCCCCTGGATTTTATTCTTTTTCTTTCAGCAGGTATTACCGGGTGCATTATTGCCTTTTTGGCATGTTTTTCAGAACACCCCACTGTCAGCCCTAATTATTTACTATTTATCTTCCATCCATTTCATCTTTTGTGCTTACCATTTATACTAAGAATCGTGAAAATGAAGCGTAAAAGTTGGTACCATTTATTAAATCTTGCTGTTTTAACACTTTTTATACTGCTTTGGGCAGTAATACCTCAGAGATTTGATTTAGCTGTATTACCTTTGGCCCTAAGTTTGCTAGTACGTTCTGGAAGCAACTCTATTTTAGCTTACAAAAAACATAAATGAAAGGACTTATAACCTCCATCATCACCGTCTTAACATTTACTGGGCTGCAAGCTCAGTCAGGGCCACCGACTCCAAAACTAATAGTTGGCCTAACTATAGACCAGTTGCGTACTGATTATTTAGAAGCCTTTTCTACATTATATGGTGACAAGGGATTCAAGCGATTATGGAAAGAAGGAAGGGTTTTTCGTAATGCTGAGTTTCCGTTTATCGCTCCCGACCGTTCATCTGCAGTTGCAGCAATATATACGGGTACTACTCCATCAGTAAATGGTGTTATTGCTGACAATTGGCTCGATATATCCACTTTACGGCCTAAGAGCAGTGTGGATGACCTTGCTTATATGGGCAACTATACGGATGAAAACACCTCACCTTCCCAACTGCTTACCTCAACAGTTTCTGATGAATTAAAGATAGCAACACAAGGAAAGGCTTTAGTTTATGCCATTTCCCCTTTTCGAGAAACTGCCATTTTTGCAGCAGGCCACGCTGGCAATGGAGCATTTTGGCTTAACGAGAATACAGGCAAATGGGCAGGAACGACCTATTATAACGATTTCCCTTGGTGGGTAAGCCAATATAATGATAGAAAAGCACTTGATTTTCGAATAGCAAACATCACTTGGACTCCGGCACTTCCGATCGATAATTATAAGTATCTTACCACTGAATGGCCAAAAGAGACTTTTAAATACAGTTTTGACGACGCAAAAAAAAATAAATATAGAAAACTAATTGCCAGCCCATTCATTAATGATGAGGTAAATACTCTAGCCGAAGAATTCTTTAATGCTAGCACTATTGGAAGAGACGATATTACAGATTTATTATCGCTCACCTATTATGCTGGAAACTATGACCACAAAAGCACTCAAGAATGTGCTATAGAGATGCAAGACACTTATGTGAGACTTGACAGAAGTATAGCCAACTTACTTGACATGCTTGATCGAAAAATCGGTTTGCAAAATGTTCTCTTATTCATTACGTCAACTGGATATACCGAACCTGAAGCCCCCGATTTGAACAAATATAAAATTCCAGGAGGAGAATTTTATTTAAATCGCTGCTCTGCTCTTCTTAATATGTTTTTGATGGCAACTTATGGCGAAGGACAATATGTTGAGTCATTCTACAATCAACAGATTTACCTAAATCATAAACTGATTGAGAAGAAATTACTTAATCTCTCGGATGTTCAAGAAAAAGCAGCCGATTTCCTCATGCAATTTAGTGGAGTCAATGAGGTTTATTCTTCACATCGCTTGTTGCTTGGTGCATGGACTCCTGATATTCATAAAATAAGGAATTCATTCAATCGTAAACGTTCAGGAGACTTACTAATAGATGTGCTTCCCGGCTGGACGATTGTACAAGAACATCCTTCCGAAAGCAGGGTTGTCCGTACAGCAGATATTCCGGCTCCACTTATCTTCTTGGGTGCTTCTGTAAAGCCCGAAATGATTAATCTACCAACGACTATAGATCATATTGCTCCCACCCTATCACATATCATGAGAATACGGGCACCCAACGCCTGTAGCGCAAGCCCTTTTACCGACATCAGGTAAAGAACACTCCTAAAAAACGAGTAGCAAAGTACAATAAATCAGCATTTTAGTGTAACTTTGCGCACACTAATTTCCTTAGTAAATAATAAACAATATATAAATAGAATGGGATTTAATGAATTTTTAAGCAAACTTATTGGCAATAAATCTTCGCGAGACATGAAAGATATTCAGCCATGGGTAGATAAGATTAAAGCTGCCTATCCAGAAGTTGCGCAATTAGACAATGATGCTCTGCGTGCCAAAACGGAAGAACTCAAAACATATATATACGAGTCGGCCAGTAACGAACGAGCAAAAGTAGAAAGTTTAAAAGCTGAGACAGAGACTCTAGAGTTAGAGTTTCGTGAAGAGCATTTTATTCAAATAGACAAGGTCGAAAAAGATATTATTGAGATATATGAGAAGGCACTAGATGAAGTTCTACCTGTTGCATTCTCTATTGTAAAAGAAACAGCTAAGCGTTTCACTGAAAATGAAGAAATTGTTGTTACGGCAAATGACTTTGACCGTAAACTAGCTGCAACAAAAGATTTTGTACGCATAGAAGGTGAAAAAGCCATCTATCAAAACCATTGGATAGCCGGGGGAACGGAAGTAACATGGAATATGATACACTACGATGTTCAGCTATTTGGTGGTGTTGTGCTACACAAAGGAAAGATAGCTGAAATGGCTACAGGTGAAGGTAAAACTCTTGTTGCTACCTTGCCAGTCTTTTTAAATGCTCTCACCGGTAATGGGGTGCACTTGATAACAGTTAATGATTACCTATCTAAACGCGACTCTGAATGGATGGGACCGCTTTATCAATTTCATGGATTAAGCGTAGACTGCATAGACAAGCACCAACCTAATTCAGATGCCCGTCGCCAAGCTTATCTTGCCGACATCACTTTTGGAACCAATAATGAATTTGGGTTTGATTACCTTCGCGATAATATGGCTATCAGCCCTAAGGACCTTGTACAGCGTTCTCACAACTATAGCATTGTCGATGAAGTTGACTCCGTATTGATTGATGACGCACGTACGCCACTCATCATTTCGGGTCCTATACCTAAAGGAGAAGATCAACTATTTGAATCTCTTCGTCCATTGGTGGAGAAACTAGTTGAGATTCAGAAAGCACTTGCAACCAAATACCTTGCAGATGCCAAAAGACTGATTGGTTCGAGCGATAAGAAAGAACAAGAAGAAGGCTATCTTGCATTATTCCGTAGTCACAAGGCACTCCCCAAAAACAAGGCACTCATCAAATATTCTAGCGAACAAGGAATCAAAGCCGGAATGCTAAAAACGGAAGAGACCTACATGGAACAAAATAACAAACGTATGCATGAGGCTACTGATCCACTGTACTTTGTTATTGATGAAAAGCTTAATAGCGTAGACCTTACTGATAAAGGCATTGATGTTATCACTGGAAATTCAGAAGATCACACTCTTTTTGTTCTACCTGACATTACATCAGAGCTTTCGGCCTTGGAAAACGAAACCGATCTAACCGAAGAACAAAAGCTGGAGAAGAAAGATGCTATCATGACGAATTATGCCATCAAGTCAGAGCGTGTACATACAATTAACCAATTGCTGAAAGCGTATACGATGTTTGAGAAGGACGATGAGTACGTTGTGATTGACGGACAGGTGAAAATTGTAGATGAACAGACAGGTCGTATTATGGAAGGACGTCGTTACTCAGACGGTTTGCATCAAGCAATTGAAGCCAAAGAACGGGTAAAGGTAGAGGCTGCCACTCAAACGTTTGCCACTATCACACTGCAGAACTACTTCCGTATGTATCACAAATTATCTGGTATGACGGGTACTGCTGAGACTGAAGCAGGTGAACTCTGGGACATCTATAAATTAGATGTTGTCGTTATTCCAACGAATCGAGCTATCTCTCGTATCGACATGAATGACCGCGTATACAAAACTAAACGCGAAAAGTATAAAGCTGTAATTGAAGAGATAGAACAATTAGTCGCTGCCGGTCGCCCGGTATTAGTGGGTACCACATCAGTTGAGATTTCTGAGATGCTCAGCAAAATGCTTACCATGCGTAAGGTTGAGCACAATGTACTGAATGCCAAGCTACATCAGAAAGAAGCCGATATTGTGGCCAAAGCCGGTCTAAAAGGAATTGTAACCATTGCGACTAACATGGCTGGTCGTGGTACAGACATCAAGCTCAGCACTGAAGTAAAGGCAGCAGGTGGTTTAGCTATCATTGGTACAGAGCGCCACGAATCTCGTCGTGTCGACCGCCAGTTGCGTGGTCGTGCCGGTCGTCAGGGAGATCCAGGATCGTCCGTATTCTTTATTTCATTAGAAGATGATTTGATGCGTCTTTTCTCTTCCGACCGCATTGCCAGCGTGATGGATAGACTTGGTTTCCAAGAAGGAGAAATGATTGAACATAAAATGATCTCTAATTCTATTGAACGTGCACAGAAAAAGGTAGAAGAAAATAACTTTGGTATACGTAAACGCTTACTAGAGTATGACGATGTTATGAATAAGCAGCGTACCGTTGTATACACTAAGCGTCGCCATGCATTGATTGGCGAACGCATCGGTATGGATATCGTTAATATGATTTGGGACCGTTGCGCAGCTGCCATTGAAAGCGGAGATTATGAAGGCTGTCAGATGGAGCTACTCCAAACATTAGCTATGGAAACGCCTTTCACTGAAGATGAATTCCGCAATGCGAAAAAAGAGGAACTTGCCAACAAGACATTTGATATTGCCATGGCAAACTTCAAGCGCAAAGCAGAACGTTTAGCCCAGATAGCTTTCCCTGTCATTAAGCAAGTATATGAGAATCAGGGACATATGTACGAAAACATATTGATTCCAGTTACCGATGGAGCAAGAATGTATAACATCTCGTGCAACCTGAAAAAAGCCTATGAAAGTGAATGTAAAGAAGTTGTTAACGCTTTCGAAAAATCAGTTTTACTCCATGTTATCGATGATGCTTGGAAGGAGAACTTACGCGAACTTGATGAATTGAAACATTCTGTTCAGAATGCTAGCTATGAGCAAAAAGATCCATTGTTAATCTACAAACTAGAATCGGTAACTTTGTTTGACACAATGGTCAACAAGATTAACAACCAGACAATTTCGATTCTGATGAGAGGGCAAATTCCTGTTCAGGAACCAGAACAATTGCGCCAAGCTACACCAGAACAACGACAAGACATGAGCAAATATCGCGAAGAAAAACGCGATTTATCTGATCCTAACCAACAAGCTGCTGCCCAGCAAGACACTCGCGAAGTAAAGCGCGAGCCTGTACGTGCAGAAAAAACTGTTGGTCGGAATGATCCTTGCCCTTGTGGAAGCGGCAAAAAATACAAAAATTGCCACGGACGCAACGAGTAAATAAGAACATTATCCCAAGAGAACCTCAGCACAAACGTGTCTGAGGTTTTTTTATAGAAAGATTCATTCCTTTTAACATTGGAGTTATCATAAAAATAGTATTTTTGTCAATTAAGATAAAGAAAACAGAACTATGGCAAAATATTCCTATCTATTTATCCTGACGCTTATTCTAGTTTTAGGCTCTTGCCAGACGATAGAACAATTGTCAATAGACTATATGGTTCCTGCTGATATCAGCTTCCCCTCAACATTAAAGCGAGTGGCAATCGTGAACAATGTAAGTCCTAACTACGATAATAAGATAATTATCGAATCTAAAAAAAGCACTCTTCCGAAAGAAAATGAGCTAAAACGTGCAGTTACTTATGATAATGGGACCCCTTCTGTCACAACAGAATCCTTAGCCAAGACATTATCCAAAGCCAACTATTTTGACGAAGTGGTTATTTGTGACTCTGCTTTACGAGCGAAAGATATCTTGCCACGTGAAGCCACCCTTAGCAAAGAAGAAGTACAAAAGTTGGCGGAAAACCTAGATGTTGATGTAATTATCTCACTTGAGAACATACAACTAAAAGCAGTTAGAGCCATTAATTTCATACCTGAATTGGGAATATTTCAAGGTACAACAGATGCAAAAGTCTATCCAACGATAAAGGTTTATCTCCCTTCACGCAAAGGCCCCATGGTGACCATCAACACCAATGATAGCATCTATTGGGAAGAGACAGGGAGAACTGAAGCCTATGTACTTAACCGCATGATTAGTGATAAAGAGCTAATAAAAGAATCATCTGATTTTGCCGGAACAATCCCAGTTAAATATCTTGCTCCTTATTGGAAGACAGCGAATCGTTTCATTTACAGTAGTGGCTCAATAGAGATGCGTGACGCTGCCATATATGTACGTGAGAAATCATGGGAGAAAGCTCTACCCTTGTGGGAGAAAGCGTATCAATCAAAAAACGAGAAACAACAAATGCGTTCTGCGCTCAACATCGCTCTATATTATGAAATGAAAGACAGCATCGAAGAATCTGAAAGATGGGCATTAAAAGCGCAAAAAATTGCTCGAAAAGTAGAGAAAGTAGATAACAAGCTAAAAGATAAACTGAACCTGGACCGTATGCCTAATTACTACTTCATCAGCCTTTATGTAGGCGAATTACAAGAAAGAATTAGCAACTTACCTAAGTTAAGCGTTCAAATGGGCCGATTTAATGATGATTTTTAGGCAAATGATGCACAAGTATTTGTTTTTTTTATACCTTTGATTCAGAATAAATGAGAAAATCTTATGAAACTTAGTCAACAATCGCAATCTTTAATTGAATCGGCTATCCAAAAAGCAGTAAGTAAGTATACATGCAACTGCGATCAAACCATCGTGACAGATATCCACTTCCAGCCGAATCAAAATTCCGGCGAGTTAATTATCTTCGATGATGAAGATGAGGAATTAGCCTGCATTACTGTTGACGAATGGATGACTTACGAAAGTAATGATTTCAATGAGCACACAGAGAGAGTGTTGCGCACACTACTCTGCAAAATGAGAGATGCCGGAACCTTTGAAAATTTGACAATTCTAAGCCCCTACTCTTTTGTTTTAGTAGATGAAGATAAAGAGACTTTAGCCGAATTGCTTCTTATTGATGATGATACAGTTTTAGTAAACAGTCAACTACTAGAAGGATTAGATGAAGAGTTGGACAATTTCTTGAAAGATCTTTTGAGTAACTAAAACCTCACCACTATTTTTCGCTCTCCATCTATTCATATTATAACAAAGTTCACTAGTCTAAACCTATAACCAAAATAGTTTTTTCACTTCTAATCAGATTAGTGAGTCTCCAAATGTTTAGATTTCAGAGCACCCCTCACAAGCCTCCTAAGAGGGGGGTATTGAATTCACTATTTCAGCGTGCTTAATTCACTATTTCAACACGTTGAAGTTTAAACTTCCATCTTCAAGACAGTATTCGTAAATAATAATGAGTAAAAGTCCAAAAGTTAATCTTTCCATTCTATCTTTATCCAATGTAGCATTATAGCACTTCCTCCGACAGAACCAGTATTCAGTACACCTGTCCCCCCAAAAACATTTGAGACTATATTTGCTTGTAGATCAACCTGCGGCTTTAAGCCTGAATGAGACAATTCTATTGAGTTGGCCGACGTCTCAACATGAACTTTCATCAAATTATTCACTACACTAAGCATAATGGTGCAGTTCGTACGAAAACAAGTAGATGATACCGAATCACTTATAGGGACAGCTATTCCTTTATCATATTTCATTAACACAAAATCTACCGCTTTATCAAACTTCGTTGTACGGATAATCCGCAAGGCATAACCTGAGAGAGTTTTTGAGTCAAATTTTATATAAATATCCATGTATTGTCCGGTAGCGCTACCGAAACCTTGTCCAGCTGTCTTACAAGGATCCACATTCAAAACGACAGACATATCATTGCATTCTCGTCGAGCAGGAGTATAAAGCAATCGGGCTCCCTTCGTTGCCTGCAATAATCCAGTGCCTTTTGCCCCATCCACACCTCTACCATACTTCCAAGCGTTTATAGCATTCGGTTCCCACTTATATTCTTGTGTATCAAGTGGCTTATAGGCATCGATTTTCCAGAAGCCTGGAAGTATATCTGGTTGATATGTTACTGGGAAATTTTGAAAATCAGTATAATAAGACTTCTCCAGCATCGCTTCTTCCAATATAGGAACGGAAGTTATAGCCTTTTCTTCCTTACCCGCATGGCAACGCAAATGTTTAGGCGAAACAGTTACCATTATATAATATCCCGCATCTGCTAGCGATAAATTATAAACACGTTGCGGTTTATTGAGGCGTGATACCGACACGGGCACTGCCCCAGTCCCCTTAGCATCTTTACATCGATACCAAGTTACAAGTGACTCATCTGCACGATCTCCAATCGAAAGCGTATAGTCTACATACAACAAACCTTTTTCCTTCATCACAATCTTGGGCAGAGTAATAAATTCAGGAGCCATCAAATAACGAGGGGATACAGTGAGCACACTAGCTGATTCCAATCCCGATAGCGTAGAAGCAACTACAACGACCTTCTTTGTTTCATCATTTTCATTTGTCCCGATCACCTCGCATGAAGTATCTTTCAGCTCGATTAGTTTAACGAACGAACGAGATTCTGGTGATAGGGACCATGAAATATCTTCATTTTTGTGCATCAAAGAGCTAAATCGCTTCACCTCAGCATTCAGTTTCACCCTCGACACTCCCGATTCTATTTCAAAATTCCGAGGAGAAATCCGTAGCATCGTAGGAATCTTAGACAAATCTCTATTGATCAATTTTGAAGCAGCTAGCACCGCATGCTTCACTCCCATAGGATCCCATTCATCATCTCCACGAAGGAGATTATATGTATTATAAACAACTTTTCCTTTATAGACTATTCGATAAGCATTTAGCAACTGCTTACCCTTCATATCCACAGTCAGCCAGGGTTTGTCAGCACTAATAAGAAGAGGCTTACCATTAAGTGACACATTATATTGATAGCTACGTAAATCATCTGTAGGGTCTTGCGTCCAAGCCACATGAAGTGGGTCGGAAGTAAAAAAGCGGCTATCTACTATTGCCACCGGACTACCCACCTTTGTCAGATACTGTTTTTGTTTCGTCTGCACATCAAAGTCACAATTCAGAAAAACAGCTCCCGTACCTTGGGTACTATAAAAAGGTTTCGAGCTAAGCAAGGTCAATCTACAATCCAAAAACACTCCCGTGCCGCACAATGCATCATCTGTACATTCAAAATAACATTGATGGAACAACACCCGTCTGCCACCCACTAACGGACAAGAGTTCAGCCGGCTAATAAATCGAGAGTTGCGTGCCACAATCTTATCACCCTCACAGATAGCCAATTGGGCCTGTACAATAGCCGCTGCACGCTTCTTACGATTCAACTTCGAGAGCAGTGGAAAGTTAAGGTCTACATTACAATAATTCCCCATCGTTAAATTCTCCACACACAAGCCATCACCAATAAAATGGAACATGGTAAAATTACCCACCGCACCTTGTGTCTGCCCGCGGTTACTTGCTAATACCACATTCTGTGGTTGATCAGTTAGTCCAAATATTTTCAACCAGTTACATGTTACTTCCACCCCATAAGGAGTATCTCCTGTCAGTGGTTTACGTACGCCCAAATCATCTGGATTATCAACCCAATACACATAAGGTGCCAAATAAAGTGTCATCTGCTTCTCTGGTGTTCCATCTTCTAGCGTCTTTATTGCCTCATTTATTGAGTTAAACACAAACGGGTAATTCAGCACTTCCGCATCCGAAAGTTGCCCATCTACAAAAAAGTTATTTTCATCTAGTTCTATTTTCTTTCCTTTGTAAATGAGATAGCTACCACCAAAGTAGATGGGGTTTTCTTTATCTAACGATTGATAGCCCTCCACTCCTTGTGCCGGCAAAAAAGAAGAAGTAGAAATAAGCAGTAAAATCAGAAACGTATTTTTCATGAGTTGAGTATAGATGCATTAACAAAACAAATATAGAAAAAATAGTCCGGACCATATCAATGAGTCCGAACTAAATATTTATTAGCCAATACTATTAGCCTAATCTTTAAGCGCTATGCTATAGAAGAGTTATTCCACGGCCGGTTTGGTTGTTACCTCAATAACATTTCCTCCCGATTGGTTCTTTTTCACGTTCACGGTAGTTATCTGACTATTCTTAAGGTTCAATTCCTTAAATTCTTTGGAGGTCATTTTTTTCCCATCTACATAATAAGTTGCAGAAGCCAGTTCTAAATGGGGAGCGCCAACATTACCCGAATTAAGATCAAGTACCTCTATTTTTTTTAGCTTAACCAAGATCACACCATCCTTTCCCTTATCGCCATATTTATCTGTAGCACTCTTCCCTTTAAGTACATCTATAGAAGCTATGTTTTGCGGGTTGATAGCTCCCGCAACGGCAGTAGAAACCTCTTCACCATCAACAAAGATTAATGGCTTCGACACTGCTGCAGGTGTTGATTTAAAACCGATTACCACCAGAGGTTCTACCTTCAGTGTATCATCTGTTCTAGAGGAGGTTGTTGATACATCGGACACAGCCTTTTTTACCTGCTGAAGCTTCAAGTCTATTTCTGGATGAGTATTTTTCACTGGTTTCGCTTCAACAATTGAAGTCAAATCACTAACTTTGACACCGGAAATTTCTTTCAGCTCATTAGAGATTTCAGGACGAGCAAAAGCAGTAATAGCAATAGCCGCTACCGGCAGAACATACAGGCATTTTAACCGTGCCCACGGATTGGATTTTTCTTTTAACATCATAGTGATACGTTTTTTAAGTTTACTGTGATTAAAGCTGTTGGCCATAGAGTAGAGCCTTGTGCCGACAGCTTTTTTAATTAATAATAATTGATATTTTTTTGCATCGATGCCTTGATTAATAACCGTTTCATCCGCTTCATACTCATGTATATTCTGTAACTCTTGTTTGATAAGCCATGCAGCAGGGTTGAACCATTGAATAAACACACAGACCTCAGCCACTAACAGGTCCAACGAATGACGGTTGTGGATATGAGCTAGTTCGTGAATTAAGATTTCCTGACTACTTTCCTCACCTAACTCTTTTTCAGATATAAAGATGTAATTCATCCAACTAAAAGGGGCAATTTCTTGCTCATGTACCAGCAAAGTAATCCCTTTCTCTTGTTTCACCCGTCTACTACTTTTCACCAAAGCGAACAAACGAATTAATGAATAGATATTGCGACACGCAAAGAACAAAACTCCCGCCAGATAAATCATTAAAACAACGTGAGCCCATGTTATATGTGTTCTTTGCGAGTAAGATACAACATTTACCTTGTCAGCCATCATAAGAATTTGTTGCAAAATCAACAATGTTTGTTGCACTTCATTTTCTGCCGCAACCGTTACAGCAATAAGAGGAAGCAATAACGACAGTATCAACATGAAAAGAAGAGAAACACGATTAAAGCGGTAAAAGGTTTCCTTACTCAACAATAATCGATAAAACAGATAAAACAATGCCATACAAATGGCCGACTTCAATATGTAGACAAAAAAAGTTCCCATAGCGTTGATTTTGATTTAAGGCGCTAACTCATTTCTTATGAGCCTTTTCTACTTCAGTGATGAGCTGTTTTAAATCATCAAGAGAAATGTCTTCCTCTTTCACCAATGAAGAAACCACACTTAAATAGGAATTTCCAAAATACTTACTTATCACATTTTTAAGTGTTCCTTTACGAAACTCTTCTTCGCTCACGGCGACATAATATTGATAGGTGTTGCCAAAAACATTGTGCAATAAGAAACCTTTTTCCTCCAACCCACGAACAATGGTAGAGAGTGTATTGAAATGAGGTTTAGGTTCGTCATAAAAAGCCAGCATATCTTTCACAAACAAAGGCCCTTTCTTCCAAAAAAAGCCCATGATTTCTTCTTCTTTACTTGTTAATCCTCTCATCCTATTTTTCTTGTTTTTGCAAATAACTATATTATTTAGTTCTACAACTAATATTCATAGTTAAATAGAACTAAAGGTTTTAGTTTGAATGCAAATAACTAATTATAAGCTATTAAGATGAGTATTTATCACCGAGATATAAGAAAGCATTATCTGCTCTCCGCTATTTATCAGTCGTTTCTATCTTTTGCTCTTCGCTAGTTTTTGTATTTTGGTTCTTTTTTAACCGACCATTTTTTTTAAGGGCCTCAGTAATAATCCATTGAAGTTGGCCATTAGTGCTACGAAATTCATCGGAAGCCCATTTTTCGAGAGCATCCATCGTAACCGCATCTACACGCAACACAAAATTCTTGGTTGAAGATTCTTTTTTAGCCATTCTATGCTTTTCTTTTACTTCTTATCATTCGTTCACTTTCCCCGTTTTTATCCAATTGGCAATATCCTCCACAACATACTTGGCAACAGGAATTGCCAAGGCATATTCAGAAGGAGTTGATTTACCATTTCCTTCCTGATAGAGATGATTCAATTTCGGATAAGATTTAAATGATACATTTTCATGATGGCTGAGCCCGGCATTCCATGCTTTAAAATCTTCCATAGTAACTTGATAATCTCGTTCACCTTGAAGAATCAGAATGGGAAGAGTGAGCTTAACAGCCGTTTTCACTTGTTTGTAGTCTTTCGCAAATTGCCAATAAGTAGTACTGAGATTAAAAGGTAGACCTACTTTAGTATCATAATTATCCGTGCCAAGTTTCTTTACATTAGCTACCTGAGATCTTATAAGCTCAATCTGCATTTTTGCCACTTCTGAAGAATCTGTCAACGAAGAGATAGAAGTGACCTGCTCTAGGATTAAATCTTCCAAGGGACGAGCATTACCTGAAAGGAGAACAATTCCTCTCAAGACCTTTGCTCGTTGAGCAATTCGTGGAGCAAGCATACCACCTAAACTATGTCCCACAACGTAGATCCGCTTTGCATCCAAAGAAGGATTCTTCTTCACCCATTCAATCGCAGCCAAAGCATCGTCTACTGTTTCATCATCGTAAGTCCCCTCCTTACCTGCGGGCATCCATTTAGTTCCATATACGTATGTTCGCTTATCATAGCGAACAACAGCAATACCTTGCTCGGATAGCCCCCACGCCAGATCACGAAAAGGCTTGTTCGGTCCGATGGTTTCATCCCGATCAAGAGGCCCGGATCCATGTACAAGAATGACCACAGGCGCTTTATCCATATTCTTAGGAAGGCTCAATGTACCCGGAAGCCTATAACTTCCAGATACAATTTCAATAGCTGATTCTTCTAAATAATCTTTGTTTGATGAAATAGGCGCTACAGTAGCTGGTGTAGCAGGTATGGGCATAAAACGAATGGTATTTGCCTTTCCATCGGGTTCAAAGGCTGTCAGAAACCTCAAAGCATAGCGTTCAAATTGCACATCACAGTAATAAAGAACCTGTCCGGCAGATGTATCCTTCTTCCATTCGCCCTTGGAGTGATACTTGCCAAACTGTTTTTCAAGCTGAGCAAAGACTTCAGTAAACATAGCAGGAGAAACTTTAGCACGCGCATCATCGCTAAGATGTATACAGACGCTATCTCCCTGCCCGGCTACAATAAAATCAAGTAATTTACGGGCACAAATCTCATTCTCTTGAGCACAGGTTTTCAGAGCTCCCCACAAAAGCATTGCAATCAGAATTGCGAGCTTAATAAACTGAAATCTCATCATAATCATTCAAAAATAAAGTTATTCTTATTAGCATGAACAAGGTCCATATCCTCCTAGCATTAGCCTATTTCTTTAATGATTTAATGTACCCGTATTTATAACCGGCTGTGCTGCCTCATCGGCACAAAGTACAACAAGCAGATTACTAACCATGGCTGCTTTCTTCTCCTCGTCCAGCTCCACTACTTGTTCTTCTGAAAGCTTATTAAGAGCCATTTTCACCATCGAAACAGCTCCTTCTACTATTTTCTCACGCGCAGCAATTATAGCCGAAGCTTGCTGGCGACGAAGCATTACAGCGGCAATTTCAGGTGCATAAGCCAGATAATTCAGTCTTGCTTCTACAACCTCCATACCCGCCATAGCCAAACGTTCATTTAGCTTTTGCTCCAACTGATCATTAATTTCATCACCGCCTGAGCGTAAGGTCAGATCCTCTGCATCGCCATCATTACCATCGTATGCATACTGTCCAGCCACTTGCCTAAGTGCAGCATCACTTTGTATCTTTACAAAATTCTCGAAAGCATTCATTCTATTTGCTACCGAATTAGCTGCATTGGCTTGAGTCCCATTCTTACCTGTATCATTGCTCATAGCCATAGTCTGCGAATCAATCTCAAACATAGCTTTATATGTATCCTTCAATTTCCAAACCAAAACCAGACCAATCAAAACAGGATTACCAATCTTATCATTCACCTTTATAGGTTCTACATCCAGATTACGAGCACGCAAAGAGAGTTTCTTTTTATTCAAAAAAGGATTTACCCAAAAAAATCCGGTTTCTTTAAAAGTTCCTTGATACTTCCCAAAGAAAACCATTGCCCTAGCTTCATTAGGTTCAAGGGAGATAAAACCACATATCAGAAAAATAAAAAGGACAATACCCGCAATACCAAATGCAATGGAGATCTCTCCAAACAAATCGAACATAAAGAACGATACTACACTCAAAATAAGCAGTAAAATAGAAATGAATAGCATTGAAAATCCATTCATTTTCAAACCATTAAAAGATGTTTCTTTCGCTTCCATAGATTATAATTTATTAATATCATTATGATATCACAAATATATAAAGTAATTCCATCAATTAGCAATAGCAACGCCCATAATTAACATTATTTAAACGCAATAATCCCGACAACTGCTTATAAGTAAACAGTTATCGGGATTAAGTAAAAGGACGATAAATCTATTTTTCGATTATTGCAACGCTTGTACTATATCCTCCAGTAAATCATCCAGACTTTCCAGACCAACGGAGAGACGAATCGTTTTATCACTCACATCCATACTTTTACGTTGTTCGGCAGTGAACGAGCCATAAATAGTACTGGCAGGATGAATAGCCAGAGATTTGTTATCGAACAAATTGGTTGCCCGACGAATCAATCGAAGCTTATTCATGAAGCGAAAGCAAGCCTCACGAGATACCAGATCAAAAGTAAGCATGGCACCCGGAATAGGACCAAACTGTTCGGTGCTCAGTACGTAATAAGGACTACTCTCCAGACCGGTATAATTCACTGACTCCACCCCGGAAAGTTTCTCCAAACTCTTCGCTAGTTCGAGGCATGTACTAGCCTGACGTTCAAAACGAACCGCCACAGTCTCCAACCCCAATGTTTGCATATAGGCTACTTGTGGAGTCATATAAGCGCCAAGGTTACGATGAATTTCCTTACGCAGTTTGGTGGTAAAAGTAGTTGCGCCAAATTCACGACTCATTGCAGCAAGTTTCTCCGAACGACTCCAGTCGAAAGTACCATAATCAACAATCAATCCACCAATACTCGTTGCTCCGCCCGAAAGATATTTTGTGCTTGACACTATCTCAATATCCACACCACAATCTTTGGCAGAAAACACATGAAAAGGAATCACCGTAGTATCAGCCACCAATGGAACACCTTTCTCACGGGCAACAGCCGCAAGTGCTCTCAAATCGGCCACTTCAAGTTGAGGATTGGTAATAACTTCCAAAAAAATGGCACAAGTACGTTCGTCTACCTGTGCCCTTACCTCTTCAATATTAGTCAGGTCACAACAACGAGCTTCAACACCAAAAGCAGCAAGAGTATTTTTCAGGAAAGAATACGTATTCCCAAAAAGATGGGCAGACGTCACCACATTAGCGCCAGACTGAGCTATTGCAATGAAAGTATTACTAATGGCTGCCATTCCTGAATTGAGAGCAGTTACGCTCATAGCTCCTGTCACTGCCTGTATCTTTCTTTCGAAATATTGCACGGTAGGATTAGTGATACGCGAATAAGCATGATCGGCAGTGCGTCCGCAAAAAGCCGCTTCCATAGCCTCTGCCGTATCAAATTCATAAGCTGCCGTATTATATACAGGCATAGAGAGAGAACCATACGCATCTTCTTTGTCAAAAGGAGTATGCAGCACTTGCGTCTCAAAACTTTTTTCCTTCATTTCTTCTTTATTTTATATCCTAATAATTGTGGCATGCAGATTGCAATTGATCGAGAGCTTGTTTCAACACACTCCGTGGACAGGCGGCATTCAGTCTCATGAAGCCTGCTCCTTCTTTTCCAAACATCGTACCATCGTTGAGTGCCAAACGAGCACCATCCACAAAAAGGTTCACCAGATCTTTTTGAGCTAATTTCAATTCACGACAATCGAGAAAAATGAGATAAGAAGCCTGCGGACGGATAACTTTAATGGCTGGTATATTTTTCCGGAAATACTCATCTGTGAAATCAATATTTCCCTGAATATAAGTTTTCACCTGGTCGAGCCATTCCGTACCATTACTATATGCCGCCGCCACGCTGATGAAAGAGAAGAGATGTCCTTCACCCAGTTCACTGCCATTAACATAAGAACTAAATTTTCTTCGCATCTTTTCATTTTCTATGATGCAGTACGAGCTAGAGATCCCGGGCATATTGAACGCTTTACTAGGTGACATGAAAATGATAGAGTTTACTCTCGCCTCCTCAGACACAGTAGCAAAAGGACAATGTATATAAGGGGATAAGGTAAGATCCGCATGAATCTCATCAGAGATCACAATAGTATTATTGTCGTAACAAATACGTGCCACTTCAATCAGTTCTTCTTTTGTCCACACCCTTCCACCCGGGTTATGAGGATTGCAAAGAATAAACAGTTTGCATCCTTTAACATCTTCTTTGAAACGTTCCATATCCATACGGAATTGACCGTTTTCGAGTACAAGCGAATTGTATATTACTTCTCGGTTATTATGCTGAGTGACCAAGAAAAAAGGATGATATACCGGCGGCTGCACCATTACCTTATCCCCTACTTCGGTGAGACTTTGAATAGCCATAGCCAACCCCGGAACGATCCCGGGTGTATGGGTTAGCATCTCGCGCGATATTTTCCAATTAAAACGCTTATCTACCCAATCAATAATAGAAGAATACCAACTTTCAGGTTTCATGGTGTATCCCAAAACCTCATTATCGAGTCTGTCTCTCAATGCCTTTATAATGAAAGGCGGTGTACGAAAGTCCATATCAGCCACCCAAAGTGGAATCAGATCTTTTCTGCCCCAACGTGGTTGAAGCGCTTCATACTTCAGAGCGTCTGTGTTGCAACGGTCTACTACTTCATCAAAGTTATATATCATTTCCTTTTTCTTTTTTACGTTATAGTTGCAAAGGTACGATTCGTACGATTTATATAAAAAGTAAATCCCACTTTTTAAGCTAAAAAAAAGGAAAAATACCATATCTATGCTAGTAAGTTCGTATTTTTGCATGAAACAAAAAATTATAATTATGATAAAAGCCCTGTTTTTCGATATTGACGGGACACTTGTAAGCTTCAACACTCATACAATTCCGCAATCCAGCATTAACGCATTAACAGAATTAAGAAGTAAAGGACTCAAGATATTCATCTCTACGGGACGCCCCAGAGTGGCAATCAACAATTTGGGTAATCTGTTTTTCGATGGATACATCACCATGAATGGTAGTTATTGTTATGGAGAAAATAACGAGGTTATTTACAGAAGTCCCATTCCACAACAAGATGTAGAAACTATCTTTCGCATACTCTCAGCAGAGAAGGATTGTCCTTGTGTGGTCGTTCGCGAAAACCAAATGTTTATTTGCAATCCTAATGCACAGATTGACGAATTCATACGACTACTGAAATTCCCTCAGGTTCCGGTAATCAGCATTGAAGAAGCCACTAAAGAAGAGGTCTTTCAGTTATCTCCTTTTTTCTCACTGGAGCAAGAACAGAAATATCTGCCTCTTTTGGCTCATTGTGAATCGAGCCGCTGGTATCCTACTTTTACGGACATCGTGTGTAAAGGCAACAGCAAACAGTTGGGAATGGATAAAATAATAGAACGTTTCGGAATCAAACTAGAAGAAACCATGTCGTTTGGAGATGGAGGAAACGATATCAGCATGCTGCGCCATGCCGGCATAGGAGTAGCGATGGGCAATGCCACACAGCAAGTGAAAGAATCGGCCGACTACGTCACGGATTCAGTAGACGAAGACGGAATTTGGAATGCATTGAAACACTTCGGTATTATTTAAGGAATATGGCAGAAAAGACGACGATAGATACTGATAATCCGGAGTTTCAGGATGCTCTCAACCTGATACAATACACCCGCCAATCCGTCTTTTTGACAGGGAAGGCGGGAACAGGAAAATCTACGTTCCTGAAACACATCTGCCAAAACACCAAAAAAAAGCATGTAGTGTTGGCTCCTACAGGCATTGCAGCTATTAATGCAGGAGGAAGCACCATGCACAGCTTTTTCAAGTTGCCTTTCTACCCCCTTTTAGCAGACGATCCAAACATGAGTTTGCAGCGGGGACGAATACACGATTTCTTTAAGTATGCCAAGCCGCATCGCAAGTTACTGGAGCAGATAGAGTTGGTTATCATCGATGAGATCTCGATGGTAAGAGCGGATATTATTGATGCCATTGATCGTATCTTACGAGTGTATTCACACAATTTGCGCGAGCCTTTCGGTGGCAAACAAATTCTGCTGGTGGGCGATGTCTTTCAATTGGAACCGGTAGTGAAAAGCGACGAACGGGAGATTATCAACAGATTCTATCCCACTCCTTATTTTTTCTCGGCCAAAGTTTTCTCGGAAATAGACCTCGTATCCATTGAACTGAAAAAAGTGTACCGCCAAACAGATAAGGTATTTGTAAACGTGCTCGACCATATACGCACCAACACAGCCGGAGCAGCCGACTTGCAACTGCTCAACACACGCTATGGAACGAGCATACAGCATTCTGAAGAAGATATGTACATCACTTTGGCCACGCGAAGAGACAACGTAGACTTTATCAACGATAAAAAGCTAACCGAACTACCGGGCGACCCGATTGTATTTCATGGTGAAATAACCGGAGAATTTCCCGAAAGTAGTTTGCCCACGCAGAAAGATTTGATACTAAAGCCTGGCGCACAGATCATCTTTATAAAGAATGATTATGAACGACGTTGGGTAAACGGAACCATCGGAACCGTGAGTGGCATAGATGAAGAAGGAACTATTTATGTTATAACTGATGATGGCAAAGAATGCGACGTGAAGAAAGATTCGTGGAGGAATATTCGATATAAATACAACGAACAAAAAAGGCAGATAGAAGAAGAAGAACTAGGTGTATTTGTGCAATATCCCATCCGCTTGGCTTGGGCCATCACCATACACAAAAGTCAGGGACTTACTTTTAGCCGTGTAGTCATAGACTTCACCGGAGGTGTTTTTGCCGGCGGACAAGCATACGTAGCGCTTAGTAGATGTACTTCACTCGAAGGGATTCAACTCAAGAAACAAATCAGCAGAGCCGACATTTTTGTTCGCCCCGAGATAGTGAGCTTCTCCGAACGTTTCAATAACCGTATTGCCATTGAGAAGGCCTTGAAGAAGGCTCAAGCCGATGTAGAGTACGTCGAAGCAACCAAAGCTTTTGATGCCGGAAATTTTGAAGAGTTTCTGGAACAATTCTTTAAAGCTATACATTCTCGCTACGACATAGAGAAACCCGTGGTACGACGATTTATTCGTAAAAAACTAGGGATCATTAATCAACTGAAGTGTGAAAACAAGGCATTGAAAAAACAAATGGTTATTCAAAAGCAAAGTTTACAGAAGTATGCCCGCGAATATTACCAAATGGGAAATGAGTGCATCACGCAAGCGCATGACGTACGTGCTGCCATGGCCAATTACGACAAGGCTTTGGAGCTATACCCCGACTATGTAGATGTATGGGTGCGAAAAGGTATCACCCTAAGCAACGAACTGCAATACGGCGAAGCCGAAGAATGCTTTAACAAGGCCGTGAAACTTTCACCCATAGAATTTAAGGGATTCTACAACAGAGGAAAACTACGGTTGAAAACAGAAAATGTAGAAGGTGCCTTGGCCGACCTCGACAAAGCCACCACACTAAAGCCTGAACACGCTGCTGCCCATGAATTATTTGGAGATGCCCTGCTCAAAGTTGGTAAAGAAGATTTGGCAAGCATACAATGGAGAATAGCCGAGGAATTAAAAAAGAAAAAGAAGAAATAAGTTCTGGCAATTCTTCCATTTTGGGCTCTATAACGAACCGTGTGGGTAGCCCGTTCTTAACTGACTTGCAATAAAGCGGATCATATTGGCGAAACTCTCAACATTCGCCCTCCGGCTCTTCCGTAAACTCTAATGGACACATGACTTCTATGACGGGTTTCTCCGGTCTATCTTATTCCTCGCGGGACACTTCCACCTCCACTTTGAATACATTCCTTTTCTCCTCCCATGAAAAAACGTGTTTTACTCTCACATCTATCACACAAATCGCTGTAACGGCTTGCTGTAAGCCGATGCAGCGTGTGATAGTAAAATATATCTACCACGTTTTTGGCTGTTTTACTCTCACTTTCGGGTGTTTACTATCACACTTTTGGCTTTATCTTGCTTGATTTGCCCTTTAGGCATAGGCGCTTAGAGCACACTAATAAATGTAAAATCGCCACCATCGTAGCATGGATGCGAGAAGTAGGGCACTATACACGTGGATGAGTTTTATGTTGGTGGAGAAGAGGAAGGCGTGATCGGTCATAGCATACCATGCGTTCGGCTTGCTATGTGTCAAAAAGATTAATGTTTTCGTTTCTAGTGATGAAACGAAAGTTTTCGTACGTTGAAACAAAAGGTTTAGCACGTTGAAACGATTGGTTTTCAGGTGTGAAAACAAAAGTTTTATAGCACATAAAACTAATGAAACTACACTTCCCTGGAAAGACAACACGTGTGGAGCGAAGAGCTTCTACCGTTTCACAAACTTACAGCTCGTTTCGTTTACCGATAATAGTACCGTGCTGAAGAATACTATAGCGTGCTCTTTATCAGAGAAAGAGAGATACTCTCCGCAGAAGAAAACAAAAGCACCGTCAGAAAATGAAGCAATCAATAGCCGTTTGAGCAATAAAAGAAGAGAACTAAGGAAAAGTGTGAGAGTAAAATCCGAAAAGTGAGAGTAAAACGTGTTTTTTCATGGGAGGTGAACACACCTTACTTATAAAGGCTCTCTCATTTTTCATCCCAACGTATGTAGTTATCTCAGAAAAAATAAGTACATTTGTAATATAATACACTTTATTATGGAACAGAAAATTAAGAAAACGAACATAAAGAAGGGGCTAAAAATAGCTGCCATCGCATTGGGAGCAATCTTGCTGCTGATGCTATTACTACCTTTCGCTTTCCGCGGGAAGATTGAAAAAATGGTCAAAACAGAGGGAAACAAAATGCTGAATGCACAGTTCGATTTTGAGAGCCTGAATATTAGCTTATTTAAGAACTTCCCTAAAGCTTCTATCACCCTCAATGATTTCTACCTCAAGGGGATCGACGAATTTAAAAACGATACTTTGGTTAAAGCCGGTGAAGTAACGGCAGTTATTAATCTGTTCTCACTATTGGGTAATAGTGGATATGATGTATCTAAAATATCCATTGAGAATACTCAAATACACGCTATCGTATTGCCCGATGGCAAGGTGAACTGGGACATAATGAAAGCCGACAGCACTACGCAAACAACAACTGCGGAAACAGAGTCTCCCTTCAAGATGCAACTAAAAAAATTCACGGCCAGCAATGTAAGCATCATCTATGATGATCGCCAGGCAGGTATGTATGCAGAAATAAATAAATTAGACGCTTCTTGCTCAGGAGATCTGGGTAGCGACCGCACGACGCTGAATGTAGAAGCTGAAACAAAGGAGATGACCTTCAAAATGGGTACCATTCCTTTCCTTAGCAAAGCAAACATCTACACCAAGATGGATATAGATGCCGACTTGGTAAATAGCAAGTATACATTCAAAGAGAGCGAATTTCGCTTAAACGCGATCAAAGCCGGTATTGACGGATGGGTAGCCATGAAGGATCCTGCCATTGATATGGATCTAAAACTCAACACAAGTGAAGTAGGCTTTAAAGAGATATTATCACTCATTCCCGCCATCTATGCCAAAGAGTTCGAGAGCGTAAAAACAGATGGAAAAGCAACACTGTCCGCTTATGCTAAAGGTACGTACCAAGGAGATACTTTACCGCAATTTGACGCCACACTGGATGTAAAGAATGCTATGTTCCGCTACCCGTCGCTACCGGCTGGAGTAGACCAAATCAACATTCATGCTAACGTAAAGAATCCGGGAGGAAGTGCTGATCTAACAGAAATAACGGTTAGCCCATTCAGCTTCCGATTGGCCGGAAATCCATTCAGTATAACAGCTAGTGTGAAAACGCCTGTCAGCGATCCCGATTTCAAAGCTAAAGCGAAAGGAACACTCAACTTAGGCATGATAAAACAAGTCTATCCGTTGGAGAACATGGAACTAAACGGAACCGTAACAGCCAATATGCAAATGGCCGGACGTCTCTCTTATGCTGAAAAAGAACAATATGATAAATTCAATGCCGCAGGAACTATCGGACTTGCAAACATGAAGTTGAAGATGAAGGACATGCCTGATGTAGAGATCAAAAAGTCACTTCTCACCTTTACACCCAAATACTTGCAACTAAGTGAAACGACTGTAAACATTGGTAAGAATGACATTACAGCCGATAGCCGCTTTGAAAACTATATGGGCTATGCCTTGAAGGATAAAACTCTGAAAGGTACGCTCAACATACACTCTAATCATTTCAATCTGAACGATTTCATGACTTCAGATAGTACTGCAACTGCTACCACATCTACGACAGAGAGCGGAGTCCTCGAAATTCCTAAAAATATTGACTTTCAGATGGATGCCAACATGAAAGAGGTCCTTTTTGACAAAATGATCTTTAACAACATGATTGGGAAAATGATTATAAAAGATGGAAAGATAGATATGAAAAATCTATCAATGAACACCATGGGTGGCACCGTAGTAATGAATGGCTATTACTCTTCACAAGATGTGAAAAAGCCCAAAATGAATGGCATTTTCCGAATGAACAACATCAACTTCGCAAAAGCCTACAAAGAGCTTGATATGGTGCAAAAAATGGCTCCGGTCTTCGAGAACCTAAAGGGAACATTCTCAGGCAACATGAGCATTCTTACCGATCTGGATGAGACCATGAGCCCCGTACTGAACACCATGCAAGGAGAGGGCACTCTGTCAACAAAAGACTTAAACTTAAGTGACGTCAAGACAATCGATCTGATTGCGAGCGCATTAAAAAAACCTTCGTTAAAAGGAGTAAAAGTGAAAGACTTAACAATCGATTTTACGATTAAAGATGGACGTGTAGCTACCAAACCATTCGATATCAAGATGGGTGAATATAACATGAATCTCTCGGGTACCACCGGATTAGACCAAACCATTGACTATTCGGGCAAGGTAAAAATACCCGCTTCTGCAGGAAAACTGACTCAACTGTCAACCGTCGATTTGAAGATTCGTGGAACATTTACTTCTCCAAAAGTATCACTTGACACCAAGAGCATGGCTGCTCAACTTACTGAATCAGCAAAAAGCGAAGCCGTCAAAGCAATCGGGAAGAAGCTGGGACTGGATTCGGCTACAACAGCCAATACAGATTCGCTGAAGAAAAAAGTAACCGAGAAAGCCACTGAAAAAGTGTTGGATTTCCTCAAGAAAAAGATTAAATAATGCTTTTGAAACTTTATGAAAAGAACAATAGCCTCCTAGACTTACAGCAAGTTGTAGACATACTCAACGATGGAGGTCTCATCATCTATCCTACGGACACGATGTACGCCATCGGTTGCCATGGATTGAAAGAGCGTGCTATTGAACGCATTTGCAGAATCAAAGAGATTGACCCTCGAAAGAACAATCTCTCCATCATTTGCTACGATTTGAGCAGCATCAGCGAGTATGCCAAACTAGATAACAATACCTTTAAGCTGATGAAACGCAATCTTCCGGGGGCGTTTACTTTCATATTGAGCACAGGTAGTAAACTACCTAAAATATTTAAGAATCGTAAGGAAGTGGGTATCCGTATGCCAGAGAATCACATTACTAGCGAAATAGCCCGTTTACTAGATGCCCCCATAATGACCACAACCCTACCATATGATAAAGGTGATGACATAGAATATCTAACTACACCTGAACTGATAGATGAGAAATTTGGCAGCATGGTCGACTTGGTTATAGATGGTGGTATTGGTGGCATAGAACCTTCTACCATTGTAAACTGCGTGGATGGTGAAGCCAAGATTACCCGTCAAGGCAAAGGAGAGCTAAAAGATTTTTAGCAAATATATCTCCTGAGAAACAAAGATCAAGCCAGAAATTGTATCGATTAAACTTGATGAAAGAAATAATGCAAGTATAAAAAAGAAGCCCCACTTTTAGGAAATAAAATTTCTAAAAGTGGGGCTTCTTATGATATTAAGAAAACCTTATCTCAGCAATGAAGCTGGATCAATATTATCAGCCTCAATATCTTTAAAATAACGATATGTACCAACTTTCAGTTCAAAAGTGGCAACATCATCACAAACGATGATACCTTTTTGATGCATCTGCAAAGCACTGATAGTCCACATCTGAGATATGGCTCCTTCAACAGCATGATAAAGTGCACGAGCTTTGTTGTGCCCATTCACGATAATCAAGACTTCTTTAGCTGATAGTACAGTACCCACGCCCACAGTAAGAGATGTCTTCGGCACCTTATCCACGTCGTTATCAAAGAAACGGGAGTTAGCAATTATAGTATCCGTAGTCAACGTCTTCACACGTGTACGAGATGATAATGAAGAACCCGGTTCATTGAACGCAATGTGTCCATCAGGACCAATGCCACCAAGAAATAAATCAATGCCGCCATAAGAAGCAATTTTCTCTTCATAATCAGCACATTCAGCCTCTAAATCTGCAGCATTACCATTCAGTATATTCACATTACCAGTTAATATATCTACATGGCTGAAAAAATTGTTCCACATAAACGAATAATAACTTTCGGGATGCGATTGAGGCAAACCTACATATTCGTCCATATTGAATGTCACTACATGCTTGAACGACACTAAGCCTTTTTTATTAAGGTCGATTAATTCTTTATACATGCCTAGCGGAGATGAACCCGTAGGTAGTCCAAGCACGAAAGGAGTTTCGGCCGTGGGCTGAGCTTTACGGATACAAGCGGCAACATAGTTGGCTGCCCACTTAGAAATAGCCTGATAATCGGGCTGAATAATAAGTCTCATGTTCGATTGTTTTTAGTATGTTAATAAATTGGGGGATTTTATTAGTAACTTGTTATCGATCCTGCTTTAAACGTTCAGCCATGGCTAAGCCAAGAGCTTCGCATTCATCGTAAGTTTGATCACTCATTGAGATCTTCATATCAACTGGTATACCCACTAGTTCGAACTTGCTCTTCTCTGCAAATGTATGCATGTGACGCAAAGCAGCACTCGACCAGCAGAAAGAACCAAAGTAGCCCAAGTAACGATTCTTCATATCACGGGTTAATATCTTCGAAAGCAACGAATCAATTTCCGGATAGAGCTCATTGCAATAAGTGGCACTACCAATAATAAGACCTTTATATTTGAATATATCGGCTATGATATAAGAAGGGTGACGTTTGTTCACATTGTGAAGCACAATATTCTTTATTCCTTGTACAGACAGCTCTAACGCAATAGCCTCAGCCATCTGTTCTGTATTGCCATACATCGTGCCATAAACAATCACTACACCTTCTTCACCTTCATATCGGCTCATTCTGTCGTAAATATCGATAACCCGATCTTTCTGTTCAATCCATACAGGCCCATGAGTCGAGCAAATTGTAGTTATGGATAGAGGAGCCAACTTTTCAAGTGCTTTCTGCACAGCCGAACCATATTTCCCTACAATATTGGAGTAATAACGTATCATCTCTTGCCAAAAGATATCAGTATTCAGGCGAGTATCCATAAAACCTCCGTCTAGTGTTCCAAAAGCACCAAAACCGTCGCCAGAAAAAATAATGCCTTCAGTTTCATCAAACGTCATCATTGTTTCCGGCCAATGTACCATGGGAGTTAAATAGAAAGTAAGTTTATGATACCCCAAATCCAGAGAATCACCGTTTGCAATGAGATATTGTTCTCCAGTGATCCCATAAAAGCCCTCTACCATGCCAAAGGTCTGCTTATTTCCTACAATAATAATATTGGGATAATGCTGTTTAATTAAACTAAGAGAGCCCGAATGATCCGGCTCCATATGGTTTATAATAAGATAATCAATAGGACGATCGCCTATAACGGATCTTATCTTATGAAGAAACACTTCAAAATAGCAAATATCAACCGTATCAACCAAAGCGACCTTTTCATCATCTATCAGGTAAGAGTTATACGACACCCCATAAGGCAAAGGCCATAAGCCTTCAAAAAGGTGTTTAGTACGATCATTCACTCCTACATAATGAACTTTTCCTTTGATTTTTGTCTTCTGTTCCATATTTCTCATTTTATAAAGCAAAAATAGTCCTTTTTTTGTTAACCTGCATACAACTTGCCTTGATAAGCACCTTTTTCTCTCATTCTTTTTTGTAAGCGAGCAGTAAATTCATAGTTTTTCAATCCCCAATCAGGAGCTATCAATAGTTCCTTTGGAGATTGAGAAATAAATCGTTCGAGGACAATATCCGAACGAAGATGCTGTATATAATCTATGACCAAATCAATATATTCATCCACCTCAAACAAATGAAAATCTTCTGGATGCTTAACATGTTCATACGCCATGCGTGTACCACGTACCAGTTGTAGTTGGTGCATCTTCAATGTATCGAGTGGCAATCGGGAGATAGCGGCAGCCTGATCTACAATATTTTCAGACGTCTCCCCCGGTAATCCAAGTATAACATGCCCTCCCGTAAGTATTCCGCAAGCAGCAGTGCGTTCCACAGCATCTATTGTTTCGGCAAAAGTATGGCCACGATTAATGCGTTTCAAGGTTTCATCATTGGTACTTTCTATGCCGTACTCAACTAGCAAGAAATGGCGTCTGTTAAGATTTTCAAGGTAGCGCAACAACTCATCGGGCATGCAGTCAGGCCGGGTTCCGATGATCAAACCGACCACACCTTCTACGCCCAACGCTTCTTCATATTTACGCTTCAACCCCGCAAGCTCGGAATATGTATTGGTGTATGCCTGAAAATAAGCAAGATACTTCATTTCCGGGTATTTATACGAAAAAAAACGCTTTCCTTCTTCCAATTGCATGGTTATTGACTTATCCGTTTTGCAATAATCCGGATTAAACGTTTGGTTGTTGCAATAAGTACACCCCCCATTGCCTTTACTACCATCACGATTAGGGCAAGTAAAGCCGGCATTCAGCGAAATTTTTTGCACCTTATCAGTAAAATAGCGTTTCAGAAATACGGGAAATTCACTATATAGAGGAACTGGATTCATTATTCTAACTAATTAAGCGGCAAATTTACGAATTTAGTTATTACATTTTCCTATTTTTGCAAGATAAAGCGTAAACCAAAATTATAAAATGATGAAAAAATTAAGTATAATTCTTCTATTCTGCCTCTTTGGCATGACAACTTTTGCACAAGGAAAGAAAGCACTCGATTTAAAAGAAATCACATCTGGTAAGTTTCGTCCGGAAGGCATACAAGGTGTAATCCCCATGGCAGATGGTGAACATTATACGCAAATGAACGCTGATGGCACGCAGATAGTTAAATACTCCTTTAAAACAGGCCAACAAGTAGAAATTTTGTTTGATGTAACAAAAGCCAGAGAGTGCACATTTAAAAAATTCGACGGGTATACCTTCTCACCCGATGAAAGTAAGCTCTTGATTCGTACCGAAACTCAACCGATCTATCGTCACTCGTACACGGCTGTGCATTATTTGTACACTATTAAAAGAAATCTGGTGGAAAAACTTTCAGACGGTGGAGCTCAGCAAGCTCCTGTTTTTTCACCCGATGGAAACATGGTCGCTTTTGTGAGAGATAACAATATCTTCTTAGTGAAGATCCTCTATGGAAACAGCGAATCTAAAGTTACGGAAGACGGGAAATCCAATGAAGTGCTGAATGGAATACCCGACTGGGTGTATGAAGAAGAGTTCAGTTTCTCGCGAGCATTGGAATTCAGTCCAGACAACACGATGTTAGCCTTCATCCGCTTTGATGAAAGCAAAGTCCCGTCATATTCTTTCCCCCTCTTTGCAGGACAAGCACCTCATTACAGTGAGTTGGAAAACTATCCGGGAGCCTATACTTATAAATACCCAAAAACCGGAGAAGCAAATTCTAAAGTATCTGTCCACACATTCGATATTAAATCGAAAGTGACCCGAAAAATGAAATTATCACTGGACGCGGATGGCTATATCCCTCGCATACGCTTTACCAAAAACACCAACAAGTTAGCCATTATGACACTGAATCGCCACCAAAACCGCTTCGATATGTACTTTGCAGATCCTCGCTCTACTATTTGCAAACTGATATTGCGCGATGAAAGTCCCTATTACATCAACGAAAACATTTTCGACAATATCGTGTTTTATAGTGAGCACTTTAGCTTTATCAGTGAAAAAGATGGTTATGCCCATCTTTATTGGTACAGTATGGGCGGAAATCTCGTAAAACAAGTAACTAAAGGTAACTACGAAGTAAAACAATTTATCGGGTGGGATTCCATCTCTAATACTTTCTATTATGAGAGCAACGAAGAAAGTCCCTTGCAACAAGCCGTGTACAAAATAGATAAAAAAGGAACAAAAACAAAATTATCAGAGAAGCCTGGTACCAATACTGCTATATTCAGTTCATCTATGCGCTACTTTATGAACACCTACTCCAACTTACAAACGCCAACAATCATTACACTAAATGATAACAATGGAAAGGTGATCAAAAAACTGGTAACTAACGATAAACTAAAAGCAATATTGGCTGAATACAATCTTCCGCAGAAAGAATTTTTCCGTTTCAAGACATCACAAGGAACAGAGCTCAACGGTTGGATGATAAAACCTATCGGTTTCTCTGCCTCGACAAAATATCCCGTACTAATGTATCAATACAGTGGCCCGGGTAGTCAGGAAGTAGTAGACAAATGGGGGATTGGAGGTGACCACGGTGGAATCGGTTGGGATGCTTATATGGCTAGCAAAGGTTATCTAGTAGTTTGTGTAGACGGACGCGGAACAGGCGGACGGGGAGCTGAATTTGCTAAATGCACCTATCTGAATCTGGGAGTAAAAGAAGCGCAAGATCAAGTTGAGGCTGCTAAATATATGGCTACTCAGCCTTATGTAAACAAAACACGTATAGGTATTTGGGGATGGAGCTTCGGAGGATATATGACCATAATGAGTATGAGTGAAGGTAGCCCCGTATTTAAAGCCGGTGCAGCAGTAGCAGCAGTAACCGACTGGAAATATTACGATACTATCTATGGAGAGCGCTTTATGCGTACTCCCCAAGAAAACGCAGAAGGCTACAAAGCCGGATCGGCATTTACACGTGCAGCCAATTTAAATGGTCGATTATTACTCGTCCATGGTATGGCTGATGACAATGTGCATTTCCAAAACTGCGCAGAATATAGCGAATGTCTGGTGCAAGCTGATAAACAGTTTGACATGCAAATATATACTAACCGTAATCACGGAATCCATGGTGGCAATACACGCTTCCATCTATTTACAAGGTTAACGGAATTTTTCCTTACTAATTTATAATAATTATGGCAAATAGAATACAGAAACCAGAATGGTTGAAAATAAGTATAGGCAGCAACGAACGCTACAGTGAGACAAAGCGCATTCTCGACTCTCACAACCTGCACACAATATGCAGCAGCGGCCGTTGTCCTAACATGAGCGAATGCTGGGGTAGAGGAACAGCCACCTTTATGATTGGTGGCGAAATATGTACCCGCAGCTGCAAGTTCTGCAATACGCTAACAGGACGTCCTTTGGCCTTGGATGAACAAGAGCCTACGCATGTGGCTAAATCTATCGCACTCATGAAATTAAAACATGCAGTGATTACTTCCGTAGACCGTGACGATCTACCCGACCAAGGTGCGACGCACTGGGCTAAAACCATCAATGAAGTAAAGCGTCTTAACCCAGGACTCACTACCGAAGTACTTATACCCGATTTTCAGGGACATACAGATCTTGTAGACATTGTTATAGCTGCGAGTCCTGACATTATTTCACATAATATGGAGACCGTAAGAAGGATTACTCCGAAAGTGCGCAGTGCAGCTAACTATGATACTAGCCTGAAAGTGCTTAAACATATTGCGAGCAAAGGAGTTGTTGCAAAATCCGGTATGATGGTGGGCTTGGGCGAAACGCCAGAAGAAGTGGAAGAATTAATGGACGATTTACGCTCTGCCGGTTGCCGTATACTCACCATTGGGCAATATCTACAACCGACCCGCAAACATTATGCTGTTGTAGAGTATATTACTCCTGCACAATTTAAAATATATAAAGAAGTCGGACTAAGCAAAGGGTTCGATCAGGTAGAAAGTGGCCCATTGGTTCGCTCCTCTTACCATGCAGAAAAGCACATCCTAAAATAATAACGAACATATTCCTTAATCGGTTGTTTTTAATAAAAACGATAGATTATACGAAGATGAATCATAAGAGAGTTCTTTCTGTTGCTTTCAATATGTCTCTGGGGTTTATTCCAGCTACCATATCCATACTGTTATGCGAATTTATAACGCAGGATATTTCTATTTACATTGGAGCAGGGCTTGGATTGGTTTATACTTACATCATACTGTACAAGGTTAAACCCCAGATTCATAATTTTATATTATACATATCAACAGCTATACTTGTTTTTCTTTCATTAGCAACGCTTTCACCTATAGGTTATTGCCCACAAGGGAACCTACCAATTACTTTGGAAACAAGTATCATGCTTCCAATGCTCATACTATATTTACATAAAAGGAAGTTTATTAATTATTGTCTAAAAAGGAAAGATGCCTGTGATAAGCGAAATGTAGTGCAGAGTGCTGAATCTACCATTGTATCTTCCCGCATAGTACTCATATTGGCAGCCTTTCATTTTGGTTTGATTAGCATCTATATTATGGCGACGCATAACACCCTCAGTACTACAACACATTTGTGGTTATTCCGATTGGCGCCCGCATTTATATTTATTCTTAGCATTATCTTCAATCAGTTTGGCATCAACTACTTCAATAGAATGATGAAAAACGCCGAGCACGTACCAATAGTGAATGATAAGGGAGATGTAATAGGTAAAAGTCTAAAAATAGAAGCCATTAATTACAAAAACGCATACATTAATCCTGTAATACGCATTGCAATCATAAATCGTGGGATGATTTTCTTATGCAATCGCTCACAAAGCTGCATCTTAGACAAGGGCAAAACAGACATACCTTTAGAGTGTTACCTGCGTTACAACGAGACATTGGAACAAGGAATAGGAAGATTGATAAATTATGCATTTCCTACAAACCCCAACATACCTGTTTCATTTAGTACGATGTATCACTTTGAGAACAAACTTACCAACCGACTAATTTATTTGTTTATAGCCAACTTAGAAGACGACTCTTTACTTTCTAAAAATAATTTTAGAGATGGAAAGTTATGGACTCTTCATCAAATGCAGCAAAACATAGGTAAAAATTACTTTAGTGAGTGTTTCGAACTCGAATATGAATACCTCAAAGATATTATTTATACAAAAGAAAAATACAAGGAATCTTAGATAGCTCTGGAATTTTTCCTTGCCAGTCTTTTAAGGTCCGGGTTTTTATATATTCTCTCTCGCAAGTCAGATTAGCAGCAATGCAAAGCTTTGTTTGAGGACGACAATTATTCAGTATATCTTCCGCCATTTTATTATTGCGATAGGGTGTTTCAATGAATAACTGAGTTTGATTCTCTGCATAAGCCCGTTGCTCAAGAAATTTAAGTTTTTTGCCACGCTCTGCAGGTTCGATAGGAAGATATCCGTGAAAGGCAAAGCTTTGTCCATTAAATCCCGATCCCATCACAGAGAGGATGATAGAAGAAGGACCTACTAAAGGAACAACCTTAAGATTCTTTCGTTGAGCGATTGCGACAACATCCGCTCCTGGATCAGCCACAGCCGGACAACCCGCTTCGGAAATAACACCCATAGACAATCCATTGAGCAACGGCTGCAAATAGCCGGAAATATCATCAGGAGAAGTGTGCTTATTCAATGGGTAAAAGGTAAGAGAGTCAATATCAATATCATGATCTACCTTCTTAAGAAATCTGCGGGCAGAACGTACATCTTCTACAATAAAGTGCTTAATCCCTATAATTATCTCTCTATTATAAGAAGGCAAAACCGTTTCGAGACTAGTATCGCCAAGAGTAACCGGCAATAGATAAAGAGCTATTTCCATATCAATCAGTACTTATATTTATCAGATAGCATATTCAGTTTCAGCTAGCATACGATGATAATCGGTCATCTTCAATAGATCACTCAGAGTCACATCTTTATTTCGCTTCATATACGAAGTCACTATCTGCACCCCCATCCAAGTACCTAATAAAGATGGTGAATTTTCACCGAAAAAAGAAGTAAAAGGAGCAGGTCTGGTATATATTCTTATTATCATAGGGTCTGTAGCATGCAAATGTCCGCTAGTTTGCATGAATTTCCATATCATATCTTTATTCTTTTCACTCCAAGCTTTCTCTGCAACAGAGTAGCCTAAAAGACCTTCTGAAGAGCGGCAATCTAATATTTGCTGAACAATATAATTAATCTTACCATAGTGAAGCATTACATCAAGCAGAGTTCTTCTACCATCAGTTGGAAGTGGGTATTCACTTAATAAATAAAATAAAAAGCAATCTGGTACAATGCGTTCAGGAGACATTGAGCGACACTGATAATCGTAATAGAAACGCTTATAAAGAGGATAGTGTTCACCCATATATTTATCTAAGCTAATACCCAATAAACTATCACCTACAACAATAGATTCATTGAGAGCTGAAATTTGAGAATATATTCTCGGCGTTTTGATATTCGGAATATCTTTCTTCAGTCTGGTGAACCCTTTAGTCAATTTGCGCTCAACGTTGCTTAAATCAGTAAACTTAAGCTCTACGTCACTCATTAAGTGAAGCAAAGTAGTGTCAGAATAAAAAGTTTTTAGCTTTTGAGTAATATTATCATCATCAACGCTACCAATATTAAGTACATCTTCTATTAATATTTTTGTAGCCTGCATATTCTCTGTATTCATCTTCTGCAAAGCAGAAAAGCTGTTGAACTTGACGTACTCGTTCAACAGCTTATCATAACGAACCACCGATATATCATCATCTTCAGCATGATCTGTAGGCTTAACCTTACCTGAACTACATGCAGAAAGAAACAAGACTACAAGAAAGAAGATGTATGCTCCCTTTAGTTTCATCCCTCACTTGTGTAAAAGGCAAAACTAAAAGGAGAAAATGATGAATCTTCAGTTTCAGATTTCTTATCCATAAATAATCTGTCCCTGTTCGTCTTTATACTCATCAATCCCTTTCTCGTAGGTTGACATCGCGCGAAGACTCATACCAACATTTGAAAAACCACCATCGTGATACAAATTCTGCATAGTTACTTTGCGAGTGAGATCAGAGAACATCATAATACAATAGTCAGCACATTCATCAGCCGATGCATTACCCAATGGAGACATACGATCTGCAAAATCAAACAATTTATCCATCCCTTTAACTCCTGCTCCGGCAGTAGTCATAGTAGGCGATTGAGAAATAGTATTCACACGTACATTATGTTCGCGGCCGTAAATATAGCCAAAACTGCGGGCAATTGATTCCAACAAAGCTTTCGCATCTGCCATATCATTGTACCCAAAGAATGTGCGCTGAGCAGCGACATAACTTAATGCAAGTATTGATCCATATTCTGCCACAGCATCCATCTTTTTTGCTACTTGTATCATTTTATGAAACGAAACAGCAGAAATATCAAGAGTCTTGTCAAGCATTTCATAATCAAGATCATCATACGTGCGTTTTTTACGCACATTTGGAGACATGCCAATAGAATGCAACACGAAATCAACCTTTCCGCCCAATACCTCTATAGAACGTTTGAATACGTTTTCCAAGTCTTCCACGCTCGTAGCGTCTGCTGGAATAACTTCACAATTCAATTTCTCTGACAAAGCGGTAACTTCTCCCATACGAACAGCGATAGGAGTATTTGATAACGTAATAGTTGCACCTTCTTCAACGGCCTTTTCGGCTACCTTCCAAGCAATAGATTGTTCATTCAATGCTCCGAAGATAATGCCTCTTTTCCCTTTCAATAAATTATAATTCATACCTATTCAATAGTTAAATTAGCTTGCAAAGATACGAACTTTCTCAATAGTAACAGACATCTGACCCAAAGAAAAACTGAAATCAACAAAAAATCCACCTAAACCAACAAATAGTACACATGGTACAAAAGATTCAGGAATATATTTGCACCTGATAAATTAAGAGATTTTTTATCTAAAATTATGAACCAATATAATTCTCACAACGAATGAACCAATTAACCCGAAAGCTTTTTATGTCTGCAATTGTAGGCTTCTCATTATTAATCGGAAGTAGCAATATAAATGCTCAAACCGCAAAATCGCTCAATATCATTGAAAGCCCGACCGATTCTCCTCTAAAACAATTAGTATACGCCGATCTTCCATTTGAAATGTCGGCAGTGAAACAGCCTTCTTTTCCACAATATACAGTCAACATTCTCAGTTTTGGTGCCAAAGGAGATGGAATCAAGCTAAACACACAAGCCATTAACGAGGCTATTAAAGAGGTAAATGCAAAGGGCGGAGGCAAAGTCATTATTCCTGAAGGATTATGGCTCACCGGTCCCATAGAGCTACTCAGTAACGTAAACTTATATACGGAGCAAAATGCATTAGTGATATTCAGTGATGATTTCAGTGTCTATCCAATTATTCAAACTTCTTTTGAAGGATTGGAAACCAGACGCTGTCAATCGCCTATATCAGCACGCAATGCGGAGAATATAGCCATCACGGGATACGGTTCATTTGATGGCTCAGGAGATGCATGGAGACCAGTAAAAAAAGACAAATTAACTTCGGCACAATGGGATAAACTGGTAAAGTCGGGTGGTATACTTGACAAGACAAAAAAAATATGGTATCCTACAGCCGGTTCACTGAAAGGTGCTTTAGCTTGCAAAAATTTCAACAATCCTGAAGGGATAGAAACGAATGAAGAATGGAATGAAATTAAACCATGGCTTCGCCCTGTAATGATTAGCATAGTGGGGAGCAGAAAGGTATTGCTTCAAGGTATCACATTCAAAAATTCACCCAGTTGGTGCATTCATCCTCTATCGTGCGAAGATATCACACTCAACAATGTAAAGGTGTTCAACCCATGGTATTCTCAGAATGGAGACGCGCTAGACCTAGAATCATGTAAAAATGCACTTATCCAAAACTGCGTTTTTGACGCAGGAGATGATGCGATTTGCATCAAATCGGGTAAAGATGAAGACGGTCGCAAAAGGGGCGAACCTTGTCAAAACGTTCTGATACTGAATAATACAGTCCTACATGGACATGGCGGTTTTGTAGTTGGCAGCGAAATGTCGGGAGGAGTAAAAAATGTATTTGTATCCAATTGCACTTTCATGGGTACGGATGTAGGTCTCCGTTTCAAAAGCACACGCGGACGCGGTGGTGTAGTTGAAAATATTTTTATTGAAAATATCAATATGATTAATATCCCCAATGAGCCATTACTATTCGACCTATTCTATGGAGGCAAAGCACCTGACGAACTTACGGATGATGATAAACAAGAAAAGACGGATTTGATGCCTGTGAGTATTGAAACACCTGCTTTTCGAAAGATTTATATTTCAAACATATATTGTAAAGGTGCAGGACGTGCCATGTTTTTCAATGGATTGCCCGAAATGCCTATACAGGATGTCACTATAAAGGATGTTATTATCTCGGGTGCTACAGAAGGAGCAGTAATTAGCCAAGCAAACGGTGTAACAATGAATAACGTGAAGATAATCACCCAAAAAGGTCCTACTCTGCAAGTGAGAAATACCAAAAACTTGAAAGTGGACGGTACCTTATACAAAGACATAGACTCAAAAGGGAGAATGATAGAATTCAAGTAATATAATTCATTTTACTATATCCCAGAACCCTTTCTAAGCAATTATTATGAAGCGTGCACGCTTTACTCAATGAACGTGCACGGCTCTCGTAAAGCAGATACGTTTCATTGATAACTCATGAAGCAAAAAGAAATAGGGAACAAACTAAGTAGTTATTCAATCAAAATTAATAGAAGAAACTAAGTCTTTTCTCTTACATTTGTATCATTATATAAAACACCGATTCCATGAAGAAAGAAATTGTAAGTATTCTATTGTTTTTATGTGCCTGCCCCGCAGTCATGTTTGCTCAAAGTGGAGAGAAAACTATCTCTGTAGAAATCACTAATGATTGGACAAAGGCCAAAGTAGACGAGCCAGTCGTTCTCAAAATCAATGATTTAAAAGCCGGATTCACAGTGAAAGCAGCCACCGTTTGGGAAGGTAGCACAGAAGTTCCCTCTCAATTGGATGATTTGAATGGTGATCGACGAGCTGACGAACTAGCTTTCGTCATTAATTTAGCATCCAAAAGTAAAAAGACCGTAAAGATTATACTTTCAGCAAAAAAATCAGATAAACAATATGCACCTCGGGTATATGCAGAGATGCTCGTTAGTGACAAAAAAGGAAAGCACGTACCTGTACAGTCAATAACAATTCCGGGAACAAGTAATATATACAGTCAGATGCACCATCACGGGCCCGCATTCGAGTCTGAATTAGTTGCATACAGGCTATATTTCGATGCTAAACAAACAGTAGATCTTTATGGGAAGTTTAATAAAGGACTTGAGATCAAAGAATCGCAATTTTATCCTACCGACGAACAATTAGCCCGTGGTTTTGGCGATGATGTATTACGAGTAGGTGGCAGTTGCGGTTTGGGTGCACTAAAAGGTTGGGATGGAAAAAAAGCGACTCATATTGAACCTGTCTCAACTCGCACTGAACGCATTCTTGCTTACGGCCCTGTACGTACTGTAACCGAAATAGAAGCAAACGAATGGCAATATCAAGGTTCGGAACTAAACATGATAAATCGCTATACGCTATATGCCGGTCATCGCGATGCAGTTGTAGAGACATTCTTCGAAGAGCCCTTAAAAAAAGAGGCGTTTTGCACTGGCGTTCAAGATATCGTCGGTTCCGTATCTTACTCTGACCACAAAGGTTTGGTAGGCTGCTGGGGAACAGACTGGCCAGTAAACGATACAGTGAAGTATGCCAAAGAAACCGTAGGACTGGCTACTTATATCCCTCAGAAATATGTAAAATCCGAAGTGAAAGACAAAGTCAATTACCTGTATACCATCGGTGCCGACGGATCGAAGTATATCAGATATAACATCACATTCACCTCAATGAAAGAAACATTCGGATACAAAACGCCCGAAGCTTGGTTTGCTTACATCCGCCAATGGAAAGAAGAGTTAGAACATCCGGCAGTAATTACTATTAAACGATAGAACTAAAATTACCCCATAATTAAGCCGGATCCGTATAAATAATTAAATCCAATAAACATGAAAAAACTAACTGTAATACTTATTTCCTGCCTATTGGCAACTTTGCCTACCTTGGCGCAAAAGAACTATGTATCTCAAGTATGGGTCGCCGATAAAGGCGACGGAACTTATCGCAACCCCATCATTCATGCAGATTATTCTGACCCGGACGCTTGCCGTGTGGGAGACGATTTCTACATGACATCTTCCAGTTTCAATTGCTTGCCAGGTCTGCAGATCCTTCATTCAAAAGACCTGGTCAATTGGAGTATTATTGGTGCAGCCATACCTTATGCCTTAACACCAATTGATACGCCCGAGAAGCCGCAACACGGTAATCGCGTATGGGCACCTAGCATTCGACACCACGATGGGGAATTCTATATCTTTTGGGGAGACCCAGATCAAGGTGCCTTTATGACTAAAGCGAAGAATCCAGAGGGCCCATGGACAGATCCTATATTGGTTAAACCAGGAAAAGGTATTATAGATGCGACTCCTCTTTGGGATGACAATGGACGCGTCTATTTAGTGCATGGATACGCTGGTAGCCGTGCTCAACTAAAGAGCATACTTGGTATCTGTGAATTAAATGCTGATGCAACCAAAACCATTACACAATCTCGTATTGTATTTGATGGACACGATAACCATGAAACAGTAGAAGGCCCAAAACTTTACAAACGCAATGGCTACTATTACATATTCGCTCCCGCAGGTGGGGTAGCCACAGGCTGGCAATTAGTGCTCCGCTCAAAAAACATATATGGTCCTTATGAAGAAAAAGTGGTGATGCATCAAGGCAAAACGCCCATTAATGGCCCGCACCAAGGAACTTGGTTGGATACCACTACAGGCGAAGACTGGTTCTTGCATTTTCAGGATGTAGGAGCATACGGTCGCTTAATTCACTTACAACCAATGAAGTGGATTAATGACTGGCCTGTCATTGGCATAGACAAAGACGGCGACGGATGTGGTGAACCGGTACTTTCTTATAAAAAACCAAATGTAGGCAAAACATATCCCATCTGCACTCCACAAGAGAGTGACGAATTCGATGGTTTTACCCTCTCTCCACAATGGCAGTGGCACGCTAACATTAATGAGAAATGGGCTTATTTTGCAGGCGATAAAGGATACGCACGCCTTTACTCCTACCCTGTTTCATCCGAATATAAAAACCTGTGGAACGTAGCCAACCTGATGCTTCAGAAGATGCCGGCAGATAACTTCACAACCACGATGAAGCTTAACTTTAAGCCTACTAATAGATACAAAGGCGAACGAACAGGCCTTATTGTGATGGGATTTAATTACGCTGGATTGATTTTGGAAAACACCGATAATGGTATTATTCTCTCGCAGATTGAATGCAAAAACGCCAATAAGGGAACAGCTGAACAAGCGAATGGAACAGTGGCATTAAAGAATGGAGAAATCTATCTCAAAGCAGTATTCAAAGCCGGAGAAAAGAAAGTGAAAGAAAGTGAAGGTGGCTCAAACGCCATTGTTACTTGTACATTCAGCTATAGCTTAGACGGCAAAAAATATCAAAGTTTAGGAAACGCATTTCAAGCAAAAGAAGGAATGTGGATCGGAGCTAAGGTAGGAACCTTCTGCACCCGCCCTGCTATAGTTACAAACGACGGTGGATGGGTAGAAGTTGATTGGTTTAGAGTGACCAAAAAATAGATCTATGAATCATTGATTAATACTGATTCCATTGATTTAAAGATATCATCTTATAAGCTTTATTTCTTTCTCCTTGAAAATCATCATTAGAACCATAGTGAATAAATCTATTTTTCTAATACAATGGTTTTCAAGGAGAAACTGTATAAGCCCATAAGATAATGGGCTTATTAATCATAATAGATGTTTTTTTAAAGCTTGACCTTCAGATCCTTGGCCACTTTTATTGCTTCAATAGAGTTATTTACACACAATTTCTCCATAATATTCTGGCGATGTCGGTCGATGGTATTTTTGCTGACTCCAAGCCGAGAAGCGATCTCTTTGCTCAATAAGCCCTGTTCAATGAGCGCCAAAACCTGACGTTCACGAAGAGATAGAATTTCCTTTGCCGACTCACTATCAGGACGAAATATCTCGCCAGTTGCCGTATTCTGAATGATGCCGCCAAACCCTTGCCGAATGTCTATGTCCGTAGCAAAATTATAGAGACAGAGTGCCAGCCATAGCGAACCGTTCGAGGTACTCTGTTGGTAAAAGGTGCGGTGCAACACAGGAATATACTCACCGATACTGTTTCTCATTCTGATAACGCTATGGGTACGAAAATTCGAACGCTGACCAATTGACGTTTTCCTAAGAAGATGAAAAAAGTGAAGTTCCAGCAAGTGACGTGCCACAAGGTCGTCGGGATGTACTCTCAAATAGATCTCTTCCTCCCAGATAGTCTCTATCTCCTGAGCCGAGCCATCTTCAGACAAACCCAGCACCTTAGCCAACGATCCGTTATAGATGTAGCTGCGATTACTCTTGAGGTCGCTCAGTACAGCAATAGAGTTTTCTTGTAAAGCGTACATTCGGGCTATCGATTTATACTCTTCAACGTCAACAAAGGAACCTTCCGAATGGAATGACTGCCCAAGCAAATTCTTTTCGAGATCGGCAAACTGTTTCATCTCCTTTTAATGGTCATTTATTACCATTGCAAACTTATTTGCAATGAATTACCTTTGCAAAGGTATTAAAAGTAATGGTTATTTATTGAAAAAGAAATATGAAAAAGATTCTACTTGGTGCTGCTATGTTGCTGGTACTATTAACAACAAGTACCGCTATGGCACAACGTCTCGACAAGATGCAATGGTTCAACGAACCTGAAAGCTGGGAGATTAAAAGTCCGTCCACATTCGTGATGCAAGTTCCTGCCAAAACAGACTATTGGCGAATTACTCACTATGGTTTTACAGTAGATGACGCTCCATTTTACTACACCACTTACGGCGGCGAGTTTGAGGTAAAGGTTAAAATCACGGGCAACTACAAAACCATTTATGACCAGATGGGACTGATGCTTCGCACCGACCACAAAAACTGGATTAAAACAGGAGTCGAATTTGTCAATGGCAAACAAAACGTAAGCACCGTTGTAACACACAATACCTCGGACTGGAGTGTAGTAGAGCTTAACAAAGCTCCAAAGTCTGTTTGGATTAAAGCTGTGCGCCGCCTCGATGCAGTGGAGGTTTTCTATTCGTTTGATGACAAAGAGTATAAGGTAATTCGCACTTGCTACTTGGAGGATAACTGCCCTGTTCAGGTTGGCATTATGGGAGCATCACCCGACGGAGATGGCTTTGAGGCTATTTTCGAGAACTTCAAAGTAACTTCACTACCCGACCTTCGCCGTTTGGAGTGGGCTAAGAAGCAACAATAAATAGCCTAGAACACAATCATCCGGATGAAGTCAGGGAAAGAAAAAGAAAACAGTCTACCTTTTTAGCTTGAAAGACTAAAAAATGTCTACTCAATTCAGTAAAAATCAATAAGTCAGTTTCATCAGATTATCACGCTATAAAACTATTTGTTTCAATAATTGAAAACGAATAGTTTCCTTCCTATAAACCATTAGTTTCAACGTAATAAAACTAATGGTTTATAGGGAGGAAACTTTGGGCTACAAATATAAGACAGAAAGGAAAATTAATATTTCTCCTTCGCAGCTCTATAACGCATTATTTCATACCTTTATGCCCTATTCAGGAAAAGCAGTAATACATAGGAACAAAACCATTCAAGAAATGAAGAAACTTATCATATTCGATTTAGATGGAACGCTATTAAACACCATCGCCGATTTGGCGAACAGTACCAATCATGCACTGCAAAAACTTGGATACCCCATACATGAAGTAGAAGCTTATAACTTCATGGTAGGCAACGGAGTTAATAAATTATTCGAAAGGGCTTTACCTGAAGGAGAAAAGACCGAAATCAATATTGCTCGGGTACGGGCAGAATTCATGCCCCATTATGATCTGCACAATGCCGACGAAAGTCGCCCATATCCCGGCATACCCGAGTTGCTAACGAAGCTTCAAAAAGGAGGTAAGATGATCGCAGTAGCGTCAAACAAATATCAAGCTGCGACACAAAAACTTGTAAATAGATATTTTCCTGAAATTTCATTTATTGCTGTATTCGGCCAGCGAGAAGGCATTAATGTTAAGCCTGATCCAACTATTGTTCTCGATATCCTTAAAATCGCCAATGTAGAGCCGCAAGAGGTGCTTTACGTAGGAGATTCGGGAGTAGACATGCAAACAGCCAAAAACAGTGGCGTAAGTGCTTGTGGAGTGACTTGGGGGTTCAGACCCCGTACTGAATTGGAAGCTTTTGAAGCCAACTATATTATAAACAAAGCAATAGATGTTTTATCCTTAGTCTAGTAGTAATCTCACAATACATTCTCTTTTATTATAAAAGAACAAAGATAGCAGGCCTATATTGCGCAATATAGGCCTGCTATCTTTGCTTACTAAAACAATTAATACAAGCATAAAAACAGATATTGCACATTCTTCACTTAGCCATTTTTTATTTTTGCACCGCTAAGATATACGTTATACTCAATAACAACTTAATTATTAAAAATGCATAGAATGTCTAAGAAGATGAAAAACATGCGCATGGTATTGTTTATGCTTTTTGCAACAATATCGCTAAGCTTATCAGCGCAAAGCATTACCCTTACAGGTAAGGTGAAGGATAAAACAGGAGAAGGAGTCATTGGAGCTTCTATCCTGGAGAAAGGCACAAGTAACGGTACCATAACTGATATGGATGGGAAATTCTCCCTTAAAATATCAGGGAACAAGCCTGTGGTCATTTCATACATAGGTATGAAATCACAAGAAATAAATGTCAAAGGCAAGACGAAAATAGATGTAGTTTTGGAAGACGATGCGCAAGCATTAGACGAAGTTATTGTGATTGGTTACGGCACCGTCGCCAAGAAAGATCTAACTGGATCTGTCGCCTCAGTAAGCGCAAAGCAACTGGAATCGATCCCTGTATCAAGCGCTTCTGAAGCTTTACAAGGCAAAATGGCTGGCGTTCAAATCACCACAGCAGAAGGCTCTCCTGATGCGGATATTAAAATACGTGTTCGCGGTGGAGGTTCTCTATCTCAAGATAACTCACCTCTTTATATAGTAGACGGCTTTCCGGTATCAAGTATATCTGATATTGCGCCAACAGATATTCAATCAGTTGATGTACTAAAGGATGCCTCTTCAACAGCCATTTATGGTGCTCGTGGAGCAAATGGCGTTATCATCATTACAACCAAATCGGGAAAAGAAGGCAAAACTCAGGTAAACTTCGGAGCTTCTTATGGAATCAGAAACGTAGTAAAACAGGTTGGAGTTCTTAATCCTTACGAATATGTGATGTATCAATATGAACTGGATCAAACCAACAATTATTACGGATCTTATGATGACTTAGATATTTATAAGTCAGTGAAAGGTGAAAACTTTCAGGATGAAATTTTTGGTCGCACCGGCAATCAACAGTCATATAATCTAAGTGTCAGTGGCGGCACAAAAGCAACAAAATACAGTCTTAGCTATGCCCGCAACGACGAAAAAAGCATCATGAAAAGTTCCGGTTATTCAAAGAACAACATCAACGCCAAAATCAATACTGAAATCAACAAATGGTTAAATTTGGATTTCAATGCTCGTCTTATTTATCAAACCATTGACGGTTTGAGCGGCGGTGCTGATAATGAAACGAGTGCAGCAAATTCATTAGTTGCCAAAGCGATTATACATCAACCAGTTCCTACCCTCACATCAGATACTGAGGAGGATGAAAACTCTACAAATGCCAGATATACACCCCTAGAACGCTTGAACGCAACCTATAAAAAGCAATCCAAGTTTCAGCAGAATTACAATGTCGGATTAAACTGGGAACCCTTCAAAAATTGGAACTTCAGAAGTGAGTTTGGATATGGCTGGAAGTATAACAATACAGACCAAGTTTGGGGATATCAGGCAACTTCCAATTCTAAGTACGGTTATGCTGGACTTCCACAGGCCTACATTTCAAAGGTCAATAATAAAAATTGGAGAAATGCCAATACTTTGACTTACAACACTAAGAATATATTTAGTAGTAATGATAAATTAAATGTCATGATTGGACAAGAAATGTCATCCAGTCAAGACACCAAAACTTATTTGACCTCTGTGAACTTTGATAAAGAATCAAGTATTAATGAAATATTGGCTGCTCTTGGAAATGGAACGGCCTTACCAACCAGTACATATATTGGTATTAAAGACAACCTGCTCTCATTTTTTGGACGTGTCAACTATTCACTACAAGACAAATATTTGTTTACCGCTACAGTACGTGCTGATGGCTCAAGTAAATTTGCAAGCGACAATAGATGGGGTTACTTTCCTTCAGCAGCATTTGCTTGGCGCGTGTTCGACGAGCCTTTTATGGAGAGTACCAAAGATTGGTTATCTAATCTAAAATTCCGTTTAAGCTATGGTATGGCAGGAAACAATCGCATACCAGACGGTTCAATGTATTCTACATTCTCTGTTGCGGGAACAGGTGACAAGAGCATTTATTTTGGTAACAGTTCAGCGACTGTACTTAAACATAGCGATGTCCTTTCAAACCCTAAATTGAAATGGGAAGTCACCGTTGCAAGGAATGCCGGTTTAGATTTTGGAATCTGGAATAACAGAGTTTCCGGATCATTAGACTTCTACTGGAACACCACCAAAGATTTATTGATGAAAACAACAATCGGAGCTAGTTCCGGATACAGCTACCAATACAAAAACATGGGACAGACATCAAACAAAGGAGTTGAACTACAACTAAATTCTACTTTTATTGATAAAAAAGATTATGGATTGGATTTCAATTTCAATATCTCTTATAACCGTGGACATATTGATAAACTGAATGGCCTTTCATCTTGGCAGAGTAGTAAATGGGGAGGTAGTGCGGCGGCCGGCCTTGAAGATTTCCTTGTAGAAGAAGGTGGACGCCTAGGTGAAGTTTATGGATACAAAACAGACGGTTTTTATACAGCAAATGATTTCGACTTTAACGAATCTACAGGTAGCTACTCACTAAAAAGCGGAATAACCAATAGTAGTTCTTTAACCGGTGGTAATCTTTACCCCGGAACAATCAAATTGAAAGCTGACGAAAATGGTAATATTACAAAAGTACGCTTAGGAAATACAGTTGCTCCCATATCAGGTGGATTTGGCTTTAACGGACGTATTAAGAACTTTGATATCACTGCATTCTTCAACTATAGCCTTGGCAATAAAGTAGTTAATGCTACTAAGTTGGGCTCTAGTTTCTATAGCGGTTCTTCTAAGAATTGGAACTTAAACGACAACTTCACATTAGCCAATCGCTACACATGGATTGACCCAAGCAGCGGTACTAGTCTATTGAGTAGCTCTTCAATTAAAACGAATGGTGCTGCATACACGACCAGTCGTTTGAATGAGCTCAATGCCAATGCTAGCATTTGGAATCCGGCAGGTTCAACTGTAATGCCATTAACAGATTGGGCAATAGAAGATGGTTCATTCTTACGCGTGAACAATGTCACTATTGGTTACAGTGTCCCTAAATCATTGGTGAAAAAATTGCAAATGCAAAACATCCGTGTTTACGTCACAGGATACAATCTCTATTGCTTTACCAAATATACAGGTACAGACCCCGAGGTTGATAGTAGATCAAATAATCCTATGACTCCCGGTATTGACTACGCATCATACCCAAAGAGCCGTTCATTCGTGGGTGGTATCAGTGTAACATTTTAATAAAAGAACGAAATTAGTTATGAAGAATATAATAAAATCATTCATTATAGGGGCTGGAGCATTAAGCATCTTGTCATGTTCTGACTTCCTTGAGCAGACTTCTCCGTCTGAAATGACCGGTGGAACAGTTTTCAACTCTACAGCATATACTGCACAAGCTCTGAATAAGGTATACGCCGATTTGACATTGGATCACACCTATGGTGCCCGCATCCCTCTAAATTTCGCAACTAATTCAGACATTGAATTAATTGATGGGTTAGGAGAAAATAATTCTATTGCCAATAACGAGCGAGGTGTCGGTAACTACAACCCAACCTCTAGCTGGACTAAGCTCAACGATAACTGGACAGCATGTTTTGCTATTATTGAAAATGCTAATATTGTAGTAGAAGGTGTAGAAAATAGTGCTCTCATTGCAGAAGGAAATTCATCGAGAGAGAAAATGCTTATGTACAAAGGTGAAGCATTAACTATCCGCGCAATGGTTTATTATGACCTGATCAAGAATTATGGTGATATACCCATGAAGTTTGAAACGACTAAAACTGACGGTTCAAATATCTACTTACCCAAAACCGACCGTGATGTCATTATGGCACGTTTAATTACGGATCTAGAAGAAGCAATTCCCTATCTTCCATGGGCCGGCCAATCGGGTTACACTACCGAACGCATGACTAAAGGTTTTGCCCACGGATTACTAGCACGTATTGCTCTTTCTTATGCAGGCTATTCTATTCGTGAATCATCAGAATCGGGGTACGAGACGTTGGCCAACAGTGATGCTAACTACCCTACTCAACGCCCGGGAACAGAGAAGAGAACAGAGCTTTATAAGCTTGCATTAGGGCATTTGGATACAGTAATCGCAAATGGCACACACCGCTTAAACCCTAGTATTGCAAACGAATGGTATCTGATAAATCAACGTACATTAGATCAAACTTATCGAGAAAACCTTTACGAAGTGGCCCACGGCCTTAATTATTCAGGTGAGATGGGCTATACCATTGGCGTTCGCTTGAACGGTATTACTACCACTTACGGATATGGAAATTCTTCGGGCAAGGTGAAACTAACAGCTCCTTTCTTTTGGTCATTTGACCACAATGACTTACGTCGCGACTTAACTTGTGCTACATACGAAATCAAACCCGATGGTAGTAACGTACCTGTTGAAACGATGCAAAGCAATTCGCCTTTTTCCATCTATGTAGCAAAATGGGATCCTAGAAAGATGAATGATGAGTGGCGTTCTGCTTCAAAAGCTGCAACCGGAAAGATTGGATATGGCATTAATTGGGTTGCGATGCGATACTCAGACGTACTCTTAATGTATGCCGAGGTACTAAACGATTTGAGTGGTGCCGACGTAGTAGGTCCTACTTGTGGATTAACGGCAAGAGATGCTCTGTTGCAAGTTCGCTCTCGTTCATTTGAATCAAGCCAACAAGCCGAAGTTCAAAGTTATGTTAACTCATTTGCAAGTGGCGATGCATTTTTCAATGCTATTGTTGACGAACGTGCTTGGGAGTTCGCTGGTGAAGCTGTTCGCAAATACGATTTGATTCGATGGGGATTACTTAGCTCCAAAATAGAAGAAGCAAAGGCTGAGTACACAGAACTTATACAAAAAGCTCCGTCTACACTGTACTACAAAATGAAATCTGATGACAGCAATGCTATTGACATGTCTAGCATCTGCTGGTATGAAATGCCTACAAACATCAGTGAATATAAAAGTGTAACTGGATGGGGTGACGAAAACCTAACAACAGGAACCAATATCGGTTATTTACCATATATCAGTTCGGGATTGAACAAAACGGTTAAAAATAGGCACCTATTGCCACTAGGAGCAACAACCATCTCCGATTCAAACGGAACATTACAGAACTCTTACGGATTTCAATAATAATTAGAGGAATTATGAAAATAAATAAAGTAAAATATAGAGTATTGTCAGTGAGCTTATTGCTCCTGACTGCTTTTATCGCTGCATCTTGCGACAATGCCAATGACTGGACGACAGACGACGCTTATAATCGCCTATTTCACACGACTTCAATCAGCATATCTCCTACAGCTACGGAAGCAATCGTTACTTGGAATGCGACGCCCAAATCCAGTTATTATATTATCGAGGTAAGCAAAGATTCTTTGTATCAAGATGAAGTACAAAGTACCTCTTTGGTCTTTGGTGAAGACAAATCAATCACTAAATCACCTTATACACTCACCGACCTTGATAGTGCAACCAAGTATTATATTCGCATTCGCTCTTGCTCGGAAACGCTCACTAATTCCAAATGGGGATACTACGAAAAGTATGCGTTTAGCACCAAATCTGAGCAAATCATGAGTTCAGTAGCTGCCGCTGATAAAACTTCTTCGACTGTTACTCTTAGATGGGAAGCCGGTAAAGCAGTCACCAGCCTTAAGCTCTTGAGTGGCGAGATCGTGGTTCAAACTATCGCATTGACGGCTGAAGACATAGCAAATGGATCCCTAACAGTAACCGCTCTAAGCCCACAAACGGCTTACACTGCCAGTATTTACAATGGTGAAGCAAAAAGAGGATCTGTTAACTTTGAAACATATCCGGATGTCCCAACATCTGATAAAATGATCTATCTTTCAGCAGGTGATTCTATCAACCAAACGTTGTTTGATGGGCTAGCATCTTACTCTTCTGCTACGTTGGCTATTCCTGCCGGTGTGCTGTTTGCCAATAACGATGGATTGACTATTCCCGATGGATTGTCTGTCAACTTCTTTGGCTTACCGGGTGAGAGCAAAGCAATTCTGTCTATCAAAGCAATCACATTAAGCGCTAACCATGCATCCATAAAATTCACGAACCTTGATATTACGGGTTATATTTACGAAAATGGGACAATCACTTCTGCCCTGAATTCTTATCTATTCAATCAATCAGCAGCAACTACCGTTAGTACTATTTCGTTTGATGATTGCTTAGTCCACGATTTTGCTAATACCCCATTCCGTTTACAAGGTTCTGAGGCTAAAACTATTGGAACTTTATCCTTCAATAATTGCATTGTGACTAACTTGAAAGATAGCTACTACTTCATCAATGCTGATGCAAATAAGGTTGGTGTTATCAATAACATAAGCATTACCAACAGTACCTTCAATGGAGTAGGTCGATTCATCCTTAGCAAGAGCACAAATACTGCAAGCATTCTGCTTGATCAATGTACCTTCTATAACATGATTGCTAGTGGAAGATATTTCATCGATTTTGGTGGAACAAGTAATGGACCTTCTAACGGCATTGCAATAAGCAACTGTCTCTTTGCACTAACGCAAAGTGCTACAGCAAAGGGTATTCGTAGTTCGGCTACTGCAACAGTAGAAAACAGCTATGTTACGTCCGACTGGGTATTTAGCTCAAACGCTATTTCAGGGGTAACGTCATATAATGGTACGTCAACAGATTTGTTTACAGATCCGACTACCGGTAACTTTAGTATTAAGGATAATTCCTTTAGTAGTTCAGAGACATGTGGTGATCCTCGTTGGAGAAATTAAAATATAACTATCCAATAAATGAAAGCCTCCGTTTGAGATATAACGGAGGCTTTATTTATTTCTTCAAAGCAGCATCACGATACTCCGTTGGAGTCATATTAAACTTCTGTTTGAAGCACTTACTGAAATAGCGAGGATCATTAATACCCACCATATAAGAAATCTGGGTCATGTTGAACTCACCTGTTTCAATAAGTTGGGCGGCACGTTTGATACGCATCTCTTTAATGAATTCAATGGGCGCCAGTCCGGTGAGTGTTTTCAGTTTCTTAAAGAAGACTGAGCGGCTAACAGCAAGTTCACTCACTAAATCATCTACCACTAGTTCTCCATTATCCATGTTCTTCTCCATCATATCAGCCAGTTTATCCATAAATTTCCGATCAATGGAAGACATCTCGGGTTGCCTATCTTCAATCTCCTCTCCTTCTCCCGCATTATAGCCCATCAGGTTATCCCGATAAAAAGCCTGAAGTTTATGACGTTGGTTAAGCAAATTCTCCACCCGAGCTTTTAAATAAGTGGCACTAAAAGGTTTAGTGATATAATCGTCAGCTCCATATCCTAGCCCTTCTAGTTTGCTTTCAATCGATGTTTTTGCCGTCAGTAACACGATAGGTATATGGCTGGTAGTCATATTGGCACGTAGCTCTTTCGTCATCTCAATTCCATCCTTCTCGGGCATCATCACGTCACTAATAATCATATCCGGGAGGTATTTCAATGCCTTGCTCCAGCCTTCCATCCCATTGACGGCCTCAACTACAGTATACGCAGAAGAAAAAATACTCCGCAAAAAGAGGCGAAGTTCCGAATTGTCTTCTACCAACAGCATGACCTCTTTGCGGTTACCGGCCTCTTCCGCCGACAGGTCCGATTGTTTCTCTTGGGGTATTTCCGAGGTACAAATGCTACTAACATCTTTACTCAAAGAGACACTAACAGCAGAATCTTCAAGAATAAACTCCACAGTATCATCATAATGTTCTCTACCTTTCAGGAAATCGATCTTAAAGCAACTACCTTCACCCAATTTACTATCGAGACTAATAGTGGCTTTGTGCATTTCAACTAACTCTTTCACTAAAGAAAGTCCAATACCGGTACTAGATTGATTAAAGAAGTTTTTATCTACCAGATTTTCGAAGCGAATAAAAATAGACTTCCTCTTATTTTCAGCAATTCCAATACCTTGATCTTGCACCCCAACTGAGACGCTTTCAGCATCTTCGCGAATGAATACAGTAATCATTTTACCACTGGGCGTATACTTAAATGCATTCGACAACAAGTTGAAGATGATCTTTTCAAATTTATCGGCATCCACCCACAACCAAAGCTCGTCTTTCTCTGTCTCAAACACAAAATCGATATGATTCTCTTCAGCCAGCGACTCAAAGTTCTCCATGATTTGTTGTACAAACGCAACCACATTAACCCTTTGCACCTGCATCTTCATCTTTTTATTTTGAATCTTCCTGAAGTCCAGAATCTGATTTACCAAACGGAGCATGCGACTAGTATTACGTTCTACAACCACCAGCTGCTCACGCGCATCATCGGGTAACTTCGAATTTTTAAGCACATACTCCACCGGACCGGCAATCAAAGTAAGCGGCGTACGTAGTTCATGAGATATATTGGTAAAAAAACGTAGTTTGATGTCTGACACCTGTTGTTCTACAGAAACCTCGTGCTTCAAACGATAAATGGTAAACAAAATGTAGACTGCCACAAAAATGATGAGCAAAATAAATGATACGTAAAGGAGGTAGGCCAAAGGCGTTTCCCAGAAAGAAGGAAGAACCACAATGTTAAGCGTACGAATATTCTCAACCCAAACCCCGTCGCTATTGGTTGATTTCACCTTGAAGGTATATTCTCCCTTAGGAAGGTTGGTATAAGTCGCATTACGTTGTTTATCAGCATAGGTCCAGTCCTTTTCAAAGCCCTCAAGCATATAAGCATATTGGATATTTCCGGGATTTGTATAATCCAAAGCCGCATATTGAATGGTCACAATGTTTTCTTTATGAGACAATGTGAGCTCCGAAGTTTCGTCTAGACCCTGCTTCAATAGTTCATTTTCACCAGGCACTATTTCCTGATTGGCTATCAACAGTTTAGAGAAAACGATAGGCGGTACATACTTACTCTTACGAATAGAGTCAGGATTGAATTTGAAGATACCATTACTCGCCCCAAATAAAATATTACCATCTGAGGTACTTGTAGAAGCCGCCTCGTTGAAGCGTACTCTAACCGGAAGGGTTTTGTCGTCGTAGTTTTCAAACCTATGCTCGGATGGAATAAATTTGCTTACTCCATTCTCTGTACTTATCCATAGGCTACCCTTGCGATCTTCACGGATGGAGAGAAGAACATCTGATGGCAAACCGTCATCAACCGTATAAGCCTTAAACTTGGCTTTTCCATCTTTATCAATTGAAAGCAATTTATTTAGCCCGCCACCGAATGTCGCAAGATACAATTCATTCTTCTTGGTCAAGATTATCCAATGTACATCATTATTGCTCAAACTACTATTGTCACTTGGTATGCGAGAATAATGGTTGAAACGAATTTCCTCTGGACTAACAAAATCTTCATTAAACGAGATAGCTCCATTCGTTGTTCCCACCCATAGATGCCCATTATTATCGGAAGTGATAAAACGGACTTTATAACAATCATCTATCGGGTAGCCCTTCAGATTGTTGCGATGGTTAATGAAAATTGTATTGCCTTTTTTGTCTTTGCTCATATAGTTCAGTCCGCTAGCAAATGTTGCAACCCATATTCTGCCGTGATGATCTTGGTATATACAATACACATTATTATTACTTAGACTATAGATATCATCAGCATCATACCGGTAACGAGTGAGTTTATACTTCAACTGGCCTATTTTCTCAGCTTTGATCAATCCGTCTCCTTTGGTGGCAATCCACAAGATACCATTCTTCTCTTGCATCAATGCATAGGTAACTCCTTGCAATGCGTTACCGGATTGGGCGATAATGCCAGACTCTGTGAGATAACCCAAGTAACTCCCATTCTTTCCATACACCCGTAGCATGCCATCCTTTAGGCCAACCCATATATTTTTGTCGTGATCCTCATATAAAGCTCGCACTTCGTTGCTAAGCGATTCATAGTCATGCGGCACTGGCTTCTCCAGATAAAATTGTGAGGGAGAAAAGGTGATCTTCTCCAAGCCCTTGCTATGTGTACATATCCACAGGTTGCCTTGCCTATCCGAATAGACCGAATGAATTTTATTCGAAAAGCGCCAGTCTTTAGATCCCGGATCATCATAGAAAGGAACAAGACAGTTATTCTTTCTATCGAAAAACGAAAAGCCTCCTCCGTAGGGATGCACCCATACGCATCCATATACATCTTCATGAATATGAAAAGCCGGACGGGCACGATCGGCGCCAGACGATTCTGTTTTCATCTGTTCTCGCTTCAATACTTTTGTAAGCGGGTTGAAGTGAACTACACAGCCCGGTTCTTTCTGCTCAAACCACACCTCAAAACTTTTATCAACATATACCGAAAGAATTGGCTTATCGGGCATTTGTTTATTATTGGCTGGCGAATAGTGTTCTATCTTTTTAGATTTGAGATCATACGTAAAGAAACCGTCGGTGGAAGTACTGATAATAAGCTCATTGATTCCCGCTGCATTAATGGAAACAATGTTCGACTTTGTCGGCATTTCAAGCAACTGAAAACGTAGTGTCTTTTTCTGATAGCGCCAAACCCGTCCTTTATCCGAACCAAAGAAAAGCTCATTGCCATGCTCCAGAAAAGTATAAAACGCTTGATCTGAATGTGAATGCAATTTTTGCGCCTCTACAAAGTAAGAAACAGGCTTTTGTCCTCCAGGGTTAATCATACCCAAACCATTATCGGTCAACATCCACTCATTGCCGGCTTTATCTAAGTGAACGCTGAACACTCTTTGAGATGGAAATAGACCAGACTTTAATGAATAAATAGCAGAACTTAGTTTGCCGGTATGCGGATCAGTAACCACACGGATGGCTCCTTCATTTTCAGTAAGCAACCATGTAGTACCGTTGGGTAATACACGAATAGAAGTTATGTTGAACGAACTCCCCTCGCCCGAAGCCGGTACCTGTTCAAATGTCTCTGTACGAGGATTAAACCGATGTGCTCTATTGTCATAAGATTGCACCCATATATAATCGTATTTATCTTCACAGATGTAATCTACACGATTATTTGTCAAGGTGATTTGATTCCCTTGGCGGGCTTTATATACTTTGAAAGAATATCCATTAAACTTATTGATGCCATCCCATGTAGCAAACCACATATTTCCTTTGCGATCTTGCAACACACTCATCACCGTATTTTGGGATAAGCCATCTTCAGAAGAATAATGGGTAAATAGGCAGTTTTTTTGAGCCTGAGAGGAAATATAAATAAGTAACAATAAATATACGATACAGAATCTCTTCATAAACTGAGCGTGCTTTACATGAATAAATGGCTGTAAAGGTACAAATTAAACAGATATTCGCATTATCTTTGTTATCCTATTTAAGACATAACACAATGAAACGAATCGTCCTTTTTCTATTTCTTATTCTCTTATTTTTACCGTTAAAAAGCCAAAACAACGATAAGAAGATGTATGAAGTGACAAAAAACATGCCCACTTTTTACAATAAAATAAAGCAGCAACTAACCTACCCCATGGCTTGGGGAAACGCAGCGGAAAAGAACTTTGACCGCTGGCGGATAGAGGCACGCAGCGTATTAATGGACTGCATGCAAAACCTCCCTCCGGCACCTGATGCATATACTCAGGAAGTGGTAGCTACCCAGAAACGTAGTGACTACGAGGCACGTAAAATTTCATTCAATGTGTCAAGTTGGAGTCGCATATCAGCCTATCTGCTTGTGCCCGAGGGAAAGGGTCCTTTCCCTGCCATTGTAATGCTGCACGATCATGGTGCACACTTCACTATAGGAAAAGAAAAGATGGTCAGACCTTTCGACGTGTCACCTGAAGTGTTGGCCGATGCCGACGATTGGGCAGTGAAATGTTATGAGGGTCAATACACTGGCGATTATTTTGCTGCACATGGTTATGTTGTACTCGTTATTGATGCCTTGTTTTGGGGAGAACGCGGACAAAAAGAGGGAGCCGATTACAACGGCCAACAGGCATTGGCATCCAATTTATTGCAGATGGGTACTTCGTGGGGAAGTGTGATTACGATGGACGATGTACGCAGTGTTGATTTCTTAGCTACTCTCCCCGAAGTCAATCCGAATAAAATAGGGAGTCTCGGCTTCTCTATGGGGGCTTACCGTTCATGGATGCTCTCTGCTGCTACCGACCGCATCAAAGCTTCAGCCTCTGTTTGTTGGATGAACACGACTGATTCATTGATGACACTTAGCAACAACCAAAACAAAGGAGGTTCGGCTTATTCAATGATTGTTCCGGGCATCCGCCGATACATGGATTATCCACACGTAGCTTCTATAGCTTGTCCCAAACCTTCTTTGTTTTTCAATGGAACGAGAGACAAGCTCTTTCCCGTTGCCGGTGTACAGAGCGCATACAACACTATGCACCAAGTATGGAGTAGCCAAAAAGCGGATGATCGACTAGTTACTAAATTCTGGGACGAGAAGCATTTCTTCAACAAAGAAATGCAGAAGGAAACACTACTCTTCTTTGACAAGTGGCTGAAATAAACAATTTCTTGTCAATAGCAGGTTTACTAATTATTAACGGGTGAAGAACTTAGTGATAAAAAAAGTTATCTATCAAGAGTTCTTTCGATAACAAATGATGCCATCGTTAAAGTGCAACCGTCTTTTTGTGAAACACAACCGTGCAGTTGACCAAACACAACCGTCCTTTTCACTGTTCTCTACCGTTCTTTTGGACAAAAAGTACCAGAAGATTCGTCTCTTTCTAACTCTTCAAACGATCATGATCAGGTAGGTAACAAAAAAACAGGGAACTTTTGGCTCCCTGTTTTAACTCTATTTTAATTTGAATATATATTATCAATAACAATACAAAGATAACACATGATAGTCCGAAAAGCAAGTTTCCGGAACAAAAAAATCAACGTATTATTTCAAACAATGCATTGCCATTTTTCACCGGATTCCAGTCGTCACTTCCTGCAAGCACTTTCTCCGGTTCATATCCTTTCAAACTCTTTAATTGGCGAGAAAAGGGCGCACGCGCTTTTGCATTTGCTCCAGGACCTGTACTTTCATACTCCGCATATACGACCGTTTTCTCCGCATCCTTCTTGTTCCAATTATCCCATCCTACAGGCAAGATATGCTTACCCAAATTGCAACGAATGAAGACTGCCTGCGCATACGGACGCCAAGGACGAGACAGGTAGACTTTCTCCACTCCTTCATCGGCAGTTAGCTTGCAGTCATAGAACACATATCCATAAGCTTTGCCCTGATCTGTAGACGGAGCGGTAGCGTAGCCGTCAAGCTTACTATGAATAGTGCATCGGTTAAACACAACGGTAGACCAACCAAAGATGAAATCGACTGTTCCTTCAATGTAGCAATCTTCATAATACTGGCGACTGTTTTTACCATACGTGTAGAGTGTGTCTTGAAAGCCAAGGAAGCGACAGTTCTTAAAGTATGCCCTATCGCCACTCACAAAACAAGCCACCGCCTGCCCCACCGGACCGGAAGTATTCTCAAAAGTAATATTCTCCGCATAGAAATCAGGAGCATAAACATAACAACTAGCGGAACCGGAAGTGCCTGTCTCCTCTCCAAAACGATTCTTTTTGCTTGCAAAGTCATCATAAGAAATCACAGCACCCTCCTGACCAATGAGCGCAACATTTATTTTACTCTCCGGAATCACTAACTTCTCTTTATACACACCCTTGCGCACAAGAATAGTGGTGCGAACCTTCTTGCGAAAATCAGGTACTGCGTTGATCGCTTCCTGTACAGTGAAGAAATCGCCACTGCCATCTTTAGCCACCACAAAATCGTAATGACGCACATATTTAGCCAATGCAGGAACCTCTTTAGCGATCGCATCAACAACCAAACCGGCTACCACACGCGCACCATATATATTTAAGTGAGTGTTGTCTTCACGTCCCTGTGGTATAGCAGGTACCGTATTGGCTGGTACCCACATAAAAAGCTTCTTCGACTCTTGCGGTCCCAAATTCTCAACCAAGTCGTGAGTAATTTTATTCATATCCACGAAAGCCACTCCTAACTCTTTAGCCACATTACGTGGAGATTCCAGATAAGCCCCATGTGTATCAAACAGCTTTTCGCCTTCCTGAGGAAGAACATCCTGTCCCGGCACTTTGCGGGTATCTTTATTAATCTCCTCATCTTGTGGACGAACAAAATTGCGACGAACAATAGAGTTAAAAAGCACAGGTATACCACCTTTTGCTCTCGTTTCGTTTACAAACCGACGCAGATTTGCATCAAAAGTCGTTCCCGGGTCAGTATGCCGAATGCTATCCTTCTTCTCATCATTATGTCCAAACTGAATGAACACATAATCGCCTTTCTTCACTTGAGAAATAACCTTCTCCCATCTGCCTTCACTAATAAAACTTTTAGAACTACGCCCATTCTGAGCATGATTATCGATCACAATGTCTTCACTAAAGAAGCCCGGCAACACATGCCCCCAACCCCGTTCAGGATTGCTTCCAGTCAGACTCTTATTTGCCATGGTCGAGTCGCCAATCATAAAAATTGTAATAGTTGGCTTATCCGCTTTGAAAGCCGAAAAAAGGAAAAAGGTTACTATCAGTAACGCAAACTTATTCTTCATTTTTGTCGATGTTATAGTTTCACATTGCAATATTACAAAGAATCATTGGCAACGAAGTGCAAAAAACGTTTGAACAAGTGGAAAAATTAACTAGTCGCCACATTTTAGTTCTTTGCATCCAGAAAATGAATGCATTTCATCATATTAGCGATATATATGGCAGTAGAAATTCCCATTACCGAAGTTTCACTAGAATAACATGAAGTGTCATACTCATCTCCCACAAAAGTAGAAGCATATTTAGTTTCTTTGCTTGGTGCCATGAACGGACATTCTTTATATGGATTAGAAATGTCTTTCAAAGGAGTTAGCCAATACCCTTCTTTCGTTAGTGTCTTTATGAGTTTTGCAACATCTGTTTTCTCATCTCCTTCCATTTGACGTGTTCTGGTGTAGTATTTAGGCAACGAAACTTTTTCTACACTTAAAAGTGGTGATCCTTTAATCACTTCAGACACCGGTGTTTCTTTGATTGTATTATACGCTTTACGCAATTCGTCGACGTCTACAAATGCGCCCGACGAATAATGTCCGATTGTATTACACATATCTTGATCAGTATAATAATGCCCATTAACAACATTACTCCCTACACGATGAACATATAAAGGCACTCCTGTATCAGGATCAACAAATCGGGGAACAAAAATACCCTTCCTACCATAGAGAGGTCTTCCAAACTTTTGAATTTCAGCTTCGGATAGTGCTGTAGATTCGAGATAACCAATAGCAGCCGGAATACCTGCAAGGAATTTACTCTCTCCTGTCAGGTGATAATACTCCATTAATAAATGAATAGCTCTTACCGTAGTACCGGCATTAATGCTTCGTGGTTCATACGAACGAGCGTGGGCAGGCTGCAGATCTTCCACAGTATACTGGTCTGCCCATCCGGCATAAGGGGCTCCTTGCTGAAGAATAATGAGCAAGTTCATTGCCCGCATAATCGGTTCCTTTACATTTTGCAACCCCATAGCCTGATAACATTGAATAAGAAATTCTGTATTTTCAGAAATAACATCATCATTCATCGTTATAAAAGAAGTATAATCTTTCTTACCTTGAAAAGGATGATCATACATTAAGGGATAACGTTGTGGCCACCCACCCACAGGATATTGACTTTCTAAAACTAGACGTATCACTTTCTCCAAAGGATATCGAAAAACAGGGTCGTTCTTCTCAACATACATACGCAACAAGAACTTAGCTGCCTGCATTGTACCCGAGTCATCAAACGTGGCATTTCCATAATAATGCTGAAACTCTTCTAACCTCCATGCATTTTTCCCTACAGTTGCATACCATTGTTTTAATGAGTTTTCACCGGCAAAATCGAAAACATAGTTCCAGCCTCCACAAGGAAGCTGTCCCCAGATTAAAGCATTAGCAACCTTCTTTGCCGATTCATAGTAATATTCATCGCCTGTAGCATGATAAGCATCCAATAGTAGATGCCCTACCGTAGGTGTTCCGGGAGGTTGAATCCACACCATCGTTCGTTTAGCTTCCAGTTCTCCCCAACTGCGAGACAGATCAGGAAGATAACTCCAGACGAAGCCTCCATTGTAACTAGCTGTTTCTATCATAAAACGAGTGGCACTCTTCATTGTTTGAAGTACCTGGTTCTCCATTCTTTGCGACTGGGCATTCATGTAAAAAGGAGAAAAGAATGTTACTGTCAAGGCAGATGCAGCAACTTTAAAAAAGAAGTTTTTCATGTATCTTACTTTATAAAATTATTGTGTATATTTGAATTGCATATCCGAAAGGAAAAAACAAAAGAGGCCAGATTATGAAAACAGGTAGTAATAAATTTATTTTTGAGAAAGAAAAGGAGTGGGAACCAGCTGGTGAAGGAGTTGTTCGTCAAATCATGGGTTATGACGGGCAACTGATGCTGGTAAAAGTGAAATTTATAAAAGGAGCACAAGGTACTCCGCATAGCCATTATCATACCCAAACCACCTATGTTGCAAGCGGCAAATTTCAATTTACCGTAGACGGAGAAACTAGCTTTGTTGAAACAGGAGACGGTATTTATATTGCTCCCGATGCGGAACACAGTTGCATTTGTCTCGAGGCAGGGATACTCATCGACTGCTTCAGTCCGATGAGAGCAGATTTTATCGGAAAATAAGATTCCAGAGTCTGCTAAAAGCATACTGTAGATGCGAGATTTATAAGTCTCGCATCTATTTGACGTTATGCATTGTTGTTCATTCAAAGTCAATCATATTACAAACTATTTTCTTTGCAACTAAACCCGCTGTGTTTTCATTCACTATGTTTCCATAAATATCAAGAGTTGAAAATAAAATGGTCCCTTTACCTATACGTACAACACCCATTGCCGTACCTAAAGCCATAGGATAGGAATGGTAAGCTCCCACTAGTAGTTCTTCTCCTTGCATCAAGAACCCCATACGTTCCGTACCTGTATGAATCAGTGCCTGATAAGGCCAGTTCAAAGCAGTATTAACAGGCAATTCGTTGAATACGGGATGAGCTTTATTGAACATCACACCACCCAGCCAATTCGTTCCGACAAAGAATTTGTCTTTAAATACGGCATTACTATTTGTCGATACAAACTCCGACCACTCATCGGCATTCTCCAAGATGAAAAGATGAGTTCCATCCTTCTTAACACGCTCCATCAATGCTTGTGCATCAGGCATCTCTTCATTGGGAACAGCCCAATCTAAACGACACCTTGCGTTACTGCGGGGATGCTTGAAACGAATTTCCACATTTACTTTTTCACCACGAGTTAATTGTATCTTCCCGTTACCAAGGTGAGTACGATCAGCCAGTACCTCATAGACTTTGCTACCATTAACATAAAGTTGAATTATACTTCGATCATTGCTCTGTATGTTGAAGCTATACTCTCCACTTACAGGAGGTAAAATACTACCACTCCAAACAATACTATATCCGGCTACTGTGGGAACAAAAGGATTAGGAGTCGCTCCTTCAATAGCACTCAAATTCACGATTTTCGCTATTTCCCGATGAATTTCATGTTCGAAGTTCATATCCATATAATAAACAGCATCTAGCCCAGGCTTTCCTGAAGCAGATCGGAGAGCTTCAGAAGGTACCATCGTTAATTGTTCTTTCTTGGGAGGACGAGTAACAATAATCCAGTCTAATTTGCCCAAACTATCGGCATAAGTTTCAACAGGAATAGCCGTTCGTCCTTTCAAGAAAGTAGCCATTGCATTCCCGTCTTCCCAAATAGCACCCCGACCCTCCAATCGGTTTGTAGATAAGTCAACAGACAATACATCATCAAAACCGGAAGCCACCGTCGTATTATTTTCACTTTGAAGTGTTGCAACAATCCTACATAGTCCACCCTTTCCGGGAACTTCCATAACCAGACTATCAACAAGCTGTTCTCCATACCTGTCTCCGCCAGTTACATGTACTTTCTTCTGAAATGTCCCGCATTGTTTACCATTCACATCCAATATAGAAGCATGTAGTGTGTACTCACCATTTATATCTTTTTCATTTATAATATAAAAATCAGTAACAAGCTTTCCGCCCGCCTTAAGTATCTGTTGGCGCGGCTTTACTGCAATATAAAGAGGACGATTATAACGCGCTATTATGGCAGGATTAGATTTAGGATAACGGAAGCAGTCCACTATTCCTGAATAATTTTCAGTAAGTTCAGATTCCCAACCATTTATAACATAAGCATCCGTAAAATTATTCAAGCGAGCAGATTCTATCTTCCGACCTTGATGTTCGAAGGAAACTGTTCCCATGGCCACTGTCAATGAATCAACAGTAGGATATATCGCACGTAGTCCTTTTGCATCAATATAGCGATCAAACTCATCATACCAACGAAGAAACTCACGTCCGTCCCATCCCTTATAAAGATTCTTTTCAATATCTTCTTTATTTTTCTCCAATCTCGGAGGTGATGAAAGCGCACCTTCTTCACCGAAGAAGACAATTTCTTTCGCATTAGTAGTGTTGTTATAATAGTCTTTCGGACTCTTATAAAGACTTTCATTCCATACGGCCGGACCACCTGCATGGTGATAATCATACCAACCATTCCAATAAACAGTCGTATCATTAGGGCGGATATGTATTTTAGCCTGATCGTCTACATAATCACCTTTTGCCCATGCGGATGTACGCAAGATATATCGTGAAGGATCAAGCTTCTGCATATCTTTCATTGCATCAATTTCAATGGTCAACTGCTCCGGAGAAGCATCACCGGATTCATTCATCATGTTATAAATCACAAGGCTGGGATGACTACGATCACGTTTCACCATCCGCACCACCTTTTCATGCAAATTATCATTCAAGAACTGATTGCCAACCTTTACTCTAAAGCCACCCGGCTCTTCGAAATAGAGTAATCCTATCTCGTCTGCATAATCCAGCACATTTGTTGATCCCATAAAACGATGAAAGTTCAGCATATTCAGTCCTAGCTCTTTGGCCACCCGCACTTGTCTCTCAGCCAACTCATCAGTAGCATAAATTCCGTTTATCGGCCAAAAGCCCCAACTGATAGCAGATCGAAGCATTATGCGTTTTCCGTTAAGACGAAACATAGCATCTTTACCAATACCGGTAGCTTCAAACCAACGAAAGCCAAACCGCTGAGTAGCAAGATCATTCGATTTTGTTTTTCCCTTCAATTCTACCTTACAAAGGTATAAATTAGGATGATCCACGTCCCAAAGCTTAGCATTAGGAGCTAAAACCGAAACTTTTATTTCATTCATGCCCGTTTCCAGCAAAACCGACTTCAATTTCTTAGTGAACACTACATGCGAAGGATTTTTCCATTCAACAATAGAAAGCACCACATCCCGTTTAACCGCAATATTCTCAGGATTATTAATGATAATGATAGCATTTGCAGTAGTGATCTGCGGTGTATTTTGCATATAAATATCGGCAATATACACCGAAGGGCGAACTTCCAAGCTAACCTTTCCGGTTATTCCTCCAAATGCGTGTCCAGGAGGCAAGGTTTTATCACCCCATTGTATTAATGCTCCATCTCGCCAATCATGATTACCACCTGCATCTGTGATACGGACTGCTAACTGAATCTTATCTCCAGATCTCACATACGAAGTAACATCTATTTCAAACGGAGTATTGTCCACGATTTGATAATCGACCAATTGCCTATTTATGAAAATTTCCGCCCGAGAACGAATAGAAGCAAATTTTAAGAAGACCTTTTCATCTCTTCCATAAGCGGGGATATCTACATTACGCGTCCACCAAGTAACTCCTTTTATGTCTCCTTCAGGGCCTGATTTCGTCTGCAAATACTCTTCTGCAGTACCTGGAACTTTCACCTGCATAGTATAAGGAGATGTTAGTATTTCCCAGCCTTTTGTAGGTTTGAGTATTGAGTCTTTAAATGCTTCAGACAAAGACATGTAGATCTTTTCTTTCTCCCATGATACATTTTTATCCTGCCATAAATACCATCTTGCACCAGATAAGTCAACAGTAATTCTTCCTTGAGATGCAAATAAAGAAGAAGATGAGAAAAGTATCACTAAAAGAAAGAAAGAACTGTTTTTTTTATTCAGTTGTCCCATATAGTAAAAGATTAAAAGGCACTCTATATAAATGTTAACAAAGAAAGAAAAATACAAGTATCAACAGTGTTGTTTCGACCTATTCTAGACTTCAATAAATGTGGAACGTTATTATCGAATTTTAGTCACAAGCCACAAGTAATCAACAGATAACCATTAGCCTTTATTAAATAAAACGCCGAAATCATTTAACAAAAGAGATCAAGAGCATAGGAAGATTATTCTCTTGATCTCTTTTTATTCAGTTATGCCCTATTTCTGTTTAAATCCGTAACCATTAGTAAACCCGCCAGTTGTCAATATATTAGGAGTAAATGGCCATAAGTAAATAGGTGCCTTGGTATAGTCATAATCATAAAACAAGTAAGTATAATACTCATCATAGTATTTAACCAATTCAGCACCCCATGACACTTTAGTGTAGCCGTCTGCCACTAAGGCTGCAGCTTCAGCACCTTCCGGATCAATGTATTCGAATAACCCTTTTATAGCCAGATTAGTTTTAGGAGTAGCTGTTCCATAAATAGGATAAGGTTTAGCTGCAGTAGCAGCTGTTACAGAAAAGCTTTCCCAATCGTCATTCTGACCACGCCACCCTGGAGACAAAACGGGATCATCTTCCTTATCAGCAGGACATTCAGTTGTCAAGCGATGGCTATATTGAGACTTTGCATCTACCAATTTTGTCCAAATATAGCTTGAAATAGTATTACCGTTAGGGAATGTATAGTAGCCATTATTTTTCAAACCATCAAGCATCGCTTTTGTCATATCCTTAACATCCTTAATAGCCTCTGGAAGCAGACCAGAACGAATTAAAGTCCATCGGCGATCACCCTCACCTGCAAATTCAAACCCACGCTCATTAATCACGGCTTTCAGTATACTACCGCTAGATGAGATGAACGCATCTGTATTAGCCTTATCTGAAGGGAATGAGCGTTCACGTATCTTATTCAAATATGTTTTAGCATTTGCATCATCACCAGTAGCCGCACATGCTTCAGCATAAGTCAGATAAATTTCTGATAAACGCATATATGGACCATTAATACCCGAAGTACGTTGCTTTGCCACATATGGAGAAGCCATGCGATTTTCATCCCATTTATTAAGAGTCAAGCCTCCTCCTTCGGCTTTTGAATTCGGAGCAAACGGAATCAATTTTTCAACTCCTTTACCTGTACTACCCGTTACACACACACTTACATCCCGACGCTTATCTTGCGGATCGAACATTCCATAATAAAACGCTGGATTGATACGCGCTTGCCCATAAGACTTGCAAGGATATCCATTTGAACTACCACCGCTAGACACTCTTCCCATAGAGTATGTACGGGCATCATTACCTATACCTTGGGTCATTGCATATTCATAGATGGATTCATCTGCATATTCCAGATCATTCATCTGTTGGAAGAAATATTGGTATGGATTGTCATATACTTGTCCGTTTTTACCTGTAGAACGAGGATCAGTTGTATGGAAACTAGCAGAACCCGGGTTATCGATACAAGCTTTCAAATAGGTTTTCGCAGTTTCATAAAGGTCTTTCCAGTCAGAACGACGCTCATAAACACTATTATTGTTTGGACTACCTTTTGTTTCAAATGTCAAAACATTGCCTTCTCCGTCTTTGTAGAAATCAGCAGCTAAATCAGTGCGCCGTGTCTGATAACCACCAGCTTCCAAGCACATGCGCCCAATTAAACCTTGTACAAAAGTACGCGAAAACACGTTCTTTAACATACTAGAAGTTTCGCCTACGCGATACATTAACGGTTCCACGGTTTTTAGATCTCCAATGCACATATCATAAATAGAGTCGCGGGAAGCCAATCCAGAAGCAGCAACACCACTTTTAGTCTGATAAGGAACATCTCCAAAATTTCTGATTAGCTCTCTGTAGCAGCATGCACGTAATGCAATTGCCTCTCCATATAACTGACTTAAATCAGAAGCTGAACCAGCACTCATAATTGCCTGGAAATTATCCGTCGCACTCATTGCATTTATGACTGCATTTGCCTTTCCAATAGCGCTGTACAGACTAGAATACGAATCATCTTCCTTTTGATAAGATAACAACCCATAAGAACTCGCAAATGTACCATTTTGGTATAAACACTCAGGATAGTGACGGCCCGGCTGATTGGAGAACGCTTCCGGATGCCGTTCAATATCGGAACCAGTTGCATCTGCTCCATAAAAGAGACCATCTCCAAAAATTTTGTTCTGCGCACAATCTCTCCATTGCTCATAAGCTCCGTCCATAGCAGCACGAGCTGTTTCAATATTAGAAAACACAAAATTTGCGTCTACAACTGATGGAGAACTCGTTTCCAAATAATCACTACAAGAAGTAGTAGCCAAAAAACTGACTACAAACAGCGTTGAATATATATATTTTTTCATCTGTAAAATCTCCATTAATTAGAATGTAAAATTAAGACCAAATGTGTATGTCCTTGCTTTCGGGTATGAATTATAATCATAGTTAGGAGTAGGGAAACCATCTCCGCCTGCATCGCTATTCGTACTAACATCAGGATCTAGTCCGGAATAGCCACTCAAACAAAACAAATTACTTCCTGTGAAATAAATACGGCAATTTTCGATTTTAACTTTCTTCGTCCAGTTTTTTGGTAAAGTATAACCCAAAGTTAATGTCTGAAGACGAAGGTAAGAAGCATCCTCTATGAATTCAGATGTGACAAGACCATACTCCGAGTAATTCAAAGCGTATTTAGCATTCTTATTTAACGCATTTAAAGCATCCGGATCAGTTACAACAAACAAATCTCCATTTGTATCTACATCATAGATTTTATAACAGTCTTTTACAATTGCGAGACGATTTGCTCCCAAACTGTTATCTTTGTTTCCCATCATACTATGCATTGCATTGGCATTATAGACATCACCTCCAATCTGATAAGTAAAGCCAGCAGAGAAATCAACATTTTTCCATCCAGCATTTATGGAAAAACCGCCCGTATGCTTCGGCATCGTTTGACCAATAACTGTTACATCATCATCATCGATAGTACCACTACCATCAACATCAACAAATTTAGCAGCACCTGGGAAAGCTATCTGACCATCCGGCACTCCAATTTTCTTAGTTCCTTCCGCATAATTCACAATACTCTTTATATCAGGAATGCCATTCTTCAAGGTATAAGTCTTGGTACTTGCGTCATAGTCAAAATCATCTATTTTATAATAACCAGCAGACTTAAAACCTTGAATCAGACCAACCGGCTGACCTTCACGAATAATATAGTCGTAATTCGGCTTACGCATACTTGATCCCCAGCCCGTATGAGTATCAGCCAACGCCTTATCGCTTAGCTCATCAATATTATTATGATTGAAATTATAAGTAACATTAACACCCAAATTAAAATCTTTCGTTCGGATAAGATCAACACCTAGAGCTAGCTCTATACCTTTATTAGAAGTCTTTCCAACATTCTGGAACTGATAACTGTAACCAGCAGAAGCATCCACAGGGATTTTCATCAAAATATTTTTTGTAGTATTCCAATAAAAGTCAACACTACCACGAATTTTATTATTCAAGAAGCCAAAATCTAAACCTGCATTACGCGAAATAGTAGTCTCCCATTTCAAATCTTCATTACCTAACATATCCCCCGGTTTATAAACAGTTTTCACTTCACCATCCACGGTAATCTGATCTGTAACCCAAGTTTCTTTCCATAATGATGGATCAATGTTATCAGAGCCCGATGTACCATAAGAGAGGCGAAGTTTTAAATTGTCCAACCATTCCCTTGCAGTCTCCATAAAAGGTTCATCAGAGATACGCCAAGCTGCTGCCGCCGCAGGGAAATAGCCCCAATGATGATTCGGAGAAAATTTAGAAGAACCATCTGCACGAAATGTTGCAGTCAACAAATAGCGACCCTTGTAAGAGTAATTAGCACGTCCAAACCAAGATTGAGTATGATTAGGAGTTCCTATCGTATTGCTATATTCATCCTTGCCAAGATCCTTGTCAGTCATATTTATCATTCCAAATGCATCATTCATCGTAAAGCCGCTTGGGTAACCGGCACCTTGAATCACACTAGTATTCGATTTAGAAGCTAAAACCTCATTGCCCAGAAGGAATGACAAACTATGATCTTCACCTAGATCTTGAAACTCATAATTCAAAGTAGTGGCCCACCTGACTCCATAACCATCTTTCTTGGTCAATTTGGCTACACTATATTTAGTGTCCTCCGCATTATTACCAGCATTCCAGTATTTAGTCTCATTCCAATTACGACTTAAAGATAATTCAGTCTTAGCTGTCAACCCTTTAATAATCTTCCAAGTCAAAGCCCCTTTTCCATTAATTCTATGTTCCTTAGCTATATTCTCATAGTTATTAATCATGTCCACTGGATTACGTTCTAGTTCAACATTCGGTGCACCTTGGCCTAATCCGGCTGTATAAGTAACATCACCTTTAGGATCATCAATTGGACGAAATGCATAAGCCGAAGTTGCATAATCAAATTTCGTTCCGTCAGTTGTAGTTTCAGTATAACGCAAATCAGCATTAAAACTTAGATTTTCATTTATTTTTTGATCTATCTTAAAATTGGCATTCCAACGAGTATAACCCGAGTTGATACGGATACCCTTATCGTCTGTGTAATTGATAGAAGCATAATATTTTGTTTTATCATTACCACCTGTCAATGATATATCATGATTCCATGCACCCGCTGTATGCAATACATCGTTAATATAGTTGTGAGAAGATACATCTTTATATTCACTCAGATGGTTACCGTATTTTGAGCCTAAACCAAAATATTTAGCCACTCCATCACCGTAAGATTCACCGTAAGCAGTTGCATATGCCCAGTTAGAATACACATAATCGTATGCATCCAGTACATCCAGAGTCTTTGGATTTTCTTTGATCTGATAATATGCATTATACTTAATAACAGTTCTCCCTTCTTTAGCTCCTTTAGTTGTCAATAAGATAACTCCATTAGCACCACGTGCTCCATAAATAGCTGTAGATGCTGCATCTTTCAATACGTCTATACTTTCAATATTGTCGGCAGGAATATCATCAATACCACTCACCTGAACGCCATCCACAATAAATAGCGGGTCGTTAGATTGAGTAATGGAACCACCTCCCCGTATACGGATAGACATACCTGCACCCGGACGACCATCCTGAGAAGTCACAGATACGCCAGGAAGTTGCCCTTGCAAAGCTTGCGCTACATTGGTAACAGGATTAGCCGCCAATTTTTCACCAGTAACAGAAGCTACTGAACCAGTCAGATCCCTTCTCTTTACCGTGCCATAACCTATGACAACTACTTCATCGAGATTCTTTGCATCTTCAATTAATTTAATGTTGATTTTAGTCTGCCCACCTACAACCACAGTTTGGCTTAAATAACCAATAAAAGAAAACTGAAGTTTTGTGTTTGGTGAGACAGAAAGCGAATAACGGCCATCTAAATCAGTTATAGTTCCGTTTGTCGTACCAACAGCAGTAACATTCACGCCAATCATCAGTTCTCCAGAAGCATCAGTAACAATGCCAGAAACCGTATGACCACCTTGTGCAAAAGACGCCAAGCAAAGCATACTCAACAGCAGAGCAGCCATTGCCTTTTTGGCAAGTGTTTTTCGATTCATAAATTTGTATTTTTATAGTTAGTATTAAGGAATAAAGGTTTATTAAGACCGTTATCGAACACAAATATAGAACTTTAACTAAAATAGCAATGTAGACTTATTGACTATTTATGTGGAAATTTCGATTTTACATATAAAAACGTATGACTAAGAGAGAGAAAACATCACAGTGGAGCAACTAGTATACCAAACTCAACACATACACTGGGTTAGTATACAATTCTATGATTCTAGCATCTTTCTCTTTATCAAGCTGACGGGAGGCTGGGTTACGTATACTATAGTCTATTGGGGCGCCAGTCATAGTCCTACTATTATATTCCCAAAAATGAACATTCGTCAAATCTCCTCCAACTATGCCCCAACCTACCGGAGGTATATTTTCCAGTTTGCAATTGATAAGCACAGCCTCGGCATAAGGATAACCGATACCTTTATTAATAGGTGAGCGCGCAATGACCGCATCATCCCCCTTTCCCATAAAGGTACAGTCTACAAAAACATTTCCATGATTCTTCTTCGTATTGCGGATCCACATGAATGCTCCCGAACTATAAAGTGTGCAATTCTTGAAGAACGCAGGACCACGACCTAACACAGTATCTCCGTCGCCTTCAATAATACAATTTTCAAGGTAAGTGCTTCCATTAATTTGCAAAGCATCTCCAGAACCAATTACATGAATGTTATTCAAAGTATTTCCTTGCCCCATCATCAATACTCCTTCAGCTTGCCCTTTCAGATCTGTTTGAATCGTGAGATTTACCAAATTTATGCAAAATCCATTATCAGACATAAACGCAGCGCGGCGAGAAGGAAAAGTACCCGGAAATTCGTTGGTCTTCAGACCCGCAGGATGGGGATTGAATATTTCGTTGTTCGCATAATGGATGTGAACGCCATCACGACTTTCGCCTTCAATTGTCACGTATCGCTTATTCCGAAAATAGACTATCTCTTCATAATCTCCATTTTTTATATAGACTTTCCAACTTCCATCTCCCTCTTGAGATGGGGTAAGCATGGCAGGAATAAAGTCAGGAATATAATCCAATGCACCTTGCAACGTGTTAAAATCACCTTTTCCATCAGCGCTGACCACTAGCTTGCGAACTTCTGTTTTAGGACCGCATTTTTTAGTAGTGAAACGCCATGCGTTCTTTTTGGTAAAACCTTTGAACCCATGAGTATTGATAACTTTATTATCTATTGTCACATAATAATTTTTGCCATATTCCAAGAGATTATTGTGCAAGTAAATTGTCGCTATATTGCCACGAACAATAACTGGATGGAAGTGAAAACCATCGGTAAAGTGACCGATAATATTCAATTGATAATTGGATAAATCACGCTTATTAACACCAGAAGGAGTACCAGCAAGCATATTCGCATTGGTATAATCAACAGCTTTATAATCATAAGGAATTGGAGAGTATATCGCCCCTTCATTACTTTGTCCACCAGTTGGCCCCGCCGGAATACTTAAATCCAAACAGTCCACCTGCCGATTTGTTTCCTCTTCAAAAACCCGGATAAATCCTTTATCACCTACCGTTGGAGATTCATCAAACTTCAATATGAGATGAGTATCTGGATTTACATTTACCGCATTCTGTGCAGGAAAGAGGGCGCTTTGAGCATGAATCATCACTGACACTAACAATAGTTCCGAAATAAAACAAAGGAGTGTTTTCATGTTTTATAGATTTAGACGATAATATTAGCAGAGAAAGTGCCCCCAAAGCCATGGCGGTATCAAGAACTATTTAGCAGGACACCAGTCGGTACAATTCTTAAATATATTTTCTATAGAATATCGAAGTACTTCTTTCTTAGATAACTGGCTACTCCATTTCACTCTACCTGAGACATTAACTCCTTCTCCTGTGTTAGCAAATTCAGCGTAACGGGACGTCTTTTCATTTTCAGTATTCTTCCAGTTTTCCCATCCTGCAGGGCAAATATGCTTCCCCATCTCGCAATGAATAAAAGCAGTTGCAGCATACGGACGCCAAGGGCGACCTAAATAGACTTTATCAACTCCCGGGCCGGCTGTCAGTTTACAGTTTTTGAAAATATAGCCAAACTCCATCTCCTTGGGAGTAGAAGCAGCTGTGATATAAGAATTTCGCTTACTATGAATCGTGCAGTCTTCGAAAAGAGCTGTTGAAGGACCAAAAATAAAGTCAGTCGTTCCTTCTATATAACAATGAGTGAAGAGCAGACGAGTTCCCTCGGCGCCTGTATATATGGTATCTTGATTACCCAAGAAACGACAGTTAATAAACCTCAACTTATCCCCTTCTGTGTGTAAAGCCACAGCTTGACCCAATTGCGCTGCATTATTCTCTATCGTCAGATTTCTTAAGGTGATATTACTTCCTTCTATTTTAACCGTATAGGTACGAAAAGTTCCCATTTTATTAATATTGGCATGGTCATCATAGGTAATGACTGTACCCTCACTACTCTCTCCTACAATTTCTACATTTTTCACCCACGAGGGTATCACTAATTTCTCTTTGTAGATTCCGTTCTTTACGTAGATGATGACTGTATAATCCATAAACGCCCGTACACCTTCTACAGCTTCCTGAACAGTCCGATATTTCCCTGTTCCATCACGAGCCACTACCACGGTATCTTGTTGCTGCGCCTTTACAGAAATACCAAAGAGGAGAATAAGGAGTGTTATTCCTATTAATTGTTTCAACATATCTTTTGTTATTTAGTGAGTTTACAACCAGCTCGTTGCAAGCGTTCCCACTCTAAGCTAGCCATAATAAAAGGCGATACAGCTTTAGCATCATTGCTACGAATGGTTTCATTGATATAATAATTATAATCTCCCGAACGATAGTTTTTTCCTCCAAGTCCGGCAACTGCACATGCCTTTGTGATATTTACAAGTCCATCTTTATCTACTTCTATGAAATTTGTCAATATCCCCTTATACCCTTTTATGGCTACTTCCAGATAAGACTGATCAATATATCCCATACGCACAGCTTTAAACAGTGTATAGACAAACATGGTAGAACAAGAAGATTCCAGATAATTGCCTTTATCACCACTCTTGTCGAGTACCTGATACCAAAGTCCGGTTGCTGGGTCTTGCAACCTCTTCACTTGGGTAGCGATATTATTAAGTATCACCAGCATTGAATCACGCCCGGCTTCGTGCTTAGGAATAAAATCAAGAGCATCGACGAAGGCCATGGCATACCATCCCATTGCGCGTCCCCAGCTATGAGCTGACTGCCCCGTAACCGGATCGGCCCACTTCTCTTTACGACTAACATCACAAGCATGACGATACAGTCCGTTTTTAGGGTCATAAGTATGACGAGCTACAGTAAGAAATTGATTGATAACATCTTTATAATCTTGCGGACGATTATTGCGAAATGCATATTCTGCATAAAAGGGGCTTCCCATATATAAACCATCTAACCACATCTGGTTAGGATAAATCTTTTTGTGCCAGAAACCGCCATCCGCATTACGGGGATGCGTATCAAGCTGACTTCTGAGCAAATCGATTGCTTTCTTATATTTTTCATCTTTCGACTGCTCGTAAATGCGAAAAAGAAATTTACCGGAGTTCAAGCGATCGATATTATATTCTTCTAACTTATAAGTTTTAATGCTGCCTTCTTTGTTAATCATCGTATCGGCATAAGCCAAAGCATAATCATAGATTTTCTTGTCGCCATAAGCATCATACACATCGAGCATGGCTTGAAGTTCCAGTCCATGACAATAATCCCACTTCAGGCTGGTTTGAAAATCAAGTTGCCATGATTCCGGACAACGAACCATCTCCGACTGAACCATGCGAACAGACCATGGAGACTGATCATTCACCATTTGAGCATTCAATTGTAAAGAGCAAAAAAACGCCCCAACAAGAAGTAACTTATAAAGCTGTTTATTCATCATTTGTTTTTGTATTTAGGTAATAGATTTATTGTAATCAGACAAAGATAACAAGTCTTTTTTGAAGAACTGTGCAAAATTCGATTGAAAAGGTGGATATTTTATCCTTTCCGTGTTCGCAAACGATTTTAGGGTCAATTTGGGCTAATTCGCTACTATTCGGTCAATTTATGCACTAAATTAAGCAATTTTTATAGTTGACTTACATCAAATTATGCGTATTTTTGGCATCAAATTAAAACTATATAATTCTAAATTGATTATCATGAGCACATTTCAGAAAGTAAATGAGAAAATGACTAATTACAGATGGACCATCTGTACTATATTGTTTTTTGCCACTACAGTTAATTACCTTGATCGGCAAGTCTTGTCATTAACATGGAAAGACTTCATCGCCCCTGAATTCCACTGGACTAATGATGACTACGGAAATATAACATCTCTGTTCTCTCTCATGTATGCGTTCAGCATGCTTTTTGCCGGCCGCATTGTCGATTGGTTGGATACTAAAAAAGGATTCCTTTGGGCTATCGGTATATGGTCATTGGGTGCATGCCTTCATGCTTTCTGTGGAATCGCAACTTCAGGTATCACTACCGGACACTGGCTTGTAGGTTTCGAAGGCGCCAAAGAAGCCATCCAAACAGTAGGAGATGCTTCTATCATTGTAACAGTGAGCGTTACCTTATTTATTTTTGCTCGTTTTGTACTTGCTCTTGGTGAAGCGGGAAACTTCCCTGCCGCCATCAAAGCCACTGCAGAATATTTCCCCAAAAAAGACAGAGCATTATCCACAAGTATATTTAATGCCGGAGCTACAGTTGGTGCATTGGCTGCACCTGTTACCATCCCTCTCATTGCAAAAAACTATGGCTGGGAAATGGCTTTCATCATTATTGGTGCACTGGGTTTCATCTGGATGGGCTTCTGGGTCTTCATTTACAAGAAACCGGAAGTACATCCTAAGGTTAATTCAGCTGAATTAACTTATATCCAACAAGATAAGGACGATGCTTCTATATCATACGATGGAAATCCTATCAAGTTTCAACGTAAACTCTCTTTTGTCGAGTGTTTTAAGTTCAAACAGACATGGGCATTTGCCTTCGGTAAATTCATGACTGATGGAGTTTGGTGGTTCTTCCTGTTCTGGACTCCGGCATACCTAAGTTCTGTTTACGGAATGAAATCATCTGATCCGGAAAGCCAGCTAGCACTCTTTGTGCTTTACGCTATAACCCTGCTTTCAATTATCGGTGGATGGCTACCCTCTTACTTCATTGATAAAAAAGGAATGAATCCATATGCCGGTCGCATGCGTTCAATGTTAATCTTCGCATTCTTACCATTGTTGGCTCTTGCTGCTCAACCACTAGGCCACTTAAGCTACTGGTTCCCTACGATCATTATCGGTATTGCAGGTGCTGCGCATCAGGCTTGGTCTGCAAATATCTTTTCTACTGTAGGTGACATGTTTCCTAAGTCGGCTATTGCCACCATAACAGGTATTGGTGGTATGGCAGGTGGTGTTGGCTCATACCTTATTAATAAAGGATCGGGACTTCTTTTTGATCATGCAGAAACAACAGGCATGAAATTCATGGGCTTCGAAGGTATTGAATCGGGATATTTCATCATCTTCTCTATCTGTGCCGTAGCCTATCTTATCGGTTGGGTTGTTATGAAAACGTTGGTTCCCAAATACCAACCTATTGTTATAGACTAATAGAATTAAATAGATTTTATCTGAAAAGCCTCTGCAACTCTTAATAGAGTTTGCAGAGGCTTTTCTTTTTTTTATTGCTTCCTTTAATTACATGATATAAAGAGACCATTCAATAAGAGACAAATAGAAATAGTTCCTACATCGGCTTTAGAAGCTATTATTCCCCTTCTTTACATACTAGAATGACCCAAAAAGCTATGTTCCAAAGTCTTTGCAGTTGCTTTATAAAAGATAAATAGGAGCTGGAAGTTACCAAAAAAGCCCTTTCTCGCGAAAGGGCTTTTTTGGTAACTCTTCTCTAAACAAATAAAGAAGAAGTGACAATAAGACAAAAAAAAGGGAAGTCTCACGACTTCCACAATTCTTCTAACCTTAAATCTAAATCTCTATGAAAAAAACGTATTGCAAAGATATGGGTTTGAAGCATACAAAAGTGTTAACAAACTGCATAAAGAAAGAATAAAAACTAATATGTGCCTATTTTTGTCAAAGCAACTTTAGTAGTTATAAAATCCAGCAGTTTATCGTATATCGGATTCTGACAAAGCAGGCACTGAACGCCCGTTAAGAACATCTGTTTCCTTGCACGCGTTAAGGCAACGTTCAACTTCCGATCTATCAAAATGCCATCTTCTTCAAGGATATTGGAGACAAAATGTAACTGATAAGCACGGTTTACGCAAAAAGAATAAATTATAACATCACGTTCACTTCCTTGAAAGCGTTCGACTGTATCAACCAAGATATTCCTCAAAACCGGAATATCTAATTGACAGATTTGTTTTTTTATTAAAGCAATCTGACTACGGTATGGAGTGATTATGCCTAAAGTATAATCGGGATTAAAAGAAGTGCCATATTGCTCAAAGACCTTAACGGCCAACTGTGCACAGATCAATGCCTCAGAATGATTCACCTTGACGGAGGAACCTTCCAATTGAGCCATTGATGGAAGATATGCAATACGTTGTGTCATTAGGGGGCTCAATGCGTCCTGAATCAAATGAGGAGATGCCGTCAGTTCATCAATCTGGTGAGCCAGCCCAACAGGCTTCAGTAGCCCTCCATAAAAAGTTTTATTAGGGAAGAGAGCTATCGCAGGATTCATACGCCCTTGCCGGCAAAGCTGATCAAAAGCATTGGAGCTCACACTGCGATCAAAATCTAGCGCTGCAACCTGACCGCTTACTGTACGATAAAGGCGTTCGAACAGCGAATCTCTCAAGTTTGTCAAGCCGATGGCAAGCAGTGCCTCATCGTATATCTGAGATTGAGTAGAGTTTTGTTGCACTACGGCAGGGAGCTGCTTATGGTCGCCTATGAGAATAAACTTGCCAACAGCATTGACCCCATTTTCTCTTCGTGCACACAAGATGCCTAGTAATTGGGGCTCAAGTATTTGTGTGGCTTCGTCCACAATAGCGACATCAAAACTCTTCAGCTGAAATAGTTCCGGTTTATTGGCTACAGAAGCCACCGTACCAACAAAGATGCGACAATTTTTCATTCGATGCGCAACTTCCGAACGGCGACTGCATACTGCCAACTCATTTTCAATAAGGTGCTTTCGATAAGCGGGTTCACAAGCCAACTCGTTGCCGATACGTATGAAATCAACTTCAGGGGTGATAGATGAAAGCGCCTTGCATATTTCATCCACCGCACGGTTCGTATATGCCAATAAAAGTATCTGAGCATCAGGAGTCTGATGAAAAGCCTCCACCATCAATCGTAATGCACGCGATGTTTTACCCGTTCCAGGAGGGCCTACCAATAAGAAGTAATCTTTGGCTGCCTTTGCTTTCAACACCACACGACTAAAATCATCCGCCGCATTAGCTATAGTCTCATCGTAAGATTTATCAAAGTCCGGCTGCCGCTGAGAAAGAAGCAAATCTCGACGATCTTTATTAGCAGAGGCAAAAGTAGCCAGACCCAGATACATACCTCGAAAAGCGGTATCCATCACGTCATGCTCTATTGCATAAAGGCTTTCAGGAGGAAGCACTGACGGATTCTGTTGGGTTGCTCTCAATCGAAGTTTTATTTCAGCGTCCGTTATGCTCTCAATGTTTCCTTTGAACACCATCTTATTAGTCACATTGTCAGCATCCGAGTTGCGTTCGTAAAGTACCACCGCATCACCTTGACGGAAGTTAGGTAAAGCTTCTTCGGTTTCAGTCGTTTGCTCTTCATCCGGTATGGACAATGTAAGAGAAGCTTTATGTTCATCAGTAGCACGATTAGTCTTTATTCTCAGATCATAAAGAATCTCCCCTGCTTCTCGTTTCTCAGCCAAAGAAGAGAGCCACAGCGAAGCCGCTCCTGTCCGTCCTTCATAATCCACATCACCTGACTTGGCCGTGTACTGCTCTTTGGTGATGAAATTATATAGCACATAATAGTAATTTCGCTCCAAAGTAGTCAAGCTGTTCAATTTTTCTTTGAATTGAGCAATAGACGGAAAGAGGTATTGTTCCCAAAATCGTCCTTTCAGCTTCTTCTCATTTAAAGTTTCCGGATTAATCTGAGCAAGCATGTCCGCTGTAAATTCAGCATTATTATGCAACTGCACACCAAATTCGTTGGCTACGATACGATTTCTCAAATCAATCGTCCGCCTCACCATTGCCCACGAAGAGCGAGCGGGATAGAGTAACGGGTAGCGGGTATAAAGAAGGTATGGGCGCACTTTGCGATGATCCACTCCCATAGAGTATTGCAGCACAGCCTGATAGAGCAACATCTGAACCTTATTGTTTTCTTTCGGCTCCACCTTCCCCCGGATAGAGTATTCATCGGCTTTGCCCGATTTCATTTCAATGAAAGAGAGCATGTCTCGCTGCATATAATCGAGCCTACCTTGCAAACCCAACGCCTCGCAGATATAAGAAGGCTCCAATACGGCATCGGTTTTATCCAGTTCATATCCGGAGGTATGAAACGTTTCAGTAACCACCCGACGGATATGATCAAAATGCATTTTGCAGTCTGCGAAGAATTGACGTTCCTTTTCCTTATCCGCCAAGTCTCGACACGCTGCCAACTCTATAGGATAGCGTTGAAAAGCTTTTTTCATGCAAGTGCCATAATCCACTTCCTCATCAGTATGAATCCATTCATCGAGAAAAAGGTTGGCTATGTTTCCCAACAAAAGTGGACGAGCATTATCGATGGGTTGCAGTTTACTCAACAGGTAATTGGCCGGATGATGCCCATAATCTCGATAACACTCTGCCAGCGAACTGATATCAATCAAATAATCGGGCTCAAGAACGATAAAGGAGGGAGTAAGAATACCTTTTTCATCTATGGAAACATCCAGCAGATTAAGCTGTGCGTGTTGCCAAAGCAATTTACAGGTTTCAGCAAATTCCTCGTTTACTTGTGCTACATGATAACGCACGCGCAAAGGTTCTTCAGCAATCGTATCCGAAGGGAGAACATATAAATAGGTATCATCAGCATGTTGAAAACAAACACGCATTCGCTGTACCTTCTTGTTGCCGATGAATGGAGAGACTAAATAAGTAGCATCGACTTTAGGAAGCAGTGCATAAAGCTCCCGTGGAATATCCTGCCCGGATATCTTTCTCAGCAAAAAGGCTAAGGTCTTCGCATCACGAAAAAGATTCTCACGTGTAGGAATTCCTTGCTTATTTAAAATGGAGTTGGAAGTGAGTCGGAACGTATGCAAACGGTTCTGCTCACTGATATCAAGACCTACTCGTACTGCCAGAAAACTAATTCGGGCAGACAAGTCGGTCATTTGCAGACTTTCATCTTGCATCTCTTTGCGGCAAACACGTTCCAGCATATCGCGCATTTGTTTGTAGCGTATGGCAAGTGGTGTTTCTTCAGCCTTGCATAGCGCAAGAAGTATGTCAAAGTATTCTTTTACCTCATCAATCATGTGGCAAAAGTAAAGAAAATATTTTCCTGTTCTTACTCTACAGGAATATAAATCTCTGTTATCAGGTTCTCGGGAGCTGTGTCAGACGGATTGTTTACGTACTTCTCAAATACAGGGGAATTTACTACTCTAAATCCGTTATCCTGAACCAAACGGCCATAAACGGTGTCATAAACAGCAGACAGATTTGAATAAGGCCCTTTATAGCGAAATATAGCATACTTTCCACCCGGAATCTCTTTCACTCCAACTTCACCTTTCGCCTTGGCTGATTTAGAAAGCGCAAGACAGATATCTGTACGAAGCTTATCTGATTCCGTTACTTTAGGATCATCATGATATACGCAAAGATACTCTATGCAATTATCGGAAATAAGATTTTCTTCTTGAGCGAATTTAAAGAGCCTCCCCCAGGCACTAGCAAAATCAAGACCTTTATAATCCCCTGAAAGACGAATGTAAATAAGTTTTTTAGAAGTAATCTCTTTAACTTCTACACTAACATCAAGATTAGAATTTAATTCTACTTTTTTCATAATTGTATACTCTTTATTGTTACGATATTCAATAGGTGAAATACCATAAAATTGCTTAAAGAGTTTCGACAAAGATGAAGGTGCATTATATCCGACCTGATAAGCAATATCACTAATTGTCATATCAGTATAACGAAGCAATCGAGCCGCGGCCTCAATTCGCGTTCGAACAATAAATGCGCCGATAGGCTCACCCAAAAGAGCCTTCATGATCCGATGAAAATGAAAGGGAGAGAAGTTGGACATTTCTGCCAAAGAGCTTAAATCTATTTCCTCCCCCAGATGGTTGTTGATATACTCAACTACCACATTTACACATTTCAGGTATTCGTCTCTTGTCGATGTTCTTTGTTGCATACTTTTTGGTTATTTTTCACTCTGCAAAGGTAACGACAAACGATATACACGACTTGTCCTAAGTTGCTAACTTATAACTTTCTTATCTTTAATCAACAAAATGCTCAATTCATATAGAAGGCAAAGGGGAATAGCAACAACACTTAATGTGAAGGGATCTCCCGTAGGAGTAATAATGGCTGCAACAGCTACAATAATGACAATAGCATGTTTACGGTACTTACGCAAAAAAGCCTTATTGACAACACCCATCAGTGATAGCAACCATGCAACAAGAGGAAGTTCGAAAGCTAGCCCCATGCACAGTACCAGAACCATGAAATTATCGATGTAAGAGTTCAAAGAGATACGATTTTCAATCTCCGCACTAAGTTCGTAAGTAGAAAGAAAACGTAACGTAAGTGGATAAACCATGAAATAGCCCACAAGTACTCCAATAAAAAACATGACCGTACCAACACATAAGGCCCTCTTCACTCCTTTTTGTTCGTTGGGATACAATGCCGGACGAATAAAATTCCATATTTCAAAAAAGAGATAGGGCATAGCTGTTACTACTGACATCCAAAAAGCAGTAGACATGTGAATGAAAAAGGGAGCAGCCAGATTGATATTAATAAGTTTAACTGAAAATTCCTTCGTGAAGAAATCATCAGTCAACTGCAACGACTCTCCCATGGATCGTAACAGCGAATAGAACACAAAATCATTGTGACAAGGCGCAAGTATTACATGATCGAACAGCCAAGGCATTGCGATAAAATAACCCACAGCTAAAACAAACCATACTCCGAAAATACGAAAAAGAACACGTCGCAACTCGTCCAAATGATCCCAAAAGGTCATTTCGGCCATTGTTACTCTTTCTTCTCGTTTGTTTCAGCAGGTTTTTCAACCTCATCCTTGGCTTTGTTTATTTCGTCTTTGGCTTCGTTTACTCCTTCTTTGAAGCTTTTCACACCTTTACCAAGGCCTTTCATTAGTTCAGGAATTTTTTTCCCTCCAAACAACAAAAGTATAAGCAATGCCAGAATAATGAACTCTGATCCACTGGGCAGAAAGCCTAATAATAAATGGTTAACCATAAGTATGATAATTAGGTAATTAATTAAATAGTGCATACAAAACTAAACAAAAGTCAGCACGCAGCCAAAGGTTTCCTCTTTTTAGTCTCTTTTTGTCAGATCAATCTTGAAAATAGATTCTCTTTACGCGAGTAGAGACACTAGTCAATACCTCATAAGGAATGGTTTCGAGCATATCCGAAAGTACGGTTATTGGTAAATCATCTCCAAAGATAATCACCTTATCACCTTCTTTACAATCAATGTCTGTCACATCTATCATACATACGTCCATACAAATATTGCCCACATAGAAAGCTTTCTTACCATTCACCAGACAATATCCTTTCCCATTACCCAAATGCCTATTTAAACCATCAGCATAACCAATAGGTATTGCGGCAATGCGGGAATCACGCGTCAGATGACCTTTTCTACTGTAACCCACCGTATCTTCAGACGCCACATTACGAATTTGAAGAATGGTTGTCTTTAGTGTGCTTACATTATATATAATAGAGTTATCGATCGGACTGACGCCATAAAGACCGATACCAAGTCGTACCATATCGAGTTGCGCTTCAGGAAAACGTTCAATACCTGCTGAATTACATATATGACGGAGGATTTTATGAGGAAACGAAGTTTGTAACTCAGTTGAAGCCTTATCAAAGAGTTCAATTTGCCGGCGGGTAAAGGCATCAAACTGATCACTGTCACTTCCTACCATGTGAGAGAATACTGAACGGGGTATCACTGCGTTTTGTGCTTTCAAGCGTTTGATAAGAGCCGGAACTTCTTCAACAGCAAATCCCAAGCGATGCATACCAGTATCCAACTTTATGTGAATAGGGAAATTAGTAATCCCTTCTTTCTCGGCTTCTTTAATGAGAGCGTCCAAAAGATGAAAACTGTAAACCTCAGGCTCTAGCTTATAATCGAACAAGGTTTTGAATGCAGTCATTTCAGGATTCATGATGATAATAGATCCTGTAATACCGGCTTTGCGTAAGTCGGAACCTTCATCAGCTACAGCCACAGCCAAGTAGTCAACACGATGTTCCTGAAGAGTTTTAGCAATTTCGTATGAACCAGCTCCGTAAGCAAATGCTTTGACCATGCAAACCATTTTTGTTTCGGGCTTTAGCTTGCTTCGGTAGTAGTTCAGATTATTAATCAACGCATTCAGATTGATTTCCAGAATCGTCTCATGCACTTTCAATTCCAAATTCTCTGAGACTATATCAAAGTCAAAGCTCCGAGAGCCTTTTACCAAAATAATTTCATTTTTGAGTTTCTTAAAGACATCAGATGCCTGTAATGCTTCTGTATTTGGAAAGAAATATTTTTCAATATCAAAGCGAGAAGCACAAGATGAAATCTCGTTACCCACACCTATAATCTTTTCTATTCCTCGACTATGTACAAGTTGGGCCACTTTCCTATAAAGCGTAGTAGTGCTTTGGCCTGTCTCCAAGAGATCGGAAAGAATCAACGTACGTTTCAATCCTTTTGACAAAGAGCGTCTATAGAGAAAATCGAGAGCTATATCCAAAGATGCTAAGTCCGAATTGTAACTATCATTAATAAGCACACAATTGTTCTTTCCTTCTTTCACTTCCAAGCGCATCGCTATAGGCTCCAGATGCGCCATTCGTTGAGTGATTTGTTCAGGAGAGAGCATTAAATAAAGACATACAGCAAGGCAATTAAGTGAGTTTTCTATAGATGCATCATCAATGAAAGGAATACAATAGGAATTGTCCATTTCAAGATAACGGTAAGAAATAGTCGTAGATTCACTCTCTTTCTTTATACCACTAATATACAGAGGCCTATCCATATCTTTACACGACCATGCTATTTCACGAGCAGTAAACATCGATTTGGCTACGCAATTACTTATCAACTCATTATCACCATTATAGATAATGACTTCACTATCTTTAAAGAGTAACAGTTTCTCCATACACTTTTCTTGAAGTGAAAAGAAATTCTCTTGATGAGCACCACCAATATTAGTAAGTACCCCAATAGTAGGTTTAATAATGCTCTGCAATGAGCGCATCTCCCCTGTTTCAGAAATGCCAGCCTCAAAGATACCAAGTTCCGACGTTTCACTCATCTGCCATACAGATATTGGAACTCCAATTTGAGAATTATAGCTTCTAGGTGAACGAACAATGTTGCGTTCAGAACTGAGCAGTTGATGCAACCACTCTTTCACTATCGTTTTGCCATTACTACCCGTGATACCAATCACTGGAATCTGAAACTGTTCCCGATGCTGCTCAGCCAACTTCTGCAACGCCTTGAGCGGATTGGGTACAAGCAGAAAATTACAGTTATTATAGGTTTTATTATCATTAAGTTTGGAACTTACCACAAAGTTACGAACGCCACGAGCATACAGATCAGGGATGTACTTTGATCCGTCGCTCCTCTTCGTAGGCAAAGCAAAAAAGAGAGTTTCTTCGGGAAAACACAACGATCGGCTATCAGTTAGTAACCAGTCTATATTAGTGTCTAAATTACCTAAACGCTTAGCACCTATTTGCTTTGCGATTGATTCAATTGTATACAACATTGTTCTATTTCTTTTTGTACATCTAAGTACGGGTATTTTTCCTTAAGTCGATTTATCTTTAACACTATTTGTCCTAAAAATAGTTTATACTCTTCGGCTTCTATTCGGAAGGGTTTATGCGCCAATGCTTTATGGACATCATCACATTCGTGCATTATTTGTTTGGTTTCTTTCGAAAAATAAAGAGCATCAAAATTCGCCCAAATATACTGGATAGCCTTTGAAGACGGATGAACCATATCATCCGCATAGAACCGATAATCACGAAGATCATCCATCACGATTTCGTATGCCGGAAAGTAAAAGACGGAGTCAGGAAAAGCCTCTTGTAAACGATTAATGGCCAAAAGAAGAGTAGCTTTACTTACCTGATTACCATGCAATCCATCCTTAAGATGACGGATGGGACTAACAGTTAAGATAATTTTTAGGTTAGGTTGTTGCTGAAGAAGTGTATAAATGAGCGAAGTGTAGTCAGTAAAGATTTCCTCGACTGTAAGCATACGGCGCAAAAAACGATCGGCTGGGAGTTTATGACAATTAGAAACAACCTTCCCTGTTTCCTTTAATGTGTAAACCCAAGATGTACCGAAAGTAAGTATCACATAGTCTAACTGAGTGACTGCAGTGCGAGCTTCATCCAAACGACTATTTATCTGCGTTAAACACTCATCCAGAGAAGAAGATGAAAACGAACCGTGATGCATATAACTATGAAAACACTCACGATAGAAGAATAAATCTTGAGGGGTATATTGCTTACCGGTAAGCATCTCGCGCAAAGCAGTAGAAACAGACAACGGATTATAAAGTATACCATAGGGATTGACCTGACAACGGAATTTATTTTCCACCATTAAAGTCCCAATATTCTGAGCAAAACACGAACCCATTAGCAAACCTTTGTAAGAGTGATTAATAAAAAAGCCTTGCTTCGGTAATTCTACAACTGTCCTAAAATTCATGCTCTATCTATTTATCTGTTCTTCTAAATTGCCACAAAAATACTGAAATAATTCCGAAAACAAAGAGAGAGAGTTTGTTAACATAGCCAAGTCTTCACAAAATTCCGATTGAATAATAAGTACTTCAGGTTATTTATACTAATTTTGCAATAAATTTGTCCGAACAATGAAAAATGAACCCACATATACTCTGCTAAATAACATTTCATACCCGGAAGACTTGCGGAAACTAAGTATTGATCAACTTCCTGAAGTATGCAAAGAGCTAAGGCAAGACCTCATAGAAGAACTATCCTGCAACCCAGGCCATTTTGCAGCAAACCTCGGGGTAGTAGAATTGACTGTAGCATTACATTATATATATAACACTCCTTACGACCGCATTGTATGGGATGTTGGCCATCAAGCCTATGTTCATAAAATATTGACTGGAAGACGTAAATCTTTCTCAACCAATAGAAAGATTAATGGCATACGTCCTTTCCCTTCTCCTGAAGAAAGCGAATACGACACCTTCACCTGCGGACACGCTTCAAATTCTATCTCAGCCGCATTAGGTATGGCAGTAGCTGCAAAAAAGAAAGGAGAAAAAGATCGCCACGTGGTAGCTGTGATAGGTGATGGATCGATGAGTGGAGGACTTGCTTTCGAAGGTTTAAACAATGCATCTGCAACGCCTAACAACTTATTGATCATTCTCAATGACAATGACATGTCTATTGACCGTAGTGTAGGTGGGATGAAACAATATTTAGTGAATCTCACCACTTCAAACCGCTATAACCGCCTCCGCTTCGAAGCATCCAAGATACTCTTTAAGATGGGAGTTTTAAATGAGAGTAGACGCAAAAGCCTCATACGCTTTGCTAATAGTATAAAGTCAATGTTAGCCCAACAGCAGAATATTTTTGAAGGAATGAATATCCGCTATTTTGGGCCTATTGACGGGCACGATGTAAAAAATGTATCTCGCGTATTGCGAGATATAAAGAATATGCAAGGGCCCAAGATACTTCATCTGCACACAATCAAGGGGAAAGGATTTGAACCGGCCGAAAAGCATGCTACAGTGTGGCATGCACCCGGAAAATTCAATCCGGAAACCGGCATACGAATTACAGTAAACACAGATGGGCTTCCTCCTCTCTTTCAAGATGTGTTTGGCAACACTCTTGTGGAGCTAGCCAAAAATAATAAGAAAATCATTGGAGTTACTCCCGCCATGCCTACAGGCTGTTCTATGAACATACTGATGGATAAAATGCCCGACAGAGCCTTTGACGTAGGCATTGCGGAAGGGCATGCCGTAACTTTCTCTGGAGGAATGGCCAAAGAAGGATTAATGCCTTTTTGTAACATTTATTCTTCATTCATGCAACGAGGCTATGACAATATCATCCACGACGTAGCTATCCAAAACCTAAATGTGGTCTTTTGCCTTGACCGCGCAGGCCTTGTAGGAGAAGATGGCCCTACTCATCATGGCGCATTCGACATGGCTTACTTAAGACCAATCCCTCACCTCACCATTGCATCACCTATGGATGAGCACGAGTTAAGAAGAATGATGTACACTGCTCAGTTACCTGATAAAGGACCGTTTGTTATTCGCTATCCTAAAGGAAGAGGTTCACTCGTTAATTGGCAATGCCCGCTCGAAGAAATAGAAGTAGGCACCGGCCGCAAAATAAAAGATGGAGAGGAAATAGCAATATTAACCATAGGTCCTATAGGCAAAACAGCAGCAAAAGCTATTGAAACTGCTACCAAAGAGAATATATCAATTGCTCACTATGACGTGCGCTTTTTAAAACCACTGGATGCGAATATGCTTCACGAAATAGGACGCAAATTCAAGAAAATATTAACGATTGAAGATGGAATTATTCAAGGAGGCATGGGCAGCGCCATACTCGAGTTTCTATCGGACAACAACTATTATCCAAAAGTTACGCGTATGGGACTACCCGACAAATTTATAGAGCACGGAAGCATAGCCGAACTGCATCAACTCTGTGGCTTGGATGCAACTGGTATTTATCAGGAAATCATGCATTTGAACGCCCATGAAACAAAATAAAAAAGACGATATAATAAGAATAGCCACAAGCCAAACAATCAAAAATTGTATTGGCAAATGCATAGACAAAAGATGAAAATAATTATTGCCGGTGCCGGAGCTGTAGGCACGCATTTAGCCAAATTGCTATCCCGCGAGAGGCAGGATATTATCTTGATTGACGACAGTGAAGAGAAGTTGAGCACATTAAGTTCCAATTTCGATTTAATGACCGTTTGTGCTTCTCCTTCTTCCACTTCTGGCCTCAAAGAGGTTGGCGTAAAAGATGCTGATCTATTCATTGCGGTAACCCCCGATGAAAGTAGAAACATGACAGCTTGCATGATAGCAAGCAACCTAGGGGCAAAGAAGACAGTGGCTCGAATAGATAATTACGAATATCTATTACCTAAAAACAAAGAATTTTTCAAGAAGTTAGGAGTAGATTCGCTTATCTATCCCGAAATGCTAGCCGCAAAAGAAATCGTATCTTCCATGAGGATGAGCTGGATCCGCCAATGGTGGGAGTTTTGTGGTGGAGCCCTCATACTATTAGGCACCAAGATGAGAGAGAATGCAGAAATTCTCAATATACCTCTTCAAGAGCTGGGCGGTGCAAACACACCTTATCACATTGTAGCCATCAAACGAGGCAACGAAACCATCATTCCCCGAGGTAATGATGTAATCAAGCTGTATGACATTGTATACTTCACTACAACCAGAAAATACATTCCTTATATTCGTAAAATAGCGGGAAAAGAAAACTATGCCGACGTGCGCAAAGTGATGATTATGGGTGGTGGGCGCATTGCCGTGCGTACGGCCCAATATGTGCCCGATTATATGCAAGTGAAAATAGTCGAGCATGACGTAAACCGTTGCAATCGCTTAACAGAGGTGCTAGATGACAAAGTTATGGTTATTAATGGAGACGGGCGCGACATGGATCTACTGATAGAAGAAGGCCTCAAGAACACGGAGGCTTTTGTCGCACTAACAGGAAATTCGGAAACGAACATTCTTGCTTGCCTGGCAGCCAAACGAATGGGAGTCAGCAAAACGGTAGCCGAAGTGGAAAACATAGATTACATCAGCATGGCCGAAAGCTTAGATATAGGAACAGTGATCAATAAAAAAATGATCGCCGCTAGCCATATTTACCAAATGATGCTTGATGCAGATGTATCCAATGTCAAAAGTCTAACATTTGCCAATGCAGAAGTGGCTGAATTTACTGTTAAATCTGACTCTAAAGTAGCCAAACACCTCGTCAAAGACCTAGGCCTACCCAAAGGAGCAACCATTGGCGGATTAATCCGAAATGGCGAAGGAATCGTTGTTACTGGTGACACATTAATACGTAGCGGTGATCACGTAGTCGTATTCTGCCTGAATATGATGATAAAGAAAATAGAGAAGTTCTTTAACTAACATCTGAAATGATAAACAGAAAGATGATTTATAGAATCATGGGATTCCTGATTCTGATTGAAACAGCTATGTTATTGTCTTGCATAGGAGTTTCTCTATGTTATCAAGAAAATGATTTGAAGAGCTTCCTCATTACAGCTGCAATGACTGCAATTACCGGATTATTCCTCATGCTATTAGGTAAAAATGCTGAAAAGCAGCTAAGTCGTAGAGACGGCTATATCATCGTCAGTATCGTATGGGTAATATTCAGTATCTTCGGCATGCTACCCTTCTATTTTAGCGGATACATACCCAACATTACCAATGCTTTCTTCGAAACTATGTCCGGCTTTACCACCACAGGTGCGTCCATATTAGACAATATAGAAGCATTACCTCACGGATTATTGTTCTGGCGTAGCATGACGCAATGGATTGGAGGTCTGGGTATTGTTTTCTTCACCATTGCCGTTCTTCCTATCTTTGGAGTAGGGAGCATGCAACTTTTTGCTGCAGAAGCAACGGGCCCCACGCACGACAAAATACACCCTCGTATCGGAGTCACTGCTAAATTATTATGGATCGTTTATCTGGTATTAACTATCAGTGAAACCATACTACTCATGTTTGGTGGGATGAGTCTATTCGATGCAGTTTGCCACTCGTTCACAACAACTGCCACGGGAGGATATTCTACCAAGCAAGCAAGTATAGCCTATTACAATTCTCCCTATATAGAATACGTGGTTTCGCTCTTTATGATCTTATCGGGACTAAATTTTACTCTTTATTTCTTTTTTGCGAAAGGTAAAATAAAGAAATTCTTTAGCGACGAAGAGATGAAATGGTATATCTGGTCTATTGCTATTTTCACCTGCATCATTGCATTTACACTTACCCGCACTTCTTCTATGGGAATTGAAGAATCATTTAGAAAAGCTTTATTCCAAGTAGCCTCTCTACATACCACAACCGGATATGTTACAGCCGATTACATGACGTGGAAACCCTTCCTTTGGGCCATGCTTTCCATAACAATGATAATTGGAGGGTGTGCTGGTTCAACCAGCGGAGGACTAAAAGCCATACGCGTACTGATATTAGTAAGAATCATAAAAAATGAATTCAAGCGTTTGATTCACCCCAATGCAGTACTTCCTATTCGTGCAAACAGGCAGGTTATTTCTCCATCTGTAAAGAATGCTATTCTAGCCTTTACTTTATTATATATTGCCGTATTGGTGATCGGATGGATTACTATGATGGCATTAGGTGTAGGCTATATAGAGTCTTTTGGCACAGTCATTTCGAGTATGGGCGGAGTTGGACCAGGCTTAGGTACATGCGGCCCTGCGTATAGCTGGAATCATTTGCCGGATGCAGCCAAATGGTTATTGTCTTTTCTTATGCTAATCGGTCGTCTTGAAATATTCACCATATTACTGATTTTCACTCCTGGATTTTGGAAAAGGAATTGACCCAAGATAAAAAGTGTGCTAAAAAAACCTTTTTGTCACATAGAGATTGCAAAAGAGAGGAAATTAAGTTCTATATTTGCACCCGCAAGAGGGTAATATGAAAAAGTTCCTTAAATACAGTGTTTTAATCGCATTTACCGTGATGCTTCATGCCACCATGATGGGAGCGATGAAAGTATCAGAGACACTATATATTACATCTCAAAGCGACTCCGCTTACTTCATTTCCCAAGAGCAGGCACTGAAGCTATCGATAGAACTCTTCTACAATTGTTACGCCGAACTAGCATGTGAAGTTGCTCATCTCGATTTTTCTCACATTCTCACCAATAAAAGCTACCACCGACTCATAGGGTCTTTTCGCGAATATAAGCCTATTAATTCGATATTCTTTAGCGCTACATTCCGTTCACTATCTTATTGTCCTATGGACCCTGTGACTTACTATGTCTTTGGTTTGCGAAAGATTATCATCTAAATTTCTTTTATTTTACATCGTAATTTCCATGGAGTTATCATCTTAATACCAATTTAAGATGATGATCCGCTCATTAATAGTATTTAATCTAAATATATTGGATTATGAATTTTGTATTATTAGTTGTCGTTCTATTAACGGCAGTTACGTTGGTTGCTGCAGCACTGATTATAGCAAAAGCTATATCTCCGCGCTCCTACAATCCCCAAAAAGAAGAGCCGTACGAATGTGGTATTCCTACTCGTGGCAAATCGTGGATGCAGTTTCGTGTAGGCTATTATTTGTTTGCCATCTTGTTTTTGATGTTCGATGTAGAGACAGTCTTTCTGTTTCCATGGGCAGTCATAGTGCGAGATTTAGGAGTAGCTGGGCTTGTTAGTATTCTTTTCTTTTTAGTTATTTTAGTTTTGGGTCTAGCTTATGCCTGGAGGAAAGGAGCATTAGAATGGAAATGAAAAAGCCGAAGATAAAATCAATTCCTTACGAGGAATTCACCGACAATGAATCCCTAGAGAAGATGACTAAAGAACTCAATGAAGGTGGAGTCAATGTTTTTGTGGGAGCAATGGATGATCTCATCAACTGGGGACGCAGCAATTCGTTGTGGCCACTGACATTTGCAACAAGCTGTTGCGGAATCGAATTTATGTCATTGGGTGCTGCTCGTTATGATATGGCCCGCTTTGGGTTTGAAGTAGCCCGTGCCAGCCCCCGTCAAGCAGATATGATTATGGTTTGCGGAACCATCACCAATAAGATGGCTCCGGTATTGAAACGTCTCTACGACCAAATGGCCGACCCAAAGTACGTAGTAGCCGTAGGTGGATGTGCTGTGAGTGGAGGTCCTTTCAAAAAATCATATCATGTATTAAACGGAGTGGATAAAATTATGCCTGTCGACGTGTTTATTCCAGGATGCCCCCCAAGACCGGAAGCATTTTACTACGGATTGATGCAATTACAGCGCAAAGTGAAGATTGAAAAATTCTTTGGAGGCGTAAACAAAAAAGAGAAAAGAGATGAATGAGATCATAGAAATACCGTTAGAGAGGTTTCGTGACGAAGTATTGAAGCTACGCACCGAAAAACAGATGGATTTTCTGGAAAGCCTCACAGGCATGGACTGGGGAGAAAGTTTAGGAGTTGTCTATCATTTGGAATCAACTATTACTGGAGAGAGGATGGTTATCAAAACATCTACCAACAATAGAGAAAATCCCGAGTTACCTACTGTTTCGGATATATGGAAAGCGGCAGAATTAAACGAACGTGAAGTATACGACTTCTATGGCATACGCTTCATTAATCATCCTGACATGCGCCGTCTGTACCTACGCAACGATTGGGTAGGCTATCCAATGCGCAAAGATGACGATCCTATGGATGAACGTAACCCGTTACGAATGAATAATGAGGAAACAATTGATTCTACTACCGAGTTAAAGCTCAACTCAGACGGTACCTTGGAAGATCAAGAAAATATTATTTTTGACGATAGAGAGTACGTTATCAATATCGGCCCTCAGCATCCGGCTACCCATGGAGTTCTCCGCTTTCGCGTATCTCTGGAAGGAGAAACCATAAAGAAGCTAGACGCCAACTGCGGATATATACATCGTGGCATAGAGAAGATGTGCGAAAGTCTTACTTACCCGCAAACACTGGCATTAACCGACCGTTTGGACTATCTGGGTGCACATCAAAATCGTCATGCATTGTGTATGTGCATTGAAAAGGCAATGGGCATTGAAGTGTCAGAGCGTGTACAATACATTCGTACTATTATGGATGAGTTGCAGCGTATTGACTCTCACTTATTATTTTACTCTTGCCTCTGCATGGACCTTGGAGCATTAACCGCCTTCTTTTATGGATTCCGTGACAGAGAGAAGATTCTTGATATATTCGAGGAAACTTGTGGTGGACGCCTCACGATGAATTACAACACAATTGGAGGTGTGCAACAGGATCTTCATCCCAACTTCGTACGTAGGGTGAAAGAATTTATTCCTTATATGAGGGGAATCATCCACGAATATCATGAAGTCTTTACCGGCAACATCATTGCTCATCAACGCTTGAAAGGGGTTGGAGTGCTAAGCCGTGAAGATGCTATTTCTTTTGGAGCTACCGGTGGAACAGGACGTGCTTCTGGCTGGGCGTGCGATGTACGCAAGCGTATCCCTTATGGAGTATATGACAAGGTTGACTTCAAAGAAATAATCTATACTGAAGGAGATTGTTTTGCCCGCTACATGGTACGTATGGACGAAATCATGGAATCGTTGTACATCATTGAGCAACTCATAGATAACATCCCTGAAGGAAGCTATCAGGAAAAAATGAAACCAATCATCAGGGTTCCCGAAGGTTCCTACTATGCTGCCGTAGAAGGTAGCCGTGGAGAGTTTGGAGTGTTCATAGAAAGCCACGGAGAGAAAAATCCATATCGAGTTCACTTCCGTAGCACAGGGTTGCCGCTTGTTTCTGTAGTTGACACCATCAGCCGTGGAAGCAAAATAGCCGACCTGATAGCTATTGGAGGAACATTAGACTATGTAGTGCCTGACATCGACAGGTAAGATTCTATATGATAAATTGCAAATTATAAATCAATCATATGTTCGATTTTAGTATAGTAACTAACTGGATACACCAAATGCTTACTTCCCTTATGCCGGAAGGATTGGCTGTATTCATAGAGTGTGTAGTAATAGGTATATGCATCATTCTCATGTATGCCATACTTGCTATTATACTTATTTATATGGAGCGCAAAGTTTGTGCTTTCTTTCAATGTCGCCTTGGCCCCAATCGTGTAGGAAAATGGGGAAGCATACAGGTTTTTGCCGATGTTATCAAAATGTTAATCAAAGAGATAATCTCTTTGAAGAATTCTGATAAGTTTCTGTATGAGCTAGCCCCATACATGGTTATCATCTCTTCTATTTTAGCATTTTCGTGCATTCCTATTAATAAAGGGATGGGAGTTTTAGATTTTAATGTAGGCGTGTTCTTTCTGCTTGCTGCATCATCCATTGGCGTGGTAGGTATTTTGCTTGCAGGTTGGGGAAGTAACAATAAGTTTTCCCTTATCGGAGCCATGCGAAGCGGAGCACAAATCATTAGTTATGAACTGTCTGTGGGATTATCCATCCTGACGATGGTTGTACTCATGGGCACCATGCAATTCTCTGAGATCGTAGAAGGACAAGCTGATGGCTGGTTCATCTTCAAAGGTCACATTCCTGCACTGATTGCTTTCATCATCTACCTCATTGCCGGAAATGCGGAAACAAACCGTGGCCCATTCGACCTTCCTGAAGCAGAGAGTGAACTAACAGCTGGGTACCATACAGAATATAGCGGTATGCATTTCGGCTTCTTTTACTTGGCTGAATATCTGAATATGTTCATTGTAGCATCTGTAGCAGCAACCATCTTCCTTGGAGGTTGGATGCCGTTTCACGTAGTAGGATTAGATGGATTTAACGCCGTTATGGATTACATACCGGGCTTCATTTGGTTCTTTGCAAAAGCATTCTTCGTGGTATTCCTGCTTATGTGGATCAAGTGGACTTTTCCTCGTTTGCGTATTGACCAAATACTAAAGCTCGAATGGAAATACTTAGTGCCAATTAGCATGGTAAACCTTGTAATCATGGTATTAATAGTAGTCTTCGGGCTGCACTTTTAAATGGAGGAAAGAAGAATGAAAAACGAAAATAGTTATTTTGGCGGTCTTCTAAACGGCATAGGATCCCTATTGATCGGTATGAAAACTACCATTACAGTGTTCTTTCGTGCAAAGGTTACTGAGCAGTATCCCGAAAATCGCGCCGAATTAAAGATGTTCGACCGCTTCCGTGGTGAACTCGTTATGCCTCATAATGAAAACAATGAGCACCGATGCGTATCTTGCGGACTTTGTCAAACGGCCTGTCCAAATGACACGATCGAAATAGTAAGTGAAACTATTGAAACGGCGGAGGGGAAAAAGAAAAAGATACTTAAAACGTACAAGTACGACTTAGGTTCATGCATCTTCTGCCAACTCTGCGTAAATGCCTGCCCACACGATGCCATCACCTTCGACCAAACTTTTGAGCACGCTGTATTCAATCGTGATAAGCTAATACATACATTGAATCATGAAGGTAGTAAAGTAATAGAAAAGAAATAAATTATGGAATTCAGTTTTGAAACAATAATATTCTACGCACTAGCAATATTTATCTCCGTATTTTCGGTGATGACGGTATGTACTCGTCACATCGTGCGTTCGGCAACTTATCTGCTCTTTGTGTTATTTGGAACCGCAGGCATTTATTTTCTGCTTGGATATACCTTCTTAGGATCTGTACAAATTATGGTTTATGCCGGAGGTATTATCGTTCTCTACGTATTCTCCATTTTGCTCACCAGTGGAGATGGAGATCGCACCGAAAAGTTGAAACGCAGTAAACTCATCGCAGGTTTAGGTGCAACAATTGGCGGTGCGGCTATAGTCATGTTTATCACACTTACCCATAAATTTGTGATTACCACAGATCCCGAACCGGTGGAAACAAGTATAAAAACCATTGGCCATGCTCTTCTGGGTAGTGATAAATACGGATATGTACTACCCTTTGAAGCTGTCAGTATACTATTACTGGCATGTATTGTAGGCGGATTATTAATTGCACGTAAACGATAAGATTATGACAATACACATGGAATATTACCTGATAGTATCAGCTATCATGTTCTTTGCAGGAATTTACGGGTTCTTTACCCGTCGCAATACACTTGCTATTTTGATCTCTATAGAGCTAATTCTGAATGCTACGGACATCAACTTTGCCGTATTCAACCGTTTTTTGTTTCCGACCGGCTTAGAAGGGCATTTTTTTGCTTTGTTCTCTATTGCCATATCTGCAGCAGAAACAGCGGTAGCTATTGCTATTATGATCAATATCTACCGTAATATACGCAACATACAAGTGAAGAACTTGAATGAAATGAAATGGTAATCTATAACAGAATAAACTCATAACAATGGATTTTACAATATTAATACTCATACTTCCGATGCTCTCGTTCCTGATATTAGGGATCGGAGGTAAATGGTTTAAACCGGTATACGCCGGCAGACTAGGCACCCTTTTTCTGAGCTTAGTCACTCTGCTAAGTTATCTTACCGCGTGGCTCTATTTTACAGCTCCACGTACGGCCGAAGGAATATATGCTACCTTAGTGCCATATAATTTCACTTGGCTTCCTTTTACTGAAACATTGCATTTCGATTTGGGAATCATGTTAGATCCCATCTCAGTAATGATGTTGGTGGTAATTTCTACCGTCTCATTGATGGTACATATTTACTCTTTCAGCTACATGAAAGGTGAAAAAGGTTTTCAACGCTACTACGCCTTTTTGTCGTTGTTCACGATGTCCATGCTTGGCTTGGTCGTAGCAACAAATATTTTTCAAATGTATCTATTTTGGGAGTTGGTGGGTGTAAGTTCTTACTTACTTATCGGATTCTACTACACTAAACCATCCGCGGTTTCAGCAAGTAAAAAAGCATTTATCGTTACCCGCTTTGCCGACCTGGGCTTCCTCATCGGAATCCTCCTATACGGATATTATGGCGGAACGTTTAGCTTCACTCCTGATACGATGTCACTTGCAACTGGTGGTGCAGCAATGTTACCATTGGCGCTAGGGCTGATGTTTGTGGGAGGTGCTGGTAAAAGTGCCATGTTCCCTCTACACATTTGGTTACCCGATGCAATGGAAGGCCCAACTCCGGTCAGTGCATTAATCCATGCCGCAACCATGGTTGTTGCCGGTGTTTACCTTGTAGCACGCATGTTCCCTTTATACATAACATACGCTCCTGATGTACTTCACGTAATTGGTTGGGTAGGTGCATTTACGGCCTTCTTTGCGGCAAGCATAGCTTGTGTGCAAACAGATATTAAGCGCGTACTTGCTTTTTCTACCATCTCACAAATCGGTTTCATGATTGTTGCTCTGGGTGTATGTACCAGCATGAACCCACACGAAGGCGGATTAGGTTACATGGCTTCCATGTTCCACCTCTTCACTCATGCCATGTTTAAAGCATTACTCTTCCTAGGTGCAGGTAGCATCATTCATGCTGTGCACAGCAATGAAATGAGTGCGATGGGCGGATTGAGAAAATACATGCCTATTACACATATCACTTTCCTCATTGCTTGTCTTGCTATATCAGGTATCCCTCCTTTCTCGGGATTTTTCTCGAAAGATGAAATACTTGCTGCCTGCTTTGAATATAGTTCGATAATGGGTTGGGTAATGACAATCATTGCTGCCATGACAGCCTTTTACATGTTCCGCCTATATTTCGGCATCTTCTGGGGAAAAGAAAACAAAGAATTGCATGCAGCGCACACACCGCACGAAAGTCCTTTAGCTATGACCTTCCCGCTGATGTTTCTAGCCGCCATTACTTGTGTGGCCGGATTTATTCCATTCGGAACGCTTGTAAGCAGTAACGGGGAAGCCTATCACATTCATTTAGATGTTACGGTAGCTGCCACCAGCGTAGTGATAGCCATCCTCTCCATATCATTAGCTACTTGGATCTATGTGCGCCCGGCACAACCTGTAGCCGACATGTTGGGTAAACGCTTTGCTCGCCTGCATAGCGCAGCTTCTCACCGTTTTTATATTGACGAAGTATACCAGTTCGTTACCCATAAGATTATTTTCGGTTGCATCTCTACTCCTATCGCATGGTTCGACCGTCATGTTGTTGATGGTTTCTTCAACTTCCTTGCTTGGGGTACACATGCTACGAGCGATGAGATACGCGATCTGCAAAGCGGTCAAGTGCAACAATATGCATTTGTGTTCCTGCTTGGTACGCTAGCGCTGATTGTAACCCTATTATTGACATTCTAAAGTATTAAATGATATGAACTTCTTATCTTTATTCGTACTAGTCCCTCTGCTTATGCTCGCCGGACTTTGGATGTCGAAAGGCATTAAAGCTATCAGAGGCGTGATGGTTACAGGTAGTACGGTATTACTAGGTTTGGCTATTGCCATTACCTGCATGTATCTCAATGAACGTGGAGCCGGCAACACTGCCGAGATGTTGTTTCGTGCCGATACAATGTGGTATGCTCCGCTCCATATAGCTTACTCTGTTGGAGTCGATGGAATTTCGGTAGCCATGTTGCTACTAAGTGCCATCATCGTATTTACAGGAACATTTGCTTCATGGCAGATGAAACTCCAGACTAAAGAATACTTTCTTTGGTTTACTCTACTCAGCATGGGTGTTTTCGGATTCTTTATCTGTATTGACTTGTTCACCATGTTCATGTTCTACGAAATAGCACTTATACCGATGTACCTACTCATTGGAGTATGGGGCAGCGGACGCAAAGAATATGCAGCCATGAAGCTAACACTGATGCTTATGGGTGGTTCAGCTTTTCTGTTGATCGGCATTTTGGGTATCTACTTCGGTAGCGGTGCCACAACAATGAACCTTTTAGAAATCGCCAAACTGCACAACATACCATTTGCGCAACAATGTATCTGGTTTCCACTTACCTTCTTAGGTTTTGGAGTGTTGGGTGCCTTGTTCCCATTCCATACATGGAGTCCCGACGGTCATGCTTCAGCGCCAACAGCTGTATCTATGCTTCACGCCGGTGTATTGATGAAGCTTGGTGGATACGGATGTTTCCGCATAGCCATGTATCTGATGCCCGATGCTGCTAAAGAACTAAGCTGGATATTCCTGATCTTAACCGGAATCAGCGTCGTGTACGGCGCCTTTAGTGCTTGTGTGCAGACAGACTTGAAATATATCAATGCCTATTCATCTGTAAGTCACTGTGGCTTAGTGTTATTCGCCATTCTGATGATGAATCAAACAGCCTCTACAGGTGCTGTACTTCAGATGCTTAGTCACGGATTGATGACAGCCCTCTTCTTCGCCCTCATCGGTATGATTTACGGGCGAACGCATACTCGCGATGTTCGGGAACTTGGAGGATTAATGAAGATCATGCCTTTCTTAAGCGTATGCTACGTCATCGCCGGTTTGGCCAATCTAGGTTTACCCGGCCTCAGCGGTTTTGTTGCCGAAATGACTATCTTTGTTGGTTCCTTCCAAAACTTCGATGCATTCCACCGCACAATGACTATTCTGGCCACCACCTCTATTGTTATCACAGCAGTCTACATTCTGCGTTTGGTAGGTAAAATTCTCTACGGTAATCCGGTAAACGAAGAACATCTGAAACTGACCGATGCAACTTGGGACGAACGCTTTGCCGTAATCTGCCTCATTGTCTGTGTAGCCGGATTAGGAATAGCACCTTTTTGGATCAGTCACATGATCGGTGATAGCGTATTGCCGGTTGTTTCACAATTAATACGATAATAGTAATCGTCTAATCATAAAACAACAATATGGATTACTCACAATTCTTATATATGAAAGAAGAGCTATCGCTCATAGCAGTCATCGTCATCATCTTTGTGGCCGACCTGTTTGTGAGTCCTGATGCTCATAGAAAAGACGGTAAAGTGCATTTGAACACTCTTTTACCTGTCGCGTTAATGGCCATACATACCCTCATTAATCTCGTACCCGGTACGGCAGTCGATGCTTTTGGAGGCATGTATCATTATGTACCAATGATGACCATTATTAAAGCAGTACTCAACGTAGGTACGATCATTGTATTTTTGTTAGCTCACGAATGGTTGGCACGCGAAGACACCTTCATCAAGCAAGGCGAATTCTATGTACTTACACTGAGCACCTTACTCGGTATGTATTTCATGATTTCAGCCGGACATTTCCTAATGTTCTTTATCGGACTCGAAACAGCGTCTGTCCCAATGGCCGCATTGGTTGCTTTCGATAAATACCGTCACCATTCTGCCGAAGCAGGAGCTAAATACATTCTGACGGCACTTTTCTCGAGCGGGCTGTTGCTCTATGGCCTCTCACTAATCTACGGCACAGTAGGTACACTTTATTTTGAAGATATACCTGCAGGCATCACCGGTAATCCAATGCAGATTATGGCATTTGTCTTTTTCTTTGTCGGCATGGGCTTTAAGATTTCACTCGTACCCTTCCATCTATGGACAGCCGATGTATATCAGGGAGCACCAACAGCTGTAACCAGTTTCTTAAGCGTGATCTCTAAAGGATCGGCTGCTTTCGTGCTGATGGCTGTTCTTATCAAAGTGTTTGCACCGATGGTAGCACAATGGCAAGAAGTGTTGTATTGGGTCATCATTGCTTCCATCACCATAGCCAACCTCTTCGCCATTCGTCAGCAAAACCTGAAACGGTTCATGGCTTTCTCAGCCATCTCTCAGGCAGGCTACATCATGCTTGGAGTCATTGGCGGCAGCGCACAAGGAATGACTGCACTGGTCTACTACGTATTAGTCTATATGGTAGCTAATTTGGGTGTATTCACCGTCATAGCCATTGTAGAGCAACGGAGTGGTAAGATAGAGATGGACGACTATAACGGTCTATACCTCACCAATCCTAAGTTAGCTTTCCTGATGACTCTTGCATTATTCTCACTGGCAGGTATTCCGCCATTCGCCGGATTCTTCAGCAAGTTCTTCATCTTCATGGCAGCTTTTCAATCAGGTTTTCATCTATTGGTATTCATCGCTTTGGTCAACACGGTTATCTCACTCTATTACTACTTGTTGATCGTCAAGGCTATGTATATTAACAAGAACGAAACGCCTATTGCCCCATTCAAGAGCGATGTTTATAGCAAAGCAGGGATGATTCTTTGTTTGGCAGGTATCATTGCTATCGGTATTGCAAGCATCATATACGAAACAATAGACAAATTCAGTTTCGGCATGTAGTCAGAGAGCCCATTAAAAGATTAAATATCAAAAAGAGAGCACTCTCCATTTACGTAATAGTATGGAGAGTGCTCTCTTTTTGGTATGACACAAGCCGAATGCAACAAATTAATACGCAATCAAACACATTCTATTTCAACTTAGAAAGCGAAAGAAAGAAAAGAGAAAAAGAAAATTCCTATCTTTGAGAGTGATCAATAATCTAATGAAATGAAAAACTAACTCCTCTTTTATTAAAACCATGAAACGAATAATTGTAATGATGGCAGTGGCTTGGACAATCTCAGGCTATGCGCAAAAGTTAGGCGTGAACACACTCGACGAGGTGATTAATGCCATGACCATAGAAGAAAAAGCACACCTTTTAATTGGTGCCTCCAATGAAGGCTTTTCAGGAGAAGGTGCAACCATTGGTAAGACATGGAACATTGTTCCGGGTGCCGCAGGAACGACTGTTCCCAACGAACGTTTAGGCATTCCCGCTACCGTATTAGCCGACGGCCCTGCAGGATTACGCATCGCTCCAACCCGACCAAATGATTCGAGCACCTATTATTGCACCGGTTTCCCTGTCGCCACTATGCTAGCAGCTACCTGGAATCCGACGTTAGTAGAAAGTGTGGGCAAAGCGATGGGCAATGAAGTACTGGAATACGGTTGTGATGTGCTACTTGCGCCAGGCATGAATATCCACCGTAACCCACTCTGCGGACGTAACTTTGAGTACTATTCCGAAGACCCGTTTGTTGCTGGAAAGATAGCAGCCGCAATGGTCAATGGTGTACAGAGCAATGGAGTGGGCACAAGCATCAAGCACTTTGCCGGGAATAACCAAGAGACTCTTCGCACCCGCAATGATGCCCGTATTAGCCAACGTGCACTGCGTGAAATCTACCTGAAACCGTTTGAAATTACGGTCAAAGAATCGCACCCATGGACGGTAATGTCATCCTACAACAAGATCAACGGCACTTACACGCAAGAAGATTATGAGCTGTTAACCACCATTCTACGTGATGAATGGGGCTTTAAAGGCATTGTTATGACCGACTGGACCGGAACTCGCAACACAGCAGCACAGGTTCATGCGGGTAATGACCTGATGATGCCCGGCAACAAAGAACAAATTGCAGATATCTTAGATAAAGTAAAAAAGGGAACACTGAAAGAATCAGAGGTGAACATCTGTGTAAAACGGATACTCGAATACATCCTGCAGACGCCTCGCTTCAAAGGATACAAATACAGCAATAAACCTGATTTGAAAGCTCACGCAAGCATTACCCGAAACTCGGCTGCCGAAGGTATGGTCTTGCTAAAGAATGATAATGAGACCCTTCCTTTGCAAGCTGACTTAAAAAACATTGCCCTTTTTGGCATCACTTCCTACTCCTTCATTGCAGGCGGAACAGGTTCCGGTGATGTGAATAAAGCGTATGTAGTCGATTTGCAACAAGGATTAGAGAATGCAGGCTTCGGCATCCAAGAAAAAACCAAGAAGGTTTATGAAAAATTTCTGGCTTACGAAAATGAGAGACTTGAAGAGATCAATATCGAACGAGGCTGGTATCTTGGTCCGCTTCGTCCCAGAGAGCCTGAGATGGACAACATCTTCATCAAATTGCGTGCAAAAGATTCGGATGTCGCCATTATTACAATTGGGCGCAACTCAGGAGAAGGTAACGACCGAGGCATCAAGGATAATTTTGAACTGAGCCAGACCGAACGTGAGTTACTCACCAATGTTACTCGAGAGTTCCATGCACAGGGAAAAAAGGTTGTAGTCATTCTCAATATTGGAGGAGTCATTGAAACAGCTTCATGGAAATACCTTCCCGATGCCATTCTATTGGCTTGGCAAGCAGGACAAGAAGCCGGAAATAGTGTTGCTGATGCATTGAAAGGAACAACCAATCCTTCCGGTAAACTACCCATGACCTTCCCTCTGGATTATACAGACCATCCCTCTTCACGTAACTTCCCCGCAGGCTTTGTTTCAAACTGGGACGATGAACAGAATACCACGCTACTCAACAAGAAAGACATTGGCTGGACCAATTATGAAGAAGACATTTGGGTTGGCTACCGCTACTTCAACACTTATAACAAAGAAGTCTCTTATCCATTTGGATATGGCCTCTCTTACACCACCTTCCAGTATAGCGATATCAAAGTAAAAACAACGGCAAGCAGCATAAAAGTCTCTGTTAAAGTAACAAATACCGGAAAGGTAGCCGGCAAAGAAGTTGCAGAGCTTTATGTAACAGCTCCCGCAGGGGAAGTGAAGAAGCCAAGTTGCGAACTAAAAGGGTTCGCCAAGACTCAGCTGCTGGAGCCGGGAGCTTCAGAAGTCCTCGTGATGGAGGTTAAGAGTGAAGACTTGGCTTCTTTCAATGAAGCTAAATCTGCCTGGATAACAGATGCCGGACACTATAAAGCATTAATTGGTGCCTCCATAAACGATATTCGCCAAAGTACATCCTTCATCATCAGCAAACCGCAAGTGCGTAAAGTTCATAATGTATTAAAACTACAAGAAACGATGAATAGAATGAAATAAAAACAAAAATGAAATCTTATTGAAATATAGAAGCCTCTGCAGAAGAATGCCATAACATCCTTATCTGCAGGGGCTTTCATATTTCGCCGAATTTTGGTACACTCAGGGAAGACACATGATTGTAATATATACGTCAATTAAATGTATAAAGGCTGACTCAGCAATGTAATCTCATCCCCTCATCTTTGCAACGAAAAAGAAACGTATTTTTAGATGAGCATGAAAAAAGTATCAAAAAGAATTTTATCAATCGTTGTGTTACTCGCCCTTTTCTCGGCAATAGCAGTAGCCAACAACATTAAAGGAATCATCAGAGACAAAAGCTCTAAAGAGCCGCTCACAGGAGCAACAGTACAAGTTCTCGGTACCAACATTGGGGTAATAGCCGATTTAGACGGTAACTACAACCTCGTCGGATTGAAAAATGGAACATACACCATTCTAATTAAGTATGTGTCGTACAAAACCATTGAAGTAAAAAGCGTGAAAGTGTCCGGTAATGCACCCATCACTCTTGATGTTGAAATGGAACCCGAAAGTCAAGTACTTGGCGATGTCACAGTGGTGGCGCGCAAAAATCTGGAAGGCGAAAAAGCACTGTTGCAAGAGCGACAAAAAGCAACTCTCGCCATTGAAAACTTGGGCTCAAAAGAGATGAGTCTGAAAGGAGTATCCAATGTAGCAGACGGTGTAAAGAAAATCACCGGTGTGTCTTTGGCTAGTGCCGGACAACTGATTGTTCGCGGTCTTGGCGACCGTTATAGCACAACGACTCTCAATGGATTACCGATTGCCTCTCCGAACCCCGATAACAAATTAATCCCACTGGACATTTTCCCTACATCTACGGTGAGGAACATTACCATTAGTAAAGTATATGAAGCAGGTGCTTTTGCTGATTATTCAGGAGCACATGTTGACATAGGAACACGCGAAAATACCGGCGAAGATTTCTTTTCAATCTCCCTCAATGCAGGTGGAAAAGTGAATACCCTTTTCAAAGACTTTTACGCTAGTGATCGTAAAGGATCGATGTTTAGCACTAACAACCTCGACAAGAGCATCCTTACCATGAATAAGAGTGAACTTGAAGACAACTACTTGAAAAATAACGATCCGTTTGGAACCTCTTTCTCTATTTCCAAGAACACCTCCTTGCCCGTAATAGGTGGCTCACTTGGCTTGGGCAAAAGTTGGAATATCAATGGTCATCGCCTCAGTTTACTAGCATCAGTGGGGATGAACAATGACAGCCAAATACTAAAAGATGGATATGTGACCACCCTCACAGCGCAAGGCACTCACCTAAACGAATTCAAGTATGACAGCTATACTTCCGAACTTAAACTAGCCGGATTACTAAGCCTTGGATACACTTTCCGCAAAGCGGACAGAATTAACTATACCCTGTTTTATGCCCGTAATGCTGTAGACGACTACATGCGCCGCGAAGGATATGATTCAGAGAAGATAAATCTTATAGGTAGCAACAGCGTATTTCACGCTTACAGCTTGCTTAACAACCAATTATTGGGTCATCATGAATTTGGCAAGCAGTGGGATTTAAACTGGAGCACTTCTTATGGAAAAACCGGTAGTGACGAACCTGATCGCCGTCAGGTAATGTTCCGCAAAGATGACGACGGAGCTTTAAGCCTTTTCAAGCTTAATAAACAAGAAACGATGCGTTACTTCGGCGAATTGGACGAAACTGAAGTTGTGGGCGACCTACGCATGAATTATAAATTCGGGGAAAACAACAAAATACGCTTTGGCGGTACATACAAAGATAAAAGCCGTGATTTTACCTCAGCTCGCTTCTACTACAACCTCAATGCTATTGATCCCGTAATTACCAATATTTACGATACGGACAGTTATCTGAATCAAGAAAACCTATCCAATGGTAGTGTTTCTATCGCTCGCGACTTCCAACCGAAGTATACCTACTATGCAGGTAGTGAAATAGGAGCTGCTTTTGTTGAAGCCGAATATCATCCTATGAATTCATTACTCGTTAGCCTTGGACTACGTTACGAGCAATCAAAACAATGGGTCCGCTATTGGGATGACGCTTCTGCAGAAAAACGTTCGGAATTAAACACTGGCGACTTATTTCCGGCATTAAACATGAAGTACAGCTTTGATGATGCCAACAGCCTTCGTTTTTCTGTCTCAAAAACAGTAACCCGCCCTTCATTCATCGAAATGGCTCCGTTCCTTTATAAAGAATCGTATGGTAGTGCCGAAATACGTGGTAATGCCGATTTGAAGAATGGCTATAACTATAACGTCGATCTTCGTTACGAATTCTTCCCAAAGAACGCCAATAATATGTTTTCCATCACCGGATACTACAAGTACCTGGATAGTCCTATCGAACGGGTGCAAGAATCATCCGGAGGATCAGCCGTACATTCTTTCCGCAATGCCGACAGTGGTATGGCAGCCGGTCTGGAAATAGAGATTCGTAAAGAGTTATTTAAAGACTTTCGTCTCGGTGTAAACGGATCATACATGTACACCGATGTGAAACTGCCCAAAGGGGAAGGTATTTATACCGACAGCCAACGCGCACTGCAAGGAGCTTCTCCTTACCTGATCAATGCAGACGTGAGTTACACGCCTTCCTTTAGCGATACTCGCCGCATGTCACTTGCACTGATGTACAATGTTCAGGGACCTCGTATTCACTCTGTGGGTATTTTCAGTCTGGGCAACGTAGAGCAACAAGCACTGCACACGATGGATTTCGTAAGCAATTATGAGTTCAACAATCACTTCAGTGCCAAAATACAACTGAAAGACCTACTCAACAGTACCGTTCGTTTTAAACAAGACGTCCCTAATACAGGGGAAGTAATTGAGGTAGAATCTTTCAAACCGGGAATGAGCGCCGAAATAGGCGTTACATACAAATTCTAAACAAGAGATATTAATTAAAACAAAAGTAACACTAATTTTTATTTGCATGAAAAAGATTAATTGGAAATTTGCACCATTGGCTTTCGTAGCCACCATGTTTGTATTCACTGCTTGTAGCAGCGATGACGATGACAATACCAATACAGCTCCTGACGGAACAGAGCTGAAGGGAGAATTAACGCAAGACCTGACTTTGAAGAGTGGAAACACTTACCCATTGACGGGTGGATATCACGTGAAAAGTGGAGCTACGCTCACCATCGAACCGGGAGTTATCATCAAAGCTAAAGATGATGATATAGTAGATTACATCTTAATTGAACAAGGAGCCAAGATCGACGCTCAAGGTACAGCGACAAATCCTATCGTTATGACAGCTGAAAAGCAATCATACGGTGCATGGGGTGGTGTTCATATTTGCGGAAAAGCATCTATCAACATCGGATCAACCGGTAAGTCGGAAATTGGAGATGCTACCTATGGCGGCACAACAGACACTGACAATTCGGGTACAATGAAATACGTTCGCGTAGAATATGCCGGATACAACTTTTCTGAAACAAAAGAAGGTAACGGTTTCACATTCTACGGGGTAGGTAGCGGTACAACTCTTGAATACCTGCAAGCATACAGAGGATCGGATGACGGATTCGAGTTCTTTGGCGGTACGGTAAACGTAAAACACCTTGTTTCTACAAGTAACAGTGATGACTCATTCGACTGGACTGAAGGATGGCGCGGTAAAGGTCAGTTCCTTGTTGCTTACCAAGAAAGCAAAGCAACACTTGGATATGACTGTGATGCACTCATCGAAGCCGATAACTATGATAAGAATGTTGTAGCAACACCAGTATCACAACCTACGTTGGCTAACTTAACATTGGTAGGTAACAATTCTGATGCTAACACTAGAGGTATTCGTTTGCGTGCCGGTACATATGCAAAAATCTACAATGCATTGGTAAAAGGAAAAACAAATAACCTTACTACCGAAACAGCAGAAACAGAAGCTGCACTTGTAGGTGGCACAAATTCTATCCTTAATAATATAATCATCGAAGGAGATATAAAGGTTTCAGGACTAGGCGGATATACATCAGCTCTCTTCGCTGCTACTGCTACAGGCAATAAGATTGGCCAAACCATCACACTTACCAGCAACTATGTTGGAACAATTGATGGAGGAACAGATTTGAGCGCCGACAGCTTCTTCGAAAAAGCAGCGTATAAAGGTGCAGTTACTTCTAGCAATAACTGGACAACCGGCTGGACTCGCTAATACGTTGTCTCAACTAATTTTTCAAGATACGTTTCTTTTCAACTAAGTTGTTAAAGCCGATGGTGAACTGTTTGCCATCGGCTTTCGTTATTATTTAAGAGCAGAAACGTTCTCATAAACATTTCAAAAAAAGCACATGAAAACATTCACTACCGCCTTGGTACTCTTTGTTTCACTATTCATAGCCACCGCTTGCAGCAGCGGTAATGATGACACGGATAATAACATCGTTTTTGGCAACAATACTATCGGCAATGGTGAAGATAAATTCTTTATCACCAACAACCAAACTCTGAAAAAAGGGGTCTACCTGATGAAGGGCTGGTGTTACATTACTGATGGGGCTACGCTTACCATCGAACCCGGCACCGTCATCAAAGGAGATCATGAAACGATGGCAGCTTTAATCGTGGAACCGGGAGGCAAATTATTTGCCGAAGGTACTGCCACCCAGCCCATTGTCTTCACTTCTGAGAAAAAAGTCGGAGAACGCAAACCCGGCGACTGGGGCGGACTCATCATCTGTGGTAAAGCCACAAACAACAGTGGCATCATGCAAGTAGAAGGCGGACCACGCACGCTGTACGGAGGTAGCAACGATGCTGATAATTCAGGCGTCATCAGCTATGTACGCGTAGAGTTTGCCGGATATCCTTTTAAGAAGAATCAAGAAATAAACGGTGTCACTTTCGGCTCTGTGGGTAGCGGCACACAAGTAGATCATCTGCAAGTGTCCTACTCCAACGATGATGCCTTTGAATGGTTCGGTGGAACAGTCAACTGCGATTACTTGGTCGCTTATCATTGTTGGGATGATGATTTCGATGCCGATAACGGATATCGTGGCACATGCAATTATCTGTTAGGTTACCGCAATTCACGCATTGCTGATAATTCTACCTCACATGGTTTTGAATGTGACAACAACTCAAGTGGTAGCAACGCACAACCCATTACCGCTCCTACCTTCAACAACGTCACCCTCTACGGTCCTTATTCAGTAGATCCGTCCTTTGAGAACACCACCCAATATATCAATGGAGATAATCTACGTCCCGATAACGAGAGTCTCCTTGGCCTTTACGGAGCAGGCATTTCGCTAGGAAGCAACACAGCCGTCAACTTCCTAAACTCCACCATCAGCGGCTATCCCACAACGATAACAGGCACGCCAACCCGGCAAGAGAATGTAGTGTTCCTCAACTCAGCAACCCCTTCCTTACCCGCATGGACAAATACATGGTGCAATTTTGACCCTCAGAACATGGTCTACTAAACTCAGTAAAAGTCAATACATTTCTTTCTCGCTATTTGTTTCTAGTGATGAAACTAAATGTTTCTTACGTTGAAACAAAAAGTTTAACACGTTGGAACGATTGGTTTCCAAGTATGAAAACAAAAGTTTTATAGCGTATAAAACCAATGAAACTGTACTTCCCTGGAAATGGTTGACTTATACTGAAAATAGTTGTTACTATTAGAGGCTTGTTACTAAATAAGTTGTCACATACTATTATTATTTCCTAAAAAGGTTGTCAGTTTACATCCGTTGTTCCTAAAAAGGTTGACTATGAAAAACACTATACCTAAAACGAGTTTCCTTTCTTTAGCCTTATTCCCAAATTGAGTTGACCACCTTTCTAGTTAACCCTAAAAGAGGCAGACTTTAATTGTTTAAAAGAAGAAAAAAGACAAATTCTCCTTTTCTTCTATATTCTTTCTTCTTCATTATTTCTCATTTCATCGTAAAAGACTTACGATAAAATACTATATTTGCATATCTATTTTCAAAACGTCACCATTATGCAGAGATATAAAGCACTAATACTAATTGGTATTATTTCAGTAACTACGATATTCTTTTCGTGCACACACTCTGGCTCCAAGGTTGATAAAACAATGGATTATGTGGCAAATATTATAGAACAACGTCCCGATAGTGCTTTAACCCTGCTCGATTCTCTTGTTTACCCTGCCAACCTTAGTAAAAGTCAATACAATAGATTTATATTGCTTTTATTACAGGCTAAAGATAAAAGTTACAAAGATATAACTTCAGACACAGCTATTTGGGGTGTGAAGAACTACTACTTCAAAAAGAAGGACTTCTCCAATGCAGCAATGGCAGCATACTATTGCGGTCGTGTTAGTACAGAACAGAAACGCTATGAACGTTCTTTGTTCCATTATTTAGAAGCAGAAAAGTATGCCTCAAGCATCGAAAACACAAATTTGAAAGGACTTATTCAAAGCGGAATGGGTTATGTCTTGTCAAATCAATTCTTGGATAATCAGGCAATACCCCGATTCCATAAAGCGGCAGGTTATTTTCATAAAGCGAATAATATAAAGAATGAAGCAATAGTTTATCTATCAGTGGGGAGAAGTTTTTTAGCACAAGAACAAGTTGATAGTGCTTTTCAATATGAGATGATGGCATTGAAAATGGCTAACGCTCTTAAAGATAGTATGCTGATATCAAGCGTTAAGCAGAATATAAGTTTCCTATATCAAGAACGAAAAAATTATAGCTTGGCTAAAAAATCTATACTCGATGCTTTACCTTACGCTAAAGGGAATGATCAATCAAAGATTTATTTAAGGCTAGCCCAATTTTATAATATTGAGAATAAATCGGATTCCGCAGAGTGGTTTATACAACAATCAATAAAATCGTTGAAAGACACGACAAATAATTATGTGATGGCGGGTATTTATAAAACTTTATCAGAAATTGATGAAAGTGAACTAGATTATGAAGGAGCATTAGATAATCATAAAAAATATGCTGATTACGTCGCATCTATAATTGACGGAAACGAAAATAGTGCTCTTATAGACATACAGAAAAAATATCAATTCGAGCAATTGAAGAATGAGAATGTTTCCCTTGCTCTAGAAAAACAAAAAACACTATTTTATTCTTCTCTTGGAATGATCGCCCTTCTAATAGGAACTTTCTTCTATTACCGAAAATACACCCAAAGCAAGAGGCATGAACTGGAAGGCGAACAAAAAATAGATCACCTTATCAATATGGCCAAAAGTTTCAATGCGAAAGAAACTACTTTTCGGAATGTATTGTTACATCAGTTCGACATATTAAAAAAAACAGCTTCTCTGGAGAACTACAGTAAGCAACAAGACGACAGCAATCGAAGCAAACAACTTGTTCGCAAATTCAACGAAATCGTTTATGGACAAGATTCTCTCAATTGGGATAGGTTATATGAAGTAATGAATGATCTACACAATGGCTTTTTTGAACGTTTAAGAGATAAATTCCCTGATTTGAATGAAGATGAGTTTCGTATTTGTTGCCTTACCTATGCCAAATTCGACAGCATGGAAATTTCTATTATCATGGGATTGAGCGTTAACACGATTCAAATGAAACGTTCGTCCATTCGTAAGAAGTTGGGAATTCCTACTATGGGAAATATTCCTAACTTCATAGACAATATTTCTCCATCTTTTTAAGGCTAAAACATCTTTCTATCCAATAAAAAGCTATATTTCGCCTATACATCATTTACTTCAAACTGCTTACTATAGGCCATTTACCATAAATGGCCGAAATTAAAAGCTATATCCAACCTTTTGCCTGTTGTTTCTCTCATAATTTACATTTAGATTTGCGTCGTACTAAATTTGTATCTATATGAAAAAGCTAGTTCTAACAATCTTTTTATCTTTATTCTGCTTTAGTTCAATTTGTGAAGCATCTGGGGTAATTAGCAATTCTTCAAAAAAAATTAGCCTAGAAACAGCTTCGGTTCCATCAACAAGATCTCCTGTTAGTCTGCCAATCAGTTTGTCTCAGGATGAAACAGAACTAGAAGCTGTATTTTGGGATAATATCGGGATCGTGTGTATAACAATCAGTGATGCTTCAGGCGCTGTTGTATATCAGGATATTGTTGATACATCTGTGAAAAATCAAACCAATATTAATTTATCATCTTTAGTTAGTGGGAACTATACTATTTTGTTCACCTATTTGGACAACAGAGTATATGGTGAGATAGAAATTTGATATAGTTTAGAATAAGTATAAATTTAAAACTATTAGAAAATTATTCTCTTTTTGTAAAAGAGGCTCTTTTATGAGAATATATACTCAGATTTAGTGTAAAAAATGAGTCTCTAAATTGTTTAATTCATTAATAAATTTAAATCATGGAAGAAGATTTATTAAAAGATGTGGAACAAATAAAAGAGTTCCAGCTTGAAGAAATCAAAGGAGGTGCAGACTCCAAGCAAGTTGAACAGAAATGTGGTGCATGCTGCCAGCTTTTAGGCGGAGGAGGTGGTGCATCGAAAGAACTAAGTACGTTTGTAGATCAACCTTCTTAGTCTAGATTCTGCGTTATTTTATGACTCTGATTTATAGAATAATAAAAGCAGAATACAATGTTATGAACGAAGATTGTTTTTATCATTCTTCGTTCTTTTTTACTTTTAATAATTAATCTAAATAATGATGACACAGAATAAATATATAATTAATCCGAGATATATTTTGAGGAATGAGATTAACAAGGTGGTGCTATTAATGAAACCTGATCCTGAAATAGCGAGTTCTATTAACGTTATTCATCCACTCTATGCAATTATTCTAAGTTTCGTTGATGGTACTACTATTGATGAAGCTTCAAATAACGCAGCTCAATATTTAAATATAAAAGCGGATGAAATATCCAATATTTTAACTCCATTGATTGGCAATAAAAACATGGTCAAAGGTTTTAATTCAGTATTTCCTATTGATATGATAATAGAATATAAAGAATGGATGAAAAAAAGAAAATACCAACCTGACGATTTTTATTGTTCCTCATTAAAGTTAGAACTCTCTAGGTTAAGATATCCTGCTGATATCATTTGCAATTTAACGATGAGGTGTCAGACATCTTGTATTTATTGTTATGCGGATAGAGAAAAGCATCAAAATTTAAGGATGACCCCTAAGAAAGTTTGTAGTATAATAGACGAAGCTCATAAACTAGGAGTCGTTAGTTTTAAGCTTATGGGAGGAGATATTTTTACTTATAATGGATGGGATATTGTCCTCGAAAGATTGGCATCATATGATTACTACCCCTGTATTTCAACTAAAATACCTCTTACTGATGTGAAAGTAAGAAGATTAAAAGAGCTAACGAGAGGAGGAGTCCCATTACAAGTCTCGTTGGATACATTTATTCCAGAAAATGCAACTATTATACTTGGCGTTAACGGGGAAACTTATTTAAAGAAAATGGCTACTTTCATCAACTTGTTGGAACAATATGAAATTGAATATACAATTCATACAGTTCTGAATTCGACTAATGATAACATAAAAGATATTCAATCAATAGAGGACTTCATTAAAAACAAGAATTATATTAAAGAATGGTACATTGATTCTGCCAAGTGCTCCATTTATCTTCCGTATGATTATGCCGAATATAAACCAAGGAAAAATAATGTCTTATTAATTACTGACTATGTAAAAAACATAAAATGCAATGGCTATAAATTCAGAATACATGTTCCTGCAATTGTTCGAAACCACAATAAATTAGGGAATGAATTGAAAAAGAAAATATTCGATAATAGAATTGCTTGTTCTGGAAATGTTAGTTCTATGTATATTTTACCTGATGGAAAAGTTACTATTTGTGAAGAACTGTATTGGCATCCTAGGTTTATTCTTGGGGATTTGAATGTTAGTTCAATAGAAGAAATATGGAACTCAAAGAAAGCAAAGAGCTTGTTCAATCTCCAAAAATCTCAAATATCAGATGAAAGTGCCTGTAAAACGTGTAATGAATTTGATAAATGTCGTTCATATAAGCACGTTTGTTGGAGAGATGTTATTTTAGCATATGGCAATGAACATTGGGATTTCCCAGACCCATTTTGTCCTCATGCACCTCTTATAAACAAAGATATATCAATGGAATAAATCTCGGATAAATCTATGGATAATTATTTTTTTAAACTTCTCTTATTATTACCTTTTTGTTTTACGACTCAGCTGCATTCACAGAGTATTGCAGGGAGGATTGTAGATGAAAATGATTTCCCTTTAGAGTACGTAAATATTGTCTTGCTGTCATTACCGGATTCAAGCTATGTTAATGGCACTGTTAGTGATCAGAACGGCCTTTTTAATTTTAAAGAGGACTGTGGCGATAAAATAATGAAAATTTCCGCTATTGGTTATTCTACAGTATACAAGCAATGTTTAGATCCAGAGTTGAGAAAAATACGTCTTTCATCACAGGTTCAATTGTTAGATTCTATAGTGGTTAAGGCTAATTTGCCCCGTACCCGTTTCAAAGACGATGCTTTTATAACCAATATTGAAAATACTATTTTGTCAAAAGCAGGTTCCCTAAATGATGTTCTGAGTAAAATACCAAGTATTATAAAGAAAGAAAAAACGTTTGAGGTTTTTGGTAAAGGGGTCCCCTTGATATATCTTAATGGACGAGTAATAAGAGAGATCTCTGAATTAGAACAAATCAATTCTGAAGACATAAAAGAAGTTGAACTGATAACAAATCCAGGTTCACGATATGATGCATCCGTAAAAGCGGTTATTCGCATAAAAACATTAAAAATACAAGGTGAAGGCTTTAGTTTTGATTTAAGATCAAGCTACAGTCAATCTTATAATGTAGATTTGGTGAATCAACTAAATTTGAATTATCGCTATAAAGGATTAGATGTATTTGGAACTTTCAAATTTGATAAAAATGCATATGAGCAACGCAGTAACATAGAGCAAACTGTTTGGGTTGATACATGTTGGTCACAAACGAACACAAATACTTTAAAAGGAAATTATAAGAGATATCGCACTTTGTTGGGATTCAATTATACCTTAAATGAAAAGCACTCATTTGGAGCTCAATATACTATGACCTTATCTTCGAACTATTATGACCATAGTATAACAAATAGTATAGTGCATGCCAATAATCTTTTTTATGATAGTTGGTATAGTGATCAAAATACGGAGACAAAAAGTAAACCTGTTCATTTATTGAACATGTATTATGTCGGAAAAATAAACGATTTGAATATAGAGTTTAATGCTGACTATTACTTTAACAAGAAAGATGTATCATCTTATACGACTGAAAATAGTCAAGAGATGGAGGATAGGGAAATTCACTCTATCAATAATGTAAAGAACAGTTTGTTTGCGTCAAAACTTGTTTTTTCCTATCCATTATTCAATGGTGATTTTTCTGTGGGAAGTGAATATTCTCATACAAAGAGAAATGATAAATATATAAATCAGGAAAACTATGTACCTACATCATCAAGTCTAATTAAAGAATCGGGATTTAATGTGTTTGCTGAATATAAACGTTCATTTTCCTTAGGTCAGCTATCTTTAGGTTTGCGTTATGAACGTTTATATTTCAAATATTATGAGAATGATGAATACGTTAAGGCTCAAAGCAAGCACTTTAATAACTATTTCCCAACTATCTCTTTCAGTCGCAATTTTGGTCCTATACATACGCAATTAAGCTATACTGCCAAAACAAAGAGGCCTTCATATCAGCAGTTGAGTAACAATGTCTTTTATCTGAATCGTTTTACTCTTTCTAGTGGAAATCCGGCTTTGAAATCGGAAATAATTCATGATATAACATTAAATAACGCATGGCGTTTCTTACAATTAATGGTAAGTTACCAAGAAGAACATGATGCCATTATTTATTGGTCTGAACAGATGGAAAGTAACTCTGCTGTAACTTTGATTAAATATAAAAACATAAATAAATTACCATGCTTAACTGCTTATCTATCTGCAACACCTAAATTGGGAATTTGGTCACCACAAATAGGCCTAGGCATACAAAAACAATGGCTAAAAATAGAAAACAACAATAAAATGATCAAATTAAACACTCCGCTGATAAGTGCAATGTTTGCCAATATGATTGAATTACCATGGACTTTTTCTTTTAGCGTAGACTTTTCATATCAAGGAGATGGTGATGTGCAGAATATATATTTATCAGAAAAACAGTTTATTCTAAATCTAGGTGTCCGTAAATCGCTCTTTAAGGATAAGTTGAGCTTGGAATTCAAAGTGAATGATCTTTTTCACGGTGCTACATCTGGCAATTTGGCATATATGAGGCAATTACTCTTATCTCAATTAAATAAATATGATTCAAGAGAATGTGTGTTAACATTAAGATATAAACTGAATTCTGCTAAAAATAAATACCGAGGAACCAATGTTAGTCAACAAGAGATTAATAGGCTGTAATGTTGCTTATTAACTCCTGTCATATTTCTTTAATATAGAGAATAATCAGATGAATAATTTTGAAAATAATTTTGTTTATCAAAGGGATGCGATGGACTGCGGCCCATCATGTTTAGCTATGATAGCTTCTTATTATGGAAAAAGGCTAAACATAGAACAGCTAAGAGAAAAATGTTATTTAGCAAAAGATGGAGTTTCTCTTTTAGGCATCAGTAAAGCTGCTGAAAAAATTGGCTTTCATACGGTAGGAGGGAGATTGACATTTACTATCCTTTTTGAAAAGAATTTACTTCCATGCATAGTACATTGGGATCAAAATCATTTTGTTGCTATATACAAAATTAAAAAAAAACGAAAAGACGATTTTTTGGTATATATAGCTGACCCCGGAAAGGGATTGTTGACATATAACAAAAAAGAGTTCTTAGAACATTGGGTTAGTACGAGTACAAATGGAGAGGAAAAAGGGATTGCATTATTATTAGAGCCCACTGAACTTTTTTTTAGTGAGAAAGAGGATATTGAAATTAAAAAGAATCGTCTCATTTTTTTATGGAAATACACAAAAAAATACAGATATTATTTCCTTCAAATAATAGCTGGGCTCATCGTAGGATCTATTATTCAGCTAATATTCCCGTTTCTTACTCAAATTATAGTTGATACCGGTATAGAAGGTAAAGATATTAATTTTATATGGCTTGTTCTTATTGCTCAGTTAATGTTATTGTTCAGTAGAACAGCGGTAGATTTTATTCGCAACAAAATATTACTGCACATAAGTACTAGAATCAACATCTCTCTTATTTCTGATTTTTTCATAAAATTAATGAAACTCCCAATGATTTTTTTCGACACAAGGTTAATGGGGGATTTATTGCAGAGAATTGAAGATCACAGAAGAGTAGAATTATTCTTAACATCTAGTTCCTTAAACTTGTTTTTCTCTTTTTTCTCGTTTATAGTTTTTGGAGTTGTTTTATTCATGTATAACATTTCAATATTCTTCGTTTTTCTAGTTGGAAGTATCATTTATGGGGGATGGATAACCTTTTTCCTAAAAAAAAGGAAACAATTAGACAACAAATACTTTGAGCAGGCAGGTAAAAACAGGAATGTGACATATCAACTAATTAACGGAATGCAGGAGATTAAGCTACAAGGGTGCGAACAACGAAAACGCTGGGAGTGGGAGGACGTACAAGCCGAGATGTTTGAAATAAATCTTAAATCGCTAAATTTACAGCAAACTCAGCAAGCTGGAAACATTATTATTAATGAACTAAAGAATATACTAATTACCGCTTTGGCTGCCACATCTGTTATTAATGGTCAAATGACACTGGGAATGATGCTGGCTATCCAATATATTATTGGGCAACTTAATAGTCCAATTGAGCAATTAGTTAATTTTATATACTCATGGCAAGATGTATCTATTAGTTTGGATCGCATAAACGAAATTCACACAGAAGGAAATGAAGAAAACCAAAATAGAACCATCCAAATGCTTAATAATAACAATACAATTGAGTTGAAAAATATACATTTTAAATACGACGGTAATAAATCAAAATACATATTAAATAATATAAACTTAGTTATCCCGAGATGTAAAATAACTGCGATTGTAGGGGCGAGTGGAAGTGGAAAAACGACTTTAATAAAATTATTATTAGGATATTATTCTCCGCAAAAAGGAACGATAACAGTTGGGAACATCAACCTTGAACAAATTAATTTAGTGTGGTGGAGAAGGAATTGTGGTACTGTAATGCAAGAAGGATATCTATTTTCTGACACAATTGCAAGAAATATTTCTGTATCAGATGATGAACCAAATCTAGATAAGATCCGTAATGCTGCAAAAATGACTAATATAGCTGAATATATTGAAAATCTTCCTCTAGCCTACAACACAATGATAGGACAAGATGGGCAGGGCATTAGTCAAGGACAGCGACAAAGAATACTGATAGCAAGAGTTATATACAAGAATCCTCATTTTGTTTTTCTTGATGAAGCGACTAATGCCTTAGATGCTAGTAATGAAGAATATATTCTAAATAATTTAAAAACGTTTTATACAGGGAAAACAGTTATAGTTGTTGCTCATCGATTATCAACAGTGAAAGATGCAGATCAAATTATCGTTTTAGACGATGGGCAAATAGCTGAAGTCGGGACTCATAAAGAGCTGGTTTCGATGCGTGGGAAATATTATGAATTAGTGAGAAACCAATTAGAACTAGGAAATTAGTATATAAAATGGAAAACCAAGATTATAAAAGAGAAATTGAACTTCGTAGCGAAAAAGTTAGAAGTATAGTTGGAAAAGTTCCTCCTACTTTAATTAGATATGGAATAATGATTATTGCCCTAGTTATATTTATTTTCTTAATAATTATAGGCTATCTTCCATATAAACAAGAATTCACAGGGAAAGCTGTTGTCTATGATATACCAATTTCCACAAAAGACAGTGTCAATGTTGTTGTAGAGTTAGAACTGCCTGATACTAATAACTACCATTTATTGATAAATAAAAAAATAAAATTATCAACTGAAGGTTTTGAATGCTCCGGCTACATAGTTGAATATTCTACGCAAAGAAAAGCTAATGGAATGAATAGAAGCGTTTTACGAATGCTTAATAAACAGCTACCTAGAATACAGCAATCCCAAGTCAATTACAGATTAACTATCGTTAAAACAACTATGCTTAAGAAAATTCTATTTTTATACTGAAGAAGAATCAAAGAGAATGATGGGGTTCGTATTTATTGTCTTACCTAGACCAAATTCGTATTACTAAAATTTGTATATATGAAAAAGTGATAATATCGCCCGTTTGGTACCGCTATATCACTCCCTTGGTACCGTGTGCGACACTTTCGTGGTACCGCTCGTAGCGTTGGCTGGTACCGGTACCAAATGTGTGATATGAACGTCGTAAAGAGATACTTCTCAAGGGTGGTTGCACACCGCCAAAAGGTATCTCTCTCTGATTCTATTTTATTTATTTTTTCTCTTTCGTAATGATGGTCCTTCAAGATTCAGGTGATGAGATGAGTTTATCAGCCTATCCATGATGGCATCAGCAAGTGTAGCTTCCGCTATGTAGTCATACCACTTGTCCAAAGGAAGTTGAGACATAATAATCATTGACTTCTTTTCATAGCGTTCTTCTAGTAATGTAAGCAATGCTATACGTGTATCACTGTCCATTTTCTGCAACCCAAAATCGTCAAGGACGATAAGATCGTTCTTGTCTAGTCGTGACAACATCTGTGAGAAGGTTCCGTCAAGGCGTGACTGTTTGAGTACATCGACAAATCGGTTCATGTTCAGATAAAGTGTTTTCAGGCCAAGCGTACAGGCTTGATGTCCAAGAGCACATGCCAGATATGATTTTCCGCATCCAGTAAGCCCCGTAATAAGCAGATTTTCTCCACGCCGCACAAAACCGCAGTCAGCAATAGAGGTTAGCTGCTCACGGGTAAAGTTGCGGGCAGTCGAACAAGTGATATCCTCGACAAGTACTTGGTATCTCAATTTGCTCTCCTTCAGCAGTCTGGTAGTTCGGCTGTCATCACGACAACGGATTTCCGTTTCCAGCATTTTTGACAGAGCCATTTCTAAGCTTGGCCGCATCTGCACAGGAAGCTTTATAATATCACTGACCGCTTCAGCCATACCGCTCAGTTTAAGAGCCTTTAGGCGTTCTACAATTGAAGCAAGTTCATTCATGGTCGGCCTCCTTTCTAAGTGATGGTATGGACGTGTACGCAGAAGATCCTCTCACATTGTCGTTAAAGGGAGTTCTTGAAATAGATTCTTTCTCACCGGAAGCCAAATCCCGATTATTCTTAAGCATATTACAGAGAGTCTTATAGCTTGCCACATCCGTTTCTTCTCTCATCATCATGCAAGCATGTTCCAATCTGCTTCTGCCATATTTCTTTGCCAAAGCAAGCAGTCCGTTGCATTTCCCATATGCTTGCTGAGGGAAAGTGGTGCGCTGGAGGATGTCTGTTATTGCCCATTCAACAGATTGCCCAATGCGCGCACCTCTTTCTATGAGTGTTGCGGCATTCTGCTCCTTGCGATGCTCGTATGCAGTATGATTCTCCGGCATGTGCGATTTCTCAGTGGAGTAGCCATATGGTATGAGGCTTCTACGATGCATACAAGCGCATATTGTACCCACATAGATCTCTACAGAGTGCACGTCCCACATGATTTTAACCTTTTGTCCGACATATTTAAACGGGACACTGTAGAAGTGGCGCTCACTGCCTACACATACATGGTATGTACTGCTAAGCTTAACCTCCTTGCGCATACGAAGACGATACATTTGATCCGGCAACGGATTCATTTCAGGCTTCTCATACTTCTGAAAGATCTCCCACCGGGTAGAACCCTTGAAGGGAAGACTACAATATTCTTCAAGGAGTTCAAGGATGCGATCGTTCAGTGCATCCAAAGCGTAGAACTCTTCACCTTCAAGGCGGGCATACACGTACTTGTAGAGTTGGCCCACAGCACCCTCAACAGGTCCTTTGTCACGGGGTTTGCGCACGCGACAAGCTGTAGGTTCTATGCCGTAATACATCGCCCATTCCACATTGGCATCCGAAAACGTAAGGCTGTAGCGGTCAGATTTCGTTACCCATTGTTTCATGTTGTCACTTTTGGCTGTATGGGGGACAGCACCTATAAATTCTAGTCCTTTGTTGAGTCCATGGAAAAACCATTCGGTAGTGGCATTGGGCATGGCCATCATGAATGGCAGATTGCTGTAGGGCATCACGCATACCAATACCACCAGTTTCTGTCTCACCTTGGTGAGCCTGTCGGTCAGAAACAAGGCATCTCCGGCAAAGTCTATTTGCCATTCCTTACCGGGCTCATAGACGTTGTGATAGGAGTAGTCATTTTTCTCTCTATAAGAGCTAACATGCTTCTTGAATTGAGTATAACCATAACCGCTGGGACATTCCTTATGGTAGTAATCCTCAAATACAAACTGGACATTGGCATGCTTGCGACCCAGGCGCTTGATAATTTCCGGCATCATGCGTTCAAGCTCCTGCTTACGTCCATCGTCATTAAGTGCATTCTTTGGGGGCATAAAGATGGTTTCCAGCTCACTGTCTGCCATTGCTAGCAGCTCTTCAAAACTTTGTCTCGTCGTCGATGCAATCTTCCGATAACCCGATACGGTACGTTTGCTGCAATGAACAATTCCACATATATCAGCTTGTGGAATACCATTGCCTAGCATCTGTAAAATCTGTCTTAGTCGTAACATTTGGTTTACTTTTAGACGTTAATAATATTGTTAATTCTGGGCATAACCCAACAACAATATAATGCCATTGCAAATTTTACGAATAGAAGTACCGCTAAAAGTGATATTGATGGTACCAATCAAGTGATATGAACGTGGTTGAAAGTTGGAAATGGAAACACAAACGCCAACGGTACCAGTCAAGTGATACAAGATCAATCAACACGATAAATTGGGGTACCAGAACACCGCTATGGACGGTACCACGGGGATGATATTATCAAAAAAGCAAGCTCTAACATTATTTTTATCTTTAGTTGGTTTTAGCTCAATATGTGAAGCATCTGGAGCAATTAGTAGTAGAAACTATACTCTATAGAATAAATACAACAAATATCAACGCAAAAAAACGACAAAGAATGAAACACTATGCAGCAATTGTACTTTTTTTAGTCCTATCGATCTTTTCTACCGAAGCACAGCAGATCAAAGGCAAAGTCATTGACGGAGTAACTTCTGAACCTTTGACTTTTGCCAATATCGTAGTCGTAAATAAGGATTCTTAGGCAACATTTGTGGGGACTGTGACGGATATGGAGGGTAATTTTACACTAACATCGAAGAAACAAAAAGAGGCCGTTCATATCAGTTATCTGGGATATCTGAGCAAAGATACGGTTATCGTAAGAAATGGAGTCAACCAGATTACACTTGTGCAGGACGCAAAAATGCTTGGAGAGGTGGTTGTAAAAGGGGTACGGAATCATTTTAAAATGGAGAACGGAGGGATTGCCATGGACGTGGCAAGCAGTCCGTTGAAGAATATTGGTACGGCCAATGATGTATTGGAGAAGCTCCCTTTTGTGGTAAAAGACGGTGATGCATTCACTGTCCTTGGCAAAGGGAAGCCTCTTATTTATATCAATAATCGACTTGTGAGAGATGAGAACGAATTACAAAGACTGGGGTCTGGTAACATAAAGAAGGTGACTGTGATTACCAACCCGGGACCGGAATATGATGCAACAGTCAGTGCTGTTATCCGCATTGAAGCTGTACGCCCTTCGGGTGAGGGATTCAGTGGGGAAATATTCGGCTGGATGAGTGTTGCCAGACGATTTTCTGCTGATGAGAGCATAGACTTGAATTATCGAAAAAATAAACTTGATGTCTTTGCCAATTACGGATATAGTGATAATCAAAAGAAAATGAAAAATACATTCGGAAATACGTTGATAGCCGATCACGAAACCACAGATGTATATAGCAAGGATAAAGAAAGGCATCATACGAGAGAGCATTATGTGGAAACCGGATTTAACTATGAGTTTAACGAACACCATTCGGCGGGTGCCAAATATACGTACGACGGCACTCCCTATGCGAAACTAGATATGGAGATGCAGAGCCAAGTGCATCTTGACAATACGCTTTCTGAAGAATTTCCTACAACTGCTCTGATGGACATTGATAGAACGTCTCACCTTTTGAATGCTTACTACGTAGGCAATTTATCTAACTGGTTGAAGGCTCAGCTTGATTTTGACTATTCCAAAGGAAACAGTAACACCCAGCAGGATTCATGGTCTGGTAGGGCAACAGATGAAAAGGTAAATACACAGTCTCTGCAAGATTATCATCTTTATGCCGGTAAACTTACGCTTATCACGCCTCTATGGAAAGGAGAATTAAAATATGGAACGGAGTTTAGTCATACGACTAATGAACAGAATTATATTGTCATAGACAATGAGGGGGCGGAAACCCTGACTTCGAATACAAATTTGTCCAAACAGAAAATGTTTGCTGCCTTCCTGGCTTATTCAAAGACCATTGGGAGATGGACGTTGGGCGCAGGATTACGATTTGAAGATACGGGCTTCGATTATTTCGAAAATGGGGACAAAATAGATGTACAGAGTCGTACTTATACGGATTTCTTTCCCAATGCTTCAGTAAGTTATCGTGATGAGAAAATACAAATGATGTTGGGGTATCGTTCAACCATCAGACGTCCCAGCTATTACCAACTTAGAAACAGCATTCAGTATGATAACTCTTATACTTATGAGGCGGGTAATCCCTATTTGCAGCCGACTAGGATAGATGATATCACCTATTCGTTGCTGTGGGGCAAGATGAAGTTTATGGCGGCTTACAAGATTTACAATAACTTATCGTTGCTATTGCCGGGGCAGTATGAAGATACGAACATTACCATGCTCCGACCTGAAAATTTGGATGAAAGAAATCTATCGGTCTTCGGTTACTACTCTCCGCATTGGGGTTCATGGGAACCTGTGGCAGGCATCGGCGTAGAGAAAGATTATGTTAGCTACGGAGAGATTGTGAAGCAGAAATACCAGAAACCTTATTTGAGTTACAGTCTACAGAACACTTTTCGGTTACCCGCAGGATTTACAGCAATGATAGACCTCCGGGGAAATTCAAAAGGGCATTCGGATCTGACTTATACGTATAACAGCTTCAGAATGGATATGCGAGTAACCAAAACAATCATGGATGGCAAACTCGTATTGAACATGCGTGGAACGGACATTTTGGGTACAGAGAAACGAAAAGGGGTGATGGATATATATCCTGTCACATCAATGATTGATAAAGATATGGATACCCGTTCGTTTCAATTCTCTGTTCGATACAAATTTAATGCTACACGAAGTAAATATAAAGGAGAATCTGCTTCTTCTGAAGAAAGACAACGTATGTAGCTTTCTTTATAAAAATCTCTCCATCGCTTCCATGCACATGCGCCCGTTATGGTAGGGGCATTTCCAGAAGCCGGCTTTGTCATCTTCACGATTCACTGTACCATCGGCACGAATGCTCCAAAACCATTCACCATTTTCACGGTCTATCAAGTGAGATTTGATAAAGATCCAACAATCGACGGCTTTACTTAGAGCCTCTTCATCACCAAAGTGTTGATAGAGATTCAGGTAGCCAACGACTGTTTCTGCCTGTACCCACCAGTGACGGTCGGCATCAAGATGACCATTATCGAGATTTCTTTCATAAATCATGCCCGCACTGGGAGTGAACCCTTCCGCTGCTGCACAAGCTATCTGCCGCACAAGAGGCTCAACCGTAGCAAGCAGCGCTTTGTCACCCAATTCAAGAACTGTTTCATGAATGAGCCAAGAGGCTTCAATATCGTGCCCGTAAGAGATGATATGAGATTTGTTTTCCCAGTCATCATTGAAGAATAGTTGTAGATGATCATTGTCTTTATTGAGTATCTTATCAGTAAAAAGAGAGATGAGATTTCGCAGCTGCTTTTCTAATCGTTTGTCTTTCCAAACCCGATAAAGGTTGGTGTAAGGTTCCAGAATATGCAAATGCGTATTCATCGTCTTACGTTCGTTGGCATCTTTATCACTCAGACGCATATCGGCCATCTCACCCCATTCACGGGTTAACGCTTCGCAATAGCCATTCTTATCTACATCAAAGCTATGCGCCTCAATACTTTCGAACAGATGAATAGCATAGGTAAGTGCCTCAGCATCCGACGTGGCACGATAATATTCGCTCAGACCATAGATGGCAAAGCCAATAGCGTAAATCTGTTTTTTAGTATCCAATGGTTCCCCCTTATAGGTCAGAGACCAGTAAATTCCTCCAAACTCTTTATCATAAAAGGAATCAATAATCATTCGTTTGGCACGCGTTGCCATCTCCAGATATTCTTCTCGCTTCAAAAGGCGATAAGCTGCCGAATATGTCCACAACATACGAGCATTGAGAATGGCTCCCTTTTTCGCTTCCGGCATCAGTTGTTCTGTTCCGGTAATACGACCATAAAAGCCCCCATTCACCTTGTCTACCATCTTATTCATCCAATAAGGAAGAATATTGCAGGTAAGTACTTCTTCCATTTCAGAGGCAAGTACAGATACTGTTTGTTTCATCTTTATTTTCTTTTTGCCTCAAGTTCTGCAGTTATCACTTTCATTTTCTTCTCACTCAATGGATACATGCTAATGAAAATTACGGAGAGTGCTGTTCCTACAGCCGGGAGGAAGCTAAGGAACATCTTAATACCATGAATGGTTTCTTCGCTCTGCACCACATTTGCCTTAAACCCAAAGTAGGCAAGCAGCCAGCCGGTAAGCGCACTACCAATGGCCCAACCGAACTTCTGACTCATAGAAGAGGAAGAAAAGATAAGGCCGGTGGCACGGTTGCCTGTTTTCAGTTCTGAGTAATCGGCACAATCGGCATACATGGACCATAACAACGGAAAGATGCTACCGGCACAGATGCTAATAAATATTTGAAAGACAAAGATCAATACCAAATCTCCTCTACCAAACCAATAGAAAATGACACTTAGCACAGTAGCGATGGACATTGCTCCCATATAGGTTCGCTTCTTGCCAATACGGTTACTGATAGGTGCAGCGAGAATAACGCCGACTATATTGGCCGCTTGTCCCACTGCCAGATAGAGTCCGCTGAGCACAAAGGATACTCCAAAAAAAGAAACAGTAGCATAATCGGCCTCAACTACAAAATATTTAAAATAATAAACCGTTGCTCCATCACGAATAGAATTAAATACAAGTGCCGCTACTCCGGCACCCAGCAGTATCCACCAAGGTTTATTGCCCAACAGATTACGTATATCTTCTCGTAAAGGACTCTGCTTCTCCTTTATCGGCTTCACTCGTTCTCTGGTAAAGGCAAAGCAGAAGTAGAACAACACGGTGCACATCACTGCTATCACGATAACAGCCATCACCCATCCTTGCTGTTCATCGGCAGGTGCAGTACTTCCTCCTGAGAAATAATTGGCCATGGGCATAAAGAGCAGCAAGGCGATAAAACTGCCGATATAGGCAAATGTCATGCGATAGGTAGAAAGAATATTACGTGTTTTCGTGTCAGAACTCATGACTCCAAGCAAAGATGCATAAGGAACATTGATGGCAGAGTAAACCATCATCATCAGTGAGTAAGTGACGTATGCATAAATAAGTTTTCCGGTATCACTCAGCGAAGGAGTAGTAAACGTCAGAATACCAATCAGTGCAAAGGGTAGTGCCAGATAGAGCAAATACGGGCGGAACTTTCCCCAGCGGGTATGAGTTCTATCGGCTACAATGCCTACGATAGGGTCGAAAGCTGAATCCCAGACCCGTGTGATGAGAAACATCGTACCCACAACAGCTGCCGGAAGCCCAAAGACATCGGTATAGAATATCATCAGATAAGAACCGAAGAGTTTCCAGAACATAGAGGATGCCATATCGCCAAAGCCATATCCTATTTTCTCTTTTAAGGTAACCCGTTCTTTGCCTATAGAAGCCGAATTTGCATTGATTGTCTTATTCATAGTCTTTTTATATGATACGAATCTATTATTTATTATTCGCTAATTGCGGAGTAAGAGTTAAATTATTCTTTATCATTTTCTTCAGTATCTCCACCGAAGCAGCAGAACGCAACTTGTCTTCAGGGGTATTCATGCAGTAGTCAACCATTTTATCAATGGTAGAAGTAGCCACATGCATACGGGTATCCGAAGAGGCATAGTAGATAAAAACCTTCCCATCTTCATCAGCTATCCAACCATTTGTGAAGAGTACATTAGAAACATCACCGATACGTTCTTCCCCTTGTGGGGCCAAGAAATAGCCTGCCGGAGAAGCGATTACTTTGGTCGGATCTTCAAGGGAAGTCATATACATATAGAGTACATAGCGCAAGCCTGCAGCACATCCTCGCACTCCGTGGGCCAAATGCAACCAACCTTTAGAGGTCTTGATAGGATGGGGACCTTCACCATTCTTCACTTCTTTAATCGTGTGATAATAGCGACGGTCAATAATAACTTCTTCTTTTACCTCTGCATGGGTGATATCGTCAATCAATGCCCAACCGATTCCTCCACCACTACCTGTATCGATAAAGCCATCTTGCGGACGAGTATAAAGAGCGTACTTACCGTTCACAAATTCCGGATGTAAAACGACATTACGTTGTTGACTCTTTGCCTTCAAATCCGGTAGCCTTTCCCAGTTTACAAGGTCTTTGGTGCGAGCAATAGCAGCAGTAGCTGTAGCAGATGAAAGATCACCGGCCGGAGCATTATCATCATGGCGCTCGGCACAGAAGATACCATAAAGCCAACCGTCTTCGTGTGCCGTAAGGCGCATATCATAAATGTTAGTAGCAGGAATCACGTCTTCGGGCATCGTTACGGGATAATCCCAGAAGCGGAAATTGTCGATTCCATTGGGACTCTCGGCAACCGCAAAGAATGATTTACGATCGGAACCTTCCACACGCACCATCAACAAATATTTTTCTTTCCATTTTATTGCTCCGGCATTCATCGTAGCATTCATTCCAATGCGTTCCAGTAAGTATGGGTTTGTTTTTTCATTCAAATCATATCGCCAAAACACAGGAGTATGTTCGGAAGTAAGCACGGGGTACTCATAGCGGGTAACCACTCCGTTTCCCTTTATTGAAGGCTCATTCTTTCGAGACAGAAAAGCTTCGTGTTCGGCTAGTAGTTTAGTCATATTATCATTAAACTGACTCATAATTGATTGCTTTTATCGTTACTTAATTAATTGGGTTAGTCATATAAATGAATCACATCTTTCGCAAACAAGGTTTGAGGCTTCTCATAGAATTTCACAAAATCGGCAGCAGACACTTGTCCCGGATAAGGTGCATAGTAATGGTTTTGTTTCTCGCGAGCATTGCGCCACACCAACACGTAGCATATTGGATAGCGACTAATTACAGGAAAAAGTGTTTCTGTCCACCAAGTAGCATCCGGGATCGTTTCAAAACCTGTTTCTGTAATGGCAATAGGTTTACTATGTGCCTTGCCGACCTCTGTCAAGATCATGAGAGAGCGATCCAATTCATCCATATACTTTTGTTTGTCGAATTGATAGCAGTCAAATCCAAGTAGATCAATGATGTCATCTCCCGGATAGCGTTCCAAATACTCTGCACTATTCTGCGGATCTGTTCCCGGGGAATAGGCATATAACAGATTGTCCACGCCTTTCTCTTGCATGCGGTTATAAGTCATCTTCCACAATGCTTTATACTGAGAAGGCGTGCAAAGCTTTGCGCCCCACCAAAACCAACTGCCTGTATGCTCATGCCACGGACGGAAAAGCACGGGAACTTTCACCCCGTCTTCCGTTTGAAGAGAGTTCATAAAGTCAGCTATTGCATCCAGCCAGCCCAGAAATTTTTCATGATTAGCTCCTCCAGGAAGAATAGAAGCCACTACTGTGGTATCACTTACATCCCAAGAGTCCTTACCGGTAAGAGGATTATCGACATGCCAACTAAGAGAATTCATGCCTCCGCGATTGTATTGAGCAATGATCTCTTTCCGTATTTTCTCAAACGAAACCTTATCCAGATTCTTATCTCCGCCTAGTTCTATCCGTCCCAGATCAAAAGACATCACTGACGGATAGTCTCCACAGACGCTTTTCACATCACTACGTCCTTCGTCTCCTTCCCATCCAATACCATAGATAGGATCGTCATGATGCCCGAACATAAATCCTTGGTGAGCTATCTTTTTAAGATTAGTCAGCAAATGTTGCGTTTCAGGTGTTCGCAATGAATCAGCCAAAGGTTCAGGAGCGACGACCTTAGCAACCAGACTATCGAATGAAATCATACTCGAGGCAAATAGTAGGCAAACCAGTAATTTATTTTTCATCTTTTCTCACTTTACAACAAATGTTTCTTTGAGCAAATCCTCATCGGCAGAAGAAGCACCAACCATCACACTAAATTCACCCGGTTCCACAATCCAATTCATTTTCTTGTCGTAGAAACCTAGTTTATCGGGAGTAATTGTAAAATCAACAACCTTGCTTTCGCCTGCCTTCAGAGAGACACGGGCAAAGTCTTTCAGCTCTTTCACCGGACGAGTAACACTACTATAAGTATCACGCAAATAGAGTTGTACAATTTCAACACCATCTCTACTACCCGCATTCGTTATTTTTACACTTGCTTGCACATTACCATCTTTAGCTATCTCTTTAGCGGATAGTTTTAAATCAGTATACTTGTAATTAGTGTAAGAAAGACCATAACCAAACGGCCAAAGCGGTGTGCTAGGTTTCACAGCATACGGATGGAAATATTGAGAAGGTTTATGATTATAAATCATTTGCAACTGTCCCACACTGCGAGGAATGGTTATTGCCAGTTTAGCAGAAGGATTCACCTTACCATAAAGAATTTCGGCAACTGCCTGACCACCCAGCATTCCCGGTGCCCACGCTTCCACAACAGCCGGAAGATGTTCCGCAGCCCATTCTACACCAAGAGGACGTCCGTTAACTAAAATCAGGATCGTTGGCTTTCCTGAAGCGGCAATCTTCTGAATGAGTTCGTTTTGTAAACCGACAAGATCTAAATCCGAGCGATCCGTATCTTCACCATCTGTACGATCTGTCCAACGAAAGCGCATCATATACTCACCCGCTACCACAATATTAAGATCAGCTTCTTTCGCATGATCCACAGCCTCGGCTACCTTCTTGGGATCCATATTGCGAGGGTCCCATCCTTGATCTACAAAGTCGAATTTGGTATCAGGAGCCACCTGTTGCAGGCCTTCGAGTATAGTCGTTACGTTTTCATCTTTCTGAACAGCCGACCAATCACCCAAGATATTCATATCATTGGCATTAATCCCCGTTACCAAAACTTTCTTATATTTCTTCGCATCCAAAGGAAGTAATCCGTCATTCTTAAGCAACACAATGCTAGTACGCGCAGCATCCAAAGCCGTTTTACGATGTTCGTCGCACAGACGAATCTTCATGCTTTGAGCTTCATTGGCTAAAGGTTGCTCAAACAGGCCCAAACGAAACTTTATATCCAAAATGCGACGAACAGATTCATCAATGCGAGATTCAGGGATGCGTCCTTCCTTGACCAATTCAACGACCATCTCATTCCAATGAATGCCATGCATGTGCATATCCATACCAGCCATGATAGATTGGAAAAAAGCTTCTTTCATGTTTTCAGCCGTAGCATGTAAATCATGAATATGCTCTATATCCATCCAATCACTTACCACGAAGCCCGGGAACTTCCATTCTCCACGTAACACATCCTGTATCAGCCACTCATTACTATGGCAAGGTATGCCATTGAGTTCGTTATGGGCAGTCATCAGTGACATAGCACCCGCTTCTACTCCGGCTTTAAACGGTGGAAAGAAAACTTCGCGCAAAGTCCGTTCAGACAGATCGGCAGGCGATCCATTTGTACCGTTGATCGGTTCACTACCTCCAACAAAATGTTTGATGCAAGCTAAAACATCCTCTTTGCCATTCAACTGGCCCTGATATCCCTTAACCGATTGCACACCCATAAGAGTAACCAAATACGGATCTTCCCCATAAGTTTCCCCTACTCTACCCCAACGGGCATCACGAGCAACTTCCACATTAGGGTTAAACGTCCAGTGCATATTCATCGCACGCATCTCCTTTGCCGTCTCTCTGGCTATTTTGTAGGCCATCAAGGTATCAAAAGAACAAGCTAAGCCTATATTAGTGGGGTAAACCGTATTATCCGGTGCATTCGCATTCCCATGGATGGCATCAATACCAAAGATAATTGGGATTTGAAGACGACTTTTCATTGCCAGTGATTGAAGGTAATTGGCCTCTTTAATCGTTAGCACATGCAAGAAAGAGCCAATCAATCCTTGTGCAGTCCACTTCTCAACATCTTTATCCGTAACACCCGGATAGAAAGCATTGGCCGTATTATTCTTCAGTTGATCTGCAGTCATTACAGCACTATTTGCCTTGATATGCTCAATGCCAACAAACTGATTCATCTGACCGACCTTTTCTTCAAGAGTCATGCGACCCAATAAGTCTTCTACCCGATCTTTCACCGGAGCGGAAGGATCCTTATAAATTTCTTTTTTATCGGCAGAACCGGAGCCCACCGTGAGTGTCATTGCCATTGCAACTAAAAGGTTTTTCATGGTTTATAATCTATTTCAAAATGGTTGATATTACACAGATACAAATGTAAGGTTGGCAAGTTAGCCAAACAAGTACAATTTTATCCAAAGATAGTATTATTTCAGGTTTGGCATCTGATCACGGGTAAGTATCACACTTTGTTTGAATGCATCTTTCCACCAAACAATGTTAGCATATTGGTGAGTTGTTTCATTAAAAGCAGCACCAGAAACCTCTTTAGTCCTATCATAGTCGTACCATGGCATAAACCAGGACCAAGTAGCACCGGCATTCCACTGCAAAGACATATTAGCCACGTTGCCACATTCACTTAGAGTAATCATTTTATTGGGATAACTTTGAGCTAAAGAAGTGTATTCATCCGTTAATTGAGAAATCACCGTTTTATTATAGATATCACAACTAATAATGTCTACATATTCATTGCCCGGATACCATTCATTATCACCTGTTTGTGCTGTCCATACCCAAATAAGATTATTCACGCCCCTTTCTTTAAATGTATCAAACATTAGTTTCCATAATGCTTTGAATGGCGTAGCTCCTTTGGCTCCCCACCAAAACCATCCACCGGAAGCTTCATGCATAGGGCGCCAGATAACCGGAATGTTCTTGGCTTTTAGAAGTAACAAGTAATCAGCTATTTTATCCAAATCAGCTTTCACACGTAAATTTTCAGATGTACCGTTTTGAACAGCTTTAGTGATATCAAACGATGTTTCTCCGGTACCATTATTCTTTCCGGTATAATAGAAACCATAATTACTACTACCTTCTGATTGAGGAACATTCCAATGCCATGTTGCTGCAACCAGCCCATTATTACTCCACCAATTCTCAACCACTGTTGTATTTCCGTAATCAATCCAATTGGCAGGAGATGCATACAAATGAACAAAGTCAAAAGCATTCAGCGCAGGATATTTATCCGTATGTTTGTACACCCATTCAGCCTCATTAATGTTCCAGCTTACATTGGCCATGGTGCCTGAGATGAGCTTTTTACCATAATTCTCTTTCAAAAAATCATAAACTTTAATTGCTTGAGCTGAAGGATTGGGGCTACACAATGCACTAGTTATCGATTGTTTGGGCACCGTACTGAAAGTAATAGAAACTTTCGGCGCTTCTAATTTTGTTGGTCCCAATATAACACCTTTAGGTACAATCAATTGGTAATCTGTTCCCTTTTCTAAACCGGAAACCCGTATGGTTACTTTGGTTAAAACAGCTGAAACGCTTATTATGGAAGCACTTCCCAAGGTGACTTTGCTGTGTTCGGAAGAAAGAGAAGTGACATTCTGGTTATAAGTCAGAACAATAGTTATATCACCTGAAGGAAGATCTTTTGCTCCGTCCATTGGATTACTGTTTATCATTTCGGGAGCCTTCATCATTGATATTTCAGGTTCATTATCCCCTCCACTACATGATGTAATGAATAAAAACCCAATGAAAAAAAAGAAAAGATTATATGATATTTTCTTCATAGTCTTATTCGTTTATTACTTTCTTTACTCATCTGACATTATGATTGCATAAATAAAAGAAACTTGCTCAATTTAATGTAGTAGCATTCCACTGAGCAAGTCTTTTTATTATTCTCTTAATCCGTTTTCCTTAATTTCTATTTAGATGTTGCTCCGCCAGTAATGATGGAAACTTTTGAGATAACCAAATTCTGACCTTGAATAATAAGAGCCGTCTTCGACCATCCGTCTTCGGTAGCCATTATTTTATCAAGGAATTCTTGAGTTAAGCCCATTTCATAAGATGTCTGATCTTTATCCTTAAACTGAAGGATTTCTTTCCATTGCCCCCAGTTTGCATCATTAATCTGCATTTTACCTTCAACTACTGTTACAGTCAAATAGAATTTCATAATAGAACCAGCCTTTACTCCTTCAAATGACTCCTTATATATGCGGAACGCACCGCCAGCCGCCTCATTTGCCCATGATCCCAAGTCATGAACTTTATCCATAATCACCGTTTCAATGATCCCTGAAGAAATTACTTTTATAATATAAGACACTTCTCCATTAGACGAAATCAGCTTAAAGGTAGTATTACCATTCGCATTATTAGGAATAAGTATATTAAGTGTAGAACCTTGAAGTATATACTGAACATTATTTCCATTCACCTGAACATTAGTCAGCTTATCACCATTCTGAATTCCTATTGATAAAATAGTGCCTGATTTAATTTCTGTATCCGAGCTCGGAAGCACAGGTACATAACAGAATACAGGTTTCGTTACCTCTAAAGAGGCACATTTAACCGTTTCACCATTCTTCATCGTCAGCGTAACTTCTCCACTTTCAGCATCAACCGGCACCTTAACTTCTAATTCTGTACTTCCAGCAGAAGTGACGGTTACTTTCTTATTGCCTCCGAAAGTAACGGCAGCGACCAAATCAAGATGCTTACCTTGCAAAACAACATCGCTACCAGCGGCAACCGATGAAGGATTATAAGCAATAACCTCAGGTTTCAATGTAGATATAAGCACAGACGCAGTATGTCCGCTTGCTGTATTCAATACCAGATTTCCACTAATGGCACCATCAGGCGTGGTAACCTTAATTTCTGTAGCAGTTTTTGAACTTGGAGTGACAACATTGGCTACATTTGGAAAAACAACAGATGTTACCAGCTCCATATTTACACCTTTAATACTAATAACATCACCTGTTTTAATATCGGTTGCCGGTGTTGCCACTAAAGAAGCAGGAACCGCCATACCAATATTGGCAATGGCTACCTTCACTCCCGAATAAGCAACCATAACGACAGCACCATCTGATGCATTCTGAGGTAATATAAAGCTAAGTTTATAGCTGCCACCCGCACTCTTCGTTGATGCAACTATATCCATTGCCTCTAGAGTAAACTCTACGCTATCACCATTGGGCATCAAGATCTGTTTTACCAAGTCCAAATCCTTACCTTGTATAGTTATCACATTGCCAGGTTTCTTTGAAGTCAAATCCAATGTTTGGGTTACAGAAGGTAAAATAATATTCAAGGCTTCATTTGAATAGATCCAATTAGGTATCTCAGCACCATCGGAAATAATAATCTTACCTGTTTGGGCCTCCTTCGGAACTATTAATTTGATTTCCTTACGTTCATGTTTGGTAAAAGCATCACTTTTCACGATCACGTTATCAGCGAAGATTACCTCTTTAATCAGATTCAAATATTCGCCGGTAATAGTCAATTCTCCACCCGCTTTTATCGGATTAGGGGCTATTGCATCCAAACTGATCGGCTCCATGAACGTCAATTTTGTCTTTGTCGTAATATCACCATTGGGAGTTTTCAAGACAACTAACCCCGGTTCTGCCGTTTGAGGTATAGTAATACGAATCTCCGTATTACTAATCACCTTAATATCCGTTATCTCACCAGACCCCGGGATAACAACAGCTGTAACTTTATCCAGACCACTACCCAAGAAGCGAAGTTCACCTCCACGAGCTACGGGACTTGGCCCGAATACATTCAAATTGACGCCGCCTGTATACTGGTTGGTATCTTCCCCATCTTCATTATCACAAGCCGTAAACGACAAGCAGCTAAGGATCATCAAGCACATCATCCAAAGTGCCGACAGTTTATATGTTTTATTCATATTACTATTAGTTTTTAAAGTTATTCAACAGGTACTACACGAATGTTGTCTATACAGATAATCGGATTACAGTCTGTGCCAAGCACACCACCATTCCAAACGAAGAAGGTAAGTCCTGTCATACGACTCTTATCCAAAGCATTGGCAGACTTATTACCATCATGAGTTTTATTAAATTCTGATAGCTTCATAGAAACTGTCAGCCATTTATTGCCTGTATCATAAGAGCCGGAATCTTTCCATGGAATCCACAAACCACGAGGCGTAGCAGTATTGCTAAAATAACCATTATTCCCTGTATTAATCGTCACATCTTCATTAGAAGAGAAAATAACCTGCAACGCACTTGACATCCAAGGGTTGGAGGTCGGTACATAGATTTCAAACTTCAATTGCAGATGATTGACTCCATATTTCTCTATCATTTCTGCAAATTCAGGCAAAGAAGATAATTCAGGATATTCCTTAGGTGGATTCTTAACTGAACCAGGCCAATAATTGAATGAAAATTCATTTTCAGCCCAAGTTGCGCCTACTGCACCTCCCATAGCACCTCCAAAATAAAGATAGGGACCGTCAATACCTACAGGATCTGAATTTCGAACAACACCGTTACGCCAGCCGTTAGCAAGAGCAAAACCACCATGAGAGCCATCCCAATCAAATAAAATATTACGCTTATCCATATATTGAAATTTGGAACGTCCGGTACCATAGATAGACTTCACATTAATATAGCCATCAAGAGAATTGTTTGGGATAATAAAACTAACCGTTGTTTTCGTAATATTGGTAATTTCAGTAACTCCAATATTTCCAGGCATTGTTATTGTCAACGGAACATTAGGATCATCTAAAAAGTAGTCACCATAAATCGTTACTTCACTACCCGGCTTAGCATACTCGCAAGACATGGAGTTCACAGCAGGAGTCGGTACAAGGACCTTAAAATCATAGGCGATAGTGTCTTTTGATTTTGTTATCATATAGATTTTATCGGTAACTTTAGCCGGAATAGTTTTAGGCACATCAATGAGTAATGTGTGATCGGTAATGTAACTCGTATTCAAAACAGCCTTTTGATCATTGAAATAAAGTTCGTAAATGCTACGCAGATTATCTCCGACTAAGCATACGGTATTTGCCATATAAGCTCCACTTAACAAGGAGTCCGCAACTTGAGGAAGCGGTAAGCGTATATATTTAACAGTAGGTAATCCTCCTGCAACTTCATACTTATCCGGCTCATCTTCGCAGGCAGCCATTGAAAAACCCGCAATTATAATCGCAGCCGCAAAGAACCAATTCATATATTTATTGTTTTTCATCTTTTTCAGCATTAAAATTAATAACTAAATTCACTACGTACATCCACATGAATAGGGTCTTTCATCAAGTTGGGATTAAATACCACATCTTCCGTTGGGAAAGGCAAAGTAAAGCTTGATATAGTTACGTTCGGTGCCTTGGCTTCTGGATTATAACGTTGGTCATCCGGATTAACAACATAAGATTTATTTTCATAATAACCCTTATACAAACTATTCAACCCATAATATACATCACGGCGTTGAGATTTCAATTCGTTAATGGCACGTTGCGGATCATAATATGACAAGCGTACGTAATCATACCAACGATCACCTTCACACGCTAATTCCAGACGCCGTTCTTTCCAGACTTGCTCCCAAGTAATGGATTCAGGACGAGGGGCAGAAGCCACAGCACGATGACGAACAGTATAAAACGCATCAATCGCACTTGCGTCAGTAGTAGAAGCATTATTTCCAATTTTAGCCTCAGCGTAGATGAGATAGACATCTGACAAACGCAAGATATGTGTACTCAATCCACTAACCATATTACCGGCAGAAATGCCTAGCCCTACGACATGATCATTGGCATTACCATACAGCTGTTTTACTGCGTTAGCACCTGTTCCTGATTGTAATTCACCCGGCCCACCGGCCCCGTAGTTTTCTTTATCATAAATAAACTTCAGATAATCGAATCCACCTTTATCCTGCCAGAAATATTCATAAACATCTCCCGCCATCATCATAGTGGCCTTGCGTCGACTATCCGTATCCGTACGATTTGAAGGAGATTCAAGTACGCTTACACCAAAAGCCTCCTGCAGATCAACAGAAGGACCACCGTAACCTCCCCAGCAGTCTCCAAACTCATCGAAACCTACCATAGCCAAATCAGATTGTAATGTGTTTTGAGCAGTCCAAGGATCACGAGTTGGATACCAATGCCAAGAAATCAAACATTCACGATTTTTATTGTTCGCTAAACGAAATACATCAGAATAGCTCTTTAATAAACTACGCCCGGAATTATCAATGACATCTTTCGCATAAGAAGCAGCCTTATCCAAATCTTCTTGGTTGCGAGTGCCCGATTGTCCAAGACCGGATTTTGTGAGATAAACCTTTGCCATCAGGCCTTTGGCTGAATATTGATCAATGCGCCCATCCTCACCTTTAGACGGCAATAGCTCAATAGCCTTCTCTAATGTCATAATAATGTATTCATATACATCAGTTGCCTCTATCCTAAATTTCGAATTATATGTTCCGCTGGCAAGTTCTGCAGTATTATCATGTATAATAGGTACTGCTCCAAACGAACGTACCAAATAGAAATAAGCCATCGCTTTCCAAACCAAGCATTCGCCCATGCATTGATTAATAACGGACTGAGAAGCATTAGCTGTTTTCAGACGAGCATAAACAGTATTGGCATGGCCATTCACCGCCCACAAAGAATAGGACATATTTACCAAATCGGCGTCAGTACCATTCACTGTAAAATCCAAATAAGGGCTACTCCCCATATAATAATTACCCGATAGTACTTCTCCAACTTTAATAAATCCACGCTGAAAATCATACCATGGTGAATTATAGAGATAATTGACACCTTGTATGCATTGTTCATCGTTCTGGTAGAAGTTAGCTTCATTATAGTTATCCTCTGCCGGACGGTTCAGGAAATCCTCACAGGAAGAAATAGTCATTCCCAATACAGCGGCAAATATTAAATATTTAAATTCCTTGATTTTCATATATCTTTAATTTTAGGTATTAGAAAGAAACATTTAGACCGAATGAATAAACCGTCGGTGACGGATAACGTCCATTATCTAAGCCATAAACATTGGCGTTGGCTGTGTTGACCCCAATCTCAGGATCATAACCATCGTATTTGGTGATCGTTAATAGATTTTGGATATTGGCATATAGACGCAAACTTCCCAAACCTACTTTCTTTATCATACTATTTGGAAATGTATAACCTAAAGTAATATTCTTGAGACGAATATAAGAGCCATCTTCAATGTAACGGTCGCTGATACGGTCGTTATCATTGGGATCTTGGATCGAGGGACGAGGAATAGAAGTATTTGGATTATTAACTTTCACATTCGTTACGTCATCATACCACTTTCCACCATTAGCGTATGCCTTGTTCGGATCAATTGGAACTAGTTCTGCACGATCCGCTATAGTATTCAATTGATTACTCCATGCAGTATTCATATGTGTCAATTTCATACTCAAGTAATTAAAAACCTTATTTCCATAAGAGCCATTAATAAAGACTGACAAATCAAAGTTCTTATAACGAAATGTATTAGTCCAACCAAATGTAAAATCGGGCATTGGAGAACCGATATTGGTCTTATCATAGTCATTTATTACACCATCTGGTTTTCCATCAGGTCCACTGAGATCTTTATATTTCATATCACCTACCCAAACTGTATTTGCCCGATTAAAGACTCCGTCAGCCGGATATTTCTCAGGTTTTGCAGATGCCTGCAAATCTTCCAAATCTTTGTAAACACCATCACAAACATAGCCATAAAAGTTAAACAACGACTCACCTATCCTTGAGACACTAACCACATCTGACCATTGTCCATAACCCACAATCTGTCCACTCGATGTTCCGGCCAGTCCTCTCAATTTGTTTTTATTAAAAGAAATCTGGAAATCAGAATCCCATTGAAACTTACCTATAACAGGATGCGTATTCAAAGAAAGTTCTATACCCTTATTCTCTATGTTACCATAGTTACCATAAGGAGCTGCTAATGCAGAAGAACCATTTCCTGATGTACCCATATAAGATGGTAATTGTAAAGGCATCAACATATCAGTAGACACTTTCTTATACCAATCGGCTGTTAAATTAACGCGATCCTGAAATAAAGATAAATCAATACCGACATTCCACTGTTCTTGAGCTTCCCATTTTATAGATGTATTTGGAATATTAGCCGGACGATATCCCATACCCAATCCTGAAGGCATTCTTGAAATTGTAGTACCCCATTTATAACCACCTATATTGGAATTACCGGTTTGTCCCCAACCTAAACGTAATTTACCGTTGTTCACTACTCCTTTAAAAGGCTCAAAGAATTTTTCATTAGAAAAGCGCCAAGACCCAGCTAATGAATGAAAGCCTGCCCAACGATTATTGGGACCGAAATTAGAAGAACCATCGTAGCGGTAAGTATATGTAGCCAAATAACGTTCCGCATAATTATATGTCAAACGAGTAAAGAAAGAAGCCATTGAAGAACTACCAAAACCAGCATTAATTGTTGGAGTTCCTGAGCCCAAAGCTGGATTATGAACTTCATCAGAAGGAAGTCCTGTATTAAAGATGCTAGTAAAGTCATAATTAGACTCCCAACATTCCTGACCAATCATAGCTGTAAAATGATGATCTTGAATGTTATCTGTATAAGTTATATAGTTCTTCAATTGCCAAAAAGTACTACTATTTTTCTGAATGCCGCTTTCATTGCTTTGGCGTTTCCATGTACCTAAATCTATCATTGGTTTGTAGCGATCACCTTTTGATGAACTGATATCATAGCCTAATTCAGCATGCCATACCAATTTTTTAATCGGAGAGATATCAAAGAAAATATTTCCCGTCAATTTCTGGCGATCTAGCAAGATATCATCCTTTAAAGCCAGAGCAATAGGGTTTGGATTAGTGTAACCTTCGCGAACTATTGTCGCATAATTCCCGTCTATATCATAGATCGGAATATCAGGAATAGTTTGCAAAGAATAATTAATAATACCTTGATCACTATCTGCCAATTTTAAATCTTCAGCAGTAGCTGAATAAGTAGCACTCAAACCTATTTTCAGCCACTCCTTCAACTGACTATCCAGATTGGTTCGGAAGGAATAACGATTGAAGTTTGAGCCAATCAAAGTACCATCTTGATCCATGTAAGAAGCTGATACATAATATTTTATTTTATCTGTACCACCTTGCGCTGATATTTGATGTTGCTGTTGCAGAGCTGTCTGAAAAACGGCATCTTGCCAGTTAGTTCCTGTTCCAAGTAAAGAAGGATCAGCATAATAGTTATCTCCTTCTAATTGGACGGTAGATACCAGATCATTATAAAATTCAGCATATTCGCGAAGATTCATCATATCCAAACGCTTTGTCTGACGCTGAACAGCAAACATGCCATCATAGGTGAATTTAGCTTCACCTGCTTTACCACGTTTGGTCGTAATCAAGACAACACCATTAGAGCCTTGTGCGCCATAGATTGCAGTAGCAGATGCATCCTTCAATATTTCCATGGATAAAATATCCGAAGGGTTTATGGTAGATAACGGTGAAATGGTAGAAACCGCACCATTACCAAGAGCATCTCCTAAACCAAAGTCAGATCCTCTTTGTCCTCCGCCTTGCACAATCACACCATCAATTACGTATAGAGGTTCTGCACCGGCAAGGATAGTAGACTGACCACGAACACGGATAGAAGATGAAGATCCCGGAGCACCGGAAGTCGAAACAGCAGTCACACCTGCTGCACGGCCCTGAAAGGATTGATCAAGGTTCGTTATCACCGAACCTTTGATTTTATCTTCACTCATGGAGACTGATGCACCAGAGAGGTCACTCTTTTTCATTGTGCCATAACCCACTACTACTACTTCATCAAGCAGTTCAGTATCTTCTTTCATCGAAACATTGAGAGTCTTCTGTCCGGGCTTAATTGTTATTTCCTGAGTCTTATACCCCATACAAGAAACAACCAGAACATTTTTACCTGCGGGAATATTTACGCTAAATCCTCCGCTTATATCAGAAATAGTACCCGAAGTAGTACCTTTCACGAGTATATTGGCACCAATCATCGGAGAACCATCGTTCGCATCGGTAATTGTACCGGTAACATGGGTTTGTTGGGCCATCACATGGCAACTCACAAAGAGTGCCGTTAGAAACAACAGAATGTTCTTCATTTTCATATATAATTAGATTTTAAAGATAACGTGATTTTACAATAACAAAGATAGATTTATACAAACTTCAGAACAAATACAATTTTATCATAAATCAATACTTTATAAATATTTATCGCAATAGAATAATCAAAAAGTTAACTATTACTTGGACAGACACTAAGAATATCTGAGATTATTTAATCCCCATCTGCTTCCATAGCCACTTATTCCATTCATCATACTGTTCTTGATACCAATAATGGCCAGTCTCCAGATATGGGTGTAACTCTTTAGGAGATGCAATGCAGTTATAAGCAGCAGACATAGAAGTCGGCGGACAAACTTCATCATTATATCCCCAGCTAAACCAACCAGGAACAGATAGACGACGAGCAAAATTGACAACGTCATAGTAACGAGTTGCCTCTAACTCAGTTTTGTCTGAATTCTCTTTTTGATAAAAATAATGGGGCCATCCACATGCTCTTTTATTTAATGAGGCAACCAGATCACACATGGCCGGATGTACGGCTGCAAAGAAAGTAACACGTTTATCTAATGCTGCTGTTACAACGGAAAGTGCACCTCCCTGACTGGAGCCAGTTACTCCTAAAGCATTACCATTGTATTGAGGTAAGCTACAAATAAAATCGACTGCACGAACAGCACCTATAAATACTCGTTTATAATAGAATGCATCACGATTATTCTTATTTATATCCCAATAGCAGAACAAGGCACCATATACTAATTTATCATAGTATTCTTGAGTCATCGTTACAGGAATTCCATGAACTCCTATTTCAAGCGTTATAGCTCCTTTGGAAGCTGTCGCTATATCACCATAATACGTACGGATACCTGCTCCCGGCACACGTAACAAAGCAGGATATTTCCCACCTTTCTTGGGCATGCATAGAATACCATAAGTACGAGAGCCCCAACGCATATTCTGAAAACTAACTTCATATACATTTACCGTTTCTGTGCAGCGCTCGGGTAAGAGCAGCATTGTGGGTTCAAGTGCCGTCTTGCGGACTTCACTCAATGAGGTAGCCCAGAAAGCGTCAAAATCTTCAGGCAAAGTAGCGAATGGAGTGATTTTTTCCGGTTGGTAAGCTGCAGTTGCCAAGCCTTCATAAGTACGCTCACCAACATAAGCTTTCACTTTGCAACGCAAAAAACCGGACTCCGTCATACGTCCTTTTACGACCAATTTACCATCCTTCAGCAAAATTTGCTTTTTTATCTCTGCAGGATACATTTCAGGGCCTAATTCATAATCAATCGTTACGTCTTTCAATAGATTCTGAGCCTTGAAAACTTGTATCGTGAAAGTACTATTTTCACCAATGTTATATTTCCAATCAGAATGATCAGGAGATACTACAACCCTTATCTCATTTCCTCTCACTTGAGCCGAAGTAGATTGCACAAGCCAGCAACTTAGCAATACTCCTGAAATTATGTACTTAATGCAATTCATTGTGCTATTTTTTCCTTATTCATCAGTTTATCATTAGCTGTCTTTATTATATCAACGGTCGTATCTGTAGCAAACACAGAATTCAATCCTTGTTCTTCCTGAGCCGGATCACCGGTATAATCATCTCCTTTCTTCCAATATATGTGCTTAGTAGAAGGATTGGCAAAGCCTCCCCACCCCCAGAAGTTGCATCCGGGAAGCAATCTATTGGAAGCAGTTTTATCAATAATTAAGTGAAAAACATACGCATAATAGTTGTCTCTCACATTCGTGCTACTCTCTTTTGAAAATTGAAAGCCATCCCGGGGAAAGCCAAATTCTTCAAGCACTACAGGTTTGTTATATTTCACAGCAACGGCCAAATGTTCATCAATATATTTCTTCGTATTTTCTTTTGCTAGCTCTACTTTCTCTTGCAAGCTATCTTTCGTTACCCAGTCCCAGTTGTAAGGCCATATATGAATATTCATATAATCCACATTTGCATCAGCATGAATCTTCTCGAACAAAGTAATATCTTCTTCGCAGCCATGCTTGCCTTCACTGCCCGTCGAAACTAAATGGTTTTTATCCAAGGATTTAATCAGCGCAGCCACATCTGCTATCCATGCAGCAAAAAAAGGTTTGTTCTCATCCGAAAAAGCGCGAGGTTCATTACCAATCTGCCAAGACATAATTGCCGGATCATCCACATATTTTAGATGAGTATAGCGATTGACGCGTGTGATTATGTCTCGCACATAATTTGCAAACAGAGCTTTTGCACTATCCGATTGTTGATACTGTTTCACATAGCTCATATAGGCTGGCCACCCATCAACAGCAGGCACAGCAGCTTTCCCATAACCGGCCCATTCCAGATACTGGCCATATCCACCGCTCCATTCCCATGAGTTATTCAGGTAAAGTACAGCTACCATTTTTCTCTTGCCCATTTCAGCTAACAGGTAATCTAGTCCAGCTAAAATAGTATCATTGTATACCCCGGGAGCTATTTGTAGTGTGGGCTCTACTTTGGCTGTAATGCCCCGATTGCCATCAGAGCCTACCAATACACGAAGGTTATTTATTCCTATTTTTTTCAAGTAATCAAGTTCTTGATGTAATCGATGCCGATTGCCGCCTTCTCCCTCAGAAGCTAAGATGGCACCGTACCAGAAATTCGTCCCTATATAAGAATAAGGTGTATTATTCCATAAAAAGTTTCCATTTTCAATACGAACAAAAGGAGAGGTTTTTGAATTTTGCTTTGCAGAGCACAAGCCTGATAAGGCAATAAGAAGAATTAATAATGATATTTGTTTTGTCATACGATTAAAGGTTTTGTTCATTTACAAAATTAGTATTGTTTAATTAAACTATACAGTATTATTTTATCAATAACTAGTACTTATTGTGCTTTCTTACAAAAAGGTTATAACATCTATTCTGATTTTATACCATTACAACTATCTTAGTTAGATAAATAAGATATATCTTTGTGTAACTTAACCTCAATGAATAGAAAATATGATGGCTCCTATTTATTCACCTGACCAAGAGAGATATAACTGCGGAATGAAATATCGCAGATGTGGCAAAAGTGGGATTCTGCTACCCGAACTGTCATTAGGACTATGGCATAACTTTGGTAGTGTTGATTCTTTCGAGAACAGTATAAAGATGGCACATTACGCCTTTGATAATGGTATCACCCACTTTGATTTGGCCAATAACTATGGACCTTCTTTTGGCTCTGCAGAAGAGACTTTTGGTGCAATAATGAAGAAATCATTCATGCCTTATCGAGATGAACTCTTTATCTCAACAAAAGCCGGACACGAAATGTGGGCGGGACCTTACGGAGAATGGGGTTCTCGCAAACACCTGATCAGTAGTCTGGATCAAAGTCTGAAACGCATGAATCTGGAATATGTTGATATCTTCTATTCTCATCGTTATGACCCCGTCACTCCGCTCGAAGAGACATTACAAGCCTTAGTAGACATCGTCCGTCAAGGAAAAGCACTCTATGTTGGCATCTCCAAATACCCTAAAGAAGCGGCAGAATTTGCTTACACATATCTTAAAGAAAGAGAGGTTCATTGCCTACTTTATCAGGGACGATACAATATGTTCAACCGTGAACCAGAAGAGGGTATTCTGCAACAAACAAAAACTAACGGTAGTGGGTTCATCGCCTTTTCACCACTAGCACAAGGGCTTCTGACCAATAGATACATCAACGGTATCCCTAAAGATTCAAGAATAGCTCGCGGAGGCTTCTTGAAAGAGGAACAGCTAACCGAAGTAGTATTAAAGAAGATTAAGGCACTAAATGAAATAGCAGCGCAACGTGGACAAACATTGGCCGAGATGGCACTAGCTTGGGTTCTGAAAAATGATTTAGTGACTTCCGTCATCATCGGGGCAAGCTCTGTCAATCAGCTAAAAGATAACTTAAAAGCTATTGAGAATTGCGCTTTCTCAGCAGAAGAACTAGAAAAGATCAATGCAATATTAGCATAACGATTAAAAGGAGATACAAAAAACGGTATTTTATATCAGTGGCATTTTCTGCAAGTTATTCTCGTGAGTTCAATGCAGGAAGTTTGAGACTTGATGTCTCAAGTTTAGGAGCTTATACAATATGCGCTCAACAGTCCAAACTCTAAATAAGTTTCTTCTTCTTCCGATAGTTTTCCCTAAACTCTTTAGGAGAACATTCTTTCTTCTTTTTGAAGATCCTGTTGAAGTTAGATAGATTATTAAAGCCACAGTCGTAACAGATCTCAGCAACGGACATAGTAGAATCGACTAGCAACCGAGTGGCAAAGCCTAAGCGAATATCAATTATATAATCAGATAGATTCTTCCCTGTACGCAATTTAAAAAAGCGACTGAAAGAAACCGATGTCATTCCTGCAATATCAGCCAACTGGTTCAGACGTATTTCTTCTTTATAGTGGGCATTAATGTATTCTTGCACCTTTTGTACCCTACGGCTATCTGAATGTATGCCTATTTTAGCAAAGGATGAACTAGATAAAGTGTGTGCCTTATCAACATACAAAGATAGCTCATAAAGAATGGTAAGAAACTTAATCACAGCATAGAATCCTTGCTTCTCGGAAGCCAGTGTGTCGAGCATTCCATATACTTTGAGTATAGCAGGCATAGGAAAACTCAATCCTTTTTGGGCCCGCTCAAGCATATCTCTGATGGAATCGAACTGATTCTTATTAATGAAGTTTTTAAAAAAAAGATCGGAAGAAAATTGAATGGTGATCTCACGAATTTCCTTAGAGCAACATTCATGCTGCTCCCACACATGCTCCAGTTCTTTTCCTGTTATCAGTACCAAATCATAATCACCGATCACTTCTGCCGAATCACCAACAATACGTCTAACCCCAGCCGCTTTTTCTGTAAAATTCAGTTCAAATTCAGCATGATTGTGAATGGGATAAGTAAACTCCGTTTTAAATCGTTCGGCTATATAGAAACAATCTTTATCCGACAATGGAGTTATTTCACGGATAATATGATTTTGTGCTACATTCATACATTTGTGGTTAAAAGAGGTATTGATTACCACAAATATAACACATTTATTAATAGACAAATGAATCGTCTGTTTATTTTTTTAGTTTCGGTTCTTCAGTTCCCTAAAATCGCTACCTGTAGGATTCTGGAATACACGAAGTTCAAACTCTGGAACGATTGCTAAAACATGATCAAAGATATCCGCTTGTATACTTTCATAAGCAGTCCATTCTTTAACAGAAGAAAAGAAATACAATTCCATCGGTATCCCTTGTTCGGTGGGTTGTAAGTGACGAACCATACAAGTCATTTCCTTATTGACTTCAGGAAGGTTCTTTAGATAATTATTCAGATACGCCCGAAAAACACCAAGATTAGTTTGCCTATGTCCATTAACTAACAGAGAACTATCAATATTCAATATTTTATTATGCTCACTAACGACTTGCTCAGTCTCATCAATATAGTCTTTCAACAGTTGAATTTTACGATACTTATCCAACATTTCGGGTGTACAAAACTTCACGCTGTTCATATCTATGTTAATAGAGCGTTTAATGCGCCGCCCACCTGATTCCTGCATGCCACGCCAGTTTTGAAAAGAATCACTCACCAAAGCGTAAGGTGGAAGGGTAGTGATCGTATTATCCCAATTACGAACTTTCACGGTGTTTAGAGTAACCTCAATCACCGTACCGTCTGCACCATATTTCGACATTACAATCCAATCGCCTACACGAAGCATATTGTTGGCAGACAATTGAATGCCCGAAACAAAACCCATGATACTATCTTTAAAAATCAACATGAGGATAGCCGCCGAAGCACCTAAACCTGTCAAGAGCGCAATCGGAGATTGATCAATCAGTACGCTAACAATAGCAATGCCTCCAATAAAGAAAAGAACAACCTGTATTGTTTGTAACAATCCTTTCAGAGGGCGATCACGAAATTGCTCTTTATCACTATAAACATGATATATAGCCAAGAGAAATTCGTTAATAAAACGAAGCAGGGTTACTATAATGTAAATCAGGCAAAGACGTTGCAGAAAAGCGATCATACCTGGGTCACGAGGAAAAACAACCGGCAATAACAAATAAACCAGTATTGGAGCCAACATCCGACCAAGATTAATCATCACCTTCCTATCAAATACAATATCATCCCATGTCGCTTTTGTATGCTTCACTAACTTAGCAACGACCTTCAAAAGAATATTTCTACAGATCAAGTCAACCAGCAAAGCCAAACCCAGAAGTAAAGTAACGGCTATAAACTGGTCAATACTATCAGCCAGAGGCTGACTGAAACCCAAAGAGATTAAATACGTGTTTATACTATCTACAACCTGACCCTGTTCCAAGATATGTTCTATTATCATGACGTATTATTATCTTATTTTTTTTAAAAACTTATTTATTTGTTGTTCATAAATGCCCGCACATCATCTTGCAAACTTTTATAAAGATAAAGTTCTTTATATTTTCCATTTCGTCTAAGCATTACCTCTGCACTTATCTGGCTATTCTCGTAGCTGGCCAATTCATTGCGATACTGTTCCTCATGTTCGGCCAATCTTTGTATTTCTAATTCTCGTTCTCTCCTCAATGCTGCACAAACAGGTGCTAATAGTTTCAGCACTACATTATCCATTATATGATGCCCTTGTATGTAAAGATAGGTCGTTTCAGGAATCAGACCTAGTTGCTTCAATTCTTCTGCCAAAGTATCTATTTGAGTCACAAGCCCCGGAAAATGGCGTCGCAATTGAGAGAGTTTAGACGAGACTTCCTTTTGCATTCTCTCTAACGCATATTCAGGATGCCGAAAATTAAAATCTCGTATTCTTACATATGAGTTAAAGTCATTCATAGGGAATGTGTGAGTATCGTGCTGACGATAAAACCATACAGACCATAAGAATAACGGATAAGCTATCTGAGAGTAGCGCTTCATAAAATCATTAAAATCAAATAAACGTCTATCGTTTAAGGTAGACTGTACGCAAATTTCATGAAGAGCATCGGCATAGCAGAAATAATTTTCAATGGCATAAGTATAAGTTTGAAAAACATATTTGCTATCATTGATCTTACGAGAAGTTGCTGTAGCACCTTGAAGCAAAAAGTCATAATCGCTATCCACACATGCAATCAAGCTTTTTCCTAGTTCATCCACATTCAAGATATTCATCAACACCATCTTTTTTCCTTTCGATAAAGATGTTGCCGATGGAAGCATTACCTCAAAATAGTATTCATCGGTTTCGAACTCTTCAAGCAGCATTCTCCAAAATGCAACATCGTCGTAGCTTTCAACATAAGCAACTATTTTACGACGAACCTTCTTAGAATATAGCTGGTGAGCTGCAGAGAAATAGGACGAATTTAAATTTTCAATCAGTGTTTTAGCCATATATTCTATTTGTTTTCTAGCAACTTCTCTATCGGTGTAGAGATATCACTCACTTCTGTCACTGCATCAAGCCAACCTTCCATAATCAATGCAGGCGAATGGGTGCTCAGAATGATCTGCACATTAGAGTTTAACTCTCGTACCATGGCAATAAGTTTCTGCTGCCATTCAATATGTAAAGAAGCTTCCGGCTCATCCATGAAGAGAACGCAATGACGATTATCTTGCACCAACGTAGTGAGTAAAATAACCAGCATCTGCTTTTCACCCGATGAGAGTTTATAAGAAAATAAAAGTTCGCCATCCTGATGAAAAGCAATATCATTACGCTTTCTATCTATCTTTTTTCGAGTATAACTGAACAAAGAATCAATCATATCCTGAAAACACCTCTTGGGGTATGAGAGAGAAGTTGCTTGTTTACGTTGTTCTTCATCTTCACTTGCAAGCATTTCAATCATCCGATTGCCCACATTTACCTGATAATCCAAGTATCGGCGTTGCAAAAGATACAACTGCCAATCCAGCTCCGATTTCACGTCCTTGTCGGCCATTCGAGCAGTAAAATCGCCCATGATCAGTGGCCGGTCATAGCTACGTATTACATCATAAGGAATAGATTCGGCGTCAGGAGAATCAAAAGAAATGCGTATTCCATTTTTCTCATTACTCTTCACCTCTCCCGATAAATATTCAAGATAATTAACCGATTTATTCAGTATAGTAGTCTTACCTACTCCATTTATTCCAGAAAGAATATTTACATCAGGACGTAAATCCCAAGCAATATTGAACCGCCCCCACAGCTTGTCAATTTCGATGTGTTTAATGTAATTAGCTTGTTTCTCCATAATAATATTAGCTCTTTGCCGTTAATGGCAATCGATAATACAAAGATAAAAAGATTATTCATTCAGCTATAGCAATGATGTTTTTTTCTACCTTTGCAACAATTATTCATACAGATATCAACTAGAAAGATGGTAAACGATAAAAGTTTAAAAGGGCATGTAGCCATGTTTGCTGCTAATGTGATGTGGGGACTAAACGCCCCTATTGGCAAATCGGTACTAAGAGAGTTTTCTCCACTATCGGTCACCACTTTCCGAATGGTTGGAGCAGCCATTGCCTTTTGGATACTATCGATATTCTGTCCGAAAGAGAACGTTGAGAGCAAAGATTTACTAAAGCTTTTTTTTGCTGCACTGTTTGGTGTTGTCTTCAACCAAGGCTGTTTCATTTTCGGATTATCACTGACTTCACCAATTGATGCATCCATCGTAACGACCACTACACCCATTATTACTATGATCGTGGCTGCTATGTATTTGCATGAGCCAATTACAAATAAAAAAATATTAGGCATTTTTATTGGAGCGATGGGAGCACTGACTCTAATTCTTAGCAGCCAAGCAGCAAGTGACGGACAATCTGGCAGCATAGTTGGTGATCTATTCTGTCTTATAGCTCAGTTAAGTTTCGCTGTCTATTTAACAGTTTTCAGAGATTTAATCACCAAATACTCCCCAGTCACCATCAGTAAATGGTTATTTATTTATGCCTCAGTATGCTTCATTCCATTCTCTTATCATGATGTAGCTGCCATTGATTTCACCGCTATTCCACTAGACATGGTTTTACAGATAAGCTACGTAGTACTCTGTGCCACATTCCTTGCATACATTCTAACTATGTTCGGGCAACGATTGCTCCGCCCTACCTTGGTTAGCATGTATAACTATGTGCAACCAATAGTGGCTTCAATTGTAGCTGTGGCCATAGGAATGGATACATTTGGATGGAAAAAAGGAGTTGCTATCGCACTCGTTTTCTTAGGAGTGTACGTTGTTACTCAAAGTAAGTCAAAAGTGCAATTAGAATCGGAAGGAAAATTGAAGGATTAAGGTATTATTACTTATCAAGAGAAGCTTATTTATTTCTTATTTTCAACAAAACGAACAAAAAAAGGGAAGATATAACTTCAGCGTGGTGAATTAACTAGATCAGCGTGGTGAAGTAGTTAATTCACCACGCTGATCTAGTTAATTCACCAAACCCCTCTCAGAAGGCCTGTAGAGACTAATCTGAAAGATAGACAATCTACATCAATTCAGATCAACGTTGTAAACTAATCTCTTTTAAGTTCCCCAAAATAAGCGTCAAGTAAATTACGGGCTGCAATGAAGGAAGTAAGATCCGCACTCAGCACTTGACGCTCTTTTTCTGGCAACATAGATTTTATCTTTTCATTATTATAGAAGCTATCCCGCAAGTGTTCGTTTATGGTTTCGTACATCCAATACTTACTTTGTTCGTTACGTCGAGTTTCAAAGTAGCCATTCTCTTTAACGAAATTCATATATTCATCGATCATACCCCAGATCTCTTTTATTCCAAGATTGTAGAAACCTGAGTAAGTAAGGACTTGAGGTATCCATCCTGATTCCGGAGCCGGAAACAAGTGGAGAGCATTGCGAAACTGTGTTGCGGCAAGTTTGGCTTTATCAATGTTACTCCCATCAGCTTTGTTGATTATAATGCCATCTGCCATCTCCATAATTCCTCTTTTGATACCTTGAAGTTCATCCCCTGTACCAGCAAGCTGGATGAGTAAGAAGAAATCAACCATAGAATGTACGGCTGTCTCGCTTTGACCTACACCCACTGTCTCAACAAATATTTTATCGAAGCCCGCTGCTTCACAAAGTATAATGGTTTCACGAGTTTTGCGCGCCACTCCTCCTAAAGAGCCCGCTGCAGGACTAGGACGAATAAAAGAGCTGGGATGAACAGCCAACTGCTCCATACGAGTTTTATCTCCGAGAATACTACCTTTGCTTCGTTCACTACTAGGATCAATAGCCAAAACAGCCAATTTGCCTCCTTTTTCTAAAACATGTAAACCAAAGACATCGATAGAAGTACTTTTACCTGCACCGGGCACACCGCTAATACCTATACGAACAGAATGACCAGAATAGGGAAGACACTTTTCAATCACCTCTTGTGCTATAGACTGATGCTCGGGTTTTACGCTCTCAACCAATGTTACTGCTTGACTGAGAATAGTTACATTCTCTTTCACGATACCATCAACAAAGTCATCTACAGAAAGCTCACGTTTTATTGATCGACTACGGTTTAAATAAGGATTTACAGAAGAAGGTTTTTCTATACCCGAATTTACAGTAAGTCCCTTATATGCCTTATTATTTTCAGGATGTTCCATAAATATGTTCTTTTTTTTTATATCTAAGCTAAGACCTTTTTTACTTAGCTTTCAAATTAATTTCGACCTTAGGTTGTATAGGATCATTAGTAATCATCAATATACGCAAATGTCTTTTGATTTTAATCCCTCTCTTGCTTAAACTAACCTCTAGTTTGGTCGTTTCGCCCGGCTGCAGAAGCGTCTTCTTAAGTTTAACACCTACAGCTGGATTAAAAACTTGTAGTTTCCGAATCACCAACGGTGATTTGCCTGTATTGGTGATAACTATGAGATGAGATGCCTTACTCTTCTTTGCCAAGCGTGAACTAAAATCAATATTCGTTTCAGACAAATGAACGACAGGAGCATTCATTTTTTCTTGCTCACTCATCTCTGAAAAATCAGGCAACAAAACAACTGAAATAGGAATTTCATTCTCTTCACTAACTTTATCTCCGGCAAAACGAGATAAGTAAACAGAAGCTTGTGTTAATCCAAAATCAACTAATTGTTTCGTGTCAAGTGTTAGCTTTAAAGTGCCTTTTTTACCTTTCAACAAAACATTAGGCTTCTTTTCTATCGTGAGATAAGGAGGCAAGTGCATCAAGACTGGCTCATAAGGCCTATCGGACAAATTAACTACACTTAAAGTTATCTCAGGTTGATCACCACGCTTCACATCAGGAAAATCAATCGTATTATGATCAATGCGAATATGGCCTATAAGATAGGGATGTGTCTCTTCATAGTTTTTCACTTCTTGCACAACCTCTCCTAAAAAAGTAAGATAAACCAAGCTGGGTTGAGCGTTACTATAAATCCCTATTGTTTTATTAAAATGGCCTAATGCCTGAGCATCAAAAGTTGCATTCACCATTCCCTTTTCACCTGGTTCAATAGGGTTTTTAGTCCATTCTGCCACAGCACATCCACATGAAGTTGTCACATTAGTCAACACTAGCGGTTTGTTTCCTGTATTGGTAATAGTATATTGAACCGTTACCGGTTGCTTCCATTCTATTTGACCAAAGCTATGCGTTTCTTTGTTAGAAGAAATGTGAGGTTGAGCACAAATAAATAAGCTAAAAGCAAGCAGAGAAAATATGAGGATAAGACAGCGTTTCATTCCTTTTTATTTTTGATAATTACAAGTTTAAGACACAAAAATAGGCCTTTTTAATGAATTAAGGACAATGAAGTGAAGGTTAATTTAGAACCTCCACTTTGCTTGATGCTGAATGTGAAGCATATTCGGGCGCATAAGCAGATTGAATTGTAGCCAATCCGGACTCGTACACGCCAGCTCTACTTACTGTGTATCCATATTCCAATACATATATTCCTTTTTTCAGAGAATCAAAAAAGAAATTAGTCGAAGCCTCTTTTATATCCACATAATATCCTGTGCCTGAATTCCATTGGTAACCAGAAATCGAATTGATGGGTTCAAAGCAAGAAGCACGTTGATCTTTCAGTTGCACAAAATCCATCGAACGATCCAAGCGAATGGTTAGCCGAACTACAACCTTGTCTCCAATAGCTAATTTCGATTCGGACGATAAAGGATATAATTGTTTAGTGTTGTTTGCAATGCGCTCCACATAAAGCCTCTTTTCAACGTTGAGTTCTTTACCCTGCTGCTGTAGCTTATTCATCTCTTCACGATACTGCGCATATACAGCACCCCAAGCAATACCTTCATCTAATTTCTCCACTTTAATACTCGAGAGTTTCTCTATTGTTTGTGCATCGGTAATTACCTCCTTCACGTAGCCCAATCCTTGAGTCGCCTGCTGAGGTTCTATTTTCTTTGCACCAAGAGTAATGCGTACTTTCCCTTGATTATCCAGCAAACTCTTAGCCCGATAGAGTAAGGCATATACAGCGTCAACCGTCGCTACAGGTGAACTCCATTGTTGAGTTTGCTTTTGTTTGAGTAGCCACAACTTCATCTCTTCTACCGAAGTCGTGTCACCATCGACCATATCAAAAGCCTCCATCACTGCAACATGAACAGGTATTCTCAGACTATTCCAAGCATAAGGACTTTCATTGAAAGCAAAATGCATACCTTGCTCATCTGTTTGAACCGCATATTCTTTTAACGAAGCAATAAATGCTTCTGCTTCCTTTGTCCGCCCCGCAGAATGAAGAACAATAGCGGAATGTGCTTTTTCTGTGAGTGAAGAGGAAGAAAGAGATTGACTGATCTTTGCCAAGAAATAATCGTAAGCACTCTTGTTTGATTCTCGTACTTTCTCATTAGATAATGATAATAAATAAAGATAATCTAATGCTTCACCAGAAATACCGATGGATTTATGCCCTGATTTCTCTGCCTTGATGATTGCTTTATACTCTTTCAAAGCCTCAGCATGTAGGTAATTTAGAGCCGCCTTTTGCATCACTAGAGCATCTCCATCTAAAGGAGTCCCGATTAATCGGGTCAGGCGAGCCAGAGTCTCTACCACATAACTAGTAATGTATCGACTTCCGTTCATACCCTTATACCAAGTCCATGAACCATTGGAAAGCTGAAGTTCTTTCAGTTTGGTCAATGCAGTCACATTCTTATTTTGTATATTATTCAAATCAAAAAGAGTAGCAATTCGCTCCTTTTGCTCTGCTTCATTCGTCGCTTCCGCCAACCAAGGAGATTCTTCCAAAAGAATATTTTTCACCTCCTGATTCTTTTGTAAATTACTAAGGAACGTCTCTTTTGTTCCTCCTTGCATTTTCCATGCATCAAACTTTGCTTTTACCTTTGGTTGCGTATTTACTATAAATGCAGCAAGCGCATTTGCATAATAAGTAGCAGCCCACGAAATAGCATTATCATTGGTTGGTAAACTAAGAGAAGGCAACGCTTGCACAGCATACCATGCCGGATTAGAAGTAAACTCAACGGTCAACCTTTTTCCGGTAGCCGTCTTGCTTCCTTGATTAAATAATTTCTCTAAAGAAAAATCGCGTGTTTCTCCACCACGTATAGGCATAGCCAAGCTTTCCGTTACATTTTGTTTATTGCTCAGCACAGGAAGAACATGTTGTTCACCATCACTGAAGGTATCTCCTTCAGCGATCAATCGGCAACCCAACACATCATATTTGTCGGTTGCAGTGAACAGGAATTGAACACTTTCAGTTTTACCTGCATCAGTAGAGAATTTTTGCTTTTGAGTGGCTATTACTTTTTCAGTTATAGGGTCAAACAAAACAAACTTCACCACACCGGAAATAGATTTTCCTGTCAAGTTGGCTACAGAGGCCGCAACAGACGTCTTGTCGCCTACCCGGACAAAGCGTGGCAGATTGGGAGTAAGCATGAATTCTTTGCTCGTTACGACTTCATCTTCCATTTCAGCAGTAAGCATCCCTTTGGTATGGGCATACCCTCTGAAATTCCAAGTAGTCAAACTTTCAGGCATCGTGAAAGAAAATACAACTTCGCCTTTATCATTAGTGAAAAGTTGTGGATAGAAAAAGGCTGTTTCAGCAAAGTTGGTACGGAGATTCACTTCCGGCGATAATGATTCGTGGCTATCAACGGCCTGAATGGATAAATTGGCAGACGCTTTTCCCTGAACATCTAAAGCAACATATTTCACCTCAACCTTGCCCGCAGGAACTCCTCTTGCGCGCATATTAGAAGATTTAGTTGATGCAGCATATTGCATAAAATTGTTTTGCCCAGTATTGACAAAGGAATCGTAATCAAGAGAAGGAATCGTAAATCCATTATTAAGAAAGTTCCACCCATAATAATTAGCTCCCCAGTAATAGTCGTTCCAATTAACAAAAGGTAATCGCCTAGAGTAAGCAATATTGAGGGATTGATTGTTTTTCCATATTTTATCTAATGAAGCATCATACATTGTCGCCAGCATTTCAGCTACAGCAGGCACCCCTTGTGGCGTTCTAAGTGTCAACTTCCACTCTTCTTTTTCTCCGGGACGAAGTTTATCACGAAAAACGGCCCATTTCGCAACCAACGTCTTCTCGGGCATTCTCTTCATCACATCGACTCCTTGCTGATACAATTCCCCGTTTTTCACAAAACCAAAGAGAATTTTTAAACCATCCCCGTATTCTGTCTTATAGGGTATATCGAATCGTTTCACTGAATCTGAAAGGTTTAATATAGTACTCTCTAATCTTTTATTCCCACTAAAAACATCCATCATCACATATGCATCTTTTTCGGATGTACCGAATACAAATGTTGCGGGATGTGAAGCATCAAAAGAAGTGTTTACCGCATAATACCATACGGTTGACTGTTCAGCCGGACGAGTATCCGACATAGAGAACAACACCACTTTTTGTTCGGAAGTAACTGTACGTCCTTTATCATCTTTAGCAGTAAGCACTAATTTGTAAGCGCCCGAAGGAAGAGTTTGCCATGCAGACAAGAGTATTTCTTTGTTAGACACAAAGGAATCTGAGTAGATCGCTACCTCACTTACGGAAGTTTTATTATCCTCGGCAGAAGCATACAATTTATATTCACCATCGATTTTAATGGGCTGGCTATTTAGATTCTTTGCTTCGAAGGTTACCCGAATAGTATCGTCTTTGCATACCCTTTCAGATAGATTTGTAGCAAGCAGTAACGAGTGATCTGCTGCCACCAGAGAAGTTGTAGAACTCTGTGTCTCACCGGTTTTGCTAGTTACCGAAGCTTCAACATTATAAGTATAATACCTTTGACCTTCTTTTTCTCCGGCCTCCTCTTTTAATAAGAAAGGGATCAAGAAAGTTCCGTCTTCTTCCAAATTCACTTCACCTGAAGCTAGTAAGGTTGATTGTTCATAAGCTGTACGCCACGATTTCCACGAGGAGCGAGTTACAGTATATTTGGCAACAACATCTTGCAAAGGTATACCACTATAGCTCTGCGCCAAGCCTTTAACCTGTACAGAATCACCCAATTGAGAAGTTCCCTCCTGAGGAGAAAAAGTGACATTAAATGTAGGACGTTTATATTCTTCTACACGAATAGAAAGCTGTCCATCTTGAGTTCTTAACTCATAAATGCCGTTGAGGCAGGCCGAAGGCAATACAAGTTCGGTGGTAAAGGAGCCAAAATTATTCGTACGAACCTTTCTACGCCCAATCTCCTGTCCATTACTTCCTGTTAATGTTAGTTCATAATCTTGATTGCTTATAACGGCAGCCGTATCAGACAACAAAGAATAGGCTATCCCCTTCACATAAATCGTTTGCCCCGGACGATAAAGGCTACGATCCGTCAAGAGTTTCACCTGCTGTTTAGCTTGTTGATCAGCACTAAAAGAGTAAGCTCCACGATGGATGTTTTGCATAGGCATTGCTTTGTCATTCCCTTTCTCAACAGTAAAATAGTCATATTCTGCGGAAATAGGTAATTCTACTCTACCTTGAGCATCTGCAGTAAGGCTTTTCTTCTCAATTCTTTCTCCTTTCTTATTATCGAATAGACGAATCATAGCACCAGAAACAGGATGCCCCGTTAAAGCATCTAGTGCAATAAACTCTTGTTGATCATCTGGTAACTTACGAGATAGGACCTTAAATTTAGTTGAATAAAAAAAGGACTGATCGGCGTAACCTTCAGCCTTAGCATCCGGAATAATTTGCAGTAAATAGACTCCCTCAATAGGTGCAGTAAAATTCAGAGCAGTATCTTTTAACAAATAATTATTTGGCCGTATTAATGCAAAATGCTTAGAAGCTATTTTCTTACAATATTTTTTATAGAATACCTTATTTATTTTTCCACTTAGTGCAGTAGAATTGGCAGGTAAGTTGACCAGAGAATAAGTAATAGTAAAGCCATCAATGTTTTTATGATTCACACTCAATTTAAGTTCTGACTGAGGATAAACTATTTTATCAGTCTGAACATCAAGATATGGATTCAGTATATCCTGCTTCAAGCTTCTTAACGCATTTACTCTTTTATACTTGGGATATAAATAAATAGCTTCATCACAGAGTTGCAAAGCCAGCGCATTCAATTCTTTGTTACGAGCAAATTCGGCTTTCTCCAAATATGCCTCCACACAGATATCCCTTCCCCTATTAGCTGCAATCAGTTTATCCAATGCCACAACAAAAGGATGCGAATTGAAATCCGCAAGTTCAAACTTTGCAGGAATAATGGAAAATGAATTTATTGTTTGTTGCTGCCATTTCAAACTATCAAGTGAAGCCAATACAATAGCGTTTTGGTTTCCCTTGTTGCGATATGCATTTATCAAGTTTTCATAAATATTGGCAATATTTCTTTTAATAATAGTATCATTACCTAAAGCAGAAATTGAACTTAATGCTGATATACTTCGAGAAGATAATAAATGATACATATCATGCTGATAATAAGCACTTGCTTCTCCCTCTTCAGTAAAAGGGACGTATGATGTCGAAGAAGCATTTAGCAGCAGTAGCGAATCTTGAAGAGCAGCTTGAACATGTTCTTGTATCTTATGCACAAACAAATTGCCACTCCATGCCCTAATATCTGTCATCTGATCATCATCTACTATATCAGTACGTTGACGAAGTTGCCACAAATTGGATGCTGCATAGTCAGCATAAATTTCAGCAACTAAAGAATTCAAGATGGCTCTATCCAGAGGAACTGTTGTTGCCTTAATCCACTGTTCCATATCTTTAAGACGAACGTAAAAGCTATCAGGCGTATGTATCTGCTGATAATTCATCCCACACATGTACGCTTTCAACATTTGTGGAGAATTTCGTTCGGCCTCTGCCTTACTAAATATACCTTCAGCAAGTTTAATCATCGTTTGAGGAAGAGCTCTTTTCTGAGCTTCTTCAACCTGTTTCCAACGCTTATCATAAGACTGAGCACAAACAAATGTGCTCAAAGTTGTAATAAATATAACAATAATAAATTTCAGTTTCATACTCTTGTCGTTTAAGTCTAAGCTTTATAGACAAAGAAAAGAATTTTAGTCTGAATAAAAGTTCTTTAATGAGTGTTTTTTAGAGAAAACATGTTAATTTTGCAACTCTAAGTATTTTAAAAACAAGATTTATTTAAAGACTATTCATGAAAAAATTAGGACTTAACAAGATCGCCGATGTCTTGTTAATAGTAGAAACTCTTCTAAATTCGTCGTGCGTTAATGAGATATCAGGTTATAAATCTGATGAAGAAAAAACACCGATCAAGCTATCTTCGAGTATTTTAGACGTAAAAACTCAAACAGCAGAAAACAGCTTTAAAGAAAAGGATGCGATTGGACTTTTCGTAATAGTTCAGTCTAAAACATTAAGCCAGAGTAGGTATGTTGATAACATGCGTTTTTTATACTCATTGCAATCGGGTTTTATACCTGATCAAGAAATCTATTATCCTGAAGAAGGCTCAGTATGTGATTTTATCAGCTACTACCCTTATAAAGCGACAGGAATACATGCAAAAAGTAGTAAAATGGACGTTGCGGTAGAAAGCAATCAAATTGCTGATGACAATTTTTCATCTTCAGACTTTATGGTAGCTCAAGCTACTGGCATAACTCCTAGCGACAACCCTGTTGACTTGCAACACCACCATCTTTTTTGCAAATTGAAGATTGTCTTAAAAACTCAAAATGAGCCTGACATTAAGGCTCTATTTACAAGTAATCCAGAGGTCTCTATTAGCAATATCTACACCAATGCAACCTATGATTTCAACACAAATGCACTGGATCTCTTAAAGGTAGAAAAATCGATGATTCCACATGGAAAATGGGTTCTCTCAGGAGATAGCTTAGTAGGCAAAGAGATTATCTTAATACCTCAACCAATAGAAAATAAACCGCTCACATTCACTCTAAAGTTAGACGAAGGGATTTATACGACATCCATAAGTGAGAACCTATCTCTTAGATCCGGTGAATCTCATGAAGTAGCCATTAACTATGACAACTTAAGCAAAAGCATTAGTAGCAGCCTAAATCCAACAATATTACCTTGGAAAGATAGTGGCAAAACAGATATTACTGTCAAAGGAATAACAAATATTGTTTCTATAGCTGATTTAACCTTTCAAGAATCGAATGTATACAAAGTCATGTGCAATGGAATACAGATAGCTGAAGTATGTAAAGAATATCTCCTATCGGATAATATCAATGCGCAAGCCATTGTGGCCTACCCCTTCTTACACGGGAAGAGTGACCTCACAAACGGAACAGTAATCAACATATTGGGAGACACGGAGAATGAGCATGGAGGAAAGGTGTCATGGAACAGCACAACTAATACAATGACTTATATACGAGGAAGTCAAGATATTGTCACCAATTTTTATATTACATCTAGTAATAAGATTTCTTTCATAGAGCCAGTCAGCTCACCTAATATAGCGACAATCGAGAAAGATGAACTCATCGATAGCAGAGGGACGGAAAGTATCGTTTATCCCATAGTAAAAATCGGGACTCAATATTGGATATGCACAAATCTAGAAGCAACCCGATATAATAATGGAAAGAAAATATCAAAAAGAACAGACCTCAGCACTGAAAGTGCTGGATATAGTAAATCAAGCACAACATCCGGCTATATATTTTATAATAAAGGAGCCATAAGCACAGGAAAATTGGCACCGATAGGATGGAGCATACCGAACCAACAAGATTGGAGTAATTTAAAAAATTATATTCAGAATAATACATCAGTTCTTAAAGACAGAACTTCATGGACCACCTCGGAAAATACCAGTACTAACCTGACAGGCTTTAATGCCATTGCAACAGGTCTATTTGACCTAGATGAGCAAGATAGTAGCAAGCTAATTTATGGTTTCAATGGTGAATATACAGGATACTGGGTCATAGGAGATTCAGAAACAACAGTAGCTAAAAAAGCTATATTCATTAAATATTCAACCAACGATATAGTAGAAGGGGAAAATAGTGCAACTTGTGGATATTCAGTGCGCTGTATTCGAAAATAAGAGACTTAGAATTTGAGATTCAGTTATATTCGGATGGAGGAGAAAACCTACCATCCGAATGTACAAACCTGTTTCTTTATTTCTTTAGAGGCGTTTGCTCTAATGTAGCAACAAGAAAATCATAGAATTTAGATACTGAAGGAATATAAGCTCTTTCGTCCGGCGAATGAGGAGAGCGTAAAGTTGGGCCAAAAGAGATCATATCAAGCCCAGCAACATTTGCTCCAATAATGCCACATTCCAATCCTGCATGAATAACTTTAACTGCTGGCTCTACGCCAAATTGCTGTTTATAAGACTCCTTCATAGCATGAAGAATAGGAGAATTCACATCCGGTTGCCATCCAGAATAGCCACCAGTCAATTCTACTTTCATCCCGGCCATCGCAAAGCAAGATTCCAAACTAGTAGTGAGGTATTCTTTCATACTGTCAGAAGAGCTGCGAGCCAAAATTTTAATATCAGCCTTACCTCCACCAATAGTAATGATTGCTAAGTTTGAAGAAGTTTCTACCGTATCCGGAACAGATGGTATCATACGCATTACACCATTCTGGCAAGCAAAAATAGCATCAATCACATTATCTTGAATTTCCTCAGGCGTCTCCCCTTTTGGCAATTCTACTCGCTCGCCTTTGAAGCTAATAGGAGTTTCAATCGCTCCAAACTCTTCATTGAACAGATCTTCGCAGTATTTCACCAAGCTCAATAATTCTTCTTCATTCTCCGCAGGTATGGTAACAACTGCATGCGCCTCACGTGGAATAGCATTGCGCATATTACCACCTTCCCAGCTAACCAAACGGGCCTCATAACTGGCTACTGCCTCACGTAAGAAACGAACTAATAGCTTATTCGCATTTGCTCTACCTTGATTTATCTCTAAACCTGAATGACCACCTCGTAGACCTTTCAATATTACTTTTACTGCTATATCGCCCCCTTCAGGTTCCACTTCTTTATATTCAATAGAAGCAGTAACGTCCATACCGCCAGCACAACCAATATAAAGTTCGCCTTCATCTTCAGAATCAAGATTAAGCATTATTTCTCCATTCAAAGTCCCTGGTTTAAGGCCAAAAGCACCATACATACCTGTTTCTTCATCTTTTGTAATTAAAGCTTCAAGAGGACCATGCTTTAATGTCTGATCTTCGAGAACAGCCATAATAGCTGCCACGCCCAAGCCATCATCAGCTCCAAGAGTGGTTCCTTTGGCTTTCACCCAATCACCATCGATATAAGTTTCAATCGGATCTGTTTCAAAATTATGCACAGTGTCGTTATTCTTCTGAGGCACCATATCCATGTGAGCCTGCAGAATTACACCTTTTCTGTTTTCCATGCCGGGAGTAGCCGGTTTGCGAATGATCACATTCCCCACTTCATCGGTAAATGATTCTAATCCCAAGCCTTTTCCAAAGTCCAGCAAAAACGCGGTTATTGGTTTCATAAAGCCTGATGGACGAGGTATTTGAGTCAATGAATGGAAATGATTCCACACTTTTTGTGGAGCTAATGACTGAATTGTTTTCATACGTTCTGTTTTTTATTTATAAACGGCAAAGCCGCTAAACCATATACTCCCAACAAAACTACTAAAAAGGTTTGAATACTATGCACAAGCAAAGCAAATATTCCTGCATCGGTAGCATTCACTCCGTACAACATCATCATAGAGATAACAGCAAAATGCCAAGGCCCTGCACCATTAGGTGTCGGCACAATCACAGCAAAGCTACCTCCTACAAACATTACCAATCCAGCCAATACACCTAAATCGGAAGTAAAAGAAAAGCAAAAGAATGTAATGTAGAATTGCATAAAATAGCAAAACCAAATAAGAATAGTATAAAGAACAAAAAGAGGAATATTTTCAACCCCTTTCAAAGAAATAATACCTTCCCAGACATTAAGCACAATACCTTTTACTTTCTCAAAAAATGATAACGTACGCATCAAATAATACACTAGAACTCCTACGCCTATTATGCAAAGCAGTACGATATAAAGTTGAACAGAAGTAAAGAGCTTTCCGATGGAATTAATATCTGTTCCGGTTTCCTCAAAAAAACGATTAAAAATATTGATCTGCAGCATTAGCGTAACCGCCGTAATTAGGACCACACACAGCGAATCAATCAATCGTTCAGTGACAACAGTACCCAAAGATTTAGAAAACGATACACCATCATATTTCGAGAGCACACCACAACGAGACACCTCTCCTACTCTGGGAAGAAGCAAATTAGCAGCATAAGATATAAATATAGCATTTACACAATTAGCGGTTTTCGGAAATACACCAAGTGGAGCTAACGTTTGTTTCCAACGCCATCCACGAAACACATGACTAAACACTCCAAAAACCAGCGAAAGAAGCATCCACCACCAGTTTAATCCATTAACAAGAACATCACCGGCTTTTGTAAAATCAAAATCACGATATACCCAGAAGAGAATAAACCCTCCTAAAACAAGTGGCAGGATAAGCTTAAGCGCCTTTTTTACTAGTTTCTTCATTCTTTGTTCTTAATTCTTCATTTAAAAGAATTACCTTTGTCTGCTGCAAAGATAACACGTTATCTGCAAACCATTTAACAATAAACATTAAAATGTGAAGGAATGAGATTAGTAAAACCCAAAAAGTTTTTAGGCCAACATTTTTTGAAAGATTTGAAAGTTGCTCAAGATATAGCCGATACTGTAGATACTTTCCCTGAACTTCCTATTTTAGAAGTTGGCCCGGGAATGGGGGTGCTCACTCAGTTTCTTGTAAAGAAAGAGCGTACGGTTAAAGTTGTTGAAGTAGATTTCGAATCAGTCGCTTATCTTAGAGAAGCCTATCCTTCACTCGAAGAACATATCATTGAAGACGATTTCCTAAAAATGAATCTACAACGAACATTTGAAGGGAAACCATTTGTATTAACAGGCAATTATCCATACAATATATCAAGCCAAATATTCTTCAAGATGCTTGATAACAAAGATCTGATACCTTGTTGCACTGGAATGATACAAAAAGAAGTGGCTGAAAGAATTGCTGCTGGCCCTGGTAACAAAACCTACGGAATAATGAGTATACTTATACAAGCTTGGTACAAAGTCGAATATCTTTTTACTGTCAGCGAACAAGTCTTCAACCCTCCTCCTAAGGTGAAGAGCGCAGTCATACGCATGACGAGAAATGAAACAAAGAACCTTGGGTGCGATGAGAAATTATTTAAACTGGTAGTCAAAACCACCTTTAACCAGCGCAGAAAGACATTAAGGAACTCTATAAAGCCAATTCTTGGAAAAGACAGTCCGCTTACGCAAGATTTAATATTCAACAAAAGGCCAGAACAGCTTTCGGTACAAGAATTCATCGAATTAACCAATCGGGTAGAACAAGAATTAGCGACTTCTCAAGAAGAAAATGGTCAATAATCATAAAGCTTCAATTTTTAAAGAGTAAGTAAAGTGAACGAAGAATACATTGACAACGTTAAAGCACTCATCGGACAAAAAGAAGCCGATAAGGTTAAGGAACTACTTATTGACCTCCACCCGGCCGATATAGCAGAGTTGTGCAATGAAATAAATACAGAAGAAGCAATATTTATTTATCGCTTGTTAGACAATGAAACAGCAGCAGACGTCTTGGTGGAGATGGACGAAGAGGCACGCAAAGAATTTCTAGAGATATTACCTTCAGAAACTATCGCAAAACGCTTTCTCGACTATATGGATACCGATGATGCAGTAGAGCTTATGCGGGATCTTGACGAAGATAAACAAGAAGAAATTCTTTCTCACATAGAAGATATCGAGCAAGCAGGAGATATTGTTGATTTGTTGAAGTATGATGAAGACACAGCTGGTGGATTAATGGGCACTGAGATGGTAACCGTTAATGAAAACTGGAGTATGCCCGAATGCCTGAAAGAGATGCGTCTGCAAGCTGAAGAGCTAGACGAAATATACTATGTCTATGTAGTCGATGACGATGAAAGACTACGAGGAGTCTTCCCCTTAAAAAAAATGATCACTTCGCCTTCTGTTTCTAAAGTAAAACACGTGATGAAAAAAGACCCTATCTCCATTAGGGTTGATACACCGATAGACGAAGTAGTACAAACAATAGAAAAGTATGACCTAGTCGCTGTGCCTATTGTCGATAGCATCGGACGCTTAGTTGGGCAAATAACCGTAGATGACGTTATGGACGAAGTTCGCGAACAATCAGAACGTGACTATCAGTTAGCTTCCGGTCTTTCACAGGACGTAGAAACTGACGACAACGTGCTACGCCAAACCTCTGCTCGTTTACCTTGGCTTCTCATAGGTATGCTAGGTGGAATCGGTAATTCAATGATACTAGGAAATTTCGGTGCCACTTTTGCCTCCCACCCGGAAATGGCTCTTTACATCCCACTCATTGGAGGTACAGGAGGAAACGTAGGAACACAGTCATCTGCGCTCATTGTCCAAGGTCTAGCCAACAGTTCATTAGATATAAAAGACACCTTTAAACAGATTACAAAAGAATCGGTTGTTGCAATCATCAATGCTACAATCATCTCATTATTGGTCTATGTTTATAACTTTATTCGTTTCGGAGCAACAGCCACCGTAACCTATTCCGTCTCCATCAGCCTGTTCGCAGTAGTTATGTTTGCATCTATATTCGGGACATTCGTGCCCATGACACTCGAGAAGTTAAAAATAGACCCAGCTATTGCGACAGGTCCCTTTATCTCAATCACGAATGACATTATTGGCATGATGCTCTACATGGGAATCACTGTTTTATTATCCTAAAATAGATAAAAGCAAAAAAAGACGAGAAAAAATTATGAGGTAATTGTTTTATTTCATTAATTTGTGAGCTAATGTAATTAAAAGGTTAAATCCTTTTCCCAAAACAAAAATACAATGATGGACTCTCATGACACTAATCCGCCTTTGGAACAAGGAGATTTAGAAGAAGAAAAAAATGTAGCTGAGGTTTCAGAAACGCAAACGATGGAAACTCAAGCGGAGAATACTAACGCGGAGACACAACCTGAGTCAGTATCAAAACCGACTAAAGAAAGTGTGTTAAAACGGCTAAACGAGCTTGCTAGCGATCACAAGAGTGCAAGCAAAATAGAACTTGACACATTGAAACAGACTTTCTATAAGCTCCATAACGCAGAACAAGAAGCTGATAAAAAAGTATTTGTCAATAATGGCGGCAATGAACAAGATTACACTCCTAAAAATGATGAATTGGAGAATGAATTTAAAAACGTAATGTCTGTCATTAAAGAAAAAAGAAGTACACTAACCGCCGAAATAGAAAAGCAAAAAGAAGATAACCTTGAGATAAAACTTTCAATCTTAGCTAAACTAAAAGAATTAGTTGAGTCATCAGAAGATGCTAACAGATCATATAATGAATTCAAAAGATTGCAACAGCAATGGAATGAAATAAGGCTTATTCCACAGGCGAAAGTAAATGAACTCTGGAAAAGCTATCAGCTCTATGTGGAAAAATTCTATGATATTCTAAAACTCAACAACGAATTTCGCGACTATGACTTTAAAAAAAATCTAGAAATAAAGAGCAAACTTTGCGAAACGGCAGAGAAACTAATAGAAGAGCCAGATGTAGTATCTGCTTTTCACCAATTACAGAAACTTCACCAAGAATTCAGAGATACAGGACCTGTAGCTAAAGATTTGAGAGATGAAGTTTGGGCTCGATTCAAAGCTGCTTCCACACAAGTAAATCGCCGTCACCAAGAACATTTTGAGGAGCTTAAAGAAGTTGAGCAACACAATCTTGATCAAAAGACAGTTATCTGCGAAATTGTAGAAACAATAGAATATACCGAATTAACAACATTCACAGCTTGGGAGAACAGAACCCAAGAAATCATTGCCCTACAAAGCAAATGGAAAACAATTGGCTTTGCACCTCAAAAAATGAATGTGAAAATCTTTGAGCGCTTTAGAAAAGCATGCGATGGCTTTTTTAAGAAAAAGAGCGAATTTTATAAACTCCTTAAAGAAAGCATGACCGAGAACTTGGAAAAGAAGAAGGCGCTGTGCGAAAAAGCAGAAGCATTAAAGGATAACACCGACTGGAAGGAAACATCCGAAATTCTTACTAAGTTACAAAAAGAATGGAAAACTGTCGGCCCGGTAACAAAGAAGTACTCAGACGCAATATGGAATCGATTTATTGGTGCTTGCGATTACTTCTTTGAACAGAAAAATAAGGCTACATCATCACTACGCACCGGAGAGTTTGAAAACCTAGAAAAGAAAAAAGAAATTATAGACAAGCTGATTGCGCTCAAAGATTCGTCCGTAACTGACGAAGCGAACCAATTAGTACGCGAACTCATTAAAGAATGGAATTCTGTGGGACACGTTCCTTTTAAGGAAAAAGATAGAATCTATAAGCAGTTTCATGCGCTAATTGATGAGATATTTGAACGCTTCAACTTAAGTCTTTCCGATAAAAAACTAAGCAATTTTAAATCTGCGATTAGCACTATTCAAGGAGGCCATCAATCTCTCTATAAAGAGCGTGAAAGACTTATCCGAATATACGAGAATATGAAGAACGAGCTACACACTTATGAGAATAATTTAGGCTTCTTGAGCTCCTCTTCTCAAAAAGGCAATAGCTTATTGACCGAAATAAATCGAAAAGTGGAAAAATTGAAGGCAGACCTAGAACTGACGCTCCAGAAAATTCATGTAATAGACGAATCGGCCAAAGAAGAGTAATTAAGGACAATTTATATGAGGATGTCTAACCCAGAGGGCATCCTTTTCTTTTTTACATCCACAAGCATATCCAACCAGAATATAGGGCAACCTTCAGCTCCACATTATCAATTTCCATCTGATTAAAATTTCACTGCTTATCCATTCGTTTACCCAGTAAATCTATATTTCAATAGATGAGTTGAGATAATCGAGTAATAGGAAAACTTCTTCATTTCCCTACTACTTCATTTTCCGACCTCTCACGCCACCACGCATGCCCTCGGCACGTGGCGGTTTATTAAACATGGCGAGACTTGTAATTTCTTTGAAATCTTCCATGCTTCCCTAAAGCACATACGTATGCTGAAACGTATCCATTCGTCCAAGCTGAGAAGAAAAGACTTACAATCAGCTAGTTTGTAATAGCTGCACCAACCAATCGTTATTTGAAATAACTGTTGTAAGCGAACTTGCGCCCTAAAGTTATCGCCCATGCTGGCCCAACATAAAAAAGCAGAAATTGCTTGTACAATTTCTGCTTTTTTATGTTGGGCTACCAGGATTCGAACCTGGAACATCAGGACCAGAATCTGAAGTGTTACCATTACACCATAGCCCATTGATTTATTTCGGGTGCAAAGATACAAATAAATTGTAAACCAAAAACTTTTTTCAACCTTTTTATCCAGAAAGTCTCTAACAGACGTTACTACTGTGGAAACATCCCTTAAAAAAAAACAAAAAAAGGATTAGATTTATCTAGTAACTTACATTGGTATAATAATTCAGTGTATCTTTGTAAAAGATATCGAGATAACGTACGGGAACAATGATTCCACTTTCATTGTTATACTGAAAAGAAAAATTAAAACTCACTTATAGATGAACGAAGCAAAAGCATTATTAGAAAAAATCAAAGAAGGTATTCAAGAGAAAAAAGGTAAGAATATTATTATAGCAGACCTTACTAACATAGGAGACACAATATGCAATTACTTTGTGATCTGCCAAGGTAATTCGCCAAGCCAAGTAAGTGCCATTGTTGATTCGATCAAAGAGTTCACTAGAAAAGGGGTGAACACCAAACCTTTTGCTGTAGACGGATTAAATAATGCCGAATGGGTAGCAATGGACTATTCAGACATATTGGTACACGTCTTTCTCCCCGAAACAAGAACATTTTATAACTTAGAACATCTTTGGGCAGATGCTAAATTAACAACTATTCCCGATATTGACTAACTAAGCAAGATGGATAATAAAAAGAAACCAAATAAAGTAAATATGCCCCGGTTTAATATTAGCTGGATGTATATGATTATAGCACTAATGCTTTTAGCGCTGTATTTTACTAATGAGAACAGCTCAGTAAGCAAGACAACTTCCTATGATGAATTTCAACAATATGTTCGCAGTGGATATGTTAATAAAATAATTGGTTATGATGACAACACGGTTGAAGCTTATATCAAACCTTATTTTGTGAAAGATGTATTCAAAGAAGATTCTAATCGTGTAGGCAAGAATCCGATGATATCCACTGAAGCCCCTTCACGGGAGAGTTTGGGTGAGTTTCTTCAAAAAGAAAGAGATGAGGCTCGCTTTAATGGCTCAGTAAGCTACGAAAAAAAGAAAGACTACTTCAGTGTCATTTTATGGAACGTACTACCTATAGTCTTTTTAATTGGACTATGGTTATTTTTCATGCGCAGAATGAGCGGTGGCGGCAATGGAGCTGGCGGAGTCTTCAACGTTGGAAAATCAAAAGCACAACTCTTTGAAAAAGGAGGTTCGATAAAGGTCACATTCAAAGATGTTGCCGGCTTAGCAGAGGCTAAACAAGAAATTGAAGAAATTGTAGAGTTTTTAAAAGAGCCCCAAAAATACACTAATCTAGGAGGAAAAATCCCAAAGGGAGCACTACTCGTAGGCCCTCCGGGAACAGGTAAAACATTACTAGCCAAAGCTGTAGCGGGAGAAGCAAATGTACCATTTTTCTCTTTATCTGGTTCCGATTTCGTTGAAATGTTTGTTGGCGTAGGCGCATCTCGTGTCCGAGACCTATTTAAACAAGCAAAAGAAAAAGCTCCTTGTATTGTGTTTATTGACGAAATTGATGCAGTAGGAAGAGCACGTGGAAAAAATCCTAGCATGGGCGGAAACGACGAACGGGAAAACACACTAAACCAACTCCTTACAGAGATGGATGGTTTTGGTTCAAACAGTGGAGTGATCATTCTTGCTGCAACCAATCGTGTGGATGTACTGGATAAAGCTTTATTACGTGCCGGAAGGTTTGATCGCCAGATACATGTTGACCTCCCCGACTTGAATGAAAGAAAAGAAGTTTTCGGAGTGCACTTGCGCCCCATTAAAATAGATGAATCAGTCGATGTTGATCTCTTATCTCGTCAAACTCCGGGCTTTTCGGGTGCCGACATAGCCAATGTTTGTAATGAAGCAGCTCTTATTGCTGCAAGGCACGGCAAAAAGTTTGTTGATAAACAAGATTTTCTTGATGCTGTAGATCGTATAATTGGTGGATTAGAGAAGAAAAGCAAAATTACCACTGAAGAAGAACGTCGCACTATTGCACTCCATGAAGCTGGACATGCGAGCTTATCATGGTTACTAGAACATGCCAATCCGCTAATCAAAGTAACCATCGTACCTCGTGGACGGGCCTTAGGCGCAGCGTGGTACCTACCCGAAGAAAGGCAAATCACGACCAAAGAGCAAATGCTTGATGAAATGTGCGCTACTCTTGGTGGGCGGGCAGCAGAAAATCTGTTTATTGGTAGAATCTCGACAGGAGCTATGAACGACTTGGAACGCGTTACAAAACAAGCCTATGGAATGATAGCTTATCTAGGTATGAGCGACAAACTTCCTAATCTTTGCTATTATAACAATGATGAATATTCATTCAATAGGCCCTACAGTGAACGAACAGCAGAGCTTATAGATGAGGAAGTAAAGCTGATGATAAATGAACAATACGAACGTGCTAAACAAATTCTTTCGATGCACAAAGAAGGACATAATAAATTGGCTGCTCTGTTGATCGAAAAAGAAGTTATATTTGCTGAAGATGTAGAACAGATATTTGGTAAGCGTGTTTGGACTTCACGTTCAGAAGAGATCATGGCAGCTGAATTACGTAAGAAGCCAGAAATTGGAACGAAAATAACTGAGGAGAAGCCGAAAAAAAGCGCTATCGAATTAAACTCAGAATCGGAAGCTGAAGTCAAAAAACCTCTAAATTAAAGTTCTCAGTACATTGAAAAAAAATCTTATACAACGAACTGTAACTGGAGTATTCTTCGTTACACTATTAATGGGCTGCATTTTGTACCACCCATTCTCATTTGGAATATTATTCACGATTATTAGTGCGCTTACAATACGAGAATTCACCCATTTGTTAAATGATAAGACAGAAGGAGCATATGCCAACCAAGCGATTACAATGCTTGGTGGCGCATACTTGTTTCTTGCTATCATGGCCTTTTGCATGAACGTAGCAGATTCTAAAGTATTTATACCTTACCTTGCGTTAATTATTTATTTGATTATCAGCGAGCTCTATCTGAAGAGAGCAAATCCAATCATCAATTGGGCCTACGCAATGTTTAGTCAACTGTATGTTGCATTGCCCTTTGCACTGCTCAACGTCTTGGCTTTTCAAAGTAACCCTAATACTGATCGTGTAGAATACAATGCTATCCTTCCTCTTTCTATCTTTATTTTTATCTGGTTAAACGACACTGGAGCATATTGCGTAGGTAGCCTAATTGGAAAACATCGCTTGTTTGAACGAGTATCACCAAAAAAATCTTGGGAAGGCTCTATTGCAGGAGGCATTGTAGCAATCGCCGCTTCATTTGTGTTCGCTAGTTATTTCCCTTTCCTTCCCACTTTAGCGTGGATTGGTCTATCAATAACAGTGGTAATATTTGGTACATGGGGCGACTTAAGCGAATCATTATTGAAGCGCCAACTAGGAGTAAAAGATTCGGGGAAAATGCTTCCCGGACACGGTGGAATGCTCGATCGCTTTGATAGTGCACTCATAGCTATACCAGCAGCTGTTGTCTATCTTTATATGATTTCAACGATTTTGTCTTAGCCAAGTAAATGAATGATACTCTTTGCTGCTCTATCGGGTGCACCGGAAGGTCCTAACGTAGTAATTATATCTTCATATCCAATTAACATTTCCCTTCGGCGTTCTTCTTTATGCAATATGTCATCTAATTCAAGAGAAATGTTTTCGATAGTCATTGTGTCTGCAATTAATTCCTTTACTACTTCGCGCCCCGCTATGAGGTTTACTAACGAAATAAACGGCACTTTCAATACATGCTTCTTTAGAAAAGCAATAATCTTTCCTATAGGAGTATGATAACATACCACCTGAGGAGTTAAAAATAAAGCTGTTTCAAGAGTTGCCGTACCAGAAGTTACTAAAGCAGTTTTTGCATGATGCAGCAAAGCATAAGTTTGTCCAAAAACAACTTTTACACCCAATCCTGCAATAAATTTATCGTAATATTCAGGAGCTATACCCGGTGCAGCAGCTAAAACCATCTGATAATCATTAAATGGTGTGGCAGCACGAATCATATCAGGTAAATTATCTTTAATTTCTTGTTTCCTACTACCAGCCAACAAAGCAATAATACCTCTCCCATCTAAACCATTATTCCTAGTAAATTCGGAAAAAGACTCGGAATAGCTTATGCGGAAGTTAGCCACTTCATCAACTGTTGGGTTTCCCACATAATGTATCGGATACTGATGTTTATTATAAAAATCAACTTCAAATGGCAAGATAGAAAAAAGCTCGTCCACATCTCGTTTAATATTCTTTATGCGGTATTCTTTCCATGCCCATATTTTGGGAGAGATATAATAATACACAGGGATATCTGTCTTTGCATGTACAAATTGAGCTATGTTGAGATTAAATCCCGGATAATCGACAAGAATAACGACATCAGGTTTCCAAGCCACAACATCTTTCTTGCAGTATTTCATGTTAGCAAAAATCGTACGAAGATGAAGCAATACGGGTATAAAGCCCATATATGCCAAATCTTTGTAATGCTTAACCATCACTCCTCCTACATGCGCCATCATATCGCCGCCAAAGAAACGGAACTCAGCCTGAGCATCTTCACGCTGCAAAGCGGCCATTAAATGAGCAGCATGTAAATCTCCAGATGCTTCACCAACAATCAGATAATACTTCATATCGCACAACAATTTTAATTATTCCAAAAGCAAAAAACTCAGCATTATACAGATATGCACTTCCCCTCAATCGAGAAGTGCTTCTCTCAGTTCGTCCATATAATTATAGGCCGTTAGATCAACAGTGGTAGGGGTAACAGCCACATACCCATGACTCAATGCCCAACTATCACTACGGTCATTCTCCAAATCCATGTTAGCAAATTCTCCAGTCAACCAAAAATAGTTTTTATCATGAAGACGGGGACAAGCTTCCCACTCCTTATGCCAGTGCCCCTTTGCCTGTTCGCAAACTTTAACACCTTTAAGATCTTGCTGATCGGGAAAATTAACGTTCAAACAAACTAGAGGAGGAAGTCCCTTCTCTAGAACTGTAGTAACGATTTTTTGTATATATTCTTTCGTCGGTTCAAAGTTTGCATCGGCTCCATGATTGCATAAAGAAAAACCTATAGATGGGATACCATTTAGACATCCTTCAATCACCACACCCATCGTACCCGAGTAGTGAACACTGGTAGCCGAATTATCTCCATGATTAATTCCACCCACCACCAAGTCTGGTTTACGGTCAAGAACTGTATTACGAGCGAGTTTTATGCAGTCTGTTGGTGTACCCGAACATTTATAAATAGTCAACCCCACATCTCGACGAACAAGTTGATAATGAACCGGATTAGTAACGGTCAGCGCACATCCATTACCTGACCGAGGAGAATCCGGTGCCATCACAACAATCTCGCCAAGAGGACGAAGATATTTTATAAGCTCATTAATTCCTTTTGCAGATATACCGTCATCATTTGAAACTAATATCAACGGTTTCTTACTTTCCATTTGTCTATACTTTATTGTTTGCACAAAAGTAGAAAAAAAACGGAGACCACGAAAACGATTAAAAGTATAAGCATCAATAACTATTGCGTAAAATAAGAATCTGCTGAAAGAAGGCAAAAACTTATTATAAAGCAGTTTAGAAACCTTAATGTTCTGCAAGTGAGTGAAAAAAAGCCATTTAATTCAATGAAAATATATATATTTGCGTGCCCAAAAGAGATAACAAGCTGAATAAAATAGTGTTTTGCATTAAGTTATTAACAAAAAGTGCATTTTATCAACTGATTTTGCAAAGTTTCTCTTTTTTAGTAGGCACTCTAAGTTATTATCACTTATTTCGCTGCCATAAAATTAAAGCATATGGGAAAAATAATTGCTTTGGCTAATCAAAAAGGCGGTGTGGGTAAAACCACCACCACCATAAATCTCGCAGCCTCGCTTGCTACTCTTGAAAAGAAAGTGCTGGTTGTTGATGCTGATCCTCAGGCAAACGCCTCATCAGGATTAGGCGTAGACATCAAGCAATCAGAATGCACCATTTACGAATGTATAATAGACAAGGTTGACGTAAAAGGTGCCATTCTCGATACCGAGATTGAATCATTAAAAATAATCTCCTCGCATATTAATTTGGTAGGAGCTGAAATAGAAATGCTTAACCTGAAAAATCGAGAAAAGATATTGAAAGAGGTACTGACTCCACTGAAAGATGATTATGACTACATTTTGATAGATTGTTCACCATCACTAGGGCTAATAACAATTAATGCATTAACTGCTGCCGACTCTGTTATTATTCCGGTGCAAGCCGAATATTTCGCCCTCGAAGGAATCAGCAAACTACTAAATACGATTAAAATTATTAAATCTAAGTTGAATCCGACTTTAGAGATAGAAGGATTTCTCCTTACGATGTACGACTCTCGTTTACGTCAGGCCAACCAAATATACGACGAAGTGAAACGTCACTTCCAGGAATTAGTATTTAACACAGTCATTCAACGTAATGTGAAATTAAGTGAAGCCCCTAGCTATGGACTTCCTACGATCCTCTACGATGCTGAATCAACTGGAGCCAAGAACTATTTGGCTTTAGCGAAAGAACTTATCAGCAGAAATACTAAATAAACGAAGATTATGGTACAAAGAAGAAATACACTAGGAAGAGGGCTTGACGCTTTGCTCTCTATGGATGAAGTAAAAACCGAAGGTTCTTCTTCTATAAATGAAATAGAATTATCGAAGATCTCTGTCAATCCTAATCAACCACGTCGTGAATTTGATGAAACAGCTCTTCAAGAACTATCAGACTCCATCTCTGAAATAGGAATCATCCAACCTATTACTCTACGTAAACTTTCTGATGAAGAATATCAGATTATAGCAGGAGAACGACGCTATCGAGCATCTCTGAAAGCCGGATTATTAACCATACCAGCCTACATACGTACTGCCGACGATGAAAACGTGATGGAAATGGCTTTGATTGAAAATATTCAGCGTGAAGACTTGAACTCTGTGGAAATAGCTTTAGCCTACCAACACCTCATTGAGCAATACGATTTAACGCAAGAAAGACTTAGTGAACGAGTAGGAAAAAAGCGTACCACTATTGCAAACTATTTACGATTGCTCAAACTTCCGGCCTCAATACAAATGGCCATCCAGAATAGACAAATTGACATGGGCCATGCACGCGCATTGATTACGCTAGCCGATCCAAAACTTCAAGTTAAAGTTTTCGATGAAATACTGGAACACGGATATTCTGTTCGTAAAGTAGAAGAACTAGTGAAATCACTGAGTGAAGGAGAAACCATAAAGAGTGGAGGAAAAAAGATAGCACCTAAACGCGCCAAGTTACCTGAAGAGTTTAATCTATTAAAAAAACACTTATCTGGTTTCTTCAACACCAAAGTGCAATTAACTTGCTCGGAAAAAGGTAAAGGTAAAATAAGTATCCCGTTCAATAACGAAGAAGAATTAGAGCGTATCATGGAAATGTTTGATGCGCTAAAGAAATAAATGACAATAAGAATCACGAAATATTATTTAAGTATCATCTTGTTCCTCTGTATGCTTCAGATTCCAGGAGTTGATGCGCATGCACAAGAGGCTGCTGCTCGTCGTAAGCGCATGAGTAACAAAGAAATTGGACTTACAGATTCGCTCACAACAGATAGCCTTATACGTGTACGTGCTGATAGTCTGGTAAATGTAAACAAGCGAAATTTGGAGGAATTAGAGCCCAAAGCCATTCAGCAGTTACAAAGTAATAGCCCAAAAGATAGTCTTGAATTAGTTAAGCCGAAAAAACTATGGATTCCTGATTCAGGCAAAGCAACTTGGTATGCGCTCGTTATACCTGGAGGGGGACAGATTTATAATCGCAAGTATTGGAAGCTCCCCATCATCTATGGTGGCTTTGCAGGGTGTGCATATGCTTTAACATGGAACAACAAGATGTATAAAGATTATTCGCAGGCTTATATGGACATCATGGATACTGACCCAACTACGGATAGTTACCTAGACTTACTCCCTCCAAACTCAACTTATACAAATAGTCAATTACAGACTATTTTGAAGAAACGCAAAGACACCTATCGGCGATATCGTGATCTTAGTATTTTTGCTTTTATAGGAGTTTACTTAATTTCGGTCATCGATGCTTATGTAGATGCCGAACTTTCAAATTTTGACATAACTCCTGACCTCAGCATGCGAGTGGAACCTACAATTATCAACGACCGGTACAAGTCTGGAAATTCTGTCGGTGTACAGTGTAGCCTCCGGTTTTAAATTAAAAAGAATGAAGAAGAAAAAAATAGATCTCATTACAAGTAAAGCGTCAAACAAATCAAGGTATATCTACTGGAGCCTGTTTTTTTGTTATCTAATTATATCAAGCTATGCGCAAGCACAAAGCATTGATGTAGTGATTCAAGGAAACGGGACTCAGCGCAAGGAAAGCATTGATCTTCCGGAAAGTATGACCTACCCGGTAGATAGTTTGCTCAACGATTGGAAAGCAAAGAACTACATTAAAATAGGCAAAGACTGCAGTACAGCTGATGAAAACCCTTTTTTCAGTGACTCCGTATATATCCAAAGACTTTCTCGCATACCAACTGTTATGGAGATGCCATACAATGAAGTTGTTCGTAAGTTCATAGATATGTATGCCAGCCGATTGCGTAATCAGGTCTCTTTTATGCTAAGTGCTTCCAACTTTTACGTACCCATTTTCGAAGAAGCGCTAGATGCCTATAACCTTCCCCTTGAATTAAAATACCTACCTGTCATTGAATCAGCGCTAAACCCTTCTGCGACTTCACGTGCAGGTGCTTCCGGTTTATGGCAATTTATGATTGGCACTGCAAAAATTTATGGTTTGGAAGTAAATAGTTTGATAGACGAACGCCGCGATCCAATAAAAGCAACATGGGCTGCAGCACGCTATCTAAAAGATTTATATGCAATTTACCAAGATTGGAATCTTGTAATTGCAGCCTATAATTGCGGCCCTGGAAACATAAACAAAGCTATCCGCCGCTCAGGAGGGAAGAACGACTATTGGAGTATCTACAACTACTTGCCTAAAGAGACTCGTGGATATGTACCGGCCTTTATTGCGGCCAATTACTTGATGAATTATTACTGCGATCATAATATCTGCCCCATGGAAACAGATATTCCGGCTAATACCGATACCGTACAGATATCCAAGAACCTCCATTTCGAACAGATATCAGACATCTGTGGCATTAGCTTAGAGCAGGTAAAAAGCCTTAACCCACAATATAGAAGAAATATAATTCCTGGAGACATAAAACCTTATACACTGAGATTACCTTACAATTATATAAGTACTTTTATTGATAACCAAGATACCATTTATGCACATCGTGCCGAAGAACTTTTCAACGATCGAAAAGTTGTGGAAGTTAAGGATCAACCAGTTGTTTCAGCAAAAGGAAAATCAAAAGGTAGTAGAACTTATCATAAAATTAGGAGTGGAGAAACATTATCCACTATAGCTCAGAAATATCATGTCCGTGTTAGCGACATCAAAAAGTGGAACAACCTAAGAGGTAGTAATATTGCCGCAGGAAAACGATTGATAATTCACAAATAGAAAAAATGGCAGTAGTACAACTACAGTACTATGCTACAAGATTTCCGCATAATAAGTTTTAGCTTACTGTGCGGAAATCTTGTTAAATAAATAATCCGACAAGAAAAGGCTAGCTATTGCTTGCATGATATTGAATTTTGCTTATTTTTGCAAATCAACGAAAGAAATAGATGAAGAGATGGAGATTGTGAATTCTAAAGAGGTATCGGATGAGGAGATGATTGAGCAATCATTTCAGGAATTACTGAATGATTATCTTAAAACCAAACATCGCAAACGCGTTGAAATTATAACGAAAGCTTTCAATTTTGCCAATCAAGCGCACAAAGGCATTAAGCGACAATCTGGCGAGCCCTATATAATGCATCCCCTATCGGTTGCCAAAATCGTGTGTAACGAGATCGGACTAGGCTCTACTTCCATTTGTTCAGCACTACTACATGATGTCGTTGAAGACACAGACTACACTGTAGAAGATATAGAAAACATCTTTGGCCCCAAAATAGCTCATATAGTTGACGGTCTAACTAAAATATCAGGCGGTATCTTCGGTGATAAAGCTTCTGCCCAAGCCGAGAACTTCAAGAAGCTACTACTCACCATGTCGGATGACATTCGGGTAATTCTTATTAAGGTAGCCGACCGTTTACACAATATGAGAACCTTAGGCTCTCTTTTACCCAACAAACAATTTAAGATAGCGGGCGAAACATTATATATCTATGCTCCTTTAGCCAACCGTTTAGGGCTAAATCAGATTAAAACAGAGCTCGAGAACTTAAGCTTTAGATACGAACATCCTGAAGAATATCAAGAGATCGAAGAAAAGCTGACTGCCACTGCTGCCGAGCGCGATGAAGTTTTCAACGTTTTCACCGCTCCTATCCGCATACAGTTAGATAAGATGGGACTGAAATATCGTATTGTGGCGCGAGTTAAATCCATCTATTCAATATGGAACAAAATGCAAACCAAGCATGTCCCTTTTGAAGAAGTGTATGATCTACTAGCTGTTCGTGTCATTTTCGACCCTCTAAATGAAGAAGAAGAGTTGAACGATTGCTTTGACATCTATGTATCAATTTCTAAAATATACAAGCCCCATCCCGACCGCTTACGCGATTGGGTTAGCCACCCTAAAGCAAATGGCTATCAGGCCCTCCATGTAACTCTCATGGGAAATAATGGACAATGGATTGAAGTACAGATTCGAAGCGAACGGATGAACGATGTTGCCGAACAAGGCTTTGCCGCCCATTGGAAATATAAAGAAGGAGGAGGAAGTGAAGATGATGGCGAACTTGAAAAATGGCTTCGCACCATCAAAGAGATTCTGGACGATCCCCAACCAGATGCCATTGACTTTCTTGATACAATAAAGCTCAACTTGTTTGCATCGGAAATCTTTGTCTTTACACCTAAAGGTGAGATAAAGACGATGCCTCAAAACTCTACTGCGCTAGATTTTGCTTTCTCACTACATACTGATTTGGGAAGCCATTGCATCGGAGCTAAAGTAAACCACAAACTGGTGCCACTAAGCCACAAACTGGAGAGTGGAGATCAAGTAGAAATACTGACATCCAAATCACAACGGGTACAACCTTCATGGGAAGTATTTGCCACTACTGCCAAAGCCCGTGCTAAGATAGCAGCTATACTCAAAAAGGAACAAAAGAATTTTCAAAAAGAGGGCGAAGCAATACTATTGGATTTTCTATCGAAAGAGGAGATCGGCCCTGAGGCAGCTAGTATAGAAAAAATATACAAATTCCATAATCTTAAAAGTCGAGAGGAACTTCTCACTGCCTTAGGCAATAAAAGTATCATTTTGGGCGAATCTGACAAAAACGAACTCAAAGAGAAGCAATCCGGAAATTGGAAGAAATATCTGATGTTCTCATTTGGTAGTGGAAATAAAGACCCTAAAGAGAAGCTAGAAACAGACAAAGAACCTCAAGAAAAGATTAATCCGAAGAAAGTTCTTAAGTTAACTGAAGAAACAATACAGAAAAATTATATGATGGCTGACTGTTGCCAGCCTATTCCCGGAGATGATGTTTTGGGATATATTGATGAAAACGAACGAATTATTATTCACAAGCGCCAATGTCCGGTTGCGATTAAGTTGAAAAGTAGTTATGGCAATCGAATCATCGCAACTTCTTGGGATACACACAAAACTCTTTCTTTTCTTGTTTACATTTACGTTAAAGGAATTGACAGTGTGGGACTTTTGAATGAAATAACTCAGGTAATTTCTCAACAATTAAACGTAAATATACGTAAGCTAGCCATTGAAACGAACGACGGAATCTTTGAAGGTAAGATACAGCTTTATGTGCATGATGTGGAGGATGTAAAACAGATTTGTGACAACCTACTTAAAGTAAACAATGTAAAATTAGTAACCCGAGTTGAATCATAATTCGCTTTTTCCTTTGATAATACGCTAAGTGAAGAAGAGAAGGTCAACCTCTTCCATCCAACTCATTCTTTATTTTCAAAAGTTCTTCTTTGATACTTTTTAATCGGTCTATAATTTCGAAGTTATTTACTGTAGATTCTTTATTATCTTTCAATTTCTGCCTTGCACCAGGCAAAGTCATGCCTTTTTCCTTTACTAAATGATAGATAAGTTTAATCGTTTCCAGATCTTCCTTTCGATACTGGCGCGTTCCGCGAGCGCTCTTCTTAGGAATAATTTGGGGAAACTCTTTCTCCCAAAAGCGGAGCAATGATTCATTCACATCGAACATTTCTGCCACCTCGCTAATGGAGTAGTATAATTTCAGATCCTTATTTGTATTTAAAACCATATCTCTTGTGTTCATTAAACTTCATTATAAAAACTAATCGAATACCTTACCATGGTTTGCTGCGATCTGAATCATTTTTTCATAATCTCCCGCGCTCAAATCCATGAAATAATAATTTACAGGATTCACCCGTTCACCCTTTACATGTACTTCGTAGTGCAAATGCGGGCCAGTACTTCTACCAGTACTTCCAACACCTCCTATTACTTCACCTCTAACGACTTTCTTACCCAACTTAGTGCGATAGTCACGCAAATGCGCATAAACGGTTCGGTATCCAAATCCATGATCTATTTCAACAGTATTGCCATATGCCGACTCCCACCCCATCTTCGCTACAACTCCATTTCCGGTCGCATATACATCTGTTCCGGGGTGTGCAGAAAAGTCCATTCCTCCATGAAATTTCGCCGTTCCATAAATAGGATCTATACGCATTCCGTAACCGGAAGCTGTTTGCCTGAGATCCTTATTAGCAACAGGTTGAATGGCCGGAAGACATTTTAACATCTCATCGTGCTTCTTACACATCTCCACTACATCATCAAACGACTTGGATTGTATGTAAAGTTGCTTACTGAGCAAGTCCATCTTTTGAGTTGTATTCACGACCAAATCAGCATTAGCCATGTCCATCAGTCCTTCATATCGGTTGGTTCCCCCATAACCGGCTTTGCGAATAGCCGAAGAAATGGGATCGGCCTGAAAAATAACACGATATAAGTTATCATCTCGCTGCTGAACATCTTGTAGTACACCTAAAGCCTCATCAAGGCGACGAGAGAGCACATTATACTGAGCCAACAATTGACTATTTTCTGTCCGCAACTCTTTCTCCGATGGAGAACCAAAGATAAAAAGCAATAGTATAAAAGCCCCTGCGCCTAAGCCCATGCCAATAAACAACCTCCGCAGAATGCTTAATGCTCGCTGCCGAACAGTAGGATATATCCTATCGTAAGTCTGTGTTTGCGGGTTAAAAATGTAGTAAACTTTGCGCATCGGAGAAAATATTTCACGTAATAATAGGGCAAAAATAATAAAACGAGCTATCTTTGCACATCTTTTTTTAGAATATTAACCTCAAAGACTCCTAAATAGCAAGCTTTAAAGTGATGCCAAACACCGAGAGTCTGAATATTATAACTGAATAGAAGTATGTTGACGGCAAAAGAGATCAGAGATTCATTCAAGAATTTTTTCGAATCAAAAGGACATCAGATTGTACCCTCGGCACCGATGGTGATAAAAGATGACCCAACACTGATGTTTACAAACGCAGGTATGAACCAGTTTAAGGATATCATTCTGGGAAACCATCCGGCAAAATACAAGCGAGTGGCCGATTCACAAAAATGTCTTCGTGTAAGCGGAAAACATAATGATTTGGAAGAAGTGGGACATGACACGTATCACCATACGATGTTCGAAATGCTGGGTAACTGGTCATTTGGCGACTACTTCAAAAAAGAAGCTATTGAATGGGCATGGGAATACTTAGTAGAAGTACTAAAGTTGGATCCCAATCTTCTGTATGCCACAGTATTCGAAGGAAATGCTGAAGAAGGTTTGGAACGCGATAACGAAGCAGCTGCTATTTGGGGACAATTCTTACCGGCAGATCGCATCATCAACGGCAACAAGCACGATAACTTTTGGGAAATGGGTGATACCGGTCCTTGCGGTCCTTGCTCAGAAATACACATTGACCTCCGTAGTGATGCCGAGCGTGCACAAGTAAGTGGTCTTGAATTGGTTAACCAAAGCCACCCACAGGTTATTGAAATATGGAATCTTGTGTTCATGCAATATAACCGTAAGGCAGACGGAAGCCTGGATGGATTACCAGCCAAGGTTATAGACACTGGTATGGGATTTGAACGTCTTTGTATGGCTATTCAGAAAAAGACGTCCAACTATGATACGGATGTTTTTCAACCTATCATTAAGGAAATTGCCTCAATATCAGGCACAACATACGGCGAAAATACTCAGAACGATATCGCTATGAGAGTAATTGCTGATCATATACGTACTATTGCATTCTCCATCACTGACGGGCAGTTGCCTTCTAACGCAAAAGCCGGCTATGTAATTCGCCGCATCCTGCGTCGTGCCGTACGCTACGGATACACGTTCCTAAATCAGAGGCAAGCCTTTATGCACAGGTTGCTTCCTGTATTGATAGAGAACATGGGGGCTGCATATCCTGAGTTGGTTGCACAACAGGGACTGATAGAGAAAGTGATTAAAGAAGAAGAAGAATCTTTTCTGCGCACACTCGAAACCGGTATTCGTTTGCTCGATAAAACCATGAGCGATACTAAAGCTGCCGGCAAGTTGATTATCAGTGGAAAAGATGCCTTTACATTATACGATACATTCGGTTTCCCACTCGACCTGACTGAGCTTATTCTTCGTGAAAACGGAATGACAGCGGACATAGAAGAGTTCAACACCGAAATGCAGATACAAAAAGCACGCGCACGCAACGCTGCCGCTGTAGAAACAGGCGACTGGATTACGCTGAAAGAAGGAACATCTGAGTTTGTAGGATATGATTACACTGAATACGAAACATCGATTCTTCGTTACCGCCAAGTAAAGCAAAAGAGCCAAACACTCTACCAACTGGTACTAAGTAGTACTCCATTCTATGCCGAAAGCGGTGGACAAGTAGGAGATACCGGAGTTATCGTTAATGAATTTGAGACCATTGAGGTTATCGACACTAAGAAAGAGAATAACCTAGCGGTACACATCACCAAAAAGTTGCCCGAACATTTGGAAGCTCCGATGATGGCCTGCGTAGATACAGACAAACGTGCGGCTTGTGCTGCCAACCACTCGGCCACGCACTTGCTCGACGAAGCCTTGCGCGAAGTATTAGGCGGACATGTAGAGCAGAAAGGTTCTTTGGTTACACCAGACTCTCTTCGCTTCGACTTCTCCCACTTCCAGAAAGTGACCGACGAAGAAATTCGTCAGATAGAGCACTTAGCGAATGCCCGGATTCGTGCTAACATCCCATTGACAGAATACCGTAACATTCCTATCGCTGATGCCAAAGAACTTGGCGCTATAGCCTTGTTTGGTGAAAAATACGGTGATGAAGTACGTGTAATCCAATTCGGTAAGTCAATTGAGCTCTGTGGTGGAACTCATGCGGCAGCTACCGGAAACATTGGGATGGTGAAAATCGTATCCGAAAGTTCCGTTGCAGCTGGCGTAAGACGTATCGAAGCTTACACCGGGGCTAAGGTAGAGGAAATGTTAGATACTATTCAGGATACATTAACTGACCTGAGAGCTTTGTTCAACAATACTCCCGATCTGGCTATTGCTATTAGAAAATACATCGACGAGAATGCGGGATTAAAGAAGCAAGTCGACGAATTCATGAAAGAGAAAGAAGCCGTAATCAAAGAGAGCTTGCTAAAGAATATGCAAGAGATTAACGGAGTCAAAATAATTAAGGTCTGCTTACCCATACCGGGAGAGGCTATCAAAAACATTGCATTTCAACTCCGAGGAGAAATAACAGAGAACTTGTTCTTTGTAGCCGGAAGCATTGAAAATCAAAAGCCATTACTCACTGTCATGCTAAGTGACAACCTTGTAACCGGTGGAATGAATGCCGGCAAACTAGTGAAAGAGGCAGCCAAACTGATTCAAGGTGGTGGTGGCGGTCAAGCTCACTTTGCTACGGCAGGAGGTAAAAACACCGACGGACTAAATGCTGCTGTGGAGAAAGTGATAGAGTTGGCAGGTATCTAAAGATTATAGCCTAAAAACTTGCATTTGCCTTTGTCATGTAGTATATTTGTAATATTCATACTAAAGTACCTTCAAATTATACTGAACAAAAAAGAGAGTGTCCATTGGCACTCTCTTTTTTTATATCTGCACGTCACAAAATGCTCAAAAGAACGGTTCAGTTTAGCCAACTGCCGGTTTCTTTTCACTCATGAGACGGTTTCTCTTTACCAATATGTCTATATGTTATCGGAATAACCCCTAATGAAAACAAAATTTCCTCTTATTGTTATCAGAAAACACCTTTTTGTGTTTGAAACGCCAAGAAGTCGTTAACAAAACGTAAAATTGCTCTTGACAAGAATGAGTTCAAAAGCGGCCTCACTGTAAGCATAAGAAACCATCCTCTATTCTATTTGCTCCTTTGGATAGTTGATTAAGTATAGCGTTCCCGTAGCACGAGTAAAAGCAGTATAAAGCCAGCGAAAATAATCAGGAGTAAGATTTTCCTGCGTAATATATCCCTGGTCAAGAAAAACATTCTTCCACTGACCGCCCTGAGCTTTATGGCAAGTCACAGCATATGCATATTTCACCTGCAGAGCATTATAATGCGGGTCCGCCTTCATTTTCCGCATCCGATCACGCTTCACCGTGATATCAGCATAATCTTCGAGCACATTATAGAATAACCGATCATTATCCGCTTTCGGAAGTGCGGGTGCATCAGAACTCAAGGTATCAAGAATCAGATTAACTTCCAATTCAAAATCATCATAATCAGGAAACGCGAGCACTACCTCAGCAAATCGAAAACCATATAATTCACGAGTTCTCCTCACCCGTCGCACCAAGGCGATTTCTCCATTGGCAATGAACTCCATCTCCTTGTACTTCTCCGTCCAGTAATAGTTATTTTTAGCCACCATCAAGTAATCACCCCCACTCAGTTCATCCTCACGATAAAGTATAGAATTACGTATACCATTATTATAGATGTTAGCACGTTTATTAGAGCGACAAACCACTATCGTCTCTTCCATTCCATCACGATCATAGCAACGAGTCAGCATCTCTATCAGTTCATCACCAGGCACTACACAAATATCTGCAAAACCGAGCAATTTTATTTTGGGTAATACCGTGCACCCCTTCTCTTCCGCAATCAACCTACGCAATTGCGTAGCATTGTATAACACCCCCGAGTCCTGCATCTGCCGAACCACCTGAGTCAAATTAGCTTCGTGTACCTCCAGTCCATATCCTTTCAATGCCTCTGACGAAAGAGCAGGTCCATGCTCCTGCCCCACCGGAGGTAGCTGTGCCGTGTCGCCCATCAATAAGAGGCGGCATCCCGTACCCGAATAAACAAACTGCATCAAATCATCAAGCAAACGTCCCGTTCCAAACACAGCTCCTGAGAGTCCCTCATTCGAAATCATCGAGGCCTCATCTACAATAAATAGAGTATGCGCACTCAGGTTATCATTAATCGAAAAATTATTCACCTCATTTGAGAATGATTGCTGCCTATATATCTTCTTGTGAATAGTGAAAGCAGAGTGACCGGCATAAGCCGAAAAAACCTTCGCCGCTCTTCCGGTAGGTGCCAGAAGAATCGACTTTTGCTGCAACGCATCCATCGTTTTGACCAAAGCTCCAACGAGCGAAGTTTTTCCTGTACCGGCATACCCTCTCAACACAAAAACAGCTTCGTTTTTGGGAGAAAGTAGAAAGTCGGCCAACAAGCTAACCGCTCTTTCTTGTTCCAAAGTAGGTTCGTAAGGAAAATTTTCCTTAATTTGTCTTTCCAAATAGTTATTTATCATCGCTTTACAAGAAAAATATTCTCAGAGCTATCGCTTATTAGATTTATTTTTTTATTTTTGTGCTACGAATATAAACTAAAAAAAACATATTTATCATGAAAGCTGTAATTAATATCGTATTAGCTCTTTGTGTCTGTGCATTAGCCTACATCTGCTATGCCAGTATCATGGGTCCAATTAAGTTTGAAACAGAACAAAAGCACAGAGAAAAACTTGTTGTTGCGCGTTTAATCGACATTCGTAAGGCACAACAAGAATTTCGCATGCGCCATGGGGGCAAATACACTGCAAGCTTTGATTCTTTAATTGATTTCGTAAAAACTCAGAAGATTCCTTTTATCATGAAAGAAGGTGTTCTTTCCGATAAACAATTAGAAGATGGCTTGACAGAAAGAAAGGCAATGGCTCTTATCAATAAAGCAAAAAAAACAGGAAATTGGGCAGAAGTAAAAGCAGCTGGTCTAGAAAACTTCAAGCGTGATACAATGTGGGTAGCTGTAATGGACACCATCTTTACCAAAGGCTTCAATGCTGATTCTTTAAGATATATTCCTTTTGGAGAAGGCAAACAATATGAGATGGCCACAAAAAATGATACAACAAAGTCAGGTGCTCCAATTTACTTACTCGAAGTTAAGGCTCCTTATGATTCATACTTGAATGGCCTTAATGAACAAGAAATAGTGAATTTGAAAGACAAACAAGCCAAATTAGGTCGATACGCAGGTTTAATGCTAGGATCGCTCGAAACACCTAACAACAATGCCGGTAACTGGGAATAATAATAAACAAGAGACATGCCCGAAAGAGCAATAATAGAAAACATCGATTTTAGTAAATCGGATCAATATACACTATCCATCCGTCTTAGTACGGATGGATTTTCTTTTTCTGTGTACAACCCTCTTCATGAAGGAGAGACCTTTCTTACTAGAGTCCAAATCGATCCCCTACTCTCTCTCACAGCTAACCTCAAACAAATATTTCGTGAATCAGGTTTTCTAAGCCATTCTTACAAACGAATCAATATTGTAATGGCAGGGAAGCGCTTCATCATGATTCCTTTTGAGTTATTTGAAGACGAACAGACTGAGATGATATTTTATCATAACCATTCAAAGAGAGAAAACGAGATTATACTTTACAACATATTGAAGAAAAATAATATAGCTGTAATATTTGGCATGGATAAAAGTACTCACCAGTTTCTCTGCGAGCAATATCCTCATGCTAAATTCTATTCTCAATCCGCGCCTATATCAGAGTATTTCTCAGCAAAAAGCCGATTAGGAAATAGCAAAAAGATGTATGCTTGCGTACAAGAGAATACAATGGATATCTATTGCTACGAACGGGGACATCTATTATTGGCCAATTCTTTTGAATGTAAGCAAACAGAAGATCGCATCTATTATTTATTGTATGTCTGGAAGCAATTAAGTTTAAACCAAGAAAGAGATGAGCTCCATCTCACCGGAACAATAAAGGATAAAGACAAACTCACTCAGGAACTACGAAAGTTCATTTCACAAGTTTTTATTATTCCTCAAAGTGTATTTACAGACATTCAAACATTAACATTATGCGAGTTATAAGCGGCATTTATAGAAGAAGGAGATTTGATATTCCTCAAAATTTCAAGGCACGTCCAACAACGGACTTTGCCAAAGAGAATCTGTTCAATGTACTCGCCAACCATATCGATTTTACCGATGGTATATCAGCTCTTGATCTGTTTTCAGGAACTGGCGGAATCAGCTTAGAGCTTATCTCTCGTGGTTGCGACAAAGTGATCAGCATTGAGAAAGAGGGAGCACATCATGCTTTTATCACTAAAGTGATGCAAGATGTAAAAACAGACAAATGCCTTCCTATCCGTGGAGATGTGTTTAAGTTCGTCAACAGAACCAAAGAAAAGTTTGATTTCATTTTTGCAGATCCCCCCTATGAATTGAAAGAGTTAGAAACAATTCCAGATCTAATCTTTAAGAATGAACTACTAAAAGAAGAAGGATTATTCGTTCTTGAACATGGGAAAAAAAACAACTTTGAAACACATCCTCATTTTCTTGAAAGAAGAATATACGGTAGTGTAAACTTCTCCTTCTTCTCATCAAAGCAGCGGGGAGAGGAGCCGAAGGACTGATTCTACCGCTCTTTTTCGGAATGGACGTTTCAGCCATTTTTTCAGAAAAACCTGTGAACAAGATCGCTGATCTTGCATAAAGATCTCTTTCATGTTTAGGGCTGTTTCAGTATCATACATAAAGGCATTTATCTCAAAGTTATGTTCAAAACTACGAAAATCCAGATTTGTAGATCCTACAGTCGAAAACAAATCGTCCGACACCATTAGCTTTGAATGCAAAAAGCCTTTCTTATAAAAGTAAACTTTCACACCTGCTCTTAACACATCTGCCAAGTAAGAACAAGAACCTGAATGAGTAATCCGGTTATCTGCACGCTTTGGCAACATCAAGCGAACATCTACTCCTGCCAGAGCTGCCGTCTGCATAGCTGCCAAAATAGATTCCGTTGGAAGAAAATAAGGAGTCTGCATATAAAAGTACTTCTTCGCACCCAAAAGAGCCATCGTTAAGCCCTGCATTATCTCTTTCCAAGGGCCAATAGGATCGCTCGTTACAATTTGAGCCAAAGCCTTGCCACATGGTTCTATTCGCGGGAAGTATTGAGAAGAACTAAGAATTGAGCGATCTACAAAATACCAGTCTACAAGGAAAGCTGTTTGCAATCCATGCACAGCCTTACCTTCTATCAAGATGTGTGTATCCCGCCATATTCCCCAAGTAAATCCTCGTACATATCTTTCAGCGAGATTCATCCCGCCAACAAAGCCGACCTTACCATCTATAACCACTATTTTTCGATGATTACGATAATTCACTTTACTGGTAAACAGTGGAAACCGTACTTTTAAGAATGCTCGCACCTCTATGCCGGCATCCTTCATCTCTTCAAAAAAGCGATGTGGCACATGCCAGCACCCCACATCATCGTATATTACTCTCACTTCCACACCGCTGCGAGCCTTATCTATCAACACATCACGTACCAATCGACCTACTGCATCATCTTCAATAATATAATACTCCATATGTATATGATGCTTTGCCTTGTTCAACTCGCAAAGCAGGGCCTGCAATTTGGCATAGCCATCGGTATATGCTACCACTCTATTGCCTTCAAAAGGAAGAGCTTGATTCGTCTCCTTAAATAGCTGAATCAAACGGGCGTATTCATCAGGAAATTCACATTTGTCTTGTGCCAGATACTCAGCCATTGGCTTCTTCATCAAACGATTATATATTTTCTTCCCGATTATTCGTTCGCGGCGTGTACTCCTACCAAAGAAAAAATAAAAGACCAACCCTACCAACGGCAAAAATGTCAAAATCAAGACCCAAGCGATAGTCTTCACCGGATTACGATTATCGAGCACAACAACAACAATTGTTCCAATGATTGCTCCGAAATACATCAAATCGAATACAATTTTAGCAGTCTGGCTCAAGAAAGAAGTCCAATCAATCATTTGGCAAATATTCAGATTTAGATAGAGTAACAAATGTACAAATAATATCGGACAAGGCAAAGCAAAGAGAAGAAATGCACTGTTCTTAGAGCAAAAAAATCCCGGACAAAGAATTACTAAGTCCGGGACTGGCGAAGTACATTTTGTGATGCACTTTGCACTATTTGAATTAACTGGTTTTTAAAATGGACGACCACCGAAGCCGCCACGCCCCCCCATGCCTCGTGGCGGTCCACCAGGGCCACCAGGACCACCATGGCGATCCATATTTCCTCTTCCTTTATTTCCTCCAAAGACGTTCAAACGATAGATAAAGTGAACCATGAAATAACTATTTATTGCATTATACTCCGTATCCTGCCTCATACTTGCAGAGATGCTGCGCGATAAATTACTCTGTTCTTTCAATATATCATATATCTGGAAACTAATAGTAGCCTGCTTTTTCTTGAGAAAGTTCTTAGCCACTTGAGCATTCCAGATAAGTTCATTACGGTCAAGACCTGAACTATAACCATTCCTCATGCTATAGGATCCATCCGTAGCAAGAGTTACACTCCAAGGCAATGTGATATTCGTACTGGCACCAAAAGAGTAGTCAAATGTTTCCTTATTAGCTTGTGATTGCAAAGAATTTTTTGAAACATTATATTGTATCCCAGCATTCAAGCCAAATTCAAACCAGTCATTACGAAAAGTTCCATTCAATCTCTCCGAAAGGTTTAAACTACGTGTTGTATTCTTCACCGCATCCGCATTGGTTAAACTGGTATAACTAACCATGTTATTATATGATCCGTCCGAGAAAGTAGAAAGAGTAAACTTCTTATTCTTTAATGGAGTATTGAACACAAATCCTCCATTTGTCGACCAATTTCCGCTTATATTCTCTGGCTTAGTTGTTTTACCTCCAGTTTGTTCGTTATAGGTAACCATATTGTTCACACTATTAATTGTATTCGTAAAACTAAGCCGAAGCATCATACTTCGTTGCGTTTCGGGTAGAAACGTATTATAAAAAAGCATGAAGTTGTTACTGTACGACGGCTTCAGTGAGGGATTACCCTCTTTCACATTTAGCGGATCAGAATTATCCGTTATAGGCAACAGGTCGGTCATGCTAGGCTGTGAAGTTCTTCCCCGATAATTAATGCGTAATTGAGTCTGTTTATTAAAACGATACCTATAATCGAATGTTGGGGAAAGATTAACCACATTGCGAGTCGTGTCCACCTTTATTTTTCCCTGCTCATAACTGGTAGTAGAACTCTGAGGTTGTACACTAAAACCAATATTGTATTGATATTTTTCACGCATAGTCTTTAAAGATACATTGAATTCATGCGTATCATACGTATTCTCATAAAATTTACTTAGTGAATCAAGACGGTTATCCAAATAGTTTGCTTGATCTCTATAGTCATAGGTATTCTTATCCGTCTTCTGATACTTATGTTGATAACTATAGCTGAACTGCAAAAAACGCTTTGTAAATACCGGTTCACTATATGTTGCCTGAATCCGATAATTGTATCCATTGTTCACATTATCGATATACTGATCCTGCTCAGTAACTGAACCTGTTTTAAAATAACGAATTTTTGAATAAGAGTATTGATCCGAATTATCATCGCTGTATCCATAAGACATCCTCAATGTTATGTTTCGCCCTTTATTATTCAGCTTACGGTTAATCTGCAAGTTTCCGTCTGTAGAAACACCTTTAGTTAAGCTAGACGACTTTCGTAGATTATAGTTCACTAAATCATCAATATCAACAGTCTGTGTAAATAACGACTCATTGAGCGCATATTGCAAAAGATTGTCCGTATCAGACATCAGAGAATGAGAATTAGAAAGATTATCTCCTGAAGAATAAGAGAAAGAAGGACGAAAGATTATGTTCGTCAAACTATCCGGCTTCCATTCAATTTGGAAGTCGGCATTCACGGCTTCTGATTTATTTAGTTGGCTATTCAAACCTTTAGAGAAAGAAGAACCACTTTGCAGAAATGTTTCAGACTGGCTGCTTGTTTTTACATCTTTATCAGAATGGCTATAATCGACACTCCCTCCCAATTGTAGTTTACTCGTTTCCGTAGCAAAATTTAAACCTGTCGTTTTAACAGCATTAACGCCACTATTAGATCCACCACCACGGCGAAATCCTCCACCACCCGGAAAGCCTTGGTCATTTATATTGTTTGCATTCGCCAATACACTCAACTGATCTCCATCAGAAAAACGATTCAACATAACCTTTCCCAGATAACGTTCCTTGTTACCATAGCCCGCATCTAAGTTACCAAACCATCCTTGATTCATCCCTTTCTTGATAGAAAGATCAATTACCGCTTCTTCTTCACCATCATCAATACCTGTAATACGTGCAAGGTCCGACTTTTTATCATAAGATTTAATCTTATCAATCATTTCCACAGGCAGATTCTTCATAGCTACTTTAGGATCTTTCGTAAAGAATTCTTTGCCGTTCACCATAATTTTCTTAATCGTTTTTCCATTGATGGTGATCGTTCCATCTTCGGCAACTTCCGCACCGGGCAACTTCTTCACTAATTCCTCTAGCATTGATCCTTGTGGCACACGATAAGCCGAAGAATTATATACTAAAGTATCTTCAGACACCGTTACCTGAGGAGCTTCAGCTGTTACAACTGCTTCTTTTAGCAGAATAGCATCCGTATTCAAAGCTACAACACCCACATTTTTTGTCAGATCAGAGACTGAAAGTTGCAAAGGAATATTCTTTGTCCGCAAGCCAATGTAAGAAATCACCAAGACATATTTTCCTGATTTTACTTTTGGTAAGGCAAAGCGCCCCCTGGCTTGTGTTACTCCCCCTGTGACGTATGCACTATCAGGTAAAGATAATAAGCGAATGGTAGCTTGTTCCACCGGGTCTTTCGTATCTATTTCGATAACCCTTCCCGATACTGTTATGTTTTTGTTTTGTGCGAAAGCGGACATGGCACCTACAAGTAGTACCATCCCAACGATAATTTTTCTCATTAGCCAGCGTGTATTGATTGATAACAATTGCATTTTTGACAAACAATTGCTCAAAAGGTTTAATCAATACTGCAATTATCTTTTAAAAAGTTTGTCTACAGTCACTTTCTTAATGCCATACTCTAGGCAAATTATATTCATAATCAAAAAAGTAAGAAAAGAAGAAGTATCAACAGAGATTAAATCGCCAACCGCAACCCGATAAAGCATCCCTCCGAAAATAACAATAATAGTGAAAAATACAGCATATCTCATCGCATTCACACGTATCCGATCTGTCTCTGGCGACTCATGTTTAGTCAAGGCCAAAAGAATCATCAATGCACCTAGCATCATCAATAGCTTGGTACATTCTTTATAGAACAGCAAGTTACTATCAGTCACCGCACCTTGCATCACTAACAAAAACGGGATAAATAGAGATAACATTAGGATAACATATCCCAATGGACGGCAAAAAACAGGCAACATCGCTTTCATAATCTTTTCATTAAGTTATTGGTACAAAGATACTTGTTTGTTTATAAAAGTAGTATGGTTAGATGCATTTATGGAGGAGGATTTTGCTTTTTTAAGTTCTGTGCTTTAAGTTCTGCTTCATAAATCCTATCTTTGCATACAAAGAAACCATTCCTAAATTATGAGCAAACAAGATGTCATCCTATGTGAAAGTCTCGAAACAAGTCTCGCACGTGCCATTGAAAAAAGCCCGCACGATAAATTGTTTATCTTGACCGATGAGCACACTACCGACCTGTGCATGCCTTCACTCAAACACGTTTCATCCTTAAAAGCCGCCGAAGAGATTATTATCGGAGCTGAAGACACCCATAAAACCCTCGAGACTCTAGCTAGCGTATGGCAAACGTTGAGCGAAAAAGGAGCCAGTCGACATTCCCTCTTAATCAATGTAGGCGGAGGAATGGTAACTGACTTGGGAGGATTTGCCGCCGCAACCTTTAAGCGAGGAATTAACTATATTAACATTCCAACTACACTCCTTGCCATGGTAGATGCCTCTGTAGGAGGTAAAACCGGTATCAATTTCAATGGACTAAAAAATGAGATTGGAGCGTTTGCTCCGGCAAGTTGCGTACTTATCGAAACAGACTTTCTTCGCAGTTTAGACTCTGACAACTTTTTTTCAGGATATGCTGAAATGTTGAAGCATGGTCTCATCAGCAACACCGCTCATTGGGCCGAGCTACTTTCTTTTCCAACCGAACAGATCGATTACGCCTACCTCAAGCAACTCGTTGGTCAATCCGTTCAGGTGAAAGAAGATATTGTGGAGCAAGATCCCTTTGAACACGGCATCCGTAAAGCACTTAACCTCGGGCACACCGTTGGCCATGCTTTTGAGAGTCTCGCCCTTGCCGAAGATCGCCATGTGCTCCACGGATACGCCGTAGCTTGGGGTATTGTGTGCGAGCTATACCTCTCGCACATCAAAGCTGGCTTTCCTAAAGACAAAATGCGGCAAACCATCCAATTCATCAAAGAGAATTACGGCACTTTTATCATCGACTGCAACAACTACGACCGTCTGTATGAATATATGCAACACGACAAGAAAAATACAGCAGGCGTTATCAACTTCACCTTATTGAAAGAGATAGGGAATGTAAGTATCAATCAGACAGCGAATAAGAACGAAATCTTCGAAATGTTCGACTTCTATCGCGAGTGCATGGGAGTATGAAAGAGCTGCTAAACCGAAGAAAACGCATAAAAAGGGCGCATAATGTTTGGAGTTTCAAAATGAAATTGTAACTTTGAGCTCCGAATTCGGGGTGTAGCTCAGCCCGGTTAGAGTACGCGTCTGGGGGGCGTGTGGTCGGAAGTTCGAATCTTCTCACCCCGACTGCTGAGTGTAAAGCATTTACAAGAAACATCTTGTAAATGCTTTTTTCTTTATTCTCTTTTACTAATAGCAATCTCAACTTTGTAAAAGTAACAAAAGTATCATCAAGTTTGGTGCTAAAGAGATTCTTTTTAAACCTTAGCTGAAACAATACCTAGACTAACATATATTTATTAAAACCTGAAATCTCCAGGCATAACGACTCTATAAATTAGGAAGTATTTGAATGAAAAAGGATAAACTGCTGAAAAGGTGCATTGCTTTAGTAATAGGATTATTTATCATGGCTATTGGAGTAGCGCTATCCATAAAAGCCAACCTGGGAACATCGCCTGTTTCTTGCGTACCATACGTTTATAGCCTAGGCTTCCCAATGACTGTAGGACTATTATCAATCATTGTCAATGTATTAATGATCCTACTGCAGATCATATTACTCAGGAAAGAGTATCAACTAATGCAACTAATACAACTACCAGTAGCTCTCATCTTTGGATTCTTTATCGACTTCGCCATGTTCTTGCTATCAGATCTTCAAACGTCAAATTACATCTACCAATGGGTTCTATGTCTGCTTAGTTGCGTAATTATTGCATTTGGAGTATTTCTTGAAGTAAAAGCCAACGTTACCTATCTTGCCGGAGAAGGATTATCGATTGCCATATCCAAAGCTTTCCACACAGAATTTGGAAAAGCAAAAGTAGGCGTTGATGCTAGCTTAGTTATAATTGGAGTCGTTAGCTCTTTTATCCTGCTTCACAAATTGGAAGGTATACGCGAAGGAACCATTGCCGCAGCTCTGTTAGTAGGTACCATTGCACGATTCTATAATAAGAATTTCAAATTTATTGATTCGTTAGTCAGCACAGAAAAAGAAGGAGTAGGTGAACAAATGAATACTGCTAATCAAGAAAAGAGAATCATTATTACGATTGCCCGTGAATTTGGTAGTGGCGGCCATGAGATTGGCGAAATCATAGCTAAAGAGTTAGGTATTTCTTTCTATGACACGAAGCTAATTGATCTATCAGCAGCAGAGAGTGGTCTAACGCCAGAGTATGTAAAAGAGCACGAACAAAAATTAGCTAACAGTTTATTATTCGATCTTTACGAACAGAACTATGCTTATGTGAATGAAGAGATGCCACCGCTCAACACCTTATTCATGGTGCAAAGCAAAGTTATAAGAGATATCTGCAAAAAAGAGCCGTGTGTTATTGTAGGTCGTTGCGCCGATTATGTTTTAAAAAGTAATCCAAACTGTTTCAATATCTTTATTCATGCCGGGAAGAATTTCAGGATGGAGCGTATCATCAAAGAGTATGGCATTGCTCCCGATATAGCCGAAAAAGAACTGGAAAGAACAGACCGAGAAAGAGGCAATTATTGCAAGCACTACACTCATCGACTCTGGGGTATGGCAAGTAACTACAGTCTAACTATTGACAGTTCTTTATTTGCCCCTAAGAAATCTGCCCTGTTGATTATCCATGCTTTGCATAAATTGATTGATTAGTTGATAATATTCGTAAAAAATCACTCACACAAGCAGCTAAAAGAAGGATAACTTTTAATCAGAGACTTGACTATCCTTATCAACAAAGAGAAGAGCCATATCATTATTCAGAAATGGAGTTTGATATGGCTCTTTTATGCATATTCGTTACAATCTGTAACTTTTTAGAATGGTCATTTTAGTTTTGACACGCCCTCTTAATTTTTAGTCGTGACTGAGCCGTGACAAATTCTATATCTTATAATGAATTGTTATCTATTTTCGGGTACTAATTTACCAATGAGATTAGGAAGATCCATCGGCGCATTTGGTTCCTTCATTGCATCACGAATCTTTTGCTTCTGCTCGGGAGTCAGTATTTGAGCCATTTGCTTAAACACATCTCCAAGAGACACGAAAATAGATCCTAAAGCATCTCCAAGCTCTTCACTATACTGATTATTAAGCGCATCACTAGGTTGCTCGGCCAGCAAATTTTGATTCATCTTTTGAATGACCTCTACCAAACGATTTACAATAACCGGTTTCGCTTTCTCTATGGAATCTTTCAAAGTAGACAATAGTTCTATCTGCTTTGTAGTTAATTGATTGGTAGTATCCTTCACCATAACAGGCGTAGGAATATTCCATTGTGCCACCTGATCTTTTATTTTCAGTCTCTTACGGGCAGTAAACATTCGATTATTAATATCCGTCTTTCCATCTTCAGTTCTTTCAACACCTTCCCAACTGCCCAATGTATACTTGTATTCATATTTCTTATTATAGAAGCAAGGGATCTCCAGAGTATAATGATTGTTATCAACCCGTTTCATACAATAGCTACTATCTTGCGGATTCCAAGCATTAAAAGAGCCAGCAACAAATATAGCAGAATCTTTTTGAATACCAATACCTGGTAGCTCTACGGTAAGACGGACAGAACCTACTTGAGCATTAACACTGACACAAACAAACAGATATCCCACAAAACAAAGAAGGGTGCAACGAATTTTTCTCATGATACATAAGTTTAAATTAATCAATAATTAATTAGACTCTTTCTTTAGCGCAATTGTTACACAAATATAACAGCGTTAAGCGTAATTAACAATTTATTTGTATCATAATTGAATTAGTACTGCGTCGATAAACGAAAATTGAACCTTCATTTTAAGCTATTAAAGCAGAAAGATGGGCGTTCTACAACGTTATAATCTTCTTTTTACTAAATTTGCACAAGTCCCATGGATAAAGAAGCTTCAACCATAAGGAATAGGGATATTACAATTAATTATTATGAAGATAAATGTTACGGCTGGCAATTTAGGCACACTCCTCAATACTCAAACAAATATAAATACGCTCTTTACTATCACCGGAAAAATTAATGGAGATGATATTGCGACTATACGTAGCATTACAAATTTATCGACTCTCAATCTTACAGACGCTAGCATAGTAGAAGGTGGGCGTTTTTGCAACAAACAGAAAGAGTATACCTCTATCACCAAAGATGAAATCCCTGATTATATGTTATCCGGTTTTGAGACGATATCATCTGTATCCATACCTAACACCGTCAAGAGCATTGGGAAAAAAGCATTTTCAGATTGTACCGGACTCATAGAGATTACTATTCCAAAAAGTGTAACCTCGATCGAAAACAGTGCATTTGAGAGTTGTACAGGATTAGCATCCGTCACTATTCCTAACGGAAGTATTGGTAGAAGTGCATTCTCAAACTGCTCTGGATTAACCACGTTAACGATAGGTAAAGATGTAACGAATATTGGTGAGACTGCATTTCTTGGTTGTTCAGGAGTGGCATCTCTTAGCATCCCTGATAAAGTAACTATTATTGGCGACCAAGCATTTAAGGATTGTGCCGGAATCGTTTCAATCCATATTTCCAATGGTGTAACTTCTATTGGTGACCAGACATTCAGAAACTGCGCAGCATTGACCTCTGTCACCCTTCCTAATAGCATCACTTCTATTGGCGACCAAACATTCAGAGGGTGCACAGCTTTACCTGCTATTATTCTTCCCGATAGCATCCTTTCTATCTGCGAGAATGCCTTTATGGATTGTTCCGAATTAGCTTCAGTTTATCTTCCCAGCAACTTAACGTCTATAGAAGGATGGGCTTTTTATGACTGCCCCAAACTAACCGACATCATCATCCCCAGTAGTGTTATTTTTATTGGTGAAGCAACGTTCTTTGGTTGTTCAAGCCTCTCATTTGTCACCCTGCCTAGCGGCATAACCTCCATTGAAGACAACACCTTTCATGGCTGTACCGCACTAAACGCAGTCATTCTTCCGGATAGCCTCAACAGCATTGGTTATCATGCTTTTAAAGACTGCTCTGCACTCACTGAGATACATTGCAAGGCTTTGGTACCACCAAGCGTAACCCCGGGAGCTTTCAACGGAGTAGATAAAAAACGCTGCAAATTATATACACCTAAAGGAGTTCATGAAGCCTATTGCCATGCAGCAGGTTGGACAGATTTTTCGGCTGTTATCGAAGAATGATTTTTTTAATCCAGATACTCCTTCTTACACATATCAACACAGAGAACGAATACCGAAAGCAGCAGTGGACCAAAAATAACTCCTAAAAAGCCAAACAACGAAAGCCCTATGAATACGCCAAAGATAGTGATCAAAGGATGTATATCCGCCATTCTTTTCTGCAATATAAAGCGTATGAGATTATCCACATTCGTAATGACAATAATTCCATAAGCAGCCAATCCGATAGCCTGTGGCCAATCGCCCAACAAAGCTAAATAAACCGACAGCGGGAACCAAACCAGACCAGTTCCCAGCATAGGGATAATCGTGACGAAGCAAGTTATAACTCCAAAAAAGAAAGCATTGGGAACTCCAAGAACAAGATAACCAATTGTAGCCACTCCTCCTTGTATTAAAGCCAACAAAGGAATGCCAAGTGCATTCGACCTTACGATCAAATTAATCTCTCTCAACACATATTGCTTATTCTTATCGCTAAATGGCAGTAAACTATAAGTGTATTTTTCCATCTTATTGCCGCCAAGCAACATAAAAAAAAGAACAAAAACCATGATAAACAGATTCATCACAAAACTACCTAAGCCGGCCATAAAACTCTGTCCTATTTGAGTCAGAAAATTAATTGCAGATGTTATATTATCCTTAACAAGTACATCATAACCGGTTTTTTCCTGCACCAAATCAGCAACATGCTGAGCAGAGCTAACAAGTGCGGCCTCGTCAAGATTTATACCTTCCAATCTGGTTAAAACCAGCCATACAAATAGAGATAAAGGTATCAGAAAACAGAGAATAGATTCTAATAAAAGAAGTATTGCCACTAAGCTACGTTTCATTCGTCTCTTTTCTGTGAGATAAATCAACTGACCTCGTAGCATAATATAGATGGTAAAAGCTCCTAATATGCCACTCAGATAGGGTGCAAGTTCAAAGAACAAAAGTGCTCCCAGAGCTAGTACAATAACAATCAGAGAATATTTCCAATAGCGTTCTTTTTCAGTCATAGGGTTACTTTTTTATATCTATTACCATCATTTGAGACTATGTGCAAATATAGAGTTTTTTCTCATTCTCAGGTTAATATCATATTATAATCTTTAGCTGATTATTAGTAAGCATATCTGTGATTGATACCCTCGGCTATTGCCACAAAGAAGATCATCAACAACATCTTGCCAAAGTAAGAAAGTCCGAATCCGAGATGTTTAAAACCTTTTAATGAGATAGATTATAATAAAAAAGCTATTCTTTCAAACCGCTAAAGTTTGAAAGAATACAAGCAAAAAGCCCATAGCCTTGCTACAAGGCCCTATTTCCCTGACGTCAAAACATCCACAATAGTATAGGTGACTTTAGCATCAGGCACTGTAGTAGTTATTGTTATCGTATAGATCTTCCAGAGCTGGTTAGTTTCTTGCCATCTAACATCTACGTACGCAGTTGGGTTGCTACAAGTTACTGAGACTGATGAAAGTTCTTCCGTTGAAATCCAAGAATACTCCACAGTAGCACTCTCCCAGAGGATTGATGCATTGGTTAATTTCAGATCATCCGTGGTAATTAAAAAGTTGTCGGAGTTGGGTACATAATCCTTTCAATTTAGAGTAATCTTTTCAATCCCTATTTGGGTATTGTTTAATTTAACGGGATTTTCCTCACTATTCTCACAAGAAACAAATAAAAGAATAGAAATGATAAATAATAAATTCTTCATAATAGTTAAGTTATAGTCTATAAATAATTTGGCAAAAATAGAAAGAATTAAATAAAGCACAAAAAACAAACGAATCATTTTTCTTAAGAAGATTAATTTGTATCCTCAAAAAAACAATTCTCTATATAGCTAATTTGAAGGCTAGTAAATAAACGATTCTCGTTTATTTATCATAATACTTTATAAATAAATCGCCATATTACAGTAAGATGAAATAAACTAAGAAGAGTTATTTATCATTCCCTTCCAAGTTTGATAATCCATTTATTTTCATTTCTTTCCATTAGGGTTTAATTAATTGGATTTTCATATTGCTATGACTTCTTATTAATTCTAGTATCATACAGCACATACCATAATAGATATCAAAACCTATTAATTTATTAACGAAAATTATCATTTGACGATTTTTATACATTTGGCACTTTCAATGAAGTGCTTGAATTCTTCGGTATTAAGACTTATCAAGAAACGAAAACCTTTCTGAATATCACGGTAATCCGCATATTCCATGCTTAAGAAAAATGCGTATATTGAATATAAAAAATTTAATTTACATTAATCTTAGTTTATCTAGATTACCACATCCCATTCTCTTTAAAGAACTCTATCCCTTTAAAGGCTGCTCCCTTTGCTCTTTCAATAGTCTCAAAAGATTGCTTTCCCCATATTTTATCTATCTTAACAGCATATTTGTGTTCTACATTCTCATAGATAAGGATATAGTGGCTATCCATCTTCAGAAATTTGTTACCATTGCGATTAACAATCCATTTGTGTCTGAGAAAATTAGTACGCTGAGTCGCTTTCTTTTTCAACTTACGCTCAAGGCATCTTGAAGTTTCATAATCGCCTGTAAGTTTGGAAGCACATTGGCAACCCACTAAATATTGTTCGATAATATCTGGATGAACAATAACATGTACATAACGGATTTTTTCGTGCCCACACATCATACAATTTTCATAGATGGTTTCATCTTTCGATTGACCATCTTTTCTAACATCATACACATTTTCTAATATCCACCCTTTGTGCGGAATATCTTTTAGTTTCCAACGATTAACCATATATAGAATGTTTATTACCTTTAACCATATTATGACAAATAACTAATTTTGAATGCTAGTTAATAAACCATTTTCAAAATATAAATAGCTACAATTTATCTCTCCATAAACCCATTGTTCGTATGTTCCAAAACCTCCTATTGTCTTATTTATATTATCTGGCTCTCCCCAAGATTCTCGACACATCTGCTTATTAAAACCTATTTCAACTTTCCCTTCAATAATTAGTTTTGCTTTTTGTTGACCATATTTTTTTACCATTTTTTGTTTATCTGCAATATCTGTCTTATGCTTTTCCAATGTTTCAAATTTATTAAATGAAATATCAGTTCCTGCAATATCGTCAAGCCAAACAAAAGATTTTCCATATTTGGGATTATCCATTATCGCTATTATCTCATTATCGCCGCCTTCTTTTACGGCGATGTCTACACACTTTAATTTAACTCCAGTAGGTATATCAGCCCTCTCACTTCCATCATTAATACTACGAAGTCCATTTTTCTCTTTATTTATTGAAGACCGATTATTAACATAAATATAATCTTTGCCAGTATAAACTTGTTTCATTTTCTCAAAATACCCTTGAGTAAGGAATAATGAAAATACGATTTGTTCTAAATCGTTATAGTATAAGTATACAGTGTCTTTACTAATAGTTTCAATTAATTCTATACAGGCTTTTCCTTTATCTAATGCCCATATTGAAGATTCTGGGCCAGAAATTATTTTATTTACAAGAAAGGATTTACATTTTAATTGATCATAGCTGCAATGCATAATATTATTATTGTTTTTATACGGAATTGCCTTGTATAAAGGATAATTGCTGCCATCAAATTTGGGAACAGTATATAAATGCATATGTGAATATCCTCCTCGCTCTTTTGAGAAGTTATTTTCTCTTAAATAAATCGTTTGCCCAATGTGTTTCCTCACATTACTAATATCTATATTTTGTAAGCTGTCATAGCGTTCAGTAAGAAGCATAGTATCTATTAATCGTTTTTTCATACATTTATTGGAGTCTACAATAGATCTCTTCTCCTCAATTTTCAATCTAGTAATTTGCGCAAACGTATAATCCACGAATGACAGCATTAATACAATAAGAATATACCTTTTCATTATAATATAAGTTTAAATTAACATCAAAATAGTCTATATAAAAAGCCAACGCATTATTGCTACAATTATCTATTTACAACGCCCAAGAATAAATTAATATTTTTATTAAATAGACGACTGATTCTATCTATTCCTATTCTTTTGAACAGACAAAAGTAAAAACACTTATTTTCTAACAAGTCTTTTTTCAAAGTCTAATCCCATTATTGCCAAAGATCTACCATCACCAAGGATATTGCGAAATAAAATCAAAAGATCCAGACTTATCTTTTTTCTAATTTAGAGGTATTAAAGTATCCCCAATCGTTTTATGCATCTCCTTAATATCAGTATCACTCACTATAAGCTCATTTCTATTAGTCACACTCCTCAAAAAATCCAAAAGCTTGGATTTCTGAACAATAAAATCCGGATTATCAATTTTCATGTATGCCTTTAAATTCGTCAAATTTTCTTTATCATGAATTTTTTGTTCTTTCTCAGATTTCACTTCACCATCTGATTTAGAAAACAAATAATAAATTATATCTTCAATAACATCTCTATTATTTTTGAAGATATACCTTATTCTATCGGCTTTAATATCAGTCGAAAAATAAATTTGCGCAGATTCTGGTATAACAATATGCTTCTGCATTTCTTCAATAAAAGTAAATAGTTTTTTCAAGATAGAAACTTCATCATGTTCTTTTTTTTCAGAACAATTTTTAAGATTAAAGAAAAATGATTTTTCCTTTTCCTCATGGATCAACTTTCTTGCTTCCTCTTGAAAAAGTAGATCATCCAAAGATAGCAAGGACAATAGTTCCAGATAACTTATTTCATTACTTTTTAGTTTATAAGCAAAATATTTAAAAAAAGAAGAGACATAACAAACTGATTGCTGATCAGAATTTACTCTATTAGTGAATAACAAAAAAAGTATCTTTGCCACAATTTCATTAGCCAAACCTTCTGCGCTCAAGATATCTTGAACAATAGTTTTAGCATCTGTCTCTCGTTCCTTTTCAGTATCGCTTTTTAACACATAATTATTAGAACCAGCAGGTTCTGCCTTCCGTTTGTTTTTCTGAGCAATATAAGACCTTACCAATGCTTCCAATTCTTTGTCTTTAGACGGAAGTTGAAAATCTTTTTTTAAAGTATATTTATATTGAGGAGGAAAATTGAACAACACTCGTGGATTTGACCTTATTGTTTTATAGACCTCTGGATTCAGAAATTTAATTAATTCCAGCCAAAATAAATCAGGCAAATAAATATCATCCAACACTTCTTCTTCAAACTGACGCACAGTAAATTTGAAGGAGTTCAAGAAGCGATACACATTTCTAAAACTATCAAGAACCTCTATTAAAAGGCACTTTGAATTAAACAATTTCCTTTCTAATATATCACGAATTAGATTATTAATTCGATCAGGTTTTACTATCTCTGCTAATATTGCACGAAGTTCCTTCTCCAATACTTTTATTAAGATTGTTTTTTCATAGGCAGGCATCACTATTTCAAGATTGATAATCTTCTCCAAATAGCGTTCAGGTTCATTCAACTTGTTTTCACGAAGTGTGTCAAGAACATGTTCTTTATCATACGCAAGAATAAAAAAGAAATTTTGGAAATCTGCAGTATTGCGTATCAACTTAAAAACGCCCATTAATTCATCATACTCCAAACGGTCTAAATCATCAACAATAATAACTACAGGTTTGCCTATCTTCTTAATTTTCTCAGATAGATCTTTATATTGAGATAATGCAGAATCAGCTTGCCAACAGCACAGCCTTATCAATGAAATGAACCAATTAAATTTTTCAAAAGAAAGACTAGAAAGATATCTATCAATTGCTCGGTTTATTGATGAGTCATAAACAGAGAGTTCTGATTGCATTATCGCAAAAAATTCACTTATTACATCAGTAGAGCTACTACAGAACCAAGGTTTAAAATCAAAATGAATCACGTGTTGATTTTCCTTTTCATTTAGTTCTTTATTAAGAAGTAAGATAAACGATGTTTTGCCTTCACCGTAAGCCTCATTTAGTCCTATCGTAAATGCATTGGCTTTCTGTTTCTTATTCGCCTCAAATGTACTCTTTATTACCTGAATCATTTTTTTTGCATAACTAGAGCGCCCGTAATCATCTTGTTCTGTCGGAGAATCATAATACAAAGAATGCTGTTCACCCTCTCCAGCAGTTTTTTTCTTTCTACATATTATCTTATATATAGCAAGGAAAAGCTCAGAACAAAGCAAAGAAGCAAAAGGAATATAAATATAAAAAGCAGAACCTAAACCCGTAAATTCATAACGCTTACTACAAAAAACAAATATAAATACAACAAAAAACAGTCCTTCATAGCAGACTCTAAGCGGGAACAACTCTATCTCATCTTTAAAATTCTTTATTACTAAAGAAGCAAAGAGTCCACACAAAAAAAGAAGAATTAAAAACACCCATATATTACCATCCGGTACAAATGAGAATATAGGATTTACAATATATTCTATCCACAAATTATTTATTAATCTCCAGAACAGCACAAAGAAAGCTACCACAGCAGTAAAATATAAAAGCTGATTAACATTCAGCTTTTCGGCTAAATGCGAATAACAGTACGCCAACTCTTCCTTTACTTTTTCTATATTCTTCTCTTTTCCCATTTTTATTTAGTTTCTAAGCATTCCAAATCTTACAATTCGCATAAAAAGTAATTTGCAAAATATTCCGATTCCAAGAAGCTTTACAAGAAAACCTTACTAATAATTTGGCTCTACAAATATAGAAAACATTTCAACAAACAGAAAACAAAATGAGTACTATTTCCAGTACGCACACTCTAATCTAACTAATTATTCCTACTTTTGCATTCTGAATCATTGTTTATCAAACCTGAAATTATGCGCTACAAACTATCCGCCCCTTCACAACTGAAGGCTTCCATACAGCTTCCCGCATCCAAAAGCATTAGCAACCGTGCTCTTATTATTCATGCATTGGCTAAAGGAACAATCGTGCCGGGCAACTTGTCGGACTGTGACGATACGCAGGTAATGATTAAGGCATTGACGGAAGGTAATGAGGTGATAGATATTATGGCGGCGGGTACTGCTATGCGATTCTTAACGGCTTACCTAAGTGTGACGCCGGGCACGCATACCATTACGGGGACAGCTCGTATGCAGCAACGTCCTATTCTTATATTGGTCAATGCGCTTCGGGAATTGGGAGCACAAATTGAGTATGTGGGCAACGAGGGGTATCCTCCTCTTCGCATCACAGGCTGCCAACTATCGGCCAATGAGATTACGCTAAAAGGGAATGTTAGTTCACAATATATTTCGGCTTTGTTGATGATTGGGCCTGCTTTGGAGCAAGGGCTTACGGTTCATCTCACAGGCGATATTATTTCACGGCCGTACATTAATCTTACGTTGCAACTAATGAGAGATTTTGGTGCTGCGGCCGATTGGTGTTCAGATTGTAGCATCCGTGTGCAGCCTCAGCCTTACAAGGATGTACCGTTTACAGTGGAAAGCGATTGGAGCGCTGCTTCTTACTGGTATCAGATTGCGGCACTTTCACCTGCTGCTGAGATTGAGTTAAAAGGACTCTTCCGCAACAGTTATCAGGGTGACAGCCGAGGAGCAGAGGTATTTGCTAAACTGGGCGTAGCAACTGAATTTACTGATAGAAGCGTAACACTGTATAAAACGGGCTTGAAGGCTGAAAGGTTAGATGAAGATTTTATCGACATCCCCGATTTGGCACAAACCTTTGTGGTTACTTGTGCACTAATGAACATTCCGTTTCGCTTCACGGGCCTGCAAAGTTTAAAGATTAAGGAGACCGACCGCATTGCGGCACTTATTGCCGAGATGACAAAACTGGGTTACGTATTGCGGGATAAAGACAATTCCGTTCTACTATGGGATGGTGAACGTTGCCAACCACAAGAAGTGCCGGTAATCAAAACTTACGAAGATCACCGTATGGCAATGGCATTTGCTCCGGCCGTCATTTCTTTTCCACAAATACGCATTGACGAACCGGGCGTAGTTACAAAGTCATATCCCGGATATTGGGACGATTTACGTTCTGCCGGGTTCTTAGTAGAACAAGAAGATTAATTATCCAAATAGCTTTCATTTACCCTCTTTATTTTCTATAATATGCAGAAGTCACCCTTCATTGAGAATTTCTGAAGCTTCTTCCTTGTGGATTGCATAGGTATTCTGACTTATAGTGATATAGGTAGACACTATTACTAACTAAAAAAAATAGTGTTTTATGAAAGATCAAAAAATTCGTCGTTACACGGAGAATGAAAAATTATCTATCCTTCGTGATTATTACAGAAGCGGTGAGTCAAAAAACTTCATTGTTAAGAAGTATTCTCTTTGCGGTTCTTCTTTATTAAATCGTTGGTTAAGTCGTTATCCAATTGAAGAGTATTCTGTATATTTGGAGAATTTACATTCTGACCAGATTATGACTGAAAAATTATCGGATGATTTATCATCTACTGATTCTAAAGAAGCTTTGGAGCAACGCATTAAAGCTTTGGAAAAAGCTCTGGCTTATTCTGAATTAGAGACTCGTGCATTAAACGTTCTTATTGATGTAGCAGAAAAAGAAGTGGGCATTCGCATCAGAAAAAAATCTGGGACCAAGCAGTAACTATACTTTGCAAGCAGGATGGCCTGTCCGTCAGTACTGCTTGTAGACTGTTTGGCCATTGCAGACAGGCTTATTATCAACTAAAAACTGATTATATAGAAGAATGTAATCAACAGGAACGCATTCTTGCCGCTGTGAAAGAACAGCGTTCGGAAGATCCCGGTATTGGTGGTCTAAAGCTCTATCTTATGTTGGTTTCAATTTTTGGTCGGGAAAACATGCCCGGTCGGGATCGCTTCCTTTATTTACTGCGTAGAAAAAGGTTGATGCTTCCTGCCCCCCGAGCTCGTCATACCACCAACTCTAATCATCGTTATCATAAATACAAGAATCTCATACGCGGGTTTGTGCCCACTGCATGCAATCAGTTGTGGGTGAGTGATATCACTTATATAGATACAGAAATAGGATGCTTTTACCTTCACCTGATTAGCGATGCGTATTCACATAAAATAATCGGGTGGAAGCTTTCCGAATCCCTCAAAGCCATTCATACATTGGAGGCTTTACAAGAAGCCATTAAGGGTACAGGAGAAGAAGATCTCACAGGGCTGATTCATCATTCGGATCGTGGTAGCCAATACTGCTGTAATATCTATGTAGAGGAACTTGAACGTAGAAACATCAGCATTAGTATGACGGAGGATTACAAACCTACCGATAATGCCATTGCTGAACGTATAAACGGAATAATTAAGCAGGAATTTATTTATAGAATTAAACGCTTTAAAACCAGTGAAGAGGCAGAAGAAAAAATAAGGAGATTCATCCTTTTTTATAATGAGAAGCGACCACACATGAGTATAGGTATGAAAACGCCCAATAGTGTGCATGAACAATCCGGACCGCAAGAAAAAATGTGGAAAAATAAAATTTATAAGAAAAAGTCAACTGAAAAACCTGACAATTTTATAGATTTGTAAACCCAACAACAGGTCCCGGTGAAGGTTTAAGCCATCAGCAGGACAAGAATGAGAGGTACATCGAGTACCACTCATTCTTACCCAACAACAAGTCCGGATCTGGTTTGTCCATCATTTTAGGTATTAAAATCTAAAAGTGTAAACAAATACAGTGTTATAAAAAAGGAACTGTCTATCTTTTTAGAGACTAAATCTTAAAAGTGTAAATGAAGTCAGGGAAAGAAAAAGAAAACAGTCTACCTTTTTAGCTTGAAAGACTAAAAACTGTCTACTCAATTCAGTAAAAGTCATCTTGATACCTGTTTCAATAGTTTCGCGTACTATAAAACTATTGTTTCATGCCTAGAAACGAAAAGTTTCCTACCTATAAACCTTCAGTTTCAATACGTGGAAACCAAAGGTTTATAGGCAGGAAACTTTGCCTTCAAAATAAGATCGTGAAGAATCTTATAGCGATTATATCGCTACTTCTTGCGAGCTATTTGCAGATTCGATTGACGGGCGTAACCGATGCGGAAGTTCAAGGGCTTAGCATCAGCTTGTTCGTAAGCAGCACGTAATTCGGGTTGCACATATTTAGCAAACATAGAGATGGGCTTCAAGAATGTGCCATAAAGAGTAACGTCCCACTCTTCAGAGTTATAGAAGGGCAATGGAATTCCCGAATCATCTTGTAGCACAGCCGATGAATGGTCTAAGACAGCATCACGGATAGCAGAGAAATAGCTAACGTGCATCAGGTAGGAAGCCGACTTTATGAAAGTTGCCGTAGTGGCTGCATCAAACTTATCAAGATAAGCCAATAAAGGCTTTTTGTGAGGGAAACCACCATTGCTCAAGTCGGTAGATAGATAATAAAGGGTCTGTAGTTTCCTTGTTCCATTGCGAAAATACTTAAACTCCACCATACCCGTACCACGAATGATGGGGGTGCCATCTTCGTTTGTATCTGCGATATTGCCTTCATCGGTAATCTTCACGTTGCGGATGCTGACAATCTCCCTACCCGAGCGAACCATCAATACCGAAATAATAGGAACGACACCATCTATTGTATCATTAAAGAGTTCTTGCTTCATATCATCTGTACGGAAAAAGCTCAAGTTTAAAATATCCGACACCGCGTTTTGATATAACCGATAGGTCTCTGTTGAAGGCTTATCAATATTGATAGCACGCCCCGGTCGCTCCAATCCAATGAGAAAACAAGTATCCATTTCAGGAAAGAAAGTATTGGGGAAAAGATAATCCGGACCGCCAAATGGATAGAACAACGTATGGCAACGGGCATTAATATCTGCCAATTCATTTTGCCTAAACGCCATCAACTTGGGAGCTGTTTGCTGAAAAGCATTCCAAATCTGATCCATATTACGAGCATGCGCCTTCCACGTTTCAGTCTCCATTAAATCATAGAGCTTGCTGCTGTCGTTCTTCACCGGAAGTCCGGCTACAAAGCGAGCCGCATTGTTCAGTGCTTCATCGGGCACGAGGTTCACTGCATTTGTTTCACTCGTATCGGTAACCGCAACAATGGGTTCAGGCGCAGGGGCTCCCTGCTTCTTTTTAGGCTCGCAGGATGCCAGACACACAGGCAACACAATAGCCAACACTAGATAATTTAGTTTGATTTTCATATAGAACGTTTATTTTTTATTTTTAGAATGAAGTACTAGTCTATTCAACAGATAAAGACCCATGCCGGTAAGCAGAGTAGCTAAGCTCATCAGACTCATCCACATAGCCGATTGTTGATCATTGACAAAGGTATTTGTATAATCCTCGCACACTAAATAGATAATGGACCAAAGAATAAGAACGATAAACACGCATGGCACAACGGGATAGCCCCACGTACGGTATGGGCGTTCTGCTTGCGGAAAACGATGACGGTGAACAAAGACGCCAATTACCGTAAGCAAGGCAAAAAATGAAAGTGTGATTCCTGTATATTTAGTAACTAACTCGAAAGAATCGGTTATAATGAGCAACGCACTGATAATGAACTGTATCCAGATAGCGACATAAGGTGTTCCTTTGGCTGATTTCTTTGATAAAGCACGCAGAATGTAAGTATCCTCGCCCATCACTTGTGAAACCCGTGGCCCCAGAAAAACCATAGAACTAATACTCGAAACCAGCAGCAGAGCAATGAGCAATCCCATCACTCTTCCACCATTCAAGCCAAAGATGGATTGTGCGGCAATGAGCCCCACTTCTACCTGCCCGGTCATTGCTGCAACAGGAGTTGAATAAAGAAAAACGGCATTGAGTAATAGATAAAGTAGTGTAACAATGAGGGTGCTAATGAGCAATGAACGGGGAATGGTACGTTGAGGGTCACGAATCTCATTGGCCATGTAAGCCGAAGCATTCCAACCCGAATAGGCATAGTAGACCCAGACCAAAGAAACAGCAAAACCGGTTGAAAAGACATCGGAAAAAGAAAAATCAGCAAGCGACGAAGTAATGCTTTGGGGAGCGGTGGGAAGACAGATACCGCAAACGATAAAGCCAAGTATGACAAGTACTTTAAAGGAGGTAAAAATGCGTTGTACGGCTCCCCCCATTCTTACATCGTAAGCATGAATCAGCGTCACCAAAAAGAGCACACAAAGTGCAACAGCCATGGGATGAAGCACCGGAAACATTCTATAAAGGTAGGTACTCAAAGCCATACAAGCCAATGCGACGGGAGCGGCAAAGCCTACAATGAGTGATGCCCAGCCGGACATGAATCCAAGCATCGGATGATAGATCTCACGCAGATAGTGATACTCTCCACCCGAACGAGGCATGGCAGCACCCAGTTCACCGTAAACTAGTGCACCGCAAAGTGCAATCACTCCGCCCAATAGCCAAAGTAACATGATAGAAACAAAGTTCGTGGTTCCCATCAACTGGAAGCCGAGTGAGGTAAAGACACCTGTCCCAATCATATTGGCTATTACAAAAGCAGAAGCGGTTACCAGTCCGAACTTATATGTGTTGCATTTGTTCTTAATCATGTTTTCGCCTTATCAAAGGCACAAAAATACAATTAAATAAGTAACTTTGCAGAAATTCTTAAATTAATTATGTGGATACTTGTTATAGGTTTGCTATTGCTTGCAACCTTAGCCTTACTATTGGGCTATATACGCAATAAAAAATTACAGAAAAAGATAGATGAGGGAGAATTAAATGAATTTCCCGAAGCAAAAGAGCTAGACGTGGAATGTTGTGGTCAACATGAAACGTGCGAGCGAGATAGTCTGCTGGCAGCCGTCAGCAAGAAAATAGAATACTATGATGACGAAGAGCTGGACGAATATATTGGCAAAGAATCCGACGAATATACTCCTCAACAGGCTGATCAATTTCGTGATGTATTCTATACGATGAAGGATACAGAAGTAGCCGGATGGGTACGCAGTTTACAGTTAAGAGGAATTAATTTACCCGACGAACTTAAAGAAGAAATTTTCTTGATTATCGGAGAACGAAGAAACTAATACGATATGATGGATTTACTGCAATATACATTCTTTCAACATGCGTTGCTCGGCAGTTTTCTGGCCAGTATTGCCTGTGGCATTATTGGTACATACATCGTCACCCGACGCTTGGTCTTCATCAGTGGCGGCATTACCCATGCTTCTTTTGGAGGCATCGGCTTCGGACTGTTTGCCGGTATCTCTCCCATCCTTTCGGCTGCTGTATTTTCGGTATTGTCAGCCTTCGGGGTAGAGTGGCTCAGCAAGCGCAAAGACATGAGAGAAGATTCGGCCATTGCCGTGCTCTGGACATTGGGTATGGCACTAGGCATCATGTTTAGCTTCCTTTCTCCGGGGTTTGCGCCCGACCTTTCGGCCTATCTGTTTGGTAATATTCTTACGATAACACAAACGGACATTCTGTTATTGGGTGTACTCGCGTTGGTGCTCATTCTTTTCTTTACGCTGTTTATCCACCCCATTATTCATGTAGCTTTCGACCGTGAATTTGCTCGTTCGCAAGGTCTTCCGGTCGCTCTCTTCGAGTATGTACTGATGATGTTTATTGCTCTCACCATCGTATCATGCCTCCGCATGGTAGGTATCGTACTTGCCATCTCGCTACTCACCATTCCGCAAATGACAGCTAACCTATTTACATATAAGTTTAAACGAATTATCTGGTTGTCTATTGGCATTGGCTATTTGAGCTGTTTGGGTGGATTGTTTATCTCGTATTTTCTGAATGTACCTTCAGGAGCTTCCATCATTTTCTTCTCTATCATCATCTACGCGATGTGCAAGGGAGGAAAGAGCCTTTTCTTATCAACAACTAAAAATATTGGCAGATATAAATAGTAAATAAAAAATAGAATGGAAATCAAAATTGAATCTTTAGATCAAATTCACGAAGCAGCCAAGGAATTTATTGCTGCCATAGATGAAAACACGGTCTTTGCCTTTTATGGCAAAATGGGTGCCGGAAAGACAACTTTTATAAAAGCTATTTGCGAAGAGTTGGGAGTAACCGACGTGATAAACTCTCCTACCTTTGCCATTGTGAACGAATACCGTTCGGAAGAGACAGCCGAACTAATTTATCATTTCGACTTCTATCGCATCAATAAGCTAGAAGAGGTTTATGACATGGGATATGAAGACTATTTTTATAGTGGCGCGCTTTGCTTCATCGAATGGCCGGAACTGGTAGAGGAACTATTACCGGGAAATACCATCAAAGTATCCATTGAGGAGCAAGAAGATGGAAGTAGAACGGTCACAATGAGCCAATTATGAGTCCGAAATACTTTGTTCAAGGAATTTTTGCTGTTGCAGGTATCATCGCGATACTTGCAGCTGCACTCAACTGGGATTGGTTCTTCAATACACAGAATGCCCAACTGATTGTACGCAATGTAGGCCGTAACCGCTCTAGACTATTTTACGGCGTACTGGGGCTTATTCTTGTAGGCATGTCTCTCTTCTTTTTCTACAATAGCTGAAGATTCTTCATTTCAAGATATTTATTGATCACATCAATCGAAAGTTTATCCGGTGTAGTGAGCAATGCATAAATACCATTTTGCTTGAGGGTGGAGATAATAAGCCGTTTTTCGAAAACAAACTTCTCTGCAATAACCCGGTGATAATAATCTTCAGTACTTTGAGCTTGATCGGCAATAAACGTTTTCAATTCCATATCTTCAAAGATAACCACCAACAGACAATGTTGGCGAGCAAGTTGGCGAAGATAAGAAAGTTGCCTATTCATACTGTTTATACTATCAAAGTTAGTATATAGCACTAAGAAACTACGTTTACTGATATGCTTGCCCAAATGCACACATAACGAAGAGAAATCAGTCTCTCCAAAAGAGGTCTCTTGCTTATAAAGGTTTTCAAGTAATCGTTGCAATTGCCCGGTTTGCCTGGAAGCAGGAACAAAAGTATCAAATTCCTGATTGAACGTGATCAATCCCGCTTTATCTTCTTTTCGCATGGCAACGTACGAAAGGACTAAAGAGGCATTGATGGAATAATCGAGTAACGTCATCCCGGCAAAAGCTTGCTGCATGATGCGTCCTTTATCAATCACACTATATATTTGTTGCGAACGTTCATCCTGATACACATTCACCATCAATTCATGACGTCTGGCACTGGCTTTCCAGTTGATCATGCGATAATCATCGCCCTTCACATACTCTTTTATCTGCTCAAATTCCGTATGTTGCCCCACTCTTCTTAACCGCTTTATGCCTAGTTCTGTTAAGTTATTGCTCATAGCCATCAGCTCATACCGACGAAGCATCAGAAAAGAAGGATAAACCTTCACTATCTGCGGCTCTCCGCAAGTGAAGCGCCGTTCTATCAATCCAAGACGGGTAGAGGCAAACACTCTGATGCGGCCAAAAGCATACTCCCCTCTCCTGACAGGGTGCAGTTGATAGGTAACAGTTTCGCTGCCACCCTTAGGCAAGAACAGCGGGAAAGACAGGTCGCGCAATTGAAAGATGAAAGGCACTTCATCAATCAGACTAAGGGTTACAGCAAAGGCATAACTATTCTGAACAGTGATTCGTACGCCATTCTCATCACCATTGGAGAAACGCTCTGCACAATACCTCGTGGCACTGATGCCTCTGACCCGATACAAGAAGAATCCATCTATCAGCAAACAGAAGATAAATACCGCAAGTAGCAACTGTCCGGCCAGAAACAGAGAACCAAGCAGGTATCCACCACCAAGTAGCAAGATGAGTAGCAGGGCAAAAAGATAAAAACGTTTTGTAAGAAACATTACTTGGGTACTTCTACTTTATCAATTAATCGTTGAGTGACTTTAACGGCAGAGTATCCTTCCATTTCGGCCTCAGCAGTAAGTATCAGTCGGTGTTGTAGCACGTAAGGGGCAACAAATTTTATATCCTCGGGTGTAACAAAGTCGCGTTCTTGCAAAAGTGCATACGCCTTAGCCGCCTGAAGCAACGCTACCGATGCACGTGGAGAAGCACCCAGATAGACAGCCTTACTCGTACGGGTTTGTTGCACAATCAGTGCAATATACTGTAGCAGGCTATGCTCTACAAAGACTTCTTCTGCTTGCTTCTTCATTGCGAGCAATTCGCTACAAGTAAGAATCGGACGAATTTCATTCAGTTTTACGAGCGACACATTGGAGTGATGGCGCTCCAAGATATGGATTTCTTCCTCCAAGGACGGGTAATCCATGGTAATCTTCATCAAGAAGCGGTCGAGCTGTGCCTCAGGCAACTTATACGTACCTTCTTGTTCCACCGGATTTTGAGTAGCAAAAATGATATATGGATCGCCCATCGGATAAGTAGAGCCATCAATACTGACTTGACGCTCTTCCATGACTTCGAAAAGTGCCGATTGCGTTTTAGCAGGTGCACGATTGATTTCATCCACCAATACCAGGTTGGCAAAAACCGGTCCTCGATGAAAATCGAAATCATTGGTTTTCATATTAAATACCGTTGTGCCCAGCACATCACTAGGCATCAAATCAGGCGTAAACTGAATGCGGCTGAAGTCTGATTCAATCAAACGGGCTGTTAGTTTGGCCAATAAGGTCTTCGCTACTCCCGGCACTCCTTCAATCAGCGCATGCCCATTTGCTAAGATAGTAGTCAAGAGCAAGTCGACTGTTCGCTCCTGCCCCACGATGACTGAAGCGATACTTGCTTTCAGTTCCTTAACCTTCTCATTGAAGAGAGTCAAGTCTGTTCGTGCTTCATTTTCTTCCATACGATATGATTTCTTTTAATTTATATACTCGTTAAATGATTGGCTATCTTATTCATCTCATCAATCAGTTCTTTCATTTGTCTTTCGGACACATTAAGTTCTCCTCGCACTATAGGGCGAATCTGAATAAGGAATTGGTGTATTGCCTCTTCTTCCATTCCGGCTTTTACCGCAATCTTAGCTGCAAGCCAAGCATCATCATCAACGTTTTCCACGTTAATTTGAAGGCTCTTTCGTAAGGTTTCGGCAAAAAAGATAAACTTTTTGCGTACCAGGTCAGAGTAATCCTTCTTCTGAAAATACAGCGTTCCAATCAGTTGAACGAACTCCAATATTTTATTGTCCGGTGGTCTTACTATAGGAATTGATCGTTGTCTGCGCCGTGCAGTAAAGACCATAAAGAGAAGCAAAACAATGATTGTGAGATATAACGCCCAGCGAAGTGGAGGTCGAGATAAGAAATAACGAAAAGGAGACTGTTCTTCTTGCTCATTACCAGAATAGGCTTCGGTTCGAACAAGAGGAAGGTCTTTAGCCGTAGACAAAATCCGAAACAAGAAAGCGGCATTGTGGCCATCAAGCATGCCGTAGTTGGTGAACAGTAAAGGAGTACTAATCAAGATAATTTCGCCTTTACCTATCTTTTTAGAAAGAACCACTGCACCCGACCTTATGGTTGAACCTTCAATAACAGCTCTACGAACAATCGCTTTTTTGCTTCTGGTGGAGTCTTTGCCTATCTCTAAATGATGCGAAGCGATTTCCTCTTGCCTATCCGAACGATTGTTTGCCAACATCTGAAAAGTAGAATCGGATTTAACAAAGAAACCAGTGCATAGCTGCGAATAAAAGCAATAGTTCTGTGATGTATAGGTGGAGTCACCTACCCATTGAATTGTATCACGAGTTAAGAGCATGGAAGTCGCTTGCCGCTTCAAAGAAGAAGGATTAAAATAACCGTACGACAAGCTAAAACCCAATGTATCAGAAAATAAGGTGCTAAAAGAAGAAGAAGCCAGTACTACTTTGTTACCTCGCTCGGCCAATCGCATGACTGCATCAACATCCACTCGCTTCAAATCGATATCCTGTGACACAGCCAGAATAGCTTTGCGTGATGTAGTGTCATGGATAGAAATCTGATAAAACGTTTCTTTGGAAAGTGAATAACCCGCAGGCATAGACGATGAGAGCACATCATCAAAAACAGCACAACCAAATGGCTGTTTGTCGTACCGACTGAAAGTGGGTATCCAGCTAAATTGTTTGGGTAAATGAAATTCCGTCCAAACCATTACTCCAAGAAATAATAAGATGAAAAGAATGAAGAGGTGACTACTTTTCATCCCATCCCCCTTTCATCATTTCTTGCTGTAACACTTCCATCTCACGAAAATCTGATTCGGTGACCCCAAAGTTACCATAACGTGCCCTAAGGAAACGATTGGTCAATCTTCTAAAGGAGAAGCGCTGTTCTTCTATTTTAATCTCATAGATATATTCAGTAGGAGTTTTATAAAGTTGCCAATCGATCCGTCCTTCATCTGCCAGCCATTTTAGTGTTTGCAAATAGAGTAAGCGGGAAGCTTCTTTAAAATCATTTCGCGAAAGAGCGTCTGCAATCTCTTTCTCAAAGTCTACTCCGTATATGGTATCATTTTCAACACTGTATGCCACTGCATATTTGCGTGAGCGCATAAATAATTCCGGGCGTTTACGATATACAAACCAAATGATCAATACGACCACAAGTACAAAAAGTACGATCAACACAACTTCTGTATATTTAGAAGCAAAAGTGTGGCCGAATATCCTACTCAGCCAGTCACCAAACCAGGATGAAATCCATTGAATAAGATCCATCTCAGGTCTCACCAAATCACGATTATAGTCAAAATCGGGGTCGGACTGCCACATCGCAATTCGCCCCGTATCACAAATCAATGTATCGGCTATCTGCTCCATCAACTATTACAGATCAAAGTTGCTCGAACTGCTCAATATCACTCTCTACCGAAACATTCCCTACGACTTCATTGGCATGCGCATACTGATAAGCCAAACCAACAAGAGTAAAGGTCATGGCTAGATATGTACCGAAAGACTGCAATATAGCCAATAGATAAACAAGCAAATTATACAAGGGAGAAACTCCCACGGCACTTCCCGGATCACTTAGTGTAAACATGTACTTTACGATAGTTGCCACATACCAAGGTGTCATAGTAATACCTTGTAATATTCCGGCGATGATACCCATCACAAACACAATAGCAAAGATACCACCCCAAGTTGCAAATCCTAGACGAAAGGTCTTAGTAAATGCAGCCCATACTCCTTCTTTTTCAAATAAATAGATAGAAGGCAAAAGCATTATTGGAATCATGAAAGCGATGAATCCAGGTATCAGAAAGATTAATAGAAAAGGCATAAGACTTCCCAAGACAGCTATAAGGGCAAAAGCACCTATTGTTATTGGTATAAGTACAAGTATGAGTATGAAAGAGCGCTTTATGTTATGCATCAAAGGAGCTTTCAATTCCTTCATCGTGATTCCCACCAAACGTTCTTCTCTACTATTATAGAGTTGAACCAATGCATATAGCAAAGAGCTAATCAAAACACCACCTATCATGGCACAAAGTAACATTGCTCCATAACTAACAAAAAACATGATTCCAAACGATGCTAGTCCGGGAGCAACGCCGGGATTCTGCTGCAGACTTGCCATATTAAGAGTACCAGACATTAATCCGTTAAGGCTTAGAGCTTGCAATAAACACAAAGGAAGCAGCAGATAAGTGGTATACTTTAATATCGGCTTCCAATTTTCTTTGATAAAGTCAAAGGAAGCGTTCATCTTTTCCCCGAAATTCCGCTTCGCATAAAAAATAATTTTAGTCTTTTGAGTATCCATGAGATCTTTTATTTGGTAAATAAATATAGTAGAATAGAATGAAAGCAATAGAAAGCAAGATCACGCTGAGCCTAAATAAATCAGGCAACCAAGTGCGACGGGTAAGAAAGCCTTCGATAAATCCGGCCACAATAAAAATGGGGACTGTGCCTATAACGATTTTAAGTCCTTTTTTAGCTCCATGCTTAAATGAAGTTAGACGAGTATAGGTTCCGGGAAAGAGCCAACCATTACCCAATGCAATTCCCGCAGCTCCAGCAACAATAATGGCCCAGATTTCAAGTGTGCCATGTAGCCAAACGGCTAGCATTGATTCTGTAGCTAGTCCTTGCTGAACAAAGAATGTTTGAAAGGCTCCTAGCATCACCCCATTCGTAAAAAGCATATACCCGGTACCAAAGCTAGTAAAGACACCCATGATAAATACCCTGAAAGAAACTGCAATATTATTGAGAGTAATGCCTAGAAACATAGGCAATTCATCGCTTTGACCATAAACAGCCATGGGTTCTCCGCGAGCAATATTATCTAAAGTCATATCAACATAGCTATTGCCCATAATGAGGCGGACAAACGAATCATCATTCAGAGTAGATAGTGCTCCAACAAGAGCGCTTGCTAAAAAAATCAAAAAAGAGATGAGTAGCTCTTTTCTGGCAGAATACATGATCTGAGGAACTTCAGTAGCCCAAAACGTATAAATTCGTGTCCATTTCTCACGCTTATTACGATAGAGTTTATTGTGAAGTGCTGAAGCAAGATTATTTAAGTAAATTGTGATGCGAGAATTTGGATAATGAGTCTGAGCAAAAGCCAGATCAGTCGTAATTTGAGTATATACATCTGCAAGCAAGTCAGGACTAAGCATATTAGATTGCTCAATAGTAGTCTCGGCCTCTTTCCATCTAGTTATATTCAGACGTATAAACGTTACTTCTTTCATGATACTCTTAAAAATCAGAAAAAACTTTTCTTTAATACTGAAAGCAAAAGTAAGGGATTTATAATATATTTGCAATCTAAAACGTAAAATATTTAGCAATTAATGTCAGAATCCAATATTTTAACCGGGCAGTTTGTACGAATAGACCAAGCACCCGCAAGTGCAGGCGAACGAATCTTGGCTCGCTCCATAGATATTATCCTGCTTATTATTTATATCTTAGCGACTGTCACTTTTTTAGATTCAGTAAAAGGATCTATTTCGAACACAAACACATTACTGCTTTTCGTATTATACTTGCCGGTACTCTGTTACTCACTGTTATGCGAGGTATTTAATCAAGGGCAAAGTGCAGGTAAATGCATCTTAGGCATACGGGTAGTCAAAGTAGATGGTACAACGCCAACCGTGAGTTCATACCTGCTTCGCTGGCTTCTGTTTCTTATTGATGCTCCTCTCACTGGCGGACTGGGCTTGTTAGTCATCTTGCTTACAAAGAACAAACAAAGAATAGGCGATCTGGCTGCAGGCACCATGGTTATTAAGGAGCAGAATTATAAGAAAATACAAGTGAGTTTGGACGAATTCAACTATCTAAGAGAAGATTACCACCCTACATACCTACAAGCTGCAGATTTATCACTAGAGCAAATTAATGTAATTGCAAAAGCGCTCGACAGTAAGAATCGCAATAAAGAATCGCACATTGCTCTGCTAGCATCCAAGCTACGGAGTATGCTCAGCATAAATACGACCATTAAAAATGATGAACATTTTCTACAAACGATAATGAGAGATTATCAATATTATGCAATGGAAGATAACGCACTTATATAAATAATAAAGTAGAGGCTGACATCAATCCATGATGCCAGCCTCTACTTATTCTGTTCTAACTAAATGGGACGGAACTATTCTATTTCGCCCAAAGAGTCGCCGTATTCCATTTCTCCCTGAACAACAAAAAGAATTTCTTCGGGATCATATTCACCCATTTCATCTTTTTGAGCCTCTTTTACAATGTAATTAGCTACAAGTTCCAAGTCGATATCGACATAACCCTCTGCATCAGGTTCAGTATCAAGAATACCACTTTCGGTATAATACTCGTCGATAAGATCTAGAAAATAAAGCAATTCATCATCGGAGAACTTACTTTTAAGTTCCTGTGGTAAATAGTTTTTGATATACGCAATGGTTTTGTCATCATCTGCGTAATCAGACCAAATGTCCTCTTCCTGTCCCATATTATTAATTAAATTAATGCTTTCACTTTGCTTTCAAAAACATTCTTTGCTACAGCACCTACTTGTTTATCAACAATCTCACCATCCTTAAAGAACAGTACAGTGGGTATGTTGCGGATACCATAAGTTGCAGGTAGTTCAGTATTCTCGTCTACATCACACTTGCCTATAATCACCTGTCCGTCGTATTCTTTAGCCAATTCTTCTATGATGGGGCCTACCATCTTACAAGGGCCACACCAAGGTGCCCAAAAATCAATCACAACAGGTTTTCCTTCCGCTAATACACCTTTAACATTGGTGTCAGTAATTTCTAAAGCCATATTCTTATCTTATTATTATATTAAATAAATCAAGTTGTATTAATACCATAACGTTGGTAAAGTTACGAAAGTTCTCAAAACAGACGAATAAAGATAGAAAAAAACGCTCTCTTTTTCCGCTCAACTTTCAGTAACAAAGAAAAGTATCTCTATTTATTTCATTTCGTAAACATATCCGAAGTTGGTTTTCAATTTATATAAAAGCCTAGTTCGGGTTGCTCATCAAGATAAGAGATCAACTCTCTCCCAATCGAGAGCTTCACAGGCCGAGATACAAATTCTACAGCCATACTACTTTCCGTATCCGTTACCTTGAAATAAAGTTCCGTATTCCCCGAGTGCTCCTTGATAAGTGTACTTAAATCTGTTATAAGAGCCTTATTTAGTTCAACCAGCGGAACGGTAATCGTTATCTTTTTAACTAGTTCTTCTTTCACATCCGAAAGAAATTCTATGGATGTAATCTTTATTTCCAGCTCATCTTGCTTCCATTGTTTAGCCTGACATCGGGCATGAATATAGAGAAAAGTACCTTCCGAAATAAAATAGCCTTGATATGTAGCCCAATCATTTCCGAAAAACGGAAGTTCAGCCGATCCTGAATAGTCTTCAAGACGGACAATACCATATGGATTCCCGTTTTTGGTAACACCACGACGTACACCGGTTACAATTCCTCCCATAGTTATCTCTCTTCCTGCTAGTTCAGCTTTGTTCTCCAGATCGGACATCCGAGTATTGCAAACATGTTGAAGAATAATAGCATATTCATCTAAAGGATGAGCTGAGAGATATATACCAACCAGTTCACGTTCTTTATTCAAACGCTCCAAGTCCGTCCAAGGTTGGGCCACAGGTATTTCGGGAGTGGCTATATCAATCACATTCTCACCACCAAAAAGAGAATTTGTTGCCGCTGCCTGATCTGCCTGATAACGGTTACCATAGCGAACCAAGACTTCGAGGAATGGTTCAGTCTTGGCATTAACGGCAAAATACTGTTCGCGTTTCAGCTCTTGAAAACTATCGAATCCACCAGCAAGAGCCAACGACTCAAGATTCTTCTTGTTGCAAGCATTCAGGTTAACACGTTGTACAAAATCAAAGATTCCTTTGAAAGAGCCATTTGCATTACGTTCATCCACAATACATTGTACGGCATTCTCACCAACCCCCTTCACTGCACCCAAACCAAAACGAATATTTCCTTGATCATTGACTGTAAACTTATGATTACTCTCATTCACATCCGGTCCCAGCACTTCAATGTTCATCGTTTTACATTCGTCCATCAGTTTAGTGATATCAGTAATGTTTGAGATGTTGCGGCTCATCACGGCTGCCATATACTCTGCAGGGTAGTTCGCTTTCAGAAAAGCCGTTTGATAAGCCACCCAAGAATAGCAGGTAGCATGAGATTTATTAAATGCATAGGAAGCAAACTTCTCCCAGTCCGTCCATATCTTTTCAAGTACTTTGGGATCATGTCCATTCTTTCGGCCTCCCTCGATGAACTGGGGCTTCATATGATCAAGCTTATCACGTAACTTTTTACCCATTGCTTTACGAAGAGCATCGGACTCACCACGAGTGAAGTCGGCCAATAGGCGGGACAAAAGCATCACCTGTTCCTGATAAACCGTTATTCCATACGTATCTTTAAGATACTTTTCCATAACGGGTATATCATACTCAATAGGCTTGCGGCCATGCTTACGATCGATAAAGTCGGGAATGTAGTCCATTGGTCCCGGTCGATAAAGAGCATTCATGGCGATAAGATCTTCAAAGGTACTGGGTTGCAACTCACGCAGGTACTTCTGCATTCCAGCCGATTCAAATTGGAATGTACCGATCGTTCGACCATCACTATAAAGCTTGTAAGTCGCCGGATCAGTAATAGAGATTTGGTCTATATCAATATTTAGACCACGATGGATCCTAATATTCTCTATTGCTTCCTTAATAATAGATAAAGTCTTCAGACCCAAAAAGTCCATTTTAATAAGACCAGTATCTTCAATAACTGAACCTTCGTACTGGGTAACAAGCATTTTTTCACCTGTCTCCTTATCATCAGCAGTACTTACCGGTACCCAGTCGGTTATATTATCACGACAAATAATTGTTCCGCAAGCATGCACGCCCGTGTTACGTACATTTCCTTCAAGCATTTTGGCGTACTTTATCGTATCACGTACCAGTGGGTCAGAAGAAACCTCAGCAGCCTGTAGCTCAGGAACATAAGCTATAGCATTTGTCAGATTCATCTTCTTATCCGGTATTCTATCGGGAATAAGCTTCGTTAGTCGATCCGACTCTGACAAAGGAAGTTTTTGCACACGTGCCACATCTTTAATGGCCATTTTAGTAGCCATTGTACCATACGTAATGATATGAGCGACCTTATCCTTGCCATATTTATCCGTTACCCAACGAAGTACTTCTCCACGTCCGTCGTCATCAAAGTCGATATCAATATCAGGCAAAGAAATACGGTCAGGGTTCAAGAAACGTTCAAACAGCAAATCGTATCGAATAGGATCTATCTGGGTAATACCTAAACAATAGGCTACCGCCGAGCCAGCTGCAGAGCCACGTCCAGGTCCCACAGAAACACCCATTTCACGGGCAGCAGTTATGAAGTCTTGCACAATCAAGAAATAACCGGGAAAACCCATTGTTTTCATAATGTGCAACTCAAAAACCATTCGCTCCTTAACCTCAGGTTCAAGAGGATCACCGTAGCGCTTCTTTGCTCTCTCAAAAGCAAGTTTCTTTAAATAGTCGGCTTCAAGTTTAATACGATACAACTTATCGTACCCGCCGAGTTGTTTTATTTTATCCTCGGCCGCTGCCTCACTTAAAACAACTTTGCCATTCTCATCCTGAGTAAACTCGTCAAAAAGATCCTTTTCAGTGTATTTGCTACGATATTCTTCTTCAGTACCAAAATCTTCGGGTATCGCAAAAGTTGGCATAATAGGAGCATGATCAATAGAATAAAGTTCAACCTTATCAAGAATCTCCATCGTATTTGTCAATGCCTCTGGAACATCAGCAAACAGTGTACTCATTTCTTCACGAGTCTTCATCCACTCCTGCTTAGTGTAATACATTCGCTTTGGATCATCCAAATCCTTGCCCGTACTAAGACAGATTAAGCGATCGTGCGCCTCAGCATGCTCTGCATTGACAAAGTGCACATCATTTGTGCAGATCAGTTTTACACCATATTTCTTTGAGAGCTTCAGCATATGCTCATTTACATTCTGCTGCAAAGGATAGGCTTCATGATTAGAGTTAGGAACAACAGCTTTATGACGTTGAAGTTCCAAGTAAAAGTCGTCTCCAAATAAGTTTTTATACCACTGTATAGCCTCTTCAGCATCATCAAACAAACCTTGAGTTATCTTTTTAGGAATCTCACCACCCAAGCAGGCAGTCGAAATAATGAGACCTTCATGATACTTAGCTAATTCATTTCGATCGGTACGAGGGCGCATGTAGAAACCTGCTGTCCAAGCTTTAGACACTAATTTAATGAGGTTATGATACCCTTTTTCATTTTTAGCCAGCACCACTAAGTGATAGCCACTCTGATCGGGTTTACCTTCTTTCTTATCAAGTGTGCGACGCGCAACATACATCTCGCAACCGATAATTGGTTTAAAGATACGTCCTTGTGCGTCTGCAATCCTTGCCTTGCAATCAGCAATCTCTGCCTCTTTATCCTCAGGAGCCAAATCACTGCTTTCTATTGTTGCTATCTTCCTCTTTAAATCTTTAATTTCGCCTTTGGGCCCGCCATTTTTCTTATTTACATAATTGTAGAACTCTTTAATGGCAAACATGCTACCATGGTCGGTAACAGCTATTCCTTTCATGCCGTCCTTTATCGCTTTATCGACTAAAGCACTAACACTCGCCTGACCATCAAGAAGAGAATACTGTGTATGGACATGTAAGTGAACAAAATCTATCATAGTTAATTGGACTCCTTATTATTAATTCAATGTATAAAAGTACAACGTATGCACCTATCAACAAAGCTATTTACCAAAAAGTTATCAACAAAACATATTTCTATCTCCAAATACTTGCTTGCTTTTCAAATTAAACATACTTTTGCAAACAATTCTATTAAATAGCACACATGGGCCGACTAAAGAAACTGAAAAAGATAAGAATCCACCGTGAAGGAACACATATTCTTATGGGTAGCCTTATCTTATTATTAAGTATAAATGCCGCACTCTACTTTGCGTTTGAATGCAAAATTCTTTTTTACCTAATTGCCGCAACTAGCATAGTCATCTATTTATTAATGGTGAACTTCTTTCGTTGCCCAATTCGTTTATTTGGTAAAGACACAGAGAGAGTTGTTGTTGCTCCAGCCGATGGCAAGATTGTCGTCATCGAAGAAGTTGATGAAAACGATTACTTTCATGACCGACGTATCATGGTATCTATTTTTATGAGCATCGTAAACGTTCACGCTAATTGGTACCCGGTAGATGGTACTATCAAAGAAGTTTCTCATAAGAACGGAAAATTCATGAAAGCATGGTTACCCAAAGCAAGCACAGATAATGAGCGATCTCTGGTAGTTATTGAAACGCCTGAAGGAGTGGAAGTGATGGCTAGACAAATTGCCGGAGCTATGGCCAGACGAATTGTAACTTATGCTGAAGTAGGTGACGAATGCTACATCGATGAACACATGGGATTCATCAAATTTGGCTCTCGTGTAGATGTCTATCTACCAATTGGAACGGATATATGCGTCACTCTTGGTCAAACAACTACTGGTAACGAAACGGTTCTTGCCAACTTAAAATAAACGACAGAAATGGCAAACACGATAACCCGCCACATCCCTAACACCGTAACCTGCCTGAATTTATTTTCGGGCTGCATTGCTTGTGTAATGGCATTTGAGGCTAAATATGAATTATCTCTCTTCTTCATCATATTAAGTGCTGTCTTTGATTTCTGCGACGGTATGTTAGCGCGTTTACTAAAAGCATATTCTAGCATAGGCAAAGAACTCGACTCCTTGGCCGATGACATTAGCTTTGGAATCGCTCCGGCATTAATCGTATTTTCTTTATTTAAAGAATTACAATACCCTTCTTTTCTATCTGGACTAGAAGCATACATTCCTTATTTAGCATTTCTTATTGCTGTATTTTCGGGATTGCGCTTGGCTAAGTTTAATGTTGACGAACGACAAACCAGTTCGTTTATAGGTTTACCTACACCAGCCAATGCCCTATTCTGGGCGTCACTTGTAGTAGGATCACATACTTATCTTGTCTCGACTGACTTTAGCCCTATATACCTTATTATATTAGTATTGCTCTTTTCATGGTTGCTAGTTGCCGAGATTCCGATGTTCTCACTCAAGTTTAAAAATTTATCGTGGAAAGACAATAAAATCAGTTTCATATTCTTACTGATATGCATTCCTCTACTTGTATTTCTGGGCATTAGTGGCTTTTCTGCCATCATTGCATGGTATATTCTACTGTCTTTGTTAACAAGAAAAAAGAAATAAACAATCCTTTTGGCACGTTTGTTGTAACATTGTATTCAGATTCAAAACCATTCAGCTCATGTATATATTAGGATTCTTATTTATTATCATCATTTCCATTTTTGTTCTTGGTTTATCTATTGTAGGAAGTATATTAAGAGCCCTCTTCGGGTTCGGAAGACGTTCATCTTCTACACATCAAGCAACTAACACAGAAGAAACAGAGAAACAAAAGGAACAATCTAAGCACAAAAAACTTTTCGGTGAAGACGAAGGAGAATATGTAGACTTTGAGGAAGTAAAAGATTCTAAGAAATAGAAACAAGAAGAATAGTGTCGGAATACCTCACTTATCGGCACAGCCTAGTTATCTCTTAGAGAGAAAAAAGGATTTCATTTTGGCTGCACACTCATCAGCCAACAAGCCTTTTAGTACTTCCGTCTTTGGATGCAATGCCTGCGGAGCATACTTTTGGTAGCCGCGTTTCTCATCTTCAGCCCCAAAGACCAACTTACCCATTTGTGCCCAGGCGATTGCACCTGCGCACATCACACAAGGTTCCACCGTAACGTAGAGTACACAATCATTGAGGTATTTCCCGCCCAAAACATTGGCTGCAGATGTTATGGCTTGCATCTCCGCATGTGCTGTCACATCAGTTAATGTTTCTGTCAGGTTGTGTGCACGAGCAATAATCCGTCCTTTGCTTACAATAATAGCTCCTACGGGAACTTCACCTCGCTCACCCGCCTTCTCTGCTTCAATCAGAGCCTGCTTCATATAATACGTATCATCCATCACCATCATTAGCGTCTCATATCATGTTCGCCAAAAAGAGTCGGATAATCCTCCTCCATATTTTTATGTATAAACATGAGAATAGTTTCACGAAGCCAGCGAGATTTGTTCGTTATCTTATACTTATCCAAATAACGATCCACAATCTGTTGCTCATCTTCACTCATTAAGCAAGTCATGCGTTGCTGACGTTTAGGTTCGTCAGCAGTCGCTCTGGCACATTTTTTATCTCTCTTTCTCATATTCGTCGCAAATTTACTTTTACTTCTTTAATTTCAAAGGATAAAAAGAGTAAATTTGCAAAAAATAGATATGGCAGAACATAATATACTTGGAAAAGCCGGGGAAAATGCTGCTGTGGCCTATCTGGAACAGCACGATTACATCATCAGGCACCGAAACTGGCGAAGAGGACACTTGGAGCTTGACATTGTGGCCGCGAAAAATAACGAGCTCATTGTTATCGAAGTCAAAACCAGAAGAAATACCAAGTTTGCCGCGCCCGAAGATGCCGTGAATCTGCAAAAAATAAAACGAACAGTACTGGCAGCCGATACCTACATTAAACTTTTTCAGATTGACGCGCCTGTACGTTTTGATATTATTACAGTAGTAGGAGACGAAAATAATTTTAAAATAGAACACATCAAAGAAGCCTTTTATCCTCCGATGTGGTGAAATAATGATAGCAATGGATATAGAAACGATCAGAGAATATTGCCTCTCAATAAAAGGAGCAAGCGAGTGCTTTCCATTTGGTGAAGACACTATCGTATTTAAGGTTATGGGCAAGATGTTTGCCTACATGGGCTTGGAACGAAAAGAAGAAGGCTTTATGCTGAATCTTAAATGCGATCCGGAGAAAGCCATAGAACTGCGAGAAAAGCACGAATATGTTATTCCCGGATACCACTCCAATAAGAAATATTGGAACTCCATCTTCATTGAGCAGAATGTATCCGATAATGAGCTGAAAGAATGGATTAATCATTCGGTAGAGGAGGTTATTAAAAAACTACCAAAAAAAATGCAGTTGGAATATGACGCCTTTCTCTAAGATACCACCAGTAAACATTATCCGAATAGCAGAAACCGACTCAACTAATCGTTATCTGACTATACTATGTGCCGAGCAACAACCGCCTGAGCTAACTACCGTATTAGCCGATTACCAAACATCGGGACGAGGTCAACGAGGAAATTCATGGGAAGCCGAGCGAGGTAAGAATCTATTATTTAGCACAGTGCTACGCCCCTCTTTTCTAGAAGCCAAAAGACAATTTTTGCTATCCCAGATAGTCTCTCTTTCGATCAAAGAAGAGTTGGATAATTATGGCAAAGGTTTTTCGATCAAATGGCCTAACGATATTTATTGGTATGAGAAGAAAATTTGCGGAATGTTGATAGAAAACGATCTAATAGGAAATTACATTAGCCAAAGTATCAGCGGAATAGGGCTAAATATCAACCAAGATAGATTCTATAGCACCGCCCCAAACCCAGTTTCCCTTAAACAGATTACCGGAAAGTCGCAAGAACCAGAGTTAATACTTAGAAGTGTATTAAATAGAATAGCCACCTATTACGTCGAACTTCGTGCAGAAAAGACAACCGAGATTACCAAGCGCTATCATCGCTCGCTATTTAGGCGAGATGGAATGCATCCATACATTGATAGCTCAGGGCAATTTACTGCAGAACTCATAGGAGTTGCCCCAGAAGGAAACTTAATTTTACGAGATGAAAGCGGCGCAGAAAGAAGATATGCCTTCAAAGAAGTGAGTTATCTGTTCTAATATTTTTGAGACATATCAACGATTTATCGCCTTTTCTATCAATTGAATTTTATCAAGCGTCTTTTGAGCTTCTACCGAAGGAAAATGTTGAAGTACATTTTGCAAGTATTGTTTTGCCTTGGAATAGCCTGTAGCCACTACCCGATTAAGCGAATCTCGATAGCGGGCGTATTGCATACGTGTAGGAGCTGATATTTTCTTAAAATCAGTTTCTATCTTTTCTTTTTCCTGCTCAGCAGAAAGGTAATAGAAATTGCCTACAAAAATATTAGCTGAGAGATTATCGCGGTCAATCTCTATGACCTTTTCATAAAGAATCAATGCATCCTTTTCCTTCCCACGCAACATTTCCATATTGCCGCAAGCAAGAAGATTGGCAATATTGCTAGGTTGCATCTGAGTAAGTTCTTTGTAAAACAAATACGCTTTATCATAATTACGCGCATTTTGATAAGATAGAGCCAATTCACGAGCCAGTAAAGGACAAACGGTACTATTTTTATCTACCTCTGTCCAATAATACATTTCCGACTTGGCAATGTCAGCAGCAACTGCTTTATGAAAGAAAACAGTTGCCTTATCCCAGTTTTGATTTGCCATTGCAAGTGTAACCTGAGACAAAGCGTCACTTCCCGATTGAGCTAAAAGAGTAAAGGGGAAGAGAAAAAATGCCCAAAATATAATCAAGGTTCTCATTATCCCAAAATGTTTAGTAGTCTTTCTACAAAGATAATAATAAAAATTTGTAAGTTTGCACGAACTAACAATATTTAATTATATGGCTAAATATAAGCGTATTTTATTGAAGTTGAGTGGAGAAAGCTTGATGGGCGAAAAACAATATGGCATTGACGAAAAACGTCTTGCCGAGTATGCAACACAAATCAAAGAAATACATGAATTGGGCGTAGAAATAGGAATCGTTATTGGTGGAGGAAACATTTTCCGGGGACTAAGCGGAGCTAATAAAGGATTCGATCGTGTAAAAGGGGACCAGATGGGTATGCTGGCCACAGTGATCAACAGCTTAGCTTTGAGCTCGGCACTCGGATCAATTGGTGCTAAATCCCGCGTACTTACAGCTATTCGTATGGAACCCATCGGAGAATTCTACAGTAAATGGAAAGCCATAGAATGTATGGGAAACAATGAAATAGTGATTCTGTCCGCAGGGACAGGAAACCCTTTCTTCACCACTGATACCGGCTCATCTTTGAGAGGCATCGAGATAGAAGCCGACGTAATGTTGAAAGGTACACGCGTTGACGGCATCTATACAGCAGATCCTGAAAAGGATAAAAATGCGACAAAATTCTCAGAGATTACATATGACGAAATATACAACCTCGGACTGAAAGTAATGGACTTAACAGCAACAACAATGTGTAAAGAAAACAACCTTCCAATTGTTGTATTTGATATGGATACTCCAGGCAATTTGAAAAAGGTTATTCAAGGGGAAGCAATAGGGACTCTAGTACATAATTAAGAGCCAAGTATTGGAAATGAGCAAAAAACAATGTACTTTTGTTTAATATTAACACGCTAGCAATCCAAAAACAACATTATAGATTATGATAGACGTAAATAGCTGTATCAACGAATCACAAGAGAAAATGGACATGGCCGTGATGTACCTGGAAGAATCTCTTTCGCACATCCGCGCCGGAAAGGCAAGTACCAGACTTATAGATGGTATTAAGGTCGACTCTTACGGAAGTATGGTTCCTATTAGCAATGTAGCGGCTGTATCTACTCCGGACGCACGTTCAATTGCCATTAAACCATGGGATAAAACAATGTTTCGTGTTATAGAGAAAGCGATTATTGACTCTGACTTGGGAATTATGCCTGAAAACAATGGCGAAATTATCCGCCTAGGTATACCGCAACCTACTGAAGAAAGACGCAAGCAACTATCTAAACAATGCAAGGCAGAGGGCGAAACGGCCAAAATAAGCATCCGCAATGCTCGAAGAGACGGCATTGAAGCTCTAAAGAAAGGATTGAAAGACGGACTGCCCGAAGATTCCGAAAAAGATGCCGAAGCCAAATTACAAAAAATTCATGATAAGTATATCAAGAAAGTCGAGGATCTGCTAGCAGAGAAGGACAAAGAGATAATGACAGTATAATCGTGCGCGGACTAGTCATAAAGAACACGGGGAGCTGGTATCAGGTGAAAACCGATGACGGACGGTGTATTGAATGTAAAATCAAAGGGACTTTTCGTCTCAAAGGTATCAGAAGCACCAACCCTATTGCCGTAGGAGACCACGTACATATCATCTTAAACCAAGAAGGTACAGCTCTTATCAATGAAATAGAGGAGCGGAGGAATTATATCATCCGCCGCGCCTCTAACTTATCAAAACAATCGCATATACTTGCTGCAAACCTCGATCAATGTATGATCGTAGTTACAGTAAACTACCCGGAAACATCAACCATATTCATCGACCGCTTTCTCGCTTCAGCAGAAGCTTACCGTGTACCAGCCAAGATTGTATTCAACAAGATGGATGCTTACGATAAAGATGAACTTCACTATCTGGATAGCCTCATCAATCTATACACGCAGATAGGATATCCTTGCTTAAAAGTGTCTGCACTAACGGGGGAAGGCATTGAAGGAATTAAAGATGAGCTAAAAGCAAAAGTAACCTTATTTGCCGGACATTCCGGAGTGGGGAAGTCTACACTGATTAATTCAATCGTTCCCGATATTGCAATCAGAACCGGAAAAATATCAACCTATCATAACAAAGGAATGCATACTACAACCTTCTCCGAAATGTTTCCTGTTGCCGGAGATGGCTATATTATTGATACTCCGGGTATAAAGGGCTTTGGCACTTTCGATATGGAAGATGAAGAGATAGGACATTACTTCCCGGAAATCTTCAACACTTCATCCGGTTGTCGATATGGAAACTGCACCCATCGGCACGAACCAGATTGCGCCGTACGAAAAGCTGTAGAGGAGCATTTCATCAGCGAATCCAGATATACCTCTTATCTGAGCATGCTTGAAGACAAAGAAGAAAGTAAATACCGAGCTGCATATTAAATGAATTAGAATAAACTTATATTAAAGGAACACCATGAGAAAATCAGTGTTGATAATGACTTTGTTTGTTTCCTGTGTCATAAGCGTATATGCCCAAGAGGTAAACTATAAAGATAAGCGCCAATATAAGGAATGGGTAAAGTTGGCTCCTAAATTGGATGATGCATTTTTCAGCACTCAAGAGGCGATCCGTATTGCCGAGAATGTCTTACTATATCAGCAAACGACAGGTGGATGGCCCAAAAACATCTACATGCCAGCCGAATTAAGCAAAGCCGAACTGAAAGTTGCTATTGAGGCTAAGAAGGATGTGAATGAAAGTACAATAGACAATAATGCAACCAGTACTGAGATTCAATATCTGGCACGTACTTATCAGGCTACTAAAGACAATCGCTACAAAGATGCAGTTATCCATGGATTTGAGTACCTCTTCAAAGCACAATATGCCAATGGAGGCTGGCCCCAATTCTATCCTCGCCCTAAAGGATATTATATTGAGATTACTTACAATGACAATGCTATGTTCAACGTGCTGCAATTACTGCGTAAAGTATATGAAAAGCAAGCACCTTATACTTTCTTGCCTGACGCCACAATAGAGAAAGCGCATACTGCGTTCAACAAGGGTATAGATTGCATACTCAAAACTCAGGTTAAACGGAATGGAAAGCTAACCGTATGGTGTGCACAGCACGACCACGTAACATTGCAACCAGCCAAAGCAAGAGCTTATGAGCTTCCTTCGCTCAGTGGACAGGAGTCGGACAACCTTGTTTTGCTACTAATGTCACTACCTAACCCTTCTGAAGAAATAAAGAATGCAATTGAAGGAGCTGTGACATGGTTCAAAGAATCTTCGATAACAGGTACTACAAAAGAAGGTTTCACCGATGCTCAGGGACGCAAAGACTTCCGCATGGTGCCTTGCACTGATTGTCCGCCAATGTGGGCGCGCTTCTATGATCTAGAGAGTAATCGTCCCTTCTTTTGCGACCGTGATGGAGTGAAGGTTTATTCAATATCAGAGATCGGTTACGAACGCCGCAACGGTTATAGCTGGTACAATAATGATGGTGCAAAAGTTATAAGAGAATACGCTAAGTGGAAAAAGAAATTTTGAATATCATTCAATAAAAAAAGATGGCTCGTATGGGCCATCTTTTTTTATTCTATTTTGCTAAATGCCAACTAACAGCCACTTACACAAACAGGTTTTATCTGTTTAAAGAAATCGTTTCCTTTATCATCTACCAAGATGAATGCAGGGAAGTTCTCTACTTCGATCTTCCAAATGGCTTCCATACCCAATTCAGGATATTCCACACACTCAATGCTCTTGATATTATTCTGTGCTAAGATAGCAGCAGGACCACCAATACTGCCCAGATAGAAACCGCCATGTTTCTGACAAGCATCTGTTACTTGCTGACTGCGGTTACCCTTGGCCAACATAATCATACTACCTCCATGACTCTGGAAAAGATCTACATACGAGTCCATACGTCCCGCTGTTGTTGGTCCCATAGAACCGCAAGCCATTCCGGTAGGAGTTTTAGCAGGGCCGGCATAGTAGATAGGATGATCCTTAACATACTGTGGCAAGTCTTCTCCCTTATCCAAACGTTCTTTCAGTTTGGCATGAGCAATGTCACGTCCTACGATAATAGTACCATTGAGTGATAAGCGAGTGGATACCGGATATTTAGCCAATTCTTTCAGAATATCGGCCATCGGTTGATTTAAATTAATTTGCACAGCCTCGCCTTCGCCTGCTTGACGAAGTTCTTCTGGAATGTACTGACCAGGATTATCTTCCAGTTTCTCAATCCAGATACCATCCTTGTTTATCTTACACTTAATGTTACGGTCGGCCGAGCACGAAACGCCCATACCCACAGGACACGAAGCACCGTGACGTGGCAGACGAACGATACGAACATCGTGCGCAAAGTATTTACCACCAAACTGTGCACCCAAGCCCATCTTTTGAGCTTCGAACAATACTTCTTTTTCTAGTTCTATATCACGGAAAGCTTGTCCGCCATCATTACCCACTGTAGGAAGAGTATCGTAATATTTAGCAGAAGCAAGTTTCACTGTCTTCAAGTTCATTTCGGCAGAAGTACCGCCAATAACGAAAGCAATGTGATAAGGCGGACAAGCAGCCGTACCCAATGTTTTCATCTTCTCCACCAAGTAAGGTACTAACTTTTCGGGAGTCAACAATGCCTTAGTTTCCTGATACAGATATGTTTTGTTAGCCGATCCACCTCCTTTAGAGATACACAAAAACTTATATTCAGGTCCTTGAACAGCATAAAGATCAATCTGTGCAGGCAAGTTGCATCCGGTATTCTTTTCATTATACATATCCAAAGGTACATTTTGAGAATAACGGAGATTCTCTTCCGTGTACGTTTTATACACACCCTTAGAAAGTGCCTCTTCGTCACAGCCATCGGTCCATACTTGCTGACCTTTTTTGCCTACAATAATAGCCGTACCGGTATCTTGACAAAAAGGAAGTTTACCTTTTGCCGAAACCTCTGCATTGCGTAGAAACGTTAGAGCCACAAACTTGTCGTTCTCGCTAGATTCAGGGTCGGCCAGAATTTTAGCCACTTGTTTTTGATGTTCGGGACGGAGCATAAAAGCCACATCACGAAAAGCTACATTGGCCATTTGAGTAAGGCCTTCAGCTTCTACTTTCAGAATTTCTTTTCCCTCAAACTCGCTTACTGAAACATAATCTTTCGTAAGCAGATAGTACTCGGTAGCGTCCTTTCCCATGGGGAATGGTGCTTGATACTTAAACGGAGGTGTTGCCATATCTTTAAATTATTACGTAATGTTAGTTAGTGAGGCAAAGTTAGCTCTTTCGATGCAGAAAACAAATAAGTAATAATCTAAATATGTCATTGACCTATTTAAAATCTTTTCTACTAAAATAATATAAGTAATAATCTGAATCATTGCTATACAGAGTACATCTCATATAATCATCTGAAGTTTCAGTAACTTTATATGCCTCTTTATGAGTATCCTGAAAAGTTATTTCTATTGTCTCATTTTTCAAAGTCCATGTTATTGGTTCAGCTATATTTTCACCATAAAGTCTCTTATATGCACCTGTACCATCAGCATTGAATGTAAATTGAACAGTCAAAGCATCGACCGATACAGGTTGCCCAGCTACATAGCCTACTGTCACTTGAACATACCATATTCCGGTAACGTCTGTTGATTTTATATTTAAATCATCATTATCACCACATCCATTAAATAGAAAAGATGAGAGAACAATCATCAAAATAGCTCCTAGTGTTTTCATAATACTTTGTCTTTAATTATTTTTACAATATGCTACTAGGTAAATGCGAAGTAAAGAAAAATACTGCATAATCATATTCTATTTTTAAGCTGAACGCGTAAAGAGATGAATTTACTTAACAAAAGTTGTTTTTTTGTCAAGAGCTGATTTACGCATTATTAACGGCAAGGAAGTCCTCAAAAAACATAAAAGAGTTATCCTGATAACAAATAAGCAAATTCGAGAAATGAAACCGTCTTTCAGAGTGTTTGCAACCGTGAAGTTGCGCAAAGACAACCGTCCTTTTGCCCAAAGAGAAGCATGGAGTTGGTTGAAAAGAAGCGTTCTCTTGGTTCTCGAGCAGTGCAGACATAAAAAAAGGAAGAAATCGCAACTTCTTCCTTTTACTGTATTTTAATCTGAATATACTTTATGATTACACTTACAAAAATACAACTTTACACACCAAAAGTCAAGTAAATCTCGGATTATTTTCAACCATAAAGTACTACGCTAGCTGCCCGATGCGATTAATCAATTCATCACCTAATGCAGTCTTGTCATCAATATGTTCAAGCACCGCAGTAACGAAAGGATTACTCTCAAAATCGCCTCGTACTTGCTCAAAGTCGAGCTTCCTCTCATCCATCGAACCATCCACACCAAAACCTGTCATAGACGAAAGCGAGAACTCTTTGCGAGCATCATTGTACACCATACGATCCAGTCCGACAACCGCTTCCTTCCACGTATTCACTATATCGACCACATCTTTAGCCGTTATCGTTTCCGGATCAAGTCCGTAAAACTCCTGAATCTTGTTGTATGCCCACGTCCATTCGTACGTATAGTAATTCTTATGCATCTCGCTAAAGCACATATTCATCTTTTTCAAACGGTCAATCTCCCCGCTCTCTATGCCGTTTATCAGCTTATCAATTTCACTTTTAGGAGTTATCAAGCCGGAAATGTCTACCCACTCCCCTATTCCTATCTCCGCATCTGGTCGCAAACGTTCTCGAATCTCTTCGTTGGTCTGAAAGTTAATTCCTTCCAAACGTTTAATGATGGAGTTTCCTAAGAATTTGTGCAAGGCAATCTCATAATATTTAATTCCGCTATTGAGCGATGAGTTTTTCATTTTCGCACTTTGGTACGAATAGATTTCGGAAGTTTCACCGGACACCCGTCTGAGTTCTTTCAATATCGAACGTCCCTTCAGCATCTTCTGAATAGTGTAAGGACTTAGCAGATTGTAGTTAACACAATCCAATTTGTTAGGATCCGTTCGTTTATCTCTCTTAGGCCATTTCTGCGCATCGCGTATGGTACCCACACTACGTAAGTTCACTCCAGGTACCAGATAAGTCGTATTCCCTTGCTCTATCAGATAGGAAAAAGGTAGATTAGATGTGTCGGCATGGTTCACGTGTCGCCCCATTACTAGTGAAAAAGCACCTACTCTAGCCGGCCAAAGAATGTATGAGTCGGAAGTTGTTTTAGCCCCACGTTCCAACATACCTTGATGGATAGGACCTAGTTTATACATGTGGTTACTTTGATTCGAACCCGAACCGGCGTTCATAAACGAAAACATGCCGGCAATGAGTAACGTAGATTTGTGATGCGTAACCGTATAAGGGCCGGCAAAAATAGCACAAGCTTCACCATTCTCACCCTGGCAATTACTGAAGAACAAAGAATCGGAAGCAGAATAGTTGTGCCCCAACTGGCAAGCCTGTCCCACAAAGCAACGGCTCAGCATCGTACCATCATCTACATGCGAACCCGAAGAAATAATGAAATCCTGACATATCACTCCATAACCGATATGCACCGGAGCCGATTCATTGCTGTTGATACTTCCGTTTTGCAAACGGCAAACACCTTCAATAGTGCAAAAGTCTCCAACTTTCACATTTTTAATAGAGCCTGTGTTGACAATCATCACTTTACGACCAATGCTTCCTACAGTAGAAGCATGTTTGTTAGAGTAATAGTCCGTCATTTTCTTCATCCTGCAAATCAACTCGGGCCGATGGCGATAGAGTGCCAAAATATAAGCCTGATGAGCAGACAACTTATCATTGATAAGAACTTCACGACCACCGGTTTCGTTCAGTACGGCTACTTCCACTCCATTACCAAACTTCGATAACCCTTCTACTAAGATGATGTCCACGTTCTCAATAAACGTATCATCACCAATCTCATAATTGGCTATATAGTTCTGAATGTTTTCGATGCAGCAGTTATCACCCACCGTAACGTTGTGCAGTGTCACATGCCGTAAACCTGCATGTTTTTCAATTCCGCCGGGTAAAGAGAAAGAAGAGCGAAAAACGCCCAACTTCACCTCCCCCGAAAAGCGTGTGTGATGTACAAAGGCAGTATCAAATTCTTCTGATACCAGCACCTTCCCCCAATCGTCAGCCACACACGACTGACTTTTCAACTGAAGAACTTCATCTTCAGTCAAATTTCGATAAATCTTCATTCTATTCTCTTTATCTATAAATATTCTTTAAGTCAAACCCTGAATTTTCACCAAGGTCACCCAGCGTACAATTCCAACTAAACCTCCAATTCAAAGAATGATACGGACTCATGAAACCAACTGATTTCAAATCAGTTGGTTTCATAAATCCCAAGGAGTATTGACAGAATAATGCAGCTCATTCCTACGAGTTACTCTTCCACCTCGTCGTCGTAAGTCTGATAAAGAAAATCATTATAAGGGAAACGTTGCACGTGCAGAGCTTTCACTCTTTCATAAACCACACTCTTAAGTTCCTCTAGATTAATCTTCTCGCGGGCTGAGATGAACAAACAACTGTCCTCCATCTTTGCCATCCAAGTCTTCATCAGTTCTTCGAGTGTTAAGTTTTCTTTAGTTCGGGGGGTAAGGTCATCGGGAGCTTTCTCCACGTAAGTATATGCGTCTATCTTGTTAAATATAAGTATGCAAGGTTTTCCTCCGCCATCAATATCGGCCAGAGTTTTATTCACCACCTCTATCTGTTCCTCAAAGCCGGGATGAGAGATATCAACCACATGGAGCAACAAATCCGCCTCGCGCACCTCATCAAGCGTCGATTTAAAGGATTCCACAAGGTCAGTAGGAAGTTTGCGGATGAATCCTACAGTATCCGAAAGTAGAAAAGGCAGATTCTCAATAATCACCTTTCTCACCGTAGTATCAAGCGTAGCAAAGAGCTTATTCTCAGCAAACACCTCACTCTTTGCCAACAAGTTCATCAAAGTAGATTTCCCCACATTGGTGTAACCCACAAGAGCCACACGAATCATTTTGCCACGATTCTTGCGCTGCGTAGCCTTCTGCTTATCGATGTCGGCCAACTGCGCCTTTAGTAGTGACATACGGTTCAAGATGATACGCTTATCCATTTCAAGCTGCGTTTCACCCGGTCCACGAAGTCCCACAGAACCCCCCATACCACCGCCGGAACCACCCGATCCACCACCTTGTCGTTCCAAGTGAGTCCACAAACGAGTTAAGCGAGGTAACATATATTTATATTGCGCCAGTTCCACCTGCGTTTTGGCATTTGCCGTTTGCGCACGCATAGCAAATATATCAAGTATCAATGAAGTACGGTCTAGTATCTTTACCTGCAATTCAGCTTCAATATTACGCAATTGTTTAGCCGAAAGCTCATCATCAAAAATGACCATTCCAATTTCATGCTCCGTCACGTATTCCTTAATCTCCTGCAGCTTACCTTTTCCCACATATGTCACCGAATGCGCCATATCCAGTCGTTGGGTAAACGTCTTCACTATTTCCGCTCCGGCAGTCTCAGCCAAAAAAGCCAGTTCGTCAAGGTATTCATTCGTTTTCCTCTCATTCTGTGCTTGCGTGATAAGTGCCACGAGTATGGCTGTCTCGCTCTCTGCTTCGGATATTACAAATTCTTTCATGCTTACTATTCTTATTAGACAGGCAAATATAGTTATTTGTTTTCATTATTTGCATTCTAAGAGAAATTTAGAGACAAGGGATGCATTTTAGATATACATAATGAGAGAAAAGAGAAATATTATCTATGGAGTAAACATAGATGTAAAGATAACGACCCCAGCTCTACAAGCCTCCTGAGAGAGGCTTATTGAATTAACGACTTCAACGCGTTGAAGTTATATGATATCTAAAGAAGAATGAGTTTGTAAATAATAAAGCGTTTAATAGAAAAAGATAATTTAAAACTATAAAAAAGCTATATTTATAATTAAAGCATAAAAAAAGCTGTCTCATAAATACTAAATTAAAATGAGACAGCCTTTTTTTATAAATAACCTAATTACTCAATTATGTCTTCCTTAAGAGCAGGGTTAGAATCTACACTTTGTTGTGGGAGAGGCAAAACATATGTTTCTCCTTTCATCTTAAGCTCTCTCCATCGTACAAATTCTGCAGCCAATTCAACACGTCTTTCGTTTTCTAAAGACAATGACGAATTTCTAAAGCTTTGTAATTCAGTTAAGCGATTAGTATTTCCAGCTTCTGCAGAAATCAGATACATTTCGGCTAAACGAGAAACCATTAATTCTGCATCAGAATTTTCTCTCTTATATTTTGTGGTAAAAATATAGCCACTTCTACTAGCTGCTAAATCAAACTCATAAAAAACTCTACGCCTATCATTCTCTGAAATTAAAGAGGTTACTTCATCCGAAATAGCAAAACAGTTCCATGTCCTCGCATCCCAACTCAAAATCCATCCCCATTCAGCATTACTATAGTCAGCTGATGCAGGAGTAGTAAAATTCATAATAAGTTCACTATCACGGCCTCCTTTAGGGTCATTTGACAACGAAAACTTACCTTCCTTTATCAGCGTTTCAGCCTCTATGCCTGCTTGCGAAATATTACCGTTTGCTCTATACGCTGCTGCCAATAAGGCTTGTGCAGCTTGACTAGTGGGAATGGTATTATCTCCTGAAAATAAAGGAGCGTGTTCTTTTGCGAACAACAAGTCTTCTATTATAAAATTCCAGATCTTTTTAGCACTAGATCTTTTAATACTACCTTGATCATAATTCTCGTCTATCAAAGGAACAGCACCATATAAATCAGTAAGGCGCATATAAGCAAGAGCTCTACAATAACGTGCCTGAGCCTTTTGCGCATCAGAAGCTGAAGGAGCTTTAATAATAACATTAGCACGGCTTATCCCTGTATAGAAATATGGATATAAATATCCATTTAAAATATCATTCGCAGGAACCTTATGTTCATATGCATATTGAACCTGAACCCATTGGAATTTCACCGGTTTTAAATCATCAGCCATGATATCAGAAAACATGATATTAAAATATCCGTATGACGATGGATTAACGGTACTAGCATAAAGACCATTCAGGAGCTTGTCAACATCAGATGAATTTAACTCCTGATTAGCGGATAAGGACATTTGAGAAGGTATATCCAACTCGTCTCCACAACTAGAAAATAGGAGTACTCCAAATAATAAGTATATAATCTTTTTCATATTTGTATCTTTATTTAAAATGATAAGTTCACGCCAAACATAACACTCTTAGCATTAGGTATACCAGAAGCATCAACACCCGCTGTGACTTTATTATTATCTCTATCGGGATCAACATACTGAACCTCAGGATCTAGACCAGAATACTTAGTAAATGTGAACGGATTCCTCAATTGAACATAAGCTCTAAGTTCTTCAAAGAACGGAACATGAAATTTCTTAAAATTATATCCTAGAGTTATATCAGCTATACGGAAATAATCCGCATCTTCCAAAAAGCGAGAAGAGCGTTGAGTATTCCAAGAACTAACATCTGTCCCTAAGTTTACACGAGGCACAGAAGTATTGGTATTAGTAGGAGTCCAACGGTCCATTATTTCAGTCAACATATTATCTGAGAAAGAAGGGTAACCAACTGCACCACCATTCATCTGACTTTCTTTGTACATTGCATATATTTTTTTACCCAAGGAATATTGAGTTTGCACATTTAAGTCAAAACCCTTATACGTTAAACGAGTTCCTAAACCGCCATAAATAGGTGCTATACCGCCCTTGAATATTTGCTCGTCATCGCCATCGATAACTCCATCTTTATTTACATCTTCATATAGCATATCTCCAGGGTTAACAATGTTAACAACGTTGCCATCTTGATCTTTATACTCTGTTTTCACTTGAGCAACTCCTAATGATTTTACGAGTTTAAACGAGCCTAAAGATTTACCTTCCTGAACGACAGAAACAAATCCTGTTGTATAGTAAGTCTTAGTAGGGTCTCCCAAGCTTAAAACTTTATTATTATTATAAGAGAAGTTTCCATTTACACTCCAAGTAAAGTCTTTATCTCTAAAGATTTGCACATCTATATCTCCTTCTAAACCGCGGTTTCTTATTTTACCGGCATTAGACAACATAGACCGATAGCCAGTCTCTGTCGCAACGGGCAAACTATATAACAAGTCCTTAGTTGTTTTATTATAATAGTTCAAGCTTAAGTTGATGCGATTATCTAAGAATGAGGCATCAGCACCAATATTTGTAGCCAAACCTTTTTCCCATGTCAATTTCTCATTAAACAATGTTGCAGCAGCAAGGCCAGGCTTTTCATTATATTTATAATCATTTCCCGCAGCAAGAAGGTTCTGTCCTGAAGCATTTCCAATTCCTGATTGATTACCAGTCTGACCATAAGAGGCTCTAATCTTCAACATGTTTACAATATCTTTATTCCAAAAAGCTTCATTTGAAATAGTCCACCCACCAGAGACAGCAAAGAAAGTCCCCCATCTATTCTCTTTCAAAAATTTAGAAGACCCATCAGTACGAACAGAGATCATTAGATTATACTTATTATCCCAATTTAACTGCAGACGGCTAAAATAAGACTCCAAAGAGTTGGCAGTATAAGTAGCTTCCCCTCCCGTGATTTTGCCGGCTGACCCTAACCACGTAAGAGAAGTAGAAGGAAAATCTTGTCCTGACATGTTAGACTCTTCCTCTTCAAATTTCTGAAATGAATGTCCAGCCAATACTGTGTAAAAAAGTTTATCCCAAATATTGTTAGTATAAGTCAAGGTATTTTCTACAATATAATCCGGATGATTTTCTGTTAAGTAATAGCCATAACCAGTAGGACTGCCATTGCCATCCTCTCCACGTTTCGAGTCAGCAGAATCATAACGTTTCTTTCTACGAGTTGCAATGTCACCACTTGCAGAAGCGTGCCATATTAAACCGGGAATAATTGTCCAATCAAAATACGCAGAACCTCCCAATTTATAATATTTATCAGTCAATTCACGCTCAAAAGCCCATAACGGATTTATAAATGTACCTCTGTATGGTTTACCATCATCACCGTATGCAGGAGCATCTGGGCGAGCATTTGCAGCAGCACTCCAAGGAGAATAAACACTATTATCTTCATCCAATGGAACTGCAGAAGAAGAAGAAAAATAAGTTTTAACTCCAACTTTAAAGTTATCAGTAACTTTGTGATCAAGATTCAATTTAAGACTTCCTCGCGTATAACTATCCTTCTTCACAACACCTTCTTGATCAAAATAAGAGGCTCCTAAGTAGAACTTCGTTTTAGCACTACCTCCTGAGATCCCAAGCTGATAATTCTGCAAAAGAGCATTTTTATTTCTTATCTGATCGTACCAATCTGTACCAGTCTCAGTCAATGGTGTAAATGGAGTCAACGTAGATGCATCTTTAGGAGAAGATTGATACCCACTCGCAATATCGTCAACATAATTCTGCCTAGCTTCATCCATTATCAATTTGTACTGAGAAGCATTTAGCATTTTTGGTGTTTTAACTGGATTTCTCCAACCAGTACTAATGCTCAAGCTCACTCTTGTTTTTTGATCAAATTTACCTGATTTAGTCGTGATCAATATAACACCATTTGACGCCCTTGAACCATATATCGCTGTTGATGCTGCATCTTTAAGAACGTCAACACTTTCTATATCATTAGGAGAGATAGAAGAGAAAGGAGCACCAGGTACACCATCAATAACATACAAGACATCGTTAGAAGCATTTAGAGAACCGTTGCCACGAAGACTGACCTGAGTTTCATCTCCAGCACGGCCGGAAGTACTAACAATTTGCAACCCACTAACTTTGCCTTGCAATGCCTGACTTACGTTTGAGACTGGTATCTGGGCTATTTCTTCAGACTTAACAGAAGAGATAGCTCCTGTCAATTCGGATTTCTTGACCGTTCCATAACCAATAACAACAACCTCGTCAATAAGCTCAGCATCAGCTTTCAGCACCACTTTCACACTAGGCTTAATCGTGATTTCTTGTGATTGCATACCAATATACGAAATCTGCAAAGTCTTTGCAGAACTTATGCTAAGTGAAAAACTATTAATGCTGTCTGTTCATCGATTGAGTCTGTATTTGTTTTGAAAAATAGTGTCACTAACCTTTAGATAGGCTGAATTAATTTATCTAAAAGTTAGCACTATTTGCATACAATGATTGCTATAGAGAAATATTCTCTGAGTAAATCCTTTTGTTGCATACATTCTGAGTACATTTTTCCAAATCACGAATGAGGGTCATATCCATTATATCAGTATAAACTTGTGTCGTTTTAATACTCTTATGACCTAACAATTTCTGCACAGTGGTAATATTTACGCCATTATATATTAATAAGGTAGCATTTGTATGACGGAAGCAATGAAAAGATATATGTTTTGAGATTCCGGATAACTTTGATATTTTTGCAAGTTCTTTATTGATATTAGAATTGTCGCGGAGTTTAAAAAACAAAGATAAGTCGTCCTTGTATTTTTCTAGAATAGAGATAGCCTTACCATCAAAGAGCAAATAAAGAGGTAAACGTACTTCTGTTTTGGTTTTCACTGATTTGTACATTAGCCAAACTTCTTTGTTTATGAATATAAAGTTATCAGGCTCTAAGCTTACAAAATCAGAATATCGTAATCCAGCATAGCAACAAAAGAGGAATGCATCTAATGTTGTTTTTAGCTTCATATTATTTCCTGTTAATCGGAGTTTTTCTAGAAGTTCTAGTTCATCCGGGGCTAAATGGGTATGAGCATTCTCTGTTGTTTTTATCTTATATTTTCTGAATGCATACTGCTGGATATCCATATATTCTTTGTTTATAGCTACGTTTACATAGCGTTTCAAATGTTTCATGTGTTTTGCGATAGTATTTATATGATAGCCTTTTGAACGTAGATGTGATTCAAATAAAGATATAAATTCAAACGTTAAATCAGAGAAAAATATTTTTTTTTATACTGACTCAGTAATTGATAAGTAGAAAGATGGTTTTTCTTAGTGCTTTCATTAAGAGGTGATTTTGCAATTTCATCTTTTAAAAATGGAAGAAAAGATCTGTCTTCTTTCTGTGTTGTTAGTGCTTCTTTTAACGTATCCAATGTTATGACCTTACCTTGTTGCCATAAACTCAACTCTTCTTTTTCAATTAAGGCAATGCATTCATAGAGCATCCTATTTAAAGCTTCTGCATTAGGATGATTCTTAATTACTTGCTTTTTATTATCCCATTGCATTGGCGTAAGATAGATTTTAGTTGAGAAATACTTTCTTCTTTTATTTAGATAAGCTTCTACTTGCACTACAGCCGTTCCTCTCTCGTTAAGGCTTTGCTTTCTATTAAAAACCAAGTTATAGATAATTTTGTCCATTTTTTAAATAAATAAGTTAATTACTGAAGGAAATTGTGCTCAAAATAGAACTACATAGAATTTTTTGGGCAACTAAAGGCCTCTGAATACTCCACGCTATGCTAATGCAAAGGTAATTGTTTTATGGGATTAGTAGCACTATATACTCTCTGATACATACTGGAGCGATATAATATCAACTAAAAAAGATTTATTATGTATATCCCGACCCTGTTTGTATCTCTTCTTGCTATTCTCTTAATCTTTTCTTATTTTTGCATTGCTTTTCAATGCACTGACACCCGGGTGTTGAGCTGTTCTATATCCGGGTGTAAATGATCTTGATATGGGGGTGTCAGTGAGTTGATCTTCCTATCTTAGTAAATTGACAAGAGGAGATGTATTTGCTTTAAGACAGCTTTGATACGGGAACTCAATAAAAATAAGATGTATGCCTATTAATTATGTTGTAAGAAAGAAAATTGATAAATCAGGAAAAGAACCGAAAGTGTTGTATTATGCTGCTCCTAAAGCGTTACAAAAGGCTGCTGCTACTTCTCTCAAGATAGCCAATAAAATGGCTGAGAGGAGTGCGCTGACGAATGGGGATGCTTTGTCGGTGTTGACACAACTGCCTGATGTGATTGCTTCGTTGCTCCAAGACGGACAAAACGTAACGATTAAAGGGTTGGGTACTTTCTATGCGGGCATCAGCAGTGAAGGGGTAGAAACTCCTGAAGAGTGTACGGCGAAGAAGGTTTGGGTTACCCGTATTTGCTTCAAGGCTGATGCTAATTTTGCAAACAGTGTAAAGAGTGCAGAGTTTGTGAGCATGGAACGAAAATTCAATAAAAGTGCCGGAGTGAAAGCTGAAGAAGGGAAGAAGAAAAAATCTATCTGACGACAAAATCTATGATATGTTGGGAATCACAAAGGTGATTGTTGTATAGAATTACTACCACCATATCGTTTCTAATACATGTTGTAGAGATATATTAACTAAAAAAAGTCATAGAATATTTGCTTTATAAGTATAATCTTTCATCTAGCTTTTAAGCTATCTATATAACTTTATTGCCATAAGAATATCCAAGAATAGCATTTCTAAATGTTTAAAAACTGTATCCGCCAGAATTAATACTAAAGGAAAGAAAGAATAAGATAATTACCTTGATATTCTGCTCCTTGAAGACTCCTTTTTTGAAGTTAATTCGTTAAATGATTTGCTAAAATTACACTTATTTGAATTCTATCCCACCTAAATTTTCAATTCCGCTCACTTTGTATGACTTATTGTCGTGCAAAGTAAGTGAGATAAATGTATCAAATATCTATAATTTAAGCTTTGGGGCTTACTTTGTGATATCACCTAGATTATAATCTGATTTTTTATTAGACAATATGATAGTTTGTTTTCCTAAAATTTCCGTTTTTTTAATTTCATTTGATGTTATAAAGCATATAAGTGGATTCTTTATTTAACAAATAGTCAGACAATTAAGCTTTTATTTGAAAAGCACTTGTTTTTTCATATAAAATTAATAAATTTGCATTTTGTTAGAGTAAAGAAACAATTAATGTAAGGTTAAATTTTAAGAGAGAATTTATGAAAAGAAAACTAATGCTGTTATTGACCTGCCTTTTTGTAGGTATAGGTCTGGTAACTGCTCAAACTCAAAAAGTAACGGGCGTTGTTACTTCTGAGGAAGACGGTCTACCAATTGTAGGTGCCTCTATTTTGGTGAAAGGTACTACTGTAGGTACTATTACTGACGTAGATGGTCATTTTACTTTGTCTAACATACCAAGTTCTGCAAGGACTTTGCAGATTTCGTATATTGGTATGCAATCACAAGAAATCACGATTAAGCCTAGTGTGAGAGTTGTGTTGAAAGCTGATGCTGAATTATTGGATGAAGTTGTCGTAGTTGCTTACGGTACGCAAAGTGCACGTACGATTACAGCTTCTGTTTCGTCTGTGAAAGCTAGTGCTTTAAAGGATGTTCCAAGTGTGAGTTTTGACCAGATGCTTCAAGGACGTGCTTCCGGAGTAAGCATTACAACGCCTTCAGCAGGTGTAGGACAAGCACCAATTGTGCGAGTGCGTGGTGTGAATTCTATTACTTCAGGCACATCGCCTTTATATGTAGTAGATGGTGTGCCTATTCAATCGGGTAATATGTCCTATTTGGCAAATGTAAATGCCTTGGCTGATATCAATCCAGCGGATATTGTATCAATGGATGTATTGAAAGATGCCGCTGCCGCTGCACTTTATGGTTCTAGAGCAGCAAACGGTGTTATCATCATCACTACCAAGCAAGGTCAAAGTGGCAAAACAAAGGTTACTTATGATGGCTTTGTTGGCTTTTCTAATGCCACAGGCTTTTATGACATGATGAATGCACAGGAATATACTGATTTTAAAAATATGGCAGTTAAGAACCGTTATGGAACGGACGAAAGGTCACTAACTAACGGATATGTATCTCCTTATGGCAGTAAAGCTTTCAATCTTATGAAAGATTCTCAAGGTAATACTATTGATACAAGTTGGAAAGATGCTGCTTTCCAGAATGGTTTTTCTCAGAGTCATTCTGCTTCTATTAGTGGCGGTTCAGACAAGACTCAATTCTATTTATCAGGTAACTATACCACTCAAGATGGTATTGTTAAAGGTGATAAATATGATCGCTTAGGAGTAAAGGCAAACATCAATACGACTGTAACTCAATGGTTGAAGATAGGAATGAATTCGAATCTTTCAACAGGAACAACTTCTTATGTTGATGCAGCTCGTAGAGGCTCAAACTTTTCTGTAGGAGGTTTTCCACGTTTAGCATTGATTAATGCTCCCAATATACCTATGTATAATGAAGATGGCACACCATACTATCAAACTAAAGGATTAGGATATGGAGGGAATACAGTGTTTAGCACTTTTTCTAATCCAGCGGCTATTCTATCTTTAGGTAATGGGTTAAGTAGTGACATGATGCATTTTGTTGGGTCTTTTTACGCCGAAGCCACTCCTGTAAAGGGACTTGTTTTAAAAACTCAATATGGCATTGATTATGCACGATTGGAAGATCAACGTTTTTGGTCTCCGCTTCACGGAGATGGTGTTAATAGTAATGGTCTGGCAAACGCATATAATACGAAGAATAACAAATGGACGTGGACCAATACCGCTACATACAATTTCTCTCTAGGAGACCACAATTTCAATGTTCTAGCGGGTATGGAGGCATCTGAAACAGACTATTCACTTTGGACAGCTCAGCGTAAAGATCTTCAAGATACTAAATTCACTGAATTCCAAGGACCTTTTGGCTCAGCTACAGCAGACGGTGATTTGAGTAAAAATTCAATGGCTTCTTATTTTGGTCGTATTAACTATGATTTCGCCTACAAATACATGTTATCATTGAATTATCGTCGCGATGGTTATTCGGCATTAAGTAAGAAGAATCGATGGGGTGATTTTGGAGGAGTATCGGCTGCTTGGCGGGTTTCTGAAGAAGCTTTTTTTGAACCACTTAAATCTGTTGTAAATGACTTTAAAGTGAAAGGAAGCTTTGGTGTTGTTGGAAATACAGGCATTAGTGATTATGCCTCAAAATCTTACTATTCAAGTTATAATTATGGTACAAGTGGCACCTATGGCTTAGCTCAAATAGCTGATCCCAACCTAAAATGGGAATCCTCTGCAAAATATGATGCAGGATTTAGTGCACAACTATTTGATAGAATTAATGTTGATTTTGACTACTACTACACAAAATCTTCTGATTTGATTCTTGATGTACCTCAAGCTCCTTCAAAGGGAATTCCAGATGGAGTAATTACGACCAATGCTGGCAAAATGCAAAATAGTGGTATTGAATTTACTATATCCGCAGATGTGATTAAAACGAAAGACTTTACATGGGATACAAGTTTCAATATAACAACAAATAAAAATAAAATTCTTTCTTTAGCAGAGGGAGTTGATAATATTATTGCAGGCGACGATGGTGGTCTCGAGCAGACTAATATAACAGTGCCTGGAAAGTCTATCGGACAGTTATATCTCTATCCGACTGCTGGAATAGATCCAGAAAGTGGACGTAGAGTTTTTATTGGATCAAAAGGCGAACGAACTCTTTTCAAGTATGAAGAAGGAGATTGGTTTACAGAAGACGGCAAAGCTTTCACTGGTGATTTTACTCCTGTTATTTGTGGTGGTACCACCCCAACTTGGTATGGTGGTTGGAGCAACAATTTTAAGTATAAAGGTATTGATTTATCCGTATTCTTTCAATTTTCTGGTGGAAACAAAATTTACAATGGCACAAGAGCAAGTACTAGTGATATGCGTTATTGGAACGATTCTAAAGATGTGCTAAAGAAATATTGGACACCAGAGCGTAAAAATGCGTCATACGCTTTACCTATTTATGGAGATAATTATTCAAATGGATCCGCAATGGCTTTCACTGATTGGGTTGAAAAAGGAGATTATTTACGTTTGAAGAATATATCTTTAGGCTATACTTTTGACACTAAGACTTGGCCTAAAGCAATTGGCATTTCCTCACTTCGTATTTATGCTCAAGCCCAAAATTTATTTGTAATTACTGGCTATTCAGGAATGGATCCAGAAACATTAACTAATGTTGAGAGTTCAACATTGGCTGGTGGAACAGATAAAAACACGCTACCTCAAGCTCGCACTTATACGATAGGTGTTAATTTATCATTTTAAAAAAAATTAAAAGGAAATAGTGATGAAAAGAAATATTATATTTTCGATATTATGTGGCTCTCTCTTGCTAGGCAGTTGCAGTAGTAGTTTTCTTGATCAAGAGCCACCACTGTCTGTGAATGAAACAGATATTTTTACTAGTCCCGCCCGTATTAAAGCTACGTTGGATGGATTATATGCTGCTATCAAAAATTCGGGTAGTGAGTCTTTCATGGGCGGAAAGGTTTATGTCACTTTTGATAATAGAGGTGAGGATTTAATTAATATCTCCTCTAATCTTGTGACCTTATTTGGCACCTATAATATGAATGTTGGAATAACTGATGCTGAAAATGCTGACACATGGACTGCTGCCTATTTAGCAATCAACAAGGCTAATACCTTCTTAGAATCCCTGGAAGCATCTAAGAGTGTTGCTGGAGATATGTATGAACAATATAGGCAAGAGGCTTTATTTGTTAGAGCATTTGCATACTATTATTTAAATAATCTGTATGCAATTCCTTATTCTATTTCCCCAGATGCCAAATCAATACCCTTGCGTTTACAAGCAGAAAAGGGGGCAGATAATAACAATATGCCACGTTCAACCGTTAAGCAAGTATATGAAAGAATACTTGAGGACTTAAGTGTCATATCTGCATTGCCAACAGCGGTGAATACATATGATGCCGTTACTCATGCAACTCAGGCTGCAGCCAATATGTTGAAGATGAGAGTATATATGTCGATGAATGATTGGGATAATGCAATTAAAGCAGGAGAAAGTGTCGTTGGATATTCTCTTACAGACGATGTCACAGCGATTTATAAAACTCCCTATTTTAGTAAAGAGTCTATTTTCTCTTTCCCAATGGAAGACACGAATGTCCCTAATACACAGCAGTCTGTAGCTGAATATTATAACGATGGCAAGATTATGTTAATAGATACAGATCATGGAATTATGTCAAAATCCAATTATTCTTTGGCTAAGGATAAGCGCATTAGCTCTTTTAAAGGAACTGATGGAAAGCTACTAAAATTCACTGATGCTAAAACAAAATTGCAATGGGTACCGATCTTTCGTTACGCAGAAACTCTATTAAACCTTGCTGAATGTTATACACACAAAACGGGAGGAGAAGGAACTGCAAAATCATTATTGAAAGACGTGAGACATCGTTCTATTGATGCTACTGACGATCAATTAGATATTGATGCACTTTCTGGCGATGCATTGAAAGACGCTATATATAATGAAAAGCGATTAGAATTTATTGGTGAAGGTTTGCGTGGTATTGACATAATGAGGCGAGGTGAAGACTTCATCAAAATAGGTGACAATGAAACGATAAAAGTTACTCCTACTGATAACGGTTATGTTTGGCCTATTCCTCAAATTGAAACTAGCATTAATCAGGATCTTAACAAATAGTCTGAATGGACTAACTGTATTATTTTCATATAATAAAAGCAGTAGATTCAGCCATTAGGCTGTCTCTACTGCTTTTTTGTTATTTCTACTAGATTTTGTATGCAAGCTAAAAAAAGGACATATACAATCTAGCATAAATAAACCAAAGAAACAAGTGAAAGTATTAAACTACAAAATCCTTCTTATCTCTTTTAAGGCATTTATTGTATAAGTAGCTTCAAAAGGGAAAACAGTACGCTCCATACAATTATAATAAATCTGATGCATACCTATTCCACTCGCACCTGTAATATCGGCTTCCCAACTATCTCCAATCATCAGTGAGTCTGCAATTTCAGATTGAGTCGCTGATAGAGCATAGTGAAATATCTGCGGCCATGGTTTCATCACTCCAATGTCATCGGAGAGAATAATCTTTTTGAAGTATCCGTCAATGCCAGACGAGCGCATCTTATGATACTGAAGCTCCCGAAAGCCATTAGAAAGGATATAAAGGTTATACTTAGGAAACAAATACTCGAGCAATTCCTTAGCATGGGGCATCAGGTTACTTTTGGTAGGAATTACAGTAAAGAAATCATCGGAATAGGTTTTCGCCAAAACTTCATCGGGCACACCCACTGCTTGAAGGGGGTACAAGAAGCGTTGACTATTTAGCTCTTCTTTTGTGATATTGCCATCGCCATACTCAACCCATAATTCCGCGTTCCTCTTTTGATAAAGAGTATAGAAGTGGTGAAAGGAATCAAAATAACGATTGAGCTTATGTTTAAAGTACATTTCCTCAAATGTATCTCGAGCATTAGCCGAAAAAGCCCAAAGTGTATCATCCAGATCAAAGAATAAATTCTTGTATTGCATTACGGTATATTCTAATTATATAAAAATATGCCAATATGCTATTTTAGAATTAGCATATTGGCATATTATATTATTAATGAGACGAGTCTTACTTCACTTGCATAACCAAATATTTAGATACGCTCCAGAAATCTTTTGGATTCGTTATCTTTAAAGTCAACTGCCCTTTATCATCTTTAACTAAGCTATATGAACTTGTTGGATGGTTGGTCAACACTTCAACACGCTTAGAGTACAATTTGATTTCTTTCGTTGTACGAATGTCTATCTGAGTAAAGTAGTCTTTGTTAAAGTCTGAGCTCTTAAGCACGTCTCCACTCTGAAGAATCTTTTGTGATTTCAACTCTGATTTAGTACCAAAAACAAACCAAGCTGTATTGATTGCTCTGTCTTGCTCTGAAACCGTTTGGGCTTTAGCCTCATTCTCTGCTGTAAGTGATTCTTTATCAGATGACAAGCCAGTTACCGCAGCATCTAGCTCCTGAATGCGAATATTCTTAGATGCTAGTTCAGATTGCAACTCTTCGATACGCTGTGTTTTTGCTGCTAATTCAGCCGTCAAAGCCTCAACAGCCTTCTTCAATTGAGCAGAGTTGTTTTTACTATTCTTAAGCATCGATTGCAACTTAGCAATCTGAGATTTGTTTTCTTCCATTGTTTTGCTAATGAACTCAATGTCCGAAGCTATTTGTTGCTTAGCTGAAGCAGCATTCTCAGTAATAGTACCACGTTGCAAGTCAACACGACTTTCGGCTGTATTGATCTGACGAAAGCCTTCTTGGATCTCATTAAAAGTACCCATCATTTCATCCAATTCTGAATTGCGTTGGGTCAATTCCATCAAGAGTGAATCATTCTCCGCTTTAAGTTGGTCCTTATTGCCACCTTTGTTATCACACGAAGCCAGAAAGGCCACGCATACAAATAAAATTGCTAACTTTTTCATACGTTTTTGTTTTACGTTTCTTAATGAAGTTATTTCTAATCGTCTATTCCTCCTATTACTATCACAATCTCACCTCTAGGATCGGTCTTGGTGAAGTGTTCCACCAATTCGGTTAAGTTACCACGCACGGTTTCTTCATGAATCTTAGAGATTTCTCTTGAAACTGAAACCTGCCTCTCGGGACCAAAGTATTCAACAAACTGAGTTAATGTCTTCAGAAGGCGATGGGGTGACTCATAAAATACCATCGTACGCTTCTCTTCCATTAAAGATTTCAACTTGGTCATGCGCCCTTTTTTCTGCGGCAGAAAACCTTCGAAACAGAATCTCTCGTTCGGCAAACCTGATGCCACAAGTGCAGGAACAAATGCTGTAGCTCCTGGAAGACATTCCACATCAATGCCATTGCGAACACATTCACGCACCACAAGAAAACCCGGATCGGAAATCCCTGGCGTCCCTGCATCCGAAATAAGCGCAACCGTCTCTCCGCCTTTCATCCTATTAACAACGCTCTCCACCGTTTTATGTTCATTGAATTTATGATGAGATTGCATCGAGTTTTTTATTTCAAAATGCTTTAGAAGAATTCCCGAAGTACGAGTGTCTTCAGCTAAAATTAGATCCGCCTCCTTTAGCATGCGAATAGCTCGAAATGTCATGTCTTCAAGATTACCTACCGGAGTAGGTATTACATATAATTTTCCCATCTATACGCTAATTGAAATATTTCTTTAAGAGTTCAGTAAAGTCAATCGCAGCCTCTTCGTCTGCGCCAGCATCCAATTCGGAAGAAAGATATACCAATGCATCTGCAAGAGTCTTTTTACTACTCAATTGTTGCAGCACGGCATTCATCCGGTCAGCATCACCATGAAACAACTCACGAGCAAAACGAAAAAAGTCATTCAGGCTCATTGTCTGCCGCAATCCTCCAGCCGGTTTTATTTGTTCAGCCAAAATGGTTTTTGCCATAGGGGATATTACTCGCGAGATCGAATCGCTTTTGCCCTCAGAAGCAACTCCTTCAGGAACAATCACTGAATCTTCATTAATAATCACTTCTGGCACAACAGATTTATCTCTCACTATTAAAATTGCCTCTTGTTCGCTCTGAGAATAGGTCTCTGTGTTTTTAGCAACACAGTCTTTTTCATTCAGCAGTTCCAATAAAGTATCTAAGCGCGAACGCATTTGCAAGACACTTCGCTTCGCCACCTCCTTCAAAGGGGAATTGGGTTCATGCGAAATAACATCCGTCAGGTATTTCAACTCCTGAACATCTAATTCTATATCAGTTAATAATGATTGCATACGATTTTCATCTCTGAATGATGTCGCAAATGTAGAAATAAATAATGGAAAAAAGCCGATAAGCAAACAAAAGTGTTACTTTTGCAAGCAAATATAACACACTTTATAATGGTACTATTTTCGGAGGATCAGATACAAGAAACAAAGATGAGAGGAAGAATTGAGGTTATTTGCGGATCAATGTTTTCGGGAAAAACGGAAGAGTTAATTCGTCGTCTGAAACGGGCTAAATTCGCACGCCAACGGGTAGAAATATTCAAGCCAGCAATTGACACTCGTTACTCAGAGGAGGATGTAGTATCTCACGACAGTAATTCTATATCCTCCACTCCTATTGATTCTTCAGCAAGCATATTGCTCTTTACCTCTGAAATAGATGTCGTAGGCATTGATGAAGCTCAATTTTTCGACAATGGATTAATAGAAGTGTGCAACCAGCTGGCCAACAATGGAATTCGAGTAATTATCGCTGGACTGGATATGGATTTTAAAGGTCTTCCATTTGGCCCTATACCCGGACTCTGTGCGATTGCCGACGAGGTATCAAAGGTACATGCTATTTGCGTAAAATGTGGTCAACTTGCTTCCTTTTCACACCGCACGGTAAAAAGTGAAAAACAAGTTTTGCTAGGAGAAACGGAGGAATACGAACCCCTATGCCGAGAATGCTATGTACGAGCCAGAAAAGGAGACAAAGACAACACTTAATAACTCCCTATATGCTAGAAAAGAAAATAACATTTGATAGCTTTATCCGCATGGTACTTGGAATAGGTATCATTGTAGGCGCCTTGATGCTCATTGAAAGGTTGAGCGGTGTGCTGTTACCTTTCTTTATTGCATGGCTCATTGCCTATCTTCTTTATCCGTTGGTTAAATTTTTCCAATATAAGTTACGGTTACGCAGCAGAATCATAGCTATTATCTGCGCATTACTAACCTTAACCTTACTAGCTGGCGGAGCTTCATACCTGTTAATCCCTCCTGTCATTGAAGAGTTCAGCAGAGTGCAAGACCTACTAACGATCTACTTTGCAGATGGAATAGATAGCACTAGCATACCTAAAGTATTATCAAAATTCATACATCAGAACATTGACCTGGAAGCAATAAATAGAATGCTTAGCCAAGAAAACATAGCCGAAGCAACCAAAAACATTGTACCGAGATTATGGACACTACTATCTGACTCCATAGACTTTCTATTTAGCATTTTAGCCTCTTTCATCATATTACTTTACGTAATCTTCATCTTGCTAGATTATGAATCAATAGCTGAAGGATGGATTCATTTATTGCCTGATAAATATCGTTATTTCGCCACAACGCTGGTACGAGATGTGCAAAAAGGAATGAATACATACTTCAGAGGACAGGCACTTGTAGCATTCTGTGTAGGCATTCTATTCTGCATAGGTTTTTTAATCATTGATTTTCCACTCGCAATAGGATTAGGGCTTTTTATTGGGGTGCTAAATCTGGTACCTTATCTTCAAATTATAGGCTTCATACCAACCGTTGCTCTAGCTATGCTGAAAGCAGCCGACACCGGAGGAGATTTTTGGATTATATTAGCATCTGCTTTAGCTGTCTTTGCGATAGTACAAACAATACAAGATGTAATAATCGTCCCCAAAGTAATGGGAAAGATAACAGGATTAAACCCTGCAATCATCCTGCTGTCTCTTTCCATTTGGGGAAGTTTAATGGGAATATTAGGCATGATCATAGCCCTACCAATAACAACTCTTCTACTTTCGTATTACCAACGTTTCATTGTAGGCCACGAAAGAATTAATCAAAAAGTAAAGGAATCATCTGATTATCAGTCAACAAAGAGCTCAGAAGAAAAATAAATGAAAGTTTTTCACCCAAGTCTCTTGCATTTTAAAGAAATACCTATATCTTTGCACCCGCTTAACAGCAATAAAGGACTGATTCGCTAGCTCAGCTGGTAGAGCACAACACTTTTAATGTTGGGGTCCTGGGTTCGAGCCCCAGGCGGGTCACCAAAAGAAGAATGAAAATTCGCCATTCGTAGCCTCTTAAATTAATTATTTAGGAGGCTATTTTATTTCTTATCCACTACAAGGAAGTAAAAGCAAGACAAAATAGACTGCTAAACAATAATCTAAGAGATGTTCACATTAATAATTTGAAAAACGATATCTTTGCAACTAAAATAACATAAAAGTAATGAAAATCAATACTTTATTGAGCATGTTTGCTCCAAAAGATGTTAAGTTCCTCCCAATGCTGGCAGAAACAGCTTCAATATTGGCTCAGTCATCCATTTATCTCCAAGAACTTTTCACGAGTGAGGACAAAGAGCGTAGAGATGAGCTATGCAGATTGATCAAAGCTGAAGAAGTCAAGGGAGATATCGTTACCGGAAGTATTATCCGCGAGCTAAACAACACATTCATCACTCCTTTTGATAGAGAAGATGTTCATGCTCTTGCTGATATCATGGATGATGTTATTGATGTAATCAACCGTTGCGCACAAAAAGTACTTCTCTACCAACCTCACGCTTTCCCCATGCATACGGCCTCATTGGTTGAAATTATCAAGAAAGGTAGCGACGAAATTTTGAACGCTGCCAACGAGCTATCTAACATGAAGAAGACTGATTTTCGTCTTCGTGCTCATTGCAAAGAAATAAAAAGATTGGAAGAAGAAGCTGATGCTGTTTACGAAGAGGCAATTATGTGTCTTTTTAAAGAGGAAAAAAGTACTGTTGAACTAATCAAACTCAAAGAAATTATTCAGGAGCTTGAAAAGGCTGTAAATAAGATTAATAGCACAGGAAAAGTAATCACCACTATCCTTGTAAAATACGCCTAGTAAATAGAACTATATGATACTATTAATTATTGTTATTGCATTAGGACTCATCTTCGACTTTATTAATGGCTTTCATGATGCAGCAAACTCTATTGCAACGGTCGTAACAACCCGTGTATTAACTCCTTTTCAGGCTGTTTTGTGGGCAGCAGCATTTAACTTCATAGCTTTCTTCGTTGCAAAATATATCTTTGGCGAGTTCGGAATTGCCGACACTGTCTCTAAAACCGTCCTAAAAGAGTACATCACTTTACCTATTATTTTATCGGGTCTTATTGCTGCTATTAGCTGGAATCTTGCAACATGGTGGTTGGGGATTCCTTCATCATCCTCACACACATTGATTGGCGGATTCGCAGGAGCTGCAATCTGTGCTTCAGGTTTTCAGGCAATCCATACTGCCGTTATTATAAAAATTGCTATGTTTATCGTTCTGGCCCCACTCATTGGCATGATTATCTCTGCAATGATTACCATCGGAGTGTTGTGGATATTTAAAGGAGTGAATGCCCGAACAGCAGAAAATTCATTTAGAAAACTCCAGCTAGTATCTTCGGGATTATTTAGTTTGGGACACGGATTAAATGATTCTCAAAAAGTAATGGGTATTATTGCCACGGCCATGATTTCCTACGGGACTATTGATTCTGTAGAATCAATGCCTAATTGGATCCCGCTATCCTGCTTTGCAGCAATAGGCCTAGGCACTATGAGTGGCGGTTGGCGTATTGTTAAAACAATGGGAAGTAAAATAACCAAAGTTACGGCTTTAGAAGGCGTATGTGCCGAAACAGCAGGTGCCCTTACTCTTTTCATCACTGAGATTCTAAAAATACCGGTAAGTACAACACACACTATCACAGGTTCTATCATGGGCGTAGGTGCTGTAAAGAGATTATCCGCTGTTCGTTGGGGAGTAACTATAAACTTAATGTGGGCATGGATACTTACAATCCCAGTAAGTGCGCTACTTGCCAGCATTATCTATTTAATTGTAAACTTTATAGGTATTAAATAATAGACAGCGTGTGTGCCGTCTATTTACTTAGTGTGCCGCATACGCTATCTTATAAAAAGCTTTATTATTTTTTCTTTCGTCCAATGAGGAAACCAATCTTCAATCCAGCCGTGAGTGCCAATGGAGTGTCATTTGTTCCGCCTAAAAAGCCATAATGCCAAGATCTGTCATCCGGATTATGGCCAAAACCATAACCAATTCCGGTAAAGAGATCCAAGAGAAAGACATCAGCAAAAACCCACTGCTTCCCACCCACAATCATTAATGAGAACATAGTGCTAGAACGGCGTTCCTTCATATAAGAATAAACATCATCACCATAATAATAATTATTCTCATCTACTGTATAATGCAAGAAGGTAGCTTCGGGCTTAACATAAAAACCTTTAAGCACATGGGCATATCGATTGCGACGATCATACCAATTGGGTGAGGTCAGAAATTTATAACCAAACTTAACGATAAGACCGGATGGATTATCATCACTGGAATCTACTCCAGCACCGATAATACCAAGACCGAACTCCAAAGACTGTCCGGGCTTCAGACTATGTTCGTATGAGAAAATACTAGATCCCATCAATGGGGAAAGGAAACTTAATTTGATAGCATCCTTACGCTGCGACTGATAGTGTTCTTTTCCAAACATAGAATCAGAAAAAGTCAGTTCTTTGCCACTTTCGAAAATAATTTTGGTTACGTTATTCTTGTCCAACGTAAACGTTAAGTTCTGCGCATACGTGTCGGTAGAATACTTAATCAATTCCTCCCCTATTTCCACTATTTTACATGAAATAGTATCTGTAGGATTCCTACGATAAATTTTGTCTTGACAAAATGCTACTCCTGCATAAATAAGAGCAATCATTGTAATGATAGTAAGTCTGAAAAAAGTGTTCATAGCTCTTGTATTCTAGTTATTTGTCATGTTCTAGTAAAAGCAACACGAGAATCATGTTTAATGCCTATTTTGTGATCAATACCGTAACGTAAGCAGAGATCCCTTCTTCACGCCCGGTAAACCCAAGTTTCTCTGTAGTGGTGGCTTTGATAGAAATATCATCAAGATCAATGCCCATCACATCAGAAAGAGTTTCCTGCATAGCAGGGATATGAGCTTTCAACTTAGGCCGTTCCGCACAAACAGTTGCATCAATGTTACCTATTTGATACCCTCTACCACGAAGAAGTTCCACCGTTTTACTCAGAAGTATCTTGCTATCTATATTCTTAAATTCACCAGCAGTATCGGGAAAATGATAACCGATATCCCGCATATTAGCTGCCCCTAATAAGGCATCGCAAATAGCATGTACTAATACATCTGCATCAGAGTGGCCAAGTAAGCCCTTCTCGTGCTCAAGACGAATACCTCCTATCCATAATTCACGATTTTCAACTAATTGATGAACATCGAATCCAAACCCTACTCTTATTTTCATTGATCCAGTTTCTTTCTTTTAAGTCGTTATCTAAATATACCAATCGGCAAAAGGTCTAATTGAGAAAGATATTCAGCGAATATAAAAATCGAGTACTTTTTCCTCTTCCAGATAACCTTGCAGATGCTGACCAACACTAACCGGACCGACTCCGGCTGGTGTACCTGTAAATAATAAATCGCCAATTTTAAGCGTAACAAAACGACTGACATAAGCAATAATATCATCTACCCGAAATAGCATATCCGTAGTGCAACCCTGCTGAACAGTTTTACCATCAATATTCAGATAAAAATGCAATTGTTGCACGTCAGCAAACCGATCGACAGGCACAAATTTCCCTATGGCAGCAGAATCATCAAAACCCTTGCAAAGTTCCCAAGGATTTCCTACTTCACGAAACTTACGTTGTAAATCACGGGCAGTAAAATCAATGCCTACTGTAACAGCATCATAATAACGCTGGGCAAAGCGAGGAGCAATATTCTTACCCAAACGATTAATACGAACCACTATTTCCGCTTCGTAATGTATTTCCTCAGAAAAGTCGGGTATGAAAAAAGGTTTACAATCTTTAAGTATTGCTGAATCCGGCTTCATAAAAATAACCGGTTCTTTATTAATTGATGTATGGCCTAGCTCCTTATTGTGCAGAGCGTAATTCATGCCTATAGCTATAATTTTCATTACTCGCGTTCATTAAAATTTAGACGATTAAACATAACAGCCAAATGAGCATATAAGGAGGTGTTTTGCACTACAATATCTTCAGGAACACGTATACGGAAGGGGGTAAAGTTCCAAACGGCTTTAACTCCACCAATCACCATTATGTCAGTTATTCGCTGGGCAATTTCAATAGGCACTGTAAGAACGCCAATGTTTACTTCGTACTCTTTCATCTTCATTTCAAAGTCATTCGAATGAAAAATAGGAATCCCATTAATCGTAGTTCCTATAATATCTGGATTGACGTCAAATGCTGCTACTATCTTCAGCCCAAAATGGGTCAAACCTGAATCACACAACAAGGCGCCACCTAAACTACCGACACCAAAAAGAAAAGCTTTATGCATATTAGTAAAGCCAAGAAAGTCTTCTAGAACTTCTATCAGAACATCAACCTCATAACCTACACGGGTACGGCCTGTAATATTAACATAAGAAAGATCTTTAGCTATCTGAGACGCATCGATGTTAATCTCCTTAGAAATCTGAGTAGAAGAAACATATTGCTCCCCTTTTTGCTTTAGCAATTTGACATTAGAAAGATACCATGGAAGCCTGCGTAATGTAGGTTCCGGCACTTTTGCGATATCTTTGTGATGTATTTGATTGCTCATAGAAACTTAATTGCTTTAGCGTTAGCGAAAGACAAAATTACATCTTTTTTTGGGATTGCAAATTTTATTGAGCAAAAGCTTAACATAATTTCTATATAAAACAAACTGATAAACTCCCTGAAAGCTCATTTTGGCAAGGATATGCTGACGGATACTCCCGTAGAATGATGCTTCAAGTAATCAAAGCCACCAAAAACACCAATGCGAGCAAAGTCAAGAAATCCAACAGAATAGCCTAATTCAAAATAAGGTTTACGATCATAAGATATAAGTGAGCGCAGATGTAAAGCTTCGTCAAAACCTTTTCTTTGAAGAAGTGGCAGATGTTTGAGCAGTAAATAAGGAGTGCTCCACATCAGATTAGTTTGTGCCCAGCGACTAGCAGTAGAATAACGATAATTCTCCAGAAGCGAGAATCCTTCAGTGAAGGTTCGCTCAGTAAATGGTAAATTGGTCGTAGCAAGATGTTTATAATCAGGGAATTGTAGTCTTTTAGCATGAAAGAAGCCTCCGGCATTGGCATACCAACTCAAACGATTGAACATCCCAAACTCTACCGTTTGCTTTGCAGAAAATTCAACACGATGATAAGAAGAGATATATCTACCTCCACTCATAGGGAAGGCACGTTCATAACCTAGCGTAAAGGTAGGGAAAGCAGAATCTTCATACTTCTTCTTTCCTTCCACCATGCGATAATAGTGCGCAGGAGTATAGGTCAAAAGAAAAGATGATTTCAATAGGTCATTTTCCAACATCGGCACAAAATTAGTATTTCCAGGGATATTAGATTTTGCTGATTGATTAAACAAGCTACTTGAGATGGTGTTGTCCAGCATTCTTCTACGGTGCCATTGAAGGGAAGCTGAGAGTTGTAGCCCATTGGCTAGCTCAATATCATTATTCAACGAGAGAAAGCGTTTTTCGTATAATTTTACTTCATTACGGGCAAAGAGTAAAGAGGATATCCCATTGAGTAAGCGTGACTCTCCATTCTCTTCATTATAATCAGTAGAAAGTACTCCTCCACTTATCGTTAAACGTCCTCTTCTTCGAGGTGCATACTCCAGAGATAGTGACCCACTGCCCAACAGTTTTTTGCGAGAAGTGACATAATAAAGTCTAGGTGTAAAACTTAGCGTAGACTTTTTGGATAGATTTATTCCTGCCGTAAACTTAGCTCCTATCCAAAGTCCATCGACAAAGTTATATTCGGGTATATAAGAAGCAAGACTATAAAGGCGCAACCAAGCATTCTTGTCTTTTGTACGAAATGTATTACCGGATAACATTGTATTTAGAACTCCTCCAGATGAACCAATAGCAACGCTAGAAGAGGCATCCCCCTTCTTTGTGAGAGAATCTTTCACAACTGTCAACTTCTCTTTGCGAATATAGCTTTGCATTTCTTCGGGTCGAAGAGGCACACTCCTCACAGTAGCCCAGTACAACGAATCTTTTTGCCCCGCCAGAGAATCCGTTTTGGTATTAGTTTCATTTGCTTTTGACATTCGTTCGTATCTATTTTTAGAGCGAAGAGTATCGGACAATTCAATGGATTTTGTCATTAGTTTCGACAACTTGTAAGCGTCAGCAGTAGAAAGTTCTTTTTTCGAAGAGATCTGTTCTATTTGCTCAAGCACCTTCCGTTGCCTCTTAGGCATAAGACGTGCAGCAGTAGCCTCTGCATTGGCTGCGGAGGTTAACTGTTGGGGTGTAAGCGGTTCCTTGTTTGTCTCAACCTTTCGATAATGCACTGCTGCAAGATAAGAAGCTTCCGCTTTAATACCCACAACGTCAATAGCACAATTCATGCTGGTAGAAGTAGCAAGGAATACCGTAGGCTTCACTTCCTTGCAAGTCACCTTTATAGTCGCCTTTAATCCACCTCCATCTAATGACAATTCGGCAGCAGAGATACACCAAAGATCTTCTATAATATATAGATACCCTGAAAGTAACTTTGGACTATTTTTTTTTGGAATTACTCGAATTTTATTCACCAAATGCTCACCTTCAGCATAACAACCATCAAGTTTAAAACGATAATAGGCAAAAGCCCCAGGACTTAAAGGAGAAACCTTCCCAAACAATTCCGGCGCATACATATTAATAGTAGTCAAGCCCAGATTAATATTTATTTCTTCAGGAAAAGAATTAGCATAAGCCTTTATATGATTCTCCCATTTATTGGGTGCCGTGAAAGAAATTTCTCTTTGCTCTTCAAGCACAAACAACTTACCTTGCAATTTTTTAGATGTCTTTCTTACTTTCTTAGATAGTTTAAAAATTAATGGGATTTCTTTCACTTTACCTGTACCTTTAAGATATGTTCCCGCAGTAAAACTCTTCAATTGAGTTCTATAATAAGGAGCACGAGCTATTGCATGTCTAATAACAGTATACGCAGGATCTTCCGCACCACGTTGTATACTCACCTCATTCAACTGATATATCCGTTCAGAGAGAACGATGTTTTGTTCCAAGCCTTCTGTCGGAACCTGTATCGTTAATACTTGCTGAGTGAATCCAATGGATGAAATCTCACAGATATAACGTCCTGGCTTCAATGTCATTTGAAAAAATCCATTGTTGTCTGTCGTAGAACCGGAATGCAGTTCACGCAAATAAAGGGATGCATAAGGAATCGGATTTCCTTTTTCATCCGTTACCCTTCCCTTAAACGTTTGGCTCAATATGGGCAGAGAAAGAATACAAATAACAATAAAAACAAGTCGTCGTTTCATCTATCTGCTAGTTATTAATTCTTAATACTGAAGACACCCACATGAATGGATGACATTTATTAGACGATAAACCTTTGAAAAAATTGCAAAGCACAGAACTAAATATTATTTTTGAGGAATAATTATAGAAAGATTGGGCATGAAAAATAATGATTGGAAAGAACGATTGAATGTAGTTTACTCTACCAATCCGAATTATAACTATGAGAGCGAAAATAATGAAGAACAGATGATATTGGAACCCAATAAACAAAACCTGCGCGTACAACTTGATAAGAAAAATAGGGGCGGAAAGGTGGTTACACTTATTACCGGATTTGTTGGTACGGATAACGAGCTTAAAGAATTAGGTAAATTACTCAAAAGTAAATGTGGTGTAGGCGGCTCCTCCAAAGAACACGAGATCATTATACAAGGCGACTTCAAGCTAAAAATAATAGATCTATTAAAGAAAGAAGGATATATAAAGACAAAGCCTGTAGGCTAACAGATTTGTTCTTCCTCTTACAATAAAAAATGGCCATCCGGATAATCGGGATGGCCATTTTTATATCGACTTTTTAAGATCCTATTAATCTGCGTTAAGCGTAAAGCGCTTGAAAGCAGTAACAGTAAGACCTTTGCTTGAGCTATCTAGGAATTGGGCAACGGTCAACTTACCGTCTTTCACATATTCTTGTTGAAGCAAACAAACTTCTTTGTAGAATTTATTGATGCGACCCAAAGCTATTTTCTCAATCATGTTTTCTGGCTTACCTTCTTGACGTGCCTTGTCAGCTGCTATTTCTTTCTCACTGGCAAGTACTTCAGCAGGAACACTTTCAGGATCCAGTGAAATAGGATTCATTGCAGCGATTTGCATAGCAATCTCGTGAGCCACTTGTGCTTCAACGTTAGGTTGATTGAAAGATACAATCGTAGCAAGTTTATTTCCCGGATGAATGTAGATAGAAGTTGTAGGACCTTCAACAAATCCATAGCCATCTAATTCCATTTTCTCGCCCGTAATACCAATACGGTCAATAATAGTGTCACCTACAGTGCCTTTTCCCATTGGAAGAGCCTTCAAAACCTCAACATCGGCACACTTGTTAGCGATAGCCAAATCAAGAATTTCGTTCGTAAGAGCAACGAAATCAGCGTTTTTTGCAACGAAATCAGTTTCGCATTTCAGAGCAATCATCGCTGCGTAATCGCCAGTTGTTTTGGCCAAGACACATCCTTCAGAAGCATCACGATCAGAACGCTTTGCAGCAACAGCCTGACCTTTTTTACGAATAATTTCCATTGCTTTTTCAAAATCGCTATCAGCTTCTGTCAAAGCATTCTTGCAATCCATCATACCAGCACCTGTCATTTTGCGCAGGTGGGTTATATCTGCCATTGTTACAGCCATATCAATTAAAATTTGGTAGTTAGTTGTTGATTTTAAGCTTCTTCGTCTCCCTTCAAGAAAGCAGCTGCCTTAGCAGCATTAATTGCTTCTTCATCGGATTTATCAAGTCTTGCTTTAGCTGGTCTCTTCTTTCCTTTTGAGGCAGAAGCTTCGCCTGCAGCTTCCAAATCTACTTTTTCAGCTTTTCTTTCTTCAAGACCTTCTTGCATAGCCATGCAGCAAGCTTCAAGAATAACTTCAACAGATTTTGTAGCATCGTCATTTGCTGGGATTACAAAATCAATATTTGAAGGATCTGAATTAGTATCAACGATTGCAAATACAGGTATTCCTAAACGATTAGCTTCACGAACAGCTATATTCTCTTTCATTACATCTACAATGAAAAGAGCAGAAGGAAGACGAGTCAGATCTGCAATAGAACCTAAAGTCTTATCCAACTTAGCACGTTGACGTGAAATCTGAAGGACTTCTCTTTTAGAAAGATTAGAATAAGTACCATCGCTAGTTAACTTGTCGATAGTAGTCATCTTCTTAATGGCTTTACGGATTGTAGGGAAGTTAGTCAACATACCACCCGGCCAGCGTTCAATAACATAAGGCATATTCACAGACGATGCTCTATCAGCAACAATCTGTTTCGCTTGTTTTTTAGTAGCAACAAAAAGGACTTTCTTGCCTGATTTTGCAATTTGTTTCAGAGCTTCAGCAGCTTCATCCACTTTTGCAACAGTTTTGTGGAGGTCAATGATATGAATACCATTACGTTCCATAAAAATATAAGGAGCCATAGATGGATTCCACTTTCTCTTAAGGTGTCCGAAGTGGCAACCGGCTTCCAATAATATATCGAAATTTGTTCTTGACATTTTTTTATTCTTTAAATCGTTTACTTTCTTTTCTGTTTTCTAAACCAACCGCTGGGTAGCCTGAAAGAAGAGTCCCAGTAGTTTAGATGCTAAACATTCTCCTGCTCTAACAGCCCAGACAACATTAACGTTTACTGAACTGGAATCTCTTACGAGCTTTTGGACGACCCGGTTTCTTACGTTCTACAGAACGAGGATCACGTGTCATAAAGCCTTCAGAACGAAGAGCTGATTTATCTTCAGCATTGATTTTAACCAGAGCACGAGCAATTGCTAAACGCAAAGCCTGAGACTGACCTGTAAAACCACCACCTGACAAGTTTACTTTGATGTCATATTTTTCAATAGCACCAAGCTTGTTCAATGGTTGTTTAACTACATACTGAAGAATAGTTGATGGAAAGTACTGTGCAAGGTCTCTCTTGTTGATAGTAATCTTTCCTGTACCTTCGCTAACGAATACGCGAGCGATTGCGCGTTTACGTCTGCCTAATGCATTTATTACTTCCATTATATTTATTTAAGTAGGTTTATATCAATTGTTTTTGGGCATTGAGCCTCATGTTTGTGCTCACCACCTGCGTAAACATACATGTTACCAAGCAGTTTATCACCCAGCTTATTTTTAGGAAGCATACCTTTAACAACTTTTCTCATCAATTTGTCGTCACCATTAGGTTTTGCTTGCAAACGGGCAGGAGTTATTTCTCTCTGACCACCAGGATATCCTGTATATGATAGATAGATTCTATCATGCCATTTATTTCCTGTTAATTTTACTTTGTCTGCGTTAATGATAATTACGTTATCACCGCAGTCCACATGAGGGGTAAAGTTTGGTTTATACTTACCTCTCAACAGTTTCGCAACTTTCGCTCCCAGACGTCCCAGAGACTGATCTGTAGCATCAACAATAACCCATTCTTTGGTCACTGTCGCTTTATTTGCAGAAATGGTCTTGTAACTTAAAGTATCCACTCTTAATTTGTTTTTAAAATGTTACTACTAAAAAAAGTCTTCACCACGTATTAACTTTCCCCGGACAAAGGAGAGCTAACTCGCTATGAATGAATCTCTTATCCTTTTATGATAATAATCGGCTTGCAAAATTACGGCTTTTCTTTGAATTGGCAAACTATTTCCACCTTTTTTTGGCGTTCTCAGACCGCTAAAAACAAGACTAGGCACCTCCAATACTTATTTTTGCAATAAAAATCATATACACGATGTTCATACATCCGAGAGCCCCTGTGGCAAAGGAAATTAAAGTACGTTGCTTTGGTTTAGAAATCACATTCAACTAATCTTTCACGCATAAGGTCTAAAAAAATCTGCACTATGCAATAGCGCAAACTAAACCGTTCTCTTTCATCAACCAAACGGTTCAGTTGTTCCAACAGAACCGTTCTCTTTGAAAGAACAAGATTATCTATCTATCAACCAAAATGCCACAGCAAAGTGATGATCACACTAGAGCTAAGTTTTATGCCAAAAACAAAATAAAGGTGATGGACGTAGCATCAAACAAGCGATTAGACTTGAGCGCAACGACTTGAATTGCTCGTAGCTACAATCATCATGGAAGTAATTCGAAACGAGAAATTTGGAAGTTGGAAGTTGGTTTTCTGCTTCTTCACCTTTTGCGGCAAGCCAAAAATGGAAGAATGGAAACGCGACAATTGCTTGTGGTTGTGGATGTGATTACGCGCGTAGTTGTTGTACCACAACAACCATACTCTTCTTTGTTTTTCTCTACTTTACTTTCCTCTTCTAGAGAACACGTCATAACTAATTCATTATCAACATTTTGCAGAAGTGCTTTTTGCATTGTTTTTGCACTGTTTTGTGCATTGTTTTGTGCACTTTCAAACAGTTTATTTGCACTTCTTTGCATCACTTCCGAGTAAGCATACCCTCGTTGTGGTTCAACCATTAAAATAGTTTTTCTCCGTCCCGTCGCTCTTCTTGGCAATCACTCAGGAGTTACAACCTCGGGCGTTTGTTCTTTTTCGCTGCAATTGTTTTACGCTTTTCATCAAACAGTCTCATCCGTTTGATGAGCTCAACAGATGCGAATCACTAGCACTTTCAGCAGATTCCGTAATATCCGTAATAGATGTGATAGTAAAATGCGCGTTTCTCATAGGAAGTAAATGCAGTAGATGAACAAATAAAAGTGGAAGTTTGCCAAAGCAAACTTCCGCTTTTATCGTTATAAATAGCGGAAATAAATATTATTTTTTCGCTTGCTTCCTTTTATTCACTGACTCCACAGCTTCCATCACAACGGATTGATTCTCAAAGCGCTTAGCATATCCAGAGTAATCAGGATGTATCCTTTCATAATCAGGGTCAACAAATAGAGGGCTAGAAATAATATGGTCTGCAGTAGAACGGTTACAACAAAATACAATATTTTCTACACCGGCAAGACGAGTAAGTGCTTTCACATCTGTATCATGCGGTTGCAATGTCATCGGATCTGTAAAAAAGAAGAGATAGTCAATTTCTCCATCTACAACACGTGACCCCATTTGTTGATCACCTCCTAACGGGCCTGACTTTAGGATTGTAAAATCCCACTCTATCTCAGGGTGTTTTTCTTTTAAGGCAGCAAGAATTAACGTACCGGTAGTACCGGTGCAATAAAACTTATGCCCCACCAATAGCTCAGAGTTCCAGACCACCCATTCAATCAAGTCTTTTTTCATAGCATCATGCGCTACTAAACCGATTTTTCTAATTAGCTTTCCCATAATAATTCAATATCAATCAAAGATTTTATACTTCCCACATTATATAATATTAGAAAAGAATTTCCTTCCTCTCAAATAGAACAGTGCTAAGATACTACTATTTATCCGTTCAGGGATAGGATTCAGTATCGTTTTTCTCATATTTATTTCTCTCTCTGCCAAAAACAAAGGTTTCATCTTTTTAAACTCTCGGCGCGCCTGAAACACCGCCTTAGCATTAGGCAACTGTCCCTTAAGTAAAAAAGAAAAGGAAGCAACATAATCGAGCCACGCACGCACGCACATCACACGGGTTAAGTCATCTTGAGGCAAGTTCTTGTAAAGCATAACAAGATTGTTCCGAAAGTTGAGAAAGGTCTTACGAGGATTCTCTTTTTTAAGAGTAGCTCCGCCCACATGATAAACGAGACTTTGAGGAATACAAACAATTTGTCGCCCTCTGGCACGCAACCGCCAGCAAAGATCAATTTCCTCCATGTGAGCAAAAAAGCGGCCATCTAAGCCTCCGACATCATTGTAGTCTTTCAAACGAATAAATAATGCTGCACCAGTAGCCCAGAAGACAGAAATCACATTATCATACTGACCATGATCTTTTTCTACCACCGACAGGATTCTTCCTCTACAAAAAGGATAGCCATAACGATCAATAAAGCCTCCCGCCGCTCCAGCATATTCAAATAGATCTTTCTTCCGCCAACTACGTATTTTAGGTTGACACCCTGCTACTTCAGGATGAGCATCCATATATTCGACCAGAGGACAAAGCCATTGAGGAGTCACCTCTACATCCGAATTGAGTAATACAACGTACTCAGCTTCTATTTCTTTCAAAGCCAAGTTATAACCATCGGCAAAGCCATTATTACCATCAAGAATGATTAAGTGTACAGTAGGAAACTCCCCACGAAGCATAAAGATGGATCCGTCCGTAGAACCATTATCGGCCACATAAACTTCAACTCCACCCATTGCCTCGGAGTGTGCAACAACAGAGGGTAAAAAAGAACGAAGCATCTCGCATCCGTTCCAGTTTAATATAACAACAGCTGTTTTATTCATTTTTTTTGTTCAGCAAGGTGTTCATGCTTCCAGCGTTTATGCGACCAAAACCAGTAGGCAGGTTCACGTAAGATAGTCTGCTCTACATGGCGAACATACATTTCTGTTATCTCGCCATCAACAGTGTTTTTGGGACACTCGGATATCAACACAAATGTAGCTTCACAATATCCTCGCCTTTCTTTTTTTAATTCACAATAAAACACCGGATAATTCATCATTCGGGCAATACGTTCTCCTCCATTCATAAAAGCAGTATCTTGATTCAGAAACTTCGTCCAATAATGGAGGCTATGAGCATTTGGAGATTGATCAGCCACAAGGCCAAGCGCAAGTTTCTTACCGGCATGTTTAGCACGAATCACCTCACGAGCCGCATCTGACTTCTGCACATTATAGCCACCAAATCGAGAACGAATGTTGCGAAACAACCGATCAACAAATGGATTACGAATTGTCTTGTACACCTGCATCGGGATATCACCTGATTTCATGAACATACCCATACCAATGGTCCATTCAAAATTGGCATAGTGTGGCATCATTACTATAATCCCACCGTACTTTTCTATCATCTCCAGATACTGTTCTGTATTCTCAAAATGCATACGTCTGTGTAGTTGAGTTACAGGCATCTTTAGCATCTTTAAGCTCTCGAGCATATAATCACAGATATAGTGGTAGAACTTTCGTTCAATGACACGTAATTCTGCTTCCGACTTTTCGGGAAAAGATTTTTTCAAATTTCGTCGAACCACACCTCTTCTATACCTTATCACTCTATGCATAAAGAAATACATCACATCAGATAAGAGATATAACATAGAGAAAGGTTGTATGGCTAATAGCCACATTCCCAGATAAACAAAGATATAAACAAGTCTAGACATCCTTATTATTTAATCAATTTATAATAGTGCCCAAAAGAGCTGTGCCTTCTTCATTAAATTCACCCAACCGAAGTAACACCACCTGATTGTCCAATTGATTAGAACTATCCAACTCCACACGAATGTAGTTTTGGGTAAAGCCGTGCATAGGAGCATCTGACTTGGCTTTTTCCAACAGCACAGGCATCGAATGCCCAATAAAACGAGAATAAAAATCCTTCGTTTTTTCTTCAGAAAGTTCTAGTAACCGTTGACTGCGTTGATGCTTTTCGGCAGCAGCCACAACGTGTTCTATCTTCAATGCCTGAGTGCCGGGACGTTCTGAATAGCTAAAAACATGTAGCTGTGTTACATCCTGACTTTTAATAAACTCATAAGCAGATTCAAAATATTCATCTGTTTCACCTCGCGTACCGACAATTACATCTACTCCTATAAAAGCATCCGGCATCACTTCTTTTATCTTCTTTACTTTAGAAGCGAACAGTGCCGTATCATATTTCCGATGCATCAACTTTAAAACCTCATCATTACCCGATTGCAACGGTATATGAAAATGAGGCATAAAACGACGTGAATGCGAAACGTATTCTATTATCTCATCAGTCAACAAATTAGGTTCTATAGAAGATATGCGATATCGTTCAATTCCTTCTACTTCATCGAGTGCTTTTATCAAATCAAAAAACGTCTCTCCGGTACTTTTCCCGAAATCGCCAATATTTACGCCAGTCAGTACAATTTCCTTTCCTCCTTCAGATGCAGCCTTTTTAGCTTGCTCTATCATAGATGATATAGTACCATTACGGCTTCGTCCACGCGCAATAGGAATCGTACAATATGTACAATAATAATCACAGCCATCTTGTACTTTCAAAAAGAATCGCGTACGATCTCCTCTTGAACAGGAAGGAGCAAACGAAGAGATATCTTTCAAAGCTGACGTATGTGCTTCACCCGATTCCAGCTTCTGCATGTTGCCAATATATTGCATTATGTCAGCCTTCTGCTCGGCGCCAAGAACCAAGTCAACTCCTTCTATCTTGCTCACATCCTCAGGCTTAAGTTGAGCATAACAACCTGTAACCACAACAAATGCGCCAGGATGTTGCTTTATCAATCGCTTAATTACTTGCCGGCATTTCTTATCGGCCATTTCCGTTACCGAACAAGTATTCACAACGCAAATGTCAGCTATTTCGCCTTTCCGTGCCGTGCGAACGCCCGAATCACGGAGTATTTTTCCTATCGTTGATGTCTCTGAGAAGTTTAATTTGCAGCCTAATGTATAATAAACGGCTGTCTTATTTTGAAATACAGTAGTATCTATCATAATTCTGTCAAATACATTATTCAATGCAAAGGTACACATTATTATAATTAAAAGTTGTTATTGTAATCAAGAGTTATCCCGCAAAGACTTTCGAGACCGAAACATTATTCCTATTTTTGCACAAAACAACAAAGATCGTGCAATGATAAAAGAGAATTTCATCAAACTATACGAAAACAGTTTCCGAGAGAATTGGGATTTGCCATGCTACACAGATTACGGAGAAGAAGGGAATTACACTTACGGGCAAGTAGCACAAGAGATTGCCAAGTTACACTTGTTGTTCAAATATTGCAACCTGCGCCGTGGTGAAAAAATAGCGATCATCGGAAAAAATAATGCTAAATGGTGTATAGCATATATGGCCACCATCACTTATGGCGCTATTGTTGTCCCTATCTTACAAGATTTCCATCCAAACGATGTGCATCACATCGTCAACCACTCCGAATCCGTATTCCTTTTTACAAGTGATACTATCTGGGAAACACTAGAGGAAGAAAGTCTATCCGATTTGCGGGGAGTTTTTTCGTTAACAGATTTTCGCTGCTTACATCAACGAGATGGAGAAACCATACAGAAATTCCTAAAGCACGTAAATGAAGAAATGCTGCAAACTTATCCTGACGGGTTCTACAAAGATAATGTACAATACACAACACTGAGCAATGACAAAGTGATGTTACTGAACTATACTTCCGGAACCACGGGATTTAGCAAAGGCGTAATGCTAACAGGAAACAATCTCGCCGGAAATATAACATTTGGTATTCGTACCGAACTCCTTAAAAAAGGAGATAAGGTACTCTCCTTTCTTCCTTTAGCACATGCTTATGGCTGCGCATTCGATTTCCTTACTGCAACAGCCGTAGGCACGCATGTCACCTTATTAGGAAAGGCTCCCTCACCCAAAATTATCATGAAAGCTTTTGAAGAAGTAAAGCCCAACCTGATTATCACTGTCCCCTTAGTCATTGAAAAAATATATAAAAATGTCATTCAACCACTGATCAGCAAAAAAGGAATGAAATGGGCATTAAGCATCCCCCTACTGGACGCCCAAATATACGGCCAAATCCGTAAAAAAATGATAGATGCACTGGGTGGACGATTTAAAGAGATCATCATAGGTGGAGCGGCAATGAATCCGGAAGTTGAAGAGTTTTTTCATAAAATAAAATTCCCCTTTACCATCGGGTACGGAATGACAGAATGTGGCCCTCTGATAAGCTATGCACCATGGAATGAATTTATACGCACATCATCAGGAAAAATCCTCGATATAATGGAAGCTCGTATTTATAAGGAAAGATCTGATATGGAAACGGGTGAGATACAAGTACGTGGAGAGAATGTAATGGTAGGATATTACAAAAACGTAGAAGCCACCAACGAAGTACTTACTGACGACGGTTGGTTACGCACCGGAGATCTTGGCACAATAGACGCAAATGGAAATATATTCATCAGGGGACGTAGTAAAACAATGATATTAAGTTCAAGCGGACAGAATATATTCCCCGAAGAAATTGAAGCCCGATTGAATAACATGCCTTTTATCCTTGAAAGCCTCGTTATAGAGAAGAGTAAAAAGCTGCTAGCACTAGTGTATGCCGACTATGAAACTTTAGATTCACTTGGCTTAAATCACCCCGAACATTTAAAAACCATTATGAACGAAAATCTTAAAAATCTAAATAATTGTGTAGCTACCTATGAGAAAATTAGCCAGATACAACTATATCCAAGCGAGTTCGAGAAGACCCCAAAAAGAAGTATAAAAAGGTACCTATATAACAGTATAACAGAGGATTAAGCATGTTATACAACATATTATTAGAGCAAGAAAAAACAGCCTTAATAAAAAAAATAAAAAAAAGTCGCTACTAAGAGTACAACATATCAAAAAAGTCTATACATTTGCAACGTTTTAATAAGCAATTGATTGTATTACAGATTTAAAAAAGCAAAGAAAATGAAAAAATTAATTTTAATGTTCGCAGCTATTGCAGCAGTATCTTTCGCATCATGTGGTAACAAACAAGCTGAAGCTGAAAAAGCTAAAGCTGATTCAATCCGTATCGCTGATTCAATCGCAGCAGTAGAAGCTGCAGCAGCTGAAGCAGCAGCAACTGATACAACAGCAGTTGTTGATAGCGCAGCAGTTGTAGCTGAATAATTTCAGTACAACAATTAGAAAATGAGAAGGGCCTGTGATGTAACATCACAGGCCCTTTTATTGTTTCAAACTCAAAATACATTTCTAGGAATATCTCATCACTCTTCCTGTAAAAGAGAAAATAAAGATATAAAAAAGATGGGCATTCCCAAAAAGGAATACCCATCTTTATATATTATCGTTAACAGGAAATAGTTACTCTGCAACCACCTCAAAAGGAATTTCAACAGAAACATCCTTATGAAGCTTCACGATAGCTTTATATGAGCCAATCTCTTTCACTGAATCCTTAACAACGATCGTTTTTCTTTCAATTTCAAAACCAAGTTTAGTTAATTCGTCAGCTATCTGAATATTACCAACTGAACCAAAAATAGTTCCTGTAGAACTTACTTTTGTTCCAATAGTAAGAGATACAGCCTCTAGCTTAGTTGCCAATTCTTCTGCATCTTTTTTGACTTTTTCAAGTTTATGAGCACGTTGCTTAAGATCTTCAGCCAACATTTTCTTGGCAGAAGGAGAAGCAATAATCGCCTTTCCTGTGGGAATCAAGTAATTACGACCATAACCAGCTTTAACCGCTACGATATCGTTCTTATAACCCAAGTTTACTATGTCTTCTTTCAATATAATTTCCATACTTTTTCTCCTTCAATTATTTCATCATGTCAGTAACAAATGGAAGTAACGCCAAATGACGCGCTCTCTTCACTGCTTGTGCAATTCTACGTTGGAATTTCAAAGAAGTACCTGTAATACGACGTGGAAGGATCTTCCCTTGTTCGTTTAGGAATTTCTTCAAGAATTCAGGATCTTTGTAGTCGATATATCTGATTCCATTCTTTTTGAAGCGACAGTACTTTTTCTTTTTCACGTCTACTGAAGGCGGAGTTAAGTATCTGATCTCTGATTGATTTTGTTGTGCCATGATTAATTTTCCTCCTTTTTAGTTGATTTCAGACTTCTTCTTTTAGCAGCATATTCAGCAGCATATTTCTCCATTTTAAAAGTAAGAAAACGGATAACGCGCTCATCACGACGAAAGTTTAGCTCCAGCTTCTCAATTACAGTTGGCTCTGCACTAAACTCAACCAGTTGATAAAACCCTGTCGATTTTTTCTGTATTGGATAGGCTAATTTTTTCAGCCCCCAATTTTCCTCATTAATAATTTCAGCACCTTCTGCAAGAAGAATACTTTTGAATTTTTCTACCGCTTCCTTCATCTGAACATCAGATAAAACGGGAGTTAAAATGAAAACGGTTTCATATTGATTCATACTCGTTCAATTAAAAAAATAATTATTTTATTTTAGAATTCGAGCGCAAAGGTAGGATTTTTATTCCGAACAACCAACTTTTGATCTTTTTTTATACCTTTTAGATAGGAATTATCAGCTAAGGACATTATCTTTGCAAAGTTGCTTAAACAATAATTTCATGATTGAACAGTTTAACTTTGATATCAGATTAATTTTTGCCATCTTGAACGGCAAAGTCTCTGCAGCCATAAACCGGAAACTTTATCGAAATTTCCGGCAAAACGGATTAGAAATCAGTCCAGAACAATGGACTGTATTAATCTTCTTATGGGAGAAAGACGGAGTTACACAACAAGAGTTGTGCAATGCAACTTTCAAAGACAAACCAAGCATGACCCGTCTTATAGATAATATGGAACGCCAACATCTCGTTGTTCGTATCTCAGATAAGAATGATCGCCGCACCAACCTGATTCATCTAACAAAAACAGGGAAAGAGTTGGAAGAAAATGCCCATACCATCGCCAACAAAACACTAAAAGAAGCATTACTAGGCATAAATGTAGATGAACTACGCATAAGTCAAGATGTACTCAGAAAGATATTCTACAACACTAAAGACTAATCTCATCAAAGAAAAATCGACTATTTGAATTACTTAATGCTTTTTTTGCATAAATAATTTCGCCCATAATAGAATAATGCTTTTCTTTGTATTAATTAGAATATAAATTCACTAAAAGGCACACAAATGAAAGTATTTTTAAAAAATTTGGGATTACTACTAATTCTAATTGGAGCAATTATTTTAGTCGTTTGCTCCTTCACAGGAAATGTAAACAACAATGTTGTTCTGTTATCATCTGCTTCATTAGTCGTAATAGGAATCATTTCTTATATCGTTCTTAATAAAAGAATTACTGACTAAAGCTTTTCTACATTGAGAATAAAAAAGAGGGTGTGTCAAAAACTGACCACCCTCTTTTTTATTCTCAATGTAGAGACTTATTAAATTTCGTGTTCTGGCGTAATCAACTTGTAGCCCTTACCATGAATATTTATAATTTCAATGGAATCATCTTCTTTAAGATGTTTACGCAGTTTCGTGATATACACATCCATGCTGCGGGCATTGAAATAATTGTCATCTATCCAAATAGTCTTCAATGCAAAATCACGCTGTAATATCTCATTTGCATGTGCGCAAAGCAATCCTAATAATTCAGATTCTTTAGTAGTAAGCTTCGTTTGCTTTCCCTCGCTTGATAAAATTTGTTTTTGAGTGTCAAAAGAGAATTTTCCAATCTTATAGACATTACTTTCTTTGTTCTTCTTCCCATGAACACGTCTCAGTATAGCTTCGATTCTAAAGGTCAACTCCTCCATACTGAATGGTTTCGTGATATAATCATCTGCACCAATCTTAAAGCCCTCTAGTATATCTTCTTTTAATGTTTTAGCAGTCAAGAAAATAATAGGTATTTCTGCATTTGCAGCTCGAACCTCTTGAGCCAATGTGAAGCCATCTTTCTTCGGCATCATCACATCAAACACACATAGATCATATTTATTTTTAAGAAAAGCCTTAAAACCAGCTTCGCCATCAGGAAATAACTCAGCCGAATAACCTTTCGCCTGTAAATACTCTCTCAAAAGCATGCCAAGGTTTTCATCATCCTCGCATAGCAAAATACGCAGTTTCTCGTCCATATCATTCATTTTTTATATAGGTAATGCAATAATAAATTTAGTTCCAATATTCAATTCACTTTCAGCCCTGATAGATCCTTTATGGTCTTGAATGATCTTTCTAACATAAGCCAACCCCAACCCAAATCCTTTTACATCATGCAGATTACCTGTATGCACGCGATAAAATTTGTCGAAGACTTTTTTCAAATTCTCTTTTTTTATGCCGATGCCATTATCTTGTATCGAGATCATCAATTTACCTTGTTCGTTCCAAGTTCTGACATCTAATAACAGATCTTCTTCTGGTTTCTTATATTTAACAGCATTGTCCATTAAATTAAAGATCACATTAGTAATATGCATTTCATCAGCAAGAATAGTTGACTCAACTGCAGCCAAATCAGATGTAATCTTTCCATTATATCGTTCAACCTTTAGAGTAAACGTATTAATTACCCCAGAGATCATTTCATTCGCATCCAATTCTTTCATTTTCAAAGTAGCCTTCTGCTTGTCAAACATCGACATCTGAAGAACCTTCTCCACCTGAAATCTTAAACGCTTCGTTTCATCATTAATAATCCCGGAAATATGTTGAAACATTTGGGGAGACTTACCTACTGCAGGATCCTTCAGCATTTGTGCAGCTAAAGAAATTGTCGATATAGGGGTCTTAAATTCATGCGTCATATTATTAATAAAGTCATTTTTCATTTCCGTAAGTTTCTTCTGCCTGAACACAATATAAATTGTAAAGATGAACGTTATCAATAGCACTAATGTGAAAACCAATGAAGGAATCATAAAGCTCACTGAATCAAAAATATAATCTCTTTTAGCAGGGAAGTGAACTCTGACAACACTCATCTTTGCCGGTGGATCATTTGGAAAAAGAATCTGACTATAAGAACTCTCGCTACCTTTATCATCATAATCAGAACAACGATACACTTCACGTCCATCTTTGTCTATAACAACAAAATGATAAGGTATATCTATTCCATTATTTATCAGTTCTGACTTGAGGTATTGATCTAAATTCTTAAAATTAACCCGTTCCTCAAGTAACTTGTCGCTAGCCCTATAGAGCATTTGCCAGACAACCTCATCAAGCAAAAAACGTTGATATAAATAACGATTTTTAATCGCTTCTTGCAAGGTTCTAGACGTCTGAGGTATTGTATTAGTACCATGCCTGCGGGATATCATAGCCTTAGGCAATGCCGAAGGCTTAGTTGTTATTGTTTTCAATTCAAAAGCTGAATACACAGATCCATCCTGTGTTGCAACAGAATAACGCTGAGTTTGCTGAACTAAATCGCTCTTCTGAGGAGAAGAAGATTGAGCCAAAGCCTGTCTCTCAGTCGCCGAGACGTCTCTCTCTAACCAACGCTGAGTTTCATCATATTCTACATTCTTTGAAACCTGGTATAAACTACGTTTAACTGATTCATCGAATTGTTCATTACGCATTTTCACCATTTCTTCAATATAGCTTACCTGCAAATACAGTAAACTAAGAAAAGAAAGAGCCATAACGATACCCAATATCCAGATTGTTGACTTCTTCATGGCAACAAAATTAACACTCCCTAATTAACATTCCTAATGAATTAACCTGATTTAACCGCAAGTTCTCCTTAATTAACCCAAAAGCTATTTTTATATAGTATACTGATGAGTATAACAAATATTAGACTCTTTTAGTTTGCAAAATTAATAAAAAATTAAATTTTATAGCTACGGACATAAGTCTTGATAATTAGAACATAAAAGCCGTCATTTTTCAGCTATAAAAAAATGGCGGCTCATATGTTTGTATTAACAGAATCTATTCTTCAGTATGCTTTGCCTCAAATTCTTTAATTAATTTATCTTGTAGATCGGCCGGAACAAGTTCATAACTTGAGAATTTCATTATAAATGAAGCCCGACCACCTGTTAATGAACTCAAAGCAGTAGAATAGGACGATACTTCTTTCAGAGGTATCTTGGCACTCAATTTTTCAAACCCTTTTTCGCTACTCATCCCCATAATAATAGCCCGTCTGCCTTGGAGGTCTCCCATCACATCACCCATTTTATCTGAGGGCACAAACACCTCCACATCGTAAATCGGTTCCAATATTTTAGGCCCGGCATTCTTGAAGGCTTCACTAAAAGCATTCCGACCAGCAAGCATAAATGAGATTTCATTAGAATCTACAGGATGCATTTTCCCCTCATATACAATAACACGTACATCCCGAGCATATGAACCAGTTAATGGACCTTGCTCCATACGAGCCATAATTCCTTTTAGTATGGCAGGCATAAAGCGAGAATCAATTGAGCCACCGACGATACTATTAATAAAAACAAGCTTACCTCCCCAATCAAGAGAGATTTCTTCAGTACCCCTCACCGTTATTTTGAACTCTTGACCGTTAAATTTATAGATATCCGGCACAGGCATTCCCTCTTTATAAGGTTCAACAATAAGATGAACCTCTCCAAATTGCCCCGCACCTCCTGACTGTTTCTTGTGCCTATAGTCTGCCCGTGCCGCCTTAGTAATTGTTTCTCTGTATGGAATTCTAGGCTCCTCAAATTTAACAAGGAGCTTTTCGTTATTTTCCAAACGCCACTTTAAGGTACGTAAATGGAATTCCCCTTGCCCATGCACAAGCGTCTGTCTCAGTTCCTTAGATTGCTCAATAACCCAAGTCGGATCTTCTTCTCTCATACGATTAAGAATACTCATCATTTTTTCAACATCCGATTCAGTTACAGGTTTAATTGCTCGGGAATATCTAGAATTAGGATATTTAATAAAGCTAAATCGATAGTCACAATCTTTACCATTCAAAGTATTTCCGGTTTTTACATCCTTCAACTTCACCGCAGCGCCTATATCACCCGCTTGAAGTTCCTCTACTTTTATTCGGTTAGCCCCAGCCACAACATATATTTGGGTAATTCGCTCTTTTGACCCCCTATTAATATTTAATAAATCATCCCCTTCTCTCACTTTTCCACTCATCACCTTGAAATAAGAGATTTCGCCAATATGAGGTTCCACGCTGGTTTTAAAAAAATAAAGAGATTTCGGCCCTGAAACATTTGGAGCAACCTCCTGATCTTCTGAATTAGTCACTTTAGGCATCTCCGATACAAAAGGGACCACATTTCCTAAGAATTCCATCAAGCGTCGAACTCCCATATCCTTACTCGTACAAACGCAAAAGACAGGAAAAATCGCACGTGCAGCAAGGCCTTTGCGAATACCTTCACGCATCTCATCTTCGCTAAGAGTATTGTCTTCGAAAAACTTTTCCATCAGTCCTTCATCATTCTCGGCTGCAGCTTCCACTAGGATTTTATGCATTTCCATGGCTCTATCCATTTCTTCAGCCGGAATTTCGTCTATCATAGGAGCACCACCTTCTGGCTTCCAAGAATACCGCTTCATCAACAGTACGTCAATTAGCGCATTAAATCCAGGTCCTGTCGCAATGGGGTACTGAATTGGAACAACCTTTGTCCCATAAGCTTCTTTCAGTTGCTCAAGAATATTATCATAATCACATTTTTCATTATCAAGCTGATTCACCAGAAATATGACTGGTTTATGAAGCTTCTCGGTGTATCTGAAATGGTTTTGAGTGCCTACCTCTATGCCATAACGACCATTCAAAAGAAGAACTGCAGTATCCGTTACATTCAACGCAGTAACAACACCCCCCACAAAGTCATCCGCACCCGGACAATCGATCATATTCAGCTTCTTATTATTCCACTCAACATGAAAAACGGTAGAAAAAACAGAGTAACCATATTCCTGCTCTACGGGAAAATAATCACTCACTGTGTTCTTTGCGGCAACTGAGCCGCGACGCTTTATAATACCACTCTCGAATAGCATCGCTTCAACGAGAGTGGTTTTCCCAGAGCCAGAACTTCCCAATAAGGCAATGTTCTTAATTTCATTAGTCTGATATACTTTCATGACATATAAGATTTAAAGAGTTAACTCAATATGTTTTCTCGCATATATTTAATTAAGTGATGCGCAAATTATAAATTAATACAATTAAAAACAATAATTGCTCAATGTTTCTAAACAATGTTATGCAACACGTTAGTTCTATTTAAGTAAATTACTAACTTTACAAGCAAATCAAAGATAGATGGAGATTCCATCTATTAACTTTAAAAAATCAACGATGGCAGGAATATACCTACATATACCCTTCTGTAAAACTCGTTGCATCTATTGTGACTTTTACACTACCACCAAAAACAGTTTGATGGAAAGTTATATATTAGCACTCTGTAACGAGTTAGAGATGCGAAAAGATTATCTACAGGGAGAACCTCTCGAAACAATTTATTTTGGAGGAGGTACCCCCTCACAGCTTTCCCTAAAGGATTTTAGCAAAATTTTCAATACGATTGAACGAGTCTACGATACGTCATATTGCAAAGAAATAACCCTTGAAGCAAATCCTGATGATTTAAGCCCTAAATACTTAAGTGAACTTGCTCAACTTCCTTTCAACCGGATAAGCATTGGTATCCAAACATTCAATGGTCCTACCTTAAAGCTACTTAAACGGCGTCATAATGCCGAGCAAGCCATCAAAGCAGTAGCGCATTCCCGAGAGGCCGGATTTAATAATATCAGTATTGATCTTATGTATGGTTTACCCGGTGAAAATGAGGAAACTTGGAAAAAAGATTTGGAGCAAGCTATAGCACTCAATGTGGAACATATTTCGGCTTATCACCTAACATACGAAAAAGGCACTCCTTTGTATCGAATGTTGAATAAGCGTGAAGTTGAAGAAGTAAACGAAGAAGTTAGTATCCGTTTTTTCTCAATCCTAACCGAGCGACTTTCTGCGGCAGGCTATGAGCAGTATGAGATATCCAACTTCTGCCTTCCCCAAAAATACTCTTGCCATAACACTTCTTATTGGAAAGGAACGAAGTATCTTGGTTGCGGGCCATCGGCTCATTCGTTTAATGGTGAAACGAGAGAATGGAACATTTCCTCAACCACTGCATATATAAAAGGTATAGAAAACAATCAACGCTCTTATAAAACAGAATGTTTGGATACGAAGACTCGATACAACGAACTGGTCATAACATCAATGCGAACTCGTTGGGGACTCTCTTTAGAACAAATAAGCCAGCGCTTTGGGCAATTTTATTTAGATTACTGCCTAACTATAGCAAACAAATATATCGCAAACGAGCAATTGGAATTACTAAACAACCACCTAAAACTAACAAAAAAAGGTATTTTCGTCTCTGATGGAATCATGAGCGACTTACTGCGAGTAGAAAACTGAAGTAGGATCAATGAGTGAAACTGAGATAAAAATACTACTACAGAAAATGCAGGACATGGATTCGGAAACAGCCTTCCGGCAATTCTATGATCTTTGTTATGACCGTTTTTTCCGTATTTCCTACTACTATGTAAAAAACAAAGCATGGACACAGGAAATTGTTCTCGACGTATTTATTAAGCTATGGGAAAAACGTTCCTCACTAATAGCAATAATTTCTTTTGAAGACTACTGCTTCATCCTTATAAAAAATGCGTCATTAAACTATCTGGAAAAAGAGTTGAAGCACTCAAGCATCGCTCCTGATATCATACCTGAGCCTGAAGGCAGAGAAGCTTCTCCAGAAGACGCCCTTATTAATGATGAACTTTTTTCCGTTTACGTAAAAGCACTTGATAGACTACCAGAACGCTGTAGAGAAATATTCATCCGCATACGAGAAGAAAAACAAAGTTATGCCCAAGTAGCTCAAGAGCTTAAAATTAGTACAAAGACTGTAGATGCACAACTCCAAAAAGCAGTTACCCGCCTCAAAGAAACTATTAACATTTATTTAACGAATAAGGAATAGGGAGATCTCTTTTTGCAGCTGTCTTTATTATTAAACAGTGCAAAAAGATGAAACTTAGCGACAATCAATTAAACGAGCTCCTCGATAAGCTAATAGCTTCCACTAAATCACCACACGGAATCTATTCAGCAACCGAGAGTTACAAAAAAATAGAAAAACGTCTATTTAGTAAGCGAGCACATACTCTAAGTGTCTCTATTCTGGCATATGCAGCAGCAATAGCACTAATTTGTGTTTTATCATGGAGTGTATATCAATACACCAAACCTGTAGAGATATTAACAACATCAACCTTAGCTGAAACAAAAAGTATTCAGTTGCCTGATGGGAGCAAAGTTGTATTAAACCATTTCTCCTCCTTAACCTATCCCAAAGAATTCAGCAATAAAGATCGTATTGTGAGTTTAAATGGTGAGGCCTACTTCGAAGTATCTAAAGATAAGAAGCATCCCTTCATCGTCAGTGCTGATGCTATAGATGTAAAAGTATTAGGTACGCACTTCAATGTAGAAGCATACAAAAGTAACAATGAGATTAAAACAACTCTATTTGAAGGATCGGTCTCTATAAAAAGTAAAGACAATTCCTCCTCTATTATACTAAACCCCAATGAAAGTGCAATTTATAATAAACTAAAGAAAAAGATTATTCACGAAACAGGTCAAAAGGTGTCTAACGAAATTGCATGGCAAAAAGGTCTCTTTATATTCAATAACCTCCCTCTAAAAGAAATTACCAGAAAATTATCTAATTCTTTCGGAGTAACAATACAAATACCCGACCAATCATTACAAAATTATAGACTAACTGCACGGTTCAATAATGAAGAAAGCTTAGAGCAAATACTCAAATTGCTCCAGACTGCGGGAGAATTCAACTATTCACAAGATGACAAACTAATACGTATTACGACTAAACTGAAATGAAAAAATCAACATTACATTTCCACCATATCAGAATATTATTTCTGATATGTACAATGACTATTGCCCTGCCGCACATTCATGCACAGTCAATAGGAACTAAACTCATTCTCAACATCAAACGAGCAAACCTTCAAGCGTTTACAACACAAATAGAGAATTCAACCGGATTTTCATTTATTTATAGTGAGGAGGTCAAGCTTAAACATCTGATCACAATTAAGGTAGAGAACAAAACTTTGCCAGAAATTCTTGATCTCGTTTTTGCTAATGAGTCTGTTAGCTATAAAATTGCAGGGAAACACATCATTCTGCAAGTAAAAAAAGAGAAAGCCGTAAGTCGGAAATTTACAATCAGCGGATATGTAACAGATGAAGTGTCTGCAGAAACTCTGATTGGTGCAAATATTCTGGAGAGTCGTCATCGCCAAGGCACGAGTACCAATCCTTACGGCTTTTACAGCATTACATTGCCCGAAGGTAGCACTGAAATCAATTTCTCGTACTTAGGTTATAACTCAAGGAAACATATTCTCTATTTAAACAAAGACACCTTGTTAAATATACGAATGAAAAGCAACAATCAACTACAAGAAGTTGTCGTATTATCAGATAAAGTAGAATCGGGTATAATAGCGACTCAAATGAGTGCCAGCGAAGTGCCTATGGTACAGATAAAGAACACACCTAGTTTGCTCGGCGAAACTGACGTATTTAAAACAATACAAATGATGCCTGGCGTGCAAACAGGAATAGAGGGATCATCAGGGTTATATGTACGAGGGGGTGGTCCCGATCAAAACTTAATATTGCTAGACGGAGTACCTGTATATAATGTAGAGCATTTGTTTGGTTTTTTTTCTGTATTTACGCCTGAATCCGTAAAAAAGGTAACCCTGTTTAAAGGCTCTTTCCCCGCCCGCTTTGGTGGACGCCTCTCTTCTGTTGTTGATATTAGAAGCAATGACGGAGATATGAAAACGTTTCACGGAGTAGTCAGCATAGGTTTACTATCGACAAAAGTAAATTTAGAAGGCCCTATCATTAAAGATCGCACATCATTTAATATTTCGGTTAGACGCTCATATCTTGATTTATTAGTACAACCATTCATGCCGGAAGATGAAAAAATTAGCTATTATTTCTATGATATCAACGCAAAGGTTAACCATAAATTTTCAGATAGAAGTCGCCTATTTGTCAACTTCTACAACGGAAAAGACCACTATCATTATAATGACACTGATGACGGAGATTATTCGAACCTTATGTATAAGGATAAATCATCTCTTAATTGGGGTAATATTATTGCGTCAGGAAGATGGAACTACATTTTTAACAATAAGCTATTTAGCAATACCACCATCGCCTACAACAACTACCAACTCGACATGAGCACAACATCGTGGAACAAAGGAAACAGAAATACAGGTATTTATGAGAATATCTACAATGCAGATTATCGCTCTGGAATTCGTGATTTAAGTTATCAAATCGATTTTGATTACAACCCTGTACCAACCCATCATATTAAGTTTGGCACTGAATATTTATATCATAGCTTTCACCCGGAAGTAATGACCTCTAAGATTTTCGACAAAGAAGAAGAGTCTATTCGCCAAGACACTATCTACCAGAGCATTTCAAACAGTAATATGTATGCCCATGAAGCATCAGCATATTTAGAAGATAATTTTGACATTTCGCCAAAGTTTCGTATGAATTTAGGAATACACCTTTCTATGTTCAATGTCCAGAAAAAAAGTTATTACTCTGTGCAACCTCGTATTTCTGCACGCTATCAGTTAATGGAACATTTAGCAATAAAAGCCGCTTATACAAAAATGGGCCAATACGTTCATTTACTTTCATCCTCAACAATTTCAATGCCTACCGATTTATGGGTACCCGTAACCAATAAGATAAAGCCAATGCAAGCACATCAATACTCACTGGGAAGTTATTACACCGGCATCAAAGGATGGGAAATTTCCGTTGAGGGATATTATAAGGATATGAAAAACGTGTTAGAATATAAAGATGGGGTCAGTTTCTTTGGATCATCATCTGGCTGGGAAAAGAAAGTTGAAATGGGACATGGGCGTTCAATAGGTATAGAGCTTATGGCCCAAAAATCCATCGGTAACACCACCGGATGGATTTCATACGCTTTGAACAAGAGTGACCGAAAATTCAGTAAAGGAGGCATCAATGATGGAGAACGTTTTCCTTATAGAAATGATAGACGCCACTGTGCAAATCTTACTGTTAACCATAAATTCAACAACCACATTGACTTCGGTGCATCATGGTCTTTTGCTAGCGGTGGAACAACAACCATTCCTGAAGAAGTTACTGCTGTAATTCGGCCTAGCGAAAGCAATAGCTATGGTGCCGGCCAGATAGGAACAGAAGATTATATTGAACACCGCAACAATTATCGACTTCCTGCCAGCCACAAATTGAACGTAAGCCTCAATATCAACAAAAAAACAAAGCACGGCATTCGCACCTGGAATTTTAGTATATATAATGTATACAACGCCATGAATCCAGCTTTTGTCTATCGCAGAAATTCATCCACAGAATACTATAATACATCGTCTGGCGAGTTCTATTCCATTTCAAAACCGGTAATCAAGAAGATTACTATTTTGCCTTGCATTCCATCTATTACTTACACCTACAAATTTTAAAGCTGAATGAAAAAAAATATATCATACCTCATTACGCTACTATTTATATCACTAACAGCTTGCGAGAATGAAATACCTTTTAATATAAAAGACAACTCTTCTAAACTTATCATCAATGCACTTATTAATGCCGATAGTGTTAGAAATATAGTATATCTCAATTTTAGCGGTAAATCTCAGCTTAGCAATGTTAAGGATGCAACAGTAAATGTATATGTGAACAACGTACTAATAGAGACTGCTCAACCTATCAATGAACAGAATGAGTCAATTGTACAAAGCACATACCTCATCACTTCGGCCTTCCATCCGGGAGATGTTATTAGAATTGACGCAAAAGCGGACGCCAATGGCAGCACTTACAATGCTTGGGCTGAGGTCATCGTGCCTCAACGTCCACAAATAGTAAGTGTAGATACATGCAGCATAATGCTCAAAACCTCAAACGGCTTCAATGACCACATGCGTTATAAAATACGAATCAAGGATAGGGAAAATGAAACAAACTTCTATCGAATTATTTTAGAGCAACAAACAAGCTTGAATGTTACACAATATTATAATAACCAAGATACAACCACAATATCCAAAAGCTACTATATGGTCACGCGCGAAGATGTGGTCTTAACTGATGGGCATCCTATGACTAGTGATGACGAAGACAATAGCCTTTTTGAAGAAACAAGAAACATTTATAATGTATTCGACGACGGTCGCTTTACCAATAAAGAATATACGATGACTATTTATGGTAGCTCTTTAAAGGAAACATGGTTATCATACGAGAATGTTAATCAGGCCCAAGTTGACGTTACAGTTCGTCTGCTAAGCATCACCGAGGTCGAGTATTATTACCTGAAGGCTCTTAATATTATAGATTCCGATACATATATAGAAGGAATAAATGAACCGATAAAAATTCCCAGCAACGTACAAGGTGGAATAGGGTTTGTAGGAGTATCTGCCGAACATCGGTACTTACTACATCTACCTGTCCAGACGTTCCACCAATAATATACACTAAACTATTATTCTCCTCTCACTTCTATATCTTTGCCTTATTACTGCTTCAGCAAGAGTATAAAGTGAAATGCGGGCTATCCGCTCCAATCTGTTCAGCATATTCACCTCTCTCGAATATTCGAGAGAGGTGAATTATCTTTTTTCCGTCAACTAGTCATCTAAAGTGTCAATTAGCGAACAATGCCCTCCTCATATTACAATTATATTTCATTATTATCTAAAAAAGTAGCATTTACCCAAGTCCGGCTTGACATACATCAATAAAACATGCTATACAACATATTTTTCCTCGTTTATTTTTCATGTTATAAAACATATTCTTATCTTTGCATAAGTAAAAAAGGAAAATAAGTTTTCAATAAGTATTAGTTTTTAGGTATAACAATTAAAAAGTAGGGATTATGAAAAGATTAGGATTAACATTAGTGGCAGCCCTCTGCCTGGCTGCTAGTTCATTTGCAGCAGGGAATCAACCTACGACTGCAAAATGGGAAGGTAACATCAACGTAAATAAGTTGAGCAAATATTTGAAACTGACTTCTGCTCAGACAGAAGAAGTTGCTAACATCTCTGATTATTTCACAGAACAGATGGGAAAAGCAAGTAACTCATCAAAGAAACAAGACGAATTGCTTAAAAATGCAGTTTACGGTAACTTGAAATTGATGAAAAAGACTCTTTCTCCAGAACAGTATAGTAAGTATACTACAGTTCTGAACATTACTTTGCAAAACAAAGGAATTGAATTGAAATAAGATCAACAGATTAAATTATAGAAAAAAGGGTATTGCAGCTTCTGCTGAGAATACCCTTTTTTTATGCTTATTTTATCGTCACCATAGTAGCTCCAAAGCCATATTCTTGAAACGATGCGTCCTGAGACTTGCATGCACCGTATTTACGTTTAAGCTCCTCCAAAACAGCTTTGCGCAACACTCCATCCCCTTTTCCATGAATAAAAACGATCTTCTGTTCACGTTTGCTCTTGTATTCCTCCATCACTTCTCGAAACTTTCCTAACTGATAATTCAATATCTCACTGTTGCTCATCCCCTTCGTATCATCCAACAGTTCATTGATGTGCAAATCAACTTCTAAAATTGAATTTTTCACATCATGCTTCACCAAAGGCTGGAGTTTAGGTCTATCAACTTCTTTTTTTTGCAATAATGCCATTTGAATTTCATCGGCCAACACATACACCTGCTTAACAGGAATATCATTTTTCACAATGTCGTAAATTAGAGCAGGTTCCACAAAATAGGTCGATTCATGAAAAGTATGTAACTTGTAGAATTTCACGGTATCAATCCGCAATTCCACACTAACCGATGGCTTTTGCGCAAACGTTCTGCCGTCTTTGAATGCAATGAGTTCTACACCCAGTCGCTCCATTTCATTCAGAATCTCTTTTGAGAATTCTTCCAGCAGAAACTTTGTATTCGGTTCAAGTAAACCATGAGAACGAGTCTTCCACGCTTTACCTTCAGCACTCAGATAGGTATAATAGATATAGTAATTACTATCATTTACTAAATATGCCTCAAACGAGGTGCTACTGATCGTTTTCACGTCAACAGGCACAAAAGCAAGAACTACATTCAGACTGTCTCCTCCACGCATTTCTACCGGACGAGGAGTTATTTCAGGTTTACTCATCTTCACCTCCACCGGCTTAGCAACAGGTGCAGATTTTCGTTTCAAATTATAGTCATCTGTTTCTATCACTACACATTCGCGAGCAAGCATTGGAATATCAAAACCATCGGCATCTTCAACCAACACGATATCTTTACCCCGAAAACTTTTCACAATTCCTCCACCAACTTCGCTAAGGAATCGTACTTTATCTCCAATTTTCATAAGCTCATTTACTGATTTGATTCTTTATATCAGCAAATATCGCTACTTTTGCCGAAGAAAGAAAGGAATCATGAAAGAAAACCCTAAACATATACGAATCAGCGAATATAATTATCCACTTCCGGATGAACGCATCGCTAAGTTTCCCTTACCAATAAGAGATCAATCGAAACTACTCGTCTACCGCCATGGTGAGATTACAGAAGATTTGTTCACTTCACTGCCATCTTACCTACCGCAAGGCAGTCTGATGATCTTCAACAACACAAAGGTGATTCAGGCCAGGCTCCATTTCAGAAAAGAGACCGGCGCATTAATAGAAATCTTCTGTCTGGAACCAATCGCACCCAATGATTACGTACTCAATTTTCAGCAAACTCAACATGCTGCTTGGTTATGCATGATTGGCAATCTAAAAAAATGGAAAGAAGGTGATCTGCACAAGAAAATAACGGTGAAAGGAAAAAAAATTATTCTCACTGCTTTGCGGGGAAAATATCATGGAACAAGCCATTGGATCGATTTTATCTGGAACGACTCTGAAATAACTTTTGCCGACATACTGGAAGAATTTGGCGAACTGCCCATTCCTCCATACCTAAACCGTGAAACACAGGAGAGTGATAAAAATACTTATCAAACGGTTTATTCAAAAATAAAAGGATCGGTAGCCGCTCCTACTGCCGGTTTACACTTTACTCCCCGCGTATTAGATGCTCTCAAAGAAAAAGGAGTAGACTGCGAAGAATTGACTTTGCACGTAGGTGCCGGAACATTTAAACCTGTGAAAAGTGAAGAAATAAAAGGGCACGCAATGCATACAGAATACATTTCTGTATCTCGCAGCACATTGGAGAAGTTAATAGAACATCATGCAGAAGCCATTGCCGTAGGAACTACTTCCGTACGTACACTAGAAAGCTTATATCATATTGGCGTTACACTTTTTAATAACCCCGATGCGCAGGAGAGTGAATTGCATGTACAACAATGGCAGCCATACGAAGCAGCAAGCAATTCAGAAATCCCTCCGGTAGAAGCTTTGCAATGCATCATTAGCTATCTCGACCGCCACAGCATGGAGACTTTGCATACCAGTACTCAAATTATCATTGCCCCGGGATATGAATACAAGATAGTAAAAGCAATGGTAACAAATTTCCATCAGCCACAAAGTACACTGTTGCTACTTGTTTCAGCTTTTGTAAAAGGCAACTGGAAGGCTATATACAACTATGCCCTAAGCCACGATTTCCGTTTCCTGAGCTATGGTGATTCTTCCTTATTAATTCCCTAATAAATGTTCTATATGAATCAAGACAATAAGCAAGAAATTTTTCCTATCGTAGACGAAGATGGAAACATTATCAACTCTGCCACTCGGGGAGAGTGCCATAGTGGAAGCATGCTGCTACATCCCGTCATTCATCTACATGTATTTAACTCCAAAGGAGAGCTTTATCTACAGAAACGTCCTGAATGGAAAGACGTACAACCCGGCAAATGGGATACTTCCGTGGGCGGACATGTAGACTTGGGCGAGAGTATAGAGATTGCTCTAAAGCGAGAAGCTGTAGAGGAGCTGGGTATAACCGATTTCATTCCTCAGCAACTCGCTCATTACATTTTTGAATCTACCCGCGAACGAGAGATGGTCTTTACTCACAAAACGGTATATGATGGCGTTATCTCACCTAGCGACGAGCTGGATGGTGGACGCTTCTGGAGTATTAAGGAGATAAAAGCGAATATAGGCAAAGGTATTTTCACGCCAAACTTTGAAGGAGAGGTAGAGAGAATCAACTTGCTATAAAAAACCTCGCAACATAATATGTTGAGAAAATGCAAACATACACTAAAGTAGAAGCTATTAAACGCATAAATCTGCTTGCTAATTCCCAAAAGCCGTTTGTGTGCATTATAAACTACAAACAAGATTGTTCTTTTATTGAGGAGGTATGTCATATTGACCCCGCAACACTGCTTTATAGCGTAAACGGGCATAGCAATTACAGCATCCCTTCAGGGAAAGAGCAAAAGAAAAATATCTGCTGGCAATCTCAGCCTATCCCATTCACTGCCTATAAACACTCTTTCGATATCGTCCATAAAAACATCCTATTAGGAAACAGTTTTCTCACAAACCTGACCTGCCGGACTCCGATATCTACCGACCTGAACCTGAAAGATCTATTCATTTACTCGAAAGCTCCATACAAAGTCTGGCTGAAAGATGAATTAGTTTGCTTCTCGCCGGAAATTTTCATCCGAATAAACAAGGGAAAAATCCATTCCTATCCAATGAAAGGAACCATCGATGCAACTTTGCCAGATGCAAAAGAGCAGCTCCTTAACGACCCTAAAGAAATGGCGGAACATGCAACCATCACAGATCTTATTCGCAATGATCTCAGCATCGTTGCCGAACAAGTGAGTGTAAGCCGTTATCGGTATGTAGAAACGATACAAACCAACCACGGCCCCATCTTGCAAACAAGTACGGAAATCAGCGGACAGCTTCCTCCCGATTACGGTTCACATCTGGGTGAGATACTCTTCAAACTTCTTCCAGCAGGCTCCATCACCGGAGCACCAAAACCCAAAACTGTCGAAATTATAGCAGAGGCAGAAGATTATGAACGTGGGTTTTACTCTGGTATAGTCGGTTATTTCGATGGTGAAAACTTTGATAGTGCTGTTATGATTCGCTTTATCGAACAAAAGGACGGCAAACTATTCTTTAAAAGCGGAGGTGGAGTCACTAGCCAAAGTAATGCAAAAAATGAATATTTAGAAATGATACAGAAAGTTTATGTGCCTATTTATTGAAACGATACGGATAGAAGACGGTGTGGTGTGTAACCTTACATACCACAACAAAAGAATGAACGAGACTCGTGCTGCGCACTTCGGACAGTTATCACCTCTCAATTTATTCGACTACATCATGCCCCCACAAAGTGAAGGTCGCATAAAGTGCAGAGTGATTTATCAGGAGAAAATAGAAGAAGTAACTTATGCTCCATATACCGTTCGCCCTATTCATTCCTTGCAGTTAATCAATTCAGACGTGATTGATTATCATCACAAAAGCACAGACCGAGACACGCTCAATAGTCTTTTTGCCCAACGATGCAATCAAGACGACGTGCTCATTGTAAAGAATGGTTTGCTAACCGATACTTCCATCGCCAATATAGCTCTCTTTGATGGAAAAGATTGGTTTACGCCATCCACTCCACTCCTTAAAGGTACTCAAAGAGCATTTCTCCTCGACAAGGGATTAATAGAAGAAAAACAGATTCGTGTGGAAGAGTTGTATTTCTACCAAAAAATAGCCCTGTTTAATGCAATGATTCCTTTCGGTGAAATCGTTTTCAGTACCGACAAAATATTCTAAACCAATCTTCTCATAAATAGCTATAGCTTATAATTCCAGGGAAGTACAACTCGCCATTTTGTTTCTAGTAATGAAACTAAGGTTTTCTCACGTTGAGACAAAAGGTTTGACGTGCTGAAAAAAAAGTTTCAACACGTCAAACCTTTTGTCTCAACGTATAAGAATATTATGAAACTAATATTCGCACCAGATTTGCCCTGTACTTCCCTGGAAATAGTTGACTATGATTTTATTTATCTCTATATTTGGTTGACTATAAAAAACACTATACCTAAAATTAGTTTCCTTTCTTTAGCCTTATTCCCAAACTGAGTTGATCAATTATTTAGTCTCCATCAAACTGATTGCGTATCCTCCTCCCGGAGCCGCTTTTAGTTTCAATTTTGTTTTATTCGTTACCACACGATGCGTTATTTGATAGGCTTGTGGATTCTTCTCATAATCAGCATCCTTTGCATCGGCATAAATAGTTGCCTGATACTTCTTTCCAGGATCAAGAAAATCAAGAGACAGATTAGAGAGATGTCCATTCTCATCACTAGTACAACCAACAAACCAGTTATTAGTACCTTTCGCTTTGCGAGCTACCGTGATATAATCACCCGGTTCAGCTTCCAGATACTTACTATCATCCCAATCTACTGCTACATCTTTGATGAATTGAAAAGCATCCATAAAGCGTTCGTAGTTTTCCGGAAGATCTGCCGCCATCTGCAAAGGACTATACATTGTGACATACAAGGCCAACTGGCGGCACAAAGTGGTACGTACCCATGATTTGTTATTTGGATTCACTTTCCATATTTTTGTTTCAAAAATGCCCGGAGTATAATCCATCGGACCACCCATCAAACGAGTGAAAGGTAAGATGGTGGTATGATCCGGATGACTTCCGCCAAAAGCTTCATACTCCGTACCACGGGCAGATTCATTACCGATCAGGTTAGGATACGTACGGCAAAGTCCGGTAGGACGAACAGCCTCATGAGCATTCACCATGATTTTATAATCGGCAGCCTTCTTTACGGCATACAGATAATGATTATTCATCCATTGCCCGTAATGATGTTCACCACGAGGAATGATATCCCCTACATAACCACTCTTCACTGCATTATAGCCATTGTCTATCATAAACTGATATGCTTTATCCATGTGCCTTTCATAATTGCGTACTGAAGAAGAAGTCTCATGGTGCATCATCAAGCGAACCCCTTTGCTCTTCGCATAATTCTGTAACATCTTCACGTCAAAATCGGGATAAGGAGTCACAAAATCAAACACATCATCTTTTGAGTGCCCAAACCAATCCTCCCAACCTTCGTTCCATCCCTCTACCAGCACCTGATCAAAACCATTCTTAGCTGCAAAGTCTATGTATTTTCTCACATTCTCATTATTAGCAGAATGCTTGCCGTTCGGTTTGCTCTTCGTATAATCCGTTTCGCCCAACTTTACAGAAGACAGTTCGTCAGTATATGCCCAAGAACCTTTTCCGGTAATCATTTCCCACCACACACCTACATACTTAACCGGTTTTATCCATGAAGTATCTTTTATCTTACAAGGCTCATTCAGATTCAAGATAAGATGTGAAGCCAGAATTTTGCAGGCATCGTCACTTACCATTACCGTTCTCCATGGCGATTTACACGGAGTTTGCATATATCCTTTATTTCCCAACGCATCAGGAGTCAGCCACGATTCAAATACCAGGTTCTTATCATCCAGATTTAGATGCATACAAGAATAATCCACCAAAGCAGCTTCATGCAGATTGATATATAGCCCGTCATCACTCTTCATCATCAAAGAGGTCTGCACACCTGTTGGTGAAAATTGAGTTTGAGAAGCATTGCTACTAATAGATGCCTGCATCAGTCCTCTTATTTCAGTCAACTTTGACGTTGTATAGTCATACTCCTGCGTATCGTAATCTCCCGCAATCCAATAAGCAGTATGATTGCCTGCCATGGCAAATTGAGAATGCTCCTCAGCAATTACAAAATAGTTCAGATTCTTTTGCTGCGGAAACTCATAACGGAATCCCATTCCATCATCGTATACCCTAAAACGGATCAGAATAAAACGATCCATTGCCGGTTGGTTCAGTTTCACTGTCAACTCGTTGTAGTTGTTTCTGATATTCTTCACTTCACCCCATACAGGTTGCCATGTTTCATCAAAAGTAGTGGTTTTAGAATCAACTAATTCAAAGCCGTTATACAAAGAAGATTGACCCACTTTACCTGATTTTGAAAAATCATTGAAAGAGACAGGCGCATTTCCGCCCTTCAGTTCAAGACCTAATTTACTCTCTTTTATAACAGGCTTACCCTTGTAACTTAATTCATATACCGGCACACCCTCTTTTACCTCAAAATTCAGCACCAACTCTCCATTCGGAGATTTTATCTGTTCGGCTTTCATCGCTACTGCCCAAAAAAGTAATGCTATACCCAATAATACCTTTTTCATTCTGTCTATCTAATTTTAAATTTAGTAATTGATAAGCACCTGTTTTTGCACACCTACGTCGGGCAATTTCACCTTGCAAACATGAGCCTCTTTATCCCATGTCCAAGTAATAGATTCCGTATTACCTTCAATACTTTCATTGAAAACGGCAACTTTTACTTTCTTCAACTTCTTTCCGTCCATCGTTATCTGTTTAGGAACCGCAGATGTATAAACAGCAAACACAAAATTACGCTTCCCCGGAGTCTGATATCCCTTGCCCTCACGAGCAAACAACGTAAGTTCGTATCTCTTGGCCAATGTCTGGAAACTAATGGGAGTCTTCATAAACTCATCACGCTGATAACCTAAATCCTCGCCCTCATCTTCGTACAAAGAGAACTGCGCGATCTCTCCCTCTTGCGCAGGAAACACCTCAAAGGTTATAGGGTAGACCTCTCTCTCGTTTGTATAGTTCAGCACAGGCATCGTTGGTATAATAGAACCCTGTTTCACAAACATCGGAATAACATTCAGCGGAGCATCAACAGTTGTCCATTGTTCACCATTCAACACGGTTTGTTTATTATTGTAATTTATCCATTTTCCTTCGGGCAAATAAACGTTTTTAGTACGAGCACCCTTTTTCACAACAGGAGCCACCAGTAGCTCTTTGCCAAACATGAACTGCGCATCTGTACCAACCGTTTCCGCATCAAGCGGATATTCCATAAACATCGGGCGCATAATAGGTAATCCCTTATCATGAGCCTCGCGGGCATAGGTATAAATATAGGGCATCAAACGGTATTTCAGTTCGATGGCAGCTTTCGCGTTCTGTTCAGCCTCAGCACCAAATAGCCACGGCTCAACTGCCACATCACCTTCATGGTGAATACGGCTCAACGGATTAAATGCTCCAAACTGTATCCAACGGGTATAGAGCTCGGCCATTGCCGGATAATCTTCAATATCGCCACAATAACCGGTAATATCACAAGTCACAAACGGGATCAATCCCAATCCTGCCGATAACGTCACAGGAATCTGGTTCGCCAATTGTCCCCAACCTTGTAGCACATCATTTCCATTGCCACTATCTCCTGTCCAACCAAACGTATAACGCTGCAAACCCGCATAAGCTGCGCGAGTCATCTGGAATACACGACGGTCGGGATTACGTTTTTCAAATTGTTCCTTCACCACCTTGTCCCAAGTCAGTCCATATACATTATGAATTTCATCGTGCATTCCCAAATGATGCTTCATCACCAAACGCTCCGTCTGGTCTTCATTGCTCCATGCCGGTTCGCCCATGTCAGTCCAGAAACCGGCAACGCCATCATCAATCGGTTTTTGTTGATAAGCTCCCCACCAATCGGCCACTTTAGGAAGAGTAAAGTCCACAACGCCACAGTTTCCACCCCATGGCCAAGGCATATCATAACTTTCTCCGGTAACACTGTCTTTCACAAAATAACCCATCGCATCGGCCTCTTTCCATTGTTTCTCATTAGCCTGCGAAATCACCGGATCCTGAGAGACAATTACCTTAAAGCCCATCTCCTTCAAGTCCGACAACATCTTTCTCGGATTTTCATAGTTACCTTTCCGCCACTCAAAATCCTGCAAGTTCTGTGTCCAACCAATATCCTGATAGATAATATCACAAGGAATTCCACGATTACGATATCCTTTCGCTATATCGCGGGTTAGCTTTTCGTTCGTCAGCAAGCCCCGACATTGTGCAAAGCCCAACGCCCATTTGGGAGGCATAATGGCTTTACCCGTCAATTCCACATACTCACCCATAATCTCCTTATAATCTTTGCCGAAGATAAAGTAATAAACCATCTCCCCGTCGGGCGCTTCAAAACTATAATAATCACGGCTCTCGGTACCAAACTTAAACTCTGTTTTATACGTATTATCTAAAAACAGACCATAGTGATAGCTACTCATAAAAAACGGAATGCTCTTATACAGAGGGTCCTCGGCAATGCTGTAGCACGGCTTGTCACTGTTCCACATTTTATAAGCCTCTCCCCTGCGATCCATTTTACCCGTCTTCTCGCCCAAACCAAAAAAGTGTTCGTCGCGTCTCAACGTTTTGTATTCAATCTTTTTAGAACCTTCGCTCACATGCCCCTTATCTGCATAATCGCTGAATATCAGTTTCTGATACTTATCAAATATTTGCAGACTGCACGGCTTTTTATTTACCCGGATGCGAAGCTTTGAAGTAAACAATTCATAGCAAGCAGGTTGTTCCTCTACCCGAATAGTATCTATACTTTCTAATTGCTCATTTATAACAGCAAACGAAGAGCTCTTCCGCTGAAAGTTACCATCCGGAGAGAACCATATCTTTACCACCGACTGACTGCATAGCTGTAGTTGCAGTCCTGCACTATCCGTTAAGTGAAAAATCACCTGGTTTCCCTGCAAAAAATAAGAGGAGCAATTTCTCGAAACATTTGCCATAAGCGGCAAGTTCAATAATAAGCCAAGGGCTATAATTAATAGTCTGTTTTTCATTCCAATCTTTTTTATTATTCAAGCACCACCATTGACCAATACTTCAGCGAAGGCAGCACAAACGAAATCGTTCCGTCTTTCTGCACAAAGGCCAGTTCCTGCGGCACACCACCGTGTACATCGGGCGAAGCCACCCATATTTTGTTCACCTTACCATTCGAAGTCAATTGCAAAGGAAGTGCCGACAGCAGGTTCGGTTCAGGCATGTCACCGTTCAAATCGCGCCAACTCACATTATTTGCCTGAGAAAAATTAATTAAGTGAATCACTTGCCTGTTATCCACTACCTTTGATAAAGCAGTGACATATCCTACCTTTGGAGGCCAGACAGACAGTTTCACCTTTGCATTTGTCGTGCTCAAGTTCACTACGTTTTCAGTACCACCGTCTCTGAGCAGATTCTCATAAGCCGTCATAAAATCATAATAATGCGTCATAGCTGTTTTCAGAACCGTGTTCATCGATAAATTACTGTTCGGGAAATACTCTTTACACAGCATGTGATCACCTCCAAGTTCCAAGTGCGAACCACCCAGAGCAAACATCACCGCATCGGTAAGCAATATCCCCGGAGTATTAAATACCCCCTTGGAATCGGCAATGTTATAATTCATATACGCAGCAAAAACCGTTTTCAATTTATCACTTCCATACACATTGTTTGCTTTGACAATCGTTTTCAGATCATCAAAGTCAGCTTCATCGCTCCAAACCTCGTTATAGAGAAAATCAACCTTCCCTGTTTCTGCTATTTGTTTAGCCCCATAACTGCTAACCGCATTCATCACCAATCGCTTATCAGGATGCGCAGTCTTCATTGCTTCAATAAACGAAGCATATCCTTTCAGCAGATTCACTGTTGCACCACTATAATCATACAGAGTACCGCGTTGTCCCAACTGATCTATCTGATAACCATCGAAATCAAGATTGGTATATACATCATCATTACGCTGAGCCATATACTCTTGCCACTCCATATTAGCCGGATTAACCAGATAGATATCGCTCTTCCAACTACTTGGCAAATCATGACTATCTTTGGAAGTGTGAGAAGCATCTTTAAAAAGATACCACTCCTCCTTCACACCATCGGTAGCCGCATCGGACAAAGCACCGAGACACAAATTGTAAAGCATAGATTTCATTCCAAACTCATGCTGCGCTTTAATATAGTTTTTCACAGCACTTGTGTAAATAGTACGATTGGCAATGTCGGTATATGTATCGTCCAACTTCTCTCTTGTGCCACCCAAAGGCCAATGATGCTTTTTATGCCAGTCCTGAAACTGTACTCCGTTGATGTGATGCCTACTCAGGTAAGCCATCTCTTCGCGCGTTACTTCATCTGTTTTATCCTGACCGAAAGTAGCCACGAATCCATATCGAGGAAAACGTGTCCAATCACTGGAAACATCTATGGCAACAGAGCCAAGAATCACCTCCGTTCCGTCAGATTCTGTCTGGTACAGATCCACCATATATCCCGTAAAATCATTCGACGGAGCACTCCATGTCCATGTTGCCGAACTCAGACTTTTCTCTTCAATCACCGTTGTCAGGTGCCGGTAACGGACTTTCGTGCCCGCTGATACATTATCGGCAGTGAACAAAATCGCCTCTCCCGGCTTATAGCAAGCTTTATCAGTAGAAATATCCACAGTCAGGCCCGATTTGACAGTAGTCACTTTGATAACACCGCCTGATTCTCCGCCACCTTGTCCGGGTTCTTCGCCTTTGCTACAAGACGTGAAAAATAACATCGTAATAAATACATATGTAAATCTGCCCATTATCCTATCTTTTAAGATGAAGAGCGACCGGCTGATGACTACCCACCAGTCGCTCTCATTTATTTAACTCTACCTATTGCTTCACTATTGAAATAGTCTCCTTCAATTGATTTGCGGTAATTACGTACATCCCTGCTACAGTAATTTTCCATTTCATATCCACATCTCCCAAATTTACGTCCGGATACAAAGCGGCGAAATCAGTGCTCGATTTATCAACAAACAACATGTTTTCGGTTGTTCCCGAAGGTGCTTTGTCTTTTGTATCGGGCATAAACCAAGCACCGTTCCAATCCGTTTTTTTATCACATGATATTTTTAACTCACCGATACTTAATAGTCCTCTCCAAGTAAATTCATACGGACTGGCAGTTGCCTCCATAGCTGTCGCATTGGCTAAAACAAAAGCAGAAGGCGAAGCACTACCTACCAGATAGAGACCTGCATAAGGAGTAAATGGCTTCATCACCATTTTTTCTTTCTTATTCGTTACATCAAGTGCAATCTTATATGCCTTGCCACACTCAGACTCCTTCATAAGCCATTTATTGTCATCCTTACTATTGTAAACTACAGATGTGCTTGTATAAGGAGCATTGGCTTCACCGGCAGTCAACATATCGGCCCAATCATTAACTGTACCAAATTTAAACTCACCGCCATTGTTCCACTCAAACACGTCGCCATAGTGGAATAGATTTATGCGTAGCGGATCTTTTACCATTTGTACAAATGCCCAGTTAGTAAAAGAACCCACGAAGTACACCTTTTCAAAACGTACAGCACTTCCATCTGTTTCAGTCACAGTAAGCGTTAAGTTCAGCAAATCAGCCGTTACAAGATATATTGCATCTTTGGTTATTGTAAACTGTCCGTCAGGGTCAGAATCGGATGAACGATAAACGAGCTTCAATCCATCAGCAGACTCAGCTTTATTGTATGACGGCAAGAACTCACCCTTCGTTGTGATAAACTTAAAGTTACCACCGGTTAACTTACCCGTCCATGTAAAAACACCTGTTTCGGAGCGTTCCATTTCTGTAGGGCCGGAAGCGCTCCAACTGGTAGGCGTTGCATCACCAATCAGATAAAGCGTAGTGGTTACAGGCTTGTAAGTGGTAACAGAAAATAAAGCCGATGAAGTCTGTGCCGACGTTTCTTCCGCACCTACCACAGAAGCGGTAATACGCGCTTCAAGGTCTACCTTTGTTCCAACAGCAATTCCCAACTTATCATTCAATAAGGTATTCAACTCTTCTACAGTCTTTTTCCATTCATAAACACCGCTACCCAAACTTTCAGAATACGCATTAGCAAAATTGGTTCCTGTCTTTGCCACCTCTAGCTTATAAGTAATTTTGTTACCGGTTCCATAGTTTGTTCCGAAAGTCCACTTTAAAGTAAGTGCATCATCTGCATGATTTATTTCATTCAGTACCAGCACCTGCGTGCTTGCTGTAAGAGTAAGCACATCGCTTCCTTTATCCAGTTCAGCATAATCCTCAATACAAGCTGTCAAAAACATACAGCCTGTGAGGAAGAAAAGTATTTTATATATATTCTGTTTCATAATTCTTGCTAGTATTAGTCTGTTAATAACCAGGATTCTGTGTTATCAGTGTATTTGAGTCCATCTCTGTTAGCGGTATAGGCAACAGAAGACGTTCTTTTGTTACATTACTCTTACCTATTGATTTAAGGAATGAAAGAGCATACTCACCATTGTTGATACGAATCATATCAAACCAGCGATGTCCCTCAAAAGCCAGTTCCATTCTGCGCTCATGAATAATTTTTTCGCACATATCCTCTTTCGACAAAGTAGTTAAAACGTCCGCTAATCCGGCACGTTTGCGTACAACGTTCAACGGTGCGGCAGCTTGTGAAGTCAGCCCCTGTTCATTTAGCGCTTCTGCTTTCTTCAGCAACACATCGGCATAGCGATAGACAACAAAGTTAGCAGGATCGTTCACCGATTCTTTAGCTATATCTTTAGATACAAGAAACTTACGTACATTATATCCGGTATACGACCACGTTTTCTTATATTCTATACTATCGAAAGGTTCACAACCATCATAAAAAATAGTCACATCTTTACGCAAATCGCCCTTTTCATACTGATCCACAAACTCCTGAGTAGGCTGATTCCACCCATAAGCACCGGCTACCATTCCCGAATTACGGGGCCCCATAAAAGTAGACCGCCATGACGACTGAGCATCAGCTCCCCAAAAATTAAATTTAGTATTACCTGAATACTGAACCTCAAAAATAGATTCCGCCTGATTGTTTTTTAACGGGTCAAAATTATCAGCATAATTGCATGTAGATAAATCGTAGCCCAATGCAGTAACCTCATTGCACAGTTTAACCACCTCACTGTAATAACTAGCATTATCAGGAGCTAAAGTGAGGTAAATATCGGCAAGCATAGTCAGTGCAGCATCTTTGCAGGCACGTCCTTTATCTTCTGCCGCATATTCACTCTTGGCCGGAAGCAATTCAATGGCATTCTTACAATCAGAAATAATCTGTGCATACACCTCATCCTTTGTATTACGCGCAATAGCAGTAGACTGACCCGCTACATAAGGCTTCAGCCTCAAAGGCACACCACCATACAAACGAACCAGAATATAATAATAGTGAGCACGCAGAAAGTAGGCCTCCCCCATGCAGCGATTCTTAAGACTTTCCGTTACGTTAGCACCTGGCAGATTGTTGAGAACAATATTGCAGCGTCCGATGCCTACCCATGGAGAGCGCCATACATAAAGTGCATATCCGTTATCACTCAAAGTAGTAAAATTAGAAGCCTGAATAGTTTCCACACCATCTGTAGCACCATCGCCACCAACTTCGCTGTTTCCGGCAATAATATCAAGACACCAGATACGTTGATTATATAAGTTAGACGATTGGAGAGATCTGTAACAGGCAGTAGTCAATGCCTCAGCCACTCCGTCTGTTACCTCCGATTCCGGATCTACGGCATCGGTAGGAGCTTTATCCAGAAAATCGCTGCATGATGCCAAAGTTACAAGTACCAGCATCAATAGTATGTTTGATATTTTTTTCATATTATCCTTCTTATTAAAAATTAAAGTTCACTCCTACGCTATAAGTACGTGATATAGGGTAACGATTGCTGTCAATACCATCCACATTCACTTCCGGATCAAATCCCGAATAGCCGGTAATTGTAGCAACATTCTCACAAGAGAAATAAACGCGGGCATTGTCCAGTTGAATTTTCTGCAACCATTGTTTAGGCAATGTATAACCAAGCGTTATGTTCTTAATTCTCAGATAAGAGCCATCTTCAACAAAGCGGTTAGATACACGACAGTTTTGATTTGGATCGCCCCATACGGCACGTGGCATAGAGTTACTTGTTCCCTCGCCCGTCCAGCGATTCAACGTAGCCGTAGTTTGATTATAAGCAGATCCCATACCCTCGTTATCAATGTTATTCACGTTGTAGATATCATTGCCTGATACACCCTGCAAAAAGACAGAGAGTTCAAATCCTTTATAAGTGAGTCTGTTATTCATTGAGAAAAACCAGTTCGGATTCGGATTACCAATCACCGTACGGTCATCACCATTAATTACACCATTATTATTCAAGTCTTTGAAACGAATATCACCGGCTGCAGCACCTGCCTGAGTAGAATGTTTAGCCACTTCATCGGCATTCTGAAAGATGCCATCGGTTACATAACCATAGAAAACATTAATAGGATAACCAGCCTTCAGCATAGTGAGGTACGAATTGTTATACGGATTAATGTACATTGGCGTTTCGCTATTCAAATCACGAATTTCGTTCTTATTGTGAGTAGCCGTGATTATCGTTTCCCAAGACAACGGGCCTTGCAAATTCAACGTTCTTAGTGATGCCTCAACTCCTTTGTTACGCACCTTACCGGCGTTGGTATAGGTCGTTGTAGTATCTTCATAACCGGAAGTGATAGGAATAGATGCTTTCACCAACATATCCGATGTATTCTTCACATATGCATCCAATGAGAGATTAACGCGTGAATTGAATAGAGCGAGGTCTACTCCTATATTGGCTTGTGCCACCTCTTCCCAATGAATGTTAGGATTAGAAAGGGTAGTGGAAACCAGTGCAGTGGCATCTGTACTGCTGGTGCCAAAAGGATACACACCAGTATTGTAAGTAGCTACATAACCATAGTTACCAATCTCTTGATTACCGGTAACGCCATAACCCGCACGAACTTTCAGATCATTAAGAAAGAATTTATCTTTAGGGAACCACTCTTCTTCGGACATGCGCCATGCGGCAGATACAGAGGGAAAAGTACCCCAACGGTTATTTTTACCGAAGCGTGAAGAGCCATCACGACGAATAGTAGCAGTAAGCAGATAACGGTTATTATACGAATAGTTCAGACGCCCCATGAATGAGAGTAATGACCATTCACTGGAACTGCCTCCAATAGAAAACATTTCCTCACCATTACTCATCTCCTTTACATTCTCAAACATGAAATCATTCACCTGAGCATTCAAATAATCCGTTTCATTCCATTGTGCAGAAGAACCCGCCATTAACTCCAAGTGATGTTTCTCAGCAAAAGTGTGGTCAAAGACAAAATAATTATCCCACAAGTAGGTGAAAGCTTTGTTATCTTTCTTATAGCGAGATGATTTTTCTATCGGAGACGGTTCCCAATTATAAGCCGGTGTAAAGTTGTCCTCGAACCAGAATTTGGCATCGTAGCCAAAAGTACTCTTCAGCTTCAACCATTTGGTAAAGGAGAGTTCGCCTGTAATATTAGCTAAAAGATTATACCCTTTTGTTTCATTATCCATCAGGTAAGTTGTGCCTATCGGATTACGGATGCCACCGAACCATTCTGAGCTACCCACCGGTCCGCTCCATGTTCCATCTTCATTTTTTAAAGTTTGCGTAGGCAGAGCTTTCATTGCATCTCCAATGTTATAGGTTCCGGCCTCTTTCACGTCTGTACTAAAAGCCAGATTGGTACTGAATTTCAACCATTTCTTTACTTGCGCATCACTGTTTGCCTGAAAGTTAAACCGGCGGTAATTTACGCTTCTTACCGTACCCGATTGATTAAGGAAACCACCGGATACATAATAGTGAGCCTTATCGGAGCCACCTGAATAACTTACCGAATAGTTTTGCATCACACCTGCATGAAGCAATTCATCAAGCCAGTCTGTGCCTGCACCCAATGTGGTAGGATCTGCCCAATCAGGATTTGTATTACGTCCGCCATTTGTCAGCATCTCGTTGCTCAATGCGGCATATTGAGATGCATTTAGCATGTTCGGTACACTTGTTGCGTTTTGCACAGCCCAGTTGGCCGTAACAGAAACCCTAGCTGCACCTTCCTGACCACGTTTACTGGTAATCATCACCACACCGTTGGCGCCGCGTGAACCATAAATAGCGGTAGCAGATGCATCCTTCAATACATCCAGACGTTCAATATCTGCCATGTTTAGAGAAGTAAGTCCCAAATCTGTAGGAATACCATCAATCACCACCAGCGGGTCACTATTCTTAATAGTACCTAACCCACGAATTTTGATGGTAACATTATCACCCGGTTTGCCGGCATCAATAATCTGCACGCCCGAAATCTTACCCTGAATAGCTTGCCCAAGGTTGGCAACCGGTGTATCTTTCAAGTCCTTCTGGCCTACAGAAGAGACAGCCCCTGTGAGGTCGCTCTTCTTCATGGTACCATAACCCACCACTACCACTTCATCCAATACTTTTGTGTCTTCTTTTAACACAACTACCATTGATTTTCTTCCATCAACTGAAATCGTCTGCGTAGAATAGCCAATAAAAGAAATCGTAATTGTTACGTTTGCCGGAACAATAAGAGTAAAATCTCCATTCAGACTTGTGATTGTACCATTTGTAGATTTTGTTTGCATCACACTGGCACCAATAATCGGTTCACCTGCGGCATCTTTTACAAGCCCTTTTACTGTAATTTGCTGTGCGAATGCACCAAGAGATATGAACAGCCCTATTAAGACTAATAGATAGCGATGCTCAAAACTTTTCAGCCTAAAACTCTTTTTCATGTACATCAATTTAAAGTTAAGTTATTTTTTATTGTTTCTCACATCATTTACATCTGAGAACATCGATTATGCAAATTTACAGATGTAAGTCAACGCTTTACTTATAGATAGTAAAAAGGTAGTGAATTGAACAAACAATAAGTGGATAAACATCTATTAATCAAGAAGATAAGAGAAAATAAAAATTAGAAATAAGTAGTAGTTCTAATTCATTATAAGGCAGTTTAAACCAAAGAAGCCTCAACTTTATAGAGTTGAGACTTCCCTGAGTCTGACTAGAAGAGGGTAATACAATCTATTCGGTCAGCCGCCCTATCTGCATTACTTTGTCTTCAAATTCATCACGTTCGCCGGCAGCTTTATTACGAACCTTGGTTCGGTAATTATAGATGGTTGTTACAGAGTAACGAAGGAATTGCGCAATCTTCACACTATCCGTAATGCCCAAACGTATCAGGGCATAGATACGCAGTTCGGTATTCAGTTGTTCATTCGCTTTGGGATAAATACGTTCGCTCTCTAGCAACAAACGATTAAAGTCCGTCACAAAATTAGGGAATAAACGCAGAAAAGTATCATCAAAATTGAGGTAGAACTCTTTTAGTTCATTCTCAATGACCTGAGTCGATTTAATGCTCTTATATAGTTCGTCCACCTTTCCTGCAGAGGCTATTTTACCAAGCGAACGACGATAAGCATCCATCTTTTCAAGATAAGTGGAGCATTGATCCATGTATCTGCCAATGTATTCCTCCTTGATAAAGTTTGTTTCCGAAAGAGTAAGGTTCGTCTCCTTCAGCTGATTATTAGAATCTCGCAACCTATTGTTTACATCCTTCAATTCCTTATTTAGTTTGCTTAGTTCAATATTTACTTCGCCTACATGACGACGGGCAACAGCCACTTTCCTCATTTGTTTGTACAAGAAGAAGATGGTTATAAGCAAAATAACAGACAGGACACTGATGCCCAATAGCCCCAGTACAATTTCGTGTTTTTGCTTTTCGTTTTTCTGAGTATATGCCTTATCTATAATAGGGAATATCGCTCCTATTTCGATAGTACGCTGACGAGCATTACAGCTACGAGCATCTTCCATAGAGCACTTCAAATAGGTGTATGCCCTGTCAATATCGCCTGATTCATAGAGAGCATAAGCCAGTTCGCGCAGAGAGACATACTCCTTCACAGCCGATTGCAAATCGGAGATGGAAGAAACGGCCAGATTCCACATCATTTTCTCTTTATCGCCTTTGCCTTTATAAACCTGAGCCAGAGAAAAAGAGAGAAAAGCCAGATTATGATCTGACGGAGCTATTTTACCTTTTGCCTCATTAAGAATAGATAGGGCTTCATCATATCTCTTCCCGGCAAGCAGTTTTTCTACATCGATAAGCGTATGCTCAATGGTTCCTTTTGGCTTAATGATTAATAAAGAATCTCTGTAGGTATCTACTATCTTGTCATATTGGATCTTTTCCTTTTCACGAATAGCATAGTCGGCCATCAAGCCATACATAGTTCGGTATAAATGATAATAATAAGGGCGCAAATATTCGGGTAGTTGCTTGGAATGGACAGATGCCATCATATCCAGCGCTTCCTTGTACATGCCTGTGAGACTCATAATATCAGCAATATTCATCCTCGCATCAAAAATATGTTCCCAGTTATGAAGATTCTCTGCCAATTCGAGCTTCAGAGTAGCATAATGAAAAGCCGAATCCGTATTAAAGTAACGGTATTCGTCAAAAAGCCTCCCAAGAACACTGTAAACCTGTTCTTTATCGGATAAACTCTTACAAAGTTCTTTATAGTTCTGAATACGGGTTTCTTTGCGTTCTGTATAAATGGAGCGCTCACGTATTGTCTTATCTAAAACCTTCAGGATAGAGTCATTTTTGCTTTCGCAGTGTAAGGGAAGGAAATAGAAAATAACAAAGAAAAGGAGTACTGTCTTTTTCATCTATTAAAGGTCTTGATTTAACAAGAACAAAGATAAAAAAACATTTAGATTCACCACAAAGAACCCATTGATAGTAGCAAACAAATTAATACTTTCATAAAAAGAAGAGCACTTAAATCTACGCACAGTGTCAATTCAATCCAAGCACTGCATCCATCATTTCTATCTATGTCTACAGAGATTAAAGAATCTAAAGTTAAAATCAAAGCCTTTCCATTGCACAATAAAAAAAGCGGAGTAAACTCCGCCTCAAAATCAAGCTATATGTATGTTATATTCAGATTTACTTTGCTAAATCATTGACTACGTCCATGATCTTTTGTCCGATCTCTTCTGCAGCTTCCATGGTAGCAGCTTCGCTATATACACGAATAATCGCTTCCGTATTGCTCTTGCGCAAATGAACCCATTTATCTGCAAAATCAATCTTAACACCATCGATATCATTGATTTCCTCGTCCTTATAGATTTCTTTCACCTTAGCAAGAATAGCATCTACATCTATTTCGGGAGTGAGATCTACACGGTTTTTAGCAATGAAATAAAGAGGATAAGAAGCACGAAGCTCGCTTACTTTCTTTCCTTCATGAGCCAAATGGCTAAGAAAAAGAGCAATACCCACCAGAGCATCACGTCCGTAGTGACTTTCCGGGTAAATAACTCCGCCATTGCCTTCACCACCTATAACAGCATTGGTCGCTTTCATCTTAGTTACAACATTAACCTCTCCTACAGCTGAAGCATTATACTCCATGCCATATTTGTGCGTAACATCTCGCAAAGCACGGGTTGAACTAAGATTAGAAACTGTATTACCCGGAGTATGCTTCAATACATAATCGGCAACAGTTACCAATGTATACTCTTCGCCATACATAGCACCATCTTCGCAAATCATAGCCAAACGGTCCACATCGGGGTCTACAACAAAAGCAACATCGGCTTTACCGCCCTTCATCAGATTCATAATGTCACCTAGATTCTTTTCAAGTGGTTCTGGGTTATGAGAGAAAAGACCAGTAGGTTCGCAATAAAGCTTTTCTACGTGCTTAACGCCCAAACGTTCTAATAACTCAGGAAGAATAAGACCCCCAACCGAGTTCACACAGTCAATAGCAACCTTAAAGTTTGCTTTCTTGATAGCCTCAACATTAACAAGTTTCAATGCCAATACGCTATCAATATGCTTTTTATTATAAGTGAGGTCTTTGCGATAAGAACCAAGGCTATCCACTTGGGCATAATCAAATTCTTCTGCTTCGGCAATACGAAGCACTTCATTACCTTCAGCCGCATTCAGGAACTCACCCTGTTCGTTGAGCAACTTTAATGCATTCCATTGTTTTGGATTATGAGAGGCAGTAAGGATGAGGCCTCCGCAAGCACCTTCCATCGTTACAGCCAGTTCAGTAGTTGGTGTAGAAGCTAAATCGATGTCAACAACATCCCAACCCATACCCATAAGAGTACCTACTACAACATTTTTCACCATCTCGCCGGAGATGCGGGCATCGCGTCCCACGACTATTTTATTGCTGGTAGATTTGCATGTTTTACGAATTAAAGTAGCATAAGCTGAAGTGAACTTTACGATATCAAGTGGATTTAATCCTTCACCTGTTGATCCGCCGATAGTTCCGCGAATCCCTGAGATTGATTTTATTAGAGTCATAGGTTACCAAAAATTAAATATATTGTTCAATTTAATAAATCTGGAATTTTGTTATAACATAAAAGTAAGGATAAAAATACTGCGAAGCGGTGGCATATCCAATTTTAGAAAGTTAGAAACGATAGTCACATCTTTCTGCATAATATCCAACTTTGTCTTCTAGAATTTTAATAAGATTTCATATTTTTCAAGCCCTTGTTCAAAGACCTTCACTGCCTCTTCCATCGAGCCGAAATATTCTCCACCTGAAGCATTCAAATGGCCCCCTCCATTGAAAAATTCTGCTGCAAATTTATTGCAAGGAAACTTTCCTACCGAACGAAGTGAAATCTTAATCATCGGTTTCTCTGTATCCTCTCTTAGAAAGCAAGTAAAACAGACATTCTTGATAGACAAGGGAATGTTCACAAATCCTTCACTATCTCCTTTTATGTAATCAAAATTACCTTGTTCTTCCTTAGTCAGTGATATCAAAGCAGAATTATAAGTTGAATATACTTTCATCTTAGAAAGTACATATCCCATCAACCTCAGGCGACTCTCTGAATAAGTATTAAATACCTTACGATAAATAGCATCTTTGTCAATTCCTTTAGAGAGCAATTCACTTATAATAAAGTAAATTTCTTGACTATTAGAATTATAAGTAAACCCTCCTGTATCCGTCATCATACCTGTATAGATGCACTCAGCTCCATCTTTGGATATATCACTGAAATAACCCATACGGCAAATCAGACGAAAGACCAATTCTGAAGTAGAAGATATTTCAGGATGAGAGATTGTTATGTCACAAAACTCGTCTGGATAAGGATGGTGATCAAGCATCATTTTACGAGCAGAAGAAGTTTCCACAGCATCAGCCATAGCATCAATTCTCTTCAGTCCGTTAAAATCGAGGCAACAGATAACGTCGGCCTCAGCAATTAATTTGTTTGCAAAATCACGATAACGATCATATAACAGAATTTCTTTACTACCCGGCATCCATTTCAGAAAATCAGGAAATGCATTAGGAACAATCACATTTACTGCTTTATCTTGAGAATAAAGAAAGTGCCAAAGTCCCAGAGATGAACCAATGGCGTCTCCATCGGGAGAAACATGTGAGACAATAACAATTTTATCGGCTCGTTCAATCCATTTAGTAAAATGGTCTATTTTAGTTTGTTCAATAACCTTAGTCAGCATATATTTTCTATTGATATAATCGACAAAAATACAAAATACTTTGTTTATCAGAGCAGAAAGCAGACAGAACCTTTGTCGGCAAGAGAAATAAAATGAATGCCCAACTGATTACACTCTTCCGAGAATTCTTTTTTGTGCCAATCAGAAATAGAGGCATCCAATACGACCGTTTGTACTGAGAATAGACCAACCAGCCATTTCAATCGCCCTCTATATCCCTTACATAGATAGAGATAATCAACAGTAAAAGGGTGTGCGGTCACCTTATTTAACCAGCGATCATCATTAACAAAACAGACTCGCTTTCCTCCAAATGAAAGGATATTATTACGAAAATCAATCGTGTGATTAGCTTTAGTATTCAACACCGAAGTAGGTGAAAGGATATGTAAGCGACTCCAATAGGCTGAAGCAACGGCATAAAGGCGTTTATCATCCGCCGCACTGTCATCCGGATGCACTAGCCAAGAGCGTCCGCTCGCTGTGATGCAATGTGCTACGGGACAATTACGTACATTATAGAAAACTAAGCTATTATAAGGATGGTCTTTATAGAGCATTGCGGCATGATAAGAGCAGATGGTTAATACAGAAACTAGAAATGCGAGCATATTCCTCCCACTTCGAGCAGAGAGATAGCGAGTAAATAACAGTATAGAGAAATAAATAGCCAGAACCTCTAATGGATAAACCCAGATATGATCTATGGAGGAAAAGGGCAATTGTTCTACCCAACGCACAGAACCGTTGAGTAATTGCAGACTAAACTGAACAGCCTCTTTCAGCCAACTCTGAATCACAGGGAATGGGGTAAACAAAAGCATGACAATAGCCAGATACATAAGGATAGAAACCAATGGAATAACAAGTAAATTGGTCAAAAGGAAATAAGTAGAATAACGAGAAAAATAAAGCAAAACCAATGGTGCGGTGCCTATCTGGGCAGCAATGGACACAGAAATCAGACTCCACACATACTTTGCAGGCCAATTGGTTAATGTGATTTTACGATAAACCAGTGGATGAAAAAGTAAGATGGATGCCACTGCACAAAAGGAGAGTTGAAAACCGACATCGAATAACCAGCAAGGATTATAAAGCAACATCAATACTCCCGCAGCAGCGAGAGTATTGAGCGAAAAAGTCTTTCCTAGAGCCAAACCCGACAAGGCAAACAAGGAGAACATTATAACCGAACGAACTACAGAAGGCGACAGACCTGCAAGAAAGGCAAATAGCCAAAGCGCAACTATAATCAACAGGATGCGAAGGAGGCTTATTATCTTCGATCGACCGAGAATCCTATTCAATAAAAAAAGTAATATCGCATAAAGAAAACCAATATGGAGACCTGAAAGTGCCAATATATGGCTTGCCCCGGAAATAGAAAAGGTTTCTTTAATTTCATCACTCAATTCATCTTTGTAGCCTACCGTCAGTGCAGAAAGCACGGCAAATTCATCTTTACTGAACTTCAACGACCGATAAAGGTTTAATATCCGTTCGCGATAGTCAGCAGATACTTGTTTCAACGAACGAACTGAGTCATGTCCCACAATTTTCCAATTGTGGATAAATGTGAATCCAGTTCCGCTTATTCCCTTGCGCAGAAGATAGCGGGCATAATCAAACTCATCAGGATTGCCATTGTTTCTGGGAGCAGATATGCGAGTATAAAACAGAACTTCATCTCCTCGAGTCAACTGTTTACTTGCCGAATCTTTAGAAAAATAAATCAGAACATCTTTATGCAATGGCTCGGTTGATAAAGAATCAACCTGATCCAACAAATGAATAGTGCAAAGAACACTCCGTTCTTTTATTACCGGATGCTCAGTCAAGATACCTCGATAAGCCGTTTCTTCATCAGAAAAAGAGTGAATTGTTTGTGTCAATTTCCAAGCAGAGGCACCAACACCAATTGAAAAGAATAGAAGATAAATGCCTGCACCAAACAGCCATCTAGAAGAATACTTTCTAAAAAGAGATGAAAATCCACCAAACAAGAGAGAAATAAAGAAGGCAGCAAGAGCTAACCTCCACACAAATGCCTTGTCCTGAAAAGATAAAGCGTCACCGCTAATAATGCCCACTATTAATGGAACCAACAGCCGCAAAAAAGGATATCGATGTAGATATTTAATAGAAGACACAGAATAGTAACTACATATTCTTTAAATCCTGAATCATCACTACTGGATTTTCAGCAGCAAAAATGGCATTCCCTGCCACAAGCACATCTGCACCGGCAGCAATCAGTCGTGCTCCCGTCTCTTTATTCACACCGCCATCCACTTCAATCAGAGCTTTAGAGCCTCTCTGATCAATCAAAGCGCGCAATTCTTTTACCTTCTCTACAGAATGCTCTATGAATTTTTGTCCACCAAAACCGGGATTCACACTCATGACCAACACCATATAGACGTCGTCGATAATATCTTTCAAGAAAGAAACAGGAGTGGCAGGATTAATTGTTACGGCTGGTTGCATACCCGCTTCACGGATTTGCTGAATGACACGATGTAAATGAGGACAAGCTTCAAAATGAACGTTCATGACTTTAGCGCCCAGAGCTTTTACTTCGGGAATAAACTTCTCGGGGTTTACTATCATTAGATGTACATCAAGCGGTTTATTCGTTAGCTCAGCAACATACTTCAACACCGGAAAGCCAAAGGAAATATTAGGAACGAAAACACCATCCATCACGTCAAGATGCAACCAATCGGCTTCACTCTGGTTGATCATTTCTATATCTCTAGCCAAATAGGCAAAATTAGCTGATAGTATGGAGGGGGCTATAATAGGTTTCATTTTCTCGATAGATATATAGTTTGTAGTACAAATGTAGACAAAAACAATCAGATCATCCTACTTTCATACAAAATTCTTCCGTCAGTTTAAAGCCCCTTAAGAACTCTTCTGTACGAAGGCGCTTCTTACCCGGGAATTGCAAAGATTTCACCGAGATGAAACCATCTGAGGTAGCTACTTCTATATAGCTCTTATCATCAGTGAGAATCGTTCCGGGTGCAACTTCACATGCCTTATCGATCTTCTCCGATTCAAATATCTTCACGATAACTTCCTCACCATTAGGATATTTTAATGCTGCCCACGCTGCAGGATAAGGGGATAAACCACGAATAAAGTCGTAGACCCGTTTGGTTGGTTGTGCCCAGTTTATTCGGCACGTATCTTTGAATATTTTAGGTGCTGGACGAAGTTCGCCAATCACAGCCATCTCTTCTTGGGGCATTGGTTTCACCGTTCTGTGAAGAATCGCGTCAATTGTTTCTACCACAAGCTTGCCTCCAAGCAACATCAACTTATCATGTACAATCTCCACATTATCTGTATCAGCAATGGGAATAGATACCTGCTGAATCACTTTTCCTGTGTCAATCTCATGCGTAAGAAAAAAAGTAGTGATACCCGTTTCTGTATCTCCGTTTATCACAGCCCAGTTAATAGGTGCCGCCCCGCGATATTGAGGAAGCAGTGAGGCATGAAGATTAAAAGTTCCCAAGCGAGGCATATTCCACACTATTTCGGGTAACATTCGGAAAGCAACAACCACCTGCAAGTCAGCTTGCCATTGGCGCAAAGCTTGCACAAAATCTTCATCTTTCAGTTTTTCCGGTTGCAGCAATGGCAAATGATTATCGAGTGCATATTGCTTGACCGGAGATAACTGAAGTTTATGTCCACGCCCGGCAGGTTTATCAGGCATAGTTATAACACCTACTACATTGTACCCCCCATCTATTAAACATCGAAGAGGTTCAACAGCAAAGTCGGGAGTACCCATGTATACGATTTTCAAATCTTTCTTATCTGGCATAGCAATAACTTATTAAAATTAATCTTCAGAGAAATGCACTAACAATTGACGGTAAGAATTGAATATCTTCGATTTTGAGACAAAGCCCAAATATTTACCTTCACTGTCTGTCACAGGGAGATTCCATGCTTTTGTATCATCAAAAGTCTGCATCACCTGCTCCATGCTATCAGTATCGGACAGACGGGCAGGAATAGCGGTCATCAATTTACCAACCGTAAAACGGTGATATAACTCTTGGCGAAACATGATGCTACGTATATCATCAAGAAGAACAACGCCCAATAATAGCCCGGTATTATCTGTAACCGGAAAAACATTACGATGAGAAGCTGAAATAGCTTTCACCAACTGCCCTAAATCCATTTCCGGATAAACCGTTACAAAGTCTTTCTCCACTACGTTCTCCATCTTCATCAGTGTCAGCACTGCTTTATCTTTATGATGCGTCAATAATTGGCCTTTCTTAGCCAAACGCATGGAATAAATGCTATGAGGCTCAAAGACTATAATCGTTAGGTAAGAACTTACCGCTACAATCATAAGTGGTAGGAATAAGTCATATCCTCCGGTAAGCTCGGCTATAAGAAAGACACCGGTAAGCGGAGCATGCATCACACCGCTCATCACACCTGCCATACCCATCAAAGAGAAGTTCTTTTCAGGTAATTGAGGAAGAAAACCCAGTTGATTACCGAAATGAGAAAAAACGAAACCCGCAATACATCCTAAGAATAAAGAAGGAGCAAAAATTCCACCGCAGCCACCTCCACCATTTGTAGCGCTTGAAGCAAATACTTTGAATAGTATAATCAGAATGAGGTATATCAGTAATAAATTACCATAGCCATAGAATAAAGAATTATTCATCACTGTATCCCATTGGCTGTTGCTCACTCCATTCAGCAATAATTCAATCGTGTCATATCCTTCACCATAGAGTGGCGGAAAAAGGAAAATTAGTACACTTAGCATGATACCTCCCAAGGTCAGTTTTTGATATCCGCCTTTAAATCGGCCAAATAGATCTTCCAAAGCATTCATAGCTCTAGTAAAGTAGAGAGAAATCAAACCACAAAAAATGCCGAGCAAAATGACATAGGGTATACGCTCCAGTTGAAACAGTTCATCAAGATGAAACTTAAACATCGCCTCTTGCCCAGTCACAATATAAGAAACGGTAGCTGCAGTAACAGAAGAGATCAATAATGGAAGGAGCGAAGTCATGGTCAAATCGATCATCAAGACTTCAATCGTAAAAACCAATCCGGCTATCGGAGCCTTAAAGATTCCCGCAACAGCACCTGCAGCGCCACAGCCCACCAATAGCATCAATGTACGTTGCTCCATTTTGAAAAAGCTACCCAAATTAGATCCAATAGCCGAGCCTGTTAGAACAACAGGAGCCTCTGCTCCTACCGAGCCACCAAAACCGATAGTTATCGCACTGGCAATAGTCGAAGTCCAAATGTTATGACGCTTGATGCGTCCCTGACGACGAGAAATGGAATAAAGTATTTTTGTTACTCCATGACTGATATCGTCCTTAACTATGTTACGCACAAACCATCCAGCAAGAAATATACCCACTACAGGATAAACCAAATAAAGGTAATTGACATTTGTCGTATCAAAGTTATCCGTTAAGAAATTCTGAATCAAACGAATGAAGTATTTAAGTAACAAAGCAGCAATGGCAGTGAGTATACCAACCATAAAACTGAGCATCAGAATAAAATGTTTCTCTTTAATTTTATTCTCGCGGCAAATAAGTAGTCGTTGAACTAAACTGATATTTTCTTTCTTCATAATTTATTTAAAGCTCCTATTCCTCAGAATCAAGCTATTTGTTTCCTATTGACGTATAATTTTAAGCACACCACCTTTATCCAACTTAATAATGCTGGAAGGCTTAGGGTGACTTATATCATTCTGGCGAAAGGTGACAACATAGTCAACTAATGACTTTATTTCTTCACTAACTTCGCTAAAGTTAGCAGGAGAAAGCTGTCCACTGACATTGGCCGATGTAGAGACAATAGCTTTGCGAAAGCGTTGGCAAAGCTGGCGGGAAAAATCTTCGTTAGTAACACGTATGCCCACACTCCCATCTTCAGCCAAGAGATTAGGAGCTAAGTTTCGCGCACTTGAATAAATGATAGTCATCGGCTTATCGGCAAGTTCGATTAAATCCCAAGCAATAGAAGGAACATTATCTACATAGAACTCAACTTTCACTGGAGAATCAACTAACACCAGCATCGCTTTGCTGTCAGAGCGCTGTTTGATCTCATATACTTTGCGAACTGCCTCAGGATTTGTAGCATCACAACCAAGCCCCCATATAGTATCAGTAGGATAAAGTATCACCCCACCTTCATTCATTACTTGGCATGCTTTTTTTATATCTTCTATCATTTCTTTGGTTATTGTAGATTGAATAACACGCAAAAATAGTACTTTTGCCCGACAATAAAAAAGTTTAAGAGAAAACAAATGGAAGAAATAGAGTTTCACCATAGCTTGCCCATTCAATTACGCTTCAACGATGTAGATAAATTCGGCCACGTTAACAATGCAGTTTACTTCACCTTCTACGATCTCGGAAAAACAGAATACTTTGCATCTGTATGCCCACATGTTGACTGGAACAGGGATGCCATTGTGGTTGTGAACATTGAAGCAACCTTTCTATCACAAATTCTTCCCGCAGATCATGTAGCCGTACAAACGGCCGTTTACCAGATTGGAAACAAAAGTTTTCACCTCATCCAGCAAGTGATCGAAACTGAAACAAACGAGGTGAAATGTATCTGTAAATCCGTTATGGTGGCCTTCGATCTCAAAAAAAACGAATCAAAAGAGTTAGAAGACGAGTGGAAAGAAGCCATTTGCAAGTTTGAAGGACGAAACCTAATAAAAAAATCCACTAACAAATAGTTTAGACAAACAACAAAGCGCCTCCTTCTACAATTTTATCCGACATACTCACTTCGCTGTTCAACCAGAATGAGTCTCCCAAACAATGCGTGATGATATGCTTGATTATCATCACGCACTGAAACAAGCAGCAGAAAGTCATTCTAACATTTTTTTGAGATAGATTTGATCGTAAAACAGGTCTTTTATAGAGAAGAATTTTTCTCTATAGAAAGCTTTCACACTGAATATTTTATTCCTCCTCCCACTTTCCCTAACGTTTTTTTTCGTACTTTTACCAATCGTTGGCAAAGTACGTCTTTAGCTGACCTTTGAGATAGAAGAAAGAAAAAACAATATATAAAATGAACTACAAATGGAATTATCAACCCATTACATCCGAACAAGAACAGATAAGCCAAGAACTGGCCCAGGAACTGGGAATTAGCCCAATATTGGGAAGTTTATTGCTACAGCGGGGAATTACAGATGCGACAGAAGCGAAAAAGTTTTTCCGCCCGCAATTACTTGATTTGCATGACCCATTTCTAATGGAGGATATGGACATTGCAGTGGAGCGCCTGAACAAGGCAATGGGAAAGAAAGAACGAATTCTTATTTATGGAGATTATGATGTTGATGGAACCACGGCTGTGGCTTTGGTATACAAATTCATCCAACAGTTTTACTCGAACATCGATTACTACATTCCCGACCGTTACAATGAAGGTTACGGCGTTTCTACTCAGGGAATAGATTATGCCGCCGAAACCGGTGTAGGATTGATCATTGTGCTCGACTGCGGCATTAAGGCTGTTGACGAAATTACGTATGCCAAAGAAAAAGGCATCGATTTTATCATTTGCGACCACCATGTGCCAGACGGTGCATTGCCACCGGCCGTAGCGATATTAAATGCCAAACGGTTTGACAATACGTACCCTTATACTCATCTCTCGGGATGTGGAGTAGGCTTTAAGTTTATGCAGGCATTTGCCATCAACAATGGCATTGATTTTCACAATCTGGTTCCTCTGCTCGACTTGGTAGCTGTTAGCGTAGCATCGGACATAGTACCGATCATGGGCGAAAACCGTATTCTTACTTATCACGGTCTAAAACAGCTGAACAGTAACCCTAGCGTTGGATTAAAAGCTATCATAGACGTGTGCGGATTGTCTGATAAAGAAATTACCGTTAGCGACATCGTGTTCAAAATCGGACCGCGAATCAATGCTTCCGGGCGCATACAGAATGGAAAAAAGGCTGTTGACCTCCTAACTGAAAAAGATTTTTCATTAGCGCTGGACAAGAGCAATGAGATTAACCAGTATAACGAGACTCGTAAAGACTTGGATAAAACGATGACGGAAGAGGCCAACCAAATTGTCTCTAATCTGAGCGGTTTAGCCCAGCGACGTTCCATTGTACTTTACAACGAGAATTGGCACAAAGGAGTGATCGGTATTGTGGCTTCCCGACTGACTGAGGTTTATTACCGTCCGGCAGTAGTGCTAACCCGTACCGACGACATGGCCACCGGCTCTGCACGTTCGGTGTTGGGATTCGATGTATATAAAGCGGTTGAACATTGTCGCGACCTACTCGAGAACTTCGGCGGACATACCTATGCTGCGGGACTTTCGATGAAGATAGACAAAGTTGAGGCCTTTACACAACGTTTCGAAGAATTTGTGTCAGAACATATCTTGCCCGAACAGACCGCGGCAATGATCAACATTCATGCGGAGATAGACTTTAGAGATATAACGTCAAAGTTCTGTAGCGACCTGAAAAAATTTAACCCATTCGGCCCTGAAAACAACAAACCTATCTTCTGCACTCATCATGTGTACGACTATGGTACAAGTAAAGTGGTAGGTCGTGACCAAGAACATATCAAACTAGAATTGGTGGACAACAAGTCAAACAATGTAATGAATGGAATAGCTTTTGGACAAAGTTCGCACGTTCGCTATATCAAAACAAAACGTTCGTTTGACATCTGCTACACAATAGAGGAGAATACCCATAGACACGGAGAAGTGCAATTACAAATTGAAGATATCAAGCCAGCAGAGTGAGCATTTATCACGAAATACTGAAACGTTACTGGGGCTATGATGCCTTCCGTGACTTACAGGAAGACATTATCACTAGCATCGGCCAAGGCAAAGACACGTTAGGGTTGATGCCTACGGGCGGTGGCAAGTCTATCACGTTTCAAGTTCCGGCTTTAGCGCAAGAGGGAATATGCCTCGTAGTGACCCCCCTCATCGCTTTGATGAAGGATCAGGTTCAGAATCTGAGAAATCGTGGTATTAAAGCCCTTGCCGTTTATTCGGGAATGACGAGACAAGAGATCATCGTAGCATTGGAAAATTGCATTTTCGGTGACTACAAGTTTCTCTACATCTCACCGGAACGTTTGGATACAGAAATCTTTCGGGTTAAACTCCGTTCCATGAACGTGAGCATGATAACCGTCGACGAAAGCCATTGCATCTCTCAATGGGGATATGACTTTCGTCCGGCTTATCTAAAAATAGCCGAGATAAGAGATCTCATACCGGGAATACCCGTACTAGCGCTGACAGCCACTGCCACGCCCGCTGTGGTAAAGGATATTCAGTCAAGACTTCACTTCAAGCAAGAGAATGTATTCCGGATGAGTTTTGAACGAAAGAACCTTGCTTATATCGTTCGTAAAACAGACAATAAAGCCGGAGAATTATTGCACATACTTCACCGAATACCAGGAAGTGCCATCGTTTATGTACGCAACCGGAAAAGGACAAAGGAAACAACTGAACTCTTACAGCACGAAGGCATTACAGCCGACTTTTACCATGCCGGACTAAACAATGATGTGAAAGATCTGAGGCAGAAACACTGGCAAAGTGGAGAATGCCGTGTAATGGTAGCCACTAATGCTTTTGGTATGGGAATTGATAAACCCGACGTACGAGTTGTGGTACACCTTGACCTGCCCGATTCACCGGAAGCCTACTTTCAAGAAGCAGGTCGAGGCGGACGTGACGGTGAAAAAGCGTATGCTGTGATCTTGTACTCCAATTCAGACAAAGCATCGTTAAAGAAACGTGTGGCGGACACATTCCCTGAGAAAGAATACATCAAACAAGTGTACGAACACGTGAATTACTATTACCAGATGGCTATGGGAGACGGCGTGAATTGCATGTACGAATTCAATCTGGAAGAGTTTTGTCGCAAATTTAAGCATTTCCCTGTACCCGCTGACAGTGCACTAAAGATACTGACTCAAGCCGGATACATTGAATATACATCTGAGCAAGACAATGCCTCACGACTGCTTTTCACTATTCGTCGGGATGAACTCTACAAGCTACAAGAGATGGGTGCTCAAGCCGATTCCTTGATACAAACCGTACTACGGTCATACACAGGCGTATTCACTGACTATGCCTATATTCACGAAGAGTCGCTAGCCGTACGCTCCGGATTAACCCGGCAACAAGTATACGATCTATTAACCATGTTGGATAAGCGACATATATTAGATTACATCCCACGCAAAAAGACACCTTATATAATATATACACGTGAACGCGTGGAATTACGCCATCTACAAATCACACGCCCGGTATACGAAGAACGAAAAGAACGATACGAGGCACGCATCAAATCCATGCTAGAATATGTTACTTCTGAAACGGCATGTAGAAGCAGAATGTTGCTTCATTACTTTGGAGAAAGAAATAAGCACAACTGCGGCCAATGCGATAACTGCCTCAGCAAAAGAGTTATAAATGACACTCTTCCAAACCTTACATTCGACCTTTTGAAGCAACAGATTATCGACGTCCTCAATCTGCAGCCCTCTACTCCGGCCGATATAGCCCGCAGCATAGAGACAGCAGAAAAGGAGGAATTAAGCACAGCAATTCAATATCTGCTAGATGAAGGAGAACTTGAAATAAAAGACGGCATGCTACAACTGAAGACACATTCATAACAAAAAACAGGCACAAGCATAGCATCTAACAAGCATTATTTATTATTTTTGCAAAGAACCTAAAAATAAAAGAACATGGCTAATTTCTTTAAATCACTCTTCTCAGGAAAGACAGAAAACTCAGAAGAGGAACAACTAAAAAATGACAAAAAGAACTTTGATATATTAAAGTATGACGGACTCCGTGCTCAGCGCATAGGACGTGCCGACTATGCTGTGAAGTGTTTCACTGAAGCACTCGCTATCGAAAAAGATTTTGAAACAATGGGCTATTTAAGCCAACTTTACATACAGACGGGAGAGCTGGATAAAGCACGAGAAATATTAGAGGAGATGGCAGGTATCGAGCCAGAAGTCAGTAGTACTTTCCTCACACTCACCCACGTATGTTATATGTTAGAAGACTATACCGCCATGAAGGAATTTGCATTAAAAGCAATCGACATAGAGAAGGACAAAGCCATGCCACTCTTTCAACTAGCCAGAGCAGAACGAGGTTTGAATGATGAAATTAGCACAATAGCGAACCTTACCAAAGCACTTATATTAAAAGAAGATTATACAGAAGCAAGATTGATGCGTATCGAAGTGTTACTGGACATGAACCAATATGAAGAAGCGCAAAAAGACTTAGAGGTGATATTGGAACAATCTCCTGACGAAGAAACTGCACTTGTTCTGCAAGGAAAGCTCTTTGATGCTACAGGGAAAGGAACAGAAGCGGAGGAATCCTACCGAAAGGTAACCATACTAAACCCATTTAACGAGCAAGCCTACTTAGCACTAGGCAAATTATACATCTCTCAGAAGAATCTTTCTGCTGCTATTGAAGTTTTTGATGAAGCGATCGAGATAAATCCCAACTTTGCATCAGCCTACCATGAGCGTGGCCGTGCCAAACTATTGAACGGGGACAAAGAAGGTTCGGTAGAGGACATGAAAAAGGCACTCGAATTAGCTCCTAAAGAAGCAGAAGCTTTGAACGGACAATTTGAGAACCAAGGTGAAAAGTTCGATAATATTCTTGGGTTTGTGCATTAAGGGCCCTCTTATTTATATACTTACCTTACAGAAAGAGACAGATTCGATAAAAAGCAAGCCTAATTCATTCACATACAAACATCTTTCACTAGAGACATTTGTATCTATTTAAGAAAACGAGTCACGCCCCTCCACAGGCCTTGTGAGAGGGGTTTGTTGAACTAGTTAGTTAACCGCGGTTAAGTAGTTAATTCAGCGTGGTGAACTAACTACTTAACCACGCTGAATTAACTAGTTCTATTTTGATTGTATTTTACGTAAAGAAATATAACTATTTGTCTAAATGATAATGAATGGTTATAATTTCCAGAAACAATTAAAAGTCATAGAACGAGAATCTATGTTATTTGGCCGCAAATAATGCTTAAGCCATTATTCATCCCTCTTTACATTGTAAGACATCACATTGTAGCTATTTTGCAACGAACCAGAGATGGCTTTAGTATCTATAGGCCAATTTGCAATAGCAGCTTCTCCACTACCATCTTCAAATATACGATAAACATCTTGAGCCATTAATTCTTCATTTGGATCACTCCCCTTCTCAACCATCACAAAAGCGTATCTCAGATCTTTAATACCTGTATTCGTTTTTCTTCCTGAAATAACGAGGGCCGTTTTGGTATAAATACCGCGACTTTCTCCTTCAGTGTCCAGATAAACAGTGAAATTATTAGCGCTTCCACTAATAAACGCTCCTTTCCCTGCTGCAACAGTATTTCCATCAGCACTTTTTTCACTGTATTCAATTGTATGGTTATCATTCTTCTGATTCGCAAACTTTATATACACATTAGCAACAACCGTCCCTTTTTCGTAGCCGCCACTTCCTTCATCTTGACTATAATCTTGGCAATAAACGGTAGTCGTTGGCTCTATGAGATAAGTACCTTCAATATCAGGAGGAGTAGTACCCGAATAAATAGTGATATAGGGTTTCATCCCATCTAATATAGCAGGAGGTACAATTTCCTCAATATTGGCACCTTCTCCCTCTGAATCATCATTTCTGCTACATGAAATTGTAAGGAAACATATTGTAACTATCGCAAGCAAAGAAAAAACATTCTTCATAATAAATAAAATAAAAGATTAATACTATCAAATAAAACATCATTTTTACGCTTAAAATAGGCATATACTATGTGTACATGATTTCTTGCTATCTTTTTGTTATAGGTAAACTAAAAAAAGAATGCCTCTATGTACCGCCGATAATAAAGATGTAGAAGACTCTCATCCTATGCACATAAAAAACACAAAGCTTGCATACAAAAATAGCCCTTCAGTGATATTGAATTAAAAATAAAAGCCAATACGCAACGCATGATAATTAAGTTTAACATCATCCGATTCTGAATAGCTTTTTGTTTTCGGAATAGCTTTACCATTCTTATACGTATATGTTGTTTTCGAATTTTCTATATCATAAGAGCTTTTAAGATGAGTATACGAATATCCAACATAAAATCAAAGTTCCATTCAACTAAAACGGAATACTTCTGCCGATGACATATTAAAATTAGCGTCATCATTTGCGCAGATTAGTCAACAATATATTATTAATATCGCATATCTAGGTATGATAGAGGGGAAGAAATGCATCATGCAAGCTCCTTTCGATAAAGTAGATGAATTGATTATTTCCCGAAAATATTTCAACTCCGTTCAAGATCGCTTCTTTATGATCTAGCAGCAACCATACGCATTAGCAAGCTGATCCCCACCACTAAACAAAAAAGACGATTATTCATTTATCATCTTTGCATTATTGAACTATAATAATTATATCCGCATAAAACGTTCAGTTATGGATATAATTAAAATCCCTTCACTCCTAACGAGTATAGAAGCACCTATTTATGCAATATTCATGTAACAAGTATACAGTAAGGAAGCATTCGAAATGAGAAAGTAATATTTAATGCACATCAAAACAAAAAAAATATAGTTTTTTGTTTGCATTTAAGAGAAATGTATTACTTTTGCCCACGTAATAGAAACAAATACAGATTATATGAACTCGTTTGCTTATACATTTTCCTTCTTTTTTTACTTTTACTTTAGCCATAAGGTAGAGCGGGAATTTGTATGTATCTAACGAAAGTAAATACTGAAAATAAAAACTTAAAAAGTCCCGCTCCAATATTGGATGCGGGATTTTTTTGTATCAGACATTATATAAAATGAAGAAGGTAGCAATTCAAGGAACATTAGGCTCGTATCACGACATAGCCGCTCACAAGTATTTCGAAGGGGAAGAAATCTCTCTAATTTGTTGCGCAACGTTTGAGGACGTTTTTACTTCAATGAAAAAAGACAGCGAAACGATCGCTTTGGTGGCCATCGAAAACACCATTGCCGGAAGTTTGCTTCAAAACAATGAGTTGCTTCGACAGAGTGGAGCACGAATCATTGGTGAACAGAAGCTACGTATATCGCACAGCTTTGTCTGTTTGCCGGACGAGGATTGGGATGACATAACGGAAGTCAATTCTCACCCTATCGCACTGATGCAATGCAGGGACTTCCTAAACCATCACCCACAAATAAAGGTGGTCGAAACCGAAGACACTGCACTGAGCGCAGAGGTGATCAAAGAACAAAACCTTAGAGGCCATGCTGCTATCTGCTCACGGGCTGCCGCCGAGCGCTACGGGATGAAGGTTCTTCAAGAGGGAATTGAAACAAACAAACACAACTTCACTCGCTTTCTGGTAATAGCCGATCCATGGCATGCGGATGAAGTTCAGCAGCAGAGCATCAACAAAGCAAACATCGTTTTCACCCTCCCTCACACTGAAGGCAGTCTTTCACAAGTTCTTTCCATCCTCTCTTTCTACAACGTCAATCTAACTAAAATACAATCGCTCCCTATCATCGGCCGTGAGTGGGAATATCAATTTTACATCGACGTGTCATTCAGCAATTATCTGAGATACAAACAGGCTATAGCGGCCATCACTCCATTAACCAAAGAACTCAAAATATTAGGCGAATATGCAGAAGGAAAATCAAATATGTAAATTTGCTCCGGCCGACAGATTGTCGGGGGTAAGCGAATACTACTTCTCGAAGAAACTGAAAGAAGTAGCGCAGATGAACGCTGAAGGCAAAAATGTGATCAGCTTGGGAATAGGAAGCCCGGATATGCCGCCTTCGGACGAGACAATAAAAACGTTATGCGATAATGCATGGAATGCCAACGGGCATGGTTATCAGCCATACGTAGGGGTTCCAGAGCTTAGACAAGGATTTTCCAACTGGTATCAACGATGGTATGGGGTGGAATTGAATCCGGAAACTGAAATTCAACCGCTCATCGGCTCCAAAGAGGGTATTTTGCATGTTACGCTGGCTTTCGTTAATCCCGGAGAGCAGGTGCTGGTGCCTAATCCCGGATATCCTACTTATACTTCTTTAAGCAAGATTCTGGGGGCAGAGGTCGTTTTCTATAATTTGAAAGAAGAAAACGGATGGATGCCCGACTTTGAGGAATTGGAACAGATGGATTTGAGTCGTGTGAAACTGATGTGGACAAATTATCCAGGTATGCCAACCGGTGCCAATGCGACACCTGAACTATACGAAAAGCTGGTAAACTTTGCTCGCAGCAAGGGGATTATTATCGTGAACGATAATCCCTATAGTTTCATTTTGAATGATAAACCACTAAGTATTCTATCAGTGCCAGGTGCAAAGGAATGTTGCATTGAGTTCAACTCTATGAGCAAGAGCCATAATATGCCGGGGTGGCGTATTGGCATGCTGGCTTCGAACGCTGAATTTGTACAATGGATTTTGAAGGTAAAGAGTAACATAGACAGTGGAATGTTTCGTGCGATGCAACTGGCAGCCGCTAAAGCTCTGGAAGCTGATGCCGACTGGTACGAAGGAAATAATAAGAATTATCGCAATCGTCGCCATCTTGCAGGAGAAATAATGAATGTTCTCGGATGCAAATACGACGAGAAGCAGGTAGGAATGTTTCTTTGGGGAAAGATACCTGAAAGTTGCACCGATGTGGAGGAACTAACAGAGAAGGTATTACATCAGGCTCGTGTATTCATCACTCCGGGATTCATCTTCGGCAGCAACGGTGCTCGATTTATTCGCCTCTCACTTTGCTGCAAGGAAGATAAACTAGCAGAAGCTTTGGAAAGAATTAAAGCGATGAAATAGAGGTTAACCGATCCTCGAAAGGCTAACTTTTAACGAATAGAGTATATAAAAGAATTAAGTAAGAATATAAACAATACGCTGCCGATGGCGGGACACATAGTCAGGTGCCAAGCAGATATAGAACAAAGAAATCATGGAATTAGAATCAATTTTACTACCGGGTGTAGAAGCTAAAAGACCTATTATTATAGCAGGTCCGTGTAGCGCCGAGACAGAAGAGCAAGTGATGACCACTGCCAAGCAATTGGCCGATAGAGGTATGAAGATATTCCGAGCAGGCATCTGGAAGCCGCGTACCAAACCGGGTGGCTTTGAAGGTGTAGGCGTAGAAGGTCTGGCTTGGCTGAAAGAAGTAAAGAAAGAAACGGGCATGTATGTTTCTACTGAAGTGGCCACTGCTAAGCATGTAGAAGAAGCATTAAAAGCTGATATTGATATTCTATGGGTAGGTGCCCGCACTACAGCTAACCCATTTGCTGTTCAAGAGATTGCTGATGCATTAAAAGGTGTAGATATTCCTGTATTAATAAAGAATCCTGTAAACCCTGATCTGGAGTTATGGATCGGCGCATTAGAGCGCATTCATAATTCGGGACTAAAACGTTTGGGAGTCATTCATCGAGGATTCAGCAGCTACGACAAGAAGATTTACCGTAACTTACCACAATGGCACATTCCTATTGAACTTCGTCGCAGAATACCAAACTTGCCAATCTTCTGTGATCCGAGTCACATTGGTGGTCGTCGCGAACTGATTGCTCCGCTTTGTCAGCAAGCCATGGATTTGAACTTCGACGGTTTAATTGTAGAAAGTCACTGCAACCCTGATGCTGCATGGAGTGATGCATCGCAGCAAGTGACTCCCGACATACTCGATTACATTATCAACCTATTGGTGATCCGTACAGAAACACAGACAACGGAAAACCTGAGCCAACTACGCAAGCAGATTGACGAGTGCGATAATAATCTGATTGAAGAGTTATCAAAACGCATGCGCATCGCTCGCGAGATCGGTACATACAAGAAAGAACACAACATGACCATCTTGCAAACGGATCGCTACACCGAGATCTTGGAAAAGAGAGGTTCTCAAGGTGCACTTTGCGGCATGGACGCAGAGTTTATCAAAACCGTATTCGAGGCTATCCACGAAGAGAGCGTTCGCCAACAGATGGAAATCATAAACAAGTAAAGCAATCATGAGAATATTAATTCTTGGAGCCGGAAAGATGGGTTCCTTCTTTACCGACATACTAAGCTTTCAGCACGAAACGGCCGTCTTCGATGTCAACCCGCATCAGTTGCGCTTTGTGTACAACACTTATCGCTTCACTACGCTGGATGAAATCAAAGAATTTGATCCTGAGTTGGTCATCAATGCGGCAACAGTGAAGTACACGTTAGATGCCTTTAGACAAGTGTTGCCTGTGCTGTCAAAAGACTGCATCATCAGCGACATTGCATCAGTTAAGACGGGATTGAAGAAGTTTTACGAAGAAAGCGGTTTCCGCTACGTGTCCACTCATCCCATGTTCGGCCCCACATTTGCCAGCCTCAGTAATTTGAGTAGCGAGAATGCCATCGTTATCAGCGAGAGTGATCATCTGGGGAAAGTATTCTTCAAGGATCTGTATAACAGTCTGAACCTGAATATCTTTGAATATACTTTCGACGAACACGATGAGACGGTAGCTTATTCGCTCTCTATCCCGTTTGTTTCTACTTTTGTGTTTGCTGCTGTCATGAAGCATCAGGAAGCCCCCGGCACCACATTTAAGAAACACATGGCCATCGCCAAAGGGTTAATGAGTGAAGATGACTATCTGTTACAAGAAATCTTATTCAACCCCCGCACTCCTTCACAAGTGGAAAATATTCGTCGTGAACTGAAAACGGTATTAGAGATCATCACCAATAAGGACGCAGAAGCCATGAAGAAGTATCTGGCAAAGATTCGTGAAAACATCAAGTAGGCCATCCTTTTTCTCTGGAAAAAGCTTGACTTTGCTTGTTCAATGTATTATCTTTGTAAGAGTAATCATAAAATATATTCAGATTAAACTACAGTAAAAGAGGGAAGTTTCGGCTTCCCTCTTTTTATTTGGCTCCCCTTCGTCAGGTAGCCCCAAGAAGGGTTATAACCGTCCAAGAGAACCGTGCAGTTGGCTCAACTGCACGGTTCTCTTGCCTCAAAAGGCGGTTTCTCTTCAGCAATTTGCTTATTTGTTATCGGAATAACTCCTAAAGGAAATTAGTTTCTCTCGTATTGTTATCCAAAGAACACCTAATTCTTTTTCAAACCCTCTTACTTCGTTAATAATGCGTAAACCTGCTCTTGACAAGAATGAGTTCAGAAAATCAATCTGTATAACCTATTCATATAAAAGGAAAAGGGTAGCTTGGTAGTATAACAAATTAGAAGTACTTTTGTGATATTGAAAAAACCTCTCGTAGAATGATAGATCAAGCAACCATAGACAGAATACTCGATGCCGCACAGATCGTTGATGTAGTATCGGAGTTCGTTACTCTGCGCAAGCGTGGAGTGAACTATGTGGGGCTATGCCCCTTTCATAACGAGAAAACGCCATCCTTCAGCGTCTCTCCGGCCAAAGGTTTATGCAAATGTTTCAGTTGTGGCAAAGGCGGCAATGCAGTGCACTTCATCATGGAACACGAACAGATGTCCTACTACGAGGCATTGAAGTTTCTCGCCAAGAAATATAACATTGAAATCAAGGAACGAGAGCTGACCAGCGAAGAGAAACAGGCTCAGAGCGCTCGCGAAAGTATGTTCATCGTCAACAGCTTTGCACGTGATTACTTTCAGAATATTCTGAAAAATCACATTGACGGACGCAGCATTGGCATGGCCTACTTCAGACAGCGTGGCTTCCGAGATGACACCATAGAGAAGTTCCAACTCGGCTTCAGTACGGAACAGCACGATGCTCTAGCTCAGGAAGCAGCAAAAAAAGGTTACCAAAAGGAGTTTCTTGTAAAAACAGGCCTTTGCTACGAAACAGACGAAGGCCGGCTACGTGATCGTTTCTGGGGACGGGTAATGTTTCCTGTACATTCACTTTCGGGCAAGATTGTTGCTTTCGGTGGACGTGTAATGAGCACTGAAAACAAAAAACTAGCCAAATACGTCAATTCGCCGGAATCGGAGATTTATCACAAGAGTAGTGAGTTGTACGGCATCTATTTTGCCAAGCAGTCGATCGTTAAACAAGACCGTTGCTTCCTCGTCGAAGGATATACGGACGTAATCTCAATGCATCAATCGGGCATAGAGAATGTGGTTTCATCATCAGGGACTTCATTAACAGCTGGGCAAATTCGTCTCATTCACCGCTTTACCAATAATATTACTGTACTGTACGACGGAGATATGGCGGGTATCAAAGCTTCCATCCGCGGCATCGATATGCTATTGGAGGAAGGAATGAACATCAAAGTCGTACTATTACCCGATGGAGATGACCCCGACTCTTTTGCACGCAAACATAATGCGACTGATTTCCAAGCATATATCTCGGCCCATGAGGTCGACTTTATTCGCTTCAAAACAAACTTATTGCTCGATGAAGCGGGTAAAGACCCCATCAAGCGAGCCGAATTAATTGGTGATATCGTACGAAGCATATCGGTCATTCCCGAAGCTATTATTCGGTCGGTATACATGAAGGAGTGCAGCCAATTGCTACGTATTGAGGAGAAACTGTTGGTGGCAGAGGTTGCTAAATTAAAAGAAAAACAGACCGAGAAAGAAAACAAGCCGACCAGCTATAACCAATCGCCTACTTCGCCAAATGGCAACATGGCCGTTCCACCACCAGAGGAAGGAGTAACGCCACCTTACGAATCATTCATTCCGCAAGAAGGTAAAGAAGGTCAAGAATTCTATAAGTTTGAGCGTCTGATTATAAAAACGATCATTCGCTATGGAGAGAAGATTATGTGCGAAGAAACAGACGAAGAAGGGAACGAAGTGCCTGTAAGTGTCATTGCTTACATCATCAACGATTTGAAGCAAGATGATCTGACTTTCCATAACCCACTCCACCGACGGATTCTTGCCGAGGCTGCTGCACACATGTATGATGAGGGCTTTAGAGCCGAACGCTACTTCATGTCACACCCCGACCAAGAGATCAGTCGATTATCAGCCGAATTGCTTAGTAGCCGTTATCAGTTAAGCAAAGGACAGAAGATGGCAACAGATGAAGAACGACTGTTTGAAGTGGTTCCTGACTTCACCATTAATTTCAAGAATGCAATTGTGAACGCAGAATTAAAGCACATAATGTTTGCACTTCAAGATCCTGCCATAGCGAATGATATAGAAAAGTGCAACGCAATAATGCAGCGATACCATGAAATGAAGCAAATCCTGAACATGATGTCCAAGCGTTTGGGAGACAGGGTGATATTGCCCAAATAACTCTTTATCGATAGTCAAAAACTATCGATAAGTAATGAGATTCATAAATTCCTCGCGCGTCTTTGCCTGATTAAAAGCGCCCGTAAAATCGGAAGTAGTAGTTATCGCATTTTGTTTTTCCACACCTCGCATCTGCATGCACATATGCTTAGCCTCAACAACCACCATTACACCAAGTGGATTTAAAGTTTGCTGGATGCATTCCTTTATCTGCAAAGTCATACGTTCTTGTACCTGCAAGCGATGAGAAAAGATGTCTACCACACGAGCGATCTTACTCAGACCCGTAATATAACCATTAGGGATATAAGCCACATGCACCTTACCATAGAACGGCAACATGTGATGTTCACAAAGAGAAAAGAAGTCGATATCTTTCACGATAACCATCTGACTATATTCTTCCTTAAACTTAGCCGAACAAAGTACTTCATGGGGATCCATATGATATCCCTTGGTGAGAGTTAGCATGGCCTTAGCCACCCGCTCGGGGGTCTTTAAAAGTCCTTCACGTTCAGCGTCCTCACCTAATAGAGTTATAATACCACGATAATGATTCATCATCTCCTCCAAGTGAGGAGAGTCTACTTCTTCTTTTTCTAACATGAGTAAGTTATAAAGGGATATTGACTTGTTCTTTTACAATAGAGACTTCTCTGAAAACACCTGTAGCTTTTAATTGTCGCAACGCAGCATCAGCCTCTTCTATGCTACGAAAATCACCTACCCTGCATAACCAGCGGGGAGAAGAAAAGGTTGTGTACACCTTTAGATCAGGAAAGTATTCTTTCACCTTAAAACCTATATTCTGAGCCTCACTACGAGCACTTCTCGAATTATTACCTGCATACACCTGCACTCTGTAACCGGCGACCTTAATAAATTCCTGCTCTTCAGAGCCTGTTATGGCGTTTGAGGTATGTTCTTGCCCCAGCAAAGCTTCAAGACGTGAGTCCTGATGAACAGTCACCTTGCCTTGCCCCGGTACATCACGTTCCAAGCTCTTAACGATATTCTGTGCTTTTGCTACAGAAAAGGCAAATAATAGAAATAACAAAGCTGAGTAAAACGAATAAGTCTTCATACACACAAGTTGATAAATAAAAAAGATTTGTGAACCTTGCCCAATGGAAGGCCCACAAATCCTAGTATTGAAATTTATGCATTAAATGCATCGATAATACCTTTGAAATCGGCTACATTCAAAGCAGCACCACCAATCAAACCACCATCGACATCAGGATTGGCAAATAATTCTTTTGCATTAGAAGCCTTACAACTTCCACCGTAAAGAATAGAAATATTATCTGCTATTTCTTTTCCATATTTATCAACGATGGTAGAACGGATGTAAGCATGAATCTCCTGAGCCTGCGCTGCAGAAGCTGTTTTACCGGTACCAATAGCCCAAACAGGTTCGTATGCCAACACAATCTTAGCGAAATCTTCAGCAGAAAGATCATACAAAGAACCAGCCAATTGAGAATAAACAATTTCATTTTGTTTATTAGCTTCACGTTCTTCCAACACCTCACCAATACAGAAGATAGGAGTCAAGCCATTAGCCAAAACCAACTTAACTTTCTCTTTCAAGGTTGCAGCTGTTTCACCGTAATAAGCACGACGTTCTGAATGGCCCAGAATAACGTATTTTGCTCCTGTGGAAGCAACCATAGAAGCTGATACCTCACCGGTATAAGCACCTGATTCTTTATCAGCACAGTTTTCTGCGCCCACACCAATCTTGGCAGCATCAACCAAAGGTGTTACTGAAGCCAAATGAATAAACGGTGTACAGATAACCACATCACAGTTTTGTTTCTCACCAGCCAAAGCTTCATTCAAATCTTTTGCAAGAGTAATACCTTCTTGAAGGGTTTTGTTCATTTTCCAGTTTCCTGCAACAATGTTCTTTCTCATTTTAGTCTTTATTAAAGGGTTAATTAATTTTTGATCTTTATTCTTTCGTTTACGTTCATTTCTTTTCACCACCAATATATCAAGTCCCAACACAAATAACAACGGTAATACAAACCACAAGATAACCTGTTCTATTGTATACACATCACTTTTAACTTTTTGCTTGCCCAACTCCAAATTCTCCAACTTATCAGTTAGTTCATACTCATCGGGTAAGTCATTATCACTCCATTTATTGAGAATGGTAGCATTCTTAATCAACATCAATCCGGGGTTTGAGCGAATCATTGTTTTTAGAGTTATATCGTCCATCAAACAGAAAGGGTATTCAGCTCCTGTTTTGTCCCTCCATTGATCAATCTCAGAATCTTCCGAGGAAGAAGTTAAGCAGTAGAAGCCATAACCATGTTCCACACAATAATCGTAAATCTCATTAATCAGGTCAATGTTGCTATCATCTGCTTCCTCTATCCGATGCGCCACTAAAAAGAAAGTATACCCTTTGTTTGTCAGCACCTGATCTGTTATATCTTCGCCGGTATCTCTGTCCATCATTGAGAAATCATGAATCGCAGGTTCATACCCTTTCTCCTTCAACACACTATGAGAATCAATAAACTTCCACGTACTATCCGGATAGTTATCAAGAGTAAATTCCTTCCTTACGCCATTCTTCTCTAAAATAAATGTATTTTCAAAGACACTCGGCTTCGCCCCTTCAGGAATAGTCATTCCTTCTGCAATATTTTCACCTATCCTATAAGGACGAAAGTCAAGAACAGGCAAACGATTCAAACAATATAGCGAAAGGAAAAGCACAAAGAAAATCGTATAAAGTGATACTAACCATTCCGTTTTAGCACTTACAAAACGTATAATGTGACGTTTTCCTACAAAAACAGAGATTACTGCAATTAATAACACAACGTTCTTCCAAAAAGTCTGCCAGTTAGTCAACACCCAGGCATCACCAAAGCAACCACAATCAGATACCGGATTCTTTAAAGCAAGATAAAGCGTAAGAGGAGTCATTACGATCATAAGCAACAAAGACAAAGTCGTTGATGTCTTCTTCCTTACTCCAAAAAACAACAAAACGCCAATAGAAAATTCTAAAGCGGACAAAACGATAGAAAATAATAAGGGAGCGTAAGATGGAAACAGTCCATCCATGCCGAAAGCAGTCAAGTAGTCCTGTATCTTGTAATGTGTTCCTAGTGGATCAACAGCCTTCACGAATCCTGAAAAAATAAATAGCCCGGCCAGTAAGAACCGACACAGATTTACCCAAACATTTATCGCTATATGTACTTCTTTATTTCTCAAATTCAATCTTAATCAATCCGAAAACTGAATAATTAATCATATCCATGTAGTTAGCATCTATACCTTCAGACACCAGCGTGCGCCCAGACAAACATTCTATTTGCTTGGTGCGATAGATTTTCATTAATATTAGGTCTGTATAGGAACTAACACGCATCGCACGCCATGCCTCATCGTAGTCATGATTCTTAGCAAGCATCAACTCCAACGCCTCCTTAGAATATTTGTCATAAAGAGCCATAGCCTCCTCATTCTTAATATCAGCAGATTCAGCATAGCCTAATTCCAACTGTATCAAGCCAATAATACCATAATTTACTATTGCTATGAATTCCGACCGAATCCCTTCATCAATTAAAGTCACCCCTTTGGTTTCTATACTTCTGATGCGATTGGCCTTAATGAAAATTTGATCTGTAACGGAAGCCGGACGCAGAATGCGCCATGCAGGACCGTAGTCATGGAGTTTTTTGGAAAACAAATCACGGCATAGTGCAATGACATGCTCGAACTGTTGCTTTGTCTCTTTCATTTTATTACGAATAGAGTGCAAAGTTAGCAATAATTAAAGAAAAAAGAAAAGAGGGCACTCTAAATTATATTAAAGTGTCCTCCTCACATATTTTGTTTATAGATATTAAGAGCAGCGAAGTACTTGTCCTAGTCTAAGAGTCGTTCTTCGGGTTATTCGATTCAGCTTACAGAGTCTATCAATTGACACACCTCTTTTAGCAGCAATACGAGATAAAGTATCTCCACTCTTCACCTTATGATATCTTATAGTTCCTTCGTCAGCTTTAGCCATTCTACCTGTTGAAGGATCAACAGACTCATGCCCTCTTGTCTTCCTAAACGTATAAGTATCAGCAACAATATCTTGTTTTGGGAAATCGAACATATAAGCAGGATTAATAGCAATTCCTAAGAAACGAGTTTCGAAATGTAAATGAGAACCTGTAGAACGTCCGGTATTACCCCCAAGTCCAATGGGTTCACCAGCTTTAACTTGTTGATTAATCTCTACCAACTGTTTTGATAAGTGTCCGTAAATCGTTTCGAGTCCATTATCATGACGAATAACGACATAATTGCCATAGCCTCTACGTTCAAAGTTCACTATACGTACTTTACCGTCAAAAGCCGCAACAATAGTATCGCCTATATTCACTTTAAGATCAAGCCCATTATGCATTCTTCTCCAACGAGGGCCGAAAGGAGACGTTATGCGTGTGCTAGGGGTAGGCATGTGGAAACCGGTAAGATTAATTGTAAAAGACTCAGGAACAATAGCCTCTTTACCGTAAGCATGTACATATCGGGTATCCCAGTTTGGATATAGGCTCAGCGCAGGATAAGCAGCCTGTTCAGCACGAATCTGCTTTTGTAATGCGAGTGAATCGACACTCTTTAGTTTTCGATCAATCGGAGCTTGGCGCGCAATCAGATCCTGAGAAAAAGAATTCAGACTGACCATTGCCGTTGCGGCAACCAATACAGTTTTAATACAATTAAAATTCATTCGTTTCTTCAATTCGTTAATATTCATCACAAGCATAAAGAAAGCCAAAAGTAACCTGCTCATAATCGAATATCTCTTCCGGTTTAAAAAATCTCTTTAATTCAGTAGCCGCAGTTTCAGGTGAATCGGAAGTATGGACTATGTTTTCTTGAAAACTCATACTATAATCACCACGAATGGTTCCCGGTGCTGCTGTGCGCCCATTAGTAGAACCGGCCAAAGCATGAACTACTTGTATCGCATCTACTCCTTCAAAACAACAAACAATGACAGGAGCCGCCATCATAGAATCTTTCACGCGTTGAAAGAAAGGTTTAGTACTCAGATGCGAGTAATGTTCACTCAAAATCTTATCTGTCAAATGTATCATTTTCATTCCAGTCAAATGTAATCCCTTGCGTTCAAAACGATGAATAATTTCACCAACAAGCCCACGTTGAAGGGTACAAGGCTTTAAAATGACCAGCGTTTTTTCAATCATAAATGATACTATTTCAAAGGTTTCTAAGTGGTGTCTTTTTCAAAACTATTCCAAAGATAGTATTTACGATTTAAAAAGCAATAGCCCCCTTAACTTTTTTTTCATACAACAGCAATCCTTTTATTGCAAACAAGGCTTGCAAACCACGATAAACAGGAAGAATAAGAGTAAATATGTTCTGCAGCAGTTTTTGCAAACAAACTGTATCTTTAACCGTTTTTTAGCTAATAGCGGCCCAGTTAACATTTGACTTACGAAGAGACTTAAGTTGCCTCCAAAGGAGCTCATTTTCGGGATGAATGCCTGTAGGATCCTCATCAATAAGCCTTTCAGCTACACTGCGCACATGCTGCAACAGTTGACCATCACGAACTATATTTGCAATTTTTAAATCAAAAGCAATCCCGCTTTGTTGAGTTCCCTCAAGATCGCCCGGACCACGCAGTTTTAAATCAGCCTCTGCTATCTCGAAACCATCGTTTGTCCGCACCATTATTTCTAGTCGTTTTTTTGTTTCTTCTGCCAACTTGTAGGTAGTTACCAAAATACAATAAGACTGATCGGCTCCACGCCCTACCCTTCCACGAAGCTGATGTAGTTGCGATAATCCAAAACGTTCTGCATTTTCAATAATCATCACCGATGCATTCGGAACATTTACCCCTACTTCTATTACAGTAGTTGCCACCATTATTTGCGCTTCTCCAGAAACAAAAAGTTGCATTTGTACATCTTTCTCAGCTGATTTCATTTTACCATGCACCTTGCAAACCTTGCATTCGGGGAATTCTTCACAAATATGCCAGTAGCCTTCTTCCAGATTCTTCAAGTCAATCTTTTCACTCTCTTCTATCAAAGGATACACGATGTAAATCTGACGTCCTTCCGCGATTTGCTGATGCATCGATTTATAGAGGCTTTCTCTGCGGTTATCGAACTGATGAATTGTTACAACAGGTTTTCTCCCAGGAGGAAGTTCATCAATAATGGAAACATCCAAATCGCCATAAAGCGTCATTGCTAACGTACGAGGAATAGGTGTAGCCGTCATGACCAGCATATGAGGTGGTTGGGCGTTTTTACTCCAGAGTCTTGCCCGTTGAGCAACACCAAACCGATGTTGTTCGTCGATAACCACTAAGCCCAATGAAGAGAAACGAACAGTATCTTCTATTACCGCATGCGTACCGATGAGTATATGCACATCTCCCGCTAGCAAAGCCGAAAGAATGGCTTCTCTCTTCTTACCTTTTATTCTACCGGTAAGTAACTCAACCCGAAGATTCATACCATAGAGCAACTCTTTTATCGTGTCATAATGCTGATTGGCAAGAATCTCTGTGGGTGCCATCATACAAGCCTGATAGCCATTATCCAGTGCAAGCAAGATACTCATGAGTGCCACTAATGTTTTACCACTGCCCACGTCTCCTTGCAACAAGCGGTTCATCTGTTTACCACATCCCACGTCTTGTCGAATTTCTTTTAACACACGTTTCTGAGCGCCAGTCAACTCAAAAGGAAGATTCCGGGTATAAAACGTATTAAATATTTCGCCTACATTCTCAAAAACGTAGCCTCGATACTTTAATTGCCTATCTTTTGAATACTTCAAGATATTCAGTTGCACATAAAACAACTCTTCAAATTTCAGTCGGTATTCGGCCTTTCTTAGTAACTCGGGATGAGTTGGGAAATGGATATTTCTCAAGGCATCAGTCAAAGACATGAGATGATGTTCTGCAAGTATTTTAGGAGAGAGTGTCTCGGGTAGTGGTTCTTGAACTTGCAGAAGAACAGTTGTCATCATCTTCTCAATGGCATGAGAATTCAAGAAACTACGTTTCATCTTTTCCGTAGTATTATAGTAGGGTTGCAAACCCATAGAAGAGAGAGTTAATTCTGAAGCATTGTCAATATCTGGATGGGCAATATTGATTCTCCCATTGAATACTGTAGGCTTGCCAAACACAATATACTCTTGCTGCTGTTTATACTTACCAACGACAAATTTGATTCCCTGAAACCAAACTAAATCCATAACTCCTGTTCCGTCAGAAAAGTGTGCAACCAATCGTCTTTGCCTTCCTTCACCAAAGGTCTCGAAACTCAGAATATGCCCTTTCAACTGAATATAAGGCATATTTCCATCTATTTCGCGTATAAGATACACACGACTTCTATCAATATACTTATAAGGGAAATAATACAAGAGGTCGTGCAAAGAATAGATTTCCAATTCTTTATTGAGTACAGCAGCTCGCTGCGGGCCGACTCCAGATAGGTATTTTATGTCTCTGGTCACTAAATCGAACATCACAGCAAAGAATCAGCTACCTTCAAGTCAAAAGGAGTTGTTATTTTTATATTTTCTCTATTTCCTTTCGTCAGGAAAACGGGGATCTGCATGGCTTCAACAACGGAAGCATCATCGGTAAATGTAGGAATATATTCTTGTTGATAGGCTTGGATCAATAAATCGGCATCAAAAACTTGCGGAGTTTGAACGAGTTTATACGCATTGCGATCAACAGTCTCACTACCAACAGTTAGAATATGTCGCAAAGTTTCCACCACATCAATTACCGGAATTACCGCCTTATGAGCAACTGCCAATTCATAGCAACGAGCTATTACCTCTTGAGAAATAAACGGGCGAACACCGTCGTGCACACCGACTAAACCGGGTTTGGTAACAAGGTTCAGACCATTCCTTACTGAATGAAAACGAGTTTCACCACCATCTGCAAGCCTATATTTTATTTGAAAATGGTATTCACAACACAATTGATGCCAGTAGTTTTGTTGCTCTTTGGGAAGAACCAAAATAATTTCTATCTCAGAATCATACCGATAAAAAGCTTCAATAGTATGCATCAACACGGGCTTACCCGCCAATAGCAAAAACTGTTTAGGAAGATCGCTTCCCATGCGCAAGCCTTTTCCACCGGCAACTATAATAGCGTATTTTGTCATCAGCAAACTAATTCTTAACCCCCATAGCTTCGATCAATTCCTGTTTCTTCTCTTTACCTACCAAGGATTCAACAATAGCCAAAGAAAATACCATGGCAGCACCGGGACCATTACCCGTAATGATATTAGCATCTTTCACTACCTGCTCATATACAAATTCAGCCCCTTGTAGGTCCTGCTCATAACCTGGATAGCAAGTTGCTTTACGTCCTTTGAGTATACCAAGCTTCCCTAATACCATAGGAGCCGCACAAATAGCAGCAATCGATTTATTTTGGCTATTATAGTCCAAGAGAAGTTCGCACAAACCTTTATGTTTAGACAATGAAGCAGCACCAGGCATTCCTCCAGGTAACAATAACATTATTGCATCTGAAAAATCGCACTCTTCAAATAATAAGTCGCAGGTAACAGCAATGCCGTGCGCACCAGTTGTCACATCTTCGGACATAATACTGACCATCTCTACTTTCAAGTTTGCTCGCCTTAAAACATCGACAGTCGTCAGTGCTTCAATCTCTTCAAATCCGTCAGCAAAAAAAACATAAATAGTCTCCATGATTTGTATTTAGTTTAGTTGAGAGTTATTTCAAATTGAAATAGTAGGTGATCGTTCCTGTTTGGTTATTCACTCCGCCAACAGTATTAAAACGGGCTTTTTTAGCAGCATCTTCAGCGGCTTTACGTAGAGCCGAGTTCACCGTATTTGTCTGCCGATTAATACTGGTAGCAATAACTGCTCCGGCTGGGTTAACTGTAATAGTAACCACAACGCGACCTTCATCTTGTATATTATATAATGGGCGTGGCAATCCTCCCGCACCAATAGAACGGCCTCCAAGATCAAAGCTACCGTAGCCGCCTGTGCCACTTAAAGCACCTGTTGATGAGCTTCCTGTTGGACTGCCTTCCGTTCCCTTTCCACTAGATGAACCACGGTTTCCCATCTCAGAGCCCTTCCCAAAAGCACCAGCCACTCGCTTACGAGCTAGTTCTGCTGCCGACTTTCGTTCGCGTTCAGCTTTCTCATCAGCCAAGCGTTGGGCATCAGCAGCTTTCTCGGCAGCTGTCTTCTCAGGTCGCTTCACTTCCGTTTTTTTTGCTTTAGCTTTTGACTTAAGGGCTACCGTTTCTTCTTCAGCTTGCGTCAGCATCTCTTGCTCCGAAGCTTCTTGAGGTTGAGATTGTGCCGCAGGAGCCTCTTCAGGCAGAATATCCACATCAACCAATGTAGATGGGTCAAATCCTCCCTGCGCAGCTAGTGCATCACCCAGCATAACAGGCACGCCACTCTCTTCTGTCGGTTCAGGAGTAGCAATGCTAATCAGAACCAAAAGAACGATCATAATGACGTGCACCAATAAGGTAGCCAATATTCCTATATATTTCCCCTTAGTTTTTCTATTCATTCTCACTTCGTTTCCTCAGGTGGACGAGTAGCCAGCACCATCTTAAAATGGTTCTCATTGGCTATATTTAGTACTCTGACAATTTCACGGTATGGCACCGCTTCATCTGCATAAAGTGCAATATACATGTCTGGTTCTTTGGCGGCACACGCTTGCAGAAAGGGTGTCAATTCAGGAAGCTCTAACTCCTGTTCCTTTTCATTTCCAAAAGCTGCATAGAAGTTCAAGTCTTTATCTATGATAACCCGTGTAAGAGGCTTGGCCGAAGTTTGCTGTTTCCCTTGCGGGAGCAATACTTTAATTGCATTAGGCGACACAACGGTTGAAGTTATCATAAAAAAGATAAGTAGCAGAAATATAAGGTCCGTCATGGACGCCATACTAAAATTGGGTGATATTTTTGCTCTACGCTTTAACATGAGGCTATTTTCTAATTTATTTTTTTACCGGTTCATTCAGCAAATCCATGAAAGCCATCGTTTTTGACTCCATTTTATTCACGACTCCATCTACTAATGAAACCAAATAGTTATAAGCAAACATTGCTATAATACCAACAATCAGGCCTCCTACCGTCGTTATCATTGCTTCATAAATTCCTCCTGAAAGCAATGTTATATCAATATTATTCCCTGCATTGGCCATCTCATAGAAAGCACGTACCATACCGGTTACAGTCCCTAGGAAACCAAGCATTGGAGCACCTCCGGAAATAGTCGCCATAACAGTCAGTCCTTTTTCCAGCTTAGTTACTTCAAGATTACCTACATTCTCTATAGCTACCTGAACATCATTTACCGGCCTTCCTAAACGACTAATACCCTTCTCTATCATTCGAGCTGAAGGAGTGTTCATCGTTCGGCAATAATTGATGGCCGATTTAATTTCACCACTCAGAATATAGTCCTTTATTTTATCCATAAACATTGGATCATCTTTTCCTGCCTTACGTATCATATATATGCGTTCGAAAAGGATATAAAAAACAGCAATGGAAAATACTCCGAGAATGATCATAATCCATCCTCCTTTTACAGCCATATCAAGCATATTCATTTCTGCCGGAGCAGAGACTGGAGTAAGTACAGGGTTGACTGTAGCAAGAGAATCAGTGATATTTGCAGCCACTTGGGCCAATAACATTAGTGTATTCATCAGCGAAGACAGTTTTTATATTCTTGAATTGTTTTTTCTAGTCCCAGATATAATGCGTCACTTATCAAAGCATGTCCTATAGAAACCTCCTCGATCCAAGGAATGTTTTTATAGAAAAAGTTAAGATTCAACAGACTCAGGTCATGTCCGGCATTAATTCCGAGACCTAAGCTTCTGGCAATATTGGCCGCAGCAATAAAAGGCGCCACAGCTGCTTCCGGATTCTTCTCATAAGCTGTAGCATAAGGCTCGGTATATAATTCGACTCTATCGGCACCAGCTTTAGCCGCATATTCTATCATCTCCGCATCGGCAGAAACAAAAACAGAAGTACGAATTCCGGCATTATTACATGTCTCAAGTATCTCTGTTAGGAAATCATAGTTTAACTTGGTGTCCCATCCTGAGTTAGAAGTAAGTTGTACCGGACTGTCTGGAACTAAAGTCACTTGGTGCGGCTTTACTTTCAATACCAAATCGATAAATTCGGGAGCAGGATATCCTTCTATATTAAATTCTGTTTTCAGTAAAGGCTTTAGATCATAAACATCAGACTTCCTTATGTGCCTTTCATCCGGACGAGGATGCACTGTTATGCCTTCAGCACCAAAACGTTCACAATCCAACGCTACTTTTACCACATTCGGAACATCACCTCCACGAGCATTGCGCAATGTTGCCACTTTGTTGATATTCACACTCAATTTTGTCATAATTCTATTATTTGTACGAGGCTTTCAAAAAGCGCCCGATTGGTCAAAAATACAAAATATTACTGAGAAGATAGCTATGATACGGAAAAAAAATCCCATTTTTGCATAGGTAATCAAAGTGCAAATGTAATAGGAATTACCGAAACAGAAGCCGTTTGCTCTTAAAAGATTCATAAAAAGAGACCCTGAAAATTAACTAATTCTTATAATTTATGAGATTTGCCATCTTCGGAAACACTTATCAAGCAAAGAAATCTTCGCATGCTGAGACTCTTTTTAAACTACTAGAGAAACGTGGAGCCGAACTATCCGTATGTAGAGAATTCTATCATTTCATTGCATCGGACATGAAACTAAATATAAAAAACATCCGATTATTTGATGATGATGACTTTGACGCAGACATGGTCATCAGCATTGGCGGCGATGGAACCTTTCTAAAAGCAGCCAATAGAGTGGGAAAAAAGAACATTCCTATTCTTGGCATCAACACCGGACGTCTAGGGTTCCTTGCTGATATATCACCCGAAGAAATGGAGATCACTTTTGATGAAATCTATAATAACAATTATAAAGTAGAGGAACGTAGTGTGCTGCAGATGAGTTGTGGAAACAAAAAAATAGAAACCTCACCCTATGCTCTCAATGAAATAGCGATATTGAAACGAGATAGCTCTTCTATGATAAGCATACGTACAACTATTAATGGTGAATACTTGACTACCTATCAGGCAGATGGCCTTGTTATTGCTACTCCAACAGGATCCACCGCCTATTCTCTAAGTGTAGGCGGGCCTATTATTGTTCCTCACTCCAGCACAATAGCCATTACTCCGGTAGCCCCGCACAGCCTCAACGTGCGGCCCATTGTTGTGCCAGATGATTGGGAGATTACTCTAGAAGTTGAAAGCCGGAGCCATAATTTTTTGGTAGCCATTGATGGCGGAAATGAATCGTTCAACGAAGATGACCAAATCACAATACGTCGTGCTGATTACACCGTTAAAGTAGTGAAGCGTTTTAATAATGTATTTTTCAATACGCTACGTAGCAAAATGATGTGGGGTATAGATAGCAGAAATGGGACACCTACTAGTGCTCCACAGAAATAGAGACACAAAGGCAAGAGGAAGTGAAACATTATTCCAGAGTTCTAAGCTTTTGGAGAGAAGAGGCAAAACCAGTTGAAAAAATAGTCTAGGAGTTAACCACAAAAGCTTAAAGCATACCCTTAAAAGATTTAAGCCGCTAAACGTTTTAAGTTTACGGCTTAAACTTAAAACGCCTGTATGGAATGCTCCAAACAGGCGTTTTATTTTGTATGTGCAATTAATGCGATCTTTTATTAGAGAGCACCAACTTCTTTCAATGCTCCGTTCACAGTGCGAACAGCAGCAGCACTAGCTTCAAATGCAGCTTTCTCAGCAGCATCCAATGGAAGCTCTACAATTTCTTCAATACCGTTGCGACCCAAAATTACAGGAACGCCACAGCAGATATCGCTTTGTCCGTATTCGCCATCAAGAGCAACCGAACATGGAACCATCTTCTTTTGGTTGTGAATGATAGATTCTACAACAAAAGCTCCCGCTGCACCTGGTGCATACCATGCAGAAGTACCTAGTAAACCTGTCAATGTAGCACCGCCAACCATCGTAGATTTAGCCACTTCTTCAAGTTTCTCAGCAGAAAGGAAGTTACTTACAGGAAGACCTTTATAAGTAGCAAAACGAGTCAGAGGAATCATAGTAGTATCACCATGACCGCCAATAACCATACCTTCTACTTCATTAGCATTGCAACCCAAGGCTTGAGATAAGAAGTATTTGAAACGTGAGCTATCCAAAGCACCTCCCATACCAATGATACGGTTTTTAGGTAAACCCAAAGACTTCAATGCCAAATAAGTCATTGTATCCATTGGATTGGAGATAACCACAATAATTGCATTTGGAGAGAATTTCAGAACGTTCTGAGCTACAGACTTTACAATTCCGGCATTTACACCAATAAGTTCTTCACGAGTCATACCTGGTTTACGAGGAATACCTGAAGTAATCACAACAACGTCAGAATCTGCAGTCTGAGCATAATCATTGGTGCAACCAACAAGAGTTGTATCAAAGCCCAACAGCTGAGCTGTCTGCATCATATCCATTGCTTTACCTTCTGAAACGCCTTCTTTAACATCCAGCATTACTACTTCGTCTGCCACTTCATTGAAAGCAAGCACATTTGCACATGTAGCACCTACGTTACCTGCGCCTACTACGGTTACTTTTGACATAATACTTATATTTTTAGAAAATTGATAATTAAAATCTATCTCTATCACGACGACAAAAGTACAACGTAAATAGTAATTAAAGAAATATTTCCGTAATAAATTTAGTTAAAGGCATCAGTCTTATCCACTTTAAAACACTATTTTTGCAGCAGCATATAACTATCCTTTTAATTATGAATAAAAAGACTATCGGACTCATTGCCGCTATTACCGTATTAGTGATATCAATTATCACGATAACCTACCTCTTGTTTTCCGAAAAACAAGCCAACAAAGAACTGACGCAAGAGTTTAGTTTAGAGAAACAAGACCTTGAGAACGAATACACTCGTTTTGCTACACAATATGACGAATTACAGATGACCGTATCTAACGATTCGCTAGGTGAACTACTTGGCCAGGAAAAAGTTAAGGTGCAAAGGCTTCTCGAAGAGCTACGTACAGTTAAAAGCAGCAACGCAACTGAAATCAGAAGGCTCAAAAAAGAGCTTGGTACCTTAAGGAAAGTGATGATAAGTTACATCAATCAGATTGATTCATTAAACCGACTTACTGTTCAGCAAAAACAAGTTATTGCCGAAGTTACTCAGAAATATAACGATGCTTCTCGCCAAATAAGCAACCTCTCTGAAGAGAAGAGCAAACTCAATAAGAAGGTAACACTTGCTGCCCAACTAGATGCCACTAACGTCCGAATTGAGCCAAAGAGTAAGCGAGATAAAGTGGCCAAACGAGTAAAAGACGTAGTAAAATTCAATATAAGTTTCACTATCGTAAAAAATATTACTGCCGAAGCCGGAGAACGTACCTTATATATACGCATTACCAAACCTGATAACGATGTGCTAACTAAAAACGCATCAAATACCTTTGCTTATGAAAATCGTAACCTCCCCTATTCTATCAAAAAGTATATCGAATATAGCGGAGAAGAACAACTAGTCGTTGTATATTGGAATGTCGAAGAGTTTCTCTACGCCGGTACCTACCGTGTTGATATCTTTGGAGACGGTATGCTAATCGGCTCTCAAAAATTCACATTAGAATAATAAATCCACCACTACAAAGTGCATCATTGATGGCGTTGAAGTCGTATACAAAGTGCCAATGAATGGTTATCATCCTCATTGGCACTTATTTTATACAGCCAGATAACAGATTATCGTTAATAAAAAGCTTAAATCATTTTGCGTATCCATTTAAAGGCTCTACTTTTGCATTGTTGCTTATGCAATTAAAAAAAAGAGATAACATGCACAAATGTAAAAAGTGCATTAAGCAAATCGTAAAGGAACATTGTTTCCTAAACTAGAGTATGACTCTCATAATGTATACAATGCAATGAAAAGATTGATAAGTCTGATACTTCTTCTTAGTATTACATTCTCATTAAAGTCACAAGAGCTTCTAAGCTTAGATAGTTGCCGTGCATTGGCCATCGCCAATAATAAGGCTTTACTAATTAGCTATGAAAAAATAAAGGTAGCACACTACCAGCAGAAGGCGGCCTTCACTAACTACTTACCCAACATTTCGGCCACAGGTTCATACATGAGAAATCAAAAAGAGATTTCATTGCTAAACAATGAGCAGAAGGCATCTTTAGGACAACTAGGTACTGGAGTAAGTACTCAAGTACAAGCCTATGCCCAGCAATTGGTCACACAACATCCGGAACTTGCTTCTTTAGTTACCTCCTTGAGTGGTCTAGATTTAGAAACACCTCTCAATGCCGCAGGCAATTCTTTAGTTGACGCCATGCGCACTGATACCCGAAACATTTACGCAGGTGCTATAACACTGACACAACCTCTGTACGTGGGAGGAAAGATTCGTGCCTACAACAAAATAACTAAATACGCCGAAGAATTGGCCCGACAACAACACAACACGGGCATGCAAGATGTCATCCTCAGCACAGACCAAGCTTATTGGCAAGTGGTTTCGCTTGTAAATAAGGAAACCTTGGCAGAAGGATATCTCAAGTTACTGCAAAAGTTAGAAGGTGATATAGACAAGATGATCGCCGAAGGAGTAGCAACAAAAGTTGATGGTTTATCTGTGAAAGTAAAAGTGAATGAAGCAGAAATGACACTTACCAAAGTAGAAGATGGCCTCAGTTTGGCCAGAATGTTACTATGTCAAATCTGTGGACTTGACCTTTCGGCGCCAATAACGTTGCTCGACGAACAGATAAAAGACATCCCTGTTACACTTACTAACAATAGCTACTCTCTTGAAACCGCTTACGCCAATCGTTCCGAACTTCATAGTCTGGAGCTGGCAACTCAAATATATAAGCAAAAAATAAATGTAACCCGAGCAGAATACCTCCCATCTGTGGCGTTACTAGGAAACTATCTTGTAACAAATCCTTCTGTGTACAATGGTTTTGAAAACAAATTCCGTGGAATGTGGAATGTGGGTGTTATCGTGCAGGTTCCCATTTGGCATTGGGGAGAAGGCACATACAAAGTAAAGGCCGCCAAAGCAGAAGCTCGTATAAAGCAATATGAGTTGGATGATGCAAAAGAAAAGATCGAACTCCAGGTGAGTCAATCGGCGTTTAAAGTGAATGAAGCAGCCAAGAAGCTCACGATGGCAAAGAAAAATTTAGAAAAAGCCAATGAAAATTTGCGTTATGCAACTTTGGGCTTTGACGAAGGAGTTATTCCACCCAGTAATGTACTCGAGGCGCACATAGCATGGCTTTCTGCCCAATCAGAGAAAATAGATGCTCAAATTGATGTTAAGCTAACAGAACTCTATCTGCAAAAATCTCTAGGAACTCTTAAATAAAGAAATCAACGTATCAATACTTAAACGATAAATGAACAAAGATATGGCTTCACAAAAATCACAAAACAGCAATATGCTGCTTGCATTTCTCACTCTGCTGGGAATCATTATTTTGGTTGCAATAGCAGGCTTCTTTATGCTCAAAAAAGGTCCGGAAATCATTCAGGGACAAGCTGAAGTTACCGAATATCGAGTATCAAGCAAAGTACCCGGGCGTATACTGGAGTTCCGCGTTAAAGAAGGCCAACAAGTGAATACAGGAGATACACTTGCGATCATTGAAGCACCTGATGTAGCCGCTAAAATGGCACAGGCACAAGCCGCCGAAGATGCAGCGCAAGCACAGAATGAGAAAGCGATTAAAGGAGCCCGCCAAGAACAGATACAGACAGCTTACGAGATGTGGCAGAAAGCACGTGCCGGAGTTGATATTGCAGATAAATCTTACAAACGGGTGAAAAATCTTTTTGATCAAGGAGTGATGTCTGCACAAAAATTTGATGAAGCTTCCGCTCAACGAAATGCTGCCATAGCCACAGAAAAAGCGGCAAAAGCGCAATATACAATGGCAAAGAACGGAGCTGAACGAGAGGATAAATTAGCTGCTGTTGCTCTGGTAAACCGTGCAAAGGGAGCTGTCGCCGAAGTAGAATCTTATGTAAAGGAAACATACCTCATTGCTCAAACAAAAGGTGAAGTATCCGAAATCTTCCCAAAGTTAGGAGAATTGGTTGGTACCGGTGCTCCTATCATGAATGTATCTGTATTAGACGATATGTGGGTTACATTCAATGTACGTGAAGACTTACTCAAAGGTCTCACCATGGGCACCGAATTTGAAGCATTTATCCCCGCAATGGACAATAAAACAGTCAAATTGAAAGTCTATTACCTGAAAGATATAGGCACTTATGCCGCTTGGAAAGCAACAAAGACAACGGGACAATTCGATTTAAAAACTTTCGAAGTAAAAGCTCTTCCGCTCACAAAAGTAGAAGGCCTCCGCCCGGGCATGTCGGTCATTTATAAAAAGAAATAAGCAGCTAGAAACTCACTAAAATGGAAAAGAGAGAAACTAAATACATAGCACTTTGGCTTGTAATGAAACGGGAATGCCGGCGACTTGTGTCGCGACCGCTCTATCTCTTTTGCATGGTCATCGCTCCTTTATTCTGCTACATTTTCTTCACAACTTTAATGGGGGCAGGACTACCTACGGACTTGCCTGTTGGAGCAGTTGATTTGGACAATAGCGCAACCTCGCGCCAGATCCTCCGCAATCTTGATGCTTTCAGCCAGACTGGAATTGTAGCCAATTACAATACTGTAAGTGAAGCTCGCTCAGCTATGCAAGAAGGAAAGATCTATGGTTTTTTTTATATTCCTAACGGTTTATCTTCCAAAGCACAGAGTCAACGCCAACCGAAACTTTCTTTCTATACCAATAATTCCTACTTGATCGCCGGCTCATTACTCTTTAAAGATATGAAAATGATGGGAGAATTAGCGTCGGGTGCAGCAGCACGCTCAGTACTCTATGCTAAAGGAGCTACCGAAGAACAAGCAATGGCTTATCTTCAGCCCATCGTCATTGATACACACCCCATAAACAACCCTTGGCTAAACTACTCGGTTTACCTCTGCAATACTCTTGTACCCGGCGTTTTGATGCTAATGATATTTATGGTAACAGTCTACTCCATCGGTGTGGAGATAAAGGATCGAACAGCCCGCGAATGGCTGAGAATGGGGAATAACTCCATTTACATTTCTTTAGCGGGTAAGTTACTTCCACATACCGCAATATTCTTCGTTATGGGTATCTTCTATAATGTCTACTTGTACGGCTATCTCCATTTCCCATGCAACAGTGGCATTATTTCCATGATATTTGCGACCTTATTGTTAGTCTTGGCATCGCAATGTTGCGGTGTTATCATGATTGGCACATTTCCATCTTTGCGACTAGGATTAAGTTTCGCCTCGTTGTGGGGAGTTATTTCATTCTCCATATCCGGTTTCTCATTTCCCGTGATGGCAATGCATCCGGTGCTTCAAGGCTTGAGCAATTTATTCCCGTTAAGGCATTATTTTCTTATCTATGTTGATCAAGCCCTCAACGGTTATAGTATGGCCTATTCATGGTCTAACTACATGGCGCTTCTCATATTTATGTTCCTACCTTTTGCCGTAGTTAATCGACTGAAAGAAGCTTTAATATACTACAAATACATGCCCTAATGAAACAAGTAAAACTCAAAGACAAAATAGCACAAGGTATTAATGACCTATTCTATATCTGGAAGCAAGAGTTTCGTAGCACGTTTCGCGATCAGGGTGTTTTGATTTTTTTTGTACTAGTTCCTTTAATGTATCCATTGCTCTACGGTTTCATATACACAAATGAAGTTGTACGAGAAGTGCCAGCTATGGTTGTAGACAATTCACGTACTTCTATAAGTCGTGAATACCTGCGAAAAATAGATGCTACACCTGATGTGAAGATCGTTTCATACTGTAGTGACATGGAGGAAGCTAAGTTAATGTTAAGAGAGAGAGAAGGTTATGGTATTATTTATATTCCAGCTGACTTTAGTGACAACATTGCACGTGGTCTTCAAACAAAAGTCAGCCTTTATTGCGACATGAGCGGACTACTCTATTACAAGAATTTATTGATTGCCAATACGGCTGTATCTCTTGATATGAATAAAGACATTAAGATTAGCCGGTCGGGCAACACTACCAACCGCCAAGACGAAATCACTGCCCAGCCCATTGAATATGAGAATGTAGCCATGTTTAATCCCACCAATGGATTTGCCGCCTTTCTCATTCCAGCTGTGTTAATACTACTCCTACAGCAAACCTTATTATTAGGAGTTGGACTGTCTGCCGGAACCGCTCGCGAGCAAAACCGTTTTAAAGATTTAGTGCCCATCAACCGCCATTACAACGGAACTCTGCGTATCGTTCTTGGCAAAGGCCTTAGCTATTTTATGGTCTATGCGCTCGTCTCTTTTTATGTACTTTTTGTTGTTCCACGCATATTTAGTCTCAATCAGATTGGGCAAAACAATGATCTGATACCATTTATATTACCCTATCTAGCTGCCTGCATATTTTTTGCTATGACTGCGTCTATTGCTATTCGCAATAGAGAGACATGCATGCTACTTTTTGTCTTCACATCTGTACCCTTGCTATTTATCTCTGGTATCTCATGGCCCGGAGCTGCGATACCTGCATTCTGGAAATACTTTTCCTATATTTTTCCATCAACCTTTGGAATCAATGGATTTGTTCGCATCAACAATATGGGAGCTACGCTAAGCGATGTGTCTTTTGAGTATAAAGCATTATGGCTACAAGCAGGTATCTACTTCCTCGCCACCTGCTGGGTATACCGTTGGCAAATCATGATGAGCCGTAAACATATTATTAAAAAATATAAAGAGCTAAAAAGCAAACAGAGCTCCATAGATAAAGCAGAATAACACACCTGTCCATACAAAGAAAAAGAAGCATTTACCACAAATATGTTCCTTCTTAATATTATTTAACCTGTTGTATATCTACTTATTACGAATTATTCGTAAGTTTGCGATATAATCGTAATAAGAATAAAGAAAGATGGAAAAGTTAAGTATACAAGAAGAAGAAGTAATGATCTACATTTGGGAGTTGGAAAATTGCATCGTCAAAGATATTGTAGCAAAATATCAAAAGCCAGCCCCGCCCTACACCACTGTAGCTTCTATCGTGAAAAATTTAGAACGTAAAGGCTACGTAAAACCGGAACGAATAGGTAATCTGTACCGTTATTCACCGGCTATCAAACAGAGTGAATACAAACGCACGTTTGTAGGCAATGTCGTTCAAAATTATTTTGAAAACTCTTATAAAGAGATGGTCTCTTTCTTTGCCAAAGATCAGAAGATTTCGGCTAAAGACCTAAAAGAAATCATCGAAATGATTGAGGAAAGAAAAGAACAGTAACTCATTAAATAAGAATCGTATGAGCCCTGAAGTAACCTATTTTTTAAAAGTAAACGTAGCTCTTATATTATTCTACGCCTTTTACCGATTGTTTTTCTATAAAGACACCTTCTTTCAGTGGCGGCGGTTAGCGCTCATTGGTTTCTTTCTTGCTTCAGCACTCTACCCCATGATGAACATCGAAGAATGGATTAAAGACAGTGAGCCAATGGTGGGGATGGCCGATTTATATGCGACAATGATGCTCCCTGAAGTTACTATTGGAGTGCAAACCGATACGCAAGCCACTGATTGGCAAGGCCTCATCTCTTTCTCACTCGAATACATCTATTGGGGAGTGCTAGCATTACTACTTATACGATTCTTCGCTCAATTATTCAGCATTCTGAGGCTCGCAGTGCGATGCCGCAAAACAACAATAAAGAATACTCACGTTTACTTACTCGACCATCCCACCGGCCCATTTTCTTTTTTCAGATGGATATTCATCGATAAAGAATCTCACACAGATAACGAACTTAAAGAAATTATGATACACGAACAAGCTCATGTCCGTCAATGGCATTCCGTTGATGTCGTCTTTAGCGAACTGGCTTGTGCTGTTTGTTGGTTTAACCCTTTTGCATGGCTCTTAAAACGTGAAGTAAGATGCAATCTGGAGTATATGGCAGATAATCGAGTATTAGAAAGCGGACACGATAGCAAGATATATCAGTACCACCTTTTGGGACTGACTCACCATACTAAGGCTGCAGCAACTTTATATAATAGTTTTAATGTTTTACCTTTAAAAAATCGAATAAAAATGATGAATAAAAAACGATCCAAAGCCATTGGAAGAACTAAATATCTATTATTCCTCCCCTTGGCAGCCTTGCTTCTGATTATTAGTAATATTGAATCAGTAGCACGTACAACTATAAAAATTGCTAATGAAATGCTCCCTGATCCTGTTCTAAGCTCAGAGACAAGTCGTTCTTTTGAAGAGCCTACAGATTACGCCAATAACGTTCCCGAACCTAAAGCGGTATCTAAAACAGAAATGGTGAATCCTAAAGATTCTTTAAAGAAAGAAGATAAAGATCCTGTTTTTTTGGTAGTGGAACAAATGCCTGAGTATCCCGGAGGACAACAAGCATTAATAAATTTTCTAAGGCAGAACATCGAATACCCTGCTAACGCAAAAGAGCATCAAATACAGGGGCGTGTTATTGCTGAATTCGTGGTAGAAAAAGATGGTAGCGTCAGCGACAAACACATAGTACGCAGCGTATCACCGGAACTAGATGCTGAAGCGATGCGTGTAATTTCAATAATGCCAAAATGGAAACCCGGTAAACAAAGAGGAGAAGATGTCCGGGTAAAATACACGATACCAATTATGTACAGTCTAGATAATGAGCCCAAAGAAATAAAAGACAATAATCTACCGGAATCCGTGGTTGTGGGATATGCTCCCAGAAAAGTAGAAGAAACAACTGATCAATCTGTATATCAGGTCGTAGAAGAAATGCCTAAATTTCCCGGTGGGCAAGAAGCTCTAATGAGATACATCGCTATGAACGTAAAATATCCCGTAGATGCACAAAGAGCCAAAACACAAGGGCGGGTTATTCTTCAAATGGTCATAGACGAAAGTGGGAATGTCACTTCACCTTCTATCATACGTAGTGTCTCTCCTTCATTGGATGCAGAGGCCATACGTGTAATTACCAGCATGCCTCAATGGACGCCTGGCAAAAACAAAGGAGAAACGGTTAGAGTGAAATACACTATACCCATCTCATTTAAGCTCACTCCTCCTGAGAACAATAAAAAGGAAATCATTAAAGATACTTGGTAACCAATTTTGAGATCATTTAAGCTCACTCCTCCTGAGAACAATAAAAAGGAGGCAAATAAAAGTCACGCATTCTCCAATGCTTACTATAAAAAGCAGCATAAGAGAATGCGTGATATATTTTCTTCTTGCAAGAAACCGAACAGATGTTACAGCTAATGCATCTCTACAATTTTTGTTGGAGCCGCTTCTACATTTCGGCGGTCCACCTGACGAACCATACTGGCAGCAAGAGAAAGAAATGCCCGACCAGTAACTGAGTCTTCATCCAGTGCCACAGGAGTCCCATTATCACCACTTTCACAAATACTCTGTACTATTGGTATTTGCCCTAATAAAGGCACATTCATCTCTTCGGCCAACTTCTTAACACCTTCTTTCCCGAAGATATAGTATTTATTCTCGGGCAGTTCAGCCGGAGTGAACCACGCCATGTTTTCCACCAAACCAAGGATGGGCACGTTCACCTTCTCGTTGGTAAACATGTTGATGCCCTTACGAGCATCTGCCAAAGCTACGGCTTGCGGCGTACTTACCACCACAGCGCCAGTCATGGCCAATGTTTGTACCACAGTAAGATGTATATCGCTCGTTCCCGGAGGAAGATCAATCAGGAAATAATCTAAATCCCCCCATTGCACATCCGCTATCAATTGCTTCAAAGCATTGCTAGCCATCCCGCCACGCCATAGTGTCGCTTGTTGAGGATCTACAAAAAAGCCCATAGAAAGCAATTTTACTCCATATTTTTCTACCGGAATAATTAATTCTCTGCCATTCACTTTTTCAGTATACGGACGAGCATCTTCCACTTGAAACATCTTTGGCATCGAAGGGCCAAACACATCCGCATCAAGCAAACCAACCTTATACCCCAGTTTAGCTAGAGCAACGGCTAAATTCGCTGAAACAGTAGATTTACCCACACCACCTTTTCCGGAAGATATGCCCACAATATTCTTTACTTCGGGCAATAATTTACCTACTTCAGGGCGCGGTGCTTGCGTGCTCTTCACCGTAATATTACCCTCTATTTCTACATCTTTTCCTACATAAGTAAGGATAGCCGTCTCAGCAGCTTTTACAACTGATTTCATAAAAGGATCAGTTGGTTTCTCGAATAACAAAGAAAAAGAAACCTTCATCCCTTCAATGCGAATGTTATCCTCTACCATTCCAGCCTCAACAAGGTTTTTTCCGGTACCGGGATAACGCACCGTTGCCAGTGCATCCAATATAAGTTTCGGATATATAGTCATAATTATAATTATTTAGTAGTATTGAGTCCGCTACGTTTACTGCGGTTATAGCTACGATACGAATCCAGCTCTATTTCCACCTCAGGTTCTTTGAGTTCACCTAGTTGCGGAAGCAGGAACTTAATATACTTAATACTTAAACCCCTATCAAGCCATTGTTGTTCATAATAAGTTTTAATTCCCAGAATATCATCCACCAAATCAGAGTGATACAAATCTTCCGTAAGAAACAAGAGCGGCAGTTTGTTCTCCTCAATCATATATTTGGTATAGGTAAACATGAAGTTACTGTCCGTTTTCAGATGGATGATACCATCCGGTTTCAAGAATCTTCGATAACGCTCCATAAAGTAAGTGGAAGTCAAGCGCTTAGTAGCCTTCTTCATCTGTGGATCAGAGAAAGTAAGCCATATTTCACTCACTTCTCCTTCAGAAAAGAAGCGATCAATAATCTCTATATTAGTACGTAGAAAAGCTACATTAGTCAGGCCAACTTCAACAGCTTCAGTAGCTCCACTCCACATACGAGCACCTTTTATATCTACCGCAATAAAGTTTTTATCAGGAAACATGCGGCCAAGCCCTACAGTATATTCACCCCGGCCACAGCCTAATTCAAGCACAATTGGATTGTCATTTTTAAAGAAACCCTCGTGCCATTTACCCTTCATCTCAAAAGGAACATTCTCCGCCACAGAATATGGATACTCAAACACATGCGGATACTCTGCCATATCGGCAAATTTCTGTAGTTTATTCTTTCCCATCTATTTAAATCGTTTCTATCCAACCGGTATAATTATAAAAAACGCGATCACTGAATTGCTGACGAAACAAAGCATATTTATCAACACCCGTACAATGGCAAACGCCCAAGCGCTTAGGAAGGTTCACCCCCAGAAAAGCCGAAATGACATTAAATTTTTCGTTTTCTGCATTATGTATATGAAAACCACCAAGAAGCAACTTAAGGTTTAACCCCTGAAAAGCTTCTTGCACTGTTCGTATCATATTCGTTATTCCACGATGTGAACAAGCACTGAGCACCGAAACACTTTTTTCCTCTTTCAATACTAAAACAACTTCGTCTTCAAACCTGTCCGGTTGCAGTTCGCCATCCACCTCCGTAAAGAAATGATCAAAATGCGTATCTACTTTATCCACAATCTTTATTTGTGGAAAGACAAATACTCCCGGTATTATTTCCGCACTTTCCTCAAGAAACAGAAAGCGACTCTTATCAAGTCTTTCAGGATGCCTCAGACCATTCTCACGCTCATTCTTGAACTTTGGTAGAAAGATTTCACGTTTACAAACCACCTTTGCTTTCTTATTCATCTCCAGAAAATGATGCAAACCGCCTGTATGATCACGATGTCCATGAGAAAGCACCACGTAATCCACTTCAGCTAAGTCGATTCCCAACAAGCGAGCATTACGCATAAACAGATCCGAAGCTCCAGTATCAAACAGTATTTTAGACTCCTCCGTTTCAACAAGCAGGGAAAGCCCATGCTCTCCCTGTAAACCCTTACCATAAACACAATTCTCGGCCAGGGTCGTTATTTTATAACTCATTCTTTTATTTTTATTCCACAATCGTCACCCAACCATGTGTGTCGGGTTCATCACCATACTGAATAGCTCTTAACTTATTATAAAGCTTAGTACAAATAGGACCCGGGTTGCCATCTTTAGAGATGACATACGACTTTTTGTTATCCAAATCATCAATACGTTGAATTGGACTAATTACCGCCGCCGTGCCACAAGCACCAGCTTCTTCAAATGTACTCAGTTCTTCTTCAGGAACAGGACGGCGTTCCACCTTTATACCCATATCTTCAGCCAATTGCATCAAGCTCTTGTTAGTGATAGAAGGTAAGATAGAAGTGGAAAGTGGAGTAATATATGTATTATCTTTTATACCGAAAAAGTTAGCTGCACCACATTCGTCAATGTACTTTTTCTCTTTTGCATCCAAGTAAAATTCACTGGCATAGCCTAAATCATGCGCAAGCTTATTGGCACGCAGACTAGCGGCATAATTGCCACCCACTTTGTAAATGCCTGTGCCCAATGGTGCCGAACGATCAAATTCACGCACAATCACATACGGATTCGTAGAGAAGCCACCTTTAAAATAAGGTCCTACCGGTGTCACTAACACTAGAAATAGATATTCATCAGCCGGATGTACACCAATCTGCACCCCTGTTCCAATCAATAACGGACGAATATAGAGAGAAGCACCACTTTCATAAGGTGGAACAAAGTGTTCGTTCAATTTTACCACCTTCAACACAGCCTCTCTGAAACGTTCAGTAGAAAGTTCTGCCATCATGATACCTTGACAAGTTGCTTGCATACGAGCCGCATTTTCTTCCAAACGAAAAATACGAATCTTACCATCTTTACCACGAAAAGCTTTTAAACCCTCGAATGCTTCTTGACCATAGTGCAAACAAGTAGCCGCCATGTGCATATTAATATATTCACTGCTGCTTACTTCCAATTCGCCCCAGGCCCCATCTCGAAAATTGATTCTCACATTATAATCCGTCTTTATGTATCCAAACGACAGATTTGACCAGTCTATTTCTTTCATTGTATTTAGTAATTAGTCATTTTTCTTTCGAACAACAAAAATAACGGTTATTATTCAGATTGCCACTTTTCTTCGAGCAATTTTTCTATTTCAGCATCCGCTTTCATTAGTTTAGCAGAACAAGAGGCTATAATTTCATTAGCATCCTTAATCTTTTCACTCAAAGTGTCAATATCCAGTTCATTGTTGTCTATCTGACGAACAATTTTTTCTAACCGTTCAATTGCCTGAGAATACGTTTCTTTTTTAGCTGCCATAAGTCTATATATAATTAAACGTTTTTACTAGTTACAGTCGAACTTACTTCTCCTTTTGCCAAGCGGGTAGTAAGTACATCTCCTTCAGTTAGTTGCGCCGCATCTATTATTGCTTTCCCCTTTTTCAACGTAATGCTATATCCACGATTCAGCAAACGTTCAGGGGAAGCATCGTTCACTCGTTGATGCAACAGCTCTAATCGATGCTTTTGTTTGATAAACAAGGATGTCACTGCCTGAGACAAGTCTTTCTTTGTTGTCAGCAACTGCATCTTAGCTTCCGAAAGACGTGAAGCAACTAACGAAGGTATTCGGTTTTGTGCCATCCACAGTCGACGTTTTTCTTGTTCCAGACGCAAGAGCACCCCTGCCCTTAATTGTTCTGATAGATTTTCAAGTACTTCAGCGGCCTCTTCCATCCGGTTAATAAGAAATTCCGCAGCCGCTGTAGGTGTTTTTACGCGTGTATGTGCCACTGAATCGAGTACAGTATCGTCTCGTTCATGGCCGATACCCGTTATAATAGGCAACGGAAACTGTGCACAAGAAGCTGCCAGCAGATAAGTATCAAAGCCCGACAAATCGGAAGTGGCTCCTCCACCGCGGATAATCACTACCACATCAAATTGGTGCAACCGCGCATTCACTGCGTCCAGTGCTGCCAAGACGGACTCTTCCACCTGATTGCCTTGCATCAATGCAGGAAATAGCTCCGTATAGAAAAAGAACCCATGAGAATTATTTTGTAATTGATGACAGAAATCACCATACCCGGCCGCAGTGGATGAGGAGATCACCGCTATTCGCTGAGGAAGCACAGGTATCTCAAGTTCTTTGTTTAAGGTAAGTACCCCTTCTTCTTCGAGCTGCTTCAAGATCTCCCTGCGTCGACGAGCCATGTCGCCCAGTGTATAGGTGGGGTCTATATCGCAAACCGTAAGATTGTAGCCGTACAACTCATGAAATTCCACAGTGACCTTGACCAGAACTTTTATACCCGATGTAAAAGCTTGCCCTGTTGTCTCTTCAAAATAAGGCTTCAACATTCTGTACACATTTGCCCAAACTGTGCCACGCGCCTTGGCGATCAGGTTATTGCTGCGGGGATCTTTCTGGATGAACTCTAAATAGCAATGCCCCGTAGCATTAGAGCGCACATCACTCAGTTCTGCCTGCACCCAATATTCATCGGGTAGGCACTGAGACAAGCTGCGTTTCACCAATGCATTCAGATCAAAAAGAGAAAGAGGAGCTTCCATACTGATATTCATTAGATAAATACGATTTTAATCACTGCTTGAGAGTTGTTTGATAAGCTTTCCACAGGTCGGGCACCCCATATCCATAGATGTTATCAGGGAAATCAACACGATCACCCACTTGGCGTACTAACTCGATCACCTGTTTAGCCGTTAGTTGCGGACAAGCCTGCCACAAGCACGATACCATGCCACACATAATTGGTGATGCAAACGATGTTCCGCTAGCTCTCCCGACCACTCCATTCGTATCCATTACATCTGAGGCCAACCCCACAGCTACCACGTCAGGTTTAATTCGATTATCGGATGTGTTACCAATAGAAGAGAAAGAAGCGAGTATTCCATTCTTTCCAACTGCTCCCACTGTGATCACATTGTCCGCATCTGCCGGAGGAGTAATTTTCTTCCATGGGCCAGAGCCTGCATTTCCCGCACTACAAACCACAACCATTCCTTTATCAGCCCCCTTGGATGCCTCGCGAGACATCAGAGCATAACTCCCGTTCAGGTTGCGATACTTGTAATTCTTCGATTTGTCATCAAACGCATAATAGCCCAAAGACGTATTCACAACATCCACCCCAACACTGTCGGCAAACTCAATGGCCGCTGCCCAATAATCCTGCTCTACCAGATTCTCGGAATATTCATCTTCGCTACGTAGTAACCAATATGATGCTTCCGGAGCGGTACCAACCATCACATTCGGCTGATTCATCGCCATGCACGAAAGGACTTTCATGCCATGACTGCTCTCTGCAAAAATGTCACCATCCGGATTCACAAAATCTTTCACGCCAAGCACACGTATATTATTCATCGCCTCTATTTGATCTGCGTTATGAAACCCTGCGTCAATCACCGCAATCGTCATGCCTTGTCCTTTGAACCCTGCCTTGTGGAGTTTATCGCCATTGCTTAACTGAATCTGTTCATAAGCCGATCCATAATAGCAACTATCGACCCTTACTACTTTATTCGTCACAGAATCACGCTTGACCGATTGTTGAGACTTCTTTGAACCGGGTGCTTTCCAAACCTTCTCCGTAGAGCGTACAAAAGGAAGAGTCGCGATCTTTTTAATCAGCAAACTGTTATTGCACGATACCGTCACAAAATTATCCCATTTGCCCGTAACGACGATTTTCACTCCTTTCTTTCGAATGGCATCCACATATTTCTGACAAACAGGCAAATCGGTTGAGTCGATCGACAAATGTTGTTTAGCCCGTCGGGCGATAGCCTTTTCGGACAGAAATTGTTCCGGTCGATTCAGTGAATAAGTTGTAACAGCCTTATCTCTCAGGCTAATGCGATACTTCAGTGTATCTTGTTGGGCGGATGTTCCTAATGAGATAAGAACAAAAGCCATTAGAAAAAAAAATCTCATATCTATATTTTCTTTGAATTACACTAATTGAGGATAAACGTCCTGTTTATCAAATTGTTCCCCAAGCATCTTTATGCTCTTCAATCAGCAAGCCCAAGCCTCGCTGTGAAGCAATAAAGGCTCCGCCAAGTACTCGCCGTCCGTCATAAAATACAGCAGACTGTCCCGGAGCGATGGCCGAAGCCTCAGCTAAGAAGCGAACCAATAAGTAACCGTCTTCTAACTTCAGCACTTTACAGGGTATCGGTGTACTCCGATAGCGAATACGTACTGCCAAATGATCACAAGCAAAGAAGTCCCGTTCATCCGTAATACTCGATTGTTCTACCAACATATATTCTGTTTTCAACTGCTCCGCATCGCCCAACATCACCGTATTTTTCTGCGGATTCAATTTCAAGACATAGGCCGGACGCCCCAAAGCAATCTCCAACCCCTTCCGTTGCCCAACGGTATAATAAGGAAAACCGTTATGTTCACCAAGCTTCATTCCCTCGGAATTAACAAACCATCCCTTTCCAATTTCTTCATCCAGTTGCGGATACTGCTCACGAAGGAAGTCACGATAATCGCCTTTTATGAAACACACTTCCATGCTTTCGCCCTCTTTCGCCTTGGCTTCAAAACCTTTCTGACGAAGATATTCCCGTACCTGCGGTTTCGTGTATGTACCCAGAGGAAACAGACACCGTTTCAGTACCGACTGCCCCAAGCGCCAAAGGAAATAAGACTGATCTTTCCGCTCATCATCACCCGTTACGATGTATACTTTCCCATCACGTTCTTCCAACTGCGAGTAGTGTCCCGTAGCGATATAATTACAATCCAATTTATCGGCCCATTCCATCAAGATACGAAACTTAAAGAGCGGATTGCACATCACACATGGATTTGGCGTACGCCCCTGTCGGTATTCGTCCACAAAGTTCTTCACAATCGTTTCTTTGAAGGGGACTCGTTCATCCACCACATAATGTTCTATACCCATACGCGTAGCCAATTCTTTAGCCTCGAGTATAGGCATGCCCCACACATGCATAGTGAGGCCTACTACCTCATAACCTTGTTCTTGTAGCATCAAGCAAGTAGCAGAGCTGTCTATGCCTCCGCTCATTCCTACCAATACCTTTCTATTTTGTTCTTTCATTCACTAAAATATGGATTGGTGCAAATCTACATAATTTTAGGGAAACTAGGAACAAAGAAAAGAGTGTAACACGCTAACTATGCCAACAAATAGCATAAGCTAAGCGATTACTAAGAACAAACTAAGCACATAGAACAAAAGGATTAGCTCGTCCCCCAATTGCGTGACCATGGTCACATAGCTGCGGGACAATGGTCACGCAATTGAGGGACAACGGTCACGCAGCTGTGTGACCAGTTAAGTTCTGTATCAAGAAAGCTTAGTCTATGGGTGATATTGGCTTAGCTCATAGGAGAAAAAGAAATAGCTGACGTATAAAAGAGGTCAATAATACAAGTGAAAGGCCCAATCAGGACAATAGCAAACAATACAGAAAACAAGAAAGAATCCTTATTTTGTTGCATTCTAAATAAAAAGCATTAATTTTGCGGCAGATTTCAATAAGAGGGGTGCCTTAATATAACGGGCTGAGATCATACCCATTAACCTGATCCGGATAATGCCGGCGGAGGGAAAAATAGAAAAGTCCCCCTTTTCTGTTTAATTAAACTTTTAATTGTAATGAAAAAAAGAGCTATAATGCTGGCCGGGATACTCGTATCCGGCTCTATGTCTTTTGCCCAAAATGTGCAAAAAGACAGTGTAAAAATGGTGCATCTGCAAGAGGTGCAGGTCGTCTCTACTCGTGCTACGGCAAAAACGCCAATGGCTTTCACCAATGTAAACAAGGAACAAATTAGTAAGCAAAACCTCGGTGTGGACATTCCATACTTGCTTAGTCTCACCCCTTCGGCTCTGACAACATCGGACGCCGGAGCCGGAGTAGGTTATACATCGCTGCGCATACGAGGTACAGACGGTACGCGTATTAACATTACGGCCAACGGAATTCCAATGAATGATGCAGAGAGTCATACGGTGTATTGGGTAAATATGCCTGATTTTGCTTCGTCGCTGAAAGATATCCAAGTACAGCGTGGAGCGGGTACATCGACCAATGGCGCAGGAGCTTTCGGAGGAAGTGTCAATATGCAGACTGAAGGTATCAGTATGGTGCCTTATGCAGAAGTAAATGGTTCATACGGTTCTTTCAACACCCACAAAGAAACCGTAAAAGTGGGAACAGGATTGCTAGACAATCATTGGGCTTTTGATGCCCGTTTGTCTAATATTGGTACGGATGGCTACATTGATCGTGCTTCGGTAGACCTGAATTCCTATTTCTTGCAAGGAGGATATTTTACGGGAAACACTTCGATCAAATTAATCACCTTTAGCGGTTTGGAGAAGACCTATCATGCTTGGTACTACGCCTCAAAAGAAGATATGGCAAAGCACGGCCGCCGGTATAACCCTGCCGGAAAATATACCGATGCTAACGGCAAGGATGTGTTTTATAAAGATCAAACAGACAATTATCACCAAACCCATTATCAGTTATTGCTAAATCAGCGATTATCTCCAACGTGGAACTTGGACGCTGCTTTGCACTACACGCGAGGTAATGGCTATTATCAGGAATACAAAACCGACTCTTTAATGGAGTATGGCTTATCTACTTACATATTGAATGGTACAGAAGTGAAAGAGAGCGATCTCATTCGCCAAAAGAAGATGAGTAATGATTTCTACGGTGGAGTATTCTCGCTGAATTATAATAACAATCAATTAAGTGCCTCCATTGGCGGCGGATTGAATGAGTACGATGGCGACCATTTTGGTAAAATCATTTGGATAAAGAACTACGTTGGTCCCTTGAATCCGGAACAGGAGTATTACCGAAGTACAGCAAAAAAAATAGATGGAAACCTTTATGCGAAAGCCAATTATGAGTTGGGTAGTGGCTTCAATATCTACGGAGATTTGCAATATCGCTACATCAACTACAAGATAAACGGAACCAATGAGAAATGGGACAAGAGAACCAAGGCCATGCAACTGTTGGATATCAATGAAAATTTCAGTTTCCTGAACCCGAAGGCGGGCGTTAATTGGGAACTAAACAAGCACAATCGACTTTATACTTCTTTCTCTGTAGCCCAGAAGGAACCCACACGAAACAACTACACAGATGGCAAGTTTAGTGAATACCCCAAATCTGAACGCCTATTCGATTATGAACTCGGATATGCCTATGCCGACACATGGTTTAGTGCCGGAGCCAATCTCTATTACATGGATTACAAAGACCAGTTGGTGCTAACGGGAGAATTGAATGAAACAGGTGAAGCTATGGCTGCTAATGTACCTGATAGTTACAGGATGGGTGCCGAACTAATGGTGGGAGCAAAATTGGATAAGAATTTCCGTTGGGACATTAATGCTACTTTTAGCAAAAACAGAGTACAGAACTTCATCGAAATGCTTTATGAAGACGAAGAGAAAAACCCCATTGAAATAAAACATGGTGATACTCCGATTGCCTTCTCTCCTGATTTGATTCTGAACAATATCTTTAGCTTCAACTACAAAGGTTTCGACGCTAATTTACAATCACAATACGTTAGCAAGCAATATCTTAGTAATGCAAAGCAAAAAAATCAAATGCTGGATGCTTATTTTGTTAGTAATCTGAGTTTAGCATATACCCTGAAGTTGCCACACGTAAAGTCGGCCAGCATTGGCATTACCGTTTATAACCTCTTCAACGAAGAATATGAAAACAACGGATATGCAGGGAGTGGATATTCAGGAAGCAACAAAGAACGTTATAACTATTCAGGCTATGCCGCTCAGGCAGGTACTAACGTGATGACACACCTTACTCTGCGCTTCTAATGAATTATCTCGAAATTATAGGAACTTTAATAGGTTTACTTTATCTCTGGTTAGAGTATAAAGCAAGTATCTATCTATGGATAGCCGGCATCATTATGCCGGCCATCTATCTTTTTGTGTATTACGATGCCGGACTCTATGCCGACACAGGTATCAACGTCTACTATTTGCTTGCCGCCATCTATGGATGGATCGTGTGGCAAAAAGGAAATAATAGAAAGATTGATTTGCCTATCAGGCATACTCCTATTCAACGAATTCTTCCTTTGACGACTGTATTCGTTGCTTCTTTTTTTGCCATTGCATGGCTACTGATTAATTATACGGATAGTAATGTGCCTTGGCTGGACAGCTTCACCACTGCTCTTAGCATTATCGGAATGTGGTTACTTGCACAGAAATATGTGGAACAATGGTTGGCATGGGTAGCGGTAGATGTTGTTAGTTGCGGATTATATGTATACAAAGGACTCGATTTCACGGCCATTTTGTATGGTCTTTATTCTGTTATTGCTATCTTTGGCTATTATAAATGGATACGATTGATGAATGAAGCATCACAAACAAAATGAAACACTACCCTCTACTGACAAAGGATAACTTTGTCGAAACAGTAATACTGGCAAACGGAGAATATCCCACTCACTCTATACCTGTTGCTTTACTGGAACATGCACCTTATGTGGTGTGCTGTGACGGAGCAGCCGATGGCTACATCCTTCAAGGGCATACCCCTGATATTATCATTGGAGACGGTGATTCTATCTCCGGAGAAAACAAGAAACGCTTCCAAAACATTCTGCACACAAGTTCCGACCAAGAAACGAATGACCAAACAAAAGCAGTCAATTATTGCTTTGAAAGCGGAAGAAAGAAGGTCTTGATCGTCGGTGCCACAGGAAAACGAGAAGATCACACATTGGGTAATATTAGTTTGTTAATGGATTACCTGGACAAAGAAATACAGGCAGAGATGGCTACAGACTACGGTGTCTTCACTCCTATATGCGGCGATGCCACGTTTGATTGTTATCCGGGCCAACAGATTTCCATCATCAATTTTGATGCATCAGAAGTAAGAGCCGACGGATTGGTTTACCCACTCAGCGACTTCACTAATTGGTGGCAAGGAACATTGAACGAAGCAATAAACACGGTCTTTACCGTATATGCAAAAGGACACTATTTGATTTTCAGAGCGTATTAGAAAAGTCAAAAGCGGCTAAGAGTGTTTGCCCAAAGTTAACATAGATCGAAAACAGAAAGAGAATAGTCCAATCAGGCAGAGCATCACACCTGAGATAATAAACATGTTGCTCAATCCTATCGCATCGGCAATAGCACCGGCGGCAACCAGTCCAACCATGGATGGCAAGATGGCTAAACTGAAATAAACAGAAAAGATTCGTCCAAGAATGGCGGGAGGTATTTGCAGTTGAATTACCGCAATAAAAGAGGAATTATATACGCTCCCCGCTATCCCCCCTGCAAGTGTGAGAAACACAAAGAGCCAAAAGCCAGTTTCGGGTAGTATACCTGAGAAGTAAAAGCTTAAACCAATGATGATATACATCAGATTAATTAATAAAACTTTATTCATTTTTAAAGCAAAAACACTCATTATAAATCCTCCTAAGAGCATACCCGCTCCCCATGCTACTTCCACAACACTCATCTGAAAAGCATCTCCTGAAAAATGTTTCAGTGTCATCAATGGGAACAGGACGGCAACCGGCATAAGCACGAAAGTAGCCAATACGGAAAACGAAACCAGAGGAATAATACCCTTGATATCTTTCACTGTGTGTACTGCATCTTTAAGTTCAAACAGAACGCCAATGCGCTTGTTTTCCTCTTTCTCGGGGTTAGGTATATGAACAAATAAGAGTGAAACGCAAGCAATCAGTGCGCCTCCAACATCCAAAAGCAGAATATAACTAATATCCATAAAACCAATAAATAAAGCGCCTAATGCCGGACCGGCAATATTACAGACCGACTCTAACATCTGGTTAATTCCCGCTATGCGTGTTAGTTGGTCGGTAGGAGCTAACAAAGGAACAGAGGCTTGCATCGCAGGCATATGAAAAGCCGAACCCACAGAGCGTAAAGCCAAGAGTACATAAATATGCCAGACTTCAGCTACACCCAAGAAGAAGAGAATGGCTAGCAAGAATGTACAAAGCGCAATGAATGAATCGGCCAAGATCATGGTGATTTTTCTGTCCCAGCGATCAATAAAGACTCCGGCAACCAAGCCTACTATAGACTGGGGAAGTAAAGCTGCCAAAGCAGATAAAGCTAACACTTCTGCAGAGCCCGTTTCAAAACTAAGCCACAAGATCAAAGCGAAACTAACGATAGAGCTGCTTAAAATAGAAAACAACTGTCCTGTCCAAATGACTGCGAAAACATTCTTCCAATTACTCATATCTGATAGTTATATAAAAATCCCGTACAGAATAGTTCTGGCGGGATTTCTGATGTCTGCAAATGTTTAGAGGCTCAACAGATAAGATTTGAAGTCAGCAAAGTCTTTGCTCATCTCCAAACTCTTTTTCTCACCTTTCATAAATTCTTGTAGCTTAACAGGAATAGTGACCTTATCATGAATAATGCCCTCTACCGTTTCGAGAAACTTTGCAGGGTGAGCCGTTTCAAGAAAGACGCCTACTTCGCCATCTTTCAATCCTTCCTTAAGCGCACGATAACCACAAGCACCATGCGGATCAAGTAAGTAATGAGTTTCTTGGTAAACGCTCTGCAACGTTTCACGTATCTGTTCGTCAGAGTAGGTAGTACCTGTTATCTCTGCTGAAATAGCGGAATGAGAATGCCCATACAAATCGAGCACGCGAGCAAAGTTACTTGGATCACCCACATCCATGGCATTAGCAATGGTAGCAATAGACGGACGGGGATTGTACTTACCCGTTTGCAAGTACTGATAGAATATATCATTTTTATTATTGGCAGCAATGAAACGGCTGATAGGAAGTCCCATTTGTTTGCCAAACAAGCCTGCTGTTATATTTCCAAAGTTTCCACTGGGTACAGATATAACCATCTTATCTGCCTTACCTAACTTCTTTAGTTGTGCATAAGCATAGAAATAGTAAAAAGCTTGTGGCAGGAAACGAGCTACGTTAATAGAGTTGGCAGAAGTAAGCAATAAATGTTTATTCAACTCTTCGTCCATAAATGCCGACTTAACTAATGCCTGACAGTCATCAAAAGTCCCATCTATCTCTAAAGAAGTAATGTTCTGCCCCAGAGTAGTGAATTGTTTCTCTTGTATCTCACTAACTTTTCCTTTTGGATAAAGCACATAGACATGAATACCTTCTACACCAAGAAAACCATTGGCCACAGCACTTCCCGTGTCGCCAGAAGTAGCAACCAATACGTTTACATTCTTCAGCCCTTCTTTACGGATGAAATAGCCAAGTAAACGTGCCATGAAGCGCCCCCCCACATCTTTGAAAGCTAACGTAGGACCATGAAACAACTCTAAAGAATAGATATTGCCAGCTACAGGAACCAGAGGTGTATCAAAGCTAAGTGTGTCATACACTATTTCTTTCAACGTATCTGCCGGTACATCTTCACCAAAGAAAGCATCTGCCACCCGATAAGCTATCTCCTGAAAAGAAAGGGTCTCTATGTTTTCAAAGAATTCGTTAGGCAAAGTCTTTATAGTTTCGGGCATAAAGAGCCCCTTGTCTGATGCAAGCCCTTTGACTACCGCCTCTTGTAAGGAAGCCATCGCAGCTTGTTTATTGGTACTGTAATACTTCATCATACTATTGGTTTGAGTGCATAAATTCTTTCATAAATTCATCTCCCTTCAAGACTCCATAATCGCCCTCACAAGCAGCAACTTCATCATACGTTTGCACAGAATCGGAAGTAATCCCAGGATACCAGATAAGGAATGGGATAGGATCTGAAGTATGCGTTCTAAGTTCGCAGGGAGTAGGATGATCGGGAAGTACAGCAATAGCCACCGGCTCTTTCCAATCTTTCACCGCCTCATAGATAGGGCCAACAGCACGGCTATCCAAGTTCTCAATCGTTTTGAGTTTCAATGCTACATCGCCTTCGTGTCCGGCCTCATCACTAGCCTCAATATGCAAATAAACAAAATCATCAGTCTTCAATGCCTCCAAAGCTGCAGCGACTTTGTTCTCGTAATTCGTGTCATACAGTCCGGTAGCCCCTTCCACATCTAACCGGTGCAATCCGGCATAATAGCCAATACCTCGAATCAAATCAACGGCAGAGATCACAGAACCCGATTTTATTTGTGGAAAAGTATCAGAGAGTGTTTCCATCTTTGGTCGATAGCCGGGAGACCAAGGCCAAATGCTATTAGCAGGATCCTTGCCTTCAGCTATCCGTTTTAGGTTTAACGGATGATCTTTCAGCAGATCTTGCGATTTTAAAATTAGCTCGTTAATCAAGTCGGCTGTTTCCTTCGCTTCAGGAGTCAGCGGCTTTACTAACAATGGACGGAACGGATGAAGCGGAACATCGTGAGGAGGAGTACAATCCAATTGCTTATTACCTCCTTTGATAACTAATAAATGGCGATAAGACACTCCCGTATGAAAAGTGACTCTATCGCTTCCCAGCTTCTCTTGCAAATATTGAATCAGCACATCTGCCTCCTCCGTAGTGATATGTCCCGAAGAATGATTCTTAAGAATTTCACCTTCCACACAAATCAGGTTGCAGCGCATAGCCATCTCCCCCGGTTTGAGATCGATCCCTATACTTGCGGCTTCCAGAGCACCGCGACCTTCGTACACCTTCGGTAAGTTGTAACCCAGTACAGACAAATTAGCGACTTCGCTGCCCGGATGAAAGCCTTCGGCTACCGTCTGTAGCCTACCGTTGCGTCCCATCCGGGCGAGCATATCCATATAAGGCGTCTTTGCATATTGCAGGAGCGTCTTGTCTCCCAATGACTTCACAGGCCAATCGGCCATTCCGTCTCCCAATATAATAATATGTTTCATCTTTATTTATACATTAGCTATACTCATAATATCAGCAAATACTCCGGCAGCAGTTACACCTGCACCTGCACCATATCCTTGAATCATCATCGGATATTCTTTATATCGTTCTGTAGTAAGAAGAATAATATTGTTACTTCCCTCCAATCCATAGAACGGATGATTGACATCTACTTCCTGCAATCCTACAGAAGCCTTTCCATTTTCCAGCTTAGCCACGAAACGCCAATGTTTATTTTCCTCAACCAAAACTTTGCGACGTGACTCAAATTCAGCATCCAGGCCGGGAACAAGCTTCCAGAACTCCTCTAGCGATCCTTTAAAAAACGCATCCGGAACAAATAGGTTCGTTTCCACATCTTCTTGCTCCAACTGATACCCAGCCTCACGAGCCAGAATCACCAATTTACGAATCACATCTTTTCCACTGAGATCAATGCGCGGATCTGGTTCGGAATAACGTTCCTCTTGAGCCATCTTTATGGTCTGACTGAAGGGAATGTCAGCACTTATCTTGTTGAAAATATAATTCAATGTACCTGAGAGCACAGCCTCTATTCTCAAAATCTTATCACCACTATTGATCAAATCATTAATCGTATTGATGATAGGAAGTCCCGCACCCACGTTTGTCTCAAACAAGAACTTCACTCCACGGTGACGAGCTATCTGCTTCAACTCGCGATAGTTCTCATACTTCGATGAAGCAGCTATCTTATTGGCTGCGACCACAGATATATTATTTTGCAGGAAGTCTTGATATAAAGCCGCCACCTCAGGACTAGCCGTACAATCAACAAATACAGAATTAAAGATATTCATCCCAATCACCTCATCATGAAGAATCTCAGTAGAACTCTCAACTCCTTTTTGCAGCAACTCTTCCTCGTAATTAGCCAGATCGAGTCCATCTCGGCAGAACATAGCATGAGTACCATCTGCGATCCCTACTACATTTAGCTTCAATCCATTCTCATGCGCTAATCTCTGTTGCTGACAACGGATTTGATCAATCAAACTGCTACCAACAGTTCCCACCCCACAGACAAACAAATTCAAAACCTGATATTCCGAAAGAAAGAAGGAGTCATGAATCACATTGAGTGACTTACGAAGAGATTTCGCCTCAACAACAAAGGAGATATTGGTTTCGGAAGCACCTTGTGCGCAAGCTATTACATTAATGCCATTGCGTCCCAACGTGCCAAACAGTTTACCGGCAATACCCGGAGTATGTTTCATGTTTTCGCCAACAATCGCTATCGTAGCAAGATCTTTTTCAGCACAAACCTTGGCTATCTCGCCCATCTCTATCTCTTTCGCAAACTCTTCATTCAATACTTCGCAAGCCAAATCGGCATCGGCATTACGTACACCAATAGAAGTACTGTTTTCTGAAGAAGCCTGTGAAACAAGAAACACACTAATTCCACCTTTGGCCAAAGCTTTAAAGATACGATAGTTCACCCCAATGACACCAACCATACCCAGACCCTGAACCGTAATCAAACTAGTGTCGTTAATAGACGATATTCCTTTGATCGCTTTGCTTTCGGGACTAGATACATTTTGCTTAATCACTGTGCCCGGTCCCTCAGGATTAAATGTATTTTTAATAAGAATAGGAATATTCTTGTGATAAACAGGATAGATAGTAGGCGGATACACCACTTTGGCACCAAAATTACAAAGTTCGGTTGCTTCTACATAACTCAATTCATTAATCGTATATGCAGTGCTGATTACGCGTGGATCGGCCGTCATGAATCCATCCACATCTGTCCATATCTCAAGACTGTCAACATTGAGAGCAGCAGCTAGAATGGCTGCTGTATAATCTGAGCCACCACGCCCCAAGTTAGTTACATCACCACTTATTTTATCGGACGAGATGAAGCCGGGTACTACAGAAACCTTAGGAATTACCTGAAACGTTTCTCTTATAAGAGAATTAGTCAATTCAGTATCCAGGGTATGCTTGGTATGTTTATGTTCTGTTTTTATAAATGTGCGTGAGTCAAACCACTTAGCATCTGTGATCAACCTTGCCACTATAATAGAAGAAAGCCTCTCTCCGTAACTGACAATGGTATCAGATGTTTTCGGAGAAAGGTCTTTTATAAGATAGATACCTTGAAAAATATCCTTCAATTCATTGAGAAGTTCGCCCACCTGTCGCTGCAGAAGTGACTGTTGATCGATAGCGGGAATGACTTCTTTTATCATTGCTACGTGCCGATATACAATTTCGCGAAACTCTCCTTCATATGCAGGATCTCCTGCTGCAGCCATTTTTGACATGTGAATCAGTTTATCTGTGATTCCGCCTAACGCCGAAACAACTACTACCACAGGCTCTTCTGCCGACTCTACTATCTTTTTTACGCTTAAAATGCTGTTCACGGAACCTACGGATGTTCCGCCGAATTTCATTACTTTCATGAAGATGATAATTTAAGAACACTTATCCCGAATACTGGGACAATGATGATTAAAATATAGGTTTAAGAAAAATGCCTACCGTCCGTAAGCGTGAATCACGTAGAAACACAAAACTATCCTTAACCCCTAAGGGTTGTGGTGCACATGAATGTGGTAATATGTGAATAGTTACGAATCATTGTATCTGTCTCTACTTTCTTTGATGAGTGTTGCAAAAGTAAGAATAAAAACAATCAATCTATTACTTTTTACCTACTTTTTCTTCTAAAATAATTTTCGTGTGACAATATGACATTTAAATGAAGATAAAACATATATTTGCAGTCTACATAAGAGATATATTATGAAAGAAAAAGCTAAAAATGCTTCCGTATTGCTAATATACACTGGCGGAACGATTGGAATGATAGAAAACACACAAACAGGGACCCTCGAAAACTTTAACTTCGAGCAGTTGCAGCAATATATCCCTGAGCTCAGAAAGCTGAACTTTCAGATTGATTCTTACCAATTTGATCCTCCTATGGACTCTTCGGACATGGAACCGGAAATATGGAAAAAGTTAGTTACCATCATCCGTGAACATTATGATCAATACGATGGTTTTGTGATTCTTCACGGTACAGATACAATGGCTTACACTGCTTCTGCACTAAGTTTTATGCTTGAGGGATTGAACAAACCGGTTATATTGACGGGATCTCAACTGCCAATAGGCGTGTTACGCACAGATGGCAAAGAAAATCTAATGACAAGCATTGAAATTGCAGCTGCTCAAGATATTAACGGACATCCTATGGTACCGGAAGTCTGTATCTTCTTCGAGAACCATCTGATGAGAGGTAATCGCACGACCAAGATGAATGCGGAAAACTTCAATGCCTTCCGCTCCTTCAACTACCCTGCATTGGCAGTAGCCGGCATTCATATTCGCTTCAATCCTGTACACATACATTCGTATGCGGAAACAAGAGAAGTGAAAGCTCATTTATTACTTGACACGAATATCGCTGTATTGAAGTTATTTCCGGGCATCCAAGAAAATGTGATTGTGGCCACTCTTGCCATAGAAGGACTGAAAGCATTGGTATTGGAGACTTATGGCTCAGGAAATGCTCCACGCAAACCTTGGTTTATTCGTTGCCTGAAAGAAGCAAGTGAAAGAGGTATCGTTGTAGTAAACGTGACACAATGCAATGCCGGCACAGTGGAGATGGAGAGGTATGAAACGGGTTATCAATTGCTACAGGTAGGGGTAGTGAGCGGACGTGACAGCACCACGGAATCGGCCGTAACTAAACTGATGTTTCTCATCGGGCATGGATATTCGGCTACAGAGATCAGAGAACGGATGAATCAGTCCATTGCAGGAGAAATCAGTGTATGAAAACAACACTTTCTGATTAATTATCCTTATTTTTGCCTTTATTCTAAATGAACGAGGAGAGCAATGGCAAAAGAAAAGACCGTTTATGTATGTAACAATTGTGGGCAGGAATCACCCAAATGGGTCGGTAAATGTCCCAGTTGTGGTGAGTGGAATACATACGTTGAAGAAATTGTACGAAAAGAAACCACTAGCAAACGCCCTGTATCGGGAATAGAAACGGTAAAGACAAAACCAATCACACTAAACGATATTGAGGCTGATGATGAGCCACGAATGGATATGCACGATGAAGAGCTCAATAGAGTATTGGGCGGCGGACTGGTTCCGGGTTCACTGGTGCTCATTGGTGGAGAACCGGGTATAGGAAAATCGACACTCGTGTTGCAAACGGTACTTCAGATGCCCGAAAGACGTGTTCTCTATGTGTCAGGAGAAGAGAGTGCCCGCCAGCTGAAGATGCGAGCGGACAGACTCACCGATGCTTCGAGTGATTGCCTCATTGTTTGTGAAACTTCCCTGGAACAGATTTATGTTCATATAAAAAACACCCGTCCCGACTTAATCATTATTGATTCTATACAGACAATATCGACCGAGATACTCGAATCTTCTCCGGGTAGTATTGCTCAGGTACGAGAATGCGCCGCATCTATCTTACGCTTTGCCAAAGAAACGCATACGGCAGTGTTACTCATCGGACATATTAATAAGGAAGGAAGCATTGCCGGACCTAAGGTCTTGGAACATATCGTGGACGCAGTATTGCAGTTTGAAGGAGACCAGCATTATATGTATCGCATCTTACGAAGCATTAAAAACCGCTTTGGAAGCACCGCCGAACTAGGCATCTATGAAATGAGACAAGATGGATTGCGGCAAGTGAGTAACCCGTCAGAGCTACTGTTATCTCAAGATCATGAAGGAATGAGCGGAGTAGCTATCGCTTCGGCTATAGAAGGAGTAAGACCGTTCCTCATCGAAACGCAAGCATTGGTGAGCTCAGCCGTTTATGGCAATCCCCAACGTTCGGCTACAGGATTCGACCTTCGGAGAATGAACATGCTCTTAGCTGTGTTAGAGAAACGAGTCGGTTTTAAACTGGCCCAAAAAGATGTGTTTCTCAATATCGCCGGCGGACTAAAAGTAAATGATCCGGCCATAGACTTGGCAGTGATCAGTGCGATCCTATCCTCCAACATGGATACAAGCATAGAATCGGATATTGCGATGGCAGGCGAAATAGGACTTTCGGGTGAGATTCGTCCGGTAAACCGCATAGAACAACGCATCGGCGAGGCAGAGAAGTTAGGCTTCAAACGATTTGTATTGCCCAAATATAATTTGCAAGGAATTGATACGAAGAGAATAAAGATAGAACTGATACCTGTCAGAAAGGTGGAAGAAGCTTTCAGAACCTTGTTTGGATAGAGCAAGCAAAGTAATAGGGTTAAGTACAGCTTAAAGAACAAGAAGCACTCTAATCTGTTAATCTATAGTGGAATACATAAATAGTAAACAATGATACAAGAATACCAGTTAAGAATTCTGCCAGAACAGGCAGCCAGCGAACAAGTACTGAAACAGTATATTGCACGTGAAAAAGGTTTAAACCTTGATAAAATAACCGCTACACGCACTCTGAAACGAAGCATTGACGCACGTCAACGAACGATATTGGTGAACCTGAGTGTAAGGGTTTACATCAATGAAACACCTGCAGACGATGAATATCTACAGACTGTATATAATAATGTGGAAGACAAACCACAAGTGATTGTGGTGGGAGCAGGTCCGGGTGGACTGTTTGCTGCTTTGCGACTTATTGAACTGGGATTAAGACCGATTCTGGTGGAACGTGGCAAGAGCGTACGCGAACGAAAAACGGATATTGCTCTGATTAGTAAGGAGCACACCATTGATCCTGAATCAAATTATAGTTTCGGAGAAGGTGGTGCTGGTGCGTTCTCGGATGGTAAATTATATACTCGTAGTAAAAAGCGGGGAAACGTGGATAAGATACTGAACGTCTTCTGCCAACATGGAGCAAGTACCTCTATTTTGGCCGATGCGCATCCACACATTGGTACAGACAAGTTGCCAAAGGTGATTGAGAACATGCGAAATACGATCCTAGCTTGCGGTGGAGAGGTGCACTTCGATACACGAATGGATGCATTAATCATCAAAGACAACAAACTGGAAGGCATCGAAACAAATACAGGAAAGACATTCCTCGGTCCGGTAATATTGGCTACAGGTCATTCTGCTCGAGATGTATACCGCTGGTTGGCAGCCAACAATGTAGCTATTGAGCCCAAAGGCTTGGCCGTAGGTATTCGCTTAGAGCATCCTTCAGAGCTAATTGACCAAATACAATATCACAACCAAGCAGGACGGGGCAAGTATTTGCCAGCTGCAGAGTATAGTTTCGTCACACAGATAGACGGGCGTGGAGTGTATAGCTTCTGCATGTGCCCGGGTGGGTTTGTTGTCCCTGCGGCTACAGGTCCGGAACAAGTGGTAGTCAATGGCATGTCTCCCTCTAACCGTGGCTCGAAATGGAGCAATGCAGGCATGGTCGTTGAGATACAGCCCGAGGATGAGGAGATAGATAAATGGATGGCAAGCAACGGTATAACGGAAGACGACACACCTTCCGTACTTAAAACTCTTCGGTTTCAGGAAGAGGTTGAGAGGCAAAGTTGGCTGCAAGGAGGTATGAAGCAAACAGCTCCTGCACAACGCATGGTCGACTTTACGAACCGTAAGCTAGGCAGCGAATTACCGAAATCATCTTATAGTCCGGGACTACTAGCCTCTCCCCTACACTTTTGGTTACCTGGCTTCATCTCGAAGCGATTGTCGCAAGCCTTCATCCAGTTTGGCCGCACAAGCCACGGCTTTCTGACCAACGAAGCGGTACTGATTGGAGTAGAAACACGTACCTCATCACCTGTGCGCATCGTACGCGACAAAGAAACCCTGCAGCACATTGTTGTAAAGGGACTTTTTCCTTGCGGTGAAGGAGCAGGATATGCTGGTGGCATCGTTTCGGCAGGTATTGACGGAGAACATTGTGCTGAGGCTGTTGCCGCATTTCTCAATCACGCAATATAACTTGCTGCCTTATGGAAATAGCAATCATTAATCCGGACACACTCTCGGCCATCGGGCTAAAAAAGCTCCTTGGCGAGATAAGTCCGGAGTTCGTTATTCGCACATTTGCGGACTACGGCTCATTGGCTGATGACACACCCGACATGTACACGTGGTATTTCATCTCTTCTCAGACCTACGTTCTTTATAACTCGTTCTTCCTGCCACGGAAAGAGAAAACAGTGATTCTGATGCACGGTATCAGTTTTAACACTCCATCGGCGGGTAACCATATACTCAATATGTTTCTGCCAGAAAAAATGATGAAGGCAGAACTGACCAAATTCTTCTCGGATAGTATTCCACTTAGTATGCTGCAAGACGAAGCGGAACTATCGCCTCGAGAGATAGAAGTTTTGGTGCTGGTCACGAAAGGTTTTATTAATAAGGAAATAGCCGATAAACTGAACATTAGCCTGACCACCGTCATCACTCATCGCAAAAATATCACAGAAAAGCTTGGAATAAAATCTGTTTCGGGACTCACTATGTATGCTGTGATGAACGGATACGTGGAAGCCGACAGAATATAATCCTCATAAATTAGGATTGCAGGAGCGCAATCTTTCATGTTACTTTGTACTCGAAAATTTCATCCTCGAAGTTCGCTGATAGCAACATCACGATGATGCACTGACTTCGCAAACTTCTCCATGAACTAAAAGCAAGTAACATAATGAAAAAAAACTGTATCCTTGTTGCTCTAGCAATGCTAGGCACAATCAATGTATGGGCAGATGACGTACCTAAAGACACACTAAAGGTGGTGGATGTGGAAGAGGTAGTCGTAATTGCCACCCCAAAAGAAAATCGTAAACTGCGCGAACAACCATCATCCTCCACTATTTTGTCTCAACAAGACATGCGAGACAATCAGGTGACTTCTCTAAAAAGCCTCACTGCTGTGGTACCGAACTTGTTTATACCCGACTATGGTTCTAAGCTGACTTCAGCTATATACATCAGAGGTGTAGGCTCGCGCATCAATAACCCAAGCGTAGGACTTTACGTAGACAATGTGCCTTATATGGACAAGTCGGCCTTCGACTTTAATTACGCTGACATTGAACGAATCGACGTTCTACGTGGTCCACAAGGTACTCTTTACGGGCGTAGTGCTATGGGCGGACTTATTCGCGTATACACGAAATCGCCCTTCACCTACCAAGGTACCGACCTTAGACTAAGTGCGGGTACCTACAATCAATATAGTGCCTCAGTAACCCATTATCACCGAGTATCTAATAAATTTGCGTTCTCTACCGGAGCCTTTTACGATTATGCGGGAGGCTTCTTTAAGAATGCCTATCTGAATAAAAAGATTGATCGTAGCAATTCTGCTGGTGGACGCTTTCGTGGTATCTACCTACCTACCGAGAATTTGAAAGTCGACCTGAATGTGAGTTACGAATATGGCGATCAAGGTGGATATCCCTATGGACTCTACGATAAGACAACAGGTAAAACGGCTGATCCGGCTTACAATGAGGAAAGCAAATACTACCGCAACCTACTCAATGCCGGGCTCAATCTGGAGTATCAGGGAAAAGGTTTCACTTTAAGCTCTGTCTCAGGATTTCAGCATCTAAGAGATCGTATGTTTATGGATCAGGATTTCACTACAGATAGTCTGTATACAATCGTCCAGAAACAAAAGCAGAATACGGTTAGTCAAGAATTTACTTTCAAAGGAGGCAGCGATAAAGGTTGGCAATGGGTAGCCGGCGTATCCGGATTCTATCAGTGGCTAAAAATGGATGCCCCTGTAACCTTTAAGGAGAGTGGCATCAACATGATACAAGGATACATGGATCAAGCCATGGCAGCAACTCCGGTAAGGGTGAAGATACTTGATGCGACGATGCCTGTATACGGTAATTTTGATACACCAACTATGGGAGCGGCTATTTTCCACGAAAGTACTTTCAATCGGCTAATTTGGGATGGGCTAAGCCTTACTGTGGGGTTACGTGCCGATTATGAGAATATGGAAATCACTCATGATACCCACGCCACCCTCAACACACAAACCTACATGAATGGTTCGCCAATGGGAGGAGTAACAGCTAACGATTATACGATAAACGGAAAGGAGAAAGATGATTACTGGATTCTTCTTCCTAAGTTTGCCTTGAAATATGCTTTCAATAACCAGAATAATATTTATGCATCCGTTAGCCGAGGCTACAGAAGTGGAGGTTATAATGTGCAGATGTTCTCCGACCTTATACAAAAACAGATGACAAGCCAGCCTGGTAGCACCACTAGTGCCAGCGTAAAGGACGTTATCAGTTACGACCCCGAATATGCGTGGAACTATGAGTTGGGTAGCCACCTCACTCTTTGGGAAGGGAAATTATGGGCAGACGTAGCCGCATTTGTGATGGATACCAGAGACCAGCAAATCGCACAATTCTCGCCAAGTGAGATGGGACGCATGATGGTCAACGCGGCACACAGTCGCAGTTACGGTGGTGAAGCATCTTTACGAGCCAACCTGACGGATGCGCTTAGCGTAAATACAAGTTACGGATATACGCACGCTACCTTTATCGACTTTAATGACGGTACGGCAGATTATAAAGATAAGTTCGTTCCTTTCATCCCCAAACAAACGCTAACCGTAGGTGCACAATATACCGTGAAAGGTGATGAGCATTCCATGTTCGACGAAGTACGCTTCATTGCCAATTACTCGGGAGCAGGCAAGATCTATTGGACGGAGAAGAATGACGTGGCACAAAACTTCTATGGCACTGTAAACTGGAAGATTTGTACTTCCATAGGCAATGCACAGATAGATTTATGGTCGCGTAACTTCCTGAACAAGGAGTACAATACCTTCTACTTTGAATCTTCAAGCAAAGGATTTGCACAGAAAGCACGCCCTATGCAGTTCGGAGTAGATCTGCGCTGTCGATTTTAAAAGAAACGGACAGAAACATCGCCTGCGAGATTCAGCCCGTAGGCTATGTAACTTCCAGATCATACTCACAGAGAAACTACAAGAATGAACTCATTCTTGTCAAGAGACGATTTATAAATGATTAACGGAAAGAATGCTTCTTGAAAACAAATAGACGTATTTCGGGTAACAACAAGAGGAAATCCAAGTTTCATTAGGAGTTATTCCGATAACAAATAGGCATCTTGGTGAAGAGAAACCGTCTTTCGACCGAAGAGAACCGTGCAGTTGAGGCAACTGCACGGTTCTCTTGCTTCTTCACAGCCCTTCTTGAAGCTGTTTGATGCAGTGGTGCCAAAAAAAAGAGGAAAGCCGTAGCTTCCCTCTTTTACTGTAGTTTAATCTGAATATATTTTATGATTACTCTTACAAAGATAATACATCAAACAAACAAAGTCAAGCTTTTCCAGAGAAAAAGCATTCTTGTTCCGGCGTATCATTCAGACAAAGCAAAGCATTCACTGAAAGGCTTTGCTCTCTGTTCCCGCTTACTGATTGATCGCCCCGCAAGAAGGACAAACTCCTTTTTCTTTGAGCTTCCTACCACATTGCCCACACCGATACTTATAGCCCATGCTGCAACGCATCCGTTTGAAGCAAATCCACGCAAAAACAAGCAAGAAAGCATATCCGACATAGAAATGAGTGGTTAGCATAAAGAAGAAGTAACAGAAGATGCAGCACGAAAGAAGCCCCAGCAAGTAGAAGAAAGCTGCAGTAGTAGTCAGCTGACGAAACAAATCATCGAGCACAGCTAGCGTAACAATAATAAATAACCAGATGCTAAGCAAGAATACGCAAAGAATAAACGGTACTTTGAAAGGAGACAACGTAGGGTTAAAATAATAGTATTGCCACGTTTCAGGCACAAAGACCTGTATCGACTCATATATCGTAGCACTGAAGGCCATCAGCAAACAAAGAAATAACGGATATACGCTGTCTATGTCATTGAAGTAAACTAGTTGGAGTTGCTTCTTACGAAACGCTCTGAAAAGCCAGAATCCGACAAAAAGAGAAAATATTATAACGAAATAGGAGGCATGCGTATCGCTAAAAAGATGAATAAACTGCGATATACTATCGGAGGGAACAAATGATTTGACCAGTTCTTTTTCACGAATCCAACCTTGCACCTCCTGCGTATGAGCCACTTTCACCCAAACACTGTCAATACTATCTTTGGGGTGGACTGCAAATTCAGCAACGACTACACGAGCACCTTTAGGGAGAATAATGTAGGAATCTTTAATAGGCAGACGTTCCAGTTCTACTGAATCGGCATAAACCTCCATATTAGTGTTTTTCTTCACCACACTCACCTCTCCTTTTTCACGAGGATAATGGCACGATGCCAAGCCTATCAGCAACAAGAAAAACACCACTAACTGTTTCATACTCCGCTCACTTTCATCTGACAATTCTTGCAATCAAAACTAAGGCGGAAGCGTTTTCCATCCGTCGACACCAAATAATAAGGCTCCTTATAAGGAGAAGTTCCCTTTTGATGAGTTGGGCACCAACCCATACTATATCTTAAACAATGCTTACTGAACATCAAAACAGCATCTTCTACCGGTTGCTGTTCATAAGCAGACGCAACCTCTTTCACGCCATGATCATGATAAAAAGAAGCAGCCATCGGATTCATCACATTACCCAAATAGGTCAGTTGGCTTTGCGGATAGACATGCGTGGTAGGTTTCAGCGTAACTAGCTCACGCCGATAGGTTGTTTTACGATCAGAAATAAGCTTTTCTACCGCTGTACGACGAAGATCAGCTAGCGCAGACACAGGGAGAAACCAGTTGGCAGAGAAGTCAACATCCACATGGCTGGCTTCAAAAGGCGTATTGCCTAACTTAGCTAATTGCTCTTTCAGGTTCTTTTCTTGTGGAGTGCGCGCCAACTCCTTCTCTCGTTCAAGAGTGAGGGAAACGCTATGATCATCTTCATCTGTAAGAGTGAGAGAGAATCCGAAATTATTCTCAGCGAGTAAGACTTCAACCGATATTTTTCGCTTAGCAGACTCTCGTGAGAGCATACGTTCAAACTCTTGGTCAAAGTTACGGTACAGTTTGGTACGGGGTTTTATCTTTGGCATCTCTTGCAGATAGAGTTTGTTTCCATCTACACGATTGATGCGGAAACCTTGCAAATGTTCTTGCTCGTCGAGGTAGCACACTCCATCACCATTGTTAAACGACTTCACGCCAGCTACCGTGAGATAGTTACCTCGTAGTTCTTTGACTACACCCATTTCCTCGCCAAGCGACTTAGGCGTATCAAACGAACATACATCATCCGAACGACCGTAAAGATTATAGTTGGTGAAACCTCGGCTAAAACTCTTATCAAGTTGAGGAGTAAATTCGTATCGACAAGTTCCGGATGAAGCACGTACGTATTCCTCTCTACGAGCAAAGATAGCATCCAGCTTTTGTCGGTAAGCAGCCGTAACATTCTTCACGTACGACACATCTTTCAATCTCCCTTCAATCTTCAAGGAAGTAACGCCGACATCGAGTAAACTCTCTAGTTCTTCACTCTGATTAAGGTCCTTCAACGACAACAGATGTTTATCTTTAACAATCACCTTACCATCGGCATCCACTAAATTGAAAGGTAAACGACAAAACTGTGCACACTGACCACGATTGGCGCTACGGCCAAAGCAAGCTTGGCTAACATAGCATTGTCCGCTATAACTCACGCAAAGAGCTCCGTGCACAAAAGCCTCAAGTGCCACCGAAGGGCAGGCTTGGTGTATACCACGTATTTCAGCTAAAGAGAGTTCGCGGGCAAGTACCACTTGAGTAAATCCGGCTTCAGAAAGAAAAGTAACCTTTTCCGGTGTACGGTTATCAGTCTGCGTACTGGCGTGCAATGGTATAGGCGGTAGTTTCATACGTAAGATGCCCATATCTTGCACAATCAAAGCATCCACCCCTATCCGATATAGTTCTCCTATCATCTCTTCCGTTTCAGCCAACTCCTCTTCTTTCAAAATCGTGTTTACGGCAACATAGATACGAGCGTTATACAGATGGGCATGCTCCACAAGAGCAGCTATATCTTCCATAGAATTGCCGGCAGCCGAGCGTGCACCAAACTTAGGCGCACCGATATAAACCGCATCCGCCCCATGGTTTATGGCTTCCATACCACACTCCAGGTTCTTCGCCGGAGCCAGTAATTCTATCTTTCGCGATTTTATCATTTGATGTCCTCGATATTAAATGGCGTTTCTTGATATACAAAGTAGTTCAACCAGTTAGAGAATAACAGATTGGCATGTCCACGCCAACGAACCACCGGCCCTTTATTCGGGTCATCATCGACATAATAATTCTCCGGCAAGTTTATCGGTAGTTCTTTCTCTACATCCCGGCGATACTCCATGTCTAATGTCAGAGGAGAATATTCCGAGTGTCCCGTGACAAAAAATTCACGTCCGCCACGTCCCATTACCATATACACACCTGCTTCAGCAGATTCAGACAACAATGTTAGTTCCGGTATCTTCATTATATCCTCTCTTCGGATTTCCGTATGCCTGCTGTGAGGTGCATAAAACACATCATCAAAACCACGAAAGATCGAATGTAACGGGTTGAGTGGGCGATGTTCAAAAACACCAAACAGCTTTTTGTCCAGTGGATACTTGGGAACACCATAATGATGGTACAAGCCGGCTTGAGCTGCCCAGCAGATATAAAAGGTAGAAGTGACATGCGTACGACTCCAGTCAAAGATCTCTGTTATCTCATTCCAGTAGCTCACTTCTTCAAAGTCCATTTGTTCCACAGGGGCGCCGGTAATAATCAGACCATCATACTTTTCTGAACGCATCTGCTCAAAATCAGTATAGAACGTTTCCATGTGTTCAATAGGAGTGTTTTTGGATGTATGACTTTTAATCTTCATAAACGAGATCTCCAACTGAAGAGGAGTATTAGAAAGCAGACGAACGATATCTGTTTCCGTTGTAATCTTCAAAGGCATCAGGTTCAGCACCACGATACGTAAGGGACGTATATCCTGCTGAGTAGCACGCGAGTTATCGATCACAAAGATATTTTCTTCTTTCAGAATCTCTATGGCAGGAAGTCTATCGGGTAAATTTAAAGGCATATCTATTTCTCCTTTTTAATATTTCTCTGCAAAAATAATAAAAAAGGAACTATTCAAGGTAGAAAGTAAACACAATCATTGGCTAATTAACCTTATCAAAGAATAAAACAAACCTCCTATCATCACAAGTAAGCCTCAGCTACAAGCTGCAACGAAAGGATATGCGAAATGAAAAATTATAGTAAATTAAATCAGAATCATTTTCTAATAATGAATAAAACTCTTATTTTTGCGCAACTAATTAGTACTAATAATTTAAATTCTAAAAAAATGGCTTACGTAATTACTGACGACTGTATTGCTTGCGGAACTTGTATCGACGAGTGTCCGGTTGAAGCTATCTCTGAAGGCGATATCTATGTAATCAATCCTGATGTATGTACTGATTGTGGTACTTGTGCGGATGTATGTCCTTCTGAAGCAATTCATCCGGCTGAATAAGTTTTCGGTCTGATAAAAATAAAAGGCTGTCCAACGTTTGGGCAGCCTTTTATTTTTATATTAAAGTTATAAACGTGACCTTAAACCACACTCAATTAAGTCTTTACTTAAGCCAATTTGCCTAATACTTCTTTTATTCGGCGCATTGCCTCAACGATATTTTCATCTGAAGTAGCATAACTCATACGAATACATTCAGGAGCTCCAAATGCAGTACCGCCTACGCAAGCAACATGACCTACTTCAAGCAAGTACATCGCTAGTTCACCGGCATCTGAAATCTTACGCCCATCCGCACTCTTACCAAAGTAAGAATCACACTTAGGAAACAGGTAGAAAGCACCTTGCGGAACATTCACTTCAAATCCGGGTATCTCTTTTGCCAACTTCACGATCAAATCTCTGCGACGTTCAAAGGCCACACGCATCTCTTCAACAGGTGCCTGAGTGCCAACATAAGCAGCCTCAGCAGCTTTTTGAGAAACCGAGCAAGGGCCTGAAGTGTATTGCCCCTGAAGTTTATTGCAAGCAGAAACAATCCATTGAGGACCAGCAATGAATCCAATTCTCCATCCGGTCATGGCATACGCCTTAGACACTCCGTTCACAATCACCACTCTATCTCTCACTTCAGGAAATTGTGCAATGCTTTCGTGCTGACCAATATAATTAATGTGCTCATAGATCTCATCGGCAATGATAACCACTTGTGGGTATTTAGCCAACACAGCTGCCAAACCAGCCAACTCTTCTTTTGTATAAACAGATCCTGTAGGGTTAGAAGGTGAACACAATATCAATGCTTTGGTTTTAGGAGTGATCGCTGCCTCAAGTTGTGCAGGTGTGATCTTGAAATCTTGTTCAATACCGGCAGAAATAAATACATTTGTTCCTTCGGCCAACTTCACCATTTCAGGATAGCTTACCCAGTAAGGAGCAGGGATAACAACCTCATCGCCTGGGCCAATAAGCGCCATCAGCACGTTGCAAACAGATTGTTTAGCTCCATTCGAACAAAGAATCTGAGCGGCGGTATAATCCAAACCATTCTCCTTCTTCAATTTTGCAACAATAGCATTGCGAAGAGCGGGATATCCCGGTACTGGTGAGTAACGAGAGAAATTATCGTCTACGGCCTTCTTTGCAGCTTCTTTAATGTGATCGGGAGTATTAAAATCGGGTTCTCCAACACTCATATTAATAACATCAACACCTTGAGCTTTAAGCTCATTACTTTTTTGCGACATTGCAAGTGTCTCGGAAGGAGACAAACTATTCAAACGGTCTGACAATTGATTCATTTTATATCTCTTTTATTGTTGTTGAGTGAATTCCGTTGCAAAATAAACGATAATATTTCAAATGGGAAAACAAAAAGACAGTTACTTATTAAAATGTAATGTATGCCCCATCCGTTCCTTCTTTGTTCTCAAGTAACGTTCATTATATTCGTTAGGCGTAATTTCAATTCCAACGTTATCGGTTATTTCTAGTCCATAAGCCTCTAGGCCAACACGTTTCACAGGGTTATTAGACATTAGCATCATTTTGTTCACCCCCAACTCACGTAGAATTTGTGCTCCCACACCATAATCACGTTCATCAGCATCAAAGCCCAAATGCAAGTTCGCATCTACTGTATCATATCCTTCCTCTTGAAGTTTATAAGCAGCCATTTTAGCCATCAAGCCAATGCCACGTCCTTCTTGATTCATATAAACAATAACACCCTTACCGGCTTCTTCGATCATCTTCATTGCTTTCTGCAATTGTTCTCCACATTCACAACGGCAAGATCCAAAAATATCTCCTGTAACACAAGAAGAGTGTACACGAACCAAAATTGGTTCGTCCTTTTCCCATGATCCTTTAATCAATGCCACATGCTCCAGTCCGTTAGATTTCTGACGAAACGGGATCAAACGGAAATGTCCATAATGGGTAGGCATATCGACCTCTACTCCTTTTTCAACGATTGACTCCATATTTGCCCGATAAGCAATCAAATCTTTAATAGAGATGATTTTAATACCAAACTTCTTCGAGATCTTTATCAACTCAGGCAAGCGCGCCATAGTACCATCTTCATTAATAATCTCAATCAATGCTCCTGCCGGATAGAGACCAGCAAGCTTAGCTAGATCTACAGTAGCTTCTGTATGGCCTGCTCGACGAAGGACTCCACGTGAACGAGCTCGGAGCGGATTCACATGTCCCGGACGTCCAAGATCAGTTGGTTTCGTTTTTGGATCAGCCAAAGCTAAAATTGTAGCGGCACGATCATGCATAGATACTCCAGTAGTACAACCTTCTAAAAGATCAACAGTGACAGTAAACGGTGTTTCATAAATAGAAGTATTAGCAGATACCTGCATACCTAAATCTAGTTCGGCACAACGCTCCTCTGTGATAGGGGCACAAAGTACACCACGACCATGAGTCAGCATAAAATTAATCTTCTCGGGAGTCACTTTTTCAGCCGCTATAATAAAGTCACCTTCATTTTCTCTATCTTCATCATCAACTACGATAACAAACTTACCTTCTTTAAAATCGGCAACAGCATCTTCTATTGTATTCAGTTTAATCTCTTCCATAATTTATTCATAAATTAGTCTGTATAATGGTTGTTATTTCTTCGTTTGTTTTTATAATCTGATTAATATCTCTGCCCAAACGTACCCTGAAAGCCCATATTCTAAAATATAAGAATAACCCTACAGGTAGCAGTAAACCCGCTAGCATATTCAGCCAATAGATATCAAAAGGACGCACATGGGCATGAACAGCTATGACAGGATAGTTGTTTAATACGTTAAGTAAAGTTATAGATTGAGAATTTGACATTTCTTCGACCAATGTTTCCAACCGGTCATTCAGTTTATCAATCTCTTCATCATGTGTGTTAACCATCCACAGCTTAATATAATTAGGCGATTTCATCAAACGACATTGATTAATATAAGTTTTGCAATCAATACTAAGTTGAGACAAATCAGCTACAATTCTGTCATAATCAGGGTCAACAATAATGACTTCTTTTTTGAATATATGCCGCACACTTCTGATACCAGCTATACGTTTAAACCAATTGACATAGGCATCGGCATTAAGTACAACCGAATCTTTATTCGATTTATAAGTAAGAAAAGCGCCGAGAGGGGCTAACACGGCAGTACTTGTCCACATGCCCATCCAAGCAACCCAATTACCATCACGCGCCATCTTATAACCCGTATTGTTAATAATGTAATAGATGATAAAAATAAGGACTGATACAACTACAGGCATTCCTAATCCTCCTCGACGAATAATGGCTCCCAAAGGTGCTCCGATAAAAAAGAAGATGAGACAGGCAAGTGATAGAGTTATTTTATTGTGCCACTCTGTCTTATGTTTACGTATACTTTGGTCATTCTGCTCTATATTAAAGCTCTTAAAGCCCCAATCGCTACCCAGATTTCCGGCATTACTCACTGCTGAAGCTAATACTCGTTGCTTTTGCATAAGAGTAGAAGAACTGAACAAACTATCCACATTGTAGCTCCCCAAATGTGCAGACTTCAATTTCAGTGTATCTTGTTTAGACAAAAGTGAAATCGGTCGATAAGCCCCCATGGAAGCCTCTTTATAGTAAGATCGACCAATACTATCACTAAGCATTGTCATGGAGTCAATAGAAGCCTCAAGCATTGCCATGTTTTTACTTCTCGACTGATTACTCATAATGCTCGCATCAACCATATTGAATTGCGAGTTAAACTCAATAATAGAATGTTTTTCTCTAAAGCTTTCACGCCTGTAAGGCACATTCTGAACCCCTGAATTCTGAGCTTTAAGATTCTCGAACATCTCACCGCTATACAAATGAAGGTATAGATGCTGCTTATCTGCCGTCATCTCCAAACGTCCGGAATCTGCCACGATGATATGCGCATTCTCAAAGCCATCGGAGAAATTATAGATCATGACGTTGTACAGCATTCCTGTATCACGATTTTTTTTCTTCACATATAGATTATAACCCTCTATTTGATCATAAAATACTCCCTCCGGAATATCCAATTCCGGCGATTTCTGTTTCATCGAAATCAACAAAGTCCACAGTTTAACCTCAGCCTTAGGGCCTATTACATTTTGAAAGAAAAAAGAGATACAGCACAGCAACGTAACAAAGACAACCAGAGGACTCATTATTTTAAGCAACGAAATACCAGCTGCCTTCATCGCAAGTAGCTCGTATCGTTCTCCAAAATTCCCGAAAGTAATCAATGAGGCAAGTAAAACAGCCAAGGGTAAGGAAGCAGGAACTAAACTTATAGCAGAATAAAAGAAAAACTGTGCCAGCACTTCCATTTCCAATCCTTTTCCAACCAGTTCGTCTATGTATCTCCACAAGAACTGCATCATAAAGATGAAAAGACAAATGAGGAAAGTGCCAATAAAGAGCGTCAAAAAGCTCTTTACTATAAATATATCTAACCTTTTTATGCGTAGCATTTCAATACATCATATAATTATGGTACAAAATTAGCACAAAAAAAGGATAGCAGGAAATTTTTAGGCATTAGAATCCACCGCTTCTTCTAAGCGTATCTATCTGAGAATCCCAGAGTTCCTTCTGATCGTTAATCTCATCTAGGGGAGCAAAATCAGTTATTTCAAGAACATAATCACTGGTTAGCTCATTCTTTGTCATTTTAAATTCAAAGTAATCACGTTCATTTTCATCATCCAGCCAACGGAAACGAATAAATGAATAAGCCCTGATGGCAATTATCTCAGCCTCTCTTTTTTCGGTTTTTCCCCAATGAAAAGCAACAATCTTATCATCCGATATCACATTATCGGCAAACCATCCCTCCAAACCCGTAGGAGTACTGATAGCCGACCATATAATATTTCTAGACGTCGCATTCAGAAGATACTCTAAATGTAGTTTCTCTCTTTTCATATTTAGCGCATTTTAATTGTGCGCGCCAAGATAGATACTTTTTTCTAATTACACGATACGATTCACTTACTTTATATCAGCACACACATTCTTTCATCTTACTAAAAGTTTGAAATGCAAAAAGGGCCATAAGGCAACGAAAGAGAAAAAGGGAAGAAAATGCTTACGATTATTTTGGAGATTTCAGAAAAAGCAATATCTTTGCACCCGCAACCGAGAAACGATGGCGCGATAGCTCAGCCGGTTAGAGCGCATGATTCATAATCATGAGGTCCCCAGTTCAATCCTGGGTCGCGCTACACTAAAAGAATAAAGCATTTGGGAGGCTTCCACTTCTGGGTGCTTTTTTATTTTAAGCCTTCAAACGAATTATAAATCGACTTCCATTTCCTAATTCACTTTCAACAGTAAGAGTTCCATTATGGGCCTCTACAAAATCTTTCGAAATAGATAACCCCAATCCGCTACCCTGTACTTTTGTCCCCGGCACCCTGAAATAGCGATCAAAGATACTTTGATGATAGCGAGGATCTATTCCTTTACCGAAATCTTTCACATAGAGCTCAATAATATCGTCCTCTTGCTTTGCTCCAATGATCACTCTTCCGTTTTCTTTGGAATAACGAATAGCGTTGCTCAACAAGTTAGTAAGCACCCAAGCTATTTTTTCGCTATCAACAAACAATTTATTGATCTTCGTCTCAGGGTATTCTACTTCTATCTGAATATTAAATTTAGCCGCCTGCACCTGATTAGCCTTTATGGCATATTCTATCAGCTCAATCGGTTTGGTTATTTTAGGGATTAGCTGTAGCTTACCCGCCTCTACCTGAGTCAGATTGAGTAGTTCTCCTGTAATTCCTAATAAACGTTCGCTATTCTCCTTGATGCTTTTCGAAAGTTGCTCCTGCTCATCGTTAAGTTCACCGACTCGTTTATCCTCAAGCAATTGCAAACTCATCATAATTGCCGAGATTGGAGTTTTCAATTCATGGGAAATAGTGGAAATGAAAGTCGTTTTTGCTGAGTCCAATTCTTTGAATTCCGTAATATTCTTCAGCAGAATAACATCCCCCAGACCATAAGGATCAATCTCATCGGGTTCTTGATTCGTGATTGGAATATAAAATGCCTGAAAATAGCTTTCTTTATTATCAGCATAGATTTTCAATGGTTCTTTCTTCTCACTAGGATTCACTAACTCACGGATCAAACGGCGAAGTAGATCATTTTTCAACGAGAGTTCTTCTGCCGACTTACGAACTACATTTTCTCTTTTCAAGTTCAGCACATTCAGAGCCTCATTATTTATAAAAAGAATCTCTCTTTTTATATTCAATCCGATTATTGGCTCATTAATGCTATTTACAGTCGCCTCCAAAAATTTCTTTGACGATAGAATATCAGCCAACGTACTTGCCCGATATTCAGCCAATCTCTCAGCCATCCGATTAAAACTGTCAGCCACTTCTCTAAACTCTGCATTACTCTTTAAATTGAGTCTCTTTTCATAATTCTGATTGGCAATTTCCAATATCCCACCGATCAGCGTCTTGATTGGTTTATTAATGGAACGTGGCAACCAGATTAGCAATGAAAGCCCTGTAAAGATACAAATGGCTCCCGTAATCGAAATCCATAACAAAGCACGATTTAAAGCAGGCAAAGCTTCAGTACCGTTAGGATCAAGAGCCGTTAAAATTTGTAGGTGTATGACTGAAAGAGCGACTAAAAGAATAATCATTCCAACAAGCATTCCAATGCCGAAAACCAGTTTTGTTTTAATGTTCATAAGATCTTTATGCTTAAATATTATGCAAGTATAATCAAATCGGTATTCACTTCTGTCAGTCTGTTCATAAATTTTTTATAGCGTAACACAGACAAAAAAGCACTAGGCATTCTAAGAGAAGGGGCTCCCATACATACTGTTGTTATCTGCCTCTCTGTACACACATTCACAATACTTCCAAGCACATCTCTCGATTGTATTTGAACGACTTCTCCACCCAATTCGGCGACTAATTTAAAATGGTTCAGTAGATGCCGCTGACTGGCCAGTTCAATACGCTCCATACTTTCACGAGGAGTTTGCACATAGAGAGCTATAAATGAAGTATTATAGCGAGTTGCCAATCGAGCGGCTTTGCGTATAATCCTGCGCGGTGTCTTTTCGTGCGAACTAATACAAGCCATGAAACGCTCATGCCTAATTCCCATTCCGGCGACCACAACCTCGTTCTCCACTTTTTTCTCCACGCGTAATGCCACCTCTTTCAAAGCCAGCTCGCGAAGTTGCAAGATATTTTCTGTCTTAAAGAAGTTGTTTAGTGCCAACTGGATTTTCTCCGGTCGATAGATCTTACCAGCTTTGAGGCGAGCAATAAGTTCTTCAGCCGTAAGATCAATATTCACCACCTCGTCAGCTTCTTGTAAAACGCTGTCAGGAATACGCTCTTTCACCTCAATGCCCGAAATGCCCTGAACATCTTCATTCAGACTTTCAATATGCTGAATATTTACTGCCGAAATCACATTTATACCTTCATCGAGCAAAGCCATCACATCCTGCCAGCGCTTTTCATGCACGCTACCTTCCACATTGGTGTGGGCCAACTCATCAACCACAACAATCTCGGGATGAATCATGATAATGGCTTCAACATCCATTTCTTCAAGTTCCTTCCCTTTATAAAAAATCTTTCTGCGAGGTATCAGAGGCAACCCAGCTATCAAAGCCTCCGTTGCGATACGCCCATGAGTTTCAATATAACCTATTTGTACATCAACACCATTGTCCAACAAATCATGCGCTTCCTGCAGCATACGATAGCTTTTACCCACACCTGCTATCATACCTACATAAATTTTAAATTTCCCGCGACGCGACTTCTTTATCAAATCAAGGAAATGCTGCACGCTCTCTTCTCTATTCATTTTTCAGGATGATGCGCTTCTTCCAAAGCAATATTCAATTTCAATACATTTATTTTCGTTGTTCCAAAAAGTCCCATAAAAGGCTTCTCAATCAAACGATCGACAATAGCTCTGACCGCTTCTTCACGCATGCCTCGGGCATCAGCCACACGCTTCACTTGTACGTAAGCACAAGCCGGAGTTATATCCGGATCTAAGCCCGACCCACTACCTGTCACCATCTCGGCAGGAACCTCTCTACGAGTTAAGTAAGGATGATGCACTAAGAATGTATCAATTCTAGCTTCTACTTCATCCAGATATTCTTTGTCGGTAGGGCCTTTATTGCTACCACTGGAATTTGCGGCATCATATCCTTCACCGGCAGAAGAAGGACGCCCCCAAAAGTAGAGATCTTTGGTAAAGTTCTGTCCCACGTTAGAAGCACCTACCGCTCTACCATTTAGCATTGCCACTTCAGCATTACCTCCATTAGGACTTGCTACTTTTGCAAATATCCACAAAATAAATATATAACACACCGCAAAGAACACACAAAGTGCAAGTGTTATTTTCACCGATTTCAAAAGTGTCTTCATCTTTTTCTCTGAATTAAAATAATAAACCAATGAATAAATCAATCAACTTAATCCCTATAAAAGGAACCACGACTCCACCCATACCATATATCAGCAAGTTGCGACGAAGCAAAGCAGAAGCACCGATAGGTTTATATTGCACTCCTCGCAACGCCAGTGGAATAAGGGCCGGAATAATAAGCGCATTGAAAATAACTGCCGAGAGTATGGCACTTTGGGGACTATGAAGATTCATGATATTCAGCGCATTCAGTTGAGGAATAGCTACCATAAACAATGCAGGCACAATCGCAAAGTATTTGGCCACATCGTTAGCGATGGAAAAAGTAGTCAACGTACCTCGCGTCATCAATAGTTGTTTGCCTATTTCTACTATCTCAATCAGCTTTGTCGGATCATTGTCAAGATCAACCATATTACCCGCTTCTTTTGCCGCTTGCGTCCCACTATTCATCGCAACACCCACGTTGGCTTGTGCCAATGCCGGAGCATCATTTGTCCCATCTCCCATCATGGCTACCAGTTTGCCCGACTCTTGTTCTTTTTTAATATATTCCATCTTATCCTCGGGTTTTGCTTCAGCAATGAAATCATCTACCCCGGCCTTTTCAGCAATATACTTAGCTGTCAACGGATTATCTCCTGTCACCATCACCGTCTTTACTCCCATTTTGCGCAAACGTTCAAAACGTTCCTGAATACCGGGTTTGATGATGTCCTGCAATTCAATAACACCCATCACTTTCTGACTTACGCAAACAACCAACGGTGTACCTCCATTACTCGATATGGCAGCAATAATGCTTTCCGTCTCTTTAGGAAAACTGTTTTTCACAGCTTCCGTCATCTTGCGAATAGCGTCAAAAGCACCCTTTCGTATCTTAGTCCCATCAGCCAAATCTACTCCTGAAGACTTTGTTTCAGCAGTAAACTTCACCATTCGCGAACCGACAGTATTGAGGTTTCTCACACGAAATCCCCATTCACGTCCCAATTCCACAATCGATTTACCCTCAGGTGTTTCGTCGGAGAGAGAAGAGAGCATACAAATCTCCACAAAAGAGCGCTCGTCAACTCCTACCGTAGGATAAAATTTAGTAGCCTTACGATTACCAATGGTAATGGTTCCGGTTTTATCGAGCAACAATGTGTCCACATCTCCGGCCGTTTCTACCGCCTTACCCGATTTCGTTATTACGTTAGCACGCAAAGCTCTATCCATACCTGCAATACCAATAGCAGAAAGTAATCCACCAATAGTGGTTGGAATCAAGCATACAAACAATGAAATCAAAGAAGCAATGGTCAGCGTTGTATGGCTATAGTCGGCCAACGGCTTGAGGGTAATGCACACAATCACAAAAACCAATGTAAAGCCAGCCAACAGAATCGTTAAAGCTATCTCATTCGGTGTTTTCTTACGCGAAGCACCTTCTACCAAGGCTATCATCTTATCGAGGAAGCTCTCTCCCGGTTGGGTAGTCACCATTACTTTTATCATATCCGAGAGCACTTTTGTTCCACCGGTAACAGAACTTTTATCTCCGCCAGCCTCACGAATAACCGGAGCACTCTCTCCTGTAATAGCACTTTCATCAATAGAAGCCAAGCCCTCTACAATTTCTCCGTCTGAAGGAATTATATCGCCTGCCTCGCAAACAAAAACATCACCTTTCTTCAGTTTCGAACTGCTAACAACTTGTACATCGTTCCCGTTCACCAATTTGGCCGGAGTCTCTTCCCTCGTTTTGCGCAAACTGTCTGCCTGAGCCTTGCCTCGTGCTTCGGCAATCGCCTCTGCAAAATTGGCAAACAGCAAGGTGATGAACAGCACCAAAAACACCACAAAATTATAACCAAATGAACCTTGTGAACTATTGCTGATGGAATAGAGCATAACCGGAAGCATAACCAGTGTAGCCACTTCCACGGTAAACATTATCGGATTTTTTATCATTGTTCGTGGATCAAGTTTCACGAACGATTGCTTAAAGCTCTCTATCAATTGCTTCTTTGGAAATAAAGAAGTCGATTTATTCTCTTTCATATCACTTTTACTATTAAACGATTTTATACGCTTTGCCACACAATCTCATTATAAACTCAGATGCTCAGCAATAGAGCTTAAGGCTAATACCGGGAAGAAAGAGAGAGCTGCCACAATAAATATAACAGCAAACGTCATCATTCCGAAGGTGCTCGTATCCGTTTTAAGCGTACCTGCGCTTTCTGGTATAAATTTCTTCTCGGCCAAAAGTCCCGCAATGGCTACTTGACCGATGATTGGAATGAAACGCCCAAAAAGCAACACGATACCGCAAGCATAATTCCAGAAAGGAGTATTATCTCCCAGGCCTTCAAAGCCCGAACCATTGTTAGCCGCAGAGGATGTAAACTCATAAAGCATCTCGCTCAAGCCATGAGATCCGGAGTTCTTGAGCCATCCACCTTCACTCTCAACAAAGCCGGGGGCGTGAACAAAGAGATAACTGGCCAATGCCGTGCCTACCAAAATGAGGAAAGGATGTAACAACACTACTATTGTAGCTATTTTCATTTCTTTAGCTTCTACCTTTTTACCTAAGAATTCAGGCGTACGCCCCACCATCAGACCGCTAATAAATACAGCCATAATAATGAATGTATAGTAATTCATCCATCCTACTCCCACACCGCCAAACCATGTATTAATCTGCATATTGAGCATCTCAATCGTTCCAGAGAGCGGCATCATGCTATCATGCATACCATTGACTGAGCCATTGGAAGTAACAGTAGTACTAGAGCCCCATAAAGCTGTGGAAGCTGCGCCGAAGCGTATTTCTTTTCCCTCCATCGAACCGTTCTTCTGGGCAATACCCATCGCATCTATTCTCGGATTACCATTCGTCTCTTGATAAATCATAGCTACCGTATCCACCAAATAAGCGAACAACATTACACTAAAAATACCATAGGCTAACTTTCTACGCTTTACATAAAAACCAAATGCCAATACCATCGCCATCGGCAAAAGCATAATTGCACAGTTTTGGAGCATATTAGTAAAATAGGTAGGGTTTTCTAATGGATGCGAGGAGTTAGTTCCAAAGAAGCCACCGCCATTTGTGCCTAACTGTTTGATAGGAACAATAGCAGCTGCCGGACCTTGCGAAACCAACTGTTCGACCCCTTCGAGAGTCGTTATCTTCATTCTTCCATCAAAGCCCATTGGCACTCCTTGCAGAATAAAGATAAACCCTAAAAGCAAAGCAAGAGGTAGCAATATTCGAGTGCAACTTCTTACTAAAAAACTCCAGAAGTTGCCGATTGTTTTTGTTGTTTTCGCAGCCATTGAGTGCATAACTCCCGCCATAGCGGCCATACCGGTAGCAGCTGTAATAAACTGGAAAAACATGATAACAAACAACTGCGTAAAATAAGTCAGCCCGCTCTCACCACTATAATGTTGCAAGTTACAATTGACCAGAAAACTGATACTCGTGTTAAAAGCCTGATCGAAAGTCTGTCCCGCATTTGCATCCGGATTTAATGGAAGCCAACCCTGAGCCATGAGAAATACCATGCCCCAAATAAACCAAAATGCATTCAAAATAAGCATCGACTTCAGAAAAGTCTTCCAGTTCATCTCTTCATCGGCATTAATGCCACACACCTTATATAAGAACTTCTCTACCGGAAGCATGAAGTCCAACCAAGTCTTCTCTCCTTTATATACCCTGGCAATGTATTTCCCTAGCGGATAGCTCAATACCAGCATGAGAACAACCTGCAAGCCAACTCCTAATAATTCTGTATTCATTGTTTTACTAATCTAAAATTAAAACCTTTCGGGCTTAAGAAGCACATACACCAAATAGCCAAAAATTGCAATCCCTAATACAAGTAATGTAGTATACATAATAATCTGCTTTTCTTAAATTAAAATCATCCGTTTTACTTCTATATCTACTTATCGAAATGCGTGCCAAAAATACTTGCATCGACATAAAGAACTGTATATCAATTAAATAAAAATAAAAAGGTCCCTTTGATTCAACAAAGAGACCTTTTCATTTTGATAGGGTTCACACTATTATGGAAAAAGGGTAATCGCTATATCAAGCATTTATTTTATATTCCTCAATTTTGCGGTATAAAGTAGTGAGGCCGATTTTCAACAGTCGGGCAGTCTCGGTTTTATTTCCATGCGTATACTCCAGTACACGTACGATGTGCCTTTTCTCCATGGCAGATAGCTCAAAGCTGGAAGTTGCTGCATCATCATCCGATCTTTCGTAATGGCTATGTTGGATTTCCAACGGGAGATCTTCTAAGGCTAGCTGTTTGCCGTTGCACACAATTAAACTTCGTTCAATCACATTTCTGAGCTCACGTATATTCCCTTTCCATGGCTGCAATTCAATCGCCTTCAAAAAAGCAGGAGTCATTTCACAACCCGAATAGCCCATTTTCTCAGAGAAACACGCCATAAAAGTTTCAGCCAATTTCCTTATATCACCAAGTCTTTCACGCAGAGGCGGTAACTGAATTTGGAAAACAGACAAACGATAAAACAAATCTTCACGAAAGCGGCCGGCCACTATCTCTTCATTCAGATGCCGATTTGTGGCTGCTATAATACGGACATTAACTAAAGTAGGTTTCGTTTCTCCAATCTTTATGTATTCACCCGTTTCAAGTATACGCAGTAGTTTGGCCTGCAATTCGAAAGCCATCTCTCCTATTTCGTCTAAGAATATCGTTCCGCTATTAGCCTCCTCAAAGAGCCCTTTTTTATCTTTTGACGCACCGGTAAAGGAACCGGCCTTATAGCCAAACATCTCACTCTCGAGTAATTCTTTGCTAAACGAAGAACAGTTCACTGCCACAAAGTTATTTTTGCAACGCTTGCCCGCATAGTGTATGGCTTGTGCAAAGACTTCTTTGCCTGTACCCGTCTCACCCGTCAACAGTACAGGAACATCCGTTGTTGCGACTTTCTGAGCTAACAAAACAGCCTCCCTTATAGGTTTGGAATCTCCTGTTATCGAATCAAAGGAATACAATTGCCCCACTTTTTTCTCTAACTTTTCCAAACGTGCGTTCATTCGAGTTTTTTCCACAGCCCGGCTCACTAAAGGAATTATCTTGTTGTTATCATCTCCTTTAGTTATGTAGTCAAAGGCCCCATTCTTTATGGCCTGTACCCCATCTGCAATATTACCATGAGCAGTAAGCAGAATAATTTCCATACCGGGAGCTATTTTTTTAAGAGAAGTGACTAAGTCTACTCCATTTCCGTCTGGCAAGAAAACATCACACAATGTCACATCAGGCATATGCAGCTCCAGTTGCTTCAGTGCTCCTTTGCAATCGCCCGCCTGAAACACTTCGTATCCTTCCAGCTCCATCATACGCCCCAACAGAACGCGAATCTGAACTTCATCATCTATAATAAGGACTTTATTCATTTTTCTTTTTATTCTCAAGCCAATGTAATTGCTTTTTTGAAAAGTTAAGAATACAAAGATAACAGTTTCCGCTGAATTCTTTCATCCCCACCCAAAACAAATCGTCTACTCCGATTGTTATTTCCACTAGAAACTATTTATCTATAAAAAGAAAGAAACACATGAAGATTATCATTATTGGAGGCGTTGCCGGAGGTGCAACTACTGCCGCACGTATCAGAAGAGTTGACGAAACTGCTGAAATCATCCTTCTAGAGAAAGGAAAATACATCTCTTACGCCAATTGCGGCCTACCTTATTATATAGGAGGGGTAATTGCCGAACGCGAGAAATTGTTTGTGCAAACTCCTCAGGCTTTTTCTACTCGTTTCAAGGTAGATGTACGAACGGAAAATGAAGTCGTTGCTATTAATAAAGAGCAGAAGCAGGTAACAATACGTCGCAATGATGGTAGTGAATACGACGAAGATTATGATAAGCTGGTGATCTCTACCGGTGCCTCTCCCGTGCGTCCGCCACTACCTGGCATTGATTCTGAAGGCATTTTCACCCTAAGGAATGTGAATGATACGGATCGGATTAAAGCATATATCAACTGTCATGACGTAAAGCGGGCAGTCGTTGTAGGTGCCGGATTCATTGGCCTCGAAATGGCAGAGAATCTTCATATTCTGGGTGCTAAGGTATCTATTGTGGAGATGGGAAATCAGGTGATGGCTCCTATCGACTTCTCCATGGCTGCTTTGGTTCATCAACATCTGATGGAGAAAGGAGTAAACCTTTATTTAGAGCAGGCGGTTGCTTCGTTTAAGAAAAACGAGCAGGATATGGAAGTGGTATTTAAAGATGGGCAAACAATTGGTGCGGACATCGTTATACTTTCCATTGGCGTGCGCCCCGAAACAACTCTTGCCAAGGAAGCCGGACTCACTATCGGCGTTGCCGGAGGAATTCAGGTAGACGAGTATCTGCAAACTTCGGATGAGGCTATTTATGCCATAGGCGATGTGATTGAGTTTCCACACCCCATTACCGGAAAACCATGGCTTAACTATCTGGCCGGACCGGCCAACCGCCAAGGACGTATTGTGGCAGACAACTTGCTATTTGGAAATCAACGAAAGTATGAGGGTTCTATCGGTACCTCCATTGCCAAAGTGTTCGATCTCACTGTAGCTTCCACCGGGTTACCAGCCAAACGCTTGAGACAAGAAGACATTGCTTACTTATCGTCAACCACACACTCTTCCTCTCATGCGGGATATTACCCCGATGCATTGCCATTGAGTATCAAAATCACCTTTGATGAACAAAGCGGTCGCCTTTACGGTGCCCAAATAGTTGGCTACGATGGAGTAGACAAACGTATTGATGAAATCGCATTAGTCATCAAACACAAAGGAACAATCTTTGATCTGATGGAAGTGGAACAAGCTTACGCCCCACCCTTCTCTTCAGCCAAAGACCCTATAGCTATAGCGGGCTATGTGGCAGAAAACATTCTTACCGGAAAGATGAAGCCTGTTTATTGGAGAGAAGTACGTGATGCGAAACCTGAAGAGGTCTTTTTACTTGACATACGTACTGTAGACGAATTCTCACTTGGAGCACTGCCCGGCGCCAAAAATATTCCTCTGGATGAGTTACGTGACCATCTTTCAGAAGTACCTACCGATCAGCCTGTATATATCTATTGTGCGGTTGGTTTGAGAGGTTATCTAGCTTACCGCATACTTACGCAACACGGATTCGCCAACATACGAAATCTATCGGGAGGATACAAAACCTATAGTGCTGCCGTGGCACCGGTAACTCAACAGAAGCAGGCCATAACCAATGAAGAGTCTGCACCCACCGTTAAGCCCACAGTAAAAGCAATTCGTGTAGATGCCTGCGGACTGCAATGTCCCGGTCCTATCCTCAAAATGAAGAAAGTGGTAGACACCCTTATTCCGGGCGAACAAATTGAGATTATCGCAACCGACCCAGGCTTCTTGCGTGACGCTGCTGCTTGGTGTAATTCGACCGGCAACCGCCTCGTTTCTCAGGAATCGATGGGTGGGAAATCTTTCACCGTCATTCAAAAGGAAGAGCCGAAGGCATGTAAACTCGTTAGTTCTTGCGACGGAAAAGGAAAGACTTTTATCATGTTCAGCGATGATCTTGATAAAGCTCTGGCCACTTTTGTGTTAGCAAACGGTGCCGCTGCTACCGGACAGAAAGTGACCATTTTCTTCACGTTCTGGGGACTGAATGTAATTAAGAAACTTCATAAACCAAATGTAGACAAAGATATTTTCGGTAAAATGTTTGGCATGATGCTTCCCGACAGTTCACAAAATCTGAAACTCTCAAAGATGAGTATGGGCGGTATGGGTGGCAAAATGATGCGTTACATCATGCATCGCAAAGGAATTGATTCTTTGGAGTCGTTACGCGAACAGGCTTTAGAGAATGGAGTAGAGTTTATTGCCTGCCAGATGTCAATGGATGTGATGGGAGTAAAACGAGAAGAAATGTTGGATGAAGTAACTGTAGGCGGCGTAGCAACTTATATGGAACGAGCTGACAATGCTAACATCAACTTATTTATTTAAAGAGAAAAAGCTTTTCGGAAAAAGATTCGATATGCTAAACTTTTAAGAAGTATGCACGTTTTAGAAATGGAACGTGCATACTTTGTGTATAACGTCATATTAAGAGTTTAAAAGATGAAAATAGCTACAGAGATTTTAATTGCAATCGTAGCATTAGAGCATTTATACATTCTATGGATGGAAATGTTTTCTTGGGAAATTGCAGGCAAAAGAGTATTCAAGAAAAGCCTTCCCGAAGAACTGTTTAAACAAACGAAAGGATTGGCTGCCAATCAAGGTTTGTATAATGGCTTCTTAGCTGCAGGACTCATCTGGTCCTTTTTCATAACCAATTTGGAATGGAAGGAGAACGTTGCTTTATTCTTCCTAAGCTGTGTTGCTCTCGCCGGTATTTATGGAGCACTATCAGCCGACAAAAAGATTTTCTTCATCCAATCTCTGCCAGCCATACTCGCAATGGTTCTTTTATTAATGTACTAAAACAATTCAATTTATTTATTATGAGTTTATTAAATGATTTCCAGTGGCGCTATGCTACAAAAAAATTCGATATATCGAAAAAGGTTGAGCAATCATTAGTTGACAGTATCGTAGAAGCTGCCCGCCTAGCTCCTACATCTTCCGGACTACAACCATTTAAAGTGATTGTTATCTCCAATCAAGAATTAAAAGATAAAATTATGCCCATTGCTTTTGGGCAAACAATCGTTTCAGAATGTTCGCACTTGTTGGTGTTTGCTGCTTGGAACAGATACACAGAAGAAAGGATTGATCATATCTATTCAATTACGACACAAGAGCGCAATCAACCGGCGGATAGATATCAAAGGTACACCGATATGCTAAAAGATACTTATCTAAAGCAGACAGAAGCGGAAAATTTTGGACACACAGCCCGTCAATCCTACATCGGACTCAGTTTTGCAATGGCAGAAGCAGCCGTACTAAAGGTCGATTCAACACCAATGGAAGGTTTCGATAATGCTCAGCTAGATGCACTGTTGGAACTTGAAGCCAAAGGATTGAAGAGTGTGCTTATGCTTCCCATTGGTTATCGTGAAGAGAACGGTGATTGGTTGGAAAAGATGAACAAAGCACGCCATCCTAAAGAGGAATTTGTTCTAGAAATTAAATAGAAACAGAACGATTGCTTTATCCAAAAATACATGCGAACCAAATATAAAGCTAGGTTCGCATGTATTTCGTATTTGCTACAATTAAACAGATAATCACTAAACGAACAGCAAAACCAAAGCAACAGCCACACCGCTGACTGCTAAGATAATTCCTCTCTTAAACATTTTTGAACCAGGCTTAAACATCCAAAAGGAAGATATCACCAAGAAAAGAAGAATACTCCCGAATGCTATACCAAACCAGTGAAAAGGGCTTTGAGAAGATCGTTTATGGAGATTAATAAATTGCTTAAAAGGGGAAATAACCTCTTGGGTGGTGTATGAAGCAACACCGGTTACTTTGTTATATGTTCCATTTGCAAATTCTATCACCTGTGCATCTTCGCTTATTATCTTCATGTTTTTGAGTTTAAGTGCTGTCCCAACTTCTTTAGCACTCATCTGTAAGGGTAAAGTTCGTTGCATTACTTTTTCCGTTTTAAGAAAATCTGTATTTCTATAAATCAAAGTAATGCCACTTAGTGAATATATGATAACCAGCCCAACGGCAAAAAAGCCTAAGTCACGATGCAACGAGCGCATCCATTGATTAATTGTTTTCTTCTTCATATTTGTCTTTTTTATTCTAAAGTTTTAACGCACACAAAGATAGATAAACGTGATTAAACAGCAATACTTGAGCACAAAAATCATCACTCGTATCAGCATATGAAATATTTACGTAACTTTGAAGTCGACTCTCGAAGGATTTAGTATAGTGAGCTATTTACAGACTAATGCTTGCAGGAAGCAAACATTATACAGCCCAAAGGCGTTAACTCTTTATTACATAAAAAACGGATATTATTAAGACGAATAAGAATGAAATCAATATGCACCATGCGAGATATCTGCAAAGCTATCTCTTCTTTTGAGGAGGAGTTCGAAAAAGCATATCAAATCTCGCTCAATGAAGCGATGGTTCTCTGCACACTACACGAAGCGCAATCACCTTTAACTTCTACTGCCATAGCCGAACGAACAGAGATGAAAACATCTCACACTTCAAAAGTTATACGTTCCGTTGAGGAAAAGGAACTGATAGAACGCACACTAGGCGAAACGGATAAACGCCAAATGTTCTTCAGCCTGACACTAGCCGGAGAAGAACAATTAAAAGACTTGAAGTGTGACAAAGTAATGATTCCTAAATTGTTACAGCCGATATTCGCTAAGAGAGAAGAAGATTAAAGTACCTTTCCAGATTAAAAGACTAAAAATAGTCTACTCAATTCAGTAAAAGTCAACGATCATATTTTGAAGGCAAAGTTTCCTTCCTATAAACCTTTAGTCTCAACACGTGGAAACCAAAGGTTTATAGGAAGGAAACGATTCGTTTTCATGGATGAAAACAAATGTTTTATAGTATATAAAACTAATGAAACTGCACTTCCCTGGAAAGGCAAGATATATCTACCTTTTACAGATAATAGTACAGTAATGAGTACTAGTTTAACATATTCTTTATCAGAGATAGTAAAATCTGTTTTCCATGGAAGGAAAACCTACTGTTTTATCAATGCTTGATAAAGAACCTCTTGAACGTGTTCGCGAATCTCTAACTTCGAAAGCTTATTGACCCAGGCATCAGGATAAGTGCGATTACTCAAGAACACATACACCAAACCATTCTCGGGATCTGTCCAAGCGCACGTACCCGTAAATCCAGTATGCCCATACACCGAAGCAGGTGCAGAAGGGCAGCAAGGACTAATTCCCACATCTTCCGGATCAGGCTTATCAAAGCCTAAACCACGTCGACTGATGTTTGAGGTTTCTGTAGTAAATAGTTGACATGTCTCTTTACTCAAATAGCGATGTCCATCGAGTTCGCCTCCATTAAGTATCATTTGATACACGCGAGCTACATCACGAGCAGTAGAGAAAAGTCCCGCATTTCCAGAGATACCTCCAAGAAAAGCAGCCGATTCATCGTGTACATATCCTTGCAAAGTGGACTTCCGCAAGAACCCGTCTATTGTTGAAGGAACAATATTTTCTTTATGGAAGGAGCGTAAAGGCAGATAAGCAGTATGCTCCAAGCCCATCGGCTCATAAAACTCATGCGCCAAGTATTTATCCATAGGCATGCCAGTGAGTTGTTCTACCAATTGTTGCAACAAAATGAAGCCCAAACAGCTATATACATACTTCTTCCCTTTAAGTGGTGCATCGGCTATCTTCTTTAGCATCATGTCTTTAAACGACTTATGCAACCAAAGACTATCAGACACATGCAACGTATAATCACCACCACCTACGGTTGAAGTCAGGCCCTCTTTAAAGCGAAAGTTCGGCTGTGCAAAAGTTTTCGGCCCAATCTGGACTGAATGAAGTGCATCCTTCTGTGACTTAAACAAGCTCCCGCTATAACTCTTCTTATCAATGGCATCCTGATAGAACACCAATCCTGATGGTAAACCTGATTGATGGAGTAATAACTCCCGAATGGTAATTTTGGCTTTATTCGTTCGCTGCAAGAACGGAAGATAGTCCGATATTTTATCCGACAGACTAAAACGTCCTTTATCATATAGTTTCATCACAGCCAACAATGTTCCTGTCGTTTTTGATAAAGAAGCAAGATCATACATATCGTTCGCCCCTACCCTACGTTCACTCTCATACGTATAGGTACCGAAAGATTTGTCATACATCGTTTTGCCATCTTTTAGAACTACAATCTGGCAACTCGGATAAGCCCCGGCAAAGATTCCCTGAGTAGCAATCGTATCAATACGACTGAGAACTGCGGAACGCATGCCGTACTCTTCAGGAATAAAGTGATAGGGAGTAGATGGAGTTAGAGTGATACCATCATTAGTATTGAATAATCCGCCAATTCCGGCAGACAAGCGTCCATCTGCCGAAGCTTTACCAAACAGCACATCGGCTATACGCTCCTGAACATCATCATTCAAAGAATGCCCTAATAGTACAGATGAAGCAACTGAGACTGCTCGGTGAATTTGCAACATCAATTTAGCAGGGGTAAAGAATACATAAATCACCGGAACCTTCGGTGCAAATTTAGCAAAGAATGATTGATAAGAAGCCAAGCGTATTTCGGTAACTGAAACAATGATTCGTTTATATTGTGACAATGAATCACGCAGTAAAGATTGTGCCGAGTCGGACATCCTTCGCCCCAGTTCAAATCGTTTTACGGAGGTATATTTAGACAACTGTTTGGCAAAAACATCAAGACCATCGGGCTTACCCACATTCAGCAATGCCACTTCCTTCACATCAGGATGGAGCGGCAATACATCACGTTTATTACTGAGTACTGTGATAGCGGCCAAATCCAAGCGACGTATCAGATCACGAGTTTGAGGTGTATTGATTCTCTTTTCTAATCCCGAAAGCCTTATTGTAGGCCGACGATTCAATCCCAAAGCATATTTATACGTGAGCACTTTGCGGCATCGCTCCTCAATCTCGTTTTCGTCAAACTCCCCTCTCTTTATTGCCAACAATACATTGTCAATCTCCTTCTTCAGATTACGCGGAGCAAGCACAACATCATTGCCTGCTTTTAAAGCTTGTAAACAGACATTTTCAGCAGAAGAAACTCCTTTCATAGACAAAGCATCGGTAAATATGAGTCCTTTGAACGCCAACTCTTCAGTAAGAAGGTTATAAACGATATTGTGCGAAAGAGAAGAAGGCAGTCCCCCCACGGGATCAAATACCGGAACTTGCAAATGCCCCACCATAATTCCACTCAGACCAGCTCGAATGAACTCCTTAAAAGGATAAAGTTCTACACTATCTAGGCGCTCTCTGGTGAAAGGTAACACAGGCAATGCTTTATGCGAGTCTACTTCTGTATCTCCATGTCCCGGAAAATGTTTGGCTACCGAAAGCACCTTACCACTTTCCAAACCTGAAGCATATGCTACGACCTTATTGGCGACTTTTCTTTGATTTTCGCCAAAAGAACGCACATTGATTACAGGATTCTTAGGATTGATATTCACATCTGCCACTGGCGCAAAATTAACCTGTACACCTAATTCTCTACATTGACGAGCCATTTCTTGCCCATATTCATAGATTAAGTGATCATCCTGAATACAACCTAGTACCATATTTTTGGGAAAGATGGGCATTCCTCTCAAGCGCATTGACAATCCCCATTCACCGTCAAAGGTTATCATTAGCGGAACATCTGCCATTCGTTGCGCCTGATTAGTGATGATAGCCTGATTATCGGCTTTACCTCCCGAGAAAAGTAATCCACCCACTTTGTAATTGTGCACTACTTCTTTAAGTAATGCCATATTCTTTCTACTCCGATCAGGCGCAATAGTATAAATAAAGAGTTGTCCAACCTTCTCTTTTAAGCTCATCTGCTGAAGTTGAGACTCCACCCATTGGTTACATTTCGGATCTTGCTTCAACTTATATAGAAGTAGAGGCTCAACCTGAGCACTTACTTGCAATGAAACAATAGAGACTAATAATAAGAGGTTTGATAGTTTTTTATTCATTGTTCTACTTTAGCCCATCGGCTATATTCAACTCTTTATTTCTTTTCAAAGATTAAGTCCATGCGCCCTACAAAGACGCCTCTACTCCCCATCTGAGAAATAGGAATGCTTTTACCGACTGCATTCTGGTAAATTGCCGGTTGCTCAAGAAGAGTGTGCGAGTGCCCGCCTAAAACGAGATCAATATTACTCGTCTGACGGACTAGATTAATATCACAAGCAGGATCATCAGCCGATGAAGGTTTATAACCCAAATGCGAAAGGCAAACCACAGCATCACATTTCTTCTTGTTTTTCAAAAAGGCAGCCAGTTCATTTGCCGTCTTAATAGGGTCTTTATAGATTATTCCCTCACACTTATTAGCTTGTACTAATCCCTCCAACTTAGGGCTAAGGCCAAAAACGCCAATCTTCAGACCATCTCTCTTAATTATAATATACGGTTTAACCAAACCTTCGAGCACCGTGCCCTCTACCCCGTAATTAGCGCAAACAATGGGGTAATCAGCCATTTTAAACAAACGTGCCATATTGTCTAGCCCGAAATCGAATTCATGATTACCAATTGTGCCGGCATCATAGCCCATACTATTCATGAGTTCTATCTCGACTTCTCCTTTAAACATATTATAGTAAGGAGTACCCTGAGAGAAGTCTCCGCAATCAAACAATAACAAATCCGGCTTCTCTTCACGCACCTTGTCAAGACACGTAGCACGGCGTACAAAGCCTCCTTTATCTGCCAGACGAATGTCAGGGAAATTAGCTTCAAGGGGTTCAATGCGACTATGCGTATCATTCGTATGTAGAATGGTAATTGTTTTCGTTCGTTGCGCAACGGCCGAGAGTGAAAGGAATAGCAAAAATCCAATCAACATAACCGGACTACAGCTTGAAGAGAAAGTCTTTCTTCCCATTTTATCTTTAACTTGTTTATTCATTGATTCATCCTCACTTTATCGTTATCCTACCGTCAAGCACAGAAGTTATTTCTTTGCCCACAGCAGTTTGCTTTTTTACATAATTCAGAAAAATCTCTCTTATTGTAGCTCCTTCCGGGCAGATTTTCTTCTCTCCCTTCAGAAAAGCCAACATCTTATCATTACCTTCAGCCAAATAATCGACAGTAGCCACTTCATAAAGCCGTTCATCGTCTATCTCTTTGCCTCCTACCGTAGCGGAGATTAATTTGCCTTCTTTCGATATTTCCAAGCGTACGTTACTCACACCTTCACCTCCCGCACCTGCAATATTCTCCATCAGTACTCTAAGATTAGAACCTTTTAAAGTAACAATGCAGAGAGAATTTTCGAACGGTAAAATCTCATAAATATTACTAAAAGTGATATTCCCCGCACTCATGGAGCTACGTAAGCCTCCCACATTAGTCACTGCCACATCTGCCGGATGCCCAAGATAAGGTTCCGCCGCATTGCGCAACACATCAGCTACCAAGTTAGAAAGTAAGCTCTCCGGACGAGTTGCTTTCATATCCATCGCACTCTTTCCCACGACAGGAGTCATGATACTATCTATCTGTGCCTTGTATGGTGCTAATATAGCTACAGCATCCTCATCGGGATGAGCATCCCATTTGGATGATATCTCAACTCTGCTTCCTTCCACCTTCGCTAATTGATACGGAGAATGACAAGAAGACAGAAGAAGGAGTGCTGCCAAGGCAACTCCAGAGAAGCATCTTAAATAATTTTGTTTCATATTCGAAGTTTAATAATGCCACAAATATAACATTTTCTGTTTGATGCTCTTACCTCAACAAGCCATATTTACATCACTTATCTTTTGTCTATACTTTTTTTAGCTTATGACACTCTATAGTGTATAACATATAATGAATTATATTTGGCTGTCTAATAAAAAGTTCGTTCCTTTGCACCGCTTTCGCGCAATCGCTGTCAAAGAAGAGAGTTACTTGATATGTTGCGTTGTATCGATGAAACAATTTAATAATAGCAAACAATGGATTTAATTAAAATTGCAGAAGAAGCATTTGCTACCGGAAAGCAACATCCTGACTTCAAAGCGGGTGACACTGTAACAGTAGCATATCGTATTATTGAGGGTACCAAAGAACGCGTACAGTTGTACCGCGGAGTTGTTATCAAGATTTCGGGCCACCAAGAAAAGAGACGCTTTACAGTACGTAAAATGTCTGGAACAATTGGAGTTGAGAGAATTTTCCCACTTGAGTCGCCAGCTATCGCAAGTATAGAGGTGAATAAAGTTGGTAAAGTACGTCGTGCTAAATTGTACTACTTACGTGCTCTTACTGGTAAAAAAGCTAGAATCAAAGAAAAAAGAGTTGTTCGCTAATCTTAGCAACAATATCCAATCCGAGATAAAAAAAAGGAAAGACCTAATGGTTCTTTCCTTTTTTTTGCATCTAAAGTTCAAAAAAGCATCCATGTACAATGCTAATACAACATTTACATGGACATTTCTATTTTATGAGTTTGATTATCTCTGTTACTTCAGCTCCCAAGCCAGCGCACTTGCGCCAAGCACAGCAGCATCAGAATCCTTCAATTCAGAAACAAGCAATTTCGCTTTGCCTTTAAATATTGTGAGGATATTATCATCAATAGCCTTCTGAATAGGCTTCATTATGTAGTCTCCAGATTTTGCTAATCCACCAAAAAGAATGATAGCTTCGGGACTAGAAAAGGCGATAAAATCGGCCAATGCTTCACCGAGCAATGTTCCTGTGGAATTAAAGATCTCTTGAGCTAGTTTATCACCTTGTACAGCAGCATCATACACATCTTTAGAACTGATATTTTCCGAAGGAATGTTACGTAGCAAACTCGCATCTGTGCGGGCAGCCAAAAGTTCGCGTGCTGTACGAGCCACACCAGTAGCCGAGCAATACGCTTCCAAGCAGCCTTTACGTCCGCAGCCACACAAACGGCCAGTATCACCACGACGCATAATAACATGCCCTAGTTCTCCTGCAAATCCATCATGTCCATAGACAACTTGCCCGTTGATAACAATACCACTACCTACACCTGTGCCCAGAGTTATCATAATAAAGTCTTTCATTCCACGAGCCGCACCGTAAGTCATTTCACCCACCGCAGCCGCATTAGCATCATTTGTTAAGGCAGTAGGGATACCCAACTTCTCTTCAAACAAAGCAGCTAGTGGAATAATACCTTTCCAAGGCAAATTGGGTGCAAACTCAATCGTACCACTATAATAATTGCCGTTAGGTGCACCAATACCGATACCTTTTATTTTGTCTACTCCTCCTTGAGCAATAATGAGAGGAAGAAGATTCTTGCAAACTTCATCCACATAATCACCTATAGATGAATAAGCTTGTGTTTTCACCGAGCCACTCGACAGAATGCTTCCGCGTGCGTCAACAATACCAAATACGGTATTTGTACCGCCAATGTCAATACCTACAACGTAGGGTTTTTCCATGTTAGAATTCATGATACTTTATTAAAGGGTTAGTTATGAATCACAAATTACGCAAAGAAGATTGAGTTCGCAAAATGTTTTTTTAAAAAAGTTCACCCTTGCTGCAACTTTTCACACCTATCGTGCGTCTAATATAACAAATCATAAGAAATTTGAAACTAAATCGGCGAAACAGTGATACACTTAAAAGACATTAACAAGACCTACCACAACGGAGCACCGCTTCATGTGCTTAAAGGCATCAACCTTGATATAGAGAGAGGAGAATTTGTTTCCATCATGGGTACTTCCGGTTCGGGTAAATCTACAATGCTCAATATACTTGGCATCTTGGACAATTACGACACGGGAGACTACTACCTAAACGATGTATTAATCAAAAATTTGAGCGAAACGAAAGCTGCTGAATACCGCAACAGAATGATTGGTTTCATCTTTCAGTCATTTAACCTTATATCGTTTAAAAACGCAATGGAGAATGTAGCTCTTCCGCTATTCTATCAGGGAGTGAGCCGAAAAAAAAGAAATATACTTGCGATGGAGTACTTAGATAGATTAGGGTTGAAAGATTGGGCACACCACATGCCCAACGAAATGAGTGGAGGTCAGAAGCAACGTGTAGCCATCGCTCGTGCATTGATCTCTCAGCCACAAATAATCTTGGCAGATGAACCTACAGGAGCACTTGACAGTAAAACATCGGTGGAAGTTATGAACATTCTGAAACAGCTACATGACAGCGGAATGACCATCGTTGTGGTAACACATGAAAGCGGTGTAGCCAATCAGACGAACAAGATTATCCGTCTCAAAGACGGAATCATAGAGAGAATAGAAGAAAACGAAAATCATAACGCATCTCCCTTCGGGCAGAACGGATATATGAAATAAGATAATACCAAACACTATGATTGATATTTGGCAAGAGATATATGGTACGATCAAGCGCAATAAATTGCGAACATTCCTCACTGGTTTTTCCGTGGCATGGGGCATCTTCATGCTTATTGTGTTGTTGGGCGCAGGGAATGGACTCATACATGCCTTCGAGGAGTCATCATCGAGCATGTCCATGAATTCTATCAAGATATATCCGGGATCGACGACCAAAACGTATGATGGATTGCAGCAAGGACGACAAATACAACTGGATACTAAAGATTTGGGCATCACAAGCAGAAAGTTCTCAAGAAATGTGATCAGCGCCGGAGCTACGGTAAGGCAAAGTAGTGTCACCTTGAGTCGTGGAAAAGAATACGTTAGCATGACTCTTACCGGGGTTTTCGCAAACTATACTGAAGTAGAAGCTGTAAAATCAGCGAGTGGACGTTTTATCAACGAACTAGACATCAAAGAAAAACGCAAGGTTATCATCCTGCATACTAAAACAGCAGAGATTCTTTTCCCAAAAGGAGAAGATCCTATCGGAAAGTTTATCACAGGAAACGGAACTGCTTATCAGGTGGTGGGATTATATACCGACCAAGGCGACCGTGATGCTCGGGAAGCATACCTACCATTTACCACTTTACAGCTGATATATAATAAAGGAGATAAGATCAATAATCTGATTTTCACCACCAAAGGATTGGACACTGAGGAGCTAAATACTGACTTTGAAAAGCAATATCGCAAAGCAATAGGTGCTCATCATCGCTTTGATCCACTGGACGACAGTGCCATCTGGATATGGAACAGATTCACCCAATACCTGCAACAGCAAACTGCTTCGAGCATTCTTCGCACAGCCATCTGGATTATTGGTATTTTCACGCTACTCAGCGGCATTGTAGGAGTAAGCAATATCATGCTTATCACCGTAAAAGAGCGCACACGAGAATTTGGCATTCGAAAAGCATTAGGAGCAAAACCTTCTTCTATCTTATGGCTAATCATCATTGAGAGCATAGTGATCACAACTATATTCGGATATATCGGAATGGTAGCGGGTATCGGAGTTACAGAATATATGAATGCAGTAGCAGGAAGTCAAACTATGGATACTGGAATGTGGAAAGAAACCGTTTTCTTAAACCCTACAGTAGATGTAAAAGTTGCCATTCAGGCTACACTCACTCTTATCATAGCAGGAACACTTGCAGGATTTTTCCCTGCACGAAAAGCTGTAAGCATTCGGCCAATTGAGGCTTTAAGAGCAGAATAACAACGTATTTAATCAGTTTAACAAGTTCAATAACAAGATATGAAATACGATATTGATACATGGGAGGAAATACTTCTTACCATCACAAGAAACAAAACCCGAAGTCTACTTACTGCCTTTGGCGTATTTTGGGGTATATTTATGCTAATTGCTCTCATAGGCGGAGGGCAAGGAATGCAGGATATGATGAAAGCCAATTTTGAAGGATTTGCCACTAATTCATGTTTCGTCTGGCCTCAAAAAACAGGTGAAGCTTACAAAGGATTTCGTAAAGGACGCAACTGGAGCCTAGAAAATCAAGATATCGGGCGTTTGCGCCGTGCCGTTTCAGACATCGATGTGATAACTCCTACGATCAATAAATGGGGAGCAATTGCTTTGTATGGAGACAAAAAGAGTAGCTGTATAGTTAAAGGATTATACCCCGATTATGATAAGATAGAAACTCAAGAAATGCGTTACGGGCGCTTTATTAATGACATAGACATTCTGGAGCAAAGGAAAGTCTGCAGTATAGGCAAGCGCGTATACGAAGAATTATTTAAGAAAGGAGAAAATCCTTGTGGCCAGTTTGTACGAGTAGATGGCATATACTACCGTATCATCGGAGTTTGTATATCGGAAGGCAACATTAATATTAATGGCAATGCATCCGAAAGTATCGTACTACCCTTCAGCACCATGCAGCAAGCTTACAACTTTGGGAAGAACATTGATCTAGCTTGCATCACAGCCAAACCGGGTATTAAAATAACCGACTTACAAGATCAGGTAGAGAAGGTCATTAAAGAAGCACATTATATTAGTCCAAATGACAAACAGGCTGTGATGTTGCTCAATGCCGAAGCCATGTTCTCAATGGTCGACAACTTATTTTCGGGCATTCGTATGCTTATTTGGATGGTAGGGCTAGGCACACTATTAGCTGGAGCTATCGGTGTGAGCAATATCATGATGGTAACAGTGAAAGAGCGTACGACCGAGATAGGCATTAGACGCGCCATTGGAGCACGCCCCAAAGATATCTTGCAACAGATTTTGTCCGAGAGTGTTGTGCTTACAGCTGTAGCAGGTATGGCGGGTATTTCATTCGGAGTACTCATATTGCAGGTTGCCGAAATTGGCATCAATGCATCAGGAACATATAATGCGCATTTTCAGGTCAGCTTTTGGATGGCGATAGGAACTTGTGCACTCTTGCTGACACTGGGAATGCTTGCGGGGCTAGCTCCGGCATACAGAGCTATGGCAATTAAACCGATCGAAGCCATCAGGGATGAATGAGCAAGAGGTCAGTGATTCTTCCCAAAGCCTAAAATATAAAAAATGATAAATCAATAAAATAAGCAACGATGAAAAAGTATCTTAAAATCGCATCATTGGTAGTGGTAGCTGTCATATTTATAGGAACGTTTGTATTCCTGTACAGCAAATCTAAGCCCAAAGTGAAACAGTACGAAATTGTTAGTTCCGAGATAACCGATTTGGAAAAAACCACAGTGGCGACTGGAAAAGTGGAGCCAAGGGACGAGATTCTTATCAAGCCTCAAATATCGGGTATTGTAGCCGAAGTATACAAAGAAGCCGGACAAACGGTTAAAAAAGGAGAGATTATAGCTAAAATAAAGGTAATTCCCGAAATGGGCCAACTAAACAGTGCCGAAAGTCGATTACGCTTAGCTGAAATCAATTTAAAGCAAACTCAAACGGATTATAACCGTATGAAAAAGCTTTATGCTGACAAATTGATCAGCAGTGAAGACTATGAAAAGAGTCAGCTTACATTTAAACAAGCTAAAGAAGAAGAAGAGAGTGCCAAAGATGCACTTGATATCATTAAAGAAGGTATCACAAAGAAAAGTGCCTCATACAGTAATACGATGATTCGTTCAACCATCGACGGCCTTGTTCTTGATGTCCCTGTAAAAGCCGGTAACTCTGTGATTATGAGTAATTCGTTTAATGACGGTACTACCATTGCTACTGTTGCCAATATGAATGATCTTATCTTCCGCGGTAAAATAGACGAGACAGAAGTAGGTCGTATCCATGAAGGCATGCCCATCAAGCTCACAATCGGAGCATTACAAAATATTAAGTTCGATGCTACGCTTGAATATATTTCACCAAAAGGTGTAGAGGAAAACGGAGCTAACCAATTCGAAATTAAAGCAGCTATCCGTGTTCCCGATTCTGTAGAGATACGTTCCGGTTACTCTGCCAATGCTGAAATTGTATTAGCACGTGTGTCAAAGGTTCTAGCTGTGCCCGAAAGTACAGTCGAATTTAATGGAGATAGTACTTTTGTGTGGGTAATGACAGACAGTGTTCCCGAACAAAAATTCATCCGCCGCCAGGTAGTTGCCGGTTTAAGCAACGGCATCAAGCTTGAGATCAAGAAAGGACTTACGATCAAAGAAAAGGTACGTGGTGCCGAGAAAACCGATAAGGATAAGAAGAAATAAGAACGGCTAACACCAAAAGTATGAAAAAAAAGATAATAACAATTGTTATAGCAATAGGGCTTTCTCCTATCGCCATACATGCTCAGGAAGCATGGAGTCTGCGCCAATGCATTGATTATGCCATTGAGCACAATGTGTCCGTGCTTCAAACTCAAAATACGGTGGAACAACAAAAGGTGGATGTAAACACAGCAAAGTGGGCACGTTTGCCAAATCTGAATGGAAGTGCCAGCCAAAACTATAGCTGGGGACGCTCAGCATCTCCTGCAGACAACTCGTATATTAACACCAACAGCGGCAGTTCCAACTTTGGTTTAAGTACGAATGTACCTTTGTTTACCGGTATGCAGCTGCCCAACCAATATGCATTGTCACAGCTTAACCTCAAAGCAAATATGGAAGATCTAAAGAAGGCAAAAGAAGATCTATCCGTGAACGTAGCTTCGTCGTACTTACAAGTCTTATTTAATAAAGAGCTCTTGAAAGTTGCGCAAGAACAAGTTACACTAAGTAAAGAGCAATATGCGCGTATTGCAAAGTTAGCCGAGTTGGGAAAATCATCAGTTGCTGAGGTTGCCGAAGCCAAAGCCCGTATAGCGCAAGACGAATTAAGTTGCGTACAAGCTGACAACAACTACCGCTTGTCATTACTAGACTTAAGCCAGCTACTAGAGTTGCCCACTCCCGAAGGTTTTACTCTGGATTTCCCCGATACTAATCCGACATTTGTACCCATTACTCCACCCGATGACATCTACCTACAGGCTATGGCATCTAAATCGGGAATTCTGGCAGCACAATACCGACTAGAAGGTAGTGAAAGAAGTATTCGCATTGCACAGAGCGGGTATTATCCTCAACTATCTTTCGGGGCCGGACTAAGTACCGGCTTCTACACTGTAAATGGAAAAGCGGGTGAGAACTTCAGCAAACAACTGGATAACAACCTGAATAAGTACATCAGCTTTAGCCTCAGCATTCCGTTATTCGATCGCTTCGTAACTCGCAATCGCGTACGTACAGCCCGTTTGCAACAGCTGAATTATTCTTTGCAGCTTGACAATGCAAAAAAAGGTCTCTACAAAGAGATTCAGCAGGCATGGTACAGTGCTGTTGCAGCAGAAAGCAAATACAACTCCAGCACCGTAGCAGTAGAAGCTAATCAAGAATCTTTCCACCTAATGAGCCAAAAATTAGAAAACGGGAAAGCCACTTCAGTAGAGTATAATGAAGCAAAACTAAATCTGATGAAAGCCGTATCTGACCGCATTCAAGCAAAATACGACTACATCTTTCGAACTAAAATACTAGACTTCTATAAAGGAAAACCCATTCAATAGGTACTAAACTATAACGTGTGTGTCAATCAGCGGTCAGCGTACAAAGAATAATGCATATTCATTATTCATCGCTGGCCGCTGTCTTTGTTGCCCCCCCTCTAGTATTTACTCCTAAAGACCTAAAATCTTAAAAAGATTTATCCTTCCTTCAACATACAGCCTGTTCTATTTTGTATAACTTTGCCTCATCTATCATAAAAATATCTACAAAGGGCTTCAAGCAAGCATGCACAAATTAAAAAAGAAGCGGACAACGATATGTATGAAGACAATAGGAACATTGTGCAAAAACATCAAATAAGTGATGAAAAGAAGAAGAAAGAAAAGTCTCATTTTAGCTACAGCCATCATTATAGGTATACTGTTATTGGCTCTAATCGGAGTCTATTTGGGCCGTAACAGTCTACTCAAAATGATAGTAGATAAAAAGACATTCGCTGCTGAGAAAGAATACGGGTTATCCATCAAATACCACTCTTTGAAGATGGAGGGAATGAGCAACATACGAATAGAAGGTTTTTCTATCGTTCCCGTTGGACGAGATACACTTCTGAACATGCAATCGATGGGCATACGTTTCAGTCTCTGGGCATTACTGGAAGGTGATATTGAAGTACAAAACGTATACATGGATAAGCTGAATATTTACTTTACAAAACATGATTCAATAGCCAATTACGATTTCCTTTTCCGCAAGCAAACAAAGGAAAATGCAACAGAAAACAAACAAAGTAGTTACGCCAAGCAAGTTGATGAACTAACAGAATTAGCATTCAACCTTTTACCTGAAAATGGAGAGATTAGCAACCTAAACATTGTGCAGCGAAGGGACAGTAACTTTGTATCCGTAATTGTTCCTTCACTCATCATAAAAGATAATCGTTTCCGCTCTGATATTGATGTGCGCGAAAATAACGCCTCCCAGAAATGGGGTACCCGTGGAGAAGTAAACCGATCACACCATGTATTGCAAGCCGAACTTTACTCACGTGAAAGAAAGAAAATACTACTTCCCTACCTCACTCGCCGCCTCGAAGCCGAAGTGAGATTCGACACTTTGGCTTACAGCCTCAGTAAAGAAAAAATAAGTAGTAGCGAAATAGCACTAAGCGGTAAAGCTGAGATTTGTGGATTAAGTGTGTATCACAAAGCACTTTCACCCGATGTTATTAACCTTGACCATGGACGATTAACTTATCGCATCAACGTGGGAAGTAACTATATGGAGTTAGACAGCACCACTACCACAAGCTTCAACAAACTACAATTTCACCCGTACCTACGAGCTCAAAAACAACAAGATAAATGGCATTTTACAGCCTCCGTGAACAAACCTTGGTTTCCTGCCGACGAACTCTTCAGCTCTTTGCCCAAAGGACTATTTTCTAATTTGGAAGGTATTCAGACCAGTGGATCGCTAGCTTATCATTTCCTACTTGATGTAGACTTTGCCCAACTCGATAGTCTGAAATTTGAATCAGAGCTTCGCCACAAAGATTTCCGCATTGTGAAGTATGGCACTACTAACTTGAGCAAGATGTCCCAAGAGTTTACTTACACTGCTTATGAAAACGGAGTTCCCGTACGTACATTTGCTATTGGACCGTCTTATGAACACTTCACCCCACTCGACAGCATCTCACCCTTGTTACAAATGTCCGTCCTGCAGAGTGAAGACGGAGCATTCTTCTATCACAAAGGTTTTTTACCCGGCCCAATGCGTGAAGCACTTATTCATGATCTGAAAGTAAAACGCTTTGCCCGTGGAGGTAGTACTATCACCATGCAGCTGGTAAAGAACGTTTTCTTAAACCGCCGCAAGAACATTGCCCGCAAATTGGAAGAAGCATTGATTGTATGGCTTATTGAAACCGAAGGATTAACATCAAAACATCGCATGTACGAAGTTTACCTGAACATAGCCGAATGGGGACCACTCATCTACGGTATACAAGAAGCCTCGAACTACTATTTTAATAAACGACCTTCTCAACTATCAGTAGAGGAAAGTATTTTTCTGGCTTCCATCATCCCAAAACCTAAACATTTCCGTAGTTCATTTACTGCAGACATGAAGCTAAAAGACTACTTGGGAGGATATTATCGACTCATTGCAACAAGGCTCAAGGCCAAAGGTTTATTAAACGAAGCCGAGGCGGATAGTATCCGCCCCGACATAAACATTACAGGCGCGGCCCGCAATGATCTATCAATTGTTAGAGATAGCGTAATGATTAACGCCGGAGAAAATTAACGAAATAATTCTTCAAGTTTGGTAGCAAGTTCTTCTCCGCGGAGTTTTTCGCTCAAGACCATTCCCTGTTCATCTATCAAGAAAATAGCTGGAATTAATTTCACTTTATAGAGGGTTGATATGTCTTTCTTATCCAAAAAGCTAAGCCAAGGAAGCTTTTCTTCGTCCATTGCTTTTTTCCAATCAGCCTCCTTTTTATCTATAGAGATACTAATTATTTCCAATCCCTTTGAAGCATACTTTCCATATAAATTCTTCAAATTCGGAATTTCCTTACGACAAGGATTACACCACGAAGCCCAAAAATCAATTAGAATATATTTCTTCCCTTTCATGAGTTCCGCAGACTTCACTTCTTTTCCTTGTCTATCGACAAAAACAAAGCCAGGTGCCTTTTTACCTACAAAACCTACAGGATACAGCTCCTCTTTAACAAGCTTGCCATAATAACTGTCCTTTGCATCTGGAGAGAATTTTTCATAGGTGACTTTCTCATTTTCAGTAAAATAGCTCATGACATCCATCATTAACAAAGGCCCCCACCATGAGTCTTTATTACTTAAAATGACCGCATTTGAAATAGATGATACCGAATCGAAGAAAGCCTTTTCCGCATGGTTAAATGCCTGGCCGGCAGGTGAAGTGGCAATTGAATCATATGCCGCTTTGTTCTTGGTCTCTCTAGCCATTTGCATTGCTTTAAATACAGCCTCATACTTTTTATGATAATTCTGATAGGTAGTATCAAGAGTAGCATGAGGAGCTATCTTCTTCAAATATTCATCATGGACAGCGCTACCTTTAGCGCTAACTTTTGAGAAGTCATAAATCGTCCTACCCTCCCTATCAGTAACAGAAACTTGACCTGACACTTCAATTTTATTGTTACCTATTACCAGTTTAAAAAGGCCATATGAATCAGCCACATGGAGATAAAACATACGAGGAGAAGGAACGCTGCCTTTAAAAGAGAAAGTTCCATCCGCTCCAACTTTAGATATAGCCACAGGCTTTTCATCCTTATGAGTTGCACCAGGTAGCAACTCCAAAGATGCACCTTCCATCAGTCCATCCAGTTTACCTTCTATAAGATAGCTTCCGGCAGGAATCTGAGCACATGAAGACAAAGTAAAAAAAAGAGCTATTGCTCCGCAAAACATTTTTAATTTCATCATTGATCTTTGTTAGTTATTTATCTACATTTTGAGTAAGAGTTCCATTACCCAGGTTACTCGTTGCTCCCATAGGGAAAGGCATAGTCCATAAATGTGACGTGGGAGTAAGCGTATACGTAGTGCCATCTACCACTTTACTTAACGTAAGGGCATATTTACTTTCTTTATTAAAACGACGAGCATCAGCAAAAGGCACAATAGAAAAAATCAACTCATTATCTTTTGTACGACGAATATATTCCATTGCCTGTTCCTCCGTAGAAGCGCTTAACGGCTGATAAACATCCGAAAGAATACGTTTTTGACGAACAGTATTCAACACATCCATTGCATCGCCATATTTACCATCGCGGGTCAGACACTCTGCTTTGATAAGATAAACCTCCGTAGTGGTAAGACCACCATAGTTATACAATCCACTTAAAGTACTTACATAATAGGTGTCGGCACCAACTGTTTTAAGTTTCCAACGAGCAGCCATACGGGCATCACCTGCTTCAAAGCGAGTAACTCTATCCACCTGTATCCTTGACTCGGAGTTTGCGGAAGAGTTGGCACCGTGACGGAAATAATAGTTCTCCACATTATCAATTCCCATGGGAGAAGTAGTCGTTGTATAAGAAGTTGCACTCTCTATCTGAGTTTTGTTGGTTTCATAGTAAGCCGTCCAATCGTATAAAGCACTATTTTCAGCCAAAGCCTTGTCTGCATATTGCAAAGCCAAGTCATAGTTATCCATTTCTAAATAGATACGCGCATACATAGCATACGCCGCCCCAATCGTAGGGTGTAACACCGTTGCCCTCTCATGAGGAAGATAGGGCAAAGCCTCTTCCAGATTCTTAAGCATATAATCATAAATCTGCTGAATACTTACTTGCGTATAAGTTGCATTCAGATCAGCACTTTCAATTAAAGGAACCGATAATTTTGTAGCAGCAGTTGCTTCATCATACGTATCCGCATAATAGTTTGCCAAAACAAAGTAAACCACAGTTCTGATGACTTTTGCCTGCGCTATCAACTCATTTCTTTCGGCATCAGTTGCCTCCGTTGCAGATGCTGCATTCTCTATAATAAGATTACAACTAGAAATAGCCGCATATCCATTATAATAAGTAGCCTCATCACTACTATTCAGTTCTATGCGATTTGCAGACTCATCCCAGAAATAATTCGCTTTATAAAGCGGATAGTAATTATAGTTAGATGCAGTTTCAAACTTATCATTAAGCAACAGAATCGCTTGTGTTATGTCTGTTCTTTGATTTGTATACTCATCCCTGATAAAAGCTTCATAATCAGCCAAAGTAGAAGGCGTTTTAGCGCCTTTAGGCATAATACCCAAGAAACCATCACAAGAAGAAAAGAGCACGCTTATTCCAATAAAGAATACCCAAAGTGTAGATGTTAATATTTTAGTTTTCATAATGTTAGTGCTTCAATATTAAAAGTTCAAATAAAGTCCCCAGACATAGTTAGGTGAATTGTATCCCCCCAATAGATACTTCGCTTTTTTCTCAAATGCGAAAGTATAAAGATTCTCCACATTAAACTGAAGACGAGCATTCTTCAAAAAAATCTTCTTGCAAAACGTTTGTGGCAAACGATAAGAGAGAGAAATGTTGCTTAAACGAATATTGGAAGCATCTAATACGTTAATGTCCGCATAAGAATACACCGAATAACTTCCGTAGTAATAATCCGAACTTTCGGCAAAAATCACAGCCGGCACATCCGTATGAGCCTCATCTCCGGCAGTCCTCCAACGATTCTTTATATCCTTATTCACAGCACCTATTGATGTCATGTATTCATCCATCGAACTATTGTAATCACTTTGCAAATAGGGTAAATCCGTATTCCTAATTTTGTGCCCTAGTTGATAAATGAGCATAAAGGACATTTGCCAATCTTTGTATTGCAACGAGCTACCCAAAGAGCCTGTATGAGAAGGAACGGTTGAACCTAAATCATAAATGGCATCAAGACTAGTCGGTTCCGTAGTTGTCTTCTCTCCATTTTCATCATAAACCTGTGGTAGACCTTTCTCATTTAATCCAGCCCATTTATAACCATAAATAGAATTATAAGGAGTGCCAACACGCGGATATGACGAAGGATAATCCAGTTGCAGATAATATACCGGTGCTTCCACATTTACGTATGTCACCTTATTCTTATTATATGCATACATTAAGTTTACATTCCACGAAAAATCCTTTGTGCGAATAAGATCTCCTGAAAGAGTTAACTCTACACCACGATTAGTCATCTCCCCGTTATTTATTTCATATGTAGCATATCCAAATCCTTCAGTAGGTACTCCGTTGGCATTAGCCAAAAGATCAGTTCCCTTCTTATCGTAATATTCCAAGGAACCATTCAAACGATTCTTGAACAAAGAAAAGTCAAATCCTACATTAGTAGTGGTTGTTTTTTCCCAAGATAATTCAGGATTAGGGCGATTTCCCACAGAGCCTTGAGTACCGCCAACATTAGAATTTGTAGAATAATAAGCTGTGAGATATGGGGCTGAGTTTTTAGCAATATTTCCACCGATGCCATAAGAAAGACGGAGTTTAAGCATATTCACCCAATCGACATGAAAGAAATCCTCTTTATTTATGTTCCAAGATGCTCCGACAGACCAAATAGGTTTATTTTGATATTTTGAGTCGGTACCCCAGAGATTAGAGCGATCCCAACGAAGACTTCCTGAAGCCGTATACTTATCATCATATGTATAAGCCGCATTGCCATAGAATGAGACGAAACGGTCAACGTTCTCTTTCTGAAAGCCTAAATCCGAAGAATAAAAACGCCCTCCCAACAATCCATTGTACCTTTTCAATAAAGAAGCAGCATCAATAGGAATATAACTCAGCATTTCACGATCATAGCCATATTGAAATTCGTCCTTGTATTCCAATTTTGTGCTACGAATTTCTGATCCCAAAATCATAGCCAAATCATGCTTCCCGGCAAAGGTTTTATTAAAATTCAATTGCTGGCGGAAACCGTAAGCAGACGAGTATTGCCGTCTATCATAATTAATATCTCCATAAGGCAAATTATAGGTTGTCTGACCATTAGCAGAAGCGGTAGCCAAGCCATTCACCTTCGAACGTACACTGTACGACTCCTTATCGGAGAGCTTATTATATCTATCTACTCCATACTCATACTGAAACATCGCTTCGTATTTTAACCAGTCTGTTAATTTGAAGTTCAATTTAACAAATGATCTATTCAAGAAGTTTTTTTCTTTTCCCAGATTGCGCCCTATTTCATCCAGCGGAGTTATATTCATGCTATAAAGTCTATTTGTCTTAATTCTATCTACAATATCCTGACTATAGCGAGATTCGGCCGTAGAAATATAAGGATTTCCTTGAGCATCAACCAATCCGTCATAAGGCATATAAGTATAACCGGGGGACAATGGGTCATAAGTCTGAGTAGTAGCATTGGTATACTTTGTATAGCTGCCCACATCAAGTCTCAACCAATCTGTAATATCCGTAGAGTTAATAATATTCAGCCCAAAAGAACTATCATCTGAATACTTATTCTCATATTGATTATTCTTGTAAGTTAGTGAAACTTTAAAGTTATTCTTCTCTGTAGCCTTACCGATACTTAAGTTATATTGCTGATAGAAAGGATTTGTTTTGGTATATTTCTTCGTATCATCATAATAATTATAACCTTTAGCAGAAAGCGCATTCAGTGTTGTATTCATTTCATCTTGCGTTGAGTTTCCTGCATAAGCATTCAAGATAGCCGTAATACCTTGGTTCGTATAAACTTTGTATTTCAATAAATTAGCGGCATAAGATGAAGCACCACTTCCCTGCAAATTAGGATTCTTCTCTGCCCACTCTTTTTCAAGATCAATAACATCTGCCGAGTTGGTCAGGCGATCTTTATAAAAGGAATAAGGAGAAAAAGTGAAGGTACTTGAGAAAGACACTTCTGTTCTTCCTTTAGCCGCTTTCTTTGTCACAATTACTACCACGCCGTTGGCTGCACGCGCACCGTAAATAGAAGCAGCAGCCGCATCTTTCAACACAGTTATGCTCTCTATATCTTCCATATTCAAATCAGGAATATTCTCGATAAGATTTCCTTCGGGAGTATACCGAGTACTTTCTACCGGAAAGCCATCAATTACATAAAGTGGGTTCGTCACTCCATTCATTGTTGTAGTACCACGTACAAGACCATTTGCATAACCTGCAACCCGTCCTTCGAGCAAAGTGCTCAAACTATTAAGTCGTTGTTCCTGCAATTTCTCTCCACTTACTTTAGAAAAAGCACCCGTAGCCCGCTCTTTTGAAATCGTTTGATAGCCTGTTACCACCACCTCATCAAGTAATTGATCATCAGTTTTCAAAACGATATTCAAGATTCTACTTGTGCCTACTTTCAAGGCTTGATTAGCAAATCCTACAAAGGAGAATTCAAGCACAGCTGATTCCGATGGTACAGATATAGACTATTTCCCATCCATATCTGTAATTGCTCCTGAAGAAACATTTTTTGAGTTTGCTATCCTAATCGTAGCTCCAACTAAAGGTTCCCCGTCTACATCACTTACTGTTCCGCGAACAGTTATTCCGGAAGCTCTACCAACATTCTGGGCAAAGACTTCGTGAGTGCCTGATAATAACATCAGCACCATACCACATAAAACAATAATCTTTTTTCTCATATCAACCTAGCATTTACTGTTAGTAACCATCATACTTAAAACAAGAAACCTTTTACACACTTATTCCTAACTAAAATTACAGCGTTTTATTTTGCCTTCAAAGCTAGAATAAATCTACCCTAGCAAAAATCCCATCATTATGGTATTTATAGAATAAAAGCCGAAACACGATTTAATGATTGCAAATAAAAGAATAAAGATTCAAAAAGCTCTTCGAAACAAGCATCCAATAACGGCAATTGTCGTTATTGGAATAAATATGATAGTACAATTGGTTATTGCCTGCCTTTTTGAATGGAAAGAACCTTCGAACGATATAGAGAAGGAGGCATGCCGACGGCTGATTGAAAGACATTATAGAAGGTGGAAATTGAATTAAAACCTAGTTCAGAAGAAAGTGCCTTAAGTGGTATATTGTTATTCGCATCGGACAAAACACGAACAGCTTCTTCCACTCTGAACGAATTTATATAGTGCGTAAATGTTTTCCCACTCTGCTCATTGATCACTTGAGATAGATAAGTACGGTTAGTATCAAGCATGTCAGCAACCTTTTCTTTCGTTATAAAGTGGTCCTTATACACCTTTTTTTCTAACATCAACTGATTAAGCAGGTAATAGAGCTCTACCGTTTTCTCATCGGTCAATGAAGATGCCGCATATTTTCCGGTGACATCTACTTTGTCTTTCTGTTCCTCATTCTTAAGTCTTCTTATCTCAAAACGCAGGTTCTCTTCGCGCCTGATCGCATCCTGATTCTGTTCCACAATCTTAAGAAACAAACGATTCTTCCTTATATAAAGATAATAAATAAAGCCGAGCGCAACAAAAATCAACAGAAAGCCGAAAGTAAGAAACTGAACCTTCTTTTCATTTTGTAGCAAACGCAATTTGCTATGAGCTATTTCATTCTCTTGCTTTTCTACATCGTATTTGATCCTGAGTTCATTCAGAGAACGCTCTTTCTCTTCGGTCAATATACTATCTTTCTCCACGCGATATTTCTTATAATACTCCAAGGCACCGGCATAGTCTTGTTTCCGTTCGTAACAATTAGAAAGAGTCTGGTATAAAAGATGCCTATATGTACTACTGTTCCGATCATTCGAGATAGAAATACCTTTTTTAAGCAATGGAATGGCTTCGTCATAATCTCCTTTGCTGATCAGTACTTTTGAGTATCCGAGGTATGCATTGACAACAGATGATGTCTGAGCGTGACTTTGTAGCTCAAGAGCTTTCTCGAAATAACTAAGTGCAAGCACATTATCCCCTTGTTTAGTTGAAATATAGCCCAATAAATTATACACATTGGATTGGTCATGAAAGCCATTTCGGAGCATAATGAATTCTGCCTCTTTGGCATACTTTGACGCTTCGATATAATTGCCTTTAAGATAATACATATAAGCTGAATTCATAGCGCCGGACATGATGGTGTACGTATCGCTTCTTTTATGCCCTAACTCATAACACTCCAATGCATACTTTAACCCCGTAGTATCATTCATCAGATAATAAATTCCTGATAGATTAGAGAGCAATAGTGATTGCAGTTGGTCATTACTCCCCTTCCTGGCTACTTCTATTCCTTTAAAAAAGTAAAAGATGGAGCGATAATAATCCATTTCTATATTTGATGAGTATAAGCCCAGTCCGTTGTAAACGGAACAAAGAGCAGAATCATTCTTTAACTCTTGTGCCAGTAGCAATGATTTATTGAGATAGAATTTGGCCGGTTTTTTGTATCCTTTCATCATCAATCCTTGCCCTAAGTAGATATAAGAATAAAGACGGAAATAATCGATGGCATTAATCTCTCCGAACTTACGTAACTGTTCTGCAAAAGAAATGGCTTTTGTATAATCAGCCCTTGCCAAATAAAGAAAAGAGAGTTCTTTCAGTGCATATCCATCATTCTTCTTGGCACGCAGATAGCTGATACGCTCATTCAAGTTGTCGGAGTTTTGACTTTGATCTTGCGCATGAAGTGAAGGGAATAAGATAAATAACAAACTAAAAACAAGAAATAGAAAGATGTTCTTCATCCTTAAACGCTTTTATTCTATCGGCAAAAGTAGCAAAAAAAAGCAGAAACGCTTGACTTTGGCAAGTAAATGTATTATCTTTGTTAATATAATCATAAAATATATTCAGATTAAAATACGGTTAAAGAGAGAAGTTGCAACTTCCCTCTTTTTTTGTGTCTGCACGCTTGTGATGAAGCAAGAGAACCGTGCAAATGGGTCATCTGCACGGTTCTCTTGGGTCAAAAGACGGTTTCTCTTCACACATTTACTTATTTGTTATCGCAATAACTCCTAATGAAAAAAGTTTTTTCTCTTATTGTTATCCTAAAAACACCTTTTTCCTTCTTGCCCATACCTAACCAGTTAATATAGTACAAATCTTCTCTTGACAAAAGCGTGCTCAAGCAACACACTTTGTCTAGTATTATCTTGTTGGAGGAATGCGGCTACTCGAGCGTTCCTTCTCAGATGATTTATCTTTTGTAGCACGCTCTTTTGAAGTCGGTTTACTGGTAGACGAACCACGAGTACTTTCGTTACGACGGGCATTACTACTGTTTGAGCTGCGACTGCTCGAACGTTCAGTAGTACTACGAGTCTCTCCACTGGAAGAGGAGCGTGCTGGAGTTGCACTTCTACGGCTACCTGAAGAAGCAGGAGTTGCATTACTGCGACTGTTATTCGACGGTGTTGAACGAACTTTGTTTCTATTATCAACATCCCTCTTTACATCTTGATTACTACGTCGGATATTTCCACCATTGTCCTCTCGACGATTGTTACTGTTACCATCCTTTACACCATGGCTATTTCTATCATTTGAAGGAGACGAAGGCCGTGTGTTGCTATTTCTAGATGGAGTGTTATTACTTGGACGAGTAGAATAAATTTTGTCTCTTCCATCAGGTCTTTTGTTCGAGTTGGGACGAATGCTTACTCTACCGAAATCAGAGCGGCGGTTGTTATGATAGACCTTGTCGTCTCTCACACTATGAAAGTCGCGATATACAGTATGATTGTAACGTCCGCGATAAAAGCTCACGTTATTGTTGTGCGTCCGGAAATGCGCTCCTCTGTAAGTGGTGTAATGAGTTGGCAGCCCAAAATAAAACAAACCATGATTGCTATACGTAACGTATACCCTGAAAGCCCATCCATTAGTATTAGCATAAACAGGACGATAAAAATAGTCTGTTTGCATGAAGCGGCTGTATTGCTCACTGTCAAGTACCCAACGCAAATCATCGTTACGAATATCAAGATAATAATAGTATTCGTTCAATGCCCACTCTTGTCCACGCACCACATTGTCCATCGTATTGCGAATGGAATAGATGAAATCATAATTGATTTCATAAGCATCATTATATTGAGCTGAGTTCAGTTCGAGCTCATACGCCATTTTATCCGTAAGAAAACGAGTTTCTTGGCGAACCCTGCTAGTACTCATGGCGGCCATACTTGTGCTGCTCATGGCAGTTATCCCGATGGCAAATAGAATAATCATCATTCGTTTCATATTCATTAGTTTTTAGTTGTATTTACTATTATATCCTTTTATAAAATCATTTATCTTATCTTTACTGGAGATGAAGGATAGGCTTTCAAGCAACATAAAGAAGTTCTGTTTATCTACAATTCGAGGATAAAGCAACTGAATCATTTCTATCTTATCATCATCAAAAGTATTCAGTTCAACCAAGCGTTTACATTGTTGGATAGTAAAAGCACTCGTTTGCACAGCCGTCTCAATCAAGTCCATTTTATCCGATTTGAATGGAGCCGCTTTTACTGCGGAGAAAAAACTATTAAACGTATTATTATCCATTACCCCTCTATCTGAGTGAGCTCCAGTCCACCTATCTTGATGAGAAGGCAATGTAGGAAAGTTGCTCTCTATACGAATGTTTTTCAGTTCATTCCCTGAAAAATAAATTAGATTATGATAGATTAAACGTCCTTTCCTTCCAAAATCATTCCTTCCAAAATATTCTACCTCATAGGCTTCTATTTGATAGTTACCCGGACTCAGGTTGGCAATAAAGCAACTCATTGTTGGAATAGAAATTTGTGTACCTTCCACAAATACAATAATAGGGTTTTCGGTGCTCTCTATTCGAATACCATAAACTGGGGCAGCTTTTAAAGCGAACGCCACCAACAAAAGGCTAAGACTTATCATTAACTTACGCATATCGTTTTGTTTTAATAATTTCCATACAACAAAAATAGGGTAAGGAAATCCCCTACCCTAATGATTCTCTCTAATCGTGCGTAGGAATTTCCCTACCTGACAAAGGTATTTTCCCTGTTAGGCTCGTAAGGAACAACAAAGGTGTCCATTCCCACAACACGACCTGATTCAAAACGTATCAAAAAAATCTTTGTATCCGTGATCACTGTAGTGTAGCTATATTCCCACTCCTCTCTACCATTATCAAAACGTCTAAAATTAGGAGCACCGAAGATCTCTTTCACCTCTTTTTGAGACATACCTTCAGTTATCTTCATCATTTTATCGTCAAGACTCTTCATTGTAGCACAGCTACTCAAAAGGAATAAGAACGAAAAGAATAAAATAGATAATTTCTTCATCTTAGTTATTGTATTATTTCACGCAAAAATATCAGAATTGAACAGATAGAATAGAATCTTTGCGTGAAGGATTAACATTAAGGTTTTCTTTGGCTTTGCTAATCTATTTCATCAGCCAACAAGTTCAAGACCAACATCAGTCAGCTTGATAAGGCGCCTTCTATATAAGTCGCCAACCGCTTTCTTAAAGGTTTTCTTGCTCACCTGAAAGATATCATAAATTTCTTCTGCCGGACTTTTGTCATTAACAGCCACACTACCGCCATGTGTTTGAATATATTGCAGTAAGCTTTTAGCAAAATCATCGATCTTTTCAAAGCCCGGTTTCTGGAGCACAAGGTCAATTTTCTCATCCTCGCGTACCTGCTTTACATAAGCTTTCAGCGTCATGCCTGTATGCAAAGGCTGAAAGATTTCACTGTCATACAGCAATCCGCCAAACTTATTATCTATAATAGCTTTGAAGCCCAAATCAGTTTTCTGCCAAATGAGAATGTTCACCTCATCATCGGGCTCATAAGTAGGTTCTTCTTTAGAAAAATAACGTTCGACCTTGGCCGATGCTACAATGCGATAGCTCTCCTCGTCAACATGAGCATGTATCACATACTTATTGCCCACTAGCATCTTCATCTTTTGCTCACTGAAAGGAACAAAAAGGTCTTTCATCAGACCCCAGTTAAGGAAAGCACCAAACTGATTTACCCACGCCACTTCCAAACAAGCAAATTCGCCTACCTGCACCAATGGAGTCAGCGTTGTAGCAATCAGTCTCTCCTCATTATCGAGGTATAGAAAAACATTCAAAAAATCGCCAACTTGACAATTATCGGGAACATAACGGGTGGGTAATAATATCTCGCCTTCCTGCTCACCGTCAAGATACACTCCAAAATCTACGGTCTTCACAACCTCTAGCGTATTAAATTTGCCTAGTTCTATGTTCATACATTCATTTATTTAAATGCAAAGATAACTTTTCCTTGTCTTTTTATATCTATATTTGCAAAATAAATGGATAAGCAGCCACATTCATGAAGAACTTCTGGTATTATATTATGGCCTTGGCAACGGTAGCTATCTGGGGCACTACATTTGTTTCCACCAAGGTATTATTGCAACACGGACTCTCGCCTACAGAAATCTTACTTTATCGTTTTCTTCTGGCTTACGTCAGCATCTGGTTTTTCTCTTCAAAACGGTTATTGGCCAACAACCTACGAGATGAAGCTTTGCTATTTGCTGCCGGAGTGTGTGGCGGTTCGCTTTACTTCATAGCAGAAAACACAGCACTTCAGATTACACTCGCCTCCAATGTATCACTTATTTTATGTACCACGCCTATACTCACCGCTTTTCTCTTACATCTGACAGATAGGAAAGAACGAGTAAAGAAACGACTGCTTTATGGATCGGGTATGGCGTTCATTGGAGTTGCATTGGTCGTATTCAACGGCAATATTATACTCAAAGTCAACCCATTGGGCGATCTATTGACAGTTGCTGCTGCCTTGATGTGGGCTTGTTATGGCATCATATTGAAAAGACTCGACCGAAAGTACAGCGTACTGTTCATTACCCGGAAGGTCTTTTTTTATGGCATCATCACCATGCTACCCGTCCTTGCATTCTCACCTTCGCAAATCCATATATCTATTCTGAGTCAACCGATAGTAATAGCCAATCTTGTTTTTCTCGGCCTGATAGCTTCTATGCTTTGCTATATCATGTGGAACACAACAGTGAAACAACTGGGAGTAGTGCGAACGACAAATTACATCTACATTATCCCTTTCGTCACGCTTATCTCTTCAGCTATTGTCATTAATGAAGTCATCACTTATATCGCGATCATCGGCTCCATATTCATCTTTTTGGGAGTCTATATAGCTGAGCAGGGAGATAAAATTGGTCGTTTCCTGCATTTAGCAAAAAAGAGAGGTAAGAGTGAAACACCTACCCCTCTTCTTCCAAACCAACAAATCTAAGCTCTCGACACTTCAAGAGCCACGAGCAATATAATCATGTCTAAGGGTTAGCATTAAAAACCTATTTTGGCCATTACACCGATTATACAACGGCTTCCGCCCACAAAAGTAGGTAGCCCTATCGTATCACCACTGTTTCCGGCATCAATGATGTATTTCTTATCAAATACATTTTTTCCAAAAGCTCCAATCTCGTAATACCAATTACGTGGATGCATACGTAAACCTGCTGTAAAGTTGGCCAATCCATATCCCGGCTGGCTCAGATCTTCACGGTTACTGTCTTCAAAGTATACCTGAGACTTGTATGAATAAGACGGGCGAAAGTAAACCGCAGCGGTTTTACTCACCGGCACATCTAAGTCAATACCTGCCGAGAAAGTATTCTTCGGAGTAAGACGAAAACGATTACCTGCATATTCTTGTGCATTTCCATTCTCGTCAGTGTCATTAAACTTACCATCGATAGAAGAATAGTTACCGAAGATGCTGAAACAACGCACAGGACTGTATCGCAATCCGGCCTCCACGCCAAAGGTATGTGCCTTTCCTGCATCATCAGCCAGATATTGAGGTGCGAGGCTTCCTTCAACGGTTTGCAACGTAGTCGTCTGGAAGTGATTCCAATCATAATAATAAGCACTCAAGTCATACGATAATATACCGTTTGCTACTACTCCTTTAATGCCGGCTTCATAGCTATAGATTATTTCGGGTTGTAACTTAGTCACCTTAGCAGGCAAAACCAATATCACACCGGGGCGGCGACCTCTGGAAGCACTTACGTAGATGTTATTACGTTTGAACATATAGTTCAGCGCCAAACGCCCAACCCAAGAAAGATAGTCGCCGGATGCAGTTATTTTTCCGTTGGAGATAGGGTTCATCAGATTGGCGGAGCCATTCATCATCATTCCAAAGATGCTGGGTTGTGCCGAAACATCCGAACGATAGCCACCCACTTGATGTTCGTAGGATGCACGCAGACCGGCAGTCAGTGCAAGAGCCGAGGTCAATTTATAGGTTCCGTCAATGAAAATCTCGGCAGCCTGATTGGTTCCATAGTTTTTGGAAGACTCTTCGTGATAACTATTTATTGGTTTTCCCGACAATTGGTCTACTTGCTGAGTAATCGACTTAATAACATCAGCAGGCACTTTCATAGCAGCTAGAGCCTGTTCAAGAGTTACAGCCGTTCCCATCTGGCTACTAAACACTGCTTCGAGCGTTTTTCTTATTTGTGGTAAGTTAGTCACGTATTGTGCTTTACCATCCACTACCGGTGCTTGATCAGGAAATAAAGAGTTTTATTGCTGTCCGGTAAAAATTGAAAAGCATAAAATATCTGTCCGAATTGCCTATAAAAAGGCAGTTCGGCTTTTTCCTTCAAAAAGCAAGCCCTCTTAATCAAAGAGTGTTGGTTCTGGAGGTGATAAACTGGACTGGTTAATGATTCTCAACCATGCTTTTTCCGGATTTTCGCAGAACATATAGAGGTCAATGTAGTACATGAGTGTCTGCCTTATGATTGTTACAAGATTTGAGAAGCTCCATTTCCGTTTAATTCGTTTTCTTATGACAGATAATAGTAAGTTTGCAATAAGTGTTACCCATATCTGTGTTTTGATTGCGTTTACGCTCTCTCCAAAGAAGTATCTGAGTGGAAAATTCTGCTTCAACTGCTTGAACAGGCTCTCTATCTGCCAGCGCCGTAAATAAATGGCAATAATTTCTTCCGGTTCCAACTCAAAGTTATTGGTCAGAAGAACGCTTGAGTACTTCTTCTTTTCCTCCCAATACTCTATCCGACGTGAAACATGTGTTATATCGTCCTTTTTAAGCTCTATCATATGATCGCTTAGTACAACCAGCCCATCTTTATTCACAAGAAAATGGCCGTTAAGAGGGGTGTAGCGTAGGCTTTTCTTCATTTTGGTTACATAAAAGACTCCGTTGTCTGTTAATTCTTGAAAGACCTTATAGTCTATGTATGCCCTATCCATGGCTATGAATGCCCCACTTGTCAGTTTTAGTTTAGTAAGCATAACATGATCGTGAGTTGCTGCCGATGTGAAATGAATGTTATAAGGTACTCCTTCCTCGGCTTTGAGCACAGTGTGAACCTTTATGCCTCCTTTCTTCTTTCCATGCTTGGGATTGCGGCCTACACCTTTCAAAACGTTTGAAAACAGTGTTATTGTAGTAGAATCCATGATGTGCAGCAAGCGCTCCCAAGCCTTGTCCGTTCGGCTGTCCGCTAAATCATTTTTGTATTTCCGGTATAGGGAGAAATATATCTGCTCAAAGAACTCATTACTGCGCCTATTGTTGGCTTCTGCCAAAGTGCTGCGTTTTACCATGTAATCTATGCCTAGGTGATTGATCTTATTTGCCTCAGAGAGCATTCCTATTACGATTTCACGTAGAGAATCATAGCGCATCAGCACGGCGTAGAGCATTATTACAAAGTGAGAGTAGCCGTCTAGCTTCTTCACATAGCGCTCATGCAAACCTTTTCGGCTTATTCTTGCAATTTCTTGGCTATCGATCAATTTTAATAGCTGCGCATAAAGCGGCTGTCCGGTAAAATATGTATTTTTGCCCATAGATTTTCCTTTTAGGTGTGGTAACTGCAAAGGAAAGAAAAAGGGCTGGATTCCAAGAGAGGAAAACAGCCCTAATTTTTTGGTCCACTAATTTTTACCGGACAGCAATAAAAGAGTTTAAAATAGGAGCACTTTGTGCATCAGGCAGACCAAGTCCCTTAAACTGTTTAGCAAATTGGGCTTTAAGCAACGGGGATATGTAAGCCGGATAAAGACTTTGCTCGTTGATACGCATAGGTACTTCTTGTGAAGAGTTCTCATAGAAATAGCTAACTCCTCCGAAACCGGAAAAACGTCCTTTATTGTCATAGTTTAATCGAAACTCCTGGCTGAACTGCGTTCCTTTGGCTTTCTCGGATACCCAAAGAATGGGTGCGGGTGTTCCATCAGCATCGAACGATTCATCCGAATCAAATGCTCGAAATCCGGTAATAGAAGAAAGTTTCCAATTGTTATTTATTGCATGATCAAGCAAGAAAGATCCACCACCCACGTGGCGTTTGATGTAAAGTCCTTCGCCTCGTTCCAAATCTGCCGCACTGTTAGGGTCAGTATCTCCTCCTGCAGGAGCATAGGTTTTACTCTTAAACGATGTACCGGGATAGTTATCGTACTGATAGTCAAACACCAAATCGGCCGTTGTATTCTCACCCAACCAATAACGGGTGGAGTTACGCAAAGCAATCGTATTCTTTCCATTCAGTCTGCCACCCGACAAGTTTTTAATAAAACCGTCACGTTCGTTATAAGAGAAAGCAAAACGATTGGCTACTTTTTGATCAACGATGGGCGTATTAATAAAACCGGTTGCCAATTTCTGGTTATAGCTACCATAGCCCAAAGAGAGTTCCCCACTCAGTTCATTGGTGGCTTTATTACGGAGTACATGCACCGCACCTATTTCCGCACCACGTCCGAAAAGTGTTCCTTGGGGACCTTTAACAACCTCTACACGTTCAAGATCAAACAATTCCACCACCGAAGCACGAGATCGGGAGATAGAGACTCCATCTTGAAACACAGAGATACGAGGTTGTGAACGTGAATCGCCATCGTCAGAGGTTACACCACGAATGACATAACCCGGATTGTTAGGACTTTGCAATTGAATCTGCAAACCCGGGATGTATTGCGCCATTTCGTCAAATTGCTGCACATTGAGTTTCTTTAGGTTTCCACCGGAAAGAGTACTTACGGTTATCGGCACTTCAATGCTACTTTGACTACGCTTCTGGGTACTTACTACCACCTCGCCAAGCATCTGCACGTCTTCTTTCAGTACAATCGTCATGCCATTTTTTCCTTGCAGTTCTTGCCGTTGATAACCCAAATAAGAGAATATTAGCACAGTATGTGCAGAAGGAATATCCATTGAAAATGTACCGTCTGCACCTGTCGTTGTACCAGTTCCAATTCCTTTCACCGCAATACTTACACCTGGAAGTGATTCTCCTTTTTCGTTTACGACCTTTCCTTTTATAGCTACCGAAGGAGTACTTTCATTAGCTCTATTCATAGAGCCTACGGTGGCGGCATGTGCTATCTCCTGGGAACAACACATCAATAATCCTGCCAATAAAATAATTGACAGGACTTTACTTCCACGTCCCAATAATTCTCCGAAAATCCATTGAAACATTGAATTCGTAAATCTCCTAGAGACCTGCTTCACATTTGCTAAAGCATCAAAATGTTGAAAAAATAATAATTTGTGACTCATAATTTGTTTTTTCTACGTAGTTCTTTTATCTAGTATTATCGAAAGATCAAGGTAAGGGTGCAGTTGGAGAAGAAAACTGCACCGTAAAATCATTATCAGTGGGAAAGGTATCTTCCTTGAGTACTGAAGCGGCTATGCGAAACAGCCTTGCACAATGAGTTGAATATTTTTTAATGAGATTGGCCAACCTATGAATTTCTTGTCGGCTCTCATCTGATAACTTTTCATCACCACGGCAATTGGCTATTAAAGATTCGCCCACACAGCGAGCCGCAGCAATCTTTAGCGAATCCGGCACATTAGGAGGAAACACCGAAACAACCATCGTCTCAGCACCCTGAGCAATTGTTTCCTTCGCATATTCAGTAAATGAAAGGCCATTCAAATCCAAGGGAATAGATTCGAGAAAACGGCTTTTGATCTCCATCGAGTTATCCTTTACGGATACAAGCCGATAAGGTGAAGGATAGGTAACTGATGAACCTGTTTCTATATCATAGATAGTGTGCTTTCCTTTCTTGAAGCAAGCAATATCTTGCGCATGCGAGTGTCCGGTAAAGACAACCTCCAAACCTGCCGAAGCCAATTCGGACACTTGCTTTTTCCAATCATCCACCAGATAACCTTTCATAATGCGATCCTGATACTTCCAGTGAGATACCAGTCCATGGTGCATCATCGCAATGATTCGTATTCCTTTTTGGTGAGCATCCGCTATCTGTGCTTTAATAAACTTCATCGTTTCAGGTTTTATTCGTCCATCATGCCGACAGATATTCTTCTCAAAATTATTCTCTTCATACTTACAAGCATCAATGGCTAATATGCGCAAGCTATTGGTTGGCTGATAGACATAAGTAAGTGAATGTTTATCTCGTGCTAAAGCATCTCCATATCCGTAGTCAGCATAAATGTCTGCAAAATCAGCAGCAGAAACGGTACGCACTCTTTCAGTCTTCTTGCCCATAAACGACACCGCATGTGGATTATTCACATCGTGATTTCCCGGGATGACAAGTGCTTGTATACCTTCGTTCTTTAAACGCACGAGGCAACTGTCTACCAAGTAGCGATGGGAGACATATTCTCCGTCTTTGGTAAGATCTCCGGTAAGCAACACTACCTGCGGATGTTCTGCAATAAGCTTATCAGTAAATTCTTTAAGTATAACAGTAGATTCTCGCAGCATCTTTCTATCATGCATTAAGTAATCGTCAAACGCTTTTCCCTCTTCCATGAGTAAGGCCGGATCCATCACATGCACATCTGAAATAATAGCAATTCTACATTCGCCTTCTTTTCCGCTTATGCTGTTTTTGACTTGTCCCATCGCTAGAGTACTAGAAGCAAAACACAAAATCGTTAATCCGGCAACAGCAAATATTGGTAATCTTATTATCATATTTCACTTTTTTTTAGAGAAAGCAAAATAGAGGAAGAAGAAATACAATTCGATTACAGCACTGTTAACATTATGCAACACCTACTAAATCATTAAAAGATAATACGCATTATCAACTAAGTCAAGAAGAAGTAATACAAAACGTTTACTAGAAAAAAGAGATGAATGTAAACGTAAAAGCCGGAAAAGTATATCTTTGCAAATATGTTCTATCTAAATACGAATAAATTATGGAAACAAAATTGTGTCAAAGCTGTGGCATGCCATTAGAATCAAACGAAGTATTCGGCACAAATGCTGACGGTAGTAAAAATGAAGATTATTGCTGCTATTGCTTTGCTGAAGGTAAATTCACGAAAGATTGTACAATGGACGAGATGATAGCTCATTGCATTGAGTTTTTAGATGATTTCAACAAAGATTCTGAAGTGAAATACAGTAAAGAAGAAGCGATCATTGCCATGAAGGAGTTCTTTCCTACACTAAAACGTTGGCAGGTGTAAACAGCTATATATAATTAGTCGCGCTGTATAATTAGAAACCAATTTGACTAGACAGCCTTGCTTAGAGCTTTTTACACGATGAGTCTCTGATTACTAGATGTGTTGGGATAACTATCTGCACAGGAGTTGTCCTCGCCTTTATCTGTGCAAGTAACTGTTTACAAGATGCCTCGCCCATCTTGTAAGTTTGATGGGTAACGGCCGTAAGAGCAGGTTCTACGTAATTTGAATGCATCTCATCCGTATAACCAATCAGAGCAATGTCTTTCGGGATACATAGATGATGGCTCTTAATCTCTTTCATCGCAGCAAAAGCCAACGCATCATTCATGGCTAAAATGGCATCAGGTGGATTTGAGAGAGAGAGTAATCGGCGAGTAGCTTCGCGTCCTTCATCATAAGTCATTTTCTCGCAAATAACGAGTTCCTTTTCTATCGGTATTTTGTTTTGCCTCAATGCTTCCAAATAGCCATGCTTTCGCTCCTCTACTATCTTCAAATGATTGGCGCCTCCAATAAATCCGATACGTTTTGATCCTGTTTGCAACAAATGTTCTGTAGCAAGACGGGCCGATTCTACATTATCGGCAACAACAGAAGAGAATCGACCTCCGGGACAAATACGATCGAAAAACACCAACGGAATGTTCTGTGATTCTAAAGCTCCGAAATGACTATAGTCTGTTGTTTCTTGAGATAAACACGCTAGGATACCTTCCACACGAATATTTATCAAATCATCCAGACATTGTTTTTCGAGTTCATATTGCTCATAAGATGAAGTGATAATAACAGAATAGCCATTTTGTTTAGCTACATCGCTAATGCCGCTGATTATGGAGGAATAAAAGTGGGTTACCAAGTCAGGTACCAGAATACCAATAATGCGAGGACTGTTTTTAAGCAGGCTCATAGCAAAAGGATTCGGTCTATAGTTATATTTACGAGCAAGTGCCTTGACACGTTCTCGCATTTCAGGTCCTATTTCGGGACTATCCTTGAGAGCCCGGGATACGGTGGAAATAGAGACCCCAAGTTCTTCTGCCAAATTCTTTAGCGAGATATGCGTATTTGTCTTCATGGCAATAGCTATTTCCGCAAATATAACTGTTTCAGGTTACATTAGCAACAGATAATGCCGGATTGACGCAAACCTTTGCGTGCTTTTTTAGGCAACCATTCTTAGGTATATTCAACGTATGTTCTATTTTTGGCTATTAATTATCACTTTAATTAAAATATGCTATGATTTACAATGAAATTGGAAAGACAGGAATGAAAGTTTCAAACCTCAGCTTCGGTGCATCTTCACTCGGAGGAGTATTTCACGATATTCGTGAGGCAGAGGGAATAAGAGCGGTATTTACTGCAGTAGAGAAAGGTATGAATTTCATCGACGTTTCACCCTACTATGGACACTACAAAGCTGAAACGGTTTTAGGTAAAGCACTGAAAGATCTTCCCCGCGATGCCTATTATTTATCGACTAAAGTAGGACGCTACGGAAAAGATGGCGTAAATACATGGGATTATTCTGCCAAACGTGCCACAGAGAGTGTGTACGAAAGTATGGAACGCCTAAACATTGATTACATTGATTTGATTAATGTTCACGATATAGAATTTGCTGATTTGAATCAGATCGTTACTGAAACTTTACCCGCATTAGTAGAACTGCGCACAAAAGGAATCGTAAAACATGTAGGAATAACCGATCTTCAACTGGAGAATCTGCAATGGGTGATCGAACATTCCGCCCCGGGAAGTGTGGAAAGTATCCTTAATTTTTGCCATTACTGCCTGAACGATGATAAGCTGGTTGACTTTCTCGATTTCTTCGAATCACGCAACATTGGAGTAATCAATGCTTCTCCTCTCTCCATGGGCTTACTCTCACAAAGAGGCGTCCCATCTTGGCATCCGGCTCCCATCTCTTTGGTTGAAGCGTGTAAGAAAGCCGTTCAACATTGTTCATCTAAAGGCTGCGCAATAGAGAAGCTGGCCATTCAATACTCGGTAAGTAATCCACGCATTGCAACTACGCTCTTCAGTTCAGCCAACCCTGAAAATGTGGAGATGAACATTCAATATGCCGAAGAAGCAATTGATTGGAATCTGGTACAAGAGGTGCAAGACATTATCGGGGATCAAAAGCGCGTTAGTTGGTTTAACTCTTAACTACGTAAAAGAGGAATTACTATGAACGACTTTAAAATCATTGATGCACATTCTCACTTGTGGCTTAAACAAGACACAGTCGTGAATGGTTTACCGATTCGCGACATCGGCAACGGGCGTTCGGAGTTTATGGGTGAGGTGAGGCAAATGCTTCCTCCCTTTATGATTGACGGACAAAATTCTGCTGAAGTCTTCCTCTCGAACATGGACTATGCACAGGTATCGGCAGCAGTCATCACGCAAGAATATATTGACGGAATTCAAAATGAATATCTTCTCGATGTAATAAGCAGGTATCCTAACCGCTTCTTCGTATGTGGCATGTGCGAATTTCGCCAACCTGGCTATTATGACCAAACTAAAGAATTGCATCGTTTGGGTTTCAATGCTATCAAAATACCTGCACAACGTTTGTTACTAAATGAGGGAAGGGTGATGCTCAACTGTGAAGAGATGATGCAGACATTTGAATATATGGAAGCAAACAAAATGATTCTTTCTATTGACTTAGCCGACGGCGAAACGCAGGTAGATGAACTGAAAGAGGTTATTCAGCAATATCCTCATTTAAAGATCGCTATCGGACACTTCGGAATGGTAACGACTCCAAACTGGCAGGAACAAATCAAACTGGCTCGCTATGAGAATGTGATGATTGAGTCAGGAGGAATCACTTGGCTGTTCAATGATGAGTTTTATCCTTTTAAGGGAGCTATAAAAGCTATCCGTGAAGCCGCAGGATTGGTAGGTATGGAGAAACTAATGTGGGGCTCCGACTATCCGAGGACAATAACAGCCATTACTTACAAGATGTCTTATGACTTCGTCTTAAAGTCTCAAGAACTATCTGCTGATGAAAAAGCTCGTTTCTTGGGACAGAATGCTGAAACCTTTTATGGTTTTAAAAATCTCCCCCAATTGCCTTACATAAAAAACATGTCAGAATAACACCTAATCACCAATATAGTACAATTGTATACCATGAAAAAAAACAATTATTTATTACCTCTTGCTCTGGTTTTCTCTCTGTTCTTCCTGTGGGCCATCAGTAGTAATCTACTGCCTACTATGATTCGACAGTTAATGAAGACGTGTGAACTAAATGCGTTTGAAGCATCTTTTACCGAAACAGCCTATTGGTTGGCTTATTTTATATTTCCCATCCCTATTGCAATGTTTATGAAGCGTTATAGCTATAAATCGGGGATAATTTTCGGATTGTTACTGGCCGCATGTGGGGGCTTTCTATTCTTTCCGGCAGCTATATTGAAGGAATATTGGGCATACCTTTGCATCTTCTTCGTCATCGCTACGGGAATGTGTTTTCTTGAGACAGCAGCCAATCCTTATGTTACCGCTTTAGGCGATCAGGAAACGGCTCCTCGAAGACTAAACCTAGCCCAATCATTCAATGGATTGGGTGCATTCATCTCGGCAATGTTTCTAAGCAAGCTCGTACTAAGTGGCAATCATTATACACGCGACACTCTGCCCGCTGATTTTTCGGGTGGATGGGAAGGCTATATTCAAATGGAAACTGATTCCATGAAGCTCCCTTATCTAATTTTGGGATTATTACTAGTCGTTATTGCAATCGTTTTTGTCTTTTCTAAATTACCTAAAATCAAAGAAGGAGATACAGTAGAAGGTACTAATGAAAAAGAGGGAAAACTGATAAATTTTTCTGTACTGAAACGTTCTCACTTACGTTGGGGCGTCATTGCACAATTCTTTTATAACGGAGGACAAACGGCTATAAACAGTTTATTTTTGGTGTATTGCTGTACTTATGCCGGCTTTGAAGAAAATACAGCAACAACTTTCTTCGGACTCTACATGTTGGCGTTTCTATCAGGACGATGGATCGGCACCTTATTAATGATTAAATTCCGTCCGCAAGATATGCTATTGGTTTACGCTCTTGTCAACGTAGCCTTATGTGGAGTTATTGTTTGCTGTGGAGGAACAGTTGGACTATATGCTATGCTCGCAGTATCGTTCTTTATGTCCATCATGTATCCCACACAATTTTCTTTGGCTTTGAAAGGATTAGGAAGTAATACAAAGAGCGGTTCCGCTTTCTTGGTAATGGCTATTGTGGGCAATGCTTGCCTGCCTCAGCTCACGGCCTACATCATGCAGCTCAATCAAAACATCTATTACATAGCATATATTATACCAATGATCTGCTTCTTGTTCTGTGCTTACTATGGCTGGAAAGGATATAAGATAGTAGATTAATAGAGAAAGTCTAATAAGTTCGATTTTAATAAAAATAAAGATGAAAGCAATTCAAATTACAGCTCCTTTGGAAATGAAGGTAGTTGATGTAGAGAAGCCTGCAATGAAAGCAGATGAAGTCCTCTTGAAAATTAAATATGTTGGGTTTTGTGGTTCTGACTTGAATACTTATTTAGGCCGCAACCCTATGGTGAAATTACCCGTCGTGCCAGGGCATGAAGTAGGTGCGGTAATTGAAGCAATCGGTAGTGCTGTTCCGGCAGGATTGGAAGTGGGAATGAGTGTTACTGTGAATCCTTACACTAACTGTGGTAAATGCGCTTCTTGTCGTAACGGACGAGTGAATGCTTGCGAACACAACGAAACGCTGGGCGTGCAACGCAACGGTTCCATGAGTGAATACCTCTCTTTGCCCTGGGCTAAAATCATTCCGGCAACAGGTATTTCGCCTCGCGACTGTGCTTTAATTGAGCCTATGAGCGTGGGCTTCCATGCCGTATCTCGTGCTCAAGTTACTGATATTGATACAGTTATGGTAATTGGCTGTGGCATGATTGGCATGGGAGCGATTGTTCGTGCGGCCCTTCGTGGTGCTAAGGTTATTGCAGTCGATTTGGATGACGAGAAATTAGCATTGGCAAAACGAGTTGGTGCCCAGTACACGATTAACTCTAAGACGGAGAACGTACACGAATCATTGCAAAAGATTACAGAAGGTTTTGGTCCTGACGTTATTATTGAAGCTGTGGGTAGTCCTATGACTTACGTTATGGCAGTTGATGAGGTTGCTTTCACCGGGAGAGTTATCTGCATTGGTTATGCTAAGAGTGAAGTCGCTTTTCAAACAAAGTATTTTGTACAGAAAGAGCTGGATATACGTGGTTCTCGTAATGCATTGCCGGAAGATTTTCGTGCAGTAATTCATTACCTTAACCAAGGTACTTGTCCTAAAGATGAGCTGATTTCGATGACTGTTAAGCCAGAAAAGGCTACTGATGCGATGAAGGAATGGGCAGCAGAACCAAGCAAAGTATTCCGTATCTTAGTGGAGTTATAAACAAATAGGGACTTCTTTCAAGTAGCACTCATCTCTTATTCATTGTCTATACACAGATAACAGAAGATCTAAGTGCATTCTATAGGAAGATTAAGTGGTCACGCAGCTATGTGACGATAGTCACACGCTTGCGGGACAATGGTCACACAACTGAGGGACAATGGTCACGCAGTTGTGTGACCACTTCTTTTTAACGTGCAGATCACTTAGCATTAGTGTTCTTTTGCCTTACCTCAGCTAAAGAGATGGATTAGGATATACACGGAAAGCCCTCCAAGCAATCTATGGCTGAAGGGTTATACTCATTAGTCCAATCACTACATCATTTGAAAGAGTTTCCAAACTTAAATAGCTTAACTCCTTATTAGGATCCAAAGGCATATCAAGTAAGATTGCAGCTCCTCCATCAATAGGACGGCCGTAAACACCTTCAATTCCAAGATCCTTCTCCAAATTATTACTTACCAAACCTGACTTTAAATGCAGACGATAAGGTCTGGGAGCTTTAAGTTTGAAAGCAACGCCGTCTACAAAAAAATCTTGTTCTATCGGACCCCAGTTCTCTGGATTTACCAAAGTAAGTGTATCACTCGTACCGTCAGTATAGTGCACTCGAATGATGCCATTGACTATGTGGCACTGCATGTGATTGGTGCTACCAGCCATGAGCAGATAGGCATGAGAAGCTTTACCATTCAAACGAACGCGTAAGCTATCGGGGTAATTGTCCCACAATGAAGTAAAAGCGATGTTCTTCCCTTGCGCCGGAGTACGGAAAGGTACGCCTAATTTAGTAGAAAGCAAACCGTTACGTACTTGTGCACGAATCCCCGAATCGTCAATCTCTGCTGTAGTTTTAGGATGGCACCATTCGCCTATTCCTTGCTTAGGCAATTGAAGAGTAGTATAGGGAGAACGAGGAGTTAGGTATTCATTGCGGAAAATATCCGTAACGGAGGCATTAAATGCGGTGTCCATATTTACCGGACGACAAGAAGTCGCTACAACATGTTCAAAGGCAGGACTTATAGAAGCCACATCAGCTTTCACAATTACATTAATAGGTTGCCACCACGACAAGTCACCTTGACGAACATGCGCAAACAAGGTGCGACTTCCGACTTGTCCACTTACACGTCCTTTAATTTCTGTCCCTTTGATTCTCGCATCCTCTAACACGCCTTGTGGATCATATAGCTCATTCACTTTATATTTGGGTAGCAGCAGTTGGAAAGAATCACCAAGCTTGAAACTACGAGCGGCATCTGCCATCGTCGTCTCAATAGAGCGACCTCCCCACTCTATTCTGATCTCACAAGTAAGAGTTGCAGGAACTGTTATTGACAGAACAGGCTGACCAACAGATGCTTCAACTTGTTTCCATGTTGCAGGTTGCCCATTTATTGTAAGGCGAACAACTTTATCCATCCGAGCACGACACTGCAATTCAAGAGACAATGACTTACTAAAGTGTTGCGCTATCTTATAAACATCAGCCTTTCCTTCACGACGATAATCAAACGATACATCGGGCGTAACAAGCGAAGCATAAGGCCACTTGGCCGGAAAACCCGGACGAATGAGCAGCTTGCCATTAAGCGCATCGGGAAGGATACCATAAAGTCCTTGTATAAGAGCACGAGAAGCAACACCAATAGGATCACCAAAATCTCTGTAGCACTCTCCACGGGCAGCGTCATAAAAACTCACCTGACCAAAATTGCCGGGACTTCCTCCAAGATACATCCCATCGAGTACAGAGCTTTTGAGCAACTTAAAAGCCTCATCATCTCGTCCCGCCTGCCAGTAAGCCAACGAGGTATGCATTACTTCGGCAAAAGCAACATTGTTGATACTCCACGAATAAGGTAGCCAGTTGCTAGTAGAAACAGTAGCATAGCCTTCATCTTTCAAACCTTTGGCAACAACAGGTATATGTGGTATTTCGGTATCCACATAGCGAGTAGCCTGGTAAGCTTGAAAAGGATCAGCCGTTTCGCTATCAATCGCATGATAGATAGTCCACACAGCAGCACTTTCATGCAAGCGACCATGTCCCATGAAATCTTGATATTCTGCCCAATGACCCTTTGAAGGCATCCACAGTCGAGCATTAAGTGCTTTCAGAATCTTTTCGGCCTCAGCGCGATAAGGAGCCGGATCTTCACCTATCTTAGCAGCAATCTCTGCTGCCATTTTGTTAGCACGATAGTTATAAGCAGATGAATGAGTTACGGCACCCGAATTGTAGTAAAGCGCATCGCTTGCCCAAATACAAGCATAAGCATCATACAAGCCATCATTATCCGGATCATAATTTCGTTTTTCCCAATTGAGATGACGAACAATGACAGGCCACATTTGGCGAGCATAGTCCAAATCACCCGTCCAATTGAAGTGCCAAAGTAGTTCGTCGATGTAGCAAAGATTCATATCGTAATGATGCATCTGATTAGGATTGTGCGGATTACGACAGATGTATCCATTGCTATATTGAGGGGTTCCCCACTGTTTAATAGAACGCGCAAGGTTCATTTCCGGATCTTGTGCCGGATGTGGAATCGTTTGTGGTACAGTGGTCACCTGACTGGCAGCATAAGCATCAAAATGCTTCTGGGCACGATCATGCCAGCCGAGAGCATCACCTGCATACGCAGCACGCCAACCACTAAGCGGCATACGCCAACCCACTGCCCCATGCAACCAGACTTCACCATCCCAAATAGCATCGGCTGCAACAGAAAGTGCTCCCCCCAACGTATTGAAATAAGCGTCTGGAGTATTGATCTTAATTCGAGAAGCCAATGCAACACGAGCCTGCTCTGCTTTTTCATACAGAGTTTTTCCTTCCGACACTTGCGGAATCCGCAAAGCGAGATTCTCTAAAGCCAGATAGGAAACAGAAGTCAGTGAAAGCTGACATTCTTGCAAAGACAAAGGATGCTCCGGCGCTTCAAAACTATCAGCCGGATCAGCACCCATATCACCATTACGATTCAGGCGTTTCGCCTTTATCTCAGAAAGCAAACAAATTAGCTTAGCACCAACCGGCATATCAGAGGCAGCTATCTTCCAGACAGCACCGTCTTCATCAGGAAAAGGCAAAACAGAAATCAGAAGCTCTCCTTTTCCCCAAGAAGGATCTGTCAATCGGTAATTCCGACGACCCGGTGTGTAACGAGCCTCGCAAAAAGAGACAGAATCAAGAGCAACAGATGCTTTTCCTATGACCACACGAAAGCGGATATTTTTGCTATTACGCTTATCATAAGCAGCAAAGACAGGCCGATCACTCGTTTCAAGACGAAAGGGAGAAGTCCTGGCATAAAGTGCCCTCGTATAACGGTTCACTCCATTAACAGAAACAAAATCTTCTCCATCCGGATGATATTGTAACGAACGAAGTGCCCCTCGTTTATGTTCATTATAAGAGGTCGATTCTATAAAATCGCCAATTCGCTTAGTTGCAACTTGTGCAGAAAGTTTCTGCACTGGGTGGAAAAAAAGACAAAGTAATAAAAGCAGTGGATATTTAGTCATCAAAACAATCTTAAAAGTTTAAACGCCTTTATGGCATTGGGTTTAATCCCTCCCAACGCACATTCCAATTACCATCTTTAGGAAAACCGGGGTTTTTCACACTACAACCATCCCAACCGGCACACATCATTGCCACCGCAGTGAGCAAGCCACCGTTACCAGGAAGATAAACACGCAAACGTTCATCTTGATAGTTATGCCCATTCACTAAATAAGTATTCGTACGTTTTTCCATCAACAACGCACCTACCGCTTTTTCGGGCTCTCCCAAACGAGCAGCGTTCATTGCTGTCATCGGATAATCCCATCCCCAAGTTTTACCCCAGTTCCAGTTATCCCATATCCAATGCAATGTATTCTTCATATAATCTTCACGAATAAGCTTACACATCGGAAGGATACCCACTGAACCGAGAACAGCCATATGGTCGGAAGTAAAACGAATATCCTTATACGTATCAGTTGCCGTTTCAGCTGCCAGATAAAGTTTGTCTTCATTATATGCTAATGGAGACAGTTTGTCAATCATCTCATCCCACTGCAAATTGCGCTTTTCACCAGCACGCTCCCGCCATTTTTGAGCTACTTCCATAGCATAATGCCAATAAGAGAGTTCAAAAGGTGGATTTACTGTTTCAGATGCACGTAAGGTTTCTTGTGCAGGGATTGCACCCTTCAAAATATAACGCGATTTAAGTTGGTCATACGTGGCGAAGGAATACATAAACTTTGCAGTCTCCTGCACAAGGTGATTGTATTTCTTAATCACTTCCGGACTAGGATTAGAACGATAAATCAACTCAGCCAAATAGATTAAATGTGGTTGTTGCCAGATAAGAAAACTACCTACTTTAGAAGGAGCTTCTTCTCCACTAGGGTCAGTCATTTTCATCCAACGCACACCCTGAAATCCTTGTCTTCTGGCAATCTCACGAGCCACTGGTTCAACTTTTTCATACCATGACAACGTACGATCGAGCAAATCTGTACGATTCCATAAAGCAAACTGTGCCTGATGCCACCAAATCATTTCAAGATGAAACTTACCAAACCATGAATTATAAGTCAGCCCCGTCTCTTGTGGAGGGGTAGAGCCTGCGCACTGAATAGCGAGTAAATATTGGCTAAGCACTACGCGACGCTCCAATTCTTTGGCTCGCGTATCCTTGCATAGAGAAAAATCAACCGCCCCACCATTCTTCCAGAAAGCCTCCCAATATTCTGCCGAAGCAGTCAATGTTTGCTCAGCAGTTGCGTTTTCAGCCGAAGGTGTTTCAGAAGTAAATGCACATGTAAATGCAAGCGTATCGTTTTTAGGAGTCAGTACAAAATAGTTTTTCTCCTTTTCCGTCAACAAAGCATCACCTTCCCAGCGAATAGCGACAAAATAGACGGTAGAATCAAGTTGGCGTTTCAGTACAGCAGAGTGCGCATCTTGTGAAATAATAGTAGTAGAATGTTTATCATTTGCGTTCCACAAACAAGCATCGTCAGAATGACCACCTGTAGGATAAGGAAAGCGGAAATTGATACCTAGATGCCCAGTTGAATGAATGCGAGCAGCAATCATATCAGACTTAGGATGAACAGCGGTTTCAACCTCATAAGGAATGCCTGAAATCTTATAATTACTATGAATAACTCCTTTCCACATATCAAGTGTCTGGCGGATATCTGTAAACTGAGCAGGGGTAATGTTCTTCCCCAATTCCAGACCCACAATACCTAAGTGCAAACGATGCGGATTAGCCCGAAACCACTTAGATGCATCTTTATTACGCCCATCCTCCTTAAATTCAACAGAATAAGGTTCCATACGACCTCGCCCAAAATCATAATTTTTAAGGGTCTCTTCATGACGCAAAGCAGTCGGGTTTGCGAAAGAGTGCCATCCCCACTGGCTTTGTGTGCCCAAAGGTACCCCCTGCGAATACATTTCAGGAAAAGTTTGCAACCCTGTTGCATCAACAGTGTAAGCAAATTCTCCGTTTCCTACAGAGAGGGAAGAAAGAGAGTCGAAAGAGGTTACTTGTGGATTGTTACGATTAACAAGAGCCTCACGGTCAATTGGAGATTGCTTTCCGGAACTGCATGCTATAAATGCCAAAGCAGTAAGCGAGTAAAGTAGTTTCTTCATGGTATTGTTGATGATAAATAGATTAATAGATACTACAAAAATATAAAATAACCGATTATGTTCTATACTAAGTAATGATATAAATACTGTGCTATTTGTCAGAAAGCAACGAATTGAGATCTAATTTCTATGATAGTGTATCTAGAACTACAAAAAGAACTCCCCTGCTACCATAGAAATTGGGCAACAGGGGAGAAACTCTATTTGTAATATCAAAGTAACTCGAAAGATGAGTTATTCCAGATAACCCGGATGTTGTGTCAAATTGGGGTTATCAATCATAGGATGACCGGCAGACTTAGCAGCAAAAGGAAAAAGCTCTGCACAGTTTTTTTTGAAACCATAGTAAAGTCCATCACTACCATCAGCAGCTTCAATCCAGTTAGGATAAGTACCTCCGTTTTCTACAGAACCTATCGGTTTGGTATAAATGATGTTACCTATTTGAAGTGCATTAAAACCGTTGGTAAAACCAACAAGCTTTCGTGCATAACCGTTGTATGTGCTGGTATATGCTTCAAACATGTTAACCGGATACCATTTGTCACCGCTAGCAACAGCAACACCGTGGGCTTTTACAATCTCAGCCAGTTTTATCTGGAAAGCATTGTAATCGGCAGCATTTGAAGGCACACTCTTAATCACTTCAATTTCTTTGGCATCGGTCAGGCCAATATAGTCAACAGCAAGGAATGTATCTCCATAATTCTGCCCATCTACATGGTATTTATATAGACGATAAGTGGAAATATCCTCATACTCATTCTTACGATCCGAGAGGTCTTTCATTGCTTGCTTGGCAGTAGCCAATTCATCAGCCAGACGATTCATACGAGTCAGATCACTGCGAAGCGTAAATTCACCAGCAAACTCCCACTTACGTTCTTGAACAATAGCATCCTCAAAATCTTGCTGACCCGAAGGTATCGCAAGCGAACCTATACCAGCACGATCACGAACTTCCTGCAAAGCATTCTTGGCAGCCTGCGTCGGGCCATTATTTAAGTAATTCTGTGTTTCGGCATACATCAGCAATACATCAGCATAACGCATAATCGGAATATCCAAATTACGTTGAGATGCCGAAGCCGGTTCTACACACCATGAAATACGGAACTTACCGGGCATAATACAAGAATACGTAGTACCTACGTCAACCCACGTGTCGTCACTAGCTCCTTTGTTCAAGAAGTAAACACTATATGACGTACAAGAGACATCACGCCGAATATCCTTTTTATCGAATGATAGATAATAAGTCGGTAACATGAATTGCATAGCCTTACGTGAGCCGTACTTGCCTCCTCTTGAACCGGGATGCGCATATACACCAAAATCAGAATTAGTAGTAGTTCCGTACTCTCCCAGTTCAAAGATCATTTCAGGATTCGTTGCAGTGAAGTTACGTTGACAGTGATTGTACCATAAATATTGAAAAGCTGTCATGCCGCCCTGGGCTTGAACTAAAGAATTCTCTCCTTTTGAAATAATCGCCTCACAAGCATCATCAGCTATCTTATAAAGTTCTTTTACACGAGCTGCATCATCGCGACGAGCCATCTGAAGAGTAGCTGGGTCATTTGTCTCGAGATTCCAACGTAACGAATAACCGCCTGCATAAAGAGCTACACGAGCAAGCAATGCATAAGCACCTTGTTTGGACAAACGTTCAGGTGTGCTGTAACCACTTTCACCATACCAAGGCAAATAGTCAACGGCTTTCTGCAAATCAGAGATAATTTGATCATAAATGCCATCGCGAGGTGAACGTTTAGGATAAAATGTACTCCCATCATTGGGATCCATTTCTTCCAAAGGTTTCCACACAGCAGGAACATCGCCATAAATGCGAATTAAATTATGATAACAAAAAGCACGAATAGCCAACACCTCACCCAGCAAAGCATTACGTTTGGTTGTTTCAGGCATTGTATTTAATCTGCTAATTCCAATATTGGTCGCTTCAATAATACGATATTGCTCTTTGAATACAGTGGTAACCGTAGCAGGAATAGTTGGATCGTATTTATAATTACAGATCATATACTTCGAGTTGTTGGTTGAGCCATCCTCGCAAGAGTGCATTACCGTTTCACCCATACCGAGTTGATAAAACATTTCCGAATGAATCAAGCCACGATAGCAACCCTCTACATACATCTCTGCAGTTGCTTCGTCAGAAAATACGGTTTCCGAATCATCTGCCGTATAAGACGACATTTCAAGCCAATCCGAGCATGAAGTCATTCCCAAAGAAACAGAAGCAATGGAAAGTGCTACGAATATCTTTTTCATTCTGGATAATATGATTGATTTCTTTTTCATAATAGTGAACTTTTTTAGATTAGAATGTTAAGTTAAGACCTACAACATAACTTCTTGAACGCGGATATGTTGAACTATCATACCCGGGTGTACATACTACATTATCGTTAGCAGCAGAAACTTCAGGGTCATAGCCAGAATAGCCCGTAATTGTTGCCAGATTATTCGCAGTAAAGTAAACTCGTACGTTGGAAATGTAAAATTTCCGCAACAATCCCTTTGGTAGGGTATAGCCCAACGTCAATTGTGCAATACGCAAGTAAGAACCGTCTTCTACATAATAAGACGAAGGATAAGTAATATAGCCCGAATTCACTGTACTCAAACTCCATGTACGTGAAGCCTCATTAGGATTCAGTTCCTTAAGACGTGCCAACGAAGTAGTTTTCTTACCAACACTGGGATCAATCAAACGATAGTAGTTGTCACCAAATTCAGAAGGTACATTCTGATATAGCGCATAGGGACTCATGCTATGTTTGGTAGCATTATAAACATCATTACCAATAGAGAATTTCAGGAAAACACTCAAGTCGAAACCGTGGAAAGCAAAGGTATTGTTCAAACCTCCAATGCAATCGGGTGTACCATTACCTATCTTAACCAACTTACGAGTAAATTGGTCTCCACTCTCATTGTCAGCAGCAAACTTGATATTACCTGGCTGAGCGGTAATGCCATTTTCCGGTTTTACAACACCCTCTTTCAACGTTAAAGTACCGGTAGCATCCTGAGTAAAATCGTCAGTCGTATAAACGCCGTTATACACATATCCATACATATCACCTAAAGCTTGACCTACCACAGCGTAGTAATTTACCTGCCCGGAGCGATTGCTTCCCACAGTAAAGGTTTTGGAGTTCTGTTCAGCTTCCAAAGAAAGGACTTTTGAACGGTTAAATGCGAGATTCAGGTCAGTAGTCCAGCGGAAATTCTTAGTTTGGATATTCACTGTATTAAGAGAGAATTCCCAGCCACGGTTACGTATTTCACCCACATTTTGATACTGATATTGATAACCAGATGAAGAAGGAATTATGCACTTCATTAGCAAGTCATTTATAGAATTACTATACCACTCAGCCGTCAGATTCACACGGCTGTTAAACAGAGACACGTCTAACCCAACATTGGCAGAATGCAAAGTTTCCCATTTTAAATCCTTATTTCCCAACGTCGTACTAGGCACATAAGCAGAATTATTTTCATTGTTGTTTATCGGATAAGTAGTTTGCGAAAGAACTGTAGTATACAGGTAATCATCAATATTATTATTACCTGTCATACCATAGCCGACACGTAGCTTCAAGTTATTTACTGTATTCACAATCTTACTGTTTTTCCAAAAGTTCTCTTCTGAAATACGCCATGCACCGGAAATAGATGGGAATATGCCCCATTTATTACCTTTAGCAAATTTAGAAGAACCATCCCCACGAACTGTTGCAGTGACTAGATAACGTTCATCAAAATTATAATTAACGCGTGCAAAAGCAGAGACAATGCCGCTACGGGAATGTCCCGAGGACTTCTCCAATACAGTAGCATTACTAATATCGTCCAATCCATGATTAGGATAAGGGAATTTCACTAATTTAATACCATTCTTCTCACTTTCAGTATAAGAAACTTCCTGCCCCAACAAGACATTTACTTTGTGCTTTTTAGCGAAAGTTTGGTTATAATTCAAAGTATTTGTTATCTGATATTTGTATGATTCAGAATTATCTATGCTACCATTTATACCAGTATTGCTAGGATCCATAATATATGAAGTGGAGTTCTCATCTGCAAAAGAAGTAGACTTACTGTTAGACCAAGTATAACTACCTGCTGTACGCCAAGTAAAGTGTTTCAGAAAATCAAATTCCAAACCGGCATTGATGGTATACAACCGAGAACGTTTATTCGAAGTTGAAGCTTCGTTCTGTACAAGCGGGTTAGCCGTATCAAAACTAGAATCTAAACTTGAAAAATCGGGATAAGTTTGTGTATGAAGTAACTCGTCTCGCGTAAACATCGTACCACCATTAATAGGTTGAAGAAGCACATTTTTCATACCTGAATAGGCACCGCCACCATCTGTTGACGTATTGGAAAACATTGTGTTCATGTCCAAACGAATACCTTTATAAAGTTCAGAGTTAACTTTGGCACGGACCGAATTCTTATTGATGCTATGGTTAGCCAAAAGCCCATCCTGACCACTATAGTTATAGCTCAACATCACCTGCGTCTTGTCTGTACCTGTAGAAATATTAACATTATGGCTTTGAGTCAAAGCGGAACCGCCAAATACCTCATCCTGCCAATCAATTGCATCACTACCGACATAGCGGTTGCTGATACGGGTGTAAGCACCAGAATAGAAATCACTCGCATCAGTACCCGTCCCGTTGTCAAAAACGTTACTCCACATAGCTGTTTTACCTTGCAATTCAGCCATTTCATACTGATACTTCACATAGTCCTCGACATTGGACATCATATCAAGTTTTTTAGATAACTTATCAAACGAAAGATAAGTATTATAAGTAACTTGAGTTTTTCCCTTCTTACCGGATTTGGTAGTAATCAAAATAATACCATTCGAGCCTCTGGCACCATAAATAGCTGTAGATGAGGCATCCTTGAGGATATCAATAGTCTCAATATCGTTAACATCAATACTAGTGAGCGCATCACTCATTTCAAATCCATCGACGATGTAGAGGGGGTCGGATTTTTGCGTAATAGATGTTCCACCACGAACAGTAATATTCACACCAGCACCCGGAGCACCACTCGCTGTAACAATATTCACACCAGCAGCTTTACCTTGAAGGGCTTGTGCGGCAGTCATTGCAGGAACGGCTGCCAATTCAGTACTTGAAACAGAAGAAGTTGCTCCGGTCAAGTCTCTACGCTTAACTTTCGCATAACCAATAGCTACAACTTCATCGAGCATCAATGAAGATTCTTTTAGTGTAACATCAATTTTTGATTGATTACCAATGGCTACCGTTTGACTTTCGTAACCAACAAAAGAGATAGTTAATTGCTTCGCTGAAGCTGGGACCGAAATGGAATAGTGTCCATCTAAATCTGTAATAGTTCCTGTTGCACTACCTTTAACTACCACAGATGCGCCAATAACAACGTCCATAGCATCTTTCACCGTTCCGGTGATAGTCTTGTTTTGAGCAAGAATGCTTAAAGGACAGCTTATTAACAGAATCATTAATAAGCAGAGCTTTTTGTGTAAGATTCTCATAGATTAATAAATAAATATATAATGATTAATAGATAATTTTAAGATTAACAGGCTGCTGTTATCGAGCACAGTATTCTTAGACAAAAGTAAGGCATCCCAGAAGATTGCAGAGTAGCTCTTTTGATAGAAACACTTTCGTATTTGATTTTATCTACATTTTTTGATGTAATTTACGTCAAATCAACGCATAAGATATCTGGATACACCAAAAAGATTTACACAATAAAAAGATAAAGTCCGAGGAGACATATAGGCGTTTTTTTACTAAAGAGAGAGAGATTTAATTACTGCGAAGAATCATTCATTCACATCCCCACCACGGGCATATGCACGATATTCAAGTGGGGTAAAACCAGTACGTTTTTTAAAAAGAGAGAAGAAATGTTCGGTAGATTTATAATCGAGCATAAAAGAAATTTCTTTAACTGACTGAGAAGTTCCCACTAGAAGTTGCTTGGCCTTACGAAGCTTCAATTCTTGGAAGTATTTAGCAGGAGCATATCCCGTATAGTCTTTAAAGACCTTCCTGAACCAGGAATAGCTTATATTAAGTTTCATCGCCAGCTCCTCAGGATCAACATTTTTCAGCACATTCTCATTCATAATGATTTTGGCCTGTTCTATCTTCTGGTCAACATCACCCACTTCGAAAATTTTATTCTTTGAAGCAGAGAGAATTATTCCTACCATGTGGAGCACAATCCCTGAAAGATATTGTTGGGCAGAAATTTTATCAGCTTCAGCAATTTCAAGAGCACGAGAGAAAAGAGAAACTAACTCTTCATTCAAACCCACTTCAAGTACTTGGTTCTCTTTAGAGATAAAGGAGTTTCTTATTAAGTTATCAATAATACCTCCTTCAAAACCAATATAATGCTCATTCCAACCAGTTTGTTGCAAAGGATGATAAGTATGCCACTGCCCCGGAAAAAGAATCATCAGCCGTCCTTTACAGACTTGTCTTTCGGGAGTAGAATCAGAAGCAAAAAGCCCTCGCCCTTTGGTTATATAAACGATTTGGTATTCTGGCAACACACGTCCTTTAAGTGTATTAAAGAAATAACCAGAGGGATGGTCTTTTAGAGGATATGGTGAATTAGGTTGAATAGCCTGAAAGCCGACAGTATTAACCCAAAGCCCGAACTGGTGATCTTTGTCATTAACAATGAGATACTTAAACTCGACTCCTAAATCATTAAAGCTATTAGTCATAAGCGCCACATCAAAGATAGTCTGAACTACAAAAATAGGTATAAAAATCAAAAAACAAGCATGTTGAAAGGAAAACAAAAGCTTTTTAAGATATCTAGTTAAGTTTTTAGGAATAAAGAGCCATTCCAGACGGCATAAACTCTTTTTAGCTTAATACAAATGAGCTGTAAAGGCATACTAGCCAATACAACCCATCCGTGTACCTATATTTCTTTTATTTTTTAGAAACAATCTTATCGTACTGTTCCTCCGCTTTTATTTCAGTATATTTCGGAGCATCCATCATTTCGACAAGCGCACGCAAGACTGGACCCTCGCCCATTGGATCGTTTTCTTGTGTTGGACGATTATAGTAATAGGCTATAGAAGGCATAATGCCCGTGCCAACACAAATACCTCTCACATCTCCAGCATCAGAAATTAATTTCATCATTCCTTTCAGTCCTTGCTCGGCCACATAAATGAAGTCGGGATGCAACCAACCTTCTTTCACTCCACGAGCTATACCAAACACAAACATGGCTGTCCCTGTGATTTCTTCGTAAGAATCCTCTTTATCAAGCAATTGATGCCAAAGACCATTTTTCCCTTGATAGCGAGCAACCCCACTGGCCTGCTGACGGAAGTTCTTAATCAGTTCATCACGCAATGGGTGATCTTTAGGCAACATGCTCAATAAGTCAGCTTGAGCCATAAAGACCCATCCATTAGAACGACTCCAATGCGCCACGCCATGTTCCTTATTGTCAGTATGATAACAATGATAATATAGTTGTTTCTCAGGGCACCACAAGTAGCGTGTATAATTGAGCACTTGATTAGCAGCATCATCAAAATATTTCTGATCTCCGGTAAGTTTGCCCATACGAGCTAAGAAAGAAATAGCCATAAAAGCATCATCAGCCCAAATCGTATTAACATGCGGCCACAAGCGTGCGATGGTGCCATCTACTAAACGTGGTTCCGCAAAGTTTAAATGATCGGCCGTCTCATTTATATAGTTCAGAAAAGATTTGTTAGGATAACGCATCTGTAGTTCTATAAGACTAGCACCCATCGGACCGTTGTCATCCAAGCGCTTAGCTCGGAAAATCATATGCCAGCTCAAATCACGAATAGCATTCCAGCCACCTTCTTTAAAAACTTGATCATATTGTTTGCGAAAGAAATCAAGATTGCCGTCGTTGAATACAAAATTCATATTCTTCTGGACATACTTCTCATATTTCTTGTCGCCAAGTTTCGTAGCCAAATCCATCAATGCAATATTTGTTACACCATTGGTATAATGCCATTGATTATATTTAGAAACAACCTTAACATCCGGCGATACAGGAAGTCCCTTTACCGATTTATATGTTTCCCCGGTTTTAGCGTTTTTGAACTCATAGGTAGTGCTGTTCAATATACGATTTGCAATTTTCACAGCAGCTTCTTCAGCAGTCATTTTTGTCTGCGCATGAGAAGTCAGAGAGGTAAAGCAGAGGGCAAGTGTACCCAGCAACAAACTTTTCTTTAAATTCATGATTAATAGATTGATAATGCTAGTAGAGTTGATATAAAACAAGAACATAGCGTCCATGTAAAACACTCATGTCCTTGTTTTAGAATAATAGATGAACTCTATTTAGGCAGATTAAAAGCGACTTTAAGCTCTTCCATCAGTTTATCCGACATACCTTCAGGCTCAAATCCCATTGATTTAGCAGTAAGATATATCTGAGCTGATTTGGAAAGCGTGTCAACCATATCAAATGCTTCCATTACATTTTCGCCAACAGAGCAAACGCCATGCTTTTCCCACATTACTACGTCATAGTCAGCAAGTTCTTTAACTGTTGCATTTGCCAATTCAAAAGAACTAGGCAAAGCATAAGGAATAATTCCCAAACCTTTTGGGCAGAAAGCTCTTGTCTCCGGAATCATGCTCCAAAGCAATTTCGTCAACACATCTTTTTTCAAGAAAGCAGGATTGTGAGTCATTGCCACCAAATCAATTGGGTGGGTATGCACTGCTGCTTTATAGTTAGAGCCGCTACCTATCAGATAATTGTGCATAGATAAATGAGAAGCCAATTCTGAAGTGGGAGCAACAGGCTTATCTGCTATAATTTCATAACTTGAGCAATCATCACAAATACGGATAACCGATCCGTTCTCCATAGGCCAACGCGCTAAATCGCGCATACGCTTATTGGTTCCTTTACAAAAGAAGTAACAACCTTTTAAGTGAGGAAGACAAGAGCCTATCTCCACTCGGTCGCTTATCGCTTTCATGTTTCTTATCTCATCATCAATTACGTCCGTAATATTGATGGTAATATTTCCTCCATTACGTTCAGCCCAGCCTTTTTGCCAGAGATATCCTGCTACTTCAGCTACATCAGCTACCTGCTTAGCAAGTACTGGACGATTTTCCAATATTGATTTCATATTCTTGTTATTTATTTGATTCTTTTTTAAGCTTGCGACATCGCTACTACAATAATAGACGAAATTAGTATTAGCAGTCCTAAGACAAGTACCAAAACAGTTGTGCTGCTTGCCCCTTTCCATTCTTTTAAAATGATGCCCCAAACATTGCTGAATGTAACATTGAGCGACATCAAGATACTCCATGAAAAAGCCAACAGAATCGGACTATCAAGAAAACTTTTGCCCATTTCAAGACCAAAGAATTGAGAATACCAAAGTACACCGGCAAGCGCACAGAACAAAATATTGTTCGTCAGAGTACTACCTTTAACAGTAAAGTATTCCTTACCTGTTTTGTTCTTTATATTCTGCTGAATACAATAGGTCGCATTGGTCATAAAGCCACCAAACGTTACCAAGAAGATAACAGGAAGACCAGCATAGAGTCCCTTAACGCCACCTGCAATAGCAGCCTCTTTTATAGGCGTTCCAGCTTCAAGCCCTAAAGCAAAACAAGCACTCATCACACCTGCCAACAAAGCGACGAGCAAACCTTTGGTCAAAGCAAAATCCTTCACAGCGGCTTTCTTTTCCTCATCAGTCATGTTCTGAGAACGAAGGCTACCAGCGTATCCAATAACCGCAATACCGGCCAACGTAATACACACGCCTATTAACAAGAGCAATCCTTCGCCATGAAACAAATCTTTTCCACTAAAAATAGCAGGAAAAAGTGTACCGAAGCCAGCACATGTACCCAGTGCAATACTTTGTCCCAACGCAACCCCAAGGTAGCGCATACTCAGACCAAACGTCAACCCGCCAACTCCCCACAGCACACCGTAGACAATAGAAGGCATAGCCCCGCCAGAGCTCCAAAGTTCGAACAAATTACTACCTTCAGGAATAGCGAGCAAAGCACCAAGAAAAGGAAAAACCAGCCAGGCAAAGATGCCTTGCACCAACCAAAAGCTTTCCCAACTCCATTGCTTTACTTTTTTGATTGGCACATACGAGCTACTTTGCCCCAGACTGCCTATAGCAATAATGATAAGTCCGATAAGTGTGTTCATGATATCTATATATTAGCGACGCTTATAATCTTAAATTCTTTTTGACGTTACTTCGTTTTCATACTTCTGAACCTCAGTAATGAAGTCTTCACCAACAGGAACATCATTCTTCAAGCAGAACATATCCCATACCGCATTCCAAGGCAGTGCTTTTGATTCTTCAAGTAGAGCAAGGCGTTCGAACAATTGATCATTCGCTTCATATTCTCGAAGTTTAGCAAGAGGTTCAAGTAATGCTTGCATAAAACATTTCTGTGTAGCACGGCTACCTACTACATACGCACCAATACGATTGATACTTGCATCGAAATAATCAAGACCGATATGTACTTTATCAAGTGCACCACAACGGATAATTTCTTTTGCCAAATCCAATGTATCATCATTCATAATAGTTACGTGATCGCTATCCCAACGTACAGGGCGACTTACGTGCAACATAATTTCAGGAGTGAAAAGCAACAAAGAAGAAATCTTGTCTGCAATGCTTTCTGTCAAGTGGAAGTGCCCTGTATCCAAAGTCACCATCTTATTGTTCTTAGAGCCATATCCCAAATAGAAGTCATAAGAACCAACAGTGTAGCTTTCTGCTCCAATTCCGAAAAGTTTGGCCTCGATACAGTCTTTCATATTGTCATACTTCGTTGCGAAAATCTCATCCAGTGACTGTTTCAATAACTCGCGGTAACGCAAACGGTTCACTGTTTGATCTTTACTACCATCGTGAATCCAAAGGTTCATGATACAAGGATCACCCTGAAATTTACCCATTGCTTCAGCAATAGCACGGCTGCGCTTTGTATGTTCTACCCAGAAGTCACGAATGCTATCATCAGGATTTGATAACGAAAGACTACCACTCTTAGGATGTGAAAATGAAGTTGAGTTAAAATCAAGTTTCATACCGTTTTCTTTTCCCCACTGCATCCAGCTTTCAAAGTGTTTAGGTTCAATTTGATCGCGATCAACAAACTTGCCACCAAAATCACCGTAAGTAGCATGAAGGTTCAAACGATGAGTTCCCGGAATATAGCTAGCTGCCTTAAGGATGTCTTGACGTAACTCTTCAATATTACGAGCTTTGCCAGGATGGTTACCTGTTGCTTGAATACCTCCTGAAAGTTGTCCGTCTGGATTTTCAAAACCAGCTACGTCATCTGCCTGCCAGCAATGGAGTGACAATGCTATTTTTTGTAACTCATTAATGGCTTTATCAGCATCAACACCAACAGCTGCATAGCGTTCTACTGCAATCTCATAGGCTTTTTTAATCAATTCTTCTTTCATAATATAATCTTTTTTAAGTTATTATTTATTTACTTTTATTAGTCAATATAGTAAGATACTGTGCATACGCTTCATTCCAATCTGCAGCATCCTGAGGTTGAAAAGTAGCAAGAGGAATAGAAGCATTGATTTGCTTTCTCATTTCACCAATACTATTAGCTACACCTGAGGTCATAGCCTGTATCATAACATTACCGATGGCTGTAGCCTCTGATGGTCCGGCAATAACTGTTATCCCTGTAGAGTTAGCTGTAAACTGATTCAAAAGATCATTTCGACTGCCTCCACCGATAACGTGAAGTGCCTCAACAGGACGAGGAGAAAGTTTGGTAAGATTCTCTAGCACCTGACGATAACGCAGTGCCAAGCTTTCGAATATGCAACGCACAATACGAGCACGAGTATCCGGAACGGGCTGCCCAGTTGCCTCGCAGTAAGTGCAAATAACCTTCTCCATGTGGGTAGGATTAGCGAAAAGTGCATCATCAGGATTGATAATGCTCCGAAAAGGCTCAGCAACTTGTGCCTCAGCTATCAAATCAGGATAAGATGTTTCTCCCCACTCAGCACGGCAACGTTCCAAAAGCCACATGCCACAAATGTTTTTCAGTAACCGGATAGTACCTTCCACACCACCTTCATTAGTAAAGTTCAGAGCTTCTGTTTCAGCATTTACCACCGGCGCTTCTGTTTCTACACCCATCAGTGACCAAGTGCCACTACTTAAATAAGCAAAATTATTATTCAGTGCAGGTACAGCGGCTACGGCCGATCCTGTATCATGTCCGGCAACAGCTATCACAGGGATCGCTCCCAGTCCGGTTTGCTGCTGTACTTCTTCGCTCAAAGCGCCAATTGTTTCGCCCGGATAAACAAAGCGTCCAAAGTTATCTTCCGTCAAACCAAGACTTGCAAGCAATTCAGGTTCTAACTTACGTGTTTTAGCATTCACTAATTGCGCTGTAGTAGCAATGGTATATTCTGTAACCATTTCACCAGAGAGCATATAAGACAAAGCATCCGGAATAAAAAGTATTTTTTTAGCAGCAGTGAGAGCACTATCACGATTACGACGAAGCGTATCAATCTGGAACAGTGAATTAAAGTTCATCACCTGAATACCTGTCAATTCATAAACACGACTACGAGATACACGACTAAAAAAAGCCTCAGGTGCTCCATTAGTATGAGGATCGCGATAAGCATAAGGCTGACGAAGAATATGTCCATCCTCACCTACACAAACAAAATCAACCCCCCAAGTATCGATCCCAATAGATGTAATTTTCACCTCTCGCTGAGCAGCAAGTTTCAAACCATCTACAATATGCTGATACAAAGCATAGATGTCCCAATAGAAATGCCCTCCAACTTCAATTAAATGGTTAGGAAAACGGTTTACTTCCTCCAATTCAAGCCCTTTATCTGATAAAGAACCTAAAATAGTACGCCCACTGGTGGCCCCCAAATCGACTGCAAAAAAACACTGTTTCATAGTGTATGTTGATAAATTATTTTTTTTAACTAGCAAGATTGTACTCCTCGGAGCATTAAAATTCATGAATATCAGCTATAGTCCAACAAGAAAAGTTCTGTTCTTCATAGCGTCCATCTTTACATTCGTACTAAGAATCATTTAATATCACAAATCTAACAAGAAATATACTTACCTAATGTGTATGTTTTGATGGAAATGGTGTAATATTTGATTATAAAAAACAATGAAAAAAGGACTCAATAAATTTTCAATTAATATGATGCTACGACAACGATAAATAGTGAAAATCTAAATATCAATAAACAATATCATTGTTCATCGGTATAATCTTCACAGGTCCTAACAAACCGCTGGGCACAGGTAACCAATTAGCATAACCCATTTTGCTATAATTGCGATCTACGAAGTTTATTTCCTTGAAGATGCGCCAATCCACACCCCTCCTATCCATATCGGCAATGCGATTGGCCGGTAGATTAGTCACTTCAATCTCAAGCGTATTCTGTCCAGAACGGAGATACTTACCAATCAGTAAACGAAAAGGGACAGCCCAGAGTGTAGCAATTTCTTTCCCGTTAATACGCACACGAGCACTTTCACGCACATCTCCCAAATCGAGCATCCATTCTTTAGCCAAAGCAGAATTCAGGGCGAAAGTTGTTTTGTAACACCCAGTACCCATAGTCGTTTTCACCTCAGGCAAATTAAAATCAGTCCATGATCCAAGCTTTATATTCGAAAGAGTTCCTTTCACTTCTGGTTGACTATTTATAAAATGAAAATCCCATTGATTAGCAAGAATAAACTCTCCTCTCTGGGCTTGTAAGTAAGTCCACTCGGGCAGCACCACATCTACCGTAGTAAATATTTTCAGAATAAGAGAAGCACCAGAGGCTAACTGAAGATATACTTCAGTACACCCGTTCACATTTCGCAAACGTGCTTTCCCACTTTCACCTGTCATTGGATTATAGAACACAGCAGACTTTGCAGAAACGCCTAGTGGAACCCAACCTTCAGTATCTTCACTTTTTAAAGCTGATATAAAATAGTGGAATCCATCCTCATTACTACGGCGAATACAACTAAGTCCAAACTGAGTTTTCAACGCTTCCGCCCGTACGCCTATCTGCGCTAGAGTAGCAACATAATCTGTGCCAAAAAGAATGCGTCCTTTATGTAAGTCCTTCACAGTTTTCATCAGTTCTCCAAACTTGGCACGACGAGCATCCAGATTATTGTATCCCGGTACATCCTGGGGATATTGACCTAAAAACACGATTGTAGCACCTTCATTAACCAAAGCAATTAGTTTAGCTAATACATCAACAGGCATAAAACGGGCACCGGGAATAACAAGAGCTTTATAAGTAGCACCTGCAGAAGTTCGAATTTGTCCATTTACACAAGTACACGAACGAATGAAATTATCAGAAATGTAATCCACATCATATCCCGCTTTACTAATGCGATGTACAGCATCTATAAATTTAGGTGCACGTTTGTCCATTTGATGAATATCGAACATCAACAAGCGGCCATCTTGTTCTTGCCACATATCATAAACAGGCAGATATAACAAAAAATCATTATCAGGCTTTCCCATCTGCAAAAAACTCTGGCAGCGAGTTATATAATTAAAGAATGCTGGAGCATCTCTCCAAATATTATTGGTTGGGCTCATATCTATCGAGGCATAAAACTTCCAGCCGGGCCATGCCGCTTCAGTTGGAGAATACGTAGTACCATGAAAGTATGTATGGTTTACGCCTGAAACAAACATTAAATCAATATCTGGTTTACACTGTGACAGTGAAGTACGAAAATGTTCTGTCAGCCAAGTAAACGTTTCAGAAGAGGTATAAGGCTTGCCTGCAACATGGGCTGCAGAAGAAGCGTATTTCAGCATAGAAAGCTCCGAATCGTTAGGCCGAGTCAAAGAATCTTTACGCAATCCTTTAATAGCGAAATCGGAAATGCCAAAGCCTTCACACTCAGGTACATCTACTGTTGCATAAAGATCAATCAAGTTACCAGGAGAACCGTGCGCTTGATTACGTGTTTTAGATCCATGACTATGTGCCCACTCCGTCCATTGGCGAGTAAAATTCTCTTGTAATAATTCTGCTATTGTTTCCCTGTAATCAGAAATAATTCGGGCAACAACCTCTGTTCGTTCGTCAGAGAGAAATTCGGGCAAATGTTCTTCGAGTTTATATCCTCTTCGAATGGCAAATTGCTCAAAAAAGTCTTCTGTCCAATCAGCCTTATAGACTTCGTACGAATCATTAAAAAAATTATGAGGATAAGGTACTTTACTCTCACTAAATGCTTTTTCAAAACGATTGAGGTAGTTTTTGACTGCCTTAGCAGATAGATGATCCATCACATAACCTTCACCACCGGGAGCAGCACGCTTTACCTTTTGCATAGTCTTTCCGCAGAAAGCGGCTATTAATCGCCAATTTCCTTTAGGAGCTTTCCAATCAAGTACTCCATCTTTCACCCTATCGGTTAAGTTCAAGCACTGTCCTTTTTCTGAAAAAGCCATTAGCCTGCTAAGCACCGCATAAGACCTCTGACCCTTATCTGTTACAGCTATTTTCTCTTTTAAGCGATCTCCACCCGAAAGTTTGAATTCAGCAACGAGCAATTTTGAGGCGGCATCTTCTATTGTCACTTCAGGACCACCAAATGGCCATCCCGTACCTGTATTCATATCTATCTGCATACCCCGACGAACAGCCTCACTTTCAGTATATCTAAGCATCTCCATCCAAGGAGGAGAAAGAAAAGATATTTCTTTATTATCATTCCCCTTGACACCATAAATAGGCGTAATCTCCATCGTTCCCATACCAGAGGTAGCATACGACTCCATATTCTGGCTAAGATTCTCTTTATCAACAGCACTCCCCATCCACCACCAACGAGCAGCAGGTTTTGCTTCTATTTTAATCTCAGGCCACGAAGTTGTTTGTGCCATCATCAGGTTTGCTAAAACCAATCCTGCTGCTATAAGTAATTGTTTAGAGTAATTCATTGGTAATAAGGTTTAGTGATAAGTATATTAAGAGAAAAAACTATTTTCCAAGTTCGATGCAGCCCATAATAAATGGACCTGTAGCCTTAGCGTCATTATCGCGCATTTTTTCACCAATATAATATTCGAAGCTACCATCGCGATACGGAGTACCCCCTAAGCCACCGACTTGACAACAGCGAGTGAGTGTTAACGTTCCATCTGTGTTTTCCACCAACAGCTTATCTTGCAAGCCTTTAAATGCTTTTTCTGCATAAATCCGATATTTTTTATCAAGGTAACCTTTATTCACCGCTTTTGCATAAGCATACATAAATTGGGCAGTAACAGATGCTTCGGGAAAGTTACCCTCACGAGTAGGCTGGTCGAGTACCTGGTACCATAATCCGTTCTTATCCTGGTATTTAGGCAACGTATCAGCCAAGCCTTGTATCCAAGTAATCATAGATGCCCGGCCCGGATGACTTTGCGGGATATAATCGAGTGCGTCTACCAATGCCATGAACCACCATCCTATACTACGTCCCCAGAAATTAGGTGAATGTCCTGTTGCCGGATCAGCCCAACGCTGGCTCTTGCTCTCATCCCACGCATGATGATATAATCCCGTCTTTGCATCATATGTATGTTTCTGACAAATAGTAAATTGCTTCACTGCTTCGTCTATCCATTCAGGTTTGTCAAATTCCGCACCATAACGCGCAAGAAAAGGCGAAGCCATATATAATCCATCAAGCCATATCTGATGCTGATAAGTCAATTTATGCCAATACCCTCCTTCGAGTGTACGAGGATGATTTTTCATCTGTTTGATAAGAACATCCATGGCCAGTTTGTATTTGGCTTTTCCTGTTTGGCGATAAAGATCAAAAAGCACTTTCCCTGAATTTATATAGTCAATATTATAAGTTTCGACATGATACAACTCTATTTCTCCTTTATCATTAATCAATGAATCAGCCCATTTCTCCACATAGTCAAAATACCGTTTATCACCTGTTTGCTTCCACATACTAAGCATTGCGCAGCAACCCACTCCCTGAGCATAACCAAAGAAAGGTTTTGTACCATGATCCAGTTGCCATGCTTCTGGAAAACGGCGCATCTCTGAATCGGCAAATCGACGTGCATAAGTATCTGGAGGGAAAGAATCTGTACGGAAAGGCGTTGCTGGAAGCCCTGCTAGATTGCACAGATTTACTCGGAAAAAGTTAGCATAGCCATAGCGAACAGCAACGGGCTCCGACACCTCAGGAGCGGAAACCTCTAACCTATTATTATTGACAACAGTGGCCTGCGCTGGATAAAAACGCTCATCTTTACCTGCAATAAAAAATCCCTTAACAGGCTTATGATCATTTGTAGTCAGGCCATCTTCAGCATAATCAAAAGACAAAACAGCTTTACCATTCTTTACTATCAGGCTCTTGTATAACGGTCCTGAATAAGGCACATCCTTTTTATATTGCTTAGCCAAAGCCCATGCAGCCAAGCGCTCACCGGTAATAAGTTTGTTTCGAGGATGTATATCAGTAGAATCTCCTGCATCCGTTATTACAGCCATACCAGTATTTCTAACACTTTGCCAAGTTTTAAGTTGAGCCTCACGAATGCCTGCCGGTTGTTTATATTGCGGTGCTATCTGCACAAAATAGAAAGGCATATCAGGCTGCCCCCACTCTTTTCGCCAACTAGTTATCATATTAGTGAAAACTCTCTGATATTTCTCAAAGCGAATAGAGTTAGATTCTCCCTGATACCAAATATTTCCTTTAATGGTATAAGGTAAGATTGGATAAATCATGCCGTTCCACAGAGTAGCAGGTACTTTGCAATCATCCTTTTCTCTCGTAACTTTCTCTTTAGCAAATTCTTGAAGAACATCAGTATAAAGAGGATTATTTCTCATCACAGCCATCTTCGTCCACGACTCAGCATGCGTTCCACCCCATGTTGATTGAATGAGCCCTATTGGCTTCTCTAATTCCTTATATAATTTACGGCCAAAAACAAATCCTACAGCAGAGAAATCTCTTCTGTTTTCTGAATTACAAACCATCCAACGGCCTGTACAATCATCCATCTCACCATTATGTCCCAATTGATGTTCTACATGAAAAAGACGTATCTGTGGATAGTCAGCATCTTCTAATTCTTTTGCTTCACTAAGCATCCCAGTCTTCCACTTCATTTTCGGGTCTTTAGCTACCGGAAATTCCATATTCGATTGCCCTGTACAAAGCCAGACTTCACCTATTAATATATTATGAATAACAATCGTATTCTCCCCCTTTACTGTTAGCATTTGATTTTCTGCTGCTAAAGGGGTTTTCAATTTCAACATCCATTTACCTCCAGCGGGTGTAACAACACGATACACCCTTTTATCCCAAGATACAGATACAGAAACTTTCTCTCCGGCTTTAGCCTTTCCCCATATATTTATCGACGTGTTTTGCTGCAGCACCATATTATCCGAAAAGATAGCAGGAAGTGATACCTTCGCTTCTAAAGAAAAAGAAGAGATTATTAGAAAAAGAAAAGAGAAATATCCAAACAGTTTTTTCATGATCAACGTGCTTTTATAGTTCCTAAAGATTAATAGAATGATTTATGTTACAAACATAATAAGAAAAATCGATATAGTTCGTTGGCTTTTTGATTGTAATCTTATCCTTTTTGCTATTTCTATGCAATCTTAATGTATAAAAAGAATAAAAAAAAGGAGGATTATGCACTAACTCTCCAAATAAATGCATACTTTTGCAGTATTCTTAGAATAATTATACAATATGAAGAAAAAAGCGAACCGATTAGATGCCATCAAAATGATTATCTCTAGCAAGGAGATTGGCTCTCAGGAAGAACTATTACAAGAGCTGAGTAAAGAGAAGTTTAAGCTGACTCAAGCTACCCTTTCTCGTGACCTTAAACAGCTTAAAGTAGCGAAAGCTGCCAGCATGAATGGTAAGTATGTCTATGTTTTGCCTAACAACACCATGTACAAACGAGCAAACGACCAAAGTACCAGCGAGATGCTAATGAATAACGGATTTGTATCACTACAATTTTCGGGAAACATTGCTGTGATAAAAACTCGCCCCGGATATGCCAGTAGCATGGCATATGACATTGACAATCATGAGTTTAGTGACCTTCTAGGCACCATAGCTGGAGATGACACGATCATGCTTGTTCTCCGTGAAGGAGCACAGCAGATGATGGTACGCAATTTCTTAGCCTTAATTATTCCAAGCTTATAACGACTAAAGAGATTAGAAACCTAAACTCAGAACATATCATTCAAATTTTAAAAGGCTAAAAGCTTATAATTAAATGGACACTCAAATAGATGTTATGGTAGCCGACGCCTCACACGAGGTTTATGTTGACACTATATTAGAAACAATCTCTGCCGCAGCTAAGGTAAGAGGCACAGGCATTGCAAAGCGTACACACGAATATGTGGCGCAAAAGATGAGAGAAGGAAAAGCCATCATTGCACTCAACGGTGAAGAATTTGCAGGATTCTGCTACATCGAATCGTGGGGTAACAAACAGTATGTGGCTAATTCCGGACTCATAGTGGTCGAAAAATTTCGTAGTCAAGGATTGGCTAAACGAATTAAAAAGGCAGCTTTCAACCTCTCTCGATCGCTATGGCCAAATGCAAAGTTATTTGGCCTTACAAGCGGAGGGGCAGTGATGAAAATAAATACAGAGCTCGGATATGTTCCTGTCCCATTTTCTGAATTAACAACTGATGAAGCCTTTTGGAAAGGATGCGAAGGATGTTGCAATCATGATGTATTAGAACGCACAGAAAGAAAATATTGCATCTGCACTGCAATGCTTTACGACCCTACAAAGCAACATAAAACTGAAGAGCAAGGAGAAAAACCGGGAAAGTAGAATATAATCATTTTGAAAGACTAAGATAGTATGAAAAAGAAAGTTGTTTTAGCATTTAGCGGTGGATTAGACACCTCGTTTTGTGCCATGTACTTATCACAAGAGAAAGAATGCGAAGTATACACTGCGATAGCAAACACAGGAGGTTTCAGCCCTGAAGAGCTGAAGACGATTGAAGAAAAAGCATACAAATTGGGAGCAGTAAAACACGCCACGATAGATGTTACTCAAGATTACTATAACAAGAGTATCAAATACATGGTATTCGGTAATGTGTTACGCAATGGTACTTACCCTATATCGGTTAGCTCTGAGCGTATCTTTCAAGCCATTGCTATCGCCAATTATGCACGTGAAATAGGTGCCGACGCAATAGCACACGGTAGTACGGGTGCCGGCAACGATCAAATTCGTTTCGACCTTACTTTTGACGTACTTGCTCCGGGCATCGAAATCATTACTCCAACACGCGACATGATCCTTACTCGTGAATATGAGATAAATTATTTGCGCGAGCATGGTTATGTGGCTGACTTTGTGAAGATGGAATATTCCATTAACAAAGGACTTTGGGGGACCAGCATAGGTGGTAAAGAAACATTGCACAGCGAGCAAACGTTGCCTGAAGAGGCTTATCCCAGTCAGGTAGCTGAAAAAGGGACTGAAACGCTGAAGATCGAATTTAAAGAAGGAGAGATTTATGCGGTGAATGGCGAAGTGTTTGCAGATAAAGTGAAAGCCATTAATAAAGTAGAAGAGATTGGTAGTAAATATGCCATTGGTCGTGATATGCACATCGGTGACACAATCATTGGCATTAAAGGTAGAGTAGGATTTGAGGCCGCAGCGCCAATTCTTATTATCAACGCACACAAGATGTTAGAGAAGCACACACTCAGCAAGTGGCAGCAGTACTGGAAAGATCAAGTGGGTACGTGGTACGGGATGTTTCTACACGAAGCACAGTATTTGGAACCTGTGATGCGCGACATTGAAGCAATGTTACTTAGTTCTCAACAAAATGTAAATGGTACTGTGAGCATTATCCTTCGTCCATATAGCTACACTTTAGTAGGAGTGGAATCGGCTTACGACCTAGTAAAAACTGAATTTGGGGAATATGGAGAAATCCAGAAAGGCTGGACTGCAGAGGACGCTAAAGGGTTCACTAAGATACTTTCTACGCCTTTGCGTGTATACTATGCTAATCAAAAGAAAAACGGAAAAGAATTATAATAATTGAGGCAGCCTTTGAAAGAGGGCTGCCCAACTTAAATACAAATATGATTAAAGCAGGAATTATCGGCGGAGCAGGCTATACGGCCGGAGAACTTATTCGCTTACTGATTAACCATCCCGAAGCAGAGATTGTTTTTATCAATAGCACTAGCAACGCCGGCAACAAAATTACAGACGTGCACGAGGGACTATACGGAGAATGTGATCTGACATTCACTGATGCGTTGCCACTAGATGAAATTGATGTGCTCTTCTTCTGCACCGCACATGGTGATACCCGCAAGTTCATGGGAAGTCACAATGTGCCTCAGGAGCTCAAAATCATAGATCTTTCGATGGATTATCGCATCGAAAGTGACGAACACGATTTCCTTTACGGATTACCCGAATTAAATCGACGTGCTATCTGCAAAGCAAAACACGTAGCCAATCCCGGATGTTTTGCCACATGCATCGAACTAGGTTTGCTACCGCTAGCCAAGCACCTAATGCTTAATGAAGATGTGACGGTAAACGCCATTACAGGAAGTACAGGTGCGGGAGTAAAGCCGGGAGCAACCAGCCATTTCAGCTGGCGAAACAATAATATGAGTATCTACAAAGCGTTCGACCATCAGCATGTGCCCGAAATTAAGCAATCATTAAAGAAACTTCAAAATAGCTTCGATGTAGAAATTGATTTCATCCCTTATCGAGGTGACTTTCCACGGGGTATTTTTGCTACATTGGTAGTGAAGACCAAGGTGGAGTTAAGCGAGATCGTTCGCATGTACGAGGAGTATTATGAAGAGGATTCATTCGTGCACATTATAGAAAAGAACATCGATTTAAAGCAAGTATTAAACACCAATAAATGTCTCATTCATTTAGAGAAACATAACGATAAGCTCCTTATCGTCTCTTGCATAGACAATTTGCTCAAAGGCGCTTCAGGTCAAGCAGTACACAACATGAACCTGATGTTCAACCTAGAAGAGACAGTGGGGCTTCGATTGAAGCCTTCTGCGTTCTAAGAGTCCAACGGCAAGCACACTTATTTTGAAAAATGTAATTGAAGCACTTATCGCTTTTATAGGAAGTGTACAAAAACAAGAAATTCAGACCACTCAGTTTCGAACTATAACGAAACTGATTCTGCTAAAATATTAATAAAAAAAATAAATCTGACCTAAGTTCTTTTGAGAAAAAACCTGAATTCTCGGAACAACAAAGGCAGAAGGAGGATTTTATCATGAAATTATTCGACGTTTATCCACTTTTTGATATCAATATAGTAAAAGGTAAAGGATGCCAAGTATGGGACGAGAATGGAACAGAGTATCTCGATCTATATGGCGGACATGCTGTCATCTCCATTGGACACAGTCACCCTCACTATGTAGAGATGATAAGTGAACAAGTCAGCAAATTAGGCTTTTATTCAAATTCGGTAATCAACAAACTACAACAGCAGGTCGCAACTCGGTTAGGTGTGATCTCTGGGTATGATGATTACTCCTTATTCCTTATTAATACAGGTGCTGAGGCCAATGAAAATGCTCTGAAACTAGCGTCATTTCATAATGGACGTACCCGTGTTATTTCATTCTCTAAATCATTCCATGGACGTACATCTCTAGCTGTAGAAACAACTGATAATCCTAAAATTATTGCCCCGATCAATGCAAATGGACACACTACTTACTTGCCTTTAAACGACATAGAGGCAGTAAAAGCTGAGCTATCCAAAAAAGATGTTTGCGCCGTTATCATTGAAGGTATACAGGGAGTAGGTGGTATTAAACTACCGACTGATGATTTCTTCAAGGAGCTTCGTGAAGTATGTACAGCAACTAAAACAGTGCTCATTTTAGATGAAATACAAAGCGGATACGGCCGTAGTGGCAAGTTCTTCGCCCACCAATATGCAGGCATCAAAGCAGACATTATCACTGTCGCTAAGGGCATTGGCAATGGCTTCCCTATGGCAGGTGTACTCATTTCACCTATGTTCAAAGCCGTCTATGGAATGTTAGGCACTACCTTTGGTGGTAATCATTTAGCTTGTGCAGCAGCTTTGGCAGTGATGGACACCATGGAAAAAGAACATTTGGTGGAAAATGCTGCTCTTGTAGGTGCATATTTGATTGAAAAGCTGAGAACTTATCCACAAATAAAAGAAGTGCGTGGTCGCGGATTAATAATTGGAATGGAATTTGAAGAGCCTATCAAAGAGCTTCGCAGTAAATTGCTCTTTGAGCAGAAAGTATTTACAGGAGTAAGCGGAACAAACGTCATCCGCCTATTGCCTCCTCTTTGCCTAAGCATCAAAGAAGCAGACGTCTTTTTAGAGCGACTTGAGAAAGTTTTAAAACAGCAGCCATAAGTTTTTTATAGACCAACGTACACTTTGTCCGTAAAACTTGTAACTTTGCCACCATAATAATCAGCATTTTACCTTTAAAGTGCTGATTATCTCTCTATTAAACTTAAAATTAAGATACATGAAAGTTGCAATTATCGGAGCCGGGAACATGGGCGGTGCCATTGCCCGCGGATTGGCACAAGGACAACTCATTAAAGCTGCAGAAATCACTGTAGCAAATCCCACCAACGGGAAACTGGATGCCTTAAAAGTCTTCAACAAAGACATACAAGTAACCAATAGCAATCAGACAGCAGTAGATGACGCAGATCTTGTTATTCTGGCTGTAAAACCCTGGCTAATGAAAGAGGTAATCAGTAATCTATCTCTTAAACCTGAAAAGCAACTTATCGCTTCCGTTGCTTCGGGTATTACTTTCTCTGAATATGAACAATGGATCAGTTCTTCGGCTACCATTTTTCGCTTAATGCCCAACACTGCTATCTCGCAATTGCAAAGCATGACGCTGATAGCCTCACACAATGCTTCACCCCAACAAGAAGCATTTATGCTGAACCTCTTGAATGAGATGGGGTTGGCCATGCTCATTCCCGAAAAACAGATGACTCCCTCTACAGCTCTCGCCTCTTGTGGCATTGCTTACGTATTGAAATATATTCAGGCAGGCATGCAAGCAGGTGTGGAAATGGGTATCTATCCAAAAGACGCCATGAAGATGGTGGCACAATCGGTGAAAGGAGCAGCGGAACTCATTTTGGCTAACGACACTCATCCCAGCATTGAGATAGACAAAGTTACCACTCCCGGCGGAATTACCATCAAAGGGATCAATGAATTGGAACATGCAGGATTCTCTTCTGCCATCATTCGTGCCATAAAAGCAAGCTCAAACTAAAAACACAATAATATGGATGAACAAATAAAGCAAATAGCAGAGCGCCTTCGCGGTCTGCGAGAGGTGCTCGAACTAACGGTTGAAGACATTGTACACGATTGCGAACTATCAGCCAAAGAGTATAAACAGGCCGAAAGTGGCGAATATGACATTTCAATCAGCATGCTGCAAAAAGTGGCTCGTCAGTATAATATTGCATTAGATGCACTGATGTTTGGCGAAGAACCAAAAATGAATTCTTACTTTGTCACGCGAGCAGGAACAGGCACATCAATTGAGCGTACAAAGGCATACAAATACCAATCTCTGGCAGCAGGATTCATTAATCGACTTGCCGATCCCTTCATTGTAACCGTAGAGCCTAAGGATGAAAATGAGCCCATACAACACAACAGTCACAACGGACAAGAGTTTAATTTAGTACTCGAAGGTAGCATGATGATATGCATTGCCGGTAAAAAGTTGGTTCTAAGTGAAGGAGATAGCATTTACTTTAACTCTAAACTGCCTCATGGCATGAAAGCGCTCAACGGTAAAATGGTACGTTTTCTTGCTGTTATCATGTAAACACTCAATAAATTATGGTAGAAAAATATTTATCTCAAGCCTCTTTCGCATCGCAGAAAGATTTTATAGAGAATCTGAAAATAAATGTGCCCGACAATTTCAATTTCGGTTATGACGTTGTAGATGCTTGGGCAGCTGAAGAGCCTGAAAAGCCGGCTCTGATGTGGACTAATGACAAAGGCGAACACCGACAGTTTTCTTTTTCCGACATGAAACGATACACGGACCAAACGGCATCGTACTTCCAAAGTTTAGGAATAGGACACGGAGATATGGTAATGCTTATCCTGAAACGTCGCTATGAATTTTGGTTTAGCATAGTGGCTCTTCATAAAATCGGAGCTATTGTAATTCCGGCTACACATCTGCTCACCAAGAAAGATATTGCCTATCGCTGTAATGCCGCAAGTATCAAAATGATTGTTGCTGCAGGTGAAGAGGTTATTACAAAACATATCATCGATGCTATGCCACTATCGCCTACCGTGAAGCAACTAGTAAGTGTAGGCCCAGAAATAGCAGAAGGATTTAATGACTTCCATAATGGCATCGAACAAGCTGCTCCATTTATTCGCCCCACCCATCCAAATAGCAATGAAGACGTATCGTTAATGTATTTTACATCAGGTACGACAGGTGAACCTAAAATGGTAGCACACGATTTCACATACCCGCTGGGCCACATCGTTACCGCCAGTTTTTGGCACAATCTGCGCCCCGACAGCTTGCATCTTACCATCGCCGATACAGGATGGGGAAAAGCCGTATGGGGAAAACTCTACGGCCAGTGGATAGCCGGTGCCAATGTATTTGTATACGACCATGAAAAATTCACTCCGGCTGAGATACTGAAGAAAATACATGACTACCACATCACCTCTCTCTGCGCACCACCCACTATCTTCCGTTTTCTAATACGCGAGGATCTGACGAAATATGATCTTTCATCACTTGAGTATTGCACTATTGCAGGGGAAGCGCTCAATCCGGCTGTGTACGAAACCTTCAAGAAATTAACAGGAATCAAACTGATGGAAGGTTTTGGCCAGACAGAAACAACCCTAACCATAGGTACTTTCCCCTGGATAGAACCAAAACCGGGTAGCATGGGTGTACCTAATCCCGAATATGATGTAGACTTGATAGATCACGATGGCCGTTCGGTTGAAGCTGGCGAACAAGGTGAGATCGTTATCCGCACAGATAAAGGCAAACCTATCGGGCTGTTTAAAGAATATTATCGTGATCCCGTACGCAGTCATGAAGCATGGCACGATCAGATATACTATACTGGCGACGTAGCTTGGAAAGACGAAGACGGGTACTACTGGTTCGTAGGCCGTGCAGATGATGTCATCAAAAGTTCCGGCTATCGCATCGGCCCGTTTGAAGTAGAAAGTGCTTTAATGACGCACCCTGCCGTAGTAGAATGTGCTATCACAGGAGTTCCCGACGAGATACGCGGGCAAGTCGTGAAAGCTACCATTGTGTTAGGGCACGATTATAAAGACCGTGTGGGAGAGGAATTAATCAAAGAATTGCAAGACCACGTGAAGAAAGTTACCGCACCCTATAAGTATCCTCGTGTCATTGAATTTGTGGACGAACTCCCTAAAACGATCAGCGGTAAGATTCGTCGGGTAGAGATTCGTGAAAATGATGTGAAGTAACGGTAACGTTTGCATGAAGTTTTAATGCCATAATTTACAGCACTTTAACTTGCGAAACAAAAAAATAGTCTATATTTGCAACCGCATAATTTAATTGTTTAAAGCAATGATAACAAATAAAAGACTTTCACTGGTAGACGTTTTTGCAGGCAGCCCATGGGAGGTAAACTGCGTAAAGGAACTTTTGAGCGCAGCTTATATTGATGTTTCCGTAAAAGATAAAGGAATAGACAGCATCCTTTTAGCTGTCCCTTGCGAACAATACACTGCTGCCATGAAGATTATAGACGGCAAAAAAGTATTCTAAAAAACAAGCTTTCACTGAAAGCATTCGCAAAAAAGGCAGAATCGACAAACTTTGAAGAGAAAATGTTGATTCTGCCTTTCATTTATGCATACGACTCATTCAACAACATCGGCCCATTTTATTATATGCAATCAATAAGAGCCAATGAATGCAGCTAAAAAGCATCGTTTTGTGAGAGAGATTTCATCACTTTCCAAATTTCTTCTTTTCAAAGTAAATACCTCTTCTTTTTAAAATCGCAATATCAGTTCAAAATGTCTACAGCAAAAAAGAGGGTCTAATGAAGCAAAAAAGAGCGCTAAAAAAGAAGAAAATTTCAGTTAGAAACTACCGCCTTTTTGTTGCTATTAAACTCTTATCAAATATCTACCAGATAGCACATCAAAGCTACATCTTGTTCTGATGCAAAGAATCCATAATTGCAGATTCTATTCAAGTTCTTTTGTTTTAATCTTGATCATTCACTTCGATTTATTCTACAAAATACAACGCGAAACTTTTTCTCAAATCTTGCAATTATTTTTCATGGACTCCCGATCTATCTAGCGTTTTCTCAAGATATCTTGCACCCTAAAGAAAGCCTCCGAATAACGGGCTCCCCACAAGTCATAGCGCTGATACTGCTGCTCCATCTTTTGCACAAAACGTTCCCAACTTTTACACTCCGGAGCCGACCAAAGGTTTTCAGCCAAAGCTGAGAGTCGTGGGAAAAGGCAATATTCTGCTTTCCACGGAGTAGACACATATTCCGTCCACAAACAACCCTGCCCACCCCATACCTGAGAAGCCTCAGCAACCGTCAGACTATCGGGAATCACATCAAACTTATAAACTTTCTCTAATGGGAGCAAACCCGGAAAGGCGAGTTCAGACTGACTTCTGGATTCTTTTATATTCAGATAAGTGTATGCTGACGGCGTCATGATCACCCGATGTCCTGTCTTGATAGCCTTCACGGCATGAGGCGTAGTACGCCAATTCATCACAATACAATCAGGCGAAATGCCACCTTCAAGAATTTCATCCCAGCCGATCAAGGTTTTCCCTTTGGCATTGACCACTTGCTGCACATAATGGATAAAGTAGCTCTGCAATGCTTTCTCATCTTTCAATCCTTGCTCTTTCATAAAGCGCTGCGTTTGGTCAGACGCTTGCCACCAACGCTTGGCACATTCATCTCCACCCACATGTATGTAGGACGCAGGAAACAGATCACAGATCTCAGAGAACACGTCTTTAAGAAATTCAAAAACCTCAGGTGTAGGTGCCAGCACATTGTTCTCTTTATTAAAAATACCCCAAGTCAATGCGCATTTCTTCGCCTCATCAGGCGTAGTACTAAATTGCGGATAAGTAGCCAACACAGCCATGCAGTGCCCCGGAATATCTATTTCAGGAATCACAGTGATGTAACGTTCGGCAGCATACGCTACAATTTCCTTTACATGTTCATGAGTATAATAGCCACCGTAAGGCAGAGGAGTATAAACACCGGGGTATAAGCCCTCTATCTCACCTTCCCGATAAGATCCAACCTCCGTGAGCTCAGGTCGACATTTCATCTGAATACGCCAGCCTTGATCATCGGTCAAGTGCCAATGAAAATAATTCATCTTGTGCAGAGCCAGGTAATCAATGTATTGTTTGATAAAAGATACGGGAAAGAAGTGCCGAACCACATCCAAATGCATGCCTCGATAAGCAAAACGAGGATAGTCGCGCACCGTTAGTGCAGGTACCACAGGCATTATGCCGGCTCGGATAGGAAGTAATTGAATAAGCGTCTGCACACCATAAAACACTCCTGCATCATCATTTCCATTTATCGTTATCCCGTCGGGTGTTACTTCGAGCCGATAGCCACCGGAGATCTGTCCATTCTTTTGATTAATCAGGCGGATTGTTTGTTTCGGAGTAACCTTTTCTCTCTTCACTGCAAGCGGATAACCAAGGTATCTACCCAGATAATCAGACAAGTAGACTGCACTTGGCAGCACTTCTTTAGAAGAAAAGGAAATGGATGTATTCGTTCTAAGATCGAAAGCACCAGACGAAGATATTATTTCAACAGGTTGAGGAATAATACTAACTGATTTAGGCAAATCTTGCGCTTGCACAATGGCACCTGAAAGAAAAAAGGCGGTCATAATAAAATCACGTAACATAAATTAATATTAATAGGGGCTCTACAACATATACACTGATCATAGCAAGACAGAGCCCATAACCGGCCATCAGCATAACACAAAAAATCCCCCAATAATATCTAAGCAAAATATATCTAACTTCTCAACTCCTTCCAACATCCGCTGCAGGAAGCGTAAATATGAAAGAACTACCCTTGCCTACTTCACTTTCGACTCTAATTTTTCCTCCGTTTCTACTTATAAAGTCTGTACAAAGCATAAGTCCAAGCCCTGATCCTTTTTCATTATTTGTACCATAGGTTGAGTGATAATGGTCCTTAGTAAATAACTTCTCCACAATATCCGGTGGCATGCCTACACCTGAATCTTTTACTGTTACTTGCACGAAGTGTTCTTCCTCTGCAAGATAAATATCAACAGTTCCAGCATGAGGAGTAAATTTAACTGCATTAGACAACAAATTCCTTATCACCAGATTTATCATATTGTAATCAGCAAAAGCATTAAAATAATGATCTTCATTAAATCGGATTTCAATTTCTTTTTGGCTTGCAGTAACCGATAATAAAGAAAGATTCTCTTTAATTAAGTCATTAATAAGGATAGCACGCGGAGCATATTCTATTTCACTACGTTGCGATCTTGACCAGTTGAGCAAGTTTTCCAGCAAATAGAATGTATTTTTAGACATATTCTTCAATTCCTCAAGAAGAGAGACCTGCATCTCCGGTTCAATTTGCATACCGCTAGTAAGAAGTTCAATAATTTGCATAAAGCTACCAACAGGACCTCGAAGATCGTGAGAAATGATAGAGAATAGTTGATCTTTTGTAGAGAGTAATTCTTGCAACTCTTGCTCCGCTTCTTTTTGTTTTGTTATATCAATATGAGTACCGACAGCCCGTAGCGCCTCATTTTTACTATTTTTCTCTACGATTTTCCCATGATCCAAAACCCATTTCCAATCGCCTGTTTTAGTTTTTACGCGGAACACACATTCATAGTAAGCTGAATTTCCTCTTAGATGAGTAGCAAATGCTTTCATCGCTCCCGGCCAATCATCTGGATGAACCAAATCCTTCCAATGATGGCCTATACCAGACATTTCATTAGGCTCATAGCCCAACATTGTAAAGCAAGCATCAGTAAAAAAGACTTCATCAGTTTTCAAGTTCCAATCCCACATGCCTTCTTTAGCAGCATTCAGAGCAAGCCTTAGCCGCATTTCACTATTTTTATATTGTTCAATATATGATTTACGGTCCAAAGCATTGGCTATATTATTAACGATCGTACGCATCAAATGAATTTCTTCTTCCTGCCATACCTTATTTCGTACATAATCATCAAAGCCTATAAATCCCCAAAAGTGGTTATCAATATAAATCGGATATACCAACAAAGATTTAACTCCAAGTTTACGCACAAAATCGGCTATATCTTTAGGCAGTTTATTAATACTATCTGCCAGAATTCGCCCATCCTTACTAAGCATCGTATTCCATGAAGGTGCTGCTGAGAAATGAACATTTTGAAGAACTTCAATCAAGCTCCCAATACCTTCATTACACCATTCATAAACCATATCACAATAAAGATTATCATCCGTATATTTACCAATGTATACCCGACTGACATTAGTATGCCGCCCGATGAGCTCCAACACCGTATTAACTATCTCGTCAAAATTTCTTTGTTCATTAAGTAACTGAGCCACATCCGCTAATAATTTCTGTTGAGAGACAAGGTATTTTAATTTAGTCTCCATTTGCTTACGCTCTGTAATATCAGTAGCTACAAAGAAGATGTAAGATTCTCCACTAATGATTAATTTCTCCAAAGAAAACCAGCAAACGACTAACTCTCCGGATTTTGTTCGTAACATACCTTCGCCCTTAGCTTTGCCTACTTTATAAAACTTAGCCAATATCTCATCAAAACGGCCACTATTCACAAATAATCCTAATTCATGAATAGTCTTTCCGGAAATGTCCTCTATAGAATATCCTAAAGATTTTCTAAAAGCTCTATTTGCATTATAGATATAAATCCCGTCCATAGAGCCTAAAACCATCATTATATCAGAGCAATTGAATATATTATAAAAAACATCTTTTGAAAAATGATGAGAAGACAGGTTAACGCCAACAGCTGCCAGAACATTTTCGCCATTCCACCAACCCATATAAAACTTCATGTCAACAGGTAGTATTTTCCCTCCAATCGACATAAGAGGGTACGGACAAGAAATCACATTCCCTTTAACCAACAACGGAAGCGTTAAGCTCATTTTGTCTTTATGCTCGGGTGAATATACCGCAATTAAATTATGCCCCTTCAATGATTCTTCTTGATAACCAAGAATAGAGCTCACAGCTTTATTAATGAAAAGAATGTCGCAATCCATATTTAATATAAAAAGAACATCGAGTTCATCAATCAACAGCTGATTCAATCGGTCTTCAGAAATAAAGTTCATAATATATAGATTTATCTGTTAGCTTATCCCTACTATTAGTATCAAGCTGTAAATATAACAAATGTGAATAAAAAAGCATCATCACTGAGCTAATATATTTACGACTTTATAGAATTATTTATGTACAATGAAGATGAAGGAAGAAAAGATCAGCATTTTAATTAAAGGTTAAATCCCCAAGAGAATAAAGTGTCCCGGTTTAACTCTCTGTTTAACTTTGCAGTATTCAAACTATAAAAGGATATATTAAGAAAAGAATAAGTGAAAAATTGAGAAGTACCAATAAATAAAAAACCCCCATAAATTATTGATTTACAGAGGTTTCTTTGTACTCGAAGCGGGACTTGAACCCGCACAGCTGCTATAGCCAAAGGATTTTAAGTCCTTCGTGTCTACCATTCCACCATTCGAGCAACAATTCAAAGAGAGCGAAAGACGGGACTCGAACCCGCGACCCTAACCTTGGCAAGGTTATGCTCTACCAACTGAGCTACTTTCGCATTTTTTCAACGGGTGCAAAGATAAGTAGTTTTCAGATATCTGCCAAATTTTTCCAACTGAAAGTTCTGATTTTATAAACAGAAAAGATATTTACCAACCTTTTTGCGAAAACGTCAAACTATAAACAGCCGCCATTTATCGTCCAAGTAGATTGTGTTCAGCAATCTCCATCGTTTCAAAATTAAAACCTTCTAGCACATGTTGCATCAACGCCGAGATTTTATCATTGCACAGATTGCCAATACTACCTTCATGTGTATGATGCACTTCCTTGTTATGGGCAAACTGACCCGATTCTATATCTAGCCCTACCTTCTTATAAGCATCACGAAAAGGCATACCTTCCCGCGCCAAGCGATTCACCTCTTCTACACTAAAAATAAGCAAATAACGGTCGTCATCCAGAATATGCTCATTGACACGTATCTCGTTCATAATATACGTGGTCATCTGCAGACAATCTTTCAATTCCTGAAAAGCAGGCAGAAAAACTTCCTTGATAATCTGTAAATCACGAAAATAGCCTGAAGGTAAATTATTTGCAATCATCATAATTTGCTGTGGAAGAGATTGCAGTTTATTGCATTTGGCACGTGTCAATTCAAACACATCGGGGTTTTTCTTATGCGGCATGATACTTGAACCTGTAGTGCATTCATCGGGTAACTTCACAAAACTAAAGTTCTGACTGTTGAATAAACAAGCATCAAAGGCTAGTTTAGAAATAGTTCCTGCAATACTGGCTAATGAGAAAGCCACGTTTCGCTCCATCTTACCACGCCCCATCTGTGCATACACCACATTATAGTTTAGCGAATCGAAACCAAGCAAACGAGTGGTCATTGTCCTATCTAAAGGAAAAGAAGAACCGTATCCGGCAGCTGAGCCCAATGGGTTACGGTTACACATACGAAAAGCAGCCTGTAGAAACATCATATCATCGACCAAACTCTCTGCGTAAGCACCAAACCATAATCCAAAAGAAGAAGGCATCGCTATTTGCAAATGCGTATAACCCGGCATCAACACCTCTTTATATTTCTCACTCTGAGATATGAGCACGTGAAAAAGCTGCTCTACCATATCAGCAATCTCTTTGATTTGTGCACGAGTAAATAGTTTCAAATCGAGCAGAACCTGGTCATTACGGGAACGGCCACTATGAATTTTCTTCCCCACATCGCCCAAACTACGCGTTAACATTAACTCTACTTGCGAATGCACATCTTCCACTCCATCTTCAATAACAAAATCGCCTTGCTCAGATGTTGCGTATATCTCCTTCAATTCGGCAAGCAACATCGCCAATTCGTCTTTAGTTAATAGGCCTATACTTTCAAGCATTGTGATATGTGCCATAGAGCCGAGCACATCGTGTTTAGCCAGATAAAGATCCATTTCACGATCGCGACCTACCGTAAACCGTTCAATCTCCTTGTTGACCTGAACCGATTTTTCCCAAAGTTTCTGTACCATAATTATTTAGCAGCTATCTACCTATTTAATATTGTATCAACGCAAGCATCTCGGTCATCTTCTCAAGACCTTCTTGCAAGGGTTTCTGGATCATTCCTTTCATGAAAGGATTGATATCTATGTTAACAGTAAGTCTCATTTTACATTCCATCTCGCCGCCATCCACCAATTGTATGCACATATTGAAAGGCATAGGAGAGTGAGTGGTTTCAAATTTTATAGACTCATAAGGTTTTCGTTCTATGATCTTCAATGCTATACTCCCTACAGGAGCTACATTAAAGCTCAAAGTATCAGCATCGAAACATATATTTTTCACCTTATCGGCAGGAATACTATTTTTTACGATCTCCAGATTGTTAAGGTCTGAAAGTTTAGTATAAACCTGCTGCTGACCGTAAGGGATTACCTTCACACTACTTTCAAATTGGCTCATTTGCTTCTGTCTTTAAAAGACAAAAAGAACAATCCGAACAAAAGCAGTCCGAACGGTTCTTTCCCATCTCTTTATTTATAAATAGATTTCTTTATTTTTCGGGTTCCCAATGTGATGGGTCTTTACGCCATTCTTCCAATACGGCAACATCCGGTTCATCAATATACTCAGTACGAAGAGCCGCCTCAATTACTGCATCATAATTAGTCAATGTTATCAACGGAACTTTTGCATCTTTAAAAGCTTTTATTGCAACATCAAACCCATAAGTAAATGCAGCTATCATGCCTATCACTTCACAACCGTCTCGGCGAATTGCCTCTACAGCTTTCAAACTGCTTCCACCTGTCGAGACAAGATCTTCAACAACTACCACCTTCATACCCGGACGTAACTCTCCTTCAATCAAATTTTCCAGTCCATGATCCTTTGGAGCTGAGCGGATATAAACAAAAGGAAGATTCAATGCATCGGCCACTAAGGCCCCTTGAGGAATGGCTCCAGTAGCAACACCTGCTATGGCATCAACTTGCCCAAAGCGTTCTAAAATAAGGCGAGTAATTTCAATTTTCACAAAATTACGAAGAGAAGGATAGGAAAGCGTCTTACGGTTATCACAATAAAACGGTGATTTCCACCCCGAAGCCCATGTAAACGGATTGGCCGGTTGCAGCTTAATAGCCTTAATCTTCAGTAACTTCTCTGCGAATAATCTCTCTAACGTTTTCATACTAAACTAACTAAGATAATTATATGGCACAAAAATACGGAAACTGAACGAGAATGAAAAGAAGAACTCATATATTTTTTAAATAAAAATCCTATTTATGCTCATTCATCAGCCTCAGGCAGATTTACACAACGAATAATGTATTTCATCTCAAACCCTCGACTCATAGCGAAACGAATCAGTTTCGCTTTCAGATCGTAGTCATCTTTTGCACGAATGGTCCTACGTTTTGATATCAATAAATGAGATAAGGTAGCCAAATATTCTTCTTCATCAATGTCGTTTAGATATTTCGAAGCCGTTTCTAAGGGTATTTTTTTTAAATACAGTGCTTGCGCTATTTTCACTTTACCCCATTTCGAAAAGCGGAGCTTATCATCTACAAAAGCCCGACAATAGCGTTCGCTATCAATATACTTTTCCGCCTCTAGTCGAGCCAATATGCGTTCTATTACATCAGCCTCCAATCCCCATTTTTTTAGTTTGTCATCGATCTCCGACCGACAATGCTCAGCTGCACTGCAATAGAAAGCCACACGGCCCAATGCTTCCTTTTCAGTTATCATACTCATCGGCTAGCTTTTACAATTCTGTCTTTCCCAAATAAATCCTTTATCACACACACATCTCGATAACCCAACTCTGTGAGCATAAAAGATGTCTCAATTCCATAAGCCTGATTAATCTCAAAATAAAGACTTCCTCCCAAAGACAAAAGACTCAGACCCAGTGAAGCAATACGTCGATAAAATAATAACGGATCGTCATCCATCACAAACAAAGCCATCTCTGGTTCCCAATTCAGTACATGAGCGTCCATCTCTTCTTTTTCGGCAATAGTAACATAGGGTGGGTTACTAACGATCACGTCATATCTTTCTTCATTTAAAATTTCAGTAAATACATCTTTATTGGAAAATGTCACTGAAGTTCCTAGGCAAACATTATTCCGTTCCGCAATTGCCAATGCTTCATCAGATACATCCCACGCCGAAACGGTAGCCAAGGGCAAATATTTTGCTATTGTGATAGCGATGCATCCTGTACCGGTACCTATATCTAAAACTCGTTTTACCGAAGGATTCTCTTTAATGATTAAATCAACCAATTCTTCCGTTTCGGGACGAGGAATTAAAACTCCGGGAGCAACTTCAAATTTGAAACCGAAGAAATCAGCATTTCCACGAATGTATTGAATCGGTTCATTATTACGCAAACGCCCCAGAATAGTTTCCAGATCTTTTTCTTTCTTTTGAGATAAATCAATATCTTTGCCAGAATAAAAGTCAATCGCATCCATGCCAAGAAGGTCTAGGCAAATAATTTTCGCAAGACTTTGCAACTCTGAAAGCGTATAAGAGCCTTGTAAAGATTGACGGATGTATAAAGATAGACGATTCATGTTTTTACAATTTTTATGTGCAAAAGTAATAATTTTACAGATACAAGCCTAAAAGATGGGAGAAGAAAAGTATATAAGGCGATGCATTCAGCTGGCAAAAAATGGCCACAGCCATACTTCGCCTAACCCAATGGTAGGAGCCGTTATCGTATGCGACGATAAAATAATAGGAGAAGGCTATCACGCTAAATGCGGCGGACCACATGCTGAAGTGAACGCTATTAATTCCGTAAAAGATCAATCGTTACTAAAACGATCGACGATATACGTCAGCTTAGAACCATGCTCTCATTATGGTAAAACCCCGCCTTGCGCTGACCTTATCATAAGCAAAGAAATACCAAGAGTCATTGTTGGTTGCCAAGATCCCTTTAAGGAAGTGGCCGGGCGTGGCATTAAAAGAATACGTGATGCAGGAAGAGAAGTCATCGTTGGGATTTTAGAAGATGAGTGTGCAAGCTTAATAAAGCCATTCATAACCTTTAATACACTCCGTAGACCATACATTACCCTTAAATGGGCTGAATCATCGGATGGGTATATAGATCTTTACCGAAACAGTGGCTCACCTGCCATTCTATCAACCGATTTAACCGCAATGTTAGTACACAAAAAAAGGGCAGAGTCCAATGCCATCATGGTGGGAACCCAAACAGCCCGTTTAGATAATCCTCTACTCACCGTACGGGATTGGCATGGTGCCAATCCAATGCGAGTAGTCATCGATCGCACTTTATCATTAAATAATTCGTTGCATATTTTTAACAACGGTATTCCTACCCTTGTCTTCACGGCAAAATACCGGTTTAAAGAGAATAGAACCGAGTATATCACCATTGACTTCAGCGCAAACATTCTGCCTCAAATTTTAACAGCTTTATACACTAGAAAAGTGCAATCTCTTTTTGTTGAGGGCGGAAGCATTCTACTTCAATCGTTCATCAATGAAGGTTTATGGGACGAAATTTATATAGAGAAAAGTACCAAGTCGTTGAAATCCGGAGTGAAATCTCCCCAGATAAAGGATAAAAAGAGCCATTCCGTCGAGAAACACTTTGGAGTTAACATTTACCATTATGCCAACGAAGAAGATCAATAGAGAGTCTCTAGAATAGAATTTCTATCGACAAAAACAGCATTATTATCTATAATTTTATATAAAACTTACCGACAACGTTCAATATAGAGAAAATTGTTCCTATTTTTGCAACTTGTAAATAAACAAAATTTCTCAAATGAAAATAAAGCTTGTATCAGTAATCGTAATGTCCTTACTAGTATCGCTCACTATTACTTCGTGTCTCAGCACAGGCAATGAAAAGATAGAATATAGTTCTGACGACACAATCAATGCTTTTGCCCTCAGCGCCGTAGGAGGGGTAAATTACGCTTTTACGATCGATCAAGCCAACAATAAAATACACAATATAAATTCTATACATTTGGTGGAAATTTCAGCTCATTTTATCAATCAAAAGAAGGTTTTGCATGGAACAAGAGTGAAAAGAAAGTTCTTTTTTCCTGGAGAGTTTAGCGAAAGAGAATTAATAGACTTAGCTTCTTAATAATATAATTAATCCGTTCGTCGTTTCAAAACAACCATATTGTACAATTTTACAAATGTAGAGAATGTAACAACTGAATAAAATGCCAAATAAAGAGCAAATAGATTTAAACCACATACCTCAGCACGTAGCTATCATAATGGATGGTAACGGAAGATGGGCCAAGCAGCATGGGCGAGAGCGTAGCTATGGGCATCAAGCCGGAGCGGAAACGGTGCATATCATAGCCGAAGAAGCTGCTCGAATAGGCATTAAATACCTCACGCTCTATACTTTCTCGACTGAGAACTGGAGCAGACCAACTGATGAGGTAGCTACATTGATGAGTCTACTTATTGATTCAATAGAGGAAGAGATATTCATGAAAAACAACATTAGCTTTCACATTATTGGCGACATAAATAAACTCCCGGAAGATGTACAGAAACGATTGTACGATTGTGTCAAGCATACATCCTCAAATACAGGAATGTGTCTCGTATTGGCTCTTAGTTACTCATCACGTTGGGAAATAACAAACGCAGTACGCAATATCGCATTACAAGTTCAGAGAGGAGAGATATCATCCGAAAAAATAGACAGCGATTGTGTCTCAGCACATTTAGTTACTAGTTTCATGCCTGACCCCGATTTATTGATCCGTACCGGAGGTGAAGTCCGACTAAGTAATTACCTACTATGGCAATGTGCTTATTCCGAACTATATTTTTGTGAGACCTTTTGGCCAGATTTTAAGGAGGATGAATTTCAAAAAGCAATTTGTGATTATCAAAAAAGAGAACGCCGCTTCGGCAAAACTAGCGAGCAGGTTAGCTAATTATTAGAACTTATAACCAAAACACATAATTTAAATGTATTATCGTATTTCTGCCATATTCATAACATTTATAAGCCTATTTAGCTTGGCTACTTCGGGCATTGCACAGAATGTAACTACTACAGATGAATCATCAAAGCCTGTTATCCTATACTCAGGTACGCCTAAGAAATACGAGATAGGCGGAATAAAAGTCTCTGGAGTGAAGAACTATGAGGACTATGTCCTAATCGGATTATCGGGACTCTCAATAGGCCAAACCATCACAATTCCGGGAGATGAAATAACACAGGCAATCAAACGTTATTGGAAACATGGCCTTTTTTCTAATGCCTCCATTACCGCAGAGAAAATAGAAGGAAGTAAAATATTCCTAAAAATAAATCTAACCCAACGCCCTCGTATTTCAGATATACGTTATAATGGGGTTAAGAAGTCTGAAAGAGAAGATTTGGAAACAAAGCTTGGTCTTGTAAAAGGCAGCCAAATCACGCCAAACTTAACAGACCGTGCCAAAACGCTTATAAAAAGATATTTTGATGACAAAGGTTTTAAGAATGCAGACGTAGTCATAGCACAGAAAGATGATACAGCCAATGAAAACCAAGTCATAGTATATGTCAATATCGACAAAAAAGAAAAAATAAAAATTCATAAAATCACCATTGTAGGCAATAAAGCGATCAAGACTGCAAAGCTTAAAAAAGTGATGAAGAAGACGAATGAAAAAGGAAAGATTATGAATCTGTTCCGCACTAAGAAATTCGTAAATGAGAACTATGCAGCCGACAAACAACTTATTATAGACAAATATAACGAACTAGGATATCGTGATGCACGTATTGTCGTGGATAGCGTATCTCCATACAATGAAAAGACTGTAAATGTATTCTTGAAATTGGAAGAAGGTGATAAATATTATCTTCGGAAGATTGACTGGGTAGGAAACACATTATATCCCTCGGAACAATTGAGCTACTTGCTGCGAATGAAAAAAGGTGATGTGTACAATCAGAAATTACTTAACGAACGTATATCCTCGGATGATGATGCCATTGGCAACTTATATTATAATAACGGATACTTGTTCTATAACCTTGATCCGGTTGAAGTAAATATAGATAATGACTCAATTGACCTTGAAATGAGAATATACGAAGGGCGTCAGGCAAGCATTAGCAAAGTGAAGATAAATGGCAACGACCGTGTTTATGAAAATGTAATACGTAGAGAGCTTCGTACCCGTCCAGGCCAATTATTTAGTAAAGAGGATTTAATGCGCTCTATGCGCGAGCTTCAACAGATGGGACATTTTGACCCAGAAAACATAAAACCAGATGTTCAGCCAAATCAGGAAAATGGTACGGTAGACATCGCATTCGACCTCGTGTCAAAAGCTAATGATCAAGTAGAATTCTCAGCTGGTTGGGGGCAAACAGGAGTAATAGGTAAATTGAGTTTAAAGTTTACCAACTTCTCTTTACCTAATTTATTACGCCCGGGAGAAAACTATCGTGGAATTCTGCCACAAGGAGATGGGCAAACTCTTACTATTAGCGGACAAACCAACGCCAAATATTATCAATCATATAGCATTTCTTTCTTGGACCCTTGGTTTGGCGGTAAACGTCCGAATTCATTCTCTGTATCTGCTTTCTACTCAAAGCAATCAAATGTAAGTAACAGTTACTATGGCTCAAGCTACCAAACTAACAACTATAACAATGGCTATGGTAGTAGCTACTCGAACTATTCCGATCCCAGCAAATATATCCAGATGTTTGGACTTTCTTTAGGGTGGGGAAAACGATTGAATTGGCCGGACGACTATTTCACTCTTTCGGCTGAGCTTTCTTATCAAAGATATATCTTGAAAGATTGGAGCTATTTTCCAGTGACAGATGGGAAATGTAATAATATAAGTTTGAACCTTACATTAGCGAGAAGCTCTACTGATAACCCTCTATATCCTCGTCAAGGATCGGATTTCTCATTATCGGTGCAGGTAACCCCTCCTTACTCACTGTTCGATGGCGTCAACTACAATTCATACAATTTAAGTAATCAAGATGATGTGAACAAAATGCATAGATGGGTAGAGTATCATAAATGGAAGTTGAAATCAAAGACTTACACAGCGTTTACGTCAGGAGCTAAAACTCCAGTTCTTATGACTCGTGCAGATTTTGGGCTCTTAGGACATTTCAATAGCCACAAAAGATCTCCATTCGAAACATTCGACATGGGAGGAGACGGTATGACTGGTTACTCTAGCTATGCCACCGAAAGTGTCGGTCTTCGTGGTTATGAGAACAGCTCTTTAACCCCTTATGGCAAGGAAGGATATGCATATACTCGCTTAGGATTGGAATTACGATACCCTTTAATGCTTGAGACTAGTACAAGTATCTATGCTCTTACCTTCCTTGAAGCTGGTAACGCATGGCATGATATTAAAAACTTCAATCCGCTTGAATTGAAACGTTCGGCCGGAGTAGGTGTCCGCATCTTCTTACCAATGATCGGTATGATGGGTATTGACTGGGCTTATGGCTTCGACAAAGTATTTGGATCGAAACAATATGGTGGAAGTCAATTCCATTTTATCTTAGGACAAGAATTCTAATTGTTTCATAAAAAACTAAGCGCAATGAAAAAATCGGTTCTATTAATTATTTTGTTACTTGCCTCAGGCATAACAGCAAGCGCACAAAAATTCGCCTTGATAGATATGGAGTATATCCTGAAAAATATCCCGGCTTACGAAAGTGCAAACGAACAATTGAATCAAACTTCCACTAAATGGCAAAGTGAAGTGGAAGCCTCAACAAAAGAAGCTCAAGCGATGTATAAAAAGTATCAATCGGAAGCAAAATCTCTCTCAGAAGAACAAAGAACAAAAAGAGAGGAAACGATTGTAGCTAAAGAAAAAATAATAGCTGAGTTGAAACGAAAATATTTTGGACAGGATGGTGAGCTTTTTAAGCAAAGAGAGAGCTTTATTAAGCCTATACAAGATCAAATTTATAATGCAGTGAAAGAAATAGCTGAATTAAAAGGATACTCAGTAGTTCTAGATAGAGCTTCTGCTACAAGTATAATCTTTGCCTCTCCACGCATTGATATTAGCAATGAAATATTAGCGAAATTAGGATATTCAAATTAATTTCATACATTTGCATCCAAGAATACAAAAAATAATCATTAAAACAAATAATTTAATTATGCTTAAAAAAATTGCACTCGCAATTATGTTCATCCTTCCGATGGGCGTATCTGCACAAACTCTTAAATTTGGGCACGTTGTATCCAACGAGATCATTACGGCTATGCCGGAATTTGCAAAAGCTCAAGCCGATCTACAGGCATTAGAGAAGAAATACACAGAGGAAATTCAGAGAACAAGCGAAGAGTTCAACAAAAAGTATCAGGAATATCAACAAGCAGTGCAGAAAGACTCTCTGCCTCAAAATATTGCTGAAAGAAGACAAAAAGAACTGCAGGATATGATGCAAAGAAGCGAGCAATTTCAACAAGAAGCTCAGCAAAACATGCAAAAAGCTCAAACAGATTTGATGGCACCTATCTCTAAAAAAGTAGATGAAGCTATTAAAGCAGTAGGTGAAGCTGAAGGCTTAACTTATATTTTCGATCTTGCAAGAACAGCTATTCCCTACGTTAATGAAAAGACTAGTATTAATGTAACTTCTCTTGTAAAAGCGAAACTTGGTTTGAAATAATATCCTCAAAAACACAAAACGCGGATAACGCGGATAGAGCGAAAATTCGTTCTATCCGCGTTTTTTTACATGCTTTTAAACTTAAAAACGATGAAGCAGGATTTACCTACAATTCCGGGACCTATCGGAGTCTTTGACTCAGGTTACGGAGGATTAACTATTTTGAAGCAAATCAGAGAGACTCTTCCTGAATATGATTACATTTATTTGGGAGATAATGCTCGTACTCCTTACGGTACTCGATCATTTGAAGTGGTATACGAGTTTACCCGCCAAGCTGTAGAAAAGCTATTTGAAATGGGATGTCACCTCGTCATATTAGCTTGCAACACAGCGTCGGCAAAGGCTCTTAGAAGTATACAAATAAACGATTTGCCTTGTTCAGACCCAGCAAGAAGGGTATTGGGCGTTATTCGTCCAACAGTAGAGTGTATTGGAGAGATAACTAAGAGTCGGCATGTCGGAGTACTTGCCACAACTGGTACAATTAAATCAGATTCTTATCCACTTGAGATACACAAGCTATTTCCTGATATTACAGTAAGTGGAGAAGCTTCTCCAATGTGGGTACCATTAGTAGAGAACAATGAAGCAGAGAGTGCAGGTGCAGACTACTTCATAAGAAAAAGCATAGACCAACTCATTAGCAAGGATTCTCTAATTGACACGGTTATTCTAGGTTGTACGCACTACCCCTTGCTCCTTTCTAAAATAGAACAATACATGCCTGAAGGGATAAAGATTGTGACCCAAGGAAACTATGTAGCCAGCAGCCTGAAAAATTATCTCCAACGACATCCTGAGATAGATGAAAAATGCACAAAATGCAAAAGCACCATCTTTTGCACAACTGAGGCGGAAGATAAATTCTCTGAATCAGCATCGATCTTCTTAAATGAAAACATTTCCGTACAAAGAATATCACTGGAATAATGATTCACATAACATTATACAGAGTTGTTTGTTATACTAATAATAAATAACCTATTAATAAACAGGCACCATGGAAGCAAAAGAAAACACTATTCTAACAGAGATTTACTCAGGAACACCTTGGGAAGCAGAATTAATTAAAGGCTTACTAGAGAGTAATGGAATAGAGTCCGTTCTGAAAGATGGAATAATGGGAACACTAGCACCTTATCTTAGCACTGAGGTTGCTATTCTTGTTAACGAAAAAGATTACGAGTTGAGTATGCAAATTATTAGAGAGAGAGATAATGAAGATGATGCATAGAATGAAGAGAATGGAGTCAAATTTCTATTATCGAATATTCGTATCACTAATATCAAACTAACTCATAATCTAACTACTACAAAAGAGGAAATCTCTTTTGTAGACCCTCTTGAAATGTTCAACAGAGTGCTTCTTATGAGACAAAAGGACAGTGCAGTTACGTTAACTGTACCGTCCTTTTCAGTTGAAAGACGGTTTCTCTTTATTCATCAGATTAATTATATAAAACTAAATTAGCATAAGAAGAGATGCTTCTCTCCCATCGTAAACCGGAAGACGTATATTTACCTCCATGAACCTGCCTTCTCATTCATCATTTAAACATCAGTTCTTCCCAAAATGAGTTCAGCACTTACCACCAATTGGAATATTTTCTTTACTAGAAATGGCATTTAAAGATGTTTATCGAAACATCTTACTTACAGTTTCGTTAAAATGGCTATATTTGTAGTTCAAATCGTAATAAAATGGGACAACAGTTTACACGAATTGCTGTAAAGGTAGGTAGTAACGTTCTGACCAGAGCTGATGGCACACTGGATGTAACACGCATGTCTGCTCTAACCGACCAGATAGCTGAACTTCATAAATCCGGAGTAGAAGTAATCCTCATCTCTTCAGGCGCAGTAGCTTCTGGACGTAGTGAAATACATACATTAAAAAAGCTGGATAGCGTAAATCAACGACAACTCTTTTCGGCCGTCGGACAAGCGAAACTCATTAATCGCTACTATGAGCTTTTTCGCGAACATGGCATTGCTGTAGGACAGGTACTGACTACAAAAGAAAACTTCGGCACGCGCAGGCACTATCTTAACCAAAAGAATTGCATGATGGTAATGCTCGAAAATGGAGTGATTCCAATAGTCAACGAAAATGATACAATTTCCGTTAGCGAGCTAATGTTTACCGACAATGATGAACTATCAGGCCTCATCGCATCTATGATGGATGCGCAAGCACTTATTATTCTAAGCAATATTGATGGTATATACAATGGCTCACCTGCAGATCCCGCTTCAACAATTATCCGCGAAGTAGGACAGCGGAAAGATCTATCAAGCTACATACAAGCTTCCAAATCTAGCTTTGGCCGCGGAGGGATGCTGACCAAAACCAACATTGCCCGCAAGGTAGCTGACGAAGGAATCTGCGTAATTATTGCCAATGGCAAACGAGATAACATCCTAGTAGACCTACTGCGACACCCTGCAGAGACTCTCTGTACTCGTTTCATCCCATCACCTCAGCCTGTATCGAGTATAAAGAAATGGATTGCGCACAGCGAAGGTTTTGCCAAAGGAGAAATACACATAAACCAACAAGCTACAGAAGTACTCAGTGCAGACAAAGCAGTGAGTATCCTACCTGTAGGTATCACACACATAGAAGGTGAATTCGAGAAAGATGATATAGTGCGTATCATCGACTATTCGGGCAATCCCGTAGGGGTAGGAAAAGCTAATTGTGACTCCGCCCAAGCACGCGAAGTAATAGGGAAACACGGTAAGAAAGCTGTTGTGCACTACGACTATTTATATATAGAATAAAGCAAATTGCATCATGAAACAATTAAAAGAAACTTTTGTCGCTGTACAAACAGCAAGTCGCAAGTTGGCCTTGCTAAGCGATGAACAAATAAATCATATATTGCTCGCTGTAGCTGATGCTGCTGTCGAACAAACTCCTTTCATTCTTGCAGAGAATGAAAAAGATTTAGCACGCATGGAGACTACAAATCCAAAGTACGACCGACTGAAGCTTACTTCGGAAAGAATCAAAGACATCGCTGCCGACATGAGGAGCGTAGCATCCCTCCCCTCTCCATTAGGTAGAGTACTGAAAGAAAGCATTCGCCCCAACGGCATGAGACTAAAGAAAATTAGCGTTCCTTTTGGCGTCATTGGCATCATCTATGAAGCTCGCCCAAATGTTAGCTTCGATGTATTTTCCCTCTGCCTAAAAAGCGGCAACGCATGTCTGTTAAAGGGAGGAAGCGATGCAGACTACTCCAATAGAGCTATCATAAACATTATCCACTCCGTGCTCAAAAGCTTCGAAGTAGATACACATATGGTAGAACTTCTCCCAGCTGATAGAGAGGCTACAACAGAATTACTTCACGCTGTGGGTTACGTCGATCTTCTCATTCCGAGAGGCAGTAGCAGCCTCATTAACTTTGTTCGACTAAACGCCTCCATCCCTGTAATCGAAACAGGTGCAGGCATCTGCCATACTTATTTTGATGAAGATGGAGATTGCGCAAAAGGCTCTGCCATTATCAACAACGCCAAAACCCGTCGGGTAAGCGTATGTAACACTCTGGATTGTGTCATCATTCACCAGAAACGGCTCAGCGACTTACCCTTGCTTTGCGAAAAGTTGCAAGAGCACAATGTGATTATCTATGCCGATAAAGAAGCTCACCAAACCTTGCAAAACAACTACCCGGAAAAGTTATTGAAACCAGCCACAACAGAAAGCTTCGGCACCGAATTTCTTTCGTATGCCATGGCCATTAAGACAGTCGGAACTTTCGAGGAAGCTTTGGACCACATACATGCCTACAGCTCCAAGCATAGCGAATGCATTGTTACAGAAAATAAGGCTCATGCAGATTTATTCGTTAAAGTGGTAGATGCTGCTTGCGTATATACTAATGTATCAACGGCATTTACCGATGGCGCACAATTCGGTCTAGGAGCCGAAATAGGGATTAGTACACAAAAGCTACATGCCCGGGGCCCCATGGGGTTGGAAGAGATTACCTCTTACAAATGGATTATCGAAGGAGACGGTCAAATCAGACAATAAAATGAGTGACATTAAATAACCCGCAAAAATAGACAGTAATGAAGAATTTTACCTGTGTACAAGATCTAGGCGATTTAAAACCTGCTTTAGATGAAGCATTTGAAATAAAGAAAGATCGATTTAAATATGTAGAGCTAGGTCGCAACAAAACCTTGATGATGATATTTTTCAACTCAAGTCTGCGCACACGTCTAAGTACCCAAAAGGCTGCAATTAATCTGGGAATGAACGTGATGGTGCTAGATATCACGCAAGGTGCCTGGAAGTTAGAAACTGAGCGAGGTGTTATTATGGACGGAGACAAGCCCGAACATTTGCTAGAGGCAATTCCAGTAATGGGCTGTTATTGCGATATAATCGGCGTTCGTTCTTTTGCCCGCTTTGAAGATCGTGATTATGATTATAATGAGGTAATCATCAATCAATTCATACAGCATTCAGGACGCTCGGTATTCTCTATGGAAGCTGCAACACGCCATCCACTTCAGAGTTTTGCCGATCTCATTACGATTGAAGAATACAAAAAAACAGCTCGCCCTAAAGTCGTTATGACATGGGCACCACATCCACGCCCACTGCCACAAGCTGTGCCCAATTCATTTGCCGAATGGATGAATGCTACTGATTATGATTTCGTCATTACTCATCCTGAGGGATATGACCTAGCCCCCGAATTCGTAGGTAACGCCCATGTAGAATATGATCAAATGAAAGCTTTTGAGGGTGCCGATTTTATCTATGCAAAGAATTGGGCAGCCTACTCTGGCGATAACTACGGAGTAGTATTAAGCAGAGATCGCGAATGGACAGTTAGCAACCGACAAATGGCCGTGACTAACAATGCTTACTTCATGCATTGTCTTCCTGTAAGAAGGAACATGATTGTAACTGACAGTGTCATTGAAAGCCCGCAGTCCATCGTTATTCCAGAAGCTGCCAACCGCGAGATATCAGCCACTGTGGTATTGAAAAGAATGCTGGAAGAACTAAAGTAAATCGATAACAAAAAACACTCATAGCACAAGCTAAAGGACCTGTACTATGAGTGTTTTCTATTCCAATAATCTATTTTCACTCCTTCTTTCCAGCTCTTTGCCAAGCAGCAAATCCGCCATTAAGTTCATACACAGTGTATCCTTCTTCAGCGAGGATGGATGCTGCCTGCTTACTCCGATGGCCACTGTGACAATAAATAGCAACAGGAACCTCTTTATTCAATAATGAATCGGCTAATGAAACAAAAGAAGAGTCAAACACATTAATATTGATTGACTTCGCTATGTGATCTTCCGAATACTCTGCAGCTGTGCGCACATCAAGCCGCTGCACATGCTCATCTTTAATCAACGATTCGAATTCAGCCGTAGAAAGTGAAGTATAATTTTTAGGTTGCTGACAACCAAATAAAGACGATAATAGAAACATAATACTTGTAAATAAAAGGTTCATTGTCTAAATTATTAATGATTAACTAATTAGATGTGGGAGTATAATCAAAATCGTACCTTTTAACTCCACCATCATAAGTGTTAACGCTAAAATAAACAATTGTTTCCCTCGTATTGTTCTCGGTATACTTGCTTAGGGGGACAGAAAGATAGGCACGCCTTGTAAATGCTTCCAAGTCATTTCCTGCATCATGATAAAGCGTTAGATAAACGGTTTTACGTCCCGTCGTTTGGTCTGTCTCCACCTTATTCTCTACGAAATGGAAAAGGTGCTTGCCATTTTGCATCTTTATAGACAACGTTATATTGAGATAGTCTCTTCCCAACCACATACTCAACACATCGGCCGGATCGGTTTTTACACCATCTGCAAAACCTGAAGCCGGAGATGGTTCCGGAGATACCGCTTTCAACAAAGCATAAACCTTTGCTTGTTTTATTCCCGTCCCAGTCTTATCTAACTCCTTGTAATTAGTAACAATTCGCACACTACTATTTGCCTCTATTTGCGTCTTCGAAAGATCCTCAGATACCTCCAAACGTTCTCCACTATCTGTAACAAGATAGCTCAAGAAGCCATCATTCCCCGATTCGGCAGTGAGGAATTCAAGCTTTACCGACGGATAGACGTATTCATCATCTTTTCTACAAGAAGAAAAGAAAAATGAAATCAAAAGCAATACAATATGAAACGACATCTTCTTCATCAGCGGGCGGCCAGATAATTAGTCAATGGATTGGCATACATCAGCAGAAGCTTCTCACGCAAAAACGGTAAATCTTTATGTGGAATTTCTATTCGCTCAAGCTGTTGCTCTATATACGACTCAAAGCGTTGCTTCTCATCCTCTGTATAATGAGAAACAAACTCATCACAAACATTCAGCAAATCGTGAGAGATATAATTGCCCGGATACATGCGATAATTGGCATGTATTTTTTTGTCTATTAAAGCTGAAATACAAGAATATAACTCAGGCTTAGGCAAAGTCCGATCAAGTTCCAACAACTCATCATTGATCGTTTTTGCCATCTGCAAATGCACCCTTCCTTTATACCCAAAGAGTCCCACTTTCATATTCATCAGATCATCCGTCGTAGTCTTTTTATAATTTTCAACATCTCTTTTAAGTTGAAATTCTTGTGCTTTAAGATAATCACACGGGTCATATTCGTAAGAAAGTGCCAAAGGAGCAATGTTCATTTCTAATAAGCGTTCTATTAAGCTGCCCTCACCCCCCATGGTTAGCATCTTCAATACGCTTTCTTGTGTTCGATCATTAGAATCTTTAGCACGTCCTTCACGCTGGGCAATCCAAATAGACTGTCGTTTCTTCGTAATAGTGAGATGCATGTAACGAGACATACGAGCAGAAGCCTCCAACATCTGACGCATAGCAAGCCCACGTTGCACAATGAAAGATTTATTAATTCGAACCAATTTCTTGATCCAAGGATAAATAAGAAGATTATCGCCAATGGCAATTTCCACAGTATCCATATTAAGATCTATCAACAAAATAGACAGAAATCCAGAGTCAAGAATTATATCTCGGTGATTAGAAATATAAGTATAGGCTTTGCTCTTATCCGGCAACGCTGTATCGTCTAATGTTAATCCGTCCGCAAAGTCACTGACTATCTTCCATAAAAGGCCATAACAAAACGTTTTCTGAAACTCCAGTTTAGTTTTGCAAGCACGCATCTTCTGAGCTATCGTTTCAAAAGGTACATCCGGCATGGTTGAACAAACCGCATTTTGAAAAGCGGAATCAGCAATCAATTCCTCAAAGATCTGAGGAAGTTCCTCATCATCATAAGGACGAATCTCATCAAACTCTGTTATGTTCATAATTTATCTTCAATAATATCAGTCATAACATCTTTAATATCGAGGCCTGCTGCAGCAATTTGCTGAGGAATGAAGCTAGTAAGTGTCATGCCGGGAGTGGTATTAATTTCAAGCAAGTTCACCTTTTCACCGGCAGTAATGATATAGTCAATGCGAATGATACCCGAACATCCCAAGATGTCGTAAATAGCCGAAGTGAGCAGCTGTACCCTCTCAGTCAGTTCATCTGACAAGCGAGCGGGGGTAATCTCCTGAACCTGACCATTATATTTCGCATCGTAATCAAAAAATTCGTTACCTGTAACCACCTCTGTTATAGGAAACACCACTTCTTTGGTTTTTGTTTTGTAACATCCGCAGGTTATTTCGGTTCCATCCATAAAAGCTTCAATGACCACTTCAGAAGCTTCATCAAAAGCCTTTTGTATAGCGGGCTGTATCTGTTCTTGGGTTTTCACTTTTGTTACGCCGAAACTAGATCCACCCAAATTGGGCTTTATAAAGCAAGGTAAGCTTACCTTATTCATCACCTCTTCATCCAGAATCTCGTGTCCTTGGCGAATCATTAAAGATTCTGCTACACGGATACCAAATCCTTTCAGATACTGGTTACAGGTAAACTTGTTGAAAGTGATAGCAGCAGGAAGTACATCACAACAAGAATAAGGGACATGGAGCATATCCAGGTAACCTTGCAACAAACCGTTCTCGCCGGGTGTGCCATGAATCGTGATATAAGCAAAATCAAATTTTACTTTCTCTGTCCCGTTATCAAAACTAAAGTCGTTACGGTCTACAGGTACCTTTTGTCCGTCGGCAAGCTGAACTTCCCAACGAAGACCCTGCATTTCTACAATATACAAATCGTACTTTTCCTTATCAATAAAGGAATAAAGTCCCTGGGCACTGCGAAGGGAAACGGGGAGTTCGGAAGAATCTCCTCCGGCAACAATGGCAATGATGCGTTTCATTCTAAATCTCTGTTACTTATGTAGCTCCGCCATTTATCTATCAGCTGGCTCATATCCTCGGGCATCTCGGAAGTAAAATACATCTCCTCACCTGTGTGAGGGTGTATAAATCCCAATGTCATGGCATGCAAAGCCTGTCGCGGACAAATGTCAAAGCAATTGTTTACAAACTGTTTGTATTTACTAAAATGAGTTCCTTTAAGAATTTCGTGACCTCCGTAGCGTTCATCATTAAACAGCACGTGGCCTATATGCTTCATATGTACTCTTATCTGATGGGTACGCCCCGTTTCAAGGATGCACTCCACCAAAGTAACATATCCCAAACGTTCGAGTACCCGATAGTGAGTAACCGCATGTTTACCAATTTCAGGATCAGAGAAGACAGCCATTTGCATCCTATCTCTGGGGTTGCGGGCTAGGTTTCCTACAATGGTTCCTTCGTCTTTTTCGACAAGCCCCCATACCAATGCGCGATATTGTCGCTTGGTTGTTTTATTGAAAAATTGTAAACCAAGGTGTGTCTTGGCGTCAGGCGTTTTAGCTATTACCAATAATCCTGAAGTATCTTTATCTATTCGATGCACTAATCCAACGCGCGGGTCATTGACATCGTAATCAGGATCGTCTTGCAAGTGCCAAGCCAATGCGTTGACCAACGTGCCGCTATAATTTCCGTGTCCCGGGTGCACCACTAAGCCTGCCGGTTTGTTTACCACCATCAGGTATTTGTCTTCGTACACAATATTTAAGGGAATATCTTCAGGAATGACCTCGTTTTCATAACGAGGACGATCCATCATCACCGTTATAACGTCCAAAGGTTTTACTTTATAGCTACTTTTTACAGGCTTATCATTCACCATTACAAAGCCTGCCTCCGCAGCCTTCTGAATTCTATTTCGGGAAGCATTCACAATTCGGTCGAACAAATATTTATCCACACGAACAAGCGCTTGGCCTTTATCTACTACCACACGAAAGTGCTCATACAGTTCAGCAATATCGCCTACAGGCTCTATGTCATCAATATCATTCTCTATGTCATCTGGCAGTTCTTGCATCATTTATGTTGATTAGTTGTGGTAACGTTAGTCTTATCAAAACCAAGAGTCATCTTTTGAAGGAGCAGCTTCAGTGCGATTCTCCGTTCCGCCTAGACTATCGACTTCTTCATCAAGTGTATCTTTAGCTTCCGTTCCATCTCCAACCATTAGCGTAAGCGTGGCCCCTAACGGTGCCTTATCCCCTGCAAGAAGTTGACGCCCTCTATACTTAACACCATACACCCAATCCTTCTCACCATTTACATATTCGTCTTCTGTCAACTTGAAGCCTGAAGCCATAATGCGAGCCTGCGCTTGTCGAACAGAACTATTGTCAGCCACATCAGGAACAGGCCGCAAAGGTATATTCAGCGTATTGATTGTAAGATAAATAATTCGTCCTTCTTTTACTTTTTGTCCGGCAGCAGGATTATAATCGAGTACACAGCCTGCCGGTTTATTTTTCACATAACCGGAATCAGCAACTACACATAACAAGCCTTTGTGACTAAATAACATTTTTGCTTGTTCCACAGTCATATCTTTCGCATCGGGTACTACAATCCCTTCTCCATGGCGCGTATAAATATCCAAACCCTTAAGTACACCAAACAGTAAGATGATAGCAGCTACTATCATGACAATGATATTTACCCAGAAGTACTTATTTTCTTTGAAAGAAAAGAATTCCTTTATCGTCATATCTATTCTATAAACAATTATTCGGCTTCAAAGATAGTACAATTAGTTGATAAGCTCAATAATCTTTCTAAAGTTTCAATTGCTTGTCGGTTAATGAACTCACCCATATAGATAAAAACAAGGCATAAAAAAAGCAAAGGATACTCCTTTGCTTTTTTTATGCCTTGTTTAGCGAAGCTAAATTACTTCGTTCCGTTGTACTCGTCAGAAACGGTTAATTTCTTTCTGCCTTTTGCACGGCGGGATGCTAATACTCTACGACCATTAGCTGAAGCCATTCTCTCACGGAAACCGTGTTTGTTTTTTCTCTTTCTGTTAGAGGGTTGAAATGTTCTTTTCATTACTGTATCTCGTTTTTTATGTTATTGCTATCTGGAAATCGGGATGCAAAAATAGGCACTTTTTTTAAATTAACCAAGAGATAGTTCATTTTTAGTCAAAAGATTTTGTGTTTTTTACCTATTTAGATTACTTTTGCACTTCCAAACAGCCATAGATAGCTCCTAGAATAATACACAATAAATATAAAGTATAAAAAAAGTATGATCAATTCACAAGATGTTAAGAATGGAATGTGCATCAGATTAGATGGACGTCTCTATTTCGTTATCGAATTCCTTCATGTTAAACCGGGAAAAGGCAATACCATCATGCGTACCAAGTTGAAAGACGTAGTTAATGGCCGCGTCCTTGACCGTACATTTCAAGTTGGTTTCAAATTAGAAGATGTTCGTGTAGAACGCCGTCCTTTCCAATTCTTATATAAAGAAGGTGAAGATTATATCTTCATGAATCAAGAAAGCTTTGAGCAAGCCCCTATTGCAAAGAATTTGGTTACAGGGGTTGATTTCCTAAAAGAAGGCAACATGGTAGAAGTCGTTTCGGATTCTTCGACTGAAACAGTTCTTTTCGCTGAACTTCCGGTTAAGGTTGTTTTACAAATCACCTATACCGAACCGGGCCTCAAAGGAGATACTGCCACCAACGCTACCAAGCCGGCAACTCTTGAAACCGGTGCTATCGTACGTGTTCCTTTGTTTGTCAACGAAGGCGAACTTATAGAAGTAGATACCCGCGACGGTTCATACCAAGGTCGTGTGAAAGCATAAACAGATTTACCATTTAACCATTTACTATTTACTCACCCAACGGGTTTTAAACAGTAAATGGTCAATGGTTAAATAGTAAACAATCAGATGTTCTATTCCGTCATCATCCCCGTATACAACCGTCCCGATGAAGTGGACGAGTTACTGCAAAGCCTTGCCAACCAACACTTCAAGAATTTCGAAGTCATCATCGTCGAAGACGGTTCGTCTCTCCCTTGCGAACATGTTTTGGAAAAGTATGTAGAGAGCCTCAACTTCAAGTACTTCTCAAAACCAAATTCCGGCCCCGGGCAAACCCGCAATTACGGAGCCGAAAGAAGTACGGGTGATTACCTTATTATATTAGACTCCGACTGCATTCTCCCACCAACTTATTTCGACAACATAGAGAAAGAGCTAGCTTCCTCTACTGCAGATGCTTTTGGCGGTCCCGATAAAGCGCACGAATCATTCTCCGATATTCAGAAGGCTATCAACTACTCCATGACCTCTTTCTTCACTACCGGTGGCATACGCGGAGGTAAAAAGAAAATGGATAAATTCTACCCGCGCAGCTTTAACATGGGCGTGCGACAAGGAGTATATGAGGCATTGGGCGGCTTCTCTAATATGCGCTTCGGTGAAGACATTGATTTCAGTATTCGAATATTCAAGAATGCATACACTTGCCGGCTTTTCCCCGATGCATGGGTATATCACAAAAGACGCACAGATCTGAGGAAGTTCTTCAAACAGGTGCACAACTCAGGGATAGCCCGAATTAATTTATATAAGAAGTATCCAGAATCATTGAAGGCCGTACATCTGCTTCCGGGCATCTTTACGCTTGGTGTAGCTTTGCTACTACTGGCTGCTCCTTTTACTCTGCTAAGCCTCACTCCCATCCTTCTCTATGCCATTTTAGTGGGTACCGACTCTGCTTTACAAAATAAAAGCTATAGAATTGGAATCTATTCCATTGCTGCATCTTTCATCCAACTCATCGGCTACGGAAGCGGATTCTGGAGAGCTTGGTGGCAACGTTGCGCATGCGGTAAGGATGAGTTTTCGGCATTTAACAATAATTTCTATAAATAATATAATCTATAAAAAGATAATCTCCTGACACAATATACGCATTGCAGCGCCAATTGACCTGTACTACCTGTTATGTAAGAAGACAGATCGTTTTTCTTATTCAAAATGGAAAACAAACAAAAACTAAACATCAATCAGTGGGCTGAAGAAGATCGTCCACGTGAAAAGATGATGAAAAAAGGTGCCGATGCACTCAGTGATGCTGAGCTATTCGCCATATTAATTGGATCAGGCAACACAGATGAAACAGCGGTAGAACTAATGAAGCGAGTACTTGCCTCGTGTAGCAATAACCTAAACGAATTGGCAAAATGGGACATGCACAACTTCTCTTCCTACAAAGGTTTCGGCCCGGCAAAGAGCATCACCATTATGGCTGCTCTCGAGTTAGGGAAACGAAGGAAGCTTCAAGACACGAAGGAACGCTGGCAAATCACTTGTTCAACGGATGTATACAACCTACTCCATCCCCTAATGTGCGACCTTCCACAAGAAGAATTCTGGATATTGCTTCTCAATCAAGCTAATAAAGTTATCGACAAAGTACGCATTAGCGCAGGAGGCATAGATGGCACGTATGCTGATGTACGAACCATCTTGCGCGAAGCGCTGATACAAAGAGCTACCGGGCTCATTCTCATACATAATCATCCTTCGGGCAATCCACACCCTAGCATAGAAGACAAAAGACTCACTGCTCAGATCAATCAGGCAGCACAGACGATGAACATTCGTCTCTCCGATCATGTTATTATTTGCGACGGTAAGTTTTACAGCTTTGCCGACGAAGGAGAAATTGTATAATCGAATTTATTCATATCTTTGCAAAAACAACAAATTTACTCTTATGACCAAATTTGAAACAGAAGTAAAAATAGTAGAAGTACTGAAAACAGTCTTCGACCCTGAAATACCTGTAAACGTGTACGACCTCGGACTGATTTATAGAATCGATGTAGGTGAAGACGGAGAGGTAGCTCTGGAAATGACCCTTACGGCCCCTAACTGTCCCGCAGCCGATTTCATAGTGGAGGATGTTCACCAAAAGGTCGAATCGGTAGAAGGAATAACGAAAGTTACTATCAACCTCGTCTTTGAGCCCCAGTGGGACAAAGATATGATGAGTGAAGAAGCTAAATTCGAACTTGGATTCTTATGAAGAATGTCTACTTCATCTCTGACGCCCATCTTGGGTCTCGTGCCATAGAGCATGGACGCACACAGGAACGAAGACTGGTGAACTTTCTTGATAGCATCAAGCAAAAGGCATCGGTCATCTACCTGCTAGGCGACATGTTCGACTTCTGGTACGAGTTCCGAACGGTAGTACCCAAAGGCTATACCCGCTTTCTGGGTAAGCTCTCGGAGCTAACGGATATGGGCGTGGAGGTGCACTTCTTCACAGGCAATCACGATATTTGGTGCGGTGACTATTTAACGAAAGAGTGTGGAGTGATAATGCACACAAAGCCGCTAACGGTAGAGATCTACGGCAAGGAGTTCTATCTAGCTCATGGCGACGGATTAGGAGATCCGGATGCAAAATTCAAGTTCCTTCGTTCTCTATTCCATAACCAGACATTGCAAACTTTATTTTCGGCTATCCATCCACGCTGGAGCATGGAACTAGGGCTCACTTGGGCTAAACACAGCCGTATGAAACGGGCAGATGGAAAGGAACCGGAATACCTGGGTGAAAACAAAGAATACTTAATCCTTTTTACCAAAGAGTATCTTAAACAGCACCCCAACATCAATTACTTCATCTACGGGCATCGTCACATCATGCTCGATCTTATGCTAAGCGCTACAGCTCGCGTAACCATTCTCGGCGACTGGATCAACTATTTCTCCTATGCTGTGTTCGATGGAAAAAACCTTATTTTAGAAGAATTCGTTGAAGGAGAAGTTCCATTATAATACCCTCAACTCTCTAACCAAACAGAAGCAATATAAAGAATAAGAGGCTTCTCTCAAACTAAATGAGAGAAGCCTCCTTTATATTACCACCCTTGAAACAAGAATGTACTACCTTCTGAAAGAAGTAAGTCAATGCCCTTCTGTTATCTACTCAATTCAGTAAAAGTCAGGCTTCCCTTGCTTGCTATTTGTTTCTAGTAATGAGACTAAAGTTTTCTCACGTTGAAACAAATGGTTTAAAACTAGGATACACTTAGTTTCAACGCATGAAACCAAGTGTTTCATGGTATAATAATTTCATGAAACTTATTTCCCTAAACTTAATAACCAGCGGCTTTAGCTATACGTTTGGGTATATCTGTGTTGTCCATCTTACCGATGAAGAGCTGAGAACCGGCACCTACAGCAAAAACAGGAGTATAACCAGCAGTATGATTACCACTAACCCAGCCCACCTTTGCTATCTCATCCATCACTTCTTTAGCCTTGGCGGCAAGGGGTTCGCTTTCAGCATATTCACTCTTCTCAAACACAACTTTGTTCTTCACAAAAGAATTTTCGTATTCATCACGCAACTTCTTCTCTTGCTCCCAAGAGATAGGCACCTCTTTCCAGAATCCCATCTTCTCTCCAAGGAAAGTCTTAATATCATTCCACGACACCTCATTTTGCTTTGATTTACGCAAAGCGCTAATTTCAGAAGAAAGAACCTCTTCCGAAACTTTTTGGAATTGAAGAGCCTTCAGGTTCAAAGTCATCTTACCAGTACCAAGGCCAATTCCACCCGTTTCATGATCGGCCGTAATAACGATCAATGTTTCTTTAGGATGTTTCTTATAAAATTCATAAGCTACTTTCACTGCATTGTCCATATCAACCACTTCGTTAAAAGCTGTTGCTGCATCATTGTTATGACAAGCCCAATCAATTTTACCACCTTCAAGCATCACAAAGAAGCCTTTCTTGTTATTCTTTGTCAACACAGAAATAGCGGCTTCTGTAATCTGAGCAAGATTCAAATCACCTTTCTTTTGATCAATAGCATAAGGGAGTGACACCGCACTAGATCCCTCTTTAGGCATCAAAATCACTTTCTTTGCAGAAGCAGCTTGCTGCTTAAAGTTATCAAAACCTTTTATAACTACATAGCCAGCCTTATCAAACATAGGGAATACACTAGGAGCCTCTTTTTTATCATAAGTTTCAGTTGGTTTAAGAAACCCTGAACCGGCGAAAAAGTCAAATCCCGATTTAGGCAGATCCGTAGCAATTTCATAGTACATATAACGCTTAGACTGATGTGCATAAAACACTGCAGGAGTAGCATGGTCAATACTTACCGTAGTAGCCACACCCACTTTATTACCCTCTTTCTTGGCCCTTTCAGCAATCGTAGCCAAGCTGTTTCCTTCAGGATCAATAGCAACGGCTCCATTAGTAGTTTTGGTTCCCGTTGAAAGCGCAGTACCAGCGGCAGCTGAATCGGTAACAGAGTTACTTGCAGAAAAGGTAGTAGCCATACCTGCTACTGGAAATTGAGTAAAAAGTAAAGGAGTAGTACCAATGCGTCCCGCCTTCTCAGCAAGATACATTTCCGTACCATTCACCTGATTCACACCCATTCCGTCGCCAATGAAAAAGAATACATATTTTGCCTGTCCTTGTGCAAAAGCCGCACCCGATACTAAGACAAAAATCAATGCATAAACAAATCTCTTCATGATTATTTTATTATAATTAAATATTAGTTCATCGACACAAAGATAAAAGCTTTGCGTCTGAAGAGTCCCATTTTATTGTTAATATTCCATATAAAAGATAACATAGCATGTCGGATTAGAGCCATTACCTACTGATAATCAAAGCAATACAAAACAAATATCAAAGCAAACAGATGTTACAACATTGTTAACAAACACAATTAGTTCGACATTAATTTGGATTAAAAATTCTTTTTCTTTAACTTCGCAGTTATTAATCATTGCAAAAAGCAGGTTTACTTCCTATGAGGGGAGTACTTTTTGTTATTCTGTTATTACAAGGGACAGCGATTCTTCGATCTGTTCTTCCATTTAACTACGCACACCTGCTTTTATTTATTTATTAACACATCGGAATTGGAGAAGAAGAATGTTCTCCCGAAAAGTTCATCAATTAATTGATACTTTCCGATTTAAAATCAACACTTTATGAGACATAAAGAGAGATTCGTTTCTTTATTATTATGTGTAGCCGGAATGGCTTCTTCACTACAAGTTTTCGGACAAGAAAAAATCAAAACAGAGTTTGGTGGTGCTCTCAGGTTCAATTACAATTATTCAGATTGGAAAACTGCTCACAAAAAACAAGGTGGTCAATGGGGATTTGACGTCTTCCGCATCAATGTAAATAGTACTTACAAAAAGCTTTTACTTAATGCAGAGTACAGATTTTATGCAAAATCTTCTGGAGGAGGAATGCTGAAACATGGATGGGCCGGATATAAATTTGATGACCATAGCCAGATACAAGTAGGACTTACTGGATTGCCATTTGGTTTACTGCCTTATACTTCCAATAGTTATTTCTTCAACATCAATTATTACTTAGGACTAGAAGATGATGCCGATATGGGTGTTAAGTATCTGTATAGCAACAAAAAATGGGATTTAGCTATTGCTTTCTTTAAAAATGCAGATGTCACTGAATTTGGTTCAGCTTCAGAAGCCACTACCAGTCGTTATGGCTACGATGTAGGTGGTAGAAATAAAGAAACCAACCAGATAAACGGACGAGCCGTATATCATTTCGGAAGTAACATGCAGCAACAAGTTGGATTATCAGCGATGTTTGGTGGCCTCTATAACATTGACACCGAGGAAATGGGCAATCACTATGCATTTGCCGCTCATTACGAAGCGACATATAAAAGGTGGAACTTAAAAGCACAATATTCTAATTTCAGAAAGAAGCCTCACAACGAAGAAGGAGTCTCAAACGATGTGGTAGCCATGGCTGCCTATGGAGCCTTGTACAATGTTGCCTCTCGGGGAGAAACTTATCTGGCATCTCTATCATATACTCTTCCAATCAAAAATACTCTTTTGCAAAGCATACGATTCTACAATGACTTTAGCATGTTCGATAAACATAAGAAAGAGTTTAAAGACAGTTATCAGAATGTCACAGGTTGTATGTTAACCATGGGCCCTGTTTACACTTATGTAGATTATGCTTTGGGCAAAAATCATGCTTGGTTAGGAAGTGACTGGAATGACGCTTTTGCCGCAAGTTCCTCTTCGGACAAATGGAATGCTCGGTTTAATATAAACATGGGATATTATTTTTAACTAACTCAAAAAGACAATAAGTATGAGTAAAATAGAAATTAAAAACCTGCATCTCGTTTTTGGGCACGACAAGCAAAAAGCTTTAAAACAGCTAAAAGAAGGGAAAAACAAGAGTGAGATACTAAAAAATACCGGATGCACTGTTGCTGTTAAAGATGCCACTCTTTCAATAAACGAGGGAGAAATTTTCGTTATCATGGGCTTGTCTGGTAGTGGAAAATCTACCTTATTGAGATGCATTAATCGCTTAATCAATCCGACTTCCGGAGAGATTATCATAAACGGAATCGATATATCCAAAGCATCAGACAAAGAGTTGCTACAGATACGCCGAAAAGAGATGTCTATGGTTTTCCAGAATTTCGGATTACTGCCCCATCGCTCGGTTTTAAGTAATATCTCTTTTGGCCTTGAATTGCAAGGAGTCAAAAAAGAGGTTAGAGAAGAGAAAGCAATGAACAGCATGCAGCTCGTGGGCCTTAAAGGGTATGAAAGTCAAATGGTAGGAGAACTATCAGGCGGTATGCAACAACGCGTCGGCTTGGCAAGAGCTTTGGCCAATGATCCGGAAGTGCTGCTCATGGACGAAGCTTTCTCGGCACTCGATCCTCTTATCAGGGTTCAGATGCAAGACGAGCTCTTGGACTTGCAGGAAAAGATGAAGAAGACAATCATCTTTATCACCCATGATCTGGACGAGGCAATCAAGCTTGGTGATAGGATAGCCATCATGAAAGATGGTAAGATAGTACAAACAGGAACCTCCGAGGAAATTCTGACTGAGCCTGCTGATGATTATGTTTCACGATTTGTAGAGAATGTGGATCGATCGAAGATTATCACAGCGGCTTCCATCATGATAACGAAACCAACTGTAGCTCGTATACGCAAAGAAGGCCCCGAAGCAATGATACGAAAAATGAAAGAGAAGAACTTGACTGTGCTTCCTGTCATTGACGAAAAAAACATCTTACTTGGCAAGATTACTCTCGATAAAGTGATTGAGCTAAGAAAAGCGGGAATCAAAAGCTTAGAATCGGCTATTAATCCAGAAGTACATTCCGTGTTGCCCAGTACTAAAGTAGAAGATATTCTTCCATTGATGACTCGCACAAATTCTCATATCTACGTAGTAAACGAAGAGAAAGAGTTTCAAGGCATTGTTCCTCTCTCTTCTGTCGTAATTGAGATGACCGGAAAAGATAAGACAGAAATCAATGAAATCATTCAAAAAGCCGTAGACTTATGATAAATATAGGACAATACATTGAATCTGCCATTAATTGGCTTACAGATAATTTTTCACCATTCTTTGACTCGTTAAATTATGGAATAGGTGGTTTTATCGATGGATTTCAGCATGTACTAAACATTATTCCGTTTTACATAGCTATTTTGCTAATCGCCATTTTAGCTTGGTTCAAAGCAGGCAAAGGAATAGGGATATTCACCTTACTGGGATTACTATTAATCCATCAGATGGGCTTTTGGGAAGAAACAATGCAAACACTTGCTTTAGTCTTATCCTCAACCACCATTGCATTATTAATAGGTATTCCTTTGGGGATATGGGCAGCACACAGCGACAATTGCAATAAGATTTTACGCCCCATACTAGATCTGATGCAGACAATGCCAGCGTTTGTCTATCTGATACCTGCAGTACTCTTCTTTGGGTTGGGAACTGTTCCGGGTGCATTTGCCACCATCATATTTGCCATGCCTCCGGTAGTAAGACTCACCAGTTTAGGCATCCGTCAAGTACCGGCTAATATCATTGAAGCGTCACGTGCATTTGGTGCTACACCGCTTCAGATGTTATACAAGGTACAACTGCCGCTTGCTCTGCCAACGATTCTCACCGGAGTGAATCAGACCATTATGATGTCATTATCCATGGTGGTTATCGCCGCAATGATTTCTGCAGGAGGACTTGGAGAGATTGTGCTGAAAGGAATCACGCAAATGAAAATTGGCTTAGGCTTTGAAGGTGGTATTGCTGTTGTTATTTTGGCTATCGTACTCGACCGTATCACACAGGGCATTGCTCAACAGAAAAAGAAATAATTAATTTATAAAAAGATAAAGAATGAAGTTTAAAACATTACTTACAATCTTCGCAGCAGCTATCCTTTTAGGTGCCTGCGGACAAGGAAAAGGTGAAAAGAAATCAATAAGCATTGCTTATGTTAACTGGTCGGAAGGTATTGCCATCACTCATCTTACTAAAGTTATTCTGGAAAATCAAGGATATGAAGTAAAATTAATGAATGCTGATTTGGCACCTGTATTCGCATCATTGTCGCGCAAAAAGGCAGATGTATTCATGGATACATGGTTACCTGTTACCATGAAAGACTATATGGACCAATATGGCGACAAGTTAGAAGAGCTCGGAACAGTTTATGATGAAGCACGCATTGGTTTGGTTGTGCCTGATTATGTTACCGCTAATTCAATTGAGGAGCTGAATAAATACAAAACGAAATTTGATAAAAAAATCGTTGGTATTGATGCAGGAGCTGGAATCATGAGAGCCACAGACAAAGCAATTAAAGAATATAAACTGGATTTTGAATTACAAACTTCAAGTGGACCCGCTATGACAGCTTCACTAAAGAAAGCTATTGATCAAAAAGAATGGGTCGTTGTAACCGGATGGACTCCTCATTGGATGTTCAACCGATTTAATCTTAAAATATTAAAAGACCCCAAAGGTATCTATGGCGAAAAGGAAAAATTGGAAGTTATTGCTTGGAAAGGTTTTGCAGAACAGAATCCCAAAGTTGCAGAGATCCTAAAGAAGATTAAATTAAGCAACGAGGAAATAAGTAGTTTGATGGCTGAAATAGAAAATTCTGCAACCAACGAGGAAGACGCAGTTAAAGGATGGATAAAAGAAAATCAATCTCTCGTAGACTCTTGGACAAATGAAGAGAAATAACGGTCTATAATAGATTCCCAAAATCAATCTCTTATCACAATAGAAGCAAAAGAGCCGTTTTAACCTAAAAGGTAAGAACGGCTCTTTTTAATGATTATAAGAAATAAAACTACTATTTACTCAAGATCGCCATCGTATCTGACGCAATCATGAACTCTTCATCAGTAGGAATAATAACTACTTTCACACGTGAATCAAGAGTACTTATAACCGCCTCTTTACCACGAATCTTAGCATTGTATTCTTCATCTATCTCCACTCCCATAAACTCTAATCCTTTGCAAACACCCGAACGGCATGTTGTCTGGTTCTCACCTACTCCGCCAGTGAAGACAATGATATCAACCCCACCAAGAGCGGCAGCGTAAGCTCCAATATATTTCTTTATACGATAGAAGTACATATTTTCAGCCAACAACGCACGTTCTTCTTTTCTTGCCACAGCATCTTCCAGCTCACGCATATCCGAAGAAACTTCGAAGATACCAAGCACACCACTTTTCTTATTGACAAGATCCGACAGACCAGCTGCGTCAAGACCTTCTTTCTCCATTATATAAGTCAATGCACCAGCATCAATATCACCCGAACGAGTACCCATCATTAGACCTTCTACCGGAGTAAGCCCCATCGAAGTATCAATCGATTTCCCGTCCTTCACTGCAGTAATAGAACCTCCATTACCAATGTGGCAAGTAATAATACGTTTTCCTTCAGGACTTACGCCTAAGAATTCACACACACGAGCTGAAACATATCGATGACTGGTTCCATGAAAGCCATATCTACGAACACCATATTTAGTATATAATTCGTAAGGAAGAGCATACATATAGGCGTAATCAGGCATTGTCTGATGAAAAGCTGTATCGAACACACCTATCTGAGGAATATTAGGCAGTAGCTTATTAATGGTATAGATACCTTTTAAGTTAGCCGGATTATGTAGCGGAGCAAGCTCCGAGCATTGTATCATTTGCTCAATAACTTCATTGGTTATAAGCACCGATGAATTAAACTTTTCGCCTCCATGCACCACGCGGTGGCCAACAGCTGTGATTTCATCAAGCGACTTAATACAACCATGCTTTTCACTAGTCAACGTTTCCAAGATAAATTCAATACCTACTGTATGTTCGGGAATTTCACGTTCAAGAACAACCTTTTCACCACTAGGTAATGCGAATTTCAGGAAAGATCCCTGCAGACCAATTCTCTCAATACCACCCTGAGCCATCACTTCCTTACTGTCCATATCGAACAGTTTGTACTTAATTGATGAACTCCCACAGTTCAATACCAATATTTTCATCTCTTTATATTTTATTGTGCGTTTTTACTTGCAATAGCTTGATTGGCAGTAATTGCTACCATTTTGTAAACATCATCAATAGAACAACCACGCGAAAGGTCGTTTACCGGCCGAGCAATACCTTGAAGAATAGGGCCGATAGCATCAACATTGCCTAAACGTTGAGCAATCTTATAGCCAATATTACCAACCTCTAGGTTAGGAACAATAAGAACATTAGCATGTCCTGCAATCTCAGAGCCCGGTGCTTTGCTGGCACCAATAGAAGGGACTAAAGCTGCATCTGCCTGTAATTCACCATCTATTTTCAATGTAGGATCCATTTCTTTAGCAAGTCTGAACGCTTCTACAACTTTATCTACATTTTCATGCTTAGCAGACCCTTTTGTAGAAAAGCTAAGCATTGCTACTTTAGGATCCTCAATACCGGCAACTGCTTTGGCAGTACGTGCAGTAGAAACCGCTATTTGAGCAAGTTGTTCAGCATCAGGAACAGGAGTAACAGCCACATCTCCCATTACAAGTACTCCATTCTCACCGTATTGAGTATTTTTAGAGATCAGTAACATAGCTCCCGACACACAAGTAATTCCGGGAACAGTTTTAATAATCTGCAAAGCAGGACGAAGAACATTACCCGTAGTATTACGAGCACCAGCCAATTGACCATCGGCATCGCCATTCTTCACTATCAAACAACCAAGATAAAGAGGATCAAGAACCAGCTTGCGCGCTTCTTCTATCGTCATACCCTTCTTTTTGCGAAGTTCAAAAAGAAGCTGAGCATATTCCTCTTTCTTAGGATGATTCTCAGGATCAATGATGATAGCCTTGTCAATGTTCATTAATTCCCATTCTGCAGCTAATTTCTTAATTTCGACGGAATTGCCCAGAATAATTAAATTCGCAACTTTGTCTGCCAGAATTTGATCGGCAGCTTTAAGAGTACGCTCTTCAGTTCCTTCAGGAAGAACAATGCGCTGGAGATTCGATTTCGCACGCGCAATAATTTCGCTTATTAAATCCATTATAGATATATTAATATGTGTACAAATTCAGGTGGAAAGTATTTTTACGCTGCAAAAGTAGTCATAATTGCAATATCTACATTGCAATTACAGGTATTTTTGCCTCTTAAAAATACAATTATTATAATCTTTAACATTAGCCAGACGCCATGAGAAGGAGCTATTTCACATTAGGCAATACAAATCCTATTAAAAGAGGAGAATAAAGTTAAAGCAAAACAACAAATCTAATTATCGCACATTACTGCCAAACAATCTGGCATTGAGTACGATGGTAAATGACACAGTAGATAAAAGGTTAAACTAGCACAAGATTTATCGACAAGAACAAATTGGGTCTATGAATTTTCGTACCTTTGCGCTGTTTTCAAAAAAGGTATTTATGATACGTCAATGCACCATTTTGTTCGGCTGTTTGGCCTTAGGTGAATTAATTGTTTTTCTCACAGGAATTAAGCTCCCATCCAGCATTATAGGAATGCTATTACTTACCTTATTCTTAAAATTAGGCTGGATCAAGCTGCAATGGGTACAAGGTATGTCCGATTTTCTAGTAGCAAATATTGGCTTTTTCTTTGTTCCACCCGGAGTAGCATTAATGCTTTACTTTGATATTATTACCGCAGAAATTCTACCTATTCTTACGGCAACTGTAGTAAGTACTGTTCTGGTTCTTTTTGTCACAGGATGGGTACATCAATTAATACGCAAAATCAAATGAGTTACTTAGAGAATACTTTTTTTCTTTTAGCCATAACGTTTGGTCTATATTTCTTAGCCAAACTCCTACAAAAAAAAACCGGATTCATTTTATTAAATCCGATCTTACTCACCATTGCTGCCCTTATCATCTTTCTAAAAGCATTCAATATTAGTTATGACACCTATAATAAAGGTGGTCAGCTCATTGAATTTTGGCTCAAACCGGCAGTCGTCGCATTAGGAGTTCCTCTGTACCTCCAGTTAGAAAGCATCAAGAAGCAATTAATGCCCATCCTTCTTTCTCAGTTGGCTGGTTGCATCGTAGGAGTAGTTTCTGTAGTACTAATAGCCAAACTTATGGGCGCAAGTCAGGTAGTTATATTATCACTCGCTCCAAAATCGGTTACAACTCCGATTGCCATGGAAGTAACAAAATCGATAGGAGGTATACCCGCACTAACAGCTGCAGTGGTAGTAGTCGTAGGCCTACTTGGCGCGATTTTAGGATTTAAGGTATTACGTTTACTCAATGTGCATAGCCCTATTGCGCAAGGCTTATCAATGGGGACAGCGGCCCACGCTGTAGGCACATCAACAGCGATGGATGTAAGCCATAAATATGGTGCTTATGCTAGTTTGGGGTTGACATTAAATGGCATCTTTACGGCACTATTAACCCCTACAATTCTGCGTCTTTTAGGGCTACTATAACAAAAGAGATTTTTTTTTGTTATCTATATTGATTAATTAAAACAAGATGAATTTTATGATAGTATTTAATGATATTACGTTACAAGACAAGACTACCATTACTTCCTTTACGATGAACAGTTACCGACGAAACTGTGATCTCTCTTTTTCAAATCTATGCAGCTGGAGATTTATATACAATACCAAGTTTGCGATAGTAGATAATTTTTTAGTTTTCAAATTTCGCGCCGACAATAAATTAGCCTACATGATGCCTGTAGGTCAAGGAGATCTCAAAAAAGTATTACTGGATCTTGAAGAAGATGCCCGCCAAGAAGGAGAACCGTTCTGTATGTTGGGAACCTGTTCAGGAGTCCGTACCGAACTCGAAAACATTATGCCGGGCCGATTCACGTTTACTGCGGACAGAAACTATGCAGACTATATCTATTTGCGAAGTGATTTGGCTACATTGAAAGGAAAAAAATTTCAATCGAAAAGAAATCATATCAATAAATTCAAAAAAGAATATAGCTACCAATACAGACCAATCACCCCAGACAGTATTCAGGAATGTATCGACCTTGAAGCCAAATGGTGTAAGATGAATGACTGTGACAAGCAGAATGATGGTACAGGGAACGAGCGACAAGCAATTATATATGCGCTACAACATTTCGAAGAAATAGGCCTTACGGGGGGAATGCTCTACGTTGAGGATAGAATAGTCGCATTTACTTTTGGTATGCCAATTAACAAAGAGACGTTCGGTGTGCATGTAGAAAAGGCGGACACAAGTATAGATGGAGCTTATACTATGATCAACTATGAATTTGCCAACCACATTCCTGAACAATTCACCTACGTTAACCGTGAAGAAGACCTCGGCATAGAAGGATTAAGAAAAGCCAAACTATCTTATCAGCCGACCATTCTTTTGGATAAATATGTGGCTTGCTTAGAGCCAGATTAGAAAAATAACACAACAAATTAAACAGAAAAGGACTTAATACATGCTAAAGAAACAAATAAAAAACTTGTGGCAACTTTGCTTCAATGATAGTGACGCTTTTACTGACCTTTATTTCACTCATCGGTATAATAATGACGTCAACATCTGTATCCAAAGTGGTGAAGAGATAATTTCTGCGCTTCAAATGTTACCTTACCAAATGACTTTTTGCAGCAACGAAGTTCCTACATCATACATTTCGGGAGCGTGTACCCATCCCGACTATAGGGGAAAAGGGGTTATGCGTGAGTTACTTTCACAGGCATTTGCCCAGATGCAAAGCCAAGGAGTCTTATTTAGCACGTTAATTCCGGCTAGTGATTATCTATTTGATTATTACAGAAAAAACGGATATGCTTCTGTCTTTAATTATACAGAAGAGAACTATTTCACCAAGGATCTTACTCTCAATTCGAAAGAATTAAGAATAGAAGCAGTTACTGATTTTAAGGAAGATATCTACAATTATGTTTCTCATAGAATGGAAGAACGCCCATGCTGCATACAACATACAGTGGCAGACTTTCAAGTCATCCTTACTGACCTCAAATTAGCAAATGGCAGCATCTTCACGGCTACTCGCGGAAAAAACATTTGTGGAGTCGCATTTTGTTATCCAAACGAACAGACCCTGCAAGTTAACGAATTACTAGCCGACAATACGGAAACAGAACAAGCACTATTAAATGAGGCGGCCCGGCAATGGAAATGCGATGAAATAACAGTTATCCGCCCTTTAAAAAAAGGAGCTGAAAAGTTACATTTAGGCATGGCCCGTATTATAGATGCCAAGAAAGTATTACAACTCTTTGCCGCTACTTTTCCGCAAGAAGAGATGAATATTGAACTAACTGATGATACATTGGCAGCAAACAATGGATATTACTATATGAATAATGGAAAGTGTATGAAGAGCGGAGAAAGGCTACCGGGTACTCATCAGCGACTCAATATTGAGATGTTGACGCTCAAGATATTTGCACCTCTACAGCCATATATGAGTTTAATGCTCAACTAAAAAGAGAACAAAAATCTCTCTCCAAAGTATAGAGCCAATAGAAATTCTCTGAGAATAAAAAGCAGAAAGCGTTTTCAAATACAATTTGATTATAAAGAACTAAAAAGGGTTATCCAACACAGATAACCCTTTTTAGTTCTTTATAATCCACTGAAGTCAACTCCGTCAAACACGAGTGAAGGGATTCTCCAAGAAGATGAAAGCCGCGGATCATTACCTGTTTCAACTAAAGAAGACCACAAGCTAATCATATTGCCCGTTACATTCATCTCAGAAACAGGGATGGTTAGCTTACCATTTTCAATCAAGAAGCCTTCAATGCCATAAGAAAAATCACCGGTAGAACTATTACAGTTCCCGCCATTGAATCCCGTAATCAAGATACCCCTATCAACTCCGGCAGTCAATCCATCAAGGTCTTTCTCTCCCATGTCCATCACCAATAAAGAAGGTTGGCTGATTGTTGGGTCCACATTCATCTTTTTAGCATTATAGGTATCTATAAAATAAGTTTTCAAAATGCCTCCTTCAAAGACGGGCATACGTTGGGTGGCAACCCCTTCATTGTCAAAGTAACGGGCACCAGACGACTGCAATAGATGAGGTTCATCTATCAATGTTAGTTTCTCTGCACCTACCTTTTCACCCCACTTATTAAGCATAAACGAATTCTTCTGCTGAAGTGCAGAGCCATACAATGCCTGTAATAGCGGAGATACCAAACGGCTAGAGTTAAGCGGATCGACAACCATCGTGTATTTGCCCGATTTTACTTTCTTTTGCCCAAGCTTACGCAACACACGCTCCAAAGCTTTGTGCCCTATTCCTTCTTTAATCAGTTTATCAAAGTAAAGCGAAGATTCGTACCAATAAGAAGAAGGACGAGCTTCACCCTCGCCTCTCATACTCACGCTAGCTGAAAGTGAATACCAAGAACTTTGCGTCTCACCTTCAAACCCATTACTGGTTAACATGTATCTAAAATCAACCCCATCACTATAGGATGATTCTACAGAAATGATTCGTTGATCCGATCCATAAACCTCCTCGGCAATGGCTCTTGCCAAAGCGACTTTATCGTCAGGCTGTACAGAATTAAACTTAGGATCCAAAAGTTGTAAATCTGGTTTTCCGCCCTTATAATAGCGAGAGCTATCAGGAAGCATTCTATATTTATCTTCCGCCAAATAGCGAGTAGATTCAATTCCATTGACAATAAACGATTCCAACTCTTTCTTATCCAACCGATTGGTCGAAATAGAGCCATAACGTCCATCAACAAAAAGAGTTAAATTGAGGCTATTTTCAGAAGCTTGTTGCAGTTTATCTATTTTCGTATCACGCAATTCGAAAGAACTGTTGGAGCCAGAATAAAGACTTACTTTCGCAGCCTGACAACCGTTTTTCTGAGCAAAGTCCATCGCCCATTGTGCCAGTTTCTTATTATTATCTGATATCATAATGTATTATTCTTAACCGTTAACAAATTAATTTTCTCCACCTACAGTAAGCTTACTGACCAATGCAGAAGGCATACCACAAGTAACAGGGCAAGACTGTCCGTCTTTTCCGCACGTCCAGGTACCATTATCTATTTTATCATTATCAGCTACCATCGTAATATCAGCCAACGCTTTCGGCCCATTACCAATAATATTGATATCCTTGATAGGTTGCGTCAACTTACCATCTTCTATCAGATACCCGGATTTCACAAAGAAAGTAAAGTCGCCTGCACCAATTTGTACCTGCCCATTAGTGAATTGATCAACAAAGATACCCTTCTTTACTGAAGCAATGATCTCTTCTTCTTTCAGATTACCTGCTTCCATGTAAGTAGCTCGCATCCGGGGAATAGGAGCGTTGCGGAAAGACTCACGACGTCCGTTACCGGTAGAGGCAATGCCGTAATGCTTGGCGCTGATACGGTCGTGCAAATAACTTGTCAATACACCATCTTTCACAATATACGTCTTTTGCCCTTCAGTACCTTCATCGTCTATATTCACCGACCCTCTATTAAAAGGAATCGTACCATCATCTACTACATTGATATGTTCACTGCACACCTTCTTATTCAATTGACCGGAGAAGATTGATACATTTTTTCTATTAAAGTCAGCCTCGAAGGCATGTCCGATAGCCTCATGGAGCAAAATACCGGAACCACCGGCCCCCATCACAACAGCCATCTCACCTCCTTTAGGCTTCACGGCTTTAAAGAGAATAGACGTTTTCGCTACTGCTTCCTGCGCAATAAGATCAACAATATCATCTGTCAGAAACTCAAATCCCATGCGATAAGCACGAGCCGCATAGCCATTTTCTATCTTTCCATTTTCCTCCATAATGCAAACAGCACCAAAAGTTACCATTGGTCGATAGTCGTAATACATCACCCCTTCCGAGTTGCAGAATAGAATATGTGAAGTGGTATCTGTAAGCGAAGCCGATACTTTGTGTACCCGCTTATCGAGAGCAAAAATCCTATCGTTGAGACGTTGCAGGAAAGGCATTTTATCTTTCAGTATAATCTCTTCCCATGCTGTTTTTATAGAATAATAGTTCTTCTTAATGGATTTCACAGTAAGATCAACCGGAGATTTCACTTTACCACTCGTAGCAATCCGTGCAGCTGTCCGAGCAGCTTTTAGCATCTCATCAATCGTCACGTTTTCCACATAAGCATAGCCACTTTGATCTCCTGCAAGTACTCTGATACCCACACCAAAGTCAATGTTCGAGTTACAACGATTTACAGCTCCGTCTTGCAAGCCAACGTAGTTATTAAATGTATGTTCAAAGAAAAGATCAGCATAATCCCCTCCTTTTTCGAGAGCCACAGAAAGGACTCTTTTCATATCCTCCTCACTCACTCCAAAATGTTTCAAAGCAGAAGAAACACCCGACAAATCATGAGGCCCACTCAAGCTTGCATGCAGTATTGACGGTGTTGCCACTGAGCCTAACATAATCATACCTCCGGTTTTTAAAAAGTTACGTCTGTCCATAACAATGTTATTTTTCTATTATTCAATTATTTATGGTTCACTTTTATTCATCTTTAGTCAGTAGACTTTCTAGCTCTTCAGCACTAAGTCGAAGATAAAATTGTCCACGATATGCGATAGAAATAGATCCGGTCTCTTCGGAAACAATGATGGCATGTGCATCTGTATGCTGGGAGATACCCATTGCCGCACGATGACGCAAACCCAGCTCTTTTGGTATATCGAGATTATGCGACACCGGCAAAATACATCCCGCTGCCTTTATTTTCTTTTTTCCTATAATCATAGCTCCATCGTGCAACGGACTATTCTTGAAAAAGATGTTTTCAATCAATCTCTGATTAATATCCGCATTAATCATTTCTCCCGAATGCAAAGCCTCATCCAACGGTATGTTATGTTCCATCACAATCAGTGCCCCTACTTTTTGCTTACTCATACTAATACAAGCCATCACAATAGGCATAATATCATCGCGTTCTAAAGACTCTTTCTTGTTTCCCGTAAGAAAGCGCACTAGTATACTTGCCCGTTGATGCGAACCCAGTGTTAGCAAAAAGCGACGAATCTCATCTTGAAACAATACGATCAGGGCAAGTACACCTACACTAACCAACTTATCAAAGATGGAACCCAACAAGCGCATCTCCAGCACTTGAGAAACCACCAACCAGATGAGAATAAAAACTAGAATGCCTGTAAAAACATTAATTGATCCCGATGCCTTCATCAATTTGTATGTGTAATACAATAATAAAGCAACAGATAGTATGTCGATAAAATCTTTTATTCCAAACTCAAAAAACATAGTTCTTATTTATAATTTAAAGTATCCTCCTTTACTATTTCTCGAAAGAATGCACGTACTCAACCATCTTAACGGTTTCTACCGCCTCCTTTACATCGTGTACACGTAAGATATCAGCACCTTTCATCAGCGCGATTGTGTTTAGTGCAGTTGTTCCGTTTAATGCTTCTTCCGAAGGTACATTCAACAAGTGAGTAATCATCGACTTGCGTGAAACTCCAACCAACAAAGGAAGCTCAAATATCCTGAAATCGTCGAGGCATCCCATGAGTTCATAGTTATGTTCCTGTGTTTTTCCAAAACCAAAGCCAGGATCAAGAATGATGTCATTCATCCCCAATTCTCTTAATTGCTCTACTTTCCTTGCAAAATACAGAAACACCTCTTTTATCAGATTATTATAGTGGGGAGCTTTCTGCATATTTTGAGGAGTTCCCTGCATGTGCATTATGATATAAGGTACATGCAACTTTGCCACAGTTTCAAACATTCGTTCGTCCATCTCTCCCGCAGCGATGTCATTAATAATAGCTACTCCGTATTCTTTCACACACCATTCGGCCACATCAGCTCGAAAAGTATCGACTGATATCACTGCGTCCGGATGATTGCGATTTATAATTTCAAGTCCTGTTTGCAAACGTTTCATTTCTTCTTCCTGAGAAATATGTTCGGCATTGGGCCGTGAAGAATAAGCACCGATATCAATGATTGAGGCACCCTCATCAATTATTTGTTGAGCACGTGTAGCTATTTCCGCTTCTGTCTGCTTACGACTATCAGCATAAAACGAATCGGGGGTTACATTAAGAATGCCCATTATCTGAGGAACAGACAGATCAAGTAAATGCCCATTGACATTGATATATTTAGGGAAAGATGACTTCATTATGTATGAATTTGGGGATTGAATATTGCAAAAATACAGATTATTCTCGTATAAACTTATTCATATATAAAAAAGTTACGACTTAAAAGAATATCACGTATATTTGTCCCCTGTAAAAAACAAAGATATGGATATTTCAGCTCTATACAAAGTCTTCCTAAACTGCTGTGGCGTAACAACAGACAGCCGTCACTGCCCCGCAGGCTCACTATTCATTGCCCTTAAGGGCGAGTCTTTCAATGGTAATGCCTTTGCTGCCCAAGCTCTCAAAGGCGGATGCGCGTACGCAGTAATTGACGAGTCACAATATGCCATTGCGGGAGATAAGCGATTCATTGTAGTAGATGATTGTTTAGCCACTTTACAACAATTGGCCAATTTCCATCGCCGGCGACTAGCCACTAAGGTTATTGGTATCACCGGAACAAATGGGAAGACTACTACAAAAGAATTGATTGCAGCCGTATTGCTCCAATCGCACAATGTACTCTATACCCAAGGCAATCTGAATAATCACATCGGTGTACCGCTAACTCTGCTGCAACTTACCTCCGAGCACGACTTAGCTGTTATTGAAATGGGTGCCAATCATCCCGGAGAAATCAAAACATTGGTTCATATTGCCGAACCCGACTATGGCATCATCACCAATGTTGGTAAAGCACATCTAGAAGGCTTCGGTTCTTTCGAAGGAGTGATAAGGACAAAGGGAGAATTATATGACTATTTGCGAGAAAAAGGAGATTCTACCGTGTTCATTCATCACGATAATCCGTTCCTAATGGATATTGCTAAAGGAGTGAACTTAATTCCCTATGGAAGTGATAACACTCTTTATGTGAACGGAAAAGTTACAGGAAACTCGCCTTATCTAGCTTTTGAGTGGAAAGCAGGTGCCAATGGTGAATATCACAAGGTTGAGACACAACTCATCGGTGAATATAACTTTTCAAACGCATTGGCTGCAGTCACCATTGGACGATATTTTGGCGTGGAACCTCAGAAGATAGACAAAGCTTTGACAGGATATGTGCCACAAAACAATCGTTCGCAACTAAAAAAGACTGAAGACAACACTCTCATTATTGATGCATACAATGCAAACCCTACCAGTATGATGGCGGCTCTTCAAAACTTCCACAACATGAAAGCGGAACACAAAATGCTTCTGCTGGGAGATATGAGAGAATTGGGTGCCGATAGCATAAACGAGCATCAGAAGATAGTAGACTATATCAATGAATGCAATTTTGAAGAAGTAATGCTCGTTGGTGACCAATTTGCTGCGACAAAGCACTCTTACAAGGTTTATGATAATGTAGACGAAGTGATTAAAACATTTCAAGATAACAAACCCAAAGGATGTACCATCTTGGTGAAAGGATCTAACGGAACAAAATTGAGTAAAGTAGTCAACTATCTATAACACACAAAATAAAGGCTAACTGTAACTTATGTAAAGTTGGGTTAGCCTTTATTTTTTCTGGATTTATTTGTTAAATTCAAAGCGTCTAGGCAGTTCTATCATTTTTCCAGCCAATGCTCCTGCACGGTTCACAGCACCACTTAATGCCCTCGGAGTAAAAGAGAGAGCTCTTGTTTTTTTCGCAGAAGCAGAGATATTACCGGTAATCACCTCCAGAGCTTTGGCCAAAAGAGGTTCAGCTTCATCACCCATCGAGTAACCATCAAAAAAGTTATCTACGACTTCATATGTTGGCTTAAAACCATCAGGCATACACGGTGTATTCCCATTCTTATCGGAATATCGATAAACCATTGCATATATCCCCCAGTTGTCAAGAGCCTTGTCCGGACTTTTATAGATCATATCTGGCGTAAAGACAATGCCACCACAATATTTACCGGCAGTCTGCTCACCAATGGTTTTTACAGACATATAGGGTGAAAGCCCTGTAATGGTAGCTTCAGAAGCTGAAGCAGTGCCACCTGAAACCAATACGTACAGATTAAGTCCATTCAAGTTAGCATCTTGAACAGAAAGAGATTCATTTACTCCTTCCTCATTCTCATAGCTAAAATTATACTTATAATATTCGTTCAAATCTTCTCCTTGCGATTTCCAATACTTAGAATAAGCATCGTTCCACGTTTGTTGCAAATAAATTTGATCTCCAGAAGCGACTATATTGTTTGGCGCCAGAATGCTACTTAATAACTGAGCCGTAAGCGAGTATCCTCCTCCGTTATAACGTAAGTCAAGTACCACATCAGTCACCCCTTCAGCTTTAAAAGAGTTAAATACCTCCAGTAATTTAGCGTGTGATTTCAAAACATAATCCGTATAAAACAAATAACCAATCTTATGTGTACCTGCATCTATTACCTTATATACATTGACTGGATCTTGATACATATCCACTGCAGTAAGAGAGACTGTTATACCATTAGGCCTAATACTAGTGTCACTTAAATTAGCCATACCAAGATCAATAGTAGGAGAATAGAAGAGATTGGTATAATTGCTTGTGGTAATATTAGTACCATTCATCAGTTGAATGATATCACCTCGTTTCAATCCGGCCTTCTCTGCAGGAGTACCGGGATAGACAAACTGAACAACAGCATAACAATCCGTTTCAGAGTTACTAAAGAGATATACGCCAAGCGAATAACCAAAGGAAGTACCTTCACCTGCAAAATTATCATTCAGACCAGCAACGTCATCTGTCAGAGTAGTCCAATGGTCAGCGGAATTTCTAATCCTTTTTACCATAGCAATTGGATCGGTTTCCGTACTGACATCAACTGTTGGAATCTCAGAACTCCATAAATAAACATCTTGCAATACATCGAGTGCGAATTGGTTGACCTTTTGTGTCGCTGCGGGAACAGCACCTTCATCATCTACGGGATCATCGTCATCATTACAGCTACTTAAAAACATAATGCTTGCCAGAACAGAAAATATAGCAAGTAATCTCCATTGTTTTTTTTTCATATTTTTCAATTATTAGTTTAGTTACCAAGCAGTTCATTTCTTCTGTAGCATCCGCGGACGAACAATGTAATATGCTACCAGACTAGCCAGTACGGCTCCTGTTGAGTTAGCCGCAAAATCAAACCAATCGCCTCCACGATAAGTAGTACAATAAGCTTGAAGTAGCTCCACACATCCGCTAAACAGCACAGGACAAAGAAGAGCGCCCAGCCATCCATGCCACATTGGAGAAGCAACTTTTCGGTGAGAGCGTAAAAACTCAAGCCACAACATGCCCGACATGCCAAAGTACATACAGAAATGCACTATCTTATCGAAATTAGGGATCTTACTAAGTTCGGTAGAAGGGGGCTTAAAAAAGGACAAATAAATCACTATCAAGATAATAGTAAGTGATACGGGATATCTTTTTATATAACGAAACATAGACTAAGTTTATTGTATTATAGAATACAAAAGTAAGAAACATTTTCTATATTTGCAGCAATTTGAGCAGTATAATATCAAAATAGCAAGACAAAAGACATACAATGATGAAGAAAGACAGAGCCAACTTCGGGAGCAAAATGGGCGTAATACTTGCTTCTGCGGGATCGGCAGTAGGGTTGGGCAATATATGGAGATTCCCTTATGAAACAGGGAATCATGGAGGTGCTGCTTTTATATTGATTTATTTAGGATGTATCATCCTCTTAGGCCTCCCTATTATGATAGCCGAGTTTCTTATCGGCAGACATTCACGTGCTAATACAGCAGGTGCATTCCAAATACTGGCTCCGGGAACTCATTGGCGATGGATAGGGCGCATGGGTGTTTTGGCGGGTCTGTTGATTCTTAGTTATTATTCTGTCGTGGCCGGATGGACACTTGAGTACATTACGGAAGCTGTAAGCAACAGCTTTGCCGGTAAATCACCCAATGATTTTGTCGTTTCTTTTCAAAGCTTCTCTACCAACCCTTGGAGGCCAATCCTTTGGCTCACCGTATTTCTACTAGCCACTCACTTTATTATAGTAAAAGGTGTCGAAAAAGGCATTGAGAAATCCTCAAAAATAATGATGCCAATGCTATTCATACTCCTTTTAATATTAGTAGCTTGCTCCGTTACCCTTCCGGGAGCAAAAAGAGGGATTGAATTTCTCCTAAAACCTGATTTTAACAAGGTAGACAGCAGTGTGTTTCTCGGGGCTATGGGACAGGCATTCTTTTCTCTCAGTCTGGGCATGGGTTGTTTATGCACTTATGCGTCTTACTTCAGCAAAGATACCAACTTAACGAAAACTGCTTTTAGCGTAGGCATTATTGATACCATTATAGCGATACTTGCTGGATTCATTATTTTCCCGGCAGCTTTCTCTGTTGGCATACAACCTGACGCCGGACCAAGTCTAATCTTTATCACGCTACCGAATGTCTTTCAACAAGCGTTTAGTGGCATACCGGCACTAGCTTATCTCTTCTCTGTTCTGTTCTATGTACTCCTTGCCGTAGCCGCACTTACCTCTACCATATCATTACATGAAGTGGTCACGGCCTATCTGCATGAAGAGTTTCACTTTACCCGTGGCAAGGCAGCAAGAATCGTGACAGGTTCTTGCATCTTCTTTGGCATTTTTTGCTCACTCTCCCTCGGAGTAGCAAAAGGCTATACGCTTTTTGGATTGGGACTATTTGACCTCTTCGACTTTGTGACAGCTAAGATCATGCTTCCAATCGGAGGATTATTTATCTCTGTATTCACTGGGTGGTACCTCGACAAAAAAATTGTATGGGAAGAGGTTAGTAATAGCGGTTCGCTACGAATGCCTGCCTATAAGTTATTCATCTTTATACTTAAATTCATCGCTCCAATAGCCATATCGTTCATCTTCATAAATGAGCTCGGACTACTGAGATAGGACCAAACAACATGTGGAAGGATTTTTTCTACTTCTCAGGGCACGAACGCCAGGGAATTATTATACTCATTGTGTGCATCGCAATTGTTGTGATATGCACGTTAACTCTAACTCTTTCTGATCACAAAGAAAAAGCGGCCACAAAAGACAATTTCAAGAAAGAGTATGCCGATTTCATTCATTCGCTAAAGAAAAGAGACTACAGAACGTTTTACGCGTATGCTCACGATCAGCGACATGAAATTCGCCTAGCCCCCTTTGACCCTAATATGGCCGACTCCGCCACGTTTGTTAGCTTAGGATTGCAGCCATGGATGGCACACAACATCATGCGCTATCGAGCTAAAGGTGGAAAGTTTCGCAAACCCGAAGAGTTTAAAAAAGTATATGGCCTCACAGAAAAACAATACACCTCCCTCCTACCTTATATATATGTAAGTGATACATTCCAGAAGAAAGATACCACCGGAATATTAATCAAACGAAATTTTCCTGATTCTCTCAAAGTAATTAAGTATGCAACAGGGACCGTTATCGATCTTAATCTTAGTGATACCACGGAACTGAAAAAGATTCCCGGCATTGGAGGAGGCATTGCCCGAATGATTGTGAGTTATAGGAAACGGCTTGGCGGATTTTACCGAATAGAGCAATTAAATGAAATTAATCTGAATGTGGAGAAAGTCAGGCCTTGGTTTCGTATAGGGAACGAACAAACCCGTCGGATAAACCTGAACAGGGCAAGCATAGAACGCCTGAAAGCACATCCATACCTAAACTTCTATCAGGCAAAAGTCATTGTGGAACAACGAGAGAAATACGGCCCGTTAAAAAGCTTGAAACAATTGGTACTCTATAGTGAATTCACTCAAAAAGATTTCGAACGCATCAGCCATTATATTCGTTTTGAATAAATTGCTCCGTACAAAAAGAGCATTTCAAACAATAATCCAACGTATTCTTGTCAAGAGTAGATTCATTGATTATTAAAGCCATTTACCGCTTTTCATTGAATAATTCCATCAATCATGTGCACCGTACGATCAGTAATCTGAGCCAAAGCTTCATCATGAGTCACAATAACAAACGTTTGCCCAAACTTATTACGCAAGTCAAAGAACAATTGGTGTAGCTCTTCTTTATTACGTGTATCCAAACTGCCCGACGGCTCATCTGCTAAAATCACTGCAGGATTATTGATCAACGCACGAGCCACTGCCACCCGTTGCTTTTCTCCTCCCGAAAGCTCATTCGGTTTGTGTGAAGCTCGCTCTTTCAGCCCCATGAAATCTAAAATTTCAGAAGCTCTCGTCAGCGAATCTTTAGTAGATACACCAGCGATGAAAGCAGGAATCATCACATTCTCTATAGCTGTAAACTCGGGTAGTAATTGATGAAATTGAAAAACAAAGCCAATGTGACTATTACGAAAGGCTGACAATTCTTTCTGCTTCATCCGGCTAACAATGGTTCCATCAATGGAAACAAGCCCGGTATCAGGTTCATCAAGTGTACCCATAATCTGAAGCAAAGTTGTTTTACCAGCACCACTGGGACCAACAATACTTACTATCTCTCCTTTACCAATCTCTACATCAATACCTTTCAGTACTTGCAAAGTTCCAAAGCTTTTGGTAATTCTTTCTAATTTTATCACTTTCGCCTATTTAAATTATACATCAACTCTTCTTAAACCATTTATAAAACCAGCGGCCCACATTCTCGTATTGTTGCGATTCATTAGGACGACCCAAATCAGAGAAAGAAACCATTTCTTGGGGATCTCCATACTGGTCGGGAAACAGAAGCATCAAACTATTATTATTAAAATACTTACTAATCTGCACCGGAAGGGTATCAAATAGAGGGTTATAAGAGATTGAACCCCTACGAGCACTGATGATAACCAACAGATGATCATAATTAACCTCTTTAGTCAACAACAACAGATCATCCCATTCGGCAAACTCAGAATACTCTCCTCTCACGCCCTTATGCTGTTTTCTTACATAATCTTCTAGGTAAGGCAACGTATCGGGATGCGCAAAGAAGCATAATCGACATCCTAATTGCCCCGCCATCCTACAGAGCCTCTCTACCCATTTAAAAAATCCCACCTCATATTCAGCTTTAGCAGGAACCGCCACAATGATGCGTCGTAATGTATTTGCAGGCATCAGACACTTTACAATCATCACTTGCCGATGCATACCCTTCAGCAAGTTTACCGTTAAAACACCAAAAAAAGAATCTACCAACGTAGCCTTACGATGCAATCCAAGTATCACCTCAGAAGCATTATATTCTTTCAAAGTATGTATGATTCCTGAGGCTATATTCTGGTCGAATCGAGTAATCATATTTACGCTTACATCCGCTGCTGCAGCTATCGTAGCCGTCTGCTCCAGCATTTTCTTTCCTTGCGTCAAGAGAGCATCAGAAGCATTCCCATCATTTATCACATTTAAGGCCATTATTCCATCTTTGCGCTTCGGAGCTTTCATCAATAGTGCCATACTCATCAAGCTTCTAATCGTATCAGGATTAGCCACGGAAATCAAAATGTGCTCCTCTTCCTTAGGCCTTTCTTCACTCATGCCGCACTCCCCTCCCAAAGCAATCTTCCGAGCAGTATGCTCCGTTACAATAGAGCTAATAATACAAGTAAAAAGTATCATCATCACCGTTCCGTTCAATACATCATTGTTGAGTAAAGGCACTCCGGGAGATATTTCTATTTTATTTCCGATCAACACAGCTGCAAGTGTAGCTGCAGCTTGCGCATTACTTAAGCCAAACATCATGGCGCGCTCATTAGCATGCATCTTGAAGGTTTTTTGAGTCAGCCAAGCCGCAAGCCATTTACTAATAGTCGCAACGAGAGTCATCACAAGAGCTACCTTCAAAGCTTCACCTCCAAAGAAAAATGTACGAACATCAATAATCATTCCCACTCCAATCAGAAAATAGGGAATAAACAATGCATTGCCCACAAACTCAAGTCTATTCATCAAAGGAGATACATGAGGAACCAATCGATTCAGCACCAGCCCAACCATAAATGCACCCAAAATCCCTTCAAGTCCAGCTACCTCAAGTAATCCACCACCCAAGAACATCATGGTCAAAACAAAAATAAACTGCACGATGTTATCTTCGTATTTACGGAAGAACCAGCGACTGATGCGAGGAAAGAAATAAATTATAAAAAAGCCGACAAGCAGCACTTTCACAGTAAGCGACAACCAAAAGAATCCGTCCACAGTCCCCTTGTAACCTCCCGCAATAACAGCCAGTATCAAGAGTGCCAAAACAACAGTAATTGCCGTACCGCCAATAGTGATACTTACACTGCGAAGACGCGACAAGCCATATCGGCTAATAATAGGATAAGCTATCAGCGTATGAGATGCATACATACTTGCCAAAAGAACTGCGGTAGTAACATTGTATCCTAAGAAATAAATACTACTCCAAACACCCAAAATCATAGGAATAAGGAAAGTATATATTCCAAAAACAACCCCCTTCACTCGGTTCTTCTTAAAATCCTCCATATCCATCTCCAATCCGGCAAGGAACATAATATAGTAAAGTCCCACCTTACCGAAAAGCTCAAAACTGCTATCGCGCACAAGGATATTAAATCCATGCTCACCAATAGCTATACCAGCCAAAATCATACCGATAATATGAGGAATCTTCAACCGACCAAGCAATATCGGTGCGAAGAGAATAATTGTAAGCACTATAAGAAACACCCACGTAGGGTCCGTGATAGGAAGCTCAAAATTAAAGTCTAACCACTTCATTGTTTTCCGTTTTTATATTCTTCTGCAAAAGAACAAAAAAGATATCACAAAGACAATGCAATAAGACGAAGAAAGTAATTGGATATTTATTATTTAATGACTTAAAAAAACAATGCATAAACAATAGAACATCTCCTTATGGATAAATATTCAATAAAATAAGCATTTATCCATAAATAGAACCATTTCACAAGAAAAGAAGACCCAAAAATAATAAATCTCTGCTTATCATAGCTTATAATCTGATGGAATGTTATAATTTTGTAGCCAATTACCTATTCACAAAGAGTAGATTGGATAGGAACAAAATTATTCATATAAAACAAAAGAAGATGAAAGTAGCTATTGTTGGCGTAAGCGGAGCCGTAGGACAAGAGTTTCTGCGCGTGCTCGATGAGAGAAGTTTCCCGTTGGACGAGTTAGTATTGTTCGGTTCTAAACGTAGTGCCGGAACTAAATACACCTTTGGCGGTAAACAGATCGAAGTCAAACTTCTGCAACACAACGATGACTTTAAAGGGGTTGATATCGCTTTCACCTCTGCCGGTGCAGGAACATCAAAAGAATTTGCCGATACAATTACCAAATATGGAGCCGTAATGATTGACAATTCAAGCGCTTTTCGCATGGATGCCGACATTCCATTGGTTGTTCCGGAAGTAAATGCAGCCGACGCAAAAGATCGTCCTCGTGGCATTATTGCTAATCCAAATTGCACCACTATACAAATGGTAGTAGCTTTGAAAGCAATAGAGCAACTCTCACATATCAAAACCGTTCATGTATCTACCTACCAAGCCGCCAGCGGTGCCGGAGCAGCAGCAATGGACGAACTATACGAACAATACCGTCAAGTATTGGCCGGTGAAGCAGTAACCGTAGAAAAGTTTGCTTACCAGTTGGCCTTCAACCTCATACCTCAAGTAGACGTATTCACAGAAAACGGTTACACCAAGGAAGAGATGAAGATGTTTAACGAAACACGCAAAATCATGCACTCCGACGTCAAAGTAAGTGCAACCTGTGTACGTGTTCCCGCATTGAGAGCACATTCCGAAAGCATCTGGATAGAAACAGAGCGTCCGGTATCCATAGAAGAAGCCCGCGAAGCATTTGCCAAAGCAGAAGGCGTGATCCTTCAAGATAACCCTGTCGAAAAAGATTACCCAATGCCTCTTTTCATTGCAGGCAAAGACCCCGTATACGTAGGTCGCATCCGCAAGGATCTCTCCAACGAAAACGGACTAACCTTTTGGGTAGTAGGCGATCAAATCAAAAAAGGAGCCGCACTCAACGCAGTGCAGATTGCAGAATATCTGATTAAAGAGAAGAATATATAATAGAGAGTTTATTCTCTGATTGTGCTCTACATATTGAAAAGCCTCGCAAAATCGTAAACCGGTTTTTGCGAGGCTTTTTGTATATTAATTGTAAATACAGACAAAACACTTTATTAAACGAGAGTTCATCTAACACAACATGGGGATGTTATTATACAGAACATCCCCAACTTATATCAAAGAACATCCGGATGTTTTATATTATAACATGGGGATGTTCTTAAAGGTAATTTTAGCCTTTACAGAAGAGAGAAGCAGCATTCTACCCGTCTCTCCTACACACTTAATTTCGATCTAAGAAAAGTAAAGTCCTCAGCAGTTCTTAAAAATATATTCTTACCCTTTTCTCTATAGGTCGATAGAATCACACGATTTGTACAAAATTCAAAGAACAATTTATTATTTTAGCAAATACTATAGAAAAAAACTATATATTTGTATCGGAATAAAATACATCTAGGGAATGAAACTTATTGCAGAAAGCGGTTCTACGAGGACAGAATGGGCATTAATTGAAGATAATCATCTTATACAACGTGTCTTTACAGAAGGGTTGAATCCTTTTTTTCAAACCCGAAGAGAGATTAGTCGAAGTGTCAGACTGGGCTTACCTGAATCTTTTTTTAGAAAAAAACTGGAACAAGTTTACTTCTATGGCGCAGGATGCACTTCGAATGAGAAAAAAAACATCTTAGGAGCATCGTTAGTCGCTCAATTCAAGACTCCCATACAAGTAGAAAGCGATCTACTTGCTGCTGCCCGTGGATTATTTAAAGATGAAGCTGGAATAGCCTGCATTTTGGGAACAGGTTCAAACTCATGCTTTTATGATGGGAAAATTATTGCAAAAAATGTAAAAGCTGCTGGATATATTTTAGGAGATGAAGGTAGTGGCGCTGTACTTGGGAAAATTTTTTTATCAGATGCTCTCAAAGGGCTAGCACCTAAAGATATTACGAACGATTTTTATGAAAAATTCCGTATCAATGCCAATGATGTAATGGAATCGGTTTATAACCGTCCATTTCCTAATCGTTTCTTAGCCACCATCTCCTATTTCTTGGCAGATTATTTAGACAACGATTATGTCTACAGCCTACTTACAGAAAATTTACGCAACTTCTTCACACGTAGCGTATGCCAGTACGATTACAAAAACTACCCTATTCGTTTTGTAGGCTCAGTAGCACATACTTATTCCGAAGTATTATGCGATATAGCTCACGAATTCAACATAGAGCTTGGAGTCATCGAGGAAACACCGATGTCTGGACTTATAGAGTTTCATTCAATGAACATTGAAGAAGCCTAAGTACAGCAAAAAGCACAAAACCATTTCTTCCTATAACCAGGTAAACGAATACATCTATTAATTTCAAAGCTCTTTATGCATATAGATACCTAAAAATATATCTATAAATATAAAATAATGCAAAAAATAGTTCTTGATATAAAAACTATTTATATATTTGCTAAGACAATACTTTTTAGAAGTCTTGTCCCTTTGTTGATCGCACAGATTAATCTCTTAAAACAACCTAACCAAAACAATATTTAAGCAGACTCAGATTCTGGTAAACCAGAGATAGAGCAATTTAGTAAATGCTATCAATAAGAAAAAAGAGATAATATAATACTTATAGCCTATGATGAAGAAACAAGATTACCGAGGGATAAAGTTTTATCCAAACATTTCAGAAATCTCTATTACCTTAAAAAAAATTATCTAACAACTAAAATCATCAGTCTCATATGAATGAAGATCGAAAAAAACGAGGGATTACTCACAGTAAGTTCCTCACGGCACTAACTATCACTGCACTATTTCTAGGCAGCGGTGAAGCTATGGCCAACAAAAACATTCAAAACAGTAGCTATACAGCAAATGAGCAGCAGCAATCACAAGCTGTCCAAGGACTAATTGTTGACTCTAAAGGAGAAGCAATCATCGGAGCTAGCGTCCTAGAAAAAAGAACAACAAACGGTACTATTTCTGATATAAATGGTAAATTCTCGTTAAATGTAAAACCTGGAACAATTCTAATCGTTTCTTATATAGGTTATAAATCCCAAGAGGTAAAAGCCTCAAAAAATATGCAAGTTGTTCTAAAAGAAGACACTGAACTTTTAGATGAAGTAGTAGTCGTTGGTTATGGAGCACAAAAGAAAGTGAATCTAACGGGGGCCGTTTCAAATATAAATGTACAAGAAGCTATTGCAAGTCGCCCTGTTACAGATGCAGCTAAAGCACTACAAGGCATCAGTCCAGGCCTGACTATTACAAATAAAGTTGGTGGAATCGGAACAGAATCAACCATTAAGCTCCGTGGATCTGTAGGCTCTCTCAGCGCAACAAATGGGACATCACCACTAATTCTAGTTGATAACGTTGAGATTCCTAGCATCAATCTAGTCAATCCTGATGACATTGAGACAATATCTGTTCTAAAAGATGCTGCTTCAGCTTCAATATATGGTACACGCGCGGCATGGGGGGTCATATTAATCACCACTAAGCAAGGAAAGAAGAATGATAAGGTAAAAGTTAATTATTCGAACAACTATGCATGGAGTACACCAACGACAATGGCGGAATTAGCCTCTGCATCAGATAATGCTGAATTTATCATGACCATACTAGATAGACTTGGACAAAACTCCATCACTAACATCGGATATACCATCGACGCTACAGCTGTTGAAAAGATAAAAGGATGGGAAGAACAATATGGTAATATGTCACAAAGCGAATTAGGCGAAATGCTTGAGGGGCGTGATTTCGAGATAAGAGGAGGTAAAACTTTTTTCTACCGTTCATTTGATCCAATTAAAGAGTTCACCAAAGACTGGACACCTCAACAAAACCATAATTTATCAGTTACAGGTGGAAATGACAAAACCACATACAACATCGGCCTAGGATATCTGAACCAAACAGGAGTAATGAAATTTAACTCTGACAAATATAACAGGTACACTCTAAACTCCAATATCACCACCAATATTCGTGATTGGTGGAAAGTTAAAGCCAATATTCTCTTCACGCGTTCTGAGAATGACCAACCTTATAAATATACCTCAGGACAATATGATGCATGGTTTTACTTAATGCGTTGGCCCCGATGGTACCCTTATGCACAGTACGACGGAAAAGACTTCCGCTCAGCCGTAACCGATATAAAATCGGGAAATAGGGAATCGGTAACATCAAATTACATACGTACAAACTTAGGAACAGAGATAACACCTATCAAAGATTTGACTATCAACTTTGACTATACTTTTTCTATGCTAATTGATGCGCAAAAAAGGAATGGTGGAACCGTGATGGCTTACAATATGTTCTCTTCTGCTCCATTCAGCAACTATGCAGATATCTATGGTAGCACCCATAATCGTGTAACTCAAAGTAGCAAATATACGATGGCTAATATATTCAAGGCATATGCTACATACAACCTCAACTTTGAGAAGAAACACAATTTCAAGATAATGGCTGGTATGGATGCTGAAAGCCGTGAGAAATTAAGTCATTATTCAGAACGCAGAGGATTAATTAGTACCACCCTTCCTGAGATAGCATTGGCTACAGGTGACCAATATTCATATAGTTCAACTGATAGCTATCATAATGACTTTGCTGCTGCAGGTTTCTTTGGACGCATCAACTACAATTACATGCAGAAATACTTGTTAGAAATAAACGCACGATATGATGGATCCTCAAACTTCCCTAAAGGCAAAAAATGGGCATTATTCCCATCTGTTTCTGCTGGTTGGAGAACTTCAGAAGAAAGCTTTATGACATGGGTAAAACCAACACTATCAACTTTGAAAGTTAGAGGTTCATGGGGAACTATAGGAAATCAAGACGTTGCATCTAATTCATTTATCTCAACAATGACTTCTGGAAATTCAAATTGGGTTGTTAATGGTACAAACCAACTCTATCTAGGTTCTCCTTCTGTTATTTCAAGCGCTTTGACTTGGGAACGTGTCACAACAACTGATCTAGGTCTAGATGCCCGTTTCTTTAATGATGAGCTTGGATTTACATTTGATTGGTACAAGCGCGTAACTTCTGACATGCACTGCGCAGGAGAAACATTACCTTCTACTTTTGGCGCATCATCTCCAAAAATAAATTATGGAGAAATTACAGGAAACGGTTTAGAACTTGGACTTGATTATAGCCATCGCTTCAAATCTGGTTTCGGTATTAATGCCAGAGCATCAATCTCTCACGTCACAGAAAAGATTACAAAATTTAAAGGGAGCAATAATAATATTTATGGAAATTATGAAGGCAAACGCCTTGGCGAAATCTGGGGATATGAAACAGACCGTTTATTCCAAGAAAGTGATTTCAAGATAGATGGAAGTCTAAAAGATGGTATTGCATCTCAATCTTTATATGAAACTGGATCTTTTAAGTTTGGCCCTGGAGATGTTAAATATAAGAATATAGATGGTGACGATAAAATTAGCTACGGAAAAAACACAATAGAAGACCACGGCGATTTAAAAGTAATAGGCAATACTTTACCTGATTACGAATATAGCTTCTCTTTGGGAGCAGATTACAAAGGGCTTGACCTTAGCGTTTTCTTTCAAGGTGTAGGCAAACGTGATTATTGGGCATACGGTAGTGTTGCCATTCCTGCAGGTGGATCCAGTTATGCAGATGCAGCATACGCTCATCAAATGGATTATTGGACTACAACAAATACAAATGCTTACTATCCGCGCCCTTCAAACAATGCTTGGGTAAGTAATGGCCAAAACTTCTTACGCCAAACAAGATATCTATCTGATATGTCTTACCTACGTTGCAAAAATATAACTATAGGTTATACACTGCCTCAAGAGTGGTTGAAAAAAATACGTTTTGAAAATGCACGTTTTTATGTAAGTGCAGAAAACCTTTTTGAATTTGACAACATGAAGATTCCTGTTGATCCAGAATCAACAGATTACAAAACAGGATATGGCGACGGATCATACGCTTTCGGAAGAAGCTACCCATATCAAAGAACCATTTCACTCGGTATGCAAATAGGATTTTAAAAACATTAAAACAAGAAAATTATGAAAATAAAAATATTCTCATTATTATTCGTTGCTTTAACATTGAGTGCATGTGATGACTTTTTGACTCGCGACCCAATGGATACAGTAACAGACACACCTACATTCTGGAACAGTGAAGATAATATACGAACTTCAATGTATGCTTTTTACGACGTGTATTTTGAAGGATATCGGTCTGGGTGGGAACGCGCAGATTGGTATGCCGAAACAAATGTGGCTGATTGGACTGATGATAATGCCCAAAAATCAGCAACTTATTTCACAAAAGTAGCTCCATCATCTGAGACAGATGTAGCCTCAACTAAGAATGATGAACGTAATTGGACTTTTAGTTATATCAGGAAACTCAACATTATCATTAATAGGGTATCAAGTTCCTCATTAACAGATGAAGCAAAAAGGCACTGGGTAGGAGTAGCGCGCTTCTTACGTGCAATGGAGTATAGCAAGTTAGTTTCAAAATTTGGAGATACTCCATGGTTTAGTGAAGCTATTGAAAACACCGATTACGAGACACTTTACAAAGAAAAAGATCCACGTACAACAGTTATGGATAGCGTCCTTAATGACTTAAGTTTTGCATGTGAGAACATACGTAAAAGTGACGGAACAATGGGACTTTCAATCAACAAAGCCGTAGCATATGCATATACTTCAAGATTAATGCTATTTGAAGGTACATGGCAGAAATACCGTGAAAACAATACCGAATATGCTAAAAAATATCTGCAAGCCGCTAAAAATGCAGCTGCAGAGCTAATGAGTTGGGGCGATTATAGTTTGGCTAGTAGTTATAAATCACTGACAACATCTGAAGATTTAGCAAGCAACCCTGAAGTCATCATTTATCGCTCTTATGTTGAAGGAGTTGTTACACATAGTTTGATGACATTCCAAGTAACTGAAGCAGAGATAAACAGCCCATCTAAAGATTTAATTGATTCTTATCTATCATCCAACGGTTTACCTATAAATCAAGCAGAAAACACTCTTTATCAGGGAGACAAATGGTTTTTCGATGAGATAGCAGATCGTGATCCACGTATGTATGCAAACATTGACAAAACTGGATTAAAGTTGGATGGCATTGAAAAGGTATATGCAATATCCGGATACTTTTCAAATAGATTCGTCAACGAAGATTTAAAAACAAAAGCTGGAGGAACGAGTAATACTTGTATTACAGATGCCCCTGTAATGAAGTTAAACGAAGTCTTAATGAATTACATAGAAGCATCTGTAGAATTATCTCAATTAGGTGCTTATACTTTGGTGCAAAGTGACTTTGATAAATCAATCAATCTTATTCGTGATAGAAAAAGCACTAGTATGCCTCATGTATTATTGTCTGGCAGCAACCTCACAGTAAACGGTGTTACCATTAATGATCCGAATCGCGATACAGATGTGCCATCTCTGATATGGGAAGTTCGCCGCGAACGTCGTATTGAACTTGTCTATGAAGGTATCAGATTTAATGATCTCCGCAGATGGAATAAACTAAATTATGCAGATATGGCACTTAATGCTAAATTAAATTTAGGTGCATGGCTAGATAAAGAGCGTTTTATTACATGGTATAACGCTACATACAGCCCAACAACTCCAATTACTTTAGAGACACTCAAGTCTATAACACTTGACAGAGCAGGAAATACAGGCTATATTGTTCCGATTACTGATTCTACAATGTTAAGAACCTATAGTGCAAAAGATTATTTATATCCTATCCCATTGGATCAAATAACTCTTTATGAAGCTAAAGGAAAAACGTTAAAACAGAATTCTGGCTGGGAATAGAGTCAACAATTTTACAAGGAAGTGATCGCAGTTAAACATCACTTCCTTGTTTCTCAAATATCTAAATACTCTATATCAAAAGACAACAAATTCAACTGCGTGAATTGATAGACAGGTATCTAAATAAATGTGAATAGTTGTTCTTGATGCCAAAAGTAATATTATCTTTGCTACTACTGAAAATAGTTCTCTTAATAACATCTATTTATGAAAACAATTCTACTCATAGCTATTATATTGTGTGGTTCAACCTGTATGTCTGCACAAACAAAGGAAGGGAATTCTGTCATTGTCGGTGCTGAACTTACAAAGGAATACTTCCCGATTTTGAAGAATAAACGCATTGCAGTGTTTTCTAACCATACTGGCATGATAGGCAACAAGCATACGTTGGATGTGTTGTTGGAAAACAAATTCAATGTAGTTGCTATTTTCTCTCCGGAGCATGGATTCCGTGGAAATGCAGATGCAGGAGAACATGTTTCAAGCTCAGTTGATACAAAGACAGGGGTACCCATACTCTCATTATATGACGGAAAGGCTGGAAAGCCCAGCGAAGAATCTATGCGAAAATTTGATATATTAATCGTAGATATACAAGATGTAGGCTTGAGATTTTATACGTATTATATATCTATGGTAAAACTAATGGATGCTTGTGCGGAATATAATCGTAAGATGCTAATTTTAGATCGTCCCAATCCCAATGGCCATTATGTAGACGGGCCAATACTTGATATGAAATATAAATCGGGAGTAGGATGGCTTCCTATCCCAATCGTGCATGGCATGACTTTAGGCGAGCTCGCCTTAATGGTAAATGGAGAAAAATGGCTCCCAGCATCAAGAGTCTGTGATGTCACAGTAATCAAATGCAAAAATTATACACACCAAACATTATATAAACTTCCTATTCCTCCATCACCTAACCTACCCAATATGAAATCGGTTTACCTTTATCCGTCTACTTGCTTTTTCGAAGCCACTCCTGTTAGCTTAGGTAGAGGAACTTCTCTCCCATTCCAGATCTATGGGCATCCCAATATGACAGGATACAATTACAGTTTCACACCGAAAAGTATTTCGGGTGCAAAGAATCCACCTCAGCTCGGAAAGTTATGCCACGGTGTAAATTTAAGCGGACTTTCTGATAAAGAAATAGGGGAAAAAGGTGTAGATTTGAGCTACATTATTGATGCCTATAGAAATCTTAACATGGGTGACCAATTCTTCCGCCCGTTCTTCGAATCGCTGGTTGGTACGGATTATGTACGAAAGATGATTGAAGAAGGAAAGGATGCAGATGAGATCAAGGCAATGTGGAAAGGCGATGTGGAGATATTCAAGGTGCAGCGTAGGCCATACCTGCTATATGCAGAATGATACGCTAAATATTATGGATTATAGAACAAGAGAGAACGGATTTATTAATCATTTAGTACAAATAAAAGAGGATACTTATGAGCCCTATTTTAGTTTTAGTTACCATAGCCGCTTATTTTGCAATTTTATTCGCCATCTCCTATATAGCGGGTAGGAAAGCAGACAATCAAGGGTTCTTTGTTGGAAATCGGAAATCGCCTTGGTATATAGTAGCCTTCGCTATGATTGGTTCGAGCATATCGGGCGTTACATTTGTTTCAGTTCCGGGAATGGTAGCAACTAGCAACTTTGCCTATCTACAGATGGTGCTCGGTTTTGTAGCAGGGCAGTTCATCATTGCTTTTGTGCTGATACCATTATTTTATAAAATGAACCTTGTTTCCATCTACGAGTACTTGGAGGAGAGATTCGGAGCATCCTCATATAGGACTGGAGCATGGTTTTTCTTCATTTCCAAAATGCTGGGAGCCGCAGTCCGCTTGTTCTTAGTATGCCTCACTTTGCAGTTATTGGTATTCGACCCTTTACAATTACCTTTCATCCTGAATGTGATTGCTACTGTTGCCTTAGTATGGTTATATACTTTTCGTGGCGGAGTGAAATCATTGATATGGACAGACTCTTTAAAAACATTTTGTTTAGTAGTATCGGTAGTACTATGCATCTATTATATATCATCCGACTTGAAACTAAACTTTAGCGGAATGGTAGCTAGCATTACTAAGAGTGACCTTTCTAAACTATTTTTCTTTGATGATATAAACGATAAACGTTATTTCTTCAAACAGTTTCTGGCAGGGATCTTTACGATGATTGCCATGACCGGATTGGATCAGGATATGATGCAACGAAACCTAAGCTGCAAAAACTTCAAAGATTCTCAAAAAAACATGATCACCAGTGGTATATCACAGTTCTTTGTCATCTTACTTTTTCTTATGCTTGGCGTATTGCTATACACATATACAGCTCAAAACGGGATTGCCAATCCGGCTAAGAGTGATGAACTGTTTCCGATGATTGCCACGGGCAATTACTTTCCCATTATTGTAGGCATACTGTTCATTATCGGATTAATCTCTTCAGCATACTCGGCTGCCGGTTCTGCACTGACTGCTCTGACCACCTCTTTTACGGTAGATATACTAGGGACAAAGGGAAAGGCAGAAGGCGAGATCGTCAAAATACGTAAACGCGTGCACGTAGGTATGGCCGTAGTCATGGGTTTAGTCATCCTTGTTTTCAATATGCTGAACAATACCAGCGTCATCGATGCAGTATATATTTTGGCTAGTTATACTTACGGTCCCATATTAGGGCTGTTCGCATTTGGCATTTTCACTAAAAAACAAGTTCGAGATAAATATATTCCGTTGGTGGCTATCATCTCGCCTATTTTATGCTTCATCTTGCAAAAGAATTCGGAAGCATGGTTCAACGGGTATGCGTTTAGCTACGAGCTATTGATCTTTAATGCATTCTTTACTTTCGTTGGCCTTAGCCTAATGATTGTAAAAGACAAAAAATAAATAAATCGCAAAAATCAATTTATAAACTTAACACAATTATGAATTTAAAACGTGCGTCATTTTTATCTCTGTTGGCTTTCGGTTTGCTCCCACAAACCATGATTGCACAAGATGTCTCTACGGAACTGCGGACTAAGATCGGCAACTTACTTACCGCTACAGCTCGGAAGGAGATTTCTGTTGCCAAGATAAACATTGACTCTGTTGCCATTGAGAAGAATGAACTCACTCTCTTTGCTAACATTCATTGCTCTTACATCCCCTTTCGTGAAGACAATGTGCAGACTATTTATCGTGAAGTACAAGCTCTCCTCCCCCAGGAATTAGCAAAATACAAACTAAAGATCTGCACTGACAAAAAAGCAATTGAAGAGTTTATCCCAATGGCCTTGCGGAGCAAGAAGGATAAAAAAGCAGGTACTTTTACCAATAAGTCTGATAAACCATTGATTAGCAAACTCTCTGTGCCTTACGCCCCCACGAAAGGTTTACAGAGTAGGCACATTGCTTTGTGGCAAAGTCATGGATTTTATTATGAGCCTAAACTAACACGTTGGGAGTGGCAGCGAGCCCGCATCTTTCAAACGGTAGAAGATCTCTATACCCAAAGTTTCGTCCTCCCCTACCTTCTTCCAATGCTTGAGAATGCAGGAGCAAACGTATTGCTTCCTCGAGAGAGAGACACTCAAGCGGTGGAAGTTATCATTGATAATGACGGTTGCCGCAATGCATCTGTCTATACTGAAAAAGATGCTGATAAGAGCTGGAGCACTGGCAAAGAAACCGGCTTCGCTCATTTACGTGATCAATACATTAATTTTGAGAATCCTTTCAAAGAGGGTACTTACCGCTTAACGGAAACAATAAAGAAAGGAAAAGAAAACTTGGCAGAGTGGATTCCTTCCATTCCGAAAGCAGGTAAGTATGCCGTTTATGTGTCTTACAAAACAGTAGAGAATAGTACGGAAGATGCTCTCTACACTGTTTATCACAAAGGTGGCGTATCTCAATTCAAAGTCAACCAAACCATGGGCGGTGGCACATGGATTTATCTGGGACATTTTAGTTTCAATGCTGAGAGGAATGATGCTTGCAAAGTCGTATTAAGCAACAAGTCGGATAAGTCGGGACGAATGGTCACAGCGGATGCCGTTAAGATTGGAGGTGGTTATGGTAACATAGCACGTAGAATAGCCGATGGTGGTATCGCTACTGAAAACACTCGAAGTTCTGACATTACAACTCCGATAACAACCAAACAGTTGCCTAAAGTAGACTATCCATATGAGACAAGTGGTTATCCCAGATTTACCGAAGGTGCTCGTTATTGGCTTCAGTGGGCGGGCATGCCTGATAGTGTCTATTCCGAAAGTCAAGGCAAAAACGATTATACGGACGACTATAAGTCACGTGGATTATGGGTAAACTATTTAGCAGGAGGATCATCGGCATGTCCTACTGATAAAGGATTAAAAATCCCTATTGATATGGCTTTTGCCTTTCATTCGGATGCAGGTACTACAATGAACGATTCCATTATAGGCACATTAGGTATTTTTCAAACAGCAGGTGATGACGGGATATTTGCCAATGGAACGTCCCGTTATGCATCAAGAGACCTTACCGATTTGATACAAACCAACATCGTGAATGACATTCGCGCTTTATACGAGCCTAAATGGACACGTCGTGGTATGTGGAATCAATCGTATTTTGAAGCTAGAGTTCCTAAAGTTCCTACCATGTTGTTAGAACTCCTATCTCATCAGAACTTTGCAGATATGCGCTATGGCATTGATCCTCGTTTTCGCTTCACAGTAAGCCGTTCCATATACAAGGGAATGCTCCAGTTTCTCTGTTCGCAATACAAACAAGAATATGTAGTGCAACCATTGCCGGTGGACAATATGAGTATCCGTTTCATCAGAGAAAATGAGATGGAATTGACTTGGCAACCGGTCAATGATCCACTGGAGGCAACAGCTAAAGCTGAAAAATACATTGTTTATACCCGTATAGATGATGGAGACTTTGACAACGGAGTAGTTGTTAACCAGAACTCCTATCGCACAGTAGTGCCAGCTGGAGTGGTTTGCAGTTATAAGGTGACTGCCCTAAACAAAGGTGGAGAAAGTTTCCCTTCGGAAATTCTTTCTACCGGTAGAGCATTCAACTCTAAAGGTACAGTTTTGGTTATCAACGGATTCGATCGCATTAGTGCTCCGGCTGATTTTGTTGCGCCGGCAGATAGCATTGCCGGGTTCCTCGATCAATTAGATCACGGAGTGCCTTATAAAGAGGATATCAGTTACATTGGTAGTATGAAAGAGTTCCGTCGTGTCATACCTTGGATGGACGATGACGCATCAGGTTTTGGTGATAGTTGTGGAAATTACGAAACAATGGTTATTGCGGGAAATACATTCGATTATCCGGCTGTGCATGGTGTAGCAATCCTCAAAGCTGGTTACTCTTTCGTTTCTTGTAGCGATGAAGCAATAGAGAATAAGTATGCTTCAATGAACGATTACCCATCAGTAGATTTGATTCTAGGCAAGGAAAAACAAACGAAGATGGGACGAGGAGGAGTCACCCCGTTAGAGTTTAAGACTTTCACACCGGAAATGCAAAAAGCGATTTCAACTTATTCCAAAGCGGGAGGAAATATCTTTGTTTCAGGAGCCTATGTTGCCTCTGATTTATGGGATAATGCTCAAGCAAACAAAGAAGATAAAGCTTTTGCCACTAATATTCTTAAATACAAATGGCGTGTAGGTCAGGCTGCAACTACGGGACAAGTAAAGAGCGTAGCTTCACCATTTGACATGATCAACGGTAAGTACAGTTATTACAATGAATTGAATTCCGATTCTTATGTAGTAGAATCACCCGACGCATTAGAGCCTTCGACTGAAGGAGCATATACCGTACTTCGATATTCGGAGAACAATCTTAGTGCCGGAATAGCTTATGAGGGAGATTACAAAACATGTGTACTGGGATTTCCCTTCGAATCCATACGCACAAGTGCTGAAAGAGAGCAATTGATGAAATCAATACTTTCTTTTTTTGAAAAAACAACGCAAAAGTAAGTAGACTGAACAATGAAAAAAGGATTAATCATACTTGTTCTTCTGTTTATAGTATTACCGACACTGTTGGCACAACCTTTTCGATTTGCGCTGGTCACGGATATTCATATCTCTAAAAATCCTACATCCGTAGAAGATCTGCAAAACTCCGTCAAGCAGATTAATGCAACTCCGAACATCGATTTTGTTCTAGTTACCGGGGATATCACGGAAGAAGGCGACAGAAATAGTCTGCAAATAGCACATGATATCCTTAACGGATTAAAAGCGAAATATTATATTATTCTGGGAAATCACGAAACAAAGTGGAGTGAATCAGGCGTCACTGCATTCAGCCATATCTTTGGTGCTGAGCGATTCGAATTTGAGCACAATGGTTTTTTGTTCCTGGGATTTAATTCAGGACCTCTTATGCGAATGGCAGATGGACATGTGTCTCCACAAGATATAACTTGGCTGAAAGAAGAACTCAGCAAAGCAGGAAAAGAGAAACCCGTAATTCTGGCAACACATTATCCGCTACAAGATGGCGACGTGGACAATTGGTTTGATGTAACGGATGCCGTGCGACCATACAATATACGTGCTTTCCTCGGAGGACATTATCACAGCAATCGATTCCTTTCCTATGACGGCATACCGGGTATATTGAATCGTTCCAATCTTAGAGCCAAAGACAGCGTCGGAGGATATTCCGTGTACGATGTAACTCCTGATTCCATTATTGTCTACGAACACAAGATTGGTTCCGAGATGAAAGAATGGGCTTCACTGTCGCTTCAGAAGAAGTATTATGACGAAAAAGGTGCAAGCAATAAATACCCGGATTTCTCGCTCAACCAAACCTTCTCTCAAGTAAAAGAATCATGGATTGTTCGTTCCGGAGTCGGCATTTATAGTTCGCCGGCTTATGCAGACAAAAAAGTATATGTGGGAAACGACATGGGTGTGCTGACTTGCTACGAACTGAAGAGCGGAAAGAAGCTCTGGGCTTTTCAATCAGGTAACCGCATCGTAGGAACTCCAGCCGTAGAGAAAGGAGTCGTTGTTTTCGGTTCCGCAGACAAGAACATCTATGGGTTGAATGCAAAAAGCGGTAAAGTGCTATGGATAGTAAAAGCCAGCGAACCTGTACTTGGAGCCGTTACGATTGAGAACGGAATAGCTTACATAGGTGCCAGTGATCATACTTTTCGTGCAATAGAGATAAAAACAGGAAAAGTATGCTGGGCATACAATCAAGTGAAAGGATACATAGAAACTCGTCCCCTTATCGAAGGAAATAAAGTTATTTTTGGTGCATGGGACAATACATTGTACGCACTCGATAAGACCGATGGAAAGGAATTATGGAAATGGACAGGCGGACTAACGCGGATGCATTTCTCACCAGCAGCAGTATGGCCGGTTGCAGCATACGGAAAAGTCTTCATAACAGATCCTGAACGTGCTATGACAGCCATCGATCTGGAAACAGGCGAAACAGTATGGCGAACCAAACAATCAATGGTGCGTGAGACCATCAGCCTATCAGAGGACAAAAAAAGAGTATACAGCAAAACAATGAACGACAGTATCGTCTGTTTTGCAGCGCAAGGAAATAAGCCTCATCAGCTATGGGCCTCAAATGTAGGCTTTGGTTACGAGCATGCTCCCTCTATGCCTGTAGAGAAAGACGGGATCGTATTTGGAAGTACAAAAAGTGGCCTCATCTTTGCTTTAAAGCCTTTGACAGGAAAAGTCTTGTGGAAACACAAAGTTGGTAATTCACTGATCAGTACGGTTGTTCCTCTTAATCGCCACCAAGTGTTGTTCACAGCAACTGGCGGTGAAATCGGGTTATTGGAATGGATCGAAAAGAAATAAAAGATAGAAAATAAAGAAATATAAAAAGAAAATAAGAATGAAACCAATCATCAACTGCTTCATCCCTTTTGCAGGAGTAGCACAAGTTCAGCAAACAGTTCAAGGGTTGCAAAAAACAAACCTGGTGAACAAGATATACTTACTTGCTATAGAACCAACGAGTGAAACAATAAGCGGATGCGAAGTTGTTACAGTGCCGGCATTGAACTCTACAGCTACCATACGTGCTATCGCAGAGCGTTCAGAAGCAGAGTATACTTTGTTCTATACCAAATACACCACATTAGAACTCGGACTTTTTGCTCTTGAAAGAATGATTCATATCGCTGAAGATTCAAATGCCGGAATGGTATATGCTGACCATTATCAGATTGTGGGTGAATCAAAAGCGAATGCACCGGTCATCGCTTATCAATTCGGCAGTTTGCGTGATGATTTTAATTTCGGTTCGGTATTGCTTTACAAAGCTAACGCACTGAAAGAAGCAGTCGGAAGACTGAAAGCTGATTATCAGTTTGCCGGACTATACGATCTTCGTTTGAAGCTTTCTCAAAAAGCACCACTTGTGCATATCAACGAATATCTCTATTCGGAAATAGAAAACGACATGCGCAAAAGTGGAGAAAAGATATTTGACTATGTAGACCCTAAAAACCGTGGGGTGCAAGTTGAGATGGAACAAGCATGCACAGAGCACTTAAAAGAAATTGGCGGTTATCTCGCTCCCGAGTTCACTAAGATAGAGTTTAATGCAGGCAATTTCGAATACGAGGCATCAGTCATCATTCCCGTACGCAACCGTATGCGTACAATCGAAGATGCGATCAAGTCTGTATTAAAACAAAAGACAGCATTCAAGTTCAATCTGATTATTATCGACAACTTTTCTACTGACGGTACCAGCGAAATTATAGATAAGTATGCTGATGATGAACGATTGATACACATCATCCCCACGCGAAAAGACTTGGGCATTGGTGGTTGTTGGAATGTAGGAGTACATCACGAGAAGTGTGGTAAGTTTGCCATTCAACTAGATAGCGACGACGTTTACAAAGACGAGAATACGCTGCAAACGATGGTTAATGCCTTCTATGAACAGAACTGTGCCATGGTAGTAGGAACTTATATGATGACTGATTTCAATATGAACATGATTGCTCCGGGCATCATCGATCACAAAGAATGGACTCCCGAGAACGGACGCAACAATGCATTGCGCATCAACGGGCTAGGTGCTCCACGTGCCTTCTACACTCCGGTATTACGAGAAGTGAATGTGCCTAACACCAGTTATGGTGAAGATTATGCTTTGGGTCTCAACTTCTCTCGTAACTATCAGATAGGTCGCGTGTACGATGTTGTTTATCTCTGCCGCCGCTGGGAAGATAACTCCGATGCTTCACTTGATGTAGTGAAGATGAACGGACATAACACCTATAAGGACAGAATACGTACTTGGGAACTCCAGGCACGCATTGCTTTAAACAAGAAATAAAACAAAAGGAAATAATGGCCAAAACGCCTAGGTGTTTTTTAAAAAGACTTAGGTGTTTGCACATAAACTCTTAAGTGTTTTTATTGAAACAAAATATTGCTTGAAACAGGATGAAAGAAGCTATAGAAAAGTTGCTTACTGAGCAACTCCAAACATGGGAAATGGCAAAAGCCAACTATGATGCTCTGGCAACAGTCAGAGTGAAAGAATTGGATGTAAACGGGTGGTTGTATAAAGTGCAATTCAACCCCGCACGCATTGTTTCGTCTGCTGCGAAGGTAGATAGCAAGTCTATTCAGGAAAGAAAATGCTTTCTTTGTCCCGCTAACTTGCCGACCGTGCAGAAAGGCTTACCTTTCGGTGGACATTATTCAATATTGGTTAATCCGTTCCCTATCTTTCCCAAGCACCTAACGATTCCTGAAACGGAACATGTGGATCAGCGCATCAAAGTGCGTTTTGGAGATATGCTCCAATTAGCAAAAGAACTAGAGGAATATACCATCTTCTATAATGGCCCTAAATGTGGAGCTTCGGCTCCCGATCACGCACACTTTCAGGCAGGAAGCAAAGGCTTTTTGCCGATTGAAAAAGAATGGCAATACAAAAAAGCTGGCAGAATTGCCTCTTACAAAGAAGCAACCTTGTGGTACCTGAATGATTCAGTACGGGCCACATTGATCATTGAGAGTGAGGAGAAGGAGGCAGCTAAATTCTTATTCAATGCCATTTATGATGCGTTAGAATTGAAACCTGAAGAAGCAGAACCGATGATGAATGTCCTTGCTTGGTATGAAGAGAGCAAATGGATTACATGTATCTTTCCACGGGATAAGCACCGCCCCTCTTGTTACTTTGCTGAAGGAGACAAGAATATCCTTCTTAGTCCGGCATCAGTAGATATGGGTGGAGTCTTTATCACTCCACTAGAGAAAGACTTTGAAAAAATTACTGCTACAGATATAGCAAACATTCTTAGTGAAGTTTGCATCAGCAGCAATAGCTTCTTACGATTAAGACAACTTATAAAAGAACGATTATGAGAGAGCCTAAGGTAGAGGTCGGAATCTTATTTGAACCTCAAATAGAGTTTGTATTACTCGGCACTTATCAACTAAATGGTGAAGAACTCAGCGGTAAACAAACAGCAACATTTAACGACGGAAAGATTCTGTGGAAAGGACGTTTGTATGACGAACTTTTATTTGTGCCAGCCAATGAACGAACAGATTCATTCGATCTAATTGATGTCACTATTGGTATCAATTTCCATTGGGAACGAAAGGAAGATCAGCGTTTTTTGGGAGCTTTGAAGATTATTGTTGAAGGGAAGAAACTCACAGGTATCAATGTTATTGCTATCGAAGATTATCTGACCAGCGTTATCTCTTCAGAGATGAGTGCAACGGCTTCTTTAGAATTACTCAAAGCGCATGCGGTAATTTCCCGTAGTTGGCTATTGGCTCAAATACAAAAGACCAAAGAGATTGCAGATACCCATAGCAACTATTCCGCCTACACTGAAACTGAGGAGGAATTGATTCGTTGGTACGATCGTGAAGATCACACCCGCTTTGATGTCTGTGCTGACGACCATTGTCAACGCTACCAAGGCATTACCCGTGCCTCAACAGAAATAGTAGAACAAGCCATCGCCGCCACTCGCGGACAAGTACTTACTTCGGAGGGAAAGATATGTGATGCACGCTTCTCTAAATGTTGCGGTGGTGCATTCGAAGAATTTGAATACTGTTGGGAAGATGTAAAATACCCCTATCTGGCTAAACAACGAGATAGCAAAACAATCACGGAGCTCCCGGACTTACGTCAGGAAGCGGAAGCTGATAAATGGATCCGTACTTCTCCCGAAGCTTTCTGCAATACAAAAGATAAAAAGGTTCTTTCTCAAGTACTAAATAACTATGATCAGGAAACGACTGATTTCTATCGATGGAAGGTAACCTATACTCAACAAGAGCTATCTGAACTTATATTAAAACGTTCCGGCGTTGACTATGGTCAGATACTCGATCTGATTCCTATTGAGAGAGGAACTTCCGGAAGATTAGTAAAACTTAAGATTATAGGAACAAACCGTACTCTAACCATTGGTAAAGAGCTTGAAATACGCAGGACGTTATCGACATCGCACCTTTACAGTTCTGCCTTCGTGGTAGATAAAACGGAGATAAGCAACAATATTCCGGGGAGGTTCACTCTTATCGGCGCCGGTTGGGGACATGGAGTAGGACTCTGTCAGATAGGTGCTGCTGTGATGGGAGAACAAGGATATGTATACGATGAAATATTGCTCCACTATTACATTGGAGCTAACATCGAGAGATTATACGAATAATATAAAATGAGAAATAGGATGAAAGAGAAAAGAACTAACCCGTGGACGTGGATACCCACTCTTTACTTTGCAGAAGGATTACCTTATGTAGCAGTGATGACCATAGCAGTAATCATGTACAAGAAGATGGGATTGTCAAACACGGACATTGCTCTTTACACCAGTTGGCTAAACCTACCTTGGGTAATCAAACCCTTATGGAGCCCTTTTGTCGACTTGGTAAAAACCAAGCGAGCATGGGTGATAGCTATGCAAGCATGCGTAGCAGCGGGTTTTGCAGGAATAGCCTTTTTTATTCCTACACCTCATTATCTACAACTAACCTTAGCTTTTTTCTTTTTATTAGCTTTCAGTTCGGCAACACATGATATTGCTGCCGACGGGTTCTATATGCTTGGGCTCAACACCGGCGAGCAGTCCTTCTTTGTAGGAATCCGTAACACCTTCTATCGCTTTGCCAACATCTTCGGACAAGGCATACTTGTAATGTTTGCCGGATTAATGGAAGAAGGAGTGATTATCCCTTCAACCAAAGGTAATATTCCATTAGCTTGGAGCATTACTTTCTATCTATTAACCGCTCTTTTCATCGCTTTTACTCTCTATCACAAAATTATTCTCCCCCACCCTGCCGAGGACGTAAAGCGACAAGGGCTTAGTAGCAAAAAGCTGCTATCAGATTTCTTACTTACTTTTCTTTCTTTTTTCCAAAAGAAAGATTTAGGCTTAATGTTCTTCTTCCTACTTACTTATCGTTTAGGAGAATCACAATTAGGCAAAATAGCCTCTCCCTTCTTGCTCGACTCTGCGGATAAAGGAGGACTAAACCTCTCAACAGCAACCGTCGGAATGGTTTATGGAACAATCGGCGTAGCAGCTTTACTTGTTGGAGGGATTATTGGAGGTTTTTTAGTTTCACGTGATGGATTCAGAAAATGGATTATTCCTATGGCATTAGCAATCAACCTTCCCGACCTACTATACGTTTACTTGTCTGCTGTAATTCCAGACAACACATGGTTAGTCATCGGCTCCGTAGCCATTGAGCAACTAGGATATGGTTTCGGCTTCACTGCATATATGCTCTACCTAATCTATGTAGCCGATGGTGAACACAAGACGGCTCACTATGCCATCGGTACAGGATTTATGGCTTTGGGCATGATGCTTCCCGGTATGGCTGCAGGTTGGATTCAAGATACGATAGGTTATACAAACTTCTTTGGTTGGGTATGTATCTGTACCATTCCAGGAATAGTTGCCTCTATGATGATACGTAACAAGATCGATGCTTCATTTGGTAAAAAGCAGCCTAAATAGATGCTCGGATATCTTATTAATAATCAAACGATTCGAAACAATATGAAAATGATCAAATTTATCCTACTTAACACACTGCTCATGATAGCATTGACTACTCAAGCGCAGAAGATAAGGATCAAGACTGGAATCGAAGTACTGAAAGACCAAAACTTTAAGTGCCTTGAAGGGAAACGTGTAGGTCTCATTACGAATCCCACGGGTGTGGACAATAACTTAAAGTCTACTATCGATATTCTTCACGAAGCTCCTAACGTAAACTTAGTAGCACTTTACGGCCCTGAACACGGAGTACGCGGAGATGTACATGCAGGTGATAAAGTAGATAACTCGGCTGATCCCTCAACCGGCCTACCAGTCTACTCGCTCTATGGAAAAACGCGTAAAGCAACGCCAGAGATGCTAAAAGGCATTGACGTACTCGTCTACGATATTCAAGACATTGGCTGCCGCTCATTTACGTATATTAGCACCATGGGATTAGCAATGGAAGCAGCCGCTGAAAATAATATTGAATTCGTTGTACTCGATCGCCCTAATCCGGTAGGAGGTTTAAAAGTCGAAGGAAGTTTAGTAGAAGATGGTTACATTTCCTTTGTCAGTCAGTTTAAAATTCCATACCTTTACGGCCTCACTTGTGGAGAATTAGCATTGATGCTAAATAGAGAAAACATGCTTGGCAAACAGTGCAAACTGAACGTCGTAAAAATGAAAAGCTGGAAGCGTAAAATGAACTATGAAGACACCGGGTTACAATGGATACCCTCTTCTCCACATATTCCACATCCACATTCAGCACTCTTTTATCCCGTCAGTGGCATTCTTGGCGAATTAGGTTATATGTCTATCGGAGTAGGTTATACTATTCCCTTCCAGATGTTTGCCGCACCATGGGTAAAAGCCGAGGAATTGGCTAAGAACTTAAATAATTTGCAATTGCCTGGCGTCATCTTCCGCCCGATACATTTGAAACCCTTTTATTCAGTGGGACAGGGAGAAAATCTGCAAGGAGTACAAGTGCATATTGTCGATTTTAAAAAAGCAGCATTGAGTGATATTCAATTCTACGTCATGCAAGAAGTAGCAGTTCTCTATCCTGATAAGGCTGTTTTTGATCATGCAGACAAAGAACGTTTCAATATGTTCGATAAAGTTTGTGGGAGCAAAGAGATACGAGAACGATTTAGTAAAAACAATCGTTGGGAAGATGTGCGCGATTATTGGTACAAAGATGTGAACGCTTTCCGCAAACTATCTAAAAAATACTATTTATATAAATAAAGATTTCAAGAAGAAATCAGACAACAAACTCATTGTTTGAGCGAATCTAAATGTCAGATGGTAAAATGAATATAGAGAAAAAACACAAAACGTTCCTTAGAGATATATCCCAATTTATCCCTCAGGAAAGAATCTATACCGACGAACTTCGCCGATTAGCATGGGGAACGGACGCAGGATTTTATCGTCTTATTCCTCAAATAGTTGTCCGCTCGGACAATGAGATAGAGGTGTCAAAATTACTATCTGTAGCCAACCGCTACCGACTTCCTGTTACCTTTCGAGCAGCAGGGACAAGCCTCTCAGGACAAGCCATCAGCGATTCCATTCTTATCATCGCAGGCAAACATTGGGAACGCTATAGCATTAACGAGGATGCCAGTCGCATCACAATGCAACCGGGAATAGTAGGGCAACGTGTAAATGAAATTCTGAAACCTTACGGTCGTAAGTTTGCCCCAGACCCTGCTTCGGTTAAGAGTGCCATGGTAGGCGGTATTGTAATGAACAATGCATCGGGTATGAATTGCGGCACTCATGCCAATAGCGATAAAGTCTTGTTATCTGCTCGTATTGTACTAGTTGATGGAACCTTGCTCGACACCGGAGACAGTAGAAGCCGCCAAAACTTTGCGAAAAAGAAGCCGGAGTTCATTCACCAGATAGAATCATTGCGAGACTTAGTACGCAAAGACACACAACTAGCAGAACGCATTCGCTATAAATATTCGATTAAGAATGTAACCGGACTCAACATCTTGCCTTTCATCGCTTTAGATGATCCATTTGATATTATAGCTCATTTAATGGTAGGTTCCGAAGGCACGCTCGCTTTTCTTTCGGAAGTAACCATGAGAACAGAATATGACTATCCGTATAAGGCAAGTGCGATGCTCTATTTTGAAGATATAAAAGAAGCTTGCAAGGCTGTTGTGACCATGAAAAAACTCACATTGGCTTCGAGCAAAGAGCTGATTGTGAAGGGAGCCGAACTTCTCGACTGTAAATCACTAGCTTCCGTAAATGACCAAACCGGTAGTGGTCTCACCGCTGTGCTAACTGAAACAAAGGCTTCTACTGCCGAAGAGCTTAAAGCCAACATCGCATGCATTGAGGAAACACTAAAATCCTTCCCTACATATATTCCTGTTCACTTTACAGACATTGAAAGTGAATATGCTGCTTATTGGGCTATTCGTTCGGGCATCTTCCCATCAGTAGGAGGAACACGCCCGCTTGGAACAACTTGTCTCATTGAAGATATCGCTTTTCATATTGAAGATCTTCCGGAAGCAACAGCCGAACTGCAACAACTATTGGTGCGACACGGATATGACGATGCCTGTATTTATGGTCACGCACTAGAAGGTAATTATCATTTCATCATCAATCAATCGTTTGCTACAGATGCTGAGGTAAAACGTTACGAGGAATTGATGAACGATGTGAAGACATTGGTAGTTGATAAATACGACGGTTCCTTAAAAGCCGAACACGGTACAGGACGTAACATGGCTCCTTTCGTGAAATACGAATGGGGAGAGACGGCTTATGAAGTGATGCGTGTTGTCAAGCAATTGTTCGATCCAAAAGGACTACTTAACCCAGGCGTTATCTTTAATGATGACCCACAGTGCCACATTAAAAACTTCAAGCCTCTGCCACTCACGAATGTGCATGTAGACAAGTGTATTGAATGTGGGTTCTGCGAGGTTAATTGCCTCACATGCGGATTTACCTTATCTTCTCGCCAACGAATTATCATTCAACGAGAGATATCCCGATTGAAGCACTCAGAGGATGTGGATGACCAACATAGGCTGCAAATCTTACAAAAACAATATCGCTATCCGGGCAACCAAACTTGTGCAGGCGACGGACTCTGCTCCATGTCATGTCCAATGGGTATCAACACAGGAGATCTCACGCACGACCTACGTCAGGAAGAACTACCCAAAGAAAGTATGGGCTACTCCGTTGGCAACTTTGCCGCCAATCATTTTGCAGAGATAAAGAGCGTACTGCGACCAGTACTTACTCTCGCTGACGCAGCTCACGGCATTATTGGAACAGCAGCAATGAGATCTATTACTAAGAGTATGCACTATGTATTCGGTATTCCCCAATGGACAGCCGCTATGCCCAAAGCTTATAATGCAAAGAACGAACAACGCATAGCAAAACGGAATATCTCTCATGAAGAGGTACTCAAAGTGGTTTATTTCCCTAGCTGCATCAACCAAACAATGGGACTGGAGCGAAAATCACCGGAAGAGATGCCACTCGTCAGCAAAATGGTCTCCCTACTACAAAAAGCAGGGTATGAGATTATTTTCCCTAAAAAAATGGATAATTTATGCTGCGGTACCATCTGGGAAAGTAAAGGGATGATAGACATTGCCGATCGCAAAGCTGCCGAGCTTGAAGCAGCTCTGTACGAAGCTAGTGAGGAAGGCAAATATCCCGTTCTTTGCGACCAAAGTCCTTGTTTGCACCGTATGCGCCATACTATTAAGAAGTTAAAGCTATATGAACCTGCAGAATTTATCTACGCGTTCTTAAAAGACAAGTTAGCGTTTACGCAAAGCAACAAGCCGATAGCGCTACACATTACTTGCTCTATGCGCAAAATGGGGCTGGCAGATCAAATTACCGCACTTGCCAAACTATGCTCTACTCAGGTTTTAATACCAGAAGAAGTAGGTTGCTGTGGGTTTGCAGGAGACAAAGGTTTCACGCATCCGGAAGTCAACACTTATGCCTTACGTAAACTTAAACCTCAAATAGAAAAAGCAGGAATACAAATTGGCTACTCCAACAGTCGCACGTGCGAAATAGGATTAACCACCAACTCAGGTATACCTTACGTATCCATTGTGTATCTGGTAGATAAATGTACAACGAAAATAAATAAATAAAATGAACAACAAAGAGACAATTCCTACTTCTGGAATTAAAAAGGCTCCATCCAGCCGCTTACTAGCCCTTGATGTACTGAGAGGGATCACAATAGCCGGGATGATTATGGTAAACAATCCGGGTAGCTGGGGGAGCATCTATGCCCCGCTGGAACACGCAGAATGGATCGGACTGACACCTACTGATTTGGTATTCCCCTTCTTCATGTTCATTATGGGCATCTCTACCTATATTTCATTAAGAAAATACAATTTCGAATTCAGCCTTGCAGCTATTTGGAAAATACTAAAACGTACGATCGTTATATTCGCTATCGGATTAGGGATTAGCTACTTGTCTTTATCCTGGCGCACCCTAGATCCTCTCCCTTTCGACAGATTGCGCATCTTGGGAGTGATGCAAAGACTGGCATTAAGCTATGGAGCTACAGCCATCATTGCCTTGACTATAAAACACAAACGTATACCTTATCTCATTGGCACACTACTAGTAGGTTATTTTCTGATCTTATTCTTCGGCAATGGATTTGAATATAACGAAACAAACATCTTGTCATTAGTGGATCGCCTCGTGCTTGGACTGAATCATATGTACAAAGATAATGGAGTTGATCCGGAAGGATTATTGAGTACTATTCCCTCCATTGCACACGTATTGATTGGTTTCTGCTGTGGCAAACTATTAATGGAAGTAAAAGACATTCATGAAAAGATAGAACGCCTGTTTCTAATAGGTACCATCCTCACTTTCACAGGCTTCTTACTCAGCTACGGTTGTCCAATCAGCAAAAAGGTCTGGTCGCCTACATTCGCTTTAACTACTTGCGGATTAGCAGCTAGTCTTCTGGCATTGCTTATTTGGTTTATAGACGTAAAAGGATACAAAAAGTGGAGTCGTTTCTTCGAATCATTTGGCGTAAATCCTCTTTTCATTTATGTTATGGCAGCCATATTATCGATCTCCTTAAGTAATATCAGTTTTGCTTATGGTAATGAAACAATCAGCCTACACGGATACGCCTATTCAGTCATTTTGCAACCTTTATTGGGCGACAAAGCCGGTTCGCTGGCCTTCGCTTTACTCTTTGTTGCATTGAACTGGACCATCGGACACGTATTATACAAAAAGAAACTATATATAAAAATATGATTTTAATAGCAGATAGCGGATCTACAAAAACAGATTGGTGTATTGTAGATAAAGGGCAATTAGTCCAACAAGTTTATACAAAAGGAACGAATCCTTTTTTTCAATCGGAAGAAGAAATAAGTAATGAAGTCGGTAGTGCACTCTTGCCTCAACTAGGAAAGTATACAATTGATGCAGTATATTTTTACGGCGCAGGTTGCGCTTTCCCCGATAAGATTGAGACGGTACACAAGGCCATATCAAAACATATCAATGCAAAAATCGAAGTAAGCACAGACATGCTTGCCGCAGCTCGCGGATTATGTGGACATCAACCGGGCATAGCCTGCATCATGGGTACAGGCTCTAATTCTTGTTACTACGATGGAGAAGAGATTGTGGAAAATATATCTCCACTCGGTTTTATCTTGGGCGACGAAGGTAGTGGAGCTGTTTTAGGTAAATTACTGGTAGGCGATATCCTAAAGAATCAGATTACGCCCGCATTGAAAGAGAAGTTCTTGAAACAATTCAACCTTACACCGGGTGAAATTATCGACAGGGTGTATCGCCAACCATTCCCTAACCGTTTCCTTGCCAGTCTTTCACCTTTTCTGGTACAAAACATAGAGGAACCGGAAATACATTCGCTAATTCTGGATAGCTTCAAAGCTTTCTTTAAACGCAACGTGATGCAATATGATTATAAGAACAACAAAGTACACATTATCGGCTCAGTGGCTCACTACTACAAGGAGATCTTATTTGAAGCTGCTAGCGAAATGAACATTGAACTGGGAACAGTCATCAAAAGTCCGATGAAAGGGCTGATTTCATATCACAACTAATACAGTACAAGAATGAATATGGATACCAACAAAGAAAATTTAAATAAGATGTTCGTTAAGATAAGCGAACAGTCCTCACTTTATAACGACCTAGAAAAGAAATCGATACACGAATTACTGGAAGATATTAATACGGAGGACCAAAAAGTGGCTATTGCCGTTCAGAGAGCTATTCCGCAGATAGAAAAACTAGTGACTCAGATAGTACCTCGTATGAAGCAGGGAGGACGTATCTTTTATATGGGAGCAGGAACCAGCGGGCGCTTAGGTGTGCTCGATGCTTCGGAGATACCTCCAACTTTCGGCATGCCAAATACGTTTGTCATCGGACTTATTGCTGGAGGAGATACTGCTTTGCGCAATCCTGTAGAAAATGCCGAAGACGATACGGAACGTGGTTGGAAAGAGTTATTGGAACATAACATTACTGATAAAGATACAGTTATCGGTATTGCCGCATCGGGTACAACGCCTTATGTAATAGGCGCTTTACATAAAGCTCGCCAGCAGGGTATCTTGACGGGATGCATCACCAGCAATCCTAATTCACCAATGGCAGCAGAATCCGATGTGCCTATTGAAATGATAGTAGGACCGGAATATGTTACAGGAAGTTCTCGCATGAAGTCGGGCACCGGACAGAAGATGATTCTGAATATGATTTCCACTTCTGTAATGATTCAACTCGGACGTGTAAAGGGTAATAAGATGGTGAACATGCAACTCAGTAATAAGAAGCTGATCGATCGTGGCACTCGTATGATTATCGAAGAACTCGATTTGGAGTATGAACAAGCCAAAGCTTTGCTGTTGATGCACGGCTCAGTAAAAAAGGCTGTAGATGCTTACAAAGCAAAATAAATTACACTTCAAAAAATAGTAAAAAATGAAAAAGACAGTTTACCTCCTTGCAACACTATTATTTGTGTTGCAAGCAGCCGCACAACCGCTCCAACGTGTTGCTCCCGGAAAAGTAGGAATGGACTCCCAGAAACTAAAGTATGCTGATGAAGCGATTCAGAAGGCTATTGATAATAAAGAGATTCCCGGTGCAGTACTAGCAGTAGTGCGTAATGGTAAAATGGCTTATCTAAAAGCTTACGGGAATAAGCAAATATATCCCACAATAGAAGCAATGAATATCAACACCGTATTCGACATGGCCTCGGTCAGTAAATCCATGTCGACTGCAATTTGTGCCATGATACTTATTGAACGAGGACAATTGCGTTTGCTCGATAAAGTCAATCAATATATTCCCGAATTCAAAGGATGGACAGAGACAGATGGAAAGAAAACAGACATACGTATTGTTGATATCATGACTCATACATCAGGGCTCCCTCCTTATGCACCAGTCGATTCATTGAAGAAGAAATATGGTGCCCCCAATCCCAACGGGTTGATAGAGTACATTTCTAATTGCAAACGTGATTTTGCTCCGAAAAGTCAGTTTCAGTACAGTTGCCTTAACTACATCACCTTGCAACGCATCATCGAAACAATCTCCGGACAAACTTTACGCAACTTTGCTAAAGCCAACATCTTCGATGTACTTGGAATGAAGCACACCGATTATTGCCCAACAGGCGAAACATTGGCTCTCTGTGCACCAACAGAGAAACAAGCAGATGGTAGTGTACTGAAAGGTATTGTCCACGACCCACTGGCAAGGATAATGAATGGTGGCGTTTCGGGCAATGCAGGCGTTTTTTCTTCAGCCGATGACATAGCCATTCTTGCAGCTACTCTGCTCAATGAAGGAGAATATGATGGTAAACGCATTCTCAGTCCGATGGCGGTAAAAACAATGCGTACCGTTCCCCATGCCGTTGCAGAACTAGGTCGTACTCCCGGATGGGATGTATCTTCACCTTATGCTTCAAACAATGGCGATCTTTTCGGACCTAACACCTTCGGGCATACAGGCTACACAGGAACATCGCTAATCATGGACCCAGACAGTAACACTGCTGTCATTCTGCTGACTAATCGCGTTCATCCAGATGATAAAGGAGAAGTAGTCAGATTACGATCTCTTGTCGCAAACGCAGTGGCAGGAGCTATTTTGAAATAGAGAGATAGTATCTCTTTATTTCAAAATTATAAACTAATGCAACAACACTCTTAAGCCGATATCAATCAAGGTGTAGGAATTACAGGTTTAATATGACCATTCTCATCAAATTCCAAACGATCCATGCATACTTCCCGATGAAACCCGGCAGCATCTCCCATTTTAATACCATTAGGGCGATTAAAACGATGGTAAACAATGTACCATTTATCTTTACCCGGAATTTCAAGAACAGAATTATGCCCTGTGCCATATATCCCTTTTTCCGGATATTTTTGCAAAATAAGATTATTCTCAGGTATCGTAAGTGGTCCTAAAGGAGATGCAGATATTGCATACCTGACTCTGTAATTCTCACTGCGAGTATCATCCTCTGACCATAAGAAGTAATAAAGGCCCTTTCTATAGAAAACATAAATGCCTTCGCGGAAAGTCGCATCAGGAGTCATCACTTTCATTGTATTCTTTTTAACAGAGCTCATATCTCTATTCAACTCAGCTACAGCCAGATAACCATTCCCCCAGTACAAATAGCTTTTTCCTGTTTTCGGATCAGCAAATACATCTGGATCGATTTCTTGCCCACCTTTAACTCCCTCAGGTTTAAAATCTACGACCGGTTTACCAGAGTCTACAAAAGGACCTGCAGGATCATCAGACACAGCCATTCCTATTTTTTGAGCTGCAGAAAAATAATAGTAATATTTGTATTTCTGTTTTATCTTCTTTTCTATAATGCATGGAGCCCAAGCATTACGGTTGCCCCACGATACATCTTTTTTCAGATCTAAAATCACTCCCTCATCTTTCCAGTCTTTCAAGTTTTCAGATGAAAATGTTTTGAAATAATATCCACCCCAGCCATCAAAGCCATCACTAGTAGGATAGAGGTAATATTTCTTTGTTTTGTTGGAATATAATATATCGGGATCGGCATAATACCCTTCCACTAGCGGATTATTATTCGTCGGCATCTCAAATCCTTTGGGAATGCCCCAATTAGCGGTCAACTTTTTTAATTCACTACGCGTTATAGGTATCACCGAACCATGACGAGGGTGAAAATCCATTGTGACATTTTGATCTATTACTTTGAAAGTATCCAAGTCTTTACTTTCACAAAATTGATATTTACCCTTCATATAAACATCATACATGAGAATATAGCTATCGCTATTGATCAGTTTAAACACACTGGAACCTTCTACAGCATCACGAGTTTGCTGTTTATATCCAAGTTGTTCTATCCATTTTCCGGAAGCCAATGAATCTGTAATGGCCAGTCTAATTCCATTTGAATCCCCTTCTGTTTTATAAAACAGATAGTAAAGCCCATTCTTATTGATGATATCACCATCGATGCAGGATCTCTTGTTTTTAGGAGTAAACAAAATTCTCGGTTCTCCTTCCAGGTCCGTAAAATTTTCATTGGCGTAGGCATAGTATATAATATCAGGGCCATTGCCATGTTGCATCGACCAATAGACCATGTATTTACCTGTTTGAGTGTCATAAATGGTTTGAGGAGCCCATACCCGCTTCAAATCCTCTTGTCCTTTATACTTCTGCTGAATATTGATAACAGAAGATGTCCAATTAACCAAATCATTAGATCTAAGCAATACCATCGCACGATTCGAATCCCAACCTTTAGACGCGGTCATATCGGTAACAACCATATAAAAGGTCTTACCATCTTGGCAGCGAAGAACATGAGGATCGCGCACACCTCCCGTCGAACTGATTTCCTTCGAATCCAGAATCGAATTATTATTGTTTAATGCCAGATAGTTATATCCATCTCGACTAATAGCATAACATACTGCTTCATCTTTTACACTATTGCCTTTAAAATAAGCAAAAAGGTAACCGACATAATCTTTCTCTGCTGGTCCGGATTTGTAATCCTGAGCGTTAGCTGGAATAAGTATGATTAGAGAAAGAATGAAAAAATTGAGATGTTTCTTTAGTTGTTGCATAACTATAAATATTTCTAATACCTATTTTAGTCTATTTAAAAAGATTACGGAAAAGGCAAGACAGATCTTACCTTTTCCGATATAGTCAAGCGATCCATTCAATATAGTACTTTGATTTATTTCAAAGCAATTTTTTGAACTTGAGTATAATAATATTCATTTGATACTGTAGCTCGAACTCCGACACGAACAAAAATATAGTCTAATTGTGCTAGATTAGTTGGTATTGTCGTTGTCACAGTTGCTTCTTGCCCTATTTGAATAGTAGCAATATCAGCGTTTTGTGCCTGTTCATTCTTATTTTGATCAGTAAGAACGGAAGAGCCTAAATACAAACGAACAGATTCGATTTTTGCAGAACTTACAATTTTGTTTATAGTGAACTTTGCAGAAATCGTATTGCCTTGTTTTTGGAAACCTTCTTCAGTTATTGTAAAATAAGGTATTACAGGCACATCATACTCCGTTTTGTTTTTAACATTGACGATGATAGTATCGCTTAGTTGTGCCTCCCAAGGAGCTCCTGCTTTACGTACCATTTTATACTGACCATTGAACAGAGCAACTGAATAGGTACCATCTTGAGCAATGTATATCGGAATATTTTTTTTCAAACCATAACCATCTTGCCACAGTTCCAATTGCGGACCATTGGTACGCACTCCAACCGTTTTCCCTTCATAGACGACTTTTCCCATCAAAAAAGACGTAGGCTCATCAAAATTATCATATTCACACCCGGAAAGTAAAAGGCTACATATAATTATAAGAGATAATATATTTCTTTTCATATTCACTAATATTAATTAAAAGGGTTTTTTACTAACTTCGGATTATTATTAAGTACAGTCTGATCGATAGACGAATAGTAATTAGCCATACGGAAAAGTCTTGCTCTTTTGAAGCGTGTAGGCCTTATTTTTTCAAAAATGTATTTGTTATTATCTGGATGTCCGGGATGCACTACTCTATAAGGATATAATCCATAGATCACGGCATTTTCATTATTGTCATTGCCATCCCATATTTCATGCGCTATCCTCCAACGTTTCAAATCAAAGTATCGATGATCTTCAAATGCAAGTTCAACGCGACGTTCATTACGAATAATGCCCATCGTTAAAGTTTTAATACTATTTATGGGAAAACCAGCACGTTCACGAATGGCATTGATATATCCTACAGCCTCAGGTTTATTTAACTCAAATGCAGCTTCTCCCGCATTCAAATAGATCTCACCCAACCGGAACCAAGGCCACCAATTCTCAGCAGATGTTCCTCTGGTACTCGCCCCAGATGCATCACTAACAAATTTTCTCATATAAAAGCCTGTATTACTTACATCTTGGGCATTATCCTTTGGCCCGTCGAAACCAGTCCACAATCCATTATCGCCGCCTTCAATATCATATTTCTGTCCCAAATTAGGAGCTACACTTAATCTATAGTTATCATTTTCCCAAATAGCAACTCCAGCTTGAATATTGACAGGCAAATTTCTAAATGTTGTACCCCCATAAACAATAGTTCCATATAAACGACTATCCTTATTTGCAAAAATATCGGAGACGTTATCATACAATATATAGCTACCATTACTGTCTTTGAAATGAAGAGAGCCTTGACTCCCATCAAGATAGTCGAAACTCTCTACAAGATTCAATGAAGGAGACAAACTGGAAGAAGATTCATTATCTTCAGTAATGCTTTTTACAATATTATCATAAGCAAAGCGGTGTACTTTCAAACTAAGTTTATAATCTTTAGCAAAGATAATTTCCTTTGTTCCTTTTTTATTAAGCATATCGTAAAAATTCCTTCCCTTATCCGAATTCTCGTTATATAATTGAAAATGCTTACTGGATATAATGGCTTGGGAGGCAGCAAGAGATTTTGTATAATAATCAGCCGCTTTAGAAGCAGGTATGCCGACTTCTTCTCCCGGTGTTGTTATCGGTGAAGGCATCAAATTGTTGTATTTGGCAATAGATGCAGCATAAAGCATAGCACGGCTCTCCAATGCCAATGCAGTATAGGTGCTAGCTCGAGTCTGGCTATTATTATTGGGTGCTAACATGTTTTTTATAGCTTCCGCCTCATTATAGATGAAGTCATAGACTTCATATTCTTTTGCACGTGGTACCTGCAAAGGAGTTGGATCACCACTAAAATCATAGATCAACTGAGTGGTTACGATAGGTACACCACCCATACGTTTCACCATCTCAAAATAGACAAAAGCCCGAATAAACCTTAATTCAGACTTAAAAAGATCTCTCTCTTCTTGTTTAAGATTTCCAGCATATTTATCCAGATTGTCAAGTGCCAAATTAATATCACGAATAAGACCGTAATCCCAATATCGACCATAGTCATCACCATATTGAAAATCATTATGCCAGTTAGCATCATTATGCCCCGACCACATAGCATCATCCAATTCACTCATACCTCCAGTATTAAAAACACCATGAAGAGATGGTAACCTGTCATAATAGTTAGCCAACAACGACTTAATTAGTTCAGGATCGTTCCAAAGCTGTTCATCTGTAATAATATTCTGAGGGTCTCTTTCAAGCCAACCATCAGAATTACAACTGACCAAAAAGAAGGAGGCTATTACTAATAGCTTTATAATTAGGTATTTCATACTCATATTTTCTTTTAAAATGTAACATTAAAGCCAACTAATACTGTACGTTGCTGAGGATAAACAACTGCCGCTCTTGCGTCTATCTCCGGATCTATTTGGAATTTACCTACATTGTCGAAAGATAACAAATTAGAGCCACTAACGAATACACGTAGTTTTTCTGCTTTTATTTTACTTATCAACTGTTTAGTGAAAGTGTAACCAAGTTCCATATTTTTCACCCTCAAATAGCGAACATTCGTAAGCCAAAAATCACTATTTTTACTATTAGGCCCTGAATTTCCATTTCTTATAGCCGGATAATAACCTTCTATCCACTCGCTTTGAGGGTCGTAAGGATCTGCACGGTGCCATCTGTCTTCTAATAGATAGGCTGGAGAATTTCCTCCACCATGGAATGCATTCCTAAGCTCATAATCTTGAAACCATGATTGCATAGCTCCTCCTGCAAAATCAATGTTAAGGTCTATGCCTTTCCAATCTAGTCCAATACGCCCACCGAAAGCTAACATTGGAGCCCAGTCTGTAGGATATCCAATAGAACGTTCATCCATATCATTGATAATACCATCTCCATTAACATCTTTATAGATAAAGTCACCTGGTAATAAAGTACGGTTATTCTGTCCATCCATATCCACTGAATAATTTCTAATCTGGTCTTCGGATTTAAATCGACCAATAACTTGGTATCCCCACCAAGTACCACCCAAGCGATCTTCCGCTGAATTTCGATACTCATCCCACGAATTACCAAAACGAGGTTTGTATGTTTCTATACTTCTATAGCGTGAGTAAGTAAAATTTCCACTTACAACATAATTGACATCACCTATCTTGTCGGCATATGTAATGATGCCTTCAAGCCCATAATAACCATTCTTATTCAAATTTTCGTTTGGTAAACTATAACCGATCTCACTAGGTAAAAGAACATCATATCGTGCTGCTGGCACTCCCGACCTGATAATTTTAAAAGCATCTGCTGTAACTTTCAACTTATTATCAAAAATCGACAAATCAAAACCTATATTAGAGTTGGTGTTTTTGACCCATGATAAATTGGTTATAGGCGTTCCTCTTGGTTTTATTCCTGTTACATATTCGCCATCTAGAACAGCACTGCCGTTATTCCATGTGTATCCAGCCATATAGTCAAATAGTCCTATACCTTGTTCAATACCTGTTTGCCCAATGGAAGCTCTTAACTTCAGATCATTGACGACGCCTTTTGCTCCTTTAAAGAATGGTTCATCAGAAATGCGCCATCCTAACGATATCCCAGGAAAGAAACCCCATCTTTTACCTGGCGCATATAGATATGAAGCGTCATAACGGCCTAATAATTCAACTAAATATCTTCCTAAATAATTGTAGTTAACTTTTCCAGCATAGCCAGCCCGTGCTTCGTATGACCAGTCATTCCCGAATGAGTTCATCTTATCAAATTCCAACAAAGGCAAATAATTGTTAGAAGGATTAGTACCCATTGAAAGATACTTCTTATCATAATCGGACCGTTCATAGGCCAAAGTGACTGAAAGGTAATGATCTTTAAATTGTTTTGCATAGTCTAATTGAAATTGACCATACTTTGCAACAACTTCTCTTCCTGTCTGATATCTCCAACCAGCATCTGATCCACCAGTACGATTATAGGTGTCTTTTGCTTTATCATAAGAATAGACATCATAGGTATATTGGAAACCATCAAACTTATTATTCGTATAATTATAAGAGACAGTCCCTTTGGCTTTAAGGCCAAACTTAAATTTATATTCAGCATATAAGTTAATATTAGCATTGCGGGAAATATTATCTTTATAGCCTACAATATCTCGATGGAATAAAGCAGGATTACGAGAGAAATCTCTTGTATGGTTGATATATTTCGGATTATCATTAGCATATGGACCAACAGTTGGAATGTTTGAGAACATCCCCAATATGGCGGCAAAATAGCCATCTCCACCAGGCAATCCAACGTCTTTGCTATTCTCTTGCTTTCCACTAATCTGAGTACCAACAGTCAATCTTTCTAGTATTTTAGCCTCAAGGTTTACTTGAATATTTGTTCTCTCATAAGAGAAATCCTTCATAAGGGCATCTTGCCCTGTCTGTGAGACAGAAAGGTAATAATTAGATTTTTCAGATCCTCCTGTCACATTTGCATTGATATGATATTGAGGTATATTTTTCCTCATTACCATGTCATAATAATCATAACCTCCATAGCCAGACTCTGTACCTGCTTGCCATTTGGCTAGTTCTTCTTTAGAATATGTAAATTTGCTAGGATCTATTCCTGCATTTTGTTCAGCCTCCACTAGTCCTCTAGTATATTGAGCAGCATTAGCCATCTTTGGAAATCTTGTCAAATTTTGCCACCCATAATATCCGTTGACATTAATTCGGACATTCTCTCCAGCTTTACCTTTTTTTGTTGTCACAAGAACGACCCCACTAGAAGCTCGCAATCCATAAATGGCCGCAGATGCATCTTTCAAGATAGTAATACTTTCTATATCATCAAGACTTAACGAGTTGAACACATCATTCCCCGATACATTAGATGACTGAAGCCAATCGTTCCCTGTCTGCCCCCCATAGGGTATACCATCAATCACAAACAAAGGATTACCCATATTACGGATTTCGATTTTAGCTCCCTTACCAGGTCTGGCATCTGCTGCTCTAACTGATATACCTTGCATCTTGCCGGCTAAAGCACCAGCAGTAGACGTTGACGCAGAACGAAGCAGATCTTCAGATTTAACAACACTTAGAGCCCCGGTGACATTCCTCTTTGCCTGAGTGCCATATCCTACAACGACAATATCATCCAAAGTTTTAGAATCTTCCCTCAGGACAATCTTAAATGTAGATTGGCTCCCGATTGGAACCTCTACAGGCTTGAAGCCAATATAGGAAACGAGAAGAGTTCCATCAGTAACATTCAATGTAAATTTCCCATCTAGATCTGCAACAGTACCATTGGTTGTTCCTTTAACAACAACACTGGCCCCAATTAGAGGGTTATTGCTTGTGTCTATTACAACTCCAGTTATTTTACTTTGGGCATATACCGTTGTCGAGATCATCAACAAGAGGGCATACAAAATAATATTTTTCAATTGTTTCATAAGTATTAATTAAAAGGTTTAATAAACGAGATTAATTTTGACTAAATATTTAACATTTAACTTGAACGATTAAGCGCGTCCGTAATAACAGCCTCGTTTTCCTGTTTTTCATCATATTAGCTTTTTAGTTAGAAAATTATTTTAATTTATAAGGTTTCGTGCTTACATAAATTCGATAATCTTTTATCATTCCGGGTTTATTTTGCTCCACTCTAGGCAAGTATGAAAAGCCTGAAATCAAAACATCTTCGCCAAGATCTATCACGATAGAATGAGGATATTTTGTTTTCTCCTTAGTATATCGGGTATGCCAGATTGTGGACTCCTGCAAGTCAAAAATATTTGTAGCCAAGTTATTGGCTGCTTCTGTTTCTTCACTATCAGCATACACAATCTTCCAATGCTGACGAGAGATTTTTTGTCCATTGGCACCAAGAATTTCTAGTTCGGCAATAGAAGCATAGTCACTTTCATTATAAGCGTTTAAAGCTTCAATGCAGAAATAACGTGCCGGCAGTTGTTTCCCAAATTTCACCTGTTGCCATCCGTTACCTTCTCTGAAACGACCTTCATAAACAGGAGTCTCATCTTTCAAATTCAAGTTCTCATCCTGTTTACGATGAATTTGTGCACCACTACCATCAAGAGCATCAAGTATCGGCTGGCGAAGCCCTTTAAGAGTTTGCTTTGAAGGTACCATATCCAATACAATCACCTCATTTTCACCTTCTTTAAGCCAGCAACCGGGTACATACAACGTCTGTTGAGGGCCTATCTTCCAATAGCGTCCCATAGAGTGTCCATTTACCCAAACCAATCCTTTTCCCCAACCAGTCATATCTAGAAAAGTATCACCCGGCTTATCAATCACGAAGGAACCCTTAAAGTATGCAGGCATGCCGTCTGTCCTTATATTCTGTTCATATTTCTTCTTACTAACAAAATTGTAATCTACCGGCAAATTATAAACGAACCAATCTTTTAATTTTTGAAGCTCTGAAGTTGATTTCAATTCCACCTTTTCAGTGATACCTTTCCAATCATAAATCCCTGCACCAAAGTTCATTCGCCCCATCGCCTCCACCAGAATATCCAATCGGGCTCCCTCTTTAACCGGAGGTAGTTTTATCCTATTTTCACCTTTCAAACGATTCAACGTTCCAACTTTCTTTCCATCGATAAAGATCTGTGTCCAATCATGCGCTTCTGTGATAATAAGCATTTGTTCTTCATTTGACTTTTCAAGAATGGTGCGATACAAAATGCTTCCCCAACCTTGATCAAAAAACTCCATGGATTGAATATCTTTACTTCTCTTAGCTACGGGAAGATTATCAAAGACAGGAGCGACTTCATTTAACTCAAAAGAAGGGATAGTAATGGTCCCGATCGAGTCAGGTACCTGCTCCAGCGACTCTCCATCAGGTAGATATTTCTTCAATAGTTCACGAACCTCAAAATATTTCGGCGTTACTTTACCCGACTCGTTAATTGGAGCATCATAATCATAAGAGGTACAAGTAGGAGAAAAATTAGGGAAGTTTGCACCACCCCAGTGTCCAAAGCTTGTTCCTCCATGAGTCATATATAGACTAAATGAAATATTCTTGTCCAGCATTTCTTTCATCCCTTTCACCAACTCCTGAGCACTGCGTGTTTCATGTTTTGCTCCCCAATGATCAAACCAACCCGACCAATATTCACTACACATTAAAGGAGTGTTCGGGCGTAACTGTTGCAGCCTTTCAAATTGTTTTTGGATATTGGCTCCTGTCCCAAAGTTAACAGTCCAGAGCAAATCGTCCAAAGCATTATTCTCAAAGTTAGAACTCCAGTCACATTGAAACAAAGGAACATCAGTGAAACCGGCTTTCTTCACCATATCACGAATTGCCGAGACATATGGCTTGTCAACGCCAAAAGAGCCATATTCATTTTCAACCTGCACCATAATGATATTACCACCTTTGGTGATTTGCAGGTCGGCTAGTTCTTTCCCGACTTGATTCATAAACAATCCCACTCGATCCATATAATATGAATCTAACTTACGAAGTTTTATGTCTTTTTTCTTTAGCAACCACCATGGAAGTCCGCCCATTTCCCATTCAGCACAGACATAAGGCCCCGGGCGGACAATCACATATAGATGATGTTTTTGAGCTAGCCGACAAAAGGAAGCAATGTCTTTTTGCCCTTTAAAATCATATTTTCCTTCTTCCGGTTCATGATAGTTCCAAAAGACATAGAGACAAATCGTATTCATACCCAATGCTTTGCACATCTCTATACGATGTTCCCAATATTCTTTAGGAATGCGGGGATAGTGAATCTCTGCTGCTTTAATAACGAAAGGTTTATTATTTAAAAGAAAGGTCTTATCACCAACCTTGAACGATTCTTGCGCAACACAAGGCAAGGATAATGTAGCTAAAAAAACAAAGCACACTAATAGTGCAGCAATAAATTTCAGAGGAACAATTTTCAAGAATGGGATTTGAGGGTTTCCTTTCTTCATAATATATATATTTTAAGATAAACATTTCATAGCCTTAACTGATTGTGCAAATATAGATAGAGCAAAGAAAACAAGCAGGTAAAAATCATGCAGCTAGGGACGGTAAATCATGCAATGCAATAGATACATGCCTAAAATGAGAAAAATAGTTGTATTTTTGAGGCAAGCAATAGATTATTGAATTGGATAGATAATGAAAAGACACAGACTTATCATATTACTATTAGTAGCATTCGTAGCATGTTCCAAACTAATATCCCAATCTTACAGCATTAAACGATTAGGAGTCGAACAAGGGTTATCCAATAACTATGTAGTAAGTATTGCTCAGGATAAAGAAGGCTTTTTATGGTTTGCAACTGAAGAAGGATTAAATAAATTTGATGGGACGCGTTTTATCAACTACTACAAAAACAGCCATGGCATCACAGGGAATGAATTAAATCGCGTTTATGCCGATCCTTCAAAACCTATCATTTGGATAGCAACCCAGCGCGACGGGTTGAACGCTTACAATTATAAGAACCAAACCTTTAGCACTTATCAACATAGCCCCAAAGAACCACTTAGTTTAATTACCAATGATATCACTGACATCACTGCATCAGTCAATAACAACAATGGTTTATGGATTAGCACTTATTATAAAGGCGTCGACTATCTGGATATACGTAGTGGGAAATTCACCCATTATAATAGAGCAACAGTACCTTCTTTGCCAAGCGACCAAACATGGACAGTGATGGATGGAGAAGATGGTTATTTATACATTGGGCATGTGGATAACGGATTAAGTATTCTATCTATTGAAGAGAAGAGAGTAAGGCATTTCGTAAATAATCCGAATGATCCCAAAAGCCTTCCGGGAAATGACATACGTTGCATCTTTAAAGATACAAATGGAAATATATGGATTGGAACAAACCATGGATTAGCTTTATTCAACGCACAAACTAAAAGCTTCACTACCTTCAAAGATAATCAAAGTGATGCCCATGGAGTACTATCAAGCAGGATCTTTTCTATCAAGCAGTTTAGAAACAATAAATTATGGATCACGACTGAATTTAACGGAATTGCAATATTAGACCTAAAGCAAAGTTTCTTTTTACTTCCGGAACAAATTCATTTTGAGTATATCAGAGAAGGAGACGGAGAGAATAGTTTATCAAATTCAAGTATTAGATCTGTATTTCAGGACACGTACAACAATATATGGATTGGCACATGGGGGGGCGGCATTAACTTCATTAGTAACGAACCACTCCTCTTCAATACTTGGAGTTACTCACCTATGCGAACTGAAAACAGCCTTAACAACAAAGTCGTAAGTAGCATTTGTATAGACCGAGATAATCGCTTATGGATAGGAACAGATGGAGGCGGTATCAATGTTTTTAGTGCAGGGAAAAGAGTCGCTATACATAATAAAGAAACCGAAGAGTTGAAAGACAACTCTATCTTGGCGGCTTTCAAAGATTCGGAAAACAATTTGTGGTTTGGAACTTTCCAAGGGAGCATTAGTTATTACAATAATACACTCGCTCGATTTCAAGACATATATCCTGGCGATAATCCCCATTTAGATATACGCGTATTTTATGAAGATAAGCAACACAACATCTGGATAGGCAGCAGCGATGGAATATTTGTTTTTAGTTTAGCTGAAAAGAGATTCATACACCACTACAATACAACAAACTCTAAGCTACCCGAGAATTTTATACGTAGCATAGCACAAGATGAAGAAGGGCGTTTGTGGGTGGGTACATTTGGAGGAGGAATGGGAGTATATACGCCCAACTTCAAACAAATAAAGTCATTTGGGCAACACATGGGATTTTGCTCCAACACTATAAATCACATTTTATGCGACAGTAAAAAACGAATGTGGATAGCAACAGGAGAAGGATTAGTCTGTTTCCCTTCACCGAAAACCTTCAAGCACGTCACATATCAACGTAAAGAAGGATTACCCAACACCCATATAAGAGCTATCAGCGAAGACAGGAACGGGAATATATGGGTTAGCACCAATAACGGCATCAGTTGCTATGTTACCGAGAAAGGTTGTTTCTATAATTACAAAAAGTCAGACGAAGTTCCCTCAGGCAACTTCATGAGCGGAAGTGTTGGCAAAGATAAAAATGGATTTATTTATTTTGGTTCCATTAACGGATTATGTCGCTTCAATCCGGACAGAGCAATAAAGGGAATTGAAGCACCTCCCGTTGTCATTACAGAAATAAAAATATTCGGACGTCTTTCCAATCAAGAAAACAATGAAACGATCATTCCAATATCTGATGAACGAAGTATAGAATTAAAGCATGTGCAAAATAGCTTTAGTATAACTTTTAATATACAGAACTATTCACTGACAAAGCAGGTAGAATACGCCTATATGCTCAAAGGATTAGAAGACTCGTGGTATACCGTAAACGATAATAACAGTGTTACTTTTCGTAATATCCCCCCCGGAAGTTACTCCTTTTTGGTAAAGACACGTATCCATAACCAAAATTGGTCCGAAAAAGTAACCGTTCTGCCAATACACATCAGCCCTCCCCTATGGCTCACGTGGTGGGCAAAGTTATTCTATTTTCTGACTGCCACAGGAATACTCTTACTTGTTTTCTATGCTTACAAAAAGAGAATAGATCTTGAGATTTTATATCAACTGGAAAAACAAAATCACGTGCAAGAACAAGAGTTAAATAATGAACGACTACGCTTCTATACCAACATCACTCATGAACTGCGTACTCCGCTAACGCTGATATTGGGCCCTCTTGAGGACATCCAAAAAGATACATCTTTATCATCCAAACAAATACGCAAAATCTCCGTGATTCATCAGAGTGCTCTTCGCTTACTCAATCTAATTAACCAAATATTAGAATTTAGAAAGACCGAAACGCAAAACAAAAAACTATGTATAAGCAAAGGGAACATCGCGGCATTAGTCTACGAAATAGGACTTAAGTACAAAGAATTAAATCAAAAACCGGATCTCAAAATTTCAATAAGAACCGAAGCAGATAACATACCCTTGTTTTTCGACAAAGAAATAGTTACTATCATCTTGGATAATCTAATTTCAAATGCAATAAAATATACAGAAAGAGGAGAAATCATCCTAAGTCTGAACCAGACGATTTACAAAGAGATCTCGTACACCGAAATAATGATAAGTGATACTGGGTATGGCATTGCCTCTGAAGCATTGCCACACATCTTCGATCGCTATTATCAGGAGAGTGGCAAGCACCAGACTTCAGGCACCGGAATAGGCTTAGCAGTAGTGCGAAATTTGGTCACGCTGCACCAAGGAGAGATAAGAGTAGAAAGTACTTTAAATAAAGGCACTACTTTCTTTTTCGGTTTACTTACTAATAATACTTATCCAGCCGCCACCCATGCGGAGATTGAGGAAAAGGAGATTACAACAGATCTTTCTCACGAAGAGATGGTTGACAGTAACAAGCCGCTACTATTAGTCGTTGAAGACAATCAAGATATTCTCAATTATATATCCGATGCCTTTTCGGAATCATTTGAGATTGTAACTGCTACCAATGGTGAAGAAGGTAGAATGCAAGCCTTCAATAACATACCGGATATTATTGTAAGTGATATCATGATGCCCGTAATGGATGGTATCTCTTTGTGTAAACTCTTAAAAGAAGATATCCGCACAAGTCATATTCCTATCATTCTGCTGACAGCTAAAGATGCTTTGCAAGACAAAGAAGAAGGATATGCAGTCGGTGCCGACTCATACCTGACAAAACCCTTTAGCGCTACCTTATTACGTAGCCGCATAAATAACTTACTCGAATCTCGCAAAAAATTGGTAGAGCAATTCATTACCAAGCACACTTTAACGAATAAACGTGCGACCATAGCCGAATCGATGAGCAAGCTAGATAACGAATTTATAAATAAAGTAACACAGATGATAGAAGAAAATCTATCATCAGAGAAGACCGATATTACTTATATATCGGATAAAATGTGCATGAGCAGTTCCACGCTTTACCGAAAAATGAAAGCCCTTACCGGGCTCTCAACAAATGAATTTATACGAAAAATCAGAATGCAACATGCCGAAAAGCTCTTATTGGAAGGCAAATATAGTATCTCTGAAATTTCATTTAAAGTAGGCATTAATAGTACTGTCTATTTTCGCCAATGCTTCAAAGAAGAGTTTGGCTCAGCACCCTCTGATTATCTAAAACAAATTATTCCTTCAAAGGAGATTTAACAAAATAAGTACAATGCATATGCTTGGCACTCCATCTATTACTCCGCTTTGATATCACCAACATTGCCCGAACGTTTAAGAACGCCCCAGCTTTGCAATTCTCCTTTTATTGCCTTTCTATAACTTCTAAACAAAACAATATACATAATCCACCTATATCCAAATCGTTGAGGGATAATCCACAGCAATTTATATAGCTTCTCGCGCTCATAGATATATGCATAGATTGACACACTTGCATCTACAAGCATAAACAATAAATAGTATAGACCTATTTTAGCTGCGTTACCTGAAAACAGTCCAATAACCATGAACAAATCAGCTAAAGGAGAAAATGTTGGGATAATAAACTGGAAAATCAACATATTCGGCATGGCCCAAAACCCCAAACCTTTACATTTTGTATTGAAGAGTGCATCTCTGTGCTTCCAGAATGTCTGCATCACTCCAAAACTCCAGCGCGTGCGTTGCTTAATAAATTGCTTAACACTTTCCGGAGCCTCCGTCATGGCTATTGCATCATTCTCATTTTCAACAATATAGCCTGCACGCAAGAGACTAATGGTTAGATCACAATCTTCCGCTAGCGTATCTGTCGTCAGTCCGCCTGCATCTTCTATCGCTTTGCGCCTGAAGGCGCCAATAGCACCCGGTACCACCGTAATGGCATTGATGTTGGCATAAGCCATTCGATCAAAATTCTGGCTGGTTGTATATTCAATAGCCTGCCATTTAGTTAACATATTTAGCTGATTGCCAACCTTTACTTTCCCCGCAACAGCACCCACTAGTTCCGAATGTTTACCTTGATAGAAATGGCGTATCATTAAAGAGATTGCATTAGGATAAAGCTTAGTATCAGCATCAATGCAAACGACAAGCTCGGCTTTTGTATGTGCTATTCCGTAATTCAAGGCAGATGCCTTTCCTTCATTAGGTTTAGTATAGATTTCCACTTTGGGATGGGTAGAAAAAGCTTCATAGACTCTCTTATAAGTCTCATCTTTACTTCCATCATCCACAAAAATCACATTGAAATTAGCATAGTCCTGGCAAAGCAGATTCTTAAGTGAAGATACTACATTCACCTCTTCATTATATCCAGGAACGATGATAGAAACTAATGGGATCTCAGAACTTAAAACGTCAGAAAAATGCCTCCTTTTATCTTTACGATGTTCACGTATTGCCAGAATAACCATAAATATCAATCGCCCTAATCCCAAGACTATGAAAAGAGTGAAAAAGGCCGTTAAAACGTTCAGAGCCCAATAGGTAAAAGAGGCCAGAGCCAGATTACTCTGCATAATATAATATCCCTCCCCCTTGGGTATGGGAGGCATCAGCTGCTCCTTACTTTCGTGAAGCAAAGAGGTAAGGCTTGTAAAAGTATACCCACGTTTTTGAAAATATTCGATAATCTTCGGAAGAGCTTTAATCGTTTCAGCACGCGTTTCACCTCCAGCATCATGAAGTAATATAATATTTCCGCGATCTCCTTGTACTCCTTTTACTACTCTGTCGAAAATCGTGTCAGCTTTAATGCCGGGAAGCCAATCTTCAGGGTCAATGCTCTCACCTACATCCAAGTAATTTTGGTCCCGCGCCAATGCCAAAGGAACAATCTCCTCAAGAGATCCCGGTTCACTATCAGCATTGTAAGGTGCACGGAAAAGGATTGTAGTATGTCCCGTAATACATTCAATCAACAAACGTGTCAGTTTGAATTCTATTGCCGCCTGCTCCTTAGTCACGTTGGCAATATTAGGGTGCGTAAAAGTATGATTCCCAATCAAATGCCCTTCATCATAAATCCTTTTTACGAGAGGCAGGTTTTTTTCGGCCTGCAAACCTACTAGAAAAAAAGCACCAGGAACTTTGTACTTCTTCAAAATATCTAATATCTTGGGGGTATATCGCTCATCCGGTCCATCGTCAAACGTCAACACAAGTTCTTTTTTCGGAGCGACACCATATTTCCTAATTTGATAAGCTGTAGGTATTTTCACATAGTTCTCTTCCGAAACAAGCATTTCAGTACTATCAACTTCAATATTCACCTGCCCGGCATGTGGTGTATTCAATACATCTAATATCTCTCCTTCACCGATATAGTCCACATGATTAACAATTTGCACTTTTTCTAGATCACTCTTTTTTATATTTGCAGAAGCTTCATCCGAAATGTCTTTCCTATAAAATTTCCAAAGACGATTGTCTTCACTACCTAAACGCCAAACACTAAATCCAGCCAGCGGATACTCCGAGCCAAAGCGCATGGTGTTGAAATGGGTGATTGCATCATTAAAATATACCTGATGAACAATTTTGTCTCCATCGGTATATGCATAATTTAAATTATAGGTATTATTATCAAAATGAATTGAGGAATTACTTGTTGACGCTCTAGCCAAAGCCTCCTGATAGGCAAGACTCACATTCTCTTTCTCCGACCAATCATAACCAAATGCACCCAAACAAAGTATTATTTTCTCAGACGAAACCTCCTTAACCAAATCATCTACAGCCGCTTCAATCCACTTTTGAGAGCTAATAGGACCCGCATCATCTCCTCCCATAGAATATTCGTCGTAAGCCATCAAACAAAGGTAGTCTAAGTATTTACCTAACTCGCGAACATTGTAATCTTTATTAAAAGGTACGACATCTTGACTTACTAATAACCCCTTCGCATGGAAAGCCTCAGCCATTTCTTTCACAAATTGAATTAAAGATTCATCACCCTTTTCGTTCAACTCTTCAAGGTCTATATTCACTCCGATAAATTTATTTTGAATACAGAGATCGAGCATTTCTTGAATCAATCTAGTTCGCTTTTGAGGAGAACGAAGGATAACGCTTACAATATCTGCACGAAAATTACCGTTGACGTTATTACTTAGCATCGGCATGATGGGCACACCATTTTTCCGCATCAAATCAAAGCCCTGTTTATCTATAGCCGTATGTATTCCGTAAGTTTTAGGATCAATAAAAATCCATTCAGGCATAATTAAGTTAATGTTCTTTATATTCCTCTTCAACGAATAGTATGATTGAGGATCCCAAGCGACATAAAAAGCTGCACGTATGCCTGCAGGAATTCCCTGCCACATGGCAAAATCTTTGTTGAGAACCTTCTCTACAAAATCCCGATTACGTAATGAGTCTCTCTTGACACGTTCTTTTCGGACTTTCTCATAGTCTGAATGTGCTTTTTTTACATGAATATGATCTCGAAAGCCTTTATATTCTCTGGAGAGCTTATTCTCTTGCATAAAAGGTTTTGATGCCATCACAGCACTTTTATAATCAGGCTGCAGAGAAATGGGAGGATTTTTATCAATGACCAATGCCAATAAAAAAGTCGCAACGAGTAAAATCAAAATAAACAGAAAGAAACGTGTGCTCCATTTAAAGCTGTTCCATCTGGACTTATTGTCAGTTTGAAAGACTTGTTTATTCATACTTCTGTCCAACTATACGATATGACTAGTTCATTTATTCTATAAATGGATCGACGTTTTTCTTTAAATTTACCGTATCCATAAATAACGGCTCAAAAGTAGAACTATTTTGCAACAGTTATTCCGATAGATAGATTTAATTTTCGAATACTGTAAATCATTGAGCATATTCAGGTAAAAGCCCCCTCTATTTATACATTCTGCAGGAAAGTTATAGATAAACAACGCCATCAATAAACTGAGATGAGGTATCCAATTCTTCACTTCTCAGGCGTGGTCTGTACACTCCACGTGTGTATTCTGCAGAGTCCACACTCGTGGAATGTACGGATTACACACGTGGAGTGAAGAGATCCCACCATTTTGTAAACTTATAACGTGTGTAATTTACCGATAATAGTACCGTGCAAAAAGATACTTTAGTATGCTCTTTATCAGAGAAAGAAAGATACTGCCTCCAGCCCTAGCAAACAAAAGCATCGTCCAAAAACGGAGCAAAAATGGAGCAAACGATAAGCATTTGAGTAGAAAAAAAGAGAACTAAAGAAATGTGTGATAGTAAAACGTGCTTTTTCAGGGAAGATACTGAGCTTGACATCCATGTAGAGAAAGACGGGATCAGCAAAAAGACGACTTTCGTAAATTACGAAAGTCGTCTTTTTAATAGTATAGAAATACATTTACTATATCCTTGCTGCCAAGGAATATATACCTCCCAACGTTAGCCAACCTTCATTCGTTGCAAAACCTCTGCCCAACCAGTTATTACTTTATTCACTCAGAATCGGTATAGAACCTCACCCACAGTAACGGATGTCAACTTCTTCATATACACAGGATACTATTATCGGCATGAGCTCCAGATCAGTTTTTACTTCAAAGAGTCGATAAAAGCTTCGTTGCGTAATTGCCAATTATCGTATCTGCCTACCTCAGAGTTTCATCGCATGAAGTAAGTAGAATAGTGAGTAGAGACAAAAGTGGCAATAGATAGTTATTCTTCATTAAATTAATGTTTTGAGCAGACTCGTCAGGCTTACACGGCCTGCAATAATGTGACTCAGCTCAGAGATAGCTACTCGTTCTTGCTGCATGGTGTCACGATTACGTAAGGTCACGGAGTTATCTTCCAACGTCTGATGATCTACAGTAACACAATAAGGAGTACCGATAGCATCCTGGCGACGGTAACGCTTACCAATACTGTCCTTCTCATCGTATTGACAGTTAAAATGGAACTTTAAGTCATCGATAATTTCACGAGCCTTTTCGGGCAATCCATCTTTCTTTATCAACGGCATCACAGCTAGCTTCACCGGAGCCAAAGCGGCAGGTAGCTTGAGCACTATGCGACTTTCGCCATTTTCCAACTGTTCTTCGCAGTAAGAAGCGGACATGATACTAAGAAACATACGGTCTACCCCAATAGAGGTTTCGATCACATACGGAGTATAAGATTCGTTCAATTCAGGATCAAAGTATTTAATACTTTTACCCGAGAACTTTTCATGCTGGCTCAAGTCGAAGTTGGTACGAGAGTGAATACCCTCTACTTCTTTGAATCCGAAAGGCATCAGGAACTCTATATCGGTAGCAGCATTGGCATAGTGAGCTAGTTTATCATGATCATGAAAGCGATAGTGATCATCACCAAGTCCAAGAGACTTGTGCCACTTCAAACGGATTTCTTTCCATTTCTTAAACCATTCAAGCTCTTCGCCTGGGCGAACAAAGAATTGCATTTCCATCTGTTCAAATTCACGCATACGGAAGATAAACTGGCGCGCTACGATTTCGTTACGGAAAGCTTTTCCTATTTGTGCAATACCGAAAGGTATCTTCATACGGCCCGTTTTCTGCACATTTAAGTAATTTACAAAGATTCCCTGAGCAGTTTCGGGACGAAGATAAATTTTCAACGCACCATCGGCAGTAGAGCCCATTTCAGTTGAGAACATCAAGTTAAATTGGCGTACTTCTGTCCAGTTCTTAGTACCAGAAATAGGACACACAATCTCTTCATCCACAATGATCTGGCGAAGCTCGTCGAGGTTATTATCATTCAATGCCTTAGCAAAACGTTCATGCAAAGCATCACGTTTGGATTGATTGTCAAGCACACGCCCGTTTGTTGAACGGAATTGAGCCTCATCAAAAGTATCGCCAAACTTCTTAGCAGCCTTAGCGACTTCTTTATTCATCTTATCGTCATACTTAGCCAACTGATCTTCGATAAGCACGTCAGCACGGTAGCGTTTTTTAGAATCTTTATTATCAATCAACGGATCGTTGAAAGCATCCACATGCCCAGAAGCTTTCCAAATAGTAGGATGCATAAAGATAGCAGAATCAATGCCAACAATGTTTTCGTGCAGAAGCACCATGCTGTCCCACCAATACTTTTTGATGTTATTCTTTAATTCAACTCCCATCTGACCGTAGTCATACACTGCTCCAAGCCCGTCATAGATGTCGCTTGAAGGAAATACAAAACCATATTCTTTGCAATGCGATACTAATTTCTTAAAAACATCTTCTTGTGCCATCTTTCTATTTACAATTTATGCGTTTACAGTTAACTTTTGATTCTTCCACCGATAAAAGGTATCACAAATAAAAGTGCAAAGTAAATGATTTTTTTCAATTTAATTCGTATTTTTGCCTGCACATCATCCCATTATGATGTAAAAAAGATAATTTGTTGTTAAAACAAGATAGAATACAATAGAGGACCCTGACATTTATGAGCGACGAGATAAACGAGATTACGGAAGGACATTCGGATTATAAACCGGCCGACTCACACGACGAAAGCATCAAACACCAACTCTCGGGCATGTATCAGAACTGGTTTCTGGACTATGCTTCCTATGTGATATTAGAACGTGCAGTGCCGCACATCAATGATGGGTTAAAACCTGTGCAACGCCGTATTCTTCATTCCATGAAGCGCTTGGACGACGGACGATACAACAAAGTGGCCAATATCGTAGGCCACACCATGCAGTTCCACCCACACGGAGATGCTTCCATTGGCGATGCATTGGTGCAATTGGGACAAAAAGACCTCACGATAGATTGTCAAGGGAACTGGGGAAATATTCTGACTGGAGACGGTGCTGCCGCTTCTCGTTACATCGAAGCACGTCTCTCTAAATTTGCTCTGGATGTAGTCTTCAATCCTAAAACCACTGAATGGAAGCAATCATATGACGGGAGAAACAAAGAGCCTGTCACCCTCCCTGTCAAATATCCTTTACTATTAGCACAAGGAGTAGAAGGTATTGCTGTCGGTCTTTCTTCTAAGATCTTACCACATAATTTCAATGAACTCTGCGATGCTGCTATAGAATATCTGCACAAAAGAGAGTTCAAGCTCTATCCTGATTTTCAAACAGGAGGATCGATAGACGTATCCAGATACAATGACGGAGAACGTGGTGGTGTAGTAAAGGTACGTTCCAAAATCAATAAAATAGACAACAAAACACTGGTAATCAATGAGATTCCTTATGGGAAAACAACGACATCTGTAATCGAATCGATTTTAAAAGCCGTAGATAAAGGAAAAATAAAAGTTCGTAAAGTAGACGATAATACTTCATCTCAAGTAGAGATATTGATACATTTGGCTCCAGGCGTCTCGTCGGACAAAACGATTGATGCGCTCTATGCCTTTACCGACTGCGAAGTCAGCATTTCACCCAACTGTTGTGTTATTGATGAGCAAAAGCCACACTTCCTCACCGTAAGTGATGTACTGAAAAAGTCGGTTGATAACACATTATCCCTCTTACGCCAAGAGTTGGAAATACATAAAGGAGAACTGCTAGAAAGCTTGCACTTCTCTTCTCTTGAAAAAATATTCATAGAAGAGCGTATCTATAAAGATAAGGAATTTGAGCAGTCCAAAGATATGGATGAGGCTTGCGCCCACATCGATAAGCGACTAACTCCTTTCTACCCAAAATTCATCAGAGAAGTAACCAAAGAAGACATTCTGAGGCTCATGGAGATAAAGATGGGACGCATCTTGAAGTTCAACTCTGAAAAAGCGGATGAAATCATTGCTCGCATGAAAGACGAAATAGCGGAGATTGATAAACACTTGGCCAATATCGTGGAATATACCACTGACTGGTTCCGTATGCTAAAAGATAAATATGGCAAAAACTTCCCGCGTCGCACAGAGCTACGTAATTTCGACACTATTGAAGCTGCTAAGGTGGTGGAAGCCAACGAAAAACTATATATCAACCGAGAGGAAGGCTTCATTGGTACTGCTCTTAAAAAGGATGAGTACATTGCCAACTGTTCTGATCTGGATGATGTCATTATCTTCTATCGTGATGGGAAATACCTCATTACTCCGGTGGCCGATAAGAAATTCATCGGAAAGAACATTCTTCATATAAATATCTTTAAAAAGAACGATAAACGAACAATCTATAATGCCATTTATCGCGATGGAAAGGATGGGATTCACTATGTGAAGCGCTTTGCAGTGACATCGGTAACCAGAGATAGAGAATATGACATGACACTGAGTACACCAGGTTCACGTGTGGTTTATTTCACAGCCAATCCCAACGGAGAAGCTGAAGTAATCAAGGTAACACTAAAACCAAACCCACGTGTTAGAAAAATAATCTTTGAAAAGGACTTTAGCGAAGTAGCCATCAAAGGACGTCAGGCAATGGGGGTTATTCTAACAAAATATGATGTCCATAAAATTGCTCTTAAACAAAAAGGTGGTTCCACATTAGGTGGGCGAAAGGTTTGGTTTGACCGTGATGTTCTTCGCCTCAACTACGATGGACGAGGAGAATATTTAGGAGAATTTCAAAGTGACGACAATATACTAATCGTTCTGAATAATGGAGATTTTTATACCACTAATTTCGATTTGAGTAATCACTACGAAGACAGTGTGAGCATCGTTGAGAAGTTTGATATCAACAAGGTGTGGAGTGCTGTTCTTTATGACTCCGATCAGCAAAATTACCCATATCTGAAACGCTTCTCTTTTGAAGCTAGCACACGTAAGCAGAATTATCTGGGAGAGAACAAGGAGAATCGTTTGGTCCTATTGACCGATGAATATTACCCACGATTTGAGATAACATTTGGTGGACATGATAGCTTCCGTGACCCAATCGTTGTTGATGCTGAAGAGTTTATCGCCATAAAAGGATTCAGAGCCAAAGGGAAGCGCCTCACCACATTTAGCGTTGAAGCGATTAACGAGCTAGAACCAATGCGACTCCCAGAAGTAAAGAAAGACGATGAAGAGGAAGAAGTAGAAGAAAATCCGGAAAATCTGGACCCCGATAATGGTAAAAGTGAAGATGATATCATCGACGAAATAACAGGGCAAATGAAGCTCTTTTAAGCTAATGCTCATGATACAAAAAACAATAATACCTGAAACACACATTTGCAGCCACAAAGTAGGCGAAGTAATCTTCGCCTCTTTGTGCATCTGCATATTTTCTTTTCTTTCAGTTAAAACATACGCACAAGAGGATTCCTTGCAGGCAAACAGATATGTCATGCGTGCCACCATGTATGGTGTAGGATTTGCCAATGTGTATGACACCTACCTTTCGCCACAAGAGTATGTCGGTACAGACTTTCGCATCTCTCGCGAAACGATGCGAATGACCAAGCTCTTTGACGGAAATGTATCGGTGCAAAACTTCTTCCAAGCCAACATATCTTATACTCATAATAAAGTCGATAATAACAATACCTTTGCGGGATTGGTGAACTGGAACTACGGATTGCATTATCAATTCCGTATCACTGATAATTTTAAACTACTAGCTGGTGGACTGGCTGATCTGAACGGTGGTTTTGTCTACAACTTACGCAATACGAACAACCCCGCATCGGCCAGAGCCTACATCAATCTGGATGCCTCAGGCATGGCTATCTGGCACCTGAAGATAAAGAATTATCCAATCGTATTAAGATATCAGGCGAACATACCCGTAATCGGGGTCATGTTCTCGCCCAACTACGGGCAATCTTACTATGAGATATTTACGCTAGGCAACAGCAGCGGAGTAGTGCAGTTTACATCCTTGCACAACCAACCCTCCATCCGACAAATGTTATCCGTCGATTGTCCTATTGGGAGTTCAAAGGTAAGATTCAGCTACTTGTGGGACATGCAGCAATCCAGAGTAAACCAAATAAACACACACACCTATGGACACGTATTTATGGTGGGATTTGTGCAGGACCTCTATAGAATCCGTAATAAGAAAGGAACTCCTCTCCCATCTGCGATAAGAGCCTATTGACAATTTTAAGAAAGAACGATGATTAACAACAGAGATAGAAAAGAAAGCAAGAAAGGCCGGGCAATCAGAATACTGACATTGCTTATCCCAATTATATTGTTACTTTTCATTGCATCATCCTGCATCAGAGAAGATGAATACACCAATAATCCACAAGGAAACTTCGACGCTTTATGGACGATTATTGATGAGAAATACTGTTTCCTAGAATACAAGCAAATAAACTGGGATAGTATCCATACCGTTTATCAAAAACGACTAACGGCAGATATGTCTAACTATGATTTATTTGAGGTATTGAGTGATATGCTTGCCACCCTTAAAGATGGGCATGTCAATCTATATTCGGCAGCCAATCAAGCTCGTTATTGGGATTGGTTTGAAGACTACCCCCGCAACTTCAACGAATCAATCGTTGAGGATTATCTGGGCACAGACTATCGCATTGCAGGTGGAGCGAAATATAAAATATTAGATGATAATGTAGGCTATATCTATTACGAACTTTTCTCCAATGGCATTGGAAATGGGAACCTAGACGAAATCCTCCAACACATGGCTATCTGCAATGGTATCATAATTGATGTGCGTAACAACGGTGGAGGCAATCTCAGTAATTCAAGTACTTTTGCCGCCAGATTCACCAATCAAAAAACCCTTACCGGATACATTCGCCATAAAACAGGGAAAGGGCATAATGATTTTTCTGATCCGGTAGCAATATATTTAGAACCCTCAAACAGTATTCGATGGCAGAAAAAAGTAGTTGTGCTCACTAATCGCCATTCTTACAGCGCTACCAATGATTTTGTAAATTCAATGCGATATCTTCCTCGAGTAACTATATTGGGAGATAAAACCGGAGGAGGATCAGGGATGCCTTTCTCTTCAGAGTTGCCCAATGGATGGTCAGTGCGCTTCTCTGCAAGCCCACACTTTGATGCCGAAATGAATCAAATTGAATTTGGTATAGATCCTGATATTAAGGTGGACATGCTTAGCCAAGACGAGGATAAAGGCATTGATACAATGATAGAAGCAGCCCGTACTCTATTAAAAAATTAACTTTATTCGCAAATAATTTGCCAGAATAGAAAAACTGCTTATCTTTGCACCGCAAAACAAAGGTAAGTCATTACCGAACATGCGGATGTGGCGTAATTGGTAGCCGCGCCAGACTTAGGATCTGGTGTCGCGAGACGTGTAGGTTCGAGTCCTATCATCCGCACGAAAGGCCTTCAAGAGTAATCTTGGAGGCCTTTTTCAATACAAACCTCGCTTAACTTACGCAAAACAAAAAAAGAATTTCGCCCCCCTTTCCTTCACTCTCTAAACAAATTTATCGGAAGGTGTGTTAAATATATCCTTGTTTTTTCGTATCATTGCATGGAAGAACACTTTATTAAATTTAAAAAGAGCCCAATGAATTTCCCGAAAGGTATAGTTACCATTGCTGTAACGCTTTTGATGCAACTAAATGCTTTCGCTTCCACCAAGCCGCACATCATCAACATCGATAAAGGGACTTACAATGCCGCCAATAAGAATTGGTCTATCGGAGAAGATGAGAGAGGAATCATGTATTTTGGCAATGACATTGGATTGCTAGAGTCAGACGGCATGAGTTGGAATCTGTACCAAATACCAAACTCTCCGATAATCAGAGCTATTGCTGTGGCTTCTCATCAAACGGTATTCACCGGAGGATTTGAGGAACTTGGCCGATGGGACAGAGATATATCCGGTTCATTAAAATACACTTCTCTGAAAGGATTATTAAAAGAACACAAGTTCGAAAATGAGAATTTCTGGAAAGTTTGGATTGCGAAAGATAAAGTTTACTTTCAATCCTTTAGCAACATCTATGTATATGATTATCGAACATTAAAGCCCATTGCTCCCGCAAAAGGCTATATATTCTTGCTGAAAGTAAGAGATAACTACTGGGTGCAAGAAACATATGGGCCTCTGCACCAAATAATAAACGATAAACTAACGAAGGTCTCCGGCAGTGAAATATTTAAGAACACAACCGTAAGAGTGATTCTACCATATGGTAAAGATCAATATCTTGTAGGAACTTCATCCGGCAACATTTATGTGTACGACGGGACAGAATTCTCTATCTGGAACAAAGAACTAAGTTCATTACTTCAGGGAGAGGAGCTGAACTGTGGAATCTATTGCAACAAACGAAACACTTATTTTCTAGGTACACAACTAAACGGTGTTTATGAGATTACGGCCTCAGGAGAGGTGGTCAATCACTTTTCAACGACCAATTCGCTTCACAACAACACCATCTTATCGCTTTACGAAGACAATCAGAATAATATCTGGGTAGCAATGGATAGAGGAATTGCGTATATACGATACACTAAAGAATTAAGCTACTATAAAGCAACCGATCGCGATGCCGGAGCTGTTTATGCCGCAACACTGTGGCAGAAGAACCTGTTTGTCGGAACCAATCAAGGTGTATATTATGCGCCTGTAAGTCAACTAGACAATCAAAATATCTTTTCTTCACTGAAACTGATAAAAGAGACACAAGGTCAGGTATGGTCTTTCTCTGAAATAGATGGTAGACTCTTCTGTGCACACAACAACGGATTAAAAGAAATCCACCAAAATTTGAGTGTTTCCACCCCATACCCTATAAATACAGGAGTATTCAAAGCTATCGAAACAACGATAAAAGGGAAAAAAATAGTGCTAGCAGTAAGTTATAACAATTTGCTGATTATTAATGTAGCAACGGGGAAATCTCTGGAGATGAAGCAAATCACTGACCCAATTATCAATGTGGAAACAGATTACTTAGATAATATCTGGCTCGAAACTGTTAGTCATGGCGTATATAAATGCCGACTGAATGACGAGCAAAATGCTTTTCGTTATTACTCATACTACGGGCATGAGAAAAACAAAACTCTTCCGATCAAGATACACCTGTTTAAAGCCGGAGGACGTATTCTTTTCTTAGGAGACGACAGGTTTTGGACTTATAGTGAAAATGGGGACAAACTCCTAGCAGACAGCCATTTGAACGACTGCTTTAAATCAGTTAGCAATCTCAAGAAAATCGTTCAAATCGGCAATGAAGAAAGTTGGGCCATCACCGGATCATCCATCTATAAATTCTTTTATGACGGCTATATAGCCCGAATAACAGAGTCATACAACATAGAAGCAGATAACCTTTCACTCATCAATGCCTATGAAAACATCTCAGTTCTTAATGATACGCTATCATTGATCTGCCTAGATGCAGGATTTATACTCCATAATGCTTCTAAGAAAGCTAAAACACCAGAAATTCTTTCGGCTCCATACCTAGAGTCAATACACATAAACAACATTGAAGGAAAAACGAGATTTGTCGATTTAAACCAAGAAAATAGAATTCCCTACATATACAACAACGTCACCATTAACTTTTCCGTAAGCAATGCTTTTGCCTACAATCTTTATGTAGAATACCAATTGCAAGGTGAGGGCGTTGAAACAACATGGAGCAAACCTCAAAGAGTAAATAGTGTATCGTATGCCCGCTTACTAAAAGGCGATTACATTTTTAAGATAAGGGTAACCGACGGTTTGGGCAATTACTCAAATACTACGTCTTTCAACTTCACTGTGTTGCCACCTTGGTATCAAACAATTTGGGCTTATTTGCTTTATATTGCTATCATTGTTTCAATATTATATCTCACATGGGCCCTTATTTTACGGAGATACCGCAACATCCATTTGCAAAAAATTAGAGCCCGAGAAGCCAGTCACTTAAGAATAATGAACGAAAAACTTCTTAACGAAATAGACGAGAAGAATGCCGAGTTATTTACCCAAACCTCCTTCATTATTCAGAAGAATGAATTAATTTTGAAGCTGAAAGATCTGGTAGATGATTATTGTGGAAAGAATATACATAAATCACTCGTGCCACTTTATCAAAAGATGAACTCCTTATTGAGTAATATGGATACAGAAGAGGATTGGAAGATGTTCCTTATCAAATTCGAACAGAAGCACAACGGATTCTTTAAACATTTGAAATCGATGCATCCTGAGTTGACAAACAACGATCTCCGACTCTGTGCCTGTCTAAAATTAAATTTGGAGACCAAGGATATTGCTTCTCTAATGAACTTGTCCGTACGAGCAATAGAGAATAATCGATATCGCCTTCGAAAAAAGCTCAATCTAAACCCTACCCAAAACCTGAATGAATACTTTCTAGAAATAGAATAATACAATCTTACTTCATTGATACACAGATAAATACACTATTTTGAGAGGGAAAAGTGTATTCGATTAAATGTTAAATAGAGAGGTTGTGTATTCGTGGTGAATGTCATTGTTACTACTTCTTTGTTTCTCTGATATACATTTGCCAATGTTCAATTAAGCTTTCTATGTGAAAGATTTTTTTAGTTAGTATGCACATTAACACAAGGGCCCGTGTTTAAAATAGCATATTTACTGAGAGAAAACTTTAAAGAGAAGCCGAAGAACAAAAGAAAAACGTTAAAACTTAAATGTAATGAAGAACAACCCTCTTAAACATCTTCAAAAGAAGAATGCCTTATCTTGGCTAAGAAGTCTGACTTTCCTGATTTGTATGCTATTGACATCCATGCCAATACTCGCTCAGAACAGAACCGTAAAAGGTAAAGTGGTCGATCAACATAACGAACCTCTCATTGGTGTTTCTGTACTTGTAAAAGGTACTTCGAACGGAGTAATAACTGACTTAGACGGTCAATACTCTCTCTCGGTATCGCCTAATGCAACAATTGAGTTCTCGTATGTAGGAATGGCCAAACAAGTGATCCAAGTTGGGACACAAACTACCATCAACGTAACACTGAAAGATGATGTTACTGTTTTAACTGAAACAGTCGTAATTGGTTACGGTAGTGCAAGAAAAAGAGACCTTACGGGATCCATTACCAATATCAAAGGAGAAGAAATAGCCAATAAACCGAGCACTAATCCACTATCTTCTTTGCAAGGAAAGATTGCCGGTGTACAGGTCGTAAACTCAGGTCGTGCAGGAGCTGACCCTGAGATACGTATCCGCGGAACAAACTCGATGAATGGTTATACACCACTCTACATTGTTGATGGATTGTTCAATGATAATATCAACTTTCTCAATCCATCGGACATTGAATCTATGGAAATATTGAAAGACCCTTCTTCATTAGCTATTTTCGGTGTACGAGGAGCCAATGGTGTAATCATTGTAACTACTAAAAGAGCCAAGGACGGACAGACATTGGTTAACATCAACAGTTCTTTCGGATGGAAGAAGGTTGTGGATAAAATAGATATGGCAAATGCCGCTGAGTTTAAAGAATTATATAACGAGCAGCTAGGCAATCAGGGTAATCCTTTGTTCGATTTCAGTAATTGGAATGCTGATACCAATTGGCAAGATGAAATCTTCCAAACGGGGTTTATGACAAACAATAACATTAGCATTACCGGTGCTTCGAACAAACATAGTTTCTACATGGGTGTAGGTTACACCACTGAACAAGGAAACATACTACACGAGAAGTTCAGTAAGCTCACCATCAATGTAAGCAATGATTATAAAGTAAAAGAGTATCTGAAAGTCGGGTTCCAATTTAATGGAGCACGGATCTTACCTACCGATGCCAAAAATGTGATTAATGCTATACGTTCTACTCCCGTAGCTCCGGTTTTCAACGACGAATATCAACTGTACGCCTCACTTCCTGATTTTCAAAAGGGACAGATTGATAACCCAATGGTCGATGTCAACTTAAAAGCCAATACCACCCGAGCTGAGAACTATCGTGGTGCAGGTAATATTTACGCTGAATTAAACTTCTTGAAACATTTTACCTTCAAAACGATGTATTCTGTCGATTATGCTTCTAACAGCAGCCGTACCTATATCCCACTTTTGCGAGTATACGATGCAAGTGTTGCAGGTAAAATCGAAACCCTAGGAAGTAAAAAAACGGAAGTTAGCCAATTCAAGCAAAATGAAGTAAAGGTACAAAGTGATTATTTGCTAACTTATGCTAATAGTTTCGGCGAACATAATTTAACTGCCATGGCAGGATTTACCACTTATTATAATGAATTAGGCAAAATAGAAGGTTCACGCAAAGAGGGAACTCTTACAATAGCCAACAATCCAGACAAATGGTACTTAAGCATTGGAGATGCCGGAACAGCAACAAACGGGAGCAACCAATGGGAACGTTCTACCATGTCGGCACTAGCACGTGTAATCTACAATTATAAAGGGAAATACCTTTTCAACGGTTCGTTTCGTCGCGATGGTTCTTCCGCATTCTCATATACAGGACAACAATGGCAAAATTTCTACTCTGTAGGAGGCGGTTGGCTCATGTCTGAAGAGAACTTCATGAAAGAGCAACACTTCTTCGACATGCTAAAAATAAAAGGTTCATGGGGAACACTAGGTAATCAAAGTATGGATAAAGCGTATCCGGCAGAACCCTTATACCTAAATACCTCCTCTGCCTCATTCGGAGTTACTCCAATCACTTACCCCGGTTATAGTCCAGAATACACACCTGACGCAAAACTGAGATGGGAAAAAGTAGAAGCATGGGAAGCTGGGTTTGAAGCCAATATGCTTCATAATCGTCTGCATTTCGAAGGTGTATATTACAAGAAAAATACCAAGGATTTGTTAGCCAAAGTGCCAGGCATTTCAGGAACGATACCAGGTATTCGCAACCTAGGAGAGATTGAGAATAAAGGTGTGGAGATGGCTATTAGCTGGAGAGATCAAATTGGGGATTGGGGATACAACATCAGTGGGAACCTAGCTACGATAAAAAACAAAGTGGTTAGTCTTTACCAAGAGGGTGCCTCTATTATCGATGGAGATAAAAGCCAAAGTTATACAATGGGTGGGTACCCTATTGGATACTTTTACGGTTATAAAGTTGATGGCGTTTATCAATCGGCTAGTGATATAGCAAATTCACCAAAAAACACATTAGCAACTGTTACACCGGGAGATTTAAAGTTTGTAGATGTCGATGGTGATAAACAGATAACAACAGCAGACCGTACCATGATTGGTAATCCTACTCCAGACTTTACTTATGGCCTTTCGCTGGGAGTATCATACAAAAACTTCGATTTAAGTATGGACATGATGGGGCAATACGGAAATGAAATTTACCGCACATGGGATAATTACAATTGGTCTCAATTCAATTATATGTCTGCTCGCACAAATCGTTGGCACGGAGAAGGGACCTCAAACAGCGAGCCCCTTCTTAATACAAAGCACACGATCAATAATCTGAATTCTGATTATTATGTTGAAGACGGCAGTTTCTTCAGAATCAGAAACATACAGTTAGCCTATAGCTTTGACAAAGAGTTACTCCAAAAGATTCACTTACAAGCACTAAAACTTTATGTGAATGCACAAAATTTAAAGACTTGGAAAAACAATACCGGATACACTCCTGAATTGGGAGGTTCTGCTACAGCATTTGGCGTAGATGGCGGTAGTTATCCAATGCCTGCAGTTTACACATTTGGCGTAAATCTAACTTTCTAAATAAATAGAACCATGAAACGAAGTAAATATATTCTATCAATAATAGCAACCTCTTTAGTACTTACCTTTACAGGATGCAGCGATTTTCTAGATCGTAGTCCGCTAGGGCAGACCACAGCAGACGATGCTCCCGGCGGTAGTTTACAGGGACGAGTATTCAGCGTTTATAGCATGATGCGTAGTTATAATATTACTGCAGGCATTCCTGCTTTTGCCATTCACAACTTTCGCTCAGAAGACTCTGAGAAAGGAAGTAGTGCCTCTGATGGGGCTGACCAAGCGGCAATGTTTGACGATTTTGCCTATACAGCCAGCAATGGAGTGTTAGGTGCTTATTGGAACCAAAATTATACCATTATCCACCAATGTAATTCGGTACTACATACAATTGAAACCGTTGAATTATCCGACACACTAAATACAAATATCAACAAAGGAGAAGTCTCATTCTTCCGTGCTTATGCTTACTTCAATTTGGTAAGGGCTTTCGGTGAAGTTCCTTTAATCACCTTCAACATCACAGAGACTTCACAAGCTAATATCCCAAAGACAAGCATTTCTGAAATCTATAAACAGATTGACGCTGATCTTGCAGAAGCGGAAAGACGACTGCCAAGAGAATGGCCAGCTGAATACAAAGGACGATTGACATGGGGAGCAGCACGTGCACTTCATGCCCGGGCCTACATGATGCGTAGTGATTGGACAAACATGCACGCAGCAGCTACAGATGTGATGAACTCAGGATTGTATGATTTGAATACTCCATACGACAAAATCTTCACCGACGAAGGAGAAAATAGCAGCGAATCAGTATTTGAACTTCAATGCCTCGCTACAGCATCTCTCCCAAACAGCTCAAGTATCGGTAGTCAGTTCAGTGAAGTACAAGGTGTTCGTGGATCGGGTCGATGGAATCTTGGATGGGGCTGGCACATGGCTACTACAGAAATGGGCAAGGCCTTTGAGGCAGGCGATCCCAGAAAGGATGCCACTCTTCTATATTTCAGAAAATCGGAGGCCGATCCTATTACCGAAGCGAATACCAACAAACCTTACGGAGAGTCACCGGTATCATCTGCAGACGGTGCTTATTTCAACAAAAAAGCATATACTGATCCGGCCCAACGTGCTACATTCAGCAACGCTGGTTATTGGGTAAATATTCGCCTAATCCGATATGCTGATGTTGTACTCATGGCAGCAGAAGCATCCAATGAACTAGGACGTCCTTCCGAAGCATTGATTGACTTAGAGATGGTCCGATTCCGTGCTCGGAGTGGGAATGCCGATATCTTACCCAAAGTAACCACTACAGATCAGAATGAGCTCCGTAATGCTATTCGCCACGAGCGTCGTGTAGAATTAGGACTGGAGCCTGACCGCTTCTATGATTTGGTACGTTGGGGCATTGCAGCCGACGTGCTTCACGCCGCCGGTAAAACAAATTATCAGGACAAGAACAAATACTTACCTCTCCCTCAAACAGAGGTTGATAAATCTAAAGGAGTATTAGTTCAAAATCCTGAATATGCTAACTAACTAACATCGTTAGAGGGGCTCTTGGCATGATCCTGCGTCCCTCTAACAATTGTCTTCATCTCCGATATTTATTTATCTATGTGAATGATCTTCCAAAAAGATTAGTATAGGCGAGCAGATAAGATAAATCATAATTAAAGAACCCGTTATGAAAAAGTTTTCAAATAGAAGTATAGTTTTCGTTTTTTTGATGGTAATTGCTACGATGACACTACAAGCTCAAAAAGCACCACAAGACATGAACCGCTTCATCGACAATCTGATGAAAAAGATGACGTTGGAAGAGAAGATTGGACAGCTCAATCTTCCGGTAAGTGGTGAAATTACCACAGGGCAGGCTAAGAGTAGTGATGTTGCACAAAAGATTCGTACAGGACAGGTAGGGGGATTATTCAATCTCAAAGGGGTAGAAAAGATTAAAGATGTACAAAAATTAGCTGTTAAAGAAAGCCGACTTGGTATTCCGTTGCTCTTCGGCATGGACGTTGTTCATGGTTATGAAACAGTATTCCCTATTCCATTAGGTCTAGCTTGCACATGGAACATGGCAGCCATTCAGCAATCGGCTCGCATTGCAGCGACCGAGGCAAGCGCCGATGGCATTAGTTGGACATTCAGTCCAATGGTGGACATAAGCAGAGATGCCCGCTGGGGACGTGCTTCTGAAGGTAGTGGGGAAGATCCATTCCTAGGTGGCGAGATAGCCAAAGCCATGGTAAAAGGATATCAGGGAAACAGCATGGCAAACAAGAATGAAATCATGGCTTGCGTAAAGCACTTTGCTCTTTACGGAGCAGCCGAAGCGGGACGTGATTATAATACGGTGGATATGAGTCGAAACCGTATGTACAATGAATATTTACTTCCTTACAAAGCGGCCATTGAAGCTGGTGCAGGAAGTGTAATGGTCTCTTTTAACGAAATAAATGGAGTTCCGGCAACAGCCAATAAGTGGTTACTTACGGAGCTGCTTCGCAATCAATGGGGTTTCAATGGTTTTGTAGTAAGTGACTTTACAGGAATCTCTGAAATGGTTAACCACGGCATTGGTGATTTACAAACCGTTTCTGCAAGGGCACTCAATGCGGGTACGGACATGGATATGGTCAGTGATGGCTTCATTGGTACAATAAAGAAATCGATTCAGGAAGGTAAGGTTTCCGAGGAAACAGTCAACACTGCTTGCCGCCGTATCTTAGAGGCCAAGTACAAACTCGGACTATTTGATGATCCATATAAGTATTGCGATGTGAAGCGACCAGCAAAAGAGATTTATACTCCTGAGCACCGCGCTATTGCTCGAAAAATAGCCGCCGAAAGTTTTGTTCTGCTCAAGAACGAAAAAAATACGTTACCTCTTCGCAAGCAGGGAACGATTGCGGTTGTAGGACCTTTAGCGAATACTCGCTCAAATATGCCAGGTACTTGGAGTGTGGCAGCCAGACTGGATAAATCGGCTTCATTGGTTGAGGGCCTGCAAGAGGTACTAGGCAAAAAAGCAAACGTGGTGTATGCAAAAGGAAGTAACCTGATGGAGGATGCTGCGTACGAGGAGCGTGCAACAACCTTCGGGCGCAGTCTGAACAGAGACAACCGCACAAGCAAAGAGTTACTGGATGAGGCTCTCAAAGTATCGGCTAACGCGGATGTTATCATTGCAGCTTTAGGCGAATCATCAGAGATGAGCGGCGAAAGTAGCAGCCGAAGCAATCTCGATATGCCCGACGTTCAACGCACATTATTGAAGGAATTATTAAAAACAGGTAAACCTGTGGTATTAGTACTCTTTACGGGCCGGCCAGTGGTGTTAACATGGGAAAATGAACATGTTCCGGCTATACTCAACGTATGGTTCGGAGGTAGCGAAGCTGCTTATGCTATCAGTGATGTTCTGTTTGGTGATGCAAACCCTAGCGGAAAGCTAACAATGACTTTCCCTCAAAATGTAGGTCAGCTTCCTTTGTATTACAGTCATAAGAATACTGGCCGTCCACTAAGTGAAGGTCACTGGTTCGAGAAATTCCGTAGCAATTATCTGGATGTAAGCAACGATCCGCTTTATCCTTTCGGTTACGGACTAAGCTACACCACTTTCAAATACAGTAATGTTTCACTGAGTTCGGCTACAATGAATAGCAATGGAGAATTAACGGCCAGTGTAACCGTAACCAACACAGGTAACAGAGAAGGCAGCGAAGTTGTGCAACTTTATCTACGCGACTTGGTAGGTAGCATCACTCGCCCGGTAAAAGAACTTAAAGGATTCAATAAAATAACTCTGAAAGCAGGAGAGTCAAAAGAGGTTTCCTTCAAAATTACACCCGAGCTACTTAAGTTCTACAATGAAGACTTGCAGTTTGTGTGTGAGCCGGGAGATTTTGATGTGATGATTGGAGGCAATAGTCGTGATGTGGAAACAGCACATTTTACTCTTAACCCATAAACAAGATAAAGACATGAACCTATTCAAACAATTCATACTTCTGTTTATCGTATTTGCTGCAACAGCTTGCAAAGGAGGAAGTAAAGCCGACGACAATACTAAGGCCGAACTATCTGACGAGGCATTGATGGACAGTGTGCAACGTAGTACATTCAATTATTTCTGGGATGGAGCCGAGCCCACCAGTGGGATGGCTCGTGAACGCTATCATGTAGACGGAGTGTATCCGGAAAATGACAAGAACATCGTAACCACAGGTGGAAGCGGTTTTGGCGTCATGGCCATATTGGCTGGTATTGACCGTGGATATGTAACTCGCCAAGAAGGATTGGAAAGGATGAATAAAATAGTCGGCTTTTTAGAGAAAGCCGACCGTTTTCATGGAGCTTTTCCGCATTGGTGGAATGGAGAAACGGGGAAGGTGAAACCTTTCGGACAAAAAGATGATGGTGGTGACTTAGTTGAAACAGCCTTTTTAATACAAGGCTTATTGGCTGTACGCCAATATTATCTCAACGGAAGCGAAGAAGAGAAAGCCCTAGCGGCACGAATAGACAACATTTGGCAGGCAGTGGAATGGGATTGGTATCGCAATGGAAAGAATGTCCTCTACTGGCACTGGAGCCCCGATTATGCATGGGAGATGAATTTCCCCGTACGAGGATACAATGAATGTCTTATCATGTATGTGCTTGCCGCTTCATCGCCCACACACGGAGTACCGGCCGAAGTCTACCATGAAGGTTGGGCTGAAAGTGGAGCCATTGTATCACCGCATGAGGTAGAAGGTATCCCGCTACAATTGCACTATCAAGGTACTGGCACAAGCCCGTTATTTTGGGCACATTATTCTTTCTTAGGATTAAATCCGACTAATCTGAAAGATAAATATGCTTCCTATTTTGATGAGATGAAGAATCTTACGCTCGTAAACCGAGCCTATTGTATCCGTAATCCCAAAGATTACAAAGGATATGGTGATGATTGCTGGGGATTAACAGCAAGCTATTCGGTAGATGGATATGCCGCACATGCACCGAATGAGACAAGTGACCTAGGAGTGATCTCTCCTACTGCTGCTCTTTCCTCTATCGTTTATACACCGGAGTACTCATTAAAGGTTATGCGTCATCTTTATGGTATGGGCGATAAGGTTTATGGAAAGTATGGCTTCTATGATGCTTTCAGCGAAACAGCTAATTGGTACCCAAAACGTTATCTGGCCATAGATCAGGGACCGATAGCCGTAATGATCGAAAATTATCGTTCAGGCCTGCTGTGGAAGCTCTTTATGAGCCATCCAGACGTACAACAAGGACTCAAGAAACTAGGCTTCAATGAGTAAAAACGAACACACTAAATATTACTCAATATTAAAAATGAAAAGAAAAACGATCATACTACTATTATTATTCTGCACCCCTTACTTTACACAACAAACATTTGCTCAACACGCACAAGATTCAGTTTTCTTAAAAGAATATCTTCCCCTGACACATGTTGATGCATTAAGGTGGATCACTCGTTATCAGAAAGAGCTTGATGAACATCAAGAAGCCAATAAGAAGCTACAAGACACATCATGCGATGTCCTCTTTCTAGGAAGTTCTTCGATTAATAGGTGGGATAACATTTATAATGACATGGCTCCGCTTAAGATCATCCGCCGTTCGTATGGAGGTGCAGCAATTCGCGACATGCTTTACTATTATGACATTATTGCTCGTGGATTCCATCCTCGCGTCATTGTTCTCTATGTGGAAAATGATTTGAATGGCTCATTAGAAGACCTTAGTATAGGAGATACATACGATTTTATTCGCGTATTTATAGCTCGCTTGCAAAGAGATTATCCATCAGTTCCCATTTACATGCTTTCATTCAAGCCCTCCTATGCAAGGATACAGATGTTAGCTAAACAAAAAGTCATTAATCTATTGCTCCAAGAATATGCGTCACAAACTTCAGGAGTGAACTATATAGATGTTTCCTCATGTATGTATGATGAAAAGGGAGTTCTACGTAAGAACATCTTCAAAGAAGATAGTCTTCACATGAATCAAAAGGGATATGACTTATGGACGGCTATTTTAAAGCCGAGGCTTATCAAAAGCATCCAGGAATCAGCCTTATAGCCTTTGCAAAAAGCGGCAAGGCGTACTAAGCATTTTAGTAAAAATGAGTGAAATGAGCTCATTCTTGTCAAGAGCAAGTTTACAAATTATTAACGGTAGAAGGTATAGTTGAGAAGGGAAAAGAAGTTTTCAGGATAACATTAAGAGAAAACTTTTTTTCATAAGGAGATATTTCGATAACATATAGGCATCTTAGTCAAGTGCAACCGTCTTTCGGGCAAAGTGCAACCGTCTTTTGAGCAAAGTGAACGGTTCAGTTGGGGCAAAAGTGACGTTCAGTTGACTAAAATAGCCCAGTACATACATAAAAAGAGGGAAGCAATAACTTCCCTCTTTTTATGCACTATAAATTGAATATACTTTATGATTACACTTACAAAAATACAACTTTCAACAACGAAAGTCAAGCTTTCAGGCAAAAAAGAAAAAGCCTTTTAACTTATTTTGTAGTGCCTCCTTCTCCGCCGCCTTCTCCACCTTTCACATCATCGTTATTGATGCTTCGAGCCGCCTTCTTCACGCTTGCCTTCAACTCACCAATGCGATAGCTCACACTGACTCCAAGACGCTGCCGTGAATATCTGGATTCACTCTTCTGCAGAAATGATTCACTCTCTATACGAGAAGTGTTGGAGACGTATTTCTTCAAGAAATTATTAGCAAAAGCGCTTACAGTAAGCCGTTTATCAAGAAAAGACTTATTGACGCTCAGTCCATAATCATAAAAGCCGCTACCGCTCCCTTGCAACGTCGTATAAGGAGTTGCACCCATCAAATTGAGACTGACACGTATGTCTAGAGGAAAGGTCTGCTGAACACCACCATAAGCATAGCCGTCCCAACCATAATTCTTTAATCCCTGAGCCGGACTGCGGTAGTCACTATATCCTCCGCTGGCATTCATATAAATCCGGGTCATAGAAGAAGCATTCCAGTTAGCGTATAAGCTTATTCCTGAACTCTTGCTTTTCCCAATGTTTTTATACGTAGTGTTCAGAATGCCATTATTATCTAAGAAACTATAACTTTCAATGCTATTATTAGTAAAGGAGTGCCTCAGCGTCACATTCAAATTAAATTTGGCAGTGAAGCTACTATAACTCAGATTGAGCGCATGACTCTTCTCGCTCTCCAGTTCCGAATTACCATAACTAATACTTGTAGGATTACTTTTGTCTACATAAGGGTTCAGAAAATAGATACTGGGCCTCCATATACGCATATTATATCCGGCACGAATATTCTGCGTCTGACCGATCTTCAACCCTACACTAGCCGACGGTACTACATCATCAAAGTTCACCTTAAAGTCTTCTCCGGTACCCAGCAAATAATTCACATCTTGTAGCGTGTGTTCATATCTCACTCCCGCTTTTGCCGAAAAGTTTTTGTATTTGAGGGCATATCCTGCATAAGCTGCAAGAATATTATTGAGATGTTCATAGTTACTACTTCTGCTTTCGTTATAAGAATATTCATCACTACCGCTATCGGCCAAATAGAACTTATTGTCACTCGTGTTATTACGAATAATGTATTTCGCTCCGGATTCAATGGTGTGTAACTTGCCCACAGGTGTGGTATAATCTATTTGAAAAGTATGTTCCGTAGTATTCGTCTTACCATCCATACGTTGATCGTGTAGATTTAATAGTTGCAAGTATTCATCAGGAATATTATCTTTGGTATAGCGAGAACGGGAATCAGACGTTTGGGGTTGCGTGTTGATCTTATAAGAGAACGTAAGCATGCGATCTTTTACCTTAAACAAACGCTGATAATCGATGTTGCCACGAATAGAATACCACGAATTATCATACTTGCTATTCATGGTATAATCATAAATTGCATTGTTTGTAGCACCCGTTAATTCGGTCAGTCCGCCACCTGTTCCATCATTCCCACCACCATACATTCCAAATGAAAGAGTAATCAGCCGGAGCGTATCTATCTCATAACTAGCTTCAAGATTTCCATTTTGGAAAGAGCCGTCATTTGAATTCTTACTACTTGAGTTGAGCTTAGTTTCTGCTGAATAATTATCACGCTGCGTATTCGAATAGCTTGCGGGATAATCATTCATACTATAGCTATAATTACCTGTCACTGTGAGTTTGTTCTTCTTCACTGTACCATAAACACTTCCACCCGCACCTGTATTAGACACATTTCCACTCATTGTGACCGTATAACCTTCAAAGCCAGTACCTACGGTAACAATATTCAAAATCCCACCGACTCCTTCGGCATCATACTTTGCTCCGGGATTGGTTATTACTTCGATATATTTAATTGAATTTGCCGGCATACTCTTTAGCACCTCTTTCGGGTTGTTACTCATCATATTGTTAGGCTTCCCGTTCACATGCACCTTAAAACTGCTACTCCCGTTTACCTTTATATTATCCTCGCCATCCACCGTCACCAGAGGTACTTTCCGTAGCATTTCTAACACCGAGTTGGTCTTCGAATCAGGATCATCCTGAATATTATATTCTATCTTATCAATGTCAACTTTCACAAGTGGTTTTTGCGCAATCACTTCTATGCCCTTCAGCTCATTCGTTACTTCGGAAGTATATAGTGTTCCGAAATCAAAAATCTTCTCATCGGCTTTTAATGTGAATTCTTTAATAATAGCTTTCTTGCCTGTAGACGTAATTGTAATCTGGTAAATACCAACATCTGCTAGTTTCTCTTTAAATTTTCCGTTTATGTCTGTTATCGCCATTTTTACAGCCTTGTCAGGTGCCTCCTTTTTCACTATCTTGATAGTAGCATAGGGTTCCGCTTCTTGAGTAAGTGAATCAATGAGCACTCCTTTTATCGTATAAGACAATGGAGCAGGTGTTTGTGAATAAGCAATAGAAGATACAATAAGCATCAACAGTAGTAGTCGGTTTTTGTTTTTCATTTTATCTTAGCATTAGTTTGTCTATTCTTAAGCAACAGAAAACCTTATCCATTGCAAATCAACAACAAAAGTAAAATGATTACCTATATCTACGATGTAATCGTAGTTAAGAAAGATGAAATATATGCTAATTAATATTATTTACTAGTAAGAACCCAGCTAGTAGAAGATTAAAGCGGGAACTAAATGAAATAGAAGAACAAAAGCAGAACAACATTCATTGCAATCACAGCACCAAATCCGCCAAGAATGAATGAGAGTAACTCTTTTCTTCGCCCGGAAAAGAAAATAGCATAACACATGTTCACAACAATATTACTAATAATCGCTTGCATGCTACAGGCAGCTATTACCAGCACAGCCACCCCACCCGTGCCTTGAAACAAATTTAAGATAAAAGGAGTAATGTCACTAAGACCTGATACAAATGAAAGCAAATTCAAGCCGCCCGTTCCTGCATAGATCAACGTATAATGGGTTAAGAGCGTGAAGACGACAAATAATATGGCAAAGATAAGAGCAACCTTAAACTCCAATGGATTGCTACTCTCTTCTTCCTCATCCATCACCCCCGCCTTTTCGGAGCGTTTCTCTCTCGAATATATAAACCAAGCAACGATTGCAGCAGTAAATGACATCACAAGCAAATAAGGATACACGAGCGAAAAAATATCTTGGCTAAAAATAAAAATAAGGATCAAGAAACGCAGGAACATCATACTTACAGCAAGAAGCATAGCAGAAGCATATTCGGCCATCTCATGAACAGGAGCATGTTTACTCTTACGCGCCAACACAGAGATAGTAGCGGTACTACTATAAAGTCCCCCAATAATCCCTGAAACCAGAACTCCAGACTGACGGAAAACATATTGCTTCAGCAGATAAGATAAATAAGAAATACCTGAAACAACAACTGTAGCCAACCAGATAGAATAAGGAGTGAGACTCACACCCGGAATAATATTCTCATTTGGAAGCATAGGAAGGATAATGCCACTGATGGCAAGGAACTTAGCTAACGTGATCATTTCATCACTCTGCATCCGCTGAGCGATTTCGGTAAAGGTATGTTTCAATTCGGTGAGGAGTAGTACCGTTACCACTACCATAACATAAAACCAAGAAGGTTGGGTAGCTACAATCGGTGCAATGCAATAAGTAATAAGTGCAATAATGATAGTCGTGACTCCAAAGACATGAAACTGAGACTGCTTCACATAGTAGTTGAGCCCTAGTAGTCCACCCAATACCAAACCGCCTCCCATAAAGAGACGCATCTCCAAAGGATCAAGAATATAAAGTAGATAGCCCAATATACCAATGAAAGTAAATGTTCGATCAGTACCGAACAGTGTAGTTTCTCCTTCCCTCTTCAGGCTGATCTTTCTTTGAGAAAGGCCAATCAACAAAGAAAACAAAGTTACCAATATGAAGGTGACCAATTCTTTGGGAAGGTAATTATAGATATTCTCCATATTGAATTATTGTTCTTATATAGAAGATAACATTTGTTCGTTGTATAATGTTTGCCAAAGGCTACCCAGTCAACGCAGTTACCAGGATGTATAAGGGTTTTTCATTAGTTGAGAATTATAGTAGCGAACGTCACCAGTAACTTCCCGACCAATGAAAGTTGGTTTCTCAAACGCTTCATCTTCGGTAGTAAGTTCAACCTCTGCCACGACAAGTCCTTCATTCTCTCCATAAAATTCGTCTACTTCAAACACATGTCCAACGTATTCAATCAAGTATCTCGTCTTGTCAATGGTACCCGGTTCACAAAGCTTCATCAATTCCTTGGCTTCGACAATCGGAATTTCTTTCTCCCATTCATAACGGCTTGTGCCAGAAGCATTGGACGTTCCTTTAATAGTAAGATATCCTTTATCATCACGAATACGCACTCGAACAGTACGCCCACGGGTACTACTTATATACCCTTGAATAATGCGGCTTTGATCAAATGCCAGAGATTTGAACTCACCAATAACGAGAAACTTACGTTCTATTTCTTGTGCCATATCCTTCTAATAAAAAAGCGCGTTGCCTTCTACCCTATCACTAATTTAAAAGCTTAGCTGCAACCTAACACCAAGAATGCCATACGCATTGCCACCTTTACCTTGGGTCTCATCCACTTCACTACCGATATATGCTATTTCGCCATTTTCTTTATATCCCACAGCTGCAGATCCAAAGGCGTTCGCATATTTATCATGATCTACATAAGAATAGTTCAATTGAATTTTAAAATGGTGTGTTGCGTAATAGTTCAATCCAAATGTCCAACCATTCGCTGCTCCTCCCTTTACATCCGTACCATTTAAGTCAATCCGGTCAAAACGAGCAGCTAATTCCATATCTCCCCAGTTCTGACCTGCGGAAGGTTGAACGAAGGCTCCACGCGATGCATTGTATTTTTGGTGCCCACCAAACAAAAGGTATGCAGCCTGAACATAAAAGCCATTAAAACTCTCAGTAGCCAACCCCTCATTACGATAGGTTTTGTTCAAAATATATTCTCCTTGCATACGGAAGCCTCTATAAAACGCGGCAAGCTCCGTCCCAAGCAATAAATCGTGGTTAACCTTAGTGATTGGGGCTGTGTCCAGAAACTTAATCTTATTAATATAAGATAGAGAAGTCGTATTATACCTTACAGTGTTAGGCATCAAAGCCCCAACTGTCGTTTTGGGAGTCCGATAAGAAGCTGCTGCTCCTAAATGGAATCCTCCATCTTTAGAGCCCGATAGAGGCATCCACACAGCACGCCCTGTGTAAGAGATACCTTCGTCTTGCCCGGCTTTATTGTTAGCATCTGAATAGTCTTTCTCTTTTGTGCCATTAATCTTTTTAAAATGCACACCGGCACTTCCCAGGAAATGGTTTTTCTGCCAACTAGCTTGTAGCCCAATATGATATTCGGGTGCAAAAGTCGAAGTTACATTCGCTTCTTCCATAAACAAGAAATCTCCGGAAGAGGTTAAAGCATCCATAGAGAATGCCTCTTTTACATTTCCTCCTTTAAAGCTTAATTCTTTAGTCAAATCATACTTTATAAAACAATCTTTTATCGAAAAGCCTCCATCAGTAAAGTCTAATTCCATCATTCCCGATAGATTATCACCAAACACTGCCGTAGCTCCAAGACGAACTCGGCGAAAGCCTACTCCATTGCCCAACGGCTGATAATCTTCCCCAAAGAACATTGCCCCATCGGCTTGAATTCGCCCATTAAAAGACAGTTTAAATTTATCATCTACAGAGCTAATAATAAGTTTTTTAGCATTAGAATTGGAAACAGAAGACTGTGGGTCAATAGCATACACAGCAGTATGCGAAGCTAAAAAGCAAAGTGCAGAAAAAGCGAATAATTGTTTCTTCATTTATTTAAATACAAAAGATTTATATGTTGACAAGGTCCATAAGATTACTCTACAAGATAAACCTTATCAACATAAAACCCATCAACAAAAATTAATCAAGAAGAGAGAAGCCAATTAGCATGGCTAAAGCCAAAGCCACAAGTACCACAGATATAATCTTTAGCACACGATTAGCTTGTTGCTCCTCTTTCTTAGTGTGTGTTACTTTACGATTCTTGTTCATAGTAATATAAGTATTATGTTTAACGATACAAAGATTTCACCTGTTTTCTATTAGGTGAAATCAAAAGTACAAATAAAATAATAGCATACAAACAATATAACAAGAAAATAAAGTTCCCGACATATCTTAGCGATTGTCGGGAACTTTATTACATTAGTTTTCTTCTTCAGAGGAAAACTCCATAAGATATGCTTTAATGAAACCATCTATCTTTCCGTCCATTACTCCATTCACGTCTGAAGTCTGGAAGTTAGTACGATGGTCTTTTACGCGACGATCATCAAAAACATAACTTCGTATTTGCGATCCCCATTCTATTTTTTTCTTACCAGCCTCTATTTTACGCTGAGCAGCCAGCCGCTTTTGCAGTTCTCTATCATAGAGTTGAGAACGAAGCAAACGCATCGCATTCTCACGGTTATCCAACTGTGAACGAGTCTCTGTATTTTCAATGAGGATTTCTTCTTCCTCACCGGTATCAGGATCTTTGTACTTATAACGTATGCGGACACCCGTCTCTACCTTATTAACATTCTGTCCACCTGCACCACCTGAACGAAATAGATCCCAAGAAATATCTGCAGGATTAATTTGCACCTCGATGGTATCATCAGCCAATGGAGAAACAAACACAGATGCAAAAGAAGTCATTCGTTTGCCTTGTGCATTGAAAGGAGAAACACGCACCAAACGATGCACACCATTCTCTCCTTTAAGATAACCATAAGCATAATCACCTTCTATCTGGATGGTGCATGTTTTAATACCAGCTTCATCCCCATCTTGAATATTAGAGATCGTTATTTTATAAGAATTTTCTTCTGCCCAACGAAGATACATACGCATCAACATAGACGACCAATCTTGGCTTTCTGTTCCACCGGCTCCCGAATTGATCTTAAGCACGCAGCCCATCTGGTCGCCTTCTTCACGAAGCATATTCTTTAACTCCAAGTTCTCCAAAGCAGCCATAGATTTAGCGTAGCCTTCATCCACTTCTTCTTCAGTGACAAGTTCCTCTTTGTAAAAGTCGAAAGCCAGTTCAAGTTCATCGCTCATTGTTTTGACTTCATTGTATCCGTCAATCCACTTCTGCAATCCTTTTACTAGTTTCATTTGCGCCTCAGCCTTTTTCTGATCATCCCAGAAACCGGGTGCCTGAGTTCTTAATTGCTCTTCTTCAACCTGAATTTTCTTTCCGTCGACGTCAAAGGTACCTCCTCAACGCATCAGTGCGCTCTTTCACGTCTTTAAGTTGTTCAATAGTAATCATATAAATAGTTTGATTTTAATTTGTACGCAAAGATAGGTAAATTTTCTGATATGAAAGAAAAGGCTGCCTTTGCATTAAGACAGCCTTCCTCTATTATTCGTACATTTTATCAATCAGTTCTTTGTAGTTCTGAGCAACCATCGCTCGTTTCAGTTTAAGCGTATTGGTAAGCTCACCACGCTCCATGCTGAAAGCTTCGGGCAACAAGGTAAAACGCTTAATTTGTTCGTAATGAGCGAATTGTTGTTGCAATGTATCGATGCGTGCTTTAAACAGCCCCTGTATTTTAGGGTGTTGCAACAACTCATCCATAGTCTTATATTCAAGTCCTTTCTCTTTGGCATACTCTTCTACAAAGCTGTAAACCGGAACGATAAGGGCAGATACAAACTTACGTTGATCGGCAACAACTGCTATTTGATCAATGAAACGATCTACAACAAGTTTTGTTTCCAGCGCTTGTGGAGCAATGTATTTCCCATTTGACGTTTTAAACAAGTCTTTTATCCTTTCGGTCAGATAAAGTTGTCCATCTTTAAAATATCCGGCATCTCCCGTATGAAACCAACCTTCTTTATCAATAGCTGCCGCTGTAGCCTCACTTTTTTTATAATATCCTTTGGTAATCGTTTTACCACGAAGCAGAATTTCATTATTCTCACCTATCTTCACCTCTAATCCAGGCATTACTTCTCCTACCGAACCAATTTCATAGCCAGTCTTCCAAGTACACGATACAGTAGCTGTTGATTCCGTAAGACCATAGCCAGTTAGCATGTCAATGCCCACTGAATGCACAAATTCACAGATTTCATCAGAGATAGCAGCACCGGCTGTTGGAAAGAAGTTCCCATTCTCTATCCCAATAGTTTTCTTAAGCAACGAATAGATTGTCTTCTCATAAAATTTATACTTCAACTGAATCATCAAAGGAGGCGTTTTTCCTTTACGCAGATAGTCAACATTGTGTATTTTACCCACCTTTATGGCATCAAGCATTAATGATTTTTTCAGCCCGGTTGTTTCTGCAATCTTCTCTTGAACGCCTGCATATACCTTCTCCCAAAAACGAGGAACACTACACATGAGTGTAGGGCGAATTTCTTTAATCGTCGTCTGAATATCAGCCGGACGAAGATTGATACAGATCTGAACGCCTTTGCTAACACAAAGGTAGCTCCATGCTTTTTCAAAGACGTGAGTAAGTGGAAGAAAATTCATTGAGACATCCTCATCGGTCATTGTCTTCAGCCGAACATCATGCGTGTGAAAGATTTCCAAATAGCAAGAATGATGTAACATCACTCCCTTAGGTTCACCTGTTGTACCTGATGTATAAAGAATATTAGCCAAATCATTTTCACTAGCACGCGAAGTACGTTCTATCACAATGTCGGGATTTGTCAGGGTAATGCCCAATTTAATAAAATCATCAAAATAAAGAGAAGTAGTATCACGAGCATCCTTTATCACAGAACGATCGAAAATGATGATTTTCTGAAGAGAAGGACAAAATCCGAAAATGCTAAACGCCGCATCATATTGCAACTGTTCGCCCACAAAAAGGAAGCGGATTTGAGCATCATCAATGATGTATTGAGCTTGAGCAGGAGAACTTGTTGCATAAAGTGGAACAGTTACGGCTCTATTAGCAAATGCAGAAAAGTCTACATAAAGACATTCTGGTTTGTTTTGAGAGAAAATACCGATATTCTCCTCCTCCTCTACACCAAGAGCAGCCAACGCATCAGCTCCTTTCGTTACTGTGTCAGAAAACTGAATCCATGTAACCGGAATCCATTGAGCCTTTTCGTAGTCACGATATTTTAAGGCTACTTTTTCGCCATATTTTTCGGCCTGGCGATGAACTAAGACAGATAAATGATGATAAGTCATATCTTTTATTGTTAGTATTTGCCTGCAAAGGTACCGTTTAATTTGAAATTATCAGTAGCCTCAAGAGATTTATTTAAAGATGGAGAATCAAGCTATTAGCCATTTATAGAACAGAGAATAGTTGCCATAGCAACTTAATTAATTACCTAATATTAGATTTCAATACACACAAGCAACATAACATTTTGCTTATATTTGCAAAACTAATATATTTCATAATATGATAAATAACAACTCAGAAATATTGGCAGAAGCCATCGGACTATTAAAATCCTTGATAAGTATTCCTTCAATAAGTCGTGAAGAAGCAGTTGCAGCGGACTTTTTACAGAATTATATCGAAGCCGTAGGCATGGAAACCGGTCGCAAAGGAAATAATGTATGGTGCCTGAGCCCGATGTTTAGCATTGGGAAACCGACGATACTACTTAACTCACACATCGATACGGTGAAGCCTGTTAATGGTTGGCGTAAAGATCCCTTCACTCCTCGTGAAGAAAACGGTAAGCTATACGGATTAGGAAGCAATGACGCGGGTGCCAGTTTGGTCACATTGCTACAGATATTCTTGGTTTTATGTCGCAAAGAGCAAAATTATAATCTGGTTTATCTGGCTTCCTGCGAAGAAGAAATCTCAGGGAAGAGCGGTATAGAAAGTGTATTGTCAGGATTACCTCCTATTGCTTTTGCCATAGTGGGTGAGCCAACAGAAATGCATCCGGCCATAGCTGAGAAAGGCTTAATGGTATTAGATGTTGTTGCCGTCGGCCGGGCTGGGCACGCCGCCCGCGATGAAGGAGACAATGCTATTTACAAAGTTCTGAAAGACATTGAGTGGTTCCGTGACTACCGATTTGAGAAAGAATCTCCATTACTCGGTCCAGTAAAGATGAGTGTAACTCAAATCAATGCAGGGACTCAACACAATGTCGTACCCGACCGATGCACCTTCGTTGTAGATGTTCGCAGCAACGAACTCTATTCCAACGAAGAGCTTTTTAATGAAATTCAGCGACATATATTGAGCGAAGCTAAAGCCCGCTCTTTCCGCCTCAACTCATCGAGCATCGCAATAGATCACTCTTTCGTGAAGAAAGCCGTTAAACTAGGCAAGGTACCCTATGGCTCCCCAACTCTTTCCGATCAGTCGTTAATGTCTTTCCCATCTGTAAAAATGGGCCCCGGACGTTCGTCACGTTCTCACACTGCAGATGAATATATCATGATAAAGGAACTGGAAGAGGCAATAGAACTTTATACCGCTTTACTTGATGGTTTCATACTATAATGGCACAAATCTATTCTGCCTAGAAGTGATTTTTCACCTTGAATTTATTCATAAGCTTACTATATTATAGTAATGCCTGCATGGGAGAACATTTGTTAGTATGCAAAAAGCCTCTCTGTAAAAATTTACAGAGAGGCTTTTCGTTTCTAGCTTTATGATTCCACTAGCGATTAATCCAAGGTTCAGGATTCAGTTTCTCTTTCTCGCGCCGTAGCTGAAAATGAAGTACTGTACGACCATTGTCACTTAAATCTGAGAAGACCTGTCCAATACTCTGTTTTGTGCTCACCGTTTCACCTTGTTTTACAGAGGCAGAAGAGAGGTTGCAATACACAGAAATATAGTCACCATGGCGAATCAAAATATTAAATAAGCCATTCAGTTGAAATACAGCCGCCACTTTGCCTTCAAAGATAGCTCGTGCCTGAGCACCGGGACGCCCTTGTATATCAATACCTTTATTGTCTAACTTCACATTTCGCAATCCCTCTACAGCGTACTCGCCATAATGACTAACTATAATATACGAACCCGAAATAGGGACTGGCAATCGACCTCTATTATTTGCGAAATTACCGGAGAGCTCACGGTCGGCTTTGCTCATAGAATAGCTTTCCAGCGGTTTAGCCTTTTTCCTCGTACGAGCTATTGTCGAAGTAGGCTTTTTTTCGGATTTACTGTCAGATTTGGATTCAGATTTTCGACGAGCCTCCTCCTTACGACGGGCTTCTTCCTCACGTCTCGCTTCCTCTTCAGCACGCTTGCGAGCCTTCTCTATCTCTTCCGCAATCAATCGATCAATACGAGCATTTAAATTATTAGCTTCACGACGTTTACGTTGAATCTCACTCTGCAATCCTTTTTGTTTCTTCTGCAAATTGGCTACAATCGTACGTTTTTGCTTCTCCTGCGACTCTAATTTCGCTCTTTCTTGCTCACGCTCTTTCAGCAAATTTTCTTTAGCCCTCTTCACTTGGCTCAGTTCTGTCTTTTTACGACTGACTTGCTGCTGCTTTCTAAGAATCTCCTCCCCTTGCAGCCTTTGATAAGTAGCATATTCGTTAACGTACCTCAAGCGACGATACATTTTGCTTAAATCATCAGCGGAAAAGATAAACATTAACTTCTCTTCTATCGACTTATTTTTATAAAGGTATTGAACGGATGATTCGTATTTTTTCTTTTTATCTGTTAAATCCTTTTGCAAACCGCGAAGCTGACGTCCCAAAGAAGATAATTCCTCTCCAATAGCCTCTACATCTTTATTAATAGAAGAGATATAGCGTTTCCGTTCATCTATTTGTCCACTAAGCGCAGCCAAACCATTCAGTTGGCTACCCACATCCTTCTTCGTATTTTTAAGCAATGATTCTGTATCTGCAATTTGTTTTTGCAAACTACCCCGCTTACTCTCCAATTCTTTTATCAGCTTATTAGACTGCGCAAACAAGATAGTTACCGAGCAAAAAAACAATATTAGCAGAACAAAGAAACGTTTCATAAAGTTAGTAACAGTTTTATCAGATCATTTAATTCTACTTGGGTGTATTTAGCCGATACTTCGGTAGGCGCAAGTTCTATCTCAGAAGCAGAAAAATCATACAACTGCAAACGAGCCTCATTCAAAGAAGAAATCCCTAACTCTTTACCGGTGAAGGTTGATTTACCTGCAGGTAGAGCAGCGTCAAATAATAATTTCTCTAGCTTGGCAAAGCTACTCCCCTTAGGAAGCAAAGGAGTCAATTCACTCTTTTCTGCACGAACAAAGCGCTTATTCATGCGATCAAGAAGCAAAACTTCATCAGGCGTGATTTCAATTCTAGCTACTTCCGTCCTTATAATAGGCAACTGCACCGATAATTGAATTCGCTCATCACTCTTCATTTTCATATACCCGCCCATCGTCACCTTATCTCCTTTGTAAGGAACGGTAAGCTGAATTTTTGAAGATAAGTAACGAGGCATATCTGGTTCTGCAGGTGCAACAATTGTGCGAGTACTTTTACAACCCGTCAATAATGCCATACAAAGAAACAGAAAAGGCAATACTTTTGTTATTCTTTTCATTCAGCTATGTATTTTTTCTTTTCTATTTTTTGTTTTAATGTCTCCGATTTGTTCCCCATATCAAGGGCCTTATGCCAATATTCCATGGCTCCTTTCACATCTCCCGTCATAAAATAGATGTCACCACAATGCTCTACCACTACATCACTCTTATCCCCGCCATTTTTCATAGCATCATCCATATAAATACGAGCCTCCGCATAATTACCTTTCTCGAAAAGTATCCAAGCATACGTATCTAAATAGGTTGCATTATTGGGTTCTGCTTTCACGGTTTTATAACTCATTTCTTCAGCTTTATCCAAATCACGGTGTTCTACTGACAGATAATAGGCATAATTATTGAGTGCACCTATATTTGATGGATTATAAACCAATGCAGAGTCATAAGCCGCATAAGCTTCGGTGATCTGTTTTTTAGTATGGTAAATGTCTCCCATCATGCTATAAAAGTCAGAAACCACTTCCTTCTTGCTATCAGCCGTAACATGCGTCAATGCTTTTTTATAAACATTCAGAGCATCATCCCATCGGTCAGCCTGATAATAAGCTATGCCGAGATAGAAATAAAGTTCCAATGACTCGGGAGTAGCTTCAATACCCGGTTCACAGAGCTTAATAACTTGTTCATAATCGTTGGCACGAACAGCCGACCCTAGAAGCATCATTCGAGCGGCCGTATTTGTAGGATCTATCTGAATCACTTGCCAAAGTACCGGAATAGACTTCTTTTCCATCCCTTTTGATAATAGGTATTGCGAATAAAGCATCGGTATCTGAGAATCTTCAGTATCTTGCAGCATCATGCGCTCAAAGATTGCCATTACTTCCGTGCTATCTTTTCCATCTTGCTCAGATTGCACAATGAATTCTCGCATAACGTTCACTTTTGTTTCAGCCGGAACTTTGCGATTCATTAATAACGTGTCAAGCTGTTGTTCATATAGCATCTTTTGTCCGGTTTGCTCATAATAGGAAGCCAATGAGAAAAGTGCCATAGCATTGTCGGGTTCCACAGCCAATACTTTTTGATATGTGTCGTAAGCTTCTTTTTTCTTACCATTCTGCAAATAAACATCACCTAATAAAGTAAGATATCGCATATCCATCGGATATTCCTTTGCCAAGCTTTCTATCTCCTGAAAGGCTTTCTTATCATCTTCCGTCTGGAGGTAAATGCGGAACTTCTCCATACTAAGCTGTTCATTTTTCCCCAGAATATCCTCTAGGCGATCCAGTGTAAAAATCACTTTGCCATAGTCTTTCTGCTGATTATAGAGATCGACCAAGCTAAACAGGGATTCTCTACGAGTAGGAAAACGAGAGACCATTGATTCGAGAAACGAGATAGCTTTTTCTTTTTGTTCTTGTTGCTGATACAAGCTGACCAGTGCCTGACTATACCAATAGTTATCCGGCTCATTCGCCACAGCTTTTTCAAGAGCATCTTGTCCTTGCGTTACTTGCTTAAGGAACAGATAAAATTGAGATATCTCATAAAGTGCTGAAGATGCATTGGGGTTCAGGTCGAGGCAATGCCTAAATAAATCGAATGCTGAATCATATTCTCCTTTTGATTTGAAACGGGTTGCCTCCAGAAAGAAATAATCGTACTTTCGTTGTTGATCAAACGCCAGTGTATCAGAAACTGCACTCATCAATTCACCACGCTTCTGTATCTTACTTGAAGAAGAACAAGAACTAAACAGAACTACTGATACAAACAAACTAACCAATAATGCTTTGCAAAATCGTAGTATCTTTTGATCACAATGCAGATTTCTTATCCTAAATTTATTATTAATCATTCTTTTACAATATAATAATTAAGTAACCTCAATGCACAACAATGGGTCAGTCTTTGCCTGTATGACCAAAGCCTCCGACACCACGTACAGTTTCACTTAAGATGTTTACCTCTTGCCATTCTGCCTGCTCATGTCGGGCTATTACCATCTGAGCAATACGTTCGCCATCTTCAACAACAAATGGTTCGGCCGACAGATTGACGAGGATGATACAAATTTCACCACGATAATCAGCGTCAATTGTTCCGGGCGAATTAAGGACAGTAACGCCTTTCTTAATGGCCAAACCGCTGCGAGGTCGCACTTGTGCTTCGTAACCCTGTGGAAGGGCAATATACAAACCGGTAGGAACCAAGCATCTTTGCAAAGGGGCCAACATAATAGATTCGGATATATTCGCGCGTATATCCATTCCGGCTGACAGCTCAGTAGCATATGCGGGGAGAGGATGCTTTGATTTATTAATGACTTGTATATTCATAACTCAACCTTGTTTACTTTTTAATTTGCGAAAATAGGCATTTTGGACCTATTTTTCATACATTTGCAGTTAATAACGGTTAATGATTAATTTATAACGACAATATGGATTGGAGACAATTGATTTCAGCAAAACGCTTTGGCATGGAAGAATTTCACGAAGCCAGACAAGAAAATCGCTCTGAATTTCAGCGAGACTATGACCGACTAGTATTCTCTGCTCCTTTTCGTCGCTTACAAAACAAAACACAAGTTTTCCCATTGCCGGGAAGTATATTTGTGCACAACCGATTGACTCACAGTCTCGAAGTGTCATGCGTTGGACGCTCGCTCGGAAATGATAGCGCCAAAGCAATTCTCCGAAAAAAACCTGAATTAGAAGACTCATTTCTTCCAGAAATTGGATCGATTGTTTCCGCTGCTTGCTTGGCGCATGATTTAGGGAATCCTCCCTTTGGTCACTCAGGTGAAAAAGCTATTTCAACTTATTTTTCCGAAGGTAAAGGGGTAGCATTAAGAGATAAATTTTCCACCGCTGAATGGGAAGACTTGATCCATTTTGAAGGTAATGCAAATGCTTTCCGCCTACTAACCCATCAATTTGAAGGAAGGCGCAAAGGGGGATTTGCAATGACCTATTCAACGCTAGCTTCTATAGTGAAATATCCCTATTCATCGAGCTTAGCAGGAGATAAATCTAAATTTGGCTTCTTTGTCTCTGAAGAAGAAGCTTTTCAACGCATTGCCTCTGAACTGGGAATTATTCGGCTAAAGGAGCAGCCACTTAAATATGTCCGCTATCCGCTTGTCTACCTCGTAGAAGCGGCGGATGACATCTGTTATCAAATGATGGACATTGAAGATGCACATAAACTAAAAATACTCACCACTAACGAAACGATAGACTTACTCATGGGCTATTTTAATAAAGACAAGCAAGCACATATCAGTAAGACCTTTGCGATAGTTAGCGATAAAAACGAGCAAATTGCTTATTTACGCTCATCTGTGATCGGCTTACTTATTAAAGAATGTACCAGAATATTTGTAGAAAACGAAGAAGAGATCCTTAACGGAACATTCGAAGGCCCACTAATCAAGAATATCTCGGAAATACCTGCTCTAGCCTACAGAAAGTGCACAGCCGTTTCCGTCGATAAGATATATCGTTCACGTGATGTATTAGACATTGAGCTTGCTGGTTTTAAGGTAATCAACACCCTGCTCGAATTAATGATTGATGCTGTTATATCACCAGAGAAAGCTTACTCAAAGCTTCTTATCAATCGCGTATCGGACCAATATAATATAAAAGCGCCCGCACTCTTCGAAAGAGTACAGGCGGTATTGGATTTTGTTTCGGGCATGACGGATGTCTTTGCTCTCGATCTATATCGGAAAATAAACGGAAACAGCCTTCCTGCAGTATAATAGATTAATGAGGAGTGTAAAACACCTGATTTGCTCCGGAAGTCAATTCGCAACCCTGAGGGTTATCCTCAATGAATGATTGGATATGGCGCATCCGCTTATCTTCCAAAATCTCATCAACTGCAATTAATATTCCAGTTTCTTCCACATCTCCAAAACCGTAGTTTATTGCCGTACCAAACATTTTCATGGTAGGACTAAGTCCCATATAAGCATTAACCAAAGGAGGTATATTATAACCTAATTTCCGAACCTCCGTATTCAATATTTTATAATCGTCCTTAAAGGCATTTTTGCAGAACAAATTAGCTAATTCTTGCTCATTAGCCTCAATTTCAAGCGGTTTCATCGGAGTGATAAGACCTTCTTTATCTGCAAAATGCTTTTTCAAAAAGTAAAGAATCATATCACGCCCTTGACGATGAAAACTCGGATACATCGTTACTTTACCAAAAAAATACTTCACTTCAGGCATCACCACGGTAAGAGCTCCCAAGCCATCCCATAAATTATCTAAAGCATACAATCCTTTGCTGCCTGAGCGGGTAGACTGGTATTCGAGCGTAACAAATGAGCGTCCCAATTCAATAGTAGTAGGCAAATATTCTTTCAAGAACTTCTCAGAAAAATTGAACATGTGAGAGGTAGCCAAAATGGGGTGCCCTTTTTCGTCTAGGCATACGTCAGTACCACGAATATAGCGATAACCACCTAGAATTTCTTCTGCTTCAGGATTCCATACAATCAATTGCTTGTAAGCATTCTCCATGGTGTCATACTCATCAATATCCACTGAAAGACCACACCCTCCACCAGCTGCTCGAAAAGCAATCTCACGCAGACGTCCAATCTCTTTCATCGTATCCGGTGAATCTTGATGAGTAATAATATAAATTTGATTATTACTCTTATTAGTCAAGCGTAGCCGTTTGTCTTCCGTCAATTCAGCTTTAAGTAGTTCTTTGCTTACCGGTGCAATAATTTCTTCCATATCCTTCGTTAGTAGTGTCTTTATTTACTTAGATTCATAAACAATATCTTTCACATACTCTGCCCATTGGGCTGGAGTTCTCGATTTATCAAAAGTCTGCCAAGGTATCGGCTTTCCTATGGTCACAGTGAATGTTTTATGACGATTTTTAAACATCTCATCCACCAGATACAACATAGCAATATTAAACTTGACACCTAATATCTGACAAATATTAGCCAGATTATAAAAGAAAGCTGAATTATGCCCACTGAAATGAATAGGTATAACATCCCGACGTGCTTGTACGCTTTTAACCACAAAAGCCTTCTTCCATTCCAAATCTTTTATAATTCCTTTTTGCCTTCTTGAGCATATACCGGCTGGAAACATAATCAATTGATTTTCCGAACGAAAACCGGCTTCCACCATTAAAGGAAAGTCTTTAGCCTGTTTACCTGTCTTATTTATTGGAATGCAAAGAGGAGCCAAACCGCGTAAGTTCATCAGCAAATCATTCACAAGATACTTTACTTTACCATCATAATGCCGCCCCAAAATGTATCCTAAGGCAACACCATCTTGTCCACCAAGCGGATGATTTGAGACAAAAGTATATAATCCATCTTTAGGTAAATTCTTCTCACCTTTCAGTTCTATCTTCATATCCAAAAAAGCCACGCATGCTTCCAGAAAATCTACACCCAGCTTATCTCGCGACTCATACAAAAAGACATTAAGTTCTTCCTGATGAATAATCTTCTTCAGATAGGTTATTAAGAAGGCAGGAATGTATTTGTAATACCCCGCAGCCTTTTTACGAAGTATTTTTTCAATATCAATTAAGAATAAAGAGTCGTCAGTCATTCTTTCTAATTAAAAACGATTGCGCAAAATTAACGCATCTTTTTAATTAATCGCAATAAATTAGTAAAAAAAGCAGGGACAAAGTCTCCAAAACAACTAAAAAGAATATCCAACGGGAATAATAGGACCAAGATGTAACAACAAGAATAAATTTCAGTTTCTTTTAAAAGACAAATGCGGAACAGGTAAGCGACACATGTACTTTTTGTTGATATCATATTTTTGCCTTACCTTTGTTACGAATTAAAAGACAAGAACATCCGGATGTTTTTAGTCATAACATCGGGATGTTTTTCGTAAGAACACCCGGATGTTTTAATATATAACATGGGGATGTTCTAACACCTACAATAGGATTAAAAAACAGATGAAAAGCGATTTTAAAAACATAGAAAACTAACAATCAAATACTTAAACTATCATGCCAATTAATTACGTAGTAAGAAAAAAAGTAGATAAAAGCAGTAACCAAACAAAAGAGCTATATTATGCCACTACAAAAGCATTGCAAAAGCGACCTGTAGATAGTGTGCAAATAGCAGATGAACTCGCAGAAAGAAGCTCCTTGCAGAATGGAGATGCATTGTCAGCTCTTACACAGTTATCAGACATCATTGCATCTCACTTACGTGAAGGGCGTACGGTAAGTATCAAGGGTTTAGGCAACTTCTACCCTACTGTCAGTAGCCAAGGAGTAGAAAAGCCCGAAGACTGTACAGCCAATAAAGTATGGATATCACGCATTTGTTTCAAATCGTCTCCTAGCTTCTTGAAAAAAGTGAAAGCAACTCACTTTGTCAGTATGCAACTAGGATATGGATGGTCTGCTCAACCCAATAAAAAGAAGAAGAAGAACAATAATGAATCGGACGCTCCAGAAAGTGAGTAGAAATAAATCAACAATCAAAGCGTTCTGGAAATGCTCATATAAACTACCGATCATGAATAAAATGAAGGATTTAACAAACTGTTGAAAAGTTATAAAAAGATTTTAGTGGAAAGTAGTGGGGAATTGTGGGGAAATGTATATTTTTACCGTCTCTTATATAATTAAGGTGCATGATACGTTTTTTAGGCAATATTGAAGCAAAAGCGGATGCTAAAGGCAGACTTTTCATTCCGGTTCAATTCAGAAGACAACTACAATTAACTTCCGAAGAAAGGCTTATTATGCGCAAAGATGTATTTCAAAACTGTTTGGTGCTTTATCCCGAGAGCGTATGGAACGAAGAATTAAATGAACTTCGCCTGAAGCTAAACAAATGGAATCCTAATCATCAAAATGTCTTTCGACAATTCGTAAGTGACGTTGAGATTATCACCCCCGACGGTAACGGACGCATATTACTGCCTAAAAGATACCTCCAGATGGCAGGTATTCAAGCCGACGTGCGTTTTATTGGCATCGACAACAAAATAGAGATCTGGGCAAAAGAAAAAACAGAGCAGCCCTTTATGTCATCTGAAGATTTTGGTATGGCTCTGGAGGAAATAATGAACAATGATAAGGAGTCATAATGCAACATGGGAAATGAAGAGATAATATATCACACGCCAGTATTGTTAAAGGAAAGTGTAGACGGAATGAATATACATCCCGAAGGCACCTATGTAGACGTAACCTTTGGCGGTGGTGGACACTCACGGGAGATACTTTCTCGTTTGGGCGAAAAAGGAAAACTGCTTGGATTTGACCAAGATGAAGATGCTGAACGAAACATCGTTAATGATGGTCGCTTTATTTTTGTGCGTAGTAATTTTCGTTACCTACGAAACTTTTTACACTACCATCAGGTAGAAGAAGTTGATTCCATACTAGCCGATCTCGGTGTATCATCGCATCATTTTGATGACAGCGAACGCGGATTTTCTTTTCGCTTTAACGGTTCACTGGATATGAGAATGAATAAGCGTTCAGGCATTACAGCTGCCGACATTGTCAACACATACGAAGAAGAGAAACTGGCCAACATCTTATATTTATACGGCGAACTCAAGAATAGCCGTAAACTGGCATCTGTTATCGTCAAGTCTCGCGTAACAAAGAAAATAGAAACCATCGAAGACTTTTTGGAAATAATAAAACCACTCTTCGGTCGAGAGAGAGAGAAAAAAGAATTGGCAAAAGTGTTTCAAGCATTGCGCATTGAAGTAAATCAAGAGATGGAAGCACTAAAAGAGATGCTCACTGCTGCAACTGAAGCCTTAAAGCCAGGTGGAAGACTCGTAGTCATCACCTATCATTCGCTCGAAGATCGTATGGTAAAAAACATAATGAAGACGGGCAATATAGAGGGAAAAGCGGAGCAAGATTTCTTCGGCAATCTTCAAACGCCTTTCAAACTAGTGAACAACAAGGTCATTGTACCTGATGAAGAAGAAATAGAACGCAATCCACGTTCACGCAGTGGAAAACTGAGAATAGCAGAAAAGAAATAACGTTTCAGCAAACGATGGAAGAGAAGAAAGAAGCAATAAAAGACAGAAAGAAAAAAGGCACTTCCTTAAAAAGTATTTTGGGAGGTGATATATTAGCTACGGACTTTTTCCGCCGCCAAACAAAACTGATCATTTTAGTCATGGTCTTTTTGATTTTCTATATACACAACCGATATGCCAGTCAACAGCAACAGATAGAGATAGACAAACTAAAGAAAGAGCTAACCGACATCAAATATGATGCTCTGACTCGCAGTTCAGAGCTAATGGAACGTAGTCGCCAATCTCGAATAGAAGAGTATATTTCGGAGAAAGAGAGTAATTTGCAAACGTCGACAAATCCGCCATATCTAATAAAGAAAGACTAAAAATGCCCGTAAACAAAAAAAACATAATGAACCGGTACTTCTTCGTCATCCTCCTCATGGGGCTGGTCGGAGTAGCAATTCTTATCAAAGCCGGCATAACCATGTTTGCTGAAAGGCAGTATTGGCAAGATGTAGCGGACCGATTCGTGAAAGAAAATGTTGCGGTGCAACCAAACAGGGGAAATATTATTTCATCCGATGGACGATTAATGGCCAGTTCTCTACCTGAATATAAAATTTATATGGATTTCAAGGCCGGTGGAGAGACTAAAGACACTATGCTGATTAATCACATGAACGAGATTTGCGAAGGACTTCACAAAATATTCCCTGACAAAAGTTCTGAAGAATTCAAAACACATTTGAAAAAAGGAAGAAAAAGAGGAAGCCGAAATTATCTGATTTATCCAAATAGAATATCCTATATCCAATATAAAGAAGCAAAACAACTCCCTGTATTTCGCTTAAACAAATACAAAGGAGGATTTACCGAACAAGCATACAACCGAAGAAAAAAACCTTTCGGTTCATTGGCTAGACGAACCTTGGGTGATTTATATCCGGACATAACAAAGGGAGCCAAAAGTGGCCTAGAATTGGCTTTTGATTCGGTATTAAAGGGAAAGGAAGGCGTTACACATCGCCAAAAAGTGATGAACAAATATCTCAACATCGTAGATATACCTCCTATAGATGGCGCGGATATCATAACCACTATAGATGTGGGTATGCAAGATATTTGTGAGAAAGCTTTGATTGATAAATTGAAAGAGATTAATGCCAACGTAGGAGTTGCTGTACTTATGGAGGTGGCAACAGGCGAAGTAAAAGCGATTGTAAACATGACCAAGTGTGCAGACGGAGAGTATAGGGAAGTCAGGAATAATGCAATCAGCGATATGCTAGAACCTGGTTCTACTTTCAAAACGGCCTCAATTATGGTAGCATTGGAAGATGGAAAGATCACTCCGGAAGATGGAGTAGATACAGGAAATGGTATAAAAAACATGTATGGGCGAGACATGAAAGACCACAACTGGAGAAGAGGTGGCTATCAATATTTGACCGTACCTCAAATTTTGATGTTTTCTTCCAACATTGGTGTTTCCTCTATCATCGACTCACACTACGGGCACAACCCAAAACAATTTGTGGACGGATTAAAGCGAATAGGTATAAACAAACCACTGCACCTGCAAATTTCAGGAGAGGGCAAACCCAATATAAGGGGACCCAAAGAGCGTTATTTTTCGAAAACAACTCTCCCATGGATGAGCATCGGATACGAGACACAAGTTCCACCCATAAATATTCTAAACTTCTATAATGCAATAGCTAATAATGGAATAATGATACGCCCTAAATTTGTGAAAGCAATAATAAAAAAGGGCGAAACGATACAAGAATTTCCAACAGAGGTTATCAATCCATCCATTTGCTCACCACGTACACTGAAGCAGATAAGAGACATACTTAGACTGGTCGTTGGAGAAGGATTGGGTAAGGCTGCCGGTTCACCACAATTTCATGTGTCAGGAAAGACTGGAACAGCTCAAATATCACAAGGAACAGGCGGATATAAAACCGGGACGGTAAACTACTTAGTGAGCTTCTGTGGATATTTTCCTTCGGAGGAACCTAAATATAGTTGTATCGTCTCCATACAAAAATCAGGACTACCGGCATCAGGTGGCCTAATGGCCGGAAGCGTGTTTGGAAAAATAGCCGAAAGAGTATACGCTAAAAATTTGGTACTCGATATCAAAAATGCAATCGATAGCAACGCGGTGGTAGTACCTGATGTGAAAGCTGGTGAGATGAATGAAACAAAGCGGGTACTAGATGAACTCAAAATTCAGGCACAAGTGCAATACTCACCAAGCATAGGGAAAGAGATATGGGGAAACACCTACGCTGGTGCAAAAGCAGTGGTATTGCAAAAAAGCAACGTCATGCGTAATTTCGTGCCAAGCGTAATAGGTATGGGTGCAAAAGACGCTGTCTATCTATTGGAGAGCAAAGGATTGAAAGTTCACCTAACTGGCATGGGTAAAGTACGCAGCCAATCAGTTCCCCAAGGCACACAGATCCACAAAGGTCAAGCAATAGCAATCATCTTAAAATGATCATATAATTAAGCAGATAGATATGAAACTGGAAGAGTTACTAAAAGCAGTTCGGGTCATACAGAATACCGGGACAACAGATTTAGAGATAAAAGGAATTAATCTAGATTCCAGACTCGTGGAAACGGGCCATTTGTTTATGGCAATGAAAGGGACGCAGACCGATGGTCATGTATATATCTCTACAGCTATAAGCAAAGGCGCTATTGCAGTGCTTTGTGAAAATCTTCCAGAGCAATTAACAGAAGGAATTACTTATATTAAAGTAGCAGATAGCGAGGACGCTGTAGGGAAAATAGCAACTACATTCTATGGCAATCCAACCTCTAAATTAAAACTGGTAGGAGTGACAGGTACCAATGGAAAAACAACCATTGCCACCTTATTATATGATACATTCCGCTATTTTGGATATAAAACCGGATTAATATCAACCGTATGCAATTATGTGGATGATGAAGCAGTTCCAACTGAGCACACAACCCCCGACCCTATCACACTTAATAAATTGTTAGGACGCATGGCCGACGAAGGTTGCAAATATGCATTCATGGAGGTTAGTTCTCATTCAATCGATCAAAAACGTATCAGTGGGCTTATCTTTGCCGGAGGAATTTTCACGAATCTGACTCGCGATCATTTAGATTATCATAAAACTGTAGAAAACTATTTAAAAGCAAAAAAGAAGTTTTTCGACGATATGCCGAAAAATGCTTTTAGCATCACTAACCTAGATGACAAGAACGGATTAGTGATGACACAAAATACCCGTTCCAAAGTTTATACTTATTCGCTACGGAGTTTGAGCGATTTTAAGGGACGAGTTTTAGAGTCACATTTCGAAGGCATGTTACTTGATTTCAACAACAAAGAGTTGGCTGTGCAATTCATTGGCAAGTTTAACGCCTCAAATCTGCTGGCTGTTTTCGGCGCAGCTGTATTATTAGGTAAAAAAGAAGAAGACGTATTGGTTGCAATTAGTACCTTACATCCTGTAGCCGGAAGATTTGATTCGATGCGCTCTCCAAAAGGATACACAGCCATTGTTGATTATGCCCATACTCCGGACGCACTAATTAATGTACTGAACGCTATACATGGGGTACTTGAAGGAAAAGGAAAAGTGATCACTGTAGTAGGCGCAGGAGGCAACCGCGACAAAGGTAAACGCCCCATTATGGCCAAAGAAGCTGCGCGCAGTAGTGATCGGGTTATCATAACATCTGATAATCCGCGGTTTGAAGAACCACAAGATATCATCAACGATATGACCGCCGGATTAGATGCCAGCGATAGTAAGAAAACGCTCACAATAGCAGACAGAAAGGAAGCGATTCGCACTGCCTGTATGCTAGCTCAAAAGGGAGATGTTATTTTGGTAGCAGGTAAAGGACACGAAAACTATCAAGATATAAAGGGAGTTAAACACCACTTTGATGACAAAGAAGTTCTAAAAGAGATCTTTGATAATGACTAGAGCCATAATAAACCTTTTTGATTATCAATTAACAACCAACCAATAACAAGATAACGTATGTTATACTATTTATTTCAGTGGCTTCAGAAATATAACCTACCGGGAGCAGGAATGTTTAGTTACATTTCATTCCGCGCATTAATCGCTATTATTTTGGCCCTACTAATATCAAGCATATTTGGGAACAGGTTCATTAACCTATTAAAGAGAAAACAAATTACTGAAACTCAACGTGATGCCAACATAGATCCGTTTGGAGTGAATAAAGTTGGCGTTCCTAGTATGGGTGGGGTAATCATTATTGTTGCGATTCTAATTCCATGTCTGCTATTAGGCAAGCTACACAACATTTACATGATTCTGATGCTAATCACTACATTATGGTTAGGTTCATTGGGATTTGCAGACGACTATATTAAAATATTTAAAAAAGACAAAGAAGGACTTCATGGTAAATTCAAGATTATTGGACAAGTAGGTTTGGGGCTCATAGTCGGACTCACTCTTTATTTTAGTCCTAACGTTGTTATTCGAGAAAATTTTGAAGTTCAAAAGCCCGGGAATGCCATAGAAGTAGTACATGCAACTAAAATTATAAAGTCAACGCAAACCACTATACCTTTCTTTAAAAGCAATAATTTAGACTATGCAGATCTAGTATCATTTATGGGCGAATATGCACAAGCTGCAGGGTGGATTCTTTTCGTAATTGTTACTATCTTTGTAGTAACAGCCGTATCCAATGGCGCTAATCTCAATGATGGAATGGACGGCATGGCGGCCGGAAACTCTGCCATCATAGGGCTTACACTAGGTATATTGGCCTATGTGTCAAGTCATATAGAGTATGCGGGTTATCTAAATATAATGTATATTCCTGGAAGTGAAGAACTCGTTATTTATATATGTGCTTTCATAGGGGCTCTCATCGGTTTTCTTTGGTACAATGCTTATCCTGCACAAGTCTTCATGGGAGATACCGGTAGCTTAACCATAGGAGGAATTATAGCGGTGTTTGCCATTATCATACACAAAGAGTTACTTATCCCTATTCTTTGTGGCGTTTTCCTTGTTGAGAACTTATCCGTTATTTTACAGGTGAATTTCTTCAAATTAGGTAAAAGAAAAGGGATCAAACAACGTATATTCAAACGTACACCTATACACGATCATTTTAGAACCACTGCATCTCAACTTGATCCGAATTGTACGTATATGTTTACTAAGCCAACCAATGTGCTTCATGAGTCTAAAATAACTATACGATTTTGGATCGTCACCATCGTACTGGCTGCTATAACAATTATTACTTTAAAAATAAGATAATATTAATCTGCTGATATGAAAAGAATCGTAATATTAGGAGCTGGTGAAAGCGGCGCAGGTGCTGCTGTACTAGCCAAATCAAAAGGGTTTGATACATTTGTGTCGGATATGTCTCTAATTAAAAGCCACTATAAAGAACTCCTCGACAATCAGAATATTGCTTGGGAAGAAGGGCAACATACGGAAGAGCTTATTCTGAGTGCAGATGAGATAATCAAGAGCCCCGGTATCCCCAACGACGCTCCTATTATTCTGAAACTTAAAGCCAAAGGAACGCCTATTATCTCTGAAATAGAGTTTGCCGGTCGATATACAAATGCCAAAATGATTTGTATTACGGGAAGTAATGGTAAAACAACAACGACCAGCCTAATTTATCACATCTTTAAAAGTGCGGGAGTTAATGTAGGATTGGCCGGAAATATAGGAAAGAGTTTAGCTCTGCAGGTGGCTACAGAAAAGCACGATTATTACATCATTGAGTTGAGTAGCTTTCAGTTGGACAATATGTACAACTTTAAAGCTGACATAGCGGTACTGATGAATATCACGCCCGACCATCTGGATCGCTATGACCATAACATGCAGAACTATATTGACGCTAAATTTAGAATTGCACAAAATCAAACGCCCGAAGATGCCTTTATTTTTTGGAATGATGACCCCATCATCAAATGCCAACTGGACAAACACGGCATTCACGCTCATCTATACCCTTTCTCTGCCATGAAAGAGAATGATGCCATAGCCTACGTAGATGATAATGAGGTGATTATCAATGAACCGATAGCTTTCAATATGGAGCAAGAAAAGCTTGCTCTGACAGGCACACATAATCTATATAATTCTTTGGCAGCAGGTATCTCGGCAAATTTGGCTGGCATCACCAAAGAGCATATTCGCAAAGCACTGTCTGATTTTAAGGGAGTGGAACATCGATTAGAGAAAGTGGCCCGTGTAAGAGGAATTGATTTTATTAACGATTCGAAAGCCACAAACGTTAACTCATGCTGGTATGCCCTACAAAGCATGACTACTAAAGCGATTCTGATTATCGGAGGAAAAGACAAAGGCAACGATTATACAGAGATTGAAGACTTAGTAAAAGAAAAATGCAGTGGACTAGTCTATTTGGGACTACACAATGAGAAGCTACACGATTTCTTTGACCATCTGGGATTGCCTGTCTCTGATGTGCAAAGCATGAAAGATGCGGTAGATGCCTCCTATCAAATGGCTAAGAAAGGTGAAACGGTATTATTATCTCCATGTTGTGCCAGCTTCGATTTGTTCAAAAGCTATGAAGACAGAGGAGATCAGTTCAAGAAGTATGTCTGTGATTTGTAAGCAAGTGATTCGTAACTAACTAATGAATGGATTTAGTAAAAAACATATTTAAAGGAGACAAGGTTATATGGATTATATTCCTATGCCTTTGCCTTATTTCCATCATCGAGGTGTTTAGTGCTGCAAGTACACTTACCTACAAAAGTGGTGATCATTGGGGTCCTATTACACAGCACTCAGTAATATTGATGGTTGGAGTGGTTGTGGTCGTTTTTATGCATAATATTCCATATAAGTGGTTTCAGGTATTTCCTATATTCCTGCTACCCCTATCATTATGCTTACTTGCTTTTGTCACGCTAATGGGAGTTATTACCGGCGATCGTGTAAATGGAGCAGCTCGCTGGATGACCTTTTTTGGGGTGCAGTTCCAACCCTCCGAACTAGCTAAGATGGCAGTAATCATTGCCGTATCATTCATACTGTCAAAAAAACAAGACGATGAAGGAGCCAACCCAAAAGCGTTTAAATACATCATGATCATCACAGGGTTAATCTGTCTACTGATAGCTCCGGAAAACTTGTCTACAGCCATGCTACTTTTTGGAGTAGTGGTTTTGATGATGTTTATCGGTCGCGTAGCAATGAAAAAATTATTGATGTTATTTGGAACTTTGGCACTAGCCGGAGGATTGCTGGCAGCAGTCGTCCTCATTGCTCCCGAAAATAGTAAGATTCCTTTCTTACACCGCTTAAGTACATGGAAAAGTCGAATCACTAATTTCACAGATAAAGAGGAAGTACCCGCAGCAAAATTTGACATAGACAAAGACGGACAAATAGCCCATGCACACATTGCCATAGCAACAAGCAATTTTATCGGTAAAGCACCTGGAAACTCTGTACAACGAGACTTTCTAAGTCAGGCATTCTCTGACTTCATTTTTGCCATTATCATCGAAGAGTTAGGATTGGTAGGAGGAGCCTTTGTTGCATTGCTCTACATCTGGCTGTTGATACGAGCGGGACGCATAGCAAAAAAATGTGAACGGACATTCCCTGCATTTTTGGTGATGGCCATTGCCCTTATGCTTGTATCGCAAGCCATCTTAAACATGATGGTAGCTGTAGGGCTTTTCCCTGTTACAGGGCAACCTCTCCCGCTCATTAGCAAAGGGGGTACCAGCACACTCATCAATTGTGCCTATATAGGCATGATACTTAGCGTAAGTAGATATACAGCACGCTTGGAAGAAGAAAAAGAAAAGAATGATAAAATTCAGATGGAAGTGATAAGTCCAAGCGAAGAAGCTGCAGAGCCTACATCTGAGCTACTTAACAGCGATACTGAATTTGAAGAATAAACAGGTAAAGATAGAAAAATGGAAAAAGAAATAAGAGTCATCATTAGTGGTGGTGGTACAGGCGGGCATATCTTTCCTGCTGTTTCTATAGCCAACGCCATAAAGGAGCAACACCCCAGAGCTAAAATCCTTTTCGTTGGTGCTGAAGGAAGAATGGAAATGCAACGTGTTCCCGATGCAGGATATGAAATAATAGGTCTTCCTGTAGCAGGGTTCGATAGAAAGAATCTATTAAGAAATTTTTCTGTACTAGTGAAGCTGCTCAAAAGTCAATGGAAAGCTCGCAACATCATCAAGAGTTTTAAACCTGACGTAGCTGTAGGTGTAGGTGGCTATGCCAGTGGACCAACACTAAAAATGGCAGGTATGATGGGAGTTCCCACATTAATACAAGAACAAAATTCGTATGCGGGAGTTACTAACAAACTCTTGGCTAAGAAAGCAGACAAAATATGTGTCGCTTATGACGGCATGGAGAAGTTCTTTCCAATCGATAAAATCATAATGACAGGAAATCCTGTCCGCCAAGCATTACTAAACCATACTGTCACCCGAGAAGAAGCACTCAAGTCTTTCTATTTTCAATCAGAGAAAAAGACAATCCTCATCTTAGGGGGTAGCCTGGGAGCGAGAACTATTAACCAATGTATAATGGGCCATTTGGAGGAAATCCAAGTATCTGGCATACAGTTTATATGGCAAACAGGAAAGATCTATTTTGAGCAGGCGCAAAAAGCTGTAGAAAACATCGGAAAAATTGAAAACCTATACACAACCGACTTTATCAAAGACATGGCAAGTGCTTATGCTGCTGCCGACTTAGTAATCTCAAGGGCTGGCGCCGGGTCCATTTCCGAATTTTGTTTACTTGGAAAACCAGTGATCTTGGTACCATCACCTAATGTTGCAGAAGATCATCAAACGAAGAATGCAATGGCATTAGTTAACAAATCAGCAGCCATCTATGTCAAAGATGCTGATGCCAATAAAGAGTTAATAACAAAGGCATTAAGTACAATAAATGAAGAGAAATCACTCAGCGAGTTGAGCAAAAATATCAGTAAATTAGCACTACCTGATTCGGCTAATATCATAGCCAGTGAGGTGTATCAATTAGCAATTAAAGCAGTTAAACGATGAATATAGAGACAATTAAATCAGTTTATTTTGTTGGTGCAGGCGGCATTGGCATGAGTGCGCTCGTGCGCTATTTCCTCTCTAAAGGGAAATTAGTAGCCGGTTATGACCGAACACCTAGTGAACTGACCGAACAACTTGTATCTGAAGGGGCACAAATACACTATGAAGAAGATGTGACGCTAATTCCCGAGGCATGTATGGATAAAACTACAACATTAATAGTTTTAACTCCTGCTGTCCCTCAAGAACATACCGAATTAACTTACTTCCGTAAAAATGGATTTGAAATACAGAAACGAGCACAAGTATTAGGAGCTATCACCCGCTCAAGCAAAGGATTATGTGTGGCAGGTACACACGGCAAGACTACAACATCGACCATGGTAGCCCACCTTTTACACCAGTCACATGTAGAATGCACCGCTTTTCTGGGAGGCATCTCTAAAAACTACGGCACAAATTTATTGCTTTCGCAAAAAAGCCCTTACACAGTGATTGAAGCAGATGAATTTGACCGTTCTTTCCACTGGTTATCACCTTATATGTCTGTCGTTACAGCTACAGATCCTGACCATTTGGATATTTATGGAACTGAAGAGGCATATCTAGAAAGTTTCGAAAAATACACTTCTTTAATTCAACCGGGTGGTTGCCTCATCATGCGCAAAGATATCTCTTTGAAACCTAAAGTACAGGATGGAGTAAAGGTCTATTCGTATTCTAAAAATGAAGGTGATTTTCATGCGGAAAACATTCGTATCGGAAATGGTGAAATATTTATCGATTTTGTTACACCCGACTGCCGAATCAATAATGTTCAATTAGGAGTACCAGTCAGTATCAATATAGAAAACGGCGTTGCCGCTATGGCTCTTGCTCATCTGAATGGAGTAAGTGCAGAAGAAATTAAATCTGGAATGGCTAGTTTTCGAGGAGTAGATAGACGATTCGACTTCAAAATAAAAAACGATAAGATTGTCTTCCTCAGCGACTACGCACATCACCCGTCAGAAATAAGGCAAAGCGTAATGTCCATTCGTGAGTTATATACCGACAAGAAAATTACAGCTATCTTTCAACCTCATTTGTATACTCGTACAAGAGATTTTTATAAAGAGTTTGCTGACAGCCTTTCGCTGCTGGACGAGGTCATTCTTGTTGACATTTACCCAGCTCGCGAATTGCCTATTCCAGGAATAACAAGCCAGCTAATTTATGATAATCTACGGCCTGGTATAGAAAAGAGTCTGTGTGCTAAGGAAGATATTGTTAATGTTTTGAGAAAAAAAGACATCCAAGTTTTGATTACCCTCGGTGCGGGAGATATTGATAACTACGTCCCAGCCATCGAACAAATGCTTGAAAAACGATGATTAAAAGAATTCTTCTGTCATTTGTTTTGTTACTCGTTGTGGCTTACCTCGTTGTGGCCGTAACGACTTTCAACAAGAAGCCATCAAAGATGGTTTGTAGTGACATGGAATTAATCATAAAAGATACGGTCAATGCCGGCTTCATAACCAGGCAAGAAATAGCGGGCATTCTTCAAAAGAAAGGAATCTACCCTGTTGGAAAAGAAATGGAGCATGTACGTACCAAAGTATTAGAAAAAGAGTTGGACAAACATCCACTTATAGAGAAAACGGAATGCTACAAAACACCTAGTGGGAAAATATGTATTGAAGTAACACAAAGGGTACCCGTACTCCGAATAATGAGTGACAATGGCGATAATTACTATGTTGATAATAAAGGAACAATTATGCCACCCGAAGCAAAGTGTATAGCGCATCTTGCTATTGTGACGGGAAACGTAGAAAAGTCATTCGCTATGAGGAATTTACATAAGTTTGGTGTATTTTTGCAGCAGAATAAATTTTGGAATGCCCAAATAGAACAAATCAATGTATTACAGGGAAAAGAAATTGAGCTGGTTCCACGTGTAGGCAATCATATTATATATCTCGGAAAAATAGATAATTTTGAAAATAAGTTATCTCGTTTAAAGATTTTCTACGAGAAAGCGCTCAATCAAGTGGGCTGGAACAAATATTCTCGCATCAATATGGAATTCAACAACCAGATCATTTGCACAAAAGATAGCACAATTATGCAACATCAATGATTGATATTAAAAGAGCAAATCGTCAAAATAGTAAATAAAAATGGTGTCAAAAACAGATTTTATTGCCGCTATCGAACTTGGTTCATCAAAAATAGCAGGAATAGCAGGTAAAAAGAGCAGCGACGGAAGCATACAGGTTTTGGCTTACGCAAGTGAAGACTCATCTTCTTTCATCAGGAAAGGAGTCATTTACAATTTAGACAAAACCGCTCAAAGCCTGACATCGATCATCAATACGCTAGAAGGTGAACTAAATAGTGCCATAGGAAAGGTTTATGTAGGAATTGGAGGACAATCTCTGCGAACGGTTAGAAATGTTGTAGGCCGAAACTTGAAAGAGGAGACAATTATTTCTCAGGAACTAATTGATTCTATCTGTGACGAAAACATATCGATTCCGCTAATCGATTTAGATATTTTGGATGTTGCTCCCCAGGAATACAAAATAGGGAATAACCTGCAAGCAGACCCTGTAGGAGTTACAGCGAACCATATAGAAGGCCGATTTTTAAATATCATAGCGCGCTCTTCAATTAAAAAGAACTTGGAACGTTGTTTCGAACAAGCAAAAATTGAAATTGCAGATATCTTTATTGCACCTTCGGTTACAGCAGATGTTGTGCTAACAGAAGGAGAAAAGCGTTCTGGTTGCGCATTAGTTGATTTCGGAGCCGATACTACCACAATCTCCATTTATAAAAATAATATTCTTCGCTTTCTTACCGTACTTCCACTGGGAGGGAACATTATCACACATGACATCACTTATCTACAACTCGAAGAAGAAGATGCCGAGATACTAAAGATACAGTATGGCAATGCCCTATACGAAGCTGAAGAAGGCGCAGAGACAGTCATTCAAACTGAAGACGAGAGTAGAAGTATTGAATTACGTACGTTGAATGATATTATTGAAGCCCGAACAGAAGAAATCATCGCCAATGTTTGGAATCAAATTCAACTGTCGGGATATGATGACAAACTTCTTGCAGGTATTATTATTACAGGAGGTGCAGCAAACTTGAAAAACCTGGATGAGGCACTTCGGAAAAGAAGCAAGATCGATAAAATAAAAACAGCTAAATTCATCAGGAATGCGGTACACACTACTGGAGATTTGCTTAAAAAGGATGGTACGCAAAATACTCTCTTTGCTCTACTCTTTGCCGGAGAAGAAAACTGTTGTTTACAAGAAAACAAAATGATTCAGGAGCCCATAGCTCCTTTCAGTAATACAGCGATTCCAAGAGATTTCTTTGAAGCAGACGAAGATCTAAAAAGACAAGAAGAAGAAGCTAAAGCAGCAAAAAAGAAAAGAGAAGAAGAAGAAAGACTGAAAAAGATTGAAGAAAAAAGGTTAAAGGACGAAGCAAAGAAGAATAAACCAAGCTGGATCTCAAGAACATTCGACAAGCTTTCTAATGAAATATTCTCTGATGAAGATATGAAATAATTTGTAATTGTTAGCAAGATATGGACGAGATAGTACAATTCGATTTTCCAACCGATTCACCAAAGATAATAAAGGTAATAGGCGTTGGTGGTGGTGGTGGCAATGCTGTTAACCACATGTACAAAGAAGGCATACATGACGTAACATTCGTACTATGCAACACTGACAACCAAGCTTTAGCAGAGTCAGAAGTGCCAATAAAGCTACAACTAGGTCGCTCAATAACTCAAGGCTTGGGAGCAGGCAACCGTCCTGACCGTGCTCGGGATGCTGCAGAAGAGAGCATTGAAGACCTTGAAGCTATACTTAATGATGGTACCAAGATGGTGTTCATCACTGCAGGAATGGGAGGTGGAACCGGAACAGGAGCTGCACCCGTAATAGCACGCATAGCCAAAGAAATGGATATCCTAACCGTAGGAATTGTTACTATACCATTCATTTTCGAAGGCGAAAAAAAAATTATCCAAGCGCTAGATGGTGTTGAACGCATTGCGCAACATGTCGATGCACTTTTGGTTATCAACAATGAACGTTTACGAGAGATATACTCCGACCTAACTTTTATGAATGCATTTGGAAAAGCTGATGACACGCTTTCTATTGCAGCTAAAAGTATTGCCGAAATAATTACAATGCGCGGAACCGTCAACCTTGACTTTGCTGATGTAAAAACCATACTCAAAGATGGTGGAGTAGCCATAATGAGTACAGGCTTTGGAGAAGGCGATAGCAGAGTGACTAAAGCGATAGACGATGCGCTACACTCTCCTTTACTCAACAATAATGATATCTTCAATGCAAAAAAAGTAATGCTCAATGTCTCTTTTTGCGAGAATTCAGAGTTAATGATGGAGGAAATGAATGAAATTCATGAATTCATGAGTAAGTTCCGTGAGGGAGTAGAAGTAATCTGGGGAGTTGCAATGGACAATGCACTTGATAAAAAAGTAAAAATCACAGTATTAGCTACCGGATTTGGTGTAGAAGATGTTCCGGGAATGGACAGCGTTTTAGAAAGGCGTAGTCAAGAAGAAGAAGAACGTCAATTACAACTTGAAGAAGAAAAAGAGAAAAATAAAGAACGCATCCGCAAAGCTTATGGAGAAAGTGCTAACAGCATTGGTAGCAAAAACATCCATAAACGACGTCATATATATCTCTTTTCTCCTGAAGACCTTGATAACGATGATATCGTTTCTATTGTCGAAAATTCACCTGCATACCTTCGCGATAAAACGACATTGAACCAGATTAAAGCAAAGGCTACTGTAGAGGAACAAAAAACCACAGAAGAAGCAATAGACAATAGTGGGGTCATTACATTTTAATTATTCATAAGTTATAACTCTTCATAATCATGGATTTATTTGAAAAAGTCAGCGAAGACATTAAAAACGCAATGAGAGCAAAAGATAAAGTTGCTCTTGAAACATTGAGAAATATTAAGAAATTCTTTATTGAAGCAAAAACAGCCCCAGGTGCTAATGATAATCTTGCTGATGCTGATGCATTAAAGATCATGCAAAAACTGGTAAAACAAGGTAAAGACTCAGCAGAAATATATACTCAGCAAAATCGTCAAGACTTAGCCGATGCAGAGCTTGCCCAGGTAAAAATCATCGAGACCTATCTACCCAAACAGCTAAATGCGGAAGAATTGGAAGCAGCTTTGAAAGAGATTATCGCTGAAGTTGGTGCCACTGATGCCAAAGATATGGGCAAAGTAATGGGGATTGCCTCGAAAAAACTGGCTGGACTAGCCGAAGGACGTGCAATCTCAACAAAGGTAAAAGAACTGCTAGGGTAATCTTCTTTCTTTCACCGGCAGCTCATAGAGCTCAAAAAATAAAAAAGTCATGCACATGTTACAAAGACATGATGCGTGACTTTTTATTTAAGCAGAATTTAGTCAAACAGCTCTTGAAGTACCAGCAAAGACTTAAGTATCGGAAAATCCGGTAAATGAAGTCTGTAATACTCATTAATAATAGCAAGGCAACGGGATCGATCAGCTCTATTCATGCCAAAAAGATGCATAGTTTCATAGTTCATACGCATTAACTGCATCAAGCGGCTAGAATCATGCGGTTCAATAAAAAAAGAGTGCTGTTGGGGACGCATTGATACAAAACAAGCATTCTGCAAGTCAAAGTAATCACCCTCCTGATAACTTTCCAAATTTGGATATATGCCCAAAAAACGAGAAAGACGCATCAAGAATACTAAATGAAAATTAGCATATCCTTCTTCCTGCCCATCAAGCCAAGCGATAGAATGAAGTAAATAAGCAAACAAAGATTGATTCTCAACCTCTTCTCTGACAGCTTTATAAAGAAATTCAGCTAAAAAAAGAGCTATAGCCGATTTGTAGGGATCATAAGGAATTGAAGTGAAAGGAAGATACAATTTTGCTTCTTTAATACGATGCAGATTAACAGTAGGACGATAATCAACTTCAAACTCTATAATAGACAGAGGCTGAAATAAAACAGTTCTCACGTTCGATTTCTTTGCACGGGAAACTGAAATGATGTACGAACATCTTCCCAATTGCTCAGTATACATCTCAATGATATTAGATGTATCGCTGTATTTCAATACATGAAGAACAATCCCAGTCGTTTTCTGCAACATCTTTTTTCGTTTAAAAGTACCCCCTTATTTGAAAACAAAGCTACAAAAAAAGAGGCAAAGCAACAACTCAAGCCTTACGAGAAAAAAAGATAGGCAAATAAGAAGAAAAAAAATAAATTTATAAATTACTGATAATCAATCAACAACAATACATAATAGTAATATATAGAATGATATTTAGAAATTTTCACTCACAAACATTTTGCTAATTCAAAAATAGTCCATACATTTGCATCCGCAATCAGGAACAACCCCGATTGCAAAAGCAGAAATGCTTTACATGATGGCCCATTCGTCTATCGGTTAGGACGTAAGATTTTCATTCTTGAAAGAGGGGTTCGACTCCCCTATGGGCTACAAAATTAAGATAATAAACGAATTAAAAAAAGATTAGTCGAGATGGCAAATCATAAATCATCAATCAAGAGAATCAGACAAGAAGAAAAAAGAAGACTTCATAATAGATATTATGGCAAAACCATGAGAAATGCTATTAGAAAACTTCGTTCTACTACTGACAAGGCAGAGGCAGTTGCAATGTATCCAGTTGTTATTAAGACAATAGATAAGTTAGCTAAGGTGAATATCATTCACAAAAACAAAGCTAATAATTTGAAGTCTAGACTGGCTATCTATATCAACAAGCTAGCTTAAGTAGCATACTTCTTAGCAACCTTTATATTCATTAAGGTCGAACTTTTTAGTTCGACCTTTTGTGCATTACACTAAATGAAATTAGAAGATAACAAGCTTTCATTTTATTCCATATCTTTTCGCTCTTAGTTCTTCACCAGTTCATATATTTTCAGTACATTTGCTTTGTTATTACAATTAGAAAATATATTATGACTGAAGAACAAATTGCTACCAATAGCGGCGCATATTCTGCCGATAGTATCCAGGTACTTGAAGGACTTGAAGCTGTAAGAAAACGTCCTGCAATGTACATTGGTGACACAGGCTTAAAAGGATTGCATCACTTGGTATATGAAGTCGTAGACAACTCTATTGACGAAGCATTAGCCGGTTATTGCGACCACATTGAAGTTACTATTAACGAAGATAATTCCATCAGCGTTCAAGATAACGGGCGTGGGATTCCGGTTGACTTCCATGAAAAAGAACAAAGATCCGCATTAGAAGTCGTAATGACTGTATTACACGCTGGCGGAAAATTCGATAAGGGCTCGTATAAAGTATCCGGAGGTTTGCATGGTGTAGGTGTATCTTGCGTAAATGCGCTATCAATCCAAATGACAGCTTTGGTAGAAAGAAGCGGAAAGATGTATAAGCAAGAATATGCTTGTGGAAAACCGCTATATAGCGTGAAAGAGATGGGACCTTCCGAGAATAACGGAACACAAATAACGTTTCTTCCTGACGCTTCAATATTTACCGAAACGATTTATAAATACGACATATTGGCTACTCGCATGCGTGAGTTAGCTTACCTAAATGCAGGTATCACCATCACATTGACAGATCGTCGTGTTATCAACGAAGATGGGAGCTTTAAGCATGAAAAATTTCATTCGATAGATGGCCTCAAAGAGTTTGTTCGCTTTGTTGATTCATCTCGCGAACACCTAATCAATGATGTTATCTACCTAAATACAGAAAAACAAGGTATTCCAATTGAGGTAGCTATCATGTACAACACTTCTTTTTCGGAAAATATTCACTCTTACGTCAACAACATCAACACCATAGAAGGTGGAACTCATCTGGCTGGCTTCCGTCGTGCATTAACACGCACACTGAAAAAGTATGCTGAGGATTCTAAGATGCTCGACAAAGTAAAGATTGAGATTTCCGGTGATGACTTCCGCGAAGGTTTAACAGCCGTTATATCAATTAAAGTAGCCGAGCCACAATTTGAAGGGCAAACAAAAACCAAGTTGGGAAACAATGAGGTAATGGGAGCAGTAGATCAGGCCGTTGGAGAAGCATTGAACTATTACTTGGAAGAACATCCCAAAGAATCAAAACTAATTGTAGATAAGGTTATACTAGCTGCCACTGCACGCCACGCTGCACGTAAAGCACGCGAGATGGTGCAACGCAAATCACCCATGTCAGGTGGTGGACTACCCGGTAAACTAGCCGATTGCTCTGATCGTGATCCAGACAGATGTGAATTATTCCTTGTCGAGGGAGATTCAGCTGGTGGTACAGCTAAACAAGGACGTAACCGTTCATTTCAAGCTATCCTACCCCTACGCGGAAAGATTTTGAATGTAGAAAAAGCAATGTATCACAAAGCTTTGGAAAGCGAAGAAATACGCAACATATACACTGCACTTGGAGTTACTATTGGCACTGAAGAGGATAGTAAAGAAGCCAACATGATTAAACTGAGATATAAGAAAATAATCATCATGACCGATGCCGACGTCGATGGCTCACACATCGACACACTGATTATGACTTTTTTCTTTCGCTATATGCCTCAACTTATTCAGAACGGATACTTGTACATTGCTACTCCTCCACTCTATCTTTGCAAGAAGGGTAAAAACGAAGAGTATTGTTGGACAGATGCTCAACGCCAAAAGTTCATTGAGGCTTATGGATCAGGAGAAGAAAAGGCTATTCATACACAACGCTATAAAGGTTTGGGTGAGATGAACGCACAGCAACTTTGGGAAACAACAATGGACCCAGATAACCGCATGCTAAAGCAAGTCAATATAGAAAATGCCGCTGAAGCCGATTATGTGTTTTCGATGCTGATGGGTGAAGACGTTGGACCTCGCCGCCAATTTATAGAAGAGAACGCCACATATGCTAACATTGACGCATAACAATTAGGCACAACTTATAAAAGAATCGCCGTAAGAAAGGATAATCCTTTCTTACGGCGATTCTTTTATAATATAGATAATCTATTCTTTTACACATCAGACTGAACAAGGTGAGCAAGAAGCTTTTTTGCTGGTAACAGAAATGCCCTTACTTATTTTTGTGGAAGCCACTATAATAGCGTAAAGAAATAAAAACAAGGAACTGTTATTTGAGCATATTATATCACATTACCCTTTTTCAACTCTTCAGCAGCAATGTCCAACTCTTTATACCATGCCTCACCGAACTTACGAATAAGAGGCTCCTTCAAGAATTTATAAATGGGAACATTCTCCTTTTCTCCCAATAGAACGGCAGCCTTGCAAACACTCCAACGATGATAATTCACGGCCTTCAAAGATCCATAATTACCTACACGAATTGGATAAAGATGGCAAGAGACCGGTTTGTAAAAATCCACCTTACCAGCACGATAGGCTTTCTCAATAGAACAATAGCAGCAACCTTTTTCATCGTAGCAGGTAAACACACAATCTTTTCCATTGACTATAGAAGTGACTAAGTCACCATCTTCATCCTTATAACACACACCTTGTTTATCAATAACCGCGCGTGCTTCAGGTGAAAGATCATCCCAAATAACTGGAAGAACCCTTTCTAGCTCCGCAACTTCCTCCTTTTCAAGTGGAGCACCAGCATCCCCTTCTACACAGCATTCACCTTTACAGACATCAAGGTTACAAAGAAACTTTTCACGAAGAACATCAAGTGTTACAACAACATCATCTATCTGAATCATATTTCTTTTAGGGTAAAAAGGCGGAAGACTTTTGTCGTCTCCCGCCTTTGTTTCATATTATAATCAAGAGCGGAATATCTCTCTCTTAGATACTCATTCAATTTCTATCCCGAGTATGAACCAATCTATTTCAGAAGATTTCTTTATTTAATCAAGATTTTACCTGTCATTTCTTTAGGAGCTTCAAGACCCATTATCTTCAAAATCGTAGGAGCTACATCCGCTAAACGACCGTTATCAACCTGGGCGTCCTTGTTTTCCGTTACATAGATGCAAGGAACAGGGTTCAGTGAGTGAGCCGTATTAGGAGATCCATCTTCATTCATTGCATTATCCGCATTGCCATGATCAGCAATAACAATAGCCTCATAGCCTTGAGCTTTGGCAGCTTCAATGGTCTCTTTTACGCAACAGTCCACAGCTGTAACAGCCTTCTCGATGGCTTCATAAATACCAGTATGACCCACCATGTCACCATTCGCATAATTTACTACAATGAAATCATATTTGTTTTCATTGATTGCAGCAACCAGCTTATCCTTTACTTCGTAGGCACTCATTTCAGGCTTCAAATCATAAGTTGCCACTTTAGGAGAAGCAACCAGAATACGATCTTCACCTTCATAAGGAGTTTCACGCCCACCATTAAAAAAGAAAGTAACATGAGCATACTTCTCTGTTTCGGCGATATGCAACTGAGATTTATTTTCTTTGGCGAGGTATTCTCCTAATGTGTTTTCAACATTGTCCTTATCGAACAAGATGTGTACACCTTTGAATGAAGAATCGTATGGAGTCATGCAATAGTATTGCAAACCGGGAATCGTTCTCATTCCCACTTCAGGCATATCTTGCTGAGTAAGCACAGCGGTAAGTTCCTTGGCACGGTCATTGCGGTAATTAAAGAAAATAACCACGTCACCCTCTTTTATCGTCCCATCAACCTCAGCATTAACAATTGGTTTGATGAACTCGTCTGTCACACCCGCATCATAAGATTCCTGCATTGCCTGAATCATGCAATCAGCTTTCTTACCTGTTCCGTTTACCAACAAATCATAAGCCTCTTTCACACGTTCCCAACGCTTGTCGCGATCCATAGCATAATAGCGACCAATAATAGAAGCTATTTTTCCGGCAGAAGCCTTACAATGCTCATCCAGTTGTTCAATAAAACCTTTACCGCTCTTCGGGTCAGTATCACGACCGTCCATAAAGCAGTGAATAAATGTGTCTTGAATTCCGTATTCTTTAGCAATATCACAAAGTTTATACAAATGGTCGAGTGAACTATGTACACCACCATCAGAAGTCAAGCCCATGAAATGAATGCTCTTTCCATTGTTTTTTGCATAAGAGAAAGCTGAAACCACTTCAGGATTCTGCATAATAGTATTTTCACGGCAAGCCAGATTGATTTTGACCAAATCCTGATAAACTACGCGTCCGGCACCAATATTGAGGTGGCCTACTTCTGAATTTCCCATTTGTCCATCGGGCAAACCAACATTCTCACCACTTGCCTGCAGTTGAGAGTTCGGATATGTTTTCACCAGATAATCCCAATAAGGAGTGGGAGTATTAAAAATTACGTCAGCTTTTCCGTGACTACCGATTCCCCAGCCATCAAGAATCATTAAAAGGGCTTTTTTACTCATGATTATATAATAATTAAGTTCTTCTTTTTCATTCCCAAGTGCAAAGCTACAAAAAAGTTGATTAAAGAAAGATTTAATCTATGTTAAGTTAGAGATATAATACGACACAAAATGAATTTTATTTACTTACTTTGTTGAATAACATTTAAATCAAATATCATGAAACACATTCTATTCTGCATTCTATTCATGTTCTCCACCATCACGTTCGCGCAAACAATTGAATATCCTACATTCAAAGCGCGTTCAGGAAGTATTACCAACATCACCCGTATCGAACGCACCCCGAAAAACACACGTATATTTATACACGCCATCTTCCGGCCCCATTGGTGGATCAAAGAAAGCGGCAAAACTTATCTGAGAGATGTAAATACAGGTGAAAAATATGCCTTCCAAAGCGCTGAAGGTATTGAACTAAACAAAGAAGTATATATGTCGGATTCCGGGCAAATGGATTATACGCTTATTTTCGATCCTCTCCCAAAGGAAACGAAAGAAATAGATTATATTGACCCGGAAGAAACAGAAGGCAGAATTTATGGCATCTCTTTAGATACGAAAGAAAAAAAACAGAAAGTTCCATTGAATGCTATCAAAGGGAATTGGTATGGAGCAAACGAACCAAGCAAGTGGGAATACGGCATTTATGACTCTATCACCATTATGCACAACCAAATATATACTAATAAAAACATTCGAATAAAAGGAAAAACCATAGAGATGACCGTACAAAACAAAAAGAACGGCAACACAAGTACTCTGCGAATCATCCATCAGAAAGACGGCAATTGCACCATACAAATCAATAACGAAAAAAAGCTGCGCTACGTCAGACAAGACAATCCCACAGAAGCGATAACACCCGAAGCTGATTTCTCTACTTTTTTCCGTAAAGACACTGCTTTCCTTCAAGGATATATTGACGGGTATGATCCTCGTTTAGGATTTGAGAATAGCCTTGTCTACATCACAAACAAGCTAACCAGAGAAGATTATCCTACAGTAGTAAATATCAACCCCGATGGAAGCTTCGAAGGAAAAATAGTCCTCAATCATCCGATAGAGAGTGCAATCTTTCTAAATAGCGGTTGTATTCCCTTCTATGTAGAACCAGGGCAGACACTCACAATATATATTGACTGGGAAGCAATCTTAGCATATAATCGCGCACGCGATCGTCATTACCCGATCAAAAATATACGCTACATGGGTCCTTCTGCTAATATATCTCAAATGTATAGGAAGTTGAAAACATTGGCAGAGTACCGTTACGAAGGGTTCGAAAAAGACAAAAAAGAGCTAACTCCAAAGCAGTTCAAGGCAAAGGAACAAGCGACTTTTGATAGATGGGATCAGATAAGAGACTCATTATCAAAAATATATGCTTCCTCTCCCAAGGCTGTTCATCTGATAAAGAACAATATAGATTTGAAAAAAGGAGGCTTACTATTAGACTTTCTTATGAGTAGAGATTACTATGCCAAACAAGATACTGCCAATCAAGTATTAAAAGTCAATGCGGACAGCTCTTATTATGATTTTCTGAAAAATATGCCACTCGATGACAAGGTGTTGCTCGCAGATAGTAATTCCGATGTATTTATCAATAGATTCGAATATATGGATCCTCTAATGAAAGCTATAAATGAAGCATATAACCATCAACCAGATAGCATCACAATAAGCTATCCAGCCCAACCTTTCCTTAGCTTTCTGAAAGAAAAAGGAGTCAAATTAACTCCTGAGCAAGATCAATTACGCTTGAAAGGAGAAAAACTCGCCGGAAAAACACTCAAAGTGAGTTATAAAGAACTCATCGATGAGTCTAAGCCGATTTCCAATCTCTACCAAGCCCAACAAGCATTGGTGGAGGAATACAACAAAAAGCAGGCAGAAGTGACAGTCAAGCAGACTTCCGACTCCGAAAAATTTAATAAAGACAAGGAAGAAGAACAACTAAATAGAGCAAAAAGATATTGGAAAGAAGGAGAATCGGTAGTCCAAGAACTGAGTGGTCAATCCAACCCTTTCCTTTGGCAAGTATCTCTTATCCGAAGCCTGGACTACGAGCTAAAGAATTATCATAATCAGGAAGTTGCTATGGAATATATCGATACTTTAAGCACTCATTTAAAAAGCCCTATCCTTATTTCTGAAGCAAAACGAATGCTCGAAATGACTCACCCCAAAGATGCAACAGCCACCTATCAACTACCAGAAGGTAAAGGCACTGACATCTTCCGTAATATCATTAAAGACCATCAGGGCAAAGTACTATTCGTTGACTTCTGGTCTACAGGTTGCGGTCCATGTCGATACGGCATTGAGCATACGGCTGATTTGCGGAAGAAGTATAAGAATCACCCGGAATTTCAATTCATCTATATCACCAGCGACAAAGAATCTCCTAAAGAAGGCTACGATGCTTATGTGAAGAAGAATCTGGAAGGAGAAGCCTCTTATAGTGTAAGTGAAACAGAATACAACTACCTCCGCCAACTATTTAAGTTCAGCGGCATCCCTCACTACGAACTAATAGAAAAAGATGGAAGTGTAGCAGTACAAGTTCCGGAATCAAGAGAATTGGACAGTTATCTTAATAAACGTTTCGGAAAGTAATCTCGGACAAGCAATAGCTCCAATAAAACAAGAAATCACAAAAAGCGGCGTAAAACTTATATTTCATCTAATTTTATGTATTTTTGCGCCGCTTTATATAACAAGAAAAGAAAAAACATGGACGATTCAAACCCGCGACCGTACAGTAAGAGTATTAACTAAAACGAACAGAGTCCTCTATCTCAATGTCTCTGCTCGGATAACTAACGAAAGGAGACAATAATGAGAACATATCTTTATTGTGAAGCCGGCTTTGTGGAAAAGCCGCAATGGCAACCTAATTGCTGGATAAACGTAGAATGTCCGGATGCCGATGATTTAAGATTCCTCACCCAAGAACTGGAAGTTCCTGAATCTTTCTTGAATGACATTGCCGACGTAGATGAACGTCCACGTACGGAGACAGAGGATAACTGGTTACTCACCATTCTTCGCATACCCATGCAAAGTTCGCAGAATGGCACACCCTTCACCACCGTACCTATAGGCATTATTACCAATAACGAAATTATTATCTCTGTTTGCTATTACCGCACCGAGATAATGCCCGACTTCATCAATTACACCCGTCGAAAAGGATTGAAGGTGAACAATAAGCTTGATTTGATTTTACGACTCATTTATTCATCGGCCGTATGGTTTCTGAAGTACCTGAAGCAGATAAACAACGATGTAACCGCTGCAGAGAAAGCGCTAGAGCGAAGCATCCGTAATGAAGACCTGCTGCAGCTGATGAAGTTGCAGAAGACATTGGTCTACTTCAACACTTCCATTCGTGGCAATGAAGTCATGATTGGAAGACTAAAAAGCATCTTCCAGCAACCAGAGTACTTGGACGAGGAACTATTGGAAGACGTAATTACCGAGCTGAAGCAAGCCTATAATACGGTAAACATCTACAGCGACATTCTTACCGGAACAATGGATGCTTTTGCTTCTATCATTTCGAATAACGTAAATACGATCATGAAACGAATGACGAGTATTTCCATCATCTTAATGGTTCCTACACTCATTGCCAGTTTTTATGGTATGAATGTCAACGTCCATTTAGATCAAGTGCCACATGCTTTTGCCCTCATCGTACTATTCTCCATAGGGTTATCGGCGATGGCATTTGTGATCTTCCGAAAAATTAAATGGTTTTAAAAAAGAGCATTACTCAGAAAGGCAATTGAAGCTGACTATCACCCAGCAAATTAAAAGTCAGCCTATGATAAGGCGAATGGCCATGCAATTTTATGGCACTACGATGCTTCTTTGTAGGATATCCCTTATTGTGATCCCAATCATAGTAAGGGAGTTCTTCGTGTAAACAGTTCATGTAGTCATCCCGATAAGTCTTTGCAAGCACAGAAGCAGCCGCTATAGAAAGATATTTGCCGTCGCCCTTCACCACAGTGGTATGGGGGATCGTTTTATAACTCTTAAAACGGTTCCCATCGATCAACAAATGTTGCGGAGAAAGAGTTAATTGATCGATGGCCCGATGCATAGCCAGGAACGAAGCATTTAAGATATTAATTTTATCAATCTCCTCTGGAGAAACGACTCCGACGGCCCATGCTAAAGCTTCCTTTTCTATCACTTCGCGCAAAGCATATCTTCGCTTCTCTGTCAATTGTTTAGAATCATTCAACAATTCATTCTTAAAGTCTTTCGGAAGAATAACAGCTGCAGCATATACAGCTCCTGCCAAGCATCCACGCCCGGCCTCATCACAACCGGCTTCCACTAAATCTTCGTGCAAATAAGGTAATAACATTCCTTGAGTATTTTAATGGCAAAGATACATCATTCTACCTTTTACCCATTATTTATCGGTAGAAACACTTGACTTTAGCAATTAAATGTATTATCTTTGTGTACATAATCATAAAGTATATTCAATAAATAGCAGATAAAAAGGGAGAAGTTTACGCTTCTCCCTTTTTATGTATCTACATCCCATATTTAAGATCAAAGAACGGTGCAAATCAACCAAAACAACGGTTTAGTTTACCTAAAAGGACGGTTGTGTTCGGTCAACTGCACGGTTATGTTTCTTAAAAAGACAGTTTCTCTTCACTCACTTCATTATTTGTCATCAAAATGATTCCTAATGAGGTCGATTTTCTCCTACTATTATGTTCAAGCACTTCTATTGTTAATTCAACTGTACGACATCATTAATTAACCATAAACTTGCTCTTGACAAGAATAAGCTCAACTCAGTCAATCTGTATAGAATAATCAGCAGTTACTAGAGCACTCACATCTTCTTATTAAAATACGACCAAAGAATATTTTCTTTAGAATAAGCTCCAAGCTACAGTAAGTCCCGCCATCACAATAGCGACCATACTCATCAACTTTATCAATATATTTAAGCTCGGTCCGGAAGTATCTTTAAACGGATCACCAACCGTATCGCCCACTACGGTAGCTTTATGAACTTCACTCCCTTTACCACCAAAGTTTCCTTCTTCCACGTACTTCTTCGCATTGTCCCATGCCCCACCGGCGTTAGCCATAAAGATGGCAAGTACAAATCCACTACTCAATCCGCCAACCAACAAACCAAGCACACCGGGAACACCAAATATAAATCCGGTCAGAATAGGAGTAACAATAGCCAGCATAGATGGCAATATCATCTCGCGCTGCGCTCCTTTGGTAGATATAGCCACGCAACGTTCATAATCCGGCTCTGTTTCACCAGTGAGTATTCCTTCTATTTCCCTAAACTGTCGACGCACTTCATCGACCATGTGACCCGCCGCACGTCCAACGGCATTCATCGTCAGTCCACAAAACAAGAAGGCCATCATTGAGCCAATGAACATTCCCGAAAGAACTTTAGGATTCATTAGCGTTACACCATAATAATTCATGAAGTCAATAAACGTAGCTTGAGAAGTACTAACAGTGCCTCCATGCGGAAGGTCCAAAACCGTAGTGCCCAAGCGAGTAAGTCCAATACGAATTTCTTCAATATAAGAGGCTAATAACGCAAGTCCCGTTAAAGCTGCCGAGCCAATAGCAAAGCCTTTCCCTGTAGCTGCCGTAGTATTACCCAACGAATCGAGTGCATCCGTACGTTTGCGTACTTCCTCTCCCAATCCGGCCATCTCAGCATTTCCACCAGCATTATCGGCTATCGGACCATAAGCATCTGTTGCCAACGTGATACCCAATGTAGAGAGCATTCCCACAGCTGCAATGCCAATGCCATAAAGTCCCATCCCCACATTAGAGAAGTCAAAACCGGCAGCAAACAAATAAGAAGCGATGATACCAACCACTACTGCTAGTACAGGGATAGCCGTAGAGATCATTCCCAAACCAATGCCGGAAATGATCACTGTGGCCGGACCCGTCTTACCACTTTCGGAAAGCCTCTGAGTAGGTCGATAGGATTGCGAAGTATAATACTCCGTAGAACGACCAATGATGATACCTACAACCAAACCAACCACCACTGAACACGAAATCAGCATCCAGTTCTCGAGTTGCAACAGCCAGAGAATGAAAAAAGTGGCCGCTACTATCAATACAGAACTCAGATTAGTACCAAAGGCCAATGAACTGAGCAAATCTTTCATCGTTGCATTTTCCTTTGTGCGGACAGAAAAGATTCCTATAATGGAAAGAAGAATGCCAACAGCTGCTATTAGCATCGGTGCTATAACCGCTTTAAACTGCATTGAAGTATCCGCAGTGTGAATAAACGCCGCTGCACCCAAGGCGGCGGTAGCTAGAATAGAGCCACAATATGATTCATAAAGGTCGGCCCCCATACCAGCCACATCACCCACATTGTCGCCTACATTGTCGGCAATAGTCGCCGGATTGCGAGGATCATCTTCCGGAATTCCAGCTTCCACTTTCCCTACCAGATCAGCCCCAACATCGGCTGCTTTAGTATAAATTCCCCCTCCTACACGAGCAAAAAGAGCCTGCGTACTCGCTCCCATCCCAAAAGTAAGCATGGTAGTCGTGATCACGCAAAGTTTATGAGTAGGCGTAAGCGCATCGGCCGGTATTACCCAGTTAAGTAACAAATACCAAAATGAGATATCAAGCAATCCCAAGCCAACAACAACAAGTCCCATCACTGCACCACTCCTAAAAGCAATGTGTAATCCCTTATTCAAAGAGGTGCGAGCTGCATTGGCGGTACGCGCAGAAGCATACGTAGCAGTCTTCATGCCCAGAAAACCCGAAAGTCCAGAGAAGAAGCCACCAGTAAGAAAAGCAACCGGCACCCAAGAATTTTGCACTCCAAAGCCATAAGCCATAATCGAGAACAAAATTACTAAGCCAAGAAAGACCCACGCCACAATCTTATACTGCTGTTTGAGATAAGACATGGCTCCTTTGCGAACGGCCGCAGCAATTTTTACCATTTGAGGAGTTCCTTCGCTCTCTTTCATCATCTGCTTATGAAAAAAGAGAGCAAAACAAAGGGCCGCAAAAGCGGCCACAGGAATAAGCCAGAAAAGTAAGCTATCCATAAATTCCAATATTAGAGGTTACAATGGTCTAAAAGTATTGATTATTAACGATATAGGCAAAGAAAAAAACAGGAAAAGCAGCCTTCGGAAGAATAAATCCGCTAAATAAGCTTTTTTATCGCAGTATTGACTATTGCCAGGCCAAAGATTAATTTATAAAATATTAAAATTCGCCTAATCCGTCAGCATTTCTTCCATTTAGTTACAAATTCCATTGGTTTTAGCCCAAATTGCTTTTGAAAACATTTAGCGAAATAAGACGGATTATTAAACCCTACAGCATAAGCCACCTCATTCACTCGCATATTTTTCTCTACTAGTAATTCCGCCGCTTTCTTCAGACGAACGAGCTGTATCAGCTCATTAGGTGTAACATCTGCCATCGTCTTCACTTTAGCGAACAATCCCGAACGGCTAATGCAAAGTTCTTTGGCCAACAGATCCACAGAAAAGTCAATATTGGAAAGATTCTTTTCTATCACCTCATTCATCTGTCCCAAAAATTGTTCTTCCGCTTTGTTCACAGCAATACTTTTCAATGGGACAAAAGGCATTTCAGTAAATTTAGTCTTTAGCATCATGCGTGAAGCGAGCAAATTACGCACACAAGCCCTCAGATATTGAATAGAGAAAGGCTTCTCTACATATGCATCGGCACCAATATTCATCCCTTCAATTTTAGAACTCAAGTCAGTCTTCGCTGTAAGCAGAATAATAGGAATGTGACTGTACATCATCTCCGAATGGAGTTGCTTGCACAAAGTAAGCCCATCCATACGAGGCATCATCAAGTCACTTATTATAAGATTCACATTATTTTTGTTTAGTTCCTCCAATGCATCTACTCCATCACTTGCCGTAATCACCTGATATTCATCCAGGAAGCTATCAGCCAGAAAGTGCCTCATCTCTTCATTATCGTCAACGATCAGCAATCGAAGCTTGTTACCATCATAATATCCTTTCGGTTTTTCATCACACAAAGAAAGTTCCTGAACAACATTATCCTCCGAGAGCGGACTTGCATGACTATTTGTTAGTACACTCCCCTGAATAGGGAGAGAAATTATGAACGAACTTCCCTTCCCTACTTCAGACTCAACCTCCACCATACCGTGGTGCGCTTCTACTATACTTTTCACCAAGTTCAGGCCGATGCCTGTACCTGGCTTTGTACCCGATGCAATCTGATAGAACGGTTGAAATATTTTTTCCTTTTCCTCATCGGGAATGCCACAGCCATTATCGGTTACCCGTATCTGGAAGCTCAATTCAGCAGTGTTGAGTAAGCATTGAAGAACAATACGATCTTTGGTGAATTTATTGGCATTCGTAAGCAAATTGCTCACCACTTTCGTCATTGCCTCCTGATCTACCACTGCCTCAAATTCCTTATCCGAACAGTCGAACACAAAATCTATTCCTCGTTGTTGCAGCAAAGGATTGAAGCGTTCATATACATTCATCAGTAATTCGAAAATAGTACACCTACTTGGCGTAATCGTAAAGGCCCCCTGCTCCACTTTCCTGAAATCAAGAAGTTGATTAACCAGCGTAAGCAACCTTTGGCTGTTTCGGTTAATGATATTCAGCTCTTTCCGAACAACATCCGGCAAGGAAAAGTCGGCCGACATAATCTTTTCCATCGGGCCAATGATGAGCGAAACCGGCGTTCGAATCTCATGAGCTATCATTGTAAAGAATTGAATCTTCGAGTCGTATACCTCCTTTTCCTTTTCTTGCTGGAGCTCTTTTATTCGCTCTTTATGTCTACGTTCCGAACGCTGATGCATTGTTCGGGTGATGAAGACAACCAACAAACAGAGTAAAGCGAAATAAACAATTTTAAAACCAACTGTCATATAAAACGGAGGATGAATAACAATGCGCAATTGCGCTCCAGCCTCATTCCAAACTCCATCGTTGTTGCATGCCTTCACTTTAAAGGTGTAGCTACCTGCGGGTAAATTGGTATAAGTGGCCTTTGTCTGAGTACCAACATAATTCCATTCTACATCAAATCCTTCAAGCTTATAAGCATATTGGTTCTTCTCTGGAGTACTGTAACTTAATGCGGCATACCTCAGACTAAATACATTCTCTTTATAAGATAAGTTCAAGCAATCTATACTAGACAGTTCTGTCGGTAGCAACCCATTTGGAGCAATCGGAATTTCTTTATTGAAGATCTCCAGGTTTGTAATAACCACCGGAGGAACATATGCATTCTTTTTAATTTTGTCCGAGCAGAAAGTATTAAAGCCATTGAGTGTTCCGACATAAATCTGACCGGAAGATGCTCTCAACCCGGAATTAAAGATAAATTGGTCACTTTGAAGACCATCACTTTTAGTGAATACCTGGCAAACAGGCTTTCCCGTTGCGTGATGATTGTAGCGCACCAAGCCTCTTGAAGTAGTAAGCCACAATAAATCATCACTCTCAATGATGCAACAAATATTATTACTCGGAATTTTCAACGAAATGGTTGCGAATCTATCCTTCTTCGAATCATATTGGCACAAACCATCTCCGGTACCAATCCAAAGTGCATCGTGAGAATCAACATACAGACTATTAACCTGATTACTAGCTATTGAATGCTTGTCATCCGCAGCATGAGTATAATTACGCCATTCGTGCCGGGAAGGGTTATATCGGAAAAGACCTTTGCCCTGAGTACCAAACCAAAGATATCCATCCGCATCTTGTTTAATGTCTATGGTCATAAAGCCAAGATCTTTCACTCTGGTAAAATCATCCGTTTCAGGATGATACAGATTCACACCCGACATGCTCGTTACCCAAATTCGCTTCTCCCGGTCCTTGAATATGGCATAAATGCTGCTTCCATCGAGTGTTCTAAGATCCTTTTCATCTGTATTGTAATGCCTGAAGTGTCCGGTTTTAAGATTCATCACATCCAGTCCTCCCGAATAGGTACCAATCCAAAGCTCATCATCATTTAAGCAAAGTGCATGTACATTGTGATAAGATAAGCTATTCTTTCCTATTTCGGGCATGTAAGGTTTAAATATTCCAGTCTTGGGATTATAGCAGTTAAGCCCACCATCATCCGTACCAATCCAGATATTTCCACTTTTATCCTCACAAAAACGGCTGATGATATCTCCATTAATAGAGTTTCGGAAGTGAGAATAAGCATATCCTCTAAACATACCACTGTTGGGTGATAAGTAATTCACTCCACCATAGTACGTTCCAATCCAGATTCCTCCCTCCTTGTCCTTAACAATAGGGTAGATAAACTTATTGGATAGAGAAGTCAGATTTGTTTCATCGGAAACCAATCGTTGATGCTCTCCGGTGTCTGTGTTCAGAATGCTAAGTCCATCGTCCGAGCCAATCATCAACACATCCCGACTCATCTCGGCCATACTATGTATATGCAAAATACCTCCTTTGACTTTAGGAGATAGAAAGGTTGTCGTTTTACCAGTATGCCTATCCAATTTTCTAATACCGCCATCCCATGTCCCTAACCAAAATTCTCCTTTAGAACTTTCCAATAGATATAAGAAGGTAGACTCTTTATCGCCCGGAGCAAGTAATACCGAAAAGTTTTCAAAAGCATTTTTACTCTTGTTGAATTTAGCCAAAGGTTTCTTTGTTATCTTCGATGCCACCCATACATCACCCTGCTTATCCGCATAAATATAATTAATCAAACCTTGTGGTTGACCGGGAAACATGTATTGCTCAAGCTTTCGAGACGATAGATTATATTTAAAAGCCCCTTGACCGTGAGTAGCAAGCCACACATTACCCTGCTTGTCTTCTACAATGTTATTGATGATAGACGTGATTGTTACTCCCGCTTTAGTTTGCGGACGAAAAAGATAGAAGAGATCTTTCTCATAGATATAGATATAAACACCAGTATCCGTGCCAATCCATAATTTTCCTTCACTGTCTTCAAACAGCACGTTGATGTAATTGTTACCCAAAGTAGTAGGAGAATTGCCGTTGCTCAAATACTTTTTGATATTTTGCCCATCAAAGCAGTTCAGTCCCTCTTCGGTTCCAATCCAGATGAAGCCTCGCTTATCTTGCAAGATGCTTCTGACAATATTAGAGGAAAGTCCATTATCTACCGTATAATGACGGAAGCTAAAGACTCTGGGTTCAGCTTTAGCAATCGACAAGAAAATAGCTAAAAGAGCTATGAATAAAAATAGATACTTCTTCATTAATAGAAAAGAGGGGGCTAACGGTTTATTTCTTTTGCAATATTAACGTTTTTATTCGACAGAGCATCCCAATATCATCCACAAAGCTAGAAGAATAATCCAGCCATAGAGCTCAAAGCACTAATAATAAGGGATAATTGGCTCTAAAACATTTATTCACTATTCGGACTATTTTCGCATAGTCATGGATTATTCTTCTACCACTGCTCCCCTTTTTCACCTTAATTTGCAATCGTACCGAAACATAAGTTAAAAATCTAATTCAAAAACCATAACGTTATGAGAGGCAAAACCCTTCTGCTTATTGGGTGTACTACGATAGGAATATTATCATGTAGCTCATCCTACAAACAACCCGGAGATCCGATAAAAGAAGTCCCCTTTACGCAAGTCCACTTCTGCGACAGTTTCTGGGCTCCAAGAATAGAGACCAATCGAACAGTATCTATTCCTTCAGCCTTCAAAGAGTGCGAAAAGAATGGGCGTTTTGACAACTTTGCCCTTGCCGGTGGCTTAATAAAAGGAGAGCATAAAGGCGACTTCTCGTTTGACGATACCGATCCCTATAAAATCATTGAAGGAGCTTCATACTCATTAGCTGTAAAATATGATAAGAAGTTAGATGCTTATCTCGACAGTGTGATTCATTTAATCGGTGCAGCTCAAGAAGCAGACGGCTACCTTTGTACTTGTGTCACCAACAAATGTACCCGCCTTTCAGGCTGGTGGGGAAACAGCAAATGGGAAAAAATAAACAGCCATGAACTTTATAACTGCGGACATTTGTACGAAGCCGCCGTTGCCCATTATAAAGCTACCGGAAAAAAGACATTACTCAATGTAGCCATTAAGAATGCCGACCTTATCTGTAAGGTATTCGGTCCTAATAAAGGGCAGAAACATGTTCCATCCGGACATCCGATTGTTGAAATGGCATTGGCTAAACTGTACAACGTCACCGGAAATGAAAATTATCTGAAACTTGCCAAATACTTTGTGGAAGAGACCGGTCGGGGAACAGACGGACACAAGCTAAATGCATATAGCCAAGATCACATGCCTATTCTGCAACAAAAAGAGATAGTGGGACATGCCGTTCGTGCCGGCTATCTATATTCAGGAGTGGCCGACGTTGCCTCTCTCACCCATGACACTGTATATTTTAATGCACTGAAAAACATTTGGGACAATATGGTTAGCAAAAAACTATATATCACAGGAGGAATGGGCTCCAGAGCACAAGGAGAAGGGTTCGGACCAAACTATGAACTTCATAACCAGCAAGCATACTGTGAAACTTGTGCGGCCATAGCCAATGTATACTGGAATCAACGGATGTTTCTGGCTACAGGAGATGCAAAATACATTGATGTGGTAGAACGAGCCATGTATAATGGAGTAGTATCGGGCGTATCCCTAAGTGGCGATAAGTTCTTCTACGACAATCCACTGGAATCAATGGGACAACATGAACGTCAGAAATGGTTTGGATGCGCTTGCTGCCCCGGCAACATCACCCGATTCATGCCCTCCATACCAAACTATGTATATGCCACGCAAGACAATGACATCTATGTGAACCTCTATGTACAAAGTCAAGGTTCCATCAATACACAAGCTAACAACATAGAGATAAAGCAAGCAACTTCTTATCCGTGGGAAGGTCATGTGGAATTGACCGTTAATCCGGAGAAACAATCAAAGTTCGCCATGAGACTACGCGTGCCGGGTTGGGCAAAAGAATCGCCCGTTCCATCGGACTTATATTCATTCACCGATCAATCACAGGCCATCAGCCTATCCATAAACGGAAAAAAAGAAAATATAAAAGAGAGCGACGGCTATATCACATTAGTACGTACATGGAAAAAAGGGGATAAGATAGAGATTAACTTTCCCATGCCTGTCCGCCGGATAAAAGCCAATCCAAATGTGAAAGACGATGAAGGCAAACTTGCCATACAGCGTGGCCCGATTGTCTATTGCCTGGAAGGTGTCGACCAAGCAGACAAACATGTGCTAAACAAGTACATTCCCCAAAACACTTCCTTCAAGGCTCAATTCGATAAAGATCTCCTAAATGGCGTAATGGTGCTGAAAGGAAAAGCGAAAGAAGTTTCACTTAACGGGAAGGAAAAAGAAGTTGCCTTCACAGCTATCCCTTATTCTACGTGGAATAACCGTGGAGCAGACGAAATGGCCGTATGGATTCCTTACGCAGCCAACTATACCCGTCCCGTTCCTGCACCAACAATCGCCTCACGTGCACACACATTCACGATGAAAACACCGATTCAAAAAGATGCACCCAAATCAGCCTCAACAGAAGAATGGGCTTGGGGAGTAAACGACCAATGGGAACCCAAAAGTTCATCGGACATATCAAAGCCGTACCACTATTGGTGGTTAAAGGAAGGTTCATTAGAAACAATGGTCTATGAGTTTGACAAGCCGGAAACAGTATCAAACGTAGAAGTATACTGGCTAGATTTCGATCATTATGATGGTAACTTTCGCATCCCCAAAAGTTGGAAGCTCTACTATAAAGAAGGCAAAACGTGGAAAGAGGTTGAAGCCAAGAACCAATACATTGTAAAAAAGGATTGCTATAACAAACTGAACTTCAAGCCGGTAACCACCACCGGATTAAAAATAGCCGCCCAACTACAGAAAGGAGAATCGGGAGGTATTATTGAATGGAAAGTGAATAAATGACCTTTAGTATAAATCTTAAAACGTGAAAGTATGAATTTGAATCAAACGATTTTAGAAAAAAGAACCTCTAAAGTAGTAATTAGCCTTTGCTTCTTTAGTGTAATTGGGAGCACCATGCCTAATCTTTGTCCCTCTGTTATGGCGAAAAGTGCTGAGAATATGACCGTTCAAAGTCCACAACAAAAAGGTGTTATTATAAAAGGAAAAGTTGTAGATCAAAAAGGAGAAACAATAATTGGCGCCAATATTGTTGAAAAAGGCAGTAGCAATGGTACCATTAGTGATATTGAAGGAAAGTATACATTGCAAATAGCTAATAAGGCGATCCTTATTTGCAGTTATATAGGCTATAAGAATATTGAAATACCAGCTTCACTAGCTAAAAATGGAATTTTGAACATTACCTTAACAGAGAATTCAGAGGCTTTAAATGAAGTTGTAGTTATCGGTTACGGCACCCAACGTAAGGGGGATATCACTAGCTCAATAGCTAGTGTTAAGGCTGAAGATTTCATTGCTGGAAATATTTCAGATGCAGCGGAATTAGTTAAGGGCAAAATAGCCGGCTTGACAATAACTAAAAGCTCAGGGGATCCTAATGGTACATCAAGCATATTATTACGAGGAATCGCCACCTTAGAAGGTAGTACCACCCCCCTAATTCTAATTGATGGTATTCCCGGAGGATTGAGTACGGTAGCTCCTGAAAACATCGCTTCTATTGACGTTTTAAAAGACGCATCAGCAGCTGCAATCTATGGAACTCGCGGAGCTAATGGAGTTATCCTTATAACCACCAAAAATAGTCGCCGCAACGAGAAAGTACAAGCAATGTATTCTGGTTATGTCACTGCTTCCAATTTTTATAAAGAAGCTGACTTCATGACTAGTGAAGATACTCGAAATGGACTAACTACTTTTACTGATAAAGGTTACGATACAGATTGGGTAAAGGCTATTACGCATACTGGATTTGTACATAATCATAATTTTAATATTACCGGTGGCAACCAAACAACAACCTATTCGGCAGATGCTTCATATAGAGACGACAATGGAGTAGTAAAAAAAACGAATAGCCGTGATATGAAATTATCGTTTGACATATCTCATTGGATGCTCAATGATGTATTAAAAGTGAATTTCAATTTAGTTAAAGGATTACATAAAAACAATGCTACAAAAGCATCAGAAGCCGGAATTGCCAACATTTATCGACAAGCTGTCATCCACAATCCAACAGCCCCAATATATAACGAAAATGGCAGCTACTATGAAGACTTCAATGTATATCAATACTACAACCCTGTCTCTATGATTAATGAATTAAAAGGAGAGAACAGGAAAGAATGGACACGAATTACAAGTAACATAACTATTGAACCCATAAAAGGATGGCAAACAAATTTAATGGTAGCCACTCGTCGATCCTTCAGTCATGATGAATCCTACCAGACCACAAATTATTATGCATGCATGGTAGATGGTAGTACAGGGTCAGCATACCAAGGTAGTTCCGATTCCAGATCTGACCACCTAGAACTTACATCTAAATACAATCTAAATAAGGACAAACACCATCTCTCTGCTCTAGCGGGTTATAGCTATGAATATAATGTATATAGCGGATTTAACGCATCAAACTATGATTATCCAACCGATTTCTATTTATACAATAAATTAGGATTAGGAAGTGCACTTAAAAAAGGTAATGCTGGCATGGATAGCGATAAATACGACAGCAAACTTATAGGCTTCTTTGGACGCATAAGCTATGGGTTCGATAACAAATATAATGTCCTGCTTAGCCTCCGCCAGGAAGGTTCCACCAAATTTGGAGACAACCACAAATGGGGTACCTTTCCCTCTGCATCGGTAGGATGGACGATAAGCAATGAGAAATTCATGAAGAACATCTCTCTCATTAATACCCTAAAGCTGCGTGCTGGTTACGGCGTTACAGGCGTAGAGCCCAATAAGTCATATCTATCTATGAATAAATATGGCTATGGAAACTCTTACTATTATAATGGAAACGGATGGGTTACAGGTTTACAAGCTACTTCAAATACAAATAAAGATTTAAAATGGGAAAAATCGGCAGAGTTCAATATTGGATTAGATTTTAGCATTTTAAAAGACCGTTTAAGTGGCTCAATTGATTATTACAATAAAAAAACATCGGATATGCTCTGGTGGTATAATGTTCCAATGCCTCCTAATCTCTATAGCCAAACATTGGCTAACGTAGGTAAAATGAGAAATTCAGGAATTGAAATCGTGTTAAATGCAACACCTCTAAAAACAAAGAATTTCCAATGGAATACAACAATAACTATGTCACACAATTCTAATAAACTGTTAAGCCTATCTAATGATCTATATGAAACTAAGAATTATTTAAATACAGGTATCGCTGGTGACCCAGTTTCACTTCCTACTCATCGCCTAGAAGTGGGAAAATCAATGGGGAATTATTGGGGGATGAAGTCTGTAGGTATATCAGATAATGGGTTATGGATGATTGAAAACCCAGAAACAAAAGAAGTCAAAGAGTTCTCAGCCGATATGTTAAATGACAATTATCGCCAATATTTAGGCAATGGGCTTCCCAAGATGAATTTGGGATGGAGTAATACTTTCAGATATAAAGATTTTGACCTCAATATACAAATGACTGGTCAATTGGGCTTCAAGATATTAAATGAACAACGAATGTTCTATGAAAATAACTCCATCGCTTATAACAAATTAAAATCAGCAGCAAATATCTTATTTGGGAAAAGAGCCCTATCATCAGCTCAATCTCAAACATTCGTTAGCTATTATCTAGAAAAAGGAGATTATATGAAAATGACTAATCTAACATTAGGCTATAGTTTCAAATTAAACGAATCCAGATACATCAGCAAACTTAGAGTCTATTTATCTGGTGAGAATTTGTTCTGCATTACCGGTTATGACGGATTAGACCCTGAATTAGCAAATACTGACCTAAAAGCTGCAGGTAATGATTATAGAGACAAATATCCTACTATTCGTTCATTTACATTTGGAGTTAACTTAACCTTTTAACAATATAGAATATGAGACTAAAACATATAAAAGCGTGTGCCTACGCAATGTTTATTAGCGCAACACTAACGTTAGCATCTTCATGCACAGACCTTGATGAGACAATATATAGTGAGATTTCCTCTGATAATTATACCTTTACAGATGCAGATATACAAAGCATGTTCTCTGCTGTATATGGAAGTTTAAGAGGCGTCTATTGGGGCTGGAATGGATTATTTGATATTTCCGAAGAATCAGGAGATTGCATGATGACCCCTCTACGAATAGGCATAGGGTGGGGAGATCTTTATATACCGATGCATAAACACCAATTCCATTCTCATATTGATCATTATTATACAATTTGGTATAATGCATATCAAGGGATCAATAGTTGCAACCAATTATTAGACAGAGATATAGTTCAAGAATCAGAAACGGCATCTGCTGAATTAAGAGCATATCGTGCACTTTTTTATTACATCCTATTTGATAATTTTCGCAACGTGCCATTAGAAACAACATATAAGCAAGAGGATGGATATTTACCAGAACAAGCCGATCCACAAAAAACATATGACTTTATAATTTCAGAGCTAAATGAGGTAAAAGAAAAGCTCAACAAAAAGGCTAAATATGGGCAGTTCAATCAGTATGCAGTGTGCATGACATTAGCTAAAATGTATCTAAACCACAATGCATGGTTTAATACAGATGACAATACATATTATCAAAAAGCATACATGGAAGTAAACGAAGTCATCAGTGCACACAAATATACGCTTTCTTCCAATTACACAGATCCTTTTCAAGAAGATGGCTCAAGTTGCGCAGAAATCATTTTTGCAATCCCATTTGATTACACCTATGCTACAGGAAACTATTTAGCCAACAAATGTTTGCATGGAGCAAGTGCTTCAACTTTTGGTTTGTCAGGTGCTCCATGGAATGGAAGTTGCGCAATCCCACAGTTCATAGACACTTATGATTCAGACGATTCACGCCTATCTGACACTTGGCTCATCGGCAATCAATATGACCAAAACGGGGGATTAATAAAAGTAGATAATGAAGCTTTAAATTACACAAAATCGGTTCATAGCATAGATAACCCTGGCGCCTATTCTATGGAAGGAGCACGTTTTCATAAATATCAAATCGTAGCAGGAAAGCATGGCACATCAGCAGATGATGTCCCTTTTTATCGTCTAACAGATGCATATATGATAAAAGCTGAATGCTTGCTTCGCCTTGGAGGGTATAACGGTGAATCAAAAGAAGATGCTGCTAAGATTGTTACAATGATCCGAACACGTGCCTTTAAGAACAATCCCCAAAAAGCAATACGCACAGTAAGCGAATTAGAAGGAGGTAGCAGCTATGCTTATGGGCATAGAGAAAACATTGCTAAAAAAGGAGAAACGGACAATATTGTTCAAACAAATGAAGGAGGAAGTGATATACAATTAGGAGGGCTACTTGATGACCTAGCATGGGAGTTTGTAGGTGAACATCACCGCCGTCAAGACTTAATCCGCTTCAGATTAACGAGTAAAAACATGAATGTATATAACGGTAAATCATGGTTTTGTAAAGACGCAGAAACAAATCCTTCAGATATACACAGAAACATTTATCCTATTTACCAAGATTTCTTAGATGCAAATCTAAAATTAAAGCAAAACACAGGATATTAATCTGATACAAAAAAAACATCTCTCTTACTAAATAAAACGTAGTAGAAAAAACGAATGGAGCGTAGCAAGAAAGCCAAAATTACGCTCCATTTATGGCAACATAAAAGTATAGGAACGACTCGAACAAAACTTATAATGGAACTACCTGCGCACGGAAGCCTTTTAGTTCACTTAACGCCTAAAAACTAAAAAAAACAAATGATACAGATTAAATCACGTATACTAGCAGTATTACTCACTTTTTTGATGATCAGTAGCTGCTCTAAAGCTCAAGATGCAACAGGAATACCATTACCACCGGGTAAATCCATTTACATACCTAAAGATTTGCAAGGAGTGGACCTGCAAAATCCCGAGAGTAAGTGGAATTATCATTGCATGGCATATACCGATAATTTTGTTGTTTTCTGGGAGAAAGGTTTTGGCAATGATCTATCTAATCCACCACAATTAGAAGGGCATTCGATGAAAGTGGATCTACCTAATCTAATGAAAAAGCTGGAAAGCTTTTATCGCTATTACCGAGAGGCATTACAATTTACCAAATCTGGTTCTAAGTGTGACAAATACCGCATGATGGTAATGATCAATTATTCACTTGACGGTACGGCTTACGGTGGGGATTACGACAGCGAAATTGGTGCATTATGGATTGCTCCCAATCGTGTTCAAGACGAAAAGTTAAACTGCATCGCTCACGAACTTGGACATAGTTTCCAATCACAAATCTCCTGTGACGGGACAGGAGAAGCATGGGGTGGATGCGGATTTTTCGAGATGACTTCACAATGGATGCTTTGGCAGGTAAACCCAGAATGGATTGCTGACGAAGAATATCATTGGACTGCTTTCAACAAATTGACTCACAAGGCTTATCTTCACCTAGAGAATATCTACCATTCTCCTTACGTACTGGAATATTGGAGCGTCAAACAAGGTTTACCTTTCATTGCTGAACTTTACCGACAAGGTAAAAGAGGTGAAGACCCCGTAATCACCTATAAACGTTTGACCGGACAAACTCAAGAACAATTCTGTGATGAAATGTTTGATGCTTGCAGCCATTTCATCAATTGGGATTTTGAACGTGTTTGGAAAGAGACCCGTCCGTATGCAAACCGCTATACTACGCATCTAGAGGCAGCAGTCCAACAGGGATGGTATCGGGTTGCACAAGATAATTGCCCGGAAAACTACGGTTTTAACGCAATACCTTTATCCGTTCCTCAGCCCGGAAATACGGTTAATGTAGATTTCTATGGAGAAGCCGGAATAGAAGGATATGCAGCGGTCAAGACTAACAAAGCCGGTTGGCGCTATAGTTTTGTAGCTGTGACACAAGATGGGAAATCCATTTATAGCGAGATGAAGCGTGACGCAACTGGCTCCCTTAGTTATACCATATCGAAAGATACTCCACCACCGGCACATCTGTGGTTAGTTGTTATGGGAGCTCCAACAGAACATTGGATAAATCCCGGAGCAGAAGAGAAGGATGCACAGTGGCCGTATCGAATAAGAGTGACGGGCAGCGAATTGCTGAACAAATAGCATTCAAACGAGATAACTCTTTGTTAAACCTTATTAAATGAATGACCTATAATTTTAATCTTAAATCAATGTCGTTTAGTTAAGTACAATTGAGATGAGTAAAAAGAAGCTCTTAATAAGTTATTTGTCAATGTTTAAGAACTCATCCAACACCCCTCTACAAGCGTTGTGAGAGGGGTCTGGTGAACTAGTTAATTAACCGTGGTGAACTAGTTAGTTAACCACGCTGAACTAGTTAGTTAACCGCACTGAACTAGTTAGATCTATTTGGACGATCTTATATGTAAATAAATAGGAAGGCATAGCGATAATGGTATAAACTAATTAAGATGACGTACTTAATGAGCTTAAAGAAACGACATTGATACAAAAAGAGTAAATAGCTAAAGAAAACTAAAAATATCATGAGAGGTAAGAAGATTTTTCACGTCATTGTTCTCTGCTCATTCATAATAACGGCAGGGTGTGGGACTGTATATGCCAAAAACAACAATTTTACGGTAAGCTCCCCCGATGGGAAACTGAAAGTAACTATTTCCACCGGTGGAGACACGCTGTGTTATTCCGTCGCATATAACCAGACTAGAACTCTTCTGGCCGGCAGTAAGATCGGTTTAGTCTTATCCAATGGAATAATCTTAGGTCAGAATCCGCAGGTAATTAGTAAAAAGCAGAGAGCTATAAAGGATCGTATTCTCTCTCCTTTTTATCGCTTCGGATCATTCACAGCTTCTTACAATGAATTGGATCTAAAATTTAAAGGCGGATATGGAATTATCTTCCGAGCTTACGATGAAGGGGTTGCTTACCGTTTTTATACTACTTTCAATAAAAAAGTAGAGATAAAGAACGAGATAGCCGAGTTTAATTTCAATGAGGATTATACGGCCTATTTGCCTTACTCTACGAATGAAAAACAACCTTTCGCTATGGCTTTCCAAAACACATATGATGTGACACCATTGAGCAAAGCTAAGTCTCAACTGGCTTTTTTACCCGTCACAGTAGATTATGGAAAAGGGTTGAAGTTAACCGTTCTGGAATCTGATTTGGAAGATTATCCCGGAATTTTTGTACAAGCAGGAGGACAAAATATGAAAGCAGTCTTTGCTCCATTGCCAACTAAAACGAATTTCTATCCTTGGCGTAAACAGGAGTATGTGACAGAACATGGAAATAGCATTGCTCGCACCAAAGGTGCCCGTTCTTTTCCTTGGCGTATTCTGGCAATTACAGAAAAAGATTCTGATATGCCAACGAACAATTTAGTCTATGCGCTGGCTTCGCCTAATAGGATTGGAGACGTTTCGTGGATTAAAACAGGAAAAGTTACTTGGGATTGGTGGAATGACTGGGGAGTAAAAGGAGTTGATTTCAAAGCAGGAATTAACATGGAAACTTATAAGTACTACATAGATTTTGCAGCACAACATGGTATTGAGTTCATTGTGCTGGATGAGGGTTGGTATGATCCTAAAAGTGGAGATATGCTTACTCCTATCCCTGCTCTAAACCTTGCGGAGCTTATTGCTTATGGCAAGAGTAAGAAGGTCGGGCTCATCTTGTGGACGGTTTTCAATGTACTGGATAGTCAACTTACAGAAGCTTGCAAAAAGTATTCGTCCATGGGCGTTAAAGGCTTCAAAGTCGATTTTCTCGATAGAGACGATCAAAAAGCGGTAGAGATGGTCTATCGTATTGCCGAAGCAACTGCCAAATATAAACTAACGCTCGACTTGCATGGAATGTATAAGCCTACCGGATTAAATCGCACTTATCCGAATGTTATTAATATTGAGAGTGTGTTTGGCATGGAAGAGGTGAAGTGGAGTTCTGTCGAAAGAAACATACCACTCTATGACGTCACTTTTCCCTATATACGCATGATGGCGGGACCGGTAGATTATACACCGGGAGCAATGCGCAATGCTACAAAAAAAGATTTCCAAGCAATCTATTCAAACCCAATGAGCATGGGGACTCGATGCCATCAGCTGGCAGCCTACATTGTACATGATTCTCCGCTTACAATGCTTTGCGACGCTCCTAGCAATTACAACAACGAACAACAATGCTTGGATTTCATCTCATCTATTCCCATAGATATAGATGAAACCCGGATTCTATCCGGTGAATTGGGACAATATATTATTTCCGCCCGCAAAAAAGGTGCTAATTGGTACATCGGTGGGATGACAAATTGGGATGAAAGAGATGTGACTATTGATTGCTCTTTCTTGGATAATGATGGAATTTACAATGCCGTTATTTTTAAAGATGGCATTAACGCCGGCAAACAAGCATCAGACTACAGAAAAGAAAAGATACAAGTAACCCGAGATAGTAAACTAACGCTTCACTTGGCTTCAGGAGGTGGCTTTGCTATCCGGCTAGAAAAGGAAGAAACGCCTGCAGCGGTTCCTGATTCCTTAAAGCTAACTGCATTCTACAAAAAATATATGGATGCTGATGGAATACCAATCATTTCATCGGAGAAAGTAGATGATGAGGCTCTGAAAGTAGCACGTAAAATCATTGTGGGAATGCTTGCCAAACGAGAGGACATAAAGGCTTACATGGTGAAAAAACATTGTCGATTCATGGTTATCGGTGAAAAAGAAGAAGTTTGTGACATACCTGAATATGCTCATATTTGCAATTCGCCGGATAGCATTGCTTACTGGAATAAACGGGCCCGAGGATTTGGTGGTGCACCCGAGGATGATCTCAGTTCGAGTTGCGGAGAAGAGAACTTGATTTGTCTACCCGGAGATCGTTATGAAGGAGAGAATATTCTGATTCATGAATTTGCCCACCTTATTCATACAGTTGGTATAGTCGGTGTCGATCCTGATTTTAATAATAAGTTAGAGACGGTGATGAATCATGCCAGAGAAAAAGGATTATGGAAGAATACTTATGCACTATCTAACAAAGAGGAGTATTTTGCAGAAACAGTACAATCTTTCTTCAACTGTAACCGGTATTCAGAAGAGCCCAATGGGGTACATAATTCCATAAACAGAAGAGAAAAATTAAAAGAATATGATCCGGAAATGTATCAGTTACTACTAAATTACTTTTACGAAACGGATCTCCCTATTTGTAATCAAGTTCATCTTTAATAATTAATTATGAGAAAGTTACTCTACATCTTCTATTCCTTACTCTGTTGCTTTGGCAACATCACACCTGCCTCATCACAACAAACGGCATGGAATACTCCGAGCAATGGAAATCCTATTATCCCCGGATACTTTGCTGATCCCACGGTTAAGAAGTTCGGTGATACTTATTATATCTATGCAACGACTGATGGTAATGGAGGAGGATTAGGCCCATCGGTGGTATGGGCGTCTAAAGATTTTCAAAATTGGACGATGATGCCCATGAACTGGCCGACGACCTATCATATTTGGGCACCAGATGTGTTACAGGGAAAAGATGGTAAATACTACATGTACTACTGCGAACCCTGTAAAATCTATTGCGGAGTTTCGGATACACCTACAGGCCCTTGGCATAACATATTAGGAGATGACACAGCGGTATTGGTCCCCGACCGGTTTGTCACCAATGCGATTACGCTGGATGGGCAGTCTTTTGTTGATGATGATGGCTCCACGTATCTTTATTGGGGTACTTGGGGCATTTACAAAGGCTTTGGTTGCGGAGTAGGCAAACTTTCGGATGATATGAAAAGCTTTACCCAAACACACCTCATCCCCAACACGGAGGCTACGGATTTCTTTGAAGCTCCTTTTATGATGAAAAGGAATGGAATCTATTATTTCATGTATTCATCGGGATCTTGTCATGACCATACGTATCGTGTGCAATATGCCACTAGCAAGGTAGGACCAATGGGCCCATTCACATTTGGAAAGAATAATCCGATCTTATCAACGAATGCAGATAGCACAATACATGGACCTGGTCACCACAGCATTCTTCAAGAGGGTGATGACTACTACATCGTGTATCACCGCCACAACATCCCACATTCTACTCGCGGAATGCATCGACAGATAGCGATCGATAAACTAATCTTCAGTGAAGACGGAACAATAGAAAGGGTTGATGCAGGGCATCTGGGAGTTGGCTGCTTACAACCGTCAATCAATCTTTCTCCTAACCTTGCACTGGGTAAATCGGTGAAAGCGTCTTCGTATTACAATGAATCTTTTAAACCGGAATACGCAGTAGACGATAACAACGCAACTCTGTGGAGACCTCGTACTTGTGGAAAAGAGTGGATTGAAATTGATTTAAAGAAGGTTCAACCCGTACGTCGCATTTGGACGCAGTTTGAATATCCGACCTCTTTTTATCAATACATGATAGAGACTTCTACGAACGGTAAAAAGTGGACCATCTTTGCAGACAAGCGAGACAATCGGTTGGCAGGCAGTCCAATGACCGACTTTGGCAATACAAAGGCTCGCTACATACGATTAACTGTGACGGGTGGACAAAAGGGGGGACAGTTCGGAGCAATATGGAATATCAAAGTATTTGCTGATAACGATCAGGACGGGGGTCCCCCAACTCTGGCAGCAACTAAACGAGCAGGATTGTTCCTTGATATCAATGCTGACGACTACCAAGTAGGTGATTCCATTAGAAGTATCAAGAACCGCATTGGTAAAGGAGTATTCACCAGCGAAACATCTTCATTGCCCGTCGTAATGAAAGACCAATTCAAAGCATTTGCTTTTGACAGTACACAGTGGTTTAAATCAGACTTCAATCTGCCAGAAACAATGAGGGACAGTGCTCCATATACACTCGAAGCATGGGTGTTGAATCCGCAAGCTAAGGTAAACGAATGCATCGCCGATCTAGTTTCATCAGAAGGAGAATTGGAAAAGATCATGCTATGTAATGGCACCGAACCACGATGCGGCGTCGTTTGCCACTTTGGATGGTTTGAAGATATGGGATTTTCTGAAATAGTGAAGAAAGGAGGATGGCAACATTGGGTCATTACTTACGATGGATATGTAGAAAAAGTATATCTTAATGGGAAAAAGATGAAGGAAAAAGATATTGTATTACTTTTGCCTAAGGGAGAATACATCGCACTTGGCAAAACAGCCATTGGTGACTGGCCTTTTACTGGTTATCTTCATTCTTTAAAGGTATATGATATACCTTTTAGTGAAAAAGAGATTCAAAACGGATTATAAATTAAACACTATACCTATCATGAGAAAAACTTTATTTGCTATTACATTGGCTACCATGACGCTCGCTGCCAATGCTCAGAAGAAGCATGATAATGCCGGTTATCCTTTTGCTCCTGTACCTTTTACCGCAGTGAAGGTGACTGATTCTTTCTGGGGGCAGCGTCTCAAAGCAAGCCGAGAAGTAACCATTCCTCTTGCTTTTAGCAAATGTGAAGAAACTGGACGTTATCTAAACTTTGTACGGGCAGCTCATCCAAGCGACACAATCAAAGTTGGTGGATTCTCTTTTGACGATACAGATGTATATAAAACAATTGAAGGTGCCAGTTATTCTATGCAAATGTACCCAAATAAGAAACTGGCCAAATACATTGATAGCATATTGGTGATTGTTGCAGCTGCTCAAGAACCAGATGGCTACTTGTACACTGCACGTACGCAAAACCCAAAGCATCCACACGAATGGGCAGGTAGTAGACGTTGGGAAAAAGTAGAAGATTTAAGTCATGAGTTTTACAACTTGGGACATATGATTGAAGGTGCAGTAGCACACTATCAGGCAACCGGGCAACGCAATTTTCTTGATATAGCAATTAAATATGCTGACTGTGTGTGCCGCGCCATTGGTGATAAGCCAGGACAGTTAGTTGTTGTACCGGGCCATCAGATAGCCGAGATGGCGCTTGCCAAACTTTACTTAGTCACCGGCGACAAGAAATATCTCAATGAAGCTAAATTCTTTCTCGACAAAAGAGGATATACCGAACGAAAAGATGCGTATAGTCAAGCACATGAACCAGTTATTAAGCAAGATGAGGCTGTAGGACATGCCGTGCGGGCAGCTTACATGTATTCCGGGATGGCGGATGTAGCTGCACTAACTGGCGACACGGCCTACATTCATGCTATTGATAGAATTTGGAATAACATTGTGAGCAAGAAGCTTTACCTCACCGGAGGCATCGGAGCAACAAGTAATGGAGAGGCATTCGGAGAGAATTATGAACTACCCAACATGTCAGCTTATTGCGAAACTTGTGCCGCGATAGGAAATGTGTACTTAAACTATCGTTTATTCCTTCTTCATGGAGAATCTAAATATTATGATGTTTTGGAACGTACGCTTTATAACGGATTGATTTCCGGAGTATCACTCGATGGCGGCGGGTTCTTCTACCCTAACCCTTTGGAATCTATCGGACAACATCAACGTCAGCCATGGTTTGGTTGTGCTTGCTGCCCGTCAAACATCTGTCGCTTTATACCTTCCGTTCCAGGGTATGTATATGCTGTGCACAACAGTGATGTGTATGTAAATCTCTTTATGGGAAACGATGCTCATTTGAAAGTAAACGGAAAAGCTGTAACACTAAAACAAGAAACCAATTATCCGTGGACAGGGGATATTAAACTAGAAGTCTCTCCTAGCGGTAAACAGAAGTTTAACCTCAAAATACGTGTTCCGGGCTGGGTACAAGGTTCTGTTGTTCCTGGTAACTTATACAGTTATTCAGACAAGAAAGAATTGGGATATAGTATAAAAGTAAATGGACAGCAAATAGAAAGAAGTACTGAAAAAGGATACTTCACGATTAACCGTATCTGGAAAAAAGGAGACCGTGTTGAAGTTCATTTTGACATGGAAGCGCGAACTGTAAAAGCTCACTCGCTGGTAGAAGCTGATAGAGGAAAGGTAGCTATAGAACGTGGTCCTTTGGTATACTGTGCCGAATGGCCGGACAATGACTTTAGTGTGCTAAGTGTATTAGTGAATAAAAAGCCCCAATTCAACGTGATCTCAAAACCTGATTTGCTTTATGGCATCAACATGATTCAAACCGATGCGCAAACGTTGAGTTACGATGAAAGCGGCCATTTAGTTACTAAGGATGTAAAGCTGAACATGATTCCTTACTACGCTTGGGCACATCGCGGAAGTGGAGAAATGGCTGTTTGGTTACCTATTGACTTAAACGCAACGAGGGCTAGCTTACCTCCTACTATTGCATCCGAAAGTAAAATAACAGCTTCGCACAATGTGAAATCTATTACAGCTATTAACGATCAACTCTTTCCAAAAGATGAAAATGATCGTTCGGTTCCTTACTACCATTGGTGGCCTAAAGAAGGAACAACCGAATGGATAGCATATAAATTTCAGGATGCTAAAACTATTTCACGATCCACTGTATACTGGTATGACGATGGCCCATGGGGAGGTTGCCGGGTTCCTAAATCATGGAAGCTATATTATAAAACCACTTCGGGAGAATGGAAGACAGTGGACAACACCACGGTTTATGGAACAGAGAAAGGTGTTGGTAATGAAGTTTCCTTCAAGCCTGTTACAACCACAGAAATAAAATTAGAGGTGAAGCTTCCGGAAAAGAATGCATCGGGAATTTTTGAATGGGAAGTAGAATAACTCAACCAAATAATTTATGAAGAAAGCAATATTATGGACTATCGGTGCACTGATTTCTATCAATGCGCTCTATGCACAAGGCACTGCAGAAGACTATGAACGCGCCTTTACGCTGAACCAAAAGTGGAAAAATAAAGTATTCTATTCGGATGTGCGCCCTCAGTGGATAAACAATACCAATCAATTTTGGTATGTAAGGGTCACTCCTGAAGGAAGAGTTTATGTGATTGTTGACGCAGCAAAAAAGACAAGAAAAGAGTTATTTAACCGCCAAAAACTGGCTAAGCAACTCTCTTCGGCAACGCAGAACAAAATAGAAGCAAACAACCTAAATCTTCAGCAATTGAGGGTAAACGCAACTCACGACACACTCCGTTTTGTACAAAACGATCATAAATGGATGTACCTTGAAAAAAAAGATCTACTGAAAGATGAAGGAAAAATAGAAAAGCCTACAGCCAATTATTGGGCTGAAGCCGGTGATGAAAGTAAGGGTGAACCTGTGGTTTCTCCCGACGGAACAAAGACGGCATTTATCAAAAATCAGAATGTATATGTGAAAGAGAATGCATCGGGAAAAGAAAAAGCACTAAGTTTTGACGGTTCTCCGGGTGAATTCTATTCGGCTTATATCCAATGGTCACCCGACTCAAAGAAGGTGGCCGTGATGAAAGTTCGCCCGGCAGAGAAGCGATATATCTATTTCGTAGAATCGTCTCCTGAAGATCAATTGCAACCCAAGCTTCATAAACGCGAATATACCAAACCAGGCGATGCGTTACCATTCAGGTGCCCTCGTATTTTCAATGTAAATGGCGACGAGGCTCACGTTCCTTCCATTGATCTCTTCAACAGTCAGTTCGAAGTGAGAGGACTGGAATGGGATGCCGCAAGTAAGAATATTCTGTTCGAGTATAATGAACGTGGACATCAGGCGCTTAGAGTATTGGAGCTATCGGCAGAAACCGGAAAAGTGAGCACTATTATCGAAGAGACTAGCAAGACCTTTGTAAACTACAACCGCTACTTCCGAAAGGATCTTACCAATGGAAACGAGATCATCTGGATGAGCGAACGTGATAATTGGAATCACTTGTATCTATACGACCGACACGCAGGTAAAGTAAAAAATCAAATAACCAAAGGCGAATGGTATGTACGTGACGTGATACACGTTGACGAACAAAAGCAGATCATTTACTTCTCAGCCAATGGCATGGTGCCCAATGAGGATCCTTATCTTCTCAGATATTATCGCATTAACTTCGATGGAAGCGGACTAATCTGCCTCACTCCGGAGGAAGGAATGCATCAGGCTACATTCTCTACAGATATGAGATCTTTGGTGGATGTATATTCTTTGGTGAATAAAGCTCCGGTTGCCGTTCTTCGTAGTGCGAGCGACGGAAAGGTTATCATGCCACTAGAGACCGCGGACATAAGCGAATTAGTAAAGACTGGATGGCGGGCTCCTGAGGTCTTCTCGGCTAAAGGAAGAGACGGCAAAACCGATATGTGGGGTGTCATCTTCAGGCCAACGAACTTTGATCCCACGAAGAAGTACCCAATTATTGAATACATCTATGCCGGGCCCGGTAGCCAATACACACCTAAATCTTTTTCAGCATATAATTGGTCTATGTCCGGTTTGGCTGAGCTAGGATTTATCGTAGTACAACTCGATGGAATGGGGACTTCTTTCCGTTCCAAAGCATTTGAGGATGTATGCTATAAGAATCTGAAAGATGCCGGATTACCCGACCGAATAGCATGGATAAAAGCAGCAGTAACCAAATACCCATATATGGATGTCAGTCGGGTAGGTATCTTCGGTGCATCTGCCGGTGGGCAGGAATCGACCAATGCCCTCTTGCTATATCCGGATTTCTACAAAGCAGCCTACTCTTCTTGCGGATGTCACGACAATCGCATGGATAAAATCTGGTGGAACGAACAATGGATGGGTTATCCTATAGAGAAGCAATACGAAGAATGCTCAAACGTAGTCAATGCACATTTACTTAAACGCCCGCTAATGCTAGTAGTAGGCGAAGTGGATGACAATGTAGATCCGGCCTCAACCATGCAGGTGGTCAACGCACTAATAAAGGCAAAGAAAGACTTTGAATTGGTTGTAATACCCGGCTCTAATCATACAATGGGAGGAGATTATGGAGAACATAAACGATATGATTTCTTCGTACGTAATTTATTGAATGTGAGCCCACCCAAGTGGTAAAACATGGTACGATCTTTCTGTTTTTCCCTCTCAGGAGGCTTGCAATAGCGGTTCATGCTTTTACACTTAGCTGGAATTGTTAGGTGAATTCCTTTATTAAAAAAGCAAATCATTCCAGCCAAACACCTCGTTAAGTACAACAGCATAAAATTAGAATGAGAATAGAAAATGAAAGCAATCTCAAAAAGAGAAGACTAAAAACAAAGATGACTTCTGTAGATTAAGAATATTCTTAATCTACAGAAGTCATTAATAGCCTACTCTTTTCAATTATTGAGTTATTCCAGAGAAACAGCTGTGCCGCAGGCAGTAACCATAAGCATACTGCCACTACCACCCACTGTTTCATAATCCAAGTCAACGCCCACCACCGCATTTGCACCTAAGCGAGCTGCCTGTTCTTCCATTTCTCTAAGCGCTATATCTTTAGCCTCACGAAGAACTTCTTCGTAAGAACCGGAACGCCCGCCTACAATGTCGCGAATACTAGCAAATATATCACGAAACACATTAGCACCAATAATAGTCTCCCCAGACACAATGCCATAATACTTGGTTATTCGTTTTCCTTCGATAGTTGGAGTAGTAGATAATAGCATAATTACTTTCTGTTTTATAGTTTATGTTCTATTAGACGCAACAAGTATGCACTTAGTTGCAACTGCTAAAACATTTTTCTTACTCTTTCTATTCCGTCAATCAATGAATCGATTTCCTCCTTCGTGTTATAAAGCCCAAAAGAAGCACGAACAGTACCTTCTATGCCCAATCGTCGCATCAACGGCTCTGCACAATGATGTCCTGTACGCACAGCAATCCCTAAACGATCGAGCAAAGTGCCCATATCAAAATGGTGGATATTGCCAACCAAAAAAGAAATAACACTGCTTTTGTGCTCTGCCTCTCCAAAGATACGCATACCCTCTATTTCTTTAAGGCGTTGCATCGCATAGGCTGTAAGTTCTTGATCGTGCGCAACAATCTGATCCATACCAATAGCAGAAACATAATTCAGAGCCTTTGCTAAACCCGTAGTTCCAATGTAATCGGGCGTGCCAGCCTCAAATTTAAAAGGCAACTCATTAAAAGTTGTCTTCTCAAAACTCACACTCTGAATCATCTCACCCCCACCTTGATAAGGTGGCAATTTGTCAAGCCACTCCTCTTTTCCATAAAGCACACCCACGCCTGTAGGACCATATACCTTATGACCGGAAAAAGCAAAGAAATCAGCGTCCAAATCTTGCACATCTATCTGCATGTGAGGCACCGATTGTGCACCATCTATAAGTACGGGAACTCCATGAGCATGGGCAGTCTCAATCATCTCCTTTACCGGATTGATCGTACCCAGCACATTAGAGATATGAGCTATGCTTACAATCTTCGTACGCTCAGAAAAAAGCTTTTCATATTCATCCAACAACAATTCACCTTGATCAGTCATAGGAATCACTTTTAGGGTAATCCCCTTGCGAGCAGCCAACAATTGCCAAGGAACAATATTACTATGATGCTCCATCGTAGAAATGATAACTTCATCTCCTTCATTCATAAACTCTTCGCCAAAGCAAAAAGCAACCAAATTAATGGCTTCCGTAGTACCACGAGTGAAGATAACCTCACTCGTACTATGGGCATTAACAAACTGACGAACTGTTTCACGAGAGCCTTCATGCAATTCTGTAGCCTGTTGCGATAAAAAATGTACACCACGATGAACATTAGCATTCACAGAATAGTATTCTTCAACAATAGCATCGACCACACAACGAGGCTTCTGCGTAGTTGCTCCATTATCAAAATAGACTAAAGGCTTTCCGTATATCTCTCTAGAAAGTATAGGGAAATCAGCTCTTATTTTAGTTATATCCATCATGTCTATTCTTATTTATTTGCAGATAGCGCAACCTTGACATTTATTCAACTCGCCACGGAATCTTTTTTCTACCAACAAATGCAATCGATCTTTCAATGAATCCAGACGGATGGTATCTATCACTTCATTAACGAAAGCAAACATCAGCAACAAACGAGCTTCTTTCGCAGAAATACCTCTAGCACGCATATAGAACAACGCATTTTCATCTAACTGACCGATTGTTGCTCCATGACTACACTTGACGTCATCAGCATAAATCTCTAGTTGAGGCTGAGTGTACATACGCGCATCACGAGTCACACAAAGATTACGGTTCGTTTGTTGTGCATTCGTGTGTTGTGCTCCCGGACGAACGAGTACAATTCCTGCAAAAGCTCCCACTGCATGATCATCAAGCACATATTTAAAGAGTTCCTTGCTTTCGCAATCGGGTACGGCATGGTCAATAAACGTATGATTGTCCACATGCTGATTCTTATCTGCTATCGCCATCCCATAAAGGTGGGTTTCAGCACCGGGACCAGCCAAAGTGACCTCAGTTGTATTACGTGTAATGCCGTTATGAAGAGTCATATTGTTCAAGAGAAGATGGCTACTTGCCTCTTGTTTAGCATATATATTACTAAGGCGAACAGTGCTTGTATGTGTTTCTTCAAGTTCATACATATCAAACACGGTATTTTCACCTGCATAAATCTCCACTACCTGCGTAGCAAGAAAGTTCACATGATCCATCGCATGGTCACAGATCAACAATCGTGCCTGAGCACCTTCTTCAAGAATAATCAATATACGCCGGTTCATCATGAAATTGACGTCTCCACGCAAGATATTCACTAGTTGAATAGGTTTCTCTACCACTACATTCTTAGGAACATAAAAGACTACACCATCTTGAACAAAAGTTGTATTGAAGGCTGTTACGCCATCTTTTGATGTATCGGCCAACTTACCATAATACTTTTCTATTAGTTCAGGACGTTGTTCTGCTACATCTTTTAAACTCCCAAAAATTACTCCTTCTGGCAAATTAGATTTGGGCAAATCTTTCTTGTAGAAAGAATCATTCACCACAAAAAACAAGGATGTACTCATATTGGGCACATCACATTTAAACACTTCATAAGGATCTACAGGTATAGGTAGACGATTCAAGTTCAGTCCGTAATCAGGAACAAAACATTTGCTAACGTCGGTATATCTATAATTTTCCTGCTTCCGTGTAGGAAAGCCCAGCCGTTTAAAATCGGCAAACGCTCCTGCTCTGGCAGAGTTTAGTATCTCTGAGCTATGAGTGCAAATCATTGCTTCACACTGTGCATAGAGATCTATATATTGCTGTTCTACGCTCATAATTATTCTCCTATCTCTTTCTTGATCCAATCGTAACCCTTTTCCTCGAGTTCTAGAGCCAATTCCGGACCCGCAGTCTTAACAATACGGCCATCATAAAGAACATGTACAACATCTGGTTTAATATAATCCAACAGTCGCTGATAGTGGGTAATCACAATACAACTATTATCGGGAGATTTCAATTTGTTCACTCCCTCAGCTACAATGCGTAAAGCATCAATATCCAGACCTGAATCTGTTTCGTCAAGAATACTCAATTTAGGTTCGAGCATAGCCATCTGAAATATCTCGTTACGTTTCTTCTCACCACCACTAAAACCTTCATTCACACTGCGGTTGGCCAATTTATTGTCGAGCTCCACAACTGCACGCTTTTCACGCATCAGTTTAAGGAATTCACTCGCAGTAATGGATGGAAGCCCTCTATATTTTCTCTGCTCATTGACAGCAGCACGCATAAAATTGACCATACTAACACCCGGAATCTCTACCGGATATTGAAAAGAAAGGAAGATCCCCTCGTGACTACGATCTTCGGCACTAAGTTCCAACAGATCTTTGCCACAAAAAGTAACGCTGCCTTTAGTAACTTCAAAGACAGGATTACCTACCAATACGCTGCTCAAAGTACTTTTACCTGAACCATTAGGTCCCATAATAGCATGTATCTCTCCAGGCTTTACAGAAAGATTGATACCCCTCAATATTTCTTTGCCGTTGATAGCGGCATGCAAATCTTTTATTTCTAACATCTATATACGATTTAACTTATTACTATTTAACATTAAATTAACCTACGCTCCCTTCCAGAGAAATGGACAATAGTTTCTGTGCTTCAACAGCAAACTCCATGGGAAGTTTATTCAAAACTTCTTTAGCATAACCATTCACAATCAAACCAATAGCATCTTCGGTCGAAATGCCGCGCTGATTGCAATAAAAGATTTGATCTTCATTGATTTTACTTGTTGTTGCTTCATGCTCTACGACAGCCGTTTCGTTACGTATATCCATATAAGGGAAAGTATGTGCACCACACTTATCTCCCAGTAGCAAAGAATCACATTGACTATAGTTACGACTTCCTTCAGCCTTTTCGGCTACACGTACCAAACCACGATAAGAATTCTCACTTTTGCCCGCAGAAATACCTTTGCTCACAATGGTGCTACGCGTATTACGGCCAAGATGAATCATCTTTGTACCAGTATCGGCTTGTTGGTAATGATTGGTTACTGCCACACTGTAAAATTCAGCAGTAGAATTATCCCCTGTAAGAATACACGATGGATACTTCCATGTAATAGCACTTCCGGTTTCCACTTGAGTCCACGAGAGTTTACTACCTACACCTTTACAATTTCCTCGCTTGGTAACGAAGTTATAAACGCCTCCTTTACCCTGAGCATCACCTGGATACCAGTTTTGAACGGTACTATATTTCACTTCAGCTCTATCATGCACTATTATTTCAACGATAGCAGCATGCAACTGATTTTCATCACGCATTGGAGCTGTGCAGCCTTCTAGATATGATACGTATGAATCATCATCGGCCACAATAAGTGTTCTTTCAAACTGACCTGTATTGATCGCATTTATCCTAAAGTAAGTAGAAAGTTCCATTGGACAACGTACTCCTTTTGGTATATATACAAAAGAGCCATCCGAAAAAACAGCGGAATTGAGCGCCGCAAAAAAATTATCGCGATAGCCCACTACTGAGCCCATATATTTTTTCACTAAATCAGGATGTTCTCGTACCGCTTCACTAAATGAGCAAAAAATAATACCCTTTTCCATCAGACTTTCTTTAAAAGTAGTCTTAACGGAAACTGAGTCCATCACCGCATCAACAGCCATTCCACTTAAAATCATCTGTTCTTCCAGAGAAATGCCTAATTTATTGAATGTCTTGATCAATTCAGGATCTACTTCATCCAAACTCTTAGGTCCTTCCTTTTTCTTAGTAGGGTCGGCATAATAAGATATTGCTTGATAATCAATATCAGGTATGCGTAAGTGAGCCCATGTGGGCATTTCCAACGTAAGCCAATGACGGTAAGCTTTTAATCTAAATTCGAGCAGCCATTCAGGTTCGTCTTTCTTGGATGAGATAAGACGAACAATATCTTCATTAAGTCCCTTCTCAATAACGTCTGTATCCACATCCGTCGTGAAGCCATACTTATACTTCTCTTGAGTAAGCTCTTTTACATATTTGTTAGGTTCTTCTTGTTGCATAGTTCTATTTGAAAATATATTGTTGCGAAACTTTTTTTGCTGTGGGGAAAAAGATCCCCGCAACATCCCTCATGGGATAATATAACACTGATTTAGTCTTCTTTGTTTGGCTTATCATGTGATTCCCTGTATCAACAAACTCAATTATACCTACAAGGAGAGTTATAATAAGCAAATATTTTAAGGCGCCCAATCCCGCTCCCAATAATTGGTTAAGCCAACCGAGCGACATAGTCTCTATCGTTCTGGTTATTAATGCAGCAGCTATTCCAAATAATAAAGGAACAACAATCCATATTGCAAAAAAAGCTATAATCTGAGCCAACGTCATGGATTCAGTTAATGTTGGGCAAATCTTCTCTGCCAACGAAGCATATAAGGCTTTTGCGGCCAGTAAACCGGCAACAAGCCCTAGTATGAAAGCCAATTGTTTCACAAACCCTTTCATGAAGCCCAGAAACGCTCCAAGAGCTATCGCTATAAGAATTATGCTATCTATTATTGTCATCACATATATTTTACTCTTACAAAAAAATCCATAAAAAAAATGTGCCAATATGCTCCTTGAAGTGAACCAACAAAAGATACAACTTCATTGGCGTTCAGCATATTGGCACATTAGCACATTCGTGCTGTTGCATTTATAATGTTTGCTTCACTTCTATTTCGTCGTATGTTTCGATGAAATCACCAATTCTCAAATCATTGAAATTCACCAAGCTAATACCGCACTCATAATTCACGGCAACTTCTTTCACATCATCTTTAAAGCGTTTCAGTGCATTAATGCCTCCAGAATAGATTACAATACCATCTCTTACAAGACGAGCCTTGTCAGAGCGTTTAGCTTTTCCTTCTTTCACCATAGCACCAGCTACAGTACCCACTTTAGTTATGTGGAAGACTTCACGAACTTCAATAGAAGCAGTAACAACTTCTTTCACCACTGGAGCAAGCATACCCTCCATAGCAGCCTTGACTTCTTCTATAGCATCATAAATAATAGAGTACATTCGAACATCAACTCCTTCTTGTTCAGCGAATTTGCGAGCTGAAGCAGAAGGACGGACCTGGAAGCCGATGATGATTGCATCTGAAGCAGCAGCCAACGTTACATCAGATTCTGATATCTGTCCTACTGCCTTGTGAATAACATTCACTTGTATTTGTTCTGTAGAAAGCTTAATCAACGAATCGCTTAATGCTTCAATAGATCCATCCACATCACCCTTCACAATAATATTAAGCTCCTTAAAGTTACCAAGAGCAATACGACGTCCAAGCTCATCAAGCGTAAGTATCTTCTGAGTACGTAATCCCTGCTCACGTTGCAATTGCTCACGTTTATTTGCTATTTCACGAGCTTCTTGCTCCGTTTCAATAACATGGAAAGTGTCACCAGCAGTAGGTGCACCATTTAGTCCCAAAATTAATACCGGCTCAGAAGGTCCAGCTTCTTTAATACGCTGATTACGTTCGTTAAACATAGCCTTTACACGCCCAAAATTCGTTCCGGCCAAAACTATGTCTCCCATTTTCAACGTACCATTAGAGACTAAAACTGTTGCCACGTAGCCTCGACCTTTATCCAAGGTAGATTCAATGACGGATCCCATTCCACGGCGATTAGGATTTGCTTTCAAATCAAGCATCTCAGCTTCGAGCAAAACCTTTTCCATCAGTTCTTTAACACCCAGACCTTGCTTTGCTGAAATATCCTGTGACTGGTATTTACCTCCCCATTCTTCTACAAGGAAGTTCATTCCAGCTAATTCTTCTTTAATTCTATCAGGATTAGCCCCTGACTTATCTATTTTATTAATTGCAAATACAATGGGCACTCCAGCAGCCATAGCATGGTTAATCGCTTCTTTGGTCTGAGGCATCACATTGTCGTCAGCCGCAACAATAATAATAGCTATATCTGTTACTTTAGCTCCACGAGCACGCATAGCAGTAAAAGCTTCATGTCCAGGAGTATCAAGGAAAGTGATTCTACGTCCATCTTCCTGCTTCACATTATATGCACCAATATGCTGGGTGATTCCACCAGCTTCACCAGCAATAACATTTGCCTTACGGATATAGTCAAGCAGCGAAGTTTTACCATGGTCAACGTGTCCCATTACTGTAACAATTGGTGCACGATGTTCTAATTCTTCAAGAGCATCTTCTTCCTCAACTATAGCCTGTGAAACCTCTGCACTTACATACTCTGTTTTATAGCCAAATTCTTCAGCCACAAGGTTAATCGTTTCAGCATCCAAACGTTGATTAATAGATACCATCATACCGATACTCATACACGTTCCGATAACTTGATTGACAGAAATATCCATCATATTAGCAAGTTCATTGGCTGTCACAAATTCAGTCAACTTAATTACACGGCTTTCAGCCATTTCTTGATCGTCAAGTTCCTGTTGCCTATTGAAGGCAGTCTCGCGCTTCTCTTTACGATATTTTGATGTCTTATTCTTACCCTTAGTTGTCAAACGAGCCAAAGTTTCCTTTATCTGCTTAGCGACATCCTCTTCTTTTACTTCCTGTTTAATTACAGGTTTTTTAAAGCGGTCTTTACTATGTATGCTAGGTCTATTTTTATTCGCTTGCCCCTGAGTAGTTCCATTTTGATGTTGACTAGGAGCTTTCACCGTTTTCTCGCTATTGGGTACAGGACGTGCAAAGTTAGATGTTACATTATTAATATCAACCTTTTCCTTATTAATACGATTACGTTTCTTCTTAGCAGCAGCATCAGAACTTTCTTTTGGCACAATTTTGATCGGCTTAGGCTCTTCTTTACGAATTTCTTTGATGATAGCCTCTTTCATCTGTTTTTTCTGATCCTGTCTAACTTTGTCTTTATCCTCGCGTTCTCTGCGTTTTTCTTCTTTAGACTTCTTTTTGGGACGGGTAGTCTGATTCAATGCAGCAAGATCTATTTGACCAATGACATTAATTTTTGACACAAACTCTGTAGGTCTAATTTTGAAAACATCATCATCACCACTAGGCAAAGATAACTCAGGATCGGGAGTTGCTTCCATTTTTTCTTCTAGCTTTTCTTCTATGACCGACATTGGAACTTCCTCTGGTTTTTCTTCAATAACGGGAGAAACCTCTTTCATTATTTCAGGCGCAACCGAAACCAATGTCTTATCCGATTCTACTGTTTTAGCCGAATCTATATCTATTATTGGAACAACAGGCTTTACTGTTTCTTCCACTATTTGTAGTACTGGAGCATTTACTTGCCCAGGTTCAACCACAGGTTGCTTTTCCACTTCTGGCTGCTTATCAATTTTTCTTCTGCGCAGATTGTCCAGATCTATCTTTCCGACAGGTTTAAACTTTGGACGAACGTCTTCAGGGACGACAATTTTAATAACATCATCCACTTTGGGCTTTTCTGGTTCATCACTTTCATAACCATCGATAGTAACCGCAATTTTCGTACGGTCTTTATTCTGACGTTCTTGAATGAAACGTTCAGACTCTATCCTCAAGTTTTTATCTGTGCTGAACGCTTTCACGAGCATAGCATATTGTTCCTCAGTAATTTTCGCATTAGGACTCGCCTCAATAGAGTACCCTTTCTTTTGCAAGAATTCAACAACTGTCGTGATTCCCACATTCAAATCTCTTGTAACTTTGCTTAACCTTATCGTCATAGTTTAAATTAAATGAAGAATGAAGTGACCTAGCTATTAAATATTAATTTTCTTCAAACTCCGATTTCAAAATACGCAACACCTCGTCCACTGTTTCTTCTTCCAGATCCGTTTTTTCAATCAACATCTCACGAGGAGCACTTAATACGGCCTTTGCTGTATCAATGCCTATGCTCTTAATAGCATCAATGACCCATCCATCAATTTCATCACTGAATTCATCCAGATAGATATCTTCATCCTGCGCGGCTTCATCCAACTCACGGAATACATCTATAGTGTACTCGGTCAACATACTGGCCAGTTTGATATTCAAACCACCTTTTCCAATAGCTAGCGAAACCTCTTCCGGTTTAAGGAAGACTTCCGCTCTACGTTCTTCCTCGTTCAATCTGATGGAAGAAACCTTTGCTGGGCTGAGAGAACGTTGAATGAACAATGAAAGATTTGAAGTGTAATTGATCACGTCAATATTTTCATTTCGCAATTCACGTACAATACCATGTATACGGCTGCCCTTTACTCCTACACAAGCTCCCACGGGATCAATTCTGTCATCATAAGATTCCACAGCGATCTTCGCACGTTCACCTGGTATGCGAGCTATTTTTTTAATTGTAATCAGCCCATCATTTATTTCAGGCACTTCCATCTCAAACAATCGTTGAAGAAATACTGGAGATGTACGTGAAAGAATTATTTTAGGGTTATTGTTTTTATTATCTACACGAGCTACAACAGCACGTGCCGTCTCTCCCTTACGATAAAAGTCACTAGGTATTTGCTCTGTTTTAGGCAACAGCAGCTCATTCCCTTCGTCATCAAGCAGCAGAATCTCTTTCTTCCAAATCTGATAGACTTCCGCATTAATAATAGTGCCTACTTGATCTATATACTTATTGTAAAGGCTATCTTTCTCAAGCTCAAGAATTTTAGAGGCCAATGTCTGGCGAAGATTCAAGATAGCACGACGACCGAATTTGGCAAAAATGACTTCGTCTGTCACCTCTTCACCAACTTCAAACGAAGCATCTATTTTCTGAGCCTCCGTCAATGGAATCTGCATATTCGGATTCGTCAAATCTTCGTCTGCTACAACTTCACGATTACGCCATATTTCAAAATCTCCTTTATCGGGATTTACAATAACATCGTAATTTTCGTCTGTGCCAAACATTTTCGCAAGTACACTACGGAAAGACTCTTCGAGCACACTTACCATAGTTGTTCTATCAATATTTTTGAGCTCTTTAAACTCGGAAAATGTATCAATCAAGCTGATTGTTTCCTCTTTCTTGGCCATAATTATTTAAAACTAATTAAGTATTTAGTGTATTTTATCTCAGGATAAGTGAAAGTTTCATCCTCTTCTTGCAGTTTTGGACGTTTGCTTCCTTCAGTTTTCATTTTTTTTCGCACTCCAACCACAAACCTTTCTTCATCGGCCTCTTTGAGAACTCCCGTCAACTTACGCCCATCTTTAGTTAGCACTTCCACATCACTTCCAATATGAATATGATATTGCTGAAGCACTTTAAAGGGTTGCCCTATACCAGCAGATCCCACTTCCAGTTCATAATCAGCTTCTTCACGATTAAGTTTAGATTCTATAAATCGGCTTAGCTCTACACAGTCCTCAATCCAAACTCCTTCCGCATGATCTATCTCAACGACAATTTTGTCATCTGAAGTAACAGTTACTTCTACAAGAAAGTACTCTTTTTCTTCAAGCCATTCTTCAACAATTTGGCAAACAATGCTTTTTTCTATCATGAACTAGTTATATAAATACAAAAAAAGGAGCCAAATCGCCCCTCCACCTCTCATCCGTTTTCGGCGCAAAGATACAAATAATCTATTCGACTACAAAATATTAGCGAAAAAAATCAAGAGATTTATGCTTGAATACTATAGATTAATACGTATTTTTGCCACATTATTTATAAATAACGACTGAAAAAGAAATGAGAAAATGGCGTATTGAAGATTCGGAGGAACTTTACAACATTACAGGTTGGGGAACCTCGTACTTTGGTATTAACGAAAAGGGACACATAGTAGTCACTCCTCGCAAAGATGGAGTTGGAGTTGATTTAAAAGAATTGGTTGATGAATTGCAATTGCGCGATGTAGCTGCTCCCATGCTAATACGCTTCCCCGATATATTGGACAATCGCATCGAGAAAACAGCCCGTTGCTTTGAACAAGCATCCAAAGAATATGGCTACAAGGCTCAGAACTTTATAATTTATCCAATAAAGGTGAATCAAATGCGCCCAGTTGTTGAAGAGATTATCAGCCATGGAAAGAAATTTAATCTAGGTTTAGAAGCTGGTTCAAAGCCTGAACTTCATGCCGTAATAGCTGTTAACACCGATTCTGATTCTCTAATTATCTGTAATGGCTACAAAGATGAAAGTTACATAGAATTGGCGCTTCTTGCACAAAAAATGGGAAAGAGAATCTTTCTTGTTGTTGAGAAGCTTAATGAACTAAAATTAATAGCTAAGATAGCCAAACAATTAAATGTAAAGCCTAATATTGGCATTCGCATCAAATTAGCCTCATCAGGAAGTGGCAAATGGGAAGAATCAGGAGGAGATGCAAGCAAGTTTGGACTAACATCAAGTGAACTACTAGAAGCTCTTGACTTTCTCGAAAAAAAGGAAATGCAAGAATGCCTAAAGCTAATCCACTTCCACATTGGCAGCCAAGTGACGAAAATCCGCCGTATTAAGACAGCATTAAGAGAGGCTTCACAATTTTACGTACAACTCCACGCTATGGGCTTCAATATCGAATTTGTTGATATTGGAGGAGGACTAGGCGTTGATTATGACGGTACTCGTTCGTCGAACAGTGAGAGTAGCGTTAATTACTCTATCCAGGAATATGTGAACGATTCTATCTCTACCCTTGTCGACGTAAGCGACAAAAACGGGATACCACATCCAAACATCATCACCGAGAGTGGGCGAGCACTCACTGCTCATCATTCTGTGCTTATATTTGAAGTATTGGAAACAACGACCTTACCTGAATGGGATGATGATATCGTTGTAACAGAGAAGGATCATGAATTGGTGCAAGACCTATATAGTATCTGGGACACACTAAATCAGAATAAGATGTTGGAAGCATGGCACGATGCACAACAGATACGAGAAGAAGCGCTAGATCTCTTCAGCCACGGCATCGTAGATCTAAAAACACGCGCACAAATAGAACGATTATATTGGTCGATTACCCGAGAAATAAACCAAATAGCCTCAGGATTGAAACATGCTCCAGATGAATTTCGGGGCTTATCTAAGCTACTAGCAGATAAATATTTCTGCAATTTCTCTTTGTTCCAATCCTTGCCGGACTCGTGGGCAATAGATCAAATATTTCCGATAATGCCAATACAACGGTTAGATGAAAAGCCGGATCGTTCTGCAACTCTGCAGGATGTAACATGCGATTCTGACGGGAAAATAGCCAATTTTATTTCTACAAAAAATGCATCTCATTACCTCCCTGTACATAGCCTAAAGAGCAAAGAGGCTTACTATCTAGGGACATTCCTAGTAGGAGCCTATCAAGAAATCCTAGGTGATATGCATAACTTATTTGGCGACACTAATGCAGTGCATGTATCAGTGAATGAAAAAGGCTATAATATAGAACAGATTATTGATGGAGAAACGGTCGCAGAGGTCTTAGATTACGTACAATATAGCCCGAAGAAGCTTGTACGCACATTGGAAACTTGGGTCACAAAATCAGTAAAAGAAGGAAAAATAACGGTGGAAGAAGGAAAGGAATTTCTATCTAACTATCGTTCCGGACTTTACGGATATACTTATTTGGAATAATTTAAAAGCATAAAACAAGAATTTGAAAGATGCATGGCATGCGTTTTGCTACTTTGTAACCAAATTATGAAGATGCAGAACGCATGTTTTTATTAAAATAAAAGCTGAAAAAATGAAGAAAAAGCTTACAGTAATTAAAGTTGGTGGGAAGATTGTAGAGGAAAAATCTTCTTTGAACAGTTTACTGACTGATTTCGCAACAATAGACGGTTGTAAGATACTTGTTCACGGTGGAGGGCGTTCAGCTACCAAGATTGCCGCACAACTAGGAATTGAAAGTAAAATGCTGAACGGCAGACGCATTACTGATGCAGAAACCCTTAAAGTTGTAACAATGGTGTACGGAGGACTTGTGAACAAGAATATTGTGGCTGGCTTACAAAGTAGAGGAATAAATGCCTTGGGCCTCACCGGAGCCGACTTGAATATTATCCAATCGAAAAAACGCCCAGTGAAAGACGTTGACTATGGCTTTGTAGGAGATATAGAGAATGTTAACGTAGCTATACTTACTGAGTTACTAGAGAAAGACATTGTACCCGTTCTAGCACCATTGACTCACGATGGAGAGGGAAATATATTGAATACAAACGCAGATACTATTGCCGGAGAAACAGCGAAAGCCCTTGCCGGGGATTTTGACGTAACTCTAATATATTGCTTTGAAAAGAAAGGAGTGCTTCGTGATGAGACAGATGACAATAGCGTTATCCCTTTTATAAGCCGATCTGATTTTGAAGAACATGTGGCAAGCGGAATAATTCAAGGAGGAATGATACCAAAACTAGAAAATGCCTTCAAAGCTTTAGAAGAAGGAGTTTTAGAAGTTGTTATTACTCTGGCATCCGCCATAAATTCAACTGAAGGAACACGACTTAAAAAATAATTTAAAAAAAGAAGAGTAAGGATGTAACTTTTCAATTACCCACCCGTCATTAATATAGAGATGCAAGAAATTAGCTTCCGAAATGACATACTGCCTTTGAAAGATAAACTCTTTCGGTTAGCTCTCAGAATTACACTCGACAGAGCTGAGGCTGAGGATATCGTACAAGACACGATGATTCGGGTATGGAATAAACGTGAAGAATGGTCTCAGTTTGAATCTATTGAAGCTTACTGCTTGGTGATTACTAAGAACTTAGCTATTGATCGCAGCCAAAAAAAAGAAGCTCAGAACATAGAACTGACTCCCGATTTAGAAAAAGCTTATGATGCATCTGGCCCTTATGACCAATTGGTAAATGAAGAACAAATGAAACTCATTCATCAATTGATTAACGACCTTCCTGAAAAACAGAGGCTGATTATGCAGCTGAGAGACATTGAAGGAGAAACATATAAAGAAATTGCGACTGTGCTAAATTTGACAGAGGAACAAGTTAAAGTAAACCTCTTTAGAGCAAGGCAAAAAGTCAAACAACGGTATACTGAAATAGAAGAATATGGATTATAAATACATAGAACAGCTTTTGGAGCAATATTGGCAATGCGAAACCTCTTTGGAGGAAGAAACCGAATTGCGAGCTTTCTTTATGAAAAATGAAGAAATTCCAGCGCATCTATTACAGTACAAAGATTTATTTGCATATCAACAACTTCAACAAGAAGTTAGACTAGGGAAAGAGTTTGACATGAGAGTTTTGGCAGAGGTAGAACCTCTTATCGTTAAGGCTAAGCGGCTCACCCTCACTACTAGATTTATGCCATTTTTTAAGGCTGCAGCAGTTGTAGCACTAATGTTATCATTAGGTAATGCTGCTCAACAAACCTTTTTTGGCAATGACAAATTAGATTACAACTACGACGCATATACAGATACTTATGATGATCCAGAAGTAGCATATAAGGAAGTATCATCCGCATTAATGATGTTATCAGAAGGGATCAATAAATCACAAGATCAACATTTTGCCGATAGCATAAAAGCTAAGGCTGAAGTGATAAAAGAATGAGAAAAAGAGCTCTTTTAATATCTTTAATGACATTATTGCCTGTCTTAGTATTGGCTCAAGACTTTGCTAGTCGTTTTTTGGAAGAACATAGAACAGATACGAATCTATCTTGTGTTACAATCAGCCCGAAAATGATGGAAGAAATATTAAAAAATGACTCAAAAAAAGACGAAGGCGTTTTGGCGATAATATCAAACCTAAAAAGCATGCAAATGCTTACCTCTAAAGTGAAAGGCAAAGCCTACTATAATGAAGCTTTAAAGGTTGTAAAAAAGAATTCTGATAGATTTGAACCGTTTCTTTCTTTTCGTGATAAGTCAGAGAATTGCCAGATTATGGTAAGAAAGAAAAATGAAGCAATTGTTGAATTAGTTATGCTCATGCACGAAAAAAACCATTTTATGGTGATCAATTTCACTGGTATTATGAGCGCTGAGTTTATTTCAAAATTAGCTAATTCGATGGAATAAAAGCTTTCATTATTTAAAAATGTAATTTTCATTTGCTTTAAATATACAATAGTTAGTACGCTTTATTAAAACAACTTGAAGCTGTGAAGTTTCAATTCTCTTAACTTTTTTGTAAATAACTAAGATAAAAGGGGTTACTACGAGAGGTAGTAACCCTTTTATTACTTTAAAGCCATCCCTAACTAGGTACTCATACACGCTTCTACTAAAGACATTGCCACGTGTGCTATAGTAGTTATAAAAAAAAGAGTATTCATCACGAACACTCCAAATTTTCCTCTGTTACGAGGTTTATTAAATTTAAGAGAGAATTTTATAGTTTATACAATCCCTTTTTGGAAAAATTAATTTTAGGATTCCCTTTATAGCCGACATCGCCACTACCACTTACACTCCCTGTCAGATAATCAGTAGCATAACACGAAACATCACCCGAACCGGCAACCTTTACCAAGACTTTCTGCGCCATTAATCCCGCAGCATTAATGTCACCCGAACCTGAAATACCCAAATCAACTTCCTGGCATTTTCCGCGCAATGTAATATCACCCGAGCCGGCAATTTTCACATTAGTCCGACGAGCGTTTACATCACTCAAATCGATATCGCCTGAACCTTTTACCGACAGTGACAAAAGAGGGGATTCAATTCCTTTGCCTTGAATGTCGCCCGAACCTTGAATAGAGATCGCTAAGTCTTTATGGCTTTTAATCCCATTAACCAACAACACATCTCCTGAGCCCTGAACTGTTAGCCGCTCCAAAGCTGGTCCTGACACCCTGACTTCTAATTTTCCACGATTGCGTATATTTACATTATCTTTAAATTTGATCAGTAAGATCCCACTTTCTATTTTTACTTCTAAGAGACCAACAATGTTATCAGATCCGTACAGTTCTACCGAAGGTTTGCCTGTCGTTTGTTTATAAATAACATCAGGGCTTCCCTGAAGTTTCAAGCTATTGAACAGACCCACTTTAACTCCTTTAGTAACAATATTACCACTTCCCACAATTATCTGGGCCTGCGTACACGATGAAAGAAATAGCAGAAAAGCTAATACTCCGCTAGAATACAACTTGTGTTTCATAATCTTCATTTATTTAGAATGCTTTTATTGTACCAATGCCACCTTTACTGAAATTCTTCTCTTTAGGCATACCCTTATAATTGATGCTACCAACTCCTTTAACCGAAGCGGACAATGACTCTGTTGCATAACAGGAAATATTACCAACTCCTTGAGAAGAAGCTTCCACGGAATGTGCTTTTAAGTCCACCGCCTCTATATCCCCCACCCCTTTAGAGCTGAAAATCGCGTCTTTTGCTAAACCTTTCAGCTCCACATTGCCAACACCCATTGAACTAACTTTCAATGTTGTACATTCCAAGGCATTCACCTTAACATTGCCAACTCCCTTACTTTCGATTTCCAGATCGGACGTTACAAGACTATCCTCAATGGAAACATCACCAACACCTTTAAAATAAAGCCCAACCAAAACAGGAGAACTGATTGTAATCTTCATTTTTTTCAAGTTCCTTATTTTTTTATGCTTTTCTGTATTCAGAATCAAAGTGTTATCCTTCACCTCAACCTGCATGAGAGCTATAATGTTATCAGGACCGTAAATTTGTACAGAGGTCGATCCGTCTGTAGACTGAGTAAAAAACACGTCACCTACCGTACTGACATCAATCTTTCTAAACTCTTTTACTTTATACTTTCTGGTTATATAATTCTTACTAGGTTTTATACTATCACCTAAAATGGTGCAGCCAGTGAGTAAGCCGATTAGAAGAAGCGTTACCGAAAAAAGTTTTATACCTGTTCTCATGATCATCCTTATTAGTTCATTTTAATATTAGACGTAAGCACCACGTAAAAAGTTGCACTACCCACAACATTTATTTTGAACTGAATGAATAGTTCCTTTGTTGATTCAAAATATTATGCATTAATTTGCAACGATTCTACTATAGATCTTTCGAATAGGTATACCCACAATAGAAGCTGATAAAATTGGATAAAGAAATAGAAGACAAAGAGCTAGGCCGCCTAAAGATACGCGTAAACCCACGTGCCAAGCGATTAATTTTTCGCACGAAGAATGATGAGATTACCGTTACAGTACCTCCTCAAACCTCTCAAAAAGAGATTGAAGCTGCTATTGAACAATTACGTGTCAAATTATTGGCCTCCAAGAGAAAAAGCTCTAACTCTTTCATTAACCTTGACTATAAAATAGACACTGAGTATTTCAAATTATCATTGGAAAGAGGTGATCGCGAGCAATTTCTTGCTCACTCAGAATTGGGAAAGATGCAAATTATTTGCCCGCCAAGTGCAAATTTCGCAGATGAAAAACTACAAATTTGGTTGCGTAAAGTAATAGAGGAAGCACTACGCAGAAATGCCAAGATCATTCTTCCCCCTCGGATTCAGATGCTTGCCGAACGAAGTAAATTACATTATGAAAGCGTGAAGATCAATTCCAGTCGTGGTCGTTGGGGAAGTTGTTCCGCCCAGAAAAACATCAATCTCTCTTTCTTTTTAGTCCTTTTACCAGAGTATTTGATAGACTATGTACTTTTACATGAACTTTGCCACACACGAGAAATGAATCACGGTGATCGATTTTGGGATTTACTCAACAACCTAACCAATGGAAAGGCATTTAGTCTACGAGAAGAGCTTAAGAAGTATAAAACAGAGGTTTAAATTACTCTTGCGCCAATTGCTTTATGGTATCATTCTCCTTTTCAAAGCGATATTTCCCACCTTTTTCGCTTAAATCGAAGGTCGAAACCTTCTCAGTTCGATTATCCACAATCATCAACGCACTCTGTTGGGCAAAACGCTTTATTTCGACCAATGTAGGCTCCGTCTTAACTAAACGATTCATTACAAGACTATCATTTACAAACAACGAAAGCGAATCACCTACAAACCCTTTTTCCAGACTAACAACATATGTCTCTATATAGTTCCGTTCAGTCTTCTTATCTTGTTGCATTTTCATACTAATATAGACAAAAAGAGCAACAACAATGATAACCGCAAACGCCAGTAGACCGTTGCCTACCATAAACTGTTTGTTCGTATTTAAATGATGTGTCATCAATAAATAGTTTAAAGCATTTATATTAAAATGAGAAGTGGAGTAATTTTTCCAGATGTAATACAGAACTCTCTATTTGCTTGCTATTTTCGAGCTCATCAGCATTAAAAACATACTGCGCCTGCGTATAAAACGGAGCCCGCTTCTCTAGCGCCTCAGTAATAAAAAGAATAAGTTCTTGATCCTTCTTCCCTTGTAATATAGGTCGTTGCTGCTTAGCCACTCGTAGTCGATGAAATAGAACATCGGGGTTCACATTTAAAAAAACCGTTTGGCCGCATCCATTCATGAATTCCATATTATCAAAGAAACAAGGAGTTCCACCACCTGTAGAGATCACTACATTTTCAAATGCAGCAACCTCATGTAACATATTTCTTTCCAGTTCTCGAAAGCCGGTTTCGCTATACTCAACGAATAACTCCTGCACCGTTTTGTGAAAATGCCCTTCAAGATACCAATCAAGATCGATAAAAGACAAATTATTCTTCCGGGCAAAAGCTTTTCCTAAGGTTGTTTTCCCTGCTCCCATATAGCCGGTCAAAAAAATCCGAATCATAATGTTGCGTTGCTATTAGTTCTTAGCAAAGATAATCAATTTGATTATACAGCAAACCAAGTTTGCAAAGAAAATAAGAGAAAACACAATGTACAGAAGCATTACACAACCTTAGTAAAAACAAATCAAACAGTTACTTAAAGACTTTCACTCTTTCTTTCAAGTCTTGAAATTCTTTGCTGCCAGGCTCTGCAGTAGGAGTACCAAAGGGCATTTCAGCAACCAATTTCCATGAAATCGGCAAATCCCAAGTAGTCCTTACTTCATCATCAATCAATGGATTGTAATGTTGTAAAGTTGCTCCTAATCCTGCATCTTCAAGCATTGTCCAAATAGCCAACTGATGCATTGCAGATGTATGCATAGACCATATCGGAAAATTATCAGCATAGCTAGGAAAAGCATTTTGCAGTCCCTCAATCACCGTTTGATCTTCAAAAAATAAAACCGTTCCATGACCACTGGCAAAGCAACCGTCTATTTTAGCTTCTGTTTGCACAAATGCTTCAGCCGATATCATCTTCTTCAATGTTTCTTTCACTATATTCCACAATTTCAGATGGTGCTCCCCCAAAAGTAACACCGCACGAGTAGACTGCGAGTTAAAAGAGGAAGGAACATGGGTCACTGCCGTATTAACGATTTGTTCAATTTCCAAATCAGAAATAGGAGATTCATTATTTATCGAATAATAGCTCCTTCTATGCTTCAAAGCTTCTTCAAAAGATCTTTTCATATACCAATCCTCCATTTTAATTAATTATTTTATTGTGGTATAACAACCGAATTAACTAACTTGTTCGAAAATAAAAAATAGTCGTACCTTTGCTTCGGCAATTAAAATAAGTAGTCGATAGAAAAGATGGCAAAGCAAAAATTTTATGTGGTTTGGGACGGTGTAACTCCGGGTATTTATACCAGTTGGAATGATTGTTTGCTCCAAACCAAAGGATACGAAAGTGCCAAATATAAGTCATTTGACACACGAGAAGAAGCCGAACAAGCTTTTGCCTCATCTCCTTATGCGTATATAGGCAAAAAGGCCAAAGCGACTATCTCCAAACCTAAAGCTTTCTCGGAAGCCATCATTGAAAATAGCTTAGCTGTAGATGCTGCATGTAGCGGCAATCCAGGGCCGATGGAATATAGAGGTGTGCATGTAGCCAGCAGACAGGAAATATTTCGTTTCGGGCCCATGAGAGGAACAAACAATATTGGAGAATTTTTGGCACTAGTTCATGGATTGGCCATTCTAAAACAAAAAGGGTTCGACATGCCTATCTATAGCGATAGCGTCAATGCCATTAGTTGGGTGAAGCAAAAGAAATGTAAGACCAAACTTCCCCGTACGCCAGAGACCGAAACACTCTTCCAGGTCATTGAGCGTGCTGAGAAATGGTTGAAAGAAAACAAATATACCACCTCGATATTAAAATGGGAAACAAAAATATGGGGTGAGATACCTGCTGATTTTGGGAGAAAGTGATTATAAGCTCTGCATATCATGCAATCGTTTATAATATCCATTCAGAGACAACAACTCTTGATGCTTTCCTCGTTCTACAATCTCTCCTTCGTAAAGCACACAGATCTCATCAGCATTCTTAATGGTCGAAAGCCTATGAGCAATCGCGATAGTAGTACGCGTCTGCATCAGCCTCTCCAGAGCTTCTTGCACAGAACGTTCAGATTCTGTATCCAAAGCCGAAGTAGCTTCATCTAAAATCAAAAGAGGAGGATTCTTTAATATAGCGCGAGCAATGCTGATACGTTGCCTTTGACCTCCGGACAGCTTACCACCTCGATCTCCAATATTAGTATTATAGCCATCTTCCTTCTCCATGATAAAGTCGTGAGCATTTGCAATCTTCGCTGCCTCAACCACTTGTTCCATCGTTGCATTCTCTACACCAAAAGCAATATTATTAAAGAAAGTATCATTAAACAAGATAGCATCTTGATTCACATTTCCTATAAGGCCACGTAAATCAGAGATGCGAACATCTTTGATGCTTACGCCATCAATCTTAATGTCCCCCTGTTGCACATCATGATAACGCGGTAGAAGATCAACCAATGTAGATTTACCCGATCCTGATTGTCCAACCAGTGCAACAGTCGTTCCTTTCGGTACTGTCAAGCTAACATTTCTAAGTACATCCTTTCTGGTATCATAACTGAAAGAAATGTTATCAAATTCAACAGCCTCCTTAAGTCCTTTCAAAGGTTTTGGATTAGCGATCTCTAGTATCTTATTCTCTGCTTTCAGAATCTTATCAACACGCTCCATAGAGGCCAGTCCCTTTGGAATGTTGTAGCCCGCTTTAGAGAATTCTTTCAATGGATTAATGACGCTATACAGAATTACCATATAAAAGATAAAAGTAGGTGCTTCGATAGATGAGTTATGTCCTAATATCAACGAGCCACCAAACCACAACACCACTACAATAAGCAGCGTTCCCAGAAATTCACTCATCGGGTGTGCCAAAGCCTGTCTCATCGCAACCTTGTTCGTTGCATCCCTGTATTCATTACTGCATGTCGTAAAGCGATCAACCATTTTCTTTTCAGCAACAAAGGCTTTTATGATACGCAAGCCACCCAAAGTTTCTTCAAGCTGAGACATTGTATCACTCCATTTAGCCTGAGCTTCAAGAGATTGGCGTTTTAGCTTTTTCCCGACTGTTCCCATGGCCCAAGCCATCCCAGGTAATACAATCAAGGTAAACAGAGTTAGTTGCCAACTCGTTACCAGCAAAGTAGCGAAATACATCACAATCAGTATAGGGTTTTTTATCAACATATCCAGTGAACTCGTAATAGAGTTTTCCACCTCACCGACATCCCCACTCATACGAGCAATAATATCCCCTTTGCGTTCTTCTGAGAAGAAGCCTAACGGAAGAGACATTACTTTAGTATAAACCATAATACGTATATCTCTAACCACTCCCGTTCGCAACGGAATCATGACAGCAGAAGAAGCAAAATAGCAAGAAGTCTTCAACATCGTCATAAAAGCCAAAAAGAGTCCAAGGAATAACAACGTAAGAGATCCTCCATTAGTAGCAATCATCTCAGTAACATAATAGTAGAAGTTATTCACCGCTACCTCTTTTAACCCTCCGGCAGCATCCCAAGGCATAAATTCATAAACCTTATTGTCCATCTTAAAGAGTATCTGTAGAATGGGAATCAGCAAAGTAAATGAAAAAACATTGAATACAGCAGACAGTAGATTTAAAAGTACGGCCCAAACCAAGTACTTTTTATAAGGCGATAAAAACCGCTTCATGAGTTGAAAAAATTCCTTCATTGCTTGTTGTTAGTTAGAATAATTAGCATGCAAAGATAGGATATTTTTTTTGAGTGAACGGCTGATTCATATTAAATAGTACTTCATTACACCTGAACCAAGAATGATCAAACAAGGCATTGACGAATTTGCAGTTGCAAAAAGGCATGTATACAAGACGGCAGTGGCTAATTTTCTTATCTTATTTCTCCTCACATCTAAGGTTCTTTTCGTAATAATTTCCTCCAAACATGCTAGAAATGTGTATACTCTCAGGTCATGTCTACGCAAAAGTACGTAAATCACTGATTATCAAGCATAGCATGTCTACGCATAAGTTGTGAAATTACAATGAAAAATCACGATGCATTTATAACTTTGGCATAAACTCAAACTTTATAAAATCATGAAAAAGAATTCTTTAGTTTTTATGCTATTCTTGGCCTTAGGCCTAGGTAGCTGTGACAACGACCTTGTCTCCGTGGGAGATAATAGTGACGAACAAGAAAGTAAAGCCACCACAAGGAGTGCAGGTGATGCCATTTATGACGTTTTAGGTTATGGCTATGATGTAACGGGAGAATATTTGCATCCTTTGTCCGTTCGGAACCCCGTCTTGGACATCGAGAAATACAAAAAAGATCTTGGAAACCGTATAGTTACCGGCACCGCATCATTTGGCTATGATAAAATGTATTCCGGCTACTCGTCTTTAGATTATCTTAAAGAGATCACGAATGAGACTAAAGTCGATGCAAACATGAGCATTGAAGCAAAAAGTGGTGCAAAATTCTCCGGTACAATCAGTTCAAATAGCTATTTCAAATCAACATATTCTTATTCCTCTAAGTATTCATTTGCAAGCTTAGATGCCATCAGAAACATCAAGTACATACGCATAAACGATGAAATCAGCCGTATTTCACAATATTTATCCGATGAATTCATAGAAGATTTGAATCGACTTTCCGCAGATAGATTAGTCGAAAGATATGGTACCCATGTCTTGACCGATATTACTATCGGAGGACGTTATAAGGTAATGTTCAGATCCGTTATCACAAATACCACAGATAGTTCAATCAAAAAAAGAACCGTAAAGGCAGGATTCACGGCTGCATTGAAGAAAATAGGATTTGGTGCTAACTTGGAACACGCAACCCAGACAGAGGAAACCTTAATTAAGAATAATCAAAATAAAGAGCTTTATGTCTTGTTTTATGGTGGTAATGGCACAAATATGAAATACGACTTAGAAAAAGGTATGCCCACAACTGTTGATATAAAAGGTTGGGAAGACGCAATAAAACTACAAAATGCCAACCTGACTAACATCAAATGGGAAGAGACTTATCCTATTTATGATTTTATTACAGATCCAGCTAAAAAAGCAGAAGTAAAAGCTGCAGTGGAGAGACACATAGAAGCATCTCAGATTAATGTTCTTGATTTAATACCTTTATATACATATTATCATGACGAAGGAGGCGACCATGACGGCACGACAGATCCATCTGTTGTGGAAAACTACGTAGGCTGGAAACTTTTATGCATAGAAGGGTATATTCTAAAAAACAAGATAAAAGGAACAGTGCCCTTATATGAATATTATAACGCTGGTGCTGGAGATCATTATACCACCATAATCTCTGATATTGATCGATTCTATCCTCCATATGTGAAACAGCCTATAGCTATAACTGGCTATGTGTATAAGGATTCAAATTTTGGAACAGTTCCCTTATACGAATATTATAACGCTGATGGTGAAGATCATTATACATCCACAATACCTGATATTCCTGAAAAGTTCGTAGGATGGAAAAGGTTGACTCCTAATATTGGTGGATATATATATCCGAAAGATTAAATCGGTATAGATAAAAAAACAAGAATAGAGAAGAGGCACACCTACAGCCGCTTGCTCTATTCTTAATAAATCGCTTTATATTTTGGAATTCCACAATATTGGAAATAAATTATTTTCATAGCACTTCAAAAAAAACAACCAGAAGAGTTAAGCTTTCAATATTGTATTTAAAATATAGTTAGCGACTACTATTGGACTCCATTTCCTTTCGAACGAATCAATAATTGACTTCTTATTGATAGTTGGCAGTTTCTTCAGATCCTCTTCAAATGCACTCCAATCTATATCATTGTTCAATTTATAACCCATCTCAACCGTTTCTATAACTTCTTCTTCAAAAGGCAAATACCATCTAACAAAAAGTTTATCAGTCAAAATCGCTGTTCCTACGATAAAACTTTCAATAAATCTATTTGGAATACTCATTCTATAACCTGAAATATTTAGGTTGTATTGAAAATGTGAGATATGCTCACAAAACTTATCTAGAGGAACAACGATGTCATCGTTTTTTATTACCTCCTTTGAATCTGCGAAATTTTCACTAATTACACGCGCGTCATTTTCTTCACTTACACGATTTAATATTTGACTGGCCTTAGACCTCTTTTCATTTGGGTGTTCAATCTTACCTACGAAATATCCCATTATGTCAGATTCACTATTAGCGTCTATCTTATTAGCGCATTCTGAAGGTTCGGGGCCTAATGCATTTCCAAAATAGCTCATTACCTTTTTTGAAGGCTCACTACATCGAGATTCTATATAATTGTCATATCCATGCCTTAATGCCTTATAGCTGTTTTTCATTTCGGCTAATTGTCTACAGCCCACCATCAAAGGGCTTACTTTGGATAAATTATCAAACAGATTAGTGCATCTTTTTTGCTTAACAAAACTGTTTTCATTAACGTCACATGAATATGAATAATCCGAATAAGGTATTGAAACATCAGATGTCAATGAAAACCCATTTGCATCAAAAATCTTGGGACATTGCATTTTAAAGTAAACACTCACTTGATCTAAAGCTTCCGAATCGAACAGAAATGGTGCGTCGGCATTATCAATACAAAAATACTTTTTAACCCCATTATCCTTTATGTATCCATAAAGATTCATGTCAACTTTATATTTAAAAAGTTTACGTAAGCCGGATATGACTTTTTTGTTGTTTATTTTTGTAGATACGTTTGTTATCCAATCGGTCTTAAATTTCAATTTAATTTTGCCGGCTCTTTCCAATTCATAGAATCCAAGCAAAAACCATTGAAAATATGTCCAGTTAGTAAATTTAGTTATTACTACCGTAGGCCTATTTTGCATCATAATTGCACTAATCTTTCAAAATCAATATAACTTGTTACTTGGAAAGGACGGAATATCAGCTTATCAAGCAGCATTGCATAAACAATGTGCGACAAATATAAGCCCTTGCCTACTGAAAGCCTCTCGAAATATTTTAAAAAAACAGAAGCATCCTCAAAACAATATCCACCGGCATTGAAGTAATGGCTAATAATCTTCTTCTCAATGATGTTTGTTACATAGAACATGTCATCAACGGCCACATAACTTTTGTTCTGCGGGTTGACCAACTCTAGTTTCTCCAAGGGATATATTGCCACACCATTCTGAGACAAAATCTCTCCTGCGAAATAACAATCTGCGTCCTTCACAAATATTGATCCCGAGATATTCATCAGTATTACAGTCTGATAAATAGTCTCCGGCTGTGAGCGCGTAGGCTTATCAAGCACTACGACACGAGCCTTATCCAATCCCAAACGACGAAACTGAAGATTCAGTAGTTCACATAGGCAATAACGCTCGTCATGACTACGAAGTATCGTGAAATAAATGGCATCAAACTGCGTCAAATCCAATCCCATAATTGCTTTGACACAAAGCAAAACACCTTCTTTGTTAAGTGCGAACATAGGTGGCAGCTGTGAAGCATATTCCTGCTTTTCGGCTGCTATGGGTACTATCAAGCTAAAACTCATTGAGAATAGATTTAATTACGTTTTTCAAATAACTTATGATTTTCTCCTCATGGGCATATTGCAATATGCGCCAGAAGTTCATTAACTGGAATATCTTGTAATACTCACGATACCAATCATACCGAGAAAAATACCGGTCAATCTCATTGTCAATCTTTCTTGATATGACATGAAGACGTATTTTATCAAACTCATGAATATACATCAATTGTGACCAGAGATAAGCGGAATCCTGACGAATCTTTACAATGTCAAGTAATGGCGACTCTACAAATGAATCTAGAAAGTCAATCAGATAGTAGTTATTACCATTAAAAAGAATGTTGGAAAAAGTAAGATCACCGTGGCAGATACCCAAAGGGATATATATAATTGTATTGATAGTATTAAAGATGGTCTTCGTCCTCTCAAGAAGGCTCTTAATATCCTCATCGTCTCTCAACAAAGCGTTTGCCAACACTTTATCACACACATCATCAAACTTATCTGCGACAATCTCACTATTCAATTCACCAATTGGAGACTCCTTCAACTCCTTTTCAAGGAAGAGCAAGAGAGCCTTGACAAGATAGGATATTTGCTCAAACCCTGCCAATTCAAAGTATTCAATAAAGTTCTTGGAGTAGACGTATTCCATTTTTACATTCACCATCTCTGATGTATGTGAAACATCGAATATATGCGGTACACGGATGTGCTGATACTCAAACTTGGCCGCTTGTTGTTGCTTTTCCGCTTGCATCAAAAGGCGAACAAGATATTTTGGGTCACGCGAGCTTTTATAGACAAAAAGTTCGTTCGCCTCACGAACGATATTTATCTGACAGCCAGAATGGCCCTTAACTTCAATTTCCATAAAAATGACTATTAATTGCCACATAGTTAACTCCGGCACGCTGTGCAGCCTCAATACCAACAAACGAGTCCTCGAAAACAAGTGCGTTTTGAGGTTCGCATTCAAAATGTTTCAGTACATTCAAGTAAATCTCCGGCGATGGTTTTCCTTCATTTACATCTTCGCCGCCTAATATCAAGTCGAATGATTCTAATAGATGCAGGTATTCCAACGCATTCGTCAAGTTCTTGCGACGTGCGGTGGATGCGATAGCGGTCTTTCCACCACTACACTTAAATGATTTAATAAACCCATAAAGAGGTTCATTGAGTTGTAACTCGCTAAAAAATTCATGATAAAACCGCGCTTTCTTCTCTCGAATTGAGTCGACGATAGTTTTATTTTTAATCTCCATTACCTCCATGAATCGCTCAAAACGGTATCCAAAGCACTTGTAATAAGCTTCTTCCGTAAGGGATAATCCACACTCGTTGAAAGCTTTCTGATAAGCTAGGTAGTTGGCTCGAAAAGTTTTCACCAACGTACCATCAAAATCAGTTATAAGTAGTTTGATATTCTGTCCTCGCATCATGATTATAAGTATATTTTCAATTCCTCGGGAGTGCCATAAGAATAATATTCCTCTATCTGTGCCATGCGCACTGTCTCATGATTCTCTAACAGATAGTTATAAAGCAAAGACACATAAAACTCAGGCTTCGTAAATGCCGGATCATTAAGCAAACGATGAGCTGCCTTAAGGAAACCTTTGGCTGTCGAGAAAAAGTAAGCGCCACAAAGCGCATGATTGGAAATCACCTCTTTCTCTGCAGTACGAATTACCACGTTGTTATCATCCACCTCAGCGTAACTATACTTTGGCAAATTTGATGTAAAAGAGACAAGTAAACCTCCATTAACCTGTTCAACAGGTTTAGAAAGTATTTCTCTAACCTGTTTGGTGAATTCCTTGCTGCGGAACTCCAAATCACAGTCCATGACGATGATTGAGTCGTCAGAGCAGATAACTGATTCTGCCATCAAACAAGTTTCAACAGCTCCACGAGTTGTTTTTAGAACAGAAAAAATATTTGCATCAGACAATACTTCCTTAATCTGTTTGTCTATGGCATACTTGTCGATATGTTCTTGGCGAACAATGAATGAATACTTCATTGATATCCCCTCTGCCGCTACGCTACTGATAGCATGCTTGAAGAGTGGTACACCATTTAAATCTATCAACGGTTTTGGAATTATCCAGCCTTCTTTCAAAAAGCGAGAACCCTCTCCTGCCATAGGCATTATTATGTGTAAATGTCTCATCTATATTCAATTTATGAATAATAACGAATTTGATCAATATCTTGAGATAAAAAAATGCTGATTAAATCAGCGGCAAAGATAAACAAATGACCTGAAAACTTTATGCTTGAAGTGCTACTTTTATATTTGAAAAGGCTCGATATCCTCCAACTGAATCGCTACATGAGCAATAATTATGTGATTGCTCAAAAAGGTCTTTTTTCTAGAGAGTTTATCCCTTAATGCCTTGACTGTTTACCAGATGTTTCTTTACCGTTCCTCTTAGTATTCATTTAGAACAGCATACTTTTAAAACAGCATCCGCTATTAATGATATCTAAATTAAATCGTATATTTGTCGCATAACCTCTTCTACTCGGAAAGATTCAGCGCGATTTAAAGACAGATTCTGGTATTTCGACATTAAATCAGTATCATCAATCAAAGCCTTAATCCCATCAAAAATAGATTGATCATCTTGCTCGGTCAACACCCCAAATTGTCCACCATCCAATAATTCAATTGCTCCGGCAGTTTTGGTCGCCACAATAGGAATGCCTAAAGCAAAAGCTTCACAAATAACCAAAGAAAAGCCTTCAGCCAAAGATGTGCTAACAAGTATATCAGATGCTTTTAAGTATGGATATGGTGGCCTCTTAAAACCTAAAAAAAGAAAATCTTCCTGCAAACCAAGTTTATTTCTAAGCTCAACGAGCTCTTTCTCTTTACTTCCCGTACCTATGATTTGGAATAATAATGAATATCCATCATCCTTAAATTTCTTTGCTACTCTAATAAGGCGATCAAAACCTTTCACTTCAGATAAGCTACCGATAGCTGTGATTGTCATGCTATTATGAGGGAGTACCAATTCTCCCGCTAATTGCCTAATTTCATCAACATCAATTACATTATAGACACACCGTTGGGGGGTATCAATCTGATATAAATTGGCAAAATTTTCCATTGCATTGCGAGAAACAAAAACAATTTCATCCATGTTTTTATAGCAATTCAGCTCTTGTTCTCTATTATTAAAAGCAGATGGGATAGTCCAATGAAAGTTAAATAAGTCGCAATGTATCCACGATATGTTCTTATCAGCTCTCGTTCTTATAAAATTGTGAAAAAGTAACGAACGCCCTTCAAGAAAAGAAATAATAACGTCATAATGCCGCTTTGTTTTCTTTCTAATCTGAAATGCCAAAAACCAAGAAATGTTATGTTTCTTATAGTACCTATTTGATTTCCGATAATAGGAGTTTTCCTTTTTATACAAGTATACTATTTTAACGCCTTTTGGAATCTCACCAAAATAAATACCTGAATTAAAAACAATGCACAAAGTAAGCTTATAACGGGTGTAATCAAACTGTTTAAGCAATTGAATTAGCGATTTTTCGGCTCCTCCGCCTTCCAATGTCTCTATTATAAACAAAACATCCTTCATTCTTAAAGATAAATAATTAATATTTAGAATATTTCATATATTCACCATTTTCCCCTTTTTAAATAAAAACGTACAAAGTAATATAGAGGCCAAAAATAAACGATTTTCCTTAAACGCTTATAATATTTGGAATCTAATTCAGCTTTATCAATCGACAACAAGCTTTTAAACTTTATCCTCATATCTTTAATAGGTTCACTGAAATGTTTTGGCCGAATCATTTCCATCACTTCTTTAAAATGATAATAACAGTTCTGAACCAACTTTGTATTTATCTCAAAACACTCCCCCTCAAACAATGATTGTTTTTTCACAAACTCAAGACGGCTAAAGTTAGCAAGAAAGAAATGATAATGTTTCACAGCATCAAAGCTGTGGCAAATACTCCCTTCGCGTTGAATATAATGGTAAAAAGATTTATCAACCCAGACTATTCTATCACACATAACCATCCAGTTATGAACAGTACTATGGTCCTCAAAGAAAAAGCCTTCGGGAAAACGTAGATTAGAGAATAGTTGTTTATCATATAACTTAGTACAAGAAGAACTGCTAATTTTTTCAAGCATCATATCTCTTAATACTTCTCGTGCTGTCCGTACATAAATTTCGCCAGAATCAGAAAGAGATGGCAAATCAGAGCAACTATCATCAAGCTCATAGCTTAAGTTACAATAAGCCATCCGTGCCTGATTTTGTACTAAGGCACTCAACAAAACAGAGTACATTTCAGAATCAACATAATCATCACTATCGACGAAACCAACATAAGGAGCCGAAGCAATCTCTAAGCCAGCATTTCGAGCAACAGATAAACCCGAAACTAAAAGATGAAGAACTTTTATTCTAGAATCAAGTTTTGAATATTCATCACAGATTTCGGAGGAAGCATCACTAGAGAGATTATCTACCAATATTATTTCAATATCCTGTAAAGATTGGTTACGTATCGAATCCACACATTTTCTAAGATATTGTGCTGTATTATGTACTGGAATAATAACACTTATCAAATAATCCTGTTTCATAACTAATAATATCAATTTTCTACCGCTTTCTTTGTTTCCTCTAAATACTGACTTCCCCATTTAGCATCGGGCTCCAGATGATTGCCTTCTGCCCATTCATTCCAAGCATTTATGAAAACAAAATTTTCTTGTTCACTGAAAGGTTTGAACTTTCTCATAACAGAAGACAGCCAATTACCATATTTTTCAGGAGTACTATCACTTAATATAAACATTTTTTGTATTCTCCTTGATGTATTATCCCACATTGGAGTCACACACGGATATAATCTATAATTAGGAGTAGGAAGTTTACTCGTATACTCTACATAGGCAGCATAATCAACCTTCCTTTTCTTACATCGGTTAAAAAAATGCCTATTTAAATTATAAATAAATTTACAAATTGGACTCTTTGCTTTTATAAAGGTTTTCATGTATGGAGTAAAAGGTTGAAATTCAATTGCAGCATCAAAACCATCCTGAAGATATTTTTCACCTGCAGAATTAAAGCTTTCTACTCGGCATAAATACAATTCGACCCCTTGCTTCATTGCTTCTTCTCTCCAGATATGAATAGTTCTACCCATATCAGGCAATAAGTTGGAACGATAAACACAAAAGACCGGTTTGCCATCAACCTTTATATATCGGGGATCCAAAAACACATTATCTAATAAATATTGAATATGCTTCCGATCATCATCTTCATTATAAATTTGTTTTATTAAAACATCTTTTTGTTCTCCATCCCAAGCTCGAGTCCAATTTTCATTAGCCCAACATAGCATAAATGGAAAATCAGGCTTACCCAAAGACAAGACCTCTTCTAAAGGACGCTGCATGAGTTGATGTCCGTTAAACCAATAATGATAATAACAAAATCCGTCTATCCCGTATTTCTTAGCCATCTCTGCCTGTTGCTCACGAACTTCAGGAACACGCAAATCATAGAACCCTAAATCTGCTGGCAAATGTGGTTGATAATGCCCCTTAAAAAGAGGCCTAGCTTTTGCCACATTTGTCCATTCTGTGAATCCTTTTCCCCACCATTCATCATTTTCAGGAAACGGATGATATTGTGGCAAATAAAATGCTATCACTCTTTTCTTTTTCATTTTTGCGAGAATTTCATTCAATTTATGTCACATTCGATCCCTTGGAATAGTTAAAATCCAAGGAAAAACATAACTCATTTTTTTATTAAATCGCTCTATCCAATATGACCTGACATCCCCCTTTAAAGATGTTTTCAGCCCTTCATATAGTTTTTTTTTGATATTACTATCTCCATCTATTCGCTTTATTTTTTTATAAAAAATTCCACGCCTCAATATCTTTCTATAACATCCTAAATTGGAATTTCTTTTTTCTATCTGTTTCACAACTTCCATATCCTCAATTAGGTTTTGCCCGAAAATTCGAGCTCTAGCTGTTGTACTTTGCTCATGTTGTCTAAATTGATTTAATTTCTGGTATACTTCAGCAACTTTTCCCTGAGATGCTATCTCTACCCAAAAAAGCCAATCTCCACTGATAATATCATCCCCGTGGTACCGTCCATAGCGGTGTTCTGGTACCCCAATTTATCGTGTTGATTGATCTTGTATCACTTGACTGGTACCGTTGGCGTTTGTGTTTCCATTTCCAACTTTCAACCACGTTCATATCACTTGATTGGTACCATCAATATCACTTTTAGCGGTACTTCTATTCGTAAAATTTGCAATGGCATTATATTGTTGTTGGGTTATGCCCAGAATTAACAATATTATTAACGTCTAAAAGTAAACCAAATGTTACGACTAAGACAGATTTTACAGATGCTAGGCAATGGTATTCCACAAGCTGATATATGTGGAATTGTTCATTGCAGCAAACGTACCGTATCGGGTTATCGGAAGATTGCATCGACGACGAGACAAAGTTTTGAAGAGCTGCTAGCAATGGCAGACAGTGAGCTGGAAACCATCTTTATGCCCCCAAAGAATGCACTTAATGACGATGGACGTAAGCAGGAGCTTGAACGCATGATGCCGGAAATTATCAAGCGCCTGGGTCGCAAGCATGCCAATGTCCAGTTTGTATTTGAGGATTACTACCATAAGGAATGTCCCAGCGGTTATGGTTATACTCAATTCAAGAAGCATGTTAGCTCTTATAGAGAGAAAAATGACTACTCCTATCACAACGTCTATGAGCCCGGTAAGGAATGGCAAATAGACTTTGCCGGAGATGCCTTGTTTCTGACCGACAGGCTCACCAAGGTGAGACAGAAACTGGTGGTATTGGTATGCGTGATGCCCTACAGCAATCTGCCATTCATGATGGCCATGCCCAATGCCACTACCGAATGGTTTTTCCATGGACTCAACAAAGGACTAGAATTTATAGGTGCTGTCCCCCATACAGCCAAAAGTGACAACATGAAACAATGGGTAACGAAATCTGACCGCTACAGCCTTACGTTTTCGGATGCCAATGTGGAATGGGCGATGTATTACGGCATAGAACCTACAGCTTGTCGCGTGCGCAAACCCCGTGACAAAGGACCTGTTGAGGGTGCTGTGGGCCAACTCTACAAGTACGTGTATGCCCGCCTTGAAGGTGAAGAGTTCTACGCTTTGGATGCACTGAACGATCGCATCCTTGAACTCCTTGAAGAATATTGTAGTCTTCCCTTCAAGGGTTCTACCCGGTGGGAGATCTTTCAGAAGTATGAGAAGCCTGAAATGAATCCGTTGCCGGATCAAATGTATCGTCTTCGTATGCGCAAGGAGGTTAAGCTTAGCAGTACATACCATGTATGTGTAGGCAGTGAGCGCCACTTCTACAGTGTCCCGTTTAAATATGTCGGACAAAAGGTTAAAATCATGTGGGACGTGCACTCTGTAGAGATCTATGTGGGTACAATATGCGCTTGTATGCATCGTAGAAGCCTCATACCATATGGCTACTCCACTGAGAAATCGCACATGCCGGAGAATCATACTGCATACGAGCATCGCAAGGAGCAGAATGCCGCAACACTCATAGAAAGAGGTGCGCGCATTGGGCAATCTGTTGAATGGGCAATAACAGACATCCTCCAGCGCACCACTTTCCCTCAGCAAGCATATGGGAAATGCAACGGACTGCTTGCTTTGGCAAAGAAATATGGCAGAAGCAGATTGGAACATGCTTGCATGATGATGAGAGAAGAAACGGATGTGGCAAGCTATAAGACTCTCTGTAATATGCTTAAGAATAATCGGGATTTGGCTTCCGGTGAGAAAGAATCTATTTCAAGAACTCCCTTTAACGACAATGTGAGAGGATCTTCTGCGTACACGTCCATACCATCACTTAGAAAGGAGGCCGACCATGAATGAACTTGCTTCAATTGTAGAACGCCTAAAGGCTCTTAAACTGAGCGGTATGGCTGAAGCGGTCAGTGATATTATAAAGCTTCCTGTGCAGATGCGGCCAAGCTTAGAAATGGCTCTGTCAAAAATGCTGGAAACGGAAATCCGTTGTCGTGATGACAGCCGAACTACCAGACTGCTGAAGGAGAGCAAATTGAGATACCAAGTACTTGTCGAGGATATCACTTGTTCGACTGCCCGCAACTTTACCCGTGAGCAGCTAACCTCTATTGCTGACTGCGGTTTTGTGCGGCGTGGAGAAAATCTGCTTATTACGGGGCTTACTGGATGCGGAAAATCATATCTGGCATGTGCTCTTGGACATCAAGCCTGTACGCTTGGCCTGAAAACACTTTATCTGAACATGAACCGATTTGTCGATGTACTCAAACAGTCACGCCTTGACGGAACCTTCTCACAGATGTTGTCACGACTAGACAAGAACGATCTTATCGTCCTTGACGATTTTGGGTTGCAGAAAATGGACAGTGATACACGTATAGCATTGCTTACATTACTAGAAGAACGCTATGAAAAGAAGTCAATGATTATTATGTCTCAACTTCCTTTGGACAAGTGGTATGACTACATAGCGGAAGCTACACTTGCTGATGCCATCATGGATAGGCTGATAAACTCATCTCATCACCTGAATCTTGAAGGACCATCATTACGAAAGAGAAAAAATAAATAAAATAGAATCAGAGAGAGATACCTTTTGGCGGTGTGCAACCACCCTTGAGAAGTATCTCTTTACGACGTTCATATCACACATTTGGTACCGGTACCAGCCAACGCTACGAGCGGTACCACGAAAGTGTCGCACACGGTACCAAGGGAGTGATATAGCGGTACCAAACGGGCGATATTATCAATCTCCACAGAAACGCATTTTAAAACAAGAAGAATTCATCATCCCAGATAAGCAGTCCTTACGAAAAAGCACAGCACTCGCATTATAGATATAATTTTTCCAGTATAGATTATGCTTAATATAATCTATACCGCCAAAAATGGCATACCCATCATTGTTCTTGCTTTTGTTTTTTCCCCAAAGATCCTCATCTTGCACAAGTGCTTGTCCATTATCATCAATTAATATAGAGCCTGAGAAGCAAACAGATATTCCTTCATCTCTTTCCATCAATGCCACCATTTTTTCCAAAAATAGAGGATCAGATAGATCATCGCTCTCTGCAATCCAAATATATTTGCCTGTAGCCAATTGAAAACCCTTTTCCCACTGCACAAAAGGACTTCCACTATTTACACTATTGATGCAAATATGGGTAATGTGAGAAGAATGTTCATAGTGACGAAAAATCACCTTACTATCATCAGTTGAAGCATCATCCAATAATATTAATTCAAAATCTTGAAAGCTTTGATTTAAGATTGATTCTATACGCTCATCCAAAAATCTAGCATAATTGTAGTTGGGTATAATAACACTGACCATCCGTCTCTGGCTAATTTGTTCCATTATCTATGCTACTTCAAAATTCCATTTTCGCACCAAGCAATCTTCTCTTCTATAACTCGCTGAAGCACCTTACTATGGAAGGCTTCATTCTCATTTGAAGCCATCGCATGATACAGATGAAACTGTACACCCCCCATTTTAAGATACATCTTCTTCACACCTGCATGTATGAGACGGTAAGCGATTTCCGTATCTTCTTGTCCCCACATTGTTAGGTCTTCATTGTATCCGTTTACGCGCAACAAGTCTTCTTTCCAAAAGGCCATGTTGCAACCTCTTAAGCGCGGGATATTTTTCTGTGCATAGCGCTTCGCTAAATAGCGCCTCAATAGGTGTGAACGAATTCCATTGAGCATATATTTAGGACCTTGCTTAATAAATGATGGATTATAGTCATATCCACAGAGCAAACGACGAGTAGAAAGAGGGCCTAAACCAACACGACTACCGCAAACGAAAAAACCTTTTTCCGCAAGTTCAAGATGATCTGCAATAAAATATTTATTGAGAATAACATCTCCATCAATCTGGATAATATAATCTCCCTTTGCTACTACTATTGCTTTGTTACGAATGGCTGAAAGCCTAAAACCATCATCTTCATGCCATACATGTACAATAGGTATATCAATCTTTTCCCTAAATTGCTCAATGAGCTGGCGTGTATCATCTTGCGAACCGTCATCGGCTATCACAATCTCATCCGGCTTCACCATTTGAGCAGACACACTGTGCAAAGAAAGAGCCAAAGCTTCTTTCCAATTATAGGTGGTGATTAACAATGAAACAAACATATTTTCAAAATTTAGGTCTATCTATTTCCTTCCTCTCTCATCTTCCATCCAATTATAGTCAAGAACAGCTTCACGTTGGAGAGCTGCCTCAACTATTTGGTTACTACAATTAATAATTTCTTTCTTAATACTTGTAGTACTAACACCGGGAGTGTATGGAAAGTATACAACTTCTTTCTCTGGTTGAGATTTCATCCAATCTAACCCCTCCAAATATTTATCTTTCCAATCATCGCCGATAGTTACAATATCAATATTCTCTTGACGAAGTTGGGCTATATCAGTCAATTTCACTTGTTTTACAACTTTCGTAACGCACTTAAGAGAGGAAATAATCCTAAAGCGTTGTTCGAAAGGGATAACAGGTTTCATTCCTTTGTATTTTTCGATAAGTTCATCAGTGCTCACACCAACGATAAGCTCATCGCCCAAAGCTGCCGACTTCTCTAATATGTTAAGATGACCAACATGAAACAGGTCAAAACTACCAGAAGTGAAAACTCTTACTATTTTCTTTTCCATATCATTTAGGTTAACGGTTTTCTATTTCTTTAATGCATGTAGCCAACTCATCAAGGTCTTCTTTGGTTTGCACTCCCAAGTGAGATACACGAAAATAATGTGGAGTACCTCCTGGCATTATATAAATTTGTTGCTTTAAGAGTTCTGTAAAAAGAACATCTCCATTCCGATGAACAAAAAAGCCTGTGATACAATTGGAAGGGATCTCTGCCGGAACCTCCCACCCATTCTCTTTACAGAGCCTTCTGAAATAATGAGCATTTTCTCTCACTCCATCGATAATAGCTTCGACGCCCATCAACAGATCTTTCTCTAAACGAGCATGTAATTGCATGAAGAGGCTAGTAGCCGGACTATAAGGAGTCTGCCCCCTTTCCAAATTTTTAAGGTTTTCAACAAAATCGAAATAATAGCCTCTTTGTGCGAAGGGTTCTTTCAGCATTCTCTCCGAAAGCACAACAAAAGATAGTCCGGGAGCAATATTTAGCCCCTTCTGACTGCTAGTAATGCACATATCAATGCCAAGCGCATCCATATCAAGAGGATCAGCCAGAAACGAACTTATCACATCAACAACCAAGTAAATATGGTGTCTATGGCAAATCTTAGATATCTTTTCTAAATCGAACAATTGCCCTGTAGAGGTTTCGTGATGCTGACAGAGAAAGACATCAGGTTGAGATTCCATTACTGCCTCTTCTAGTTTATCGTAATCTATATCTTTAGCAAAAGGCACTTCAAAAACATCATTCGGGCAAGCATAATACTCGCATAGGTTTTTCCAACGATAACCAAAGGATCCTCCTGCTATGATATAAGCTTTTCTTCGTTGCGTCACAAAGTTGGTTACGGCCGCCTCCATAGCACCTGTACCCGATGCCGTATAAAATATAACACGCCCATTTGGGCACTTAATCAGTTCAAGCAACATTTGCTCTGATTGTTTAACTAAAGTCGAAAATTCGGCAGTGCGCATATATGGTATCTGCTGAGCTCCTATCTGAAGTATTTCGTTTTCTATATTCCCTGGAAATGTGTATGATTTCATAAGCAATCTATTTGTGTGTTTTCAAAACATCGGTATAGCTTTTCTCTGTATCGAAAAGTAAAGTTCCGTGCATAGTCGATTCGCAAACAGGAGTCATATAATCACCAAAATCAATGGTCAAGACTTTATCATAGTCAGCAGGAACAGGTATCTTTATGTTCTCAAAATCCAAGTATTCCGTTTGCTCGTAAAAAGAACGATTTTTTATCCTTACTCGATAGTTCAGTGACAAATGAGCCATTAATTCGGTTCTCCCAATAGACGTACTCCTTAATATGTTCTCATATCTTTGGAATAATATCCTATCCAAACGCATCCTATCATACAGAATCTCAGGAAAGCAGTTTATGGCCTTAGATACCATTTTTAGCAATTTCTTATAGAAATTTATCTTACGCAGTTGCTTAGTTAAAAGACGAGGTACGTCAGAGACTCCATCAAAAACAAATATATCGATAAAAACACCTTGATTGTATTTCGCCTTTGAATTTGAAATAGCACTGGTCTCACAATTTCTGATTTGAGCATGACGCCGTCCATAATGTTTATCAGTGTATATTGTTTGAAAAAAATATGGAGCATTAAATTCTTTATCAGCAACACTGAGTAATTTATCATAATCATCTCGCAACATTACCATATCAATATCATCGTCCCAAGGGATAAAACCTTTATGACGAACTGCACCTATTAAAGTTCCAGAATCAGCCCAACATTTTAAATCATACTTATAACAAACAGCAAGTAAACGATTCAATAAATCCAGTTCACAAGCCCATATTCGCTTCATCTTTTCTGTAACTAAATGCCCATCTCGCATCTCTTCCTTGAAAAAATCAAGGTCATTCATGTTAAAATTATTCGCCATCATTCTTTATCGTTTTATTCGTCCAAAGGCTTTTATACTTGCATATTTGCGCCAGAGGTTCAGCTTTCGCTCCTTTGGCACACCATGCCTGCAAATATAATCAATAGCAGCAGCAAGCATTCGTTTACAAACATTCCCATCCAAATAAGGATCATAGTTATCCACAATCCATTGTCGTTTTTGAATGCAATTCTCAGCGTGATGGATTTGCTCAAAAGCGTCTATTAACTCCGACCCTTCATTTATGTTAGTCCAATATATATCTTTTGATATAGTACGAAAAGTTATAACAGGTTTATTAAGCAATAAGAATTCATACACAGTAGATGATGTATCACTAATCATCACATCAGACATCAGCTGATATTTTGTGGCATCAAAATCATCAATCCAGATAATATGTTCTTCTTGCTTAGCCAACGTCTTATATTCTTCCACCCATTCCTGCTTTGTCAGAGGATGAAACTTAAGTAGCAAAACAATATCTTTCTCTCTCACCAAATCAACAAGAGCCTCCTTTATATAGGGCAACGAAGTTAAAGAAGGCGAAAAAGTCGGAGCATACAGCACTACCTGCTTTTTCTCATGAGCAGCCAACAGCGCTGCTTTCTCTTCATCAAAGTCATGCCAATGCTTTTTTATCCAATCTTGCTTTGGCCAGCCAGTTTCTACAACTTCAAAATCTCCATATTTTTTAGCTAATGCAGAAAAGCCGTTTGTAAAAAAAGGTCCTTGAGTAAAATAGGCATCAAAATATCGCCTAATAACCCAATGGTCTCTTTTCTCTGCTGCATACCCATGAAAAATCTGAATCTTTACTCCAGGCAAATAGTAAGGTACAATATTTCCGGGTACGAAAATAGCTTCTGGAGAAAAGCCATACACCTCCTGCATTTCATTGGTATATACCACCTCTCCACTCAAAGGGAATTGGGGTATTTTCGACCGATGTACATACCATAAAAGGTCATTATCTGAAGATCGAATCGCTTCTTGGTATATTGGATATAATATATCGATGGCATACTTATTTTCGCAAAACAAAACAATACGCATAATTTAAAACAGTCTATATAACAGATTAATAGTTTATTACAAAGTATCCAAATCTCTTTAAACTAAGATTTGAAAGCATAGTGTAGATCCCTTATCAAATAGAAGAAATCTATAAGAAGAAGAACTTATCTTTAAGTCCCTAGTCTAAAAGAGGAAATTAGTTTAATGGAGATAATAGTATTATTAATTCCAGTTAAAGCTGTTGCGAAAAGGCGAGTAAAGTTGGGAGGCTCTACGAAACATATTAAAATGGCATGTAGCATATTTCTACATTTTTTATCACTATTCATTTATCCATTGTCTATTTTAGTCGTTTTAAGACACCAAAGATACACATAAAAAATAAATGCCTCACATTTTTATACATTATTTACACTTCTAAGGTTCTATCTATTCACATTAAATAAACGCATATTTACTAAAATACTGCACATCAAATCAACAAATATTGCCCTAATCCCCAAACCAGCAATCAAAATAAACCTCAAACCAAACAATTTAAAAAACGGATTATTCATAAAGTTGTATCACAATAGGCATATCTAAGTAATATCGCTAACCTAAATTTGTAATTTAAATAAGTACACTTTGTGCAAAGAAAAAAGTATGTATGGCTACATAAAAAGGTAACTTGATAAAACTAAAGAATATGATTCAAAACCGTTTAGTGAAAATAGTGATGCCCTTGTATACCAATGAAATCAATCAATACGAGAAGGCATCTTTGGTACAAACACATAGTATGCTAAGCAGATACCCCATTACAATCGTAAAACCAGCCAGTCTAAATATTGATCACTTCCTAAAAGAATTCCCCGAATTTGAGAGTGAAAATTTTGATGATTCTTTGTTCACCAGCGTTAGCAGCTACAATCGTTTAATGATGTCAAGCGAATTCTATGCACGGTTTATAGATTACAAATACATTCTTATCTGTCAACTTGACGCCTACATTTTTAAAGACGAACTCGAAGACTGGTGTTCAAAAGATTATGATTATATCGGTGCTCCTTGGCTGGTGCGTCCTATTTACAATTTCCCTCTATTCAAACTTGTATCATGGGTTAGAGATGGCTATTGCCGAGTTTTCCATCATCCTAATCCTCGATTGTTGGAGTTTAAAGCAGGCAACGGCGGGCTATCTTTGCGCAAAGTTAGTAGTCATTTAAAAGCAACCGACTTACTCACTAAAACAATTCAAGAGTACTTAAGTCATAAAAAAAATCATCTATTCAATGAAGATGTGTTCTTTTCCGTAGAGGTCAACAAGCACGGATTAAACTTCTTATATCCAAGCTACCAAGAAGCTTTAAAATTTAGTTTTGACAAATATCCCAGACTTTGTTTTCAGATGAACAACCAGCAACTTCCTTTCGGATGCCATTCGTGGTATAAACGAAAAATGAGACAATTCTGGTTACCAATTATTATGGAATAAAGAAATAATCTAGTCGAATAATTTACCAATGATAATATTTCGCTTGAAACCTTATTCTTATTTTTCGAATGAGATTAAAAGGTTTGGATTTAATCTTTCCTTTATAGTTTAGAATAAAATCATCAACCGCATCCAAAACGCGAGCAGAATTTCGCCCATCACGATGAGGTTCATGACACATTGTGTAGGCATGAATATTATCCATCAATTCTTTGGGACGAGAAATAGCTTGTTCTATTGCAGCTTCAATTTCGTTCTCGTCAAGAACATCAAGCAGATAATTGCCGGGATGTGTATTTCGAAAGGTAACTACCGGCTTTTCAAGCAACATAAACTCCACAATAATGGATGAACTATCGCAAAGCATCACATCGGCCTTCCTAAACGTATTAAGGCCGTCATTACTGCGATTAAAAACAACGTTAGGTTTTGTTTCGGCCAATTCTTTATATTTTTTAATTAGCTCAGGGTCATCAAGTTTGGGATGAAAAGTGATTATCCAATTCCAAGGTTTGCTCTCTGCCATCGTCTTTATAGTTTCAAACAAATAAGGCGCCGAAGATACTCCTTTACTAAACGTGGGAGAATAAAGAATTGTTGGCTGAGTGCCTCCTTCTAAAGCATGAGTAGAAGAAGCAAAAAATGCATCTACTTTACACCAACCTGTCTCATAAACTTTAAAAAAGCCATGCTTCTTTTCTAATTCTTTAAAATAAGGAGTGCTACTTTCTCCTTGGGTGCAATAGATGTCATACCAAGCTCTTATAGCAAAATGATCATCTATTTTTTCAATTCTTTTCTTCATAGCATAACCATGAAAAACAGCAACTTTGATTCCTGGGAGAAAGTCATAAACCCAATTACCAGGAGAAAAAACGGCAATCGGCTTATAACGGAGTACCTCTTGGATATTCTCTAAATGCCTTTCTCCCTCTATAAGCCAGTTTTCACAAGAAGATTCTATAAACCATGCAGCATCATCCCCTCTCCTCCATATTTCGGCTTGCAGAGGACGTAATATGGAATAAGAATAAGTCAATGAAACAAAAAACAAATAATGCTTGCCCATGAGAATTATTAGTAAGCTTTAAAAATTCAACTTATATTTTATTTTATGCTTCTTCACAAATCGCTTCCAAAATATTTTCCTATACCCCAAAACCCATTCCCTACAAAGATTCTCATCAGCACCTCGAGCAGAAGCATACTCTTTTGCCAATAACTCAAAAAAAGGTATTTGCCCCCATAATCGTGCAAAGTTAGCACATCCGTCCTTTACACTTATTTTTCCAAAACTCATGCGATTGATATCTACTAATGAGAATTGATATTTACCATTTATTTTATCAAAAAGAATATTGCCCGGGGAGTAATCACGATGCAATATTTCTGCTTCATGTAGACGAGCACTATATCGAGCAAATGCCTTTACTACATCCGAACAATCTTCTATATCAGCATCACCAAATTCATAGAAATTACGTTTATAAGGACATTGCAAACTGATAAAATAGGATTGGCTAATTAGTCCATATTGCCTTTTCTCAATATATGCAATTGGCTCTGGAGTTTGAAACCCTTTTTGTAGCAGTATAGTAGGATATATAAAAGCTCTTTCTCCTTTAGGTGACCTAAAAAAAGAATAAATAATCCGATTGAATATCCGGGGAATACCATAACTTTTAACATTTATCTGGAGCCCATCTACGACTAGCATCTTTATGAGATTCCTACCAACATAAATTTTCTCGCCCTCGTTTTCAAAACGATCTGGGATAGTTTCAATGTATTCGCGCAAATATTCAAATTTCGGACTGACTAATACTTTCATCCTATCAATTCTTTGGTGTTAATTGAGACTTTACAGCCTAAATTTATTTCAACAATTCTATTGCTCTAGCGATCGCTTTAGAAGAATAAAATCCGCATGACAAACATTCTCCTATTTTCAATGTATTAAACTTCATTTCTTTATATTCTTGCTCAGATATGGAAGGAAGTATGTCATGTAGTTCTTTTAATGAAGCAACGCTAAAGCCTATTTTATGTTCACGAATGAAAGGAGCTAAGGCCGCTTTTTCCCAAATAATAACAGGGAGTCCACAGCGTATATAAAGCGATGTTTTATGTGGATTATTATACTGAAGGTATTCACCGAAATTCCCCGTACAACTTTCAATTGAATTGCCATCCCACACCAAGCCAAAATCTCCTTCAGCTGTAGCAATTAATTCTTCGGAAGGAACAAATCCCTTATAAACAAAAAGCTCTTTCTTTTTTATTCTCTCTGGTTCAAACCCATTTCCGTAAAGCACAAAGCTATATGAACTTATATGATCCTCTAGGTCATATAAAAATTTATTTTTCCGAGAAGCAAGTGCCCCTGCATACAAAACTTTGTAAGGTGATTGACTAGTAGCATATTCCTTAACATTAATTCCTTCAGACAAGTAATCGAAAATTTCCAATTCTCCTAATATAGCTTTACAACCTTGTTCTTGTAGCCAATTCTTCATTGCGCTATTATGCGCTATAACATAGTCAGAATAATTCAAGCGAATTATTTCATGTAAAACTGTCAATTTCTGACGACGAAAACTGCCCAAGTCGTGAATCAATGTCACAACCTTACAACCTCTCAGATGAGCCATACGACAGACATAAACATAATACTTCTTTAAAGGATATTGCAAAATCAAAACGTCTCCTCTATGAAGTCTGAAAGGAAATAACAAAACGCCCATCAATGTTACAATAAATGCAGAAAGACTATTAGTATAGAGTGTCTGCTCCAAACCGACATTTTTATAATGAAGCCCTTTCATTATTTTTTCTATGTCAGTCTTCGCCTTATTCCCTGCGCTATTCAGTCCCTTATAATTTCTTGATAAATAACAAATCATACAAGCCTATATTTCAATATTTAAAACTATTTCGAGCCATGTCAAGAGCAGCAGCCACTGTATCATCCATGTCAAAATACGCATATTGAGCAAGCCTACCACCAAATAACACATTTGGTAATTCTTCTGCCAACTTTTTATACCGATTAAGCAGAACAGTATTTGTTGCATCGTTTACAGGATAATAGGGCTCACATCCGACAAAGAAATCAGAAGGAAATTCACGAGTAATCACAGTATGAGGTTGGCAACCAAACTCAAAATGTTTATGCTCAATAATACGAGTATAAGGGAATGCCCTTTCATTATAATTTACAACAGCATTGCCTTGAAAATCAGATATATTCATTAATTCATGCTCGAATCTAAGGCTACGGTATTCTAAATGACCATATTTAAAATCAAAAAACTCATCAATACAGCCAGTATACAGAACATGGTCAGCTAAAGCATCCAACTCAGCACGAGATTTAAAGTAATCCGTATTCAGAAGCACGTCGGCTCCTTCAGTCAAACCTTGTATTAATACATTATACCCACCCTTCGGAATACCCTGATATCCATCATTAAAGTAATTATTGTCATAGGTAAAACGAAAAGGAATCCGCTTAATAATGAAAGCAGGCAGTTCGGTAGCTGATCGCCCCCATTGCTTCTCGGTATATTCTTTAATGAATATTTCATAGATATCCTTCCCACATAGTTTGAGGGCTTGCTCTTCTAAATTAGCAGGACACTCTATATCAGCATATTCTCCTCGTTGTTCCTCTATTTTGGCTTTTGCTTCAGCAGGTGTATTCACCTCCCAAAGCTTGCTAAATGTATTCATGTTAAAAGGAAGATTGTACAATACTCCCTTATAATAAGCCAGCGGAGAATTTGTGTAACGGTTAAATTCCACAAAACGATTCACATAGTCCCAAACCTCTTTATTGTCAGTATGGAAAATGTGAGCACCATACTTATGTACACGGATACCATCTACTTCTTCACAATAAATATTGCCTCCTATATGCGGACGTTTATCAATAATCAGACAACGTTTGCCTGATGCCATTGCCTGATGAGCAAACACTGCACCAAACAAGCCACCACCAACTATTAAATAATCGTATTTTTTCATCTGATTTTCCTATACTTAGGCTTACTTAAATTCAAAAAGCAAAAAATATCATCAAGCATCTTTTTTGATAGAAAACATCATTTATTTAGAATATTATACTTTCTATCTTTCCAATCACACGCTCTGGTTTTATGCCATACAGACAAGCATAATCTCCACGAAAACAAGGTTTCTGTCCAAATACAGAACAAGGACGACAACATAGTTCATCTACCTGAACGGTATTGATGGGTAGCTGCTTCCATCCCATAAAACCTGCATAGGGATGCGTTGCCCCCCAAATGGATATAACCGGAATATTTACCAGAGAAGCCAGATGCATATTGGCCGAATCCATGGACAACATCACGTCTAAATGGCTCATGAGTGCCAATTCAGTATCCATCCTCAGCTTTCCTATCAATGACACTACCGTAGGATATCTCTTGGTCCAATCATTGAAACAATCTTCTTCTTCTTTACCACCACCAAATAGGAACACTCTCACATTACTATCTTGTGCAAAATGAGCCACGACCTCTTCCTGCATGTCTAATGGATAGATCTTCCCCTTATGTTTAGAGAAAGGGGCTATCCCAATCCATTTCAACTCTCCTTTTTCACCGGTTATAGGATGTAATCCGGATATATCTCCCTTCTGATTTCCATAAATAGAAGTGAAATTAAGCAGTACAGGAAAGCCTGACTTCTCAAATGCATCAGCATATCGCTGGAACGAACTCTTCTGACTAGCCAACACTTTGTTTCTGCGACGAACAAGCTTTCTTTTTTCCCATCGTCCTTTATACAAAGAATAAGTAGGAACGCCTGAGAGTTTGAATAAAAAGGATAAAAATTTCGTTCGAAGCACATTATGTAAGTCGATTACAATACCAAAATGTAATGCTTTAAGCTCTTTGAAAAGAGTATAAAGTCCCTTCATTCCTTGGTGCTTTCCTTTAAGTTCAGCACTATAGAAAGTAACATTCTTAGGCAAATTACTAAAAAGAGGCGCTAACGATGGACGGCTTAAAAAAACAATCTCGTGCTGAGGATATTGCATTGCCCATGAATGTACTACGGGAACGGTCATTGCAACATCTCCTATAGCCGAAAAGCGGATAACCAGTATTTTTGCCATTAATTACTTCTTTGCATAAAGAACCGGATTAAGCGCCGGATCATTATACATCTTCATTTGCTTATAAACTTTCATGTATTTCTTACCACTTTCTATATCTGCTATCAGTTGATCAATAGCCGAAGATAAATCCACTCTTTGTTCAAGCAGAATATTAAGTTTTGTCCGGCATTGATTCAGATGTTCTTCCGTGCTATCTTTACGATCTACTTCTTGCTGCATGTGATAGATCTTAAGAGCTAAGATTGATAAACGATCGATAGCCCAAGCAGGACTTTCTGTATTTATCGTTGCGTCTGCATGAGGAAGTACCGCTTTATATTGATCAAGAAAATAACTATCAATAAGCTCCACCAAGTCTGTACGATCTTGATTTGATTTGTCTATTCTGCGCTTTAGAGCCAAAGCTTCTACCGGATCGATCTGAGGATCACGAATAATGTCTTCAAAATGCCATTGCACAGCATCTATCCAATTTTTAAGATACAAGTAATACTCAATAGTTTTTACTTCGTAAGGGTTATTTATGATAGCGTCCACGCTGTCAGTAACATGGTAATCATTTGTTGAAGCCCAGAATATCTGGTTGCAAAGCTTACTAAATGTCATAATCTTAACTTGTTTGTGAATAAATACAATGAAGCAAAACTATATAATATTTCCCATTCAAGCAACCGTTTATTGTTTTTTATTACTTCATAGCCTATTCTCCACGTACTTGAAGAACCCTTAACTGCTTTGTTGTAGGATGCTCTTCTCTCAATAAAAGGCTGAACAGGGATTAAATAGCACTAGTTACATTCATAGAACATCCCCATGTTGTATAACTAAACATCCGGATGTTCTCTATCATAACATAGGGATGTTTTCAGAGATAACATGGGGATGTTCTCACATTAGAACTCCTATTCTTTAAGAAGATAAGTAGTAAGCTCTAAAAAAAGAATAAAGAATGAGAAGAGATTAAGCAAATATAGCAAGGAAAAGATTAACTTTGCTATATTAGTAAAAAGAAACAGAATCGTTATGAAAGTGATCATCGATAATAAGATACCTTATATAGATGAGGCAATAAAGAGCATTGCCGATGAAGTGGTATATGCTGCGGGCAAAGACTTTACACCCGAATTGGTGCGTGATGCTGATGCGTTGATTATCCGAACGCGCACTCAGTGCAACCGTGCCTTGCTCGAAGGAAGCAACGTTAAGTTCATTGCCACTGCCACCATCGGATATGACCATATCGATACGAATTATTGTCGACAGGCAGGCATCAAGTGGACCAATGCTCCGGGTTGCAATGCAGCTTCAGTGGCGCAATACATAGAGTCTTCATTACTGCTATTGCAAACCGAAAAGAAAATGGACTTAAGTTCTATGACAATAGGTATTGTAGGGGTAGGCAATGTGGGGACTAAGGTTGAGACGATGGCTCGCAAACTGGGAATGCGGGTATTGATTAACGATTTGCCCAGACAGGACAAGGAAGGAAAAAAGGCATTTACCGATCTAGCTGCTATCGCCAATGAATGTGACGTGATTACTTTTCATACGCCGTTACACAATGCAGGGCAATACAAAACCTTTCATCTGGCAGACGAAAAGTTCTTTGAAACACTAAAGCGAAAGCCAATTATCATCAACACTTCACGCGGAGAGGTCGTTGAGACCCAAGCACTACTAAATGCTCTGGATGGAGAGAAGATAACCGGAGCGATCATTGATGTATGGGAGGGAGAACCGGATATCAATTTGGAGTTGCTCAACAAAGCTTTCATCGCTACCCCACACATTGCAGGATACTCGGCCGATGGAAAAGCGAATGCTACGCAAATGTCTTTAGAGGCTTTAAGTAAGCATTTTGGCATTGAACCGGATTTTGAGATAACACCTCCGACACCTGCGACAAACCTAATCCATGCCACTAGCCGAGCGAATGCCCTATTACAAATATACAATCCAACAAGAGATAGTGATGCACTAAAGGCGCACCCTGAACTCTTTGAACAGTTACGAGGCGATTATCCATTGAGAAGAGAAGAAAAAGCTTATAAGATTGTTCTGTAAAGAAACGATTACTTTATTCTATCGCAGCCGCTGCAGAAAATACTTCTTCTATTATTCGTGGATAGTGAGCATACTCCAAGGCATGCACTTTTGCTGCAACATCAGCAGGAGTATCAATGGACAGTACCGGGCAGGTAGCTTGGTAAATAACTCCGCCTTCATCATAATGCTCATTAATATAATGTATAGTGATGCCGCTTTCTGTTTCACCCGAAGCCACCACAGCTTCATGCACCTTGTCGCCATACATGCCTTTGCCTCCGAACTTGGGTAAAAGCGAAGGATGGATATTAATAATCTTATCAGGATAAACATGCAACAAAGAATCAGAAATGCGCAAAAGGAAACCAGCCAATACTATAAAGTCTATATTATAGGTAGCCAATAACTCCAAAATTTCATGTCCACTCTCCCATTCCTTTTTAGAAAACACAACAGAAGGTACATCTAATCGTTGAGCACGCTCTAGCACAAAGGCGTCAATCTTATTAGATACGACTAATTGCACAGCAAGTAAACGATTGTTCTTAAAGTAACGAATAACATTCTCGGCATTCGATCCGGAGCCTGAAGCAAAAATAGCGATGTTTCTCTTCATAATTGGGTGTAAGTATGCACAAAACAGTGAAAAATGTGCAAAACGTTGCATTTATTTAGTCAAATATTTGCTTAGAACAATAAATCTTTATTCCTTTGCACCGCAAATTTAAAGAAATAAAACTAATTATTAATTAAAAACTTAAAGTTATGTCTGAAATTGCATCAAGAGTGAAAGCGATTATCGTCGATAAATTAGGCGTTGAAGAATCAGAAGTTACCACAGAAGCTAGCTTCACTAACGATTTGGGAGCAGATTCTCTTGACACTGTAGAACTTATCATGGAATTCGAAAAAGAATTCGGTATCTCTATTCCAGATGATCAAGCAGAAAAGATTGGAACTGTAGGTGATGCTGTGTCGTATATCGAAGAACACGCTAAGTAATCTGTTTTTCATAATATGGAATTAAAAAGAGTCGTAGTAACAGGTCTTGGCGCCATTACTCCTATTGGCAACAATGTTCCCGATTTCTGGGAAAATCTTGTGAACGGAGTTAGCGGAGCAGGACCTATTACACATTTCGATCCAACGCTATTCAAGACTCAGTTCGCATGCGAAGTCAAGGGCTTCGATGTGACCAAGTATCTCGAACGCAAAGAGGCAAGAAAAATGGACCTGTACACTCAGTACGCCGTTGCTGTTGCCAATGAAGCTGTTACAGACTCTGGGCTTGATTTGGAAAACGAAGATTTAAACAGAATCGGCGTCATTTTTGGTGCCGGTATTGGCGGTATTAGTACATTTGAAGAGGAAATTGCACAGTATTATACGAATAAGGAAAAAGGACCACGGTTTAATCCGTTCTTTATTCCTAAAATGATTTCGGATATTGCTGCCGGGCAAATCTCTATTATGTATGGCTTTCACGGGCCGAACTACGCTACGTGTTCTGCTTGTGCAACCTCAACCAATGCCATTGCCGACGCATTTAACCTAATTCGCTTAGGTAAAGCAAACGTAATTGTAAGTGGAGGTGCCGAAGCTGCTATTACTCCTGGTGGAGTGGGTGGTTTCAACGCTATGCATGCTCTGTCAACTCGTAATGATGACCCACAAGGTGCTTCTCGCCCATTCAGCGCATCCCGCGATGGATTTGTGATGGGAGAAGGCGGCGGTTGCCTCATTCTGGAAGAATTGGAACATGCTAAAGCACGTGGTGCTAAAATTTATGCAGAAGTAGCCGGAGCAGGGTTATCTGCCGATGCTTATCACCTGACTGCTTCTCACCCTGATGGGCTTGGGGCTAAGTTAGTGATGCGTAACGCATTGGAAGATGCTGAGATGAAACCTGAAGATATTGATTATATCAATGTACACGGTACATCTACACCTGTAGGAGACATCTCTGAAGCAAAAGCTATTAAAGAAGTCTTTGGTGAACATGCGTTTAAGCTGAACATTAGTTCTACAAAATCCATGACGGGACATCTGTTGGGTGCTGCTGGTGCGGTAGAATCCATAGCAAGTATTCTTGCCATCAAAAACGGCATTGTACCTCCGACTATCAACTACACTGAAGGTGATAATGACGAGAACATTGACTACAACCTTAACCTCACGTTCAACAAAGCTCAAAAACGTGAAGTTAAAGCTGCCCTCTCAAATACATTTGGATTTGGAGGCCATAATGCATGTGCCATTTTCAAGAAATACGCAGAATAACGTCGTGTTACGTAATAAAATAGATGAGATAAGGCTCCTGTTCCGCAAGGACAGAGAGTCTTATCTTTGTTTTTATCGAATACTTGGCTTCTATCCTCGTGACATCCGAATTTACGAACAAGCACTCCTGCACAAATCAACCTCTCTGCGCACTGAAAAAGGAAGGCCAATAAACAATGAACGATTGGAATTTTTAGGCGACGCTATTCTCGACGCTATCGTTGCTGATATTGTTTACTTGCACTTCGATGGCAAGAAAGAGGGCTTTCTTACCAATACACGTTCTAAAATTGTGCAACGCGAAACGTTGAACAAACTGGCTGTGGAAATTGGACTAGACAAACTGATAAAGTCTGCTGCACGATCTTCATCTCACAATAGCTATATGTACGGCAATGCTTTCGAAGCGTTCATCGGAGCCATCTATATAGACCGTGGCTACAAACGTTGTAAAGCATTTGTGGAAGAAAAAATCATTACTCCCTACATCGATCTCGACAAGCTATCGCGTAAAGAAGTCAACTTCAAATCGAAGCTGATAGAATGGAGCCAAAAAAACAGGATGGAGGTTTCATTTGAACTCATCGAACAGTTTCTGGATCAAGAATCAAATCCGGTATTCCAGACGGAAGTGCTTATAGAGCAGGTATCAGCAGGAACAGGAACAGGATATTCTAAAAAAGAATCGCAACAGAATGCGGCTCAAATGGCTTTAAAGAAGATTAAAAGTAACCCTGATTTTTTAGCAAGTATTGAAGAAGCCAAGGCTCTTTTGAAGGCAGTAGCCGAAGAAGAAATTCCTGTAGAGGAAGTTCCAGAACAAGAAGCGCAAGAAGAACAGACCAAAGAAGGCCTCGAAATAGGCAGCAGTACAGAAGAAGAGATTAAAGAAATCCCATCAAAAGAAGAGACTTCCTCCACCTTAACCGAAGCAGACCCCCATTCGCCTACCCTGAACAACTAAATCGTGATCTTCAGTCACTGAATTCAATTTCCCTGCCACTTCCTCCAAAGGAATAGAGGTAATATCATCTCCCACCAACGCAATCATACGGCCAAATTGTCCATTGGCTATCAGCTCTGTGGCATGTCCACCCATACGAGTAGACAGGTTACGATCAAAAGGCGTGGGCGAACCGCCTCGTTGAATATATCCCAAAACCGTTTCGCGCGTCTCAAGTCCGGTTTCAGTTTCAATCTGTTGCGCAATGTATTCCGCTGCACGTCTGCTTCCATCTGTTTGTATTCCTTCGGCCACCACCACGATAGAATAAGACTTCCCTCGTTTTATGCGGTTCATTATGGTTTCGGATACCGCGCTCATTTGATAAGGAATTTCCGGAAGGAGAATCACATCTCCCCCACCGGCCATGCCCGAATAAAGAGCAATCCATCCGGCCTTATGTCCCATCACCTCAATCACCATCACCCGTTTATGAGAACTAGCAGTAGAGTGCAGCCGGTCTATTGCATCTGTAGCGATGCTTACGGCAGAATCGAAACCGAAAGAGAAGTCGGTACCCCAAATATCGTTATCGATGGTCTTGGGCACAGATACAATGTTCACTCCCATAGCAGCAAATTTGGCCGCTGTCTTCTGCGTACCGTTCCCGCCGATGCACACAATACAGTCCAATCCCAAATTCTTAATATTTTGCTTTATGAGTTCAGGTTTATTTACATCTGAAGTTGCTATTGTCTTCTTAAAAGGTTTTTCTCGAGAAGTGCCAAGCACCGTCCCACCCTGATTGAGCAAACCGGACAAAGAATTGTCTGTAAAGTTTTCGACATCTATGTCCAACAATCCCTGAAAGCCACTATGTATACCAACGACTTCCATACCATAATGATTAATGGCTGTTTTGCACACACCACGAATTGTGGCATTGATGCCCGGACAGTCCCCCCCTGCAGTTAATATACCTATTCTCATATAGTTTTAACGATATTTTCGGGGTAAAGATAGAAAAAAAAGATAAATAAGCTTACTTTTGTACGATCAAACGTTATTTTACAACCAATAATGAATAGTACCAAAATCATAAGTAAACTTTTTAATTCACGTTTAAAAGAAATAGACCTATTTGCAACGCAGGCGGGAGAGATACAACACAATGTATTAGATCGTTTACTCATACAAGCGGCCAACACTGAATGGGGAAGAAAATATGACTACAAGACGATCTTAAACTATGACGATTTTAAGAAGCGCCTCCCCATACAGACTTATGATGATGTTAAGCCTTACGTGGAACGACTGCGTGCAGGAGAGAAGAATCTTATTTGGCCATCAGAGATACGTTGGTTTGCGAAGTCATCGGGAACCACCAATGATAAAAGCAAATTTCTTCCGGTTAGCAAGGAAGCGCTGAAGGACATTCACTATAAAGGAGGTGCAGATGCTATGGCTTTGTACTTTAGGATGAACCCCAATAGCCGATTCTTCTCAGGAAAAGGATTGATATTGGGAGGAAGCCATAGTCCTAACCTGAACTCAAACCATAGTTTAGTGGGCGATTTATCGGCTATATTAATACAAAACGTTAATCCGCTAGTTAACTTAATTCGCGTACCAGGCAAGAAGATTGCACTGATGAACGAATGGGAAAGCAAAATAGAAGCAATAGCCAGCAGCACGATACACACCAATGTAACGAATCTATCGGGGGTTCCTTCTTGGTTTTTGGTGCTAATAAAGCGCATACTAGAGAAGACTGGAAAACAGACACTGGAAGAGGTGTGGCCTAACTTGGAAGTATTCTTCCACGGTGGCGTCAGCTTCACTCCCTATCGTGATCAGTACGCACAGGTGATTCATTCCGACAAAATGCACTATGTAGAGACTTACAATGCCTCCGAAGGGTATTTTGGAACTCAAAATGATCTTTCGGATCCGGCTATGTTGCTGATGATCGATTATGGTATCTTTTACGAATTCATCCCATTGGAGGAAGTAGGCAAAGAAGATCCAAAAGTATATAGTCTCGAAGAAGTGGAACTTAATAAAAACTATGCATTGGTCATCTCTACTTCGTGTGGACTCTGGAGATATATGATTGGCGATACGGTTAAATTCACCAGTGATCGTCCTTATAAGTTTATCATCACAGGGCGCACCAAGCACTTCATCAATGCCTTTGGCGAAGAATTGATTATTGACAATGCGGAGAAGGGCTTAGCCAAAGCTTGTGCCGACACAGGAGCACAAGTGTGCGAGTATTCTGCCGCGCCTGTTTTCATGGACAAGAATGCTAAATGTCGCCACCAATGGGTGATAGAATTTGCTAAGATGCCCGATTCGGTAGAACATTTTGCTTCTGTACTCGATAAGACATTAAAGGAAGTGAACTCCGATTACGAGGCTAAACGCTGGAAAGACATCGCCCTACAACCGTTAGAGGTGATCCCCGCACGCAAAGGACTGTTTCATGATTGGCTCAAAGAAAAAGGAAAGCTGGGGGGCCAGCACAAAGTTCCTCGTTTGAGCAATCACCGACAGTATATTGAAGAAATGATCTCACTAAACCAAGCTTAATAAAATTTACGCTATTTACGCTGTGAGAAGTCCTTGAAACCGATTCACAGACGATGAAAGAATGAAAGAAAACCTCATCCCTACAAAAATTGTTATTGTACTAATGCAGCACCCTGTACTGGGAGCATTGCTAGTACCCTACACTGCCGAGATAAAGAAAGATAGTACCATCCGCCTCATTGAGCAAGCTTTTCATGCATCGCATGCTGTGATAGCCAAAATGAACGAGGCAGAGCGAAAGTCCATCGAAATAGCCAATCATTATGCAGAAAAGTATCTGATGAAAATCTACTCGAAAGAGAAGAACAGCAGTGATTTTCTACGTAAATTAACTGAGAAGACACTTAAAGAAGTTGTGCGGCCCTACATTGAAAAGAAGTTGCTCGAAATGGTGGAGCTTATCCAGACTCAGAAGCTTCCGCTTTATGAGAAGCAGAGCGGAACCAATCTGATGTATGATCACAACATTTATCTGGCAACTCCTCATCCTACAGAAACGGCCTTTCGTTTCACTGCCACCGATGAATTATTTAGCTACGCTATACAGTGTAGTCGTGAAGGCAAAGCTGTTTCATTGCAAGATAAAAAGCCGGTAATCGTGCTGACTTCCTCACCGGCCTCAATGCTGATGGGAAAAGAATTGCATGTGTTTAAAGGGATCGAATCAGCACGCATACTCCCTTTTACTCACAAGTCATCGGTTAGTGTGAACGCATCGTTCACCGCTAAGTATATGGAAAAGATCGTTGTGCCTGCTATCAGACATCATGAGGTTGTCTCATCGGGCTTAAACATTATTGAAGAAACAAGAAAATGCGAAGCAATCCTCACGATAGACGAAAGCGCTTATGCAGAAAAAGCATTGCTACTGACATTCAGTTACGGCGATAAGATATTCTCTCCCAATTCATCAACTTCTCCAAAGGTTGTTTGGTTCTGCGAAGAAGAGAAAGCTATTCATTACTTCAAACGAGATCTGGAGTACGAAGAAGAAACGATCCACTTACTCGTCGAGTCGGGACTGAGACAAGTTAACGACGGACATTTTGCCTTGCAACAGACGGAACCGATAAAACTATTGCCCGAATGGATTGCAGGTAGCAAGGAGATGCTCTCCACACGCTTCAAGTTAGTAAATGCAAGAACAAATGCTGACTATTACCTAAGTGACATGCGCATAGAGCAGACGTATACAGACGAGCACGACTGGTTTGAACTCCATATCACCGTGATCATTGGCGACCTGCGAATTCCTTTTATCCGTTTTAAAAAGCATATCCTCGAAGGAATCAAAGAATATATTTTACCCGACGGACAGATAGTCATCCTGCCCGAAGAATGGTTTAGCAAGTATAGCGACTTGTTCGAAATGGGTGAAGAGAAGGAAAAAGCAATTCGATTGAACAGACCGTTTATCGGCATACTTCAGTCGATCATCTCTTCAAACAAAGAAGAGAAAGTGCATATCTATCAACCTAAGCAGATAGTAGAAACGCCCAAACACTTCAACGCAAAATTGCGTCGTTATCAGCAAGAAGGCTTATCATGGATGGTACATTTATCTGAGCATGGCTTTAACGGTTGCCTAGCCGATGATATGGGTTTGGGTAAAACCATACAAACACTTGCTTTGTTACAATACAGATACAACAAGGTGGACTCTCAACCTGCTGATGACAAGAAGTCATCGGCACCTGTTGCAGATGGAAGTGCGCAATCATCGCCCTTCGCCCCACCTTTGAGGAAGAAAAGACCTGCCTCGCTCATCGTAGTGCCTACTTCATTGTTGCACAATTGGAGAAAAGAGGTCGCTCGCTTCACCAATCTATCGGTATACGAATATGCGGGTGGCAATCAAAAACAGCCTAATCCGGCGAAAACGTTCAAGCAGCATCAAATCATCCTCACTAGCTACGGCATCATGAGGAACAATATTCAAACGTTGAGCCAATATCCATTCGAATACATTGTGCTGGACGAAAGTCAGAACATCAAAAACGGAGATTCTCTTACCTCACAGGCTGCTTTTCAGTTAAGAGGGAAACAAAGGTTGGTACTTACGGGCACACCCATCGAGAACTCTCTGAAAGATTTGTGGTCACAATTTCATTTCCTGCAGCCGGAACTATTGGGTACGGAGATCGAATTCAATAAGCATTTCACACTTCCAATCCGCCAAGGAGATGCACAAGTGGAACAACGATTAAGACGTGTCATCGAACCGTTCATTCTGCGTCGTAGCAAATACGAGGTAGCACCGGAATTGCCTTCGCTCACCGAAGAGATTCTTTATTGCAGCATGTCGGATAAGCAACACACCATATACGAAAAAGAAAAGAACAGCTTACGAAATACTTTGCTCGAAATTAAGGCCAATGAGAGTAAGCACCAGAATCTTACCATACTGAACGGCATCATGAAGCTACGTCAATTGGCTTGCCATCCTCAGATGGTTTTGGATGATTTCGTTGAAGATTCGGGCAAATTGGAAGAGATCGTCAATACCTTTGAAACCCTTCAAAGCGAGGGACACAAAGTACTCATCTTCTCCTCTTTCGTGAAGCATCTGGAGTTGATAGGCGAAGCTTTCGAGAAACGTGGATGGCCGTATGCCATGCTTACAGGCACGACTGTGAAACGGGAAGAAGAGATCGATCGCTTTTCGGAGGATGATAATATCCGGGCTTTCCTCATCTCTCTAAAAGCGGGAGGTGTAGGCCTCAACCTAACGCAGGCTGACTATATCTTCATCGTCGACCCATGGTGGAATCCGGCAGCAGAGATGCAGGCTGTCAGTCGTGCTCACCGCATCGGACAGAAAAAGCAAGTCATGGCCTACCGCTTCATCACTCAAGGTAGCATCGAAGAGAAGATTGTGCAACTACAAGAAGAAAAGAAAAAACTGGCTGAGGCATTCATTACGGACAACAATCCATTGGAAACACTCACGGACAGTGAATGGGAAAAACTATTGGAATAACAAAAAAGAGAGCAAAGCACTTGACTTTTGTTGTGTAAAGTAGTATATTTGTCAGTGTAATCATAAAGTAGTTTGAAATTAAAATACGGTAAAAGGAAGAAGTTTCGACTTCTTCCTTTTTTTATGCACCAACCGTCCGATAGGCCAAATAAGGGTTACATTTCTCCAAAGTAACGGTTGCACTTACCCAAAAGGACGGTTTAGTTGAATCATCTGCACAGCTCTCTTTGGTCGAAAGAAGGCTTCTCTTCACCAAAATGCTTATATGTTACCCGAATAACACCTAAACAGATTCCAAAAACGCCTAGATGTTTTGGAAGAACCCAAGTAGTGTTAAGAATCAATAATCTTGCTATTGACAAGAATGAGCTCAACAGCATCTCAAACAGTCAACAATTGAGTCAGTAAGAAGAACTTCCAAAAGAAGAAAATCATAAAAATCAAAACAGTTTCTTAACTATTTATTATAACTTTGTAATTCCAAAAAAAAATAAATCAAAGCGTTATGGAGCACCAACTGACTATTTACAACACTCTAGATAGAAAAAAGGAACAGTTTGTTCCTCTGCATTCACCCCACGTAGGCATGTATGTGTGCGGACCAACTGTTTACGGAGATGCCCATTTGGGACATGCCCGACCGGCTATCACTTTCGACTTGCTCTTTCGTTACCTCACTCACTTGGGATATAAAGTGCGCTATGTGCGCAATATCACCGATGTAGGGCACTTGGAACATGATGCCGATGAGGGTGAAGACAAGATAGCCAAAAAGGCTCGGTTGGAACAGTTAGAGCCAATGGAGGTGGTGCAATTTTACGTCAACCGCTATCATCACGCTATGGAGGCACTCAATGTGTTGCCACCAAGCATCGAACCGCATGCATCCGGACACATCATCGAACAGATTCAGCTCGTGAAAGAGATTCTCGATAACGGATATGCTTACGAAAGCAAGGGTTCGGTCTATTTTGACGTGCCCAAATACAATAAAGACCATCACTACGGCAAACTTTCCGGTCGCAACATAGACGATTTGCTCAACACCACCCGTGAACTTGACGGGCAAGAAGAGAAACACAATTCGGCCGACTTCGCCTTATGGAAGTGCGCGCAACCGGAACATATCATGCGTTGGCCTTCTCCGTGGAGCGATGGTTTCCCCGGCTGGCACTGCGAATGTACTGCCATGGGACGGAAATACTTAGGTGATCACTTCGATATTCACGGTGGAGGTATGGACCTTGTGTTCCCTCACCACGAATGCGAGATAGCACAGTCCGTTGCCTCACAAGGAGATGACATGGTGCACTACTGGATGCACAACAACATGATCACCGTGAACGGCACCAAGATGGGAAAATCTTTGGGTAATTTCATCACACTCGATGAATTCTTTGCCGGCTCGCACGCTATGCTAACGCAAGCTTACAGTCCGATGACGATACGTTTCTTCATTCTTCAGGCACACTATCGCAGCACAGTCGACTTCAGCAATGAAGCCCTGCAAGCTTCTGAAAAGGGATTGCAAAGATTGATGGAGGCCGTTGACGGATTGGATAAAATAAAAACCTCTGCTTCTTCGGACGTTGATGTAAAGAGCATCCGCACCAAATGTTACGAGGCGATGAACGATGATCTGAACTCACCGATCGTCATCTCTCACCTGTTCGATGGTGCCAAGATCATCAACAACATTCTGGCCGGAAACAACACCATCTCCGAAGCAGACCTGGAAGAACTCAAAGCGGTATTCCACCTCTTCCTGTTCGACATTCTGGGATTGAAAGAAGAAGTTGGATCTTCCGACGGACGTGAAGTCGCCTATGGACGAGTAGTGGACATGCTGTTGGAACAGCGCATGAAAGCCAAGGCCAACAAAGATTGGGCTACTTCAGATCAGATCAGGAATGAACTGACAGCACTAGGCTTTGAGATTAAAGATACAAAAGACGGTCGATGCGAATGGAGGTTAAACAAATAATACCTCCAAATTTTATTTAGTTTGGTATGATAGAGGTGAGCGGGTGCCTATTGCCGCTAACGCTACGCAAGAAGGCTTTTGCCGAACCAAAGTTCAGATATAAATCGAGGCGCACAGGAAGGTGGTTCTTATCATCAGTGACATAAAAAGTAATCACCTCCTTTTCCGACCCTTTTTTATATTCAACTAAAGAGAATACCAAACAACGATAAGTAGTATCATTCTCCGCAGTAAAACTCTTCTTTCCCCGATAGATTAGCGTTTGCTCCTCTACTTTACGTCCGGTGGTCATAGGAAACTTAATACGTTGCCCTACCTTATAATCTGCAGGATCATACGAGCGGGCTTGCGCCAGAATACTAAGCATATCATAAATACATCGGCTATCATTATAATCCGATGTTGTAACCTTTCCGTCGCGATGCGTTCTTTTTTGCTTCACATAACACACCCCATCGTGATAAGAAAAGCGAGCCTCATCAATGGTATATCTCTTACCCTCTTCAGCAGCTTTTTTAAAATAATAAGGTTGAAGTTCATCACCAATGACACATGTAACCGTATCTCTCATTTTAAAGAAGAAATCGGCCTTTTTACTGCCTATTGCAAGCATGTTCATCCGATAGGAAGGTTTGCCATGGTAGGTCGTTGCATTGGTACTAAGACTAGCAAATCCAGCTTTTGTCCAGATAAACTTCCAATTAAAAAACAAGTCGTACATCACAAGTTCACCCGATTTGAAAGCATCATTTTTTGTTTCGCACTGCGCCTTTACCGGAAGAGTAAAAACAAAAGTAGCCACGATCAATAGTAGCATTAATCCAAGGCTCTTACCTCCTTTGGCTATTCTTGTTATTTTTGCTATTCTTCTTTTTCTTATCTTCATCAGGTTTTTGTTTTTTTAGTTCGTCTAGTTTTTGTTTATCTAAAGGCTTAGCATTTACATTCCAATCCTGTTCTATCTCCCAAAGAGCTTTCAAATCAAGTATTTGCGTATAGTAATAAACCTTCTCAGGTTGACGTTTCTCTGCATAATTGCCTGTATCCCAAACTCCGTTATCGTTTATATCCTCCACAAGGCGGGCGCAATATTTTCCTGGGTTAAGGTAGTAGAAATCAGCCTTCCCATCAACAACAGAAGCTTTCAGCACTACTTTGTCCTGTGCATCGAGCAGTTCAACAAACGCAGTAGTATCTACCCCACTTACATTGAAGAAGATTGCACCATATTCATCAAGTGAGCGCACCTTGAAAGCCTGTTTTAGTTTATCGCTATGCAACCCATAGAGACCATGGAAAGCCATGGAGTCGACAGTCAACTCATAATCCATATTTGGCTCCCAATTACACAACAGGTTATACTTGCGCAGCTCAAGCGAGTCTTCTTCAAACACAAACGGAACATCTTTCCACAAAGAGTCCACCTTCTGCTTCAAATGAATAGCCTCACTATTATATTCGCTTATAGGTTTCTCAAAGACAAAGCTTATATTATCATAAACATTCATGGGCGACGGAACATGAGGCGTCATTGCCAAGAATATTGTTGGCTCGGGATCGTTCTCATGCCCTTTCTTCTTCTTCTTGGGCTGCTGTTCTTTAGCTCCACCCTTTACCTTTTTCACAACCAAGTTGAGTGTATCCGTGCGGGGAACTAATTGATCCAACGTATCTGTATAAAGATAACTCAAGCTCATGCTTAATGTATCTTGTTTATAGATCAAAGAGTCTTTCACCCAGTAGTGAAGCGTATCATTACGCGAAGTTTTTTCAATAATAAAAGCATTCTTTTCATTGAAATTCAGTCCTTTAATGGTAGGCAACGTATCGGCTCTATCAGCAAAGTAAAGAGAGAACTTCTCAGGAGATAATCGCTCATTCTTCTGTAGGTACTGCGAATGTCTCTCTTCCAGAAAAGAGCGAAGTACTACATCGTCGGGCAAGTAATGAGTGTACTTGCGCTCCACGATAGTATCTACCGTGAGAGAATCTACCCAAGTGGTATCTTGACGTAAACGTTCTTGAAAAGAAGGGATGACGAGTGAATCGTTAAAAGCCAGTTCCTCACTCTTCTGCGAGAAAGCAAAATTCTGATCGGCATCCTGCAAAGCATAAATACGATACTTACCCGGTGCTATTCCCCGAATAGAGAAATGCCCGCGACTATCCGTTCTGGCCACACGGTCAAAAGGATTCTTCACGAACGCAGAATCGTTTAAATTGGAATGCAAACCAACCAAAATACCTTTTACCGGTTCCAAATTAGATGCTTCAAGTACAGTTCCGGAAACCATCATCGTATCGATCACCGCGCCTGTTGAGAATGTAAAGGCAAAATTACCCAACGGATTTCCTTCGTTATTATCTACTATCGCATCGGAGAAATCAATGGTATAAGTCGTGTTCGCTCTTAAAGAATCAAGTAAATTCACCGAGACCTTTTTACCGGTAGTTTTAATCTCAGGTTGTTGCACCTGCGGAGGCGAAACCACCACTTTTTCATTGGCCTTCTCAAGCTTGATAAATTCATCAAACTCAATGACTACTTTACCTTTCTTATTGTTATGAGCACCAGCAACAGGAGAGCTACCGATCACTCGCGGTGGAGTTGTGTCAATTGGGCCTCCTTCGGGATGTCCTACATTGGCACAAGAATAGAATGCAGCGACCAAAGACGTTACTGCCAATGCGGTGTAGATAAACCGCTTAGTGTTATGATACTTTCCGTTTAACATGGTACAAAAATAGGTGTTATCAGTCAATTAACGTTCTCTTTTACACTTATTTATCAAAAATAAAGGCAAACGACTACGCTATTCAAGAGAGTTGATTACAAAACGAACTCAAGACTATCTTCTATTACAAATTTACGATTTCTTCTCTGCATTAGAAGTTGTTTACTCAAACCGAAGCAGCCCAAAGAATTCGGGAAGATGAAAATTCGGCTTAGGTGCTTTGATTACATTCCACGAAAGATAATGCGGAGTGTTGAGTTCATCACCGCACTTATAGAAGTTAGCTCTTATCTCTTTCCCGTCCAGAGAAATTATCTGGTGTTTATAGAATGCACTGTAGGGTATCACCAAAGCTACTTCCCAGCTACACTCACCAATGCGTTCTTCAAAAGGTTGGCGTCCAAGACTCGACCAACGCAGAACCTTATCCATCACCACTTGAGGGGCTCGTTCGCGATTACTACGCTCAGGCCCTGCTCCCAAAAGAATGGTACCTATACAGTTGCACTCAAGGTTGTAATACACACCATCATCGCCTGGAATAACAAAAAATTCTACGCAAGCATCCGTCCACACTGATCCGTTATCCTCTCCGTATCGAGCACGAACGCTTGCCTCCTTTACCCGAAAATTCAGTAAAATAGCCTCTTCTGTATGAGCTATGCGGAAAGTAACCTGAGGACGATAAGAGAAAGCCTGCCAATTCACCTCATCTATCTTTTGAAAAGGGATTTGTTGTTCATCCAGCAGAGTCGGAATAGTAATAGCATCCAAGCTAGTGGCATGTATATTCTTTACGAGTAATTCTTTCATTTGATTTTCTGTTTTATGTGAACACAAGAGCATAAAAAGACAAAAAGGCAGTCCCACCAAGATGAAAGACCGCCTTATGATTTGCAAGGAAACATGCATGTGTGTCAATTCTTTAAGGATGTATTTCTTGAAATGCTTTGTTCTCTTCCTGCACCTGTTGAATCGTTGCTTTCAACTCAGCTATTGGCAGATCGAAACTATACCAAGCAGTGTAGCAATCGGTTACGAACCAATTACCGTCAATGAGATCGAACACCACGCGCAAGTCCACCTCCGACTCATCATATCCGGCTTCGAACTCTTTGTGAGTAGGTTGATCAACAACAAACTTCGACACATATACGCCACCCTCTTCTTGAGTGATGCGTTCTTCCTTAAGCGTTTCTCCGTCAAGTAAAGGCCATTTCTCTTTAGTAAAAGGAAAAGTTTTTTCACTGTTTCCATCATCAGACATGAGGGTAACAGGTGTTTTCAACGGAAATTTCACACGAGTATACTGAAAGGCAGCACTTGACGTGAATTTAGCTAAAAAGGATTGAAAGTCACTATCAGCTTGGTCAGCAGGTTTACTTTCTTTATTCAGTGAGTCTTTAGAAGAAGTGTTTCCACAAGAAATCAAGCAGCCTCCCACCATTGAGGCAATCATTAATAAACAGAGCACAAATCTTTTTGCATTCATAGCGTTTAAACGTTTAATTGTTGGAGCTCGAAATTCAGCGGGCAAATATAATATATCTTCTTAACATTACATCCAAAAAGGATGACTTATTTATGCTTGAGATACTCATATCCAAAACGGCAACGAAGACAGTTCTTTTTATCACAATATTCTTTCTGAAGTTGCAGCAAGGCTTGTGAGTCTGCAGCAGTATTTACCGATAGCCCGGCACCCTCCCACAAACGAGTTACATAATTATTTTCAGCCTTCAACTCCTCTAAATAATTTCCGGCACGGAGGCAAAGAGAATCATCGCTTCTATGAAGGCCATAAGCGTAAAGAAAGGGAACAACCGTATTAATAATCAGTAGGTTAAGCGAACCGTCGCCAAGGCTCTTCACTCTGTGTGGAGATGATTTGCCAAAGATGAAATGTTCTTCCCAATAATCGGAGGTACGGGTAGAGAGGAGTTCCTTAACCTCTTTAATACTATCAGCCTCAAGTATTTGGGAAAGCAAGCCACCACTTCGATGATACAGGTAGGCCAACTGTGCTATGCGGACATGAGGAAAATTGCCTGGTCGAAGCCGCAAAAAGCGCCACAAAGAGGCACCCATCTGAGTTAATTCAAACTTATGTTTTAGATAAAGATATTCCTTCTGAAGCTTTTGATAGTACGCATCCTCTTCAACACTCTCATCAAGCAATCCTGCCTGTCCAAAGAATATCGCTTCTATTTGAAACAGATCATCACGGTGCTTATCGACTGCACGCAAAGAGAGCATCTTGGCCCATGTCTCAAAAGCGTCTCCATTGAGCCCGAAGCCAAAGTTACGTGAGAGGGTGATAAAAAAGGTATCTTCCCAATGATGGTCTGCCTGCTGCAAACGCTGGAATATTAAGTTCGTTTTCTGCTCAAAGCGTTCCGATTGCAATGCTGTGAGCCACGAATGAATGGTAAGTTTGGGGAGCAAAGAAAGGATGGAGTAACATGGACGACAACTCTCGGCCTGGCTAAGTTCCTCATAATGAGTACGCACATTTTCAGGACAATCGAGTTGCAGTTGAGGGATAGGTTCTCCATCGGGTCGGTGTACATCACAATCGACCCCGGCAGCTACATGTAGAATCACAGAATCGTAAGCTCTATCTTTGTCATGACCATGCCGAAACCAGTCTGACGAAACCTCATGAATTTCGACATTACCTACCCACAATGTGCCTCCAATCTTTAGCTTAGCATTAAAGAAGTCGGGCCCTGCATTGGTGTTCGCCAATCCGGGATCAATCACTTCGAGCAGCAGTCCAGATGTTGTTTTAAGTTCCTTGAGTGGAAATATTTTATGTTTCCAGACGTAATGTAGTAGTTGTTCCATTGTTAACAGGGCGTTAATGTGGCACAAAAGTAATAACTTACCATCAAAATAGTTATCTTTGCGTCAACTATTTGTCTATAAGATTAGCAACAACAAGTATTTCTACAAATCATAAACAACGATGAAGATAGCATTAATAGGTTACGGAAAAATGGGCAAGGAGATAGAACAAATTGCCCTTAATCGCGGACATGAGATTGTTTGTATTATTGACGTCAATAACCAACAGGATTATGAATCCGACACATTCCGATCGGCCGATGTAGCCATAGAGTTCACCAATCCGATGGTGGCATACACTAACTATATGAAAGCATTTGCAGCAGGAGTAAAAGTTGTGTCGGGCAGTACCGGTTGGATGGACGAACATGGTGACGAGATAAAAGAACTGTGTAGAAACGGTGGCAAGACATTGTTCTGGGCATCAAACTTCAGTTTGGGAGTTAGCATTTTCTCCGCTGTGAATAAGTACCTGGCCAAGATCATGAATCAGTTTCCTGCTTATGACATAACAATGAGCGAAACTCACCACATACACAAACTCGATGCACCAAGTGGAACAGCTATCACGCTGGCCGAAGACCTGTTAGAGAACATCAATCGCAAAGATCGTTGGGTAAAGGAAGAGGCAAAAAGTGCGAATGAATTGCCCATCCACTCAATCCGTGAAGGAGAAGTGTGCGGCATACATACCATCCGTTACGAGTCCGATGCTGATAGTATCACTATCACCCACGATGCAAAAAACCGCAAAGCTCTTGCGTTCGGAGCTGTACTCGCAGCCGAGTATACAGTTGATAAACAAGGTTATTTGGGCATGAGCGATTTATTTCCATTCTTGAATGATTAAAAATAAAGATATCACAATGAAAAAAGCAACTCTCAACCAATGGATTAAGTGCAGTGCCATCACCGTCCTTTATCTGCTATTTCTTGTATGGGTTCAAAGTTGGTGGGGACTAATCGTGGTTCCTTTCATATTCGATGCCTACATCACTAAAAAAGTACCTTGGTCTTTTTGGCGTAATTCCAAAAACGTCGCTTTTCGTAGCGTGATGAGCTGGGTAGATGCAATCGTCTTTGCACTTGTAGCCGTTTACTTTGTGAATATATACATCTTTCAAAACTATCAGATACCTTCTTCTTCATTGGAGAAATCATTGTTGGTAGGCGACTTTCTATACGTAAGCAAGATGAGCTATGGACCTCGCGTACCGAATACGCCCCTCTCTATGCCACTGGCACAGCATACATTGCCGATACTCAATTGTAAATCGTATATCGAATGGCCTCAGTGGAGTTACAAACGGGTAAAGGGATTTGGGAAAGTGAAGCACAACGATATTGTGGTGTTCAACTTCCCCGCGGGAGACACTGTAGCAGTGAATTATCAACAAACAGACTTTTACTCACTAGCCTATCAAGAAGGACAACACGTCTATCCTAAACCCATCAACATGGACAGCCTATCTCGTAAAGAGCAACAGGAGGTTTATGATCTTTATTATGCTGCCGGAAGAAATGCCATACTTACTAACCCCCGAGAATATGGGGAAGTAGTCTATCGACCAGTAGATCGTAGAGAAAACTATGTGAAACGTTGTCTGGGTTTGCCGGGTGATACACTTAAAATAGTGAACAGACAAGTATATATCAACAATAAAATATCCACAAATCCGGAAGAAGTTCAATTCAATTACTTTGTGCAAACCACAGGGCCGTACATCCCTGAAGACATGTTAAGAGAACTTGGCATCAGCAAAGATGACCAGATGATGATGAGCAACAACTCTGGATGGGAAACAGAATTCATTCAAATGGGACTGGACGGCAGAAATGCTCAAGGAGTTTTAAATCCCATCTACGACCTTCCTTTAACCAAAAAGATGTATGATACTTTCACGAACAACAAGAAGTTAATACATAAAATGGTGAATGAACCGGATGAATATTCAGGGAAGCTATATCCTCAGAACCTATACAACAAGTGGAACCGAAACAACTACGGACCGATCTGGATACCGGCCAAAGGAGCAACCATTACTCTCACAGCAGACAACTTGCCTATCTATGAGCGTTGTATCCATGTTTACGAAGGTAACAAGCTGGAGACCAAAGATAATACCATTTACATCAATGGTGTGAAAACCGATAAATACACCTTCAAAATGGATTACTATTGGATGATGGGCGATAACCGTGACAAGTCAGCAGACTCTCGCTATTGGGGTTTCGTGCCTGAAGATCACGTTGTAGGTAAACCTATCGTCGTATGGCTATCGCTGGATAAAGATCGTGGATGGTTCGACGGAAAGATACGATGGAATCGAATATTTAAATGGGTTCATTAAGCAAGCCATGAGAAAAGGGACCGGCAGATGGATCATCGCATTAACCGGAGCAATAGCCATCGTGCTGTTGTTCCGTTGCTTTGCTTTCACCTCCTGCCTCATTCCTTCTTCTGGTATGGAAAACTCTCTATTTCAAGGTGAACGCATCTTGGTAAATAAATGGAGCTACGGACTCAGACTTCCGTTCATGTCACTATTCTCTTATCATCGTTGGATGGAGAAATCTGTCAGAAACGGTGAAATCATTGTTTTCAATAACCCTGCCCAAATTACCCAACCTGTCATCGATCAAAGAGGCATATATATCAGCCGTTGCATTGGACTTCCCGGCGACACATTGTTAGTAGACTCATTGTTTAATATTGTTTCGACCGGAAGACAATCTACTCCCGACGAAAAGAGACTCTACGCCTACCCTAGAGAAAAAGAAAGATCGATGGATTCGTTGCTTTCGATCCTTTCCATCGCAGGAAACCAGTTGATGGGACAGAACAGAGAAGAGAATGTACGCAGTTTTAGCCGCTATGAGTATTACCTATTGGGCCAAGCTGTAAAAGGCAAAAATTGGATTTATCCGCTTCCCGAGAAAGAAGGAGCAAGCTTAAAAACACTTCATCCATTCGTTATCCCGGGCAAAGGAAGAGTCGTAAGAGTCTACCCCTGGAACGCAACGTTACTACGCAATACATTAGTGCTACACGAAGGCAAGCAAGCTGAAGTGAAAAATGACACACTCTATATTAATGGTCGTTCAGTTCAGCATTGCTATTTCACCAAAGACTATTATTGGATGGCTTCCAACAATTCAGTGAACTTAGCCGATTCCCGACTGTTCGGACTCGTACCCAAAGATCACATCATCGGTAAAGCAAGCCTCATTTGGTTCTCCCAAGAAGAAAACGCAGGTCTATTCAAGGGCTATCGATGGAATCGCTTCTTTTCCTCGGTTCACTAAGTAATCTTTTAGTGAAGTGTATAACTCTCGTTAGCAAAATAAAAGTTTATAGTATAAATGAAAACCATTTATTTAAGTTCGGCCTATTTGGCCCCCGTAGAATACTACAGCAAGCTACTTGCCTATGACAATATTTTTATAGAGCAACACGACCACTATATCAAACAAACCTATCGCAACCGTTGCAATATAGCCGGCCCGGAAGGTATACAATCTCTCTCTATCCCCACCATCCGACCCGACACGTTGAAATGTGCAATGAAAGACATCCGCATCTCCGACCACGGAAACTGGCAGCATCTGCATTGGAATGCCATTGAGTCATCCTATAATAGTAGCCCATTCTTTGAATATTACAAAGACGATCTCCATCCATTTTACGAGAAGGAGTATACCTTCTTAGCCGATTTCAACGAAGAATTATGTGAGCTAATGTGTAGACTGATAGATATACAACCACAACTAGAACGTACTACAGAATATAAGTCAGAGTTTGCCTTAGATGAACATGACTTTCGTGAACTCATTCATCCGAAGAAAGACTTCTCCCTCGTAGATTCTGAATTTACAGCCAAACCTTACTATCAAGTATTCGAAGCACGTCACGGCTTTGTGCCCAACCTCAGCATCATCGACTTGTTATTCAATATGGGACCCGAAAGTTTGTTAGTATTATCAACTTTATGATTACATTTGCAGATATCAATCGTTTATTTAGGAACTGAGGTTCCTCTAAAATAGGTATAGATATTCACTCTAAAATTTAAATATCATGGCAAATTTATTCAGTGTAAAAAACAAAGTGGTAGTAATCACTGGCGGAACAGGTGTTCTAGGAAAAGCTATCGCTACTCATCTGGCAGAAGAAGGTGCTAAAGTAGTCATCATGGGCCGCAAAGCGGAGGTGGGCGAAAAGATAGTATCCGAAATTAAAGCCGAAGGTGGTGAAGCCATGTTCCTGGTCACAGACGTGTTAAGTCATGATGTGCTCGAGCAAAACCTTGCCGACATCCTCAATGCCTACGGACGGGTGGATGTTCTGCTCAATGCTGCCGGAGGCAATATGCCGGGAGCTGTGATCGCACCAACAGGAACATTCTTCGACCTCAAGATAGAAGATTTTCAGAAAGTGGTAGACTTAAACCTGACCGGAACCGTACTGCCCACGCAGATCTTCCTTAAACCGATGGTAGAACAACATTCTGGTTGCATCATCAATTTCTCATCCATGGCAGCTTTCCGCCCCATCACCCGTGTAGCCGGATATGCTGCAGCCAAAGCAGGCATCTCCAATTTCACCCGATTCATGGCTACAGAAGTAGCAACCAAATTTGGTGAAGGTATCCGTGTAAACGCTATTGCTCCGGGATTCTTCATCACTGAGCAAAATCGCAGCCTACTGACCAACCCGGACGGATCATACACCGACCGTGGCAACAGCGTCATTCGCCAAACTCCATTCGGACGCTTCGGACGTCCCGAAGAACTTTGCGGAACCATCCAATATCTCATGAGTGATGCCGCCGCCTTCGTGACAGGTACCGTAGCTGTGGTTGATGGTGGATTCGAAGCTTTTGCAATGTAAATCAATATTAAGAATGAAAACCATGCATTTAAGCGAACAAACATGGCGCTGGTACGGTCCTAACGACCCCGTCAGCCTATGGGATATCAAACAGGCCGGAGCAACAGGCATTGTCAATGCCCTGCACCACATTCCCAACGGTGAAGTGTGGACGGTGGAAGAGATCATGAAACGCAAAGAGCTCATCGAATCCGTAGGCCTCACATGGTCTGTGGTAGAAAGTGTTCCGGTGCACGAACATATCAAGACTCAAACGGGAGAATTTCAGAGATACATCAACAACTATAAAGAGAGCTTACGCAATCTGGGTGAGTGTGGCATCGACATCGTGACGTACAATTTCATGCCCGTGCTGGACTGGACACGCACCGATTTGGCTTACGAGCTACCCGATGGCTCTCGTGCACTTCGTTTTGAGCGAGCCGCTTTCGTGGCATTCGACCTCTTTTTGTTGAAGCGTCCCGGTGCAGAATCTGAGTACAGCGATGTTGAAAAGACTAAAGCGAAAGCTTGTTTTGAACAGATGAGCGAAGCCGACAAACAACTCCTCGTACGCAATATGATAGCCGGTCTTCCCGGTTCGGAAGAGAGTTTCACACTGACACAGTTCCAGCAAGAATTGGATCGTTACGAGAATATCGACGCTGAGAAACTACGTGCCAACCTCATCTACTTCCTTCAACAGATTGCTCCCGTGGCCGACAAAGCAGGCGTGAAATTGGTTATTCACCCAGATGATCCTCCTTGCTCTATACTGGGCCTGCCACGCATCATGAGTAGCGCGGCCGACTTCCAAACACTGGTTGAAGCGGTGCCCAATGACTCCAATGGGCTCTGCCTATGCACCGGTTCATTAGGAGTAAGCAGTAGCAATGATCTGGAAGCAATGATGAAAACATTTGGCGATCGCATCAATTTTGTCCATTTCCGAAGCACGCAACGAGATGCCGAAGGTAATTTCTACGAAGCAAACCATTTGGAAGGTGATGTAGACATGTACCATGTAATGAAAGCTTTCCTCGAATTGCAACAACGCAGAGGAACATCCATCCCAATGCGTCCCGATCACGGCCATCAGATGGTAGATGATTTGAAGAAGAAAACGAACCCCGGATATTCATGCATCGGTCGCCTCAGAGGGCTTGCCGAACTCCGCGGATTAGAGATGGGTATTGCTAAGTCTATCTTCTGAAAGTAGAAACAAAGAATAGAAGCTATCCTAAATAGAAACTCCCTGATTATATTCCAGAAGAAAATTGGAACCATAATCAGGGAGTTTTTGTATATTGCAGATAAATCCTCATAATCATAAGAATACGATTCATATCAATTGGCACAGACTTTTTCCCTTCGGAGATTTCTACTTCTAATGTCTGCGGAGAATGATAAAAGAACGTTTTTTATTTTGGTTGGTTCTCTAAGTTCAGTATCCAATGCCCTACATCTCTCCATTCACCAAACTTACGTCCAACTTCCTTCATGTGAGAAGACTGTACGAAGCCAAACTTCTCGTGCAGATGCACGCTACTCTCATTCGGAATGCAGATTCCGGCAAGCAGCACATGCGTATTTTCTCTGTTCACATGCTCTAATAAGTGCTTATAGAGCGTTGATCCCAAACCTTTGCCCGTATAATCCTTATCAAGATACACTGTCACCTCCTTCGTAGAGCTGTATGCACAGCGGTTATTCCACTTATGCATATAATAATAGCCTACTACTTTCCCGTCCAACTCACCCACATAATAGGGCAATCCCGATTCTTGGACATCATTAATACGTTGTTGCATTTCCTGTACTGAAACAGGACTTGTTTCGAAAGTGATTGCTGTGTGCTCTATGTAGTGATTGTAAATCTCACTCAACACCTTTGCATCTTCCGAAGTTACTTCTCTGATCTTCACACCTTTTCGTTTTAATTCTGCGTTTATACAAATAGTACTACAAAAGTACAAATATGTCAAAGAAACGAGCACATTCTAAGACTTTTTTCTCGATAAAGCAGGTATATTATTTCAGAAACATTTAAACAAACATCGTCGATTGAAAAAGATTCGCCGAATAATCTTCAATCCGAAAGAACAACTGAAGCTCAAATCATTCGCTCTCTTCAATGAGTTGTTTCAAAATGCAATTAAACAACCGCTATTAAGCATTGATTCAATAGATAAAAGACCCATAAAAAACAAATAAGTAAGACAGAAAGCAAAATACCATGTATTAGGTATTCTTTTTTAGAAGTAAAGCAACTATCTTTGCGCCTACTATTCACATATTTTTTAGTTTAGAAAAGAATATTTGCGAATAAACGATAAAAGAACACCAGTAATTAAACCAAATATGAAAAGAAACAGAGTATTCTATCGAAGAAAACTGTTACACGGCCTGCTCAACACAGCATGGGTGGCAGCAGTATGCATCATGGCATTCCCCCAAGGCCTGCATGCACAGTCGTCGGCCAAGGGGAAACATTCCATATCAGGAACAGTATATGAAGCTGGCACAGGTAAGAAAATACCTTTATCTTATGCTAGCATTCTTATTCAGCAGATGGGCACAGGAACTATGTCTGCAGATAACGGAACATTCATGCTCAAAGATTTGCCCGCAGGCAAGGTGAATATCACCGTACAATCACTAGGTATGGTGAAAATAGACACCACTCTAATCGTCAGCAAAGACATTACCCATCTGGAGTTCTACATGAAGGATGCCAACTTTGCAATTAAGGAGATAGTAGTAACAGCTACGGCCAACAAAGCGGGACAAGCAACATCCTCCACCATTGCCCGAACAGCTATGGATCATATGCAAGCCACCAGCCTGAGTGATATTCTACAATTATTACCCGGGGGTGTTAGCAAAAATCAAGATCTGAATTATACATCTCAGATAAACATTCGCACACTTTCTACAGATGGGAGTAATATGAATGGACTTGGATCACTCATCGTAAAAGATGGTGTACCACTTTCCAACAACGCTAACATGCAGGTATTAAATCCATCGTTAAACGGAGCCACAGTAGGTATTGGAGGATTAAGTGGTGCATCCGGAGGGGTGGATTTACGCCCCATTTCATTGGATAATGTAGAGTCGGTAGAGGTAATCAGAGGTATTCCTTCGGTACAATATGGAGATTTGACTTCGGGAGCGGTAATTGTTACTTCCAAAGCCGGACGTGAGCCTTATAAGATCAGCTTTAAGACAAATCCGAACATCGTGCAAACTTCGGTGAACAAAGGTTACGGGCTGGGAGCCAACAAAGGGAACCTAAATATCAGTGCTGACTATGCATACAACATTAAGCAACCTTCAGAGTCTTACGCTTATTACCAAAGAGCGACGGCACAAGCACTCTATTCTAATTCATTCTTTAATAAAAAACTACGCTCCAACACCAGTGTAGAATTCACTTTCGGAGAAAATAGACGAAAGAAAAACCCCGACGATGAAACTTTACAGCTGGCTGAAAGAGGAAAAGAAGCTGGTGTTAAGTTAAGCACCAACGGGACTTTTAACATGAACTATGGCTGGCTGAAAAATATACGATATGCTCTGTCTGCCAACTATTCCTCCAAAAAGAGTCATTACGAAACCGTGCTGGGTGCAGGAAATTACCCCTACTCCATGACCACCACGGACGGAGCTGTGCTGAGTAACAAACCGGGAGTAGACGTATACGATTCAGAAGGGAACAAAATCACCAATATCCCTGCCGGAGAGGAAAATCTGTATGCCTACTACACCCCGTCCAGCTATATGACGAAGTATGATATTGACGGAAAAGAGGTCAACACGTTTGCCCAAGTCATCGCTAATCTCGTAAAGAACACCGAATACCTAAACAACCGCATCTCTCTGGGAGCAAGCTTCAAAAGCGATGGTAATGTGGGAGACGGTAAGACGTTCGATCCATCAGCTCCGCCCTACCGCATTAATTCGGTCAACAATTCAAGTTCAAGACCCAGATCATACAAAGACATTCCTTTTGTACACCAGCTCAGTGCCTTTGCCGAAGAAAACTTCTCCTATAGTTTTGGTCAGCACGAACTGAAGTTTCAAGCAGGTGCAAGATATGACAACATACTGGGCTTCAGAGACATCATCACTCCACGTGCCAACCTTTCCATAGACGTGATACCTTCTTTACTCACCCTACGAGGTGGATACGGCGTTACCGCCAAATCACCCACAGTGCTGTATCTACATCCGGAAGATGCATACTTTGAATATGTCAACCTCAACACTATGGCTAGCAGTACTGTCCCTGAAGCACAACGCATGCTGGTAACAACTACTCGTGTGTTCGACACTAAAAGCCGAAACCTGAAAATTGCAACCAACAAAAAGACGGAAATAGGTTTGGACATTACGCTGAGTCAAAAGATGCGCTTATCCGTAACCGGATTCAAGGAGCGGATGAATAATGGTTATTACATGAATGAGGTTTATACACCCGTAACCTATCAAACGTATAAAACAGGCGCATTGCCTACAGATGGAACATCATTCCCCACTTTGATAGCAGACAAGCAGTATTCGGTACTATCTAATTATTCGTCTGCCAGCAACAACCTGACAATGAATACCGATGGTGTGGAACTGGACTTCAACACGGGACGTATAGATGCCATTCGTACAGCATTTGTGTTGAGTGGAGCATGGATGCAAAGCGAAACCTATAACAATGGATACACCTATTATTCTTTGTTCGTTACCGATCCGGCTAAAGCACCGCATATCGGGATGTACGAACCTGGAATGAAAAAAAGATACCAAGAGCGAATATCTACTTCCCTAAGGATGGTACACAACATTCCAAGCCTGAAGATGGCTGTAACTCTAACCACACAAATGATCTGGAAAGATGCCGATTGGTACAAATTCGGTAACGACTCCGTCCCCGTGAAGTACATCAACAAGAATGACGGACAGGTGTACGATTTCGATCCGGCAAATCAAAACAGTAGTGAGTTTGCAAGTATCATGCGCAAAGTAGAAAAGAAAGAGTACATCAAAGAAAGTATGCCGCCTTTGTTATGTATGAACCTGAACCTTAGCAAGGAAATAGGAGAATACATGCGTGTCTCTTTCTTTGCCAACAATATGTTCTCTTCGCACCCGCTCTACGAAGACAAACGATCACCCGGAACATACGAAAGACGGAACAATAACTTGTTCTTTGGTGTAGAATTGCTACTCACACTGAAATAAATTAAAATGAATATGAAAAAACTAAATATAATCAACCGAACAGCCGGATTGCTCTTATTATCGGCTGTATTGAACGGATGCAGCGGACAGTTTAGCGATGCTTTTGACGCTAAAGACATTAAAACGATGACCATAACGATAGAGGCGGATATGAGCATTGAAGGCTTGCCTGCTCCCGAGGAACTGAACGTGACGCTCCAAAATTATACGGAGAACATTAAGATAACCGGTACAGTAGGAAGTGACGGCACAGTTACCGTATCAGGTATTATTCCGGGTCTATATAACATCAACATCACCGGAAAGACCGAAGTGGAAGGAGATGCCACCTATTACCTCAACGGAAACGTGGTGAATTATTCCATCGTAAGTAATTCAAAACCACTAAAAATACCGGTTAAAGCGATGGTTGCCGGTAAATTACTCTTTAAGGAAATATACTACTGTGGATCTAAATACCCTAAGGGAGGGTCTAATGGTTACTTCCGCGACCAATTCTATGAGTTGTACAACAATACAGAAAAGGTCATTTATCTCGATAAGATCTATTTCGCCGACCTTGCACCAACTATAGCAACGGCTAAGCTCCCTATGTGGCCCGAAGAAGATGGAAATAACTATGTATATGCCACCAATATTTGGCAATTTCCCGGCAAAGGAACGGATTATCCGTTAAAGCCAGGTGAGTCATGCGTCATCTCACAGTTTGCCACCAACCATAAAGTTGAAAAATATAATCTTAATAGCCCGATGGATTGCTCTTCTTCCGAATTTGAATTTAACTGCCATAATGCCAATTTCCCCGATCAACCGGCAACAGACATGACTTTTATTTATGCAAATGGAACTGCATCAAATACATTACTCCAATACATGGTTACAATATTTGGAGGTGCATACGTCCTTTTCCAAGTTCCTGACGGGGTTACGTATGATCCGGTAAAAGATAAGTCGCTGAACACAACAGATTTAGCATCCACATCTACCAAGCTCTATGCCAAAATCCCCATTGATTATGTAATAGATGCCGTAGAAGCAGGGCAAAACGAAAGTATGATTGTTGGCAAGCGTGTACCTGGGCTACTTGATTCGGGGATGACGTATGTCGGCCAAACCTTTATCGGAGTCGGTGTAGCACGTAAAGTGAAAGAAACCCGCGCTAATGGTGATCTGGTATTTGAAGATACTAATAACAGTACGGACGACTTTGAACGAGGCCTTGTACCCCAATTCCGTCGTTACAATACAAAGATGCCTTCGTGGAATCATACGTTATTAAAAAAGTAAGCAAGATTAGAGTTTTAATACAACTAGAACGTTATGAAAAAAAACAATATAAAAAAGATTGCTACTCTCTGCACACTGCTGTTTGCAACGCTCACAGTGAATGCTCAACAGAAAGAGGAGGCAACTCAAAACACTCCGGCAGCGGCAGAAAAAGTCAGGATGAAAAGCCTTTGGATGGGAAGTTCCAATTCGGCAGGGCTTTTGCTGGATAAACCGCTGAATTATACCGAGGTGGCACTGGGATATGAGAACTACAAGGGCAACTTCAAGAAGGCCCAACAAGGGGAAGACGGACAAAACATCACCTTCAATGCTGAAGGTAGTGTCAATCTGAAATCAACTTATGTATGGGGTAGTTTTGGTTATTCCAGAGAGAAAATAGGTAATTCGGGGTACAACGCTTCGCTGCTCGATCCCTATCGCGGTATGCCTTATTACACTGCAGATAGTCTTTTAAGCGATTGGAACAAGCAATACTACACACTCCAATTGCGGACGGCAACCAAACAGTATTGGAACTTTGTTTCTTTTGGTTTGGATTTGCTCTATCAGAATGCCATGGGAGCCAAGCAAAGAGACCCACGTTCAACAAACACGCTATATACCATTAATGTGAAGCCGGGAGCTGTATTCTCATTGGGTGAAAAGCATCACTTGGGATTGAATCTGGAGTATAGCAACTTCAAAGAAGAATCGGATATGGACATTGCAAATTCTTACGTCAATCAAACGTATTATTACCTTTATGGATTAGGCAAAAGTGTCCAGAAAGTAGGTTCGGGACGTTTCTGCCTATATGATGCCAGCACCATTGGTGGTGGGCTTCAATATAATTATCAGGGAAGTGTCAATTTACTATTCACCACCAACTACTCTATGAAAGTGGAGGATGTGAAAGAAAACTCAAGCACGCCCAAGCTGGACGGAACAACCAGAGACGGATTATTCTCCGCCAACCTGAAAGCTTATACCGACCTTTCAAAGCCCTATTCATCCTTCTTCACAGTGGGTTATAGCGACCGCAAAATTGATGGCATAGAGTACATCAACACTTGGAACAATGCAACCGGAGCAACCGGATGGGTGATTGAATACAAGAGTGTACGCTCTAAATACAAAACTCAAAACGCACAAGCCCAGTACGAGCTGGTGAAGAACAAAGGCGATGAATACAGCTGGAAGGCAGGGGCTACAGTGGGCTACAACAAGAACAAAGACACATATCTCTTGCCTGTATCTCTGAAAGAAAATGAACGACTGGATTACGGAGTAAACGGCAAAGTAAATATTGCTTTGTCCGACAAGTTCACACGGCGTTTGCTGGTAGAGGCTTCTGCTCTGTATAGCAACGGCATGAGCGGAACGTACAGCTACCAAGGGCAACACCCCGAGTATATCGTCGTAACGGGTCTGATGCAGAGCGATTTTAATTACTCGATATCCGACTACGGCCAGTTTGCCCTTTCGGCTGCTTACTCGCAACAGATAGATGCTCAGAGCAAAGGCAATCTTTTTGTGAAAGGTAGCTTTTGCTATCAGAAAGCATACAGCTTTGACTACAACCACCGCTCGTTCTTCAAAGTAAGCTTTGGATGCGAGTTTTAAACCAACAAATATGAATCCATTAAAACAAGTAAACATGAAAAAGTCTCTTTTTATACTCCTGTTTTTAGTACAGGCCGTCGGCCTATGGGCCGCACCGGAGGTTATCAAACCCGGCATTCAATCCAAAACCTCGTTTGCCATCATCATCGACTCACAGAGTTATGAGAAGGCGAAAGAAGCTGTCAATGCCTATCGGGCTGTGATTGAAAAAGATGGTCTGGGAACTTATATCATTGTCGACAATTGGCAATCGCCGCAAGACATTCGCAAGATATTGCTCGACTTGTATCAACAGAAGAAGAGTCCGTTGGAAGGGGCTGTTTTTGTAGGAGACATCCCCATCCCGATGATTCGGGACGGGCAGTTTCTTACCTCGGCCTTCAAGATGGATCAGCGTATGAACTGGAAGCGCTCAAGTATCGCTTCAGATCGTTACTATGATGATTTCGACCTCAAGTTCGACTTCCTGAAGAGAGATGAAGACAAACCACTCTATTTCTATTTCTCCCTCACTCCGGAATCTCGCCAATATCTCCGTTCAGACATTTACACGGCGCGGATAAAGCCTGTAATTATCGATGGAAAGGATAAATATGAACTATTGAACAAGTATCTCGCCAAAGTGGTAAAAGAGCGTTCGGAAGAGAACCCCATCAACAACCTTTCTATGATGCGCGGACACGGATATAACTCTCAGGCACGTGAGGCATGGGCCGGCGAACAGTTGGCCTTGAGAGAGCAATTCCCCGATTTGTTCAAAACAGGAAACCTTGTTCGCTTCTCCGACTTCGACTCCGAATGGCCGGCCAAGGATTACTACCTTAGAGAAGTGCAACGTCCGGATTTGGATATTGTATTGTTTCACCATCATGGTGCCAGCGACACTCAGTATCTGAACGGATACAAGGAAGGAAGCGATCCGAACACCTCGATTGACAACATTCGTCAATATCTCCGCGGTAAAGTGAGGGAGGCCAAAAGAAAAAAGAAAGATGTAGAAGAGACGATGCAGAACTATATGAAGATGTTCGGTGTACCTCGTGAATGGATGACCGATGCTTTTGATTCTGCTAACATCTTAAAAGATTCTCTGCTGGATGCTTCGCTGGATGTGCATTTGGAGGATTTACATGCCATCAAGCCGAATGCCCGTTTTGTGATGTTCGATGCTTGCTACAATGGATCGTTCTACGAAGATGACTACATAGCGGGAGCTTATATCTTCTCTGACGGCAAAACAATCGTTACGCAAGGTAACACCGTGAATGCCATACAAGACAAATGGCCGGATGAATTTATCGGTTTGCTCAATTGTGGCATACGCATCGGACAGTGGCACAAACATGTGCAGTTCCTCGAGACGCACTTAATCGGCGACCCTACATACCGATTTAAGAATCTGGCAGATCCTTCGCTCAACATCAACGAAGCTATCACTCTGCATGCCAAGGACAACAAACTATGGCAAAAATTACAGAAAAGCCCCATTGTGGATGTTCGTTGCATCGCTTTGCGCAAGTTATATGAGAATCATGATGCGTCACTACCCAAAACGCTGAAAGAAACTTTCAGCAACTCCGGTGCAGGAGTAGAAAGAATGGAGGCCATGCGCTTACTTTTCTTACTCAATGCTCCCGAGCTGCATGATGTGTTGAAACTTGCTGTGAACGACAGTTATGAACTTGTACGCCGCTTTGCTGTGGAGTATATATCAGAGACCGGATCGGACGACCTTATACCGGCATTGGTAAACACGTTGCTCAACGACTGGACATCTACGAGAGTGCAATACAAGGCCATGGACGGTGTTAAACTGATGAATACAGCTAAAATGGCAGAAGAAATAAAGAAGCAGGCTGCGGAATCCAGCCAGTGGGTAAACAAAGATGCGATAGTAAAAGAGTTGTTAGACAAAGTAGAAAGGTTGGAAGCAGGAAACAAGAAAGATCTGGATGCTGTAATGGATACAGCTACTTCAAAGAAGGAAAAGATGTTTGCCATCAGATCTTACAGAAATAATCCTATTCATGAGATAGCGCCTCAACTCTGTACATTCTCTCTTGACCCGAACAGGGATGCGGAACTTCGGATAGCTGCGATTGAAGCTTTGAGTTGGTTTACACATTCATGGCAACAAGATGTGATTATAGCAGCTTGCGACAAACTTATTGCTACAGATAGCAACAAAGATATTGTTCGTCAGGCACAGAAAACAAAAGCCCGGTTATTGCCGGAGTAATTTTTCATTGAATACGAAAAAGGGGGTTGTCCAAAAGTCCGGACAACCCCCTTTTCATTCTATCACTACGCTTTTATGCCATGGCGTTGGCACCCAAAGCACCCAACACTGCCGATCCTACGGCAATGACAACTTTCAAAATCACATTCCAATTAAGTTTTTTCATTGTTTTTCGTTTTTTTGTTGGAGAAGCAGCCTCGAGGCTGCCTGTTCCTGTTATTCATCTTAAGTTATACTCTCACCTTTTGCGACTTAGAAAGAGGACTAGGCGGGCAATCATATTCAATGGAAAGCAAAACGGGATTATCGACGATACTCGCAAAGAGTATCCTAGACTCAGCAATCATATTCAGCGGAAGGAGTCGATGATTCCTCTTGCTCCACTTCGAGAGCTATATGCCTTAACCAGGTTAGTTCCTCCTCTACCACATCCATTGCCTCATCTAGTGTATCTACCTGATAGTACCGAAGAATATAAGCCAGTTCGGCTTCCAAACCCGACCATTTCAGTCGCTCATAGTCCACTACTCCCATCTTATTACATTCATGCAGATACATTATTCGTATCCTGCCTCATTCATCTTTGTCGATGGAAAGGAATCATCCGCAAGAAATTTCTCATTTCGGATGATTCCGATCGTGTTAAGCAGTGGGATCTTTCGGCTTATCGCCACCAGCATCACTACTTCCTCCATTCGAAGCAGTACCCTCACCTTTGATGTAAAAGAGGACATTATTGGCACTTCCACGGGTGGTAGCCGTGGTGTCATTGGCCAAACGGAGAGAATTATCTACTGCAAAGCGGATATTCACCCGTTTGATATTCTTCACCGTGCAATCCTTCTCCACAGCCGTACCGGTGCTGCTAAAGGTGATGTAGAACGTTCCGAGGCCATCTACTTTTACCTTGTTGCCCTCAGTGAGGACTTTCTTTAACTGCCGTACAAACGACTGCATAGTGTGCTTCACATCTTCGGCAGAGAGTGATCCGGAAGTCTCGATGTCTTGAGCGATACTTTCGATGGTAGCCACTTTGGAACTTCCCGACTCCTGCCTGAGGAAGTAAAGCTTGGGCGATGTCTTATCGCTCAGCAATTTGTTGCGCTGATAGCGCTTTACAGGTACTGACATACTTGTTGCTGTTTTTAATTGTGATACAATACTGTTTATTCCGAAGAGAGCAGAGAAATAATACTTCGCAGGCCTGCAAAAGAAGTGCTTTCCCTATCTCTTCCTTGCAAAGGTAACACAAGCCGTTGTCGCGTTTCGGGCCTATACGGAGATGGGTGGAGACAAAAAGGCATAAAGGTAAATAAAGCTATCAAAAAGTTTTCTTTAAAAGGATAGCTTATGACTAATAACAAGAGCGGCAACCTAATAAATAAGTTGCCGCTCCTGTTTTAATCATTAAAGAAATTACAGAATCTTGTGGACAATGGAATATTCATTCTCCAATTCCCAGCCACGAATGGCTATGCTTTTCTGTTTCTCATTAGGCTCTTTAGTCCATGTCACTGTCAATTCACCTTTATGGTCTTCCAATTCACTAATGATTAATGGCTCACCTTTACTAGCAAATTCTTTTGCTAAAAAGCAAGAAACTCTTGAAAGTCTTTCAAGCCTGAAAAGTTCGTCGTCTCGTTCAATCGATAATTTAATTACCATTTTCCTTTTATTTTAATACATTCAAATATACAGATTATTATCTAAAATGCAATTAAAAATCACTTTTTCCTATTTTTACCAATGTAATTAATCAATTGATCATTTGTCTGTCAGCCGATTATTTTGTATCTTTAAGCAAATAAAAACAACGATGAGTACAATAAACGAAGAGAAACCTTTCCGCATACAGAGCTACGGAAAATCAGAATTGGCGGCATTCTATCTACCAAATATCACCCGAAAAAGTGCAGCCGACACGCTGAAACGGTGGATAAGCAAGATACCCGGACTGAACAATGCATTGCAACAAGCCGGATTACTATCCGCAGACAGATATACTCCGCTGCAAGTGCAACTCATTGTAAATGCATTGGGGGAACCTTAAAGCCAAACGACCAAGGTTCCCCCACACACAGAAACAAATCAAGAAAAGCAATTGCTATAGAGAAGGAAATTCGCTACGCAGCAGTTTTGCCGCATCAACCATTCTGATTAAAGACTCCTTCGTCTCCGCCCATCCTCTGGTCTTCAAACCGCAGTCAGGGTTTACCCACAAACGCTCGGGAGGAAGAACCTCTAACGCTTTCTTCAACAAAGCCACAATTTCATGCTGAGAAGGCGTACGCGGAGAGTGTATGTCGTACACTCCGGGCCCTATTTCATTGGGATACTTGAATTTCACAAAAGCATCGAGCAACTCCATTTGCGAACGAGAACATTCGATCGTTATCACATCCGCATCCATCCTGGCGATGTGCTCAATGATGTCATTGAACTCAGAATAGCACATGTGCGTATGAATCTGAGTGGCATCGTCAACTCCACTCGAAGAGATGCAGAAGCTCCTCACCGCCCAGTCCAGGTAAGCCTTCCAGTTGCCTCTGCGAAGCGGAAGTCCCTCCCTGATGGCAGGCTCGTCTATCTGAATGATTTTAATGCCCGCCTTCTCCAAGTCGCACACCTCATCACGAATAGCCAGGGCTATCTGTCGGCAGGTTTCAGAACGCTCCTGATCATTGCGGACAAACGACCACTGCAAGATGGTAACCGGCCCCGTCAACATGCCTTTCACATATTTGGAAGAGAGCGATTGCGCATAAACCGCCCAATCCACCGTCATCGGATGAGGCCTGTGCACGTCTCCGTAAATGATGGGAGGCTTCACACATCTCGAACCGTAACTCTGCACCCATCCGTTTTGTGAGAAAGTAAATCCGGCTAACTGCTCGCCAAAATACTCCACCATATCGTTGCGTTCAAACTCCCCGTGAACCAATACATCCAGTCCGACAGACTCCTGCCACTCTATGGCCTTTTTCGTTTCTGCTTGCAACAAATGTTTGTAGTCGGCGGCAGAAAAGAGTCCTTTCTTAAACTTAGCACGCCATGAACGAACATCCGCCGTCTGCGGAAAAGAACCAATCGTGGTAGTCGGAAACAGCGGCAGATTGAGTACCTTGTGCTGCAAAGCCGCTCTTATGGGGAAAGGACTCTTCCGGCTCGTATCCTTATCGGTTACAGCAGCACTACGTTGCTTCACCTCCCGGTTGTGAATCAGCAAAGAGGTCTTTTTATGCGCTATGGCAAATTTGTTAGCCTCCAGCTTCAACCGAGCTTCATCAGAAAAATTACCATCCGAAAGGATTCTCAGAGTCGACACCTCATCCACCTTTTGCTTGGCATAAGCCATCCATTGTTTCATTTCGGGAGTAAGAACATCCTCCTTGGTCTCCAAATCCAAATCATAAGGCACGTGCAGAAAAGAACAAGAAGCTGCCACAAAAACACGTTCCGAACCCAGAGCATCTGCCGCCTTCTTTATTACTTCCAGAGACTGCGTAAAGTCATTCTTCCAGATATTACGCCCGTCCACAATGCCCAGCGATAAGCTCATCTCAGCAGGCAATTGTGCCAAGACATCACCCAACTGTTCGGGACAACGCACCAAATCAATGTGCAAAGCATCCACATCCAAAGAAGTGGCCAGTGAAGTATTCTCGTTCAATCCGTCGAAATAGGTAGCCACCATTATCTTCAAGCGACATACCTGCCTGAGATGTCGGTACACGTTCACATACTCTGCTTTTGTCTTTTTGTCTATATCCAGTGCCAGAAAGGGTTCGTCCATCTGCACCCATTCCGCACCTTCATTTTCGAGCGATTTGAGTATCTGAACATAGACAGGCAAAAGCCTCTCCAGCAAAGAGAGACGATCAAAACCACCCTCTTTCTCCTTGCCCAGCAGAAGATAAGAGATAGGGCCTGAAATCACCGGTTTAGTTTTGATGCCCAGTCTTTTTGCCTCTTTATATTCTTCCAAAGGTTTATTGTAGTACAAAGAGAACTGCTGGTCTTTCGTAAATTCGGGCACAATATAATGATAGTTCGTATCAAACCATTTGGTCATTTCCATGGCAATAACATCCTGCCCCTCATTCTGAAAACCACGTGCCATAGCGAAATACAGATTCAGTCTATTGCCCGCCAAAGCCTCATAGCGTGAAGGAACGGCACCCACAGTGAGCGTCATATCGAGAATGTGATCATACAAAGAGAAGTCATTCGACGGAATCAGATCGATCCCGTTTTCTTTCTGCAAGCTCCAGTTCCGCTTTCTGATGGCAGCGCCCTCCTCTAAAAGCCCTTCGGCTGAGATGCTGCCTGACCAATAGTTTTCGCAAGCCTTCTTCAGCTCACGATGATTACCAACTCTCGGGTAACCCAGAATGTTTGTACGCATATTCTTTATTACATTTATTTAGATGATTAATGAGAGCAAATGTAACTATTTAGAGTTTATACCTACACATCAACTAAAATATAGGATATTAATTCTATATTTGCCACATCAACCAGATGAATACGCTATAAAGCAGCTTTAATTCGTCGCTAATCAGAATAATTATCTATGGAGAAATTAGACCAAACAGACCTCAAACTCCTCAAGCTCTTGCAAGAGGATTCCAGCCTTACCACCAAAGAGCTTGCGCAGAGAGTCAACCTGTCGCCAACGCCCGTGTTCGAAAGGGTAAAGCAGCTCGAAAGAGAAGGATTCATAAAGAAATATGTAGCTATCCTCGACCCCGAGAAGCTGAGTAAAGGTTTCATCGTCTTCTGCAACATACGCCTCAAACAGCACAGCAAGGAGTATGGACACCAATTTATGGAGGCAATCATGGGCATAGATGAGATAACCGAATGTTACAACATCTCCGGTGATTATGATTTTATGCTAAAAATCTACGTGCCCAACATGAAGTACTATCAGGATTTCGTGCTCAACAAATTGGGTACGGTAGATAGCATCGGAAGTCTGCAAAGTATCTTTGTGATGGGTGAGATAAAACAGACTCATAGCATTCCGCTCGGAGATGTACCCGTAAAATAAGAATGCCACCGTTAAGCTTAAGAAGTAATCCTTTCAAGCTTAACGGCGGAAATCGGAATGTTCTAAGGTAAAGGAACAAGTTCACCCACGACGACAATGTTTGTTTGCTATCGATTCTATTCCGGGTTCTAAGGAAAAAGAGCAAGTTCCCCAAAACTAAGGTTTCTTCCTCCAAACAGTAACCTCCGAAAGTCGGACTTCGGAGCAGCGGGAGCTTTTCCGAAGCGTGCAGGTCAAATCAACGGGAGGCTGTTCCAAAACAAACCATTGATCCAAGATGGCTTTGATGCCATCGAATGAAGTAACAGGTTCTCCATCTCGTTTGAAGCCACCGGGACGGTATTCTTTGGCAATTTCATTCGTTTCCCAATCGTAAGTGGAAGCAATAATCAGTGTGCCGTCCTCATTCAACCGCTCGTGTATATGCTCCAAAAAGGCAATGGGATTTATCAACTCTTCCAGTAAGTTGGGTACAATGATCAAATCGTAATCGGTATAGATCGGCTTGATGTTATTGGCGTTCTCCTGCATGAAAAGAAGATGTTCCTTGCTCGCCCCCAAACCGGTTTCGGCAAGTAGCAGTTCACGATAAAGCACTAGTTCACCTTCCTCTTTCACGATGTAGCGAACAAAACCTTTTTCTTGCAATTGAATGGGCATGCGAATGAAGCGTGCAGAGAAATCGAGGGCGGTGATATCGCTGAAGTGGGGTGCCAGTTCAAAGGCCAGGCGACCGGTATCGGCATTCAGATCGAGCACCCGAGTCACTTGGCGGTCTTTCACCGCAGCCAGTGCAAGAGCGGCAAGATCTTTCTGAAAATTCGACTTCGCACCGAAGACATCTCTCCAGTTGTTCTCACACGAATTGGCTACCTCCGTATCCGTTTCGTACTCATCGTTCTCTATGACGAGCGGATGTTCGGATTCCACCACACGGAAGCCCACATGTTGGTAGAAATGGCGGCGGAACGCATAGCGAGCATGGAGCGTCGCTTCGTTTCCGGTGGAGATCCACGAACCACCCTTTATCAAATTATGCTTTCCATCGAAAGTCGGTGTGGAGAAATCATCGTACATAGGGTGCACACGGAAACCGGCAAAACCCGTGATCGGTGTCTCCGTCCACTGCCAGACATTTCCCACCACATCATAGAAGTCGCCCTGCTTGAACTTATCCACGGGACAAGGTGATGCATACTGTTCCAGATTGATATTCCCCGGAGCAGCGTTCCAAGCTTCCACATCCGGAATGCCGCAATGCTCTGCTAAGCGGTACCACTCAGCCTCGGTGGGCAAACGATAAGTCTTCCCCTGCTTTGCCGACATCCAATTGCAATAGGCCTTAGCTTCCAGATAATTCACCTCCACCGGCCAGTTCCACGGCATTGGAATCTCCTCGGCTACCAAACGTAAAACATATCCGCAGTCTTTCTTTCTCCAAAACAGTGGCATCTGCGCCTCCTTGAAGTTGCGCCAACTCCAACCCTCTTCCGTCCAATAACTCTCCACATCATAGCCACCGTCTTCAACAAACTGTAGATATTCGCCATTAGAAATAAGCATCTTACCGGCCCGAAAATCTTCCACCGCCTCCACTCGACTGCCATATTCATTGTCCCAACCGTAAAGCGGATGATCCATCGGCTTGCCCAACTTAACCTCAGCACCGGGTACAGGCAGAAAAGCATTGGTCGGAGCATCTCCCCGCTCCTCACAGATTTTACCGAAACGTCCGCTAACTACCTTATCGAGAGGCAATTGGCGTATCAGTACCGACGAAGTCTCCAGATGAATACGCTCATGTTCAATGCCCATCATGATAATCCAGAAAGGATTCTCCCAATCGACGGGAAGATTCAACGGCGTACGGTCGATCACGTCCAGGATGGTTTTCTTCACCTCATCGCGATACTTGCGAACATCCGGAACCGACGGCCAGTTGTAATGCCGCTCGTCCAAGTCGTCCCAACTCATTTCGTCCACTCCGATGGCGAAAATCGATTCAAAAGCCGGATTTATTCTAGCATCTATTATTTTTGCCAGCAAAAGCTTATTGATAAAGAAGACAGCCGTGTGCCCCAGATAGAACAGGATGATATGACGGAGCGGATCACCCCGCAGATAAAAAGCAGTATCATCCACAAGTTGCGTATACAGCTTCTCGTCCACTTCCCACGTTTTCAAAAAATAATCGCGGATTTCCGCCTTCTTGCTCTCAGCCGTTCCCTCTTTCAGGTTCACCGTTTTGGTTATCAGATTCTGCATAGATATTCTTGTTTAGCATATAAAATCAATGAATAATTAACATTTTAGCGGCCATTATGTTGAGGATATCTGTATTTTTGTGGTACAGAATTTACCTATTACAAGCAACAAGATGGAAAGTGTAAAAGAACAGTTTGATGAGATCTCAAAAAAATATGATAGCCAACGCCGAATACTCATCCCATGCTATGATGATTTCTATGGCATAGCTACTGAGTGGCTGCATTTCAATACCACTACCCCTAAGATCCTCGATTTAGGAGCCGGAACCGGCATCTTTTCACAATTTGTACTAGAGAAATATCCGCAAGCAGAGATCACGCTACTGGACTTTTCGGAACAAATGTTGACCGTGGCACGGGAGCGCTTCGCCAATCTGAAAAATGTATCCTTCCAAATCGCCGATATGACACTATTCGAGCCTCAAGGAAAGTATGATGCCGTTATCTCTTCGCTCGCTATTCATCATTTATCCGACGAAGGCAAACAAGAGCTATTCAGAAAGATAAATGGCATACTCAATGAGGGTGGCTTTTTTGTCAATGCAGAACAAGTGAAAGGCAGTACGGATTATATCCACTCGTTTTATACGCAAAGGAGGCGTCTCAGACTCGACAATTCTGAGTTAAGCAAAGAAGCCGTAGAAGCCTCCTATGAGCGAAACAAGTTGGATAAATGCGCCTCTGTTTCAGAACAAATGAGATGGCTGCAAGAGGCCGGATTCAAAGAGGTTGACTGTCCGTTCAAATACTACATATTTGCTGTGCTCTGGGGGATGAAATAATCGTTTGATCTATTCCATCAAAATCTCTCCTTGCACCGCCTCTTCCTGTTTCAGCCAACTGGCATTATCGAACTTCACATCGGTGATGCGCTGAGATTCTATGCCAGCATCGGGGTTCTCCTCACAGGGAGTGCAGCGACCGTTCACGGTGTTGTAAATCCTATGTAAGGCCGAAGTTTCTTTCTGTTGGTCATATCTATTATCATTTATATTCAGGCAACATCCCCGTGTCGCGGATACAAAAATAGAGAACGTTTCAAGGAGATAAGGGGTAAAATGAAGAGTATTGAAAAGAAGTTTCAACAGATTAATTATCAGTTATTTACAGAGAACGGGGAGAAGAAATAAAAATGAGGAGAAAGGATTTTTAGAGCGAGCTTCTGAAAAAAGAGGAAAGAAAGTAGCAGATAAATATTATTATGATACTCCCGCCATATAAATATTTAATTATATATTTGTGAAAAGTACAAAAATTGGCACCACTAAACATCGTCTATAAATGAAAAAAGCAATCATAATAGGAGCAACTTCTGGAATAGGTAAAGAACTCGCAATAATTCTAGCAGAAAACGGTTATCTAGTTGGAATTACAGGCAGACGGAACGAATTACTAGAGGATCTAAAAAAGAAAAGAACTGGAGCTTTTATCACCAGCTCTTTTGACATTGCCGATATTAAGACTGCAATCGAAAAGCTAAATGAACTGACAATACAACTAAATGGGCTTGATTTGTTAATAATAAGCTCAGGAACAGGTGATATAAACGAAGAACTAAACTTTGAAATAGAAAAAAGAACCATCGACATAAATGTATCAGGCTTTACCAATATTGCTGATTGGGGGTTTAACTATTTTCAAAAACAGAAATCAGGACATTTAGTTGCAATAAGCTCTCTTGCCGGATTGCGTGGAAGCAGACATGCTCCTTCGTACAACGCAACAAAATCATATCAAATAAACTATTTGGAAGGACTCAGACAGAAATCAGCCTCTCTTAGACTTCCTATTTTCGTAACCGACATAAGACCCGGATTTGTAGATACCAATATGGCTAAAGGAGAGGGTCTATTCTGGGTTTCCACTGTAGAGAAGGCTGCAAAACAAATTTTTACAGCAATTAAAAAGAGAAAGAACGTTGCCTATATAACAAAGAGATGGAGGTTTATTGCTATTATTATAAAACAAATACCCGGTTTTATTTATAACCGGATGTAATTCATGCCGGCAAGAGAGAAACAAAGCATCTTGTACAGCTTTTGGGGAGTAAAAGTCCATCATCTCATAAACCCCTTCGGATCATCTCCCAGCACCTTCTTGACTACCTTGGAAGAATAAGGCTCGCTCTTGCCCAACACTTTTACCAGCTGCTCGTGCGTGTATACCTTACCCACCAGAGGGAAGTTTTCGAGTATCCAGTACGCATAAGCATTAAGAGTACCTTCCACTCCATATATACCGGGTTCCATCATCATTTGACGCAAATGACCGCACACCAGTATAATACCCTTTACCCAATACTCATGACTAACATTAAACTTCAAACCCTCTATCTCAGAGCGAATAGCCGAAAGTATTTCATCCGAAACCTCCGGCTTTTTATCGGCAGGCAGATCAACAGGTGCAGCAGACTGCTCTAGGATCTTGCCTAGCCTCAATTTGTTTTCCACAGCCAAAACATCCAGCGGAATAGCGCCCTTGCAAAGGACCTCAAACATTTGATGCATTTCCTCCTTCGCAAACAAACTGTCTCTCCGGATAAAATCCTCCACCACTCTGATATAATGCAACAAAAAATTAATTTGATCAGCAATCTCACTAGAGACCCTGTGCCCATGCGTCTTCTTCAAACATTCCGCCAAACATCCGTGCGTAGGAGAAATAAATTCGAATGTCTCAAAGACAATCTTTTCTATCCCCATGATATCAGACACTATGCGACAAACATCCTCAGGAACGCTTGTGTTACACATCCCCCCAGCTTCATAAAAGTTCAGGCATTCTTCTACCAAAACATTGAGCCACAGATCGTTTAGCTCTTTCTCTTCCATTCGGATATCCAACAAATTCTTTGCAGAAGCATTCAGATTAGACAACAACGATTTTTCATGCTTTTCGAGCATAGTGCAGAATTCAAAGAAAGAATGGGTGCAACTATTCAGACTTAAACAATCGGCGACAGATGGGAGGATTTGATTATTTACTTGAAAATCAGCATTTAAGCTTACTTTGTCCCAGAGAACGGACGACTACTAGTTTGTTTTGATCTACTTTTCATAATTATTTTATTAGACAAGAGTAAAGGTAAAAATTCATTCTTGAATATCAACTATAATTATCAAAAAAGTCCTCTTATCTGAAGCTTGTTTCGAATGAAACAAATTTCAGACAAGAAGACAAATACGAGATTATCGACAGATCTTGGTATACAAAAACCTATTCAGACAAGAAATCATCAGAAATTGAAGCGCATTTATCACACAAACCTTTTATCAACACTTCAGATTCTTCCTGAACAAAGCCTTCAGGCAACTTATACTTCCGAATCGGTACCTGCTCAAGACAGATAGTGGTGTGGCAACTCTTGCAGTAGAAATGCACATGCTCATGAGTAGGGAGCTGACTGAGCACGTTTCTGTTGAACGCATACTTCACGGTAGCGTTATCTATCATAATCCGATGGATAACCTGAACCTCAAGCAGCGTTTGCACACTTCGATAAAAGGTGATACGATCATATAAATGCCCCATTCCACCCTTTATCTCACTCTCCGAAAGCGGTATAGGACTATTTTCGAGTATGGTTACAATAGCCACACGAGGAGCTGTCCTCTTCAGGTTCCTCGTCTTCAAAATTTCATTTATATCCATTATTCAGCCACATTGAAATACAAAAGTAACTTATACAAGAAATAAATCCAATAAAAGAACAAAGTATTAACTTCATGCAATGAAACAACGTTGCACTGATTCCTTTGATAGTATCTTTGAATATCAACAGGCATTAAGAACAAAAAAGAAAGATTCTGTTTGGTTCTTAACAACCGAAACCCTAAATTTGCAACATTGTTTCATTTCAATCATCTGCGCTACACCATTTAAAAAGGCGTAACTAAATTCCTGATTTCCGTTTATGAAACGACTGAGTATAAAGTTCTTCAAAATATTCTTCCCTGTACTATTCATTTGGTATGCGGGGAGCGTATCTCTCTTTATACATTCACATGTGATCAACGGAGTAACTATTATACACTCTCACCCTTTCGAAAAGGACAGCAAGGCTCCGGTACATCACCACGGAAAGGCATCCGAAGTACAATTCATTCACTCGCTTTCACACATACAGATAGCTCACTCGCTGCTATTCATTGTGTTGTTCGGATTGTTCTTACTTAAACCCGTCAAAATACTAATCCGTCCTGAATTTAAGATAACCAAATGCTTTAGAGACAGGACAATCTCTCTCCGCGCTCCTCCATTGGCAGCCTGACATATCGTTTTGAAGAGGTTTCTCGCTCTTCACTCTCTTATTGTCCGGCATTCTATTTTAAGTTCCGGACTGGGATGAAGTGTGCTTCTTCAAACTTTGCAGCGCCCATAATATGGATGCTGCACTGATATTCATTTCTACAAATCATTATAAAAAACAGAATGAAAAAGATTACAATAATTTTCTTCAGCTTACTCTATGTGGCCATTTCTGCATTAGCAGATAACCCTGAGTTAAAAGCTTCGGATGCCAATGTATATGGACACGTTATAAATAAGGACACGAAAAAACATTTATCTTTCATCAACGTGGTACTGAAAGGTACCACTATCGGTACCGTAACCGATGAGTCGGGACATTACTTCCTCAAGAACCTTCCTGAAGGGACTTTTACAGTCGAAGCCAGCGCAGTAGGCTACAAATCAACTTCTAACCAAGTGGTGCTTAAAAAAGGGAAAAGCATAGAGCTCAACATGGAGATTGGAGAGGACATGGTGGCACTAGAAGGGGTGGTGGTTTCTGCCAACCGCAACGCTACCATTCGACGCCTGGCTCCTGCTCTGGTGAGCGTACTCGACACGAAGTTGTTTGAATCGACCAACGCGCAGTGTCTGGCTCAGGGATTGAGTTTTCAACCGGGCGTAAGAGTGGAAAACGATTGCCAGAACTGTGGTTTCAATCAAGTTCGTATCAATGGACTCGACGGACATTACTCACAGATCCTAATGGATTCACGCCCTATTTTCTCTGCTTTGACCGGAGTGTACGGACTCGAGCAAATCCCGGCCAACATGATAGAACGTGTGGAGGTTATACGCGGGGGAGGCTCGGCACTGTTTGGCTCATCAGCCATTGGCGGAGTAGTCAATGTTATAACGAAAGATCCGGTGCGCAACTCAGGTGAGCTTTCTCACTCCATCACTTCCATCGGCACGGGCGGAACATTTGATAACAGCACCGCACTGAATGCCTCGTTGGTGACCGAAGATGGCAAAGCGGGCTTGTATGTGTACGGACAAAGCCGCAATAGATCGGGCTATGACCACAATGGCGATGGGTTTACTGAGCTGCCTCAGCTACGTAACAAAACCGTAGGAATGCGCTCATTCCTCAAAACAAGTACTTACTCAAAGTTGACACTGGAATATCACGGGATCACGGAGTTCCGCAGAGGAGGCGACCGACTTGATCGTCCCGCTCATGAGGCTAATATTACCGAACAGGTAGACCATAACATTAACGGAGGGGGAATTAGTTTTGACCTCTTTTCACCGAACAATAAGAGTCGACTAAACGTCTATTCTTCCTTTCAACATACAGACAGAAAAAGCTATTATGGAAGTAAACAAGACCCAAATGCATATGGCACAACCAAAGACTTGACTTCGGTGAGTGGTGGTCAGTTTGTATACAACTTTGATGAGTTATTGTTCATGCCTTCCGAGCTGACCGCCGGCGGCGAATTCAATTATGACGGACTAGAAGACGTCTCTATTGGATATGATCACGACCTTAGTCAGAAGACTCGTATCTGGAGCGGTTTCTTGCAGAATGAATGGAAAAACGAACGTTGGAGTCTGCTGCTTGGCGCACGTGTGGACAAGCATAATCTGATTGACCATGCCATTATCAGTCCCAGAGCAACGTTGCGGTTCAACCCCAACAAAAGCATCAACCTACGACTTAATTATTCTACAGGATTCCGTGCTCCGCAAGCCTTTGATGAGGATTTACACGTAGCCATCGTAGGAGGTGAGCGTCAGGTCATTCGTCTGGTTGATGGACTTAAAGAAGAGAAATCGCACAGTTTCAGCCTCTCTGCTGACATGTATCATACTTTTGGAAATGTGCAAACCAACTTATTAATAGAGGGCTTTTACACTGATCTTAGGGATGTGTTCGCACTAAGAAACATGAATCAAGTCGATGAAAAGGGAAATACGGTGAAAGAACGTTATAACGGCTCGGGTGCCAAAGTCATGGGAGTGAACCTAGAGGGAAAAGCTGTGCTTACTTCTTGGCTACAACTGCAAGGCGGACTAACACTTCAGCAAAGCCATTACAAAAAACCGGAGGAATGGAGTGAGGATACAAGAGTAAAAACGGAGAAGAAAATGTTTCGCACTCCCAATGCATACAGTTATTTCACCGCATCACTCAATCCGACAAAGAAGCTAACGACCTCTCTATCAGGAACCTACACTGGTAGCATGTTAGTGCAGCATATGGCTGGTTCGGGCGTTGATATAGATACAGCTAAACGCACACGCGACTTTATCGATATGAACATGAAGTTGGCTTATAACATTCCGGTAGATCAAGTGACCATACAGATAAACGGCGGTGTGCAGAATATCTTGGAAGCTTACCAGAAAGACTTTGATAAAGGCGTTGACAGAGATTCTGGCTATATCTATGGTCCCTCAACTCCAAGAAGCTACTTCTTAGGTGCCAAAATCAGCTTCTAAGAACTAATCACTAACAAATAATTCCTCTACATCGTATATCGAGAGCAGTCATTCAAAGCAAGAAGCAGCACGATAGATGTATTGAATCTCTATAAAGAAGAGCCATCTTGACCCTGTGTATACAGGCTAAAGATGGCTCTTCTAAATTTGAAAACTGAAGTTTACTTCAAGTCAAACGCCACACTGCTTTTTATATCTGCCGAAGAGGCACCGACAAGAGCTTCAAATCGTCCGGGTTCAGCTACCCATTGATGCTTAGCATCGTCGAAGAAGCTAAGGGCATCTTTAGTAATGCTGAAAGTTACCACTTTCTCTTCTCCGGCTGCAAGTTTGACTTTGCTGAATCCTTTAAGTTCCTTCACAGGACGTGGCAGAGAGGATTTCTTATCGCTGATGTAGAGCTGAACCACTTCCTGACCTTCACGGCTACCTGTATTCTTCACCGTTACACTGAAAGTGATGCTTTCATCGGCAGTCATCACCTTCTTATCGGCTGTTACTTTACCGTACGCAAAGGTGGTGTAGCTCAGTCCGTGACCAAAAGCAAAGAGAGGTTTTGACTTCTTCTGCTTATCGGCCCAACGATAGCCCACAAAGACGCCTTCGTTATACTTCACATTGATGCTGTCTCCGGGATGTTCGCCAAGGGCATGTGCACCGTTATCTTCTAACCGTACCGGGAAGGTAAACGGAAGTTTGCCCGACGGATTGACATCGCCAAACAGCACAGAAGCGAGGGCATTGCCGGCTTCGGTACCGCTATACCATGTCTCCACGATAGAGGGAACATCTTTCACCCATGGCATGGCCACAGCATTGCCGGTAACCAGTACCACTACCGTGTTCGGATTCGCCTTTACCAGTTCGGAGATGAGTTTGTCCTGACCATAAGGCAAGCCCAATGAGCTACGGTCATTTCCTTCACAGTCCTGCCCATCATTCTTATTCAGTCCGCCCACGAAGAACACCACATCAGCTTCTTTGGCCGCATTCACCGCATCGGCACGCAACTTGTCGAAATCAATCACTTTTTCTTCTGCTTTGGCACCTTTCTTATCCTGTTCTGCTACTGCGGGAGAAGCATATCCGGGCATGTACATCACATTGGCAGCACTACCCACACGAGCTTCAATACCTGCCAGCGGAGAGATTTCGTACTTCGCCTTCAGTGAGGAAGATCCGCCACCAATAGTCATACGCTTCACAGCATTCTCGCCCACCACGAGTATTCTTTTTGTCTTAGCAGGATCCACAGGCAACAGGTTGCCACGATTCTGCAACAACACGATGCCTTCTTGCGCAATGGTTCGTCCGGCCAAGGCATGTTCTTCCGTTCCAAAGGAACCGTAAGGACGATCTTTGGCCATGTTGGTGCGGAACACCAAGCGAAGAATGCGACGCACTTTGTCATTCAGTTCCTTATCCGTTACCTCGCCACTCTTAAGCAACTCAAGATAAGGGTCAGCCAAGTAATAATAATCGTACGCATTGCTCTTACCCCACGTCATCCCGTTAGTCCAACTGCCAAACTCCATGTCGAGTCCGTTGAAAATGGCCTGTTTAGTGTCGTGCACCCCACCCCAGTCGGATATCACCACACCATCAAAACCCCATTCACCTTTCAGAATATCATTCAGCAGATACTGGTTGTGACAGCAATGTTCGTTTTTATATTGGTTGTACGAACCCATGATGGCCCAAGCGTGTCCCTCTTCCACCGCAGCCTTGAAGGCAGGCAGATAGATTTCATACAGCGCACGGTCATCTACTTCCACGTTGATGTGTCCGCGATATATCTCCTGATTATTGAGCGCATAGTGCTTTACGCAAGCAGCCACACCATTCTTCTGCACCTCACGAATGTAGGGAACCACCATCTTAGAAGCCAAGAAAGGATCCTCACCCATATATTCAAAGTTTCGGCCGTTGAGCGGTGTGCGATAGATGTTCACACCCGGTCCCAGAAGCACGTTCTTATTGCGATAACGGGCCTCTTCACCGATACTTTTGCCATAAAGAGCAGCCATATCCGTGTTCCACGTAGCAGCCAACGCAGTAAGTGCGGGAAAGGCAATGCACGAATCATTCGTCCAGCTGGCACCATACCATTCATCCCACAACACTTCCGCACGAATGCCGTGCGGGCCGTCCGTCATCCAGTTCTCGGGGATCCCTAAGCGGGGAACACCCGGGGAACTGAACTTAGACTGCGCATGGGTCATGGCGACCTTCTCTTCCAGCGTCATACGCTTCAACGCATCTTCCACTCTCTCTTCGATGGGTTTGGACGCATCCAGATACACCTGCTTCTGCTGCTGCGCAAAAAGCGGCAATGCAGTGAAGGATGCAGTCACCAAAATACTTTTTAACTTCATACTAATTACTATTTTACTAATTACTTACTATTGAAAAACAAGAAGGGTACACAAGCGATAAAACGACAAAGGAAGTAGCAATCTTACCGCTCATTCCATGCGCCATTTATTCGATAAAATGGCCATTTTTATCGTTTGTACGCTCTGCGCCGATAAATGTAAGCAATTGCTTTAGTGAAACGGCTACAGACAAGTCTTCTCACTAAAGCAATTTGATTTTATCAAGAAATCATTTCAATTTTAGACTCACCATGTACAAAGATATCCTCCGACTATGGCTATTCAACCAATCAACCTGATTCCTGAGCGCTATCCCGAATGTTATTTTTTAGTCACCGTAAGAACGGCTTTACTGATACCTGCGGTTACGTCGATCGTAAACACGTAGGTTGCACCCGCTTCGAGCGATTTGCCGGTCACAATGCCCAAGTTACCACCATCGCGCCCATTAGTGCCATCGCCTACAAAAATTACATCGCTTGTGGTAGAAAGTGTTGTGGCTCCATATTCACCTCCCCAATCTTTTTGATGGAAGAATTTGAAGTTGATATCACTCGCATTCACCGATGTTCCGGCTACAACCGTCACTTGATATTTCTTAGCTTCATGCTGCACCATGCAAAGAGCCTTACCCGGATTCCAGCTCACCTGATTACCTGCAACAGTGGGTTTACCGATACCGTCACCAATGATCCAGATCGCTCCGGTACCGTCTGCTTGCAGGGTAGCGGTATTACCATCTTTGAGAGCCTCAACACTAAAGTAATTGAACTTAAAGTTGGCTATGATGCGATAGCTTCCGCCAATAGGCAATAACTCTAATTTCCCATCGGTGCCGCGCACAAAGAAGTCGGGATCTATCCACCATTGATCATAATTCGGGAAGCCGGAAAGTTCCAGTTTCTGTCCTTGCGTCAGGGTGAGATCTACTTTATAGTTATCATCATCAATCATCTGCATTTCTTTGCCGCCTACCAACAATTTAATGAATGGAGCTGCCGCATAAGTCAGGGTATTGAAATTGATCGTGTATTCGCCTGCACTTGAACTAGAGAAACTGATAGGCGTTGTAGTTCCCTGGGTGATGGCTCCACTATCCCATCCGAAGCTTATTTCATTACCTTGGGCAGAAGCTTTGGGCGACTTGATATACCCTTTTACCTTCTGCGGAAAGGTACCCGTAAGTTCATACTGATACAAACCTGTTCGTTCCATGCGATACTCTTTATCCGTAGTGACAAAGGTAAGATAAGCAAAGTCCGGACGAGTAAGAGCAACCTCATACTCCTTCTCGGTGATGGTGAAATGAATGTTCTGCAAAACCAATTTCAAAGTAGCCTTCCCATTGGGAATGTTGGCATAATAAGGAACATAAATCTTCCCACTGTAATCGGCAGTGGTTTTGGTACGAATAACAGTTTCGGAAACCTTCTCTTCACCATAGTAAAGTTGGGCTTTCAAGGTAGAAAGGGGTACATCAGCATCGGAAACAGCGACAGTAAACGCCAGACTATCTCCAAACATTGCACTGCCAAAGGTGGTCTTAGAGTCTATAACCGGATTACCGGGCACAGCTTCATCGTCGTCGCAAGAATTGAGCAACAGAACACTTGCCAATGCAAACAAAATATATTTTAAGTTCTTCATGATCCATTAAATTTAATAATTAACTATTTTTTCCAGCGATACGAAGCCACAGCTTTGGCGGGAACTTCGTATGCAAAATGATGATTGCCATCGTTCAACGTAATCGTTTTGGCTTGGGTGGTGTTATTCAGCAACACAAAAGCATAGGTTCCATCGGTGTTTTCAAAAGCCGAATAGGTAATGCCACTAGCCGAATATCCTTTGGTACCAATACGAACTGCTCCCGGTTTCACAACAGAAGACAGATGACCAATGATGTAATAGTGAGAGTTACGGGTGATGGTTTTATAATCGCTCTTACTGATATCTACCGCACCGTAACAGGTGGTGCAACCTCCTTCACGATTAGGACCTCGATCCGTATCAAGCATCAGGTTCCATACCATGACGGCCTTACACCAGTTATTCACCGTGCCCAACGCCACATCTTCCATATCATCCATCAAACGTGTGGAGAGATTGCGACCATCATTCCACATACCAATGGATGTTTCGGTAAAGATCAATTCTTTGTCAGGGCGTTTGCCATACACATCGTTCAGTTCAGCGCGATCTCCTCCGTAGTTGTGATAAGCAGCTCCGGCAAGGAAGGCGGCAGCCGTTTCATCATCATACATCTTCAAAGGATAATCATTCTGATCGGCTACATTGTCATAGTTGTAGTTGTGGTCGAAGGCATAGATCTTTGTAGAGAGTGCAGCCAACTTAAATTTAGGACCCAACGCATCTCTGACAAAAGCTTGTTCTTCTTTCCATCCCATGAAGAGTGAAGCTGAGTTACCACGGTTCAGCGGCTCGTTCTGAGGCGTCACCGCATAAATGGAGATGCCTTGTGCCTGAAACGCCTGTACCCATTTCACAAAGTAAGTGGCATAGTCCTGATAATAGATGGGATTGAGCTGACCGCTCGTCCACGAGTTATAAGGAGCCAAGTCAGTGAGATTGTTCACCTTCATCCACCGCGGAGGGGTCCACGGAGAGCCGAGGATCTTCAACGATGGATTGATGGCCAAAATCTCTTTCAGCACAGGGATGACATACTGTGTCTCCTCGTTCTGCAAGGCAAAGTTTGCTATACCCGGAGTGTCACAACAGCTATATTCACTCAACGAGAAGTCCGAACATCCGATGGAAATGCGCACATAGCTGTAACCCATACCTTCCTCGTTGGAGAACGTTCCTTTGAGGAATTTCGCCCGATTCTCAGCCGTCATCTTCAGCAGGTTATAACAGGTAGAGCCGGTTATAGCTGCTCCGAAACCATCCATTGACTGATAGCGCACAGTGGGGTCGAGCGTGACGGTAGTGGGAGACATATTAGACTTCTCACTAAAATCGGCCGTCTTCTTTGCAAAGTCCTGCGAACGGTTATTGGTGGTGACGTAGATCGCTACGTCACCTTTTGTTTCACCACCCGTTCCGGGATCAATTGGCTGATCAGCGGGTGTGTCGCTGCCACAGGCCACAAGCACCACAGGAAGACTTAGCAAGCTCTTTAAAAGGCTTTTGATATTCATTCTATATTAAGTTTCTTTAGATTAATATCCAATGTTTTGTACCAAATTGGGATTCATATCTATCACAGCCTGCGGAATTGGTAGTTTGTAAGAGTTTTCATCAAACACTCTCATTCTACTCTTACGTCCGCTATCTTTGGCATACACAGCATTCATCACCTCTTCTACTTTACCCAGTCGACAAAGGTCGAACCAACGCTGACCTTCAAAAGCCAGTTCCAAACGACGTTCTTTGAGCAATGCAGCAAGCATATTCTCTTTGGAAGAAGTGGTGGATGACGGTAGCGGATCCAATCCGACACGGTTGCGGATGATGTTAATGATGGTTGCAGCCGCACCAAGATCCGGTGTTGTCCCCATGATGAGTGCTTCCGCTTTGAGCAACAGAATATCCGCTAATCTCAACTTGATGATGTTGCTATGACTGGAGCGACATTTGTACATAAAGGGGTAATTGCTTGAGGGGTAGTAATTACTCCATGCAGCCTCGTAATAAACAATAGACTGATTGTAGCGCACCACATCTCCTTCATCCTGATAAGCCTTGATGAGATCACGAGAAGGAGTGACCCATTTAGACCAAGTAAAATTCTCATCCCAATTAGATACATTGCGCCCAAACATCCAACTCACCCAGTTGCCGCTACCTACGGGATATTGCAGTTCCAGAATGGATTCGGAAGTATTACGCACTTTGCAGTCCGTATTATCAGCATTCATCCCAAAGAGGTCTTCATAATCTCCTACCAGCGTAAATCCATCTTTCACCAAATCATCGCAGTACTTAATCACCTTAGTGTAATCGCGCATAGGCTTCTCAGCATACACCTTGGCTAGCAAAGCACGAGCAACAGACTTAGTAAGGCGTGTTTTATCCGACGGATTATTGTCGGGAGCCGAAACAAGCGCTTCCGTGAGATCTTTCACGATCTGCGCATAGATCTCTTCGACTGTGGCTTGTTTGGGGTAATAAAGAGGATATATCTCATTAATATTTTCTGCAGTAATATTGCCTGCAATGGTGGTGATCAAAGGTATAGCTCCAAAAATACGAGTCATATCAAAAAGAATCATTCCACGGTAAATCTTTGCCTCAGCCTTCCATTGATCACGTTCAGATTGTGCAAAAGAAACGTCAGGCACACTGTCTACATAATAAGTGATTTTGTTAGCAGTAGCAATATCCGTAAGGTATTGTTTCCAGTCACGAGTAAGTACACTGTTAGCCCCATCAATGGAATTATTCTCGAAAGGAACCACTTCAGCTCCGGTAGAGCCTCCGTAAGCATTGTCGGAATGAGCCTCAGCCAGAAGCATTTGATCCATATACCAATGTTCTTGGTTATCACGCATGCGAGAATACATGCCCTCGTACTGAGTAAGCATCTCGGCACGATTCTTAAAGGGAATCCCATCTCCTGATCCACCGGATGTACCGATAGTTACATCCGAATAATCAGATACCGGATTATAATCAAGCGAACAAGAGGTCAGTGCCAGAGTAAAGCCCAGCGAACCGATTATAATAGATTTGAGTTTCATACTATTTATCATTTAAAATTCAACATTTAAACCAAACACAAACGATTTACTCTGAGGATAAGTGCCCCAGTCGATACCCTGCACAGCTCCACTATTTGCCCATTGGTTCACCTCCGGATCCATGCCCGAATAATCGGTCCAAGTAATCAGGTTGTTGGCTGTGAAGTAAGGTTGCAAGCGGCTGATGCCCCATTTCTTAAGTAGCTTATCGGTGAAGTTATAAGAGAGTGAGACATCTTTCACACGTAGATAACTGCCATTTTCTACGAAGTAAGATGAGTTCTGCATGTTGAAACCGGCCTTGGGTACATCGGTAATTTGTCCGGGTATGCGCCAGCGGTTAAGCACGCGGGTCGATTGATTCAATCCATCATACATACCCTCTGTATCCATACGAGAAGCATTGTAGATATCATTTCCATAACTGCCTTGTAAAAATACGCTCAGGCTAAATCCTTTCCATGAGAATGAGTTGGTAAGACCAAAAGTAAAGTCAGGATTCGGGTCACCGATGTATGTACGGTCTGAAGTTGAGACAATCCCGTCATCAGTGATATCACGGTACATCAATTCACCTGTTTCCGGATTTACGCCGTCACTAATATAGCCATAGAAAGATCCCAACGGCTGACCGACCTCGTTTCGAACCACATATTGATGCAACGCATCGCTCGTCACGGCATCATTATAAATTTTAGTAAGTAGCAGACTCGTTAGTTTGTTCTTGTTAAAGGAGATATTGAAGTCAGTATCCCAAGAGAACTTTCCGGTAAGATTGCGCGAATTAACGGTAACCTCAAAACCTTTGTTGATCATTTTAGCCCCATTACGGATTATATTATCGGAAGACTGTCCTTCAGGAATAGATGTCTTCATCAACATATCAGAGGTTCTCTTGTAATAATAATCGAGGTAAAACGTCAAACGACTATTCAATACCGTGAAGTCAATACCAACATTTGTTTGCGAAGTCGTCTCCCAAGTCAGATCCAAGGTGCGCAGATTGGCTTGCTTCAGGGTAGGCACAGCCTGCTCATTACCTGTTTCCCACCATTGCACCCGATGGATGTCATAACGCATAAAATAAGAGTAATCACCAAGAGCCGATTGGTTACCGGTTTGTCCCCAACCGCCACGCAATTTCAAGTCATTGATCCAAGTAAATTCTTTCATAAACTCTTCCGAAGAGATGCGCCATGCAGCTGATACAGAAGGGAAATACCCCCAACGCTGACTAGGATGCAATTTTGAAGAACCGTCAGCACGCATATTTGCAGTGATCAGATATTTGCTGTCATAATTGTAAGCCAGACGACCTACGTAAGACATAATGGACCATTCGGAACCTTTAGTACCAGTATTATCCCACGCAATATTGTTGGCCGCATTCAACGTTTGAATAGCACCGTTCAGATAGTTAGAACCGTTGATATAACTCTGAGACCATTTAGAACCAGTCCACGAAGAGCCAACCATCACATCAAAATTATGCTTTTTCACTGACTTATTGTAAGTCAGAATATTATCGAAAACAAGAATGGAGTTTTGAGAGCGTTCGTCTTTTCCTTCACCATGCTGATTTCTTCCCCAACTCGTTTTAAGTGGATCAAGGAAGTTAGTAGTGTTGTTATATTCACGATCGAGCGTAAACGTTGACTTCAACTTCAGCTCGGGTAGAAAAGTAATCTCCGCCTTTCCCGTAGCAATCAATCGGTTCGTATTATTTTTGTTATTCTCGCTACGAGCCATATTTTCCAACGGATGAGTGATATTCACTCCATAGAAATTGTTATAGTACTGCCCAGGATTAGCATCATCCCATATTTTACCATAAGTAGGCGTATTGATAACTGAAAGGACGACACCTCCACGATTAGAACCCTGACCGGAAATAATTCCATTGCTGGTATAATCGGAATAGGCCACATTGGCACTAACATTCAACCAAGAGCGTACCTGATTCTCTATATTAGCACGGAAATTATAACGTTTATAGAAAGCAGTCTTAATGACTCCGCTTTCATCCGTGTAACCACCAGAAAGGAAATACTTCCATTTCTCGTTACCATTGGACACAGACACTTGGTAGTTCTGTGTTACTCCGGTTCGATACGTTTCATCAAACCAATTGGTTTCATCTTTCAGCCCGTCAGGTAAATGTACAATTCCTATCTCATCCATCAATTCTCTATATTGAGCCATATTCAGAGATTTTATCTTGTTGTTCACCTGCGTTACACCTACATGCGCATTCAACGCTATTTTTGCCACACCCTTAGCTCCCTGTTTGGTCGTAATCATAATGACACCATTTGCTGCGCGAGAACCATAGATGGCAGCCGAGGAGGCATCTTTAAGTATCTGCATACTCTCTATATCATTGGCAGAAAGATAGTTGATGTCCGTCATCGGCACCCCATCCACTACATAGAGCGGGTCATTGCTCCCATTATAGGAGGTAGTACCACGCACACGGATAGACAAGCCTGATCCAGGCTCACCACTGGGTTGCATCACAGAGATACCGGCTGCCTTACCCTGAATGGCCTGTCCTGCCGAGATAATCGGACGTTGATCAAGATCTTTGGTAGATACACTAGAGATGGAAGTTGTCACATCTTTACGTTTCACCGAACCATAACCGATAACCACCACCTCATCGAGCAACTCATTATCTTCTTTCAACACGATCTTCATGTGAGCAGTTGCTTTCACCTCTTGCGGTTTATAGCCCACATAAGAGATAACCAGCGTGGCACCATTAGCAACACTCAACGAGAAATTGCCGTCTAAATCGGTAATAACACCGTTGGTAGTACCTTTCTCGAGTACACTACCACCAATAATCGATTGGTTTTGAGAATCCGTCACTTGTCCTGTGACAGTGATTTTTTGTGCGAACGCACTTAATGATAGAAACAATACTAATAAAGCAAAGAAAATCTTGCTATACCCCGGGAGGAGTTTTCGCTTGTTCTTTTTCATACGTATTAATTTTAAGTTTAACGATATTAGGTAACTGCTGCCTTGCTAACCCCTCAGGAGCGGGCAACTTTACAATAAGCCAAAAGTAGAGAGAAATTGATCTCTCACTCATGGCATGTGGGGATTTAGTGGATTACCCGCACAACAATACCTGTGTATTACACTGATACACAATGAAATACAGAAATCACAAAACAACAAAAAAGTGGATGATATACAAACGCTTAGCGTATCTTACAGACCAGTGATTCGAATTCTTCACGAGACACACGAGCTTTATTTTTCACTTTAGCGCGGTAGTTATAAATCGTGTTTACGGAATAACGAAGAAATTCGGCTATCTGTGAACTGTCTTCTATACCCAGACGAATAAGGGCGAATATCCTCAGCTCCGTGTTGAGTAATTCACCTTTCTTGGGAAGTACCGGTTCACCATCTTGCAGCAACTCATTAAACTTCTTCACGAAATCAGGGAAAAGTTGAAGAAAAGCTGAATCGAAATTGTCGTATAGCTCTTTCAGTTCCAATTCTAAGGCATCTTGAGAGCGCACAATCTTCAAGAGTTCGCCTGCCTGTCCGGCAGAGATCTTCTTGCTCACCATCCGCCGATAAGCATCCAGTTTATCTATATAAGTAGAACAAAGCTTGATGAATCGCCCAATGTACTCCTCTTTGATCTGATTGGATTCAGAGAGTTCTAAGTTGGTCGATTGCAGGCAAAGATTCATCTGCTGCAAGTCATTATTGAGCTGTTTGAGCTGTCCATTGGCTGTTTGCAAATGGTTTCTTGCCACCGATAGCCGTTTCATTTGCCGATAAATGTAAGTCAAAGCTCCCATAAGCATCAATACCAATACACTGATGAGCATCAGGTAATTTTCGAGCTGACGGTTTTGTTTCTCAATCAAGGCTTGATAGGTTTTATCGATGAGTGAAAGGATTCCGGCACTCTGCATGCTCCGAAGCCGGGCATTATAGAAGTTGGTTTCATCCCACGAAAAACGGATGTAGCGATAAGATCGTTCCACGTCACCATCTTCATAGAGCAATTGGGCCAACATCCACAAAGAAGCATGGTCTTTAATGGCCGATTGAATATCAGAAATGGCCGAAAGAGCAAGGTACTTCTTCTCTTGTTCCAAATCGCCATTTTGCTGAAACACCAAAGCCCGATAAAACATGATCATTGCATACTCCGGAGTACCGAAAGGTGCTTTCAACAACCTGAGATCATTGATGTGCAAAGCCTCAGCAAACTGTCTGTTATCTCTCAATGAAGTTTCCTTCATCGACAAGTAAAGATCTGTACCGTGGTCCAGAATATTGTAAAGTGAATCCTTGTATGTATCCGAGATTTTGCGATAGAGCACCGTGCTCTGCTTATCTTGTGTATAGTAAGCCAGTTCTCCATAGACATGATCAAAACAGGAGTAATAATCAGGCAAAAGAGTTTGAGCTAATTTAGGTCGATTAATTGTTTGAAGCATGTCAACAGATTCTTTATACATACCTGAAGAAGCCAAAAGATAAGAGAGCAGTAATTTACTTTCATTTTCTTTGAACTCATTTTTCATAGTCCGGGCAATCTCTATGTTTTTATCGAGATAATGAATGGCCGAATCGCAAACATAAGCACGATACTCCTTAAAGAGCAACATATTCAAATCATATGTTTGATCCAAAGAATTCACGTCACCCAAGCTTTGCTGAAGTTTTATGATATGTGCTTCTCTCTTAGCACTAAAGGAATGGTGTGCGGTTATTGTTCTGTCGAGCACATTCAGCAGCGAGTCGATTTCATTATCGGCAAAGGCAATACCGGAAGAAAGCAATAAGCCGGTCAACAGAAAGCTAATCCTCAATTTGTATCTCATCATCGTTTTCATAATATGGAGGTCACAATAGGACAAATATACTAACATTTGTGTGATTCGCACAAGCTTTTCAGATTTTATCGGTTTGATTACAATGTTATTTAGTTAAGCTCGTTACCACTATTTATTTACATATAACAGATCCCAAATAGATCTTACTAGATCAGCGTGGTGAATTAACTAGTTAAGCGCGGCGAACTAGTTAATTCACCACGCTGATCTAGTTAATTCACCAGCCCCCTCTCACAACGCTTGTAGAGGGGGAATTGAACGATTCAAAAACCTTGACAAATAACTGACTAAGAGCTTCTTTTATATTCGTTTCAATTGTACAGTGCTCTAAATGACATTGGACTTAATTAAGTGAACAAGGCAAGGGAGTAGTTGACATTTTAAACCATCTCACAGAAAGCTTGTGGGCGAGTTTGAATGCACCACTTCAAGAAGTTGAAGTTAAGAGTTTTATAAAAAACAGTATCTGTAAACTCTGTAAACAATGACGACCTAATATTGCTTGTAATTCCCCGATTAACGTTAGTGCCTTGTCTCTTAATCCTACAATCGGCTAGTCTGGCAGCAAGCTCTAACGATAAATCAGCGTAGAAAGCTGATCTACGGCAAACATTTCATTGGCTACCTCCAGCAGTTCTTCGGCAGTAATACTCTCAATGCGCTGAAAAACGACCTCGGGTGATTCATACTTATTGTAATGTAGAAAGGTTTTTCCCATGCTCAGAGCATTGTTCTCGTAATTATCCGATGCCACCCCTATCTGCCCGATGAGTTGCTTCTTGGCTATTGCTAGTTGAGAAGAAGTCATCTTCACATCGCGCATGTGTTTCAGCTCTTTGTGAGTAAGCTTCAAGCAGGTATCTACATCTTCGGGATCAGTACCAAAGTAGATGCAGAAAGCGCCCGTGTCGGTGTAAGAGGTTAGGTTGGATTCTACACTGTAGACCAATCCGCGACGCTCGCGAAGCGATACGTTGAGCTTACTGTTCATACCGGGACCACCCAAGATATTATTGAGTAAATAAAGTCCTGTACGCTTATCATTATGAGCATCGTATCCACGATTGCCAATCATTACGTGAGCCTGATGAGTATCTTTATTGATCACTCGGTATTCGGGCACATAGAGTGCTGGAGGGGTACGAGTTTCAATCCTTTCGGTAAAGAGTAAATCTTTGGTGTACTTCTCTGCTAGGTGAACTATTTTTTTGAAGTCGAAGTTACCCAACACAAACAGAACTACATTCGATGGCTGATAATGATTGGCCACAAATGCTGCAAGATGCTCCGTACGGAAAGTTTTCAGCATATCGGGATTGCCTAGAATATTATGTCCGAGGGGATGATTGCGAAAGATCATGTCCTCATAATCATCAAAGATCAGTTCGGAAGGATTGTCCTCATACGACTGAATTTCATCAATAACCACCTCTCTCTCTTTCTCAATCTCAACCTGAGGAAAGATGGAATGAAACACCATATCGGCCATTAACTCTATCGCCCGATCGAGGTCCGGCATCAAGAAAGAGGCATACACCACTGTCTCCTCCTTATTGGTATAAGCATTCAAATCGCCTCCCACATTCTCCATGCGATTTAAAATGTGCCAAGCTTTTCGTTTGGTAGTGCCCTTAAAGACAAGATGTTCGACAAAATGAGCCATCCCTTGTTCGTGATCTCCTTCATCCCGGGTGCCGGCATCCATGGCAAAGCCCGCATAGGCCACTTTCGATAGCGAAGGTTCGTGAATAATGCGAAGACCATTCGCTAAAGTATGTTGATTGTAATCCATTGTTTTCTAAACAGTTATTGTATTGAGGCTGCAAAAATACAATAAAACTTATTGCGGTTTATAGAAAATTGCAGATATTTGCAAGCTATAATATCACAACACTTATGGAAAAGATCGGTATTTTCTGTTCCGCATCCAACGAAATCGACCAAGAATTTGTGGAAGCTACGCGCCAATTAGGCGAATGGATGGGGAAAGAAAAAAAAACACTTGTGTACGGAGGAACCAACCTTGGACTAATGGAATGCATCGCTCGGGCAAGCAAAATGAATGGGGGTAAAGTCATAGGCGTTATTCCTGCACTATTAGAAGAAAACGGGCGAACAAGCTCCCTACCCGACCAAGTTATACAAACCAGCAATCTCAGCGATAGAAAAGATATAATTGTAGAAAAATCGGATATTCTGGTCGCACTTCCCGGTGGTATAGGTACACTCGACGAGGTCTTTCATGTAATCTCTGCGGCAAGCCTCGGCTATCATAGCAAGAAAATAGTGTTTTACAATATAGCCGGATTTTATAATTCCTTGCTGGCAGCTCTCAATGAGATGGAGCAGAAATACTTCATTCGCAAACAACAACGCAATACTTATGCCGTGGCAAACTCATTTGAAGAACTTGCCCTCCTATTAAAATAACCCAACTGAACAATAAGAATGATTGAATCGATTCAAGAGCTCTTGCAGAAAGAAGCTGAAGCCGTGCTGAACATACCCATAACTGACGCTTACGAGAAAGCCGTAGGCCTCATCGTAGAACAGATACATCAAAAGAAAGGCAAATTAGTAACCTCCGGCATGGGAAAAGCCGGACAAATAGCCATGAACATCGCCACTACTTTCTGCTCTACCGGTATACCATCCGTCTTCCTACACCCTAGTGAAGCTCAACACGGTGACTTAGGAATTTTGCAAGAAAACGATTTGCTATTGCTAATCTCCAACTCGGGTAAAACTCGAGAAATAGTGGAGCTTACACGACTAGCACACAATCTGAACCCTGAATTGAAATTCATCGTCATCACTGGAAATCCAGATAGTCCGCTAGCCGATGAGTCGAATGTTTGCCTTTGCACCGGAAGACCCAAAGAAGTATGTACACTCGGTATGACACCCACTACTTCGACCACCATAATGACCGTCATCGGAGATATATTGGTAGTGCAAACGATGAAAAAAACTGGATTTAGTATTGAAGATTATTCCAAACGCCATCACGGAGGCTATCTGGGTGAAAAATCAAGAGAACTATGCGTAAAGTAATCGGCATTGGCGAAACCATTCTAGACGTCATCTTTGAGAACAATCAACCTTCGGCAGCCGTGCCGGGAGGATCAGTATTCAACGGAATCGTATCACTAGGCCGTATGGGCGTGGACGTGCGTTTTGTCAGCGAAACAGGTAATGACCATGTGGGAAAGATTATCCTTCGTTTCATGGAAGAGAATAACATCCCAACAGATCATGTAAATGTGTTTCCAGATGGAAAGTCACCCGTGTCATTAGCCTTCCTAAACGAAAAGAATGATGCCGAATATATCTTTTACAAAGAATATCCCAAACAGCGGCTCGATGTGATTTATCCGCAGATTAACGAAGACGACATTGTTATCTTCGGCTCCTTCTACGCACTCAACCCTGTTCTTCGAGATAAGATGACAGAACTACTGGAACTGGCTCGCGAACGCAAAGCCATTATATATTACGATCCCAACTTCCGCAGTACACACAAAGACCAGGCAATGAGGCTAACGCCCATCATTATAGAGAACCTCGAGTATGCCGACATTGTACGCGGATCGAATGAAGACTTCTTTTATATGTATGGTATGAAAGATGTGGATAAAGTGTACAAAGACAAGATTAAGTTCTATTGCCCCAACTTTATATACACATCCGGTGAGAATTGCATTTCACTCCGCAGCAACCGTCTATCGAAGGAGTATACGGTTGCACCCATCGAAACAGTTAGCACCATTGGAGCAGGCGATAATTTCAATGCAGGAATCATCTTTGGTCTGCTAAAGTACGGAGTGCGTTACCGTGATCTAGACACTATTAACGAAGAAACATGGGATAAGATTATTCAGTGCGGAAAAGATTTCTCTGCTGAAGTTTGCTGCAGCCTGAACAACTCTGTCTCCAAAGACTTTGCCACAAAATACCCGAACGAATAAACGCTTCCCTGATAAGTAAATGGCCCGTTTTATGGAAACAAACGCTTTTTTTTGTTAAAAGTGTTCGTCATTTATCTAAATATAGCAAAGTTATTATACCAAGTGGCTAGAATCTATATCTTTGCAATTAAAGCAATCTAAAATAGATAAGTGAAACGGTTATGTACAAAAACTTGCTGAGTTGGCTAAGCATTATTTTACTTCTTCCCTCTTGTTCGGATAACTCTCCAAACATATCAGTGGTGTGCGAAGAAAACGATGTAGGTAATTGCATCATCAAATGGGAAACAGCTCCCCTTATAAAGGGACAGGTTAAGATATATGCTTCTACGGATCCGGAAATGATAACAGAGGACATCCCCGTGGCAATGGCCGATATTGCCAATCAACGGCTCACCGTCATCACCAATAATCCGAAAGAACGATACTATTATCTCATGGTATTCAACAACCAATATCGAGTAAAAGTAGCCGCGCGAAATATAAATATTCAGGGAGTTCAGAATTTCCGAGATTTGGGCGGTTATCAAGCTGCAGCAGGCAGAAATATTCGTTGGGGCATGCTATACCGTTCAGGAGAAATAAACCATTTGCAAGAATGCTCATTCAAAAAACTGGAACATCTTGGAATAAAAACAATTATCGACCTGCGTTCTAACCAAGAATTGACTAATGTCTCCCCTCTTCAAAAAGGTTTCAATGTCGTTCACATCCCCATCGCCACAGGCAGTATGGATGGAATACTGAAGGACCTTCAACAAAAGAAGATAAAAGGAGATACCATTTCTCGCATAATAAAGAAGTTATATAAGGAACTTACAATTCGCTATCAACCGGAATACAAAAAAATCTTCGAAGTCTTACTGAACAAAGAGAATTATCCGATTGTCTTTCATTGTTCTGAAGGCAAAGGACGCACAGATGTGGTGGCGGCACTCATTCTAACGGCTTTAGGAGTCAACCAAGATGTCATCATGGAAGATTATCACCTAAGCAATAACTACTTAAGCATACCCAAAGCTGTATCAAAATATGCCTATAAGCAACCTGTACAGTCGCAGGAAGCTATCACAACGCTATTCTCAACGCAAGACGAATTTCTGAATGCTGCTAAAGAGGAAATCGAGAAAAATTACGGAGATGTAGACACTTATCTCAAAAAAGGCCTCGGGCTTAATAAAGAAAAGAGAGCACGATTGAGAGATGTCTTGCTAGAATAACATCATTGTACGGTGAACGTAAGTCGCTTTGTATCAATAATTAAGCCTTTCTGTTCTTTATTTTATTCAATAAGCGTAAAAACCAAAAATTATCCGTAACTTTGCGACCGAAATATAAAGATATACAGAAAATTAATGAAGAATTTTGAAGAGTTAGGCGTTTCCCCGGAAATACTTAAAGCAATTAAAGAAATGGGATATGAGAATCCCATGCCAGTACAAGAAGAAGTAATACCGTATTTATTGGGAGAGGGCAATGATGTAGTAGCCCTTGCACAAACCGGAACAGGAAAGACTGCCGCCTTCGGTCTGCCAATCATACAGAAAATAAATGTAAAGAAACGTATTCCACAATCACTCGTTCTATGCCCCACCCGCGAGCTTTGCTTACAGATAGCCGGCGATTTGAATGACTATTCCAAGTACATTGACGGACTAAAAGTGCTTCCCGTATATGGAGGATCTTCCATCGAAAGCCAAATTCGCAGCCTGAAAAACGGCGTGCACATCATCGTTGCTACTCCGGGACGTTTACTCGACCTGATGCAACGCAAAACGGTATCATTATCGACTATCACTAACGTCATTATGGACGAGGCTGATGAGATGCTCAACATGGGCTTTACCGAAAGCATTAACGCTATTTTGGCCGATGTACCCGAAGACCGCAACACTCTGTTGTTCTCGGCTACCATGTCACCCGAAATAGCGCGCATATCTAAGAATTACCTTCGCAATGCCAAAGAAATCACCATCGGACGCAAAAACGAAAGTACCAACAACGTGAAACACGTGGCTTACATGGTGCAGGCAAAAGACAAATTTGCCGCACTGAAACGAATTGCCGACTTTTATCCACAAATATATGGTATCATTTTCTGCCGCACCCGTAAGGAAACGCAAGAGATTGCAGACAAATTGATGCAAGAGGGCTACAGCGCAGACTCGCTACATGGCGAACTCTCACAAGCTCAACGCGATGCCGTAATGCAGAAATTCCGCATACGCAACATACAAATACTTGTAGCTACTGACGTAGCCGCACGCGGACTCGACGTGGACGATTTGACGCACGTCATCAACTACGGATTACCTGATGATACGGAGAGCTATACTCACCGTAGCGGACGTACCGGGCGTGCCGGAAAAACAGGAACTTCCATCGCTATCGTTAATATGCGCGAAAAAGGAAAATTACGCGAGATAGAACGCATCATCGGTAAGAAGTTTATCATAGGAACAATGCCTACAGGCAAAGAAATCTGTGAAAAACAACTGATCAAGGTGATCGACGATATCGAAAAGGTGAAAGTAAACGAAGAAGAGATCGAAGACTTCATGCCTTCTATCTATCGTAAACTGGAGTGGCTTAGTAAAGAGGACGTGATTAAGCGCATGGTATCAATGGAGTTCAATCGCTTCTTGGAATACTACCGTGATCGCCAAGAAATAGAAGCACCTAGTGCTGACGGACGTGGCGAAAGAGAAAGACGCGATCGCAGTGATGATGGTGGAAGAGGTCGTAAAGCTGAAGCTGGATATACTCGTCTGTTCATCAATATGGGCAAGATGGATAATTTCTTTGCCAGCCAACTAATAGAGCTTATCAACAAAAACGTAAGCAAACGCGTACAGATAGGACGTATCGACCTGATGAAGAATTTTTCATTCTTCGAAGTTGAAAACGAACAAACGCAAACCGTCATTGAATCTCTGAATAGATCGTCAGTAGGCGGCCGCAAGGTTTCGGTAGAAGTAGCCGGTGAAGAAAGTGGCAGCGCTCCAAGAGGAGAAGGCAGAGGTGAAGGCCGAAAATATGGCGCACCTAGAAGAAGCGAAGGGGCAAAACCTTTTAGAGCTTCTCGACCCAAAAGCACTACAAGCCGCGAAGAACGTGGTTACGAAACTGCCAGAGGACCAAAGAAAAAAGAAGATTGGCAAAATCTATTAAATGGCAAGGAACCTGACTTCAGCGAAGAAGGATGGGCAAGAAGAAAGCCAAAAAAATAGTCCTTTAAGCGAGCACAAAAGTGCCGTTTGAAACCCAGAGAACATTAAAATCATGCATAATTCTGTATCCGTCTATGAAACAGAGAAATGCATGATTTTGCTTTACCCCCCAACATGAACAAGATAAACGGTTTTTTGTATGGATTGCTTTCATCGGCTAGTTTCGGCCTTATCCCATTGTTCACCATCCCTATTATGCATCAGGGGATGCGATTCGAATCCATCTTACTCTATCGCTTTCTCTTTGCTTGCTTGGCATTAGCAAGCATACTAGTGCTTACCAAGCAATCATTCCACATTCGTATAAAGGATATACCCTCACTCTTATTGTTGGCTTTTCTCTACGATGCTGCGGCCATCTTCCTCTTTTGGGGATATAAATTCATGCCTAGCGGTATAGCTACTACCATACACTTCATGTACCCCGTATTCACAACTATCATCATGATGATTTTCTTTCATGAAAAGAGGTCAACGTGGCGACTTATAGCCGTAGGCATTGCTGTTTTGGGGGTGTTTCTCTTATCATGTGGTAATACATCCGGTTCCATTACCCCAACAGGGCTCTTCATCGTGTTACTCTCTGGCCTTGGATACGCTCTATATTTGATCACAATAAGCCAATTAAAGATCTGCAAAATGAAGGGATTGAAACTAACATTCTGCGTATTTTTATTCGGAGGCATCCTCCTCTTTATCCTGATAGAGATTTTTGGTGAAGTACAACCCATCAAGGATGTGGAAACAGCCCGCAATTTATTGCTATTGGCAATCATTCCTACCGTCATATCCAATTTGGCATTGGTGCGAGCCATTAAAAATATTGGCTCAACACTTACTTCCGTACTCGGAGCTATGGAGCCCGTCACAGCTGTATGTGTGGGCATCTTCGTTTTTGGAGAAGTATTCACTCAAAGCATTGCCATAGGAATCATGCTGATTATTACTTCCGTAGTAATCCTAATCATTCGTTCTTCGAAAGCATAAGCCAACTTATGAGCAAAGGTATAACTATGCTCATAAGTTAACAGTCGATTAGTATTGGGTTGCCCCTAACAATGGAAGAAAAATATTAATCTGACAATATCTACTTTGCCTTGCTAGAGTTGGACGATTGCAATAGTTCAGGAATCTGTGAAGGTTCATCCGCCACCAGCACTCCGGCAGCCTTTAAATACTCTATTTTCTCGGCAGCCGTACCCGATCCACTCGATATAATAGCCCCCGCATGTCCCATCTGCTTTCCGACAGGGGCCGACTGTCCGGCTATGAACGCCACCACAGGTTTGGTGATGTGCTTGCGAATATGTTCCGCAGCCAGTTCTTCTGCATTGCCACCTATCTCCCCTATCATCACAATAGCATCCGTCTCAGGATCGTTTTCAAACATATCTAGCAGGTCAATGAAATAAAGACCCACAACAGGATCGCCACCCATTCCAATGGCCGTAGACTGCCCCAAACTGGCAACAGAAAGATGATAAACAATTTCATAAGTTAGTGTGCCGCTACGACTCATTACTCCAATTCTGCCAGGTTTAAAGATCTGAGCCGGAAGAATACCGGCAAGACTCTTTCCGGGAGTTACCAAACCCGGACAATTAGGACCGATGAGTAGTGCGCCCTTCTGTTGCACATATCGGTAAGCTTTGACAACATCTAGCGTAGGGATACCCTCGGCTATGCAGATAATGAGTTTGATACCTGCATCGGCAGCTTCCATGATGGAGTCGGCTGCAAAACGAGCAGGAACAAATATAATAGATGTGTTAGCATTGGTTTGCTCCACAGCCTGCTGCATGGTGTTAAACACTGGAACATCATGCACCTGTGTGCCTCCTTTTCCGGGTGATACTCCACCCACTATTTGTGTACCGTAATCTAACATTTTGCGAGTATGAAAACCTCCATCACGTCCGGTGATACCTTGCACTATTAATCGTGTAGATTCATTTATAAGTATGCTCATGTCTTCTGTTTTTATGATTTAGATGCTATTTCTACTGCCATGTGGGTGGCCTCACTCATTGTTTGTGCCACCAGAAAACGGGTATTCTGTAACAATGCACGCCCTTCCTTCTCATTGGTACCCGTAAGCCGAACAATAACAGGTGTTTGTGTCTCAATTTGCCTAAAAGCTTCTAATAAGCCATTTGCCACATCATCACAACGAGTGATGCCACCAAAGATGTTTATCAGTACCACCTTCACTCGTTTGTCGCTAAGCAAAAGCTTCATGGCCTCTATCACCTTAACGGGATTGGAACTGCCACCAATGTCCAAGAAATTAGCCGGACTGCCACCATAAAGCTTAATCATATCCATCGTAGCCATGGCTAAACCTGCACCGTTGACCATACAGCCTATTTCGCCATCCAGAGATACGTAGCTGAATCCTTTCTCCTTGGCAGACACTTCGGTCTTTTCTTCAGCCGTAAGCTCGGCAAGAGGCCTTATGTCGTCGTGACGAAAAAGAGCATTATCATCAAACGTCATCTTAGCATCAATAGCAATCAGTTGCCCCTCAGCCGTCTGCACCAACGGATTTATTTCAGCCAGTGAAGCATCTTTTTCAAGAAACAAACGATAAAGTTTCTGAATGATAGTAGCCATTTGGTTGACTTGCTCTATACTTGTAAACATGGTAAAGGCAAATTGTCGTGCCAAGAAATCGGGTATTCCGATCATTGGGTCAATGTTGAAACGGAAGATTTTATCAGGAGTTTCGACAGCAACAGTTTCAATATCGACACCTCCTTCAGGACTCATGATGAGCAAGGCCGACTTCTTATTACGATCAATCGCAAAACTTACATAATACTCCGACACTATATTGACCGCTTCGGTAACCAGTACCTTCTCTACCTGGTATTCCTTAATGGTCATACCTATTATTTGAGCCGCTTTACTAGACACCTCTTCTTCATTTGAAGCCAATTTTATACCTCCGGCCTTTCCTCTTCCACCAGTAAGTACCTGAGCTTTCACTACCACCTGTTGCTCTCCCAAATCTTTATAAGCGGACACAGCTTCAGCCACGCTAAAGCATAAACGATGTTTTTTTACCGGAATGCCATAGGTCGAAAAAAGATCTTTGGCTTGATACTCGTGAATTTTCATAAGCAATTATCTTCTTTAAAATGATTAAATAACAACACACACAGCCAGCATAACAATGCGTGGCATTGCAAAGCAATAGTATAACAACCCCTAACGAAGACGGATTGTTGCAACAAAAGATATGTTATTAATCACTATTTGGAAGGAAGCACAAACTCTTTCATTAAGTTGGTGGCTTTAGCATACTTGTCGATCATAAAAAGGATATACCGTACGTCTACGCCTACACAGCGCTGTAACTGAGGCTCAAAAATAATATCACTACTCATCGCTTCCCAGTTTCCATCAAAAGCAAGTCCCAGCAACTCTCCTTTATCATTGAACATGGCACTGCCCGAATTTCCACCTGTAATGTCGTTATTAGATATAAAGCAGACTTTCATATCGCCCTTTTCATCGGCGTAACGTCCAAAATCTTTAGAGGCTAATAATGACAACACGTCTGTGCCTACAGCAAAATCACTATCCCCCTGATGAGCATTTGCTTTTTCAAGAACACCCTTGGAGGTAGTATAATAGTCATAATCCACTGCATCGGCAGGAGAATATCCGCAAACAGTACCAAAGCTGAGACGCATAGTTGAATTTGCATCCGGATAGTAGTCCCGATCAGCATACATCCGCCGTATGGCCGCATTGAACAAACGTTCGTCACGAGTAATCTTCTCAGAAGGCACCGTGATGGATTGGTTCATCTCGAAGTATTTCACGATAAGATCAATACCTAGCGAAATTGCAGGATCATCCATTATGTTGAAGGTAGTATCCCTTTCGAAAAAACGTTTTAACCCTCTCGGAGAGGTTATCTCAGAGTGAGCGTAGAGAGAATCGACATACGCACGTTCATTTCCAGCGTAATCTTTAGATATGGTATGATACATCTCAGGCAAATAGGTTGTGTCCACCTTTGCACGATACTCTTTCAACATAGCCACAAACACGTCTTTGTCAATATCAAGATCCAAGTTAGCATAGCGCTCCATCACTCCTTTAATCTTAGCCACAACGTATTTCTCTTCGGCTTCAAAATCAAAATTCAGTATCTCCAAAGCCAACTGTAACAACTCCGGGCCATTCATAAAAGACTCACCAAAATAAGCCATCGCACGATTCGTTTCCTTACGGTCCTTATAGTTTAGCTCCAGAGAAGAAAACAGGTGCAACAATGAATCGCGTTCCTGAGGAGTTTTTTGAATCCATTGCATCAATGAATTTTCCATCTTCCGCTTCTTTTCAAGTACTTTAAGTTTAACTATTGCTTGATTGGTACCGATACTATTCTTCCAATAATTAGAGCTTTCATCGTACTTTGCCGCATACTTTATACGTATTCCTTCATTCTTATCCATCGCACGTTTCCAAATGGCCTGCTTCACTCCACGCACATCTATCATGGCTTGGTTCATTCCATGCATCATCTCTTCTACCCCAAACGAAGAGAGATAACGCTCTGTAGATCCAGGATAGCCTAGAGTCATGCAAAATGAACCCTCCTTATAACCATTGAGCGAAATGGGTGCTACATAGTCAGGATGATAAGGCACATTATCAGGAGAATAATCTGCCGGATGATTATTCTTATCGGCATAGATACGAAATACAGAGAAGTCGCCCGTATGTCGTGGCCACACCCAATTATCCGTATCCCAACCAAACTTTCCAACCGATGAGGGAGGGGAAAAAACAAGCCGAACATCGTTGAAATCGCGGTAAACAGACAACCAAAACTCATTGCCACCATAATAAGGGTCGACAACCCCAACAAGCGACGAATCCTTAGCGTGAACTTCTCCCTGTATGGCTAACATCACCGAATCGGTGGCCACTCGTCGATCAGACTCGCTCATAGCAGGAGTTACTGCTCCAAGCACACGTTTGGTTACATCTTCAGTGCTCAACAAGAAGCGAACATACAATTCCGGATTAGACAATTCTTCTCCTTTACTCCGAGCCACAAAACCATCTTTCAGATAATCGTGTTCCACAGAACTATGCTGCTGAATGGCTCCGAAACCACAATGATGATTTGTAAAAACCAATCCATCCTCGGAGACCACAACACCCGAACAAAAGCCACCAAAACTAACCACCGCATCCTTCAACGATGGTTTGCCCGGATTATACAACTTCTCTGCAGGCACCTTAAGCCCCAGTTGCTTCATTGCTTTACGAGTATCCTTATTCAGATTCCCTAGCATCCACATTCCTTCATGGCCATAGAGCGTTGTTCCGAACAAAAAAGAAAAGAATAAAGTAATCAAAAGTACTTTATTAAGATGAAAAATGGTTAGAGCATACTTACTTCTCTTTGCATCTTTATATTCGGCTTCTGTATTCATAGCATTCATCGATAGTATAATTCTAAGTCTATTCTCTTATTCCGTTATTAATCGTAGTTTTTTGGCTTCCACACGTACTTTAAGCCACTCTATTATTTTCGTTTTCTCCGCTTCTTTGGGTCTGGAAGAGAATCTCATCACCGCCAGCGTAATCGTGTCAGTTCGCATAGAATCCACGCGCGTCTCTATGGCATGAGACAGAGAGAGAGATTTCACTGACGGGTAAAGCACTTTCAGCTCAGGAATAATTTTTCGCCCTAATTCATCAAACGATTTATATATTGCTAAGTTTTTCTCTAACGAAACTATTTTTTGCTGTTGCTTCACTAGCTGCTCTTCGCTATTCTTATAAAAATCCTCCATCACCATGGCCCGTATGGACGAAATATCCACCATACTATTATTCATCCCTTGCACCACTGTTAGTTTGGTTTTGTTTAGATTGTAATCTTTCAATTTATTACGAGCAATATAGATAGAAGCTTCGGGCACATCCGCTCCAATCAAAACCACTTTAATTTCGGTACTGTCTCCTTTGTTCTGTATCTTCTGATCTAATACTTGAGTATTCTCAAAACTCAGTTGCTCAGTAATGAAACGATTGGCAGCTTGTTCAAAGATACTTTCTTTAACAATATTGAACGTTAAATAAATCGCCGGACACATCGTTATCAGAGCAATGAATATTATGGAATGACGCACAGTACGCTCTCGAGCCTTATCAATGAACTCCTTATGATGAAAATGCATCACACGCACTCCAAGAAACGTAGCCAAGCTGATAAAAACTGAATTGATAAAGTATAAATAAAACGCGCCAAGAAAATAAACCAGATTTCCGGTAGCCAATCCGAAGCCTGCCGTACACAACGGAGGCATAAGCGCCGTAGCAATAGCTACACCGGGAATCACATTGCCTTTTTCTCTGGTGGAGAGAGCAACAACACCAGCCAATCCACCAAATAGTGCGATTAATACGTCATAAATTGTAGGTGAAGTTCGAGCCAGTAGTTCAGATTGTGCCTGACTTACCGGAGAGATTAGAAAGAAAAGCGTAGCAGTAGCAACACTAAAGGCTGTTGTAATAAGAAAGCTCTTCAATGAGCGCTTCATCAGTTCAAAGTCGTTAAGCCCCACAGATAAGCCGATTCCCATAATAGGACCCATCAAAGGAGAAATAAGCATCGCACCTATAATCACCGCCGTAGAATTCACATTCAACCCAAGCGAAGCCATAAAAATAGCAAAGATAAGAATCCAAAGATTAGCCCCCTTGAATTCCACTCCTCTACGAATAGATTCAATCGTTTCCAATTCATTAGCTTTGTCTTTTCTCAAATCAAGATATTCTTTTAAAAATGTCTTAATAGCAAATGTCTTTCGATCAGGTGTATCCATACTTTTCATTTTATTAATCGGTTAATAAATGGGATCTGACTTAAAGGAAGATCCTTCTTTACGATGAAAGCGAGAAAAACAAAGAGCAATACAGTGTGAAATGCTAAACGAATGAAAATGTTGTCAATCATGATCAGTTCTGATGCTGCATAAAGCACAGCAGCGAGAAATACATACTGACCAATGCCTTTCAAGTCGTACCGAATCGGATATTTCTTCTGCCCAACGAAATATGAAAGCAAAGTAATGATGCCATATCCCGCAACACCCGCCCATGCACAGGCCACATATCCGTAGATTGGAACAAAAATAATAATCAACGCTACAATAAATCCGCAGCCTATCGTTGAAAAATAAGCTCCCCAACGGGTTTCTTCAATCAACTTGTACCAAAATGACAAATTGAAGTAAATGCCTTTAAATATTTCAGCAATCATCAAAATGGACACGACACTCAATCCTACCCAATAATCAGGGCTAATCATGTGTTTCATTATATCCATGTAAAAGGCAACAACAAGAAACGCTAACAGCGCAAAAATAATAAAATACTTCATTGCCGAAGCATACATCTTCCGATTATCTCCTTCTTTATTTTTGCCAAACACAAAAGGTTCGTAAGCATAACGAAAAGCTTGGGTAAACATCGCCATAATCATGGCTATTTTACTTACTGCTCCATAAATACCTAGTTGCGACATCGCCTCTTTATGGTTATCGAACAAGAAAGGATAAATCATCTTATCAATCGTCTGATTCAATATTCCGGCAATCCCTAATATCAATACAGGGAAAGAATAAGAAAGCATTCGCTTGATCAGCGCTTTGTCGAAAATATACTTGAATCCCGTTAATTCAGGAATAAAAGCCAGCATCTGTAAGCTGGTACAAATAAGGTTGGCAATAAAAATATAGCCCACGAGATAAGAAGGGTTATAGAACCAAGAAATCGTCCAAGCATAGTGTACATTCAACCATGGGCAAAGCAGCAAAAAGAAAAGGTTGAGTGTTATATTAGAAACAATAAACAGCATTTTGATAGCAGCAAACTTGATCGGTCTCTTCTTAAACCGCAAGTAAGCAAAAGGAATACATTGGAATGAATCGAGAGCTACCGTAACGGCCATCATCCATATAAACTCAGGGTTCTTAGCATAGCCTAAGAAGGAAGAGATGTCTGGAAGAAATGACATACAGATGAGGACAAACATGAGGCAAGTACTTCCTACCGAGATTAAGGAAGTGGAATATACTTTGAGCGGATCTTCATCTTTCTTATTGGCAAAATAAAAAAATCCCGTTTCCATACCATAAGTAAGCAGCACAAGCAACAACGCCGTTATAGCATAAACATTTGTCACAATGCCATAACCACCGGATGCCGCCGATAGCTTCATTGTATACAAAGGAACCAACAGATAGTTTAAAAAACGTCCGACGATGCTGCTTAATCCGTAGATAGCAGTATCTTTTGCCAAAGATTTTAATCCGGCCATAGTTTATTTACGAAATATTATTTTAATCAAATAGAGTCTTTGCATTGCTATTATATAGACTTCTTCCTAAGTGCTGGTAGGCCAACTCAGTAACTTCACGTCCACGAGGTGTGCGTTTCAGAAAGCCTTCTTTGATAAGAAATGGTTCGTATACCTCCTCTATCGTACCAGGGTCTTCACCCAAAGCAGTAGCAATAGTGGTCAGCCCCACAGGTCCCCCCTTAAACTTATCTATAATCGTGCAAAGTATCTTGTTATCAACCTCATCAAGCCCATATTTATCTATATTCAGGGCTTCAAGTGAAAAATTGGCAATTTCGGTATCTATAGATCCGGTACCTTTCACCTGCGCAAAGTCGCGCACACGTCTTAGCAACGCATTGGCAATACGAGGCGTACCTCTGCTTCGAGAAGCAATCTCTCCGGCAGCAGGAACAGAACAAGGAACATTAAGTATCCCTGCCGAACGACGAATGATATTCCTCAAAACATCATCATCATAATATTCTAAATGCAGATTAATGCCGAAACGGGCACGTAGCGGAGCCGTGAGCAAGCCGCTTCGGGTGGTTGCACCCACTAATGTAAAAGGGCTTAAGTCAATCTGAATGCTTCGTGCCGACGGGCCTTTATCAATCATAATATCTATCCGGTAATCTTCCATGGCAGAATATAAATACTCTTCTACCACAGGCGAAAGTCGGTGAATTTCATCAATAAAAAGCACATCGTTTGGTTCCAGACTAGTGAGTACTCCTGCCAAATCACCGGGCTTATCGAGTACCGGACCGGAGGAAATCTTGAATCCTACTCCAAGCTCATTGGCTATAATGCTTGATAATGTTGTCTTACCAAGTCCGGGAGGACCATGCAAAAGCACATGATCCAGAGCTTCCCCCCGCAGACGGGCAGCCTTCACAAAAATGCGCAGATTATCCACCACTTTATCTTGTCCGCTAAAGTCCTCGAAACTAAGCGGTCGCAAAGCATTTTCATAATCCCGCTCCTTACTAGTGAGCTGATGTTCGCGTATATCAAAATCCTCTTCCATACATGTACCTAAATGGAAGGCAAAAATACATGATTATTTTCAGATAACCCTATTGAGAGACAAAAAACATGAACACAGATTTTTATACGACTCAACGCTGCATAAAGTAACGACGCTCTTCTTCCGCAAATTTTTCGATGGAATAGCGCAACATAGTACGAGGCATTACCTTGCTAAATTGCTCCAAAAATTGTACAAGAAGCTCCTTATCACGCTTTCCCATTTCACGTAGCATCCATCCAATGGCTTTTTGCATCAAGTCGTGCTTGTGTTGAAGTAACAACTCTGACAAACGAATAATATCGATGAAATCATTATTTCTGATTAGCGTCACTGTCGCTACCACCGCAATACGTTGCTCCCAAAGCAAGCTGCTGGCAGCTAGTCGATAAAGATCCTCACGCGATTTATCTTTCAAATATTCGCCAACGATGTAAGGAGCCGACAAGTCCACCAAATCCCAGTTATTAATTCGTTTCGTTTGTGAAAGGTAAAATTCATAGATCTGTTTATTACCCTTTTCATCGCTCTTTTTGAAACGTTCCACCATCATCAGTAAGGCACAGAGACGACATTCGTGCCACTCAGATTGCAGCAATTCGGCCGCAACCTCAAAAGGCTCGTTTTTATATTGCTTCGCTACTAAACGAGTGTTGGGCACTACAATGCCTAAGAACTGATCTCCTTCTCCATATTGACCTTTGCCCGTTTTAAAGAACTTAGGCAAGTACTCCCGCTTCACCGGATCAATAAACTGCTCTAGTTCGCTTTGAATTTCCATTGCTTTTGTTTTCATCTTTTCTTCCATTGGTTATTTCCAGTATTAACCGCCTACCTCCTATCCGAAAAGCCTAGCATAAAGCAGCAATTCAGATAGAAAGAAGAACGTTTTGACAAAAATAGCTAAAAAAGCCGTTATAAATGAAAACATATTCCTAATTTTGTGCGAAATTCAATGAGCGTATTATGGTTTTAAATTACATTTGGGTAGCGTTCTTCGTTATCGCCTTTATAGTGGCTTTGGGGAAACTGATCTTTTTCGGGGATACGGAGATATTTACACAGATTATCAATTCCACTTTTGATTCGTCAAAAACGGCTTTCGAGGTATCTTTGGGGCTAACCGGTATCCTGTCTCTCTGGCTCGGTATCATGAAGATAGGAGAAAACAGTGGACTCATCAATGCGCTCTCTCGTTGGCTTAGCCCTGTTTTTTGCAAACTATTCCCCGAAATACCTAAAGGACATCCCGTTATGGGCTCTATCTTCATGAATATTGCAGCCAACATGCTAGGGCTTGATAACGCCGCCACCCCGATGGGATTGAAAGCCATGAAAGAACTTCAAGAGTTGAACCCGAAGAAAGATACTGCGACCAATTCGATGATCATGTTTCTCGTGCTCAACACTTCAGGGCTCATGCTAATCCCCATAAGCATCATGGTTTATCGGGCTCAAATGGGAGCAGTTCAACCAACCGACATTTTCATACCCATCTTAATAAGCACTTTCGTTTCCACACTCACAGGAGTACTCGTAGTCAGTTTTTTCCAACGTATCAATCTACTCAATAAAGCCATGCTTATTTTCCTTGGTGGATTAAGCTGCATCTTCGGAATCATCATCTACTTCTTCGTCACACTCTCTCGCGAAAACATGGGCACCTACTCCACCTTAGTGGCTAACGTAATACTATTCCTCGTCATCATCGGCTTCATCACCTCGGGTCTACGCAAAAAGATAAACGTGTACGATGCCTTTGTAGACGGTGCCAAAGAAGGTTTCACCACTGCCGTGCGCATCATCCCTTACTTGGTAGCCTTCCTGGTGGGTATTGCCGTCTTTCGCACTTCCGGTGCCATGGATATTATTGTCAATGGAATCGGGTCTGTAGTGGGATTCTTTGGCTTAGACACTAGTTTTGTAGGCGCACTGCCCACCGCATTGATGAAATCACTTAGCGGTAGTGGTGCCAACGGATTGATGATCGACACCATGAAGCAATTCGGAGCTGATTCCTTCGTAGGTAAAACCAGTTGTGTAGTTCGCGGAGCATCAGACACTACATTCTACATTCTTGCCGTCTACTTCGGTAGTGTGGGCATCAGCAAAACGCGTAATGCCGTGACCTGTGGGCTCATTGCCGACCTTGCGGGCATTATCGCCGCTATAATCATGAGTTATGTATTCTTCTATTAAACAACCAATATCATGGCCGTAACCTATCAAACAGAGGACACTAAGATGCCCGCTATAAAGAAAAAAGAGACTACCGAATGGATTAAGTCAGTAGCTGCTTCTTATGAGAAAAGAGTCGGTGAAATCGCTTATATATTCTGCTCCGATGAGAAGATTCTGGAAGTTAATCGCCAATATTTGAAGCATGATTACTATACGGACATCATCACATTCGATTATTGCGAAGGAAACAAACTGTCGGGCGACATCTTCATCAGCCTAGATACCGTGCAAACGAACTCCGAACAGTTTCACACAACTTACAACGATGAACTGCACCGAACTATCATACATGGCATACTACACCTTTGCGGCATCAATGACAAAGGTCCGGGAGAAAGAGAAATCATGGAGGCTGCCGAAAACAAAGCGTTGGCTATGCTCAAGTAAGATCAACAATCTTTTCCAACGCATCCAGCCATTTAGGACTATCATTAAGGCTATCTACCAACTGATATTCTTCGCCTCCATGTGCTAAGAATATCTCTTTATATTCCTCACCAAGCTCAAGCGTCGTCTCCAGACAATCCGCAACAAAAGAGAGGGGTACTACCAGCACCTTTTGCTTTTTCACCGCCAACGAGATCAATTTTTGGTCAGTAAACGGGCGCAGCCATCGTTTAGACATCCTTGATTGGAAAGCCACTGAGTATTGTTTTTCTTTCAGTCCTAAGCGTTCTGCTATCAACTTAGTGAAGTAGTAACAGACTCCTTCATAATCAGCATAATCAGGCTTTTCTTCAGTCACACCTCTGTCAACCTGTCTTTTCTGAGGTAGATGACTTAGTGGCAATCCGTGAAAGCTAAACAAAATATGATCATAATGCTCTGGGGCATACCTCTTTATCCTATCTACCCAGGCATCAAGAAAAAGCGGATGATCATAATAAGAGTTGACGAAGTTCAACTGTGGTTCCCTCTTCCAAAGCTTAAGAGCCTTATTGACGCTATCGCAAATGCTTCCCGTCGTTGAATTGGCGTAATTCGGGAAAAGAGGAACAACCGTAATTTGTTGATACCCTTCATTCTCCATCTTCATAAACACCTCTTCAATATCAGGCGAAGCATAACTCATAGCATACCATACATCCGCATCGCTACCGATCCTCTCAGCCAACTGATCACGAACAATTTTCAAGTAAACATAAAGAGGAAAACCATCTTTAGTCCATATCTTCTGATACTTCTCAGCAGATTTAGGCGCTCTAAACGGGACAATTATTAGGTTAACCAACAGCTTTCTCCAAAGCCATGGTATATTGATCACATAAGGATCATTCAGAAAACGGGAGAGATATCTTCTTACGTCGCCAACGCTATAGCTAGCCGGCGTTCCAATAGTAACCAAAAGCACTGCAGATTTCATATTATTCATTCTATGTTTATCACTATTCATCATTAGAGAAGCAAATATACATCGTTTTCTCATCCCTTCCAATACAGCATAGTACAATACCGCCACAAAACGAAATAAAGCATTGCGAGGAATACACCTACACAATGCTTTATCAAAATGTATAATAAGAAACAACCAATAATTACGAGGTAAATAGGATGTGCCCAAAAGCAACACACCCTATTGATGAAAGTCAAGTTAATCTAGATATATTATATTCATGCAATTAAAATTTATAGCCAACTCCGGCAGACAATCCAACAGATTTTCCTTTTCCGTATATATCAAAGCTTTGCAAACCCTGTTTATACATAAGAGAATAAACAAAATGCCCTACTTCGTAATCAACACCTGCCATAGCACCATAATCAACACGTTCAACACCTGAATGGAATGTGTTTTCTTCTATTCCCCCGTATTTAGTTTTACCAAACAGCCCAAGAGAGACATAAGGGCCTACATTAAAGTTCAAGCGACTATTCTTGCACAATTCTATTCTGTAAGAAGCTAGGACGGGTAATTCAGCAAAATAAGCATGCGCAGTCATATACGTAGTACCTCCCTGTCGGTATTTGGAACCTTCAGCAGAAAACAATAACTGGGGTTGAATATAAAAGTGTTCCGATGCTTTTATATCATAAAAACCTCCCACATAAAAAGCCGGCATAAAGCGCGCATCACTACCTGTTGATTTTGACATGCCATAGCCAGCCTTAACGCCCCATTGAGCATTAGAATTCATCGCAAAAAATGCGACAGCAAACAAAAATAAAATAATCTTTTTCATTGTTTCAAACAATTATATTCAACTTTAGAATAAGAGATAAATAGGATGTGCTCAAAAGTTGCACATCCTATTGGTGAAAGTCAAGTTAATCTAGATATATGATTTTTCCAGTCGCTAAGTTAATTGGCCTTCCGCATAAGCGACTTCCCTGAATACTGAATCACTTCATACCTCCCGACGAAGAAGAAATCAATATCCAATTTATTTGGAGAAGAAAACACTCCATCGAATCCAAGGAAATAAGCTTCGGTCGTTTCCTTTGGACTTAGCCTTCTCCCATATGGGTTCAATATTTTAACTACTCCATCCTTAAATTCATATTTAGCCTTTCCTTTAGAATCGGGATAATACTTACAATAAAAACTCACTGAATCCAACGTTTCAAATTTTAGAAAGAGACCCTGACTCTCGAAGAAATCACCGACAGGAGGAGACTGCATCACATAAGGAAGAGTCTCATGATCTTCATTGCTACAAGAATTCATCAGCAACGAAAATAGGGAAAAGACAATACAATATTTTATCATAGCAGTTACTTTTTTAAAGAATTAGAAACTGTTTAAATTTTATTTTGTCGTTCCGTTAGGAGCAAAATAAGGGCAGGAAGAGATTGATTTTAGATGATCCTTTGTCCCGCCCGGAACAAAACGAGCTGATAAATAGCTATTTTTCTACTCATCAATTTTCTCTTCGGGAAATTTAAACAGTTTCTTAAAGTAAGGCAGAAGAAAATGGCTTTAAAACATTCTGAAAACGCGGCTTATGTTGGCGGAATGTTTTACAAGTGTCTTTCCCCCGTCGAAAAGTGTCTTATTGCGGTTTTATAAGTATCCAAAACCTTTTTCTTTCTTGTTTAAACTTGATTTTTCTAGAGAAGATATCCTAATGAAAAGGTAAAGTACCTATTCTTATGTACCCAATTATTCCTATGGTTCCAATCTTCAAGTTTTGAGATATTTTTCAATCCACGGCTATATCCGATGGCGAACTGATAATGTTTCGCATATTCTAAACCGATATTCATACCTAAGCCACAGTCGAATCTTTTGAATCCGTGCTTGTCGAATACTGCACTAGAGGAATCGTACTTTTTGTCATTATTATAATAATTTGCCTTACCCCATAGTCCCAATCCAAAATATGGGCCTACGCTGGCAAAGAGAGAAAGAGAATTACTACATTTTAGCTTATATCCGATCTGTATCGGAATATTTAAATAGTATATATTCATTTTAGTCTGAAGCATCTCATTGTTGTCATTCAACAAAAACGGACTTTTATAACCTTTTGCGGATATTTGTACCTCAAAGTCAGTATACACACCTTTTGCGATAGCCGGAATTCCCAACTCTCCTTTTACACCTAGAAGCATGCCGGTTTTAACTCCATCCGGATGGACATCACCTACTGGCCTACTCAAATTAACACCTCCGATAAAACCATATCTAAAATCTTGCGCATGCACAAAAGATGAAAACATGGAAACTATACATGCTATAATTAAAGTTCTTTTCATCGTATACTAACATTAAATTCTCTATTACCATATACACCTTCACAGCACCCTGTCGTAAAATTTTGGAACTCACACTTGATGTTTCTTCCAAAAAATTGTCTAGCATTAAACGGAATTACTTTTTCAAAACGGCCTCTTCCATCATTAGGATATGAGAGATGGAGATGTTCTCCGTTTATATACAAATCAGCTTCATAATTTGTAGCATGTCTTCTTTTCCATAATCTCTTTTTCTTCTGAGAAGCGCATCTCACCATGAAAATATTGCCAGATTGATCAATGCCAAGGCTTATGTCGCTTCTGTATTTTCCCTTATGTATTACTACTGAACAATCCTCAATAAAACTTCTATAAATAGGATTGACGGGAGCCTCAACAGATTGCGTGTTTGCACTTAGTGCTGCGTGTTCATAGTTTGGAGTCGCGTTGGTTGGTGCTATCACGTTATCTCCAATTATTATATACCCTTGATTATTCCCTACTAGCTCTAAATTTTCATCATTAAAAGGATGATAAGCTGATAAGTCAAATCTATCTTCTTGGTTGAATACAAACATGCTCTTGTATTTCTCTTTATAAACTTTATAAGCATTAAGAAAAGATTCATCGTTATCAATATCAAATATCTTATCGAGTTCGTCGTCTGCTTTATTAAGATTATAGTATGCCCCTTTAAATCCTATTTTTCCAAAAAAATCCATTTTTTGTTCCGGATTCATATCCTTTAAATCACTTACTATTTTATCATAGCAGTTAGCATCTTTAAATTTAAGTACATACTGTTGCCCATCGTTATCTTCAGATCTTACGCTTCTTGAGGTTAAGTGACTGCCATAATTACTTAATTTAACTACTTCTATCCCTTGAATTGGAGATTCATCTGTTTTGCTCTGTAATTGTTGAACAGACTCATCATTAGAGCATGAAAAGACCAATAGCGCTAATGGCACCCAAAAACACTTTCTTAATGTTGTTTTCATTTTAAAATAATAATTTTAGTAAATCAATTTTTATCTATAGAAACTGTTTAAACTTCCCGAAGAGAAAATAGATGAGTAGAAAAATAGCCATTTATCAGTTCGTTTTGTCCCATCCGGGACAAAGGATCACCTAAAATCAATCTTTTCCTACCCTTATTTTGCTCCTAGCGGAACGACAAAATAAAATTTAAACAGTTTCTTAGACAATAATAATATCTAATTTAGTTTTATTCAAAGCGAATTTCTCCGGTCATTTTCATGCTTCCACTAGCTATTTGAATATAGAAAGCAGGCGAGTCTTCATCAATGGATGGAACAATGAGAGAGTTTCCCGTTATGCGACTATCATAAACGACATTTCCCGTCGCTGCATCTATAATGACTATTCTAACATCATTAAAAGGTTGGCTGAAGGATAAAAAGAGGGATTGATCTTCCAAATAACCGGTTAAGATTAGTCCCGGTGCTCTCGTTAAAACGCCTTCTTGAGTCCAACGAATTTTCTTGTGATGCCGTAATGTATACTCCACTTGTGGTTCAGGCTTGCTGAATACGTTTATGCATGGAAAGATCAAAAACAAAAATAGAATAAAAGATTTAATTTTCATAATCACTTAATTTGGTACAACCTAATGCTGCAAAATTAAGCCAAAAAAAATAGAAAAGACTATTTTACCGATAACATCTGCTTTTTATAAACAACTGATAATCAGCCATTTGCGTTTTAGCCCGATAACAATTACTCTTCAGAAGACATTTTAGACTTGAGACGGTAGAATCTTTGATTAGCCACCTGCTTGCTTGAATGCCCAAAACAACGAGCAATGGTGAGCGATTTCAAACCGGCCTCCTTTAGACAGAAATAAAGGAAATCCTCTTCCGTCAGACGAGGGTAACGGACGCGCAAATCAGCTATATATTCATGATAAATATCAAAAATGGCCGATTTCAACGCTTGCTGCTCCGAGAGTGTAAACACCTGAACCTCTTTCTCATTTGATACATCTTCTGCATCCAGTCTCTCTATCTTCTTATAAATGACAGTTTGACGAAACATGAGATTCCACATATTCATTCTCCTACAATATAGATCATTAATCTCTTGTTCTTTTTGGACTATTTCCGATTCATGGCCTTGCTGTTCTCTCCGCAAATGGGCAACTAAGTCAATATTTTCATTAATACGCATTTGCAGATGCTCGATCTCATGTTTCATCTTTTTCGATTGCTGCTCATAGACAAGTTTGGCAACCTTTTTACGACGACTTACATGTTGCAGAATTAAGACTAAAATAAGAATAGCAATCACCGAAACGGCCACAATAAGAGTATTAATTTGTCGCATCTCTGCTTTGTGCTTAGCAACTCTTGTCTCAGCATCATATTTGTAGATCAATTGCTCTATCTCTGAAGATTTATCTGCAAAATAAAAAGAATCAACTATATTTGAGTACTCTTCTAAATACCCAAATGCCCCACGATAATTACCACTATTTTCTTCTAGTGATAATATCGCCCGTTTGGTACCGCTATATCACTCCCTTGGTACCGTGTGCGACACTTTCGTGGTACCGCTCGTAGCGTTGGCTGGTACCGGTACCAAATGTGTGATATGAACGTCGTAAAGAGATACTTCTCAAGGGTGGTTGCACACCGCCAAAAGGTATCTCTCTCTGATTCTATTTTATTTATTTTTTCTCTTTCGTAATGATGGTCCTTCAAGATTCAGGTGATGAGATGAGTTTATCAGCCTATCCATGATGGCATCAGCAAGTGTAGCTTCCGCTATGTAGTCATACCACTTGTCCAAAGGAAGTTGAGACATAATAATCATTGACTTCTTTTCATAGCGTTCTTCTAGTAATGTAAGCAATGCTATACGTGTATCACTGTCCATTTTCTGCAACCCAAAATCGTCAAGGACGATAAGATCGTTCTTGTCTAGTCGTGACAACATCTGTGAGAAGGTTCCGTCAAGGCGTGACTGTTTGAGTACATCGACAAATCGGTTCATGTTCAGATAAAGTGTTTTCAGGCCAAGCGTACAGGCTTGATGTCCAAGAGCACATGCCAGATATGATTTTCCGCATCCAGTAAGCCCCGTAATAAGCAGATTTTCTCCACGCCGCACAAAACCGCAGTCAGCAATAGAGGTTAGCTGCTCACGGGTAAAGTTGCGGGCAGTCGAACAAGTGATATCCTCGACAAGTACTTGGTATCTCAATTTGCTCTCCTTCAGCAGTCTGGTAGTTCGGCTGTCATCACGACAACGGATTTCCGTTTCCAGCATTTTTGACAGAGCCATTTCTAAGCTTGGCCGCATCTGCACAGGAAGCTTTATAATATCACTGACCGCTTCAGCCATACCGCTCAGTTTAAGAGCCTTTAGGCGTTCTACAATTGAAGCAAGTTCATTCATGGTCGGCCTCCTTTCTAAGTGATGGTATGGACGTGTACGCAGAAGATCCTCTCACATTGTCGTTAAAGGGAGTTCTTGAAATAGATTCTTTCTCACCGGAAGCCAAATCCCGATTATTCTTAAGCATATTACAGAGAGTCTTATAGCTTGCCACATCCGTTTCTTCTCTCATCATCATGCAAGCATGTTCCAATCTGCTTCTGCCATATTTCTTTGCCAAAGCAAGCAGTCCGTTGCATTTCCCATATGCTTGCTGAGGGAAAGTGGTGCGCTGGAGGATGTCTGTTATTGCCCATTCAACAGATTGCCCAATGCGCGCACCTCTTTCTATGAGTGTTGCGGCATTCTGCTCCTTGCGATGCTCGTATGCAGTATGATTCTCCGGCATGTGCGATTTCTCAGTGGAGTAGCCATATGGTATGAGGCTTCTACGATGCATACAAGCGCATATTGTACCCACATAGATCTCTACAGAGTGCACGTCCCACATGATTTTAACCTTTTGTCCGACATATTTAAACGGGACACTGTAGAAGTGGCGCTCACTGCCTACACATACATGGTATGTACTGCTAAGCTTAACCTCCTTGCGCATACGAAGACGATACATTTGATCCGGCAACGGATTCATTTCAGGCTTCTCATACTTCTGAAAGATCTCCCACCGGGTAGAACCCTTGAAGGGAAGACTACAATATTCTTCAAGGAGTTCAAGGATGCGATCGTTCAGTGCATCCAAAGCGTAGAACTCTTCACCTTCAAGGCGGGCATACACGTACTTGTAGAGTTGGCCCACAGCACCCTCAACAGGTCCTTTGTCACGGGGTTTGCGCACGCGACAAGCTGTAGGTTCTATGCCGTAATACATCGCCCATTCCACATTGGCATCCGAAAACGTAAGGCTGTAGCGGTCAGATTTCGTTACCCATTGTTTCATGTTGTCACTTTTGGCTGTATGGGGGACAGCACCTATAAATTCTAGTCCTTTGTTGAGTCCATGGAAAAACCATTCGGTAGTGGCATTGGGCATGGCCATCATGAATGGCAGATTGCTGTAGGGCATCACGCATACCAATACCACCAGTTTCTGTCTCACCTTGGTGAGCCTGTCGGTCAGAAACAAGGCATCTCCGGCAAAGTCTATTTGCCATTCCTTACCGGGCTCATAGACGTTGTGATAGGAGTAGTCATTTTTCTCTCTATAAGAGCTAACATGCTTCTTGAATTGAGTATAACCATAACCGCTGGGACATTCCTTATGGTAGTAATCCTCAAATACAAACTGGACATTGGCATGCTTGCGACCCAGGCGCTTGATAATTTCCGGCATCATGCGTTCAAGCTCCTGCTTACGTCCATCGTCATTAAGTGCATTCTTTGGGGGCATAAAGATGGTTTCCAGCTCACTGTCTGCCATTGCTAGCAGCTCTTCAAAACTTTGTCTCGTCGTCGATGCAATCTTCCGATAACCCGATACGGTACGTTTGCTGCAATGAACAATTCCACATATATCAGCTTGTGGAATACCATTGCCTAGCATCTGTAAAATCTGTCTTAGTCGTAACATTTGGTTTACTTTTAGACGTTAATAATATTGTTAATTCTGGGCATAACCCAACAACAATATAATGCCATTGCAAATTTTACGAATAGAAGTACCGCTAAAAGTGATATTGATGGTACCAATCAAGTGATATGAACGTGGTTGAAAGTTGGAAATGGAAACACAAACGCCAACGGTACCAGTCAAGTGATACAAGATCAATCAACACGATAAATTGGGGTACCAGAACACCGCTATGGACGGTACCACGGGGATGATATTATCACTTCTAGCTCAGCAAGAGCATCATAAGCAATGGCTTTCGCTTTTATATCTTTCGTATTAACACTTTTTTCCAAATAAAACCTTGCAGAATCGACTTGTTCTTTCTGAAGATAGACCTGCCCTATTAAAGACAATGTCTTACTTCTGTCTTTTCCTGAGGGCAAATAGTTCAAGGCCTTTTTTGCACAAACTAAAGCAGAATCAAGTTCATCAAAAAAATTATAATAGCCACTCAGGTTCTGGATTGTATAGCCAATAATTAGAGAATCATTCGTTAGATATGATAACTTCAGCATTCTATGCAATGTAGATAGCGCCTTCTTCTTTTTCATTTGCGCTATATAAATTGTAGAAACAAGACTTGAAACGCTAACCATAGCTTTTTTATCCTGAATAAAAGAATAAAAATCAAAAGCCTTATCAAGCTCAGGCATAGCCTCTTTATATAGCCCTTGTTCAAAATACATTCTCCCCAAATCTTCATGTATCATACCTTTTATACGGATTTCCACATAGGTATTTCCCAATTCAGGCAAAGCTTTATAATAACAATCCATTGCTTCTTTCTCATGCCCCATCTTCACTAATATCCGGCCTTTATAAAACAAAGCTTTGGCCTTGTTCACTCCTCCATCGTAAAAATCAAGAGCAACATCTACCAATGAATCGCAGGGCAATAACGCGAGTTCACTCTTATCAGTAGCCTGAACCAGCAATAGACCATAATAGGCTCTTTCTTCCTTGGAAGATAAAGAAGTCGGGTTTATTTCTTGAAGAAGATGCAATGCCTCATGAGGCTGGGTTGACAGTAAAGAGTCAACCTTAGTCAAAGTCGAATTTGAATGGTTGCCCTCACTACAAGCCCCTAGTATACAAGAGGCTATGAAGAATATAAGTAGTAAAATCAGTCCGTGTCTCATTCTTTATAAAGATGGTTCACATGCAAAGATAATGCTTTCATTAAACGAACAGACTGTAAAGAAGTCTTTTTTAGAAAAACGTAAGACTCCAATTCTCCTCCCATGAAAAAACACGTTTTACTATCACGTTTTACCCAAACTCCTTCTCTTTTTCACTCAAATGCATCTCGATTGAGAGATACATCTTGTCTTTCCAGAGGAATACAGTTTCATTAGTTTCATATACTATAAAACTTTTGTTTTCACTATTAAAAACCAATAGTTTCAGCAAATTAAACCTTTTGTTTCAACGGAAGAAAACTTTAGTTTCATCACTAGAAACGAAATAGGGCAAAGTAAAGCTAATTAATGTAAGCAACAAACTGAGGTGCGGGATTGTTGTTGTTTTTAATCAGGCTGCATGGTAATGATGAAATAAACATGTAACTTTGCAGCGTTTTAATAAACAGTAAATCAATGGATTTTAAATATGACGTAATCGTGATAGGCGCCGGACATGCAGGTTGCGAAGCAGCAGTAGCTGCAGCCAATCTGGGATCGAAGACTTGCCTGATCACTATGGATATGAATAAGGTGGCTCAGATGAGTTGCAACCCTGCCGTTGGCGGTATTGCCAAAGGACAAATCGTTCGCGAAATAGATGCATTGGGAGGATATATGGGGCTGATAACCGACAAAACGGCTATTCAGTTTCGCCTTTTAAATCGTTCAAAGGGGCCTGCTATGTGGAGCCCTCGCGCTCAGTGCGACCGCAACAAGTTTATCTGGGCTTGGAGAGAGGTATTGGAAAATACTCCTAACCTTAGCATCTGGCAAGATACAGTGAAAGAAATCATTGTTGAGAACGGAGAAATAATAGGGTTAACCACATTTTGGGATGTGACTTTCTATGCAAAATGTGTGGTCATCACTGCGGGTACATTTCTCAATGGACTGATGCATGTGGGCAAAACACAATTACCGGGAGGAAGGATGGCCGAACCTCCTTCGTTACAATTAACTGAATCCATCGTAAAAAATGGCATCCGCTCCGGAAGGATGAAAACAGGAACACCTGTGCGTATAGACGGTAGAAGTGTTGATTTTGAGCTAATGTCTACCCAAGACGGAGAAAACGACTTCCACAAGTTTTCGTTCATGAACGACGGTACTCAGCACCTCAAGCAACTACAATGCTGGACGTGCTATACCAACGAAGAAGTACATCAGGTACTTCGCGAAGGATTAGCAGAATCTCCCCTTTTCAACGGACAGATACAAAGCATCGGACCACGCTATTGCCCAAGCATTGAAACGAAGATTGTGACCTTCCCTGATAAAGAACAGCATCAGTTGTTTCTTGAACCGGAAGGAGAAACAACACAAGAGCTCTATCTAAACGGATTTTCGTCTTCTCTGCCGCTAGAAATTCAAATTGCAGCATTGAAAAAGATTCCAGCTTTCAGGAATCTGGAAATATATCGACCAGGATACGCCATCGAATATGACTTCTTCGACCCTACTCAACTTAAACATTCGTTGGAATCGAAGGTTATTAAAAATCTATTCTTTGCCGGACAGGTGAATGGTACCACTGGTTACGAAGAAGCAGGAGGTCAGGGATTGATTGCAGGTATTAATGCACACATTAATTGCCACGGTGGCGAGCCTTTCGTTTTAGCTAGAGATGAAGCATATATTGGCGTATTAATCGATGATTTAGTAACCAAAGGTGTAGACGAACCCTACCGCATGTTTACTTCAAGAGCTGAATATCGTATCCTGCTTCGTATGGATGATGCAGATATGCGATTGACCGAGAAAGCATGGAAGCTTGGCTTGGTAAAAGAAGATCGATATGAGCTCATGAAAAGTAAACGTGAAGCAATAAAGCGCATCATTGAATTTACCAAGGATTATTCGATAAAAACGGCACTTATTAATGATGCTCTAGAGTTTTTGGGAACTACCCCCATGAAGTATGGCTGCAAATTGATTGACCTAATCAACCGTCCACAGATAACGATAGACAATATAGCCAACTACGTACCTGCATTCAAACAGATGCTCGATGAAATAGAAGAGAACAGAAAAGAAGAGATTATAGAGGCTGCCGAAATACAAATAAAGTATCAAGGATATATAGAACGTGAGCGGATGATTGCAAACAAGTTGGCTCGATTGGAAACCATAAAGATTAGAGGTAAGTTTGATTATGATAGCATCCATTCATTGTCAACTGAAGCACGTCAGAAGCTTATTAAGGTAGATCCCGAAACAATCGCACAAGCTAGCAGAATACCAGGAGTTTCGCCTAGCGATATTAATGTGCTATTGGTATTATCAGGGCGCTAGAGCCTCCGTTTCACGTGAAACAATACATTTATAGAACTGAATTAATTAATTGATTATGAGCAAAGAAAAGCTGATCGAGAGCATCAGATGTATTCCCGATTTCCCAATACCAGGAATTCAATTTAGAGACGTGACTACTCTGTTTAAAGATTCGGAGTGCTTACAGCTCCTTTCGGACATGATGTACGAAATGTATAAAGACAAAGGAATAACGCAAGTAGTTGGCATTGAGTCGAGAGGCTTCATCATGGGCCCAATTCTTGCCACAAGATTGGGTGCCGGATTTGTCCCCATTCGTAAGCCGGGCAAACTTCCAGCGGAAACAATAGAAGAGAGCTACGACAAAGAATATGGCACAGACACAGTTCAAATACATAAAGATGCTTTGAATGAGAACGACGTAGTGTTACTTCACGATGATCTGCTAGCTACAGGTGGAACAATGAAAGCTGCATGCGAACTGGTAAAAAGGCTTCATCCACAAAAAATATATGTGAACTTCATTATAGAACTAAAAGACCTTAAAGGGAAAGAATTGTTTGATAAGGATATTGAAGTAGAATCCGTACTCAGTTTATAATAGTCCAAAGTAGATGCTCTGCACACGAACCAGAACAAAAAGCTGAGGACGGGCAGAGCTTTTTTAAACCCTATATTTGCAAGAGAAAACATAAAATGGAACCAGAGGAACTCAAAACGGGAGAATATCTGAAAGGCATTGTGCAAAACTTGCCTGAAGGCCCTGGCATTTATCAATATCTGAATGCCGAAGGCACCATTATATATGTAGGAAAGGCTAAAAATTTAAAAAGAAGGGTTTATTCGTATTTCAGCAAAGAACATGAGCCAGGGAAAACTCGAGTATTGGTAAGTAAGATAGCCGATATCAGATATATAGTGGTTAATACCGAAGAGGATGCACTATTGTTAGAGAATAACCTGATCAAGAAATACAAGCCACGCTACAACGTATTACTGAAGGATGATAAAACGTATCCTTCCATTTGCGTACAGAATGAGTACTTCCCACGGGTTTTCAAAACAAGAAAAGTTATCCGCAATGGCTCTTCTTACTACGGGCCCTATAGTCACGTGCCTTCTATGTATGCTCTATTGGATCTTATCAAGCACCTATATCCCCTACGCACTTGCCACCTAAGCCTTACACCGGAAAATATTCGGTCGGGTAAGTTTAATGTATGCTTGGAATATCACATTAAAAACTGCGCAGGCCCTTGCATCGGTCTGCAATCTCATGATGAATATATGAAAAACATCGGCGAGATAAAAGAGATATTAAAGGGAAACACACAAGAAATTAGTCGAACACTGCTCCAGCAAATGCAGGAATTGGCTACCGACTTAAAGTTTGAAGAGGCCCACATCCTAAAAAAGAAGTATGAGCTAGTGGAAAGTTATCGGGCTAAATCCGAAGTGGTGAGTTCAGTACTACACAACATCGATGTCTTTTCCATCGAAGAAGACGGAGAAAAATCAGCTTTCATCAACTACCTGCACATTACCAACGGAGCCATAAATCAGGCTTTTACGTTTGAGTATAAAAAGAAACTCAATGAAACAAAGGAGGAACTTCTCTCCTTAGGAATCATTGAAATGAGAGAGCGATACAAAAGTCTCTCTCATGAAATTATCATTCCCTTCGACTTGGAAATGGAATTAACCGATGTTATTTTCACAATTCCACAACGTGGCGATAAAAAGAAATTGCTCGATTTATCCTTGCTCAACGTGAAGCAATATAAAGCCGACCGTATGAAACAATCCGAGAAACTGAATCCTGAACAAAGAAGCATGCGATTGATGAAAGAAATTCAGCAAGAATTGCATCTTGAAAAACCGCCTTTGCATATAGAGTGTTTTGATAATTCCAATATCCAGGGAACGGATGCAGTCGCGGCTTGTGTGGTCTTCAAAAAAGCCAAACCATCAAAGAATGATTATCGAAAATACAATATTAAAACGGTTGTAGGCGCCGATGACTACGCATCCATGAAAGAGGTCGTTAAAAGGCGATATCAACGCGCTATAGAAGAAGAAACGGCCCTACCCGACCTGGTGATTACCGACGGAGGAAAAGGGCAAATGGAGTCTGTTAGACAGGCTTTGGAAGAGATTGGGGTAAACATCCCTATAGCTGGACTTGCAAAAGATAGAAAACACCGTACTTCGGAGCTTCTTTTCGGCTTTCCTCCTCAAACCATCGGACTAAAGCAAGGAACGCCCTTATTCCGCTTACTGGAACAAATACAAGATGAAGTACACCGTTTTGCCATCACTTTCCATAGAGACAAACGCAGCAAACGACAAGTGGCCTCTGCGCTCGATGAAATAAAGGGAATAGGTGAGAAAACGAAGAGTTTGTTACTAAAAGAATTTAAGAGCGTAAAACGCATTCGCGAAGCATCCGAAGCGGAATTAACAGCAGTTATCGGCGAAGCAAAAACAAAGGTGATAAACGACTACTTCAATGCCCCCACTATCGGGAAATAAATCATCAAAACGACACAGCTATTCTCTTTTTATTCGTAATTTTGCCTTCCTATAGAGAAAAAGAACAAGAATGAGAGTAGTTATACAGCGTGTTACTCACGCTTCGGTCACCATAAATGGTGTTTGCATATCGGCAATAGAGAAAGGATTACTGGTCTTGCTAGGTATCGAAGAAGCTGACGGAAAAGAAGATGTTGAGTGGCTTTGCAAGAAAATCGTAAATCTACGCATCTTCGATGATGAAAATGGAATAATGAATAAATCAGTATCCGATATAGAGGGTAATATACTATTAATTAGCCAGTTCACCTTGCATGCATCCACCAAAAAGGGCAACCGTCCTTCGTATATTAAGGCTGCTAAGCACGAAATATCTGTTCCGCTATACGAAGCATTTTGTAAAGAGCTTAGCGCGACGCTTGGCAAAGAAATAGGTACGGGAGAATTTGGCGCTGACATGAAAGTGGAATTGCTAAATGATGGGCCGGTAACCATCTGTATGGATACAAAAAATAAGGAATAATGACACTGGAAGAAGCTCAAAAACAGGTAGATCAATGGATCAAAACGTATGGAGTACGCTACTTCAGCGAACTGACCAATATGACTATCTTAACAGAAGAAGTGGGAGAACTGGCACGAATCATGGCACGAAAATACGGTGATCAGTCGTTCAAAGAGGGCGAAAAAGACAACATTGCCGATGAACTGACGGATGTGCTATGGGTGCTCCTTTGCATTGCCAACCAAACAGGCGTGGACCTGACAGAAGCATTTGCCCGTAATCTGGAAAAGAAGACGAATAGAGATAATAAAAGACATATAAACAACCCCAAATTAAGCGACGATGGAAAATAATGAAACAGCCCCGAGCAAGTATGATGCCGCACTGGGTAAGTACAATACAAATCTAAATGATGCTGATATCAAGGCGCAAGTAGCAACTCTTATAGAAAAAAAATTGCCTGCCAACAACACCGAAGAGGTGAAGAAATTGTTGTTTAACTGCATTGATTTGACTACATTAAACAGTAGTGACAGCGACGAAAGCGTGATGAAATTCACAGAAAGAGTAAACAAGTTTGATGAAGAATTTGCTGAATTAAAGAATGTAGCTGCTATCTGCGTATATCCTAATTTTGCACAGGTAGTAAAAGATACGCTGGAAGTAGAAAATGTAAATATCGCCTGTGTATCAGGAGGATTCCCCTCTTCTCAGACATTCATTGAAGTCAAAATTGCCGAAACAGCTATGGCTATCATGGAAGGTGCCGACGAAATAGATATTGTTATTTCCGTTGGCAAATTTCTAAGCGGCGACTATGAAACAATGTGTGAAGAAATACAAGAGATCAAAGATACCTGTAAAGATAAACATCTTAAAGTGATTCTTGAAACTGGTGCTTTGAGTAGCGCATCCAACATAAAGAAAGCTTCTATTTTATCCATCTATTCGGGTGCCGACTTCATCAAAACATCTACTGGAAAACAGCAACCTGCCGCCACTCCGGAAGCAGCATTGGTTATGTGCCAGGCAATCAAAGAGTATTACGAAGAAACGGGAAGCAAGATTGGATTTAAACCTGCGGGAGGAATCAACAGCGTGCATGATGCTTTAGTTTACTACACCATCGTAAAAGAGACATTGGGCGAAGAATGGTTAAATAACAAACTCTTCCGCTTGGGAACAAGCCGTTTGGCAAACCTGTTACTATCTGAAATTAAAGGAGAAGAGATTAAGTTTTTCTAACAAAAATAGAATAATAAAAGAAGTCATATCGTGTTATCTGCTAGTAAAAGTAGATGACACGATATCTTTATTTATGTCTATCTACAACATACTCAAGATAAGATTGCAGAGAAATCTTCACAGCGGAATCGGGCAATTGAGCGAGCAACCCCAAAGCCTTTTGCTTATACTCAGACATCACATTTTGAGCATATTCAATGCCTCCGTTTGATTTAGTGAATGCAATCAAATAGGTTATCTCACCAGCAGTCGCAGTACCATTTTTTACCTTTACCGCCACTCCCCTAGCTTCCTCATCTTCAGTGTTATTCAATGCATGAAGAGCAGGAAGTGTCAACTTTCCTTCAAGCATATCATTACCAGTGGGCTTACCAATATCTCTACTATCTGAGTAGTCGAAAATATCGTCTTTAATCTGAAAACAAATACCTATATACTCACCCAAAAGACGAGCATGTTCTGCCGTAATTGAATCAACATCTACTGAAAGTGCAGCAGCTTTGGTGCAAGTAGCAAACAACGCAGCTGTTTTTTTACGAATCACATCAAAGTAAATTTTCTCTGAAAAGATAGGATTACTAACGTTGGATAATTGTAGCAGTTCGCCCTCAGATAAGTCTTGTCCAAGCTTAGAAACGACATCAATAATGTTATGGTTCATCGTCTTCCCAGCCTGAATTAGACAAGTAGCCAACAGATAATCCCCCGTAAGAACAGCTACCTTATTATTGAAAATAGCGTTAACAGAAAGCTGACCACGACGTTCAGTACTTTCATCTACCACATCATCGTGTACTAAACTTGCAGTATGGAGCAACTCTAATGAAACCGCAGCATGCAGAGTCATTGGCTTAATATCCCCATAAAGTTTGGCTACAAGCAAGACCAAAATGGGGCGCATCATCTTTCCATTCCTTTGCCGCAAATGATCAATAACGCTGGTAAGCAAAGGGTTAGAACTAGACAATGAATCATCAAATAGATTTTTGAAATCCACCAGTTCATCGGCAATTGGGAATTTTATAAGAGATAAGCCATCCATAAAAATACTATTTGGGTACAAAAGTAATAATAAAACAATTAATACAGTATTTTTTTGTACTTTTACCATGAAAAAACCCTTAAAGATGGACAAAAATAGCAAACTTTTCCTACTAGACGCTTACGCACTTATATACAGAGCATACTATGCATTCATCAAAAATCCGCGGATTAATTCGAAAGGATTCAACACATCTGCGGTACTTGGCTTTGTAAACACGCTTGAAGACGTGCTAAAAAAAGAACAACCAACGCACATTGGCGTAGCCTTTGACCCAGCAGGGCCAACTTTCCGCCACAAAGCTTATGAACAATATAAGGCTCAACGAGAGGAGACTCCGGAAGCCATACGCCTATCCGTGCCAATCATTAAAGAAATAATTCGTGCATATAAAATACCGATTCTTGAAGTTGCTGGTTTTGAAGCCGACGACGTAATAGGTACTCTTGCCACCGAAGCCGGGAAGCAAGGAATCACAACCTATATGATGACCCCTGATAAAGATTACGGACAACTTGTCACAGAGAATGTGTTTATGTATCGCCCTAAATATGGTGACAAAGAATTCGAAATAATGGGCATTGAACAGATCAAAGCGAAATTTGATATTCAGTCTCCGGCACAAGTAATTGATATGCTAGGATTGATGGGCGACTCATCAGATAACATCCCCGGATGTCCAGGAGTAGGCGAAAAAACTGCCCAAAAACTTATTGCCGAATTTGGAAGCATCGAAAATCTTTTAGCAAATACCGATAAACTAAAAGGGGCAGTAAAAACAAAAGTGGAAGCAAACAAAGAGATGATCACTTTCTCTAAATTTTTGGCTACCATAAAAATAGATGTTCCTATCGCACTCGAGATGAATGCACTCATTCGCGAAAAAGCAGATGAAGAATCACTTCGGAAAATTTTCGAGGAAATGGAGTTCCGGACATTGATCGATCGGATCTTTAAAAAAGAGGGACAAAAGAATGGGATCAGCAACGAAGCAAATTCATCGTCGAAAAAAAACAAGCAACAAGAGGCTTCGGGTGCTCCAGTTCAAGGCAATCTCTTTGACGTTTTTACGCCCAATGATGCAGTTGAGGAATTTAAAACGAATCTAGAGCGTTTAGATATTTCAATTATAGACTATCAACTCATTGATAATCAAGAGAAAAGGAGTCATTTAATTCAAAAGTTACTGACAACGAAAATACTCTCGTTAGACACGGAAACTACCGGAACGGATCCAATGGAAGCAGAATTGGTAGGAATGAGCTTTAGCCATGTAGAAAACCAAGCATTTTATGTACCAATACCTGCTGATCGAGAAGAAGCGTTAAAAATCGTAAATGAGTTCCGTCCACTCTTCGAAAATGAGCAATCACTAAAAGTTGGGCAAAACATCAAGTACGATATGTTGGTACTTCAAAATTATGGAATCGAAATAAAAGGAAAACTCTTCGACACGATGGTAGCCCATTATATTCTCCAACCAGAGTTGAGACATGGCATGGATTATATGGCGGAGATCTATCTACATTATCAAACAGTACATATTGATGAGTTGATCGGAGCAAAAGGAAAGAACCAAAAAAACATGCGCGACCTTTCCCCCGAGGAAGTTTACCTCTACGCCTGCGAAGATGCCGATGTGACGCTGAAGCTAAAAAACATTCTTGAGAAGGAGCTCAAAACAAACGATGCAGAAGAATTATTCTATGAAATTGAAATGCCGCTCGTCCCAGTTTTAGTAGACATAGAAAGCAACGGTGTTCGTTTGGATACAAATGCCTTAAAGCAAACGTCCGAACACTTTACTAAAAGATTACTCACTATCGAACAAGAGATATACCAACTTGCTGGACAAGAATTCAACATTTCCTCCCCTAAACAAGTAGGCGAAATATTGTTCGACCGACTAAAGATTGTGGACAAAGCCAAGAAGACAAAAACAGGACAATATGTAACGTCTGAAGAAATACTCGAAAGCATGCGTCATAAGCATGAAGTAGTAGAAAAAATTCTGGATTACAGAGGATTGAAAAAGTTACTTGGTACCTATATTGACGCTCTTCCACTCCTCATCAACCCCAAAACAGGAAGAGTGCATACATCATTTAATCAAACAGTAACCGCTACCGGAAGATTAAGTTCAAGCAACCCAAACTTGCAAAATATTCCGATACGCGATGAAGATGGAAAAGAGATTCGCAAAGCTTTTATTCCAGATGACAATTGTCTGTTTTTCTCTGCGGATTATTCTCAGATAGAACTACGCATCATGGCACATTTAAGTGAAGATAAAAACATGATTGATGCCTTCCTCAGCGGGTATGACATCCACTCTGCCACTGCTGCCAAGATTTATAAAATAGATATTAAAGAGGTAAACTCTGACATGCGCCGTAAGGCTAAAACAGCCAACTTTGGTATTATCTACGGCATTTCTGTATTCGGATTGGCCGAGCGCATGAATGTAGACCGAAAAGAAGCGAAAGAATTGATTGACGGGTACTTCGCAACCTATCCTCAAGTGAAAACGTACATGGAGAAAAGTATAGAAGTAGCCCGAGAAAAAGGATATGTGGAAACGATGTTTCATAGAAAACGTTTTTTGCCGGATATCACTTCAAGAAACGCCGTTGTTAGAGGCTATGCAGAGCGGAATGCAATCAACGCCCCCATACAAGGTAGCGCCGCCGATATTATTAAAGTAGCCATGGCTCGCATCTACAAACGATTCAGAGATGAAAAATTGAAAGCGAAGATGATTCTCCAAGTACATGATGAATTGAATTTCAGCGTACCAATAGAAGAAAAAGAGTATGTGCAGCATATTGTAATTGAAGAGATGGAGAAAGCATACTTAATGCATGTTCCACTAAAAGCTGACTGCGGATGGGGAAAGAACTGGCTCGAAGCACATTGAGAATATGCTAAGATTTCAGATATAGTCCACACCCCTTTATATCTATTCATCATAAACCACAATAGCTAAGTGGCTACTAGCTAAAGAAATATGCCATAACAATATGTGTGAAAAGACATTTACATATATTGTTATGGCATATAAAGTAATAAATTAGAGGCACAATCTACAAATTACACGTTCATTCTTCTTCTGAATTCAACGAAGAAGCACTATCCTCCACTAACAAATAAAGACCTATTAACTAAAAAAGGTCCATAAATGAGAGTCTTTCCTAAACCAAATATTGTGGGAATAGAAAGTCCATTTCTTATAACTTTATTTAACCTAATCGCAAAAAGCAACCAAAGTAATCACTTAGAATACTTACTGCTAACTCCGCACCCGATAAAGCAATGTTGCCGGAGATTTATTATCCATTTATATTGCCATATTGGAACTAATAAGAAATATATCTGCTGACACATTAAGAATAATTTCGGCATAATAATTCATTTATGTCAAAGCATTATCTATATTTGCAGTGTAATTCAATACAAATAGTAGATATATGATATAATCAACCTAAACAACATACGATCATGAAAGCAAAAGTATTTTTAAGAACAGTAGTACTATTAGTCATAACTATGGCATGTACATTAAGCGTTTCTGCAAGAAATGACAATAACCTGATCTACAACTCTGAACAAAAAGATGGCCTTCTTATCGGGCAGACTGTTTATAAGCAAGATGGCGAAAGTTTGTCTAATTACATCAAATACAACTATACGTATGATGCACAAAAAAGAATGACCCAAAACGAGGCAATGAAATGGAGCAACATCAAAAACAATTGGGAAAATGACTTATGCATCCGTTACAAATACGAAGGTGGAAATGTCACGACTGAATATTACAAATGGAACAATAAAAAAGCTGAATACATATTGGTTCCTGAAATGACAGTCACCATGGAAGCTCAAAAATGATAAGCAACAAATAAATTATTAATACTTAAACCAGTTAAACCTAATTAATAACAAAACTCTCTCTAAATAAACCTAACATTAACATGAACTAAGCAGGTGAATGTGGAAATGGATTTTCAACGCAACCTCTCTCCTCACCTGCTTTTAGAAAACTCTAAAAAAAGGCCGGACTTTACTCCCGGCCTTTTTTGTGTCACGTGAAACAGAATGAATTATTTTTTAATAAACACTTGACATTAGCTCTCAAATGTAGTATATTTGTAATCGTAATAATAAAATAGATTCAGATTAAACTGAGATAAAAAGAGGGTACTTTGAAGTATCCTCTTTTTTGTAAAAACCCCACGCAACAGAGTAAACGACCCTAGTCAGCAAGCAACTGAACCGTGCAGTTGAAGGAAAAGAACCGTGCAGTTCGCTCCAAAGACGGTTGCATTTCAGAGAAAAGACGGTTGCACTTTTCAGAAACACTACTGTCTTACAGAAAAACGTCAATAAGAATGTCTTCCTACCACTCTATCAATCTAAAAACAAGTCCAAGTTCGTGAGAATAGTTAAGAATAAATAAATCGCCTCTTGACAAAAAGTTGCTCAAACATTCATCTCAATTGCCCGATAAGCATCTATTTAGAGGGATATTCTAAACATAGAGAAGATAAAAAAGAATATACTCTATATTATGCACAAGTAAAGCTGACTCAAGTGTAACGGAATTGTATAAAAGAATGCACTACCCTACCCTTTTATCAGGAACAATGGCGATATTCTTTGCATTACCCCGAATAATTTGTACTTTTGCCTCGTTATACGCTTAAAATAAAAGATAATTAAATAATAATGGCTTTACAATGTGGTATAGTCGGGCTACCGAATGTAGGTAAATCGACTCTTTTCAATTGCTTGTCGAATGCTAAGGCGCAGGCTGCAAACTTTCCTTTCTGTACGATAGAACCGAATGTGGGAGTAATAACCGTTCCTGACGAACGTTTAAATAAACTTTCTGAATTGGTGAATCCGCAACGCATTGTTCCTACAACAGTAGAAATTGTAGACATTGCCGGACTAGTGAAGGGTGCAAGCAAAGGTGAAGGACTTGGCAACAAATTCTTGGCCAACATCCGCGAAACAGATGCAATCTTACACGTACTCCGTTGTTTTGACGACGATAACGTGACGCACGTTGACGGTAGTGTAAACCCTGTTCGAGACAAAGAAATCATTGATTATGAACTACAATTAAAAGACCTAGACACTATAGAAAGCCGAATGCAGAAAGTGCAAAAGCAGGCTCAAACAGGTGGCGACAAGGTTGCCAAGCAAACTTACGAGGTGTTAAGCAGATATAAAGAAGCTCTGGAACAAGGCAAATCGGCCCGCACAGTAGAATTCGATACAAAAGACGAACAGAAAATAGCAAAAGAACTCTTTTTATTGACGAGCAAACCGGTGCTCTACGTGTGCAATGTGGACGAGAAAAGTGCCGTAAGCGGAAATAAATATGTAGAGATGATCCGCGAAGCGGTGAAAAATGAAAATGCTGATATACTTGTCGTAGCAGCCAAAATAGAATCGGAAATAGCCGAGTTCGAAACATACGAAGAACGCGAAATGTTCCTCAGTGAAATAGGTCTAACAGAATCGGGTGTAGCACGCTTAATCAAAGCGGCTTATAAATTACTCAATCTGGAAACATACTTCACCGCTGGTGTGCAGGAAGTTCGTGCTTGGACTTACCTGAAAGGCAGTAAGGCACCTCAATGTGCAGCCGTTATTCATACCGATTTTGAAAAAGGTTTCATTCGCGCCGAGGTTATCAAGTACAACGATTTTATAAAATATGGCTCCGAGGCTGCTGTCCGCGAAGCCGGAAAACTCAATGTGGAAGGAAAAGAATACGGAGCAGAAGACGGAGACATCATGCATTTCCGTTTCAACGTATAACAAAAATACACTTTTCCTGTTTACCGAAATCATTTTTCGCCCATTGAGTTGTTCATTGATTAAGTTTAAAGCCATTCTCAATCTTGACGCAGATCTGTGCAATGAACCAGGCACTGCAGATCAGAAAAAGAAGAAGTAGGCAAAAGATAAAAAACAAAAGAATATGACGAAAATAATGGATGAGACGAAACAAGAAGAACGCTGTTCTTATTGTGGAAGTATAAAGAAAAAAGGCCTCCGCTATCTGATAGCCGGAACCGGAGGAGTAGGTGGTAACATAGCCGCCTTTTTATGGCTGGCAGGAAGAGAAGTCACTTGCATAGCCCGTGGAGAACAACTTGCAGCGATACAAAGTGAAGGGTTAAGACTCAAATCGGGTTTGAAAGGCCAACACAACATTCCCATGACGGCCTGCACAGCTGAAGAGTATAACGGAAAAGCCGACGTAATATTTGTTTGCGTCAAAGGTTACTCTGTTGACTCTATCATCAGTCTTATAGAAAGAGCATCGGACAAAGATACCATCGTAATACCAATAATCAACGCTTATGGCACAGGGCCTAAGATACAGCATCTTGTGCCCAAAGTAACCGTATTGGATGGATGCATTTACATCGTAGGCTTTATCTCTGCTCCCGGAGAAGTAACCCAAATGGGAAGCATCTTTCGCATCGTATTCGGTGCGCACAAAGGAACAAACGTAGCACAAGAATTATTAGAAAAGGTAAAAAAAGACCTTCAAGATAGTGGCATTAAAGCTGAAATATCTCCCGATATCAATCGGGATACATTCATCAAATGGTCTTTCATCTCAGCAATGGCTTGTACCGGCGCTTACTATGATGTACCAATGGGCGAAGTCCAGAAAGAAGGTGAAATACGCAATACCTTTATCGGTTTATCCAAAGAAAGTGCTGCTCTGGGTGCTAAACTAGGTATCGCTTTTAGCGAAGATTTAGTAACCTATAATCTTAATGTTATAGACAAATTGGCCCCTGAAAGCACCGCTTCTATGCAAAAAGACATTGAGCGCGGACACGAATCGGAAGTAGAGGAACTACTCTTCAATATGATAGCAGTAGGCGAAGAGCAGGGTGTTGAGATGCCCACATACAGAACTATTGCTCAAAAATTCAGAAAATAGAATGATGGATAAAGGAGAGTCAGAGAAACAAAAAATGTTTGCGGGCGAACACTACGATGCGCACAGCAAAGAGATGGTAGCTATACGTACTAAAGTAAAAAGAATACTCCATAAACTAAATGTTACGGAGTATTACACGGACAAGTTTCAAGACGTAACCAATGAACTTTTCCCAAATTCGGCCAAAAATATGCACGTTGAACCTCCTTTCTATTGCGACTACGGTGATCACATTTATGCCGGCGATAAAGTATTCATAAACTTCGGAGCTGTAATTCTGGATGGTGCTAAAGTTACCATCGGAGCACATACAATGATAGCACCCGGCGTACATATATACACCGCTCAGCATCCACTCGAAGCCGATGAACGAGATAAATGGGAAGACTGCAAGCCAGTCACCATTGGCGAACGTTGTTGGATAGGCGGACACACAACCATTTGCCCCGGAGTAACCATCGGAGATCGCACTGTAATCGGTGCCGGATCCGTGGTAACAAAAGACATCCCTGCCGACTCACTTGCGGTAGGAAACCCCGCTAGAGTTATCAGAAAATTAAACGAAACGAAAGAACAACAAGTATGAATCATCTCCTTGCTACAATCAATTGGAATCCGAATCCGGAACTATTGAAGGTTTTCGGCATTTCTATCAGGTACTACGGACTGCTATGGGCTGTAGGCATCTTTTTAGCCTATCTCGTAGTTCACTACCAGTTTCGCGACAAAAAGATTGGTGAAGATAAGTTCGAACCACTCTTTTTTTATTGCTTTTTTGGCATTGTGCTTGGAGCACGTTTAGGACACTGCCTATTCTACCAACCCGATTATTATCTCAGTCACCCCGTTGAAATGCTTCTTCCTATCAAGTTCCTACCCGGTGGAGGATGGAAGTTTACGGGATACGAAGGGCTAGCCAGCCACGGAGGCACCATCGGTTTAATAATAGCTCTTTGGCTCTATGTACGCAAAACAAAGCTCAACTACATTGATGTGCTCGACATGATAGCCGTAGCAACACCTATTACCGCTTGCTTCATTCGCTTAGCCAACTTAATGAACTCTGAGATTATTGGTAAAGCAACCGATGTTCCTTGGGCATTCGTTTTTGAACGTGAGGACATGATCCCCCGCCATCCGGCACAACTATATGAAGCGATTGCTTATTTCTGCTTCTTCCTTATCACGATGTATCTTTATAAAAATTACAGTAAAAAAGTTCACCGTGGATTCTTCTTCGGCCTTTGTCTTACCTTGATTTTTACTTTCCGATTCTTTATCGAATTCCTGAAAGAAAATCAAGTAAACTTTGAAGATGGAATGACACTCAACATGGGACAGTGGCTCAGCATACCTTTCATTATTATAGGAATTACCAGCATACTCCTAGGAAAGAGATTGGACAAAATGAAATAGTCGAAAGCAACAAAATTAGACTTCATAGACATAAAAAGTCCCCGATTATTCCTTACTTTAAAAAAGATAATCGGGGACTTTTATTATTTACCTCTTACTATTTTCTTGATATCGCTTAACTTATTCAGCGCCTCAAGAGGTGTCAGATTATTTACATCCAGGTTCAATATTTCATCTCTTATCTGGCAAAGAATAGGGTCGTCTAACTGGAAGAAATTGAGTTGCATGCCTTCCCGCTTCTCACTCACTTCTGCCAAAGGTTTACCCGAAATACCCTGTTTACGGTTATCGCTCTCTAACTGATGAAGTATATCATTGGCACGCTTCACAATACTTTTAGGCATACCAGCCATCTTGGCCACATGGATACCAAAAGAGTGCTCACTCCCACCCCGTTCCAACTTACGCAAGAAGATTACTCTATTATCTACCTCCTTCACCGACACGTTGTAATTCTTTATTCGTTTAAAGGATTTCTCCATTTCATTCAACTCATGATAGTGAGTAGCAAAAAGCGTACGCGCCTTCGCTCTGGGATGCTCGTGGATGTATTCCACAATCGCCCAAGCAATAGATATGCCGTCGTAAGTAGAAGTACCTCGTCCCAACTCATCGAAGAGTACAAGACTGCGTGGCGAAACGTTATTCAAAATATCAGCCGCCTCGTTCATCTCTACCATGAAAGTAGACTCTCCCACCGAGATATTATCACTTGCTCCCACACGAGTGAATATCTTGTCTACCAAACCGATGTGCGCACTTTCGGCAGGAACAAAGGAGCCAATCTGAGCCAACAGCGTAATCAAAGCCGTTTGCCTCAAGAGAGCCGACTTACCTGCCATGTTTGGACCCGTTATGATGATAATCTGTTGCGAAGCGCTATCTAGCATTACATCGTTAGCAATGTACTTCTCTCCTATCGGCAATTGCTTCTCAATAACCGGGTGACGTCCTTGGCGAATATCCAAAACATCACTATCCTCTATCACCGGACGAATATAATTGTTGGCCCGCGCCACATTGGCAAAAGAGAGTAAACAGTCGAGTCGCGCTATCTGGTTAGCATTGATCTGTATGGCAGGAATATATTCCGCCAGAGATAAAACCAGATCATTATAAAGTCTCGTTTCTAGCACCAAAATCTTATCTTCAGCACCCAGAATCTTTTCCTCATATTCCTTCAGCTCCTGTGTGATATATCGTTCAGCATTCACCAGTGTTTGCTTCCTGATCCATTCCTGAGGAACTTTATCCTTATGCCCGTTACGCACCTCTATATAGTAGCCAAACACACTGTTATAGGCTATCTTCAAACTAGGTATTCCCGTCAATTCACTTTCACGTTGCTGAATCTGTAACAAATAATCCTTACCAGAATAAGCTATTTGGCGCAGATCATCCAACTCAGCATTTACGCCGCTCTTTATCACTCCTCCTCTATTGATCATTAATGGAGGATCATTGTTCACCTCTTTCTCTACCTTATCTCGAATGGAGAGACAAAGATTCAGCTGATCTCCTATCCTATTCAAACTCGGATTATCGGCAGCTAGACAAGCCTCCTTAATTGGTTCTATAGCTTGCAAAGCGATTTTAAGTTGCACTACCTCACGCGGAGAAACGCGTCCCACAGCTACCTTTGAAATGATTCTCTCCAAATCACCTATCAGATGAAGTTGTTCTTCGATCAGCTCCTTAAAGTCGGGTTCACGAAAGAAATATTCCACCACATTCAAGCGGTCGTTTATTGGTTTCTCGTCTTTCAACGGAAACACCATCCAACGTTTCAACAAGCGTGCGCCCATCGGACTGATCGTCTTATCAATCACGCTCAGTAAGCTGCTTCCGCCATCGTTCATACTCGATATAAGTTCCAAGCTCCGCACAGTAAACTTATCCAAACGCACAAACTTGTCTTCTTCTATGCGTGCCAACGACGTGATGTGGCCTATCTGTGTATGCTGAGTCATCTCCAGGTATTGTAAAATAGCACCCGAAGCGATGATGCCATTCTTCAAGTGTTCCACACCAAATCCTTTTAGGTTCTTGGTTTCAAAGTGCTTAAGCAACTTTTCACGGGCAGTAGTATCCGTAAAAACCCAATCGTCTAGTTCAAAAGTAAAGAACTTATTGCCAAAGTTCCCTTCAAACATGCCACGTTTACCTCTCTCAAACAAGATTTCCTTCGGACCAAAGTTGTTGAGCAACTTATCCACATAGTCAAAAGGTCCTTCAGCAGTAAGAAACTCTCCGGTAGAAATATCAAGAAACGACACTCCACAATTTGCTTTACCAAAATGGACAGCCGCCAAAAAGTTGTTCTCTTTGTAATTAAGAATATTATCGTTGATAGAAACACCCGGCGTAACCAATTCAGTAATGCCTCGTTTCACTAATTTCTTTGTTGTCTTGGGGTCTTCAAGCTGATCACAAATAGCCACCCGCTTACCTGCACGAATGAGTTTTGGAAGATACGTATCGAGTGCATGGTGTGGAAAGCCCGCCATTTCGACGCTTTTTCCTTTTCCATTGGCCCGCTTAGTTAATGTAATTCCTAAAATATCGGCAGCTATCACAGCATCAGTAGAATATGTTTCGTAGAAGTCGCCGCATCTGAAAAGCATTACGGCATCGGGATGTTTTGCCTTCAGATCCAGAAACTGCTTCATCATCGGGGTTAGTTCGATATCATCATTGTTCACAGTAAATTTCCTCTTTTTTAAAGTTGAATAATAGAACAAATCTACATAAAAATCTCCAAGTAATGACCGCATCCAACAAAAATAAGCTCTCAGCACCTTAAACTGTGCTTTTTCATCGGCCAACGTTGTTATCTGAAAATAAACATGTAAATTTGCCAACTAAAGATAGAAACAGGTAGAAATTAATACATATCACACTAAAGTTAAGATAGCTATGGAATATAGTTTCAGGGAGATTGAGAAGAAGTGGCAGAAACGATGGGTAGAAGAAAAAACCTATCAGGTGACAGAAGATGAATCGAAGCAAAAATTCTATGTACTCAACATGTTTCCCTATCCTTCCGGAGCCGGACTACATGTGGGACATCCGCTGGGTTATATCGCCTCGGATATTTATGCCCGTTACAAACGCTTGCAAGGCTTCAATGTACTCAATCCCATGGGTTATGATGCTTACGGACTGCCTGCCGAGCAATATGCTATTCAAACAGGACAACACCCAGCTATTACTACTGTCAACAATATAAATCGTTACCGCGAACAGTTGGATAAGATTGGATTCTCATTCGATTGGAACCGTGAAATACGTACATGCGATCCTGAATATTACCAATGGACGCAATGGGCCTTCATCAAGATGTTCAATAGCTTTTACTGTAAAGATGAAAAGAAAGCGATGCCAATTGCAGAACTTATTGAAGCATTCGAAGTAACCGGAACAAAGGATTTAAATGTTGCTTGCAGCGAAGAGCTAAACTTTACCGCTCAAGAGTGGAAAGCAATGAATGAAAAGCAGCAACAGGAAACTTTAATGAACTACCGAATTGCTTATCTAGGCAACACAATGGTAAACTGGTGTCCGGCCTTGGGTACTGTGTTGGCCAATGATGAGGTTGTAGACGGTGTATCCGAACGTGGTGGTCATCCGGTTATTCAAAAGGTGATGCGCCAATGGTGTTTACGTGTATCGGCATACGCACAACGTTTGCTCGATGGATTAGAAACTGTTGATTGGACAGATTCATTGAAAGAAACACAGCGCAACTGGATTGGCCGTTCGGAAGGTGCCGAGATGAGTTTTAATGTAAAAGACAGTGATGTAGAATTTACCATATTTACCACACGTGCCGATACAGTCTTTGGTGTTACTTTCATGGTACTTGCTCCTGAAAGTGAATTGGTAGCTCAACTCACCACTCCTACTCAAAAGGAGGAAGTAAATGCCTATCTGGAACGCACCAAGAAGCGTACTGAACGCGAACGTATTGCTGATCGTAGTGTAAGTGGTGTCTTTTCAGGCAGTTATGCCATCAATCCACTTACTAATGAAGCAATTCCTGTATGGATAAGTGATTATGTATTAGCTGGATACGGCACGGGAGCCATCATGGCAGTACCGGCACACGACAGTCGTGACTATGCATTTGCCAAACATTTCAACTTAGAAATACGTCCGTTAATAGAGGGTTGCGACGTTAGTGAAGAAAGTTTTGATGCAAAGGAAGGAATCATGATCAACTCCCCTCGCCCGGGCACTCCTGAAGGTGGATTGGTGTTGAATGGCTTGAGTATAAAAGAAGCCATCGCTAAAACAAAAGAATATATCAAAACGAGCGGATTGGGACGTGTAAAAGTCAATTTCCGTTTGCGTGATGCTATTTTCTCCCGCCAACGCTATTGGGGGGAACCGTTTCCTGTCTATTATAAAGAGGGTATGCCTTACATGATTGATGAAAGCAAACTTCCATTACAACTTCCTGAAGTAACCAAATTCCTACCTACCGAAACAGGAGAACCACCATTGGGTAATGCTACTAAATGGGGATGGGACGAAGTTAATAAAGAAGTGGTAGATACCAATAAAATAGATAATAAGACAATCTTCCCATTGGAACTCAACACCATGCCGGGCTTTGCAGGGTCGTCTGCTTACTACTTGCGCTACATGGATCCACGCAACAATGAATGTTTGGTTGATTCAAAAGTCAATGCCTATTGGCAAAATGTTGACCTTTATGTAGGTGGTACGGAACATGCCACAGGACACCTCATCTACTCTCGCTTCTGGAACAAATTTCTCTTCGATCTTGGTATAACAGTGAAAGAAGAGCCATTCCAAAAGTTGGTAAACCAAGGAATGATTCAAGGACGCAGTAACTTTGTTTATCGCATAAAGGATACCAATACATTCGTTTCACTTAATTTGAAGGATCAATACGACGTCACTCCTATTCACGTAGATGTAAACATCGTATCAAACGACATACTTGATAGAGAAGCATTCAAAGCATGGAGACCGGAATTTGCTACTGCTGAATTTATACTTGAAGATGGCAAATACATCTGTGGGTGGACAGTAGAAAAGATGAGTAAGTCTATGTTCAACGTTGTAAACCCTGATATGATCGTTGAAAAATACGGTGCTGATACATTGCGTATGTACGAGATGTTTCTTGGACCGGTAGAACAATCAAAACCATGGGATACGAACGGAATTGACGGTGTACATCGTTTCATCCGTAAGTTCTGGACACTCTTCTTCAACAGAGATGGTCAATGCATCTTAACAGATCAACCCACTTCTAAAGAAGAATTAAAATCACTCCACAAACTGATTAAGAAGGTAACCGGTGATATAGAACTATTCTCATACAATACTTCAGTAAGCGCCTTCATGATTTGCATAAACGAACTCTTTACGCTGAAGTGTTATAAAAAAGAGATTTTAAACAAATTAATTATTCTCCTTGCTCCTTTTGCTCCCTACGTAAGTGAAGAACTTTGGGAAGTATTGGGCAACACTACATCTGTTTGTGATGCTCAATGGCCTAAATGGAACGAAGAGTATCTAAAGGAAGATGTAGTGAACTATGCTATTTCTTTCAATGGAAAAGCTCGCTTCAATATGGAGTTTCCTGCTGGTGCCGCAAAAGAAACGATACAAGAGGAAGCATTGAAAGATGAACGTTCCAAAAAATGGATAGAAGGGAAAATACCTAAAAAGGTCATTGTTGTTCCTAATAAATTAATAAATATTGTAGTTTAATTAATAATAAACAATTATTCAATGGTCAAGCCTTCAAAATCAGACCTTCTAAGAGAATCAAGAGATTATATTCTCATTACCTTTGGATTGATATGTTATGCAATCGGCTGGTCGGCTTTCCTGCTTCCTTATCAAATCACTACAGGAGGAGTAACAGGTATTTCTGCTATTATTTATTATTCTACAGGGGTACCTATTCAATATAGTTATTTTATCATTAATGCTATATTGATGACTGCTGCCATAAAAATACTAGGACCTAAATTTAGTATAAAAACCACTTATGCTATCTTTTCTCTTACATTCTTGCTCTGGTTATTTCAACAATTAATAGGGAATACCTTAATTTTAGGTCCGGGACAAGATTTTATGGCCTGCGTAATAGGTGCTAGCCTTTGTGGTATAGGTTTAGGGGTTGTTTTTATCAATAATGGAAGCACAGGAGGAACAGATATTATAGCAGCAGTAGTTAATAAGTATCGTGATGTAACCTTTGGACGAATGATTCTCTATTGTGACGTAGTTATCATCTCTTCTTGTTACTTTGTATTCAATGACTGGAGAAGAGTAGTCTTTGGTTTCGTTACATTGGTTGTTATCAGCTATGTACTCGATCTTATAGTAAACAGTGCTCGCCAATCAGTACAATTTCTCATTTTTTCAAAAGAATATCAAAATATTGCTGATCGTATTATTGCCGATACACATCGTGGAGTAACTGTTTTAAATGGTACCGGATGGTATAGTAAAAATGATGTAAAAGTACTGGTTGTCATGGCAAAGAAAAGCCAGTCCGTACAAATATTTCGTTTAGTTAAAGACATAGATCCAAATGCCTTCATCTCACAAAGTTCTGTAATAGGCGTATATGGTGAAGGATTTGATCGCATCAAATAAAATAAGAATGAAAAATAAACTTGTTTTCTCAACCAACAATGCCCATAAGCTTGAAGAAGTATCACTTATATTGGGCGACAAAATAGAACTTCTCAGTTTGAAAGATATTCATTGTGATGTAGATGTTCCTGAAACAGAAAACACCCTTGAAGGAAATGCATTACTTAAGGCAGAGTACGTCTATAAAAACTATGGGTTAAATTGTTTTGGAGATGACACCGGACTTGAGATAGAAGCTCTAAACAACGAACCAGGAGTTTATTCAGCCCGTTATGCAGGTGAAGATAAAAACTCGCAAGCAAACATGCTAAAAGTTCTTCATAAGCTTGAGGGAAAAGAAAACCGTAAAGCACAATTTCGTACGGCTATTGCTCTTATTCTCGATGGTGAAAAATATCTTTTCGAAGGTATTATTAAAGGAGAAATTATAAAAGAAAAGAGGGGAGAATCCGGTTTTGGTTATGACCCTATCTTCATTCCTGAAGGCTATGATCAAACATTTGCCCAACTAGGAAATGATGTAAAAAACAAAATTAGTCACCGAGCATTAGCGATCAACAAACTTTGCGAATTTCTTCGTTCAATTGACAAAAAATAAGCTTCATACTAAAAGAGCGCACAGAATAACTTTTATCTGTGTGCTCTTTTACATTTAAATGGATATATGTTTATAAACCTAACTTTTCAGATATATCCAACATCTTCTTAATAGGCTTCACGGCTTTTTCTGCAACATCAGCATCTACTTCTATTTCAGGATATTCATACTTCAAACAGTTATAGAGCTTTTCTAACGAATTCAAACGCATAAAGCTACACTCATTACAGGCACAAGTACTATCGTTAGGAGGAGCAGGGATAAACGTCTTCTGAGGGCATTTCTTTTGCATCTCATGTAATATACCCGATTCTGTAGCAACAATAAAACGTTGTTCACTGCTGTTAATAGCATGTTTCAACAAGGCAGCAGTAGAACCAATCACATCAGCCAACTTAAGCACAACACTTTTGCATTCAGGGTGTGCAAGTACGATTGCATCTGGGTATTGTGCTTTTAGCTCTACAATTTTTTCTACTGAAAACTGTTCGTGAACATGGCAAGCTCCATCCCACAACAACATCTTACGGTTAGTAATTGAGTTAATATAATCTCCTAAGTTTCTATCCGGACCAAAAATAATCTTCTCATCTTTGGGAAAGCTTTCTACTATCTGCTTTGCATTAGTAGAAGTAACAACCACATCAGTGAGTGCTTTAACGGCAGCTGTTGTATTAACATAGGATATTACTGTATATCCAGGATGCTCTTTGACAAACTGTTCAAATTGATCTGCCGGGCAACTATCGGCTAACGAACAACCTGCATTCAAATCGGGTACAAGGACTTTCTTATTTGGACAAAGTATCTTAGCTGTTTCTCCCATGAAATGAACACCACACACTACAATGATATCAGCACTCGTTTTAGCAGCCCATTGAGCCAGTGCCAAACTATCACCAACAAAATCAGCAATATCTTGAATCTCACCTTTCTGATAATAGTGACCCAATATCACTGCATTTTTTTCTTTCTTCAGTTTATTAATGGCAACCTTCAGATCTATATCTTCATTAATAGGTTCATTAACAAAACCCTTTTTCAACCACTCTTCTCTATTCATTATTATCTTATTAGTTTTTCACTCTATCTCTTTAAAAATATATATTAGTTATAATAGCCTGTTAATAGTGTTAGTAAAAAAATACATATTTATTTGGTTACTAAGTTATTAGCATCAAATAGACTCTTATTAGCTCTATATTAACAACTATATTTGATTTTAGGTACTGATTATAAGGCTTATATAAGTTTAATTAACACCCTGTTTATAAGTTGCAAAGTTAAGAACTTTGGAGCATAAATAGAAAAATTAGGGTTTAAAAATGTGTTTAAGCAAGCCTTGAAAATTTCTATTAACTTTTTTGGAAGGTTCATTTCATTCGACAGTAACCATATTTATTTATAATACAAGATAGTTTAGAGTTTTCTTTCCATGATGTTTTCACAGTATATGAACAGTTATTAACAGAGAAGTTAACTGAGGTTTATACATGTTCAAACATAAATGATTAATTTTGTAGCATTAATATGTTTACTGATATATAAAGAGATAAAATGAATCTACGAAAATTGAAAATTACCGAGTTGAATAGGTTGAGTGCAGAAGAATTTAAGGAAGCTCAAAAACTTCCTTTAGTGGTAGTATTAGATGATATTCGTAGTCTTCATAATATTGGATCAGTATTTCGTACGTCTGACGCTTTTAGAGTAGAGCGGATTTATCTATGTGGAATAACAGCAGTTCCTCCTCATCCTGATATGCATAAAACTGCTTTAGGAGCTGAATTTTCAGTGGATTGGATCTATGTTAATAACGCTATTGAAGCTGTTGATAACTTAAAGGAAAAAGGATATATAGTATATTCTATTGAACAAGCTGAAGGAAGTATTATGCTTGATGAATTAGAACTTGATAAGACAAAGAAGTATGCTGTAGTATTAGGTAATGAAGTGAAAGGAGTGAATCAAGAAGTTATTAATCATTCTGGAGGTTGCATAGAAATTCCTCAGTATGGAACAAAGCATTCATTAAATGTATCAGTAACTGCAGGGATTGTAATATGGGATTTCTTTAAAAAACTAACGATCTTTTAAAGGTTTAATTTGGCTAAAGTTGACCATTTTCTACTTGTAAGATTACTCGCTCAGTTAATTGATCTTCTCCTTGAGGATCATATTGCTTTTTAAGACTTGTTCCAAACAATCCGGCAAAAGCTTGATATAATCCCGCTTTAAAAGGTCCCATAAAGGCTTTTACTATTTCGTAGGAAGTTTGATTTGATTGGCGATCTATTAATTTTATTAATAACTTTCCTTGAGTGAAAGAAAGCTTTTTCATTCGTGCAGTATATTGATCTTTCAGTCCTTTCTCAACTCGTTTGATATGTTTTTGTTTTGCTTTTTCGTTAGGTAGAGTTTCAATAAATTCATAAGTTTCGATGATCGCTCGATTTATTTCTCTGGATATTGGAAGAGTCTTTTTAACATTGTAGACAAGTCTGTAATAGTCTTTCCTTTCTCTATCATTTTTAAATTTCAATGGTTTGAATATATATACTTGTGGAAGTTGAATCCATGGAATTGTATCCCCTTCATACACACATACTGGAACAAGATAGCCAATATTTTTTTTATCCTCCTGCGCACTGCATAAAGAGCAACGTAGAAGAATAACGGAAAAAAATATTAGTATGTTAAGCCACCTTTTCATGGCACAAAAATAATAATATTTATTGTTTAATTTGTGAGCTTTTTACGTTTTAATTACTTTTGATGTCTAAAATAAATTAACGCGATAAAACTAAATTAAGATCATGTATCATAAAAGAGCAATTCTAATTGCTTTAACCGGAGAGCTATTTATTATTTTAAATTTGAAAGGACAAAATACTGTTGCTAATCCCTTGGAAGATATAATGGAAGAAGTGTCCGTAAATGATGAAGAAAATGATAAAAATTGGGATAATGAAATTGAAGAACTCTCCGAACGTTTGCGAGAACCTATTAATTTGAATGCTGTTACTAAAGAACAATTAGAGCAATTTCCTTTTTTAAGTGATCTACAGATAGAAAATCTGCTGGCTTATCTCTACATTAATGGACCAATGCAAACTTTGTATGAGCTACAGTTGGTTGAAGATATAAATAGAGAAACAATAAAATATTTGCTTCCTTTTGTTTGTGTTAAGCCTGTGCACAAAAAAGAACCATTACCTACTTTAAAAAATATTTTATCCAGAGGAAAGAATGAACTTCTTACTCGTGTTGACATTCCTTTGTATAAAAGAAAAGGTTACGAATCTTCTTATCTTGGTCCATCCATTTATCATTCGTTGCGTTATAGTTTTCGTTATAAAGAAAATATATATGCAGGGTTTACGGGTGAAAAAGACGCCGGTGAACCTTTTTTTGGTTTACACAATCAGAAAGGGTATGACTATTATTCATTTTATTTCTTGTTGAAGAATATTCGTCGATTGAAAGCATTGGCTTTGGGTAATTATAGATTGAGCTTTGGTCAGGGACTTGTAATCAGTAATGATTATGTGATGGGAAAAACTATTTCAGCTTCTACCATGGGAGGTAGGAGTGGTGGTATAAAAAAACATTCCTCTACAGACGAATATAATTATTTGCAGGGAGCTGCAGTAGCAATAGGAATGGATAAATTTACTTTATCTGCCTTTTATTCTCACCGTTCTTTGGATGGTATAGCAACCGATAGTGAAATTACTTCGATAAACAAAAGTGGATTGCACCGAACTGAGAAGGAGGTTTTACGAAGTAATTTGTTTACCATGCAACTTATGGGGGGGAACCTTACTTATTCTAAAAACGGATTAAAATTTGGACTAACAGGTATTTATTACTTTTTTGATCGTCCTTATGAACCTCAGATCAGAGAATATTCAAAGTATAACATTCGTGGTAATAATTTTTATAATATAGGAATAGATTACAAATACAGATGGAATAGATTTACTTTGCTTGGAGAAGCTGCAATAGGAAAAGGAGGGGGGATTGCCACCTTAAATACCATTAAATATTCATCTTCAGATAATTATAATTTATTATTGATTCATAGATATTATGCCTATAATTATTGGGCAATGTATGCTCGTTCTTTTTCCGAAGGCGGTAGTATACAGAATGAAAATGGATGGTATCTTGCAGCTGATATTTCACCACTTCGCTTTTGGAAATTTTTTGCTTCTGTTGATTTCTTCTCTTTCCCTTGGTTGAAGTATGGAGTTGATAAACCCTCATCCGGTTTCGATGGATTGATTCAAGCCACTTATTCACCTTATTCTAATTTGTCCATGTATTTGCGGTATCGGTATAAAGAAAAGGAAAAGAACTATACGGATGAGGATAAAGTAAAAACTGTTCGTCCTTTATATCAGCATCGTTTACGCTATCAATTGGCTTATTCTGTTTCTGATCATTTTACTCTAAAGACTACTTTGGATTATAATCACATTCATCCACAGCAAGCAAAAGCAAGTAAAGGATTTCAAATAGTGCAGACTTTAGCTTATGGTTTCCGTAAAATACCTGTGAAATTTGAAATGCATGGAGCATACTTTCATACGGATGATTATGCATCACGTGTTTATTCCTATGAAAGAGGAATGCTTTACTCTTTTTATATTCCTTCTTTCTATGGTATAGGCACACGATTGGCTTTTGATGTGAGGTATGACATTCGTAAAAATTGGATGTTTATAGCCAAAATTGGGCAAACGAAGTATAATGATCGAGACCAGATTGGTACTGGATTAGACGTTATAAATAGCAATAAGAAAACAGATATTCAGATGCAATTGCGTTATAAGTTCTAATGAACTCTTCTTTTGCGTATCTTTGCACTTGTTTTATTAGCAAGTAGAAAATTCTAAATATTAAAATGTCAACAGTTATCTATCCTTCTCCCATCTTCGGTCCTGTTCATTCCCGCCGTTTGGGTGTTTCTTTGGGAATTAATCTATTGCCGGCCGACGGAAAAGTTTGTTCTTTCGATTGTATTTATTGTGAATGCGGATTTAATGCTGACAATAGAGCCCATAATCCTTTGCCAACTCGTGAAGAAGTCCATTTAGCTTTAGAATCTAAATTAATAGAAATGAAAGCCGTGGGTCCTATTCCCGACGTGCTTACTTTTGCCGGTAATGGAGAGCCAACTTGCCATCCATCTTTTCCTGAGATCATAGATGATACGCTTGCGCTTCGTGATGAGTATTTTCCTAATGCGAAAGTAAGTGTATTGAGTAACTCCACCTTTATTCATCGTCCGGCTGTGTTTGCTGCACTTGCCAAGATAGATAATAACATACTGAAACTTGATACAGTAGATGAAGATTATATTCATTTACTAGATCGTCCCGGAAGTAACTATTCTGTTTCGAATATTATTAGCCAGCTCAAAGCTTTCAAAGGGAACTGTATTATTCAAACGATGTTTCTTAAAGGAAAGTATGAAGGAAGAGATATGGATAATACTTCAGATAAATATGTACTTCCATGGATTGAAGCAGTGAAAAATATTGCACCCAGGCAAGTGATGATCTATACCATTGATAGGGAAACTCCCGATCATGATTTACAAAAAGCTTCTCCTGAAGAACTTGATAGAATCGTTAGTCAGCTTGCTAAAGAGCATATTGTGGCTACAGCTTCATATTAGTGAATTAAAAATAGCCCACAGATTTACATTAATAGGTGTAATTCTGTGGGCTATTAATTTTGAATTTATCGATGGTTTATTTGCGAATAATATCGTTTGCTCTTTCTATAGCTGTATTGATATTATCACAAATATTTTCTTCACCAAGCAACTCATAGAAACCTGATTTTTCAAGTACTTTGTATACTTTTTCATTTACTCCTGAGAGCACAATGGTTATTTTTTCCTTCTTAGACATCCTACAAAGATTGGTAAGATTGTGGATTCCTGTAGAATCTATGAATGGAACTTTACGCATACGTATGATGCGTACTTTGGGACGATCACCCATTTGTACCATCTGCTCTTCAAACTTGTTGGCTATGCCGAAAAAATAGGGCCCGTCTATTTCGTATACTTCTACCTGTGAAGGTATAGTCAGATGATCTTCTCTTACAGCGATATCAAGTTCCATATTTGGATCTATTTCATCTGTAATAACAGATATTTCCGTTGTCTCGGCTACACGACGCATAAACAGCAAGCAAGCTATTACTAAACCTACTTCAATAGCTATAGTCAGGTCGAAGATAACCGTCAGGAAAAACGTGATCAATAACACAGCGATATCCGATTTCGGGTTCTTCATCAACGCTCTAAAAGTACGCCATTCACTCATATTATATGATACTACCACTAGAACTCCTGCTAAGCAAGCCATTGGAATGTATTGAGCCAGTGGCATAAGAAATAGCAAAATCAATAATAAAACAATGGCATGGATAATTCCGGCTACAGGAGTTTTTCCTCCGTTATTGATGTTCGTCATCGTGCGGGCGATGGCACCGGTTGCGGGAATTCCTCCAAAGAGTGGAGTGATAATATTGGCAGCTCCTTGAGCTATCAATTCCGTGTTAGAATCATGTTTATCACCAGTCACACCGTCGGCTACGGTGGCAGATAGCAACGATTCTATTGCGCCCAATACAGCAATTGTTATAGCAACAGGAAATAAGCCCTTCATAGATTCCCATGTCAATACAGGAACTTGAGCATTAGGCAATTGAGAGGAGATACTAAAACGGTCGCCAATTGTGTCAATGGCATCAATTCCTCCATATATTTTTAGGATGTAAGTTACTATTGTTATCAGAATAATAGCAATCAATGACCCCGGAATCTTTTTTAAGAATTTAGGGGTAATTGCAATAATTCCTATACTTGCCACGCTCATAATGGTGTTCCACCAATTAATGCTATCGAAATGTTTAAAGTAAATCAACCATTTTCCTACAAAGTCTCCCGGTAATTTTTCTCCTCCAAAAGTTAGTCCGAAAATATCGGCTATTTGTGTGGTGAAAATTGTTACAGCAATACCACTGGTAAAACCAACGATGATAGGGTAGGGCATAAATTTAATAATAGCACCTAACTTAAATGCTCCCAATAAAATGAGTAATACTCCTGCCATGATGGTAGCGATGATTAATCCGGCTTCTCCGTATTGCTGAATAACAGCATATACAATCACGATAAATGCACCGGTAGGTCCTCCAATTTGTACTTTGCTACCTCCAATTAGTGAGATTATAAATCCTGCGATAATGGCAGTAATGATGCCTTTCTCCGGAGATACCCCCGAGGCAATACCAAATGCTATGGCCAAAGGAAGTGCCACGATACCTACAATGATACCAGACATTAAATCTGCCATGAATAGTTGTTTAGAATAATTTTTCAAAGCAACGAGCAGCTTTGGCTTAAATTCAAATGCTTTCATTCTATTTGTATATAAGTAGTTGATTAGTAGATCTTTGTCGTCCATTTTTAAAAGGAAGGACAAAGATACAAAAAAATACTATTACTGTGTTGTAAAACATGTTTAGTTCTATTTATCCTTTTTTTCTTCTATAAAAATGAATATTAATGTTGTAAAGAAAGGATTCACATTATAAAATAATTTGTTATATTTGTCTTCTTCTATGTAAGATAAAGTAGTAGTAAAGATTAATATCCAATTCTAAATATAAAGATTATGACTAAAAGTATTAAAGGAACTCAGACCGAGAAAAATCTGATGCATTCATTTGCCGGAGAATCACAGGCAAGAATGCGCTACACTTATTTTGCAAGTGCTGCTAAAAAAGAAGGTTTCGAACAAATTGCTGCTATCTTCACTGAAACAGCCGATCAGGAAAAAGAGCATGCAAAACGTATGTTTAAGTATCTTGAAGGAGGAATGGTAGAGATCACAGCCAGCTTTCCTGCGGGAGTAATTGGTACTACACTCGAGAACCTTCAGGCTGCCGCTGCCGGTGAGCATGAAGAATGGACATTAGATTACCCACATTTTGCTGATGTGGCCGAAGAAGAAGGTTTTCGTGAAATCGCAGCTATGTATCGCAATATCGCAAAAGCTGAAAAAGGGCATGAAGAGAGATATCTTGCTTTCGTGAATAACATCGAAACAGCCTCTGTATTTGCTAAAGAAGGAGAGGTTCTTTGGCAGTGCCGCAATTGTGGTTATATACATTCCGGTAAAACAGCTCCTAAAACGTGCCCGGCATGTTTACATCCGCAATCTTATTTTGAAGTAAAGAAGGAAAATTATTAAGAATCTTTCTTCAGCCCCCTACTAACTCCTTATGGCATTCATCTAGAATGGATAAGGAGTTTTTTTATGGTTAGATGTTGTTCTCTATTAATTTGATACCAACACCTTTATCTATATTTAAACGGAAAGAATTATGACAAAGATTTTATCAATATGCATTATTTTTCTTTTAAGTGCGAATCTGTTTGGGCAGATACGAAGCTTTGAAGACATTCCAAAGGATGTTTTGAAACATTTAGACAAAATGGGTATGGATAAATCTCCTATAGTAAATAGTCCTGAAAGTGATTATTTCAATATGATCTTTAAAGATTCTCGGAAAGATTTTGATTTTGAGGGGAAAAAAGTGGGATTTGTCACAGGAAGTACTGGAAAAAGAATAAGTAATAAACATGATTATTTTGATATAGAAAAAAAGAGATTTTTGCATACTTATTCCCCCAATGGAGGTATATTATATCTTTTTGATGAAAGCCAAAAAGAGAAATCAGGAGGGTATGACGCTGTAATAGCGTATTGGTGCAAAGTTTTACTTCGAATAAAAGATTTACCTGATAAGCTAAAATAAATACAAGACTATATGTCTTACAAATCATTCATGGCACCAACCTATATCAACATCACTTTGATTAATGAGAAAATGAATATAGAGTTGTGGTGTAGCTATGAATAGTTTTTAATGCATGCAAAAACTGATGTAATTACGTAAGAAAGGCCTCTTTCTCGCTATAAAAGTATATATTTTTCAGTATGCCCTACAAGCCTCCTGAGAGGGGTTTGGTGAATTAACTAGATCAGCGTGGTGAATTAACTACTTCACCACGCTGATCTAGTTAATTCACCACGCTGAAGTTATATCTTCTGTTTTCAAACCTCCATTTGTCAATAATGAGAAAATGGAATTCTTCTTCAGTTAACTAATGCAACCGTTATTCATAACATTCTGATATCCTTCAATCTGCAAAATGTTCTAACTTTGATGTAGCTCCATTATACATGGAGTTTGCAGTTATGCTTTGCAACTGATTAACCTTTAAATAAAATATCATGAGAAAACGATTCTGCCAAATAGGCTTGTGCTGCTTTTTTATACTTTCATCGGTACATGCACAGGACTTTAAACTTACTTCATCAGGCTATTTTCGAAATGGGGGCATAGATGTAATGTCTTTCAGTGATTTCTATCCTGAAGGTCATCAGGGTGGGGTTTGTATTATAATGAATGGCAACCGCGTAGCTACCAACGGAGATATTCGATTGGAGGCAACACCTGGTCAATGGCAACCAGTTCCAAAACAGTTGAACCGTGAGGTAAACGAGTCTGCTAATACGATTACTACTAATCTTTGTTATCCGGATTCTTCTCGTCATCTGACAGGATTTAATCCGATGATTTATCCTGATTTGCAGTTTAATTACACGGTTAATGTAAAGGGAGTCGGCGATGTTATCGTTGTTACAGTTGATTTGGACCGGCCTATTCCGGAGAAATTTCTAGGTAAGGTAGGGTTTAACCTTGAACTTTTTCCGGGAGATTTATTTGGGAAGCCCTGGATAATGGATACCAAATCGGGCATTTTCCCTCAACAAGCGAATGGGCCGACGATAAGCAGTCCGGCAAACCAGCTGAATCCCGGAAACTATAGTTCATTTACGCTGGGAAGTGGTAAGTTGGCTGATATCAGTCACTTAGCTGAGAATAAGCAATATAATCCGATTATTGCCGATGATATCATTGCTGAACCTTATGCCATTGGTCGGACTTTTACCGTTTGTCCAAACGATCCTTATAATAAATATACCGTAAAGTCTGAAATGGGGGAACTGAAACTTTACGATGGGCGTATGAACCATAATAACGGTTGGTTTGTGTTGCGTTCGGAAATTGCTGCAGGTGCTACTAAAGAAGCAGTTAAATGGGTGATTACTCCCAATGTGGTGAAGGAATGGATACGTAAACCTGTGGTACAGGTATCTCAAGTGGGTTACCATCCTGCGCAGGCAAAAGAGGCAATCATTGAACTTGATGCGCAAGATAAAGCACTATTAGAGGCTAAATTATATCAAATAACGTCGAATGGAGAAAAGGTCTTGCTTTCGGCTAAACCGACTGATTGGGGCAATTTCTTGCGCTATCATTATCTGAAATTCAACTTCTCTACTATCAAAGAAGAGGGACTTTATCAGGTAAAATATGGCAATTCGGAATCTTGTGTATTTCGTATTGCTAAAGATGTATACGACCGTGGCATTTGGCAACCTGTGTTAGAATACTTTCTGCCGATTCAGATGTGTCACATGCGCGTGAATGAAAAGTACCGTGTATGGCATGACTATTGTCATCTTGATGATGCAAGAATGGCTCCAGCGTTGAACCATATTGATGGCTATTCGCAAGGTGCTTCTACTTTAACGAAGTATAAGTCCGGTGAGGTTGTTCCCGGTTTAAACATCGGCGGTTGGCACGATGCAGGCGACTATGATCTTCGCGTGGAATCACAGAGCAATGAAGCCTATGTGTTGGCAGTGGCTTATGAAGCTTTCCATCTGAATTATGATGTGACCTCTGTTAATCAGCATGAACGTATTACTGAAATACATCAGCCTGATGGAAAACCGGACATTTTGCAACAAGTAGAGAATGGAGTCTTAACGGTTGTGGGCGGTTATCATGCCTTGGGTAGATTATACAGAGGGATAATTTGCAATCATCTTCGCCAATATGTAATGTTAGGCGATGCAGGAGCTATGACGGATAATGTGAAAGGTAATGAGGATGATCGATGGGTATTTACCGAAGATAATCCTGCCCGAGAATTAGAAACTGCTGCAGGAATGGCTGCATCTGCTCGTGTATTGAAAGGCTTTAATGACACCTTGAGCACTCAGGCCCTACAGGTGGCTCGTGAGCTATTTAAAAAAACGAAGGTAGATCGTCGTTCTCAAAGTGGAAAATTGCAGGCAGCGGTAGAGTTGTTTCTTACTACGGGCGAAACTCAATACAAGGATTATATTTTGTCTCAACAAGAATACATCGTTAGTAATATAGGTCGCGTAGGTTGGTTTGTAGGCCGAGCTGATGTTCTGATGAGGAATGCGAGTTTCTCAAAGGCTATTCGTCCGGCTTTGTTGACTTTCTGTGATTCATTACAAAAACAAGGAACTGAAACTCCGTATGGAATTCCTTATCGTCCAAGCATTTGGGGAGCAGGTTGGGATATACAATCTGTGGGGTTTAGACAGTATTTCCTCGTAAAATCTTATCCCGAAATATTTAATAAAGAAATCATTTATAATGCTCTCAACTTTGTGTTGGGCTGCCATCCGGGAAGCAATACGGAGTCATTTGCTTCAGGTGTAGGGTCAAATTCTGCTACGGTTGCCTATGGGGTTAATCGCGCAGACTGGAGTTATATTCCAGGTGGGGTTATCTCAGGAACAGCCATGATTCGTCCAGACTTACCTGAATTGTTGAAATTCCCATATTTATGGCAACAAGCCGAGTATTGTCTTGGCGGAAGTTCTTCGCAGTATATGTTTTTGGTGCTTGCGGCACAAGAGTTTTTAAATAAGTAAAATGAGAATGGCTATGAAAGGTATTCGTTTATTTGTGTTGGCTATAGCTTTAATCTTTGCCGCACAAGCTTATTCGCAAGAGAAAGAAATAGAGACACTCTGTGAAGAAACAATTCAGGATTTGAAAGGTAATATTCTTCCTTTTTGGATGAATAAGGATGTTGATCCTAATGGCGGATTCTATGGTTTCCTTACGTTCGATGGCCGGCCAAGGTCTAATGCTCCTAAAGGTGGTGTGCTCAATGCCCGCATCTTGTGGTCATTTTCGTCCGGTTATCGCTTATTTGGTAATAAAGAATATCTGGAATTGGCCAATCGTGCTCAACGTTATTTTATAGATTACTTTATAGATAAAAAATATGGCGGTACGTATTGGATTGTTGGTGCTGATGGTGCTCCACTCGATTCAACGAAACAAACGTATGGAATAGCCTATGGCATCTATGGATTGTCCGAACACTTCCGCGCTACGGGCAATAATGAAAGTCTTCAGAAGGCTAAAGAACTTTATATAGCGATGGAAACACATGTGAGAGATTCCATAAAAGAGGGTTATATTGATGCTTTTACCCGCAGTTGGGGGAGATCATCTCATATAGCTTATAAAGGTAGGGCTACAAAGACGATGAATACTCATATTCATGTTTTGGAAGCTTATACTTCTCTTTATCGAGTATGGAAAGATGCAGGCTTGCGTCAACGCTTGGAAACTCTGATACATCTTGTTTCCGAAAAGCTTTATAATCCCGTCACTCATCATTTGATTCTGTATTGTGATTCTGATTGGAATAGCCTGGATGATATCGATTCGTATGGTCATGATATTGAAACGTCTTGGTTACTAAGCGAAGCTGCAGAAGTTCTTGGTGACGAGGCTTTGAAAGTGAAGATAGATAAGATCGCTGTAGACATGGCTGAGACGGCTTTGAAAGAGGGTGGGACCCCTGAAGGAGGAATGATTTACGAACGCAAAGGGACTCATTATCAACGGGAACTTTCTTGGTGGTGCCAAGCAGAAACAGTACTGGGATGCATCAATGCTTGGCAGATAACCGGGGATGAGAAGTTTCTGAATAGTGCAATTAAGACTTGGACATTTATTAAAACCAAGATGATCGATCCTGTTTATGGTGAATGGTATAGTACGGTATCCGATACTGGCAAGGCGATGAAGAAGGAGCCAAAGGCGAATATGTGGCGTTGTCCTTATCATAACAGTCGCATGGGCTACGAAATCTATACAAGGTTGAAAAGGGGAGAGGGTCAGAACTAAAATGAGAACTCTAAAAAGTTACAGATTGTAACTAATAGACATAAAAGAGCCATATCAAACTTCATTAGTGATATGGCTCTTCTCTTTGCTGATAATGATAGTCTGGTTCCAGAATAAAAGTTACCCTTCTCTAAAGTTGAGTTTTAACACGTCCACTAATGGTTTCAAAAACGCGATAGGAATGAGGCTTTAAAGTTATAGAGTAAGAGTTGCTTTCCGTAGTATCATTTCTTTGATGGCGAAACATCGCGCCTGGTGCTTCTTCAGTGCTAGCTTGCAAAATAGATCTGTCTATTATATCCTTCAAATTGTTGATATCCTTCGTGGTTATCACTTTGATATCGACAGGAACATCGTTGAACGATTCTACAATGCAGGTTCCATTGTCATACAAGAATAGGCTTACTTTTGAAGGGCCTTCAATGTGGATGGGCAGATCTTTGCTCATCACTCGGCGTAATGTATTTAAAACTCCCGCAGGTAGGTCATATAGATTACCCATGTCATCAGGGATTGTCATTACATACAAATTACCTTTTGAATAGAGTCCACGAAGTAGCATGGGGTAGCCACTAACTCCACCTATTAACGGACGACCTGCACTGGCTATCTCCCAACAATCATTCGTCTGGTAGCGAACCTGTGGAATTAATATGTCACGTTCTGACTTTCCATTGTAGCCGAAATCATTGACAATCGCTTTCAAGTCGGTGCAACGAATTTCTGCTATGTCGGCAATTTTATTGGGTATAGCCTTCAGTAAGCTACTTGTGATGATCACATCGCCTCCTTTTTGCAACTGCGACTTTATCTTTACCACAATATCTTCATCATACTTAGCTTGTTCGGTAAGAAGTATCACTTTCTGATCGGTTGGAAACTCAGAATACATATCCATTGGTAGTCCAATCATCCCCAAGTAATTTTGCAAGAAATCATCTCCCAAAGAGTTGAAAGGTTTGTAGGATTTAATGCCAATGGGTTTTCCTAATTTGCTTATAAACTTGTCAATACTTTCAAGAGTAACTCCTGCGGCACGCGCCAGAGTGGCGGGTTTCACACTTTGCCCATTGTCAAGCAGGATAGGTTTCATCATTTCGTCGTAACTGAAAGAGGTGCCCAATCCCTGCCAGGGGGTGCGATGCTGAGGTTTCAAAGGGATCTCTACTAATTGATGGTAAGCAAATAATGTGATCTCCGGAGCTTTAGCAAACATCGTCAGCCATAGTTGTTCGGCATATCGATCCATTCCGATTTCAGAGCCTCCGGCATCTACCCAACCACCACCATTGTGGCCCGGGCGAAGATTCTCATAGTAGCGAAAGGCATTGTAACTCAAATAGTTTTGAAGGTGCTGTTCTCCGGCAGGATTACGAGTTTCTGTTCCTGTCCATATACCGTCAAAAATCTGCGGACCGTTTTTTAAGTCGAAACCTAAACCTTGAAAATGATCATACCAGTTGGGGTATTTAATAATCACCTTTACATTAGGGTTGATTCTTTTTGCCGGCTTGAGAACTAACTCTTTACCGGCTTCTGTCATGAGTTGCGTGCGATAATCTGTCCAGCTTTTAGATCCCTTTGCTTTGATTTCTATATCCGATTTGCAACTTGTGAAAAAGAAGTCATCCAGAATGAATTCATCAAAATGTTTGGCTGTATACTCTGCAATGTGCTGAACTATCTTTCTGTGTTCCGGATTGGAATAACAGAAAGTCTCGAAATTATTCGATTCATCGATGGTAAAAGTAATACCTCCGGCAACTTCTACACTACGATCTTTAAAGAACTTCTTGGCTTGCTCCAATGTCTTTTCCGGAACAATAAGCAAATCCCGATGAGTTTCTAAATAAATTTTATCCACTTTCACCTGTTGGGAAATAATGTTCCAAGTGGAATCGAGCCAATGCAGATCTTTCATTTTCTCCACTTCATAGGCTCGCGTGTATACGGAGACTTTAAAGCTTTTATAGTTCCCTGCAAAGAGGAACAGTGTAGAGAAAAACAATGTTAAGACTAAACTGATGCGTTTCATAATTATTCGTTATCAAAGTTCGTTTCATTTATTTCCTTCATTCAATATTTTCTGAGCAGACAATACGAGATACATAAAATAGGAAGCTTCTCCTCCCATGCAGTATTCTCCTTCTTGCCATAAGAAGGGATAGACTAGTAGTTCCGGAAGATCGGGGCGAATCAAGGCAGTGCCGGGAGAAACACCTCCGGGTATATAGGACCAGTCAGCTCGGTTTACACCATAAGCTACTGTTTGTGATTTTGCTCCTACACCGCTTACAAAAGAGGAAGTATTGCTACCCGGATGACAACCTAGAATGAAATGGATGGCATTAAAGAGATAGTCGGGCGTGAAGAGATCCGGATAGGAATCTTGCAATAAACAATAATTGTATCCTAAGCTCTGAACATCCCATGTACCTGATGATGTATTGCCTCGGTTGGAAGGTACGCCGTAGGGAGTTGTTGCACTCATCTCTTTATAGGAATCACGGACGCCTAATAAAGCTTTACGAATGGCGGTTGAGAACTTTTTGTTATTTACCTTTTTGTCAAAACGACCTATAAACCAGCCTGTGTGATGGATATGCTTCACAATATCTTCTTGATGTGAAAGAACATACTCTTTATATTCTTCTTCTCTTGTGGATAGATAAAGCTCTACTGCGGCGAAGATTTTTGCATCTATTGCACGCTGGCTAATTTGTGTGTTTTGATACAGTTCTTTGGCTATTCGGAGTGATTGTTCGCTCAGGGTATCATTGAAGTTTTTTAAAACATGAGAGATAGCAGCCAACTGGCCTGCAGTAGTTAGCTCACGATAAGGATTCTCTTCGGTAAAGACCCAACGATCATCGTCATTGCCTATTTTATTGTCTGTATCGTTACATGCATCGCCTAATAGCACATACTGGCGAACACTGTTGACGATAATACCTCTATATAGCCGACCTAATGCGTGATAGCCGGCAACAATTGTAAGCGCTCCGTTCTCTACTTGTTGCAGAAGATCCGGTTTTCCGTCGGGTTGGTGGATTTCTGTAATTCTATTGATTTGATCAATAGAAGTTTCGTCATATTCTTTATGAAAAGTCTCGTAAACTTGAGCCAGTATATATGCTTCGCCGGCTTGCGATTCAATGCGCAAATCATAGTCACCGGCATCGTGCCATCCACCGATGTTTAATCCGGGAACAACCTCTCCCGGCTGGTATTTAGTGAGCGTTGAGGGGCCCTGAGCATATCCATCGATGTGCTTCAAGTCGATTGGCGCCATGCGGGCATCGTCCATGTGGCATAATCCATGCCAAACTCTATACTTGTCGTTAATTCTCATGTGGCACATTTGTATTGGCAGGAAATATTCCAATTCTGTCTGCCAAATCCCCCGATCATAAATGTCGGATGCAATTCGAAAAACGGATGAGGATGAATGGTCGTAGCAAACTTGATAAAGCCCTTCTTCTTTTATGGTTGAAAAGTCGAAAGTCAAATAGTTATAGCGATTGAATTTGCCGTATTTTTGGGCGGGGGCATTTAATATTTCAACTTTTCCAAGATCTGTTATTTTGTATAAAACAGGATTCTGAATATTTGTCTCGCGGCTATCAAGTTCAATAATAGCCTTTTTAGGTTGATTGGGATGGTAGCCTACTTGTGATGTTTGTACTACAGGTGTATACATCCAACTCTTGACTACAGTTGGTGTTATAATCCATTGAATAGCATTTTTAGTGACACCCACCGGTATCTCTGTCCGAAGAACAAACCAACCGTTTTGATGATTCATCCTTCCATCATAGAGAATTAAATTACCTTGTTTTGATTCAAAAGTAACTTTGTTATAAGGATCATCGGGGTTCATCACAAATTTCTTTCCTTGTGCAAAAGGAGCTGCGATCACATCATCGGCTATCATCGGATTATAGTCACTGCCGGCTAGAAGTTGTTTTATGTTAGCTTTCCCTTTGGGATTAAAGTCTCCTCTATATTTAATGTTGCTTTCCTTAGATATAGTCGGCCCTATTGCTTGTTGTGGAAATACGCCTGTCTGTTGGTCCATGATCCAGGGTTTACCCAGCAAAGCACCCGGATACAATTCTAAGTTGAAACCAATTTTCCCTTCGTATCTTGCAGGAACGGGATTATCTAAATCTACGGTGACGATCAAATGATCTCCCTCACTTTTCACCTTGATCTTATAGCTAAAAACATGGTCAGGATAAATCGTGGGGTTAAATCCTGCCAAATGTTTTAGGGAATCAGGATAGCTTAATGTCACACTAATTGAATGATCGCTTTCATCTACTCTGCGATTTTTAAAAGCGGGAAAAGGTTGCCACTGCCCCGGAGTAGCTTCAAAACGAATATCTCCATTTGCTGCCACTCGGTTGCTATTCATTACAAGCGTGATTCCTCCCTGGTGTCCTTCGGGATACATATCACTAAAAACCATCACATCTGCACCTCCGTTTTGGAAATATCCTGTCGGGGTGAGCTCAAATTCTTGTGAAAAAAGAATGGATGTTTGCACAAGAAAAAAACAAAACGTTGCAATCTTTTTTTTCATAATTGAGCAATTTAATTATGGGATAACTAACGTGTCTGTTTTTATATATAAGAAGGGGGATTTGCCTGCTGGCGTTCCCCCTTCTTTCATATAATACTTACTGATTTTAATTAAAACAACGATTCTTTAATACCCATCGTTCTGATCACATAGGTTGTTTCTCAACAATTCGTTGGTCGGAATCGGAAATATCATCTTCTTTGCACTGTAGTCGAAGTTGCGATAGGTTTGCCAGTTATCGGGTGCGGTAGGATCTGTGTTAGGAACGCCTACACCTTTTGGATAGGCATGTGTAATGCAGTCTTCCATAAAACCGGAGCGTTGTTGGTCATACTTCGAGCAGAATTCAGCATTGAATTCTTTGCGACGTTCCATACCAAGAGCAACTAGCCATACTGGAGAACTAAATCCATAGTCTGCTTTTACTTGTGTGTAATAGCTTTGTGCATCAGGAACAGTGACTGTTTCGGTGTTGAATGGCAATGGATAAGAGTCCATTGTGCCGCTGTAATAAGTTGACATCATTGTCTGATAGTATGGTAAATAAGTGCTTGTTAAGCTCGAAGCTTTGCCGACTTCCAAATTACCGAATGCGCGATCACGGATCTGTTTGATAATTCCCCAAGCAGTTGCATCGTTTTCTCCGTTCTTATAGAATAAACATTCCGCATAGTCTAATAAAACGTTAGCGTAGCGTTTGTAGTAGATCTGCATTGGAGCCATGATGATCTGATAGTCTGCTCGAGCGGTTCTCCACCATTTCAAACTCCATATAGAAGGAGCCATTTCACCGCCGTTATTATATTTATAATGAGAGCTGGTTGATGCGCCTGCTGTCGTTGTTTTTGGAATCTCTTGTTTGAGATAAGGATTATATCCATAGCAATGTTCAGAGCGATCTGATTCAGGCATATTGGCTATAGGACCTGTTACAGCAGATGCGTCGCGACGTTTGTCACCTGTCTCATAGCTTTTGTACCACTCCCAAGAGAGGTAAAGGGATCCCCATCCACCGCATTCGGGATTTGCACAATTATAAATATAGAACACAGCAGCATCGATATCGGGTGACCAAGAGGTTTTCTGTGTTTGATCTTGCAAAACAGCTTCCCAAATAGCTTCTTTTGACCAAACTGCTCCCGGATCCCACAGTGTAGTGAAAGAAGGATTCAATTCATATTTTTGAATGTCAATAACTTGCTTCAGGGCAGCAGCAGCTTGAGTATAGAATGAATTATCATTTGTCTTGTATGCTTTCCACATATATGCTTCACCTAAATAAGAGAGAGCCATACCTTTAGTACAACGTCCGTATTCACTATTTTGAGGATCCCAATCCAACTCGTTGGCTGCATCTGTTAAGTCAGCAATGATGAAATCCCACATTTCAGTATCTGTAGCTGCTCTAGCTTTATTAGGAGTGTTAGCGTAGGTTTCTCCTGTTGCTAGCATAGGAACACGGCCCCATGTCTCAGCCAAATACATGTAGAAAAATGCTCGTAAGGCTTTAGCCTGTCCATCTAAAGCTTTTTTGGAAGATTCAGGAACGTTCGTAGTACTTGCCAAGCCTGCTAAAAAATCGTTGCATCGTGAAATTGCGCGATAGGAGTATGTCCAACCAATTGACAAGTCCCCATTGTCTGCTGTCCAGCTTTCTGTAACGAAATCCTTATCCCAGCCTGTAGCTTGTGTATCCAATGTCGGATGGCAGCCTGTCATAATTTGAGGTTTAAAACCCCAGTTGCTTCCATCCAATCCACCTGTAGTGTTTTTGTCGGGGAGCATCATGTCATAACAACCGATTAAGCCTTTGTTTGCTTCGGCTTCGCTTTTAAACATCGCATCAGCACCAATGATGTCATAGTGATCAACGCTTAAATATTTATCGTTGTCGCAGGAGGTTGTTCCTAGTACTGTTAGGGCACCGGTAACCATGTATAATATTTTAGAGAACTTTTTCATAATAGATGTTATTTAAGTTTAGAATGTAACATTTAATCCTAATGAATAGGTTCTTGGCATCGGGTAACGACCGGTATCCAAACCTGTATAGATTACACTTCCCTGGCCAACTTCAGGATCACCGTACTTGTTATAACCGGATATACATGCAAGGTTATGAACAGAAGCAAAAATACGAGCAGTTTGCAAACGTAGTGGTTTGAGTAGGTTTTCATTGAAAGTATAACCAATCTGAATATTGTTTATTTTCAGGAAGTCTCCGTTCTTCACCCATGCGGAAGAGGTACGTGTATTGTAATTTTTTTCTGAAATAGTCAGACGGGGAATTGTATTTCCTCCTTTTTCGGCTGTCCATGCTTCATTATAAGCACTCTTCAAGATATTTGAGATACCATCATCAGAAGGATATACCGTTGAGAGCTTCATCGCAGAATAAGAAAGGATGTCTTGACCCAGTACACCATACATGTAAACTGAGAAATCCCAATTCTTGTAACTTGCATTCAGAGTTAAGCCATAGTTCAACTTAGGGAATCCGTTGCCTAGAATTGTCATATCATTACTATCAATATGACCATTATGATCTATATCCTTGTATTTGAAATCACCAGGTGCGGTATTTAATTCTTGGTATGCAGTATATCCTTTGCCTATTGCTTCGGTATTGGCGGCGTCTACTTCAGCAGCGTTTTGGAAGATACCTTCCACTTGATAACCATAATAGGAACCTACTGCATAGCCTTCGCGGCAAATTGAATGGTTGTCCCAATGAATACCTGCACCAACAGCACCTTTATCACTTGTGTCATTAACGGCACTTTCACTGTTATCTGTATTCAATAAGTCACTTCCGCAAGCTAATACTTTATTCTTTAAAGTCGATCCTGTTAGGGTTGCTCCGAACGCCCAGTCGCCAAATTTTTGATTATAATTTAGACTTAATTCGAAACCTTTGTTGCGAATCTTACCAAAGTTAGTATAAACTTGCGAAAAACCGGTTGAAGGACGAAGAGATTGATAAAGTAACAAGTCCTGAGATGTACGTATGAAGTAATCGGCTGTGATATTGAAACGATTATTAAATATACCTAAATCGATACCGACATTCCATTGTTCATTCGTTTCCCATTTTAGATTTTCGTCAATAATATTTAATGCCGCATAGCCGTTAGCGGTAGAATAACCCGATGAAGCGCCACCTTGACTATTAAAGTAGTATCCTACGCGATTAGTTCCTAGTTGAGCGACAGACAGATTTGTTGCATCACCTGCGTTACCTGTACGTCCCCAACCTAAACGTAACTTCAAGTTATTTACGACTGAGTTGTTCTTCATAAAATTTTCTTGAGATACACGCCAAGCTAAGGCTGCTGATGGAAAAGTACCCCAACGGTTGCCTGCGCCGAAATTGGATGAACCATCACGACGTACGGTACCAGTAAGGATGTATTTGTCCATTAAGCTATAAATGGCGCGGCCGAAATAAGAGATAAAACGAGTTTGGATATCATAAGCACCACTACTCGTCTTCGTAGAAGTATCTGTCGTTAATGAGATGTCACGAATATTTTCTGCAGGGAATCCTTGTGAAGAAACGCTCTGCCAATTTCCAAAGGTATTGCTGACAGAATTACCAACCATTAATGTCAAGTTGTGATCATCGTTCTTCCAATTATAGCTAAAGTAATTTTCAATGGCTAATGTATTACTCTGGCTAGGACTCATCGTGAATGTAGCAGCAGCTTTATAATTAACCATTGTTACTTCTTGCCCATCATTATAGCGATGTTTTACTCCGTCAAAATCAGTGTAATCTTTTGCATAGAAATTGTAAGATGCGACTGTCTTAAAATTCAGTCCTTTGAGTAGTTTGATTTCAGCGTAAGCACTGGCAAAAATCTGGTTTGTACGCGTTCTACGGTCATTATTCATCTGAATAGCATAGGGGCTATCCAATCCTTTGGAGATTTCAGAATCTTGTGTTAACTGAAGGAATGTTCCATAAGTTCCATCAGCATTGACAACATTTGGGCTAATTAATTTGCCATTATCTGTATAATCCATCGTAGGAGTTAAGAATGCCATATCACGTAAACTGGAAAGGTTTCCGTTATTACCATTTGAGCGGTTACTACCTATAGTTTCTTCGTGAACAAAATTCACGTCTCCACCTACTTCTATGAAATCAGCAACTTTGGTCTTGACATTGGCACGAGTTGATAAACGTTTGTAGTTTGTGTTGACAACGATACCGTCATTATTTAAGTAACCTACAGAGAAAAGAGATTGTGACTTATCTGTACCGCCTGATACAGAAAGATCATATTGCTGTTTCAGGGTAGTATGTGTCATCTCTTTCTGCCAATCGATTGTCTTTCTTTGGCCATCATAAGCTGTAGAAAAGATGGGCAAAACTAGTGCGTTAGCATCATTCGCACGAGCTTGGCGTACGGAAGCTGCATATTGGTCAGCATCGCCTGTATTCAAGTGTTGTGCTCTTGTCTGGATGTCCCAGTTGGCAGAAAAAGTTAGATGAGTGGCTCCTTTAGTGCCGTGTTTGGTAGTATCATGACTACACCGTTGGCACCGCGGGAACCATAGATGGCAGTTGCGGAGGCATCTTTCAATACTTCGATACTTTCAATATCACTCGGATTCAAGAAGTTCGCATTTGTACCAACCTGTACACCATCGACCACGTAAAGAGGATCTGCAGAGCCGTTGATGGTTGCAACACCGCGTACGCGAATTGTTGCGTAACCGTCAGGAGAACCATCTTTTGACATAACCATTACACCTGGAGCGGAACCTCTAAGACCTTGTGCTACATTTTGAGGCGATTTTTTCATCATTTCCTCACGATTAACAGAGGCGACAGATCCGGAAATATCAGTCTTCTTGATACTACCATAACCAACGACAACCACTTCGTCTAAGGCTTTGCTATCTTCTTTCATTACAACGTTTATAGTCTGTTTTCCTGCTATAGCGATTGTTTGAGGAATATAGCCTACAAATGTGAAATTAAGTTTCGCATTGGAAGGAACACTGATTAAATAATTTCCATAGAGATCCGAGATTATTCCGTTAGTACTACCAACCTGCAAAATGTTTACTCCTGGAAGAGGTTCACCAGTAGCATCTGTAATGTTTCCCTTAATAGTGATATTTTGAGAAACTGCCCACAAAGGTATTAACATAAACATGATTAATAACCCAAGGGTCTTTTTTATATTAATGCATTTCATAGAAAATAAAGAATAAAATTTGTATTAGATTAAAATAGGTTACCTAAAAATAATGCACGTAATTTTTCGCACATCTCATTGTTTTTCATTTCATGTTTTCATATTCTAAGGCTTTTAATGATTAATAATTTTAAGGTTAATAATGTGGTAAAAGTAGAAGTCTTTAATTGTAAAATAATCTAGTGTTTATGATAATCACTAGCCTTCACGTGAGATCTAATTTATCATATATTATAATAATGAGTATCGATTGTTATCAACAGAACTATATCTTAAAATAAACTAGAGTATAGGAGTATTGTTTGTGGGGGTTGCTACACATGCTTAAAATGCGTATTTAAGCATTTTATACAAAACGGTTGTTTTTTCATGCTATATTAGTTTAATGGTTAATTCGGTTCAGGGTAAGTGTTCTTGAATACCTTTATGAACTTGTGTCAAAGTTATGATGTTTTACATCGCAAACTCTGTAGTTATGTTAATGCTTACGGTTGTATTGGTTAACCTAGGGGCATTGGATGTTATTACGGACGGCATAATATGTTTCTTTATGTTAAACAGCATAAGGAATAAGGTCATTAGAGCGTTTAAAGGTATATCTATAGAAGTGAGATTTTTCCTCTATAGATTAGGGGATAAATTGTAACAGTGAGACATTTGAGTACTCTTTTGATTACATTTCGTTTAGGACTTAATTGTTGATTTATCATATCTTTGTAGTATCTTAAATCTAAAATAGCAATAATGAAAAGCCATCCATTTTTTTCGATATTAATCTTTCTTTTTTTCTCAACGCTGGAAATCGCTTGTTCAAATAATGATGATAGTGTCGAACCTGAACTTACATTATCTAAGCAAGAATTGGCTTTTGATGGAACGATTAGCACGCAAAAACTAGCTATTGAAACGAATGTCGATTGGTCAGTATCTTCCTTGGATTCATGGTGTGTAATATCTCCAGCTTTCGGTGAAGCCGGAAATAAACAAATAGAGGTATCTGTGTTAGAAAATCCTATGTCGGATCAACGTATAGCTACGATAACTATAATTGCAGGGGCGCTTTCAAAACAAATAAAAGTTACTCAAACCGCAAATGTTAATAGCATACCAGCTGATAAAACGGGAATGAATAGTGATGCATTAGTATTGGCAACAAAGATGAAGTTGGGCTGGAACTTAGGGAATTCCTTGGAAGCTTGTGCAAGTAGCACTTCGGCAAGTGAAACGTACTGGAGCAATCCAAAGACAACTAAAGCAATGATTGATGCGGTGAAAGCGGCTGGATTCAATGCTGTTCGCATCCCAGCTGCATGGAGTGGTTACATTGATAATCAAACTACATATAAATTGCAGGGTACTTGGCTTGCTCGGGTGAAGGAGGTAGTGGATTATTGTGTGGATAATGATATGTATGCCATCTTGAATATTCATTGGGATGGCGGTTGGCTACAGGAGCATACTAAATATACTGACCAAGTGGAGGTAAACAAGAAGCAGAAGGCTCTGTGGTTACAGATTGCTGCCTACTTTCGCAATTATGATGAACACTTGTTGTTTGCTGGAACAAATGAGGTAAATACGGGTGATAGTAGTACTCCGACCGAAGAGAACTTTAAAGTTCAGATGTCTTACAACCAAACATTTGTAGATGCTGTTCGTCTTACTGGTGGGAGAAATACATACCGTAATCTAATTATTCAGGCTTTTAATACAGATATTGATTTGGCTGATAAAAACCTCACTGTGGCAACTGATAATATTGAAAAGCGCATAATGGTGGAGGTTCATTATTATACTCCCTGGCAATTTTGTGGGATGGAGGAGGATGCTACTTGGGGTAAATACGCAGTTCTTTGGGGTACGGATTACAAACAGTATGCTACCGGGGAACTGGATGGTAGATGGATTACTGGGGGAGAGGAGGAGTATGTAAAAACAGAGTTTGCTAAGGTGAAAGCTAAGTTTGTAGACAAAGGATATCCGGTGATACTGGGCGAATATGGAGCTATCTCAAGATTGTCATTGGCTGGCGATGCTTTAAAGCATCATTTAGATTCGAGGGCTTACTTCTTGAAATATATTACCCAGCAAGCTAAAATTTATGGGATGGTTCCTTTCTATTGGGACAATGGCTATAGCGGTAATCATGGGTTTGGGCTGTTTGATAGAGGCAATCATGCCATCGTAGATACTCAGGCACTCAATGCTCTTGTAGAAGGTTCGGCTGCAAATTATCCTTATTAAATAGAATAATCACGCACTTCCTTTTGATACTCTTTATAGAGGTCGCTAAAGGAGTGCGTGACTGTGTTTTGAATTATTTCTTTGCGTGCGGATAATCGATAGTATAATGTAATCCGCGGCTTTCTTTGCGTTCTATGGCTTGCCGCATGATGAGATAACCAACGTTGATTACGTTGCGCAACTCGCAGATTTCTTTTGAGGCAAAACTCCGCTTGAAGAGACTTTCTGTTTCTTCATAAATAATATCCAACCGGTCCCAAGCACGTTTTAGGCGGAGATCGGAGCGAACGATACCTACGTATGCGCTCATAAGTAGATTCACTTCCTTCATGCTTTGCGTGATGAGTACCATCTCTTCGGGCGAACTTGTGCCTTCATCGTTCCATTCGGGAATCTGTTCATTGTACGAATACTTTTCTATGCTTTCCAAACTGTGTTGGGCTGCTGCATCGGCGTAAACTACAGCTTCTATCAAAGAGTTTGATGCTAATCGGTTACCTCCATGCAGACCGGTACATGAACATTCGCCTACAGCATACAATCGTTCAATGGATGATTGCCCGTTCAAATCTACCTTGATGCCACCACACAGGTAATGAGCCGCAGGGGCTACAGGAATGTATTCTTTGGTAATATCAATGCCTAAGCTGAGACATTTTTCGTATATATTAGGAAAATGTTTTTTGGTTTCTTCGGCATCTTTATGAGTTACGTCAAGATAGACGTGATCGTCTCCTCTGTTTTTCATTTCATTGTCGATGGCGCGAGCTACGATGTCGCGTGGGGCTAGAGATAGGCGTGCGTCATATTTTTGCATGAATTCTTTTCCGTCCATGGTGCGAAGTACGCCTCCATATCCTCGCATGGCTTCGGTAATGAGGTATGATGGGCGATCTCCCGGATGATAGAGGGCTGTGGGGTGGAACTGGATAAATTCCATGTCTTTTACTGTTCCTTTGGCACGGTAAACCATTGCGATGCCATCTCCCGTAGCTACGAGCGGATTGGTTGTTGTTTGATATACAGATCCTACTCCTCCGGTAGCCATCAATGTTGTTTTAGCTAAATAGGTATCTACTTTTCCTGTGGTTGGATCGAGGATATAAGCTCCGTAGCATTGAATATCCGGCGTTTGTCTGGTTACTTCTACGCCTAAATGGTGCTGGGTAAGTATCTCAATGGCAAAATGATTCTCGAAGACACTGATATTGGGATGCTGCTTAACGGCGGCGATAAGACTATCCTGGATTTCGGCGCCGGTGTTGTCTTTGTGGTGCAAGATGCGAAACTCTGAGTGTCCACCTTCGCGATGAAGATCAAACTCTCCCTTATCATTTTTGTCGAAATTTACGCCCCAACTTATGAGTTCTTTTATTTGTTTGGGCGCTTCACGGATCACCTTTTCTACGGCCGAGCGGTCGCTGATCCAGTCACCGGCAATCATGGTGTCTTCAATATGTTTTTCGAAGTTATCTACCAGGGTGTTGGTTACTGAAGCTACACCTCCTTGGGCGTAATAGGTGTTTGCTTCTTCTAATTCTGTTTTACATACGAGGGCTACTTTGCCTTTGTGTGCCACTTTGAGGGCAAAACTCATGCCGGCTATGCCGGAACCGATTACCAGAAAATCGAATTTCTTAATCATGGTGTTGTAGTTTGCTAGTTGAGGTTTTTTGTATCAAAAGCGGACAGATTAATGTGCTGTCTTTGCTTTAGCACTAGCCATCAACATTATTTTTGTTTTGCAAAACTACGAAATAACTTTATTCATTGTACTTTTCGTTGGCATTAATTCATAAAATTGCTAACTTGCCGACAAAATTAGGCATTATGAATCGTATCTTTCATGCTCGTATTATTTGGTACCAACAAATTTATTTACTTCTATTGGCTCTCATTACGATCTTCTTGATCTGGGAGAAGAACGCTCTGTTTGCTTTATTGTTTGCACTTTTGATGGTGGTGCTTATTGAGAGGATTATTCATACTACTTATACAGTTACCTCGGATGGGGAACTTATCCTTTATTTTGGTCGCTTTTCAAAGAAACGCAAAATAGCTATTGCAGAGATTCTTTCGATTGAAAAAGCCAACTCGATGCAGCTTGGAGGTTTTTCAATTACTAAATATGTTTTAATTCGTTATGGATATAAAAAATATGTGGCTGTGCTGCCTGTTCATGAGCAAGAGTTTATTGAACTTTTAGAGAAACGTTTATCTGACATTGTATAATATTAAAGGATGAGAAAGAGTTGTTTGTTGACATGTTTGGTCTTGTTTGTTTGTCTTCCTGCACTATGGGGACAAACTACAGTTACAGCTAAGATTGATCAGCTATTGGGTGATGATCTGTTGGTGACTTCGGATGTGGGCATCTCTATCTATGACCTTACGGATAGTATTCCTATCTATACTTATCGAGATAAGAAAATGGCTCGTCCGGCTTCTACTGAAAAACTGATCACCTCCATTACTCATCTGGCTAGGTTAGGCATGGACTGTCGCTTCACTACTACTGTGAAATACACTGGCCGTTTGGATGATGACGGTGTTCTTCACGGTGATCTTTATGTTCGTGGGGGCTTTGATTCTGAGTTTATGGATAGTAATATGGATGAGTTAGTTACTGATATTAAACGGGTAGGACTTACTAGAGTTAAAGGGAAGGTATATGGCGATGTTTCGTTTATGGACTCTCTTTATTATGGTGCGGGATGGTGTTGGGACGATGCTCCTTATGATTTTCAGCCAATGCTTTCTCCGTTGATGTTTCATAAAGGATATGTTGAGTTAACAGCTACTCCTGATGGAATAGGCAAGCCTGCAAAAATAGCCTTAACTCCGCTGTCATCTTATTATTCGGTTGATAATCGTACGGTTTCTTCGCAATTAGAGGGTGCCAAGTTTAATGTAGATCGCGATTGGATGCACAATGATAACAAACTATTACTTACAGGTTATGTATCTGCTAAAAGCAATCGTATTATAACTGTCTACGGATCTGAGAATTTTTTTATGCATGCGTTTATGGAACGTGCCCGTGGACAAGAAATAACAATGAAACGATTTGGAGGGTTTGCAACTACGCCACTTGATGCCCAGTTGCTCATAGAGAAGAGTCATTCAACGGCTGATGTGCTTCATCGTGCATTGAAGGTAAGTGATAACTTATCAGCAGAAGCTTTGTTCTATCATCTAGGTGCGTGGCAAAAAGGAAAGGATACTTGTTCTGTTTCTGCCAAAGATGGTGTGGCGGCTATCAAACAATTTATTAAGGAGTTTGGGCTGGAACCTGATAGCTACGAAATACACGATGGGTGTGGAGTTTCTTTATACGACTATGTGACTCCGGAATTGATGCTTGCTTACTTAAAATATGCATACCAACGGCCGGAAATTTATAAAGAGATATTTGATGCACTTCCGGTTGCCGGCATAGATGGTACATTGAAAAACAGAATGAAAAAAGGGAAGGCTTTTGGTAATGTACGAGCAAAAACAGGATCTGTATCGGGGATCAGCACGTTGGCTGGTTATCTCCGGGCTGATAATGGACACGAGTTAGCTTTTGTTATTATGAACCAAGATGTTATGGATACTAAAAAAGCCCGCACATTCCAAGATAGGCTGTGCGAGCTTCTTTGTACAATGAAATGAGATTCGCTTTATTACTTAATAAGAGAATGAGAGCTAGGTCTTCAGCTTTTTAGAGCTTATAATCAGCCCAGTTTACATTCTTCATGTCACCCGTCCGATTAAGAGCAGCGTGCATACCTAGTGCAGCTTGTATGCAATGAGGTGTTTGTCCTTTGCCTGAAATCTTCACGTAATCCCACAAAATCTGTTTGTAGTCGGGATGCACACAGTTTTCAATAATTGTTTGAGCTCTTTCACTTGGGCTCTTTCTGCGTAAGTCTGCAACACCTTGTTCGGTGATGAGTACGTTGACTGAATGCTCGCTGTGATCTTGGTGAGATACCATCGGAACGATGGAGCTTATTTTACCCTCTTTGGCCACTGAAGGGCAAGTAAAGATAGACACGTATGCATTACGAGTGAAATCACCCGAACCACCGATACCGTTCATCATCTTTGTTCCGCCAATGTGAGTGGAGTTGATGTTTCCGTAGATATCTGCTTCAATAGCTGTATTGATAGAGATAATACCTAGACGGCGTACTACTTCAGGATTGTTTGATATTTCGGATGGGCGAAGAATCAATTTATCACGGAAGAAGTCGATGTTATCATAAATGTCCGTAAGACAGTTGTTCGTAACGGTAAGCGAACATGTGCTACCAAATTTGATACGTCCTTCTTTCATCAGTGCAATAACCGAATCTTGAATAACTTCTGTGTACATTTCGAAAGCAGGGATTGTTTTGTCGCGTCCTAAAGCGCCTAATACAGCGTTGGCTATGTTGCCTACACCTGATTGCAATGGGAGGAATGTTGATGGAATGATTCCGCGTTTCATGTCTGCAGCAAGGAAATCGGCAACGTTTTGTCCGATCTGGTCAGTTAATGGATCGGCTGCTGCAAATGAACGAGCTTCGTCCGGCTTGTTCACTTCAACGACACCAACGATTTTCCTAGGATCTACCTGAATGTATGGCAAGCCTATTCTATCACTTGCTTTATAGATTGGAATTTCGCGGCGGTAAGGAGGATCGAGTGGTTCGTACACATCGTGCATTCCCATCATGTTTTTGCTGTGGGCACTATTCAATTCTACGATAATTTGATCTGCCAAGCGGCAAACAGTTGGAGCAATTCCACCGGCAGCAGTCAGATAAATTTTTCCATCGGCAGTAACTTCGCATGCTTCGATGATAGCTATATTGACTTTACCCATAAAACCGTATCGCACCTCTTGTGCCATTTGTGAGAGATGGATGTCGTTGTAGGCTATTTCACCATTGTTTACTGCTGCCCGGAAGTCTTTGTTTGTCGTGTAAGGGGCGCGGTAGCGGATTGCTTTCGCACGAGATAGTATCCCGTCACACGAATCTCCGGTGGAGGCACCAGTGAAGATTCCGATTTGAAAAGGGTTACCTTTGGCGTGTTCTGTTTCTGCGATTTTAGCTATTTCTGCCGTAACAGCTTTGGCCGTTCCTGCGGGAGTAAATCCGCTAAGGCCGATGTTGTAGCCATGTTTTACAAGGCTTGCAGCTTCTGCTGCACTAATAAAATTGAATGACATAAATAATAGTATATTTTCTTAAGTTTTAATGATTCCTAATACTTTCGTTCAAGTATTTCCGACCAGATGATGGCTCGGCGTGCATCTTCTGCAGAGTGAATGCCAAAATCTTGTTTGTCAGCTTCGGGTGGAGACGAGTTCGGTGTTGGGTTGTTTTTTCTGTCGAGAGGAGAATAGGCTGATTCTTTTAACTTTTTTTCTTTCTTTTGAGGAAGGTCAGTCTTTGCCTTAATGATAACTGCTTTCGCATGGGGTTGTTCATTTTTCATCTCAGTAGGGAACCACTGCTCCCAATTTCCAGGAAGGGTTGTTTCTGTACTCTCTTGTTCTTGTCCTTCTGGAAAGGGCGTACGGGAAGTTGTATCAGTCTTTTCAACTTTGTTTTTGCTGACTTGTCTGATTATTGCGATGCCAATAACACCCGCTATCAATAGAAATTGCAGGAGATCTCCCATACTCTATATTTGAATTATTGTCCAAAGGTAGACATTTAATCTGATAGTAGCCAACATTTTAGCATGAAAAAAGGGCAACTTCACAGCTCCCCTTAGTTTTTTTAACCTAAACCTTAACTATGAAAAAATCTAATGTTTCTTTCATTTCACAAATATGTGAATTTGAATTAAATATTGCAAGTAAATCTTCAAAAAGAGATACTTTGCTTAACATTAATTATAATCTGTAATATTGAATGCTGCTAATAATCTTTTTTATCTCTTGATAGAACGGAGGAATAGGGTGAAATGAACTTGTCTCTGATGCTTCTTTGCTTAGATGCTTGTATGTTGGAAGAATGTAACCGTGACTGGGCTGAAATGCAACCGTCATTAAGTGAAAGTGCAACTGTCATTTGTGTGATGGATGAATGGTGGAAAGCTTGCGAAACAAATAGTTGCGCAACGGCTCAATCTGCCGATGAAAAAAGTTGTAGATGCTTTATTCCTCTAGCGAATGAAATGAACTGTCGAAATGATTATTGAGAATAAGATTGTTGTCGGCAGTAATTTAATACGGCACTATCCATAATTCTGTGTAAACTATGTTCGGGTTCGAGCTTTAGTCGAGTGCTAAAGTTCGATTCTGTTTTCAAAGATAACTAAAAATTGATTCATAACCACACCCCAATTTCTTATAGGCATCGTCCATTTCTTTTCAATCTCACTAATAGCCAACCAAACGGACTTTCTGAGGGCATCGTCAGTAGGAAATGATAATTTTGTTTTGGTATATTTCCGTATCTTGCCATTCAGATTTTCGATTAAATTGGTTGTATAAATGATAGTACGTATCTCTATGGGAAAATCAAAGAAAGCAGTCAGATCGTTCCAGTTGCGATGCCAACTTTGTACGGCATGACGATATTTAGCACCCCATTTTCGCTCAAATTCTTCCAATGCGATGGCTGCTTGGTCTCGATTGACGGAGGTATAAATCTCTTTCATATCAGCCGTAAACTCTTTTAAATCCTTCCATACAACATATCTACATGAATTACGTATTTGATGTACCACACATATTTGAGTTGTGGATTGGGGAAATACAGCACGTATGGTTTCGGTAAAGCCATTTAGGTTGTCAGTTACCGTTATAAGTATATCCTCCACACCACGTGCTTTGAGATCCGTTAGAACAGACATCCAAAAAGAAGAACTTTCAGTCTTCCCGATCCACATACCAAGAACTTCTTTGTAGCCACGGTTATTAAGCCCCACACATAGATAAACAGTCTTGTTTATCACTTTCCCAGATTCTCTAACCTTGAATACGATGCCATCCATCCAAACAACCATATATAATCGTTCTAGCGGGCGATTCTGCCATTCAATTGCAGTCTGAGTGACTTTATTGGTAATGATTGATATTGCACTGGTAGAGAGGTTTATTTGATAAATGTCTCGTAACTCATCCTCAATATCAGATACGCTCATTCCCTTTGCATAAAGAGAGATAACCAGGCGTTCTATAGATAAACCACGACTTTGATGTTTGGGAACTACAATAGGTTCAAACTCTCCTTTGCGATCACGAGGAACTTCGATTAGATGCTCACCATGCTCGCTCTGAATCTTCTTGCTAAAGCTTCCATTGCGAGAGTTACCACTGTTATAACCATCAGTACTATGCTTGTCATAACCTAAATGGGCATCCATCTCACCCTGAAGCATTTGTTCCAATACTTGAGAATGAAGATCTTTGAGAAACTGACTAACATCTTCCTCTGTCTTGAATTGACTCAAGAACTCTTTACTGAGCATCTCGGCAGGAACTGCCTGGCGCTTTTCTCGTTTTGACATAACACTATCCATATTTTTATTTTTAAAGATAAAAAAAATAACTCGAATCTAAAGACCCGAGCTAGAGTTTACATAATATATTGGATAGTGCCTTTAATACTCTCTTTTTCTTCTTCTTTTTCTATCGACGTAGCCGATATTCTCTGCTCTTCTATACTTTTCTCTTCTCTACTGGTTATGTCTAGGTTTTTAGCTAGGTTTCTGTTTTTACCTTTTAGTGTCTATTATTCGTCGATATCTATTTTGTTCTATATATACTTTTATTAGGCATTATTTCGTACTTATTATGCTTATATTTGTGTAAATATACGTACTCTAATATCCCTCTTTCATATTTAGTCTCCAACGGAATTCAATTTCCTTTCCACAGGAAAGCTTTCTTTTTGGCGTTGTTATCCGATATTATTTGATCATGAAGCAGTATCTTTGCAGTCTCTAATTTAATTAAAACAATAGAAATTATGAATGAATTGACGGGAGCAGACTTTAAATCTGCAACTGCTGATGACAACAAGAAGTTGTTTATTGAGACCTATGGCTGTCAAATGAATGTAGCCGATAGTGAAGTGGTTGCCTCTGTAATGCAGATGGCGGGTTATTCCGTGGCTGAAACGCTTGATGAAGCTGATGCCGTGTTTATGAATACCTGTTCTATCCGCGACAATGCGGAACAAAAGATTCTGAATCGCTTGGAGCATTTTTATTCTTTAAAAAAGAAGAAGAAAAACTTTATTGTGGGTGTGCTGGGATGTATGGCGGAGCGTGTGAAAGATAAGTTAATCGAAGAGCACCATGTCGATTTGGTGGTTGGACCAGATGCTTATCTGACTTTGCCTGATTTGGTGGCAGCTGTAGAAGTTGGTGAAAAAGCGATTAACGTAGAGTTATCTACCACGGAGACTTATGAAGACGTAATGCCTTCTCGTATCTGTAGTAATCATGTCTCTGCATTTGTTTCCATTATGCGTGGTTGTAACAACTTTTGCACGTATTGTATTGTGCCTTATACCCGCGGGCGGGAGCGCAGTCGTGATGTAGCTAGCATTCTTAATGAAGTGAATGATCTTGTTGGTAAAGGCTATAAGGAGTTGACCCTACTTGGTCAGAATGTTGACTCTTATCATTTTGAGAGGGAGGATGGTATTATTACATTCCCTAAATTGCTTCGTATTGTAGCCGAAGCCGCACCCGGAATGCGTATTCGTTTTAGTACTTCGCATCCAAAGGATATGTGCGACGAAACGTTACAAGTCATAGCGGATGTGCCTAATGTTTGTAAGCATGTGCACTTGCCTGTGCAGAGCGGAAGTTCACGTATACTAAAATTGATGAATAGAAAATATACGCGTGAATGGTATTTGGACCGTGTAGCTGCTATTAAGCGAATTATACCTAATTGCGGGTTGAGTACCGATCTCTTTTGTGGTTTTCATTCCGAAACGGACGAAGATCATCAACTTTCACTTTCATTAATGGAAGAGTGTGGTTACGACGCTGCGTTTATGTTTAAATATTCGGAACGTCCCGGAACGTATGCCTCAAAGCATTTGTCCGATGATATTCCTGAAGAAGTGAAAGTGGCTCGCTTAAATGAGATTATAGCATTACAGAGTCGTTTGTCTGCTCAGTCGAATAACCGTTGTATCGGCCAAACGTACACAGTGCTTGTTGAGGGAGTATCTAAGCGATCGCGCGAGCAACTGTTTGGCAAAACCGAGCAAAATAAAGTAGTGGTATTCAATAAAGGAAACCACAAAATAGGTGATTTTGTAAACGTGAAAATATATGAATCCAGCTCTGCCACACTTAAGGGAGAGGTTATTGATTAAGAATTAGTTAATAGCAAAACTACTTCAGAGACAGAATCTACAGATTGGCAGGATGGTACAGGTTTTTTTTTAGTGAATTACTGATTATCAGAATGATCTTTACTAAGGCAATCCGTATGGCCTGTTAGTCTGTGGATACTTATGGCACTTTTCACGTTCTCTCTTTGTTATTTACGTTCAGCTTCAGGCATTGCAATCCACAAGACGATGTAGATTATTACGCCTGCAAATGCAGTGAAGAAGGTTAGTAGGGTATAAACTAATCGGGTTATGGTATAATCGAATCCGAAATACTCGGCTAATCCACCGCATACACCAGCAATCTGTTTGTTGTTGGATTTTGTTAATGCTTTGTTCATTATTTTAATATGTATAAGTTTGGTACTCTGACAAATATATAGATATTTTCCTATCTCTCGCTTTATTATAATATTAAAAGACCTTAACAAAGACCCTTTACGTCACTTTTTATTTGTTTATTTGCACCAAATTCGGGCGTATTGCAGCTTGTTGGTATGAGTTGCGATCTAATTTGTAATAAAACCAATGAATAGACTCACTATAGATACTTGTCCGCTTTGTGATGGTTCACATATAAAGCACTTTATCACTTGTACGGATTTTTATGCTTCCGGAGAACAATTTGAATTATTCAGATGCGATGATTGTAGCTTTACTTTTACGCAAGGATGTCCCTTGGAAAGTGAGATTGGAAAGTATTATGAAACGCCTGATTATATTTCTCATTCTGACACGAAGAAGGGAGCTATGAACTTTATTTATCATTATGTGCGGAGACACATGTTGAACAAAAAAGCTCAATTGGTGCTAAAAGAGACTCGTTTACGATCAGGAAAGATTCTTGATATTGGTACGGGGACCGGCTATTTTGCCAATGCGATGCAATTGAGAGGCTGGGAAGTGGAAGCGATTGAAAAGAATGCTTCTGCTCGTACTTTTGCAAAAGAGCATTTTTTGTTGGATGTAAAAGATGAAAGAGCATTGAATAATTTCCCATCAGGAAGCTTTGACGTGATAACTCTTTGGCATGTGATGGAGCACCTAGAGCATTTGGGAGAAACTTGGCAACGCATTTTTGAACTTCTGACTGATAGGGGGGTACTTGTTGTTGCCGTGCCGAACTGCGCGTCTTATGATGCCGATAAATATGCCGAACATTGGGCTGCTTATGATGTTCCTCGACATTTATGGCATTTCACTCCAGCTACTATGCAACAATGGGGTGCAAAACACGGGTTTATACTTGCTGCCAGACATCCAATGCCTTTTGATGCTTTTTATGTGTCAATGCTAAGTGAAAAATATCGTGGTAATTCCTCTTCTTTTTTTAAAGGGGTGGCGGTTGGTTCATTAGCTTGGCTTAGTGCACAGGCAAAAAAGGAGAGAAGTAGTTCAATGATTTATGTATTCAGGAAGAAGCGATAATGAAGAGTAAAGTTAGAAATAATTCAGTTTCCTATTTCGATATGCAGTTTATTACTTCAAGTATCAGCACTATGCTTGTGTTGTTGTTACTTGGATTGGTCGTCTTTTTTGTGTTGGCGGCTAATAATCTGTCCGTCTATGTGCGCGAAAACATTAATTTCTCTATCCTTATCAATGATGAAATGAAGGAGTCTGATATAATCAAATTGCAAAAAAATCTCAATGAAGAGCCTTTTGTGAAAGAATCTGTTTATATCTCAAAAAGTCAGGCACTAAAGGAGCAATCGGAAGCAATGGGCACTAATCCTGAAGAGTTTTTAGGATATAATCCTTTTACTGCATCCATAGAGGTCAAGTTGCATTCTGGATATGCTAATTCGGATAGCATTGCTAAGATAGAGAAGATCATAAAAAGAAATACGAATATACAAGATGTACTTTATCAGAGAGATCTGATAGACGCAGTGAATGAAAATATACGCAATATTAGTTTAGTTTTGCTGGTATTGGCAGTGGTACTTACATTTATCTCTTTTGCTTTGATAAACAATACTATTCGTTTAGCCATCTACTCTAAGCGTTTTCTTATTCATACCATGAAGTTGGTTGGAGCAAGCTGGGGATTCATCCGTAAACCTTTTCTGACTCGAAATATTTGGAGTGGTGTGTTGGCTGCTGTTGTTGCCGACGCTATTTTGATGGGTACGGCCTATTCTCTAGTCTCTTATGAACCGGAATTGATTCGTGTGATTACGCCCGATGTGATGTTATTGGTCTCTCTTTCGGTTTTAGCTTTTGGAGTGATTATCACATTCTTATGCGCTTATCTCTCTATTAATAAATACTTGCGCATGAAGGCTAGCTCTCTATATTATATTTAAGATAGGAAACTTAAAAAATAAATAAAATGGTGGATAAACAAAAGTTCGCTTTCGATAAGACAAACTTTATTTTGTTGGCTATCGGTATGGTGATTGTTATTTTGGGTTTTGTATTGATGGCAGGTCCATCTTCAACAGAGTCTGTCTTTCAACCGGATATCTTCAGTGTTCGTCGAATAAAAGTAGCGCCGGTGGTCTGCTTGTTTGGTTTTGTGTTTATGATCTATGCCGTGTTGCGCAAACCTAAAACGAAAGAGTAAGATATGGGAGACTTAACTACGCTGCAGACTATCATTATAGCAATAGTCGAAGGATTGACAGAATTCCTTCCGGTTTCTTCTACCGGGCACATGATTATTGTGCAAGCCATGCTTGGTGTTCAGAGCACCGAATTTGTGAAGGCATTTACAGTTATCATTCAGTTTGGTGCCATTCTCTCTGTGGTTTGTTTATATTGGAAACGGTTCTTCAAATTGAGAAAATGTCGTATTTTTGATCCTGAAGCAGTAGTTGGCAAAGCATTTGAAACTCGCTGTGCTATATATACGAAACGTTTCTTATACAAATTTGATTTTTATTGGAAGCTCATTGTTGCTTTTATACCGGCGGCTTTCTTTGGTTTGTTGTTTAGCGATAAAATTGATGATATGCTCGAGAGTGTAGCAGTGGTCGCTGTGATGCTTGTACTTGGTGGTATCTTCATGCTGTTTTGTGATAAAATATTCTCGAGAGGAGATGAAAATATAGAGTTAACGGAGAAAAAAGCATTTAGTATCGGTCTGTTTCAATGCATTGCCATGATACCGGGCGTTTCACGCTCAATGGCTACTATTGTGGGTGGTATGGCACAAAAGATGACTCGTAAAGATGCTGCTGAATTTTCTTTTTTCTTAGCTGTACCAACAATGTTTGCCGCTACTGGCTATAAGGTACTCAAGTTATTTATGAATGGTGGTAGTCAAGTGTTAATGGATAATTTGTCTGCACTGATTATCGGGAATGTTGTGGCTTTTATAGTTGCTTTATTGGCCATAAAGTTTTTTATCACTTTTGTAACGAAATACGGATTTAAGGCTTTTGGCTATTACCGTATTATTGTTGGAGGGTTGATTCTTGTGATGTTGTTGTTGGGTCATAACTTAGAAATTGTTTGATGAATTTTAAAGAAGGAGAAGTTCTTTATTTTAATAAACCGTTGCAGTGGACGTCTTTTACTCTCGTAGCGCGAGTACGTTTTCACTTGAGTCGTAAATTGAAAATGAAGAAATTGAAAGTTGGTCATGCCGGGACGTTAGATCCTTTGGCTACAGGGGTAATGATTATTTGTACAGGTAAGGCCACTAAGAGAATCGAAGAGTTTCAGTATCAGACCAAAGAATATATTGCTACCATTCAGTTAGGGGCTACGACTGCTTCGTTCGACCTTGAAAAAGAGATAGACGCGACTTATCCTACGGAGCATATCACTAAAGAAATGGTGAAAGAGGTGTTAGATCGGTTTATTGGAGAGATTCAACAGGTACCGCCTGCCTTTTCAGCTTGTAAGGTTGATGGTACTCGCGCATATGATCTTGCAAGAAAAGGCAAAGAAGTAGAACTGAAACCGAAGACACTTGTTATAGATGAGATAGAGTTGCTCGAATGTAACTTGCCCGAGATAAAGATTCGTGTTGTTTGTAGCAAAGGTACCTATATTCGTGCCTTGGCACGAGATATAGGCGAAGCCTTAAAAAGTGGAGCTCATTTGATCGGGTTGATACGTACTAGAGTGGGGGATGTGACATTAGCTCACTGCCTCAGTCCTGATAATTTTCCTGAGTGGCTTGATCACCAGAGTATTGAAGAAGAGAATTAAATGAATAAACAGCCTATAATATGAAACTGTCGCAATTTAGATTTAAGCTACCCGAAGAGAAGATTGCTTTGCATCCGGCAAAGTACAGAGATGAGTCGCGCCTAATGGTGCTACATAAAAACACAGGAGAGATAGAACATAAAACGTTCAAGGACATCCTGGGTTACTTTGATGATAAGGATGTCTTTATCTTCAATGATACGAAGGTGTTTCCTGCTCGCTTGTATGGAAATAAGGAAAAAACCGGTGCGAAGATTGAGGTCTTTTTGCTGCGTGAATTGAATTCTGAGCTTCGATTGTGGGATGTGTTGGTTGATCCGGCTCGTAAGATACGTATTGGAAATAAGCTTTATTTCGGAGATGATGATTCGATGGTTGCTGAGGTAATTGACAACACTACTTCACGTGGTCGGACGCTTCGTTTTCTCTATGACGGTCCTCATGATGAGTTTAAGAAATCGTTATATGCCTTGGGCGAAACTCCCCTGCCTCATAGTATCATTAAACGTCCTGTTGAAGAAGAAGATGCTGAGCGCTTTCAGTCTATTTTTGCTAAAAACGAAGGCGCTGTTACGGCACCTACTGCCAATTTGCATTTTAGCCGTGAACTGATGAAGCGTTTGGAAATTAAAGGCATCGATTTTGCTTTTGTCACCATGCACGCAGGATTAGGAAACTTTCGCGATATTGACGTGGAGGATTTAACCAAGCATAAAATGGATTCAGAGCAGATGTTTGTTACGGAAGAAGCGCTTAATATCGTTAACAATGCGAAAGATGACGGACATAATGTCTGTGCAGTAGGAACGACAGTGATGCGTGCTATTGAAAGCGCGGTAAGTACAGATGGTCATTTAAAACTATTTGAAGGATGGACGAATAAATTCATTTTCCCTCCTTATGACTTTACTGTGGCCAATAGCATGATATCCAATTTCCACATGCCACTCTCTACTTTGTTGATGATTACAGCAGCATTTGGTGGCTATGATCAGGTGATGGATGCATACCAGGTGGCTTTGAAGGAGGACTATCGTTTCGGTACATATGGCGATGCCATGCTGATTCTGGATAAATAAATAGAAAGAATGGCGAAAGTATATTTGGGTCTAGGCACTAATTTAGGTGATAAGGAACAAAATCTTCGCAATGCAATTGAAGAGATAGAAGAGCGGATAGGGAAAATAATCTCCTTGTCCGCTTTTTATGTGACTACTCCCTGGGGATTCGATTCTGAAAACTCTTTTCTTAATGCGGCTATCTGTGTGGAAACATCCTTCTCTCCCATCTCTGTTTTGCTTGAAACAAAGAAGATTGAACTACAGATGGGGCGTACCCATAAGTCGGTTGGCGGTATCTATTCTGACCGTCTAATTGATATTGATTTGTTACTTTATGATGATTTGCTATTAAACACTGATGAGCTTGTTCTTCCTCATCCTTTGATGACTCAGCGGCTTTTTGTGATGGAGCCATTGGCTGAAATTGCCCCAAATCTGCTGCATCCGTTCTTACATAAAACGATGAAAACCTTGCTTCAGCTTCTTTCTTTTCCTAAAAAATAAAATATTTATATTGCAAGAATACTGTTTCTTTTCTCAAGAATCCTTATCTTTGTCCTCAGAAATGAAATGTGGAAAGATTTGAGTAGCTTGCAACCACAGAAAAAAATGCTAAAACAAACATTCTCGTCTGTCTCGCATCACTACTCTTCTTGTCTCACATTCTAAGTTTATAAATCACTATTCATAATTTGATTATGGGATATTTATTCACATCCGAATCGGTGTCTGAAGGACACCCCGACAAAGTGGCCGATCAAATATCGGACGCTGTACTTGACGAGTTGTTGGCTTACGACCCCAGCTCTAAAGTAGCTTGCGAAACCTTAGTTACTACCGGACAGGTGGTACTAGCGGGAGAGGTGAAATCCGAAGCATATGTAGACCTGCAGGAGGTAGCCAGAAATGTGATCAAACGCATTGGCTATACTAAAGGTGAATATATGTTTGAGGGAAATTCATGTGGTGTATTTTCTGCTATTCATGAGCAGAGTGCTGATATTAATCGTGGCGTTGAGCGCGAAGATCCCATGAATCAGGGAGCTGGCGATCAAGGAATGATGTTTGGTTATGCTACCAATGAAACGGAGAACTATATGCCATTATCACTTGATCTGGCTCATAGAATACTTTTGGCTTTGGCCGAAATCCGTCGAGAAGAAAAAGAAATGACCTATCTTCGTCCTGATGCTAAGAGTCAAGTGACTATCGAATATAATGATAATGGTGAACCTGTTCGTATTGATACTATCGTAGTTTCTACTCAGCACGATGACTTTGTAAAGCCTGCCGATGATTCGGTTGCGGCTCAGTTGAAAGCAGACGAAGAGATGTTAGCGATCATACGGAAAGACGTGATAGGTATATTGATGCCTCGTGTGATAGCTTCTATAGGCCATTCCGATATTCTGGCATTGTTTGATGGTGACATCACTTATCACGTTAACCCTACAGGGAAATTTGTAATTGGTGGACCACACGGAGATACCGGGCTAACTGGTCGTAAAATCATTGTTGATACGTATGGTGGTAAAGGTGCTCATGGTGGTGGTGCTTTCTCGGGTAAAGATCCGAGCAAGGTAGATCGTAGTGCGGCTTATGCTGCCCGTCATATTGCCAAGAATTTGGTGGCTGCCGGTGTGGCTGATGAGATGCTGGTACAGGTATCGTATGCTATCGGTGTTGCCAAACCGATTAATATTTATGTCAATACTTATGGCCGTAGTCGTGTGAGTTTGACTGATGGAGAAATAGCGAAGAAGATAGATCAGCTGTTTGATCTTCGTCCTAAAGCTATTGAAGACAGATTGAAACTCCGTTATCCTATTTATAGTGAGACGGCTGCTTATGGACATATGGGGCGTGAGCCTCAGGTGGTCACTAAGCATTTCCATTCTCGTTATCTTTCAGATAAGGTGCTGGAAGTAGAGTTGTTTACGTGGGAGAAATTAGACTATGTAGACAAGGTGAAAGCCGCATTTGGATTGTAATCAGCGTAGCTTTACAGCTATTTATTTATAGGAAGGTTGTTCTGCCTGTTGTTTTATGCAACAGCATGGGCGACCTTCCGTCGTTTTGTTTGTGGAAATACATAAAGTTTCAGTACTTTTGCATGCAGAATACGTAAATGTGCATGATGATGAATGAAATAACCTCTGTATGTGTCTATAGCGCTTCGAGTACTAAGATAGATTCTGTCTATTTTCAGGTGGCTGAACAATTGGGATGCTTGTTAGCCGAAAAACAAATTCGCTTAATTAATGGTGCGGGAAATCTCGGTTTGATGCGTTCGGTGGCCGATGCCACTTTGTTGGCTGGAGGTAGGGTGACAGGTGTTATTCCTGAATTTATGGTTGAGCAAGGTTGGCATCATACTGGTTTAACGGAACTTATTACAGTGGAGAGCATGCACGAACGTAAACAGTTGATGGCCGATCTTAGCGATGCTGTCATAGCTTTGCCGGGCGGCTGTGGAACGCTTGAAGAATTGCTTGAAATCATCACCTGGAAGCAATTAGGGTTATATCTTAACCCTATTGTGATCTTGAATATAAACGGATTCTATGATCCCCTTCTTGCTATGCTCGATAAAGCTATCGAAGAGAACTTTATGCGTTCTCAGCACGGTGCTATCTGGAGTGTGGCAACTACCCCCGAAAAGGCTTTAAATTTGATTTTTGATATGCCAATATGGGATGCTTCTATTCGAAAATTAGCTTCAATATGAATCAAGCAGATTCTTTACAGGTGGACACGGTGCAAATCGTTACTGGCATGGCGATTGATACGTTGCAAGTTGATACCGCCAGAGTTGATACGATAGGGCTCTTTTATAAAGAACCATTTGTTTCGGCTGATTCCATAGAGCTTACCCCTTATCATTCAATGCGTGAATTTGCATCCGGATTTGAAGGTGTGTCTATTCCGTATACTCCTAAGAGAGATGATGCAATAGCAGCAATCCTTCTCCTTTGTTTTTTCGTCTCAGCTTATGTGCTGGCGCGCAGTAAGAAATTTCTTGCTCAGCAGATCAAAGACTTTATTCTTCATCGTGGCAGGACTAGTATCTTTGCAACTTCTACTGCGGCAGATGTACGGCATTTGCTTTCGCTCGCTCTGCAAACAGGTGTTCTCTCTGGCCTTTGCCTTTTTGACTATTTTATCACTGTACGTCCATCGTTAACCGAGCATCTTTCGCCCTATATATTACTGTCTGTTTATATTGGAGCTTGCTTGTTATATTTGTTGATAAAATGGTTTTTTTATTCATTTTTGGGTTGGGTGTTTTTTGATAAATATCGAACAGGTTTATGGATGTCTTCTTATTCTACAATCATTTATTATACGGGATTTGTCCTGTTCTTTTTCGCCTTATTCCTAATTTATTTTGATTTGGATCTGGCTTTTTTTGTCTCAATAAGTTTAGGTTTGATAATTTCCACTAAAATATTGATATTCTATAAGTGGATAAAGCTTTTTTTTAATAATGTTTATGGCCTTCTCCTTTTAATTTTGTACTTTTGTGCGCTTGAAATTCTGCCCTGTCTTATAGCTTATCAGGGATTAGTTCAAATTAATAACTTATTGTTAATAAAATTTTAGGACGTTGAAAATTAAGAAAGTACTTGTGTCGCAGCCGAAGCCTGCTTCAGAGAAATCTCCTTATTACGATATTGCAGAGAAGTATGGGATAAAGATAGACTTCCGCCCATTTATTAAGGTAGAGAGCCTTTCTGCTAAAGAATTTAGGCAGCAGAAAGTGACTATCCTAGATCATACTGCCGTAATCTTTACGTCTCGTCACGCGATAGATCATTTCTTCCTTTTGTGTACAGAGATGCGTGTTGCTATTCCCGAAGCCATGAAATATTTCTGTATGACGGAATCGGTAGCTCTCTATATCCAGAAATATATACAATATCGTAAGAGAAAGATTTTCTTTGGAAATACTGGGAGAATAGAAGATTTGATGCCTTCTATTATGAAGCATAATTCAGAGAAATATTTTGTTCCGATGTCTGATGTGCATTCCGATGAAATAAAAAACTTGCTGGATAAGAATAAAATTAACCATACTGAGGCAGTAATGTATCGTACGGTGAGCAATGATTTTGTGAATGGAGAAGAGTTTGATTATGATATGTTGTTGTTCTTTAGCCCTTCTGGTGTTTCCTCATTAAAAAAGAACTTTCCCGATTTTGATCAAAAAGAAATAAGAATAGGGACCTTTGGATCTACTACTGCTCAGGCTGTGCGTGATGCTGGTTTTCGTTTGGACTTGGAGGCTCCAAGTGTACAAGCGCCTTCTATGACTGCTGCTCTTGAGATGTTTATTAAAGAAACCAACAAGGGAGCTAAGTAAAAAAACGGCCACCGATAAATCATCAGGAGGATAGTCTAAAGTATTTCTACACTGGCTCCTGAAATTTATCGGTGGCCGTTAATCATTATTTATGGGTGTAAACACATTATCTAAGTCGGAACGGTTAAATAGTAAAATAGCAATTGAAAAGTTGTTTTCAGGGAGTGCTAAGTCTTTTTCTCTCTTTCCGTTGCGTGTGGTGTTTATGCAAACAGCGAAAAAAGAGGGAGCTGCTGGTGCTTCTCTTTTGATAAGTGTCCCCAAGAAGCGTTTCAAGCGGGCCGTGAAACGTAACCGCATTAAACGGCAGATACGTGAAGCATACCGGAAGAATAAGCATCCTTTGCTAAATTTGCTCGAAGAAAAGGAACAAAACCTGATGATTGCTGTTATCTATTTGTCGAATGAATTGATTTCATCCGCCGAAGTTGAAGAGAAATTAAACTCGTTACTTGTTCGTATAGCCGAAAAAATAGCATGAAACGCTTACTTTCTTATTTATTACTTCTTCCTATTTACTTCTATCGTTTGTGTATCTCTCCTATGAAGCCTCCTTCATGTCGATTTACGCCTACTTGTTCTCAATATGCAATTGAGGCGATCAAAAAGCACGGCCCATTCTATGGTCTCTACCTAACGATTAGAAGGGTTCTTCGCTGTCATCCTTGGGGTGGCTCCGGTTATGATCCGGTTCCCTAATCATTATGCAATTACTGGATATACATACTCATCACTTGCCGCTTCATCCTGAACAGGCTATTTTCAATTATTCCCCTGAGATGCTTGTGGTAGAACTCCCGACATATTGTTCGGTAGGGATACATCCATGGCATCTTACTGCTGATAATATTCAACAAAAATGGGATTGGCTTATGCTTGCTGCTCATCATCCGAATGTGCTTGCTATAGGAGAAGCGGGTTTGGATAAAGCTGTTGATGTGCCTTTTGACTTGCAAATGGATGTTTTTAAGCGACAAATAGAACTGTCGGAAGTAATGGAATTGCCCTTAATCATTCACTGTGTCCGTGCTGCTAACGAAATTATTGAGTTGAAAAAGAAAATTCAACCTCATATGCCTTGGATTATTCATGGTTTTCGTGGGAAGAAAGAGCAAGCTTTGCAATACATTCGCCATGACATCTTCCTCTCTTTTGGTGAAAGATATCAGGATGATGTGCTCCGTATCGTTCCCATTGACCGATTGCTTTTGGAAACAGACGAAAGCGCTATCGAGATAAGTTTGCTTTATGAACAAGCTGCACTTATCCACTCTCTTCCTGTAGAGAACTTCAGTATACAGATTCAGCAAAATATCAATGCGATCTTCTGGGGTCGTTGAATCGCTTCTTTTGCTTCTCAAATGGTGCCTTTTTAGGCTGTAAGAGTTGTTTGTTCAAATAAAGAATCGTACTTTTGTCCGCATATAAATAAAATAGATTATCATTCGATGAATTTTGTAGAGGAATTAAAATGGCGTGGAATGGTGCATACAATGATGCCCGGCACGGAAGAATTGTTGGCTAAAGAGCAAGTAACTGCTTACTTAGGTATTGATCCTACAGCTGACTCGTTACACATTGGGCATTTGTGCGGCGTGATGATGTTGAGGCACTTCCAACGTTGCGGGCATAAGCCATTGGCTCTTATTGGTGGAGCAACTGGAATGATCGGAGATCCTTCGGGTAAATCTGCAGAGAGGAATCTTTTGGATGAAGAAACGTTGCGTCATAATCAAGCGTGTATAAAAGAACAATTGGCTAAGTTCCTTGATTTTGAATCGGATGCTTCTAACAAAGCCGAACTGGTGAACAACTACGACTGGATGAAGAATTTTTCCTTCCTAGACTTTGCACGTGAAGTAGGTAAACACATTACTGTGAACTATATGATGGCAAAAGATTCAGTAAAGAAACGTTTGAACGGAGAGTCTCGCGACGGATTGTCGTTCACCGAATTCACCTATCAATTGTTACAAGGCTATGACTTTCTTCATTTATATGAAACAAAAGGCTGTAAACTGCAAATGGGTGGTTCGGACCAATGGGGAAACATCACGACCGGTAGTGAGCTGATTCGTCGCACCAATGGTGGTGAAGCTTTTGCCTTGACCTGCCCGCTTATAACGAAGGCAGATGGCGGTAAATTTGGAAAGACAGAGTCGGGCAATGTGTGGCTCGATGCAAAATATACGTCACCTTACAAATTCTTCCAATTCTGGCTGAACGTTAGTGATGATGATGCAGCTCGTTACATCAAGATCTTTACTTCTCTGACGAAAGAAGAAATAGACCGCCTTACAGCAGAGCACGCTGAGGCTCCTCACTTGCGTGTACTTCAAAAGCGCTTAGCAAAGGAAGTTACCATCATGGTACACTCAGAAGAGGAATATAATGCCGCGGTAGAGGCTTCTGAAATTCTTTTTGGCAATGGAACTTCGGCTGCATTGAAGAAGCTTGATGAAGCTACTTTGCTTGCTGTTTTTGAAGGTGTTCCTCAATTTGAGGTTTCCAAAGAAGCTTTGGGTGAAGGTCTTAAAGCAGTCGATCTGTTTACAGATCATGCTCCCGTTTTTGCTTCAAAAGGTGAAATGCGTAAATTGGTTCAAGGGGGTGGCGTTTCTGTGAATAAAGAGAAATTAGCTGTTTTTGATCAGCTCATAGGAACATCAGAGCTGCTTGATGGAAAGTATTTGTTGGTTCAACGAGGGAAGAAAAACTATTTCCTTATCATCGCAAAGTGAAAAAATACGGCTAAATATTTGGATGTTTAGCCGTATACCACTATCTTTGCATCGCTTTTTAAAAGAAAGCATCTGAGCTTGTCCTATGGTGTAATGGTAGCACAACAGTTTTTGGTTCTGTTTGTCGAAGTTCGAATCTTCGTAGGACAACGTAAAGCGTCTCAATTATCGATAAAAGATAGTTGAGACGCTTTTTTTATTGCTTCAAACCTCTTTCCTTCTGGGTAATAAGTTTGTTACGAATGAAAAGACAAGAATATCGGGATGTTTTCAGTAAGAACATCCCGATGTTTTAATAGAGTTTACGTAAATTAGCAGGGCTTACGCATTATATATTTTACTTAAAAGGTTTAATATATTCATTTTGTATTTACCATTTTTTATCTATAAAATAAGGTTCTAATTGTTTATTATGTTGTTTTTAATTTGTATATTTATAAATAAAAAGAGAGATAAACTAACGACAAAATGAGTATAATTAAGCTTTGTGAAAAAATAACAGACATGCGTGTCGACAGAAAAAGAGAGCATTCGGTAGAAGTGATTGTGTATATCGCTATGGCCGCAGTTATTTGCGGAGCAGAGAGTTGGTATGAAATAGAAGAGTTCGGGCGCTCCCGGAAAGTTTTTTTCGCCGACCGTATACCGTCCTTGAACCGCATTCCCTCTCATGATACTTTCAACCGTTTCTTCAGCAGTCTTTCTCCTGAGTATTTTGAAGGTGTTTTTCGGTGCTGGATGTCAGAACTGTGCCAGAAGTATGAAGGTGTAGTGGCTATTGACGGAAAGACTATCCGGGGTGCTAGTAAATGCAGCCGTTCCAACCCTGATGGAGAGAAAGGCTTCAAGCTTCATATGGTCAGTGCCTGGGCGGCAGCAAACGGAATCACACTGGGTCAGGTTAAGGTTAGTCAAAAGAGCAATGAGATCACGGCAATCCCCGAACTTTTGAACGCATTGGATTTGGAAAATTGCATAGTGACCATTGATGCCATGGGATGCCAGACCGAGATAGCCAAAAAGATAATAGAAAGGAAAGCCGATTATGTGTTGCACGTGAAGGATAACCACAAGAATTTACACAAGAGCTTGGAATCATGGTTTGATGACATGGATGCAAAAAGGGTAGACGTGAATAAGGAATATTATGCGCGGCGGTATGCCAAGTTCAGGACAGAAGAGACAGGGCATGGTCGCAGGGAAATAAGAGAATGTTTTGTCTATAACAACCGTACAATGGGACTCATCTTTCCCCAATGGACCGGCATAAAGTCTGTAGTCAGAGTTACTTCAGAACGGACAATTCTTAAGACAGGCAAGACATCCGTGGAAAAAAGATATTATATTATTGCTGTCCGGTAAAAATTGAAAAGCATAAAATATCTGTCCGAATTGCCTATAAAAAGGCAGTTCGGCTTTTTCCTTCAAAAAGCAAGCCCTCTTAATCAAAGAGTGTTGGTTCTGGAGGTGATAAACTGGACTGGTTAATGATTCTCAACCATGCTTTTTCCGGATTTTCGCAGAACATATAGAGGTCAATGTAGTACATGAGTGTCTGCCTTATGATTGTTACAAGATTTGAGAAGCTCCATTTCCGTTTAATTCGTTTTCTTATGACAGATAATAGTAAGTTTGCAATAAGTGTTACCCATATCTGTGTTTTGATTGCGTTTACGCTCTCTCCAAAGAAGTATCTGAGTGGAAAATTCTGCTTCAACTGCTTGAACAGGCTCTCTATCTGCCAGCGCCGTAAATAAATGGCAATAATTTCTTCCGGTTCCAACTCAAAGTTATTGGTCAGAAGAACGCTTGAGTACTTCTTCTTTTCCTCCCAATACTCTATCCGACGTGAAACATGTGTTATATCGTCCTTTTTAAGCTCTATCATATGATCGCTTAGTACAACCAGCCCATCTTTATTCACAAGAAAATGGCCGTTAAGAGGGGTGTAGCGTAGGCTTTTCTTCATTTTGGTTACATAAAAGACTCCGTTGTCTGTTAATTCTTGAAAGACCTTATAGTCTATATATGCCCTATCCATGGCTATGAATGCCCCATTTGTCAGTTTTAGTTTAGTAAGCATAACATGATCGTGAGTTGCTGCCGATGTGAAATGAATGTTATAAGGTACTCCTTCCTCGGCTTTGAGCACAGTGTGAACCTTTATGCCTCCTTTCTTCTTTCCATGCTTGGGATTGCGGCCTACACCTTTCAAAACGTTTGAAAACAGTGTTATTGTAGTAGAATCCATGATGTGCAGCAAGCGCTCCCAAGCCTTGTCCGTTCGGCTGTCCGCTAAATCATTTTTGTATTTCCGGTATAGGGAGAAATATATCTGCTCAAAGAACTCATTACTGCGCCTATTGTTGGCTTCTGCCAAAGTGCTGCGTTTTACCATGTAATCTATGCCTAGGTGATTGATCTTATTTGCCTCAGAGAGCATTCCTATTACGATTTCACGTAGAGAATCATAGCGCATCAGCACGGCGTAGAGCATTATTACAAAGTGAGAGTAGCCGTCTAGCTTCTTCACATAGCGCTCATGCAAACCTTTTCGGCTTATTCTTGCAATTTCTTGGCTATCGATCAATTTTAATAGCTGCGCATAAAGCGGCTGTCCGGTAAAATATGTATTTTTGCCCATAGATTTTCCTTTTAGGTGTGGTAACTGCAAAGGAAAGAAAAAGGGCTGGATTCCAAGAGAGGAAAACAGCCCTAATTTTTTGGTCCACTAATTTTTACCGGACAGCAATAATATTATATAACCTCTCTTGGATTGGATGCTGAGAAAATAGCAGGTGCCGTGCGTGCGCATTGGTCTGTGGAAAATTGCCTGCATTGGCAGTTGGACGTCTCTTTTGGAGAAGACATGGGAAGAAAAACCGGGAATGCTGCCCAGAACTTTTCTTTGATGAATAAGATTGCTCTTATGTTATTAAAGAAAAGTCCCAGAAAAGGCAGCATTAAAGGTAAAAGAAAGGCTGCTGGATGGGATACACAATTCCTTTGTGAACTTTTATTGCCACAGAATTTTTAATGCGTCAGCCCTGCGTAAATTAGTTTTTATATGCCTGCGGCTTGATTTTAATCCTCGGATTATGCAGAGCGGCATATGTCGCAAAGATACGCTCAACGAAGAGGTTGGCTTTAGGGCGGCATTCGTCTTTGACGATCCTCATGAACTTGATACTTCCGATGGTATGTTCCATGCGTACCCGGATACGGGAAATTTCCCTGTTGAGTTCTTTTTCTTCTTGGAAAAGCTCCTTTCCCTTTCTTTTCTTAATCGGTTGAATGACGCTCGCCCCTCAGGGAGCATATCCTTGATGTGCTGGTGCCCTGATACAAGATGCAAGGGGCTGTTCTTATATATGCAGAAGCTACGAAGTTGGCTTCGAAGTTTACTGTTTATTTCATATTCAGACAAATAATCATCATGGGCTGCCTCAAAGTAAGGAAGCAGGTGGGAAAACTGAATATGAGTCAAGCCCGTTAAGGCACGGAAACTCTTGGGATTCTCTTTATGCTCTTTATAATTCATGATATAAAAATACGCGTATGCGCGATACATAATAAATCTAATCTACTATTAACTCTAATATGCCCCCCCCCTTTCTGTATTCACAATTTCTTTTTCACTTCCGCATTACTTCTTAAGAGAAAAGTTCTTGAATATTTGTAACATAAGGGATTGCTATATCTCTTTTCTTTTCTCGAAATTTCACATCTGCTAAATCTAGACCTTCAATATTTATACATTCTGCATCTTCCAGTTTGAAAGTCAAATATTCATTGCCGGAAGGCATAAAACCAAGGTGGGAGAGTTCTGATGCAGACATAATTTTGGGGCATTCTTCGACCATTGTATATAAAAATCGGCTATTGCTATTATGTAGTAATAAGTATTTAGGAGAGGTAGCACCCACTGGCATTTGCAGTGCTCCTCGGCGAAATCCTGTGCGTACATAGTAAAGTTTATTCCTTAATGTCATACGTAATTGGTGCTCGTCCTTATAATAAGCAACAAGAACACCTGCCCTCTTCTTTTCTCCCATAGAGTCCAAAGCATTCTTAATGTTTAAAGCTAAGCATTTAGCTAACCGGGGTGGTACGGCATTTCCTACCATTTTATAACCATCCTTTATGTCTGTATAGAAAAAACGGAATTTATCGGGGAATGACTGGATTCTGGCACACTCCCTTACGCTCAATCGACGGTATAGGTGTTCGTAACAGGGAAGGAAGACACGTTGGTTTGGTGAAATGTACTTCATAGTTGGTGCCTGTGGATGCAATGGGCAATTTTTAGCCTGTGCTTGTATGGTAAATGATACTTCATTCCAAGAACGTACGCGATTGCGAGCCATAAATTTTGCATCGAAGGGACCAGTAAAGGCATCGTGATTAGCCCATTTCCCATATTCTTGGTTTACACGTTCATTATTATATAAACGCGGTTTTTCAGTAATATCACCGATTGCTTTTTGTAGCGTCACAAAAGGCTTGTTTAATGGTTTCGGAAATTTAAATGTACCATTCAATTCTTTTATGAAACCAACAATAAATACGCGGAAGCGGTCTTGTGGTATGCAGTAGTCAGCAGCATTCAGCAACGAATAGCTTACCACATAGCCGGCACATTCAAGACTGGAAAGGAATGACAGGAATGTTTTGAAATGTTTGTCGCTGATAATTCCTTGTACGTTCTCTATTATAAAAAACTTGGGGCGTTTTTCTTTTATCAATTGGATATAATCAATAAATAAACGACCTCGTTTATCATTTAGTCCTAACTGTTTGCCTCCTTCGCTCCATGATTGGCAGGGGGGACCTCCTATAAATCCATCGCAGTCGGGTATATCGGTTGCCTTTAATGTGCAAATGTCGGATTTACATAAATAAGTATTTGGGTGATTGAATTGATAGGTTCCGTGTATAGTCTTGTCAAATTCATTCGCCCAAATTACCTCATAGCCTGCTTGTTCAAAGCCAAGGTCTAATCCGCCGCATCCTGCAAAAAAAGATGCTACTTTCATTCCGAATCGATAATGCCTCTCTTTTCTATCAAAGTTTTCTTTATCTGCATTGCTACATGATAAGCCAAGTTTACCGGAACCGCATTGCCAATCATTTTATAGCCATAATTAACATCGTCGTATATAAATTGGAATTCATCGGGGAAACTTTGTACACGGGCGACCTCACGGACTGTCATTCTGCGATAAAGGTGTTCATAGCCTTCAACAAACTTCTGCAAATTCTTCTCAACCTTAATCATCTTTGGTGCTTGCGGATGCAGTTGGCATTGACGACCACTTGCTTGAACCGTAAAACCTGGTTCATCCCATGAACGAACTCGATTTCGGGACAAGAATATAGGTGAGTATGCACCAATGAAGTACTCGTTATTTATTTTACAATCTTTTCCATTTGTCTTGTTCTTTTCGAGAGCCGGAATAGCTGTATATTGCAAATCCCAAATACTTTCATGCAACGTTGGCTTGTGCTTTTGTGGTGCAGGATATTCAAAATTGTGAATATTCAAATCTTTGCGGAATCCAATATAGAAAACACGATCACGGTCTTCGGGAACATCGTAATCATTGGCATTAAGCATTTTCAAGTTTACATCATAGCCAGCTTTATCAAATAATTCCATAAAGCCATGCACGGCATCTGTATGACGCTTAGCCAACATGCCGGATACATTCTCGGCAACAAAAAACAAAGGTCGCTTGTCATTCAAAATACGAATGTACTCATAAAACAACTGCCCTCGGGCATCTTCAATACCTTTTAAAGAGCCTGCTTCGCTCCATGATTGGCACGGAGGTCCGCCTATTATGCCGGCAATGTTATCAGGGAACTCAGATGATGGTATATCGCGGATATCCCCTTCAATTAGGTTGACATCTGGAAAATTTGCACGAAAGGTTGGACAAATTTTTGCATCAAATTCATTTGCGGCAACTGTTTTAAAACCGGCTTTATGAAAGCCCAAATCCAAGCCTCCAGCACCGGAGAAAAGACTAATCAAATTCATCATATTTATTTCCAAAGGCAATTTATTGTGATTATAGCAGTGGGCATACCTACTATTTGAATATCAAATTTCAAAGTTGGCGCAACATAGGTTTCTGCGTTATGTATGCGAAAAGAAAATTGCCAACCTCCATCCATATAAAGCTCAACTGTATTTGTTTTGTCTGGAATAAAATCCAAACTCACAATGCGTGTTGGCAAGGATGCTATTGGAATTTGAATGGATGCCTGTTTTGATTCGCTGTTTTGATTGAGCGTGCCGTGCAAATTGTAAGATTGAATTTGAGTAGTCAGTTCCCTATCCATGCTAATTATTTTGTAAAAATCATACTTGCCTAAAAGGTATTCAACCAATTTACCGGGAATGTCTTTATGAATTTGGTATTGACGGTTGATTTCATTTATAAAAGCAGTTAGCAAAGGAACATAGACATCTTTTTCTTTATTCAGCAGTTCGCTAAATTTTGTACGCTTGCTTTTTTCGGTTATGAGATAATCGAACACAGGTTTCACTCCATTCCAATAATCCTGTGAGCAAGAAATTCCATACCATTCTTTCCCAAAGTCCAATTTTTTACTTAGGCGGCTATGTTTTACTGCAAAGTGGTTATGCTTGAGGCTTAGCCCAATCTCCCATTGGATATTGTGCCGGATTATTAGAATATCTCGTACATCACCTTCTTTTCCTTTAGCATCTGTTTGTATCAGCAAATCCAAAACGTCACTGTTGTTCTCAACAATACGAGGCTCTAACTCAAAAACCTTAGTAACGGCAACATAAGAGCTTGCCTTGTAAGTTCTCTGCATTTCATCGGGCAAAGTATTCCATGCATGTTCTGCTGCGAAATAACTACTGTTTTTAACTATATTGACAGGACGAAGCTTTCCGATTTCCTCTTCAAGAGTAAGTAAGCAGGTGAATTCATAAGCCCTTCCTTGGTCATTACTTTTACTACTCATAAATATTTGATGTTTATTTAGATGCGAAATTACTGAAATTCTTGTAAAAACAGCTATTCTCAGTTCTTCTTTTTCCCATACTTCGCTATATTATCGATCGCAATGCAGGGAGGATTTTCTATAATTTCATAAGTTTTCTGCCGATAATGTTGCAAAAAACTCTGGTTTATCCAATACTCCATTTCGTGTAAAGTCTGCTCTTTTACGTCAGGTTTCAACCGGCACTCCCAAATAGTCATAACTTTCCAGCCTCTTTATTTTTTTCATCCCTTTGTTGGTTACGTCTATTTTTTTGTGCCAGTAATCATTGCTGGAATGTGGAATATGCCCGTCTACCTTATGGTCATGCCAAAAACATCCATGGATAAATATTACAATACCATACTTGCTCAATACTACATCGGGCGTACCAGCAATCCTTTCACGCTTTTACGATAACGCCCCCCCTTGAAAACAAGTAACGCCGTACAATCCATTCTGGCTTCGTGTCCTTTTATGCCTTGAGTACTGCAAGGTTAAACAGGAAATTAAATCAAAAAACTTATGAGTACTACGGTTAATGTCCTGTGTTACAGCTCAAACATTTCTCTTTCTTCATTTTCATTGTGCATATGTTTTTCTATAAAATTGTAAATATATTAGCTCAACAACGTTGTTCTTTTTATTCACATTTGTCAGATGAAATATCGACCTGAACTCACGGAGGCTGGTACTTATCGGGAAGGTGAAATAGAGGGTTTATACCCCGATGTTTATACTCCTCTTCCTTACGGTGGCTATTATACTCATGAACAAGTAAAGGAAATAGTGGCGTATGCTGCCGAACGTTACATCACTGTGATTTCTGAAATAGATATTCCGGGGCACTGCATGGCTGTGTTGGCTACTTACCCACAATTTAGCACTACGCCTGATGAAGCGAAGAAATGTGCATTGACTTGGGGTATTTTTAATAAACAGAACAGCAGTATCAACGCTACGACTTGTGGGGAGCCCGTTATTTGGAAGCCTTTTTTCGGGTGCAAGATATCTTGAGAAAGCGCTAGATAGTTCTTGCCGGATTAAATTACGATGAGGGAAATCGTGAAAAAACAACTGAAAGACTTGACAAAGAGTGTTTTACGTTGTATATTTGTAATACGCTTATCATCCTCTTCGTATTATATTTTGTTAAACAAATCAAATCCAGTCTATTTAAGGACAAAAAGCTAAGATAATAAGGATATTATTACTCCCTTTTGCTCGTTTCTTTTGCTATCTTTGCATTGTGTACGTAAACGATGAATCATTTATATATTGAAATAATATGAAGACAAACTATGAAATCCGTTATGCTGCGCATCCTGAAGATGCAAAAAGCTATGACACTAAGAGAATCCGTAGAGATTTCCTTATCGAAAGAGTATTCGCAGTTAATGAAGTAAATATGATCTATTCGATGTATGATCGTATGGTAGTAGGAGGCGCAATGCCTGTTGTTGAAGTGTTGAAACTTGAAGCTATCGATCCATTGAAAGCGCCTTTCTTCCTTACACGACGTGAAATGGGTATTTTCAATGTAGGTGGCCCCGGTATTGTGAAAGCAGGTGATGCTGTATTTGAACTGGATTATAAAGAAGCTCTTTACTTAGGCTCTGGTGATAGAGAAGTAACTTTTGAAAGCAAAGATGCGGAGCATCCTGCCAAATTCTATTTCAACTCTCTGACTGCTCACAAAAATTGTCCTGATAAAAAGGTGACTAAGAGTGATGCGATAGTCGCAGAAATGGGCTCTCTTGAAGGTTCTAATCACCGTTATATAAATAAGATGCTTGTTAATCAAGTGTTGCCTACTTGTCAGTTGCAAATGGGTATGACCGAACTTGCTCCTGGTAGCGTATGGAATACTATGCCGGCTCATGTTCACTCTCGTCGTATGGAGGCTTACTTCTACTTTGAAGTTCCTGAAGATCATTCAGTATGTCACTTTATGGGCGAAGTAGACGAAACCCGCCACGTATGGATGAAAGGCGATCAGGCCGTACTTTCTCCCGAATGGTCTATTCACTCGGCTGCAGCGACCCATAATTATACTTTCATCTGGGGTATGGGAGGCGAAAACCTTGATTATGGCGATCAAGACTTCTCTTTGATTACTGATTTGAAATAAAAACGTTAGACCCTAATTTTTAATATAATATAAGAAGATGGTAAATTTTTCATTAGATGGTAAGGTTGCGCTTGTAACAGGTGCTTCTTACGGCATCGGTTTCTCTATTGCAACCGGATTTGCTAAGGCAGGCGCTACTATTGTGTTCAATGATATTAAACAAGAATTGGTAGATAAAGGCTTAGCTGCTTATGCTGCTGAAGGCATTAAAGCTCATGGCTATGTATGCGATGTAACCAACGAAGATGGTGTAAACGCTATGGTAGCTCAAATAGAGAAGGAAGTAGGCGTAATCGATATCTTGGTTAACAATGCCGGGATCATCAAGCGTATCCCGATGATTGAGATGAGTGCTGCAGAATTCCGTCAAGTGATTGATATCGACCTTAATGGTCCGTTTATTGTTTCAAAAGCAGTTATCCCTTCAATGATTAAAAAGGGGCATGGCAAGATTATTAATATCTGCTCTATGATGAGTGAACTTGGCCGCGAAACAGTTTCTGCATATGCAGCAGCCAAAGGTGGTTTGAAGATGCTTACTCGTAATATTGCTTCAGAATACGGAGAGTTCAATATTCAGTGTAATGGCATCGGACCGGGCTACATTGCTACTCCTCAAACAGCTCCTTTGAGAGAAGCGCAAGCTGATGGCTCACGTCATCCTTTTGACTCTTTTATCATTGCTAAAACTCCTGCTGCCCGTTGGGGAACTCCCGAAGATCTTATGGGGCCTGCTGTGTTCTTAGCATCAGAAGCATCCGATTTTGTAAATGGTCATGTGCTCTACGTAGATGGAGGTATCTTGGCTTACATCGGCAAACAGCCTAAGTAATTCGGTTTGAACATTTTTAAGGAGTTAAAATTATCGAGGGCTTTTCTTGATAGCTTTAGCTCCTTCTTTGTTTCTTTCCTTTATGTTATACCATTTATATTCTATTTCATGAAAAAGTTTTTATATTTATTGGTGGGCGCTTTCTTTATAGCTTCGTGCGTTGAAAGCAAGACCGTTGTAACAGTAACGGTAACTAATCCTACGGCTCTCAATCGTGACAACGAGATGGTAGAGGTAGCGATGGGTGAAGTTGCTAACAGATTGAAGTTAGCTGATACAGCTCAGGTTGTGGTGCTCAATGCTGATGGGCAACAAGTCCCTTATCAGATTACGTATGATGAAAAACTCATTTTTCAGGCGAGCGTGAATGCCAATGGTGCGGCTACTTATACTATTCAGACAGGTACCCCGGAAGTTTTTGGTGTAAAAGCTTGCGGTAAGTATTATCCCGAACGTGTGGACGATGTGGCTTGGGAAAACGATCTTGTTGCTTTTCGTACCTATGGACCGGCTTTGCAAGCTACGGGAGAAAAAGCTTACGGATATGATGTATGGGCGAAGCGTGCTACTACCGACCCTGTTGTTGAGGCCCGTTATGCTATGGAACTCAATCCTGTTACATTGGCAAGAATTGATAGCTTAAAGACAATTGATCCTGAGGCTTCTAAAGCTCTTCGTGAAGAAACTTCTTATCATGTGGATCATGGTAATGGCTTGGATTGCTATAAGGTAGGTCCTACGCTCGGTGGTGGAACGGCAGCTTTGATGGCGGGCGATACTATCATCTATCCATATTGCTATAAAACACAAGAAATTTTAGATAATGGCCCATTGCGTTTTACGGTGAAATTGGTTTATAATCCTTTGACTGTGAAAGGCGATGCTTCTGTTGTCGAAACTCGTATTATTACTCTTGATGCAGGTTCATATATGAACAAGGCAGTTATCGCTTACTCCAATCTTAAAGAGGCAATTCCGGTAGCTACTGGAATTGTCCTTCATGAGCCTAACGGAGAAGTGCTTACTGATGCTAAGAATGGTTACATCACTTACGTTGACCCAACAGACAATGTGAACAATGACAATGGAAAGATCTTTGTTGGAGCCGCTTTTCCTGCCTATGTCAAAGAAGCCAAGTCTGCGCTTTTCTCTGCTAAGGAAAAAACCGAAAGAGGAGGCGCCGACGGACATGTACTCGCTATTAGCGACTATGAACCCGGTTCAGACTATACTTATTATTGGGGTTCTGCTTGGAGTAAAACGGAGATTAAAAGTGCTGCCGATTGGAATAAATATGTGGCTAACTACGCCCAAAAGGTGCGTAATCCACTTACGGTGACTATCAAGTGACAGCTTTGTAGGGAGAAATAGACCTTATTATATTGCAGTGCGAATGCTTTTCTTTAAGAGAAGCATTCGCACTTTTTGTTGGCAATAGTTGACCATAAACGATCATTGCAGTTACGAACGATGATGATTTTGCTTGTAATTCTGATCGTGTTATTGAACTTGTGGATGAAAGGATTGTTCGTTATACTAGGTTATGACCGATTCTTTATATTTCTGAATATTTTTCTCTATACTCAGAAATATCTGTCCAAAGCCGGGTAGTAATAATACTATAATATCACTATGCATTAATTATGAACTAAATATGGAGCGTTTAAAAAATATCATGTTACCTGTGGCAATGGCTGTCTTTTTGCCGGTATTGCATTTGTTTTCTAATATAGAGGTGTTTGAGTTTAACCTTGATGTCTTGCATCGATGGTTTTTAGCTTCAGTGTTGCTTTATTTTCTGTGGCATTTATTAGAAAGAGCATCTCATTCTCGAGTGAAATATAGAGTTTTAAGGATTGTGATTACTGTAGTAGTTGGATCTACTTTTGTTTATGTTTTCTCTACTCTTCTTCTTTTTAATACATGGGAGCCTATTCGCTGGAACCTAATATTAAAATTATTCTCAGTTTCGGCTCTCTTTCTTATTGTACAGCGTGTGCTTGCAGCCAATGCTGATATTGCTCGTTTGCAACTCGAGAAGCAAGAAGTGCAGGCTGAAAATTATAGAGTGCAGTTACTAGAGTTAAGAACAAGGGTCGATCCTCATTTCCTTTTCAATTCATTGAATACGTTGCGAATGATGGTCCACCGTAAACAGCCGGATTCGGAGCGATTTGTTATGAGCTTATCCGATTTTTATAGGCAAGCGCTCGAATACAATGAATCTCCTATCGTTGCACTATCTGAGGAATTGAGTGTTTTGAAATCTTATCTATTCTTGGTTGAATCTAGAAATGATGGAGGTGTGAAAGTTTCGATGGATATTGATGAAGCATCTCTAGGCATCTATCTTATTCCGACACTTAGTTTACAGATTGTGCTTGAAAATTGTTTTAAGCACAACAGTTTGTCATCAACTAGTCCTCTGCTAATTTCTATTACCTGTGTTGATGGGGTCTATCTCTCTGTGAAGAACAATATACGGCCGAAACTAATGGAAACAACACAATCGGGCTTTGGCTTAGATAACATAGCTAAGCGCTATAGTTTCTTAGGCATTCGAGGAGGAATAATCGTTACACATACCGACGAAGCGTTTGAAGTAAGGCTAAAATTGATTGAAAGATGAACGTAGTGATAGTTGAATGTGAAAGAATTACAGTTCAACTTCTGAGAGAGCTATATTGAAGAAGACTCTGATTTTTTTTGGATATTTAATTAGAGGATGGCTATCGTTTTGATGTATATACTTTCTCTTTATAAACGTTCTTTTTAACCTTCTTTTTCTCATAACTTGCATCCAAAGAACATCCCCATGTTCTTCTATAAAACATCCGGATGTTATGTGATTGAACATGGGGATGTATTTATAGACAACATGGGGATGTTGTTGAGCATGAGCAGCTATTTTAAAAAGAATCTATAGCTGTTTTCCGCAGAAAGAAGTACTTTATTTTATACCGCAACCAATAGCTTTGGTGGAGCTGGGATTTACTTCTTTCCCTGCTAACAAAGCATCTACCGCGTTGGCTAGATAAGGTGTTTTCACTGCTAAAGCATCTTCGTAATTATCGTCGATGGCACCTATGTAGCGAACTACATTCCCTTTCTTTGTTTTCTCTAACAAGAACACATGGGGTGTGCGGGTAGCACCATATATGGGATATATCTTTTGTCCGTTATCAAACAGATAAGGGAAGGTAAATCCGGCTTCTTTATGGCGTTTCTGCATTTCTTCAAAACTATCGGCAGGCACAGTAGCTGGATTGTTGGGGTTAATGGCAATTACCGGATAACCTTTGGCTTTATACTTTTTGTCTAGAGCAACGATTCTCTGTTCGTAGGCTATTGCATATGGGCAGTGGTTGCATGTAAACACAATGATAAAACCTTTGGCTTTTGAGAAATCTGCCAGAGAAACCATCTTGTTATCAACGTTTTTTAATCTGAAATCGGCCGCAGTGTCACCAACTTTATAACCTTGGGCAGAGATGCCTGCAAATGCTGCAAGAACGAGTGTTATTAGAAGAACGATACGTTTCATTGTTTTAAAAATTTAATTGTTAATACTTGAAGCTCATCATACGTAAATGATTTTTCGTAAAACTCCCGACTGTTCCCTTTTACTATCAACGTAGCAGGTAGTGCTCCGCTCCATGTTGGGTTGATCTTGTCAATCCAGCTATTGGCATCGGGGTCGCTAAGCAGAACGACGTGCGATTGTACGTTTTTCTTTTTGATAAAGGGAATTACCTGAGAGGTTATTTTTGATTTGAAGTCCATACTAATCAGCACGACCTTTACTTTTTTAGAAGCGTATTTTTCCCCGATTTGGTCGAAGAAGGGCAACTCTTTGATGCAAGGAATGCAATACGTGGCCCAAAAATTGAAAATATAAGTAGTATCATTATCAGCTTTTGGGTGAAGCATAGGTTCCAGCTGAGCATAATCATAGATCGGAATCTCTACATTCTCAGACTTCACCGTTTGCTGGGCTTTAATGCTCAGCGAGAAAGTGCTGCATAATAGTGTGAAAGTAATTATAAATAGTTTCATTGTCAGTGGCTTTAAATGGTGATTAAGCGAATGTTGCTGTTTACACGTAGAAGCAACAATTTCTGCTTGATTAAAATAATAACAATGATTACAGCTAAAAAAACACTCCCGATGACTTAAAAGAACTTATTATTCTATAAAATAGAATTTGCTTCCAAAACTATTGAAGGCTTATCTGTGACTAAAAAATCTTTATCTGGGAGTGCCCTGCATCCATTTTCCTCCTTTTTGAATAAAATTTGCCCCCTTGGTTATTCAGTAATTTAGTTCTTTGCAAAAGAAATAGAACTTATGATGTTAAACCAAAATCTTTTAAAATGAAAAACAAGTATTATGTATGGCTATTGTCTATACTGTTGATGTTCCCCGTTGGATTAGCGGCTCAGAACATTGTGGTAAAAGGCAATGTAAGCGATTCGCAAGGCGAGCCGATTATTGGTGCTTCCGTAGTGGAGAAAGGCAATAAGTCAAACGGTGTTATCACCGATTTGGATGGCCATTTTTCTATTACTGTCGGCAAAGGGAAGAAAATAGTAATCTCTTATATTGGCATGGAGACTCAGGAAGTGGACGCTATTGTCGGTAAAGGATTAATAATTGTCCTGAAAGATGATTCACAGGCACTTGACGAAATAGTTGTGATTGGCTACGGCAGTAGAGCACGTAAGGACTTAACGGGTTCGGTAGGTTCTATTTCGGGCGTTAGACTGGCCGCTGTGCCGGTGACTTCAGCAGCCGTTGCTTTACAGGGAAAAATTGCCGGTGTGCAGGTAACGACGGTTGACGGCGCTCCAGGTGCAGATATTAATATTCGTGTACGTGGAGGAACGTCTGTAACTCAAAGCAATGACCCTCTCTACATTGTTGATGGCTTCCAGACTGATAACATTAACGACATTCCACCGACGGATATTGCATCTATCGACGTCTTGAAGGATGCTTCCCTAACTGCTATTTATGGAGCAAAGGGTGGTAACGGTGTCGTTGTGGTAACGACCAAATCAGCTCAGCAAGGTAAAGTTCAGGTTGGTTTCAATACACAGGTTTCAGTAAGTAAATTAGCTAAGAAACTCGACTTGATGAACACAGCTGATTTTGTACGCTATCAGTACGACTGGGCTGCTGCAAACGGTACTCGTAGTTCGAACGCAAAGTATTATCGTGCCAATTTTGGTAATCCACTCGACCTCGACATCTACCAGCGTGCTACAACACACGATTGGCAAGACGAAGTGATGGGTGAGACTCCGTTTAACTACTCAACCAATCTTACAGTAGGAGGAGGTAGCGAAAAGTTCCGCTTCAATACGTCTCTTACTAATTCTGAAGATAAAGGTATTATTCTGGGATCTGGTGTTCGTCGTACAAATTTGAACATCAAGATGAATATTCAACTTACTAATAATTTAACATTAACGATTAATCCGAAATTCACTTTCCGTCGCGATACCGGAGCCGGTGGTGATAAGATTGGTGGCGGTGGTATTATTGATGTACTTCGCTATCGCCCAACTAATGGTTTGCGCGAGTTCGCTTTCTGGGATCCTGAAACAGTTGATCCGGATGATGAAGCCGTCTTCGAGTACACCAACCCGAAGAACGACATTGGCCAAAATACGCTGAAGAAGCATTCTTATGCTTATACGAATCAGTTTAGTTTAGATTGGCAACCCATAAAAGGTTTGACTTTGCGTACTGAAGCTGCTTACTACATTTCGTTCAACGATGAAAACCGTTTCTATGGTGCCATGACCGATGAAGGCCAAGACAATAAAAAATTGCCAGTAGCATCCATAAAAAACAAACATACAGAGAAATATACCTGGACCAATACAGCTTCTTATGGCTTTGAGATTGATCAATTACACAATTTTTCTTTCTTATTGGGACAGGAAATCCAGCACGACCGAACCAAGGAAAGCTACATAAAGAATCGTTATTTTCCACGCAACATCTCTAGCGAAAGAGCACTCAACAACATGGGTTTGGGAACGACTTGGGAATCAACTTCATCCCTTTCCACCCCTGAACGCACAGCCTCTTTCTTCGGGCAAGCTAGCTATAACTACAATCACAAATATCTGGTTTCGGGTACGTTCCGTGCTGATGGTTCCACGAAATTCGCTCCGGGCGAACAGTGGGGTTATTTCCCATCAATTTCTGGTGCGTGGGTACTATCTAAGGAACGTTTCTTGGAAAACAATCCGATAATCAGCAACCTTAAACTGCGTGGAGCTGTTGGTTTGGCCGGAAATAACCGTATTGACAATGATATGTGGCGTTATCTTTACGCTGTAAATACGACTGGTGGTCCAGGTTTTGGTGAAGCTACTGAGAACGGTGAGAAATGGTATGGTGAAGCTAGCGGTAAGAGTGTGTTCCCCAATACTAAAATTAAATGGGAAACAACCCTGACTCGTAACTTAGCCTTCGACTTGGATTTGTTTAATGGCCGTCTGACCGTAACTCCGGAAGTTTATTGGAATACTACTAAAGACCTTCTTTACAAGTCAGACGTTCCTTCAACAACAGGTTATACTCAACAGATGCAAAACATTGGCCAAGTTACTAACAAAGGTTTCGAATTGAGCATCAATGGCGATATCCTTCGCGGTAAAGACTATGTCTTGAGTGGTAACTTTACGTTAGGTTTCAACAAGATGAAAGTGGACAAGCTGAATAATACGGACGACGTGATTTGGGACCAAAACGACCGTTGGAAATCAAGCTATAACGACTATTGTTTGAAAGTGGGTGACCAAGTAGGCTTGATTTATGGTTTTGTTTATGATGGTTTGTATAGTTTCGATGAATTTGATTTTGACCCAAATCAAAATCTTCTGGCCGTACCCAAGGAAGGTACTATTATTAATAATGTGCTCAATAATAGCAACTCTGGCGTGGCTACTCTTCCGGGTAAGATAAAGTTCAAAGATATCAGCGGACCAGATGGTAAACCTGATGGTCAAATCACGGAAGATGATCGTTCAGTGATTGGTAATACGAACCCAAAATTCCAAGGAGGTTTCGGTTTGAGCGGACAATGGAAAGGCTTTGATTTCACAGCCAACTTCAACTATATGTATGATTTCGACGTGAACAATGCCACTGCTTACCAATTGTCTTCATCAGAAGGTAACAGTCAAAATTTCTTCAATGTACTTAGTAAATTTAACAATCGCTGGACTTATGTAGGGAAAGATGGTGAATGTATGTATAAGAATAACTACCTTGAAAACTCTGTAGAGACTTATAAAGAGTTAAATGCAGGTAAGACACTATGGAATCCTGCTGACGTTACCAACAAGGTTACCCATTCTTACTTCATCGAAGATGGTTCATTCCTTCGTTGCCAAGACATCACCTTAGGCTATACCTTGCCCAAATCGTTATCTAATAAATGGGGTATGTCAAGACTGCGTCTCTATGTCAGTGGCTCTAATCTTTTCATCATTACCGGTTACTCGGGTTACGATCCTGAAGTTGACGTACAAACTGGTCTGACATGTGGTATGGACTACAACCGTTATCCGCGTAGCCGCAGTTTCGTGTTTGGAGCAAATATTACTTTCTAATACATAAAAACTGATTATATATGAAAATTAAAAATATTTTTATCGCTGCTCTGGTTGCGGTTGGATTCTCTTCATGCAACGATTTCTTGAAGGTAGATGCCATCTCGAAGTATGACACTGAGTATGTTTTCAGCGAAAAGACCGAAATCAATCGTGCATTGAATGGTGTTTATGCTCAACTTTTGAATGGGAACACCTATGGTAGCGCTTATTTGAGCACTTTCTGCTTAAATAGTGATGTGGATATGTCAATCTCTTCTAATGAAGTTGCAACAGATAATAACTATCGTCGTTTTGACTGTAACAGTCTAGGGGGGGATATCAACAAATATTGGACAGCAGCCTATCAAGGCGTGGAGTATGCCAATAGTTTTATTTCTGGTTTAGAGAATAGCCCTATTTTTAGTAAAGATGATGCAGAACTGATGCAACAATTGGGAGAAGCGAAAGTGATTCGTGCCATGTTCTATCATGACCTTGTTGTGATGTTTGGTGACATACCTTTTTCTTTAATCCCCAATAACAAGGAAGAAAGCTTTGTAATGGCTGTTGAAGATCGTGAAGTGATTTATAAGACTTTGATTGAGGACTTGAAAGATGTTGCTCCCTACATGACATTCGCTCAAGACTTGAGCGATGGCGTGGAGCGTGTATCCAAAGAATTCTGTTGGGCAATGATTGCTCGTATGGCTTTGACTTGTGGTGGTTATTCACTTCATCCGGACAAAGATAATTCTACTAGCTATGGTACCATGCAACGTCCAACTAATTATCAAGAATATTACAGAGTGGCGCAGGCATACTGCGATTCTGTTATTTCTTCTGGCACTCACTCTTTGACACTTCCTTATCGCCAAGTCTTTATCAACGAGTGTAATTACATTGTAAGCAACAATGATGATCCCATCTTCGAGATTCCGTTCGCAAAGAATTCAACCGGTAGTATTGGCTACATTCAAGGTCCGAAAGGTGAAAACTATGAAGGTGCAACCTCAGGCAAGAACATTTGGGGTAAAAGTGACGGTGGTGCCCGTCTGAGTGCTTTCTATCGTTACTCATTTGATGAAGAAGATGCCCGTCGTGACTATGTAAATGGTATGTGGTATTATTTGTATGACGGTACTCCAACAATCCTCACAGACTACACGGTATTCGACAACAAGTGGTCTAAGTTCTGGGCAAATTCAGGAAATACTATGGGTGTTGGCAGTGCTGGCAATACAGGTGTTAACTACCCTTATATGCGCTATGCTGATATACTCTTGATGTATGCTGAGGCTGTTAATGAGTTGGAAGACGGCGTAAGTGGCGCTAATGGCACTAAAGCACTTGAAGCTCTTCGTCAGGTACGCGCTCGGGCATTTACAGATGCTAGCAAGGTAGACACTTATATTGCCTCTGTCTCAGGCTCTAAGGAGGATTTCTTAAAAGCTGTTCTCAACGAACGTAAATGGGAATTCTGTGGCGAAAATATGCGTTGGAAAGACTTGGTTCGTAACAACTTATATAGCGAAGTGCTTTATTACAGTTTTCTACGTTACTATGCAGTAGCTGAAAATGCAGCAGGAACTTCAGATCATATTGGGGTAGTAGAACAATACGATGGTAAGCCCGGTTACTTGGAACTTACTCTACCTTATACAATCTATTACAAGATTATTAGTAACACGAATAACATAAATGCATATCCCAATACCGCATTGGATGTTCTGGAACTCTATAATCCATACAAGTCTGATAAATACCCAGGATCGGAATGGCAATCAGGAGACTATTACGGATGGTGGAATGACGCTGATGGATGTCCGAAAGATCAATGTCTCTTCTCATTCTACGGTTTTATACGTGGTGACCGAGGGGGGAATATCTATCTTGTAAAAGATGGTGAGACATATGCACAAACAGGACCTACAAATCTACCGATAGTGCGCTATATCCTTCCTTATCCGAATGCAGCAATTCAACGCGGTGCGGGTGTGTATAAAAACTATTATGGTTATACCAAATAATCAAATTGAAAATAATACAATATGAAAAATAAATTATTTTATCTACTGATGCTCCTCTTTGCCATATCAACCTTTTCTTGTAAGGATGATGAGGTGGTCAGCAGTGATGGTTACTCTTCCGAAAGAGAGTTCATGACGATGTTCCGTAAAGATGACAATACGGGTAAGGGGGACTCTGACCCGTATCAATGTCAAACTGTTGATCTAAACGATATCCAGCTTTATTGGTATGGAGTGAAAGATTGTGCCGGTTACGAGATTAAGATGGCTTTACAACCCAATGTTTCTTCAGGCTTAGCAAAAGACTGGGAAAATAAGGACTATATTTTGATTGATACGATTGTTGGTGCCGAAGTGACAGATCTTTTGATAAAAGACCTTCAATACAGTACCGAGTATCGTTTTGCCATTCGAACTCTTTCTACAAAAGGTGAAGGCTACCACTCTAAGTGGTATGGATATGGCAGTGGACGTCAGTGGGCTGACTATCTGGGGATCACAACTGGAGATAGATACAATGTGCCTGAAGTAATAGTAGTAAACGAAGTCACAAAGACCACTTTCCGTATCAACATCGACCGTGCTTATGCTACATCAGGTGATGACGGTACTTTCAAAACCAATTTTGAAGTTGATGAAAATGGCAATTTCGTGATTCAGACTATTTCGGTTGGAGCATCTCCTACTAATCCTGACGCAACCGTGGCGGAGAAATGGGTAAATTACACGATTACTTCCGCAGACTTTGAACGTGGCTATATTGACGTGGATGGTTTGCAAGAAAATAGTGTGTACGTAATTAATGCAGAGAATAAGAATATTCCTGTTCATTGGGATGCTATTTATAACACCTGCGTTATTCGTATGGATGGTGAATCTGGAGATCCTATTCTAGTTGAACATATCTGTGATCCCAACGACACCATTCCGGGAGCAACGAGTTATAATGCTTCACGTCTTGATACCATTTTATCCAATTACAATAGCGATGCATCATTGGCTGAAGGTACTGTTTTTGAACTGGAAGGTGGAAAGACTTACTATTTTGCAACCAGTGTGTCGCTGTGTAAAGGTTTGACCCTTCGCACTAAAGCGGGAACTGGTCGCGCTAAAGTGCTAATGAATGGTATGTCTGCAATTAATGGAGTCTGTCAGGCAATGAACTTTATGTTTGGCCGTCAACCACAATCTGGCGAGCTTGGCGGTATCAACATTAAGTCGCTTATTTTCGAAGACATTGATTTTGATTGCCCGCTAGCAACAAATTATGGTGATGGCACTGCAACTGGTAACTATTTCATTAACATGTATTCTAACGGTATGGCAGTTACGCTCCAATCTTTTGAATTAAGAGATTGTACTTTCCAACGCATGATTCGTGGTTTCGTTCGTGTACAAGGTAGTAATCGTAAGAATTTTGAAAAATTTCTCGTTGAAGATTGCTTGTTTTATAATTGCGGCTATTATGACAATACCGGTCGTGGTTATGCATGGATAGCCGGTGACGGTACTCCTTCTACAGGTAAGTCCAATATCTTCGAAAACATGATTTTCCGCAACAATACGTTTTATGATTCTCCGCGTACTTGCTTCTTTACTGATAATGGGAAGAGCCTTTCATGGCCTAGTAATATCCATTATAACATTACATTGGAAAACAATACCTTTGTAAATTACAGTACCCGTTCTTCCGGTCGTAAAATTTTCGACCTACGCTATTTGCCGGGTGGAAGTAAGATTACGGTGAAGAATAACCTCTTCATTTTGACAAAGAAAGATGGTGATGATCGTAACTTGTACATGGAAGGTATGGATATCCGTCAGATAAATGGTTCAGGTGAGATTACATTCGATATCGAAAAGAACTACTCAACGAATACGAACTTAATCAACGGAAGTATTTTCTCATCTTCTGGATTCAGCGCCAATAAGAACAGTGCTGGTTATTGGTCAGAATACAATCTTCCCGGTAAAGACGAGTTAGAAGTTCATTTGGGTGAAGTTGGAATTTCGCCGATTGATTTGATGGTAAGTCCGAATCCACCTCATATAAATCTTGATCCAAATATGCACGAAGTAGACAATCTCGACGGTCTCTATTACAAGAATACCAATGTCGTTCGTAACCACGAAATTTACAAGCTTGGTATCGGTGACCCGAGATGGGCTAAGACTGTAATGCCTTAAAACAGCATATAGATAAAAATGTGAGATTTTATTGAATATTTTTAAATAGAGGGTGTTTTGGTTTTATATATCAATGCACCCTCTATTTTGAAAGCTAATAAATGGTTGAATCAAAAGATTGCGCTGATTTCCATCTCAAAAAATGTATGAATTTATTTAATGTAAGTAAATTAGGTGATTCGAGATGATGGTAATGTGGTATTTAAATGAAAAATTATGTGTAAATATAGTTGCTACAAAGTGATTTTATGTTTGCTTGTTTTCCCTTCGTTTCTTAGGGGAGCATGCGCAGAGAGAATTTGGTTTTCGTCTGGATATTCTTCTGAAAAATTGGCGACAAATTTTGAAATAGGGGAAGATCTATTAGCTTTCCCTGGTGCCGAAGGTTTTGGAATGCATACCACTGGTGGACGTGGCGGGAAGGTATATCATGTAATAACGCTTGAAGATAGTAACAAAAAAGGAACATTGCGGTATGCCTTATCACAGAAAGGACCACGTACTGTTATTTTTGATGTAGCTGGGACAATTTTTCTTGCAAATAAGTTGGATATCAGTACTGGTGATTTAACTATTGCCGGGCAAACAGCCCCGGGACAAGGTATTTGTATTGCAAGATATCCAGTGACTATTAGTTCTAATAATATTATTATCCGGTATTTGCGCTTTCGGGTTGGTAATGAAGGCGGAGATGAACCCGATGGACTCGGAGGCATAGAAAATGAAAATGTTATCATTGATCATTGTTCCGTCAGTTGGTCTGTTGATGAATGCTGTTCTGTGTATGGAGGTGAAAACTTAACAGTTCAGTGGTGTATTGTCTCTGAGAGTCTTCGTTCTTCAGGACATAGTAAGGGCAAGCATGGATATGGTGGTAATTGGGGTGGAGCAGGAGCTTCTTTTCATCATAACTTGATGGCCCATCATGAGAGTCGGGTTCCTCGGCTTGGTCCTCGGCCTGCTACACAACAGAACGAATATATGGATCTACGGAATAACGTATTCTATAATTGGGCTGGGAATGGATGTTATGGAGGTGAAGGAATGAAAGTAAATATTATTAATAATTACTATAAACCTGGTCCGGCAACTCCTAAAAAAGGGAATATTAGACATCGAATTGCTTCCATTGGCATACGTACTACAAAATATTGCACAAGATCGGATGGCACTTTTAATGCATGGAAACTGATGGAGCATGTATGGGGAAAATTTTATGTGCAAGGAAATTTTATGGAAGGTTCGGAAGAAGTGACCAATGATAATTGGACAAAAGGCATTTATGAGCAAATAGACAACGCTTCGTGTGATGGGCTATTTTCATCAATTACCCGAGATACAATTCGTTTAAATGGACCATTAATAGTCGATTCTGTTACAACCCATACTGCGAAGCAAGCATTTGAAAAAGTGCTGTTGTATGCCGGATGTTCTAAGTGGAGAGATATTATTGACGAAAGGATTGTTAAAGAAACACGCGATGGAACTGCTACATATGTGGGTAGCAAATCTATTGATGCCAATCAGGTTCCCGGGTTAATTGATAACCCTGCTGATGTAATGCCCGAAGGGAGTGTTAGTCCATGGCCCCAATTAAGTAACGGTGGAGTTAGTGCAGATGACTTAAAGGATTCTGATGGTGATGGTATACCAAACTTTTGGGAGGTGAAAAATAGCCTAAATCCTAATCAGGTTTCTGATGGTGTTGCTATTTCCTTGAGTAAGATAGGATATACGAATCTAGAAGTTTACTTGAATAGCCTTGTTGAGCATACTACGGCAATGCAAAATGGCTTGGGTAAACCATAGCAATTTGAGGTTCTTTAGATATAGCCAGATTTGAAATGCTACTATTGTTGATTATTCTAATTTCTTATCATTAAAAAAGATGCTGTTGATGCGCGCAAACGAAGTATTCTTTCGATGGAAACATCCAATGTTGCATCTTTTTCTGATTATGAATTATTGCTTTTCATGTAATCTATCTTTATATTCTGAAGGGGTGATTCCCATTTGTTTTTTGAAACACTTACTGAAATACTTAGGATCATTGAATCCCGTCATGTATGCGACTTGTGAGAAATTTAATTCATCAGTTTCTATAAGTTGTGCGGCACGTTTTATCCGTATCTCACGTATGAAATCGACAGGTGAAAGGCCTACGATGGATTTTAACTTTCTGTAAAAAACTGTACGGCTTAGCATTAGATTCTCGGCTATTTCGTCTATTGTCAGCTCAGAGTTGTCCATTTGCTCTTCTATAAATATCATGATTTGTTTAATAAATTCGTCGTCATAAGAGGTGACTTTTGGTGTAGAGGGAGAAAATGCACTTGATGTTTTTTTTATCTTATTGTTGGAGAAATTAGCCATATACATTTCTTGAAGAAGCTTTCGTTGCTTAAGTAAAGATATTATTCGTACTTTAAGGTAGGATGAGCTAAATGGTTTGGTGATGTAATCGTCAATGCCTTGCTCAAGTCCTGTAATACGGTCATCCAGCGAAGACTTTGCTGATAATAAGATAATTGGTATGTGACAAATATTATGATTTTCTTTTATTCTTTTTACCATATCGAGTCCATCCATAATTGGCATCATTACGTCACTGATAATTAGATCAGGAATAAACTGCAAGGCTTTTTCTACTCCTTCCTGTCCATTGGAAGCTTCAACTATTTGGTAGTTTGTATTAAGAATATCCCGAAGGAAACTTCTTAAATCATTGTTGTCTTCTACGATTAAGATAGAAAACTCTTCTTCATTGCAATGAGGGCAATTTATCAACTCTTTATTGTATTCGAGCTGTGCATGAGGCTGGTTATTTGTTTCGATACTATCGCTCATTATGAACTCTGCTTGCTCGTCAGCCTCATAGATATCTCGGCCCAATGGTAGCTTTACAGTGAATTCACTACCTTTACCTAATTCGCTTTTCACCTGTATGTTTCCATGATGCAGTTCGATCAATTCTTTGGCTAATGAAAGTCCGATACCCGATGAAGGTTGTAGTATATTGCTTTTGGCTAGTGTTTCGAAGCGTTGGAAAAGAGAGATCAATTTACTAGGCTCTATTCCCTTTCCTTCGTCCGTCACTGAAATGGAAAAACAATTTTGTTCGCTGCTTAATTTTATCAGGACCGATTTATCATAAGGAGTATATTTGAATGCATTAGAGAGTAAATTAAAGAGTATTTTTTCGAATTTATCTCTGTCAATCCATGCATATATGCTTTTCTCATCTGTTTGTAGGCCATAGTTTATCTGCTTCTCTTCAGCTATCAGACTAAAATGTTCCATCACTTTTTTCAATAATGCAGATACTTCTGTTTCTTCTATGAACAGTTTCATTTTTTTGTTTTGAATTTTTCTGAAATCTAAAATCTGATTTACCAAACGCAACATGCGTTCCGTGTTTTTCTGTACTAGAGTAAGGTGCTTACGTGCTTTCAGAGAAAGCTCTTCGAATTCTAATACCTCGTTGACAGGACTTGAAATCAGCGTTAGCGGTGTGCGAAGCTCATGAGAGATATCTGTGAAAAATTTTAATTTGATATCAGATAGGTGTTGTTCTATGTTTACTTGATGCCGTAATCGATATATATAAAATTGTATGTGAACAACGGTTAATGTAAAGCACGTGAATAGAAATGCGTATAATATCCAAGCCCAATAAGTTTCCCAAAATGTAGGCAAAACGTGTATGGATAAACAGTGAATATTGTTGACCCATACTCCGTCGCCGTTAGTAGAACGTACTTGTAGCTCATATTTGCCAGGAGGTAGGTTAATGTAGTTGGCGGTACGGGCTTTATCGACATAGTTCCAGTTTTCTTCCAAACCTTTTAATTTGTATGCATAGTTTATTTCATCAGGATTTGTATAGTCGATAGCTGCAAATTGAAAAGTGACATTTCTTTCTGAAGGATTTAATGATAATACGTTCAAATTTTCCAAGGAAGATCTTTGAGTTTTTCCTTGAATTTTTAGTCTTGTAAATACGATGTTGGGAATGTAATGACTCTTTCTCATTTTATCAGCATTTACTATTAGTATACCCATATCTGTTCCAAAAAGTAGCTGATTATTGGATATTAAAAGTGAAGGTGCTTCGGATAGATTAAATTCTTGCTGCATAAGCTTAGAGCCAAAATTATCGAATAATTCACGTTTTGGGTCGAATCTGGATAAGCTGTTTTCGGATACAGTCCACAAATAACCGTGAGCATCTTCAGATATGGATAATACTAGATCGGAATCTAGGCCATTTTCTATCGTATAATGTTTAAATTGGATAAAGTCAGTGAGTAGGCTATTTGACAGAACTTTGTTGATTCCACCTGTTAATGTTGCAATATACGTTACGTTTCTGCTATCTGTAAAGGAGTACATAACGTCATTGCTACTAAGGCTTGATGCAACTCTGGGCATGCGAACGTTTCGGTAGAACTTAATTTCTTCAGGTTGCCTGAATTGTTCAGAGAATGTTATTAATCCATCTGTAGTCGCAATAAGAATTACCCCTTTAGATGTCTTACTGATATGCCTTATGCGCATTCCATGCTCATCCGGGTAGTTTTTTAAAAGGTTGCCACTATGCAGGAATTTCAAGTTGCTATGTTGATCCTCCTGTAATAGGTTTAATCCTCCTCCATAGGACCCTAGCCAAATATGCCCTTTATTGTCTTGGCAAATGCTGTATATGCTATTATGACTAATGCTGTATGGATCGTTTTCTTGATGTAAGTACTGTTTGATTTCAAATTGATTTAGACTTTTTGCATTTAGTTTGAATAAACCATCTTTTTTTGTTCCCATCCATATCGTTCCCTTATTATCGGCAAATATGCAGTAGACATTTCGTCCAAAAGAGGTTTTTGTATTGCTAATTGCTCCTTTGGCATTTAAGAATCCAAACAAAGAACCATCTTGGTTGAGGATGCGTATTGTACCACTCTTAGAAGCAACCCATATTCTTTTCAAAGAATCTTTGAAAAAACAACGTATTTCATATTTGGGGTCGATCAATTTTAGATCATAGGTGTGAGGAAAGAAAGAAATTTGTTGTACGCCTCTATTGCAAGATAGCCAGCAATTTCCTTGATAATCAATGTAATAATTTCGTATGTTAGGTGCGAAAATTGATTGAGGATTTCCTGGATCGGTCATAAATGAATTTAGTTTGTTTGAGTCAGAGTCAAAATAAGAAAAATTGCCATTTGTAGGTATTACCCAGACGGTTCCGAGTTTGTCTTCAAAAATCATTTTTCTATTTTTTCGTTCATATTTAATAACTTCTTCTGCTGGTGTCTCCATGTGGGTTACGTTGCCTGTATGGATGTTGAGTCGGACTATTCCAGGGGATTTTGTAAACATCCAAACGTATCCTTTACTATCTTTGAAGACATATTTTATGTTATTGATCGTTTGCGAGGGTGTCCGGATATCGTATAGTTTATACTGAGCATCTCTCATGTTCATTGTTAGTAATCCGTTATTTGTTCCTAATAGGAGAGAACCGTCATTTGTTTGTTCAACTGTATTAATCTTACTAACTTCGTCGGGAAGTTTTATAAATTTTAATTGCTGTGTGACAATGTTGTAAATCGCTATTCTAGCTGACGAGGACACAAGGAAGATAGAGCCGCCGTATTCTTTAATAAATTGGAAAGGGAAATCGCTTCCAATCTTTTTTTTACCGATTATATTAACGCCTTTATTGGTAAGTATCCATTCATCGCATTGAGAGTCTTCATAAATGGAAATAATATTGTCGCCTTTCAAAGTTTGATTATACGTTCCATATTGCAATATTCCTTTGCCCTTTTTGCACAAACGATCGTCCATTCTAAATGCATTTCCCCCTTTGCAAACGATCCAACTAACACCTTTAGTCAATGGATATACTGATATAACATTGTATGTTTGCTGTTGTAGCTTCTCAATAGGTAACAATATATCTGCGAACTTTTCTTTGGCTGTATCAAATAAGTAAATTCTGTTGTCGTAGGTCTGACACCAAATATCGTTATACTTAGTCTTCCAGATATAAGAAATGCGATTACTGGTTAGGGTGCATCCGTCACCTGGAAGTGCTTTGTAGTTTTTAAATTCATATCCGTCATATCTATTCAGTCCGCTCCAAGTACTAAGCCAAATATACCCTTTTTGATCTTGTAAGATGTTCGTGACAATGCCCTGGGCCAAACCGTTATTAACAGTAAATTGTTTGATTTTACATAATGGTTGGGCGATGACTGTCATGCAATGGATCATAAAGAATGCGCACGAAAAGGATAAGTGTTTGTTCATAGTAAGGTCTCTTTGGTATTGCTGAAGTAAAAATACAATAATCAGATTAAATATACGATGTAGCGTCTTTAATTGAACAGATAATACGAATTTTTACTCGTATTTTACTCCTAGCATCCTCTTTATTGAATGGATGTTCCTTTAAAACTTTTAGTACTAAATGTTTTGCTACTTATTTTGCTAGATCTGATTCGTAGACTCTGCTGCTTCAATATTCCTCTGCAAACCGGAATATTTTGCTCGCTTTACGGCGCTTCCCTTGAAGAGGGTGCGATATTGCTCTTCGGTTAGTGTTTGCCATTCTTCTTTACTCATTTGAATAAAGTCTTGGCTGGGCTTTAGTTCAGGGGTGGTGCAAGGGGTGGCAAAGCGAGTCCAGGGGCAGACGCGTTGGCATTCGTCACATCCATAGATTCTGCCATCCATTTTAGACGCATATTGCGGTGGGATTTCGCTGCGGTTCTCGATAGTAAGATAGGATAAGCATTTAGTGGCATTGAGCTTATAAAGAGCTTCAAAAGCTTGCGTAGGGCAGGCTTGTTGGCAACGATTACAATTGCCGCAACGATTTTTCTGTGGGGTGTCATAAGCCAACTCTATGTCGATGAAGAGTTCTCCCAAAAAGAAAGTGGATCCTGCCCGAGGGATGATAAGTTGAGTGTTTTTGCCTATCCACCCGAGCCCTGCACGCCAAGCCCAGTAGCGATCTAGTACGGGAGCAGTATCACAGAAGACGCGGCCGTTTACGGGGCAGATTTGTTCGTTGATATAGGCGAAGAGTGTGCTCATTTTCTCTCGCATCACGTCATGGTAATCTTTGCCATAGGCATACCAGGCAAATTGATACTGATCTTTGTGTAATTGTTGTTGTGGGTAGTAATTGAGAGCTAAGGAGACGATACTACGGGTTCCTTCCACTAATAGGCGTGGGTCGCATCGTTTCTCCAGATTGTTCTCCATATATGCCATCTCTCCTTGGTAACCTGCTGATAGCCACTCTTTGAAATGTTGTTCCGCTTCGGGTGTTATGGGTTCGGCTGGTGCTATGCCACATGCAGAAAAGCCGAGGCGTAAGGCTTCGGCTTTTATCTGGTTGGTATATTTATCTCGAATTGAAACGGCCGTTTCATTAAAGGTTGTCGAGACTTGCACTGCTTTTTTAGCTTCCATGATGTTTACGCTATAAAAGTTTGAACTCGTATCCTTCTTCTTTTAGGAATTCAATTGAGCGTGGCAAGGCATACTGAATATTGTTCCACGATTTCAAAGAGTCATGAAATGTAATAATGGAGCCGTTACGGGCATATCTCATTACATTAGCTAACACTTGAGGGCCACGAAGTTTCTTACTGTAGTCGCGTGTCACTAAATCCCACATTACTATCTTGTATCGACGCTTCAGTGCTAGATATTGCATCCAGCGCATGTGCCCATGTGGAGGGCGAAAAAGATCTGTTTGCATCACTTCGTTTGCCTTATCTGCATTGGCCATGTAGTTCTTTGTCAGAAATTCAAATCCGCGGATGTGGTTAAAGGTATGATTGCCAATACGGTGACCTCGCTCCACTACCATATTATATTCTTCTGGGTGCTTACGTACATTATCGCCTACCATAAAAAATGTGGCTTTAATGTCATGTTTATCAAGAAGCTCGAGTACCCAAGGTGTTACTTCGGGAATGGGCCCGTCATCAAAAGTCAGGTATACTGCTTTTTCATTTGGGTCCATTCGCCATAGTGCACACGGATACAGAGCTCGGAAAAATTGCGGTGGTTGCTCTATAAACATTTTATTTTTTTTTCATTCGCACTGTGTACATGTTGTACAGTTCATCAAGTTTTGTAGAGTAATGTGGAGCTTGTTTAGAGCCATATTTCTCCATCATTTTAACCTCGTCGTCCAACAAAGAGATATTATAGACAAATTCTTGGTTAGAAATGGCTAACTGTTGGTCGTTCATACTAAGGTACCAAATGAGATATTCTACTGATTTATTAGCAAGTACATCCATTATTCTGTCAGCTTTTGCTTTTTGTCCAAGTCGATAGTAGGCTTCTGCCAGATTATTGGAGCCGTTTTGATAGTCGTAAGGGACATTGAATGATGGTATCATTTTTTCGCAATAGTCAACTGCCTTCAAAGCTTTGTCTTTTTTACCCTCTTTCAGTAATTGTGTTACTAATTGGGTGAAGATACGGCGATGGGTATAACACATGCGCATAGTGTTTTCATCAATATAAATGCCCGGTTTGTCTATGCCACCAAATTTGAACTTATGCATTAGGTTGTCATACATCTTTTCGCTATCTACAGTAGCGCCCAATGCTTGCGTGTCAAACGGCGTAAAGCGTAGAGCCAAACCTTCTTGGACAAAATGGTTATCCATGTTCAGGCGGTTTTCTGATCCTACTGTGGTTGCCATATATATAGGACGTTCCCAATTAGCGTTCGCAAGCATCTCAAGCATGATTAGCTCACTCTTGTACAGTGCTCGTTTACCCTTTAGCGAGATGTGCATATAGTCAGGAATAGAATCTCCCAAAGCATCAGGAATTTTCATGCCTGAACGTCGAACGGCTTCTTTATCTATCTTGATTACGATGCTATCGGTTGGTATAACATGTAGCCCTTCTTTGTCGGAACGCACCCAATATTTCAGAATATTCTTTAATTCATAAGGGTTATCACCAAATTCCTTGCGCACGTCAACTTTTGATTCGGGATTAGCTATATTAGAGTCGGCCTGTGCATATAGAGCGTCAATCTGCTTTTTTATCTCCGGGCGAATAGAAATATACTCATTCGTTCCTTCTACGTATTCTACACGATCCCAAGTGATGGGTAGCGAAGGAGAATTGTAGGCTGGGCGTTTCATTTGGTCGATATACCAGTCTGTTTGCAGATAGCTTAAGTTGCAGGTGCGTGCATCCGTACGGAAGCCTTCAGTTTCTTGATTGTACCACAATGGGAAGGTATCATTATCGCCATTGGTGAAGATAATCGGATTTCCTTTTTCTTGTAGTGACATCAGATAGTTCTGTCCAAAGTCACGGCAGACATAGCGGTTTGAACGGTCATGGTCGTCCCACGTTTGCCCTACCATCTGGATAGGTACGAGTAGGCAAACTGCTGCTGTAAGAGCTGCTGCCGGTAGCTCTTTCATTTTGGCATAGTCTTGTAATAGTTTGGCAATGCCGGCCACACCCATACCTACCCAGATAGCAAAGGCATAGAAAGAACCTGCATAAGCATAGTCTCGTTCACGCGGCTGACTAGGTGTTTGGTTGAGGTAGAGCACAATGGCTATTCCTGTCATAAAGAATAGGAAGAATACAACCCAAAACTGTTGAACGCCTTTCTGTCCACGGTAGGCTTGCCAGAGCAGTCCAATGATTCCGAGTAAGAGCGGCAGGCAGTAAAATACGTTGTGCCCTTTGTTATTCTTCAGGTCTTGTGGCAAGAGTTGTTGATTACCTACCAACATGTTGTCAATAAAGGATATACCGGTAATCCAATTACCATGTTCTATTTCTCCACTGCCTTGAATATCATTCTGTCGACCGGCAAAGTTCCACATAAAGTATCGCCAGTACATAAAATTCATCTGATATGAGAAGAAGAACTTTATATTTTCCCACTGAGTAGGCACATTTACCATCACCATCTCACCGCATTGATCGTAGGGAACGTCATAACCCTTAACATTCATCCATTGTTTGTATTGAGCAGCATGTTGACTGCTATACATACGTGGGAAGAACATGTTTTGTGCATATTCGTATTCTACTCGTCCAGGTATTTCTACATAGCTGTCTTTCTCATTGGCTGATGTTTTCTCTTTACGGATATATTTGGTTGCACTTTCAGATTCGTGAGGTACGCAATAGCCGTCTTGTTTGTCAAGGGCTACACGCGATGAATAAGCCGGGCCATAGAATAAAGGGCGTGTGCCGTATTGTTCGCGACCAAGATACTCTCCCAGTGTGAAGATATCTTCAGGTGAATTTTGATCCATTGGTGGATTAGCAATGGATCGAATAACGATTAGTGCGTATGAAGAGTAGCCAATCATAATCATCATCATGCTCAACAGTGCTGTATTCATGGTGCGTGCACTGATCTGATATTTTTGGTTTAACTTTGCAAATAGATAGATCGCTAATGCTCCCAATACGATGAGACCAATGATAATGCTACTTGCTCCATGTCCATAAAAAGGTATTCCAAGCAGAGCTATGGTGGTGAGGAAAGAAATATTCATTCGGGTGCGGCTTCCTTCAGTATAGCTCTCGTATACACCCCATATAATGGCGGCGGCTAATATAATAACGTATACAATAACTCCTGCATTGAAAGGCATGCCAAAACTATTAACGAATAAAAGCTCAAACCATCCACCTACTTTAACTACACCAGGTACGATGCCGTAGAGTACAGCCGCTACAAGAACTCCTGAACCTAACAGAGCTAAAAGGCTACCTTTGGCATTTGCATTAGGATTCTTTTTATAGTAGTATACTAAGACAATGGCTGGTAAGCATAGCAAGTTGAGTAAGTGTACACCGATACTTAATCCTGTGAGGTAGGCAATAAGTATGATCCAACGATCAGAATGTGGATCGTCAGCTACATCTTCCCATTTTAATATCAACCAAAATACAAGAGCTGTAAACAGGGAAGAGAATGCATATACTTCGCCTTCTACTGCACTGAACCAGAAAGTGTCGCTGAAGGTATATACCAAAGCACCGACCAATCCTGAGCCAATGATGGTTATTATCTGTCCGAGTGTGATATTATTTTCGTCTTTAGCAACCAACTTACGTACCAAATGGGTGATGCTCCAAAATAGAAATAGAATACAAGTACCACTCATTAGTGCACTCATATAGTTCACCATCTTGGCTACGAGTGATGGATCGTTTACAAATTGTGTAAAGAGGTTGGCCGTTAGCATAAAGAAAGGGGCTCCAGGTGGGTGTCCTACTTCAAGCTTATAGCCTGTGGTGATAAACTCTGGGCAGTCCCAAAAACTAGCTGTGGGCTCTATTGTCAGGCAATAGACAGTAGCGGCAATAATAAATGTAAGCCAGCCCGCAAGATTGTTAACGGTTTTGAACTGTTTCATTAAACTATAGTTGTTTATTAATTAACATGTTACAAAGGGCAAAGATAGTTATTTGAATGAAGAATGAACAATGATGAGTAAAGAAATAGGTGTTTGAAAAGGGGAATTAAGAAACTGTAACTACTTAGTGCTGATGCTTACCCAAGATTCTGTGGGGTAAGCCTCCATGGCCTACTAACTCAATGGGGCAGTGAAAATTGCGTTCCAGCCACTCTGGAGTAACACCGGTATCTGGATGGTAATCCAGCGTTTCGTTTACACAAGCTATTGATTTCACATTTTGTAGTACAGTGCCGATGTCATGGCTAACGAGTATGATAGCGCAGTCATGATTGATTTCAGACAACAATTCGTAGAGGCGTGCTTCAAATTGTTTATCAATATAAGTACTTGGTTCGTCGAGAATCACCACTTGAGGATCCGAGGCAATGGCACGGCCCAACAATGCACGTTGTAGCTGCCCCCCACTAAGCTGACCGATAGCTCGGTGCTCAAGTCCTTCAAGGCCCATACGCGCTACAACTTGGCGTACTTTTTCACGATGTTCATGAGTAAATGCTCCTATTAATGATTTTTTTGAACTGAGGCCTGACAATATAACTTCTTCTACTGAAATGGGAAATTTATGGTCGATACTATTGTATTGAGGTAAATATCCCATCGAGATATTGCTTACTGGTTGCCCGTTGTCATAGAAGTTTATTTTCCCTTCAGACGCTTTCAACAACCCCAAAATAGTTTTAATTAGTGTTGTTTTTCCGCCGCCATTAGGGCCGATAATACCTAGAAAATCTTTTTCGTAGATACATAAATTTACATCGTGCAATACGGTCTGGTTTTCGTATGCGGCAGAAAGAGATTCTATCTGAATCAGAAGTGATTGATCTTCGTTCATTTACAAAGTGATTTTGCAATGTGTATCATTTCTTTTTCCCAATCGTAATTAATAGGATTAATAGGGACTATTATTGCTCCAGTTTGCTTGGCTATAATTTCGGCATTACGACGATCGAATTCGGGTTGTATAAAAATCGTTCGTACTCCTTCGGCTTTGCAAATATCTATCAAGTTCTTCAAATGAGCAGGTGAAGGCTCTTTACCCCCTTCTTCAATACATATTTGATGTAATCCGTAATCACGTGCAAAATAGGATAATGCAGGATGATAAATCATAAATGTACGGTCTGCATGAGAGGATGCAAAGATGTTACGAATGATACTGTCTGTACGCGTTATGCGTTGTGACAATGAACTGTAGCGTTCCAAATAATACGCTTCATTTTTTTTATCCAGTGTGCAGAGAGCATTGAAGGTATTTTTTGCAATAATTTGGGCATTTGCGGTCGAACTCCATATATGTGGCTCAATTCCTCCCTGATGGTGGTGATCTCCATGGTCGTGCCCGGTTTCATGGATCAGTTCTACGTCTTTTGATGTATCGAACACGTTCATGTGAGGTGCATTATCTGTTAGGCGTTCCATCCAGGATTGCTCGAAACCAATGTATCCGATACGAAAATAGGCTTCGCTTTTGCTTAACTGAGTTAACTGTTGGGGCGTAGGGTCGTATGTTTCGGGGCTACTTCCTTTGGGGACCATACTTTCTATGTTGAACTTTTCACCAGCGATGGCTTCCGTGAAGAAACGTTGCGGTTCCATGGTAACCATGATGATTCGTTTATCGTTTTTCTCTTTCTTCGGTTGTCCGTTGCAACTGACCAGTAGTAAAAGAGCGAATGAATAAATGATGAAGAATGGTTTCATAATAAATGGTTTGTTATTCAATGAACAAAGGTATATAAATATGCCTTATCAAGGTTTGATGGCTCGTAATATTTCTCGTTTCCCTCCCGGTGGACCTTCAAGACGTTCTACTATGAACCCTACTGATTGAAGCATTCTGCGTACGATGCCTTTGGCGCAGTAAGTGGTCAGGATAGCCCCCTTGTTCATATTAACGTATAAACGTTCAAATAGTTGACTATCCCACATTTCTGGTTGCTTTTCGGGAGCAAATGCATCAAAATAGACCACATCAAATGGGGGATATATTGTTTGTTTGAAGCTGAAAGAGCTTGATGCAAAATCGGCTTGAATCTTCTGCAGTGTAAAGTAAGGAGTGATTTGTACCTCTTCTTCCCAGCTAGTACTGTGTATGGAATGCAATGAGGGGTTAATGCTATATTGTAGCTTTTGGATGGTTTCCCAAGGTAATGGATATAGTTCAATGCCACAATAAGATGTTTTTCGCCTGAATTTTTCAGCTGCAACGAGAGTAAGAAAAGCATTTAAGCCTGTTCCAAATCCTATTTCAAGTATGCGGGGTGAGGCAGTGGGCGAATGTTGGAATCCCATGTTCACGAAAATATGCTCCGCTTCGGTCAAGGCGCCTTTCACCGAATGATAATGCTCATTCATGCCAGGTATAAACAAAGTATTACTGCCATCGGCTGTTGCTTCTACGAGCCGTTCTATCTCTGTACTATGGGACATTTGTGGTCTATGATGATTCTCTTTTTGCATCTTATATTAACCGATGAATAGATTTATAATACCTTCTAAAGCCAATAACATCAGGATGTATCGTAGCAGTTTACCTATGAACATAGAGAAAGTAGTAAGCCATACATTACTCCTCATAAAGCCTAGGGCAATGGCGATAATTTCTCCAACAAAAGGAAGAAATGCAAAGAAAGCCATGAATGCTCCTTTTCCTTGCAAAAACGTCTGCATTCTGATGATTTTTTCAGGCTTTACACCTAGATATTTTTCCACCCAATCGGTTTTCCCTAGATGTCCTATATAGTAGCATGTCATGCCTCCAATGGTATTTCCCATTGTTGCAGCAAGTATACAAAATGTAGGGTTGAGCCCTGCTTTCACTAATGCTACCAGTACAAGTTCTGAACTGAAAGGAAGAACGCTGCCGGCCACAAGAGCAGATAGAAAAAGTCCGCAATATCCCCAATCAATGAGTATTTGTATAAGTCCAGTTACAAAAGCGTCCATAGATTGAATAGATATAATGAAATAAGTCCGAATAATGAAAAGATAAAAAACAGATTGGAGGCTTTGCTATTTGTCAGTACAAACAAATGGCCCACTAAGATACTAACTCCCACAAGTAATGAGGATAGCAAGCAAGCAATATGCATTGGCTGTAGCACAAGAAGGATAAAAAGGACAGAGTTAACGAAAATAAGAAATCGTAGGTAAGAACGGGTACGTATCTTATCTTGATAACTAGTGACGAAGCAATGTATAGAACTCACTGTAAATAAGATGAATAAATAAGCAGATGTAACTATTTCAGGTAATGAAATAACACTAAAGTCAATTGGTTGAAGGGATGCTAAGTCAATAAATGGTTTATAGAATAGGCTCATATCATTGTGATAGTAAGCATGACAAAGTAAGAACCAATAGGGAATGCTCCATCCGATAATTGCAGCAAAGAAACTTCGTATATTGAGAGATTGAAAGTTATAGGCTCCGATAAACCAAATAGGAATTAACACAATAAATTGGGGAAATGCTAAACTGCCTATACCTATAAAAACAAAAGAATGAAATAAGTCGGCCGATGACTGGTGGCGTTGATAGCTTCTAAAGAGAAAATAGACTGATATTAGGATTGCTATTGCAGCCATGTTCCCTGCATGTACTTGTTGCAGAGTAGGACAAGCAGCGGTGAACAAAAAGAAAAGGGATGTTTGCACTGATGCTCTCATGCGAATGATGGCAAAGGTGCTATTGAATTCTATTAGTGAATATCCAATTACAGCATAGAGCAAGAAACTGATAGTTTTGTTTGCCCAATTAGGAATGGTTGATAGATCAAGAAGTTGGAAGAGCGAATAAGTCATCTTTTGCTGTGGTAAAACGGGTAATAAGAGCGAAGCCAGCACCCAACAAGCGATGGAAATAACAATGGCGACGGGAAGAGTTAATCTGCCCGTCGTCATCTTTTTCTGTAGATAATTGTTTCTCACTATAAATCAAATCCGATGTCGCGTCGGAAATATTTTTCATCAAAGCTTATTAAGTCGGCTACTTTGTAACTCTTTTCAAGTGCTTCTTCTTTTGAATCACCATAAGAGCAGACAGCTATTACTCGCCCGCCGTCTGTTACCACGCGTCCTTCTTTGACGGTTGTTCCAGCATGAAACAAAAGGCTGTCAGTTGTTTCTGCTAAGTTGAAGCCAGTGATGGGGTAGCCCTTGTGATATTCTTCGGGATATCCTCCGCTTACTAGCATTACGCAAACAGCTGTGCGAGGGTCTAATATCATCGTTTTGGTGTCAAGGTTTACTTGATATACACCTTCAAATAGATCTACGATGTCACTTTGTATACGGAGCATTACACTCTCTGTCTCCGGATCGCCCATGCGTACATTGTACTCAATGACCATAGGCTCGCCTTCTACCTTGATTAGTCCTAAGAAGATGAATCCTTTGTATATAATACCTTCTTCCTTCAGTCCACTAATGGTCGGTTCTATGATGCGTTCACGGACTTTTTCCATAAACTCTTCGTTGGCAAATGGAACCGGGCTAACGCTACCCATGCCACCAGTATTGAGGCCTTTGTCTCCTTCACCAATTCGTTTGTAGTCTTTCGCTACCGGTAATATTTTGTAATGTTCGCTATCGGTAAGTACAAACACAGAACATTCGATGCCACTTAAGAATTCTTCGATAACAACTGTTGCACTGGCTTGTCCAAACATTCCATTGAGCATCTCTTTCAGTTCCTTTTGAGCTTCTTCCAATGAAGAAAGGATGAGAACACCTTTGCCTGCACAGAGTCCATCGGCCTTGAGAACATAAGGGGCTGAAAGGGTTTCGAGAAATGCGAGTCCTTCATCTAATGTTTCGGTTGTTACGCTTTTATAACGAGCGGTGGGGATATTGTGACGCTCCATAAATCCTTTGGCAAATTCTTTGCTGCCTTCTAGTTGGGCACCTTTCATTGAAGGGCCTATGATAGCAATGTGTTGCAACATAATGTCGCTTTTAAAGAAATCGAAAATTCCTTCAACTAAAGGATCTTCGGGTCCCACGACGATCATGTCTATTTCTCGCTCCAAGGCGAAGATTTTCAATGATTGAAAGTCGGTAGCTTTGATATCAACATTTTCTCCGATTGCAGAAGTACCTGCGTTACCGGGTGCAATATACAATTTTTCCACTTTGGGGCTTTGGGCTATCTTCCATGCCAGAGCATGTTCTCTGCCTCCTGAACCTAATAGTAACAATTTCATGATTTGTTGTATATTAATTATTAAACTTACAGGTTGTTTTCAAAATATCTTGTAATCTTTTCGTGCAGATGCACACGATCGTGGCCGGCAACGTTATGCTTATGTCCTGGATAAATAAATAAATCAGGATAGGTGTGCGCATCTATGCAGGCCTTCATAAAGGAGAGTGTATGCTGTGGCACGCAAGTATCATCGTGATCATCATGGATAATGAGTAGATGGCCTTTCAGGTTTCCTGCTAAATTCTTCAAATTACACTCTTTGTATCCTTCCGGATTACTTTGCGGAGTATCCATGTATCTTTCTCCATACATAATTTCGTAGTATGACCAGTCTATGACCGGACCTCCGGCTACTCCTACTTTATATATATCGGGATAGCGAAGCATCAATGCTGTAGTCATATGCCCTCCGAAACTCCAACCATGTACGCCGATACGATTGCTATCAATATATGGCAAACTCTTTAAGAATTCTACTCCTTTTACTTGATCTTTACCTTCTTCAATGCCAAGTCGACGGAATGTACTGTTTTCAAATTCTAATCCTCTGTTTTCACTTCCTCGATTATCTATGGTGAACATGATATATCCCTTATTGGCCATATATATGTCCCAACCTCGAGCTGCATTCTGCCATCCGTTGTTGATCATTTGTGCGTGTGGACCGCCATAAACGTAGACTATAACCGGATACTTTTTGCTTGGGTCAAAGTCAGCTGGCTTGATAATGCGGTAATATAGATCAGTCACTCCATCTGCAGCTTTAATCGTTCCGATCTCAATGCTTGGCATAGTATAGCCAGCAAATGGATCTTTTGCTGTGAGCAGATTAATGCTCTTGTTATTCTGTGCGTTTAGAATATTAATGCAGCGAGGTATCTTAGGCGAGGAATATCTGTCAATGACATATTTGCCCGTAGCGCTAAGAATTCCGCTATGTAGGCCTTCTTGATATCCTATTGCTGTGAGTTTACTGTTTTTGCTGTTTATACGAAATAGATTGTTTTGTAAGGGAGATACTTTTGTGGCAGCTATGATTAACTCTTTTTTTGCTTCATCAAAGCCTATAAGTTCGCTTACTAGCCAATTGCCGGATGTTAGCTGCTTGATTAGTTTACCGTTTATATCATATAGGTATAAATGATTGAATCCATCGCGCTGACTTTGGTAGATAAACTTCTTACTGTCCCAAGGTAGAAAAACAATAGGATGTTGAGGCTCTACATATTTGGGATGTGTTTCTTCCAAAAGAGTCGCTATTAATTCACCGTTTTCCGCATTATATTGACAGAGCTTAGCATGATTTTGATCACGATTTAGCTCTATCAAAAAGAGGCTACTCTCGTCTGGTGACCAACTGATGTTAGTGAAGTACCGGTCAGTAGGGTCACCTACTTTTAGGTAAATGCTTTTGCTTGTTATGGGATTATAAATACCTATAGTTACTTTGTGACTAGCCATTCCTGCCATTGGGTAGCGTACATTATTTACTGTAGCTACTCTGGTTGTTATGTCTACTAATGGATATTGTGACACCATACTTTCGTCCATGCGATAGAATGCCAATAAGTTTCCTTTTGGACTCCAGAAAGTGCCTTTTTTGATGCCGAACTCATTGCGATGAACTGATTGTCCGCACACAATGCCTTCAGGTTCGTTGGTTACGGCAGTAGTTGTTCCGCTAGCAGTCGTAATGTATAAGTTATTATCAATGGTGAAGGCAAGCATTCTGTTTTCCTTTTCCCAATCTTCATTTTGTGCTTTATCATTACGTTCTTGGCTCCATTCTACCTCTCTATTGTCAAGGTTCAATAATATTCTCCGCTTCGGAGTAGTGATAAGCATTAACTTGCTTGATGTCTGCTTTTTTAGTTCATAAGGGAAGCTTACATTATAGAAACTCTGAATTTTTCCAAGCTTTTCGGTTTCTAGTATCTTATTCACCTCTTCTTTACTGATAAGAGTAGTTTCTTTACCGTTGTCAGGGTTGATGACTGATAGTTTGTCTATATCTGGCTTGATACAGCTGTCTCCTAGCCACTGCAATCCGAATAAATTCTCTGTAAAACGAAATGTTTCTCCACCTGGAATAAGATCTTCCAACGTGGGGAGCTTCTTTCCTTGTGCCATAATGTTTGAAGCGAAAAATAACACATGAAGAATAAGGAGAGCCTGGATACTTTTTCCTATTTTCTCTATTGTTTTCATGTTGAATGGTTTAATCGTTTGGCTTTGATTTACTATAGGGCCTCTTCTCAATGGTAACTTTTTTAAACTCCTTGTATTTCCCACCAAATATTTGATATTTACGGAACTCACATTCTAATGGACCATTAAATAGCGGAATCTTTCGGTTTGGTTTTAGTCCGATTTGATCAAAGCATTCTTCACGATAACTAAGTATCCATGCATCGTTGTCGCAGAAAGCATGTTTTAGCCGTTCGCCGATCATTTGGTACAAGCCAAGTAGATCTTTGGTTGAAATACGCTCTCCATAAGGAGGATTGGTTATAAGAATAGATTTTTCTTTGGGCTGCTCAAATTGCTGAAAAGGTTGAAGTTTTAAGATAACTTCTTTTGATACCCCAGCAGCTTTTACATTGTGAGTGGCTATCTCATTTGCTTTTGGATTGTTGTCGTAACCATATATTTTATGATTGAATTCTCGCTCCTGAGTGTCGTCATTATAAATATTGTCAAACATTTTCTGATCAAAATCCACCCATTTCTCGAAGGCGAACTCTTTCCGGAATACTCCGGGCGCAATGTTCTTGGCGATAAGTGCCGCTTCTATTGGAATAGTACCCGATCCGCACATAGGATCTATTAAGTCGCATTCACCCTTCCACCCGGTCATTAGTAACATTCCCGCTGCTAAAACTTCATTGAGCGGAGCTTCTACTGCTTCTTGACGATATCCGCGCCTGTGCAGTGATTCACCTGATGAATCTAGTGAGAGTGTACAACTGGTTTGGGCAATATGAATATTGAGCAACACGTCTGGTTTGTTGATTCGCACGGATGGACGCTTGCCGTTGAATTCGCGGAAGTAATCAACAATAGCGTCTTTTACTTTATATGACACGAATTTGGAGTGGCGGAACTCATCACTAAACACAACGGAATCAACAGCAAACGTTTTGTCAACATCCAATATTTCTTCCCATTTAATAGCCTTTATCTGCTCATACACTTCGTCAGCATGTTTTGCATTAAAGTGCTTAATGGGTTTAAGAATGCGTATAGCCGTACGAAGGTAGAAGTTGGCTTTATACATCATCTCTTTATTTCCACTAAAGGAAACCATACGGCGTCCAATTTGCACATCGTTAGCTCCTAGTACTGTTAATTCTTCGGCCAAGACTTCTTCCAATCCCTGAAAGGTTTTGGCAATCATTTCGAATGATTCGCTCATTATTCTATATTACGTTGTTACTATGTAAAATCTCTATCTGCGTTACTTGCTCACAGAAAATATCTATCTCTCTATTTCTTTGCTTTTGTTTGTACAATTCTGGCTTTGGGTGAAACATCTTCTGTTACCCAAATATTTCCTCCTACTGTAGCGTCGTGTCCGATGGTAATTCGCCCTAAAATGGTTGCGTTTGAGTATACAATAACATTATCTTCAAGTATTGGATGGCGTGGAATGCCTTTAATCGGTTTACCTTCGTTGTCCAAAGGAAAACTCTTTGCACCCAAAGTGACTCCTTGATACAGTTTTACGTTATTGCCAATAATACTTGTAGCACCAATAACAACGCCTGTGCCGTGGTCAATAGTAAAATGACTTCCTATTTCTGCGGCCGGATGAATATCAATACCTGTTTCGCTGTGTGCCATTTCGGTGATAATACGAGGAATAAGAGGCACTCCCAGCAGTAACAGCTCATGGGCTATGCGATAATTACTGATTGCCTTGATAGCAGGATAACAAAAAATCACTTCGCCAAAACTTTCAGCGGCAGGATCACCGTTATAGGCTGCTTCAACATCTGTTGCTAGCATTTTTCTCAAATTAGGCAATCTACTGATGAATTTGGCGGTTAGGTTAGAACCCTCTTCTCGCTGTTGCTCTGTGCAATCGCTCGTATTATTGTCGCAGCCGAAACACAATCCGGCTAAAATCTGTTCAGAGAGTAGATCAAATAATTTTTCTATATTTACACCGATATGGTAATTGACTGTTCGACTGTTTACTGTAGAGTTTCCGTAATATCCAGGAAAAAGAATTGAACGAGCAAGTTCGATTATATCGCACAATACTTTTGCTGATGGCAATGGTTCGCCGTCTTTGTGCTGATGAAACAGCCCTTTGTATGATTCGCTTTCCGAGAGCTCATCGACTGTTTGTGTCAAAATGTGAGTAAAATTTAATGGACTCATTATGATATCCTTTATTATATAATGTTCGCAAAGGTAAGAATTATTGCGAAAGTATCAATCAGTGAGAATACATATATTTCTTGTTGCAGTAGAATTCTCACTTGTTTATAGTACAAAATTACCATACTTGTGGTATTTTAGAGTACTGAAATAGAGACTATCTTTGTAACATAATAATAAAGATAAATATAAAACTATATAAAAATGGGAAAGATAGCAAAAAAACTAACCGATTTGGTAGGTAACACTCCATTGTTAGAGTTAAGTAATTATAATGCTAGTAAAGGGCTGAAAGCCAAAATTATAGTCAAGCTGGAATACTTTAATCCAGCCGGAAGTGTGAAAGATCGTATTGCGTTGGCAATGATTGAAGATGCTGAGGCAAAAGGTCTATTAAAATCTGGAGTCACTATTATTGAACCGACTAGTGGTAATACAGGTGTCGGTTTGGCTTTTGCAGCAGCAGCAAAGGGGTATAAATTGGTTCTAACTATGCCCGATACGATGAGTTTGGAAAGACGTAATCTGCTTAAAGCACTGGGAGCTAATTTGGTTTTAACTCCTGGCGCTAATGGAATGAAAGGAGCTATTGCCAGAGCAGAGGAATTGAAAAATGAAAGTGCAGATTCCATTATCTTACAACAGTTTGAGAACCCTGCAAATCCTGCTGTACATGAACGAACTACCGGACAAGAAATTTGGCGTGATACAGATGGATTAGTGGACGTATTTGTAGCTGGTGTAGGTACTGGTGGTACAGTGAGTGGCGTAGGTGCTGCTTTGAAAAAACATAATCCAAATGTGAAGATCGTGGCAGTGGAGCCTGCTGATTCTCCTGTTCTTTCGGGTGGGGCTCCCGGACCTCATAAAATTCAAGGTATAGGTGCTGGATTTGTGCCTAAAACTTATAATGCAGAAATGGTTGACTTTATTCAACTAGTAAAGAATGATGATGCGATCCTCACTAGTCGTGAATTGGCTTCTAAAGAAGGTTTATTAGTGGGCATTTCTTCGGGTGCGGCTGTATGGGCTGCTGTTCAGTTGGCTCAATTACCTGAATATGAAGGAAAAAACATTGTTGTTTTGTTACCTGATACAGGCGAACGTTATTTGTCTACTATTCTTTATGCTTTTGAAGAATATCCGTTATAATTGATAAATTGTACTTCTATCATTCTTTTGTTGGCAACATAAAAAGGCTTCCTAACATAAGGAAGCCTTTTTATGTTGCCAATGTGTTATCGATTATGCGGAGCGGCATACTCTTTCGCCGTAACACGGTCAATAGGTATTTCCCAAATCTTTACGTTTTTAACTGCAGGGTCTGAATAAATGAATTCTCTATCAATATAGTGGTGCATGATGATGTCTAGGGCTTGACGTTTTTCCTCAATATCTTCAAGGAAGTTGACTTGCCCCCGACAGATAACACTTTTAGCTTTCATTCGATAGCTGCATGCAACTTTAGGATGTTGAAAAACTAATTCATGATCAATGCTGAATGTGATGCAAACATGTTTGTTATGAGCAAGCATATCAATACAACTGCCTGTAGGACCAGAATGTAAATAAATTACTCCATTTTGATAGCCAAAATTCATGGGGATAACATAAGGGTTACCTTCCAAATCCGTGATACCGGCATAACAAATGTCGCAACGGGTGATAATCTCTTCCACTCGTTCTTTGTCTTCAATTATAATGGTCTTCATGAATTGCTTTTAGTCTATCAATGCAAAGTCGAGTTGTTTTTTCTCCAAATTGGCACGAGCTACTTTGATCGTGATTGCATCTCCTAGGCTATATATACGGTTCTTGCGACGTCCACGAAGACAATAATTCTTCTCGTCAAATTCATAATAGTCGTCCCCCAAATCGCGAACGGGAACCATGCCCTCGCATTTATTTTCGTTTAACTCTACATAAAGTCCCCATTCGGTAACTCCTGAAATTACGCCATCATAGGTCTGCCCTACATGCTCACTCATAAATTCTACTTGCTTGTATTTGATTGAGGCACGTTCGGCATTAGCAGCAATTTGTTCCATATTAGAACTGTGATCGCACAATTCTTCGTATTTTGTTTCAGAGGCACTTCGTCCGCCTTCCATATATTTGGTAGCAAGACGGTGTACCATCATATCAGGGTAGCGACGGATAGGAGAGGTGAAGTGAGTATAATAATCGAACGCTAATCCGTAGTGTCCAATATTGTGCGTAGAGTAACGAGCCTTTTGCATGGCACGGATCGATACTGTTTCGATAAGGTTTTCTTCTTTCTTTCCTTGTATATCATCCAATAAGTGATTAATGGATTTTGAAATGTCACTTTTTGTGCCGGAAGTGCGTATTTTATAGCCAAATCGAGCAATGAACTGTGCCAAATTATCTAATTTTTCTGAATCAGGTAAGTCGTGAATACGATACGGAAGTACTTTTGCTTTTTTCCCTTTTGGCACTCTACCTATTTTTTCGGCTACCGTCCTATTTGCCAGTAGCATAAACTCTTCAACAAGCTTGTTAGAGTCTTTTGACTCTTTGAAATATACACTCAGGGGTTTGCCTTTTTCATCAATCTCGAACTTAACTTCATAGCGGTCAAAGTTGATGGCGCCAGCCGAAAAACGTTTTTGGCGAAGCGCTTTGGCAATGGTATCCATCATTAGTACTTCTTCTGCAAAATCGCCGTGTTTTGTTTCTATAATCTGTTGCGCTTCTTCATACGTGAATCGACGATCCGATTCAATCACGGTATGAACTATTCTTGAATCTTTGACTTCTCCTTTTTCTGTAATATCAAAAATAACGGAGTAAGCTAGTTTTTCTTCGTTGGGACGAAGTGAGCAGATAAAATTGCATAATCTCTCAGGAAGCATGGGTATGGTACGGTCTACCAGATAAACAGAGGTGGCTCGTTTTTGAGCTTCTTTATCAATGATGCTATCTTCTTTTACATAGTGAGATACATCTGCAATGTGCACCCCTACTTCCCATAAATTATCTTTTAGCTTGCGGATGGAAAGTGCGTCATCAAAGTCTTTGGCATCTTTCGGATCAATTGTAAAAGTTGTCACTTTACGGAAGTCTTCGCGAAGAGCCATTTCCTCTCTTGATATTTCTGCAGGAATATTATCTGCAGCCTTCTCTACTGCGGAAGGATAAACATAAGGCAATCCGAATTCGGCTAAAATGGCATGCATCTCAGTAGTATTATCTCCGGCTTTACCTAGGATATCTATTACTTGCCCAATAGGATTTTTAGCTTTGTCTGGCCATTCGGTGACTTTGACAATTGCTTTGTCGCCTGTTTTTCCTCCTTTGAGTTTTTCCTTTGGAATAAAGATATCATTAGCCAGTGTGCGGTTTTCAGTTACCAGAAAAGCATAGGAATTAGCTACTTCAAGTGTTCCTACAAAAGTATCATTGGCTCGTTGTAGTATTTCAATAACTTCACCTTCAGCGTCATGGTTTTTTCGCTTGGCATAGAATGCAATGCGTACCTTATCTTTATTCATAGCGTGGGCAGAATTACGTTCAGCAATGAAAATAGGATCGCCACCTTCATCTGGGATGAAGGAATTTTTTCCATTACTTTTGCGTAGAAAAGTGCCTGTCAATTCTGTTCCATGATCATTAAGACGAAATTTACTTCTGTCAACTTCTGTGATATAGTCTCCCTCTTTCATTTCATTGAGAATCTCAACGCAAAGCATTTTTAGGGGGTGTGTAGTTAGGCGTAGTTCAGCAAAGATATATTTTAAGCTAAGTACTTCAGTCGATTTAGCGTGAAAGAAATTCATTAGTATATTGGCTAAATCATTCTTCTTGATTCTTTTGCCGGCTTTTTTTTCTTTATTTTTTGCCATGTGTGTATTGTTTTAATAAAATATAGACTATACAAAGTAAACAAATAATAGTTTCCGATGGTTCTTAAATTGCCTAAATCTTATTTTTTGTACTGAAAATAAGAACAAAACAAAGAAGGAAGCTGATTTAAATTTTATCTTTGTCGCTAATTTTGAAACAATTTAGGCTATGGCTAGTATTTTAGTGACCGGTGCAAGCGGATTTATTGGAAGTTTTATTGCAGAAGAGGCTCTGAAACGACAATTCTCAACATGGGCAGGTATTCGTTCTTCTAGTAGCAAGGAGTATCTTCAATATCAGGATTTAAAATTCATAGAATTGGACTTCCTTCATCCTGATAAACTCCGAAGCAAACTTTCTGCTTATAAAGAGGCTTATAATGGAGGCTTCGATTATATTGTTCATTGTGCCGGGGCAACTAAATGTCTAAATAAAGAAGACTTTGAGAGGGTGAACTTCTCGCAAACAAAATTTTTCGTAGACATGCTCATAGACCTTAACATGGTTCCTATTCAATTTATATATATTAGTACTTTAAGCATTTTTGGACCCATTCGGGAGGGCGATTATTCTCCCATTCGGGAAGAAGATGTGGCGACACCAAATACTGCTTATGGGCTTAGCAAGCTAAAAGCCGAACTTTATATTCGGAGCATAAAGGAATTTCCCTATGTGATCTATCGGCCCACAGGTGTTTATGGTCCGCGTGAGAAAGATTATTTCCTAATGGCAAAGTCTATAAAGCAACATCTCGACTTCTCTGTAGGTTTCAAAAGGCAAGACTTGACCTTTGTTTATGTAAGAGATATCGTACAAGCCGTTTTTTTGGGAATAGAGAAAAGTGTTTCTCGTCGCGTGTACTTCTTGTCTGATGGAGAAGTGTATAATAGCCGTGCTTTCTCTAATTTGATACAAAAAGAATTAGATGTTTCTTTTGTAATACATCTCAAATGCCCATTACTTATTTTAAAAGTTATATCTTTGCTCGCTGAAAATTTTGCGTTTTTCTCTGGAAAGAGCAGTACGCTGAATTCGGACAAATTTAAAATAATGAAACAAAGGAACTGGCAATGTGATATTACTCCGGTTATCAATGAATTAGGATTTAAACCTCAATATGATTTGGAAAAGGGTGTCAAAGAAACAATTGCTTGGTATAAGAAAGAAGGATGGCTTTAAACTTATTTAAAAGGGTAGACACCCGCAAAGGGTTGTTTGCTGTAGAGAAGGTTACGCTCATATATAATCTGTTAACCTCGATTTTAATACTTTTTATGTTTCAACGGATGGATCATCCGTTAATAATGTTGCGAGATAGGATCGTAATAGCTGGTGCTACTTTCCTGTTGATATATCTCTACCGATTGGCTCCGTGTAAGTTTACTGCTTTTGTACGAATGGCTGTTCAGATGAGCTTACTCTCTTATTGGTACCCAGATACATTTGAATTTAATCGGTTTTTTCCTAATCTAGATCATTTATTTGCTTCGGCTGAACAATGGATTTTTGGTTGTCAGCCTGCAGTGTTATTTAGCGATTACTTTCCTCAAATGTGGGTTAGCGAGCCGTTTAATCTTGGCTATTTTTCTTATTATCCTATGATTTTGGTTGTGGCAATGTTCTATTTTATCTTTAAGTTTGAATTGTTTGAGAAGTTTTCTTTTGTACTTGTTACTACATTTTTTATCTATTATCTGATTTACATATTTATTCCTGTAGCTGGTCCTCAGTTTTATTTTCCTGCTATTGGAGCAGAGAAGGTTTCAATGGGTGATTTTCCTGCTATTGGTGATTATTTTAATCATCATGTAGAGTTACTTCCCGGGCCAGGATATGCTCATGGTTTTTTTTATGATCTGGTGGAAGGTTCGCAACAAGTGGGAGAGCGTCCTACAGCAGCTTTTCCAAGCTCACACGTGGGGATCTCGACTTTACTGATGATTCTGGCATGGCGAGGAAGTAGGAAACTCTTTGTTTTCCTTATTCCATTTTATCTTTTACTTTGTGGCGCTACTGTTTATATTCAAGCGCATTACTTGATAGATGCTATTGCAGGTTTCTTCTCTGCCTTTATTTTGTATGTATTGGTGACCAAAATGTATAAAAGATGGTTTGCGGTTCCTATGTTTAAGTAGTAAAATGTAACTTACCTAATATTACAACTAAAAGCCCCCTCAGAAATTTTCTGAGGGGGCTTTTAGTTGTAATATATCACTTTTACCGATTTGATGGACCAATTATTGCTTTGGTGAATTAAGTTCAAATACTAAACAAAAAGGAATCTATACTGCCTATTATTTTAGCATGTCTAGGGCTTTGTAAATAGAGTGAGCCCAAAAATTTCGGAGCCCAAAACCACGAGCTTTACCACTCACAGGGCGGACGTCTATGATCTCCTTGGATTCCAAGTTGAAGAATACGGTTTGGTAACTAGCCATATTATCGGCTTTATTTAATAATTCAGCGAGAAATATCATACCTATGCCTTCTTCATTCTTTATCGGAAGAGCTTGAATTGCTTGCTTTATTTTTTGTTCATCTAATGCATACTGTTTATTTGTAGTCATTAACTCATCAGATTTAATCTGTGGATTTAATTGATCGACAGCATCAAGAGATATTTCACTAATTTCTTTTTTGATTTTTTTGCCAACATCATATTTTTTTGCCTCAACAAGAAACAGTCGGTTAATTTTATTAAAGGCAACTTTAAATTGATAAGGTGTTTCAGCGGCACCATACACTTTGGCTAGAGAGTAATCAATGCCAAAGAACTTAATTGTTTTGGCTTCTTTTACAAGGTCCTTGTTTTGCCCCATACAGAGTAAATTGCTTGTTAGGAACAATAATAAAAATAGTTTTTTCATAATGCTTGTTTTAAAAATGAATGTTTAATTTTTGACTATTACAAAGCTATAAATTAATTATCGTAAATCAATGAATTTTATTGCTTTTCGACTCATGGGTGGCATCTGTAACTTAGAAATGTATTCCGCTGGTTCAAAATTTATGGCAGGGGCAACTCGTACTTTAGAGCGGAATAAGTCTTTAATTTCTTTTGCAAAAACGTCACTTGTATCTTCGCTACCTATTCGTACTAGAATCTCGTCTGTGCCAATGTCATTGGTATAAACTTCGACGATATAATTTTTTATGTGGGGAATGTTGTCCAGAATGTCGAAAAGTGCAGGAGGATAAAGAGTTGTGCCTTTATACTTTATCATTTGGCCCTTACGCCCCAATACAGAACTTAGCCGGATTGTGTTTCGTCCGCAAGCGCATGGTTCACTATAATGGTAACAGATATCGCCTGTTTTGAAGCGGAGTAAAGGCATACCTTTTACTCCTAGAGTGGTAATGGTAACTTCTCCGGCTTCTCCTTCTTTCACTGGTTGGTTGTCATCGTCTAAGAATTCTACTATAATCAATTCCGGCTGTAGGTGCCCCCCTTGAAATTCATTGCATTCGGTGAAAGAGGATTGCATTTCTGTTGATGCATACGTGGAATATAGTTTTAGTGCTTGCCACTTATTTTGTATTCTCCGGCCGAGAGTATTTAGAGTAAAATCAGGATTGCGTAAGGCTTCGCCAATACAAATACATTTATTTAAGGTGGAATCGTTGTAGTCTACGCCATTCTTTTCAGCGAATTCTATCAACTTAATGAGAAAGGAGGGAACAACCATTCCGCAGGTGGGATGAATTCGATGTATGGTGTCCCATTGTAGCTCAGGAATTCCATTTCCTACACGGGCTACCCCCATTCCCAGCTCTCTGGCTCCCATGTAGTAAGCCAAGCCTGCCATGAAACGCCGATCGATGGTTGTCATAAGTTGTAGTATGTCGTGTTTGCTACAACCGGCAGTGTTGTATGAGAGGTATTCATTGTAAGCCAGTCGATCAAGATCTTCGGAAGTTAAAACAAACGTAACCGGATCACCTAGCGTGCCCGAGGTGGTGACGTAGTCAATTATATCATCTTTGCTGACGCAGATGAAATCATCATTGTATAGTTGAAGGTCTGTTTTTGTTGTAATTGGGATTTGTTGCAAATCTTCAATAGTCTTTATCTTAGTTATATCAATATGATGCTTTCTGAACATCGATTGATAGAACTTTGAATGTGCTTGCAGGTATGCCATTGCTTCGGAAAGTCTGGCTTCCTGATACAGTTTTATCTCTGCCTGAGAGCTAAACTGAATTTTCTGATTCTTATCCATAATATCTATTGATTTTTATTGATTTTCTCTTGAATGCGCTCTTTCTCACCAAGTTTGGGTATTGGCATAGTTAATGCTTTTCTCCAGTGCATCAGAGCTTTAGAGTTCTGATGTATCGCCAGGTAATAATCTCCTAAAACCTCATGGACATAATAAAAAGTAGGATTGGATGATTCGTACGTTTTCAAGATATGTTCATCCATCTTTTCTTTTCTTGCTATTTTTTTTCGGATAAGGGGAGTGAGCCTTTTATAAATTAATAGCTGTTTGAATTCAGGCTGGTAAATGAAAGGATCTTCAGCGATGGTTAGCTCTTGCGTACATATTTCATGTTCGAAATCAACACTATCACTAAATATTTTGTTTAGATCGTATGCAACATATTTTCCACATTGCCAAGGAGAAGTTGAAACCCACATTAACCTTTTCCCCGGCTCGAAGATGACGGAATGATGTGCGATGAATTGATTCATGGCCATTTCATTAGTCAAACCTAAATCAGCATCATGCAATCCTTTTCGGTTACGCAAAATAGCAGCAGCCTTATTTGCATCAATAGGGCTGTTTTCTTTTAGCAATTCATCCAGGCGGTTAAAACGATATTGACTGTCTGATGTACGGATGTTCTCCAAATTCCGTTCATCGTGGCTGAATGCTTCTGATTGATAATGGTTGGTGCAGATTAGTTGGTGTCCATTACCTGTGAAAAGAGCAATCTTTTCTGGTGATTTTTCTATAATCGCTGCTCTGCCATCTTTTGCGGAACCTATCAAGATGGATTCTGATACAAATGTCTTTCTTTTTTTTGCAATAATATATGCTTCGTCTATCGTTGAGGCATACTGAAGAATTTCTCTTGTTAAAATCGAAATAGGGGTTGCCGATGCTGTAGGCATATTGGATTTAGCAGCATTAATGGTTACTGTTAAACCTGTTTCGTTCATGCCAGAGAGTACACCGGTCATTCCGGGCCATCCGACAGAGGCAAATTTATACCCTTTTTCCGGGTTATAGAAGGCTACTTGTTTATTTTTAGCAAAATTATCGCCCACATAAAAATCAAAGTTACGACCGATAATGAGGGAAGTATCTGCACTATTTTCTCCCCAAGAAGCGAAAGAGCTACATCCTACAAGCATGTAATCTTGCATCGCATGCCCTAAATCATGGGCAGAATGGTAGTTTAGCTGTCGTTCATATCCTGTACCGATAAAATTAAACTCGTCTGTACAAGATAGAGAGATCCCATAAATCTCGTCACGGAATTCTTCTTCGATGTTTCTGCCTAAGTTTCGGTTAAAGAGGACAATGAAAAAGCGTAGAAACTTGAGATAACCATCAGAAGGTATAATTTCTTTGATCTGATCTACAAAGACTTTTTCTTGATAATAGAGTAAATCTGAAGATAATTTTCCAATAGCTTCTCCCCGTTCAAAAGCGCTGCCGTGAACTTTCAATTCCCATAATCCACTTTTGCTATGCCGTAGAAAGTTACCTCTATATTTTCGAAGGCTGCCTGTTGTAACCACTTGTTCAGTAGATGTTGAAACATAGTGCGGCGTTAGCATATCGGCCGAATAATACAAATAACCAATGAAAACGAATACAACAACAATGAATGCCAAGAACGTGATGGCCGTATATTTGAATATTTTCTTTATTGTTTTAAGCATTTCCTATCTTTTTTGCTAAGTACTCCTGTCCCAGAAATTCGGAACAAGTAATAATGGCTGTTAGAGTGACCCCTAATGCACCGTGCACATTCAGATTTTGTCCTGTTAAGAAGAGGTTCTCGAGTTTGGTGCGTGTAGAGACAAAGCCTATTTGAGGATATTTATAGTTTTTAATAATCCCGTACGCTGACCCATCAATGCTGGCGGTATAATCTCTGTAGCTCAGTGGGGTAGTGGTGTACATTGTTTCAATATGCTGCCCAAAATCGATTCCACGCTTTCGAGTGAATTCCAAGATTTCTTGTGCTTTATTTTCTTTGAATTGGGCATATTCTCCTCCCCGATGCCCATAAGTCGTATTTTCCCAGGCTGATAATTCGTCTATGTACATTGGAGTTAGTATGGAAATAACTTCTGCATACTGTTCGCTTTTCGATGAAGCTTGCATAGAAACCATGCAGTTAGTAATTTTCGGACTATTTTCTTTATTATACCACACATTATCGTTCTCATTCAAATAGTAATTACTGTTGATGTAGGGGTAACTCTCTTTTTTCATCACCAAATGAAGAGTGAAGACACCATAAGTATTCTTGAGCGAATTTATCCGCGATATATACGCATTTTTAATCGAACGATTTTTATCTAATAACTCCAAGGTACGTTTAGGATGCATATTTGAAATTACATGGTTACTTTCAATGATTTCTTCATTGTTTATCTCTACTCCTTTCACTTTCTCGTTTTCTACGATAATACGCGTTACTTCTTTATTGTTTAATACTGTTCCACCGTTGCTTCGTATCACATTAATCAATTCCAAGCTGACTTGCATACTTCCGTCAACAAAGCGGTAGGCGCTTTCGATATACGAATGATTGATCATGGCATGCTGGTAAAATGTTGATACGTCTTTAATTCCACCATAAAGCAATGATGATCCGCACAAAATGTTTTGTAAATCACGATTAGATGTTATCTCTGAAATAAGAGCGGTGGCAGATGTGCTGAAGTATTTCATTCCTTCTACTGCAATAATGCCTTTTTTTAAGTGGTCTACACTAATCAGACGGCCTACCTCACTCAGTTTTTCGGTATAGCGTTGCAGGTTATCTTTTTCGTGAGGAAAGTATTCACTTAATGTTTCTGTGAAGAGGGAATCTCCCATGGCAAAATTATAAATACCATTTTTATAATAGATCTGGTCGAAAGCAGATTCATCGAGTCGCCGCAACTTTAGTTTGTCCATGATCCCGAGATATCGGAAACATTGGTTCATGATTTGACCTTCGTCCAGACTGCCAATGTAGTGGATGCCGGTGTCAAACAGATGTCCCTTTCTTCGGTAACTTTGGAAGCATCCCCCAAACAGTGAGTTTTTCTCGAGAACACAGACGTTATATCCTTCTTTGCTGAGTATTGCTCCGCATTCCAGTCCTCCAAGTCCGCTGCCAATGATGATAATATCATATTTAGTCATATACTATTCTGGTTTTCTGAAAATATAAATTGTGTTCGATGTGTATTTATCATTTTGTATTGCTTCAATCTCCATACCACATTCTTTAGCAATGTTACGTATCTGTGCTTCGGAAGTAAAGCTTAACTGCGTTGTAGTTTGGTTAAATTTGATGATTTGGGTGGACAATACTTCAGTAATCCGGGTTAGCTGGTGTTTGGAACTGTTAGAAGTATTAGCGTCTCGTATTATCATTATGCCTTTAGAACGAAGCAATGTGGCGCATCTCTTTAACAAACTACGTTGATGCTCATAACTGATATAATGCAGCATATCATTCAATATGAATACATCACTCTCCGGCAAAGTGTAATTTAATGCATCGGCGTGCTCAAAACGAATGTGCTTGTTACGGAGCCATCCCCGTTGTGCTACCGCTATTTTATCTTCGTCATAATCAATTCCAAGAATTTCTCTCTCTTCAGAGATGAGTGATAGCATGTAGCAAAGTGGTCCAAAGCCACATCCGATGTCGGTAATTTGCCCTTTCATCGGAATTAGGCTATTGAATAGAGAATAGTTCTTTTCCATCTTAACCTTGATTCGCATGTACCACTCTTCAACCGGCCCCTTATAGATGTAATTTTGCACCAAAGCTTCGTAAAAAGCCGGATTGTCAGGTGTGTTTTTCTCGTGGCAGACACGTGCGTATTCTTCTCTCATGTAAACAGCTATGCGCTTAGCATGTTCTTGGTGAGATGTTCCGAACGTGGGGTCATTGTACGAAATGCGTGGTAATATTTTGATAAGTATAATTCCTTTACGGATATTGAAAGGTTGTGCTTTAGCTATGATTTTGTCATTGCCATAAAGAATAACAGGAATAATATCCATCTGTAATTTCTCAGCCAAATAAAAAGCCCCTTTGTGAAAACGACTAATCTTTCCACTGTTTGAACGTGTGCCTTCAGGAAAAATAGCAATGGAGTATCCTTCTCTTGCTTTCTCTCGCATATGTTCTACATACTGTTCATATCCGTGCCCTATATAGTAGAAATCTACATAGCGAATGATTTTCCCGAAAAAAGGAGAATGCCATACCCAATGGTTGGTAACCATTACTATCTTAGAAGAGAGAGACAGCAGAACGAGGATGTCTATGAATGACTGGTGGTTGGCTACCAATATTGCGGGTTTTTTGAATGTTTCATTCGATAGGTTGATTTTTTCTTTCCGAACAGATGTAGCTGCATACAATATTACTTTGCAGGCAATCCTTATTAATTGGCAGATAAACTGTTTCTTCTGTGCCTTGCGTATTGGAACAAGGTACATGATTAAAATTAGAAGGCGTAAGAAAAGACATCCGGTAAGAAAGAGGGCAAAGAGCGTTATCGTTCTAAGTAGTCCCAATAATGTGTACGGAGGCAAACCTTTGGAAGCAGGCGTAGAAATAAAGAATTTATAGATAATTGGTTGGATGGTATAAGCTACTAATACAACGGTTATCATTCCTAAAATTGAGATTAGAGAGATTGATTGCAGGGCTGGATGACGCGCAAAGACAAGTGTGCCCATACCTATTACAGTGGTGAAGGCAGAAAAGAAAATAGCTGTTTTATGTGAATTCAGCACTTTTTTCCCTGTTCGGTATTGATTTTGAAGGCCATCCATAATGAAAATGCTGAAATCATCGCCAATGCCAAAGATGAAGGTAGAAAGGATGATATTGATAATGTTGAATTCTGTTCCCAATATACCCATTAATCCCAAGATGATAATCCAGCTTATAAGCATAGGCAGAAAACTTATTAAGGTAAGTTCTATTCGCCCATAAGAAATCAACAAAGCAAAGAAAATAAGAAAAGAAGATAGATATAAAATGAAATAGAAATTGTCATGGATAGCCGAAACCCACTTGTTGGCAAAGTAAGCTTTATCGAAAATAACGACGCCATTGTTGTTTTCGAATCCTTGGTATACAGACTCTTTGGCTGTTTCCTTTATACGAACTTGTGTGATGAGCATAAAGGTTGAATCGGCTGAACTTTGCCATTCATCTAATAATTTATGGGATGCTTTGTCTTCTTGTGTTTGATAATTATATTCATGGAAGGGATGATCTAGCAAGTGATAGAAATCATCGAAAGAGCCTGCCCGAAAGTGATATCTTTCTGCTTCTGCCTGAACATGTTCTCGTAAGAATGCTTTCTTTTCAGCTGTCCAGTAATGGTTCCATTTTTGTAGACGCCTTTTTTGTTCCGCTTGTGGAATCATGAATTGCTCGGCGGAGGCAAAGGCTTGAATTTTTCCTTCTTTTTGTAATCGGGATAGTTGTTGATTAGTGCTTGCATAATTCTTTGTTGCAGTGTTCATATCCTTTCCTACACTTACAAAAAGAACGGTTTTCTCTTTATTATTGAAGAGCTTCATTAATCTTGCTTCTGATTCTTTCAGATGTTTAGGCTCATAGTTGAGATTCATCATATTAGTATCGAAACCTACTTTTTGCGAAGTGAACAAACAGATAAGCGTTAAGACACAGAGGCCTCCCACCAGCCATTTGTTTTTTTCAAAAGGATATGCATTCATCTTTTCGATGAAACGTAGAACGATTCCTTGTTTTATATCAACTTGGCCTTTTAGGAAATGAGGCAGATAAATGAGGCAGAACAGAGTGGTACCAATCAAAGTTAGAGATGCACATAATCCAAAATCACGGAGTAATTCCGAACTGGTAAATAATAGTCCGGCAAAAGCCCCGATAGTAGTGAAACTTCCGATGGTTAAGGGGTACGCTATTTCTTTAATTAATTGTTGCACAGACGAAACGTGGTTTTGATGTGCAAGCATGTGTATGGAGTAACTAAGAGCAATACCCATTACTGCCGAACCGGCACCTACTGCGATAGCCGAGATATTGCCTTTGATGAAGTAGATGAGGCATAAAGCGAAAAGACCGCCGAATAATACGGGGGCTATAATCAATGGAATGGAACGTTTCCGCTTGAATACCAATGAAATAAAAATAATAATGATCACTAAGGCAATGGAAGAGGTAAGGATTGTGTCTTCTTTGATTTGTCTGGCATTATATACTGCAACAGATGGCCCACCGAAATAATCAATATTAATATCAGCATGCTTCTCTTTACTTTGTTTAATCTCGTTCTCTAATAATTGAATAAGCGCATCGTTTTTACCCGTGCTGCCGGTATTATATACCGGAGTAATGAACATTAGAAGCGTAGAACCATCTTTGGAGAAAATATGATCCTCATTCATTTCATAGTTGGCTTCCAGTTGAAAGTTCTGCAACTGCTTTAGTGTGTTGCCACCAAGTCCTAACGGATCTTTCATTATATAGCTCTTCAAAGCGATCCCGGCAGGAGAAAGAAGATTGGAATAATTTCTTTTCATACTACTTTCGATAGCTTCTTGGCTTAGCAAAGAATCGAAATGCTGATAGTCTTTATCTGTAAGAAAGAGGGGTAGGTTGCCATAAACAAAGTCGCTGATGCCTCCGATGAGGTTACTGTCAACTTTAGAAAAAACATCTTTGATCAGCGTATTGCCAGCTTTAGTAATAAGATTTTGTTTTATCTCTTCAGAAGCATCAATGAGTGCATGAGAATCCGCAGGCGCAATGGTGTCTGCCGATGAAATCATTACGATGATCTTGTCTTTAATTTTTAAGTTGTCGAATACTTTTATAACATTCTCAGAGCCTTTTGCATCAGGAAAGAAGCGAGTTACATTTTCTTCAAATTTCACCTGAAAGGCAAAGAAAGCCATGAGTGATACGCAAGTAAAAAGTGATAGGTAAAAAATTATTTTGTGCCTATTGAAGTAATCATATATTTGGATAAAAAATGTGGTCATAATGTTTTTATTCTTCTGCAAGTAGAGAGTAGTCCAAAGGTAATAATTCCTATAACAAGGCTACAAATAGCTGCAAAGATAATGCTTCCTATCAAATATTGTTCCAATACCTGTTTTACATTTTCAAGCGAGATGTTACTAAACTCTAATTCTGTAGGTTTATTCAGTACCTTACAGCCTGTAAAATAGCTTCCGTATAACAAGAATGGAATCATTGGTGGCAGACTAATGTTGGCTGCGACAATGGCGATTACCTTGTTTAATTTGAGTATATGTGCCAAAAATAGAGTTATAAGCATCTGATACCCCCATACCGGAAATATTCCCATGAATATGCCAAGCATGACTGCTAGTGTAATTTTTAAATTTGATTCTTTAGAATGGATGATATGTGTATCAAGAAGTTTCTTGCCATTAGTTGGAGTCAGTTTTCTGAAAAAATCACGAGGCCAGATCCATAAGAGAGTGATCAAGACCAATATTGTATTTAAAATGCTGATACGCGTGAAGTCTCTAAAAGGGCGGAAATGCGATACTCGTTCTGCTTGAGGAGGGTAATAGACATGAATCGGAATATTCTTAACTCTTACACCGTTCCAAGTTGAGAAAACGATGGCTTCTAGTTCAAACTCATATTTAGCCGTGTAGTAAAATCGGTTAAGTTCTATCTTGTGCAGAGGATATAGCCGAAAGCCGGACTGAGTATCCTCTAACTTTAATCCTGTTTCCAAAGTAAACCAAAAATTAGAGAATTTATTGGCAAATGTATTTTTCCCCGGCATATTGTCCGAAGAGAGATTACGCGCTCCGACGAGCAAAATATCCGGCTCGTTTTCAATAGACTCAATAAATAGTGGAATGTCGGAAGCAAAGTGTTGTCCGTCTGAATCAATCGTTATCGCATATCTGAATCCTGCTTTCCGAGCATGAGACAACCCGTTTTTTAATGCTGTTCCCTTCCCTTTGTTTGTAACGTGTGTTATAACCTGTATCTTCTGAAAGCTATCTAGAATTGTGGCTGTATCGTCCGTTGATCCATCATTCACAATAATGACAGCTTCCGAATAGAAACGAACATTCTCTATAACTGTTGCCAGAGTTTTCCCATTATTATAAGTAGGAATGATGACAACAACCTCAAGTTGCTTTAATCTTTCGTGCCAAAAGTCAGATCCTTCTCTTTCCATCTTATTTATTTATCGCTAAGGCCTTTAATTTTATAAAACAGTTGTTCGCAGCTTTTCCTTCTGCCAGTAAATCTATTTGTCCATTTTCTGTACTTTTGATAGTCATAGTAAATTCCAGATTTTGATTTTCGGTCGGATTGATAGCCGAAAGGAATTTGCAGGATGTTATTTGTGTATACAACAAAGTGGTGTTTTGTATTGTCTCCGTACATTCTTTTATTAATTGTAATAAACAGACTCCCGGCACAATGGGGTGCTGGGGGAAATGCCCCTGATAGAGTTTGTGGTTGGGGTTCAGCTCTGCCGAGACACACCAAGTTATATGGTCGGCAGTAGCTATATGCTTAATTTTATAAAAATCTTCAAGAAGCATAATTATGGCTTGTTTTCGTTTAATTTATCCAACTGAATCGTTAGCCGTATCCATGGGTGCCTTATTCTTATACGATTAGGGGCCTCTCCTGAAAAATCAGAACTATAAAAAGTCGATTTTCCAAATCCCTTGCCGCTTGTTCTTTTTTCAAAGATAGCACTTTTCTCTTTCCTCTTACTGCTTTTTCCTGTTAGAAATACGTTCTTGAAATCCATTTCTAGGAGATTCAGTATTTTCTTTTTTCTTAATGGCTCTAAGCAGCTATTAATAATAAATTGATCATTCTGAAATGAGAAATCGAAAAGACTCATCCCGAAGTAGGTAGAAGATAATATCCTTATTTCATTATCGTCCATTTTGCGTACTATTAGCAGCCCGCTAAAATGGTGTTTCATAAAATCGATCTGGATATTGTATTTTTGTGATAGACTATCAAGCTTTACGATGGGCGGTAAAGAGACGGCCTTTTCGCTTATTTTGTGTGAGCAAGAAAGGCTTAGTAAGATAATTAGCAGTATGCTAATGAATTGCAAACATTGCTTCATTCTTCAATGAATTAAATTTCTTATTATAGAACTCGTATTCAGTATAATTTGTTGCTGTTTCTGATAAAATCATCTTGTAAACAGACATATCCTTTTTATCGAGGTAAATCTGTATACTTGCGATGTATGCTTGTATGGTTTTGCTGATTGGCTTAATCTTAACCAAATAAGACTTAGCATCTTCAAAATATTCCAGTCGATAGTTAGCTGACATTTTGGATAGGTCACCTACCGTACAGGCAGTGAGCATATTTTGCACTTCACTCATCATCTTATTGGAGTTCACGTTCATGATGTTCTTCTTTCCATCTGATACAACTTTCAATTTGCCTCCGTTAATGACAATCAGATAATTTATAGGGCTGGTATATTCCATGCGGATTTTATTGCTCTTCTTATAATAGAATTTCCCTTTGGATTTCACTTTTTCATCAAGCACGTCTAAATATTTGGTTTGAGAGAAATCACTCTCAATTGATTGCAATGTCTGCGTCTCTTGGGATAAGCGCTTATCAAATTCTTGCATTTGATTTATCTTTCTCATCTGCTGAGCTTGCAAAGAGCTTACAGCGACAAAAGTTAGCAATAATTGCGTAAATAATCTTTTCATCTTCTCCGTTTTTATATCAAGCCGTCTAAGCGAACGATGGAATATCCCTCTTTAATAATCAGCTCGATTATTTGTTTTAATAATAGGTTGCTTTGAGGCATTCTGTCATGCAACAGTATAACAGATCCAGGGCGTAACTTTCTTTGAACGTACCTCACTATTTTCTCCGGTGAATGTTGCAGAGTGTCTAGTGTGCGAATATTCCAACCGATTGGAATATACCCCAATTGTTTGACTGCTTTTGCAATCGTTGGGTTGGTTACACCAAATGGAGGACGAAACAAGTTCGTCTTCTGTGAGCTTGCTCTTTCAATCTCCCGTTGGCAGGCCAAAAGATCTTCTTTCATTTTATGAAGGTTGTAAAGGGGGAATAGGGTAGAATGAGTGTATGAATGGTTGCCCAATAAGTGTCCTTCGCTAACCATCTGCTGTAGTAACGCTTCATTGCCCTCTATTTTGTTCCCGATACAGAAAAAACAGGCTGCTATATTGTATTCTTTGAGTACGGCTAAAACACGAGCTGTTTCCAAACCGGCCGGCCCGTCATCAAATGTTATAGCCACTACTTTCTTCCTTGTATGCTTTTTACAGAAAACTCTCATATAGACATTCGAGTTAATGTTGTAAGAGGCATAAATGAGGAATAGTAATGCACTAATAATAACGGCCGTAATCATCATATCCTACGAATTAAAATCAGTGAATGGTTGATTGTTTGATAATGATTATAAATCAAAGCATATCTAGCTGAGTTTGTTTCTTCACTGAACGTTGTGATTACTTTCCATAGGCCATAAGAGGAAGCTGTGTGATATTCTCCGCACTGATTTTTGAAAGTGATGTGTTCTGCTTCGGAAAAAAGGCTGTTTTCAAGATATGCATAGATAGCATCCTGTTGGCGATTTCCGTTTTTCCCGGAAATGAACCAATCAATGTCATGGTTCGTCAGATTGTTTCTCTCAAGAAAAGCAAGAATCTTATCTTTGATTTCTTCTATAGAATCTGGACGGACAAAGGTTTCCAGCCCTTTCACCTCCCCAAGTGTCTTACCGTTCTTCTCACTGCTGAGTAGGAAGAACTGAGCTCCTTCGCCGGCTTGAGTCTCTTTTAATAGCCCTAACCGTTTCTGTATGGTATAGGCCACAGGAGTTATTTCGTCAATAGCACCGACCAATACATTACTATTGCCTTCGCCTATTTTTAGTATGCCATCGAGCAATGCGCTTTCAAAGCTCAATCCTCGATGTACGTAAGTCACATTATAGGCATGGATTTGACGGATTAATGCTATTTGTGCTCCGATGGTATTGAAAGTAGATTGAATGAAAGCTGTGGGATTCAGCATTCGTTCCTTATTATCAATGATGGCATTCATGAATTTCTCCGTATCGGCTAGGCAACCCAAGCCGGTGGAGGTGATAATTGCATGAATATCTTCGGGAGCAGTTTGTGCGATACACTCCAGACCACAGGCAACCCCCATTTTTACAATGCGGCTCATGCGCCTTCTTAGAGTAGCATCAGTTATGATTGTTTTATAATCAGGTTCAGATGCAATCAGATAGGGTTGGTTGCAGTCGTTGCTTTCAGGGTGTATAGAAGCAACATTATTTATGTAAATAGGTTGCATCATATCTTTTGAGTCGTTGAAAACAATAAAGAGGAGTTATTGCCACCAAATCCAAAGGAATTTGATAGTACATGTTTTATAGGCAATCCTTCTTTGAATGTTGTCTCGGGTGAAAGCCCGATTCCTTCGATCGGTTTTCGAAAATTCAGATTGGGATAGATGATGCCTCTGGATACAGAAAGGGCAGAGTATACCGCCTCAATGCCTTCGGAAGCTCCAAGTGCGTGACCTATAAAAGCTTTCACAGAGCTGAATGGAGGAATTTGATTTCCAAAAAGACGCTTTATAGCCTTACTCTCCGAGAAATCATTGCTCGGGGTACCGGTGCCATGCACATTGATATAGTCAACGTCTTTTGGAAGAAGCTGACTAGAAACGAGTGCTTGGCTCATGGATAAAAAGGGTCCGTCTCCTTCAGGAGAGCTACCCGTCTGGTGATAGGCTTCGTTGGCGTTGGCGTATCCACTTAGCTCGCAGTACGGTTTCTTATGGCAGTCTTTTTCTGATTGCAGAACCAAATATCCGGCTCCTTCTCCCAGATTGAGTCCTGCACGTGAGTCATCAAACGGACGACAATGAACTTTATCAAGAATCATCAGAGAGTTAAAGCCGTTGAGGGTGAACTTGCATAAAGCATCCGTTCCTCCCACAATGACAGTATCAAGGTATCCGCTTTTTATTAAACGGGCTCCTAGCATAATGGCATTGGCTGCTGAAGAGCAAGCCGTACTGATTGTTGTAACAAAGCCTTTAAGACCTAAATATTCTGCTATTTGCTCGGTGCTATCTCCGCAATCATGAGAGATGATCTCTCTCAATTTGCCTCGATTATTATTTTCCTTAAATTGAGAATAAAAATGTTCGCTTAGATCCATTCCTCCGACTGATGTGGATGAGATGAAGCCGATACGGGAAGATGCAGGATCAATTTGTGCATCAAGAAGAGCTTCTTTAGCAGCCAACATTCCCAATAATGCTGTGCGAGAATAACTCTTTTTTGCGGGAAGAGAGAGTCGTTCTTTGAGTTCTGAATTGTTCTGTTTCACTTCTGAAACAGGTACATCAAGTTCGGTGGAGAAGAGGGTAATCTTGTCCATGCCATGTTTCTGCATTTTCATTGAAGCCATATTCTCTTCAATGCCTAACCCAATGCCGGAAACAACTCCTAACCCAGTAACGTATACTTTCATTTTTTCTGTGAAGCTGTAATGTAATCCGCTATTGTGCGTACCGAATAGAATATCTGTTTACCTTCACTCACATTCTCTATTTTTATTCCGTAGCTTCTTTCTAATATCAGAATGATTTCCAAGGCATCAATAGAATCTAGTCCGAGCCCTTCATTTCCAAAGAGTGGCGCTTCACTGTCAATCTCTTCCGAGGTGATTTCTTCGAGATTCAGTTCTTCTATTAATTCTTTCTTGAGTTTTTCTATTAATTCTTCCATGTCTAGGTTATTGTTTTTCTATTAATTTAAATTCTGCTTTGTATTGATTGCCTATTAGTTCGCACCATCCTATGATACAGTCTTTTAGCTTCTGCTTCTCCATGGCTATACATGCATATTTCTCTATTTTATCAGCTTGAAAATACTGATCTATAAAGAAGGTGTTTTCTCCTTGTATTTTATGTCGGATACAAATTTCACCCAATACTACATTGGGTAGTGTATATACAAATACAGCCGGACTGGCATTGTCGTCACCGGCTTCGTCTATAATCGTTTGGTGCCTGATATCCGTATGAAGCGATGAGCCTGCATTAGATAATAAGACGCCTATTTCTTCCGGTTTGTGACATCTACCCTTCAATAGATGTTCGGCAGCGACATATCCCAGTTTGCAAAGATCGTCCATTTTATAGAATTTCATATTGTTTTCGCCTAAGCTTTTGTAGGCTTCTCTTATAAATGAAGCAAAATCTTCATGAGAAGAGTTGAAAATCACTTCTCCGTTAAGAGTTATCTGATTCTTTTCAATAGAAAGAGTGGCAGAAGTGCGAATATTTATTGGCGATGATTCGGGATGAACTTTCTGATATTCGGGAAGGGTTAGCACAATAGCTGCATTGCATCCTCCAAAGCCGGAAGCAGTCTTCACGCAGTTTTTCATCTTTAAGGCTTGGTGGGTAGCATCTACAAGTACAGGCATCGAAACACCTGACTCTTCGTATCCTAAAGTTCCAAATAGCAGATCACTGTTTAGTTCATGCAGACTGATAATGGTTTCGATAACTCCTGATGCTCCCAACGTATGTCCAAAATAAGGCTTCAAACTATTGATGGGAGAGTCTTGGAGGTGTGCTAGATAAATGGCTTTAGCCTCCATTTCATCATTGTAGAGAGTTGCTGTTCCATGTGTGTTGGTGAAACTTATCTCTTCGGGCCCGACTCCAGCTTCGTGCATTGCATGCTGAATGGCCATAGACAATCCGTCGCCGGTTCGGGAAGGACCGGAAATATGGTTAGCGTCGTTGCTGATAGCACCACCCGACAGAATAACACTATTGGCTGTTTTTTCTGTTGTCAACAATACTGCTCCACAGGCCTCACCCAAGTTTAATCCATCGCGATGGGCATCGTAAGGTCTACAGTTCTTTTCACTGACAGACTTAAACGAGAGAAAACCACTGGTGATGAAATGTGAAAGAATATCTCCTCCGGCCACAACCACTTTCTTGTATACTCCACTTTCTATCAATCGTTTGGCTACAATTAAGGCTGATACTCCTGATATGCAGGCGTTAGAGATAACCTGTGCTTGGTTGGCTGCATGAAAATGTTGAGAAATTCTTTCTGCCATGTTCCAAAGGTAGATCTTTTCGTCTATTGTGTCGGTTTGTCGACTTAAAAGATCGATGTTTCCTTTCGTTGTGGAGAGAAGCAATCCACAGTCTTTCTCTTGCAGATTTATACTTGATTGCTCCAACACCTGAGTGATGGATAAAATGAACAGTTGCTCCAGGCAAGTATATTCTGTTACTTTGTATTGTAGGGCATATTTGCTTAGTCTCTCCTTATCAATGGTGGCAGCTAATATAGAATGATCCGCTATGCAACCCTCTTTTTGCAGTGCAATGCCACTTCGGTAGTTTCGGATGGCGTCCAGATTCTCCTGAGTACTAAACCCTAAAGAACTGATAATGGCATCTGCGGAGATGTATATGTCTAGATTATGTTCCATCTCTTTTTCCATGCCAAATAAAATGACGGGTTCACTAATTCCAGTTCTTTCTTTAAATTTAGAAAAACCTGAATGGTACTACCTGTTGCCACTATGCTCTCATCGCTGGCCCGGTATAAAGTGTATTCGAACTTAATCTTGGCAGCATCGCATGCAATATAGCGTGTTTCTATAACAACTTCCTCTCCAAAGGACAAAGGTTGTTTAAACTGGCATGTTAAGTCGACTATTGGTACCATATAACCTTGCTCGTAGATGCTCATATAGTCAAGCGCATAATGTTTTCCAAAAGATTCCCTACCGTCTTCAAAATAGCGGACGTATTCGCCATGCCATACAATTAGCATGGAATCTATTTCACTGAAACGAACTTTTATTGTGGTACGATCTGTCAGTGCTGCTTGGTGTTGGTCTGATTTACGCTTCATCTTTTTATTCTTTACTTAAAAATATCTTCATTCGACATTCGGCTATGACTTGGTTCTCAGAAGTAACTTGTGCTGCGACCAATGTGATGTCGAATACTTCTTGTACGACAGTTATCTTAGTAAAGAGTTCTTCGCCTGTCTTCGGCAATCTATGGATTTGTAATTTATCTACCGATCCAATATATCCCAAAGGGATGACCTCTTCTTTTTGAGTATATAGATAGCCTATTCGTACGGCAGCCGATTGTGCAATATGTTCTATGATTCCCGATTCTTGAAGTTCATCGTCTTTACAAAAAAGATTATCTGAAGTCACAGTCAGCCCGGTGTAAGAATCAGCCTCCTCTATGCCAAAGAACTTATCGACCATTACAATGGGAGAGCGTTGGGGAATCAACCGAAGTATGCCCTCGTGCTGAACGATTGCTTCTCTTTTCATCTCAATTTGCATTGCAGGATGCTATGACCCAACCCTAAATCATCAAATGTTTCCTTTACTTCTAATCCCGCTTCCCGGATGCAGCGTATCATATCATCGGAATGATACATTTTGCTATTGCCGTTTGCCATTGCTGTAAAATAAAGACTTATTTGGGCTAAGCAATAAGATGCTGTCTCAAATTTCTGGCGATCCCAGAATGTTTCCATAATGAAGAGACTGCTATTGCTATGCATCGATTGAGCAGCGCGTGTTAACAAGCTGGTCACTTCTTCTTCTGAGAAACAATCGAGAAACTGGCTCATCCAGATAACATCAAACCCTTTTGGGAAAGGTACAGACTTATCGAGTAAGTTTGCGCCATGACCGTGTATGCGATCGGCTCCCGGTTTTCCTTTAGTTTGTTGTTTCATCATCTCCAATTGTTGAGGTAAGTCCATGATTGTAACGTCAACCTCTTTGCTGTAGTCTACGCACTTCATGGCCCATCTTCCTGTATTTCCTCCAACATCCAACAAGGTCTTTGGCTGGTTGTTGAACACAATGCTTAGTGCTTGCTCGAAGGAACAATCTGAATAGTAATGATCAAAACCGAACCAACTCTTCTGAACGTTTTCAGGCAAGCTGGATAGTCCTTCATAAATAGTAGGCCATTCTCCAAAAACTTTTAATCCTTCGGGCCGCCCGTTTACCAATGCCTCTTCCAAATTATAAAGACCCAGATAATTCACATCGTGATTGAAGTCAATGTTTACTTGCGCCATTTTATCATTCAACAGAAACCATCCTGCTTTGGCTAGCATGTAAAGATCACCTTGAATAAGAACGGTTCCGATAGTTAAGGACGATTCGAGTAATACCTGTGCGGCATAGCGAGATAACTTTGTTTCTGTGCTAATTTCCTCTAAGGTTAATCCTTCTCTTCTCTCCGAAAGAAGGCGAAATATTCCGAATTTTAACATCAGGCGAGAAACTTGAAAAACGATAGGCCCAAAGGCTATCTCTTGTGCTAATCGCTGTGCCTGTAAGGCTGTCAGTTGCTCTTTTGTATATCGGTTTTGCAAAGATGGAGATAAATTCATCACAGTTAGGTGTTTTAGTTTGACGATTGCTTTTCGGCCTGTTTATTGTTTTTAGGTGCTTTCCAGAACGAGTAATAGTTAAACCATTGTTCCGGGTATTGTTTCACGATTTCTTCTAATGCATTCACATATTGTTCCAATAAAGCTTGCTCTGCTTTTTTCTCTTTGCTTCGTATTACTTTCTCTGCTAAAACGAAATGAAATCGATATGTTCGTTTCTTTTCTCTCATTGCAAAGTAAAAGACAACCGGAACATTCATGCGCGAAGCTAATAGAAATGGACCGATAGGGAACGAAGCCTGTTTACCAAGGAACGAACAGCTCAGAAGCTTCTCTTTATTTAGGTAGCGATCACCCTGAAAGCATACATATTCTTTTTTCTGCAGTGCTTCTGTTATTTGAAACACATGGGTCAGGTTATCTTCATTAACCGGAATCACTTTATAATCTTTCGTTGCGGAGCTTTCTTTCAACATCTTTTTGATTTTCTGATGTTCGGCATCGTACATCACGATATTTATTTTCTTTCCATATTCATCGAAAAAGGGAGCTCCAATTTCCCAGTTCCCCACGTGAGCACCTATCATAATAACTCCTTGATCGCTATTCAGAACATTCAGAAATTCAGGATAATGTTCAAACTTGAAGTGATATTTGCCTACCAAGCCGCTACTTATCGCTACTTTATCAATTAATATTTGTCCCAGACTGTAATAGTTGCAAAGTAGCATCCTGACGGCTCGGATTCGGCTATACTTTAATATATGGCGGGCATAAAACCATATATTCGCCGTTGCTTTAGGGGCGAAAGGTATAAAATAGAGAACAACGAGGCTAAGGAAAGTATAGGCCATGTTTATTCCCAGATACCTGATCAAATAAATGAAAAACAGGTATCCGAATGTTCCTCCTCTGGTCTTTCCTTTCCAAGTTGACATTATTTCGCTTCTTTTTCTTTTATGCGAGCAATCACCAAATCGTAGAAATCTTGAAATGTTTTAATTTCGGTAAAATCTTGTCCGGTTATGTTGAAACCGAAATTTTGTTCAACCAATACAACCATATCTACCAAATCCAAACTGTCAAGTTCTAATGTTTGCATCAACAGAGCTTCGGGTTGAATGACCTCTATATCTACCTCAAATTCTTCGGCCAATGTTGTTCTTATTTTCTCTATGATTTCTTCGTTAGTCATATTTTTATTCTATTAAAATTATAAATGCAGTTTCTTATGCTTTAATTTTACGTACAATTAATGTTGAGTTTGTTCCTCCAAACCCAAAAGAGTTAGACAGAAAAGCGTCAAACTCTATATCCACTCTTTGTGCTGGTATGTTTAAAAGGGAGGAAGCTTCGTCGGGTTCTTCAAAATTGAGGTTGGGGGCAATGAAGTTGTTGTTCATCATCAGGGTAGAGTAAATCACTTCGCTGGCTCCTGCCATCCACATTTCGTGTCCTGTCATTGACTTGGTTGAAGTGACATAGGGTTTGTATCCGTTAAAGACTTCGCTTATAGCTTTAGCCTCGTTCAGATCGCCTACAGGAGTAGAAGTGGCGTGTGCATTGATGTATTTAATCTCTTCCAGTGAGATGCCGGCATCTTTTATTGCGTTTTGCAATGATTTTCTTGGTCCGTCAACATTAGGTACGGATATATGATCTCCGTTTGAAGAGAAACCATAGCCTGTTACTTCTGCGAGGATAGGTGCTCCTCTCTTGATTGCTGATTCATAACTCTCCAGAACTAGGCTGGCTCCACCTCCACTGGGGACTAAACCGTCTCGTTTTTTATCAAAAGGTTTTGATGCTTTGCGAGGGTCTTCTTCCTGAGTAGAAAAAGCACTAAGTCCATCAAAACTACCTACAGCGTAGGGGTTAACTTCTTGTGCTCCTCCACATAAGATACAATCTTGGTATCCTAGCTTGATGAGTAGATACCCAATACCGATAGCATGCGAACCACTGGCACAGGCTCCTGCAATAGTAAAGTTAATTCCTCTTAGTTTGAAGATGACCGAAAGATTCATTGTCACGGTAGAGTTCATGGATTGAAAAATAGAGGCGGAACCTACCAATGCTGTATTTTTTTTCTCTCTGATAATATCTACTGCATTAATAACGGGAGATGTGCTGCTGTCGTTGCCATATAAAATACCAACATCATTTTTTTCAAGAAAAGCTTCATCTATGCCAGCGTTTTTGAAGGCTTCAACAGTAGCCATATAGGCATACTCTCCCTGTTCCGGTAGGCAGTGTCGCTTTCTGCGGTCTAGTAATTTTTTGAGATCAGGGCGCTCCAGTATGCCTGTGAGAGAAGAAAAATATCCCATATCCTTACGTATCGGGTCGATTCCAATGCCTGATTTGCCGTTATATAGAGCCTCTTTTACCTCGTCCAGATTCTTTCCGATGCACGAATAGATCCCCATTCCTGTTATAACTACTCTTCTCATTCTTTCTTTTGAATTATATCGTGTTAGGTATATAAGCCTCCATTAATTGAAATTACCTCTCCTGTGATGTAAGCTGCTTGCTTTGAAGCAAGGAAGCCAACTAAGTCGGCTACTTCTTCTGCCTTTCCAAAACGTCCCATAGGAACCACCTTCTTTAAATCAGATTCATCGAGATCATGCGTCATGTCTGTGCTGATGAAGCCTGGTGCAACAGCATTTACGGTGACGTTTTTTCTTGCAACTTCTTGTGATAAGGCCTTAGTGCCGGCAATTATTCCCCCTTTGGCGGCAGAATAATTCACTTGTCCCGGCATTCCTTTAATGCCCGAAAGGGAGACTATATTAATGATTCGGCCATATTTTCGGATAAGCATATTTTTTAGTAAGGATTGTGTAACGAAGAAGAATCCGTCTAATCCGGTATTTACCACATTATGCCAATCATCTTCGGGCATCCATATCATGAGATTATCTTTTCTGACGCCTGCATTGTTGACAAGAACTTCTATGTATTCTCCCGAATGCTCGGCATTCCACTGATCCAGTACTTGATTGGTTTCTACTGAATCTGCAACGTTAAATTTTAAAAGCTCCCCATCTGAACCCAGCTGACGGACCTTTTCTAAGGTTATCATTGCTTCGTTCTCATTGGATTGGTAGTTAATGAGGATATAGTATCCCATGCTCGATAGCTTGCAACAGATAGCTCGCCCGATGCCACGGCTACCTCCGGTGACTAGTGCGTATTTCATTATTTCTTTAAGTAATTGATTGTTTTCTCTATTTGAGGATAGAGCACGGCATCTTCCTTAAATGCGGGGAAGAATGTACGGATCTCCTCGTATACTTTTCTGGAACGTTCACTTAAGTTCTGTTTCATTTCCAGACAATCTACCGCTTGAACGATGCTCATAAACAGAATAGCCATTACCTGATAAGAGTTTTCTATCACTGTTTTAGTTAGTAAGGCTGAATTGGTGCCCATACTTACAATGTCTTGATTGTCATTGTTGTTCGGGATGCTATGCACATACATTGGGTTTGAAAGTGTCTGGCATTCGGCAGTCGTTGAAGTAGCAGTGAATTGTGCCGCTTGCAATCCGTAGTTTAACCCTAACACTCCCATGTTGAGAAAAGGAGGAAGTATGCCGTTGATGCGATCATGATATAGGTAGTTAATCTGCCGTTCGCTGAGCATCGTTAGTTTAGTGATTGCTATTTTTAGTTTATCCATTTCAAAGGAGACGTAATCTCCATGGAAGTTTCCTCCGTGGTAGATGTTTTGCGTTTCCGGATCGACGATAGGATTATCGCAAGCTGAATTTATTTCGTTCATTAGCACACTCTCGGCAGAACTAAGTTCATCGTATATCGGACCAAGTATCTGTGGAGTACAGCGAAGTGAATAGTAAGGCTGCACTTTATGTTTAAATATTTTCTCTTGATGAGGCTCTTTGTTATATAACTCATCTTCTCTTTGGCGCATGCAACTACTGCCAGTGGCCCATTCTCTCATAGCTTTGGCTATTTCTTGTTGCCCTTTGTGATGCTTGGCGTCATTCAAAGGTTGAGACATAAAATCGTCATACGAAGAGGCAATCTCATTCATCATTACGGAAGCAGCAATGGACCAATGAAGTAGTTTTTGTGCGTAAATAAGATTCACGATTCCAATGCCGGTCATCACTGAGGTGCCGTTCGTTACAGACAAACCTTCACGGATATGCATAGAGAATGGCTTTAAATTGTTCTCTTTTAGTACAGCGGCAGTTTCACGTCTTTCTCCCTGATAGATCACTTCTCCTTCACCGATAAGCGTTAGTGCGATGTGCGCTAGTTGGACCAAATCACCACTAGCTCCTACACTTCCATGTTCGGGAACGAGTGGACAGATATTGTGGTTGATAAATTCAGAGAGAAGTAATACTAGTTCTTTGTGTACTCCTGATTTTCCCTGAAGAAAAGTATAAAGTCTGGCAATCATGGCTGCTTTTACGTAAAGTTCAGGCAATGGTTTTCCTGCTCCGGTAGAATGGCTTCTTATAATATTGTATTGCAATTCTGTCAGATGTTTATCTTCTATTCGATATTGGGCCATTGGACCAAATCCCGTGTTGATGCCATAGATAATTTTATCGCTTACAAAAGATTGTAAGAAGTTGAAACTCCTTTCAACTTTTTGTATGCTTTCGTCTGAAAGTACTAGTTTTTCTTCTTTAAACAGAAGTTTATAAAGTGATTCTAAATTGATGGTTTCGCTGGTTCTCATTTACAGTTTCTTAGAGACGTTTGTGTCCTTAATTATTCTACAAAGATAGATAATTTATTTATATGTTGTCCGTTCGTCTAGATGAAACTTCTTTTTGTTCATATTGTTGTAATGCTGATTTCCTTTGTAGATCGAGTATTGAACGTAATTTAGAATGCAGCGCCGATGTATTATTATGTATGTGTGTATTTGCTCATAATTGTTGCTTTATAAATGTTCTGTGTTACATGTTAGCGGTTGGCATTCTGCCGTCCCGCTAATTCTGTTGGAGTATAGCCAAACTGCTTTTTAAATGCATATGAAAAATGTGATAGATTTTCAAATCCCACTTCGTAACAAACATCGATTGGTTTCTTTTTCTTTTCAATAAACTGGTAGTGAGCCAACTCCAACCGCTTTTTTGTGAGCCACCTTTGTGGCGTGGTGTCGAACGCTTTACCAAAATCTCGTTTGAAAGTTGTAAGGCTACGGCCCGTCAAATAGCTGAATTTTTCCAAAGGTAAGTTGAACATAAAGTTTTTCTCCATATAGTTGACTAAATCAATTTTACCTGGTTCTTCAAAGTTTGATAAAACATCATCTATCCCTTTATCAATAGCTCTAAGAATACTTATGGCTTCTGTTATCTTCAGCGAAGCAATATTTTCCGGAAGATTCTTCATTCCAAAGTATGGAATCAGTGAAGAAATACAACTTTCCAATAAAGGGTGGTTGTTGTAGCAAAGGATTTTTTGTGATGACAAAGCTTTAGGCTTTACATCCAGATTTGCGTAAAAATCTCTTAGCCTCGGTGTGGACAAGTGCATCACCACTGTTTTGTGTGGCTGACCATCTTTTGGATAATTAATAATTGTAGCCAATTGATTTCTTGGGATCAAAAAAATATCACCTTTCTTAAAGAGGTAAGTGGTATCAGCTTGTACGATTTTGGTTTCTCCAGAAATAAACCAAACCAGCATGTGGTGATCGAACATGATGTCCGACTTGAAAAACTTGTCCTCAAAGCAGGAAAGTTTAATGTCGTCTGTTATATACTTTGCTTTATATTCCATGCCGATTTTTATACGTTTCATACAATTAATAAATATCAAACAATATACCAGTTAATTTTTCACTCAATTTCCACAGTCGTTTGGCATTGATTTCGTCTAAAGAATACATTTTTACGCCATTGGATATGGACGATCCCGTAACTAATTCTGCAATATCTCCATCTTCACAATATACGCCTCCGATAGTATTAAGCATAGGACTGGTGGCACACCAAACTGTGGTGGCTGCACCTTGTGGGATTGTTTTCAATGACATTGCTATTTCTGGCAACATATTGCCTTCTGCATCGCAAAATCCCATTTGCTGAAATAACTCCAGCGGAGCCTCTCTTCCCAATTCCGTTCCCCCTATAGAACCCGGATGTACAGCATACGTTCTTACATTGAATGTTTTGCCTCGATTGTCTAATTCAAGTGAAAACAAATTAACCGCAGTTTTTGATTGCCCGTAACCTTGTAAAGTTGCATATTCCCTATTCCTAAAGTTGGGGTCGTCAAAATCGAATGATGCGAACTGATGCCCTTGCGAGGATACATTAATAACTCTTGCACCATTGGCCTTTTTAAGGGCGGGCCATAGTCTAGCCGTAAGCTGAAACTGTGCTAAGTAATTTGTCGATAATTGTGATTCAATGCCACGGCTGTCTCTACGTAGCGGAACCCACATAATACCCGCATTGTTGACCAACAAATGAAGTGGTCTGCCCGATGCTAAGAATTTTCTTGCGAACGCATCAATAGAATCAAGATTCATTAAGTCCATTGTTTCCAATTCTACATTGATGGTATCTTGCAGGTTTTTCTTTGCCTTTTCTATATCCCTTGCGGGAACGATTATTGTTGCTCCTGCTGCCGCGAGTGTTTTGGTTGTTTCCAATCCGATGCCCGTGTTACCACCTGTTACGATTGCTATTTTTCCGGTAAGATCAATGCCCTTGATTACATCACTGGCTGTTGATGAGGCGTTAAATCCAGAGCCTATCGGTCTCTGCAACGCTCCTTGATAATTATTCTGTTCCATTTTTATTAATTTTAATATTGTTGGAACAAAAGTAACTAGAATGTTTCTTGGTAGCTTTGTTCAATCGTCCGAAGTTGCTTTGTTCAGAAGGTCGATTAATCTTTGCTTATATTTTTATTCTGAAGTGCTACTATGATTATAGCTGTACTTCTAATTTATTTGATGTATGATGAATTCTGAATATAAAAAAAGTGGTAATCCCAATTAGAAACTACCACTTTTTTGCGTCTATTATTACTATTCCATAATGCTTTTTATTTGGAATATTAGTATATTCATTCTCTCTCTGGAGGCGTAATGGTTTCGAATATCTCAAATAATTCCTTTACTGTTTCGGTGCGAAGCATCGCAATACGTGTTTCACGGAAGTTGGGGATACCTTTAAATAAAGGAGTAGCGGCCAAATGGCGACGGATGTGAACGATTCCTCGCCGTTCATCCAGTCGAGCAACACTGCTCAGTACTTCTTCGCGGAGTACTTGCATCTTCCACTCAAAAGAGAGAGGTGGAAGCTCTTCTCCTGTTTCCAAGTAGTGTTTCACCTCTTTAAATATCCATGGGCGGCCGATGCTTCCACGACCGATCATTACGGCATCTACTCCGTAACGCTCGAAACACTCCTTTACGCGTTGAGGGGATGTTACATCGCCATTGCCGATGATGGGAATGTGCATGCGGGGATTGTTTTTCACCTCACCTATCAAATTCCAGTCCGCTTCGCCCGTGTACATCTGGGCACGAGTGCGCCCGTGAATGGTTAGCGCAGCAATGCCACAGTCTTGTAGTTGTTCTGCCAACTCCACAATGATCTTGTTATCTGCATCCCAGCCAAGGCGTGTTTTAACGGTAACAGGGATCTTTACAGCTTCTACAACGGCACGCGTTATTTCCAGCATCTTTGGCACGTTCTGCAACATACCCGAACCGGCTCCTTTACCCGCTACCTTCTTTACCGGACAGCCAAAATTGATATCGAGAATATTTGGATTGGCTTCTTCCACGATGCGGGCAGCATCTACCATTGCATCGGTTTCCCTTCCATATATCTGAATGGCAACGGGGCGTTCTTCGTCACAAATGGTGAGTTTTTCGGTTGTTTTGTTCACGTAACGTATCAGCGCATCGCTCGAGATAAACTCGGTATATACCATGTCGGCACCGAATTTCTTGCACATTAAGCGGAAGGCCGGGTCGGTCACGTCCTCCATTGGTGCGAGAAATACAGGTTGATTGCCTAATTCTATGTTCCCTATTTTCATAATCTACAGTTGTTTAGGTTACAAAAATACGGAAAAAAGCCTACCTTTGCGCAGTTAAGTTCTAAGTTTTGAGCAGCAGATGCTGCTTTGCCCTTTATCTAGGGAGGTAGCGGTAGGTGTTAAAAACTTCAGAACCGGTATTTAATTAATTATTCAAAATGATAAAAGACTTCGAAATAATGGCTCCTGTCGGTTCGCGGGAGTCTCTTGCCGCTGCTATTCAGGCAGGAGCAGACTCAATCTACTTTGGTATTGAAAATCTGAATATGCGTTCGCGCTCATCGAATACGTTTACCGTAGAAGACTTGCGTGAGATAGCCAAAACATGCGATGAACACGCAATGAAGAGTTACCTCACTGTCAACACAATTATCTATGATAACGACTTGACGTTGATGCGTACCATTGTTGATGCGGCTAAAGAAGCCGGTATTTCGGCTGTGATTGCTGCAGATGTGGCTGTGATGAACTATGCCCGTACGATAGGACAGGAGGTGCATCTCTCTACTCAGTTGAATATCTCGAATGTGGAGGCTTTGAAGTTCTATGCACTCTTCGCTGACGTGGTAGTACTTGCTCGTGAGCTTAGTCTTGATCAGGTGGCGGAAATCTATCAACAGATAAAAGAAGAGAATATCTGTGGCCCTAATGGCGAACTGATTCGCATTGAGATGTTTTGTCACGGGGCGCTTTGTATGGCGGTATCGGGCAAATGTTATCTATCTCTGCACGAGATGAACAGTTCAGCGAATCGAGGTGCCTGCACACAGGCATGCCGACGTGCATACACCGTGCGTGATAAGGATACCGGTGTGGAGTTAGATGTAGACAACCAGTACATTATGTCGCCCAAAGACTTAAAAACCATTCATTTCATGAACAAGATGATGGATGCAGGAGTGCGGGTGTTTAAGATAGAAGGACGTGCTCGCGGACCGGAATATGTGCGTACGGTGGTGAAATGCTATAAGGAGGCTGTTGCGGCTTGCTTGGAAGATACTTTCACTGACGAGAAAATTGCAGCATGGGATGAGCGGCTGAAGACTGTCTTTAACCGTGGCTTTTGGGATGGATATTACATGGGACAACGCTTGGGCGAGTGGAGTAAGAATTACGGCTCAGAAGCTACTGAGAAGAAAGTATATGTAGGTAAGGGAATCCGTTATTTCAGTAATATTGGTGTGGCGGAATTTCTCGTGGAAGCTACCGATGTGAAAGTTGGTGATAAGTTATTAATAACTGGTCCTACTACCGGTGCCGTGTTTACTACGCTGGAGGAAGCCCGTGTTGATTTGAAACCTGTAGATGTGATAAAGCAGGGTGAACACTTTTCATTCAAACTCACCGATAAAATTCGTCCGAGCGATAAACTCTTCAAGCTAGTTTCTACAGAGGAACTGAAAGCTGCCAAGAAGAAAAAGGATGCATTGTTATAGATCTCATATATTATCATGAATAAATACATTTATGAATTAACCTTGAAAGTACGTGATTATGAATGCGACTTGCAGGGGATAGTCAATAATGCTAATTATCAGCATTATTTGGAGCATACACGTCATGAATTTCTAGTTTCTATAGGTGTAAGCTTTGCCGGTTTACATGAGCAAGGTGTTGACCCGGTGGTGGCACGCATCAATATCTCATTTAAAACTCCACTAAAGAGTGGAGACGAGTTTATTTCTAAACTCTACCTCAAAAAGGAGGGTATTAAGTATGTGTTCTACCAAGATATTTTCCGAAAGAGCGATAGTAAGGTGGTGGTTAAGGCATCGGTAGAAACGGTATGCCTTGTCAATGGGCGCCTTACTCAGAGCGAACTTTTCGATCGTGTCTTTACTCCATATCTGTCAGAATAATGAGCGATGACGAATGTATTTATAGCATAGCACTGACGCAAGTACCGGGCATTGGCCCGATATGGGGCAGAAACCTTATCAATGCTGTAGGAGACGCCGTTAGCGTTTTTAAACGACGGACTGAACTACCACAATTAATGAAAGGAGCTACCATGCGTGTTGTTGAAGCCTTGGATTGTCCGGAGGCTTTGCAACGTGCGGAGAAAGAATATGAATTCGTAGTTAAGAATCATATTCAGTGTCTAACGATTAATGAGGAAACATATCCCGTTCGTATGCGCGAGTGTGATGATGCTCCCATTGTCCTTTTTTATAGGGGAAGTGCAGAACTCAATGCTTTGCGGACGATAAACATGGTAGGTACCCGGAATGCTACTGATTACGGGAAGCAGATTTGCCTTCGTTTCCTCAATGAATTGAGAGAGCTGGTGCCGGATGTACTTGTTGTGAGCGGTTTAGCTTATGGCATCGACATTCATGCACATCGGGCGGCCTTGGCCAATAATCTGCCTACTGTAGGCGTCTTAGCTCATGGACTCGATCGCATCTATCCTTCCGTGCACAGGAAAACAGCTGTTGATATGTTAGCCAATGGTGGATTACTTACGGAGTTTCTCACGGAAACGAATCCTGATAAGCATAATTTTGTGAGTCGTAATCGTATTGTGGCGGGTATTTCCGATGCTACCATTGTTGTAGAGTCTGCTGCAAAAGGTGGATCACTTATTACTGCGGATATCGCAGAAAGTTATCATCGAGATTGTTTTGCTTTTCCCGGCCGGGTGAGTGATGAGTATTCGAAAGGGTGCAATCAATTGATTCGAGATAATAAAGCAACACTTATTCAGTCGGCTGAAGACTTTGTGCGTGCGATGTGTTGGGACGCAGAGTCGCAATCAAAGAAGATCGAAGGTGTCCAACGAGTTCTTTTTCCTGATCTGAGTGATGAAGAGCAAGCGATTGTTTCTATCTTGGAGAAGGGAGATCAGCAAATAAATAACTTGGTAGTGGTTACTAATATTCCGGTGCACAAGATAAATGCGATTTTGTTTGAACTTGAAATGAAAGGCGTTGTGCGTGTACTTGCAGGAGGTATGTATCAGCTACTTGGGTAATGGGCAAAAAAAAAGGAGTCACGCCTGACTCCAACCTTTGTTAACCTTAAATCTAATACTATGAAAAACACACTGCAAATATAAGGGCTCTTGACCATCCCTCCAAATAATCGCATCTTGTTCTCCACTCTTTTAATCTTATTTCACGAATATTTAGTGTTTCCGTGCACGGAATATCTTTTTGACTCATTATCGTTAACAATGCTTTCATATAGTCGCAGTTGAATGCTTCTGATTTTGTTTGCGTTTTAGATGAGGGAATAAATAAAAAATCCTCTGCCGTTTCCGGTAGAGGATTTTTCTATGAATGTGTTTAAATCAGCTTTTAGTCTTTTAACTTAGCAACGATAAAGTCACGATTCAAACGGGCTATGTTACTGATTGAAATATTCTTTGGACACTCAGCCTCACAAGCACGTGTGTTGGTACAGTTACCAAAGCCCAGTTCATCCATTTTTGAAACCATTGCTTTAGCACGACGTGCAGCTTCTATCTTTCCTTGTGGAAGAAGAGACAGTTGGCTTACTTTGGCAGAGACAAACAGCATGGCAGATCCGTTTTTGCATGCAGCGACACAAGCGCCACAGCCAATGCATGAAGCTGAATCCATTGCTTCGTCAGCGATCTCTTTTGAAATCAGGATAGCATTGGCGTCTTGAGGAGCACCGGTATTGATATTTACATATCCACCTGCCTGTATGATCTTATCAAAAGCAGTGCGGTCTACCATTAAGTCGCGAATAACCGGGAAACCGGCAGAACGCCATGGCTCTACAGTGATCGTGTCACCATCATTGAAGCGACGCATATACATCTGGCAAGTAGTAGCACCTGTTGCTGGCCCGTGGGGATGCCCATTGATGTAAAGAGAGCACATACCGCAGATACCCTCGCGGCAATCATGATCGAATACAATTGGTTCTTTCCCTCCGTTGATCAGATCTTCGTTAAGGATGTCGAGCATTTCAAGAAATGAAGTATCTCCGGAAATGTCTTTCATTGGGTATGTTTCAAAAGCACCTTTTGCTTTAGGGCCTTTTTGGCGCCATACTTTAAGCGTGAATGATATATTTTTTTCCATTGTCTATTATGCTTTATAGTTACGGGTTTGTACCTTCACAAACTGATAATTCAAATCTTCCTTAATCAATTCCGGTTCAGAATCTTCGCCTTTATATTTCCAGCAAGCTACATAAGAGAAGTTTGCATCATCACGGAGAGCTTCGCCTTCCGGAGTTTGATATTCTTCGCGGAAGTGACCACCGCAAGATTCCTCACGATTCAGCCCGTCAACAGCCATCAACATACCTACTTCAATAAAGTCTGCCAAGCGAAGTGCTTTTTCCAGTTCTACGTTCAGTTCGTTTACATCTCCCGGAATGCGTACATTCGCCCAGAAGTCTTTCTTCACTTCTTTAATTCCATCAATCGCTTTCTGCAAAGACTCTTTTGTGCGGGCCATGCCTACAAAGTCCCACATGATGTGACCTAATTTTTTGTGAATAGAATCTACTGAATGTTTACCATTAACAGCTTTGATCTTGTTGATTTTCTCGGTAACAGCTTTCTCTGTTTCTACGAATTCAGGTAGATCAGTAGAAAAACGAGGAACCTGAATTTGGTCAGCAAGATAGTTTTGAATAGTAAAAGGCAATACGAAATATCCGTCGGCTAAACCCTGCATCAAAGCAGAAGCACCTAGGCGGTTAGCGCCATGATCGGAGAAATTACATTCGCCAATAGCAAATAGACCGGGAACGGAAGTCATCAATTCATAGTCAACCCAGATGCCACCCATTGTGTAGTGAATAGCGGGGAAGATCATCATTGGTGATTTATAAGGATTTTCGTCAGAGATCTCCTCGTACATATCGAATAAGTTGCCGTAACGAGCACGAACAACATCTTCGCCCAAGCGATCAATGGCGTATTTAAAGTCTAGGAATACAGCTAAACCAGTGTTGTTTACACCGAAGCCTGCATCACAGCGTTCTTTGGCTGCACGAGATGCAACGTCACGAGGTACAAGGTTACCAAAAGCAGGGTAGCGGCGTTCCAGGTAGAAATCACGATCTTCATCCGGCACGTCTGTTGCTTTCTTCGTTCCTGCTTGAATAGCTTTGGCATCTTCCAATTTTTTAGGAACCCAAATACGACCATCATTACGAAGTGATTCAGACATCAGTGTTAACTTAGACTGTTTATCACCGTGAACAGGAATACATGTAGGGTGAATCTGTGCGTAGCAAGGGTTAGCGAAATAAGCCCCTTTTTTGTAGCATTGAATAGTTACGGATGCGTTAGAACCCATAGCGTTTGTTGAAAGGAAGAATGCATTTCCATAACCGCCTGTACCAATAACTACTGCATGGGCAGCAAAGCGTTCAATCTCTCCGGTAACCAGATTGCGGGTAATAATACCACGAGCACGACCATCAATAACTACAAGGTCAAGCATTTCGTAGCGGGTATATAGTTTTACGTTTCCTTTGTGTACTTGGCGGCTGAGTGCAGAGTAGGCACCTAGCAGTAATTGCTGGCCTGTCTGTCCTTTTGCGTAGAATGTACGAGATACTTGAGCGCCACCGAAAGAGCGGTTATCAAGTGTGCCACCGTAGTCGCGGGCAAAAGGAACACCTTGTGCCACACATTGATCGATGATAGCATTGGATACTTCAGCCAAGCGGTATACATTAGCTTCACGTGCGCGGTAGTCACCACCTTTTATAGTGTCATAGAACAAGCGGTATACAGAGTCACCATCATTCTGATAATTTTTAGCAGCGTTGATGCCACCTTGTGCTGCAATAGAGTGAGCACGGCGAGGAGAGTCTTGAATGCAGAAGTTAAATACTTTGAAGCCCATTTCACCTAATGAGGCGGCAGCAGAGGCGCCCGCTAAACCGGTACCTACAACGATAATGTCAAGTCGGCGTTTGTTGGCTGGGTTAACAAGTTTCTGATGAGCTTTATAGTTACTCCATTTCTCAGCCAATTGGCCTTCAGGAATCTTTGAATCTATCTTAGTCATAATGCTTTAACAATTTAATGAGTTACAATTTTCTATTACTACAAAGCTCCGCACATCAACGACTTAACGAAGAATACGATAACTACCAGAGCGAAACCGCCAACAATAACTGTTGAATAGATATTGGAAACAAGCTTCCAACGTTCGAACCAGATTTTATTGTTCAAGCCTATGGTTTGCAATGAACTCCAGAACCCATGAGTTAGATGAAACCAAAGTGCACCTAACCAAACGAGGTAAAGAGCTACAAATACCGGGCTGCTGAATGTCTCTCTGATTAGAGCTGCACCATCCTGAGGGTCAACATTAGGAAGTACATTGGTAAGCTCATTAAATTGCATTTTGTACCAGAAGTTAGCAAAGTGTAGTCCCAGTCCGGCAATAATGATAATACCCAGAACAAGCATGTTTTGTGAAGCCCATTCTACCGATTTAGGCTTGTCTACTACAGCATAGCGTTCGCTACCACGTGCTTTTCGGTTTTGTATTGTTAGCCAAAAGGCATAAACAATATGGACTACGAATAGGGCCGCCAATCCTGTTGTAGCAACTAAAGCATACCAGTTTGCTCCAAGGAACTCACAAACCACGTTGTAAGCATCTCCACTGATGATTGCAACAAGATTCATCGCCATGTGAAACGTCAGAAATAGGATAAGGGCAAGTCCTGTAATGCTCATCACCACTTTCCTTCCTACAGATGAATTACTTAACCACATAAATGATCGATTTTAAATTATTTAATTGTTAGAACTATAATTTTATTGCGCCTGTTTTTTTATTACGCAAAAGTAAGGGAAATACATTGATTAAGCAAGTAATTAAAGAAATAATTCCTTAATAAGGGTGGGATGAGAAGTGGCTAGAAAAGGCGTGTTTAACTCTATCAAATGAAGTTATATGCGCTTATGGCAAATATTGTCATAGGCTGCTTTTATCGTTCTTCTTTTTGTGGTTTTATCTCTATTGTTTCTCCTTTGGCAGCTCGTGAGCGAACTTCACGTGGAGAGTAACCAAAAGATGATTTGCAGAAATGTGCAAAATGAGATAGGGTGTCAAATCCATAATGAGTACTAATTGCACCAATCTTTTGCTTTGTATTTTGCAGATCGTCTAAAATAGCTTTTCGTTTTTTACTTAGCATCCACTCGTACACTGGCTCTCCATACATGTTCTTAAAAAGACGGCGAAAAGTAGTAATGCTGTAGCCTCCTAAATGGGCAAATTCTTCTACGTTCTTTACCTTGTTATAGTTTTGCATGACGAAGTAGTGAAAATTTTCGGTATATCGGCTTATAGGGTAGAAGAATGCACTTAGCTGAGGGAGGGGATAGTAGCATGTTATGATATAAATGAGCTCTTGGCATTTGAGTTCAATGAACTTCCCACAGGGTTGATCTTCTAAGTAATCGAACATGTCTCGTAACAAAAATGTTAGGCGGGGAATTGTTCTGAGTGGAGTATAAGTTATAGGGGCTTCAGATTCTCCAATTATTTCTTGATAACGTTCTTCGCAAATAATAGGAAGTTGATTAAACCAATAAAGTAGGTATTCTACGTCAGTAAGGGCTAGAAGCTCTAATTTAGAGTTGATGGCCTGCAGAATAAATTCGCCTTCTCGAAGCGTGGTACCCGGATATTCTTCGCTATTGATCAGTAGTTGACCTTTTAGTATAAATAGCATGCAGTTTTGAGTACACTTGTCCTGTGGGAGATGGTGTCCTTTGCTAAAACTCTGACGGGCTAAGCTTTCGTCGGAGGCTTTGGGACACTTGGAGCAACTATCGAGCCTTTTACAAAGGTTTTCTTTTGTCATGAACTACAACAGGTTTTTCTAAATGAAGACAAAGATATATTTTTTGATGATATGGATTTACTTATTTAGCATATCTTTGCAAAAACAACCTAATACCAGAGATAATGAAAGCTTTTTTTGTAATACTGTTCATAATGACATCAATTGTTGGCATCTATGGGCAGAACTGGGATATTAATACGTTACATAGAATAAATAGTATCGATGGACGATTTGTGAGGAATTCTAGTAAAATACTTTCTAATACGACTCCTTACATTGTTGTGGGAATCCCTACTGGATTGGCTATTTATGCCGGGATAAACAAAAATGAGAAACTGTTTGAAGATGCATTTTATATTGGGAGTAGTGTTATTGGCGCTTTTGCAGTCACTTATGGTATGAAGTCTGTAGTCGGTAGAGAACGCCCCTTTGAGCATTATCCGGATAGAGTGGATGCGCAAGAAAGGCCAAGTGGCTCTTCTTTTCCTTCTGCTCATACTGCTTCTGCTTTTTCTCTTGCTACGGCTCTAAGTATTAAATACCCCAAATGGTATGTAATTGCACCATCAGCTGCTTGGGCGTGTTCTGTCGGTTTTGCGAGAATGAATGAAGGCGTTCACTATCCCTCAGACGTTTTTGCCGGAGCGCTTATCGGAACCGGATGCGCTGTGGCAAATGTGTATATAAACAGATGGCTCAAAAGTTGCCTGCTTCCTCAAAAACGAAAACAGACAACTTTGAATTACTAGTTGTGCTGAGCTTTCAGAAGATCTTCATATTCATTCGAATTGAGAATTTCAGTAGCTCTAACCACACTCTTATTTGTGCTATTAATTACTTGAAAATATTCGCTCATATTCCATAAATCGCGGGCAATCAGTGCTTTGAGCTGCACTTTTATGAGAGGCAATGATTTCTTATATTGAATTTCATCAAATTTGATTTTCTCTTTATCGGCCAAATCTGTCATCTCTTTCAATATATCATCACTTACTTCAAAACTTTTATTGAAAGCTTCAAATTTATTATATTTTGCTAATAACTGCTTTCGATTATTTTCAATAAACTTCATGGTTGTTTTCAGAATAACGCCCTTAGCTGCCAAATTTTGGTGGTAACTTGTATATAGGGTTGTGTCAATCGGCACAAAATAATCGGGCATAATACCTCCTCCTCCGTATATTGTACGCTGGAGTTTCTTTGTCTTGCATTGTAATGAATCAGGAAAATGGATGCTATCTGCGCTCGTCATCTCGCCATTGTTATAGCGGTTAATCAAATCTTCATTATAGGCCTCGAACTCTCCACCATTCTTTTCTGTTTCTGATTTATTGGTATTCATGTTATAGGGCTTCTGGATGCAACGTCCTGCTGGAGTATAATACCGAGCTATAGTAAGACGAATCATTGACCCATCGGGCAGATCGATAGGCCTTTGCACCAATCCTTTGCCGAATGAACGACGGCCCACAACAAGACCTCTATCCCAATCTTGCACTGCACCGGTAACAATTTCACTGGCTGAAGCTGAAAACTCATCTACAAGTACAATTAGGCGTCCATTACGGAAATCACCTGTGCCTTTGGCGAAAAATTCGCTTCTTTGTGAATTCCTTCCTTCCGTATATACGATAAGTTCTTTTTGTTCGAGAAACTCGTTGGCTAAGTCGATAGCTGCATTCAAGTATCCTCCACCGTTTCCTTGTAGGTCGAGTATAAGGTCTTTCATCCCTTTTTTCTGCAGCTCTTTCAATGATTTGTTAAATTCTTCGGCTGTGGTAGCACCGAATCGGTTGATGCGTATGTAACCAATCTTGGGCTGGATCATGTACGTGGCATCTAAGCTATAAATTGGGATTTTATCTCTTTTTACAGTAAACATTAGAGGCTCTTTAATTCCTCTTCTTACGATCGTTAGATTTACCTTTGAATCTTTTGGTCCTCTTAAGCGGCTCATGATCTCTTCTGTGCTCATCTTTACGCCCGCAATAGCAGTGTCGTTAACCGCAACAATTCTATCTCCTGCCAAAATACCGATTTTTTCCGACGGTCCGTTGCTTACGGGCTGGATAACAAATAGAGTGTCTTCACTCATGTTGAATTGTACTCCAATACCTTCAAAATTACCGACTAAAGGTTCATTCATTTTTTTAACTTCTTCAGCATCCGCATAAGTAGAATGAGGATCGAGCTGAGCCAGCATTTTGATAATAGCTTCTTCTACCAATTTGTTCTCATCGACCTTATCTACATATAGATTTGTGATGGCAAATTGAGCCATTTGAAGTTTGCGCGAAGCTTCGGTTCCGTAGTTTTGTCCTACGGCAGTAGAAGTCGTTAGACTGCTAAACGTAATGAATGCAAAGAGGATAGTTTTTATTAATGTTGGGCTTAATAACCCGCTTTTCTTTTCTTTCATATTTATTGTTTTATAATTCCATTCCTTCAGGGATGAATTGGCTGATATCTTTGTTGAAACTAAGAAGCTCGCGTACAATGGTAGAGCTAATGCAGGTTAGTTCGGGCTCAGTAAAGAGGAGAATGGTTTCAATGTCTGCCAGTTTGCGATTAACGTCGGCAATAGTTTCTTCGTATTCGAAATCTTTTACCGTACGAATACCACGAACGATGAACTTCGCATCTACTTGTTGTGCAAAGTCAATTGTCAAGCAGTCATAAGAGAGCACTTTAATGCGTGGCTCGTTCTTGTAGTACTTTCGAACCATGTCCACGCGCTTTTCTATGGGGAAATAAGTGTTTTTATTTTCATTAATACCTATTCCGATGACAATTTCATCCATGAAAGTGAGTGAACGGAGCACAACGGAGTGATGTCCGATGGTGAAAGGGTCGAATGTTCCCGGGAATATAGCTCTTTTCATGTTACGCAATATCTTCTTCTATAACCAGATTATCAATAATAAAGTTTTGCCTCTCCATGGTATTCTTACCCATGTAGAACTCAAGCAGTTCTTTTACTAAGTCATTTTTACGAAGCGAAACCTGTTCTAAGCGGATGTCTTTGCCAATAAAATGCCTGAACTCATCGGGAGAGATTTCTCCTAATCCTTTGAATCGAGTGATTTCTGGATTTGGTCCTAGTTCATCAATGGCTTTTATTCGCTCATCATCTGTATAACAATAGATTGTTTTCTTCTTATTTCTGACACGGAATAGAGGTGTTTGTAGGATGTACACATGCCCTTTTTTTATCAAGTCTGGAAAGAACTGAAGAAAAAAGGTGATTAGTAATAGCCGGATGTGCATTCCGTCTACGTCGGCATCGGTAGCAACAATCACTTTGTTGTAGCGAAGTGCTTCAATTCCGTCTTCTATGTTCAGAGCTGCCTGAAGCAGATTAAATTCTTCATTCTCATAAACGATTTTCTTTGTTAGCCCGTAAGAGTTAAGGGGCTTACCTCGTAAACTGAATACAGCTTGTGTATTCACATCCCGGCTTTTTGTGATTGAACCGCTGGCAGAATCACCCTCAGTGATAAAGATGCTCGATTCTTCAAGGTCTTTGCCTTTACTGTCATTCAGGTGAATTCGGCAGTCGCGCAACTTGCGGTTGTGCAAGTTTGCTTTTTTTGCTCGTTCCCGGGCTAGTTTCGTTACTCCGGCTATGGCCTTTCGTTCTTTTTCCGAATCCTGAATCTTTTGCAGCATGATATCGGACGTCTCGTGGTTGATGTGGAGGTAATTATCCAATTCTTTCTTCACGAAATCTCCGATAAACTTGCTAACGGACAGGCCATCAGGAGAAATATCTTTTGAACCAAGTTTTGTTTTTGTTTGCGATTCAAACACTGGTTCTTCCACTTTGATGCTTATGGCTGCCACGATGCCGCTACGAATATCGGCATAATCAAAGTTTTTAGAGAAGTACTCTTTGATGGTTTTACTCAACGCTTCACGGAAAGCAGTTAGGTGCGTTCCACCTTGTGTGGTGTGTTGTCCATTTACAAATGAATAATATTCCTCTCCGTATTGGTTGCTGTGAGTCAATACCAATTCTATATCATCGCCTTTTAAGTGGATGATGGGATAGAGTGGATCGGTCGTCATATTCTCATTCAGCAAGTCAACTAACCCGTTGCGTGAGTGAAAGCGCTTTCCGTTAAAAATGATGCTTAATCCTGAATTGAGAAATACGTAATTCTTTAGTAGTGGCTCAATGTATTCTCTTTGATATTGATAGTCTTTAAATATACTATTGTCAGGGATAAACTCGGTTAAAGTTCCATTATCCTCCTCGGTAGTTTCGATAGGAGATTCTTCGATAATATTTCCCTGATCATACTGTACGGCTTTCATTTCTCCTTCTCGGAAGCTGCATACTTTGAAATAGCTAGACAATGCATTCACGGCTTTGATACCCACTCCGTTCAAGCCGACTGACTTTTTGAATGCTTTAGAGTCATATTTTCCTCCGGTATTCATCTTAGAAGAAACATCGACTACTTTACCCAGCGGAATACCGCGGCCATGATCGCGAACAGTCACTTTCCCTTCAGTTACAGTGACTTCAATCGTTTTGCCGTAGCCCATCATATATTCGTCAATGGAATTGTCCATCGCCTCTTTGAGAAGGACGTAGATACCGTCATCCGAATGTGAGCCATCCCCTAATTTTCCGATATACATACCAGGGCGACGGCGGATGTGCTCTTTCCAATCGAGTGTCCTGATATTGTCTTCAGTATAAGAAACTTCTTGTTGCTTTTCTTTATAAATTTCTTCCATAAATAAATACTGTACTCTTTGGCTTTAGTTTTCTTGGGCCTTTTAATTGATCTTCTTCATGAATGCACGACGGCGCTTGTGCTGCTCTGTTTTAAAGTATTCCCATTGAGCTTGTACCTTTCCATTTAGCTCAAGTTCAGGGTTGCTTTCCGCAAAGATAAAACCTAATTTTTTATAAACAGGAATTAAGTCGGAAAATAACAGAGCATTAACGCCTTTATTCTGATATTCAGGTTTTACAGCAACCAACAGCAAATCTAACATTTTGGCTCTATGCTTCATAAACAGTGCTTTAAATAAATAGTACCATCCAAAAGGAAGCATTCTACCTTTCGCTTTCTGTAAGGCAACTGAAAGAGATGGCATCGATATTCCTACGCAAATAAGTTTGTCTTCTTGATCGGTAATCAGGGTTACCATACGCAGGTCGACGATTGGAAGATACATTTTTACGTATTGATTGATTTGTCCTTGTGAAAGGGGGGAGTATCCGTATAGTGGACTATAAGCTTCATTCATAAGCTCAAAGATAGCCTGCCCATATTCCTCGGATAATTTCTTTGCAGAAGTGTATTTTTTAATCTTCAGATTGTATTTTCGTTGAACTAAATCGGATATGCGCTGATGTTTTTCCGGCACTGACTCCGGTATGTATATTTTATATTCCATCCAGTCGGCATCTTTTACGTATCCAAGCTTCTCCATGTGTTGGGGGTAATAAGGATAATTATAGGTCGTTGCCATGGTGCTCAACTGATCGAATCCTTCAATAAGCATTCCTTCTGCATCAAAATCGGTAAAACCAAGTGGACCTTGTATCGCTTCCATCCCTCTTTCCTTCCCCCATTCTTCTACAGCTTTTAGCAATGCCGATGACACCTCTATGTCATCAATAAAATCTATCCAACCAAAGCGGACTTCTTTCTTATTCCAAACGCTATTTGCCTTCTTATTTATGATAGCGGCTACGCGTCCTGCTAACTGTCCGTCTTTATAGGCTAAAAAATAATCTGCCTCACAAAACTTGAATGCTGCGTTTTTTTTCTTGTTGAACGTGTTCAACATATCGTCATACAGATCGGGAACAGAAAAAGGATTTTTCTTGTAAAGTTCGTAATTGAGGCGAATAAACTTCTTTAGTTCGTTTTTATCTGATACTTTTTTTATGATTATAGCCATGATTGTATTTCTATTTGTGGGATAAAATTATAACTCTTTTTATTAAGCCATATAGATAAGTGCAGCAGTGTAGGCTACATAGCATAAAATAAGAATGCTTCCTTCTATTCTCGTGATGGTTCGTTTTGCGAAAAATAGGCCAAATAACCATAACAAGATGCCTGATGCGACAAGAGTCAATAAGTCTAAATTATTAATACCGCTTAAGTGGAGCGGTGTGATGGTGGCACTGCATCCCAATACAAAAAATATATTGAAGAGGTTACTGCCAATGACATTTCCAATCGCAATCTCGGGGTTCTTCTTCAGAGCCGCAACAATTGATGTGGCTAACTCGGGTAGGGAAGTTCCTCCCGCAACTAATGTTAATCCTATAACCGATTCGCTTACACCTAGTCCACGTGCAATACCGCTGGCTCCTTCGACAAACCATTGCCCGCCAAAAATAAGTGCGCAGAACCCACCAATGATATAGAGTGTCGATTTCAATATAGATATTTGCTTAACCTCTTCTTCGTTGCTAGTCTCCGTGTGATTGTTTGAAGCGATGGCAAACGTATATCCCAAGAAGATGATAAAAAAGCAAAGCATAATCAAACCGTCTGTTATGCTCAAGACGTTATCTTCACTTTTATTGAGGAAGACATCGTTGGCACATATCAATAAGATGATAGAAGAAAGAATGCATAGTGGTATTTCTTTACGAAGCGTGTTACGGGTAATTACGATTGGTGCAAATAGAGCTGTGCACCCTACTATCATTAGCGTATTGAATATATTGCTACCAATAACATTCCCTATGGCAATATTCGCACTGCCTTTCAGAGAAGAAGAGACACTCACTGCAAGTTCCGGAGCTGAAGTCCCAAAAGCCACAATAGTCAATCCGATGACGATAGAAGGTATCTTAAAACGTTTGGCAATGGAAGCTGCGCCGTCTGTCAAGCCGTTAGCTCCCAAGAGTATTAGGAGCAAGCCTCCAATGAGAAGTAGTATGTTCATAGATTCTTTTATAATTAGTGTGCAAATATAATGCTTACAAATCGAAATTTCTTCAATTTTGTTCGCCAAATGGGTATTCGGATGTTTATTTGCGACTAATGGGTTATCTTTTATCTGATAAAACTTGGGGAGGAAGTGTCACCGAAATTTAAGAGGTGGTCAGTTTTTTATGTGCTAAACTCAATGATTGGCTAAAGTTGGCTATCCCACTCTATCTCTGGATGTAATAAATGATAAAGTTAGGCCTAGACTTAGAGTCAACAGTAAATACACTTTTTTCATAATGTTTCTTTTTAATTAAATCTACATAAACATAATCTGTATACGTATGAACTTGCACCATAGCTCTTCCCATAAATGTTTGTTCCGTGATAGGATGATGCATGTCCCAAATCTGCGGATAGTTATCCTCATAATATATTCTCAATAATGAGGGATACCATATAGTATCCCTCATTACTAAATGAATTAGTCTATTCTAATGTTATAATCCTGCCTTTAGAGTATCTAATATGGGAGGCTGGATCTCGCTATTTTTTTAGATTTATATCTAAATGAATAATACAATTCAAGATGTATTTAGGAACTTTGATAGTAGCATCTATTTTACTTTCCGCAAGAAAAGTTTTCTTATTTGCAGCATACACTTCCTCAACACTTATACAATCTATGAAAACGGAATAGGGCTTAAGCAGCTTATCCAAATCCGAGTTTAATCGCGATTCAGCAAGTATTTTTTCTAACTCTCTATATTGCGTGATAGTACCTTTCATTCCGAATCTTTTCGTATATTGCTCCGTAACTTCAATTGCTAAATCGCCACTACTGAGCAGCATTAAAGACATATACCGCATCTTACTTAAATCAAACTCTTTCGACGATTCTTTCAAGATTAAACGCAAAGCTTCCATCTGTTGGCGATAGGTCATTTTATAATATGATGCTTTATGTTCTATCAGTTTTTCGCCTATGGCACTTGTATCGGATGAACAGGCAATAGGAGTCAAAGAACTTTTATAAAAATCATCATATTCAAGTTTCAGAGAAACCCTCCCGCTATTTTTATTTTCTATAAGAATACATGATAAACCGGAGGTATCTTTTCCTGCAACAAGGAAATACTCCTTTTTCCTGTATTCCAAAGAAAATGTTTCATATGGAATAGTTTTTGATACTACAATAGTATCTGCTTGTGCATTCCCAATAAAAGTCGCAGAGTTGGAACTTCTTGTCCTGTCACATGCAGATAATGAAAGTATAGAAAATAATATAATTTCAGTTTTCATTTTATTCTGATTTTAATGCCACACATATGTTGTTGTTGGATATATTTCATGAGCAGGTTCACGGCGATAAATAACATCCAAGTGCCCCGTAATTCCATGTCTGAAACCATTTGTCTGATAAATTACTCCATTCTTAATATTGTTGCTATTTGCTAACAAAGTAGGAGCACCCCAAATTTTAGAAAGATAACTTTCCATTTGTTTTGCATTAATAAAATAATATTTACCATCCCCTCCTTTATAAGCGCTAGCAACACCTTTCGGTATTTCAAAACCACCATAATTAAGAGCCCTGCTCAATCTCGCAGCACAAGTGTTTTGAAATTGTTCTGGGTTATTTTTAGCCCATTCTCCTAAAGGGCCGCCAATATATTCATAAAAAGATGCAGAAGATTCGTAATTTGTTTGACTCTTCTCATAAACGTCAAAAATCTTTTTTAGCTGCTTTTTGGTAAAATGGTTATGCATCATATCATTGAACATCATTGAGAATGCTCCCGTAATAGCTCCATTGGCAAATTTTCCACCGCCCAGTTCCGCCACAGTCCCGGAGATGACTGAATTTGCAGCTATCTTTCCGGCTTTGCTCCAATTTTGACCAACAGTCTCACCTCCTACAACAGATACCGCTCCGCCTAGAAAGCCATGCATCATGTTGCCACCACGTATGCCCTCTAGCCATGCCTGAGAAAAAGAATGCTTAAACAATCGTTCCAAAAATGGGCCTCCACCGGATGCAAATGACAGAAAACTGCCTACAGCTCCCCAAAAACCTCCGGTAAATGTTGACTTGGTCCTATATTACTTATGATTATATTCATCAAGTATATATTTATCAAGGCTTTTTATAAAACTGTCAAATTCATTATTCTTTGTGTATTCCATGCTTTGGAAAAAAATGCTTTTAGTCTTTTCATCTTCATAATATGTGTCTTTGTATGTGATTTTACTTACGAAATCTTTAGCCAAACTATCAATCTTTAAATATACTTTTAGATCATAACGGCTCAATTCAACGTATAAGGCAGCAGAATTATCGAATTTCTCAAATTCGATTTCCGGATATCCCCGAGAAATGCATTTATAAATAAATAGCTCTTTAAGCATCTCCCGATTCTTATCAGGTTCAACGCTATCTCTGGATGTAGTACATGATAAAGTTAGGCCTAGACTTAGAATCAACAGTAAATACACTTTTTTCATAATGTTTATTTTTGATGATATTTCCATCAATATAATCTCTATATATACATGCGAACTTGCCATAGTCCTTCCCATAAGTGTTTGTTCCATAATAGAGTGATACATGTCTTCATGTCCCAAATCTGTTAAGATCGTTATCCTCATAATATATTCTCATATAATAATCCTGCCTTTAGGGTATCTAATATGGGAGGCTGGATCTCGCTATTTTTTTAGATTTATATCTAAATCAATAGAACAATCCAAGATGTTTTTAGGAACTTTGATAGTAGTATCTATTTTATTTTCCGCAAGAAAACTTTTCTTATTTACATAATATGTTTTCTCAACACGTATACTATCTATGAAAACGGAATAGGGCTCAAGCAGCTTATCCAAATCCGATTTTAATCGCGATCCAGCAAGTATTTTTGCTAACTCTCTATATTCCGAGATAGCACCTTTCGTTCCGATTTTTTTCGTATATTGTTCCGTAACTTCAATTGCTAAATCACCACTATTGAGAAGCATTAAAGAAATATTCCGCATCTTACTTAAATCAAACTCTTTTGACGATTCTTTCAAGATTAAACGTAAAGCTTCCATCTGTTGCCGATAGGTTATTTTATAATAAGGTGCTTTATGTTCTATCTGTTTTTCGCCTATGGCACTTGTATCGGATGAACAGGCAATAGGAGTCAAAGAACTTTTATAAAAATCATCATATTCAAGAGTCAGAGAGATCTTCCCGCTATTTTTATTTTCTGAAAAAATACATGATAAACCGGAGGTGTCTTTTCCTGCAACAAGGAAATACTCCTTTTCCCTGTATTCCAAAGAAGATGTTACATTTGGAATCGTTTTTGATGCCACAATAGTATCTGCTTGTGCATTCGCAATAAAAGTCGCAGAGTTGGAACTTCTTGTCCTGTCACATGCAGATAATGAAAGCATAAAAAATAATACAATTTTCATTTTCATTTTATTCTGATTTTAATGCCACCAATATGTTGTTGTTTTATATATTGAATTTTCGACTTTTGTGAAACGATTATCATATCTAGATATAGTATCTACAGACCTAATGGTCTCATTATTAAGGTGTATTACAGGTTAACGGCGGCAATATATATAAAATATTTTATATAACAAATAACGTAATGAAAAAAACGTCTTCGTAAGATATTAATACGGTTCTTTCTCTCGTAAAGAGCCGTTGCCAATGGCACATGCTTCCGATAGAGTTTGCTCTCATAGATTATTATATCCTTCTTCATTCTTTAGAGAACAGTTCCTCTATCTATGGAAAGCAGCTATTGAGATATCATAACATCCCCATGTAATACGTAAAAACATCCCCATGTTGAGTATTATAACATGAGGGTGTTTTTATGAACAACATGGGGATGTTCTATATGTGGTTTATAGCCTATAACAATTGATCTCTTACTATATGCATTACCCAACTTCACTAGAATGAAGCCATCGCCTGCTATTATTACAGATGGAAAAAGGGCACTACTTTCATCGCGAAAGTGTGCCCTATATGTGTCGTGAGTTATTTTTAAGAGTAGAATTTATTTTTTTCTTGTAACGGTATAAAGTATATTGCCCTTTTTATCGATCATGCGCAAATCAAGCTCTGTTTTACTTGCTGAGCAGATAGAAAAGCCGGGTTCGGGACTGCAAAAGAGTGTTCCCTCTATTGGAGATACTTTGCGAGCCAGTGAACCGGCAGAGTTTACGACATAGTCTATGGAACTGCCTTTCATCCGGATGTGTTGGAAATTGTGGATATGACCGCAAACATACATGTCTACTTTATGCTTGCGCAAGATGGGATCGAGACGTGCTTGCATGTCTGCTCTTTCGGAATCATCTTTGGCTGTCTGGGCATAGATAGGATGATGTCCTGCAACAATTACCCAGTTTTCTTTGGCCACTGTCAACACAGAATCAATCCATGCCAATTGTTTCTTCATGTCTTGTTTGCAAGCGTCAGGATAGGTTTCGCTTTCGTTGCGGTATTTGTCTATCAACGGGGCAGTATCTATCCATACAATACGCATGGTAGTTCCTTTTTCGCTGAAGGTTTTGGTGTAGTATCGGGCAGGCATGTTCCAGCGACGACTAACGTTACTGTAATCGAGTACAGCTTGCGTGTTTCCGCGATATTCATGATTGCCCAGAACAGGATACCAATCTATCATCAATTCGGGATGGCTGTAGATGAGTTCGTAGTTGGTCATCCATAATGGATCGTTTACGCTACGTACTCCTTCAAAGTGATGAATATCTCCTGTTGCTAACACGAACTCCGGTCCTACCTCTTCGCCCATGGTTCCCATTAGTTCGGCTATGGGCTTTTGATCGTAATATCCGTTGCGGCCTAAATCGTTGGCAATGTAGAAATTAAATTTATGATCGAATATTGAGTAATCGGTTATTTGAGCCTTGGCTGTGGTAAATACCAGAACCAGAAGAAGTAGAATGAGGCTTCTTTGCTTCATATTTTAGTTTTATTTAGAAGTTAATTTTAAATCCGGCATTTACTTTTACGCCGTAATATTCCACCTGTGCAGTGCGATCTTTTGTTCCTTGATAGTAGCGTAACGGTTGATTGAGCAAATTGTTTGCCTCAGCGTAGAAGGTGTAATGTTTAGCAAAAGTATAGCTTGCATTTACGTCCATGTAGTTGACTGCATCATAGTAGCGGTCGTAGAATTTCTCTGTTCCCATCTCGTCGATGAACGAAGAGGCATGATTGTATGATAAGCGAACGTTCAGACCTTTGCGCTCATAGTAAAGTGATACATTGGCGGTATGCTCGGGAGATCCCGGTAGTCTTAATCCTTTTTCATTCTCGCGTCCCTCGAAGTTGAAGTCCTTTACGCGGGTATAGGTATAGGTGTAGTTACCATAGAACCCGAAACTCTTTAAAGCAGGGGCAATGAAGCCAAAGTCGCGTTGAAAACCTAGTTCCACTCCAAGTAAGTTGGCATTTCCTGCATTCTTCGGTTGAGAAAACTTGGTGTATGTCGTTCCGTTATACGCATAATCTTTCAGGGTTTGGTCTACGATGAAGTCGTTTATTCTTTTGTAGAATACACCTGCAGTGGCCAAACCAATACTCTTAAAGTAGTAATCGGCGCTTAAATCAAGATTGTAAGAGATGGTTGGTTTCAAATTAGGGTTACCCATTTCTATTTCGTTATCCTTATTCACATTTACATTAGGAACTAATGCAGAGTATTTAGGGCGTGAAATGGTGTTGGTAAATGAAGCACGAATCTTTAGATCTTCGCCCGCACTATATTTCATCAATAATGAAGGCAATACATTTAAATAACTATCTTTTGATTCAGGTGTTTTGGTTGTAACGTCTTCATTAGCATTATAATCACGTCCGGTATATTTTAACCGGGTATTTTCTAATCTAACTCCTGCCATGAGTGCCCATTTCTTTCCGATGTTTTGGTCGAAGCGGAAATAACCTGCTTCCACCGTTTCTTGTGCTTCATAGCTTGCGGCTATTTCTTCCTGATTTTGTTTTTTTTTGAAAAGAGAACTGTTATTCAGGTCGAGTCCGCCTACATACTCTTTGCTAATGAAGCTTCCTGCTTTATATTTATCTCCTGCCATGAATCCGCTACGATTTTGAACGACCGTATTATTCAGGCTGTTGCTGTTAAATCCATCTTTGTCTAGCGGAGTATATTCATAGAAATCTTTTACTTTATCTTTATTCTTGTCGACTACCTTTGCACCGAATTTGAGTTTATTGCTATATTTTCCTTTGGTCATAGGTAATTCAAAGTTCAAAGATAGTTTCAGATCTTTTTCTTGAATATCCTCTTGTTCTTCGGTTAGTTCTTTCAGGCTAAACTTGTCACTTAGTGTCGTGGTATATCCACTTTGAGGTGTATAGAAGGGCTTGCGCTCATCGCTTAGGTCTGGTGTGAATTTCTGTTTTTTCAGTACATAGTCTATATATCGTTCATTTGGCCTTTCTTCACTTGCTTTAGCATAAGATGCATTCCAGTCCATGCTTAATTTGCCGAACAGATGTTCACCGCCCAGTGTCAAGTCCACAGTGCGTTGACGTTCTAAACGTGCGTTTTTGTTATTAGGTGTGCCTGCTTTAGTCTGGATGCGTACGTCTGCCTGATTGGTGATTTCGTCTTTATTCAAATCTTTTAGTGTCATTCGATAGCGATTTTCCCAGTCGTTGCGGTTGTTGAATATACCTTTGAAGTAAAACTTGTGATTGGGGTTTACATCCCAATTCAATGCTGCAGAGTAACTTTGGCGTTCGCGAGTTACGTAATATTGACGAACTTGGTAGTCATTAAGATACAACTCTCCTGCGTCGGTTTTTTCCCATGCAAACTCGGTATTGTCCGATCCGGATGGAGCGTTTTGGTAGGATGTTGAAAGGATAATGCCCAGTTTGTCGTTAAAGAATTTGTTGCCGTAAGTCAGTCCCAAATTCAACTGTGCTTTATCACTTACCCAGTTCCAACCCGAACCTGCAGTTGCTGTAAGGATGCGTTTATAAGGTGAGTTTTTGGTTACAAGATTGATGGAACCGCCAATGGCATCGGCTTCCATATCTGGAGTAATCACTTTATTTACTTCAATTGTTTGTATCATGTCAGCTGGAATAAGATCTAACTGAACATTACGTGTGTCGCCTTCTGCTGAAGGAATGCGATTCCCATTGATAGTAACAGAACTTAGATCAGCTGATGTGCCGCGTACTTGCCCGAAGCGTGCTTCACCTTGGTCATACTGTACATTGATGCCTGAGATACGTTTGAGCGCATCACCTATATTTGAGTCGGGAAATTTACCGACCTGATCGGCCGAAACGATATTAGTGATACCAAGATTACTTTTTTGCACGTTGATAGCACGGTTTTGTCCTTGTAGTGAACCACCAACTACCACTTCTTGCAGCTGTATGCCCTCATTGAGTACCACGTCTTTTTCTAGTGTTTTTCCTTCAGGGATAGTAATACTCATTATTACGGGATCGTAACCAACATAGCTAACCTTTACAGTATATGTGCCCGGATTGAGGTTTGAAAAAGTGTAAAATCCGTTAATGTCGCTGGTTACTCCCGTGTGTAGTTTGTCGATATAGATAGAGGCTCCCGGCAAAAATTGCTTTGAACTATCTACGATGCGACCTCGAACGGTTCCCTGCTTGTTGGTGTTGACATTGACCTTTTCATCTGCAAAAGCAATGTTTGTCATGCTCGAAAATAAAAGAATGAGTGATACTAGTCTGACTATTCGTTTCATATTTTTATCTTGCGTTAATAATTTATGGCAAAAGTAGTCGCTTGGAGTTGCGACGGCTTTACAAATAAACTAACGTTGCATGACAAATATGATACGAATATGTTACAGCCTTATCCTTTCAAGCATTTTATTAGGATTTTCTTTTCATTGTTTAATGTGGTGGCAAACAGATATAGCTCTCCTCCATCGACTAGTTTGGTGCGTTTTCGCAACTCAGCCACTGATGCGGGAAAGTTACGTACGCTGATATTCGCTTTCTTTATCCCTTCCAAGGATTTCTTTATTTCATTCTTATTGAAAGAACAGGTATCTGTAATGCGGAAAATACGTCCGGGGAAGTCTGCAATGAGTTTGTCGGAAGTATAGAGATGACTGTTTGGATGGAGTTTCTTTATCTTATATATATAGGAGATACTTTTGAAAGCACCGGCTTTGAGTATGGAGGCGTTAGGTTCATATAGATAGTTTTCGAGTGTGTCCGTATACGTGCAAGCGGCTTCTTGTTCTTGTTCACGAGTAAAACAAAAGGATTGTTTTGTTTCGTTCGTGAGGTTTATACAGTAAATGGGCGTTTGTTGGTTCGGCTTTTCACTGAGGATTAAGAGCAATTCTTTGCATTCATTGTTTGCCGAAACAATATGTACCTCTTTCGTACTAGGCATATCACGCAAAGCCAAAGAAAGGTCGAGCATGGGAGAGAGTTTCACCATGACCGTTTGGCTTTTGCTCAGAAGTACTTTTTGTAGCTCGGTTACGTCGGGTGTACAATCAGCAATGGCAATCGTTTTTCCTCCCTGTCTATCTCGTCTTGCGGGATCAATAAAGAGACAATCCACCGGAACCATTTGGTGTAAATACTCTACTCCGTCACAGTTTTCTACTTTTATGTGATGAAGCTTTAAGGTCTGGAAGTTGTGTGCAGCCAACCGGCAAAGCTCTTCCTGTTGTTCCACATAAGTAACCTGTTCGAATCTGGATGATAAGAAGGCACAGTCAATGCCGAAACCTCCAGTCAAGTCAGCCAACGTATTTCCTTGTATGAGAGAAGCTTTGTATCTTGCAGTCATCTCCGACGAACACTGCTCCATCGAAAGATGTTTCGGATAGAGTATACCCTCTGTGGCATACCAAGTCGGGATTTTTTCTGCAGCAATCTGTAATCCCCATATTTGAGTAAGTGCCAAAGGCATATTTACGAGAGGGAATCTTGCTGCTTGTAAGGCCAATGAACGTACATCTTCATGCTGATGCTCTTGTATGAATTGTCTCGTCTCGTTATTCAATTCCATCCTAATTATTGTATCAATTTGTACTTTTGCTTTGCTACACTGCGGTTACATAAGTTGAAATGCCACCATTCTGTGGGAAGAGTGCGAAAGCCCGCTTTCTTCATGACTAGTCTCAGTAGCCGACGGTTTTCTTGTTCCTTTCGAGTCATCTTTCCGGTAGCTACTAATTGAGCTTCATTGGCAATGTGTGCTTCAACGCCAAGATGATCTACTTCTGTACCCATTGGCAGTGGATTGCCGAGAGAGTCGATAATGCTGATGTCTACCGCCACTCCATAATTGTGTAATCCTCCTCCGTTGGCAGGATTAGAGACATAGATATTGCGCGAAGTACCTTTAACCGCATCCCACATCTTTTGCTGGACAGACATTGGTCTTACAGCATCATAGATGATGAGGCTATATTTTGGGTGAATCTTTTTTAAAATTCGCTGAGCAGAGAGGAGGGCTTTTGCTGCATCCCGATGCAAGTAAGCTTCTTTCAGATCAGCATAAAGCACTTTTCCGGTGAAGTTGTCGGCTGATGCATACATCAGATGCACGGCAATGGAACTATCTACTTCGGCGATGTTGACCAATCCTATGGAATCAAAATAAAGAGCTGTTCGGCTTTTTGTCTTTTTTAGCTCTTTTTTGTGGATTATTTTTTTTGCTTCTTTCTTTGTAGCGGTATTAGAAGCTCCTGTTCCCCGGGGAGTACTTTTTTGACATGCTACCGTGAATAGAGCAATCAGTATGTATAAGAAACTGTTATTTTTCATAGAAAGAATGTTGTACCAGTTTACCTCACGTTTATATAACTTTCATTCAAAGTCTTAATTAGCTTTTAGCTTTCAACTATAAAAAGAGCCGTTACGAAATAAATCATAACGGCTCTTTGAAACTGCGGTGGGCCATCTAGGGCTTGAACCTAGGACCTCCAGATTATGAGTCTGTTGCTCTAACCAACTGAGCTAAAAGCCCGCATCTTTCCAATTCTCTTGAATTGTGGTGCAAAATTAATATATTCTGCTGAAATATGCAAGAGAAGTGAGAAGTAAGTTCCTATTTATGGCTCAAAAAATTATAGGTCTTCTCGGGTTTGCAAATTCCTATGATTACTTATCTATGCGGATAGGGATTTCTTTTTTGATGCTCTGTTCCAAAGAGATTAAAGTTTCGGTAGCTGTAACGCCTGGGATTTCCTGCATTCTATTATTCAGTAATTCCATCAGGTGTTCATTGTCACAGGCATAAACTTTGGTCAGCATGGTATAGGGGCCAGTAGTAAAATGACATTCAACTATTTCGGGGATTTTTTGCAGTTCGGCTACTACCGTCTTATACATAGAGCCCTTTTCTAGTTTGATTCCTATGTAAGTGCAAGTTCTGTATCCAAGCGATTTGGGGTTGACATGGTAACCCGAGCCAACAATTACGCCTAAATCGATGAGTCTTTGTACGCGTTGGTGAATGGCAGCCCTCGAAACGCCACATTCAGCAGCTACATCTTTAAAAGGAATACGGGCGTTCTGAGAAATTATTTCCAGAATCTGCCTGTCAAGGTTGTCTATTTTCTCCATAATAAATGAATTTTAATATCTGTTCTTATCAAATAGTAAGCAAATATAGATATTTATTTTTATTCTTATATGTAAAAGATAGAAAAAACGGTCTTCTACTATACATTTATTTATTTTGAATTCTAATTAACAAAAAAAATAGATGCAAAAAGGTTGTTTTTGCATCTATTTTATAAGTGAGATGTAAGTCTATCTCGTTATTTCTCAATACTCAATAGTTCAACTTCAAAGATCAATGCAGAGAAAGGTTTGATTTGTCCTGATTCTCTTGAGCCATAAGCCAATTCTTGAGGAATATAAATTTCCCATTTAGAACCTACAGGCATCATCGTTAATGCTTCTGTCCATCCTTTGATAACTTGGTTAGCACGGAAAGTTGTAGGTTCGTTGCGTTTGTAAGAGCTATCGAATTCTGTTCCGTCAATCAAAGTACCTTTATAGTTTACTTTCACTTTGCAAGTGTCAGCAGGAACAGCACCTGTTCCTTTAGTGATAACTTTGTATTGTAAGCCGCTTGGAGTTGTAACTACGCCTGCTTTTGTTTTGTTCGCAGCAAGGAATTTATCGCCGGCAGCTTTGTTATCAGCATATTTAGATTCCATTGCTTTAGCTTTAATCGCTTCCATTCTTGTTTGAGTGAACTGTTGAGCTTCCTCCATAGTCATCAAGCCTTTCTTTTGAAGTGTTCCGGCAACAAATCCTGCAAGGAAGTTATCTTTGCTGATTGTTTTAGTTGAGTCTGCGCCAAATAGTTCGTGGTTGATGCCTTTCACCATTTGGTTGCTAATCTGCTGGCCAATTTGTAGACCTGCAAGGTAAGCGATATCTTTTTTGCTTGTCTTGCCTACACCTTCGTTCAAACCTTTGATAAACTCGTCCATGTAAGCAGTGTCAACATCCATTCTGCCTACTAAATAATCTTTCAATCCTTGTGTTTGAGACATACCAAGTGAATAAGACAAAGAGTCTATATCCGTCTTAAGATTTGCTTTTGGGCTTTGAGCTGTACAAGAAGCAAGGCTAGCTGCTGCTGCAATTGCCATAAAAATACTTACTTTCTTCATTTTACTTTTAGTTTTTTGTTATAGTACTTGAATTAATTCAACTTCAAAAACGAGTGTGCTGTGAGGAGGGATCATTTCACCTGCTCCTTGTGCACCATAGCCTAGGTCTGAAGGAATGTATAGTTTCCATTTAGAGCCTTCGGGCATTAGTTGGAGCGCTTCAACCCAACCTGGGATTACTTGATTAACACCAAACACCGCAGGTTGACCACGTTTCACTGAACTGTCGAACAGTGTGCCATCAATTAATGTTCCTTCATAATGGCACTTAACCTGATCAGTTGCCTGAGCAAGTTTCCCTGTTCCTTCTGTGATTACTTCATATTGTAGACCGCTTGGAAGGGTCGTTACGTTGGCTCTTTTCTTATTTTCTTCAAGAAAAGCTTGACCTTGTTCCACGCTGGAAGCACTCATTTCTTCTTCTAGTTTGGCGAAATATTCATTGACTATTTCGCGAGCTTCGTTGTGGCTGATTGCTGTCTGGTTTCCTTCCAGAACATCCTTTATTGCTTGGGCGAAGTCTTCTACTGAGATGCTATTAGCACCCATTCCTAACAAATTTTGGCCTATTCCCAAGCCAATTGCATAGCTAAATTTATCCATAAATCTTTTTGTTGAAGGCTGAAAGCTTCAGTTTGACGTTTACTCTCAACCATTTGCAAATTAATGAAAGGCAAAAGTAAGTGTTTTATTTGAATGATTCTTCTTTTGAGTATTTAATTTTTCTTATTACACATAGTTTCTAAATGCCTCCTTTTATGCCTTTTTCATTTGAATGTAATATAGCCTCTTTTATGTGAACGTTGTTGGCAAATTCTTCCTACATTTGTTCTGTCAATGATCATATTGTAATTAATCAGGAGATTGTTATGAAAAACTTAGTTATACTATCTGGTGCGGGCATGAGTGCAGAGAGTGGTATTAGTACATTTAGGGATGCTGGTGGCTTGTGGGACAAATATCCCGTAGAGCAGGTTGCTACGCCCGAGGGATATCAGCGTAATCCGGAATTGGTGATTCGTTTTTATAATGAACGACGCAAGCAGTTATTAGAAGTAAAGCCAAATCTGGGACATGAGGTTTTGGCTGAATTGGAAAAATATTTTAATGTTATTGTCATTACACAAAATGTGGATAACTTGCATGAAAGAGCAGGGAGTAGTCATGTTGTTCATCTGCATGGAGAGCTAACAAAGGTTTGTTCCAGCTATGATCCAAATAATGGTGATTATGTTAAAGAACTTAAAGCAGAAGAGTATGAAGTGAAGATTGGTGATCTTGCCGGTGATGGTTCACAACTTCGTCCATTCATTGTCTGGTTTGGTGAAGCGGTTCCGGAGATAGAAACAGCAATGCGTTATGTGGAAAGTGCCGATATTTTTGTCATTATTGGTACTTCGATGAATGTGTATCCGGCTGCCGGATTGCTGAATTATGTTCCTCGTAGTTCGGAGGTTTACCTCATTGATCCCAAAGAGGTGCTGGTGAATAGCTCCCGTAGCATTCATGTCATTCAAAAAGGAGCTTCCGAAGGAATGACTGAGTTATTGTCCCGGCTTTGTAAATAGACGAAGTATAAACCATGCATGGTGGGTAGCGGTACTGATCAATCCATAGTGTTTTGTCATGATGCGAAATCTCTCTCTCAACGAGGCTTTCCTGTTTTGGGTAGTCATTCCCTCGTCCAGATAATCGATGAGGACAAGGTGAGTGTTGTGTAGCGCATGGGCCTTCTTCATCACCCGAATGCACCAGTCAAAATCGGCGGAAAAGCGGTACTGTAGATTGTATGCCTCTGAAAGAGTGCGTTTGGCGATGAATGCTTGATGACAAACAAGCATACCTTGCTTAAAGCTTTTCCAAGTAAGACTTTCGGGTGCAGCAAGGCGACGCATGCGAACGAAATGTCGATTACTGTCCACTAATGCTGTTTCACCGTATATGACATCTGGCTGCTGGGTACTGTTGGCCATGCTGTGTACAACCTGTTGCAGGGTGTCATCTTCGTGGAAACTATCTCCGGCATTTAAAAAACAGATGTAATCTCCCGTAGCGAGTGCCATCCCTTTATTCATTGCGTCGTACAATCCTTTGTCCGGTTCACTCACAAGCACATGGATATTCGTACGGTACTTGTCCACCAACGAAAGCGTATTGTCTTTTGAACCACCATCAATAAGGATGTATTCCACATGATGGTAAGTTTGTGAAATGACACTAAGTATCGTATCTTCCAATACTTTTCCGGCATTGTAGGTAACGGTAATAACGGAAAACTTGGGAGTGAGATGGTTATGCATATTTTCCTGTTATCTTGTTATATAAGTCAATATATCTTTTAGCAATGATACTCTCTGAATAATTAGCGACAGCCTTGCGACAGGCTTCTTCGGAGAGTGTTCCGTATTCCGATTCTGTCAGTGCCCAATGAATGCCGTTAGCAAAGTCGGCTGCTGATTTATATTGAGCCACATAGCCATTGTGCAGATGATCGATCATCTCCGGTATGCCTCCTACATTGAACCCTACGCAAGGAACGCCGCAAGCCATGGCCTCCATGATTGTATTTGGTAGGTTCTCTTCGAGAGAGGGAGTCACAAAAAGGTCGACTGCATTATAGATATCGACTAGCTCATGCTCATTGCTGACGAAGTTGAGCGGGTAGACATGGAAAGGCAGCAGTTGTTCTAATTGTGTCGATTGATTGCCAAAGACAACCACGCCTAATGTTTCTTTCAATTCCGGATACTTTGTTGCTAAGATGTTACACGATTCTATTAGATAGTCTATCCCTTTACGTTTATCGGTGGTCTTAACTGAACCAAATAGAATGAGTTTGCCATCCTGTGGTAGCATATATTTGTTGCGAGCTTCTTTCTTGTCATGGGGTTTAAACAGATTAGTGTTAATGGGGTTGGGAATGCTGATCACACGTTGTCCGTTTAACAAGGCACTCTTTTTGGCCTGCTCTTCCAGCCACTGACTGCAGGTAACAAATGAAATGGGTTTATTCTTGTAGAGTTTCTGCTTCTTGCGAAAGATGCGATACGACAAATCTTTTTTGCTTCCTCCTCCGTAGATGAACGGGCAATCATGACATTCTTGTTGGTAGTTGGTACATTCGCGTGCATGGTGACAAATGCCCGTACAAGGCCACATGTCGTGCATAGTCCACACCACCGGTTTGCCCGAATTTAGTATCTTTTGTATGTTGCGTAGTGAGAGCATTCCTTGATTGATCCAATGTAGATGGATGATGTCTGCTTCTTCAAATTCGGGCAAGGAAGTTATATCCGTACCTGTATTGGCTATATCGACGGCAAAGAGATTGTTCTTTTTGAACTGGTTAGACTTCCAAATAATGACACGCTCCCATACAAACTTCCATACATGAAGCCAACTACGCTCGAGCCCGACAACACTGATTTGATCAGTTTGCTTGTCGCGTACCAACAATTTTGCTTTGATTCCATTGTTGTTCAATGATTCCATCAAACGGCTGGCTGCAACGGCAGCGCCACCGATTCGTTCCGAAGTGTTTATTAATAGTACTTTCATAAACTGAATGTTTTGACAAAAGTACAGCTTTTGCGGCTTTCTGTCTATAAATTCGTTTAATTTTTAGTGTAAAAACCGTAAAGTCTCTATCTTTGCGAAAGATAATAGAATATATGGAAGATAAAATGATGAAGATCATGGAGCGGACATGGCAAAGCTTCCTTAGCTTAGTGAAAATTCTGCTTCAATCGAAATGGGTTGAGAAACCTCTGAACAAGAGTGGAGAAAAGGAAATTGTCGTGTTGGGAAATGGGCCATCTCTTAGACCTTTAATTGAACAAAAAGGTGAATTCCTGAAAGATAAAGCCTTGTTAGCTGTCAATTATGCTGTACTTTCTGATTATTATCTGGAGCTGAAACCTCGCTATTATGTAGTAGCCGACCCTGAGTTCTTTTTCAATCCGAAACATTCTAATAAACTGTTTGATGCGATGGCCGAGAAAACGTCTTGGGATCTCGAACTTTATTTATCAGTCCGTGCCCGAAAAAGTACGATCTGGCAGTCCAAGTTGGCTGCGAATCCACATATTCATATACATTACTTCAATATGACTCCCATTGAGGGCTTTAGATGCTTCTCTCATTTGGCTTTTAGAAAAGGATGGGGGACAGCACGGCCGCGTAATGTTTTAATCCCTTCTTTGATGATAGCGTTAAGAATGTCATTTCCTACTATCTACGTTGCCGGAGCCGACCATTCCTGGCTAAAAGAGTTATGGGTGAATGAAGATAATATAGTGATTGAAGACCTGAATCATTTTTATGACAAGAAAGGTTCGGAACGATATGTGTCTGATAAGCACTTGCACGATCTATTGTTGAGCATGCATGTGGCGTTTAAATCCTATCATATAATAGAAGCATACGCCCAGAGTATGGGTAAAAAAATATATAACGTGACTGAAGGTTCCTTTATTGATGCCTTCGACCGAAAGAAAATTTAATAGATATGGCTGAAATGAAAAATGTATTGGTGACCGGTGCCGATGGCTTCATCGGTTCGCATTTGACGGAAATGCTATTAGCTGAAGGCTATCATGTACGAGCGCTTTCACAATATAACTCTTTTAATAATTGGGGATGGCTAGAAGGAATACAACATCCTGAGCTGGAAGTGGTCAGTGGTGATGTTCGCGATGCTCACTTCTGCAAGTGTATTACTGAAGGTATTGAGATCGTCTTTCATCTGGCTGCATTAATAGCCATTCCTTACTCGTATGTGGCACCCGACAGTTATGTAGATACGAATGTAAAAGGTACATTAAATATTTGTCAGGCTGCAAAGGAGCATGGAGTAAAGCGTGTACTTGTAACATCGACCTCTGAGGTATATGGTACGGCATGCTATGTTCCTATTGACGAGAAGCACCCTAAGCAACCGCAGTCGCCTTATTCAGCGACGAAAATTAGTGCGGATGCTATTGCGATGAGTTTCTATAATACTTTTAATCTGCCTTTAGTCATTGTTCGTCCATTTAATACGTATGGACCCAGACAGAGTGCTCGTGCCATCATCCCTACCATCATTACACAGATAGCTAATGGGGCAACTCAAATAAAGTTGGGCGATCTGACTCCTACACGTGATTTTAATTTCGTGAAAGATACTTGCCGTGGATTTATTCAGCTGTCAACTTGTGATGCCGCTATCGGTCAGGAAGTGAATGTTTGTAGTAACGATGAAATTAGTATGCGAGACACCTTAGAGATGATCGCAGACATTATGCAGGTCAAAGTTGATTTCGTGGAGGATGAGCAGCGCATTCGTCCGAAAGGTTCTGAAGTATTTCGCCTTTGGGGGGATAATTCTAAGATTAAGTCATTGACAGGTTTTCAGTCCGAATATGATATTCGTCGTGGCCTAACAGAAACCATTCATTGGTTTACAGATAAAGAGAATCTGAAGAACTATAAAGCAAATATATATAATGTATAGTGAAATAGTAAACACCATCAAAGGACTCTTCCCGAAGCAAGATTTTGTTCCGCTACATGCTCCTTGTTTTGTAGGGAATGAGAAGAAATACCTGAATGAGTGTATTGACTCTACTTTTGTCTCCAGTGTCGGCAAATTTGTCGATCGTTTTGAAAATGATATGGCAGCATATACGGGAGCAAAGAAGGCTGTGGTTTGTGTGAATGGGACGAATGCCATACAGATGGCTTTGATGATGGTCGGTGTAGAACGTGGCGATGAAGTGCTTACGCAACCGCTAACCTTTATTGCTACGTGCAATGCCCTGAGCTATTGTGGAGCACACCCTGTCTTTATAGATGTTGATAGAGATACGTTGGGACTTTCTCCTGTCAAGTTGGAAGAATGGATTCAGGAATATGCTGAGCTACGTGATGAAACCTTATATAATAAGCGTACAGGGCGTCGCATCAAAGCATGTGTTCCAATGCATACTTTTGGACATCCGGTTCATCTGAATAAATTAGTGGAGGTTTGTAACCGTTATCATTTGAAACTGGTAGAAGATGCAGCCGAAAGCATCGGCTCTTTCTATCATGGGCAACATACAGGTACCTTTGGAGAAGTCGGTGTGCTGAGCTTCAATGGCAACAAAACAATTACGACAGGTGGTGGTGGTATGTTGCTTTTCCAAGACGAAGAGTTAGCTAAATTATGCAAGCATATCACTACTCAGGCTAAAGTGCCACATCCTTGGGAATTTGTGCACGACCATATTGGATACAACTATCGTATGCCAAATATAAATGCTGCGTTGGGATGTGCACAGCTAGAAACGTTGCCTGCTTTTCTTGAGAAAAAGCGAGAACTGGCCGCTATTTATAAGAACTATTTTGATTCTGTTGGTGTGGAATTCATGTCAGAACCTGAAGGATGTCGCTCCAATTACTGGCTGAATGCCATTATCTTAAAAGATAAGGAAGAACGAGATAGCTTTCTCGAATATACGAATGCACATGGGGTGATGACACGACCTATCTGGCAACTGATGAATAGACTTCCGATGTTTGAGCAGGCAGAATGTGGCGATTTGAGTAATTGTACGTATCTTGCCGATCGTATTGTTAATATACCGAGTAGTGTACGTCTATGAAAAAAGAGGTGAACATACTGTTTCTAGGAGGTGCTAAGCGCGTTTCGCTTGCTGAACATCTGATAAAAGCAGGTCAGCAACGAGGGATTCAGGTACATATCTTTTCGTACGAGCTAAATAGTGAAGTCCCTATTGCTTCTGTTGGTGAGGTAATCGTTGGTCGGAAATGGAAAGATGCTTCATTGTACGAAGACTTATCGGCTGTTATTCGCCAAAGAGACATACATATTATACTTCCTTTTGTTGATCCGGCTATTGAGGTAGCGAGTCAATTGAAGAGTTTGCATCCGGAAGTTTTTATTCCATGCTCTTCGGCGGAGTTGTGTCGGATCATGTTTGACAAACAGGTATCTAATGAGTGGTTTATTCGTCAGGATGTTCCAGTGCCAAAGAGCTATGAAGCTGACGGGGAGATTCTTTTTCCCGTGATTATGAAACCTCGTGTTGGTTCAGCGTCTAAAGGTATAAAGGTGGTGTATAGCGAAGAGGACTTCCGTGAAATTGCTGCTCCGGAAACTTATCTGATACAAGAATACATTGCTGACAGTGAAGAATATACCGTGGATTGTTACATCTCTCAAAGAGGAGAGATCATTTCCGTAGTTCCCCGTATACGCTTGGAAGTGGCCGGAGGTGAAGTGATGAGTTCACGCACGCTCAAAGATGAAACAATAATCAAACTGTCTGAGAAAATTATAGCCGCCGATGCGTTTCAGGGCCCCATTACTATTCAGTTCATTCGTGATAAAAAGAACGGCGCTACGTATGTAATGGAGATCAACCCTCGTCTGGGCGGAGGAGTAATTGCCAGCATTGCAGCCGGAGCTGATATTCCTGCTTTTATCTTAGCTGAAAGTGAAGGTGAATGTTTGCAATCGGTAACTGATTGGAAAGAGAATACATTGATGACCAGATATTTTAAAGAAGTTATATTTTATGCAGATAATCATTGATATGGATGGTACGATTTGTACCGAAGAGAGAACTTATAGCCGTTGTCTGGCCCAGCCGAAAGAGAATGCTGTTGAATCCATCAATCGTCTTTACGATGGCGGGCATACCATCATTATCTATTCTGCTCGTACTTGGATGGAGTTTGAGATGACAACAGCCTGGTTGAAAGATCATGGGGTGAAATATCATCAACTGATGATGGGTAAGCCTATTGGTGATGTTTGGATTGACGATCGGGCAATGCACTTTGAAGATAACTGGACAGAAATCATGGATAAGTTGAATGCAAAGAAATGAGTAAAGTAATTATTATTGCTGAGGCTGGGGTCAACCATAATGGTAATTATGAATTGGCCAGACAGTTGGTGGTAGCAGCTAAAGAGGCTGGTGCCGATTATGTGAAGTTTCAGACAGCATGTCCGGAAATGGTGATCTCACGTTATGCGCCTAAGGCCGAATATCAATTAGGGACAACGAAGAAAGAGGAATCACAGCTTGACATGTGTCGTGCTATTCATCTTCCGTTGACCGATTATAAGCCATTGAAGGCTTACTGCGATGAAGTTGGTATCAAGTTCTTATCTACTCCTTTCGATCTCCTTTCGATAGATGTGCTCGAGGAATTGGAGATGGATTACTATAAAATTCCTTCCGGAGAGATAACAAACCTTCCGTATTTAAGAAAGATAGCTCGTTTGGGATGCCCTGTCATTTTGTCGACGGGTATGTGCGGACTGGCTGATATTGAGAATGCGCTGCTTGTGCTGGAGAAAGAAGGACTTGCACGGGAACAAATAACGTTGTTGCACTGCAATACAGAATATCCTACTCCTTATGGGGATGTGAATCTATTGGCCATGAAAACCCTTGCTGAATGCTTTGGCGTAAAGGTAGGGTATTCCGACCATACACGTGGCATTGAAGTCTCCTTGGCAGCAGTTGCTCTGGGTGCTACGGTGATAGAAAAGCATTTCACTTTGGATAAAAATCTACCGGGCCCTGACCATAAAGCGTCTCTTGAGCCGGATGAGCTGAAGCAGATGGTTTCTTCCATTCGTCATATAGAAGAAGCTTTGGGAAGTAGCATAAAAAGAGTCTCTGCTTCAGAAGGAAAGAACATGATCGTAGCCCGTAAGAGCTTGATCACTGCCTGCGATATAAAGAAAGGGGAGCTCTTTACAGAAGAAAATATGACTGTGAAGCGCCCCGGAAATGGAATATCTCCAATGTGCTGGGATGATATTGTTGGAAAAGTAGCCCCTCATGATTTTAAAGAAGATGAATTAATAGAACTTTAGCTTTCATATTATGCGTAAGATTTGTGTCGTTACAGGGACCCGGGCCGAATATGGCTTGTTGAGTAGATTGATGAAAAACATTCAAGAAGATCCCACTCTTGAGTTGCAGATTGTTGCAACGAATATGCATCTCTCTCCCGAGTTTGGCCTTACCTTTCGCGAGATAGAGAGCGACGGCTTTGTCATCAACAAGAAAGTTGAGATGTTACTTTCTGCGGATACGTCAACTTCTGTGGTGAAGTCATTGGGACTAGGAGTAATTGGTTTTGCTGATGCTTACGACGACTTAAAACCTGATTTGATTGTGGTTCTGGGAGACCGCTATGAAATGTTGGGTGCTGTAGCTTCTGCACTGTTCTTTCAGATACCGGTAGCGCACATCTCTGGTGGAGATGTGACGGAAGGAGCTTATGATGATGCTATTCGCCACTCCATAACCAAAATGAGCCATCTGCATTTCACCAGTACGGAGACGTATCGGAAACGAGTGATTCAACTGGGTGAAGACCCTTCTACGGTGTTTAATGTTGGCAGCATCGGATTAGATAACATTCATCATCTAACATTGCTTGATAGAAAGGCCTTTGAAGAGAGCATTCATTTCCAGCTTGGAGAGAAGAACTTCTTGATTACTTATCATCCGGTAACACTGGAGAATCAAACGGCAAAGGTGCAATTTGAAGCGTTGCTTCAGGCGGTGGATGAGACTGCTGCTCATTTGATTTTCACGAAACCAAATTCTGATTCTGATGGGCGTATCATCATCTCCATGATCGATGAATACGTTTCGGCTCATCCGGAAAAAGCGGTGGCTTTTACTTCTTTAGGCTATTTGCGCTATTTATCCGCTTTGCAATATGTGGATGTTGTTGTTGGTAACTCCTCCAGTGGTATTGTAGAGGCACCTTCTTTTGGTATTCCTACGGTTAACATCGGTGATCGCCAGAAAGGTAGATTAAGGGCTAATAGCGTAATTGATTGTGCTCCCGAGGATATTCGCATGGCCTTGCAAACTGCTGATTCACCAACCTTCCGCAAACAAGCTGCCCAGACAGAGAATCCTTATGAACAACCAGATACAGTACACCGAATATTCGAGATCATTCGTACATATCCATTGGAAGGAGTTATTAAAAAACATTTCTACGATTTGCCATGAATATAGAAAATTACCTGATACGGCAGAACGCTACCCTGATGGATGCGTTGAAGAAGTTGAATCTGACGCAATCATTCACTCTTTTTGTTGTGGATGAAAGTAGTAAGGTTATAGGCGCATTGACTGATGGAGATATTCGTCGTGGCTTAATAACCGGTAGTTCAATGAATGATAATGTGTATTCTGTCTGCCTTAAATCTTTTCGTTATATTGATGATAGCAATAATGCGCCAAAGTATATACGCACATTAAAGGAATTGGGCATTCGCATGGTTCCTTATCTTTCTGCTGAAGGGAAGATTATCAAACTGATTGATTTGCAAAAAAATCATGGACTGTTGCCCGTTGACGCTGTTGTTATGGCGGGAGGTAGAGGCGAACGCCTTCGTCCGTTGACTGATGCGATGCCTAAGCCTCTGCTTCCGTTAGGGGGGAAACCGATTGTGGAGTATAACATTGACCGTATGCAGAGTTATGGCATTGAGAACATTACCATTTCAGTACGTTATTTGGGAGAGCAGATAAAAGAATACTTCGGAGATGGATCTGATAGAGGAGTCGATATCCGTTATGTGGATGAATCTCGTCCGCTGGGTACACTGGGTGCAGTGAGTACCATTCATCACTTTACCAACGATGCAGTGTTGGTCATGAACTCGGACCTTTTTACTAATATTGATTTGGAAGAGTTCTATATTCATTTTTGTGAAAGCAACGCTGATATGGCGGTGGCATCTATTCCTTATAATATTACTGTACCCTATGCTGTGATGCAGACGTCGGGCGAACTGATTCGTTCATTTGAGGAAAAACCGACCTTTACTTATTATTCTAACGGAGGTATCTATCTGATAAAACGGAGAATACTTGAAGAGTTGGAGGAAAACGAACATTGTGATGCTACTGACTTAATGCAGAAGTTGATCGCCGGCGGAAAGCGCGTCACCTACTTTCCGATAGTGGGCTACTGGATAGACATTGGTAAGCCGGAAGACTATAAGAAGGCACAAGAGTTTATTAAGTATGTGAAGCAATAAAGAGGTTGTTTAATAATTAAATGTGAAAGAGTGAAAGTTCTGTTTTTGATTCCGGCCCGTGGTGGTTCTAAAGGGATCCCTCATAAAAACATCAAGTTGCTGGATGGCAAACCGTTGGTGTGCTACGCAATAGATGCAGCACGTTCTGTGGCATCTTCAGACGAGGATATTTGTGTGAGTACGGATGATGATGAAATTATTAAGGTTGCAGAAGAGTATGGCTTGGCAGTACCTTTTCGTCGGCCGGATGCATTAGCACAAGATGGTTCCGGCTCTTATGAAGTTATTTTGCATGCATTGGATTTCTTTGAGCAGAGGGGACGCTTTTACGATGTTGTGGTACTTCTCCAACCGACTTCTCCTTTCCGCACGTCTGAACATGTGTGTGAGGCGATGAAGCTATACACTCCCGATTGTGACATGGTTGTTTCTGTCGCTGAAGCAAAGACGAATCCATATTATGTAATGTTTCAGGAGAATGAAGAAGGCTTTTTGAAGCATGTGTTGGAAGGGAACTTCACACGTCGACAAGATTGTCCGGTTGTATATGAGTATAATGGCGCTGTCTATGTGATGAATGTGACAGCTTTGAAGGAGAAACATCTTTCTGCATTTACTAAGAACAGGAAGTATGTAATGCCGCAATCGGCAAGCATTGATCTGGATACTCCTGAAGATTGGCAATACGCCGAATATTTACTTCTTTCATCCAAAAAGAGAGGGGGCATTAGCGCTTCTTTTTCGAATGCTTCAGAGTAAATTAAGAAAGAGATGAATCTCACTGCTTCTTCAAAAGAAGTAGCACAAATGATGCGCTTGTATCAATGGACTGGCAAGATTAATTTTGCTAATAAGTTCTAAGTTTGGCTCCCTTTTACTTGACTTTGTCTGTTTCAAGTATTATCTTTGTCAATGTAATCATAAAGTATATTCAATTTAGAATGCGATAGAAAGAGAGGAGTGGAAGCTTCCCTCTTTTTTTATGAATATACGCTTCGGGGGCCTCAAAGATGGCTATTTTAGGCAAACTCCTGCCGATAATTGAAGCAAGAGAACCGTTCAGTTGGGTAAAGAGACGGTTTCTCTTTGGCAAAAGGACGGTTGCACTTTTGAAAAAGTAAACCGCCTTTAAAAAAAACATCTAGGTGGGAAGTTCTTCTCTCTCTTTCTGTTAAACCTTTATAAACTTGCACTTGACAAAAACAACCTCAAAAATGTCCGTTTGTATACTATTAATCATGCGATATTACCTTGGCGTATTTTTTGAAGAGAAGGAGAATCTCTTTAGATTCTTGGGAGAGGAATAAATCTTGATACCAATGCCCTACCTTGTTTTAGGAACACCATACCGTATTTTTTCATCTTTTGTTTAGTGCTCAAAGGGGGAAGAGTAATTCTTGTTCTTAGATCCTCCACATTCCATTCGGGGAAGTAGTGTAGAATGCGCTTTTCTGTTTCGCTAACCATCTTCTCATTGTTGGCAGAGCGATAATAACGAATTAGACTGAATGCAATAGCAGCTGAAGCATTTCTTAATGCATCGTACACCTCTTTGTTCTCAGTGAAGTAAGCCATTAATAGCTCTCTTATCTGTAGAGAGATGTTCAACTTCTTATCCATTCCGGCTTCACTCCAGATGGCTCTTCTATGCTGACGATAAACAGCCATCGGAGTTTTTATATAGTGTATCTTTCCGTATTGTGCATTGAGTAGATGAATGGCATAGTCGTAAGTGCTGACTCTTGCAAACCATTCGGGAAGTTCTCCAAATAATCCTCGTCGAAACATGGCTGCCACGTTTGATATGTAGTTACTTCGTGCTAGATCAATAATGTTGGTCTCCTCTTTTTGTCCACCATTGCTAAGACTTTTGGTGCCATTGTCTTCGTAGTAATTGATCACGCGATGAAAGCAGGTAGAGTAGTCGGGATGTGCATCCAAAAAGCTTGCCTGCTTTTGTAGTTTGTGTTTGTTCGTCCAGAAGTCGTCTCCTTCGCAGATGGCAACATACTCTCCGCGGCAATGAGCATACGACTGAATGAAGTTTTGCTGAAGTCCCAGGTTTTGTTCCCTATTCAGGAGTACAATCTGTTTGGGATAGTTATCTTGCCAGGTACGGCAGATGGCGCCTGTCTCGTCGGTACTCGCATCATTCCCTATAACCAGTTCGAAGGAGAAATCCGTCTGCTGCAACATGACACTACGAATCGCTTCATTGATATATTGCTCCTGATTGTAAGTGAGCATCAGTACGCTGACTTTTATCTCTTTTTCCATCATTCTTTTTTATCTCTTTTTCAATAGCAGCTCAATCGATTCTTTAAGTATTTTGGAACCGGTGATGTATGCGAGTGCGATATAGAGGAGGATTCCGGCTACTATCTGTACGCTCATTAGTATCCAGTTTTGAGTAATGTAGTGACTCACCGGCAGGATAGCAGCAGTCATAGCACCTGCAAGGAACAGGTAGGGTAGTAAGTCTCGAAATTGCATCCCTACTTTATAACCGGTATAGCGTGCGGTATAAATCATGTTGATAAAGTAGACAATAGCCCGGGCGACAACTAGTCCGACAACCATGATAAGTACTGGCCTGTTATACGTTAAAGCCAGAACAAGGATCGTAATTATGATCTTGAAATATTCCAATTTTAATATACCATCAGAACGTCCGCTTACTTTGATAAAGTTATTGTTGATGGCTGTGAGAATCGTGAAACATCCTCCGGCACAAAGTAATTGAAAGAATGGAATCGCAGGCCACCATTCCTCTTTCAACAACATTTCTATCACCGGACGGGCAATGACAATAAGTCCCGCCATGACGGGGAAAGTTATAAATGCCGTAAACCGGATGGTCTTTCGATATGCCCTTATTAGGCGTTCTTTCTCATCTTGTATGCTACTGAATATTGGGTAGGTAGCATTCTGTATACTTCCATAGAGCATGCTTACCCCCATGTCGCACATCTTATTCCCCTGAGTGTAATATCCTAGTTGTTTTACTGGATAAAGCCTTCCTATGATGACTGAATAGATGTTTAAGAAACAAGTGTTGATGAGGCTCGCTATGAGTAAGCTGGATGCGAAGCTAAACAATTCTTTGATGGCCTGAACGCTAAAAATTCGTTTGGGGTACCACGTGCTTTGTATCCATAAAAGCAAAGTACGCGTTATGGAGAGTATCACCGGTTGAAAAGCTAAAGTCCAGACTCCCCATCCGGAATAAGCCATGCCTAAAGAGGCAATTCCCGAGATCATCATAGAGAGCAAATTAGCTTTAGCTAAGGCCTTGAAGCGGACTTCCTTTGTGAGGATGGTCGTTTGAATGATTGCTAAAGAGTTGATGGGCAATGCCAGGAAGATGACAGCAGCCAATTCCGTGAGTTTGGGCTGTGAGAAGAAGCGGGAAATGAATGGAGAAACAGAGATCAGTAATAAGTAGAGTAGGATACTGATGACTAAGTTAAACCAGAAGACAGAACTGAAATCGCGTTCGCTGCTCTCTTTCTTTTGTATCAATGCGGCACTAAACCCACTATCTAATACGATGTTAGCTACTGCGGTGAAGATGGCCAACATTCCTACAAGTGCATAATCCTCTACCGAAAGAATATTCGCCACTATGATGCCGACAATAAACAGCAAAACTTGCTGCCCCATACGGTCCAGCAAGTTCCAGAGCAAAGCTCCGACTGTTTTTTGTTTTAGCGATTGCTCTTTCATCTTTGTTTTATGCGTGATCGGGCAGTCTTATTTCACTTCGCTACCCGGCTTTACTTCTTTTCCCGGCATCACAACAGCCAGACTACCATCATTATTCTCAGCAGAAAGAATCATTCCCTCACTGACAATTCCTTTGAGCTTGCGAGGTGCGAGGTTTGCGATGAAGCATACCTGTTTGCCTACCAATTCTTCGGGTTTGTAGTGTTGGGCAATGCCTGAAACGATCGTTCGTTGTTCCAGTCCATCTTCTATTTTGAATTGAAGTAGTTTGTCGGCCTTAGGCACCTTTGTACATTCTAGAACAGTACCTACACGGATATCGAGCTTTGTGAAATCATCGAACTCAATATTGGCACGAATTGGTTTAGCTTTATAGTTAGCTTCCTCGTTTGCTTTCTTTGTGTCCAGCAATTTCTGTACTTGGGCTTCTATTGTGCTATCTTCTATCTTCTCGAAAAGTAATTCAGGTTCGTTCAATACGTGTGCGGCCGGTAGCAAATCAATCTGTCCCAATTCCGTCCACTCGAAGCTCTTCATGTTGATCATTTTACGAAGTTTTGCCGAACTGAAAGGTAAGAACGGATCGAACGCAATCGCTAAGTTCGCCACCAACTGTAAGCTGATATTTAAGACCGTAGCAACACGTCCCATGTCTGTCTTGGCTAACTTCCAGGGTTCAGTATCTGCCAGATATTTGTTTCCAATACGGGCAAGATTCATTGCCTCTTTTTGTGCATCACGGAACTTGAAAGCATTGAGCAGCTTCTCTACTTCGGCTTTCACGTTTACAAACTCTTTCAAGGTTTCCTGATCATAGTCAGTCAGTTCTCCCATAGCAGGTACCTTACCATCGAAATACTTCTGAGTAAGCACCATCGCACGATTGACGAAGTTACCATAGACAGCAACCAGCTCATTATTGTTACGGGCCTGGAAGTCCTTCCATGTAAAGTCATTATCCTTCGTTTCGGGAGCGTTCGCTGTGAGTACATAGCGAAGCACGTCTTGTTTTCCGGGGAAATCTTCCAGATATTCGTGCAACCAGACAGCCCAGTTACGTGAAGTAGAGATCTTATCTCCTTCCAGATTTAAGAATTCGTTGCTTGGTACGTTGTCCGGTAGAATGTAACTTCCTTCAGCTTTCAGCATGGCAGGGAAAACAATGCAGTGAAATACAATATTGTCTTTACCGATGAAGTGAACGAGGCGTGTTTCGGGGTCTTTCCACCAAGTCTCCCAACTATCCGGCAGGAGTTCTTTCGTGTTGGAGATGTAACCTATCGGAGCATCAAACCATACATAAAGCACTTTACCTTCAGCACCTTCTACAGGAACGGGAATTCCCCAATCAAGATCACGGCTCACGGCACGAGGTTGCAATCCCATATCCAACCAACTTTTACACTGCCCGTAGACATTCGGTCTCCACTCTTTGTGATCTTCCAATATCCATTTACGCAACCATGCTTCATGCTTGTCGAGAGGTAGATACCAGTGCTTTGTCTCTTTCATCACCGGTTTGCTACCGCTGATGGCGCTTTTGGGGTTGATTAAGTCTGTAGGAGAGAGAGAGGTGCCACATTTCTCACATTGGTCGCCATAGGCACCTTCTGAGTGGCAATGTGGGCATTCGCCCGTGATGTAGCGGTCGGCCAGAAACTGGTGAGCCTCCTCATCATAATATTGTTCTGAAGTCTTTTCCAGAAAGTCACCTTTGTCATATAATGTACGGAAAAAGTCCGAGGCCAGTTTATGGTGCGTTTGTGAAGTCGTGCGAGAATAGATGTCGAAAGAGATACCGAATTCCTCGAATGATTTCTTTATCAGAGTGTGATAACGATCAACTATATCCTGGGGAGTAACTCCTTCTTTTTTAGCCCGAATAGTAATAGGTACTCCGTGTTCATCGGATCCTCCGATGAATAACACATCTTCTTTTTTTAAACGTAAGTAGCGCACATAAATGTCGGCAGGCACATAAACGCCGGCCAAATGGCCAATATGAACAGGGCCGTTGGCATAAGGTAATGCCGAAGTGACGGTTGTCCTTTTGAACTTTTTATCCATATATTGAGGTTTTATTATCGTTTTGCAACGCGCAAAGATAATGGTTTTATGCCGTTCTTTTATTGCATAATGATAATAAAACGCTCTATAGACTTATTTCTTGATGATTTCTGCATCGTCCGTTACGTATAGCGGGCGACCGTCGGGAGTAGCAAAATGGAAGTTTACATTGTTGAAAGTAATGTTGCGGGCATGGCGAACATAGAATCCGGATGCGGGAATGGTACCGAACATCCATGGCTCGGGATAAATTTTCTCTTGCTCGGGTGGTGTGCGTTTGCCATCCTCAGCTGTGTACCCGCCTTTAAAATAGAGATGAATATTGCTGAGTGTAACGTCTTCAATACAGGCGTTGGGGATGCCACTGATAATGCAAGAATATTGAGAATCGGCATTGAAAACATTCACATTGCTGATTAAAATGCGCTTCATTGTACCGATAGGCGTACCTTGCGGACTTCGCATGCGGGCTCCGAGGCGTAAGAATATCGGTGCATTAACGATATCACGCATCGTAATATTACTGATTACTACATCTTCCAAATGTCCTCCGTCAACACTCTCAAGAGCCAGTCCGCGACAATGTTCAAAGATGCAATTGGTGATCGCTATGTTTTTGAATCCTCCGCTCGACTCTGTTCCCAGCTTAATGCGCCCCGTCACATAACCGTGATCGGGAGCTTGTGGTTCGTGCCGTTCATAAGTAGCATTAAGCATGCTTCCTTTGTCGAATCCGGATACGTAACAATTAGAGATGGTCACGTTCTCCGTATCACGGAAAAAGCCCAATGCATAAGAGGCTTTCAGCACAATGGCATCGTCCCATGGAGAATTAACACTACAATCGGAGATGCGTACGTTGCGACAACAATCAATGTCGAACCCATCACGATTCGTGTCTACTTTTAAGTTCTGAATCGTAAGATTATCTACTCCTGTTGCCAACAATGCAAAATGTCCACAATGTAACATCGAAAGATCTTTCAACGTAACATTCTTGCATAGCTTCAAACTGATGGCTTTGTTGCCCACACCCGTCAGGCGACTTTCTTCTCGCGTCAATCCTTTACCGTTGATGAGGCCCGGGCCGCAGATGGTAATCTCCTCCAATCCAATGCCCCAAATAAGCGAATTTTTCCAATGACTGTGCCCGAAGTCCTGATACATAGTATGTTCATTGGTTTCAGCTTCATCATAACCTTCCTTTTCGGCAGGAAAAGCGGCAATGATCTCTGCGCCTGCCTCCAGATACAAAGTGATGTGACTTTGCAGACGAATGGAGTAGCAGGCATATTGTCCCGCAGGGAAATAGATGGTGCCTCCTCCATTTCTAGAAGCCTCCTCAATTACGTTATTGATAGTCGGGGAATCAATGGTTTTGCCATCGGCTTTGGCGCCGTACTCTTTTACATTGTACGTAGTGGCATTCATGTTGGTTAGCCAACAAGTTAGGCAGCAAAGAGTCAAGAGGATCTGTTTCATAAGGAGTTTTATTTTTGTTTCTCTAATGGCATCAGCTTCATTTTGGGTAGGTAGTCTGCATTGCCATACATGGTATGTTCACTGGACAGATTCCAAAATCCGTCCTTGCTATCAGGATTAGCATCGAAGTCAATGACAGCCCAACACAATCCGATGTCTTTGTTTTCCTGTAAGATAGTGGGCACAGATTTCTCCGGCCCGGCAGCATCGGCATGATCAAAAGGGGTAATGTAAAACTCAAGAACAAGTTTGCCCGCTTCTCCTTCTTTAAATGAATAGCGATAGGCATAGTCCGCATAAGGTTTTTGTTTGAGCCACACTTGCGGTCCCCATAACATGCACCAATCTTCCTTGTGAGCAGGGGTAAAGATATGGTAATTTTGTGCTTGGCAACCGTGAAAATTGAACCAAGATTCCCATACATCTGCTTTCTTGTCGGGATGAAACCGATCGATAAAAGGGCCACCGGAACAATCTCCGTCAACGACCACCTCAAAGATATCGGTACTTAGGCTGTTTTCGCTGAATCTCCAATAATTATCGTATGCTTCGTATAAAAAGTACAAACGATTCAGTCCAGCGCACCAACCCACTTTCACACTAATGTCTAAGGTTGATTTATTTGGTTTGGCATATTTGCCTTCGTCCTCTTTCATCCGGTCGATAGAGATGGCATACGATTCGGGAATCATTTGCCAGTCATCGTCGTTTCCGTCGATGGTTGGTAGTTGCTCTTTCGGAAACTGCCAGATTTTGTATTCTTGTGCAAAGCTGTTTGTTGCGGTTAGCAAGTAGAAGCAAAGCGCAAACAAAGTTTTTGTAATTCTTGAGTAAGCTTTCATTCTCCTGTTGGTGTTATTTATTAAACTCCTGTGCGAAGAGTGCTGGAAGCATGAAATAATTGTAGTCTGCTTTTGTGTTCTGAGTATAAAAACAGAAATAAAGCTTCTCGCCACTTTTTATGGGAGTTGAAGCAGCCAGTGCAGGTGCATCTGTCTTCTTGCCCGATTGAAAAAAGGAGAGAGGAGTTTTTTGTTGATGAGCATCCGACAATCTAATCTCGGAAGAAAAAGGCGTAATCCCTTGAATAACTTTTAATTGCATACTCTCACCATAGTAGCAAGTGAAAGCACTACCCTCTACGCTGAAGACGTTATCTTTGCAATAAACAGGCTTCATCCGACTATCGGTTTTGTCATCCAGCACTTGTCCGTAACAGCCTCCGAACGACCACATCAGTTGCATTGTAGAGGGAATCTCTTTTGCTTCTACTTCCATGATAAATCCGTCGCTATCAGTCAGTCCGGTAATGCGGACAACTAGATTTCCACTTCCAAGTAAAACATCTTTTAGAATATACGTAAGTGTGCCATTCTTTTCTTTTAGCTCGACGACCTTCAACTCATTTGCCCATCGGCTCTTGCCTTCGTTTTGTACTCCTATGCGAAAGTTACCAGCCATCTGGGGAAAATGAAAAGAAAACTCCGGATAATTGCACGCCAAGACGCGAGGCTCTTTCTGCGTCCCTTTTACAATTCGGTGAAAAGCCTTGTTGTTCCCGGCAGTTGCGGATAGAGCAAAAGCCAAAGAGAGAAATAAAGTGATTAGACTTTTGGTTTTATTCATACCGAATCTCTTGTGTTAATTCACTGTTGTTCTTGAATGTAATCTTGCTCTTGTCTGCTATTTTTAGCTTAACGCCCTTTATCTTAAAGTTGTGCGTGAAAGCTACAATGCCGGCTTTTTGCGCTGTAACATCTAAATTATAGACAGCAAAGTTATCAAGTTTTAGCGAATCATTCCAGCCTGAAGCCGATATAAATTGCTCGGCATTAGTTGCCTTTACGTTTGCCAGATATACATCTCTGAAGTGAGGGTATCCTTTTTCGATCGGGATCACAGGGGTGAGCATCACTTTCCAATGCTCAGGAATCTCTTTGTTCTTATACTCTGCGGGTAGTTCGGAGTAGCTGTAGCTCGGATTCCAATTCAGATCGGCAGCTAATACGTTTTGTACACTATCTGCCACAACATTCGTCATATAAATATGCTCCACAGTTCCTCCCCGATTCATTGCCGATTTTAATTTTAGGGTCGATGAAGTGCCATAAGCTTTCAAATTATATCCTAAAACATAACGTATATCTCCTGACGTTTCACTTCCACAAGTAATCAATCCGGCACCTTTACGGGCAGTGCAATTGCGGACTACAATATATTCTGTAGGACGATCAATCTTCAATCCATCTGCATCTCTACCGGCCTTTAGGCAGATGTTGTCATCGTTGCAGTCAATATCACAACCTTCAATGAGGATGCGCGTGGAAGAGTCAATGTCAATTCCGTCGGTGCTAGGGCCATGCCCGCCAATATTATTATTAATAGTTAGCCCATTGAGTGTGCAATGATTTGAATAAAGAACTTGAATACCCCAGAAGCCGGTTCGCATTAATGTGAAGTCCTTCAATATTACGTCTGAACTGTTTGACACAAGAATGCCGCGTACTCGCTTACAATCATAATCTACAATCCATCGCAACTCTTTCTTTTCATACTCTTTTCGCATCTCCCAGTATTTATCCCAGAAAACTTTTCCTCTACAATCGATCGTTCCTTTACCCGAAATAGATGCTTGTTCTACGTCTATCACATTGAGCACGGCCGCAGGCCATGTCATCTCAATGCCTGCTATACGCGAACGAAATTCAGGATAATTGTTGATATCTCTGCTGGCCAGGAGTGTTACTCCTTTTTCGATATGCAGATTGACACCTTTCTTAATGAACAATGCTCCGGTTTGGTAATATCCCGGATCAAAAGTCACTGTTCCACCCCCTGCACTGCTACATGCATCAATGGTTTTTTGGATGGCTTGCGTACTGAGAACATTGCTATCATTTACAGCCCCAAATGCTTTGACGTTAAAGGTTGCATCTGCTTTCTTTGGAAATGGCTTGGCACCCACATCTTTAGCCCATGATAAGTCAATTTTTTCACCCGCATTTATCCATGCGAATGAAGGAATGCCATTACCACTTTTACTAGGCGAGATACAGCTACTTAACAAGAAAATGGCGAATGAGCTAATGATAATCTTCTTCATATAATTGGCTATTGGATAGGGCATATTGTTAGTTTCCATCAGGCTTTTCAATTTCGGTAAATGGACTGGGTTTCCATCGGAAAGAAGCCCGATTGTCAGGATGTGCCGGATCGAAGGTGTGGTAATCACTTTTTAGATATTTAGTAAGATCTAATTGGATGCTTTTCATGCCTTCAATAACGCACTTAGCAACTTGATAGGCACCATAAGGATTGAAATGCGTATTATCTTCTAAAGCTTTAGTTTGTCCGGGGAATGTATTTGCCGGATAGTGAACAAAAGCTTTCTTTGAATTCTCAACACCCATTGCTTCGTATAAGGTGCGGGTGATGGAATTCAAATCTATTAATGGAACATTCTCTTTATGTGCCAGCCACTTCATTGCTTCAGGATAATTTTCGTGTGTGTCTACTATTTTTCCTTCTGCGTTAAAACTTCTTCTCTGAGTGGGTGTCACTAATACAGGGTATGCTCCTCGCGCACGAACCTCGTCGACAAATATTTTTAAGCTGGTCATGAATGAGTAGTAAGCTCCTTTGCCCGGCCCTTTCTGTTTCTGGTCATTGTGTCCAAATTCCATGAAAAGATAATCTCCTGCCTTCATTTGGGTGAGTGCTTTTTTCAATCTTCCGGCGGCAATGAAAGTATTGGCTGATTCTCCAGATTCTGCGTAATTGGCAATACACACTTGGTCATTAAAGAATCGTGGAATCATTTGTCCCCAACTTGCCCATGGCTCATTATCTTGATCCACAACTGTAGAATTGCCGCATAAGAATACGGTAGGAACATTTTCTATTTTTTCAATGTGGAGTGCCGACAACAGTGGCGTATCTCCATTAAATTCCAATGTTAACTTATCGTCCCAGTTCAGCTTTTTCTTCTCCCGGGGCTTAATCTTCACGTATTCTCCTTCGGCAATCAGGGTGTTTCTCTTGTTGATAACAAATGAACATTCTACCAATTCTCCTTTTTTCGTAGGCAGGTTCTCTATAAATAGTCGACGAGATTCTCCGCGTACAGTGGTTTCACCCGCTTTCTTTTTCGAGCCAAGCGTAACAGTAACTTTGTAGTTGCCATCGGGCACGTTTACAGAGAAGTAAAACGGATGGTTACTTTTACCATCGGGTGCTGCTTGCAGGTCGTAGCCATATCCTGCAGCCTCACTAAAGATGTTTTGTGGAGTGATATTGACTACTCCTTCACTTTTTTTATTGCTATCAAAGCGGAAAGAGTAGCTGATTTGTTGTGCTTTACCCATTGCACTAATGGCTAGTGCTAAGGCTACTATATAATACTTCTTCATTTATTTATATATTGTTTACTTGTTCTCATCTTCCTTTGTCTCCTTTTGTAGGTTTTAACTCGTCGGGAGAATCCTTGGTGTAAGAGTTTACTTTTGGTGCATTCTTGGTAAATAGGTTTTGTATTTGTTCCACATTTATTTTTTCCTGTGGGCGGAAATAATCAGAATTCATGTAATCTAAAATAGCGCTATACATTTGTCGTGCAACAATGCGCTTATCGGGATCACTGGTTATATCCATACTAGTCATCATCAACTTTCCATTCAATACATTCGCTTCAAATAAAGTTCCGATTTTGCGGCTGATGAACCATGTGTCGATGCTTTGTACTAGTGGCTGAAAGGTATCGGGAAACTCCGTAAATTGCATCACTTGAGTTTTGTTGAGCAGCTCCCACCATTGCAGGTTGCTATGATATTCTGTCGGAAAGTTTTTAAAGAGTGGGCTCTTGTCGTTTACCCAAATGCCTGTGGTGTGCGGAGGGCGCATCTTGAACCAAGATGTATTCCAAAACACAGGTGTGAAGTATTGTACGACCTCTTTTCCGTAGGAGATCTTTCCAGCGGCGGTAATTAATACATTGCCACCTTGCTCTAAGACTTCATGTGCTTTGGTGTCGAAAGTATCTGTAACGTATACGCTACCTTTTTTCACTTCTACCTGTGCAGGATATACCCAGAAATCCCAGTCGTTCAAGGCTTCTGTTCCTTCTATTTTTACTTCCAAATTAAGTTTTTGTGGAGAGGTAACGTTGTTTAGCGAGTAGTTTACTTGTCCTAGCTGGAAACAGTTGCCTATCGGAATATCTTTTGTACAAAGTACTCCTTCTGCATAAATTTTGCCATATGCATCTTTGATTGTATAAACAACTTTAGCGTTTTTGAGCGTTGCTTTATAAAAATTAGCGACTTCAATAGTAGCAGTGAACGTTTCGTCGTTCTTATATACAAATTTAGGGATGCGGGCTAAGGGTACAGTAGCATTGCAGAATCGTCGAACTTCACTGGCTGTGATATATCCTTTTTCTTCAAAAAAGACATCTAACAGTCCAACTAAGGCTGTACCCTGCCCAGAGTAGTCATTCAGAGCCAGCAACTGAAAACCCGCATAGTCCGGGGTACGAAGAGTTCTCTCTATCTCATTTTTATAGCAAAGAGCTTGTAGCTTTCCTGAAGCCATCATGAAGTCATGCCCTTTGTTTCCCATCTTACCATCAGTAAGTAGATCTTGGAAAATCTCGAAATTGCGTGCCTTGTTTACGCCCGTATATTTTCTTATTTCATTAAAATTAGGAAAAGCGCACCATTGACCTGTTTCATGCGATACATAGGGTTGCTTTACAGTATCTATTTTTTCATGATAATCCGATTTCGACTCCGGCATTGCATTGGTCCAATTGAGTCCTCTGGCACCAGCTTTAACATGATATTGATTGTTGGGCTGCCATTGCCAACTATTACCCACTGATGCTCCGGTATATACTCTGCGCGAGTCAGTTTTTTTCCAGTATTCTACAAATTTGGTAACCCAGGCGACCCAGCGTCCCGAAGGCTCGTTGCCACAAGCTAACATACAATAGGATGCATAGTTACCATAAGCTTTCGTTAGTCGAATGGTTTCATCCATTAAATAAGTATCAATAGGTTGTCCCATTCCTAATTTAGGTCCATGATTTGGCCAACTTGGTCCTTCCGGTTGCAAATAGAATCCCACTAAATCAGCCGCAATGAACGCAGCTTCCGGTGGGCAGAAAGAATGAAAACGCATGTGGTTCAATCCGTAGTTGCGGCAAATGCGAAAGACTCTTTCCCAATCTTTCACATCCATAGGTGCATAACCAGTCAAAGGAAAATCACAGTTTTCTACTGTTCCTCTAAGCATTGTCTTAATCCCATTCACATAGAACCATTTCCCTTTGATGGAAAATTCTCGCATTCCAAATTGTACTTCCTTCTTCTCTTTACCTTTATTACTTGCTATTTCTGCGTGCAACAGGTACAATGCAGGGTCGAATTCATCCCATGTTAGCATTCGGTCTCCCATGGGTAGTTCCATTTCACAATTGAGTACTCCATCTTTTACCACGAAGCTTTTTGTTATCGCGGGCACAGTCTGACTTTGTTCCGAATTAAAGCTCTTTGCAGAGAGAGTTATTGCCGCAGATGTGGCTGAGGGTGAAGTGGATTTTAGCACCATTTTCACTATTGCCTTCTTGTTTGCAAGATCCGGATATACCTGAATATCTTCGAAATAGACTTTTGGAGTGGTCATTAAATTGATTTTTCCGACTATTCCGTTCCAATTACCTTGCGTCTGGTCGGTAATGCTGTGAGAATCCGGTCCTACGTTGATCTCTTTAATACGATTATCTACGCGAATAGAAATTCTGCATTTTCCTTTGGCAATAAGATCAGTTATATCATATATGTGTGGCACACAAAGGCTGTTTTGCATACCTGCTTTTTTTTCGTTAATCCATACAGTTGTTTCTATGTGTGGACGCTCCAGATAGAGTAAGATTCGCTCGCCTTTCCAATTAGCAGGAATGACAACCTGCTTTTGATACCACGCTACACCGACATAATGTTTATCCGGTGTCAGGAAGAAGGGAAGCTTTATGTTTCCTTCTATCCGATACTTCTCCATATATGGATTGAAGTAATAAGAGCTATCATATAAACTGCCAGTCCATTTGGTTTGTACAGTAACATTGTCCCCTTTAAGTTTTTCTGGCATCGATCCAGGGAGATTTATTTCATCAGTTAATATCTTTTTATACCATTGTTCTTTGACTCCCGCATCATTTCTGTCGATTTGAAAGCTCCATTTGCCTGCAATGTCGAGCATATTCTGTGCGGATAGAGTTGTTGCTATTGTTATAAGAAGAGATAGTGTAAGAAAATGTTTTTGCATAATATTTACTTTAATAATAATCCGAAAGCTAAGGTACAGATTTTTGCTATTACTCATCCTAGAAAGATGTACAGATAGATAGAAATTCGTGTGAAATCACCTGTAATTATATTGCTTTGTACGATATTACAGTATTTTGCAATAATATAACTAGAGTTTTTAGTCTAAGACTATTTTTCTTTCAGCTTGATTCGATTATATTTGTATGTTTGATAACTCTATTAATTTTAATACTAATATGATGAAGAAAATTCTTCTTTTCGCATGCTTCACCTTTTTGTTTTTGGCCATTGTCCGGGGGCAGGAGAAGGCATACCTGTTTTCTTATTTCATTAATGATAGCAAAGATGGGCTTCATTTAGCCTATAGTCGAGATGGTTTGAAGTGGGAACCATTGAACGAGGGAAACTCCTTTTTAATACCTTCTGTAGGAAAAGATAAGTTGATGAGAGATCCTAGTATCTGTCAGGCTCCTGATGGGACTTTCCACATGGTGTGGACTTCCAGCTGGACGGATCGTATCATTGGATACGCTTCATCGAGCGATCTGTTGCATTGGTCTGAACAAAAAGCCATTCCTGTGATGATGCATGAACCTACGGCACACAATTGCTGGGCACCTGAATTGTTCTATGACGGGCCATCGAAGACTTATTACATTTTTTGGGCTACAACTATTCCCGGGAGACATAAACAGGTCGCTACGAGTGAAAGCGAGAAAGGGCTAAATCACCGTATCTACTATGTGACCACAAAGAAATTTAAAAAGTTCTCGAAGACAAAGATATTCTTTGATCCCGATTTTAGTGTGATTGATGCTGCTATTGTAAAGGACGTAAATAATGAATTGATAATGGTCGTGAAGAATGAGAATTCTAATCCTCCAGAGAAAAATCTACGTGTGACCAAAACTAAAAATATTAAAGATGGCTTTCCTGTGGCAGTTTCTGCTCCTATAACAGGTGATTATTGGGCAGAAGGCCCCGCACCATTGATTGTGGGTGATTACCTCTATGTGTATTTTGATAAATATCGCGATCATAAGTACGGTGCGGTTCGTTCCAAAGACTGTGTTCATTGGGAAGATGTGTCGGATAAAATTGTTTTCCCGAAAGGAACCCGGCACGGTACTGCTTTTACTGTAGATAGTAAAGTGCTTGATTCTTTGCTGAGAATGAAAGAATAACCTCCTAATAATAAATGTTACTATGAAACGAATCTTATTATCTATTTTGTTGACTTGTATGGTGTTGCCAATTGGTTTGCAGGCGCAACAACCTTCCTCTAAACAATGGTTTAAGGATAAAGATCTCACGTTGACGGGCGTATATTACTATCCTGAACATTGGGATGAGAGCCAGTGGAATAGGGACTTTAAGAAAATGCATGAACTGGGATTTGAGTTTACGCACTTTGCTGAATTTGCTTGGGCGCAACTGGAGCCTTCTGAAGGCAAATATGATTTTGCATGGCTGGATCGTGCTGTAGCTCTTGCTGCCAAGCATGATTTAAAGGTGGTCTTGTGTACTTCTACTGCAACCCCTCCCGTATGGCTGAGTCGCAAGTATCCTGAAATATTGCTTCGCCAGGAAGATGGTACGGTGCTCGATCATGGTGCTCGCCAACATGCGTCTTTTGCGTCTCCACTTTATAGAGAGCTTTCCTATAAAATGATAGAGAGATTGGCTGAACATTATGGAAATGATGCTCGGGTTATTGGTTGGCAACTTGATAATGAACCGGCGGTGCAGTTTGACTATAATCCAAAGGCCGAAATGGCTTTCCGTGATTTCCTTCGTAATAAATACGATAATAGCATCAAAGCTTTGAATGATGCTTGGGGCACTTCCTTTTGGAGTGAAGTCTATACCACCTTTGATGAGATTACTCTTCCTAAAACCCGACAGATGTTTATGAATCATCATCAGATTTTAGATTATCGCCGTTTTGCAGCCGGAGTGACTAATGATTTTCTCAATGAGCAAAGTTTGTTGATAAAGAAATATGCTAAAAATCAGTGGGTTACTACTAACTATATACCCAACTACGATGAAGGGCATATTGGTGGGAGTAAAGAGCTGGATTTCGTTTCATATACCCGTTACATGGTTTATGGCGATAATGAAGGTATAGGTCGTCGGGGTTATCGGGTAGGCAATCCGCTTCGTATTGCCTTTGCTAATGATTTCTTTCGTCCGATTCAAGGTACCTATGGCGTGATGGAGCTACAACCCGGTCAGGTGAATTGGGGCAGCATAAACCCACAACCGCTTCCCGGAGCTGTTCGCTTATGGCTTTGGAGTGTTTTTGCCGGGGGAAGTGATTTTGTTTGTACCTATCGCTATCGTCAGCCCTTATATGGGACGGAACAATATCACTATGGTATTGTAGGCACTGATGGCGTAACGGTTACTCCCGGCGGGCGTGAGTATCAAGAGTTCATCAGTGAAGTTAAGATGCTTAGAAAAGAATTTTCTCCTCGTGATAAGAAACCGAAAGATTATGTTGACAGAACGACGGCCATTCTCTTTAATCATGAAAATGCATGGAGTATAGATCGTCAAAAACAAAATGCAACATGGAGCACAATGGGGCATATAGAGAAGTATTATCGTACGCTTAAATCATTTGGTGCACCGGTTGACTTCATTACCGAAGAAAAAGATTTCAGTCAATATCCCGTACTGATAGCTCCTGCCTATCAGCTAGCTGATAAAGACTTAGTAGAAAGATGGACTAATTATGTTCAGAACGGTGGTAATTTGGTGCTGACTTGCCGTACAGCGCAAAAAGATCGATTTGGTCGCTTGTTCGCAGCTCCCTTTGGTTCGTTGATAAACAATCTGACGGGTAATTCAATGGATTTCTATGATTTGTTGTTACCCAAAGATCCGGGTGTGGTAGAGATGGCAGGCAAAAAATATACGTGGAATACGTGGGGTGAGATACTCATTCCCGGTAAGGATTCTCAAGTGTGGGCAACCTATGCGCAAGAGTTCTATGACGGAAAGCCGGCTGTTACGTTCCGCAAATTAGGGAAAGGTACAATCACCTATATTGGAGTTGACTCAACTGATGGCTCTTTAGAAGCCGATATACTAAAGAAGTTATATACTACACTGAATATTCCCGTGATGGATCTTCCTTATGGTGTGACTATGGAATATCGCAATGGATTCGCTATCGTACTCAACTATTCGGATGAACCTTATGAGTTTACATTACCTACCGGAGCAAAAGTCTTAATTGGGAGTGCTGTTATACCTACAGCCGGAGTACTCGTTTACAAGATTTAGAGGACGTAACTTCTTTCTGCTTGCTACACGCTATCTGCCTTTATTTTACGTATTTTATATAACCAGAACATCTCCATGTTTTAATCTAAAACATGGAGATGTTGTCTTTTACAAGATGGGGATGTTTCTAGTAAGAACATGGGGATGTTATGCTACATTATGATTTGTTTTAAGAATCGTGAAAGGAAAACACGCAGGGTAAGATTCAGTTGATGGAAAAGTATTTATCTATCTATTAATCTATTAACCTATGAGACCATCTTCCAATCTTACTACCTGTGTGTTTATTCTTAACTACCAGTTAACGATGTGCTATTTAAGTTTATAAATTTCAGAACCGGCTAACAAGAAACAACCTACTCCATAGTCTTCGAAGTCAGGAATGCTTGTATATGTTACGGGTTGTCCGTCTTTAGGCTCTTTGCCCGTGCCTTGTACGTATCCAAGGAATCCATCTGGATGTACAGCTTCTTTAACCAAAGCGTTCCATGCTTTTAATGCTACAGGCAGATATTCTTCTCCGTTCAGTGCTCCGTTACGTATTCCCCAAGCCATTCCATAAACAAAAAGAGAAGTTCCTGAAGACTCTTTTCCGCCAAAATTAGCAGAATCGTGTAGGCTTACATTCCAGAAGCCATCTTTGCGCTGGCATTCTTTAAGTGCCTTACTCATGATGATGAAATCTTTTATATAGTCTGCTCTGTGTTTCTCATTTAGAGGGATCTCATTCAACACGCGAACTAGCGCAGCATATACCCATCCATTTCCTCTGGACCAATAACAATCTTCACCATTAGGTTCTTTGTAAGGCGGTTCAAAATCTTTATCTCTCCACCACAAACCATCTTTAGAGTTGAACAAACCTTTATTGCCATGGGTGTTTCTAGAATAGGTGTACATATCCCACATTTTATCGAAGTATTTCTGTTCACCGGTCAACTTTCCGAGTTTGGCTAAGACAGGCATTCCCATTTGTATGGCATCAATCCATGTCCAGTCATTTATTTGTGGCGTATTCACTAGCATATTCATGCAAGCCTTTATTTCCTTTACCATCTTGGGAGAGGCGGGACAGATATTATATAGATCAATATATGTTTGTCCGCAGCATTGGTCATCAGCATTGCGTGTTGTGGTTCCGTTGCGCATTCCCCATTTATGAAAATCAGCCCATCCATACGCATAGTCATAATAGCTCTCTTGTGGATAGATTTTGTAGAGCTCCATTAATCCCTCATAATATACGCCACGAGTCCATATATTGCTAGGGCGTACTTTGTCTGTCTTTAAGGGTTGAGTATAGTCCTCGTACTTTTTCATAAAATAATCATTCACCGTCGTTAGCACTTTTAGCGTTTCGTTTTTGTCGGGAAGTTCTTGTGCACTAACGGTCGATAAACAAGCGACTATTATTAAGCTAAAAAAGATGAGAAGGATTTTTTTCATATTATATATGTGTTTATGTATTACAATTTAAGATTCGGTTCGTTATCCTTAGGCAAAGATAACCGCTATGTCGGCTTGTTGAAATGGAAAATTATACGCAATTATCTAATCTGGTTCATGCGTACGATTCTCTATTGTTGTTTCTGTTACATCTCTTTATTTTTGCGTTACATAAATTAAATATTATGAAAAAGTGGTTTTTATCTTTTGCTCTTCTTACTTTCACCTGCCTTTCTCAGGCAAGTAATCCGGTTCGAGTTTTTATCGCCGGTGACTCTACTGCACAAACCTACGATACAAGCAAAACTTTGCAAAGAGGTTGGGGGCAAATGCTTCAATCTTTTTTTGATAGTAATGTTGAGGTTGTTAATCGTGCTAAAGCAGGTCGCAGTACTAAATCCTTTATAGATGAAGGACGTTGGGATAGCATTACAGTTAATCTGAGAAAAGGAGACTGGGTGTTTATTCAGTTTGCTCATAATGATACTTCGAGTAAGCCGGAGCGTCATGCCTCACCGGCAGATTTTCGTCGTAATCTTATTAAGTTTATTGAAGAAACGCGAGCCAAGAAGGCAAACCCTCTGTTGTTAACTCCCATTGTGATGCGTACCTTTAATGAACAAGGTAATCTAGTTGACGATCGTTTGAAGAATTATCCTAGCATCATTCGTGCGGTAGCTCATGAATACAACGTGCCAATGATTGATATTAATGTGAAGACACGCGATTTAATACTGAATCTGGGTTCGGAGAAATCGAAAGAGTTATATATGTGGCTTAATCCGGGAGAAGATTCGTCGAAGCCTGATGGATCTAAAGATGATACTCATACAAGAGAAACAGGTGCAAAACAGATTGCTCGTTTTGTTGTGGAAGGCATTAAAGATTTGCATATTAAGGGATTATACCGCCATATTGTGCAGTCTTAAATCAAAAAGAACAGTACAATAACCCCTGAAGAAGAAAAAATCTATGGATGTGTACGTTTATCCATTTGCTCTTATTTAGGAAATGATGATTTTTGCAACACTATTTCACGAAACTTAAATTAATAATAATGAAAAACATGAAGTTATGAATACTAGGTTAATCTATATTTCTCTTGAACAGTTGAGCATTCTTCCTGCTCATAAAGCAAATTATTTGCGTTTTTGATTTTTCTTTTGAAAGACTTTTGAATTTTAATATCATAGTTAAACTTATCTTATGGAAAACAGTAAAAAACAACAAAGGCATTTGAGCCTGTTTGGGATGGTCCCGAAGTTTTTATTTGTTGCATTTTTCTCAATGATTGCAACATTTGGATTTGCACAAAGCAAATCAATTAAGGGTGTTGTTCTTGATCAAAGTAATGAACCTATTATTGGGGCTAATGTTTTGGTTGAAGGTACAACAAATGGCACTATTACTGATTTAGATGGTAATTTTGCATTAAACAATGTGGCTAATATAGCTAAACTAAAAGTAAGTTACATTGGTTATATTAATCAAATTGTTCCAGTATCAGGGAAAACTACATTTAAAATTTTATTAAAAGAGGATTCACAAGCTTTAGATGAAGTTGTGGTTGTAGGTTATGGCGTTCAAAAGAAGAGCGACGTGACTGGTGCAATGGCACGTGTTGGTGAGAAAGAGCTGAAAGCAATGCCAGTTAAGGATGCTTTGCAAGCAATGCAAGGGAAGACCGCTGGTGTTGACATTACTACTAACCAACGCCCAGGTGAAACGGGTAGCATTAAGATTCGTGGTGTCCGCTCACTGACTGCTGATCAGAATCCATTGTATGTAGTAGATGGAATGGTGCTTCAAAGCGGTGGTATAGAAAACATAAATCCGAGCGATATTGAAGCTATCGATATTTTGAAGGATGCTTCAGCAACTGCTATTTATGGTTCGCGTGGAGCTAATGGTGTTATTCTGGTAACAACTAAGCACGGTAAAGAAGGCAAAGTTACTTTAAACTACTCTGGCTCGATAACGATAGAGAAAATGTATGATGTTACTGAATATATGAACGCTGGCGAATGGCTGGATTATGCTCGTTTGGCAAAATACAATATGGGTACTTATAAATCAGCCACTCCCTCTTATGCTGCAGATCTTGCTACTTGGGGTTCGGTCTCTGCTTCATTTGCTAATATAGCTAAAGGGTGGTCCAATAATAATACTGAGTGGGACAGCAGTAAAGTTGGCAGTTATGATTGGAGCAAGTATGGTAAGCAAACAGGCTTGTCAACTGAGCATACAGTCAGCGCTTCTGGTGGTTCAGATAGATATCAGGCTTATGGTTCATTTGGCTATTTACGCCAAGAAGGTACTCAACCGGGCCAATTGTTCCAGCGTTATACTGCAAAAACAAGTTTTGACGCTTCTCCTATAAAGAGTTTTAAAATGGGTACTTCAATGAACATCTCTTTTGGTGATCAGGACTATGGATATAGTTTCACTAAATCAGCAACAGGTGCAGGTGATTTGTACTCAGCATTAAAAGGAATGTTGCCTTGGACTGTTCCTTATGATGAGGATGGTGCATACATACGTAATCCTGCAGCTGGTGATGTTAATATCATTAATCCGATAAATGAACTTAAATACACCACTAATAACCGTCAAACGTTTCGTGCTTCGGGTAGTTTCTATGCACAATTCGATTTAGGTGAGATGTGGAAGCCATTAAAAGGCCTTAGATTTCGTTCTCAGTTTGGTCCTGAGTTTAAATATTACCGTACAGGAACTTTCTATGATGCTGAAGGTATTAATGGTGATGGTAATAATACTGCTGCTTATAACAACTATCAAACGCGTGCTTGGACATTGGATAACTTAATTTATTATGATCGCACTATTGCTAATGATCATAAAATTGGTCTAACTTTAATGCAGTCTGCTTCTGACTATCATTATGAATATGGAGAGATGAAAGCTACGGATGTTGCTTCTAGCTCGGAATTGTGGTATAACTTGTATTCAGCAGGTGAACTAGGTTCGTTTGGCACAGGATTGACTGATAAACAGATGGAGTCATATATGATGCGTGGTAATTATAATTACAAAGATAGATACCTGTTAACAGCTTCTGTTCGTTGGGATGGTGCATCTCAACTGTCTGATGCTAATAGATGGGCTTGTTTCCCTTCTTTGGCTTTGGGCTGGCGTATTGACCAAGAGAAATTCATGAAGAATATTCAATGGGTTAACTCATTGAAACTTCGTTTTGGTATGGGTACTACAGGTAATTCAGCAGTCCCTGCTTATGCAACTAAGGGTGCTCTTACTTCTTTGTACTATAACTGGGGAACTACATCTTCAACTTTAGGTTATGTTGCATCTGACCCTTCTCAAAAGGATCCAGCAAAGATGACTAATAATAATCTTACTTGGGAGAGCACAACGCAGTATAACGTTGGCGTAGATTATGGTTTTCTCAATGGTCGTATTAATGGTAGCTTGGATGTATATAAGACTAAAACTAAAGACTTATTAATGCTAATGTCTATTCCATCATTAACAGGTTATACATCTACTTATGCTAATGTGGGTAAAACAGAAGGTTGGGGCATTGATTTCCAGATTAATACACAAAATATCAAAACTACAGATTTTTCATGGTCAACTAATCTGACTTGGTCGAAAGATAAAAATAAGGTTACAGAATTGGCTAATGGTAATACAGAGGATGTCGGTAATTTATGGTTTGTAGGTAAAGAAATAGGTGTTTACTATGACTATGTATATGACGGAATATGGAAGACATCTGAAGCTGATCTGGCTGCAAAATACGGCCGTAAACCTGGTCAAATCAAAGTGAAAGATTTGAATGACGATAAAGCGATTGATGCTAATAATGATAAAAAAATTGTGGGAACATCTCGTCCTGATTGGTCAGGAGGTATTACTAATACATTCAATTATAAGAATTTTGAACTATCTTTCTTTATCTATACTCGTTGGGGATCAACATTCAAGAGTGGTGCATTGACACTTGATGGTCGTTATATGCAACGTAAGATTGATTATTGGGTTGCTGGTACAAATGAGAATGCTAAATATTATTCTCCAGGTTCCAATGGTGAAAGTGCAGATACTTACAGTTCTTCTATGAATTATCAAGATGGATCTTTTATTAAGATGCGTAATATCAATTTTGGATATAATTTTACTCCTAAACAACTGAAAAAATCAGGTATTGGCTCATTAAAGGTCTATGCTCAGTGTATGAATCCATTCATGATTTATAAGAAATGTGATTACTTGGATACTGACCTCTCAAATTACGATAACAATACTGTAACAACAGGTTCTCCTATTACTACAAAAGGTTTTGTCTTTGGTGTCAATATAGGATTCTAACTTTATAAACAGAAAATTAAGATGAAAATAAATAAAATATTATTTGCAGCGTTGATAGCAAGTACAACAGGTATTTGCATTACGTCTTGTAGCAGTGATTTTTTAGATGAGAAGCTGACTACACAATATAGTACTGATCGTTTCAAGACAACTGAAGGTCTTGATGAATTATCTACTGGTGCTTATCAGAAGTTAAAGTTCAAATTTAATTATATATGGGGCATTGAACTCTTTAACTTAGGTGTTGATGAATTTACGGATGCTAATAATTCTATACCTAGTTACAACTGCTATAGCACTGACTTAAATTCAGCAGAAACAGGTGCTAATTCTCCTTTCTGGGACAATATGTATGGCGCTATTGAATCTGCCAATACGTTGATTCAGAATGTTCCACTTTATTATGCCCAAACTAACTCTAAATACAATACTCGCTTGGGTGAAGGTTACTTTATGAGAGGTTATTTCTATTTGCAATTGGTTGCTCAATATGGTGGAGTACCTTTGAAATTGACCCCTTCAACAAGTGTTGAAACTTACTTTACGCGTGCTTCGGAAGAGGACTGTTTCGCTCAGATTATTGCAGATCTGGAGCAAGCTTATAATCTGTTACCTACTACTCCGGCAGAGACAGGGCGTATCACGAAATGGGCAGCAGCTCACTACTTAGCTAAAGCTCATCTGACTCGTGCTAGCGAACTATATTCTTCTTGGAATTCGTCAACGACTGCAGCTGACTTAACTGCTGTTATTAAATATGCTTCAGAAGTTGTTGATGCTCACCCATTGTGCAATGACTATGTTAATTTGTGGGACTTTCAGAAGGCTAATAGTGCTAATGAAACTGTTTCTGAAGTTGTTTTAGCAGCCCAGTTCTCTGATGATCAAACGACTTGGGGGCGTTATGGAAATCAAATGCACCTTTATTATCCTTCTGTTTATCAAGATATAGCTGGAACTAAACGAGATATCTCTGGTGGACGCGAATTTTCATATGCTCGTGCTACTAATTATGCGATGGATGTTTTTGACCGCGTTAATGATTCGCGTTTCTGGAAATCGTTTATAACTTGCTATGGATGTAATACGACTTCTGGCGCTCCTACTTGGTCAGATGCAAATGCTAAGTTAGGGCCAACAGGTACTGTTTCTGGCTCTAAACGTTTCGTGGGTGGTGAACTGGCTATTAAATATGTTGTAAATAATGCCGGCGATTCCCGTTATGATGCTGTAACAAATGATGCTACCGGAGTGTTGAAAAATGGTGTTATGCAAAATACTCATACTTTTGTACGTTACTTTAAAGATGAACCTCAAGAATGGGTTGGTGAGCACGGAAATGAAGGTTACTATGGTATACAAAAACGTTCAGTAGCTTTATCTAAATATCGTGATGGTTATCGTATTGCTATTGCTTCTCAGTTTGGTACCCGTGATGCTATTCTGGCTCGTTCTGCAGAGGATGTTTTGATGGTAGCTGAGGCTTATGCTCGTCAAGGTGAATCAGAATACACAAATACTATTACATGGATTAATAAATTACGTGATCGTGCTGCATTTAAAGATGGTGAAGACCGTTCAGTAAACGTAGATGGTGGTCAAGCATATAAGAATAACTCTTATTGCAAAGGCAATGGTGGAGGTTACTCTCCAGATGGTGCTGTGTATTGGGATAAGAATACGTATTACGAGTCAAATAATGATTTGGGAATAACAACAGCTTCTACCAAGTCAGGCTTGCACATAAACTCTGTAAATGACATCTATAATTCCACTGTAGATTCTCCTATCTATTCAAAGTTAGGTTGTACTAGCAATGCAGATAAAATGATGTGCTTCATTTTGAATGAACGTACTCGCGAGCTTTGTGGTGAAACTCTTCGTTGGGAAGATTTAGCACGCACTAAAACTTTGGAAGCTCGCTGGAAAGCTTTCAATGATGGTTATGTTAGAGGTAATACAGCTTTCAGTGCTTCTACTCATTACTATCGCCCAATCCCACAAACATTCTTGGATGCTATAACTAATGAAAGTGGACAATCTCTGACAGCTGAAGAAAAAGCTGCAATGCAAAATCCTGGTTATTAATCAGATTTAGTATATAATTTTAAAGAGGCATTCCTAACTTAGGAATGCCTCTTTTGCAAACGTTTACGATAAAATCGTCATTGAATTGGTAAGTAAACGTACAAATTATATCTTTGCAGGATAAATCATAATACCATGAAAAGATTATCTCTTCTTCTTTTTGTAGCGCTCTTTTGCCTTGTACAGTTGTCGGCACAAGAAGCAAAAATCAAGGTTGCTTGTATTGGCAATAGTATAACCTTTGGTGCAGGCATCAAAGATCGTGCAAATCATAGTTATCCATCTGTGTTGGGACGCATGCTTGGCGATGGGTATGAAGTAGCTAACTTTGGCTTTAGTGCCCGCACTCTCCTGAATAAGGGCGATTACCCTTATATGAAGGAGACGATGTATCAGGATGCTCTGAATTACTTGCCCAATGTAGTAGTCATCAAGTTGGGCACTAATGATACTAAACCTCAGAACTGGAAGTATAAAGAAGAATATCCCAAAGATATGGAGACGATGGTGAAAGCTTTTCAGTCTTTGTCTTCCAAACCTAAAATTTATCTTTGTTATCCGGCCACAGCATTTGCTATTCAATGGGGTATCAACGATAGCATTATAGTAGCCGATGTGATTCCTATGATTGACAAGGTAGCAAAGAAGATGGGGCTAGAGGTGATTGATCTTCATACTCCCACAAAAGGCTTGAAGGCTCTTTTTCCTGATGATATTCACCCGAATCCTCAGGGAGCTGCTGTCTTGGCTAAGGAAGTTTATCAGGGCATTACCGGTCATAAGGTGGGTGCACGCGTTCTCTTCATTGGTGATTCCATCACTGATGGTAACTGGGGAGGTGGCGGCAAAGGTAAAAAAACGTCTGCTGAGCGAAATCTCTGGGATCAAAACCACATCTTCGGCAGTGGATATATGTATCTCTGTGCCGCTCACTATTTAGGAACTTATCCGGATCGGAACTACCAGTTCTTCAATCGGGGGATTAGTGGCAATACGCTGTCTAACTTAGAGGAGCGTTGGCAAAGTGATGTCTTGGATATGAATCCTGATGTACTTTCCATTTTGATAGGAACGAATGATATTAATGGGATGCTGAATAATAAAAAAAGATCTTCTTTTGACTTTGTCGGTTGGGAGAAAAGATACCGTGCTTTGCTCGATCGCTCATTGAGTAAGAATCCTAATGTAAAGTTGGTTCTCTGCTCTCCTTTTATTGCCAACACAATAAACATGAGTAAGATGACCGCTTTTGAACTGCGTGATAGCCTGGTGAGGCGGGCCGCAGCTGTTGTGGAGAAGATAGCGCAAGATTATCATGCTACTTTTCTAAATTATCAGCAACTGTTTGATGGCTTATTCTATAAATATCCCGCATTACCGAATGCATATTGGATATGGGATGGCATTCATCCTACAGCTGCCGGACATAGCAAAATGTCTGAGCTATGGATTGAGAAAGCCGTCGACTTTTAGTTTCTCTTTAAGTTGAAATACTTCAAAGGAGAACCCTTCTTAATCATTCCTTTAATCCAGTGATTTCATTTCATCTTAGCTAAATATCTTTCATTGAATACCTGAATCCCTATTGTTTGTATTTAACAAACAATAGGGATTTTGTTTTTACATAATCAGAACAATAGTATACACCTTTTTTGTTCTTATCTCTCATGAGATTTCTATAATGCATTAATAACATAGTTGGAATGAAAATAATAAAACGTAGCCGCCAGGTCGAAGATTTTACGTTCGATAAAGTAAAATCTGCCATCCGTCGGGCTTTTATGGGCTTGCAGTTAACCTTGGCTGAAGACGAGCTTCAAGCCATTTGCGATGACATTGATACACGCATTGAGTTGGGCGAAAGTGTGGATGTTGAAACGATACAAGATTTGGTGGAAATGGCTTTGATGAAACATGGGCATTATCAAGTGGCCAAAGCTTATATATTATATCGGGAAAAACGTTCGGAGTATAGGGCCGTAATAAATCAATTCAAAACGACTATCTACGACGATAACTTGATTGCCTTACTAAAAGAGGTACAGGCTATTTATTCGACTAAGGCTTATGAACTAAATCTGCTTTACTCCAAATATCGCTCTTTCTACAAAGAGAATACTGATCCTCTGGAAATCTTGATTAAAGCTGCTGTAGAGTTGGTCACTCCCGAGGGGCCCAATTGGGAATTCATTGCTTCGAAGTTCCTAAACGTACAGTTGGAAAACAGCATTAGCTTAGAGGAGAGCAGGTTGGGCTTGAATTCTTATTACGATAAATTGAAGTACCTTACTTCGGAAAAGCTTTATGGGACTTATATTTTGGAACATTACTCTAAGGCAGAAGTTTTAGAACTTGCATCGTATATGGAACCTGCCAGAAACTCTTTATTAACTTACAGTAGTCTGCATCTGTTAACTAAGCGATACCTTATCTCTGATCATTCTCATAATCGTTTGGAAAGACCGCAAGAGATGTTTATGGGTATTGCTATGCATTTGGCTATGCCTGAGGGAGAAAAGAAAGTGTATTGGGCCAAAAAGATCTATGATGCATTGAGTCTCTTGAAAGTGACGATGGCTACTCCGGTGATGAGTAATGCCCGGAAACCCCTTAGTCAGCTTTCCAGTTGCTTTGAGGATGTGATGCCTGATAGCTTGGTGGGTATATATCGCACAATCAATAACTTCGCTCAGATCTCTAAATATGGTGGAGGAATGGGGATCTATATTGGTAAAGTTCGTGCGGTCGGTTCTGATATTCGTGGCTTTAAAGGAGTAGCAGGCGGAATAATTAAGTGGATAAAGCTTTGTAATGATACAGCTATTGCTGTCGATCAGTTAGGTGTTCGTCAGGGTTCGGTCGCTGTATATCTGGATATCTGGCACCGGGATATGCCTGAATTTTTGCAGTTAAGAACAAATAACGGTGATGATCGGATGAAGGCTCATGATATTTTTCCCGGCGTCTGTGTACCTGATTTCTTCTGGGAGATGGTACGTGACAATATTGAAGGTGACTGGCACATGATGTGTCCTCATGAGATATTGACTTTCAAAGGTTATGCCTTAGAAGATTGTTATGGTGATGAATGGACTCGGAAATATAAAGAATGTGTCGCAGAGCATCGTATCTCCAAACGTACGATAAAGATTAAAGATATGTTGAGGCTTATCATTAAATCGGCTGTGGAGACGGGTACTCCGTTCATCTTTAACCGAGATACCGTTAATCGTATGAACCCGAATAAGCATAGGGGAATGATCTATTGTTCAAACCTGTGTACGGAGATTGCGCAGAATCAGAAAGCGATTGAAGAGGTACAAACAATTGTTCGCCTGGAAGATGGTAACGAGATTGTGGTGGAAGAGACAAAAGCCGGGGACTTTGTGGTATGCAACCTCGCTTCTCTTGTCTTGGGAAATATTGATACCGATAGTGATGATGAGTTGCGTGATACAATTCATACCGTTATTCGTGCACTGGATAATGTGATTGATCTAAACTATTATCCCATTCCTTACGCAGAGATTACCAACAAGAAAATGCGTCCTATTGGTTTAGGTACTAGCGGCTATCATCATCTTTTGGCTCAGAAAGGAATCCATTGGGAGAGCGACAAGCACCTTGAGTTAATGGATAAGCTTTACGAGCGTATTAATTATTTTGCTATTGAGGCTTCTTCGGATTTGGCTGCAGAGAAGGGTGCTTATTCGTTCTTTGAAAAGAGTGATTGGCACACCGGCGATTACTTTAGTTCACGCAATTACACTTCAGAGGCATGGAAAGGTCTGGCATCTAAAGTGCATAACAATGGAATGCGCAACGGATACTTAATGGCTATTGCACCCACAAGCTCCACATCCATCATTGCAGGTACCACGGCAGGTACAGACCCAGTGATGAACAGGTATTTCCTTGAAGAAAAGAAGGGCAGTATTGTGCCTCGGGTAGCTCCTCAACTGGATGATAAAACGTTTTGGCTTTATAAAACGGCACATCAGATGGATCAACGTTGGGTGATAGATGCCGCAGGTATTCGTCAACGACATCTTGATCAGGCACAATCGGTAAACCTCTATATCACGCAGGAATATACTTTCAAAAAACTATTGGAGTTGTATCTACGGGCATGGGAGAAAGGAGTAAAGACGCTCTATTATGTTCGTAGTAAATCTCTGGAGGTGGAAGAGTGCGAAACTTGCTCTGCTTAATATCATCAATACACTTTATAAATAGAAATAATCATGACGACTTTAAATAAAAAGGCCTTGTTTAATGAACATGGCGACACGGATGTAGCACTTCGCCGATTAATAAACGGGAACACTACAAACCTGAACGATTTCAATAACATGAAATATGTTTGGGTATCTAACTGGTATCGACAGGCGATGAATAATTTCTGGATTCCTGAAGAGATAAACATGAGTCAGGACATGAAGGACTACCGCAATCTAAGTCCTTCTGAACGGGTGGCTTACAACAAGATTCTCTCTTTCCTGATCTTTCTGGATAGTATTCAAACGGCCAACTTACCTAATATAGCCGAGTATATTACGGCTAACGAAGTAAATCTGTGCCTGACTATTCAGGCTTTTCAGGAAGCGGTGCATTCACAATCGTATAGCTACATGCTCGACACGATCTGCTCCCCTGAAGAGCGTGCTGCCATTCTTTACCAATGGAAAGATGATGAATATCTGCTGAAACGTAATAAGTTTATTGGGGATATATACAATGAATTCCAATTGAACAAAGAGTCCGGCCAGTTGCTGAAAACATTGGTTGCCAACTATGTTCTTGAGGGGATTTACTTCTATGCCGGCTTTATGTTCTTCTATAATCTGGGTCGTAATGGGAAGATGCCCGGTTCGGTGCAAGAGATACGTTACATCAACCGTGATGAGAACACCCATTTGTGGCTCTTTCGCTCGGTTATTCTGGAGTTGAAGAAAGAGGAGCCTCAACTCTTTACTCCTGAGGCAGTGGAGAGTTTCCGTGAGATGATTAAGGAAGGAGCTCTTCAGGAGATCGCCTGGGGAGATTATGTTATTGGTGATGATATAGAGGGATTAACGAAAGAGATGGTTTCCGACTACATCAAGTATTTGGCTAACTTACGTTCAGAGAATCTTGGTTTTGGTGTTCTGTTTGAGGGATATGAGAATGAACCTCCGAGCATGTCATGGGTTTCCCAGTACAGCAATGCTAATCTTATTAAGACTGATTTCTTTGAGGCAAAGCCCAGTGCTTATGCGAAATCTACTTCCATTGAAGACGACTTGTAAGTTGCTCTCCATGGAAGTAGATCTGTTGAGATAATGGTTACTTATTGAGTAACTTTTACATTCTTCAGAATAAATGGGTTGATAAGACTTTTATTGTACTCACCTTTTTTGGCTTTGATTGTTAGGTTTTCAAAGGTAAAATTGGTGAGTATATATTGGTCTGACTTATCGACATTGAAGAACACATTACATTCAAAGTTAATGTTGCGCATCGTCAGGTTATCCGAGTAAGACATTGGAGTATCCTTCCTGCCTTGCAAGTCGAAAAATTGTTTCCAAGGTTTGATATAAAGGAAACTTTGAGCATCTCCGGTAATGTCTTCAATCAATATATATTCATATTTTTGTGGTGTGTCGGGACGCATTTTTAACCAGAGCAATCGGTTTGCGTTCTTCACTATGCATCGACGAAGAATAATGTTGCGGTCGTGAATGGATTCACTGCCGAAGGTCAAGGCACTGTGGCAGAATCCATAGTTGCAATCCTCTATAATGATATTTTGATTACTACCGTTTGTTGTGTCTTTATCCGCCCACGGCCCTTTTCCACCTTTCAGGGCAACAGCATCGTCGTTCACCGATATATAGCAGTTTTTAATCAGTACGTTGCTGCATGCGTCAATATCGACTCCGTCTGTGCTGGGAGCTTTTACAGGTGCAACCGGTGAGAAGATGTGCAGATTGAGCAATTTTACGTTGTTACTTTTGTACAAGTGAGTAGTCCAGAAGGGAGAATTGATGAGGCTTACTCCGGATATTTGCACATCGTTACAGTTCGATATATACAGTAACCGGGGACGAAGTTCGTCCATGTTAGTGCATTTGGGATTTACCGCACGACGCAACCAAAACGATTTCCAATAACGAGAGCCATTGCCATTAATCGTACCTTTGCCCGAAATGGTGAATCCATTCACACCATCAGCATTTATCAAAGCCGAGAAGTATTTAAGTGTTTGCCCTTCCATGCGTGTAAGCGCAATGGGGAAGTTACTGATATCGTCGCTACCTTTCAAAACCGCTCCTTCTTCGAGATACAGGTGAGTTTTGGGCTTGAAGAACAGAGCACCGCTTAGATAAGTCCCCTTAGGGATAATCACTACACCGCCACCATTCTTTGCAGCCAAATCGATGGTTGATTGAATTTTCTCTGTCTGCAGCAAGGTGCTGTCATTAACTACCTGGTAGTTGATAACGTTGTATTTTGCGCCCAAAGTCTCAATGTTCGCAATTTCGTTCTTTCTAAACCAATCAGGAATAGCTGTTCCGTCGGGAAACTTCTCTTGTCCGAAGAGCTGAATACTAATAAGTACGGTGAATAAGAATGTGGTGAATTTCATGGCTTTAATCATCAATTAATAGAGTGAATAGTGTTTTCAATGCTTCATATTGCAAATGTAAGTAGATTCAATGAAATATTAGTCGGGCTATTCCTGTATCTAGTGATTTATTGACTAAGTCTTTTGTCTTTCACGCTCAATAATACCATACAGTCATACGCTTTTAAGCTCGTTCTTGTCAATAGCATGTTTATTGATTATTAACGCCATTTGCACTTTTCGAAAAGCTCTTGAAGTTTTTAGGATATAAATAGAAGAAAAACTTTTTTCTTTAGGAGTTATTCTCCTAAAAAATAGGCATATTGATGAAGAGAAACCGTCTTTCGACCAAAGAGAACCGTGCAGATGGCCCAACTGAACCGTTCTTTTGCTCAAAAGTAACCGTCATTTGGGTAATTAGACGGTTGGTGCACAAAAAAAGGAGAAAGTCGCAACTTCCTCCTTTTACCGTATTATAATTTGAAACTACTTTATGATTACGTTTACAAAGATACAACATTACATCACCAAAGTCAAGCTTTCGGGGAGATTTCTTTTGGGTTTTTGCCTCTCTTCATAACCTTAATTTTCAAATACAAGATGAGTGAAAAATAGAGTGGCCCAAGGATATAGAAAGGTATTAGATACCAAAGGAATCCAAATTTATAAGTATGATAGATCACAAAGATTGTTATTAAGATAACTCCTCCATCTATTTGTGTAATTTTTCGTTTTCTTTCCATCATTCAAAGCTTTATTTTGATACGTAAAATTCAAGATGTAGTTTATCATATTTAGCGATAACAAAATTAAACGATATAAAGGAAATCGCAAAAAATATGAGCATAAACTTAGTTTGATTGGTCACGTTTTTTCAGTCTATTGGTGCTACTTCAAGCATATAGATGGCATCGATTGCCCAAGTAGCCACACTATTCGTACTGACGGATGTATCCTCATCTATTGGAGAAAGGACTTCGGGCGGAAGAATCTTCTTCATTCGGAGGGGCTGCCAAGGGTACTTTCCACTTTTAGGCATAAGTTCTTCCCAAGCCTGCTTTTTTAGTTCGGGACTTGAGGTTTGATAAGCAGCGTAGGCTGTAAGCTTGGGGATAAGGAAGCGAGAGTGACTGATGTCCCATGCTTTCTTTGTGTAGTGCGCAGCATGGTCTAACCAGACTTTGTTCCATTCAGGAAGGTCTACCATTTCCATGAGTTCGTTCATTACCTCGAAACCGCCCATGATAGTCATAAGGTGATTCGTGTTCTCCATCTTCGGATCACCTTCATAGCTGATGAACCCTGTTGCCGGATCGAAACCTAATGCTTTGGGGCCGGTGAATAGTCCGTTGGGCAGTTGAGCGATGCTCTTCATCCCGGCTATTATTTTGTCCCGATAGACTGTGTTCCCGGTGCGTTCCCATTCCGTCATCCAGTTTCCGGCATAAGCCAACCAGTCGGGTCCGATGCGTAGTCGTGCGGGGGCGGTACAAGGAAATTGCTCACGTGGTTGTGCCAGTCTCATCGGATCCATTGTGTAGAGCTTTTGATCGGCATCTTTCACTTCCGTCATCAGGTCGCCACTGCGTTCATCCGTAGTGAGGTAATAGTAAAAGCGATTCCATGCAGCCTGACTGATACGGGCCTCTTTGGCTCCGCAACCCCAATGGCTCACATTGTGCCGACTTCCCAATCCTGCATTCTCTCCCAAATGATAAACATCAACTTCCGTGGTATGGCGAGTCATGGCCTCGGCCATTCGCCAAATGTCGGCACGCCCTGTGCGTAGGAAAGAGTACCAGAGCCACATATTTGATCCCAATTCTGTATTATCCCAAGCAAAACCTCCAACGTCATAAAGCCACTCGTGGCGTTCGGGGTCGTATGTATGCATCACGTCTCCATAGTTCCAGAAGCCATACCATTTGTGCTGTTCGATAGTTCGTTGATAATAATTGATAGTCGCATCTAATTGATTTTCTACTTCTTTTCGCATGGGCGTACTTCTGTCAGGCAAACTCCAAATGCCGAAAGCATGTTGTCTCTGTAGGTATTCGGGAGTACAAATCAGTTGTTTAGGAGAAGAAAGAACCGAGGCCAAAGCCGATAATTGAGCCTTTCCATGATAGGTAGCTTGTGGAGAAAGCATCAACACGCTGGTACGGGCAATGCCGTAAGGAGTACTCAATCCCTCTTGCACATCTTCGTAGCTCTCATTCAGTCCATGCGCCACATTGTCGTAGTGCCGCAAGTCCATCGCCTCTCCCTCAGGACTCCATAACCACACGGTGAGTGCAGCATTGTTTGTTCTCGCTCCCTTGATTTCTATAGAAGAAGGATAAGATTCCCAAAAATTCTGTAAGCAAACAGCTAGTCCACCGCTTACGTCTCCCACAAAACCGAAACCACGTGAGCGATCTCCGGAGAAAGTCCCTATCCACGAATTAGTATCGTTGGCTCGTTTGCGGATGCTGAAAGCATCGGAACTAAGTTGCGAAAGTCTGTACTCATCCCACGAAGCCCAATGGTCGATAAGATCTTGATTGAGGGAATCAAACTCCTTATATTCAGGAATTCGTTTTCCCTCCATTTGCTGTGAATAGATGTTCCTGTTTTCTTTCAATGATATTGCTCGCCTTCCCGTAAGAGGCTGCACGGGCTCGCTCCATAATCCCTCTCCACTTCCTGAGAAGGCAATATGCCGGTTATACAAAGCTTCCCGCAAGGGTACGTTGAACGTTAACCCCACTCCTTTGATAAAATCTTTCTGCTGATCACCGTCATACACAATGCTATGTACCAGTTTAATTTCTTCACAGCCTGCATAAAAATAGAGACGTACGATGAAAGGCAACCATTCTCGTTCCGTGTTTCTGTGCACGCCTTTTATCTTTAACACTACACGTACATTGCCTTGGCGTTCAATAGTCATACTCTTAATTTCACTTCGATAGTTGGTGTAAGTCACCGACTCGGTATCGCCTTGCTTCACTCCTTTGCTTTCCGTTCGGCACACCAATTGAGCCGAACCGGCAATACGGGTTTTATTATAAATCAAGCTATCAAAAAGAGATGTTCCTTTTTTAGAGAAGAAAGCAGATAGTGTACCGTTCTCTATCATGATGTGATCGGCGGACTCTTTTATTCTTAGCTTACTGTGAGTCGTTTGTGAATGCTTGCCATTATTAATATGTAGAGTTAAGCTCTCCGATGTTGCGGGAACAACTGCGGCAAAACCTCCCCATTTGATAGATCCGTCGGGCCAGTAAGCCAGTTGCCAGTTATCTGTAGGGATCTCTTTTCCATCAGCAGTGCTAAGCGTAAAGTTTTGTTTGGAAGAAACCTTTCCTTTAGCAAATGGCACACCAAAGCTAACGGCCGTATTGACCGAAGGAACAGCACCAATCCATTGAAGAGGAATTGTTTGGTTCTCTGACGGATGAGTGACATAGCTAAAGTTGCTAATTCTTGCTCGTGACAATGTAGTGCGAAAACCAAACCATCCTGAGCGGTGCGGGTTGGGATCCCGATAGTCAACCAACCGTTCATTATCAATGTAGTAACAAATCTTGTTGTCTATGCAGGTTATCTTGATGTGATACCATTTGTTAGGTTTCAACAGATGTTCTTGGTCGGTGTATTCTTGTAGGACGGCAGGCAGATTGTTTTCCTTCTCTACTTGCTCATAATTGCCGTTGTAACGGCGGAAACGGGAAGTTGAGTTATGATTGCCTCCATACCCCATGTAATACATCTGCAAGGAATAGCAATGTTTAAACACTCCCTTTCTCCATTTTGCCCGTTTCCATATATCGTTGGGATAGAGCGGATCACTTGCCATCCAGAAACAATTTAGATCGCTGAGGCGGTCGCCAGGCATCCCTTCATCTACAATGCAAGCGTCGTATTCAATCGTAACATCGCCACTCATCTTTTCCTTTCTCCATAAAGTCAAACCTTTGGGAGCTACCATCTCCAGTGTATCATTCCGAAAGGAAATCTTATAATCAGGTGATTCCGATTCTACTTGCCAGTACTTTGCGAACTGTTTGCTGTTTAATCCCGATTCTGTTTTTTCTTGCGCTTGCAATGTGCAGGGTAGTATCAGGAAAAGAAATGTTGCTATGTTAGTAAAGAGTTTCATTTTATGATTGTTCTTGAGTTTTTAATGCTATGTCTTTAGTGATTGAAAAGGAAAGTAATCTCATATTGAGGTATTACTTGAGCATGCTGTAGGATAGCCTCGTTGTCGTGCAATTTCTCTCGAATTCCTTTCTCGAAGTAAATCTTTAGATCCTTGTGGAAGGGTATAATCTGGAACAGTAAGTCCCCTCTCTTTTGATTCAGACGGTTCAACGAGTAAGTCATGGGAAGTCCGGCAAAGTAATCATCAGCGATAAGTTTTCCTTCTTGGTAGAGAGAACCGGTATCACCTGTATAATCTAGTTGCAAGAAGGTATTTGAAACATAAGATTTATTCGTTTGCTTAGGAAGGCTAACTTGCCAATACGAAGAACCTTCAACCGGTTTAAAGTTGACGAAGTATTGTGGGCCGGGACATGTGGATGGCACAGAGTCAAGACGATTATCCTCTGGCAATAGTTTGTGATCAGATTGGTCTTTATTCGGATCTTTCACCCTCTTGACTATCAACCGAAGGTCAACAGGAGGAAGGGAAGCTTGGTAGTCACTGCTCCACGCAGTTTGTTGATTTTTCAACACGGCTTGTTTCTCTGTATTGTGGAGTTGCAAGCCATCAGCCGGATAGATGGAAAAATTGAATACTGAATTACCTGTTTTGTGGATAGTTAGTTTGTCACTATCGGGTATCACTTCATCGGGTGAAATGCAGAGATAATCCTGCTGTCCGTTGTGTATCTTCCAACTATTGCGAGCCTCTTGGTGTGTGATGAGTAAGATGTTTGTTTCCTTCCCGTTATCCATGAGGATATGTATCATCTTACTTTCAGAGGGAGAGAATCGGAGAATGAATTCTCCTTCTTTGGGTGATCGTATCTCTTCACCAATAGTAAGACGTTTGATATGCTCAGCCTTTAAAGCTAGTTCGCTTTCATTGGGTGCATGAGAGAAGAACACGTAAGTAGGTACTGGATTGTTGAGCACACACAGTGGTTGCATCGTTGCATATTTTAATAATGCCCCATTTAGATCCATGTAAAAAGGAAGAATCATCTGGGCGTTTTTGGTAACCGTCAGACCTTTACTAGGGAAACATAGTGTATCGCCTTCGTCTGTTTTCAATTGGAAACGGACGTTTTTAAGATCTTTCATCTCCAACTGACGTTGGTAATTGCTTACGAAAACAAAACCGCTCTCTCCTGAAGAACGTACAGCCATACGTAAACTATCCTTGCAGCTCGGTGTGGAACAATTCTGTTCGCTGAAGTGAGAGTGCATGGTGGCAAGTCGGGCGCCGAAGTCGTTTAAGAAATAATGTAGCACTTTAAAGTCCCTCAGGGATTCACGTACCTGACCCCACTCTCCCAACGGAGAATAGAAATCGTAACTGAGTATTGGATAATCATTCGGATATTTAGTCGCCCTCGATTCTTGTAAGGTAGAGTGCTTCCCTATTTTATTAGAGCCCCCGTGGTACATATAATATCCTAGCAGATTGGCTCCCGAACCGGTTTTGGTATATGCTTGGGCCACCACATCATCCGATGTAATGATGGGTCGCCTGTGATAGGTGATTTGATTGCCTCCACCCATCTCGGCTGTGGCATACGGGTAACGATACCCTTCCATACTAGCTTTTTCTTGTTTTCCCAGCAGATCGTTGCCAATAAGCGGATCATTTCGTAGCGGACCAAATAAATAATTCTCTGATAAAGCTAATTGTACGGTACTTTTACTCCAAGGCGCCTCGGGATATCCACCCCATACAGGTATTAATTCGCTTTGTTGGGTATTCGATCCCGGCCATCCGGTAGCAGTATAATAGGGTGTATCTATACCGGCTTCCACGGCTAACTTCTTTAGATTCATGATATGGGCATAACCTTTCTCATTGTTGAAGCGATATTCATTCTCTATTTGCGTGCCGATAATAGGTCCATTGTCTTTGAAAAGTAAACCTTGCACTTGCTTGCCTATTTCTTTGAAGAAGCTTTCTACATATTTTAGATAAATAAGATTGTCTTTGCGGGTGCCTCCTTGCAGTTGTTGAACCCAGTCTGGAAAACCTCCGTATCTTACTTCACCGTGGCACCAGGGTCCTATGCGCAGAAAGAGATACATATTGTGTTTACGGCAAAGTTGAGCGAAGGCTCTCAGATTTCTGTCGCCTGTCCAGTCAAAGATACCTTGTTGCTCTTCATGATAATTCCAGAATACATAGGTAGCAATGATGTCAATGCCGGAAGCTTTCATCTTTAGAATAGCCTCTTCCCACTCACGTTCGGGCAAGCGTACATAATGTATTTCCCCCATCACAGGGAACCATGGCTTACCGTTTTTAATAAAGAAAAGGTTATTTATGTTTAGAGAGTCTCCGGTGGGAGTGGCATTGCTTCCTAACTTAAGATAACCGTAAACGGGTGAAGCCATTCTTTTAGACAAATCAATGGTATAGATAATTCCGGTTGCTTTCGCTGGTCTAACAATTATTAATCCTAGTAGTAAGATGCAAAAGGCTATTTGTTTCATGTGGCTTTTCATAATGAGTCTTTTTGTGTAGAGTTTGGGCTTATCATTTGTTGAATCAAAAATAGATAAAAGTTAGTTGATAGCAAGTTGATACTGCCTCTTCTGGACTCTTTTACATGCAATTGTACGTACTTATAGGCTACAATGTCCTTAAAAGAGCTAATTTTGTTCACCAAACAAATCTGATTGATAGTATGAAAACCCTTTTTTCCTTCGTAATAAAACAAATCTTCTTTTCATTTTTGATCATCAGAGGAAAAACGTTTTTAGTAAAGTAGATTTATGAAGCATTTATATTGTTTTTGTTTGATGGCACTCATTTGTTGTTATAGCTTCTCTATAACAGCGGCAGAGAGTTTTGCCTTTGTTCCTTCAGGAAAGAGGCTTTCTGTGTATATGAGCGATGACGAAAAGAAGGCTCCCCAGTCTGCTCTGGAAATGTTTCGCGACGATTATTCATCTGTCTTTGGAGCGACTCCTTTACTTACGGGTACGACAGAAAGTGCTGATGTGTTAATCGGCACTTTAGGACATGCCGGGTGTGAACAATGGATTAAATCACTGAGCATCGTTACCGAAGGGCTGAAAGGTGAATGGGAAGCTTTTCGTATACAGGTTGTTAAGCGAGGAGATCGAAATCTGTTGGTCGTATTGGGGAGTGATGAAAGAGGTACTGCTTATGGTATACTCGAACTGTCTCGGATGATAGGGGTTTATCCTTGGAGTTGGTGGGCAGATGTTACGCCAAACAAAAAGGAACAGATCTTTCTTCCATCCACTTATGTCAATGAGCAAAAGCCGTCTGTGCAATACCGCGGAATATTTATTAATGATGAAGACTGGGGCTTGGTGCCCTGGAGTCATTCTAAAATAGAGCAAACATCAGTTAAGGGAGAGATAGGGGCAAAGACGTACGAACGGATATTTCAACTTCTATTGCGCTTAAGGGCAAATATCATCTGGCCTGCTATGCACGAATGTACCAAACCCTTTTATACAGTAGCTGGCAACAAAGAGATGGCGGATAAATATGGCATCGTGATTGGGACTTCTCATTGCGAACAATTGATGAGAAACAATGCCGGAGAGTGGGATAAAAGTAAATATGGTGATTATAATTACCTGACGAATAAAGAAAGGGTGCAAGCGTATTGGAAAGAACGGTTGCAAGAGGTAGGTTCCTATCAGAACTTCTATACCGTTGGCATGCGTGGTGTGCATGATGGAAAGATGGAGGGAGCAAAAACACTGGATGAGCAAACTGCACTAACTACAGAAGTCCTAAATGATCAACGAAAATTGCTTGCAACTTATGTATCTCCAACTGTAACGTCTGTTCCGCAAGCTATCATTCTTTATAAGGAGGTACTGGATGTCTATAATAACGAGCTTAAAGTTCCTGATGATGTAACGCTTGTTTGGTGTGACGATAACTATGGGTATATCACTCGTCTTAGCAATGAGGAAGAACAAAAAAGAAAAGGTGGAGCTGGAGTTTATTATCACATATCTTATTGGGGGCGTCCACACGATTATCTATGGTTGTGCTCCACCTCACCTGCACAGATATATACTGAGATGAAGCGTGCCTGGGATCATGGTTCCCGAAAATTATGGATACTAAATGTAGGCGATATAAAGCCTGCCGAATATGAAACGGAGTTTTTTATGGATATGGCTTGGAATATAGATGCTGTCAATTCGCAAAAGCTGAACGAACATCTGCAAGCGTGGACTTCTCGTGAGTTTGGTGAAGAACTGAAAGAATCTTTGAGCCGTCTAAAACAAGAATACTATCGCTTGGCCACTATTCGTAAGCCGGAATTCATGGGTTGGAGCCGGGTGGAAGAGCATGCAGCGATAAAAGGAGGTAAAACTCCGGTGCGTGACACCGAATTTAACCCTTTTATGTTTGGCGACGAGGTTCAGAGACGGATAGATGAGTATACTCGTTTATCGGAGAAAGTTCATGCCTTAGCAAAAGAGATCTCTCCACAGCGTCGTGATGCTTATTTTCAGTTGATGGAATATCCGATATGTGCTTCTGCAGCAATGAATCATAAATTACTTTATGCGCAAAAGGCAAGACTCTTAGCACGTTTTGGTTTACCGGAGGCAAATGAATATACTCGATTGAGCAATGAAGCGTATGAAGAACTGCTAGAGCTAACTCGTCATTACAATAAAGAGATAGCGGATGGGAAATGGGATGGAATAATGGATATGCATCCTCGTAATTTACCCGTTTATGCTAAAAGTTTGTTGCCTGGTTCAATTTCCCTGCGTGAGGAAAAGCCGGCTTTGGTCTGGTTTGAAGGAGATTCTCTTCCTGCAAAGCCTTCTTCAACGATTACATTGCCTACTTTCATGAAAGAGTGTAACAGGAATCGGGTTGTTTCCTTGTATAGTTATGGCATTAAAAAAGCTTCCTGGCAAATAGAGGTGAAACCTTTATGGCTTTCTGTGAAGGAGATCTCTATGGGTAAGACCCATGAACAACGCCTCTTGATAGGGATCGATTGGACAAGAGTAAAAGGAAATATATCGACTTCATGTACCTTAATAGTGGATGGTCAAAGGTTTCCAATCAGAATTTCGATATTGGTTAAGAAGAGGTTGATTAAAGCTGAATATGATGGTTGGATAGCATGGAATGCAGCGGACTATGATAAGGCTTCTTCATTAAAAGGTTTACTGTGTACCCCCGGATTAGGCTACAGCCAGAAGAGTATCTCTCTTCCCAAAGGAGAAACTTTGACGTATCGTGTGGAAACAGTGAGTAGGGGAGAATGCTGTATGAGAGTAGGCTTAATACCGAATCATCCGGTGAATGGAGACTCACTACGTTATCAAATAGCTGTCGATGATGAGCAACCTCAGATAGTATCTTATAAAACAGTAGGACGCTCTGAGGCATGGAAGGTGAATGTGTTACGCAACTTGTCGTTGAATGTCACTTCTCACCACTTTTCTGCACCGGGGAAGCATACCATTCGTATAAAGGCACTTGATAGTGGCGTTATCCTTGATCAGATGATGTTGGATTTTAAACCCCAGCGGGCATTTTATGAGATCCCGGTAGATGTAATTAATGACAATAATTAAAATATTCAATGATGAAAAAGAAATGTATATGGGTAGCCATACTCTCTTTTATGATCTGTGGGATGGTGTTTGCCCAACCTGCTTATGATTTTTCGAAGTTAAAGAGAGAAAAACTGGGACGTGGAGTTGTGGCTTTGCGTGAATCCTCTTCTACCGTGTTTGTTTCGTGGAGATATCTCTCCTCTGACCCTATGAGTACAGCATTTCAGGTGTATAGAGATGGGAAACTACTGACAAAACATCCGATAACAGAAGGCACTTTCTATCGAGATAATTACAGTGGAACAGCCAAAGCGCATTATACCGTTCAAGCTGTGACGCAAAAGGGAAAAGCCGTCCAACCGGAGGGAGGCTACACACTCGCTGCTAATGCTCCAATCGGCTATCTGAATATTCCTCTGGAAAAACCGGCTGGTGGAGTTACTCCATCGGGAGAGGAGTTTACTTATTCGCCTAATGATGCTAGTATTGGTGATGTAGACGGGGATGGTGAATATGAGATTATATTAAAATGGGACCCTTCCAATGCGCATGATAATTCGCATAACGGATACACCGGTTCTGTGCTGTTTGATTGTTATCGCTTAGATGGTACGCGTTTATGGCGCATTGATATGGGACGAAACATTCGTGCAGGAGCTCACTATACACAATTTATGGTGTTCGATCTTGATGGAGATAACCGAGCTGAAGTAGTGATGAAAACATCTGATGGTACAATTGACGGCAAGGGCAAAGTGATAGGGGATGCGAATGCTGATTATCGGGCAGAAAGCGGAAGGATACTTAGCGGAAATGAATATCTTACTGTCTTCAGTGGGGCAACAGGTGAAGCTCTCTATACTACAAATTATGTGCCCGAACGTGGCGAATTGATGGGCTGGGGTGATGATCATGCGAACAGAAGTGAACGTTATCTGGCTTGTGTTGCCTATTTGGATGGTGCGCATCCGAGTGTGGTGATGTGTCGGGGATATTATACTCGTACGGTCTTGGCTGCCTTCGATTGGAATGGAAAAGAATTGAAGCAACGGTGGGTGTTTGATAGTAATCAGCCGGAATGGAGCAGGTATGCCGGACAGGGTAATCATAATCTTCGTGTAGGGGATGTGGATGGCGACGGGTGTGATGAAATTATGTATGGAGCATGTGCGATTGACAACGATGGTAAGGGACTTTATTCTACGGGTATGGGACATGGGGACGCAATGCACATGACTCAATTTGACCCTTCAAGTCCTAAACTTCAAGTATGGGATTGTCATGAAAACAAGCGCGATGGTTCTTCTTTTCGTGATGCTGCTACGGGAGAGGTGTTGTGGCAAGTAAAAAGCTCTACAGACGTAGGTCGTGCCATGGCTGCTGATATTGATCCAACGAATCCCGGAGTTGAAATGTGGTCAGCAGATTCCGGAGGTTTGCGTAATATGAAAGGGGAGGTCATTAATCCTGAAATTCGCTCCTTACCCGTTAACATGGCTGTTTGGTGGGATGGTGATTTGTTACGTGAACTTTTAAATAGAAATGTGGTGAGTAAGTATGATTGGAAGACAGGGAAGTGCAGTCCGCTTGCTGTTTTTGAAGGAAGCACTTCAAATAACGGAACGAAATCGACCCCTTGCTTGCAGGGAGATATTATTGGAGATTGGCGAGAAGAAGTATTACTTCGTTCGGAAGATAATGCGTCTTTGCGGCTTTATATCTCTACGATTCCTACTGCTTATCGGTTCCATACGTTTCTTGAAGATCCTATCTACCGTATAAGTATTGCCACACAGAATGTGGCTTATAACCAACCGACACAACCGGGCTTTTATTTTGGTCCTGATTTGAAGAATACTACGTTCCGTGGGTTTCAATTCAAGTAAAAAGCATTGTTAATATATGAATTTAGTGAAATGACTATGATAAAAAAATTATTGATTGTGAGTGGAATTCTTTTTTTTATAGGAACTATTCCTGCTCAAGCTCAAAAAAAGAAAGAGGTGGCAAACGATATGAATACACCTCTTCATTTGTTGCAACCTGATTATAAAGTACCTTATGGTATGCTCTCGGTGAAAGAAATTAAAACGGATATGGACAGGGTGCTGCAATATCTTGATAAGTCGACTCCGGATCGGGTGATTAATAAAAACACAGGGAAGCAGATAACTGATTACAAGCAGATGGATGCTAACTCTGTTTTGGATAAAGGATTGTTTCGGTTAGCTAGTTATGAATGGGGGGTGACTTATGCCGCTATGCTTGCTGCCGGTCAAAGTACGGGCGATAAGGCATATACAGATTATACCATGAATCGTTTTCGCTTTTTAGCAGAAGTTGCACCAGACTTTAAACGTCTGATGAATGACTATGGAGTGATTGATCCGCAGATGAAACAGCTACTCACTCCACATGCCTTGGATGATGCGGGCGCTATGTGTGCTGCGATGATCAAAGCTCAGTTGGCAGATAAGCAGATAGACTTACGTCCGATAATCGATAATTATATGAACTACATCATGTATAAAGAATATCGTTTGAGTGACGGGACTTTTGCCCGCAATCGTCCGCAGGAAAACACTGTGTGGCTCGATGATATGTTTATGGCTGTGCCAGCCATTGTTCAAATGGGCAAACTTACGGGTGAGGTGAAATACTATAATGAAGCAGTAAAACAAATATTACAGTTTTCTAAACGTATGTTTGTTCCGGAGAAAGGACTTTATCGCCATGGTTGGGTGGAAGGTATGAGCGACCATCCGGCTTTTCATTGGGGTAGGGCCAATGGTTGGGCTATCTTGACTCTGACAGAGGTGTTGGATGTATTGCCCGAAAATCATCCGGGATACGAAGAAGTCTTGAATCAATTACGTGCCCATATCAAAGGATTGGCGGCTTGTCAGAGTGGCGAAGGTTTTTGGCATCAATTACTTGATCGGAATGATTCATATCTGGAGACTTCGGCAACAGCGATTTATGTCTATTGCTTTGCACATGCTATTAACAAAGGTTGGATCGATCCTGTGGCTTATGGCCCGGTAGCACAACTGGGTTGGCATGCTGTCTCCTCCAAGATAAATGCGAAAGGCGAAGTGGAAGGTACTTGTGTCGGCACAGGTATGGCTTTTGATCCGGCTTTCTATTATTATCGTCCGGTAAATGTGTATGCTGCCCATGGTTATGGACCTGTGATTTGGGCGGGTGCAGAGATGATTAACTTGTTGAAGCATCAACATCCTAAGATGAATGATAGTGCTGTACAATATTACTCTACTGAACAAACAACAAATGAGCCTCTATTTAATGTAACTGAAAATAGATGGAATCAAATAGAATCAGGTAGCAGTCGTAAGAATGAGAATGCTCCGGTCGTTTTTCTTATAGGAGATTCTACTGTAAAGAACGGTAAAGGCGAAGGTGATGGCGATATGTGGGGATGGGGAGATTTCTTTGATTATTTCTTTGATCGAAATCGGATTTCAGTAGAAAACCATGCTCTGGGAGGACGTAGCAGTCGCACATTCTTCACGGAAGGGTTGTGGGATAAAGTATTGCCCGGAATAAAGAAAGGAGATTATCTTTTTATTCAGTTTGGACACAATGATGGTGGACCATTGAACACCGGTAGAGCACGTGCTTCTTTAAAAGGGACTGGCGAAGAATCTGAAACAGTGATAATGGAGAGTACAGGTGGGCCTGAAGAGGTGTTTACCTTTGGACATTATTTGCGTATGTATGTTCGTCAGGCTAAGGCACGTGGTGCGAAAGTCATTATTCTCTCGCCAACCCCCGGAAACAGGTGGACAGAAGGGCGAATGAATCGTTTTACAGATACCTATGCAGCTTGGGCATCCGAAGTGGCACACAAGGAAGGCGTTCCCTTTATCGACTTGAATGACATTTCTGCTACGAAGTTTGAGGCAATGGGAATGGATAAGACTAATGGATATTATAAAGATGGAGTGCATACTACGTATGGTGGTGCCATCCTAAACTGTAAATCGGTTATCGCAGGGCTCATGAAATTGACTGGTTGTGATTTAAATCAATATGTGGATAAATCGGCTATTGGCAAGGAATATAAATTTGCTGATAAACCACTATTTCGTGATTCTATATTTGATGGTGCTGCTGATCCAACGCTTATCTGGAATAAGCAGGAACAACGTTGGTTCATGTTTTACACTAACCGACGGGCAAATGCAAAAGAAACCAAAGGAGTCGATTGGGTACATGGTACTCCGATTGGAATAGCAGAATCGCTTGACGGTGGGGCTACCTGGAAATATCGTTGTGATGCGAAGATAACTTATGGGGGTAAGGATTACACCTATTGGGCTCCCGATGTGATAGAAGACGGTGGCAAATATCATATGTTTCTGACCATTGTGCCCGGAACATTTACGGATTGGGGGCATGAACGGGAAATTATTCATCTTACCAGTACAAATCTGATAGATTGGGCATTTCAATCAAAAGTGCAGCTTGCCTCTGATAAAGTGATTGATGCCGGTCTGGTGAAGGCACCCAACGGTCTGTGGAGAATGTACTACAACAATGAACGTGACAATAAGTCTATCTATTATTCTGAAAGCAAAGATCTGGTAAACTGGCAAAATTATGGGAAAGCCATTGGAGATCGCCGCGGAGAAGGACCGAAGATTTTCCAATGGAAAGGAAAATACTTTATGATTGTTGATAACTGGGATGGCTTGGGCGTTTACTCTTCTAGCGATATGGAAAACTGGGTTCGGCAGTCTAAGAATATACTTCAAGGCGGAGGGAATGGCCCTGATGATGGAACACAAGGGCAGCATGCGGATGTTATTGTTAACAATGATCGAGCTTATATCTTCTATTTCACCCATCCGGGGCGCATAGGGGCTGCAGCTAAAATGGATACTCCTGATACGCGTCGTTCTACCTTGCAGGTAGCGGAGCTAAAATACAAAAACGGAGAGATTTATTGCGACAGGGACAAACCTGTGTACATTAATCTAAAATAAATAACAAAGAAAGGGAAACACACCATGAAAAGAGAAGCTTTTAAAATGTACCTGAAACCGGGGTGCGAGGTAGAGTATGAGAAAAGACACAGTGCCATTTGGCCGGAGTTAAAGAAAATGTTGTCCGATAGCGGAGTTTGTGATTATTCCATCTATTGGGACAAAGAGACAAATATCTTATTTGCTTGTCAGAAAGTGAAGGGCAATGAATCTTCGCAAGATATGGGGCATGATCCGATTGTGCAAAAATGGTGGGATTACATGGCCGATATAATGGAGACTAATCCCGACCACTCTCCCGTAACCATACCGTTGGAGGAAGTTTTTAGGATGGATTGATCTTTTTAGACCTTATTCTTTCAAAAAAACGTATTACGAGGCAAAAGTCAGAGTTCTTTCTGTTACTTTTGCCTCGTAATTGTAATCCTTAATTTGAAGAACATGAGACATTTTCTGATCGCTCTTCTTTTATTCTTACTTTTTGCTTTGAAGGGCTTTGCTTCTATTGAAATTCGTTCCAAGCAGATAACTATTGCGGATGGACTGCCTAATAATTCAGTTCGTTATTTTTTGCAAGATAGTAAAGGATTCATGTGGTTGGGAACGTTAAATGGTCTTAGCCGCTATGATGGTAACTCTTTTCTTACTTTTTATCCTTCTTCAGATAAATCTCTCTCTTTGCAAGATCGTCGGGTTTTTGACATTGGGGAAGATAAAAATGGCTTTTTGTGGACCTCATTCTCCTCAGAGCAATTTAGCTGTTACGACTTGAAGAAAGCCTGTTTTGTTGACTTTACAGGGTGTGGCGAATTTCAGCAGAAATATGCAAAAAAACTAATACTTCAAAATGGAGATGTTTGGTTATGGTATGAAGGAAATGGCTGCAGAAAGATTTCTTATGCGAAAGATCGAGGATTTGCATCTGTTACTTACAAACAGGCTAACGGAAAAATACCAAGTGATGATGTGATTTTTGTTTCCGAAGGGGAAGCTGGTGTTATCTGGATTGGTACAAAAGGAGGATTAGTGCGGGTGAGTGGTGGAACATCTACTATTATTGATCGGAAAGAAGATTTTTACCAAGCTATAAACTTCAAAGGGGACAGTTATTTCCTGACAAACAATAATCAAATTTTTATTTTTGATCGATCAACATCCAAACTGCGAAGAGTTGCTTTCTCAAACTTACCTGGACCTGGCATATCGGTCACTGGTTGCTTCTTATTGAAAAATAACTGGGTTATACTTACGTCCGAAGGAGTGTATAGTTATGATTTTAAGAATAAAGTGATGCTTCCTAGCCCTACCTTGCTTGGAGAAGATTTGAAGTCGGCCTCTGTTTCAACGGATAATAAACAAAATTTTTGGATATATAATCATACGGGTAAAGTATGGTACATAAATGCTCGTACTGCAGCGCAAAAGCAGTTTCGCCTCATCCCTTCAGAAAAGATGGGGTACATCGACTTTGAACGTTACCACATCGTGCACGATTCAAGGAATATCATTTGGATTTCGACGTACGGTAACGGGCTTTTTGCTTATAACATTGCAAAAGATGAGTTGAGTCACTTCACTGCAGGAATGAGTGGATTGAGTCATATCGGATCTGATTATCTGCTGAATATCACAGAAGATCGCTCGGGTGAAGTTTGGGTTAGTTCTGAATTCTCGGGTATCTCACGGATATCGGTGATCAATGAAGGTTCTTATCGCTTTTTCCCTGAAGATGAATCTCTGCTTGATCGTTCGAATACCATTCGAATGGTGTCTAAGCTTGGCGAAGGAGAAATCTGGATGGGTACCCGAAAAGGTGGACTGTACATCTATGATTCGCAGTTGAAACTGAAATCTGCAAAGAAAGATTTTCACTCTAATATCTATGCTGTAAAAAAAGATAAAGAAGGTAAGGTCTGGATGGGAAGTCGTGGAGATGGCCTTTGCATTGATGGAGTGTGGTATAAACATCAGGCGTCTGATGAGCGCTCTATTGCGAATGATAACATCTTTTGTATTTATAGAGATATGAAAGACCGAATGTGGGTGGGCACTTTTGGTGGCGGACTCGACTTGGCTGTCAAAACCGATCATGGCTATCAATTTTACCATTATTTGAATGATGGGTATGGTCAGAAACAGATTCGGGTCATCAATGAAGATCAAAACGGAATGATGTGGGTAGGAACAAGTGATGGCGTATATGTATTTAATCCGAATATGCTCATTACTCATCCTAGCCAATATTATTTATATAATTACACCAACGGAAAGTTGAAGAGCGATGAAGTTCGCTGCTTGCTTTCTGATAGTAAAGGACGAATATGGATTGGGACGTCGGGTGCAGGATTTAGTATTTGTAGACCGCAACATAATTATGCTGCACTGAGCTTTGAGCATTATAGTACGCATGATGGACTTTCAAATGATATAGTGCAATCGATCGCTGAAGATAGGAAAGGATGCATTTGGCTGGCTACCGAATATGGTATATCAAAGTTTACACTAGAGAAAAAATCGTTTGAAAATTACTTCTTTTCGGCATATCCTCAAGGAAATGTTTATACCGAAAACTCCAGTTGTGTTTGTGACAATGGCAATATTCTGTTTGGAACTAACTACGGTTTTGTGGTTTTTGATCCCGATGTTGTGAGGAAATACACCTTTTCTTTCCCGGCGGTGTTTACCAATCTTAACGTGAATGGAATGAATGTAATGCCTGATGACGTTCATTCTTCGCTTGCGCTCTCTATGCCCTATGCGAGTGAGATTCATCTGAAGGCCAACCAAAATTCGTTTGTGATTGACTTTTCCTCATTCAACTATGCTGATGCGGGGCAAACAAAGTATTCGTATCGTTTGCAGAACTACGATAAGGATTGGAGTGTGGCCTCTTCTTTGAACTTTGCTGCTTACAAGATGATTCCTTACGGAGAGTATGAATTGCAGGTTAAAGCATGCAATAGCTCGGGTGTGTGGAATGAGAATATAACGACGTTGAAAATCGTGATTAGTCCTCCATTTTATCTTTCTATATGGGCTTTCATAATCTATGCGCTGCTTATTTTAGGAGGAGGATATTTTGCTTTCAAGATAGCTCGCAATTTTAATCGTTTGCACAATAAGATACAGATAGAGAAGCAACTAACGGATTATAAGCTGGTGTTCTTCACCAATATATCGCATGAATTCCGTACTCCGCTGACTCTTATTCAGGGAGCACTGGAACGCATTCAGCGGTTGAATGTTACTTCAAAAGAATTACTACATCCTTTGCAAACGATGGAAAAAAGTACCAATAGAATGTTGAGGTTGATTGACCAATTGCTCGAATTCCGCAAGATGCAGAATAATAAACTGGCTTTGTCATTAGAAGAAACGGATGTCATTGCGATGTTGTATGAGATATTCCTGAGCTTCGGTGATATGGCTGAATCAAAGAATATGGATTTCCAATTTCTTCCTTCTGTGAGCAAGTATAAGATGTATATTGATAAAGGCAAGTTGGATAAAATGGTTTATAATGTTTTGTCGAATGCGTTTAAATATACTCCGCAGGGTGGAAAGATATGCTTGATTGTGAATGTTGAGGCTGAGAAAGATGCACTCATTATCCGTGTGAGCGATACGGGTGTTGGTATCCCAAAAGAAAAGCGGAATGAACTATTTAACCGTTTTATGCAAAGTAATTTTTCTGGAAATAGTGTTGGCATCGGTTTGCATCTGGCGCATGAATTGATACAGGTGCATAAGGGGAACATTGCTTATGAGGAGAATGAAGGAGGGGGATCTGTGTTTATACTTAATTTGCCATTGAGCACTAAAGTATATGAAGATAAAGACTTTCTGGTTCCGAATAATGTGCTTCTGCGTGAACAGAATGACATTATTCCAACGGAACATTTGGAAGAATCGGATGTGTTGATTGCGGCTACTACGGTACCTCTTAATCAACAAAAGATTTTGGTGATTGAAGATGATAATGATGTGCGTCGGTATTTGAGAGAGGAGCTTAGTGCTTATTTCGAAGTGGTGGTGGCTGATAATGGAACAACGGGCTTCGAGATGGCTCGAACTACGGAACCGAGCTTGATTGTTTGTGATGTATTAATGCCGGGTATGAATGGGTTTGAGGTGACTCGAAAGCTTAAATCGGACTTTGATACAAGTCATATTCCGGTAATCTTGTTGACTGCTCTGAGTTTACCCGAAAATCACTTGGAGGGTATAGAGAGTGGAGCGGATGCTTACCTTTCAAAACCATTTAGTATTAAGCTGTTATTGGCGCGTATCATTAAACTGCTTGAGCAACGAGAAAAGCTCAAGATGAAGTTCTCCGAAGAACCGGGTATTATGCGTTCGGCGATATGTGCTTCGGAGCGAGATAAAGAGTTTGTAGATGAGCTGCACAAGTTGTTGGAGCAGAACATTAGTAATGCAAATTTTTCTGTGGATGAGTTTGCTTCGATGATGGGAATCGGGCGTACGGTTTTCTACAAAAAGGTGAAAGGGGTGACCGGATATTCTCCCAATGAATATATTCGTATTATCCGTATGAAGAAGGCAGCCGAACTTTTGCTGTCGGGCAAACTAACAGTGTCGGAAGTGTCCTATAAAGTAGGTATTGATGACCCGTTCTACTTTAGCAAGTGCTTTAAAACGCAGTTTGGAGTAGCTCCTTCTATCTATCAAAAAGGAAAATAAACTGATTAAACGATTATAAGATGATAACAAGTCAGTTAATGCAACCCCAAAGTATTATAGTGGTGGGGGCGTCAAACAATACACACAAACCTGGTGGGGCAATTTTAAGGAACCTTATTCAGGGAGGGTATAAAGGGGAACTGAGGGCTGTGAACCCCAAAGAAACGGAGGTGCAGGGAATACGTTCTTTTGCTTCTGTGGCAGATATACCTGATACTGATTTGGCTATCCTGGCTATTTCGGCCGCTCTGTGTCCGGATGCAGTCGAGATACTGGCTGCACAGAAACAAACACGTGCGTTTATTATTCTTTCAGCGGGATTTGGAGAGGAAACCCATGAAGGTGCTCTGTTGGAAGATCGTATTTTGGAAATTGTAAATAAATATGGTGCTTCGCTTATCGGGCCGAACTGCATTGGTGTGCTTAACACTTGGCATCACAGTGTTTTTACGCAACCGATACCCAATTTGAATCCCAAAGGAGTCGACCTGATCTCAAGTTCGGGTGCTACGGCGGTATTTATCATGGAATCGGCAATGGTGAAGGGACTTCAGTTTAATTCTGTCTGGTCGGTGGGTAATGCCAAGCAGATTGGAGTGGAGGATGTACTACAATATTTAGACGAAACATTTGATGCAGAAAAGGATTCTCGCATCAAGCTCATTTATATCGAAAGTATTAAAGATCCGGACAGGTTGTTGCTTCATGCTTCTTCGTTGATAGGGAAGGGGTGTCGTATTGCAGCTATAAAAGCAGGAAGTTCGGAGAGTGGCAGTCGCGCCGCTTCTTCACATACGGGAGCTATTGCAAGTCCTGATTCTGCTGTGGAGGCTTTGTTTCGCAAAGCGGGTATTGTGCGTTGTTACTCTCGTGAAGAACTCACTACTGTAGGTTGTGTGTTTACTCTTCCTGAACTTAAAGGAAAGAATTTTGCGATTGTGACGCATGCCGGAGGCCCTGGTGTGATGCTGACGGATGCTCTCTCAAAGGGGGGCTTGAATGTGCCAAAGCTTGAGGGGCCGATGGTGGATGAACTCAAAAGTAAGCTTCTTCCGGGTGCGTCTGTTGCTAACCCTATAGATGTGTTGGCTACAGGAACACCGCAGCATCTTGAAATAGCAATAGACTATTGCGAAAATAAATTTGAGAATATAGATGCGATCATGGCTATCTTTGGAACGCCGGGATTGGTGACGATGTTTGAGATGTATGATATGTTGCATCAAAAGATGTTGCACTGCAAGAAACCTGTTTTCCCGGTGCTGCCTTCTATTCATACGGCGGGGAAAGAGGTAGAAGAGTTCTTGCAAAAAGGGCACGTGAACTTTGCTGATGAGGTAACGCTCGGTACAGCCTTGTCGCGCATTATGAATGTGCCAAAACCTGCCGCCAATAAGGCTGAATTGTATGGTGTAAATGTACCCGCTATCCGTCGGATCATTGATTCTATACCTTCGGATGGATATATTGAACCGCATTATGTTCAGGCTCTGCTGCGTGCGGCCGGCATCTCTATTGTCGACGAATTTGTGTCTAATCAGAAGCAAGAGGTACTCGGTTTTGCTCGTCGCTGTGGATTTCCGGTTGTGGTAAAGGTGGTTGGCCCGGTTCATAAGTCGGATGTAGGAGGAGTAGCATTAAATGTGAAGAGCGAAGAGCATTTGGCTTTGGAATTTGATCGGATGATGAACATTCCGGATGCCAAAGCTGTGATGGTGCAACCAATGTTGAAAGGAACAGAACTGTTTATTGGAGCTAAATACGAAGAGAAGTTCGGTCATGTAGTGCTTTGCGGGTTGGGTGGCATCTTTGTGGAGGTGTTGAAAGATGTATCTTCCGGCCTGGCTCCACTTTCTTACGAAGAGGCTTATTCTATGATTCATTCTCTACGTGCCTATAAGATTATTCAGGGAACCCGTGGACAGAAAGGGGTGAATGAAGATAAGTTTGCCGAAATAATTGTTCGGCTATCTACTTTACTACGCTTCGCTACGGAGATAAAAGAGATGGATATTAATCCACTTCTTGCTACGGAAAAGAATGTAGTGGCTGTAGATGCCCGTATAAGGATTGAAAAGGGAAATTTAGGTTAGGCCGTAGTGCTTTTAGATTATAAGTGATCTATCGAGGCGCTAACGAAATGAACTGTTTGCGGGGGCGTGTAACCTAAAGGAAGAAACTTATCTTTATCATTTTCTAGAATAGTGGAATCTCATTGAGAATACATAGATTTCAATTGTATCTTCACTGACAGAGTAAATGATTCGATGCTCAGAATTAATACGCCTTGACCATTTTCCTGCAAGCTCATATTTCAGAGGCTCTGGTTTCCCAATTCCTGTATATGGGTGTTCCGAGATATCTTTGAGTAAAATCGTTATCTTATTCATGATGGGCTTATTCCCTATCTTCTTCCAATATTCGAGGTCTATCTTAGCCTGCTCAAGAAGTTTTATTTCCATAAGTCGTCAATGTCTACAGATGTTCCGCCGCCATTTTTTATTTCTTCATCCCCTTTTCGTATAATATCCATCATGGCAGGGGATTTCATAATGTATTCGGTTTCTTTAATGGAATTGTATTCTTCCAAAGAGATAACGACTACGCTTTCATTCCCCGAACGGTGTACAATTAGCGGTTCACTATCGTTTATAACCCCATCAAGATAGCTCTTGAGGTTATTTCTTAGTTCTGAATAATTTGTTGTTCTCATAACCTTCTTTTTTATTAGTACAAATATAGGTACTTTATGTTGTACTTGATAATGTTTGGAGGTTATTTTTTATAATACGAAAAAGGCTGGAGGATGCAATGCTTTAAGTTTAATACTCTTTTGTGGATTGCATTGATTTAGTATAAATGAAATATTCTATCCATGAGTTTCCACTTTTCAGATGAGGTCGCCTTGGGATCGGATACTTGGAAAACAGACATATACTCTTCCCATTCTGCCTGACGGGGTAGAGTTGCCAGCTTCTTCATGGCCGATTCCCATTCAAAATCGAGTGGTGTTTCAACGACCATAAACAAGTGAGCTCCTAATAGATATATTTCCATTTCAAGAATTCCCACTTGTCTGATACCTTCTCTTATCTCGGACCAATGTTGGGCCCTGCTGTGTCTCTTGATATATTCATCAATTAGTTCGGGAGAATCTTTTAGATCAAGAGTCTGGCAATATCGTTTTGTGGGCTCATGGTATTCCTGAGCCCGATATCCTGTTTCTTTTGTATTCATAGTTATTGAAGCATGTTTATCCTAGTTGTTAATTTTCAGAACCAATGCTATATCGTTTGGCTTTTGCTTTGGGAGGATAATGTTTAATCCGCTATTATCACGAGTGAATAAGACTTTTCCGCTTCCTAATAACTCTACTTTCTTTATTTCTTTTTCATAATTAGGGGAGTCTGTAGCCAATGACTTAATCACAATTTTACCATCTTCAGGCCATCCCATAACGATGGCATATAATGTTTTTCCTTTCTGAGTGAAGCGAATATCTTTCGAAGTATATTTGCTTTTTCCCTCATTAAAACCTTGAGCTTGCATTGGATTTAATTTTTCGGCATCGGGGCCTTCTCCAAATATTGTCCAGGGTCTTGTATCAAATATGCATTCTTTATTTACATCCATCCATCTCCCTATTCCTTCTAAAACAGCTACTTCCTTTTCATCAATACTTCCATCTCCACGTACAGGAATATTCAGCAAGAGATTACCGTTTTTACTGACTATATCTGCAAGCATTTGTATAACTGTTTTGGCTGATTTGTATCTATTATTGTCGTATACGGAACGATTATAATGCCAATCTCCGATACAGGTACATGTCTGCCAAGGTTTTTCTTGTGTTTTGTCGGGAGCACCTCGTTCAACATCCCAAACCAAACATTCCTTTTGCTCTTCTGTTAGAATCTTTCCAAAAATGACGGCATCTAGCTTCCCCTTTCTTTTTATGTTTCTATTGTAGAAATGTGCAGCAATGCGAAGCCCGGCGTCACTAATAGGCCATAATGGAAGAGCTGTATCATCAAAATAGAGTAAATCGGGCTTGTATTTATTGATCATATCAACAGTCCTGTTGTAGAAATTATCGCAATACTCTTTGCTAGGAACTGATACACCATTTCCCCAGTTCCATTGAGAATGGATCGTACCTGTATTTTCGCTCCCTTTACTTAAAGGATGATTTTGTGCATATAGTTCCTGAGGATCTAATCCTTCCCACCATTTCCCTGCTCCATCTTCTTTTGTGAGTTTTCCATCATAAGGAATTCCGGCGTACGGTCCTTGTTTGTCTGCTCCTTGAGATGTTTCATACCACGTCCAGGCATGAGAGGCATGGATACTGACTCCGAATGGTAATTTGTTATGTTTGGCTGCTTTAGCCCAGCCTTCGAGGATGTCTTTTTTAGGACCTATTTTGGTTGAGTTCCATTGATGATATTTACTGTCCCATAGATCGAAATTATCATGATGATTACCCATGGCAAAAAAATACTGTGCGCCTGCCCGTTTGTAGAGCTTGACTAATTTCTCGGGATCCCATTTCTCGGCTTTCCAATCATGAATAATGTCTTTAAACCCAAATTTTGAAGGGTGTCCGTAGTTCTTGACGAACCAGTTATAGTTGGAACTGCCTTCTATATACATTGAACGGGCAAACCAATCTCCTTGCTCGGGTTGGCATTGTGGTCCCCAATGAGCCCATATCCCAAATTTTGCATTACGGTACCACTCGGGCACTTGATATTGTTCTAAGGATTTCCATGTTGCTTCAAACTGCCCCGTTTGCATAGGCTCTGCGGCAGAAGTGGTTGACTGTTCTCTTTCTTGGGCAATGCTGATTTGCCCGAATGAAGTCATAAATAAGGCTACAAATAATATCTTTCTCATAAGTAATGTTTTTGGTGCTTTCCTATCTACAAAGTTAGCCGTTATGAGTTTATCACTATTACACTATCTCGATAGATTATAACACAATATCGTTATTCGTGTCTTTATAAAAATTATCGATGATTGTTAACTCATTATTAATGAGTATTGTATGGCTCAATAGAACTGTTCTTATTTCGATAAAGAATAATGCTATTTCAAGGTTTTTATCGTGATTAGTGCTGTTCTTAGAATTATTAGTTTATCTTCGCTTCAATAGATAACGAAAAACACCAATGGTTAAAGAGAAAGAATACTTAAATTTCACTTTGCTAAATATTGGGCATGCTATTCATAATGCCGATTGGAACTGGAGCAAGGTAAGTAGCCCATTTACAAGACTCTATTGGGTAGAAGATGGTGCAGCTAAAATCATTTTACCTGGCGGAATTTATAATTTAGTGCCTAATCATCTGTACTTAATTCCATCTTTTACTCTCCATAGCTACGTCTGTGACGGATACTTTTCACTGTATTATATCCATATTTACGAAGAACAGACTGAAACTCCCAGTCTTGTTGAACAACTCAACTTTCCCGTTGAAGTAGAGGTTACTGATACAGATGTGTTGTTGATTAAACGTTTATTAAAAATTAATCCGAATCGTGCACTAAAACTCTATGATCCTTCTCTTTATGATAATTCGCAAACGTTATTGAGAAATATATCAGAGAATCAACAGTTACCTTACTATCTAATAATAGAAACGAAAGGCATTTTGCAACAGCTCTTCTCCAGATTCTTAAAGACGGCTGAGATGAGACTTGAAATCACTGATAATAGGCTCTTAAGAGTTCTTATTTATATTCGGAAGAATATAAATAAGACGATCACTATTGGGCAATTATCTGGTCTCTGTTTTCTTACTGATGATCACTTTATAAAGCTTTTTAAAAAAGAAATGAAATGCACTCCAATACAATATATAAATCAAAAAAAGATAGAAAGGGCTCAGGTGATGCTTATTATCGATGATTTACCTATAAAAGAAATAGCTTATAATCTGGCTTTTAATAATATTTCTTATTTCAATAAGCTGTTCAAAAGTGTAACAGGAGTAACCCCTAGTGAATATAAAAAGCCTCCATACGTTTGATCTCCATTAAATAAAGCTTTGTTGTGTTGGCTAAGTCGTCAGAATAGCTCTATTAAGGGCTGTTTATTGATAGACTAAGTGATTGTTGTTTATAGGTTTCTTGGTCACACAGCTGTGTGACTATTGTCCTGCATACGTGTGACCATGGTCACGCAACTGTGTGATCATGGTACTTCAATTGCGTGACTAACTATTATTTTCGTGCAAATCTCTTAATGTATGTGATTTAGTGCTTTAGGCAATGGGAGTTGTTGCCTTATTCAATGAATAAAGTAGCTGCTCTTATTTATCTCAATATTTTTTCTGTTATTGAAAAGAGGAAGATGATTTAGTGGGCTTATCCAGCCCAGTTTTCCCGATCGAGGTTGCGATAACCAATAGCTTCGGCAAGATGCGAAGGCAAGATATTTTCGCTTCCTTCTAAATCGGCAATGGTGCGTGATACTTTTAGAATTCTGTCGTATGCCCGAGCCGATAGGTTTAGACGGTTCATGGCTTGCTTCAAGAGATTGAGCCCTTTCTCATCGAGTTGGGCATACGTAGCTAGGAGTCTGCTTGTCATTTGTGCATTGCTGTGAATGCCGGAATAGGAACTAAAACGCTCTTCTTGTATCTTTCTTGCTTTAATAACCCTTTCTCGTATGGCACTGCTGGCTTCTCCTTGGCGGGCATCAGACATTTTATCAAAGGGCACAGGTATAATTTCTATCTGTATATCAATGCGGTCGAGTAGCGGTCCGGAGATTTTATTGAGATATTTCTGAACCTGTCCCGGACTGCAAACACATGCTTTTGTGGGATGGTTATAGTATCCGCAAGGGCACGGATTCATAGAAGCTACGAGCATGAAGCTGGCAGGGTATTCAATGCTACATCGAGACCGGGAAATGGTAATCTTTCTATCTTCAAGTGGTTGACGCAGTACTTCGAGCACGCTTCGGTTGAATTCCGGTAGTTCATCTAGAAAGAGTACGCCGTTGTGAGCCAGACTAATTTCTCCGGGTTGAGGAAAGCTGCCTCCGCCCACCATGGCTACTTGAGAGATGGTGTGATGTGGATCGCGAAAAGGACGTTTGGAGATCAGTGAGGAGTTACGGCTAAGTTTACCGGCCACAGAGTGAATTTTGGTGGTTTCCAGACTCTCATTGAGCGAAAGAGGCGGTAGAATGGATGGCAATCGTTTGCTCATCATTGATTTACCGCTTCCGGGAGCTCCTATCATAATAATATTGTGCCCTCCCGCTGCTGCTACTTCGAGCGCTCGTTTTACATTTTCCTGACCTTTTACATCGCAGAAGTCAGAGTCAAAGATGGTTTGCTGTGCGTAAAACTCTTCTCGCGTGTCGACGGTTATGGGTTCTAAGTTCAGTTCGCCATTAAAGAATTCAATGACTTCTTTAATATTGCTGACACCAAATACTTTCAGGTTATTTACCACTGCTGCCTCGCGGGCATTTTGTAGAGGAACGATGATACCTTCCAGCTTTTCTTCCCTTGCTTTTATGGCAATAGGCAAAGCTCCTTTGATGGGCTGAATACTCCCATCAAGGCTAAGTTCCCCCATTATTACATACTGAGAAAGTTTATCGCAGGCAATGGTTTCACTTGCGGCAAGCATGCCGATGGCTAGTGGTAAATCGTAGGCAGAACCTTCTTTGCGGATATCGGCCGGAGCCATATTGATCACAATATTGCTTGTGGGCATTTTGTATCCGGTTACCTGTAGGGCGGAAATGATGCGTTGATGGCTCTCTTTAACGGCTGAATCGGGTAGGCCGACAAGATAGAACATGCAGCCTCGAGAGCAGTTGACCTCGATAGTAATGACGGTGGCTTCTATGCCTTGAACGGCCGCACCGAATAATTTAACAAGCATTAGCTAGTAGTTTTGTTGGACTTTTATGTATAACAGAGGGAACGTGTTATTTGACGATCTCTTGTAGTTTCAGTTTTATTGCTTCACATTTTTGTTCCCTTGCTACAATCTTGCCGTCAGGGGCAATAAGGTAATAGTTTGGTAAGCTTTCTATGGAGTATTGTTTGATTACGGGCGATTCCCATCCGGAGAAATCACAAAGTTGTTGCCAGTTTAGTGTGTCATTTTTCACGGTTTTTTTCCAGCTTTGCTTATCAAGGTCTAATGAGATGCCGAGCATGGTGAAGTTCGCTTTCTTTCCATAAACTTTGTGAATCTTGCGTAGCTCACGGTTCTCCTTTTTGCCTGAATCATTCCACGAAGCCCAAAAGTTTAGTAGAATATATTTGCCTTTAATATCAGACAAAGAAACTCTTTTGCCGTTTATATCATTGACGCTGAAGAATGGTGCGGGTTTGCCGATATTCGTATTCTCGTACCGGACTATAAATTTACTCAATTGATCTATGTACGGATCATCTTGTAGTTGTCCGTTCATCAGAGCAATAAGTTGCTTTATCTTTTTGAAATTAGGGGTTGCCTTCTGGACGAAATATTTCTTGAGTAAATAAAGACTAACTAAAGAGGTATGATGTTGGCGAATAAATTCTTCGGCTTTGGTTTCCAGTATTTTTTCAGATAGTTTTTTCCCTTCACCATTTATTGATCGTTGGAAGTCCGTGATTTCTTTATTAAAGCTGTTCCCATTGACTTCAAGGAGGTTTAGATGCTGTATATCTCCTTTTACTTCAATCTTATTTCCTTTTGCTAAAAAGAGAGGACATGCTGTCTGAGTGTTGATGAATAGCATGGCAGAGGTAACGGTATCAATGGAGAGGGTGTGAGAGAACTTATCATCTTTTGCATAAATCGTATCCATTAGGTCGGATAATTCATTTGTACCATAAAGATAGATTGTGTCGTTTCCCAAGCCTTTAATTTCGCCGCTTATACTGACTTTACTTGAATGCGAATGACATCCGAATAAACAAAAAGATGCAATAAATAAAAGACAAATCCTATTCATTCTTTTTTTTGCGAATGTAATGCTTTTGTGGATAATAAAAAAGAGTTGCCTGCCATTTGTGTGGCAAGCAACTCTTTTTTATTGAATTTAGTAGTTGGCTTCTTATTTAATAACGCTCAAGAAATCAGCGTTAGTGAAATATTTAGCAAACTCAAGATCGGTAGAAGCTTTCTTAGCTAATGAAGAATCCTTCTTGATTGCACTCTTAAGACTGCTTGTTAGCATAGATGCATTGTTTGTTCTTGCACCTAGTATAGCCATTAAGTAATCTGTGTAAGCATCAGGATTTTCAACACCAGCAAGAGTGCTTTTTGCTTTGTTATAGTCTTTAGCTAAGATTTGAGCCAAAGCAGCACTGTTTGTTTTTGCATCTCCAAAAGAGTTTACTGCTCTTTCGTATTGGCCTTGCGCAACGTATAGGTTACCCATTGTTTCGCTTAACTCCTTAGTACCGGCAGCTTTACCTAAGTAAGATTCTGCAGTAGTTTTTTCGCCTTTGGCCAAAGAAACAAGAGCAAGATTCATATTTACTTCAGGAGCATCTTTTATGCTAGCAGCTTTTTTAAAGAATGATTCTGCTTTTGTAATGTCGCCAGCTTGATAAGCGATATTACCAAGGTTATTGTAAGCACGGTAATCGTTAGGGAATTGTTTCGTTGCTTTAGTGAAGATTTCTTCTTTCTTAGCGTTGTCCTTTGTTAGGGTTGAAGCGTAAAGAAGTTCTTCAAGGTTCAATTGACTAGCGTCAGTTGCAGCTAATTTAGCAATTTCTTCATCAGACTTGCCAATGATTTCGTAGTTCAAAGTTAAACGTGAACGTCTCAATTGAGGAAGAATGTCTTCTGCCAAGTTTTTGTAAACAGAAGAGATGTTTTTGATTTCTCTTTCTCTTTGTTCAGGATCTTGGTACATTGAAAGAACACGAAGGATTAATTCTTTGTCTTGGATGTTTGACTTAGAAACTAGTTCTTGGAATCCGTCCCAATCTTCAGCTGTGTATTTTGCGTCAACTGTAGCGTCAACTTTTGCTTTTTTAAGTTCTTTGTTCAGATACTTAGTAGTGTTAGCTTCACGCTTTTCTGCTAAACCTGTGTTCAAATCCATGCCACCATCAGGAGATGCATAAGCTGAAATTTCGATGTTGCTGATCTTTTTGTTCTCAGCAGCATTTACGTCTGCAACTTGCTGATTGAAATCTTTAATGCCTAAAGATTTTAATTCGCTAGAGCGTAGGTTAGCTTGTTGGATAAGGAACATGATGTTTGCTTGATGAGCATCTTTGATAATACGTTGGAAAGCGTCGTCACCATTAGCAAGGTTGGCGCTACCAAGAGTGTTACCAAGAAGTTCTGAAGTTGAAATGACACCATCAGCCACTTTAACTGGAGGGATAGCAATCGTCTTATTGCCAATCTTTGCATTAAACTCAAGGTATAGTTCAGATTTAGCCATTTCAGGAACATAGTCAAACGATGTTTTCATCGTATAGCTTCCGCCTGCTTTATAAGAAATAGCTTGGTCATTTCCTTCTACTTTTTCTCCTTGGAATACTGCAGGCTGTCCTTTAACCTGACCGCCTTCCCATTTCAAAACAGGAGTTACTTCTACTACAGCCTTCTTATTGAAGTACTTTTCAGGAAATTTTCCGTTAATTGTTACGGGAACTTTACCAGCTACTGCTTCCAGAACCTGGGGGGTCGTAGTGAAATAGTCAGATGACAATTCACCCATCTTTTTGCTACACGATGAGAGTGCAACAATCATAGCCATAAGTAACGGCAAATACAACTTCTTAATCATTCTAGATATAAATTAAATGTTTCTAATTGAAATTTTGTCTATTCATCGGCTTTCACGGCACATGCTAGAAAGATACGCAAAGATATTAAATCTTACGTATTTCGACAATCGTAGCCTCGTTTTTATTATAATTTAATATAATCAAAGTGTAAAAAGCACTCATTTTGTTCTTTACCTGTATTGTGAACAAAGAACGACGGCCTATAGTTTAGGATGTTGCTGCTTTTCTTTTCTATACTTTATATTACGTGGATGGTGCTCTATTATCTCGCTTCTTAACATCTCTCGATCAATGTGAGTATATATTTCTGTAGTAGCGATTGATTCGTGTCCTAGCATACTCTGTATAGCCCTTAAATTGGCACCTCCCTCGAGTAGGTGGGTCGCAAATGAATGTCTAAAAGTGTGCGGGCTGATAATTTTTGTTATACCTGCTATTTGAGCAAGTTCTTTTATAATGTGAAAAATCATAATTCTTGATAATCCGGTCCCTCTTCTGCTTAAGAAGACAAAGTCTTCATATCCTTTTTTAATATTTTGTTTGTTTCTGTCAAGGAAATATAACTTAATTTCTTTAATGGCTTTTTGAGAAATCGGTACTAATCGCTGCTTGCTACCTTTTCCTTCTACTTTGATGAATTCATCTTCTAGATAGATGTTAGATATTTTTAATGAGGTTAATTCAGAGACTCGCAGTCCGCAGCTGTAAAGGGTTTCTAGAATTGCTCGGTTTCTCTGTCCTTCGTTTTTGCTGAGGTCGATAGAGGCGATAATGGCGTCAATTTCTTCTATTGATAACACCTCTGGTAGCTTCAAACCAATTTGCGGACCTTCAATTAATTCGGAAGGATCTATGTCGATGTAGTCTTCTAATATTAAAAATCGAAAGAAAGATTTAATGCCCGAAATGATACGTGCTTGTGAGCGAGCGTGGATACCTATGTCATGCAAACCAGCGATGAACTGTTCGAGGTCGTTAGTGGTGGTTTGTAGAATGCCAATGCGTTCCGAAGATAGAAAGCTCATAAGCTTTTCAAGATCAGTGTTATATGCTTCTAGCGTATTTTTAGACAGAGACTTCTCTAATTTCAGATATTGCTGATATTTTTTGATTATAGCTTTCTCGTTCTTGCGTTTTTCTTCATCTAATATCATTTCTTTTTTCTACCTTTGCATTTTAAAATATTGTTCTTGGCAACAAAGGTATTAAAAACATTAAGTAAGGTTGTATTATGAGGATACAAATTATTAACGGCCCCAATATCAATCTATTAGGCAAACGTGAACCTACTATTTATGGAAGTGTTACTTTTGAGAACTATTTGATTGAACTTCGAGCGAAATACGAAGATGTAGAGATAACTTATTATCATTCTAACATAGAGGGTGAACTGATAAATAAGATACAGGAAGTTGGATTTGATGTAGATGGCATCATCTTGAATGCCGGAGCTTATACACATACATCCATCGCTTTGCAAGATGCTATCCGTTCTGTCACAGCACCAGTTGTCGAGGTACATATTTCGAATGTACATGCAAGAGAGGCTTTTCGTCATGTTTCGATGATAGCTTGTGCATGTAAAGGTGTTATTTGCGGTTTTGGACTAAACTCTTATCGATTGGCCCTTGAGACTTTAACAGAGAAATAAATTTAAGTATTACATTTTTTGAAAGGAATTTATGAAAAAGCATACTAAGATAGTTGCATCTATTTCAGATCGTCGTTGTGATGTTGATTTTCTTGCGCAGTTATACGATGCAGGGATGAATGTTGTTCGATTGAACACTGCCCATGCTGATAAGGCTGGCATTGAAAGCATTATAAATAATGTTAGAAAGGTATCGAATAAGATTGCCATCTTGATGGATACGAAGGGGCCGGAAGTGAGAACAACTGCTTGTGCCGAGCCAATAGCTTATAGTATAGGTGATAAAGTGAAGATTGTTGGTGATCCGTCTCGTGAAACGACTCGCGATTGTATAGCTGTTTCTTATACCGGTTTTGTTAAAGATGTTCATGTAGGAGGAAGTGTTCTTATTGATGATGGAGATTTGGCTCTTTCTATTGTGGAACAAACTGACGAGTGTTTGTTTTGTGAGGTTCAGAATGATGCAACGTTGGGAAGCCGTAAGAGTGTAAATGTACCTGGAGTACGTATTAACTTGCCTTCTTTGACTGAGAAAGACAGAAATAATATTCTTTTTGCAATAGAGAAAGATCTCGATTTTATAGCTCATTCTTTTGTTCGTAATAGACAAGATGTACTTGATATTCAACAGATTCTTGATGAGCACCATAGTGAAATTAAAATTATCGCTAAAATAGAAAACCAAGAAGGTGTTGATAATATCGATGAAATTCTTGAAGTTGCTTACGGGGTGATGGTAGCTCGTGGAGATTTAGGAATAGAGGTTCCTCAGGAAAAAATCCCGGGTATCCAACGCACCTTAATTCGCAAATGTGTTTTAGCTAAGAAACCGGTGATTGTAGCGACTCAAATGCTGCACACGATGATAAACAATCCTCGTCCCACACGTGCCGAAGTAACTGATATTGCTAATGCTATTTATTATCGTACGGATGCTCTGATGTTAAGTGGGGAAACTGCTTACGGGAAATATCCTGTGGAAGCTGTACAAACAATGGCTAAAATAGCTGAACAAGCTGAGAAAGATAAACTGGAGGAGAATAATATTCGTATTCCATTGGATTCTGATAATGTTGATGTGACGTCTTTTCTTGCTAAGCAGGCTGTTAAGGCAACTTCAAAAATGAACATTCGTGCTATTATTACGGATAGCTACACAGGACGCACTGCTCTAAATTTGGCTGCATTTCGTGGCAAATATCCTGTTTTGGCGATGTGCTATAAAGAAAAAACGATGCGCTTGCTAGCGTTGTCGTATGGCGTTCTACCTATCTATTTGGAAGAGAAGGTGAATGCACAAGCTTATTTCTTCTCGGCTCTTGAATTGTTGCTGAAAGAAGGACGCCTTGCTGAAAGTGATATGGTAGCTTACCTTAGTGGCAGTTTTGGCGAAGGGGGTGGTACTTCTTTCTTGGAAATTAATAAGGTTAAGACCGTCTTGTCAAAAGCGAAAGATTATTTAATACCTTCATTTGTAGAAAGATAATGTTGACTCCGGATGCATCGTTAGAAACGTATATATTAGAGCATATAGATCCGGAAAGTGATTATTTAAAGGCACTCTATCGGGATACGCACGTAAAATTATTGCGCCCTCGTATGGCCTCAGGACATTTGCAGGGGCGTATGCTGAAAATGTTTGTTGAAATGATCCGCCCTCGTCAGATTCTTGAAATAGGTACTTTTAGTGGCTATTCGGGACTTTGCCTGGCTGAGGGCCTTGGAGAAAATGGATTTCTACATACGTTTGAAATTAATGATGAACAGGAAGATTTTACCCGCCCATGGTTTGAGAATTCAGCTTATGCGGATAAAATAAAATTTTATATAGGAGATGCTCTTGAACTCGTTCCTGAATTGGGAATAACTTTTGATTTAGCTTTCTTAGATGGCGATAAGCGAAAGTATATAGAGTATTACGAGATGTCTTTATCTCATTTGTTGCCTGGCGGATATATTATTGCCGATAATACATTGTGGGATGGGCATGTACTAGAAGAGCCTAATTCAAATGATTACCAGACTATAGGCATCAAGGCTTTTAATGATTATGTGGGGAAAGATATGCGAGTGGAGAAAGTGATCCTTCCTTTACGTGATGGCTTGACAATCATACGAAAGAAGGCTTGAGGGTCAAAATGAACGATTAAAAAATAAATGATAAGATGGAAACAACCAGACAGAATAAAATATCACGCCTTTTACAAAAAGAATTAAGTGAGATATTTTTGTTGCAAACAAAAGCAATGCCCGGCATTTTAGTATCGGTAAGTATCGTGCGTATTAGTCCGGATATGAGCGTTGCACGTGTCTATCTTAGCGTTTTCCCTTCTGAGAAAAGTGATGAATTAGTGAAGAATGTCAATGAGAATATGAAGTCTATTCGTTATGAACTTGGCACACGTGTGCGTCATCAGTTGCGTATCATCCCAGAACTAAAATTCTTTGTTGACGATTCACTTGATTATATAGAGAAAATAGATTCATTATTAAAGTGAACTTTCCTTTTTATATAGCCAAACGTTACCTTTTCTCAAAGAAGAAGCATAACGCTATTAATATTATCTCTGGCATCTCTGTCTGTGGAGTGTCACTGGCTACATTGGCCTTAGTGTGCACTCTTTCCGTGTTTAACGGTTTTCAAGATATGGTGGCCAGCTTCTTTACGGCTTTTGATCCTGAATTAAAAATAACAGTAAGCGAAGGAAAAGTTTTTGATTCTCAAGATAAACGTATTCAGCAACTTCGGGCAATGCCTGAGGTTGCTGTTTTTACAGAGACCCTTGAGGAAAATGCCATGGTGCAATACAAGGACCGTCAGGTAATGGCTGTTATTAAAGGAGTGCAAGACAATTTTGAGAAATTGACTACAATAGACAGTATTCTATATGGTACAGGTGATTTTATGCTTCATGATTCTATTGTTGAATATGGTGTTATGGGCATTGAACTTGTTTCTTCTTTAGGTACTGGAATACAGTTTGTTGATCCATTGCAGGTGTATTCTCCCAAACGACACATGAAGATTAATATGGCTAATCCGGCCTCTTCTTTTAATATGGAATATCTTTATTCGCCGGGGGTGGTCTTTGTGGTGAACCAGCAAAAATACGATAGCCGATATATCTTAACTTCTCTTGCATTTGCACGTCGTTTGTTTGACTATCAGTCTGAGGTATCTGCTGTTGAACTGAAATTGAAGCCGGGGTATAGTGTGTCATCTGTTAAAGAAAAGATGGAAAAGATCCTTGGAAAACCGTTTGTTGTGCAAGATCGCTATCAACAACAGGCTGATGTTTTTCGTATTATGGAGATCGAAAAATTGATCTCTTACCTTTTTCTTACTTTCATTTTAATGATAGCCTGTTTCAATGTTATCGGCTCTTTGTCTATGCTTATTCTTGATAAGAAAGAGGATGTTCTTACCCTGCGCTATCTTGGTGCGGATGATCGTCTTATTTCTCGTATATTCCTCTTTGAAGGGCGACTGATTTCGGTCGCTGGTGCTTTTATGGGAATTGCTTTAGGACTTCTTCTCTGTTTTGTACAACAGCGTTTTGGCATCATTTCTCTCGGGGGAGCAAATGGTAGTTTTGTAGTTGATGCTTATCCTGTTAGTGTACATTTTAGTGATGTTATTCTTATTTTCATCACTGTGATTGCTGTAGGCTTTCTTTCTGTGTGGTATCCTGTTCGTTACCTGAGCAAACGGTTACTGAAAAAATAAAATATTTATAGATGAGAGCAAGTCCCTTCCTTCTTTTTGTTACAGAGGAGGCTTATTGGATATTTATAGATGAAAGTTAGTTCTCTGTCGATTCTGCTTTTTTTCTCTTTTCTGTTATGCTTATTTTGGGGATATATTAATTATAAGCGTTATGAATAAATTATTTAAAACAGGATTAGTAGCCTTATTTTCTTGTCTAGTTTGGACAGGGATGGCTCAGCAACAAGTGGACACAAAACTACCTCGTGAGGTGCCTTCACCAGCAAAAATTGCTAAGAAGATGACTGACGAGATGAGTAAAGAACTGCAATTGAATGAAAAGCAGTATGCGAAGATTTATAAATTAAACCTGAAGGAGCAGAAAGACCGATTTAAGGCGCAACAATCATCATCTGCTTCGAGCAATGAGCGCCCTCCAATGGGAGATAGACCTTCTTTTGATGGATCAGATGACGAACGTCCTCCGATGCCTAGTGGAGAACGTCCTGAAATGGGGATGAGGCAAGGAGGCGGTTCTGAAATGACTGAGGATGCTGCGGAAACCTTGCATAAGGCTGAAGTGAAAAAGGAGAAGAAGATTAAAAAGATCCTAACTGCTGAGCAGTATGCGAAGTGGAGTAAGATGCAGGAGAAAATGAAAGAAGGTATGAAGCCTGAAATGCATAGAATGCATAAGGGTGAAGGACCTGGCCAGGACTCATAAGAGACTGATTAATAATTGCTTATTTCATGATACGCTTCTTATAATAGCTTTAGAGCTTCAATCTCGATCAAAATTATTATGTCTTTTTTGTCTCTAAATAGTTTACTGGTAGTCATTTCAAGGTGCTGATATTAGTTCAAGTGGGTAACTAATGAAGGCTTTTAAAAAATGAGGTGGCAGATAGTTGACAAGCGCTACAACTTTTTTATTCTGATTTAATAAATGTAGTTAGTAAAGAGTCTTCCTTAATAATTCTAAGGAAGACTTTTTTAATTCAGTTAAGCTCCTGTTTGTGAAAAACTTTTAGCGGTTATTTCTTTCCTAAATCACGGTTCTTTATCTATGCTTATTCTAGATAAAATAAAGGATATTCTTACACTGCGTTATTTCGGTGCAGACGATCGTCTAATCTCTCTGTGCTGTTTCTCGATAAGCTGAAACTTATTTATTATTACATCTAAGACCCTTTTTCTACTGTTTTTAGAGGAAAAGTAGGGGTCAAGAGGTTCAGGGTTCACCTATGGACCTATACCCCCTCCCCCTCACCCGTGCTTGATAAATCTAAATTATTAATAATCAATAGATTACGATTTTTGATATTTACATCTGTTAACGCTTTATCTGCTAAGTGAAGATTAAAAGTGAACCCTGAGGAGGTGATTTTACTATAAGTAAAATGGTTTGTCTATTTTCTCCTAATAGGCGGTTTCTGGCAGAATGATTTGAATAGATAGAGGTGAAGTATTCTTAAAAAGAGACCTCGACGTTTTAAATAAAGAACCTAAGTGTTTTCAGAAAACATTTAGGACTTTTTGTGTGATGAAGAGAACTGCCTTCGCCATTTAGGTTTCATGATGGATAGTCAGATTTTAGGGCAAAAACACATATTTTGCCGGACAGCCGCTTTATGAACAACTATTAAAATTGATCGACAGCCAAGAAATTGCAAGAATAAGCCGAAAAGGAGTGCATAATCGCTATGTGAAGAAGCAAGACGGTTACTCTCACTTTGTAATAATGCTCTACGCCGTGCTGATGCGTTATGATTCTCTGCGTGAAATCGTAATGGGAATGCTCTCCGAGGTAAATGAGATCAATCACTAGGGTATAGACTATAGGATAAGACACAGCTCTTTGGCAGAAGCCAATAATAGACGAAGTAATGAGTCCTTTGAGCAGATCTATTTTATAACATTCATTTCACATAGGCAGCAACTCACGATCATGTTATGCTTTTACTGCTTTACAGGACACCAGTAATAAATATTCTCCCATCGTATTGGAAACGAGTGTGAGATAGAACGGTAGGCAGATTGGTACAATTTCCATTAGGAGTACATCTCGTTTACGAGGAGTATGTGCAACCTTCATCACTCTCCTTAATTCGTTGCTTTTTTCCAACATTTCATCCTTTTCATCTTAGAGGGAGGAGGGGGTACTAAAACCCATAGGTGAACCTTGAACCTTTTGAACCTTTTGATCCTTTTGAGCTTGTTCGAAAATCTTCAATTAGATCTAATGCGTTGATATACAGTGGATAAAGTCTCCTATATCTCGATGGACGAAAATTAGGCTTCCGTTTGTTTTATACGGCTAATTGCTTTAATTCTTTAAGTTTAAATGTTGAAAATACATTACGCGTCGAAATCTGTCCCGGCTTGAGTCTAGAGGCCTGTTTGAACTCTCTTAGCGTTTACTTCTTCCCTAAGTCAAAATTCTTTCTATACTTCAAAAGTAAGAGTATGATTCCAACGAGTAGTAATGCCAAGCCGGCATAAGCTATAGACTCTGTTACATGAATACTTTTCGGATCAAAAGCCATTTCGATGGTATGTTTTCCAGCCGGAATGTTCATTGCCCTGAGGATGTAGTTAGCACGTGCTATCTCTGCTGGTTTGCCATCAATAGTCGCTGTCCATCCCGGATAATAGATTTCGGAGAAAACAACGATTCCGTCTTTGGATGAAGAGGTCTCGTAAACCAAGTGGTTGGGTTTATAATTTGTGAGTCGAACAGCTGAAAGAGAATCCTTATAACTGTTAGTTATTCCTTTCAGCTTATCCTTGAAGCTTGCATCCACTATAGCTGTTTCTGTTAGAAGAACAGAATCGATCGCTTCGATTTCTTCGTTGGCCGTATTTACATAACGGACATTGCCTACAAACCAAGCATTTCCATACGCATAAGGATTTTCAATGGGAGCGACTTTACCTTTTCCGGAAGGAAAGATGAAATACTTCGTGTTCAGCATATTGAGTACCCGGAAAGAATTTCCATTCACGCTGTCCATTTTTCCTTGTGCAGTTGCTATTTCGTTATAAGCTGCCTGCATTTCTTTCGTAATATGATGATCGATCATCTCTTGGTAACGGCGGAGCTTAGCAGCATGATATCCTCCTACACTTTTGTGCCAGTATGCGGTATTGTTCTCATTGAAGGTATTGGTTGCAAAGTTCAATACTCGATAATCGAGCGTGCTATCTTGTAAAATAAGTTCGTCTGCCGTTGTTTTGCTGAAAGCTTCGGTTTGTTGATCTGCGGAGACGAATTGTTCATCGTTTAAATATCGTTTGTTGACCATCCACATATCTCCCAAACAAAGTACTGCTATGGCAGCGATCGTCCAAGTCGCTTTGAGTTTGCGAGCACTGTAAGCCAGAAGCAAGGCAGTACCAATAGCGATAATAAAGAAGCTGCGCCATGCATCGGAAGTGATTAGGTAAACGCGCATCTCTTCAAGATTACTAAGTAGTGGGGATAGTTGATCCCCGGGGATTGCTTGTTGTAACGCTTTTAATTCCTGTGTAGGAACAAATGTGGAAAAGAATAAGCGAGGAGCCAAGGCGAATAATAGTGCAAATCCACCGGTGAGGCCAAAACTTAAGTATAAATATTTGATCTTTTCTTTCAATATCTGTGGTCTGTCGAAGATCTCTTTCAGAGTCAGTATTGCCAGTAAAGGAATGGTAAATTCTGCAATGACAAGAGCCGAGGAGACAGCACGAAACTTATTGTACATCGGTATGTAATCGATGAAGAAGTCGGTAAATCCCATAAAGTTTCTTCCCCATGCAAGCAAAATGGATAGGAGGGTTGCTCCTGCAAGTGCCCATTTCATAGGGCCATCAACTATAAAGAGGCCGAGTATGAAGAGCATGAGCACAAAAGCACCGACATAAACAGGGCCGGATGTTCCGGGTTGATCACCGAAATATTGGGTGAGTTGTGAATAAATTCCGCTATACATCGGATTGGCCTTCTCCATCACTTTTTCATTCTGTGACAGAGGCACGGATGCACCTCCTTTGATGTTCGGAACCAATAGAGAGAATGTTTCGCCTATGCCGTAGCTCCACTGGGTGATGTAGTCACGATCAAGTCCGCTACTTGTTTGTTTAGCAGCATCTCCTTCTGCTTTCAGTTCACTTTTGCCACGCATCGTTTCTTTGCTATACTCATAGGTATGATACAAATTGGATAAGTTGGCTGATATCCCGATGATCCCGGCAATAACCAATATACCAGTCGCTTTGAAAAAGTGCGGCAGTTCTTTTTTACGCCAAGATTCTTCGAAGAATGCTCCTACAATGAGGAGTATGAGGAATAAGAAATAATAGCTCATCTGTACATGGTTCGACAAAATTTGTAGAGCCAAAAATAGAGCCGTTATGACTCCTCCGAGCAAATATTGTTTTCGATAGGCAAGCACGATGCCGGCTATTGTGGGTGGAATATAGGCCAGCGTAATAAACTTCCAGATATGTCCCGCAGAGATGAGAATAAAGAAATAAGATGAAAAAGCCCAGATGATACCTCCCAATCCCGCGAGCCAAGGGGATATGCCTAGTGCTCTTAAGAGAATATAAAACCCGAGCATCATAACAAATGTCAGCCAGACATAATTGGGCAGAAACAGGTGATATGCTTTCTCCGCTACTCTAAGGGTCTCGGTTGAATCATAGCTGGGAGAAATCTGATAGGTGGGCATTCCGCCAAAAATAGAATTAGTCCAGCGCGTACGCTCACCAGTTTGGTCGTTATACTCTTTTGCCTCTTGTCCGGCACCGGCACCAGCAGCCGTATCGTGTTGAAACAGAATACGATCTTCCGTTATAGCTGGGAAGAAGTAGACAAACGAGATGGCGATAAAAGAAAGAATGACGATGAGGTCGGGAAGGAACTTTTTCATTTTCGATCAGATGTATGAATGAATCTCTTTTTGATAGCCGATTGATAATCGGACTTTACTGCCGTTTTGGCCGCTATGTCCGATTATCAATGGTATGCAGGAATTAATACCTGTAGTGGTCTGCTTTGTAAGGTCCGTCGGCCGAAACCCCAATGTAAGCAGCTTGTTCTGCCGTTAGTTTCGTCAACTTCACACCAATTTTCTCTAAGTGTAAGCGGGCTACTTCTTCATCCAGATGCTTAGGCAGGCGATAAACTTCAATTTCGTATTTCTTGTTGAACAACTCAATTTGCGCCAAAGTTTGGTTGGTGAATGAGTTACTCATAACGAATGAAGGATGTCCTGTAGCACATCCAAGGTTCACCAAGCGGCCATCTGCCAACAAAATGATGCTGTGTCCGTCGGGGAAGAAATAACGATCTACTTGCGCTTTGATGTTTACGCGCTTAATGCCTTGATAATGTTTCAAAGCTTCAACCTGAATTTCATTGTCGAAGTGACCGATATTGCAGACAATAGCTTGATCTTTCATCTTCGTCATGTGGTCGATGCGAATGATATCAATGTTACCGGTTGTCGTTACAAAGATGTTCCCTTGCGAGCAGGCCTCTTCCATAGTCAGGACTTCGAATCCCTCCATGGCAGCTTGCAAAGCACAGATCGGATCTACTTCAGTAACCAACACGCGAGCACCGTATGAGCGCATAGAATGAGAACAACCCTTACCAACATCGCCATAACCACAAACAACCACTACTTTACCGGCGATCATCACATCTGTGGCACGTTTGATGCCATCAGCCAATGATTCGCGACAACCATAGAGATTATCGAATTTCGATTTTGTAACAGAATCGTTTACATTGAAAGCAGGGAACAACAGTTTTCCTTCTTCCTTCATCTGATATAAACGGTGTACGCCAGTTGTGGTCTCTTCGGAAACGCCACGCATCTCGGCGGCAACACGATGCCAACGGTCTTTATCTTGCGCCAACACTTTCTTCAAGATGGCGTTTAGTTCTATTTCATCTTCCGCATGTACTTCTTTGTCAAGTACGGCAGCATCGTTTTCAGCTTCGTAGCCTACATGTATCATCATGGTAGCATCTCCACCATCGTCAACAATTACATTAGGACCTTTTCCTTCTGCAAAGTTCAGTGCTTGAAGTGTGCACCACCAATAATCAGTTAGTGTTTCGCCTTTCCATGCAAACACCGGAACGCCCGATGCAGCAATAGCCGCTGCGGCATGATCTTGAGTAGAGTAAATGTTACAAGAGCACCAACGCACTTCGGCACCAAGGTTGACAAGTGTCTCAATCAGCACAGCTGTCTGAATGGTCATGTGCAGAGAACCCATGATGCGAGCTCCTTTCAATGGTTTAGATTCTCCATACTTTTCGCGAAGAGCCATAAGGCCAGGCATTTCTTGTTCTGCCAGATCGATTTCCTTGCGACCAAAGTCGGCAAGAGTAATATCTGCCACTTTGTAGGGCAGGGTAGAGAATAATTCTGAAGACATATTATACTTTGTTTAATAATAACTGCTACAAAGATAGAATATTCTGAATAGCGCTACAAAAGCTGTGCTCCTTTTTTATAAATAATAACTTCAGGTGACCCTGTCTTTCTTTTGAGAAAGTATAAATAATTTATACAGGTGTGTATATTACAGCTAAAATTTTGGCCGCTTGTCCTTCGAAAGCATGTACGTGGTGCGGAACAATCGAATCGTAGTAAATACTATCTCCTTCTTCGAGCATATAAGTTGTATTTCCGTAGCTGATCTCCATGATTCCTTCCATTACCATGATAAACTCCTCTCCTTCGTGAGAAGATAGGATGAAATCGCTATCCTTCGTCGGAGCTACATCTATCATGAAGGGTTCCATGTGTCGATCAGCCTTGGACTTTGATAGTGCACGGTACTCCATGTGTCTACGCGACTGTATAGCATTGTTTGAGAAGCTGATTGTTTCTTTAGCTTCCTGACTACGGCAGACAACAGGTCCGGCTTCGTCTTGGTCGTCGAGAAGAGTCCCTAGCCGTACGCCTAGTACGCGGGCTATTTTGATGAGTGGAGCGAGTGAGGGAATATCAATGTTGTTTTCTATACGCTCTATTTGTTCAATGGTCAGACTTGAGCGCTGAGCCAACTGTTCTACCGAGATAGATTCTTCTTCGCGGAGTATTTTTATTTTTTCTCCTACAAATTTGGTTGTATCCATGTTGATCGCATTTTCCATGCCAAAGGTTTTTTTTAGTTTGACTAGTGGCAAAAATAGTAAAATAATTGGCGCAGAACAATTTTAGCCAATTAAAATGAAAATATCTTTGACTAAGCGATCATTCTATATGTGCAACCCTTATCAAAGCAGATAGTTGAATAAGTATCCTGAAATGATTATAAAGAGTGAGATTGTTCCAAAAAAGATTGCAATCAACTTCCAAGTCATCACTTTCTTAAGTAAGGTCGCTTCAGGCAATGAGAGTCCTACTACCCCCATCATAAAGGCCAATGCAGTACCAATTGGAATTCCTTTGGCCACAAAAACCTCGATTACCGGAACAATACCTGCTGCATTGGCATACATCGGTACGGCCAATATTACAGACAAAGGAACTGCATACCAATTACCTTTTGACATATATTGTTCGAAGAATCCTTCCGGAACATATCCATGCATGAAAGCTCCGATCGCAATACCAATAATGATATACAGTAAGACGCCTCTTACTATGCCCCAGGCTTCTTTGATAATTGTTGGCATTCTCTTGATAAACGGAGTTTTTTCTCCTTCCCAATGGGAGGATTCCGCATTAGCGTTGGCTTGAATTTGTTTGATCCAGTCACTCAAATATCTTTCCAGTTTGAATTTGCCTAACACGAAGCCTCCAATCATGCCTAATAGTATTCCACTAATCACATAAACAAGAGTTATTTTTACTCCAAATGTTCCTAGAAACATTGCTACTGCCACCTCGTTGACCAATGGCGAAGTGATGAGGAATGCTAATGTTACTCCTAGAGGAATTCCTCCTTTGACAAAACCGATAAACAGAGGTATGGAAGAACAGGAACAAAAAGGAGTGATGGCCCCGAAAAGTGACGCAAAGAAATACTGTAATCCATACATCTTGTGCGTGGTTAAGTAGTTCCTCAAGCGATCTATGGGGAAATAAGCATTTACTATCCCCATAAGTGTGCTGATCAAGAACAATAAAATAAGAATCTTTATTGTGTCGTAGAAGAAGAAATTAATGGCCATACCTACGTGGCTTGTTGCGTCTAATCCAAAGATGGTATATACCAGCCAATCGGCAAATGTTTGTATCATAATTTATAATATATAATAAGTCATTCCGTAATAAATGCCAACCAATATGAATAAAACAGCTACAACAATTCGGAATACTTTTTCGAATATTTTCATTCGATTATAAAATTTGCCAAGTCCGGCCATGCTGTACGCCAATACCCAAGCTACGATGATGACGGGCAAGCCTGTTGCAAGGGCAAAAACAAGTGGAAGTAAATATCCTCCGCTGGCAGTGGCTGACATCGGGATGAGCATGCCAAAATAGAAGATCCCACTGGTGGGACAGAATGCCAATGCGAACAAAATGCCCAATAGCAATGCACCCCAATTCCCTTTTTCCTTTAGCTTGCTTCCGCTTCCTGAGAAGCCGAATTTAGGAAGGTTTAGCTTATTACCAAATAGCATAAACACCCCAATAAGTATCAATGCCGGTGATATCAATAATTCGCCATATTTACTAATTGACTTCTGTATGGCAAACATGCTCGAACCTTCTTTGATGATGGATATAAGAATAATGCCTAATACAGTATACGAGAGAGCTCGACCTAACGTATAGAGTATACCATTCCAGAATATTTTGTGTTTGTTCTCTATATCCTTGCTGATGTATCCTACTGCTGTAATGTTAGTCGCTAGCGGGCAAGGACTTAGTGCAGTCAGTAATCCAAGGATAAATGCTGTCAGTATTGGGATGTCGCTATTGTCTAATATTGTTTGTAGAAGCTCCATAGCAGGTTATTTTAGCAGTTCATTGATTTTCTTTTTCAATCCATTTTTGAAAGTGTCAGGCGAATTTCGTGAGTAGGCGAAAGCAAACTCTGTCATGTTGTTTTTGCTTTCTTTTCCACCTTTCCATTTGTTGACAAATAAAGAGGACCATGTAACTTCGTAGCGATCGGCTATTTTTTCATTTGCTTTGTTTGAAATATCTATGACTGTAAAAACAACCTCACCCTTCTTTATCTTGTCACTATAATATGCCTTCATGACTTCTTGCGTGTTTTTTTCAATACTCATGCAAGTTGGGCACCGCTGTTTTCCGTGAAAGTATAGAATTTCTACCCGATCTTTGGAACCGTTGTTTGCCTTCTCTGATGTTTTTGGGTCTTTTCCAAAAGCAGTAGCACTTATCATTACTGCGATGATAGCAAATAATAGTTGTTTCATTTTCAATGGGTTTATTTAGTCAATAGCTCTTTTACTTCAGATACAGATAGCTTCTTTCCACTCGAAACAACTTTTTCATCAATTACGAGTGCGGGTAATCGCATCACATTATATTCCATGATTTTCATTAAATCCTCTTCTTTCACCATGTTAGCTTGAATACCTAATTCACTGACAGCAGCTTCCACTGTTGTATACAAGGCTTTGCAGCTAGAACATCCGGTTCCTAAAACTTTAATCTCCATGTTATTCTTTTTTTATTTATAAAATTGAATTCTATTGTTAGTATCATCTAAAATCAAGATACTAGCTTCTCCTTAAATCCATCCAGCTTCGCATCCTTCTTTCAAGAGTTGTGAAATGCTTGCTTTTGTAATAGAGCGTTTATATAAATATCACTCAAATACTATTTGTTGTTCGCAAAACTACAAACAATATTTAAAAGAGCAAATAGAATGGCTCTTTTTTTTAAGATGAAATATTCCTTAAGGGATTTTTAGGAAGAAATTACTTATAGTTTATTCGTTCCAGAGCCCACTGTATCAGTATCGGTTCTCTATTTGTATCATGAGTTCTTATATGTTCACTACTTTATGGTTGATAAGAAGACGCAGGAACACTTATCGCAAGCCTTGTCTTTTCAACCGGGTATATTTACGGGCCATCTACCCTATAAGCTTCTTAGTAGTAGGTAAATTTAGTCTCTGATGTTAGTTGATTGGCCAAAGTTTAATGCCTAGTTCACTTCAAAAGCATGGGGATGTTATGTATGATAACATCCCCATGCTGTGGGATGATAAAAGCTATCTTCAAAAGAGTAAAGATGAAATAGAGTGTAGTAGAACTTACTTAGAGGACACAAAAAAGAAGGGATTTAACGTGAATGGGCAGCAGAAGTATGATTTTAAAACAAAAAAGCCACCCTTAAAATTAAGGATGGCTTTTTTTGCTTTTTGTCTAGAGGTAATTGCTTACTTTCTAAGACCAAGAGTTTTGATGATGGTACGATATCTTGTGATATCTTTGTCCGTCAGGTAGTTAAGCAATCTGCGACGCTTTGCTACCAACATAGTCAAGGCTCTTTCTGTACTATAATCTTTTCTGTTGAGCTTCATGTGCTCAGTCAGGTGAGAAATACGGTATGAAAACAAAGCTATCTGGGCCTCAGTTGAGCCAGTATCAGAGTTAGACTTTCCGTACTTTTCAAAGATTTCTGCTTTTTTAGCTGGATCTAAATACATAATTCTTAGTTTGATTAGATATATAAAAATTCTTTGAGCGGCAAAGATAGATATTATTTTTGGCTTCGCAATGATTTATAATCCAATTTTCGTACCTTTGCAGCCAAATAATAGGTATTATATGCAAAATATTAGAAACATTGCAATTATTGCCCATGTCGATCATGGGAAAACAACACTTGTTGACAAGATGCTTTTGGCCGGACATTTGTTCCGCGACAACCAAACGAGTGGTGAATTGATTCTGGATAACAATGATTTGGAACGTGAAAGAGGGATAACAATTCTTTCTAAGAATGTTTCCATCAATTATGGCGGGACTAAAATTAATATTATCGATACTCCGGGCCACAGCGACTTTGGCGGAGAGGTGGAACGTGTGTTAAACATGGCCGATGGCTGCATCTTGCTTGTCGATGCTTTTGAAGGGCCGATGCCTCAAACTCGTTTCGTGTTGCAAAAGGCTGTGCAGATAGGCTTGAAACCTATTGTTGTTATTAATAAGGTAGATAAACCAAACTGTCGCCCTGATGAGGTGCACGAGATGGTGTTTGATCTTATGTTTAGCTTGGATGCTACTGAAGAACAACTTGACTTTCCTACTATATATGGTTCAGCTAAGAATGGTTGGATGAGTGTTGATTGGAAAGAGCCTACTGATAATATTATTCCTTTGCTTGATTGCATCATAGAGAATATTCCTGCTCCTGAACATTTAGAGGGAACACCACAAATGCTAATTACTTCACTTGATTATTCTTCATATACCGGACGTATTGCTGTGGGCCGTGTGCACCGCGGACTACTGAAAGAAGGAATGAACGTTTCTTTAGCAAAAAGAGATGGTCGCTTCGTGAAGTCTAAAATAAAAGAGGTTCATGTGTTTGAAGGTTTGGGAAGAGCTAAGATAAGTGAAGTTTCTTCAGGTGATATTTGTGCACTCGTTGGTATTGAAGGCTTTGATATTGGTGATACAATCTGCGATTTTGAAAAACCGGAGGCATTGCCACCAATCGCTATTGATGAACCAACAATGAGTATGTTGTTCAGTATCAATGATTCTCCTTTCTATGGTAGAGATGGTAAGTATGTTACTTCTCGTCATATCAACGATCGTTTGATGAAAGAGCTGGATAAGAACTTGGCTTTGCGTGTGCATAAGAGTGAGGAAGATGGTAAATGGCTTGTATATGGACGTGGTGTACTTCACTTGTCTGTACTTATTGAGACGATGCGTCGTGAAGGATATGAGTTGCAAGTTGGTCAACCACAAGTTCTTTATAAAACTATTGACGGTAAGAAAAATGAGCCGGTAGAAGAGTTGACGATCAATGTTCCTGAAGAATATTCTAGTAGGATTATTGATATGGTTACTCGTCGTAAAGGCGAAATGGTGCTTATGGAGAATACAGGCGAACGTATTAATCTCGAATTTAATATGCCTTCGCGTGGTATCATCGGACTTCGTACCAATGTACTTACTGCTTCTGCCGGTGAGGCCATCATGGCACACCGTTTTAAAGAATATCAACCATATAAGGGTGAGATTGAAAGACGTTCTAATGGTTCTATTGTTGCGATGGAAGCTGGTAATGCTTTTGCTTATGCTCTTGATAAGTTGCAGGATCGCGGACGTTTCTTTATCTTCCCTCAAGAAGATGTGTATGCAGGCCAGGTAGTTGGTGAACATGCAAAAGAAAGCGACTTGGTGGTTAATGTAACTAAGTCGAAGAAGTTAACTAATACACGTGCATCTGGTACAGATGATAAAGCACGCATTATTCCTCCTGTTCAGTTCTCTTTGGAAGAGGCTCTGGAATATATTAAAGAGGATGAATACGTAGAGGTTACTCCTAAGGCGATGCGTATGCGTAAGGTTATTCTTGATGAGAATGAACGTAAGCGCTCAAATAGGTAATATCATACTCGCTTAAAAGAGTATTTTACTATAAAAAAGTTCGGTAAGGGAAATCTTATCGAACTTTTTTGTTGGTTTAACTATCTGCTTTCTTCTCACGAAAAAGTGTTGGTTTGATAGGTCTGTGAAAACAGAAAAGGCGACTCCTTTAAGGAATCGCCTTTTTTATATAATCTAACGTTTATATCTAGATTAGAGTTTAGGGCCGGCAGCAACCAATGCTTTTCCGGCTTCATTACCAGTGAACTTGCTGAAGTTCTTGATGAAACGAGCAGAAAGATCTTTTGCTTTTTCGTCCCATTGAGCTGCATCAGCATAAGTATCACGTGGGTCAAGGATCTTAGTGTCAACACCCGGAAGTTCTGTAGGAACAACAAAGCTGAAATAAGGCATAGACTTGCTAGGAGCTTTATCGATAGAACCGTCAAGGATGGCGTCAATGATACCACGAGTATCTTTGATAGAGATACGTTTGCCGCTACCATTCCAACCAGTATTAACCAAATATGCTTTAGCACCTGATTTATCCATCTTCTTCACTAATTCTTCAGCATATTTAGTTGGGTGCAATGATAAGAATGCAGCACCAAAGCAAGCTGAGAATGTAGGAGTTGGTTCTGTGATACCACGTTCTGTTCCAGCCAATTTAGCTGTGAAACCAGAAAGGAAGTAATATTTAGTTTGTTCAGCGTTTAAGATAGATACCGGAGGCAATACACCAAATGCATCAGCAGAAAGGAAGATAACTTTCTTTGCAGCTGGAGCTTTAGAAATCGGTTTCACGATGTTAGTGATGTGGTCGATAGGGTAAGAAACACGAGTGTTTTCAGTTACGCTCTTATCGTTGAAATCAATCTTACCGCTAGCGTCAACAGTTACGTTCTCGAGAAGAGCGTCACGTCTGATAGCAGCATAGATATCTGGTTCAGCTTCAGCGCTCAGGTTGATAACCTTTGCATAGCAACCACCTTCAAAATTGAACACACCTTCTTCATCCCATCCATGTTCGTCATCACCAATCAAGAGACGTTTTGGGTCAGTAGACAAAGTCGTTTTACCTGTTCCTGATAAACCAAAGAAGATAGCAGTATTTTCGTTGTTTAGATCAGTGTTGGCAGAGCAGTGCATAGAAGCCATACCTGCTAGTGGCAAACGATAGTTCATGTAAGAGAACAAACCTTTTTTCATCTCACCACCGTACCAAGTATTGATAATAACTTGTTCTTTGCTGGTTAAATTGAATACTGCAGCTGTTTCAGAGTTCAAACCAAGTTCTTTGTAGTTCTCAACTTTAGCTTTAGAAGCATTGAATGAAACGAAATCAGGTTCACCATAGTTAGCCAACTCTTCTTCAGTAGGACGGATGAACATGTTCTTTACGAAATGAGCTTGCCAAGCCACTTCCATGATAAAACGTACTTTGATGCGAGAGTTTTCGTTTGCACCGCAGAATGTATCCATTACAAACAACTTTTTGCTTGAAAGTTGTTTCACAGCAATTTCTTTTAAAGTCTTCCAAGTTGCTGGAGTAACAGGTTTATTGTCGTTTTTGTATTCTTCAGAGGTCCACCAAACTGTGTTCTCACTGGTTTCGTCTTTAACGAAGAACTTATCTTTAGGAGAACGACCTGTGTAAACGCCCGTCATAACATTTACTGCGCCTAGCTCAGTAACTTGTCCTTTTTCAAAGCCTTGAAGACCTTCCTTTGTCTCTTCAGCGAACAATGTTTCGTAAGACGGGTTGTGCAGAACTTCTACCGCACTGTTAATACCGTACTTGCTTAAATCTAAATTTGCCATTTTCTTTTGAATTAGTTAAATTTGGTATTGTATTTATCTCGATTTTATTAGTTCTTTACTTTTTAGTTGTCCGAAAAGAGGAATTTGGTTTATCGTCTCTTCCTTGTAAGCCGACTACAAAAGTAACACTTTATTTGAAAACAAACATTATATTAAAGAAATTTTTCTTTAATTGAATTCGTTTTATATTAAGATAACAAAATCTGTAATTTGAATGTTGCAAATTGGAAATATATACTTTACTTTGCAGCGTATAAATACTGAATAAATAAAGTGAAACAGATATGAAGATAATTAATTTCAGCGAAACAAATTCAATATTGAACCAATATGTGGCAGAAATAAGAAATGTGGAGGTGCAGAATGATCGTTTGCGTTTTCGTCGCAATATAGAGAGAATAGGTGAGATAATGGCTTATGAATTAAGTAAATCATTTGCTTATTCTGCTAAAGATATTCAAACACCGTTGGGCATTGCTTCTGTGAATACTTCTGATAACAAGTTGGTTCTTAGTACAATATTACGCGCGGGACTTCCTTTCCATCAAGGTTTCCTGAGCTATTTTGATGACGCTGAAAATGCATTTGTGTCTGCTTATCGCAAATATAAAGATACGCTTAAGTTCGATATACATATAGAATATATTGCTTCTCCTCGTATTGATGGTAAGACGTTGATTATAACCGATCCGATGCTTGCTACCGGCGGATCAATGGAACTGAGTTATCAGGCGATGCTTACCAAGGGGCATCCAGCCGAAATACATGTTGTTTCAGTAATCGCCAGCCAACGCGCTGTAGATCATATTGCCAGCGTATTTCCTCAGGATATCACTACTATATGGTGTGCGGCAATTGATCCGGAAATCAATGATCATTCTTACATCGTGCCTGGTTTAGGCGATGCGGGCGACTTGGCTTATGGGGAAAAAGAATAAGATGTTGTTTTTTAGATAAAAGAAAATCTCCTTGTTTAACGCTAACTCATTAGGATTAGCTTAAACAAGGAGATCTTATGTTTGCGGTAGTTAGAGTCGGAAAAGTTTATTTAACTTCCCAAATCTCACCTTGCATTAATAGGTCTTCCAGTGAATGATCTTTCTTCTTAGCACGAACTTCTTCAATCTGTGCATGTACACATTCGTCATAACTAGGACTCTCTACGTCGCGAATGACTCCGAGAGCAATTGGAAAATCGGGACCTTCCATTAATGCTAACTTCATCTGTAGTGTACTGTCTTCGCAGTGGGCATCATGTACAAGGAGATCTTTCTCAGTAATGCCATTCTCACCTAACTTCACGATTTTTATCCCGAAGCCTTCTTGCATCAATCCGTATTCATCGTTTTCACCAAAAATCATTGGCTGACCTTGTTTCAGATAGATTGCATTCTTTGCACGGTCGGCTTTAGTGGCTACTGTCGATTGAGAACCATCGTTGAAGATAACGCAGTTTTGCAAAACTTCTACCACTGAAGTACCTTTGTGCTTAGCTGAGGCGACAAGAACCTCTATGGATGCAGCTCCGTCAACATCTACGCAACGTCCGAAGAAGTGTCCGCGTGCGCCAAATGTTAGTTCAACTGGGTGGAATGGGTCTTCCACTGTCCCGTAGGGAGATGATTTAGAGACAAATCCACGGGGAGAGGTAGGTGAGTATTGTCCTTTAGTTAGCCCATATATTTGATTATTAAGCAACACGATATTGATATTCACATTACGACGCACTACATGTATGAAGTGGTTTCCTCCAATGGCCAAAGCATCTCCATCACCCGATATTTGCCATACACTGAGTTCAGGGTTGGCTACCTTTACGCCGGTAGCAATGGCTGCGGCGCGTCCATGTATGGTATGAAATCCATAAGTGTTCATATAGTAAGGTAGGCGGGAAGAACAGCCGATACCCGAAATCACTGCAATGTTGTGAGGGGCAATACCCAGTTCGGCCATTGCTTTATGGAGCGAGTTCAGTAAAGCATGGTCACCACATCCGGGGCACCAGCGCACATATTGGTCGCTCTTGAAATCTTTCGATGCAAATTCTAGTTCACTCATCTTACTTTTCCTCCAAAATTTTAGTGAATTCTTCTACAAGTCTTAATACGTTGAATGGTTGTCCTTTTACCCTATTAAATTGATAAACATTTAATCCGGGAACTTTGGAACGAAGAATAGTGGCAAATTGGCCCATGTTTTGCTCGGCAACCACTACTTTTTTATATTTTTTCAAAATCTCAGCTGCATTTTTTGGCAGAGGACTGATATACTGAAAATGTGCCAAAGCAACTTTTAGTCCTTGACCTTGCATAATCTCCAACGCAGAATATAGGTGTCCGTAAGTGCCTCCCCAACCCACAATCAAGAGTTCGGCATCTTCGTCACCTAAAACTTCTTGTTCGGGAATGCAATTGGCTATATAGTTTATTTTCTCCTGACGAGTGATTGTCATCTTTTGATGGTTTGCAGCGTCAGTAGAGATCGCACTTGTATCGTAATCTTTCTCGAGTCCTCCTAATCTGTGTTGGAAACCTTCTTTGCCGGGGATAGCCCAGTAGCGAACGAGTGATTCGAGATCTCGTTGATAAGGTTTCCATCCTTCTTGGATTTCGGGAGTAACATAAGGCGGCTTAATGGCAGGATAATCTTTCATCGAAGGGATTTTCCAGGCAGCAGAACCGTTGGCTATGTATCCATCGGTAAGAAGGATAACCGGAGTCATGTGCTCCAATGCTATTTTGGCTGCCATGAAGGCAGAGTCAAAACAGTTGGTAGGTGATGTGGCGGCAATAACAACCAGAGGACTTTCACCGTTACGTCCATATACGGCTTGTAGTAAATCGGTTTGCTCGCTCTTTGTAGGTAGTCCGGTAGAAGGTCCGCCACGTTGTACATTGATAATGACTAACGGCAGTTCGGCAATAACAGCTAAGTTGATTGCTTCACTTTTCAAGCAAATACCTGGTCCGGAAGTAGACGTTGCGGCAAGGCAACCGGCAAAAGAAGCTCCGATGGCGCTACAACAACCTGATATCTCGTCTTCACATTGCACTGTTATCACTCCAAGCTCTTTCAATTTTGACAAATTGTGCAAGATGTCTGTGGCGGGAGTAATGGGGTAGGAGCCTAGAAAGAGAGGAAGCCCGGCTTTTTCGGCTGCGGCAACCAGTCCGTAGGATGTTGCCAGATTTCCATTCACATCCGTATAAAAGCCTTTTTCTCTTTTCTCTTTGGATTCTACACGATAGGTAGAAACTGTTGCGTGAGTGTTATGACCATAGTTATATCCATCGGTCAACACTTTAATATTTGCTTCTGCAATAGATGGCTTCTTTGAAAATTTATTTTGGAGCATGTGCATGGCATGTTCCAATGGTCGGTTAAACAGCCAGCATACCAATCCTAGAGCAAACATGTTCTTGCTGCGTAATGCAGCTTTATTATCAAGTCCGCTCTCTTTAAGACTATCCTTACACATAGAAGAAATTGGAGCATCTATCACTTGGTTGTGAATGTTGAGTTCCTTGAAAGGATCGTTCGTCGTATATTGAGCTTTGTCGAGATCTTTTTTGGTAAATGAATCTGAGTCAATGATAATGACCGATTGCGGGGTCGTAAATTGTATATTTGTTTTCAATGCGGCCGGATTCATGGCAACCAGGACATCGCACTTATCACCGGAAGTGAAAACTTTCTTTGCACCAATATGTACTTGAAAACCGGATACTCCGCTCAGTGTTCCTTGCGGGGCACGAATTTCTGCCGGATAATCAGGAAATGTAGAAATGTCATTACCTAATACGGCTGATAGGTTAGAGAAGATGTTGCCGGCCAATTGCATTCCATCGCCGGAGTCGCCGGAGAAGCGAACCACTACTCTCTCCAAGTCTTTAACCTTCATTTCGTCTGCCATAATTTTATTCATTATTTATTTTAGGGTTATTTTCTTTTGTCTTTACATGGATATAGAGCTTATCAAAAAAACGACTTTTTAAAGTCGGACAAAGTTCGGAAAGTTATATGACTTAGCAAAATCTTTTTAAGCTATTCTGATACTTCGTGTTAAATCAGCTCAATATTCTATCATTCTTATTAATTATAGTAGGCAACACTTTCAAATTTTACTAGCAAAGGAGGCCGGAAAAGGAGCATATTGATAGAACTTGTTGGTTTATTCTTCAAAACATTCTGTATATCTGTCTTGTCAAATCGGTAAAATGGCTTATCTTTGCAGCCGAAATACAATGGCCTTGTAGTTCAACGGATAGAATAGAAGTTTCCTAAACTTTAGATAGGGGTTCGATTCCCCTCGAGGCTACTCTTAAGTTTATTAGTAAATACAATTTGTGATGCCTTCCCGGATGAATCTGGGTGGGCATTGTTTTTACGGAGATATTGTTATGTTTTGATGGTAATAAAAAAGCTCTTCCCTAGTAATAAGGAAGAGCTTTTTTAATTTATGTCGGAATAAGTCTGTTATTAAACTTCTTCTTCTTTGTGTCCTTGCTTGCTCATCAATGCATAAGCAATAGGAGAAGCAATGAACAATGAAGACAGCGTACCAATCACAACTCCTAGAATCATAGCAAAGGCAAAACTACGGATAGAATCACCACCTAAGATGAAGATACAAACCAATACGATTAATGTAGTCAAAGATGTATTGATAGTACGGCCTAAAGTTGTGCTCAAAGAGTCATTGAAGAGTTGCTTGTGATCACGTTTAGGGTATAAACCGAAGAACTCGCGCACACGGTCAAAGATTACCACCTTGTCATTGATTGAATAACCAATAGCAGTTAGGATGGCACCAATGAAAGTCTGATCAATCTCTAGTGAAAATGGAACGATTCCCCATAGTAAAGAGTAGGCTCCAACAATCATAATGGTATCACTTGCTAAAGCAACGACAGATCCTATACTATAGGCTATGTTGCGGAAGCGAAGCAAAATATACAAGCCAATCGCAACCAATGATAGAAGTACTGACCAAATAGCGCCAGTTTTAATGTCATCTGCTATACTTGGTCCAACTTTCTGTGAACTAACAATACTGCCGCCGTCATGATTGTCGCGGTCAACGAATGTTGCTAATGTTATGTTATTTGTTAACATTGGTTTTACTGCTTCATATAGGTAAGCTTCTATCTCTGAATCAACAGAGTTTGAATCATCTCCTATGCGGTAATTGGTGCTGATACGAACGGTTTTCTTATCAGTTCCAATCGCAATAACACTTACGGTCGCATCACCAAATTTATTAGCAATAAGGTCATGTACTTGTTCTGGCTCCACGGGCTTTTCAAATTGAACCTTGAAGTTACGTCCACCAGTAAAGTCAATACTTTGACTTAATCCTCGGATGGCGAAGGAAGTGAAGCATATCAAGAGGATTGCACTTACAATGATAAGAGCTTTCTTGTTTGTACCCATAAAGTTGAACTTAGAACTAATGAATAAGTTCTTTGAAAGTTTAGAGGTAAAGGTCAGGTTCAACAGTTTTTCTCTGTCCATGAAATGTTCGTAAACGATACGTGTCATGAAAACAGCAGTAAAGAAAGAAATCATAATACCGATGATCAACGTGGTAGCAAAACCACGGATAGGTCCTGTTCCAAAATTGAAGAGGATTACACCAGTGATGATAGACGTTAAGTTGGAGTCGAAGATTGCTGAGAATGCATTTGAATAACCATCGGCTAATGCTTTTTTCACTCCCTTACCGTTTCTTAGCTCTTCTTTTGTTCGTTCGTAGATAAGCACATTCGCATCAACAGCCATCCCCAGTGATAGTACCATACCGGCAATACCCGACATCGTTAGAGCTGCTTGGAACGATGATAATATTCCCAACGTAAAGAAGAGGTTGAGAATCAAAGCGCCATTGGCAATCATACCGGGTATAACTCCATAAATTGCGCACATGAAGACCATTAATAAAATCAATGCTACGATGAAAGAGAAAACGCCCGCATTGATAGATTCTTGTCCCAAACTAGGGCCAATAATATCTTCTTGCACAATGTGTGCAGGTGCAGGCATCTTTCCTGATTTTAGAACATTCGCTAAGTCCTTTGATTGTTCCGGAGTAAAATGGCCTGTGATTTGCGAACGACCACCTGTTATTTCCGCGTTTACATTTGGAGCTGAATATACATATCCATCCAAAACAATAGCGATAGATTTGCCGATGTTTTGTTTAGTCATTATAGCCCATCTTCTGGAGCCATCTTGATTCATTTCCATACTAACGGCAGGTTTATTCCATTGATCAAACTCATCTTTTGCACCGTTTACAACATCTCCTTCGAGTGGAGCTTTGCCGTTGCGTTCAGTTGATTTGATGGCATAGAGTTCGAATGTTTGTGCTTTAGGATCAAAATCGGCGGCAGATACACCCCATTTCAGACGAAGTTCTTTCGGAAATTCTGCTGAAAGTTCTTTCATTGCGATGTATTTGTTGACTTCTGCTGTATCTTTATAGTTGGCATAACCCACAACCGGTCCTTGACCACTCGTATTGAATTGAAGAATAGCGGCAAGGGGATGCTCTTTCTTCATTTGTTCAATGTTAGCAGCTTCTGCAGTTTTGGATGTTTCCCCTTTTAAAGCAGCAGCAAGACTATCTGCGGCACTTCTTATCTTAGTAGTTGCAGCAGCTGTAACAGTTTTTAATGTTGTTGCAGCAGAATCAATATTAGTTGAGTCTGTAGGAAGTTTTTCATCGTTCAAAATGCTACGCAGTTTTGAATCGGCAGATTGTAAATAAGGAATGATTTCTTTTGCATCATATGTTTCCCAAAACTCCAAATTAGCAGAACCTTGAAGCAATTTTCTTACACGCTCTGGTTCTTTAATACCGGGAAGTTCAACCATGATACGTCCCATTTTGTCTTCCAAACTTTGGATGTTAGGTTGTACTACTCCAAAACGGTCGATACGGGTACGAAGCACATTGTAGGAGTTGTCTACTGCTATTTTAACTTCGTCTCTTAGTACTTTCTCAACTTCAGAATCTGATGATGTCTGAGTTATTTTGTCTTTTAATTGCTGTGTGGCAAATAATTCAGAAAGTTTAGCTCCTGGGGCAAGTTTATGATATTCCTTTATGAACGACGTGATGAAATCGTCTTGGCTGGTTGCTTGCAGTTTGTTGGCAGCAGCTAAAGCTTTGTTGAAAGCTTCGTCTGGTTTGTTATCGGCCAATGCTTTAACCACATCGGATACTGAAACTTCCAGAATAACGTTCATTCCTCCTTTTAAGTCGAGTCCTAAACTTATTTCCATCTCACGGCATTGTTTCAGCGTGTAATTACCCAACCATACTTTCTCGTTTGAAAGAGAATCCAGGTAGTTTTGTTCCATCTTTGCATCACCTTTCGCATACTCTTTCGCCTTGTTAGTGTAGTAGCGAGTAACGAAGGAAAAAGAGAGATAAAACACACATACTAGCGTGAGTAATACCGCAAAAAATTTAACAAATCCTTTGTTTTGCATTTTACTTTTAATTTATATGTTTACTTTTATATTAATTTCTGTTGCATACAAGGTTGCAAATATAGCTTTTTTTTCACATTAAGGTATAATTGCGCTTAAATATTTGGAGGTTAAGTTCTATTTTATACTCTACTTAGCTGTATTTAGCATCCACTTTTTCTAATTTGTTATGACTCTTTCGTTCGTTTATTTCTCCTGTTTGTTATTTCACAAAAGAGAACTCTCCAAAATTATTCTATATTATCTCTCCTAATTGTTGATCTATCTTTACGTATTCCTTAGATATTGAATTCTTATATCGATTTGCGCTTAATGAATCAAGATCTTCTGTTCTAAATGCTTGCTATTATTCATTACAAATAAAACATTCTAAACCTCCCTTTTAATTTCAGCATCTTGAATAGACTATTTTAGGCGGCTTCTAAGATAAGGCTTCTGAAACCTTGATAAGGATCCTTTCGTGAGCTCGTTTTTGTCAAGAGACGAATTACGTTTAATTAACTGAGTAAGGGCGTTTTCAAAACATAAGGGAGTTTGGACGATAGCAACAAGGGGAATTTCTTTTTTTTTCTAGGAGTTATGGCGGTGAGAAATAAGTAAATTGATGAAAAGAAACCGGCTCTTGGAGGAAGAGAACCGTGCAAATTGCTCAACTGAACGGTGTTTTTGGATAAAGAATACTGCGAAGAAATAAAAAAAGGGGAGAAGAAACAACTTCCCCCCTTTACTGTAGTTTTATTTGAAACTACTTTATGGTTACACTCACAAAAGTAATACATTTACTTGGCGAAGTCAAGTATTTGCAGAATATAAATTTGCTTCGTGCTCTATTTTTGTTGTAAGCCGATTTGACTTTACTCTTTCATTCCTCTATCTTTAAGCATAGCATCTAACTTAGGCTCAGCTCCACGGAATTTTTTGTATAAGACCATTGGATCTTCACTGTTTCCTTTTTCGAGTATATTACTACGGAATAGAGACGCAGTGTGTTGGTCGAATATTCCATGTTCCTTAAATGCTTGGAAAGCATCGGAGTCTAATACATTTGCCCATAAGTAACTGTAATACCCGGCTGCATAGCCACCAATGATGTGATTGAAATAAGTCGTGCGATATCGAGGAGCGATTTCAGGAATTAAATTCAATTTATCCATCGCTTCTTTTTCATAGGCTAATACATCCAAATCTTTTGTATCGGTAAGGTTGTGAAGATTCATATCGAGAATAGCCGCAGCAAGAAGTTCTGTAGTCATAAACCCTTGGTTAAAAGTTTTTTGTCGCAGCAGTTTATTAATGATGCTGTCGGGCATGCTTTCTCCTGTCTGATAGTGTTTAGCATACATTTTGAGTACCTCTGGCTCTGTAGCCCAATGCTCCATTACTTGTGACGGCAGTTCTACAAAATCTCTGGCTACATTGGTTCCTGAAATTCCTGCGTAATTACATTTAGTTAATAACCCGTGAAGAGCGTGTCCGAATTCATGAAACAGCGTCTCAACTTCGTCGAGCGTGAGAAGCGAAGGGGTGTCTCCGATCGGTTTGGTAAAACTACCAACATTGCAAACTAATGGGCGTGTATTACCTTGTTGCTCACGGTAATTGCTCATCCATGCACCTCCGCTTTTACCTGCACGTGGAAAATAGTCTACGTAGAAGACACCCAAGTGTGACCCATCTGCATCTTTAACTTCAAACACTTCTACATCCGGATTGTAAACGGGTATGTTCTTCAATGGGGTCAAAGTAACTCCATAGAGCTTGTTGGCAACGGCAAAAGCACCTTCACGAACGTTCTCGAGTTTAAAGTAAGGTTTTATTTCTTCTTCGTCAAGGTTGTACTTCTCCTTGCGCAGTTTCTCGGTGTAAAACCACCAGTCCCATGCTGCTAGTTTCTGGTTCTTTCCATCTTTATCCATCAAAGTCTGTAGCTCAGCAGCTTCGGACTTTGCTTTGGGAAGTGAATAGCTCCAAAGATTACTAAGAAAAGACATTACTGTGGCTGAATTTTTAGCCATTGTATTATCAAGCACAAAGTTTGAATAGCAATCAAATCCGAGAAGCTTTGCCTTCTCCAGTCGAAGAGTTACTATCTGTGTGATGATTTTCTTATTATCATTTTTATCATTGTTGTTTCCCCTGTTGATATACGCATTGTATATCTTCTCACGCAAGGCTCTGTTCTCTGCGTATTGAAGGAAAGGGAGACGGCTTGCATTGTGAAGGGTGAAAAGCCATTGTCCTTCTTTTCCATCAGCTTTTGCCTCTTCGGCGGCACTTTGGCAGAACCATTCAGGCAAACCGACAAGGTCTTCTTTTTTGTCTACAAAAAGCTTAAAGGCATTGTTTTCATTTAAAACATTATTGCTAAAAGTGATTCCAAGTGTCGATAGTTCTTTATTGACATATCTTAGTTGGGTTTGTTTTTCTGCATTTAGATTGGCTCCTGAGCGGACAAAACTTTTATAAGTTTCATCTAATAAACGTTCCTGTTCTGTGGTTAGCTTTAGTGCTTTCTTTTGCTTATAGATCAAGTCTATCTTCTTAAACAATTCTTTATTTAAGTAGATGTTGTCACTGTGTTCAGAGAGGACAGGTGCTATTTTCATAGAGAGTTGTGTTAACTCATCCGTCGTTTCTGCATCCGCCATATTAAAGAATATTGCGCTAACTCGAGATAAAATAGGATCACTATTATCTAGTGCTACTATTGTGTTTTCAAAAGTCGGTGTTTTTTTATTTTCAACAATTTTACGGATGTTCTCGTTTTGTTCCTCTATGCCTTTGTGAAAGGCTGGTTCGTAATGTTCTAACTTTATTTTATCGAAGGGAGGCACTCCAAACTCGGTTTTGAACTCCGTGAAGAAAGGATTCCCGTCTGCCTTAATGATACCAGAGTAGGTCATAAAACATGTTGCTAAAATGAATACTGTTTTTTTAATTGTCATAGTCTACGCTTTTTTGATGATTATCGTTTAGATATATAGCACCAGATAGGATAGTGATCCGAATCTTTTATAGTCGGGTCTACAGTGCAGTTATATGCTTTCATATTTTTGCTGGTCAAGATGTTATCTATCCGGAAAAAGAATTTATTTTGATTGTAAGATATGCCTAATCCTATTCCTGATTCGGTGAAGGTGTCGTCCATCTCTCGGGCTATGATTCTGTGAGTATATGATATAGGAGTGTCGTTAAAGTCTCCACATACTATAATATATTTGTGTTTTGAAGAGTTTATTTCTTTTTCGATTTCTCGAGCCTGCGGTGCCCGAATGGCGGATGCCTCAGCTAATTTGGAAATCAACTGGCGAGCGCCGTTCTTCACCTTTTCAGCTTCCGGTGCTTTTAGCATATCTTCGTATATTACTTTGTCTTGCTTTGTTAGCTTATTGGATTCCAGGTGATTGTTTATTAGGGTTACTGTGTCATTGTTAATCTTTAGCTCGTATGCGGCCGATCCGTTGTACGCACTTTCGTATTTTATTACTTTAGAAGAAAGGATTGGAAACTTTGAATAACAGGCAATTCTATTCGCACTCCCTTTTGCTCCTACGCTTTGAATATTTTTGTAGGGATAGGCTTCTAAGGTTTTATCAATTTTCTTTTGGGTAACGTATCTCTTGTCTGTTGTAGATGCATACTCTTGCATACACACAATATCCGCCTTGCTGTCTTTGATATATTCGAGTATGGGGTTTTCCCCATTTTCGAGGTTGAGATTACCGAAGGCCATAACATTATAGGATAGAACCTTAAAGCTTTTATCAGGAATCGTTTCTGTATGAAAGTTGATAGGGATATAGGTCCTTATCTGTGGGTAACAAAAAAGAAATCCGATTAGAGTAACTAAGGTGAATTTGTATCGAACAACAGCCCAAAAGAGGAGAAAGCAGATGTTGATAAGGAGAAACACCGGAAATAGAAGGCCGATGCATGATTGTATAGGATGTACATCCGGACGAATATGCGGGCTGTAAGCGGTTAATAGCAATAACACTACGAAAACTGCATTAACTGTTAGGATCAGGTAGGTTACTAATTTGCCAATATGTTTCATCCTTTATCTTTTACTCGCATCAAATAGGCTTTTCTTTTCTTCAGTGCTAAGACTCTCATATCCGGATTTTTTGAGTTTATCTAAAATTCGATCTACCTCATCTGATTGCGCTTTCTTTTTTGCATTATAATCGTAATCTCTTGGATCGTGGCTGTTATAATGCACTTTCATTTTTGGTTTACGTTGCCAAGTTTTTTTGCTAAACAGACTTAGAATTAGATCTAATAATTTATTAATCCATGAGGTAGCATCAATGCCACGCTTTAATCCAGCTGCAAAGCACAAACCGGCTATTGCTCCACCTAAATGGGCAATATGTCCACCAGCATTTTGAGAGGTGACAAATAATAAATCACTGACTACAACAACTAATGCGATGTATTTTAAACGTATAGCACCAAACAAGAGTAGCTGGATTCGATAATTCGGTTCGCGATAGGCTGTTGCTACAACAATGGCCAATACTGAAGCTGATGCGCCGACCATTGTAGAAGCTGCTACGGATGGAGCAAAATAAGGAAAGATATTATAGGAGAGAATATAAAAGAGCCCGCCACTAATGCCTCCCAAAACGTAGAGACCCCGTAGATGCTTCGCAGAGAAGAAATAGAGAAATAATGATCCAAACCAGTATAGCCAAAGCATGTTGAATAGTATATGCAAGAAACCTGCATGCATAAACATATACGTGATTATAGACCATGGCTGGCTTGCTAAGCGAGAAACAGAAGCGGGTAATGCAAGGAACTCCCAAAAACCGTCAACACTCCTATTAAACAACTGCAGAAAAACGGAGAGCAGTGTTGTAATAAGGAATACTGCGCTATTTATGTAAATAAGCTGAATGTATATATTCCCTTTGCTGAATGCTTTTTTGATGTCAGAAATAATGTGTGCCATTGTTCTTTTTTTTCCAATACATGATTAGGATAAAGCCAAATATCATTCCTCCTAAGTGTGCAAAGTGTGCGACATTGTCGTTGGGATTATTGGCGAAACCTGAGTATAATTCTATCAGTGCATATCCCATTACAAAGTATTTCGCTTTGATCGGAATGGGTAAAGGGAAGATGAAAAGTTGCTGGTTTGGAAATGTCATTCCGAAAGCGAGCAAGATAGCATAAACTGCTCCTGAAGCACCTACGGTTGTCATCATATTCAAGTATTCACTCATTGGAATAATTGCGCTACCTATGTTGACACTGTCATAAGCGGACAATTGCACTTCATACTGAATGAGTTGCACAACTTCCTGAATGATACCTGCCCCGACTCCGCACACAATATAGTAAAGTAAAAAACGTTTTGGGCCCCATACTTGTTCCAAAATACGTCCGAACATCCAAACAGCAAACATGTTAAAGAAGAGGTGTGTGAAGCCTCCATGCATAAACATGTATGTGAAGAGTTGAGCTGCGTTGAATTTCTCGGCCATGAAGAAGTGTAGTCCCAAATAATCGGCTAAATCAATGCCGTAGCTGTTGGCTACAAACCCTCCAAGAAAAAACAGTACATTGATTATTATTAAGTTTTTTGTTATTGTAGGCATCATATTTTATAAGTCTTTTTATAGCTAAAACATAGCGAATGGGCACAAAAATACGAATAATTTCTGTTCTAAAACAGAAAAGGCCCGTTGTATTTGTTCTTTTTATAGGAACTGCGTGTTTTTTTCATGTTTTTATTTGATAATTTAATTTGTTACTCTATATTTGTGAGGTGTTTACGATTATCTTTTGTGTAATATATATTAATTAATCATCACGTATTATGAATAAGGCTGAACTTATTAGCGCTATTGCTGCTGAATCTGGCTTGAGCAAAGCAGATTCCAAGAAAGCTCTCGATGCTTTCGTTACAACTGTTTCTAAGGCTTTGAAGTCTGGTGACAAAGTTTCTTTAATTGGTTTTGGAACATTTTCTGTTAGCGAAAGAAGTGCAAGAACAGGTATTAATCCGTCAACAAAAGCATCAATTGCCATTCCTGCAAAGAAAGTGGCTAAATTTAAAGCTGGCGCAGAATTGTCAGACGCTATCAAATAAGCGTTGTTGTCGAAAGAAATGAAAAGGGGGCGTATTTACGTCTCCTTTTTTTGTTTATCTTTGTGGGCAGAAATAACTTGGATATGAATATAGAAAATAAACTTGTGTCGTCCGTTATTAACGGTTTAAAAGCTCTTTATGAGCAAGATGTTCCTGTTGCACAGGTACAATTGCAGAAAACGAAGAAGGAGTTTGAAGGTCACCTCACCTTAGTGGTATTCCCTTTTTTAAGAATCTCTAAGAAAGGACCCGAACAAACAGCCAATGAAATAGGCGAGTACTTAAAGGCCAATGAACCAGCCGTGGAGTCTTTCAATGTCATTAAAGGGTTCTTGAATCTGACGGTTGAATCGAGTGAATGGATTGAGTTGCTTAATTCAATTCATGCTGACAAGGAATATGGGTTTCTGCGTGCTGATGAGAACTCTCCTTTGGTCATGATTGAATATTCATCTCCTAACACCAATAAGCCACTTCACTTGGGGCATGTGCGCAATAACCTTCTGGGTAATGCTTTAGCTAATATAGTGAAAGCCAACGGTAATAAAGTTGTTAAAACTAATATTGTAAATGATCGCGGAATACATATTTGCAAGTCAATGTTGGCTTGGGCTAAATATGGTAATGGTGAGACACCCGAATCTTCAGGGAAAAAGGGAGATCATTTGGTGGGCGATTATTATGTCTCGTTTGATAAGCACTATAAAGCAGAAGTAGCCGGATTGATGCAGGAAGGGATGACTAAAGAAGAGGCGGAGGCTGCTTCTCCATTGATGAATGAGGCTCGTGAAATGCTTCTGAAATGGGAATCGGGTGATTCAGAGGTTCGTGCTTTATGGTCTATGATGAACGATTGGGTTTATTCCGGATTCGAAGAAACTTATCGTAGAATGGGTGTCACTTTTGATAAAATATATTATGAGTCGAATACGTACTTGGAAGGAAAAGAGAAAGTTCTTGAAGGCTTGGATAAAGGTGCTTTTTATAGAAAAGACGACGGTTCTGTTTGGGCTGATTTAACTTCTGAAGGGCTTGATCATAAACTCCTACTTCGTGCCGATGGTACTTCTGTGTATATGACTCAGGATATTGGTACTGCTAAACTTCGTTTTGCTGATTTCCCCATTAATAAAATGATTTATGTCGTTGGAAATGAGCAGAATTACCATTTTCAGGTACTGTCTATTTTACTTGATAAGTTGGGCTTTGAGTGGGGTAAAGGCTTAGTCCATTTCTCTTACGGTATGGTAGAGTTGCCTGAAGGAAAGATGAAATCTCGTGAAGGAACGGTTGTAGATGCTGATGAACTGATAGAGGAGATGGTGAATACGGCAAAGGAAACCTCTGCTGAACTGGGTAAATTAGAAGGATGTACAGAAGAAGAGGCTAATAATATTACACGTATTGTTGGGCTAGGGGCATTGAAGTATTTCATATTAAAGGTTGATGCTCGTAAGAATATGACCTTTAACCCTAAAGAATCGATTGATTTTAATGGTAATACGGGTCCCTTTATTCAATATACTTATGCTCGCATTCAATCAATACTTCGTAAAGCTATTGAAACAGGGATTGTTATTCCTGATGTGTTTTCTGAAAATATCACATTGAGTGAGAAAGAAGAAGGCCTGGTTCAGATGCTTGCTGATTTTGCTGCCATAGTGAAGCAGGCAGGAGATGATTATAGTCCTTCAATTATAGCTAATTATGTATATGATCTGGTGAAAGAATATAATCAATTTTATCATGATTACAGTATTTTGAGGGAAGAAAACGAAAGTGTGAAGATCTTCCGTATTATGCTGTCGGCTAATATAGCTAAAGTGATTAAATTAAGTATGGGCTTGCTTGGCATTGAGGTGCCTGATAGGATGTAAAACGCTTTTTGATTAAATAAGAAAAGGCCGTAAGCATATTTGTTTACGGCCTTTTCTTATTTATAGGTCTGTCTGTTATTCTTTAACTGCTGCTTTTGTTTTAGCAGTGGACTTTTTAGCAGAAGTTGCTTTATCTTTTGCTGCTACTTTTTTCTTTGTCTTAGCGGCCGTTGCTGTTTTTTTCTTTGCTGCTGCAGCCTTTTCTTTAGGTTCATTCGTTGTGGATTCAGGTGCAGACTTAGCTTTTGATTTCGTTGCAGACTTTTTCTTCTTTTCAGAAGGGCTTTCACCTTTCTCTATCTGTTGATTAATGATACTCAAGCAGGTCTCAAGATCAAGGTCTTGAGGAACAACATCCTTAGGTATCTTATAGTTGGACTTTTTATAAGCAATATAAGGGCCATATCTTCCGTTTAGAACCTCTAGCTCGCTTTCCTCTTCAAATTTCTTTATTATTTTTTGAGCTTCTGCAATTCTCTTTGCTTTTATGAGTTCAATAGCCTCTTCTAAGAGGACTTCCATTGGATCTAATCCTTTGGGTAGTGAAATGAATTTTGAGTCATGACGAATATATGGGCCAAATCGCCCTACACTTGCAATGACCGTTTTTTCTTCAAAGTCGCCTAGTGTTCTGGGTAGTTTGAATAATTCTAAAGCCTCATCAAGTGTAATAGTCTCTATCGACATTCCTTTTTTAAGTTGAGAGAAGCGTGGCTTTTCCTCTTCTTCCGTGGCGCCTATTTGTACTACGGGCCCATACCTTCCGATTTTTACGGAAACTTGTTTTCCGGTACCAGGTTCTTCACCTAAAATACGTTCACCTACTTTATGCTCTGTCTTAGTCGCTAGAGTCAATTCAACTGATGAATGAAAGCCTTTATAGAAGTTTTTCATAATCTCAGTCCATTTCTTTTCTCCTTCAGCCACTTCATCAAACTCCTTTTCCACGTTGGCAGTGAAATTATAGTCTAAAATATCAGGGAAATATTCTGTAAGAAAGTCATTAACCACGATACCCATATCTGTTGGGAACAGCTTGGATTTTTCGTTTCCTGTTATTTCTGTGTGAATGGTATCCTCTATTGTTCCGTCGTTGAGCGATAATATGTTAAAACGGCGTTCCGTACCTTCTTTGTCGCTTTTCTCTACGTAGCCTCTCTTTTGAATCGTTGAGATTGTAGGGGCATAAGTTGAAGGACGCCCAATGCCCAGTTCCTCGAGCTTGCGTACCAAGCTGGCTTCCGTGTAGCGCGCAGGCCTTTGTGTGAAGCGTTCTGTAGCCAATATTTCTTCTTGCTCAAGTTTCTGCCCTTTATTCAACGGTGGAAGCAGATGACTTTCGTCTTCCTGTTCGTTATCATCATCGTATGATTCTTTGTAAACTCGGAGGAAACCGTCGAATTTGATTACTTCTCCGGTTGCCATAAATTTATCGGCGGAATTATTTGTGCCAATAGTTACAGTGGTCTTTTTTAATTCAGCATCAGCCATCTGTGAAGCAATGGTGCGCTTCCAGATGAGGCTATATAATTTTTTCTCTTGTGCTGATCCATCAACGGATTGGTTCTCCATATATGTTGGGCGGATGGCTTCATGCGCTTCTTGCGCTCCTTTGGTCTTTGTTGCGAAGTGGCGCGCTTTAACGTATTCGCTACCCATAATATGTGTAATGGCCTCTTTACTGGCTGTGGTAGCAAAGTCGGATAAATTGACAGAGTCGGTACGCATGTAGGTGATAAGTCCCGATTCATAGAGTTTCTGGGCTACCATCATTGTCTGTGCTACAGTGAACCCTAGTTTACGTGCGGCTTCTTGTTGCAAGGTTGATGTTGTAAAGGGAGCTGCCGGAGTTTTTTTAAGTGGACGTGTGCTTATCTCTTCGATGGTAAACGTAGCCGTTTTACATTTCTCCAAGAATTTATAGGCCTCTTCTTTCGTTTTCAAACGATGCGTTAGCTCTGCTTTCATTTCAACTTGTTTTCCATCTGCGTCTGGTACAAGGAATGTGGCTGTAATACGATAGGAAGCTTCTGTTTTAAATGTTTGAATTTCGCGTTCGCGTTCCACTACTAAACGTACTGTGACGGATTGTACGCGGCCTGCAGATAATGATGGTTTGATTTTTCTCCACAATATTGGTGAAAGTTCAAAACCTACTATACGGTCAAGGATGCGGCGTGCTTGTTGTGCGTTAACCAAGTCAATGTTAATGCTACGAGGCTCTTGAATAGCTTTTAGTATTGCTGTTTTTGTAATTTCATGAAAAACGATTCGTTTGGCATTCTCCGGGTTCAGGCCAAGTACTTCATACAGGTGCCATGAGATAGCCTCTCCTTCACGGTCCTCATCGGAAGCGAGCCATATCATTTCTGCATTCTTCGATTCTTTCTTTAACTCTTCAACTAGTTTCTTCTTCTCAGTTGGAATTTCATATTTGGGCTCAAAGTCATTCTCGACATTGATACTGAATTCTTTTTTCTTCAAATCTCGTATATGGCCGTAGCTTGAGAGAACTTTAAAATCTTCTCCAAGAAACTTCTCAATCGTTTTTGCTTTTGCCGGTGATTCGACAATGACAAGGTTTTTTTGCATGTTTTTTTCTTTAAGAATGGACTTACGTCTTGATATTTGCCCGCAAAAGTAGAAAAAACATCTATTCCCACCTTATAATATATAGAGAATCTATCCTTTTTAGCAAAAAAAAGGTCTTTTTCATCTTAAGCACTTAGAATCGGAAGCTTAATCCTCCAACAAAATTGAAATTCTCACTAGGATAAGAATAATAGTATTGATATTCCTTGTTCAACAAATTTTCTGCTCGTGCGTATATAAATACTTCTTGAAAAATATTATAGGTGAGTCCCAGTTTCAAGTTGTTGATGGAAGGCATTCTATAACGCGATGTTTGAGCAGAAACATAATCTATCACTTCAGCGGATGCCAATCGAACAGACTTGTATCCCAAATTTAATCTTAATTTTGGAACAATTTGAGCATTGGCATCTAACTCAAAATCAAAAACGGGCTTTTGAATCAGTAGGTTTTTGTTTGTTTTCTGCCAAGAGTAAGCATTGCTAGATGCGGAAATTTGATATAAATCTTTGTATTGATAGCTAATCTTTAATCCGGAAAACAAGCTTTTTGTTTTTCCCTGAGAGTAAGAGATGCTGCCGCCAGTACTATATAGTGGTGATAAATCGTCGGACACAATTTTATATCCTCCGTAAAGGTTAAACCAAAGCCCAATTAATGGGCTGGCTTTAAAACCTGCAGTTGTATTTAATAATTCATAGGAGTCAGACATACGTGTTTCGGGATTGCTATAAGGATGTAGTTGCTCCATGTTTCTGAAGTCATTAATGATTTTGCCACCTTTGGCTTCGGCATAGAGGATGTATGAATCCGAAAAAATGTAATTGGCAACGAAATCGGGTGCCATGCGTACACTTTTTCCATAGTTAAATGCCAAATCAAAATGTGCTCCTGCTTTCAAGTACCAATTATCATCTTTTAGTTCGTAATATGAATTCAATTGGAGGGAGGTATAGTCTTTAAACTGCGAAGAATAGGACATATTGTCCATTTGGGCAGAAACAGTAACCTTTTGTTGCTCATTGATGGCTCCTGTAACACTTGCCTTTGTCCGAATAATACTTTCATTGGTAGAAGCTCCAGAGATAGAATGTCTTTTGTTGAATGCCAGCAGATTCGTTTCAGCGCTGAACTGGAAGGGCAGGGCTTCATCCATTGATTTTACACCAAAGTGTACATCAACCGAATTATATCTCTGTTTGTCGCTATTCCCAAATTCCATGAGATTGCGGCCATAGTTGAAGTCCTCTTGCTGCCATTGGCCGGATATATTCATGTCGAGTTTGCTGAATTGGTGCAGATAGTCAACTCCTGCCTGACTTCTGTAGAAACGGGCATCCCATTTATTTGCTTCTTGTCCGATGAGGTCGATCTTAGGCTTTGTGAGTTCGCCATTCATCCCGTCCATCGCTCCGAACACAGTGAGCTTATCTTTTTTCGAAAGGTTGAAAAGATAATTAATTCTGGCATCCAGATTTCCATAATTCCCATATCCTAATCGAGCATATCCTTTTTTTGCCATCTCTTGTTCCTCTTTCTCGGAATAAAACTTCATGGCAGTAAAGGGAAATGAATTTGCTGGTGAGAGTGCATTATCATACTCTACCTTTTTTTTGCTGATGGTTGGTTGGTCAACCTTTGGCAACACATTTATTTTAGAAACATCGATAATTTCAGGGTTGTATTGTTGTTCCACAACAACAGTGCGGTTCATTGTGGTATCTTTCGGGGTCTGGGCTTCAGCTAGCTTAGGAATAAATAGTGTGATACCCAATAATACAAAGCTACTTAACTTTGTTTGTATTCTGTTTTTTGATCTTTTCATGAGTAATTACTTAATTAAGTTTTTGCAACCGAGTTTCAATCATACTTTTAATATCATCGTTCGCATGGTAGTTCTGTTGTAGACTAAGCAGGTATTGCCGCGCATCCAACTTCTTATTCATAGCGACGTATACATCTGATAGAAGAATAAAGGTACGAGCCAGCCAATAGGCGTGAGGAGTGCTCTGTTCAATATAGTTCAATGCCTCTTTTTCTGCGGCATTATATTCTTTTGCTTCATACAAGTTCTGAGCAACAAGATATTTTGCTTCAGCTCCGTAAATATTACGAGTATCTTTAGCTAAAGCTTTAAGATCTGCCATGGCATTTTTCTCTGCTCGTTCATTTAGATAAGCCTTGGCTCTATAATAGGTGGCTTCATTGGTTAGCTCAGGACTGAGTTTTGTTTCCGAAAGGAGATCAGCAGCAGCACGTATTGTCTCTGCGTTGTTCTTCGTCAGATAAGCAGAACGTAAGATACCTGTCTGGGCTAATATACGATTTTCGGCACTTGATGCTTGCCCTCTTAGTCGCTTGTATAGCGTGAGTGCCTCGTCAAACTTTTGTAGCTTAAATAGTACTTCTGCTCTCATGATAATTGTTCCTTCAGAGAAACGATTGTCAGGGTATTCTAATAGTTTGCCTGAATGCAGTAGTATCATATCGTCGTTTTTCTGTTCTCTGGCAATTAGGCAAAGATAATAGTGTGCACTTTGTTTAAATGCTCCATCTGGAAATGCCTGGAGATATTTATTAAGGCTTTCTTTGGCTTGCTCAATTTTGCCCTTCATATAAACCTTCTCTGCAGCTGTATACGTTAGCGAATCTTGTTCGCTAATGTCAAGGTGGATGTTTCCGGGAAGAGAAGATATTAGCGATGAGAACTCATCGATGCGGTTTGTGTCTATGTAAATTGATTTTAAGTCACGAAGTGCGAGACGAGCTTCTTCGCTGCCTTGATACTGAGTAATTACATATTTGTAAGCTTCAATAGCTTGATTATAGTCTTCGTTCTGGTAATATAACAGGCCGATCTCAGCTGCAGCTTTTCTGCTTACCGGACTCTCGGGATACTTATCTACAACTTCTTTGAAGGTGCTTATGGCTTGTTTGTTATTCTCCATCTGCACGTACGAACGACCTTTTTCATACAGAGCATTTATTGCATAAGGTGAATTGGGGTATTTTTCGGAAAGTTTATCCAATAAAGTTGTTTTTCCCGCATAATCTTTTTGCAATCCGGATACTAAGGCTAGTTGGTAGTATGAATAATCGCCCGTTGCACTTCCCATGCTTTCAGCCTGTGAATAGTATTGTTTTGCTTCATTGAATTTGCGCGAATGAAAGTTGCAATCACCGATCCGGTTATAGGCATCTGCTAAAGTTGGATTGCTTTTATCTTTTTCCATCTTTATGTATTTAAGAAACCAACTTTCGGCTAGCGAATAGTTCTTCTGCTGGAAAGCGGTATATCCTAAGTTGTAATGTGCGAGCACATACATTTCGCTGGAGGGCTGCTGGGTCAAGGATAAATAACTAGTGAAGTTCCGTGCGGCTTCTTCTCTGTTGTTTAAGCGATAAAATGTTTCTCCGCGCCAGTAGTAAGCATCTGCTTTAGTTTGACGATTGTACTGTCCAATGGCTATCGACTGGTTGAAATATCCGAGAGCTTGCTCAAACGATGCATTTGCAAACATCTGCGTTCCTAATTGGAACAAGATATTCTGTTTAGCTTCCATAATTCGTGTTCCCGGATTAGCGATGCGTTCAATTGATTTAAGAGCAGCATCATAACTGCGAGTATTCATATATACTTCGACCAAATAGCTGCTTATTTTTTCAATATACTTAGAGTTTGGAAATTCATTCAGGAAGTTTTCGAAAACAGTCACTGACTCGCCAAAGGCCGAGAAAGAGGTCTCGTGTATGCACAAGGCATAGTTGTATGCTGCTTGCTCTTTCACCTTCATGTCTGCATTAGATGCAGCTGCTTGTTCAAAAGCCATACGCGCTTTGTTCTTTTCGGCTAACTGAAGGTCAGCCAGGCCCATGTGCAAATATGCATTCTGCGTTAGTGCATCATCTTTCATCACAACTTCTCCCAGAGTGGAAGCTGCTTTTGAAAACACATTAGTGTGGTAATATGATAAGCCTAACATGTATAGCGCATCTCTTCGCGGAGTAGTTTCGGTATTCAAATAGCCTTCGAAAGCATTGGTTGCTTTGTGATATTCACCAGAATAATAATAGACTTCGCCTAATATGCGGTGCATTTCAGCAGTGTATTGGCTTTGAGGGAAGTTGGTAAGATAGTTTTGTGCTATATTTCCAGCTTCGGCATATTGTTTTTTTATAAGGTAGATCTCTGCAGTGTAATATGAAGAGAGCTTTTTATATTTAGAACTATTTTGTAGCTTAAGAAAACCACTTAGTGCTTCGTCGTATCGTTGTTGAGTGTATCGGATATATGCGATGTAGTAAGTGCAATCTTCCGAGTATTTATTATTCGTATTTTTTAAAGTCTCGAACCAAATAGCTGCTTCTTTGATATTGCCTGTCTTTAGATAACTACTAGCCAAGCGATAAGTCATTTCATCTCTCTCATCGTTAGCCAACAGATCGAGGCGTGAGGAGTTAAATAGCGCCAACGCTTCATCATATTTTTCTTCAAAGAAATAGGTTGAAGCGATAAGTGCATAGATACGGTTTACATGAGGTGAATCAGGATACTTCTCCAGATACCCCCTTAATAAAGCTGTACTATTGTGGTCTTGCAGTTCGTAGGATGAACAAACCATCATATACTCCGCTTCTTGATTAAACGGAGAAGTTGGTTGTTGCTTTATAAAATGTTGAAGAGAAAGAGTGGCAGCAGCATAATCCTCTTTTATAAAAAGCTCTTTCCCTTCATAATATAAACGAGAAGGCGATGATATTTCTCCACTGGTTTGAGCCGAAACATAGCTTGGAACGGAACAAATAAATACGCATATAATCTGTAAGATCTTCTTTTTCATAATTATACATTTTTACAAAAATACTCGTTTTTAACGATAAAACGGCAGATAAAGTATAGTTTGACAGTCTTTAACTAGATTCTAAAGCTAATAAAAGCCTTGAAAGATGAAAGATTACGGCTCTATCGCCAAATTAAAACTCCTGTTCCTCTAAAAAGGTTATCAATCCTTTTCGAATAGACTCCAGACCAAATTTCTCCGGTTTTATTTCATTTAAAGGAACGAAGAAAGAGGCTGCAACATCATCCATTGCTTTGAGATGGCTGGTGTCTTCAACTTTGCATAACAGGAAAGCATCGAGGGTGTGCACGGGGAATCCCGAGTAGATGTATATATTAGGAATAGAAAACAGGTAGGTCGCTTTCTGAACAGCCAATCCGGTTTCTTCAAGAACTTCTCGAATAATAGCTTCTTCTGTTGTTTCGTGTATGTCGACAAAACCACCCGGGAGATCAAGTGAACCTTTAGCCGGATCTTTAGCTCGCTCACAGACGAGTAATTCTTTTTTCTCATTCAGTATGAAAGCAACGGTGGCAGAAGAAGGATTGAAGTAATACACAAATCCACAGTCCATGCATTTCTTTGATTTTTCATTATTTACTAGAAATTGAGATGAACCGCATTTAGGGCAGTATTGAAATTGAGAAAGAGGATGTTTCATCATATTATGTTTTTGTATGGGCAAAGTTAATAAAAAAACTCGATTGTTTTTGTTGAAACTCCTTTTGCTCGTCTAATTAATCTGTCTATATTCGTGTCAGAATTCCAATAAATAAAACTATGATAAGCTGGATTAAGTCCTTCTTTGCTCTTTTCTTTCCTCAATGCTGTGTCGTTTGCGAAAATCCACTTTTCGATGGTGAGGAGATGTTGTGCATAAAATGCAATATGGATATGCCACGTACTAACTATCATCGTATACGTGGAAACCCGGCCGAACGTTTATTCTGGGGAAGAATACCAATTGAGCGCGCTACTTCTTTTTTCTTTTATTCTAAAGGAAGTGATTTCAGAAATATTTTGTATAGCCTGAAATATAGAGGGAATAAAGAATTGGGAGAATCTATGGGGCGTTTTATGGCCAGAGAGTTGTTAGATTGTGGTTTTTTTGAGGGAATAGATGTTGTCATTCCTGTGCCATTGCATCCGGATAAGTTGGCTAAGAGGGGGTATAATCAAAGTGAGTGGATTGCCCGAGGAGTCTCTGCTATAACGGGTGTTCGGGTTGATACTACTTCTGTCATTAGAAAAAAGAATACAGAGACACAGACACGAAAATCTACTTTTGAGCGTTGGGAAAATGTTGATGGTATTTTTGAACTACTTAATTCTGAGCTTTTTACAGGAAAGCATATTCTTATTTATTGCTGTCCGGTAAAAATTAGTGGACCAAAAAATTAGGGCTGTTTTCCTCTCTTGGAATCCAGCCCTTTTTCTTTCCTTTGCAGTTACCACACCTAAAAGGAAAATCTATGGGCAAAAATACATATTTTACCGGACAGCCGCTTTATGCGCAGCTATTAAAATTGATCGATAGCCAAGAAATTGCAAGAATAAGCCGAAAAGGTTTGCATGAGCGCTATGTGAAGAAGCTAGACGGCTACTCTCACTTTGTAATAATGCTCTACGCCGTGCTGATGCGCTATGATTCTCTACGTGAAATCGTAATAGGAATGCTCTCTGAGGCAAATAAGATCAATCACCTAGGCATAGATTACATGGTAAAACGCAGCACTTTGGCAGAAGCCAACAATAGGCGCAGTAATGAGTTCTTTGAGCAGATATATTTCTCCCTATACCGGAAATACAAAAATGATTTAGCGGACAGCCGAACGGACAAGGCTTGGGAGCGCTTGCTGCACATCATGGATTCTACTACAATAACACTGTTTTCAAACGTTTTGAAAGGTGTAGGCCGCAATCCCAAGCATGGAAAGAAGAAAGGAGGCATAAAGGTTCACACTGTGCTCAAAGCCGAGGAAGGAGTACCTTATAACATTCATTTCACATCGGCAGCAACTCACGATCATGTTATGCTTACTAAACTAAAACTGACAAATGGGGCATTCATAGCCATGGATAGGGCATATATAGACTATAAGGTCTTTCAAGAATTAACAGACAACGGAGTCTTTTATGTAACCAAAATGAAGAAAAGCCTACGCTACACCCCTCTTAACGGCCATTTTCTTGTGAATAAAGATGGGCTGGTTGTACTAAGCGATCATATGATAGAGCTTAAAAAGGACGATATAACACATGTTTCACGTCGGATAGAGTATTGGGAGGAAAAGAAGAAGTACTCAAGCGTTCTTCTGACCAATAACTTTGAGTTGGAACCGGAAGAAATTATTGCCATTTATTTACGGCGCTGGCAGATAGAGAGCCTGTTCAAGCAGTTGAAGCAGAATTTTCCACTCAGATACTTCTTTGGAGAGAGCGTAAACGCAATCAAAACACAGATATGGGTAACACTTATTGCAAACTTACTATTATCTGTCATAAGAAAACGAATTAAACGGAAATGGAGCTTCTCAAATCTTGTAACAATCATAAGGCAGACACTCATGTACTACATTGACCTCTATATGTTCTGCGAAAATCCGGAAAAAGCATGGTTGAGAATCATTAACCAGTCCAGTTTATCACCTCCAGAACCAACACTCTTTGATTAAGAGGGCTTGCTTTTTGAAGGAAAAAGCCGAACTGCCTTTTTATAGGCAATTCGGACAGATATTTTATGCTTTTCAATTTTTACCGGACAGCAATAATTCTTATTATTGATGATGTTTTAACTACCGGAGCAACGACTGTGGCTTGTGCTTTTCCATTTGGGGGAATAATCGGAATACGGGTTAGTGTGTTAACTTTAGCTATAGCGCAATAAAGAAATAGAGTAAAAACAAAAAAGGTTTGCCGTAATGACAAACCTTTCAGCTCTTCGAGTAGGACTTGAACCTACGACCCTCTGATTAACAGTCAGATGCTCTAACCAACTGAGCTATCGAAGAATGTTGCAATTGAGAGCTTTTAGCTCTTCGAGTAGGACTTGAACCTACGACCCTCTGATTAACAGTCAGATGCTCTAACCGACTGAGCTATCGAAGAATGTTTTCTCAATTGCGATGCAAAAGTAATAGGATATTTTGAAATATGCAATATCTTTGCAAAAAAAAGTTTGAAATGGACAAAATAATAGGATTGGGCAACGCCCTTGTAGACGTACTTGCAACCCTCAATGATGATACTATTCTTGCTGAAATGGAATTACCCAAGGGTAGCATGCAGCTTATCGATGAAATAAAGCTTCAGATTATTAATGAACGTTTTAGCCAAATGGATACACATTTAGCTACCGGCGGTTCAGCCGGTAATGCTATTCTGGGCTTGGCTTGCTTGGGGGCAGGAACGGGATTTATTGGTAAAGTAGGCGATGATAAGTATGGCAATTTCTATAGAGATAATTTGCAAAAAAATGGGATTGAAGAGAAGTTACTAATTTGTGATCTTCCTTCTGGAGTTGCTTCTACTTTCATCTCTCCCGATGGCGAACGTACTTTTGGTACCTATCTTGGTGCAGCTTCTACATTAACCGCAGAAGATCTTTCATTGGATATGTTCAAGGGATACACTTATTTTCTTATTGAAGGATATCTAGTACAAGATCATACGATGATTCTTCGTGCCATTGAATTAGCTAAAGAAGCAGGCCTGCAAGTTTGTTTGGATATGGCTAGCTATAATATTGTTGAGAACGATCTAGACTTCTTCTCTTTATTGGTTAATCGTTACGTTGATATTTTGTTTGCTAACGAAGAGGAAGCAAAAGCTTTTACGGGCAAAGATCCAAAAGAAGCTTTGGATCTAATGGCTAAAATGTGCAGCATCGCTATTGTGAAAGTAGGTGCTAATGGATCGTATATTCGTAAAGGAACTGAGGAAATTAAAGTCGGAGCATTGCCTGTTGATAAGGTCCTTGATACAACGGGTGCGGGCGATTATTTTGCTGCAGGTTTTCTGTATGGGCTGACATGTGGTTACTCGCTTGAGAAATGTGCTAAAATAGGTTCTATTCTCTCTGGAAATGTTATCCAGGTAATAGGTACAACTATCCCGAAGAAACAATGGGATGAAATAAAGTTAAATATTAGCGAAATATTGTAGGCATTGAACTGTTTATTCGTTAATTAGTTCTTTCTAAATCAACACATTATAATTATTATGAGAAGATTCCTTAATAAGCGAAATGGCATTGTAGCTATAGCTGTTTTAACAGTAGTGGCTTTCTTTAGTTTCAAGAGTAGTGATAGCCGCAACTTTCAATTAGCCAAGAATATAGAAATATTCAATGCCATAGTGAAGGAACTTGATATGTTCTATGTCGATACGATTGACCCAAACAAAACTCTTCGTGAAGGTATTGACGGTATGTTGATGTCTCTTGATCCTTATACTAACTACTTTCCTGAAGAAGATAAGAGTGAGCTAGAACAGATGATTAACGGCTCGTATGGAGGAATTGGTTCAATGATAACCTACGACCTAAAGCGTAAACGCTCGGTCATTGCTGAACCATATGAAGGAATGCCTGCTGCTCTGGTAGGCCTTAAAGTGGGTGATGTTTTGATGGAGATAGATGGCAAAGACTTGGTTGGAAAAAACAACGATGAAGTTAGCGCTATGCTTAGGGGACAAGTAGGTACCAGTTTTGTTCTTAAAGTAGAGCGTCCCGGTGCAAAGAAGCTTTTGGATTTTACCATTGTTCGTAAATCAATTCAACTACCTACTGTGCCATATTACGGAGTAGTAGGGAATAAGATTGGCTATATCAACTTGAACAGTTTCTCGGGTAATCCTTCTAAAGAATTTAAAGAGGCATTCTTAGACTTGAAGAAGAATAGGGGCATTACCTCGCTTATCATTGATTTGCGTGGTAATGGTGGAGGTCTGCTTGATGAAGCTGTTGAGATAGCGAACTTCTTTCTTCCTCGCGGCAAAACGATTGTGACAACGAAGGGAAAGACAAAACAGGCTAGCAGTACCTATAAAACATTACGCGAACCTTTAGATACGGAGATACCTATCGTTGTAATGGTGAATAGCGGAACAGCTTCTTCTTCTGAAATACTTGCCGGTTCTTTGCAAGATCTTGATCGTGCAGTGATCATTGGTAACAGAACTTTCGGTAAAGGCTTGGTGCAAGTTCCTCGTTCGTTGCCTTATGGGGGGACACTGAAAGTTACGACTTCAAAGTATTATATACCTAGTGGACGATGCGTACAAGCTATTGACTATAAAAATAGAAATGAAGACGGTAGTGTTGGTCGCATACCTGACAGCTTAACTACTGTGTTTCATACTGCTGGTGGACGAGAAGTTCGTGATGGCGGGGGCGTGACTCCTGATATAAAAGTAGAACAACCGAAATTACCTAATATTTTGTTTTATTTGATTAATGATAATCTTATCTTTAATTATGCAACAAACTATTGTTTGAAACATATTACGGTTGCTTCTCCTGAGAAGTTCGCCCTAACGGATGCTGATTATACTGATTTTAAAACTTTGGTGAAATCTTCAGATTTTAAGTATGATCAGCAGAGTGAGAAAATTCTTAAGACTCTTAAAGAGGCTGCTTCTTTTGAAGGCTATATGGATGGTGCTTCTGATGAATTTAAGGCATTAGAGAAGAAGCTAACCCATAATCTTGATCGTGACTTGGATTATTTCTCAAAGGATATCAAAAACATGATTTCTATTGAAGTTCTTAAGCGTTATTATTTTCAGCGAGGAAGCATCATACAGCAGTTGAAGGATGATGATGATTTGCAGCAAGCGATTCAAGTCTTAAGTAATTCTCAGAAATACAAAGGGATCTTAACTCCCGCTAAAAAATAACCACTCCTCTGATATAGTTGGACGAGCTTTTGTAACAAACTTAGTATGCCATGAAAAGGTCTATTTTATTTTTGGGTATTCTTTTGTTGAGTGCTTATGCATCAGCACAAGGAGAATATGAGAAAAAGATGTTTATATCATCAACGGGCGATTCGTTGAATTATAGATTACTTCGCCCTGAAGTAGTAAATGGCGAGAAGAAATATCCATTGGTTTTATTTCTACATGGTGCCGGCGAACGCGGTGATGATAATGAGAAGCAACTCACACATGGTAGTCGGATGTTTCAGAATCCGGTAAACAGAGAGAAATATCCAACTTTCGTGCTCTGTCCTCAATGTCCTGTATCAGGCTATTGGGGGTACCCTTCTCGCCCTACGTCCTTTCAACCTTCGGAGATGCCTAGCTCGCCGGAGCAAACGCCGATATTTCGTGATGTGAAAGAATTGCTGGATATGTATCTTGCTATGCCACAGGTTGATAAAAGTCGAATTTATATTATTGGCCTTTCGATGGGCGGCATGGGTACTTATGATTTTGTTTGTCGTTTCCCCGATCTGTTTGCTGCTGCTATTCCTATCTGCGGCACAATAAATCCGGATCGGCTTAAAAAGGTGAAGAAGACTAGTTTTCGTCTATTCCATGGTGATAGCGACGATGTAGTACCTGTAGAAGGCTCTCGCGAGGCTTATAAAGCATTGAAAGCTGCTGGAGTAACCGTTGACTATATTGAATTCCCGGGATGCAACCATGGTAGTTGGAATCCTGCATTCAATTATCCGGGGTTTATGGATTGGCTTTTTCAGCAAAAGAAAAAATAGAGAGGTTTCTAATTGATTTACCCATTGCCGGAATCAATTCTGATCTTTTTCAGGTAAATCTGAAAGATGCAAAGAAAGCCAACTAATTCATTATTTTGAGTTAGTTGGCTTTTGCTCTTTATTAGAAGGAATGTTTCTGAGCCAAGGATTCCTTTTCTTTAGGCTCATCAATTAATTACATGATTACACTGGTTCGCTTCTTCTAGAGTGCTATAATATCGGTTGCTGGCCTACTTCCAACTAAAAGTATGTGATCCGGTGAATCATCATTTTCTTTCTCATAAACTCTCTTCTTCCGAATAGTAGTCTCCGTTTGCTTTAATCAAGGCAATGAGTTTATCTACAGCTTCTGCTTCAGGAATATTTTTTTCTATGCACTCTTTACGTTTATACAAGCTGATTTTGCCTCTGCCTGCACCTACGTAACCGTAATCGGCATCAGCCATCTCTCCCGGACCATTAACGATGCACCCCATGATGCCAATTTTTAGTCCTTTTAGATGTGACGTGGCTGCTTTTACACGAGCAATGGTGCTCTGTAGGCTGAAAAGTGTACGTCCGCATCCCGGGCAAGATATATATTCTGTTTTACTTGTACGTACGCGCCCTGCTTGCAAAATACCAAAGGCTGTTGCATCTATCGTTGCATGGCTAAGGTCGCCTTGGTTATGTAAAAAGATACCGTCGCAGAGGCCATCTAAAATTAAAGCCCCCATATCTGCAGCTGCTTTCACTTGCAAATCTTCGGCTTCGTTTTCGGAATAGTGCTGAAAAATCACCACCGGATTTTGAACCCCTTCTACCATAAGTTGGTGAACGGATGCTCTGTGTTCACCAACTCTATTAGGATGGTTACTCTGTGAGAGCAAAACAATCTCAGGGTGGACCTTCAAGCAAGCAATAACTTCATCGGTCAATGCCATGTAGGGCATAAACAGAAACTTAAGTTCCGCTGGGCAATTACCAATAGCCAATAGTTGTGTGTGATTGAAAGCTGGCCAACAGTTTTTTCCGGCTTTCTCAAATGAAACTTTCTCGGTTTCCCATACATCTGCATCGAGTATATAGTCAGGCCCTTCTTCGAGTTGAGCAGGTAATTCTCTTGCGGCATAGATATAATCGGGGATAAATTGAGGGTTCGTTTCGAATGTATTATCCATGCGATCGGATATAACTACCGGAACGTTCTCTCCACCAATGTTCTTAACCTCAACCGTTTGCCTACGTATAGGGGAGAGATAATTGAATTCCTTGGCTTCTAAACCTGGTATATAAGGATGTTTTGCACGTTGAGCGACGTAGTCAACCAATTTCTTGGCTACAGGTATTTCAGCTTCAGGTTCCTCACTTAGCGAAACTCGTACGGTATCTCCGTATCCATCTGCCAGTAAAGCACCGATACCTAGTGCTGATTTTATGCGTCCATCTTCTCCATCTCCAGCTTCGGTCACTCCCAGATGAAGAGGGAATTCCATCCCTTCTTTCTTCATGATTTCTACGAGTAACCTCACCGTTCTCACCATCACTACCGTATTTGAAGCCTTTATGGAGATAGCTACGTTGGTGAAATTCTCGGCAACACAAATGCGAAGAAACTCCATACACGATTCTACCATTCCCTCGGGTGTGTCTCCGTAGCGAGTCATGATGCGGTCAGATAAAGAGCCATGATTCACTCCAATACGAATAGCTGTATTGTTCTCCTTACATATATTTAGAAAAGTGACAAGGCGTTCACGAATCTTCTCTAACTCCTGTGCATATTCCTCATCGGTGTAGTTCACTTGCTTGAAAGTACGTGGTGCATCCAGATAGTTACCTGGATTGATACGCACTTTTTCGGCATATAGTGCCGCTACATCGGCTACTTTGGGAATGAAATGTATATCGGCTACGAGAGGATTCATATATCCCTGAGCTCTCAAGGCTATATTAATGTTTTTAAGGTTTTCAGCCTCTTTCACTCCTTGCGTAGTCAGGCGGACATAGTCACCTCCGGCATTTATAATTCTTTTTACTTGTTCCACGCAAGCTTCTGTATCTTGAGTGGATGTATTGGTCATTGACTGGATGCGGATTGGGTTCTTTCCCCCCAAAGCTATATCACCAATGTTAACCTCAGACGTTTCCCTTCGGGAATAGTTGAATAGATCCATTTAATTTGTTTTAAACTCATACTTCACCTCTTTCAGCTCTTCGTTGGCCTTAACAATCTTCTTTTTAAGTCCTTCTTTATAAGCAATGAATTTGGTTTCTAATTCTTTATCTTCCAGAGATAATATCTGGATAGCAAGAATTGCAGCATTGAGTGCGCCGTTTATTCCTACAGTCGCTACGGGAATTCCCGGAGGCATTTGTACGATGGCCAGTAGCGCATCCATGCCATCGAGTGTAGATTTTATTGGGACACCGATTACCGGTAACGGTGTGGATGCTGCAATAACTCCAGGCAAATGAGCAGCCATGCCGGCGGCAGCGATAATTACTTTAATCCCTCTTGAATGTGCATTTTTGGAGAATGCCTCTACAGCTTCCGGAGTGCGGTGAGCTGAGAGCGCGTTCATCTCAAATGGCACATGCAAATCATTAAGTAATTGAGCTGCTTTCTCCATAACGGGGAGATCAGATGTGCTACCCATGATTATACTAACAATTGGCATCATGCTATTGGTTTATTCGTTAACTGTTTTTTTGTATTCTTTATCGTCTAGTAGGGAATCAAAATCGGCATCGGCGGCTGGTTTTATTTTTATAATCCAACCTGCACCATATGGATCTTGATTAACCAACTCAGGTTTTTCTTCCAGCGTTTCGTTTTGTTCCAGAACTTCTCCTGCTACAGGCAGAAATAGGTCAGAAATAGTCTTTACAACCTCGATGGTACCAAACACTTCTCCGGCTTCAAGTTTCTCTCCTATGCTAGGAACGTCGACAAAAACAATGTCGCCCAGTTGTTCTTGTGCATAATCGGTAATGCCTATATAAGCTACGTCGCCATCCAGGCGAATCCATTCATGTTCTTTTGTATACTTTAATTCTTCAGGAAACTTCATAATTAGTAAAATTTAAAGGTTTATACTACTTAAATAAGAAAATTCTAAATAAGACATTTGTTACGGGGTGTAGCACCAATAACGCAGAGATGAAGCCCACACCAAATCCGGTTAGTACTTCGCTTAGCGTGTGGTGTTGCAAAATAATTCGGGCAGTCCCCAGTATGCCCGCTATGAGTAGAAATAGGCATAGCCACCATACAGGATTGTAACTGAATAATTCACTGAAAGAAATTAATCCTGCTACAATGCCCCCCATACCGATCATGTGCTCACTAAGCTTCCATTTTAGATTGACTATCGTGCTAATGCCCATGGCCAGTAGACTTGCCAAAATAATTCCCGACATGTACCAAGGTATGTTCAGCTTACGCATCATTAATAAGCAGAAAACGTAAGAGAGGATTGTTAGTATATAGGGTACATAACGTTTTTTGCGGTCAGTGAGATCTTTTGCTTCAAAGCCGTTGATTTTCCGAAATAAGAAGATCGTTAATGTGGGCATCAATATAGTGAAGCAATAAACAACTCCAAGTACAATCAACTTGTAAGTGAGCGGCATGATGCGTAGATACGAAAATAAGAACAAGATAAGAAATGCCACAAAAGGAATGGAGAACGGAGTGAAGATGCCGGATATAATTTGGGCAGTCCTGATCAATGTTCTATCTGCAATAATATGCTCTTCCATATGTTTTTTATTATTAAGTTCTTCGAGTTGTTTTTAAGTTTGTATTATCTTCTTAATCTTGCTACAGGTATGTTTAGCTGTTGACGATATTTGGCTACCGTCCTTCGAGCGATTGGATATCCTTTCTCTTTTAGAATGTCAGCCAGTTCATCATCTGTCAGCGGTTTCTTCTTGTTTTCATTGTCAATACACTCTTTTAATATCTTTCGGATTTCGCGAACAGACATCTCTTCGCCATCTTCAGTGGTATATCCATCACTAAAGAAGAATTTGAGGGAATATACACCGTAATTGGTTTGCACATATTTGCTGTTACTTACCCTTGATATAGTAGAGATGTCAAGTCTTGTGCGCTGGGCCACGTCTTTTAATATCATGGGGCGAAGCAGCGATTCATCGCCTTCAATAAAAAATGGACGTTGCAAATCGATGATTGCTTGCATGGTCGTTTGTAGTGTGTTTTGGCGTTGCTTTACGGCATCAATGAATCCTTGTGCCGAATCCATTTTTTGTTTGAGGAACATCATAGCCTCCTTCGACTCCTTTGTCTGATTGGCTCTGTTTTTAGTGTGCTCCTCAACCATCTCCGTGAAATCCCTACTCATCCGTAACTCGGGCATATTTCGATTGTTCATGCTAAGGATGATGGTTCCGTCATCATAAGTTTCAACCGTGAAGTCCGGAATGATCTGCTGCATATTTCGTCCGATCACTTCACCAAGAGAACTACCCGGGCGAGGGTTCAATTTGGTTATCTCAGCGATGGCTTCTTCAAACTCTTCTTCTTTCAATCCGAGCTTCTGGATAATTTTATCCCAATGTTTGCGGGTAAATTCTTCGTAACATTTCTCGATAATTTCAAGTTCTGTTTGCTGCAGTGGCGAGGATTCTTTTCGTAAGATTTGTATGGTCAGGCACTCTTGCAAGTTACGTGCACCTAATCCTGCAGGATCAAAATCCTGAATAATTTTCAAGACCTCTTCAAGTTCCTCCTCACAAGTATTTACTCCGGCATAGATGGCTAGCTCATCATTGATGCTTTCCAAGGATTTCCGAAGTAGCCCATCGTCATCAAGCGATCCGATGATGTATTCGGCCAGTTCATGTTCGTGCTCGGTGAGGTTTCGCTCGCCAAGTTGTTCTTTTAATATTTCGTAAAAAGAGGTCGCATCCGAAAAAGGAATTTCTTCCGCTTTTTCACCTTTTGAACGGTTGTTCTCTTGTAATTTATAATCAGGAATATCATCTTCGCTCAGATAGTCGCTTAATGAATCATATTCATTGGCGTCGTTTTCGCCTTCCTGAGCATCTGTAGCAGCCAGATCATCGGCAGCAGTTTCTTCTTTGCCTTCTTCCAAAGCGGGATTTTCAAGCAACTCGGCGCGCACACGATCTTCCAACTCCACTGCAGGAAGTTCCAGTAATTTCACAACCAGAATCTGTTGAGGTGAAAGAGTCTGAGTTTGTTGCTGTACTTGCGATTGCGTCTGACGGGAATTTTGTGCCATATTGCTTTCTTTAATCTAACGTTATCTCGCTACAAAAGTAATTATTTTAATTGATATTCGTAAATAGACAAATATCAATTATCAATAAAAAGGGTTATCTTTGTTGGACTAACTTAAAAACAGAACATTATGTTTTCAAAAGAAACCTATATGCAGCGAAGAGCACTGCTGAAAAAGACTGTAGGCTCTGGGATATTGTTATTTTTGGGTAATGATGAACATGGCTTGAATTATGCTGATAACGCATTTCGTTATCGTCAGGACTCCACCTTCCTTTATTATTTTGGTCTTGCTTTTTCCGGTCTTTCTGCTATTATTGATATTGATGAAGATAAAGACGTCATCTTTGGCGATGAATTGACTATTGACCATATTGTGTGGATGGGTACTCAGCCTACGCTGAAGGAGAAAAGCGAACTTGTGGGGGTGACACATACGATGCCTTCCGATACGATTGTGAGTTATTTGCATAAGGCTGCGCAAAAGGGTCAGACGATTCATTATCTCCCTCCTTACCGAGCTGAACATAACTTAAAATTACTCGAATTGTTGGGCATTTCTGTTGGGCATGAAAAAGTTTCGCTTGATTTCATTCGTGCCATCATTAAACAGCGTAGTTATAAATCTCAAGAGGAGATTGTTGAAATAGAAAAGGCTTGTGACATTACTGCCGATATGCATATTACTGCCATGAAGGTGCTTCGTCCCGGCATGAAGGAGTATGAAGTAGCTGCGGCTTTGGAAGCTGTTGCAGCTGCGGCAGGTGCCGATTTGTCGTTTCCGACGATTGCTACCATCAATGGGCAGACGTTGCACAATCACTATCATGGCAATACAGTGAAGCCAGGTGATTTATTTCTTATCGATGCCGGTGCAGAAGTCCCTATGGGATATGCCGGTGATATGTCATCTACCATTCCTGCTGATAAAACTTTTACTTTGCGTCAGAAAGAAATCTATGATCTTCAGGTAGCCATGCATCTCGAATCGGTGAAAGCTCTCAAACCGGGGATTCCTTTTGTTGATGTATATGATCTTTCGGCTCGTGTCATGGTGGAGGGAATGAAGCAACTTGGTTTGATGAAGGGCGATGCTGATGATGCAGTGCGTGAAGGGGCTCATGCTTTATTCTATCCACATGGATTAGGGCATATGATGGGACTCGATGTACACGACATGGAGAATCTCGGAGAAGTTTGGGTCGGCTATGACGGTAAGCCAAAGAGCACGCTGTTTGGTCGTAAATCACTTCGTCTTGCCCGTCCGCTTGAGGCAGGTTTTGTGCATACCATTGAGCCGGGCATTTACTTTATTCCCGAACTTATTGATTTATGGAAAGAGGAGAAGAGATTTGTCGACTTCATTAACTACGATGCTGTTGAGGCTTACAAGAACTTTGGAGGCATTCGTAACGAGGAAGATTATTTAATTACCGAGACTGGTGCTCGCCGCTTGGGTAAGAAGATTCCTCTGACTACGGACGAGGTAGAAGCCTTGAGATAATTAGACTCGAGCATGAAACAAGAAAATAAGGCAATCGTCTGTGCCGGTGTAGCTGTGCTAAGCTGGTCGACGGTTGCTTCTGCTTTTAAGATAGCGCTTTCACATCTTACCTCTTTTGAACTATTGCTCGTAGCTTCCTGTACTGCTCTATTGATCTTTACTTTTACCCTCTTTCTGCAGAAAAAGTGGAATTTGGTGCGTGCCTTGAGTGTGAAGCAATGGAGGCGATTTGTATGGATGGGTTTGCTAAATCCTGTGTTGTATTACTTGGTTTTGTTTAAGGCGTATGATTTACTCCCTGCTCAGATAGCCCAACCCATCAATTATACTTGGCCCATCGTGTTGTTGGTGCTACTTTCTTTGTTTGCAGGGCAACCTATACCTAAGAAGAAGTATATTGGCATGTTTCTTTCTCTTGCTGGCGTTGCACTTATCTCATTTGGTTCCGGTAGCCTGGGCGGAGAGTCTATTTCAGTAACAGGTATACTTCTTGCTGTGCTAACCGCTTTTCTGTGGGCTTCTTATTGGATTGTGACCAATAGATACAATGACGTGGATGGGACGGTTGCTTTATTTGCAGGTTTTCTTTTTGGCACTTTCTACCTCGTTATTGGAGCTTTTGTGGTAGGCACTAGTATTCATTCTCCTCTCGGACTATTATCAGGCATGTATGTAGGTGCTTTTGAGATAGGTATTCCTTTTGCTTGTTTTGGCTATGCCATACGAAAAACAAGTAATCCTGCATTGATCAATCAGATGTGTTATCTCTCCCCGTTCCTTTCTCTCTTTCTCATTCATGCAGTGCTGGGAGAGCAAATTGTTTTCTCTACTTACATCGGTTTACTGTTGATTGTATCGGGGATTGTTTTCAATGCCCGTCAGAAACAGACTACTGTTTCTTGCTAATCGCTTTAGTTATTAGTTATAATATCACACAAATTAGCTTTGCGTTGGGTATGATATAACTTCAGCGTGGTGAATTAACTAGATCAGCGTGGTGAAGTAGTTAATTCACCACGCTGATCTAGTTAATTCACCAAACCCCTCTTAGAAGGCCTGTGAGGATGGATCTGAAATATTTACTTTAGGTGTCATAGAACATAAAAAAAGGGTACTACAAACTAAGTTGTAATACCCTTCTTTTTAATGTCTTTTGAATCTCTTATTTCAGCTCAATACCTTTGTTGTATAACGTAACGTTTAGTAACGTTGCGTATTTGCTGTATTGCTCTGGTGAAAGTGTATTCTTCATCAACTTCAAGTTACCGTAAACTGCAGTCTTAAGCAGTTCGTCTTGTTTCTTGGTTGAATTAGAGGCCTTTTCCATTTTTTCTGTGAAATAATCAGAGATGTTAGCAACTTCTTCTGTCTGAGCAGAAGTCAGTTTCAAATATTGGCTCAACTTAGTTACGTTGATGTTACCTTCCCATTTTGCAGTCGTAGGTTGATTTCCTGCTGCAAATGTACTAGCAGCTAGGCAGAGCGCTGCCATTAATGTTAATCCTAATTTCTTCATAATACCTACATTTTAATTTGTTATACCTAAAAACTTTAAAACTTATACCTTTGAAAACTTATCTAAGCGTTTAGCTTTTCTTTTTACTTCTGCAAAGATAGAAATATGTTATATAACATAATAATCTATTTGAAGAAACTTTTGCTAAAAGTATCATTATTTGATGTACATCAATTATTATGGCTTAAAAATGGAGCTTTTATGGCTTTTGAGATATTAAAATGTATTTTTATGATTGTATCTGTTGTCAATATGACTTAGTCTACCTCTAGAAGTTATGCATTTAGCTTTTTTGTACAGCAAGATTGTAGAGTGGATGTTTTTTAGATTCCTAATCCGTCAATAAATGAACCCTCAATGGCTTTTTGTTGAATAATTCTCGAATATGGAGCAACATCTTGGGTAATCCACACATTTCCTCCTATTACACTATCATGGCCTATTGTTACTCTTCCGAGTATTGAGGAACTAGAGTAGATCGTTACGTTATCCTCAAGTATTGGATGCCGGGGGGCGTCAGCCTGATAGCTTAAATTTTCGAGTATAAGGCTTTTTGACCCTAATGTGACACCTTGATACAGGCGGACATGATTACCTATAATCGTAGTTTTTCCTATTACTACTCCTGTTCCATGATCAATGCTAAAGTATTCACCGATTTGCGCTGCGGGGTGTATATCAATGCCTGTTGCTGAATGGGCTAGCTCCGAAATGATTCTAGGTAGAATTGGAACCCCTTGTTTTAATAGCTCATGTGCAACACGATGATGTAGTAGAGCGGTGATTGCGGGGTAGCAGAAGATAACCTCCCCATAACTTTGGGTTGCAGGATTGCCGTCAATTATTGCTTTTACATCCTTTGATAAAAGCCGTTTTAAATTAGGAATTGCATTGATAAAAGTTACAGCAAGATTTGACGCTTCTTGATCTTTATTGCTAATATTGGCGCTTATTTCCGGATCAAAAGACAACCCACAGTGTATTTGTTCTTTTAGTAAAGAGTATATTCTTTCAAGATATACTCCTATATGAAAAGGTAGACTGTGCTTCCTTATGGTTCTGTCGCCAGAGTATCCCGGGAAAATGACGCTTCTTATGAGAGACATAATCTCTTCGGCCTTTTTGCTCGAAGGTAGAAGGTGTTCATATTGGGGAATATATTTATAGTCATCTACTAATTGATTAGATAAAATGTCCACATTTTCTTGAATTGCTTTTAATGCATCCAGATTTGTCATAAGCGGAGATATTAGGGTATTATAAATTGCATAATCAGTATTATCTTATTTTTTGTCTTAGATATCTATTTAGTACTTAAAGCTGCTACCGCCAAGGAACTCTCTGAGCAATGAGGTGGGAGGAATTTCTTTATCCTGAACAGGCGTAAAATACTTAATGAATTTGAGTAACCGATAAGCTTCACAATATTCGGGACTGTTGCGTGGTACATCAGTCAAAATGGGTTCGGCATGGCGGCGCAGGACGGCAAATTCAAAAAGTAATGCTGAATTGAACATGACGTCTGCATTCTCTTGGTAAGGGAATATCCATTTGTCTTCTCCTGCACGAACGCTTGGCCAACGCGAAATGGTTTCTTGTGCCGAATAACCTCTATAGTTAAAATCGCGTATAATGCGACGAAGCATCCGGTTGTCAGTCGTAGGAATCCAGTTATGATCGTCCAGCGAGATAGTGGTTAGTGCTGATACATATATTTTAAACTTATTGGATTCATTGATGTGGTTGGTTAATTCGGGGTTGAGGGCGTGAATGCCTTCCAGTATTAAGATCGTGTGATTATCTATCTTTAGTTTATCCCCACTGTACTCTTTTTTGCCTAGTGCGAAATTGAACCGGGGAAGATCCACTTCTTCTCCACGGAGAAGGGCTTCTAATTGCTGATTGAATAGCTTGAGATCTAGTGCATAGAGCGATTCGTAATCATACTTTCCGTTTTCATCAAGTGGTGTTTGTTCCCGGTCAACAAAATAATTGTCTAGCGAAAGAGGATAAGGTCTTAGCCCGTTAGTCATCAATTGTATGGAAAGCCTTTTACTGAAAGTTGTTTTTCCGGATGATGAGGGACCGGATATGAGGACTAATTTTACCCTATTACCATTTTCTCCCCGATGATATATTGTGTCAGCTATTTGTGAAATTTTCTTTTCTTGAAGAGCTTCGGCCACATTGATAAGATCTGTAGCATAACCTTGCGCGCAGGCAATATTAAAATCTCCGGCATTGCTCAGCCCCATAATATTGCTCCATTGAATGTACTCTTTAAATACGTCGAGCATTTTCTCTTGTTTAATGACCTCCTCCAGAACATTGGGATTGCTTCTTGTTGGGATACGAAGCAGCAGACCATCATAATACTTCACTAAGTCGAACTGTTTAACGTATCCTGTGCGTGGAACCAAATTGCCGTAATAATAGTCAATGGTATCTTCTAAGGTGTAATAATAGGTATATAGAGAACCGGATGATTCGAGCAGTTTTACTTTGTCATCCATTCCACGTTCATTAAAAATACGTACGGCTTCGGCGGTGTGACACTCTGTACGGTGAAAAGGGATGTTTGCTTCAACAATTTCATGCATGCGTACTTTTATTTGCGATACATCCTCGAGCGTAACGGTGCGTCCGATTGATAGGTTGCAGAAATAGCCTTTCGATACAGGATGTTCAACAAATAATTTTGCGGTGGGAAATATATCCGTAACTGCTTTGAAAAGGATGAAACAAAGTGAACGCGCATACGTGCGCATTCCTGAAGAATCTCTGATGTCGAGGAATTCTATATCCTTATTATTATAAACTTTAAAAGTTAATCCCTCGGAGCGATTATTTACTTTGGCACTGACAACAGGATAAGGAAAGTTGAGTTCTAAGCCATTATAAATATCTAGAAGCGAGCTTCCGATAGGGAATCCTTTATAAGTGTCGTTATTCTTGCAATATATCTGTACCATTCTGTATTAGTGTTTTAAAAAGAAGTTATATATAATGGACTAAATATATTACATTATTGCGTAGGAGGCAAACAATTACTAAACCAATTAAAAACGCAGTATCTTTTTTAGGCTTTTTTAAGTCCGCACTCTTGTTTATGGCTTGCTTATTCATCTAAAGGTTCAAAGTCTTCTTTTCCTACTCCGCAAAGAGGACAAATCCAATCCTCAGGGATATCTTCGAATGCTGTGCCCGGATCGATTCCGCTCTCAGGATCTCCTGCTACGGGATCATAAATGTAGTCGCATGCTGTACAAATATACTTCATAGATATTTTAATTATTAGAGTTATTCTTTTAAAAACAACATTGGCTTTTGTTTTGTTTCGTCTTTATTTAGGTTTATGGCTCGATGGCTGATAAAAAGCTCAATCGATCTTTTTTTAAATTATATGTTGTATTTTTGTAGCTTAAATAAACGCATATACTTATATGACTTCAATAAATGACGCTTATTATCATTCCGGTCTGAGTGAGGATGAAGTGAAAATAAACAGGGAAAAGTATGGTAGTAATCTTCTGACGCCACCGAAGCGTGCTTCTTTATGGAAACTTTATCTGGAAAAATTTGAAGACCCTGTAGTTCGTGTGTTGCTTATTGCTGCAGTATTCTCTTTACTCATTTCGATTATTGAAAATGAATATGCTGAGACCATTGGCATTATATGCGCTATTCTTCTAGCTACGGGTATTGGCTTTTTCTTCGAATACGATGCCAATAAGAAATTTGATCTGCTGAATACAGTTAATGAGGAGACGCTCGTTAAAGTAATACGTAGTGGAAAGGTACGTGAGATCCCTCGTAAGAATGTTGTTGTTGGTGATATAGTCATATTAGAAACTGGTGAAGAAATTCCGGCAGATGGCGAATTGATTGAAGCTATCTCTTTGCAAATCAATGAGTCAAACCTTACTGGAGAACCAGTGATAAATAAAACAACTGTTGAGTCTGATTTTGATGATGAAGCGACTTATGCTTCGAATAGGGTGATGAGAGGCACTACGGTGGTAGACGGTCATGGTACAATGAAAGTGCTTTGTGTGGGTGATGCAACAGAAATTGGTCAGGTTGCTCGCCAGAGTACAGAGCAAAGTGGAGAGCCAACTCCTCTAAACATTCAGCTTACTAAGTTGGCTAACCTGATAGGTAAGGTTGGCTTTTCTGTAGCTATTATCACTTTTGTCGTTTTTGTTTCAAAAGACTTATTTCATTACTTGAGTGAAAACGAAGTGAGCACTTGGCAGCAGTATATGATCATAGCGCAGATTGTATTGAAATATTTCATGATGGCGGTTACCCTGATTGTGGTGGCAGTGCCTGAGGGTTTGCCTATGAGTGTGACGCTGAGTCTGGCACTAAATATGCGTCGCATGCTAGCAACGAATAATCTTGTGCGTAAAATGCATGCATGCGAAACGATGGGAGCTATTACGGTTATCTGCACAGACAAGACGGGTACTTTGACGCAAAATCTGATGCAAGTACACGAACCTAACTTTTATGGATTGAAGAATGGAAGTGAGCTAGCTGATAATCTTATAAGCAAATTGGTTATTGAGGGCATTAGTGTGAACTCGACTGCTTTCTTGGAAGAACTAGAAACTGGACAAAAACCAAAAGGAGTGGGAAACCCCACGGAAGTAGCATTGTTGCTTTGGCTGAATGGCCTTCAACAAAACTATCTTGAGATTAGGGAGAAAGGGAATATTGTAGATCAACTAACTTTCTCTACTGAGCGGAAGTTTATGGCAACACTGGCTCAATCTTCACTTATAGGTAAAAAAATCATTTATATAAAAGGTGCACCAGAGATAGTACTCGCTAAATGTAAAGAGGTGGTGCTTGATAGTGGAAACGTGAGTGTGGGTGAATACCGCTCTACTATAGAATCTCAGCTATTGAATTACCAAAATATGGCTATGCGTACGTTGGGCTTTGCTTATAAGATCGTAGGCGATAATGAAGTAGGGGATTGTGTTTCTCTGGTGGCAGCCAATGATCTTAATTTTGTGGGTGTTGTGGCCATTTCTGATCCAATACGTCCAGATGTGCCTGCTGCGATAGTTAAATGTCAGTCGGCCGGTATCGACATTAAAATAGTAACGGGTGACACTCCGGGAACAGCGACTGAGATTGCACGTCAAATAGGTCTTTGGACTGCTGAAGATACAGAGCGTAATCGCATAACAGGGGTTGCCTTTGCTGGATTGAGTGACGCAGAAGCATTAGACCGTGTGATGGAATTGAAAATCATGTCGCGCGCACGTCCTACCGACAAGCAACGCCTTGTTCAACTTTTGCAGCAAAAAGGGTCCGTTGTGGCTGTTACGGGAGATGGAACCAATGACGCACCTGCTCTAAACCATGCTCAAGTAGGGCTTTCGATGGGGACAGGAACTTCTGTGGCTAAAGAAGCAAGCGACATTACGTTACTTGATGATTCCTTCAATAGTATAGGAACTGCTGTGATGTGGGGGCGCTCGCTTTATAAAAATATTCAACGTTTTATAGTCTTTCAACTTACCATTAACTTTGTAGCTCTGCTTATTGTTCTGTTGGGATCATTTGTTGGCACGGAATTACCGCTGACAGTTACGCAAATGTTATGGGTGAATCTAATCATGGATACATTTGCAGCTCTTGCACTCGCTTCTATTCCGCCGAGCGAAGGTGTAATGGATGAGAAACCTCGACGCAGCGATGATTTTATTATCACTAAAGCAATGCGATATAATATTCTTAGCGTTGGCTCGGTTTTTCTGCTCGTGCTTATGGGTATGATTTATTATTTTACGGATGCCAACGGTGTGATGACGGTGCATCGGTTGACTATCTTCTTCACTTTCTTTGTGATGTTACAGTTCTGGAATTTGTTTAATACCCGTGTTTTCGGGACAATCGATTCTGCTTTTAAAGGATTAAGTAGATCGTATGGTATGGAATTGGTTGCATTGGCTATCCTTGGCGGGCAATTTTGTATCGTACAATTTGGTGGAGAGGTCTTTCGTACCGAACCTCTTAATTGGGGTACATGGATTGCTATTATTGCTTCCTCTTCTCTTGTGTTATGGGTGGGAGAGGTCATCCGTTTAGTTCGTCGACTAATTAAATAAGAAAAAATGAAAAGAGAAGGAATTAAAAATCTCATAATTGATTTTGGCGGTGTATTGATAGACCTTGATCGCCAACGATGCATTGATAGTTTCAAGAAATTAGGTTTTCATAATGTTGATGAATTTATTGATCCTTATCGACAACAAGACTTCTTCATGGAGTTTGAGAAGGGGTTGATTACTGCTTCTGATTTCCGTGACGCTATTAGAAAACAAACCGGCAAATTGATTACTGATGAACAGATTGATGCTGCCTGGAATACTTTTCTGATTGGTATCCCCACATATAAGCTGGATCTTTTGCTCCAATTGCGTGAACATTATGTGGTGTATTTACTGAGTAATACCAACGAGATACATTGGAAATGGGCTTGCGAAAATACTTTTTCTTATAAAGGCTTTAGAGTGGAGGATTATTTTAAGAAAATGTTTATTTCGTTTGAGTTGCATGAAGCTAAACCAGAGGTGGATATATTCAAAATATTGCTTGAAGATACTGGTATAGTTCCCCAAGAAACTCTTTTTATCGATGATGCATCGGCTAATTGCCTCACTGCAGAATCGCTAGGTATTACTACTTATACTCCTGAAGCTCACGAAGATTGGAGTCACCTTTTTTAATAATTATTTTAGCAATGCAGATTATTCGTAATATACCCGGAACTTTACCAGAGCCATGTGTGGCAACAATTGGTTTCTTTGATGGCGTGCACATGGGGCACAGATTCTTAATTAATCAGGTCAGAGAAGTTGCTTTGTCTAAAGGTTTACATTCTGCATTGATTACTTTTCCTGAGCATCCTCGAAAAGTGATGAATTCTGATTATCGTCCGGAATTACTAACTACTAGTAATGAAAAGATTACCCTTTTAGAAGGTACTAAAGTGGATGAGTGTATTATGCTCGATTTTACGGATGAAATAGCAAAGCTGACTGCACGTGAATTTATGAAGAATGTTCTTAAAGAGCGCTATAATGTACAAGTCCTTGTCATAGGCTATGATCACCGTTTCGGTCACAATAGAAGCGAAGGCTTTGAAGACTATACTTTGTATGGGAAGAGTATAGGCATGGAAGTTGTTCTTGCTGAGGCCTGTTTGCTAGATCAAGTCCATGTAAGCTCTTCGGTGATTCGTTCCTATTTGCAGAAGGGAGAGGTTGATGTGGCTGCACGCTGTTTAGGCTATGAATATGCTATAGGAGGTGTTGTTGTGGGAGGATATAAAGTTGGCCGTAAGATTGGGTTTCCAACAGCCAATCTTCGTATTGAAGACCCTGAGAAGTTAGTGCCCGCTGATGGAGTATATGCTGTTAGGGTGGATATTGAAGGACAGGGTTATAATGGGATGCTGAATATTGGCTATCGACCTACTCTAGACAATGGATTAAGTCGTAGTATTGAAGTACACATCCTTCATTTTAATTCGGATATTTATGATTCTACGATTCGTTTATCCTTTGTGCAACGGATCCGCTCGGAGATGAAATTTTCAGGATTAGATGAGTTGGTGAGCCAGCTTAATAAAGATGCCGTGATGGTTGAAGCGATATTGGGATAATTCTATATCCTATTTTTTCTTTTCTTCATTGTTTGTATTTTGTTTATATAGTGTTGCATATATTCGCTTCATTGGCTCCGAAGCGAATATTTGAAGTGATTATGACCATTTACACCTTGTTTATATTGAAAAACGTTCTTTATTTACTGTTTTTCGATAAATAATTTGTTGATATCAGAAATAATATATTTATTTGCATATCGAAAAACGATAAATTATTATTGAATTGATAAGTATAAAGATTGTTGGTCTTATGAAAAAATCATTTTTAAGCATTACAACGCTAGTTGTTTCCATCTCAATGGTAGTCATGTTTATTTGTGGAACAGCTGCTTATGCACACACCCTTCAAAAAAACGTTCAGAATAAAACCGTATCTTTGCAACATTAATAAAAGAAGATGAAAACGGCTATAAAACTTGTGTTGATCTATTTTGTTTGCCAGATAGCGGGAGCACTGCTGGTGATGATTCCTTCTTTTATTATCAATTTAATAAAAGAAGGAGATATAGAGAAAACGAGTAGTTTAACTCTTGCTCTCTCCATGTTCGTGGGCTTTCTATTAATGGGTTTTTATTTATATAAGGCAGGCTATATAAGTAAGGAAAGGGTGACATGGTCGCCTATATCTGTGAGTTACCTCCTTTATTCTATTATTATTGCTGTCTCGAGTATTATTGTAATTGATTTTTTGATGTCCGCAATGCCTTGGTTGCCTAATTGGTTGGAAGATTCATTCAATCTTTTACAATCTGGCTGGTTTGGTATTGCTTGCGTTGCAGTATTAGGGCCTATTCTGGAGGAGTTGCTTTTCAGAGGCGGAGTTACTAAAGTACTCCTAAAAAAATATACTCCCGCACAAGCGATCATCTTCTCTGCGCTTATCTTTGGCGTATTTCACTTGAATCCTGTTCAGATAGTGGGAGCAAGTCTCATGGGTCTTCTGTTGGCTTGGGTTTATTATAAAACAGCTAGTTTGATTCCATGTATCTTGATGCATATTGTTAATAATACTTTGTCGGTTTATCTTAATTTTGAATATCCAAATGCAGAGTATATGCGAGATATAGCAGGAGGTAATAGCTATTATGCTGCGGTTGCTGCTGCAGCTGTGTTGCTTGTTATCACTTGTCTATTGATGAGAAAAACATCTGTTGCTTATAATTGGAAGCAAGAGGAGAATACTGATGAAATAATGAAAGGCATATAGATTATGAAGCGAAGATTGAATATACTTTGTTTGTTGGTTCTTTTGGTGTTAAGTTATTCTGTGTTTGAATCGTTATATGAATTCGGTAGGGGGTTTTCTGCAGGTATAAAGATAGCGATGAATACTCGTGAGAAAAAGATGGAGAATCCGGCTGTAAACATGAAAATGATTGCTTTGATGCCTAAAGATTTCTCGAACTTCTCTGATTCTGTTTATAATGAGAAGACTCATTCTTATGTTCCTGTACTGTACAGTCAGTTGCTTGTTAGCGTGGAGTCTAAGCCAACAGTATGGAATATGTTAGGTGTGGCACTTTCTTCACTCTTTGAGGTGCTTTCTATTGTACTTTCTATTTTTATTTTTGTGAAGTTGGTTATTTCTATCAATAAATCAGATATATTTAATTGGAAAAATGTGCGCCGTCTTCGTTGGTTGGGTGGAACCTTGATTTTTAGTTTTTTGTGTTCGGCCATTTCTATCTGCATCAATAGTTTTGAACTTTTTTCATTGCTTTCAATACCAGGTTATTCATTACATCTATCAGAGCTCTTGTCTATTCTGACGTTGGTACTAGGTATTGTTTCGCTCATTGTGGGTGAGATTTTTGCTATAGGCTTGCGCTTGAAAGAGGAACAGGATTTAACGATTTGAAATAAGGATAGAGATGAAATTGAAAATAAATATAATTTGTACGTTGATATTCATCGCGATGGGTATGTCGTTGGCCACTTCATTTGTGCAAGGAATACCTGACTTTCTTATTGGGTTCCAAGAAGGAAGTCGCGAAAATGTAAAAGATGTAGCCCGTTTTATTCGTTTAAGCCCAGCAGATGCTACAGCGTTTAACGATTCTGTACTCAATACGTCTGATGGTAGATGGATACCTGCACAATATAGGGAGGTTATCCTTCATGATAGTAATAAGACTTTTAGTATAATTGCAGGAGTCGTATACTATTTTTTAGCTTTAGTTTATTTTATAGTGGTTATCGTTCAACTAGTGATGTTTATCAAGTTTATTAGAGCAGTAAATCGGTCGATTATTTTCGATTGGAGTAATGTCATAAAACTTCGCTGGATAGGGACTTTGATGTTGATATCTTTTGCTGCTTCTGCTATTGGTCGCTCTCTGCATTATTTGGATAATGTAGCTAATGTGAAGATTTCCGGGTATACTGTCAATACAATAAATGTGTGGGATTTCAATTTGCTAATTCTAGGTTTGGGGGCATTACTGATGGGCGAAATTTTTGCTATAGGCTTGCGATTGAAAGAGGAACAGGATTTAACGATTTAAGAAAGAAGGAAAAGTATGTCTATAATAGTGAACTTAGATATTATGATGGCTCGAAGAAAAATTTCTTTGGGAGAATTGGCCGAAAAGGTTGATATTACGCCAGCTAACCTTTCTATCTTGAAAACAGGAAAGGCGAAAGCAGTTCGCTTTTCTACTCTTGAGGCAATATGTAAGATTTTAGATTGTCAGCCTGGAGATATCTTGGAGTTTAAGGATGATGAAGAGCAAAAGAGTGAGCAGTAAGTGATAAAGAAATTAGTAGGTTTTGTTCAACTTAGTGGAAACAAAGCAAAAGGAGGAAAGTGGTTACTTTCCTCCTTTTGCTTTAAATGCTAATGCGTACATTCTCATTTGTTTTACCATAGATAATAATCCATTACTGCGAGTAGGTGACAAATGCTCTCGTAGTCCTATTTTGTCAATAAAGTAAAGGTCTGTGTTTAATATTTCATCAGGAGTATGGCCCGAGACAATCTTTATTAGTAAAGCAATAATTCCTTTTACTATAAGAGCATCACTTTCTGCTTTGAAAATGAGCTTACCTTCTACTTCTTCTGCTTGTAGCCATACACGGCTTTGACAACCTTCTATGAGATTTTGCTCTGTTTTATATTTTTCGTTCATGGGAGCTTGTTCATTGCCTAAATCAATGAGCAATTGATAGCGATCCATCCAGTCACTGAAATCATTGAATTCTGCAATGATTTCATCTTGTAATTCGTTAATAGACATTCTTTTTTATTTTTCGTTGTAAATTACTTCTAATACAGTTTGTCCAACAGCTTTTAAGGTTGCTTTGTCTATGACATCCATTGTGTCATTTACCGTATGCCAAAAATATCCAAAACCTCCATCTTTCTGGTCGGTAGGTACGATATCAATACTTGGAATGCGTGCAATAGTGTTCACAAATAAATGATCGTCGGTTACTCCTCCGCCATCTTCATCGATAAAATAGTTGCCATAGCCTAAACTGTTTGCTTTTTCCCAAACTTTTTGTACCACATTTTTGGCATATTTGTTAGAATAGCTTTCTTTGTAGAAAGTCGCATTCTTCCCTCCAACCATGTCAAATAGAATTCCAAAGCGGGCATTATAACCCTGTACATGTGGATTCTTGGCCCAATACTGTGTACCTAAACACCAATATTCTTCTTTATGTTTTCCTTCATAAAATTCAGGAGCGCCATAGTCTTCTGCATCGAAAAAGATAATATCAACCCCCAATTCGGGTTGTTTCTGATTGATGAGACGCGCGATCTCTAATAATGCTCCAACGCCGCTGGCTCCATCATTTGCTCCAAGAATAGGAGTGTGGTAATTCTTTTCGTCAGGATCGTTGTCAGCCCAAGGACGAGTATCCCAATGAGCAAAAAGGAGTATTCGTTTCTTATTCTCAGGATTATATGAGCCTATGATGTTGCGGGCTTTTAAAATTTTACCGTCATAGCCAATTAAGTCAGCGTATTGATTGGTAACGGTGGCTCCAAAGTCAGCTAACTTTTTTGCCAGATAGTTTCCACAGGCCACATGTTCGGAAGTATTTGGTACCCGTGGACCAAAGTCAACTTGAGCTTTGACATATTGGTATGCGCTATCGGCGTCAAACTCAGGAGCTTTTACTTGCTGTTCAATACTTTCTGTTTTTTCAGACGATTTCTTGTTGCTTCCACAAGATATTGTCGTGAAAACGACTAAACTCATTAGAGAAAACATATAATAACTCTTCATAGGCTTTATTTTCTTATTTTGGTTTCAAAATTACGGTTTTATTTTTAACTAGCCTCTTTCTTAGACATTTAGAATTTAAGTTCTACTGATTTTTTGTTAACTGTAAATTCGACTTCCGCTCCATTAATTAATGGTAGGTTTTTTGTTACATGGCCTACCGGGAAGTTAAAGCATATAGGATATTTGTACTCCTTTAGCATATCGGCCAGAGCCTCATACAAATTTTTGCCCAAAGAATTGTCTTCCTTGTACTCGGTAAATTGTCCGATGATGAGGCCTGACAATTTTTCAAGAACGCCACCTAATTTTAGATTATACATTATTCGTTCTATGGCGTGCGGCCGTTCGCTCACGTCTTCAATGAATAGGATAGTACCTTCGGCAGGGATATCAAAAGAGGTTCCTCGCAATCCATAGAGGACAGATAAGTTACCTCCTCGTAATATGCCTCGCACTTTTCCTGCCTGGTTTAATTTATGTGGTTCGCAAGTATATTGTGGTAATTTCCCCCATAAGATGTTCTTTAAGTGGAGTGTACAAGGGTCATCTTCAGCTTCAACACTGAGGTGGTGTGCCATAGGAGAGTGGAGTGAAGCAAAACCATTCGCTTGAAAAAGGTTGTGCAGTGCAGTTATGTCACTAAAGCCCATGAGCCATTTAGGCTGCTTACGAAAGAGGCTAAAGTCTATTTTGTCGATGAAGTGTATGGCTCCATATCCTCCTCTGCTGCATAGAATTGCTTTTATGTCGTTGTCGTCCATTGCCGATTGGAAGTCTTCAAGTCGTTGCTTTATGGTTCCGGCATATAGTCCAAAGGAGCTTTCGGAATGTTTGCCTAAAACCGATTTCAAACCCCAAGAATCGAGTCTCTTTTGTGCACCGATTAAAAGATTTTTGTCTATTTTGCTTGAAGGAGATACAATGGCCACTTTATCGCCTTCTTGTAGATATGGAGGTAAGATGAGGCTACTCATGATACATAGTTTTATGATTGATGCAAAAGTACACAAAAAAATATTATTTTATCGTTTGAATTGCTGATCTGTAGTGAAACAATTATAATATGTTAGAATGCAATGTTTTTAGTCCCTGTTTTTATTTGAGAATGATCTATTATCCAATGATTTTTCTGATATTTGCTAAAAATCGAACTTTATGAAACCAATTCTGAACTTTAATCAGTTAACGGCTCACCTGAGAACGCTTAACGAAAGAAAACGAGTTGCCGTGGTTTGTGCCAACGATCCAAATACTGAATATGCTATAGTGCGTGCAATAGAGGAGGGGTTTGCGGAGTTTCTACTTATTGGAGATTCAACAGTATTAAAGAAATATCCTGCATTGGAGAAATATCCAGAATATATAAAAGTAATGCATGTTGAGAACCCTGATGAGGCGTCTGTAGAAGCTGTTAAAGCTGTCCGTGAAAATCAGGCAGACATTCTCATGAAAGGGATTGTTAATACTGATAATCTGCTGCGTGCAATCTTGGACAAAGATAAAGGTTTACTACCTGCAGGAAAAGTCTTGACGCATTTGGCTGTTATGCAGATCCCATCTTATCATAAGTTGCTCTTTTTTTCGGATGCAGCAGTAATTCCCAGACCTACTTTGCAACAGCGGATTGAAATGATTTGGTACGCTATACATATTTGTCATAATTTTGGCATCAACAAACCGCGTATTGCATTGATACATTGTACAGAGAAAGTGAGTGCGAAATTTCCTCATTCACTTGATTATGTTAACATTGTAGAGCTGGCAGATGCTGGAGAGTTTGGAGATGTTATAATAGATGGTCCGCTGGATGTGTTAACTTCTTGTGAGCGAGAAAGTGGTGATATTAAAGGAATCTACTCTCCTATTGAAGGGCAGGCTGACGTACTTATTTTCCCTAATATAGAGTCTGGTAACACATTCTATAAATCAGTTAGTTTGTTTGCTAAAGCTGAGATGGCTGGTGTGCTTCAAGGGCCTGTTTGTCCGGTTGTATTACCTTCGCGAAGTGATTCCGGCTTGTCTAAATATAACAGTCTTGCCATGGCCTGTCTCATTTGTAATAAAAAATAAGATGAAAATATTAGCAATTAATCCAGGCTCTACTTCTACAAAGATAGCTGTTTATGAAGACGGCATTTCTATATTAGTTTCTAATATTCGTCATAGTGTAGAAGAGCTTAGTGCTTTTTCTCGTATTATAGATCAGTTTGACTTTCGGAAATCACTGGTGATGCAGGCATTGAAAACGAATCATATTTCTTTTCAGTTTAATGCTGTTATTGGTCGTGGTGGTTTGATGAAACCGCTTCAAGGAGGAGTGTACGAAGTGAACGAAAAGATGAAGCATGATACACTTTATGCTATGCGCTCTCATGCCTGTAATCTTGGTGGGCTGATTGCTTCTGATTTGGCCGCTCAGATACCCGGTTGCCGTGCTTTTATTGCCGACCCCGGTGTTGTGGATGAGTTGGATGATATTGCTCGTATTACTGGGTCACCACTACTCCCTCGTGTTTCTATTTTTCATGCATTAAATCATAAAGCTGTCGCAAGACGTTACGCGAAAGAAAATGGCGCTGTCTACGAGAATCTTAACCTGATTATCTGCCATTTAGGAGGAGGTATTTCCGTAGCTGTCCATCGTTCGGGCAAGGCTGTAGATGTTAATAATGCGCTGGATGGTGATGGACCTTTTTCGCCTGAACGAGCCGGAACACTTCCGGCTGGTCAGTTAATAGATCTTTGTTATACCGGAAAGTTTACGAGTGAAGAACTAAAAAAACGAATCTCCGGTCGGGCGGGATTGGCCGCTCATTTAGGTACTACGGATGTGCCTTTGGTTATTAAATCAATAGAAAATGGTGACACTAGGGCCCAACTGGTGATGGATGCAATGATCTATAATATAGCAAAAAGTATTGGTGCTGCTAGTGTGGCTCTTTATGGTAAAATAGATGCTATTTTGCTGACTGGTGGTATGGCTCATTCTGATTATGTGATTTCTCGAATAAAAGAACGTACCTCGTTTTTAGCTCCGATCGTCGTTTATCCGGGTGAGGATGAGATGGAAGCTCTCGCAACTAGTGCATTAGGAGCTTTGACTGGTGAATTTCCTATTAAAGAATACCAGTAAGTATTTTGTTTGCCCTCAGTACGCTTAACAAAGGCATCGTTTCTCTTTTTCAGGACTAAAATGTTCTTCTTTTGATGTTAAAAGAATAAGTTTTAGATGAGAAAATTCATTCAAAAGAAATTTTCTCATATCTTTGCTGCTGTGTTAAGTTAATAAATTGATTAAGGTCGATTTTTGACTGTTTCGAATCGGAAAGTATGGGGGTACTTTCCGATTCTCTTTTTATTTATTTTCCAGAAAATAAAAAAGCTTGGCTGCCAAAGGGGTAGCCAAGCTTTTTTATATATAAGAGTTGTTACTTATTTTTTCTCTGGGCGAGGAAGTAAAACCTTTCTTGATAGTTTAAATTTACCTGTTTTAGGATCAATTTCAATCAATTTCACTTCAATCTCATCACCTTCTTTGATGCCGAGTTCTTCTACCGTTTCAAGGCGTTTCCAATCCATTTCTGAGATATGGAGCAAACCGTCTCTTCCAGGAAGGAATTCTACAAATGCTCCGTATGGCATGATGGAACGAATTTTACCTTTATATACTTCACCTACTTCAGGGACTGATACAATGCCTTTGATGATGCGTATTGCATTTTCAATAGCTTGTTTGTTTGTACCTGCTATCTCGATTCTGCCTATGCCGTCAACCTCTTCAATAGTAATTGTAGCGCCAGTCTCTTCCTGCATTCCTTGAATAATCTTTCCACCAGGGCCGATTATTGCTCCAATGAATTCTTTCGGAATAGTCAGCGTTTCTATACGAGGTGCATGATCTTTCAGCTCAGCATGTGGCTCTTCTATTGTTTCCAATATCTTTCCGAGGATATGCATACGTCCTTCTTTGGCTTGATTAAGAGCACGTTCCAAGATTTCAAATGATAAACCGTCTACTTTGATATCCATCTGAGTAGCGGTAATACCATCTTTCGTTCCTGTTACTTTGAAGTCCATGTCTCCCAAGTGATCTTCATCGCCGAGAATATCAGAAAGTACAGCGTATTTTTCTTCTCCTGCGTTCTTGATTAGTCCCATAGCAATACCTGATACAGGTTTCTTAATCTTAACTCCAGCATCCATCAAAGCCAGTGTACCAGCGCAAACAGTAGCCATAGAAGAAGAACCATTTGATTCAAGAATTTCGGATACTACACGTACTACATATGGGTAGTTGTCCGGAATCATTTTCTTAAGTGCTCTGTGAGCAAGGTTTCCATGTCCGATTTCACGTCTACCAACGCCACGTTGTGCCTTCGCTTCACCTGTAGAGAAGGGAGGGAAGTTATAGTGTAGTAAAAAACGCTCTTTTCCATGAAACAATACATCGTCGATTGTTTTCTCGTCCATTTTGGTACCGAGTGTAACAGATGTAAGAGATTGTGTTTCTCCACGTGTGAAGATAGCAGATCCGTGAGGTCCAGGTAGATAACCGATTTCACTCCAAATAGGGCGAATTTCTGTTGTCTTGCGTCCATCGAGGCGTTTGCCTTCATCTAAAATACAGCGGCGCATAGCCTCTTTTTCCACATCGTGGTAGTATTTATCAATGAGTGCACCTTTTGCAGCTAATTCTTCTTCACTAAGAGTTGCTTTGAACTCGTTGCGAATTGCTTTAAACGCGTCTTCGCGTTCATGCTTATTTTTGTTGCCTGATTCTGCAATTGCATACGCCTTAGCATAACAAGCATTATGAACGGATTCACGAAGTTCTTCGTCATTCACTTCATGGCAATATTCGCGTTTTACGGCTTTACCAACTTCTTCAGTTAGCTCCATTTGAGCTTTGCAATGAATTTTGATCGCTTCATGGGCAATTTTCATGGCTTCCAGTAATTCAGCTTCAGAGACTTCACTCATCTCGCCTTCTACCATCATGATATTTTCGTAGGTAGCAGCTACCATAATGTCCATGTCTGCTTTTGCCAGTTGTTCGAAAGACGGATTGATTACATATTGACCAGCAATACGTGCAACACGAACCTCTGAAATTGGCCCATTGAATGGGATATCTGAAACGGCTAATGCAGCAGATGCTGCAAGCCCAGCTAGAGCGTCTGGCATATCAACACCATCAGCTGAAAAGAGGATGATATTTACGTATACCTCAGCGTGATAATTGTCTGGGAATAAAGGACGAAGAGCGCGGTCAACAAGGCGACAAGTAAGAATTTCATTATCAGAGGCTCTTCCCTCTCTTTTGGTGAAACCGCCTGGGAAGCGGCCGAATGCAGCGTATTTTTCTTTATACTCTACCTGTAAAGGCATAAAATCTGTTCCGGGAACGGCATCTTTAGCGGCACAAACAGTAGCAAGCAGCATGGTATTTCCCATACGCAGCATGACGGAACCGTCAGCCTGTTTTGCCAATTTTCCCGTTTCGAGTGTGATGGTTCTGCCATCTCCCAACTCGATCGTTTTAACAATTGGGTTAATCATAAAAAATGTTTTATCTATATCTTTCTTTCAAAATTCGTGCAAATATATACATTTATCGTTCTAATATACTGGAAATGAGATAAAAAGTTACTTTTAGTTTGTTTTTTTTTATTATAGAGTGAAGAACCGTGCAAAATGCTTTGACTAATCTTGAAAAGGAGTATATTTGCAGACTAAAATAACAAGCATAAAATATGAAGAAAGTATCTTTAGTTGCTCTTGCAGTACTGTTGCTTAGTTCTTGCAATACTGATCCTAAATTTAATGTGAAAGGAGAAATCTCCGGTGCTGATGGGAAAATGCTTTATCTGGAAGCTTCCGGACTTGAAGGAATTGTACCTCTTGATTCTGTTAAGTTAAAAAAAGATGGAACTTTTAGTTTTAAAGAGCTTCGTCCGGAATCCCCTGAATTTTATCGTTTGAGGTTGGATGAAAAGGTCATAAACTTTTCTGTTGACTCAACCGAAACCATTTCGGTAAAAGCTCCTTATGTAGACTTTACTACTGCTTATTCAGTTGAAGGTTCTAATAATTGTACGAAGATAAAGGAACTTACTCTAAAACAAATTAAATTGCAATCAGATGTTGATGTTTTAGTTAAAGGATTGCAATCGAATGCAATTGCCAATGATGTTTTTGAAGATAGTTTGTCAATGGTTCTGAAAAGATACAAAGATGATGTGAAAATCAATTATATATTCTCTGCTCCAAATACTACAGCGGCTTATTTTGCTTTGTTCCAGAAGTTGAATAATTACTTGATATTTGATCCGTTGAATAGTAAAGAGGATGTTAAATGCTTTGCTGCAGTAGCTACTAGTCTTAATAACTTATACCCACATGCTAACCGCTCTGAAAATCTCTACAATATTGTTATAAAAGGGATGAAAAACACTCGTACCCCTCAACAAAAAACATTAGAGCTTCCTAAATCTAAAATTTTGGAAACAGGCGTGATAGATGTTGTATTGAGAGATTTAAAAGGGAACTTGCGCAAGTTGAGTGATTTGAAAGGTAAAGTTGTGCTGTTGGATTTCACCATCTATCAGAGTGCTGTATCGTCTGCACATAATTTCACGTTACGTGATTTATATAATAAATATGCTTCTCAAGGTTTCGAGATTTATCAAGTTTCTCTAGATGCTGACGAGCATTTTTGGAAATCTTCAGTAGATAATCTACCTTGGATTTGTGTTCGTGATGCAAATGGAGTTTATTCTACTATCGCTAGTATTTATAATGTGAAGCAAGTGCCTGCTTACTTTCTTGTGAACAAAAACAATGATTTAAGTGCGCGTGGCGAAAATCTGAAAGATTTAGATGCCGCAATTAAAGCATTGCTCTAAGTTGTTATAAGTGAGAAGATACTGTTAAATATGTTTCATAGCATCTGTTTTTACTTGACACGTATTGTTTAAAGTATTACATTTGCCAAAGAAAGAATTGAGAGAGGGTTCCAGCATATCCATGTTGGAATTCTTTTTTGTTTTATATGACCGTTATAATAATTAAGTAAGGAGGAAATGTTATGGCTTATATGTCTGAAGAAGGTTACAAAAGGCTAGTTGAAGAACTTAGAGTGTTGGAGACTGTTAATCGTCCTGAGATGTCAAGGCAGATAGCAGAAGCTAGAGACAAAGGTGACTTGTCTGAAAATGCAGAATACGATGCGGCTAAAGAAGCTCAAGGTATGTTGGAAATGAAGATCAATAAATTGAAAATGATTATTTCTAATGCTAAAATCATTGACGAGTCTAAATTGACGACCGATTCGGTGCAAATACTTAGTAAAGTCGAATTGAAGAACCTGAAAAACGGCACGAAGATGGTTTATACTATCGTGTCGGAAAGTGAAGCAAACCTAAAAGAAGGTAAGCTGTCTGTAAGTACCCCTATTGCTCAGGGCCTACTTGGAAAGAAAGTTGGTGATGTTACTGAAATTCAAGTTCCGCAAGGCACAGTGCACCTTGAAATTATGAACATCTCTTTTTAAAAGAAAGTCTAAGGTTGAAAATCGTATGGTTTTCAGCCTTTTTTTATATATATCTAGAGTATCGGTTTTATAGAAATGTTTATGGCAACTATTTTTAGTCGAATTATTGCAGGTGAAATTCCCTGTTACAAGGTGGCAGAAAACGATAAGTTCTTTGCTTTTCTCGATATTAATCCTTTAGTAAAAGGCCATACGCTTGTAATCCCTAAGCAAGAGATTGATTATATTTTTGATTTAACAGATGAAGACCTTGCTGCAATGTCTATTTTCGCAAAACAGGTGGCCAAGGCGATTGAAGTTGCTATACCTTGTAAGCGGGTGGGGATGGCAGTAATGGGTCTTGAAGTTCCACATGCTCATATTCATTTGATCCCTATTAACAAAGAATCGGATATGGTAATCTCTAATCCTAAGTTAAAGCTCTCAGAAGAAGAATTTTCGGCTATTGCTGAGTCGATACATACAGCTTGGATTGCCGAAGAATAGAGACCAAACATATATTCATCTCATCCTCCAAAAAGAAAAAGGGTACTTCTAAGAGGTACCCTTTTTCTTTTTGGAGGATTGATCGTTAAATATAGTCGTCTCCAAGTTTTATTTGCGCATCATTTACGTATTTCCTAATAGCGTGTTCTTCATCTTTTTTGCAAATAAGCAGCACGTTGTCTGATTCTGCGATAAGATAACCTTCTAGCCCTTCTATCACAGCAAGTTTTCCTTCAGGGAGGGCTATGATGTTGTCTCTGCCGTCATAGATGATTGACTGGCATTTCAGTACTACATTCTTATCCAGATCTTTTGGTGATAGATCGTATAACGATCCCCATGTCCCCAAGTCCGACCAACCAAAGTCACCTAGAGAGACATATACATTGTTCGCTTTTTCCATAATTCCGAAATCGATGGATACATTCGGGCAAGCAGGAAAATGGCTGTCAATAAAAGCACTCTCTTTAGATGTTCCGTATGCGCTTTCTCCTTCAGCTAAAATTTCGGCTAATTCAGGAATAAGCTCTTCTACTGCTGTTATTATCGTATTTACATTCCAAATGAACAGACCTGAATTCCAATAAAATTCTCCGCTTTCTACAAAAACCTTCGCTAATTCTAGTTCTGGTTTTTCAGTAAATGTTTTGACTTTATAAAAGTTTTCGGCCTCTTTCTCAGCTATCTGTATATATCCATATCCTGTTTCCGGTCTGTTCGGTTTAATGCCAAGAGTCAGGAGCTTATTCGATTGAGACACAAAGTATAATCCTTTCTCTATCGTATCTAGAAAGTCGCCTTCTTTGAGTATTAGATGGTCGGAAGGAGCAACAACAATATTGGCATCAGGGTTTAATGCTCGTATATGATAAGCTGCCCATGTTATGCAAGGAGCAGTATTTCTTCTTGTAGGTTCAAGTAATATTTGTTCCGATTTTAATCCAGGTAGTTGCTCTTTTACTAAGTCAGCATACATGGCGTTAGTTACAATAAAAATGTTTTCAGCCGGAATAATCTTATTAAATCTGTCGAATGTTTGCTGTAATAGTGAGCGGCCTGTTCCAAAAAAATCGAGAAACTGCTTTGGGAGCGTTTTGCGGCTAAAAGGCCAGAATCGGCTACCAATTCCACCGCCCATTATTACACAATAATTATCCTTATTTGTCATGATATTGACTTTATTAAAAGTTTCCGCTAATGTAGCGCTAATTTCGTGAATTCAGAAAGTCCCGCATGTGTTTTATTATTTATCTCTTGTTTTTCTGCTTATTCCCTTGCAGAATTCAAAAAAAGAAGTATCTTTGCACCGCAATTAAGCCCAGATGGCGGAATCGGTAGACGCGCTGGTCTCAAACACCAGTGGATTCACTTCCATCCCGGTTCGACCCCGGGTCTGGGTACATCCTAAAAAGCCTCTCTTAATCACTTGATTTTGAGGGGCTTTTTTATATTAGAGGATAATCTTTTAAAATAACTTATTTTGATTGCGATGACATAATGCCCATTCTTAAACACTAGATCAGGGAGATATTTATTTACCCTTTTACAGCTTATCTTTAATTGGCTGGTGATTGCATCAATCGTGATGCGCTCTGATACTTGTATCGTTTTTCTGTTTATATATTGTATCTCATTATCTTTCCTCATTATATAAAGGTGGTTTAATACGGCTCTTTACCTAAAACAACTGATTGTACCGTCCTCATTGTTAGAGTAATTTTGCAGCAAATTAAAACAGTTAAAAAAAAGAATAATGAGGTCAATCAAACGTTTTTTGAGTGGAGCATTCTTTTTGCATGCTCAGAATGGCTCATTCAAAGGGCGTGTGCTTTTCAGTGACGGACATCCAACTGAATACGTTTCAGTAATTGTTCAGGGTACTGAAAAGGATACTACGACAAACAGAGATAGAGAGTAGTGTAGTACTCTGTTTGATACAGAATGTGGCAGACTATAATAAATGCTCTAATTTCTACTTGTAAATTAGGCCTTTATTAATAGTTTGTCTTTTATTATAAAGTAAGGAGATTGTCTATTTTATGTCTTTGTTGATAGCAGCTATTTGCAACACTTTTCTTTTTTTTTGGTGCAATCTTTGAAGAGCTCGGCAAAGAGATTTTGTGCCAATAGCCAATTCTCGGCGTTGATGCAATATTTCACTTTAGGAGACTCTATTTCGCCTTGAATTAATCCTGCTTCTTTCAATTCTTTCAGATGTTGTGACACAGTCGCTTTTGCTATAGGCAATTCATCGTGAATATCACCAAAGTAGCAGCAATCTTGTGAAGCCAAAAAGTGCAATATGGCAACTCTGGTAGGATGCCCTAATGCCTTGGCAAAACGTGCAATTTGTTCTTGTTTTGGGGAATATTTTTTTTTAGTCTCTTCCATACTTGTTTTATTAATTCGCAAATGTACGAACGTTAGTTCGTTATACAATATATCAAGGCTCTTTTAACTCACTTTCAGCTTTAAATATCTTAAAGGACCAAGATCCATTAGGGGTTGTTAATGTGTAATAAAAGTACAAAATAGCCGCATACCGTTTTCTGCGATATAAAAAAAGCTATCTTTGTGGCTGCAAAATAGTCTGTTTAAACCATGAATGTGATTTTTAAATTAAAACGCCCGTTTATTTGGTTGCAACGCTTTCGTTATCGTTGTGGCTATGGCGTACATTCCCCCTTTGCATTTAACTTTATAACCTCAGTTATCTATGAAAAGAAGCCTTATGCTGCATACAAAGATTTGCTTCTGGAGGAGAAGGAAATGTCTCATAATATGAGGAGAGACTGGGTGCACGAATCAATTAAATTGAAGAGGCTATTGTTTAGACTTGTGAATTTTTCACTGCCGAATACGATTATTGATGTCGGTACCCTTTCATCTTCTGCTCTTTATCTGCGTGCCCCTAAAGCTAATGCAAATTATAGTGCTTTCTCAGATCTTTCGGAGCTATCTTTAGAGAAAGATCTCCCAATGGATTTTCTTTATTTACATAATTATAACAACCCATCCTTTGTGGAAGAGGCCTTCCATATTTGTGTAGATCGTGCTCACCCTCAGTCAGTGTTTGTCGTGCAAGGAATAAGGTACTCTGCGGAGATGCAATCTATCTGGGAAAATATCCAGGCTGATGAGCGTACGGGGATAAGTTTCGATCTTTACGATCTTGGGATTCTCTTTTTTGATAAAAAGAAGATAAAACAACATTATCTAATCAACTTTTAGACTTATACTAATGTTAATGATAAATCACTAATAACGTAAAAAGATGAAGAAGAGTCTTGTATATACAAAAACCGGCGATAAAGGAACAACCGGCCTGATAGGGGGAACACGTGTGTCAAAAGCTCATGCTCGCCTTGAGGCTTACGGAACAGTTGATGAATTGAATGCAAATCTTGGCTTGTTAGTAACTTATCTTACAGAAGAACGAGATTGCTTGTTCGTTTCGGCAGTGCAAGATAAATTGTTTGCGGTAGGATCCCATTTGGCTACAGATCAAGATAAAGTCAAATTGCACGATGTTAGTATCATTGTTCCTGACGATGTTGCTCTGATGGAAGCAGAGATTGATGCTGCGGACGAAATGTTGCCAACTTTGCGTTGGTTTGTTATTCCCGGAGGATCAAGGGGAGCAGCTATCGCTCATGTCTGTCGTACTGTGTGCAGACGGGCAGAGAGGCGCATCTTGAGTCTTACAGAAGATTATGAAATAGATGCCAATCTATTGGCTTATATAAATAGGCTTTCCGATTATTTATTTGTCTTATCGCGTAAAATTAATTTTCTTGAATCAAAAGAAGAAATATTTTGGAATAAATAGTTGCAAGTGAGCTATTTTATTATACTTTTGCCGAAAAAATAGAGGATAGGCATTAATATTCACATTTTAAATATTTTAAAACTATGTATTGGACATTGGAATTAGCATCTAAATTGGAAGATGCTCCCTGGCCTGCTACCAAGGATGAACTTATCGATTTTGCTATGCGCTCGGGTGCTCCTCTTGAAGTAATCGAAAATCTTCAAGAGATGGAAGATGAAGGTGAAATCTATGAGAGTATAGAAGATATCTGGCCTGATTATCCTAGTAAAGAAGATTTTTTCTTCAACGAGGAAGAGTATTAAACAAACACATAGACGAAAGAATATTAAAAGAGCTTGGCTATTGACCTTTATGGTGAGTAGCCAAGCTTCTTTTTATACTCTTACATAAGTAAAAACATCCCCATGTTGTGCTATATTACATCCCCATGTTCTATTATAAAACATCCGGATGTTGTGTGATATAACATGGGGATGTTTTGTATGCTCGATTTAGGTAAACTAGAAGTAGATGACATGCTATAAGCAGGATGAATGTATGTTTCATCGGGCACAGACATGCGTTCATCGGGTTTACTGTGATGTTTATCGATTAGTTATTGCATGTAACGTGTTGATTCTCTTATATTTGCAGAAAACTAAAAAAATGAATATGAAAACTTATAAAAGAGACCATCATCAGAAACATACTGCTCAATTTGCAGTATTACTTATAATTGTAGGCTTCGTTTTTCTTGGCCTCAATCTGGGTTTTATCCCACAACCGTATAAGGCCTTCCTTTTTTCTTGGCCAATGCTTGTACTCTTTATTGGAGTTACTTCTCTGTTTAAGTGCCGCTTCTGGTCGGGGGCTATTTTATCTACTGTCGGGGCTTTCTTTTTATTGCCACGTATCCTCATTATATATCCGGACTTCTTTCCTCTACGAGTCGATGGGTTCGAACATACTTATTGGCCGATTCTGTTGATTACTGCCGGAGTTATTTCTTTAGTTTATATGTTACTACCCCATTCTTTGCGCTGCTCTCGGGTTAATCGCAGATGTTGTTCAAGTAGGAAAACAATGAATGACATAGGTGGAGGAACAACAGAGGAGTATACCGAAGGATACTTCAACAAACAGAGTGTGTTTTCTAGCGGCAAATACATTGTTCTCGATCCACTTTTTAAGGGAGGAGAAATAAACACTGTGTTTGGGGAGACAATACTCGATTTGCGAAAAACAAATCTGGCAGATGGAAATACGGTGTTGAATTTGAATACAGTATTAGGTAGTGTTACCATTTACGTGCCTGTCCATTGGACGGTGGATATTAAGATTGAATCAGTTATGTACACATTCAAGGATGGACGTATAGATAGTGAGCAGCAGTTTGACACAACGAAGCGCTTAATTATCGAAGGAGCCGGAGTCCTTGGGAGTGGAGAATTAAGAAACTAACGAATGAATGCGATTTACTCATATTATACAATAAAAAAAGAAATTACTTACGTTGTTTTGTGGATAGCTTTAACTCTTTGTTGCTGGGGAGCAATGACACCATTGCTAGCTCTACCTACAGCGGTTTTATTATTGAATTGTTCCTTGTTTTCGGGACTAATTGCTGCTACAGGATGGCTATGGAATTGGAGCATGTTGTCTCAGAACAATAATACAGGGTTTGTGATTATTCCCCGAACGGTATTGAATTACATCACATTGGGGCTTTTTGTTCTAGCTTTATGGGCTGGAATCTATTTGTTGCTTATTTATATGATGTTTACTCAAGTGGAATTTGTTCTATTGCTGACCCTTTTTCCATTACACCTGTTTATTGGAGTTTTAATACTTGTTGCTTATGGGGGGCATGACTTTTCACTATCGCGGAAGGAACTGGATGAGCCTGAGCATGCATTGCTCGATGAAGAGGAAGAAGTACGACCGATCAATGTTGCTAATGAGATGCTTGAGCGTATAGCTGTAAAATCGGGACAAAAAATACAGGTAATATTTATAGAGGATATCTACTATCTGCAGGCTGATGGAGATTATGTTATTCTGTTTACCGAAGAATCGAAGTATCTGAAGGAACAAACTATGAAATACTTTGTGGCTCATTTACCTGAGAATCAATTTGTGAGGATACATCGGTCATGTATTGTGAATATAGAAAAGGTGTTGCGCATCGAACTGTATAAGAAGCAACAACAAATGATCACGCTTAAAAATGGGCATCAGATAAAAGCAAGTACGGCCGGATATAAGGCTTTAAAAGAAGTGTTGAAACTGTAAATGGATATTGAAAATGGAAGCAAGAATGAAAGAACAAGAGATTATAGTAGAATCTTTGATTCACATTGAATGGCATATTGATGAGGGAGTAGATGTGCGGGAACTATCTCAAGTGCTACATTACTCACCACAACGTCTGAGTAGAATGTTTCATAAAGTAACAGGGATATATCTTTCTAAATATATCCGTTTACGTGTATTGATGGAGGCTAAGCGAAGGCTTTCTACTTATCAATCATTATATGATGTGGCAAAGGCCTTCCGTCTTGAACCGGAAACGCTTATTCGATCTTTTCGTAAGGAGTTTGGCGATAGCTTATTTTCTTTTGAAGAGTTCTCTTATCCTCAACCATTAGGGAAAGATTTGATTAAAAAGATGATGATAGCCTCAGATGCTGAAGTTTGAATAATATTTTGGATTTTCATATTCATTTTTCAACTGAAGTTGCTGCTTCATTTCTTCTAGCATATTGATACTTGATGAAAGAACTCTTGAAAGCTCTTAGTGAACAAGTTGGTCTCTGATTGTGTTTTTCAGATATAAATACATATATTTGTCTCGAAATACTAATACGCAAAGACTTATGAACAAATTATTTAGTGGTTTAATGATAACCGTATGTTTAGCTATGGTTGTACCTGCTCAAGCTCAAATTAAATTGGGAGTGAAGGGTGGTTTGAACTTGGCGTCAGCCTCACTTTCTGATGCTTGGAAGGATAAAGGGAATGCTGATAGTTATACTGGTTTTTTTATAGGGCCGATGGTGGATGTCACGATTCCAATTATAGGTATAGGGATAGACGGAGCATTGATGTATTCACAAAAGGGAACAAAATTTTCTTATGAAGATGGCACTGTTTCTAAAAGTAAAACTTTTGAGCAGCAAGGTATTGAAATTCCAATCAACTTGAAGTATTCTGTTGGTTTGGGTAGCTTAGCTAGTCTGTATTTTGCTGCCGGTCCTAGCTTCTTTTTTAATATGAAGTCTGATGATAAACTAACTCTTAGTACCGGAGAAGCAGCCATTGATTATGAAAAATCGGAAGTGGCTCTTAACTTAGGTGTTGGCGTTAAACTGATTAATCATCTGCAACTAGGCGTGAACTATAACATGGGCTTGACGGATTCTGCTAAGGCGAGTGTTGATGGCGGCGCTTTGGGCAGCTTAGATGGTGGTTCTTTTAAATCTAAAGTTTGGCAGGTTTCTGTCGCTTATCTTTTTTAAAGATTGATTTTTATATTCTAATATAGAGGTTCTCCATTTTGTGGAGAGCCTTTTTTTGTATCTTTGTCCTCACGATGAAAAAATATGTAGATGTCATCTTACCTTTGCCACTCCCCCGTAATTTTACTTATTCTCTTCCCGATGAAGGTTCGGACGAAGTAAAAGCCGGTTGCAGAGTGGTGGTTCCTTTCGGGCGAAAGAAGTATTATACCGCTATTGTCTGCAATGTGCATTATTGTGCTCCTACGGAATATGAAGTGAAAGAGGTTTCGGCAGTGCTTGATGTCTCTCCCATACTTTTTCCTAAGCAGTTTAAGTTTTGGGAGTGGTTGGCCGATTATTATTTGTGTACGCAGGGAGATGTATATAAGGCTGCCTTACCTTCGGGACTGAAGTTGGAAAGTGAAACAGTGGTGGAGTATAATCCGGAGTTTGAAACAGTGGAGAGGTTGACGGATAAGGAACAATGCATTGTTGACTTACTCGTAAAAGAAAAGGAGCAAAGTGTAACCAAACTAGAAAAAGATAGCGGTTTAAAAAATGTATTAGGAGTCGTGAAATCGTTGCTTGATAAAGGAGCTCTGTTTGTGAAAGAGGAGTTACGTCGCAATTATAAGCCCAAGACTGAGACGCGTGTTCATCTCACGGCTGAGGCTGCTAAGGAGGAAAGATTGAGAGAGTTATTTGATGAACTCTCTCGTGCTCCTAAGCAACTGGCTTTGCTGATGAAATACGTAGAACTCTCTGGTTTTATGGGGGAAAATACTTTGGAAGAGGTCTCTAAGAAAGAACTCTTACAGCAGGCGATAGTTTCAGTATCTGTTTTTAATGGGCTGGTAGAGAAACATATATTTGACGTGTATGAGTATGAAATCGGTCGTTTGGATAAAAAACAGCGTGGGGTAGTAGAACTAAATCCGTTGAATGAATTTCAGGACCGGGCGCATGAAGATATCTTAGCTTGCTTTCAGCAAAAGAATGTTTGTTTGTTGCATGGAGTCACTTCCAGTGGCAAAACGGAAGTTTATATTCATCTCATTGCAGAAGCCATTCGTCAAGGAAAGCAGGTACTCTATTTATTGCCTGAAATAGCTTTGACTACTCAAATTACTGAGCGACTTAGACGTGTGTTTGGCTCGCGTTTGGGCATTTATCATTCGAAGTTTCCTGATGCGGAGAGAGTGGAAATTTGGCAGAAGCAACTCGGTGAGAACGATTATGATATCATACTTGGTGTTCGATCTTCTATCTTTTTACCATTTAAGAATTTGGGATTGGTTATTGTCGATGAGGAACACGAAAATACTTATAAGCAACAAGATCCTGCTCCTCGGTATAATGCTCGCAATGCAGCAATTGTTCTTGCTGCCATGTATGGAGCTAAAACTTTGCTGGGGACGGCTACCCCTTCTATTGAAACTTACCATAACGCAACGGTAGGTAAATATGGTTTGGTAGAACTCAAAGAACGGTATAAAGAGATTCAACTACCTGAAATAATTCCGGTGGATATAAAAGAACTTCATCGTAAGAAACGAATGTCGGGACCTTTCTCTCCTCTTCTGCTAACTTCTATCACTGAGGCTTTGGTTAAAAAAGAGCAAGTGATTCTTTTTCAGAATCGACGTGGGTTTGCCCCAATGGTAGAGTGTCGCACCTGCGGATGGGTGCCGAAATGCAAGAATTGTGATGTAAGTTTGACGTACCATAAAGGCCTGAATCAACTTACTTGTCATTACTGTGGCTACACGTATCAGTTGCCCCGCTCTTGTCCGGCTTGCGAAGGGGTTGAGCTGATGCATCGTGGTTTTGGAACAGAAAAGATCGAAGACGATATAAAAACACTTTTTCCTGAAGCATCGGTGGCTCGTATGGATATGGATACTACTCGCACGAGAACTGCTTACGAGAAGATTATTGCAGACTTTGAGGAAGGAAAGACGGATATTTTGATAGGTACTCAGATGGTATCCAAGGGATTGGATTTTGATCATGTGAGTGTGGTTGGAATATTAAATGCAGACACGATGCTAAATTACCCTGATTTTCGCTCTTACGAAAGAGCTTTTCAGCTAATGGCACAGGTGTCTGGACGTGCTGGGCGGAAACATAAACGGGGTAAGGTAATACTTCAAACAAAGAGCATTGATCATTCTATCATAGAGCAGGTGATAGCTAACGATTATGAACAGATGGTAGAAGGACAGTTGGCCGAACGTCAATTGTTTCAATACCCTCCTTATTATCGGTTGATTTATGTGTATATGAAGCATCGGAATTCCGATTCCTTAGAGTTAATGGCAAATGCAATGGGCGAGAAATTAAGAGTGATGTTTGGCTCCAGAGTTTTAGGACCTGATAAGCCTCCTGTAGCACGCATTCAAACGTTGTTTATTAAAAAAATCGTATTAAAAATAGAACCTAATATTTCCATGGAACGTGTTCGTGAGTGTTTGCTTCGTGCGCAGAGCGAAATACTGCAAGATGAGCGTTTCAAATCGTTGATTATTTATTATGATGTAGACCCTATGTAATTATATGAAGAAGAAAATACTTTTTGTTTGTTTGGGAAATATATGCCGTTCGCCGGCTGCCGAAGGAGTCATGCTCAGACTCTTAAAAGAGAAGAATTTTGAAGCTGAGTTTGAAATCGATTCTGCCGGGATACTAAGCTATCATGCCGGAGAATTGCCTGATTCTCGTATGAGAGCGCATGCTGCTCGGAGAGGATACAGTTTAGTGCATCGCTCCAGGCAGGTTCGTACGGAGGATTTCTATGACTTCGATCTGATCATCGGAATGGACGATCGGAACATGGATGATTTGCATGACCGCGCTCCATCCCCTGAAGAATGGACTAAGGTTCACCGAATGACAGACTATTGCATCAAGTTTCAAACAGACCATGTTCCCGATCCCTATTACAGCGGGAGTGAAGGCTTTGAATATGTGCTCGATATTTTAGAAGATGCCTGTTCGGGACTGTTTACTTCTTTAACTCAGGATAGCTGATTCTGGTGTGATAGATTGTTCTTAGCTTCTCTTTGAATACGTCTTTGATGGTTGAAATATCCTTGAAGGTGATAGGGCATTCTTTGAAATATCCTTCGTCTACTTGTGAATCAATTATTTTCTCAACAAGGTTGCTAATACTTTCTTCTGTGTATTCGGGCAAGCTTCGTGAAGCTGCTTCTACACCATCTGCCATCATCAAAATAGCAGTCTCTTTCGAGAAGGGGTTTGGCCCGGGGTAAGTGAATAATTCCTCGTCCGGTTCCTCATTGGGGTGTTCGTTTTTCCATGATATATAAAAGAATTTGGTTTTTCCTCTCCCGTGGTGGGTCGTGATAAAATCTCTTATGGCTTTGGGCAGATTATTTTTTTCAGCCAATCGCAAGCCATCCGTGACGTGGCTAATCACAATTTGTGCACTTTGCTCGTAACTTAACTTTTCATGAGGATTAATGCCGCTAGATTGATTCTCGGTAAAGAATGCCGGATTCTCCATCTTTCCAATATCATGATACAAAGCACCGGTACGAACTAACTGACTTTTTGCATCAACACGTATCGCTGCCTCTGCTGCCAGATTGGCTACTTGCAGAGAGTGCTGAAAAGTGCCGGGTACTGTCTCAGATAATTTGCGTAATAAATGATTGTTTATATTTGAAAGTTCGACCAGCGTTACGTTGGAAGTAAAGCTGAATACTTTTTCAAATAGAAAGAGTAATGGATAGGTAAATAGTAGCAAGATTCCGTTGATAACGAAGTATGTGTACATGCTTGTATTCAGCTTTGATAGATCACTTTCTGTAATCAGTTCAAAAGAGAAATAGAGAGCAACATATGTCAGGATCACTAGAAATGCTGTGCGGAACAGTTGAGAACGTTGTGATAATTCACGTAGACTATAAATCGCGATCAATCCTGCCGTGAGTTGCAGCAGAATAAACTCATGAGGATAGCGCAATGTGATGGAGCAAGCTAATATGGTTATGACATGAGCAAGAAAGGCTGTTCGTGAATCAAGGAATATTCGAGTGATAACAGGAAGCATGGCATAAGGAATAACATACACACTGAAAATGTTATTCCTTATCATAAGTGCCGTAACGACGCAATAGAAAATGATAAGAGAGAAGAGTAATGGAAGGCTACCCTTACGTTCATAGTAATCTTTTCTAAATAGTTCTAGATAAAGCATGAAGCATAGCATTAGTATCCCGATGAATAGAATTTGTCCTCCAAGAATGACCTGCTTTTGCCCTATTGATTCACTTCTTTTGATAGATTCTTTCCGAAGAGAAGTAAGGATGTTATACATTTTTTTATCTACGATTTCACCACGGTCAATGATTTTTTGTCCACTCTGCACAACTCCGTTTGCCCATGAATAATCATCTAAGATATCTTTCTTGGCTGTCTTTGTTCGTTGCTCATCAAACGATAGATTAGGTGATATATATTCATTGAGGGCACACCGGCGTAGCACCTCTTTCTTGTGATGTAACGTGTCGGCTGACAGCAGATATTCGTAAGCGCTTTTAACCGTAAATAGTCCTTTGGTGGGGCGCTGGTTAGCTAGCTTGCTATCTACGACCATGATGGAAGAAGTATTGTCTTTTTGTATCTTCTTTATATCTTCAGTAGATACAATTCCCACTTTATACAGTTCGTCTATTGTTTTCTCTATGTGGTGGATGTAGTTTACAGATGGAACTACTTTGTTTAAGTGTAGTTTAAAGTTCTCCTTTAACTTCTTTATTGCTTTTTTCTCTATCCCTTTATCTAATTGATAATAAGGTTGAAAGAATGCGAGTATGCTATCCTGTTCATGTTTTACAACAGCGTCGTCTTTATATATAGGGAAGTCGAATGTAGCCATTAACTGGCCATATTTCCATGGCTTATTGATGTCAAATTGATAATTGAATGTCCCTTCGCGGGGTAGAAAGTAGACAATAAGAGCCACTGTGCCCATAAATATGAGTGCTTTATATAGCAGATCTTTATACGGGAAGTGCTTCTTGGTCTTTAAATATTTCATGTTCGTTGATTTTTTTGCGAAAAGTACAAAAAAAAACAGTAGTATCGAAAAAAAAGGCTTAATTTTGCTGTGATTTACTTATACAAAATTATTTATGTCACAAAGAAAAGTAAGAGTCCGATTTGCTCCAAGCCCTACCGGAGCATTGCATATTGGGGGTGTGCGTACTGCTTTATATAATTACCTTTTTGCCCGCAAACTTGGGGGTGATTTCATTTTTCGTATAGAAGATACAGATTCTAATAGGTTTGTTCCTGGTGCGGAAGAGTACATTTTGGAATCTTTTAGTTGGCTTGGAATTAAATTTGATGAAGGAGTTAGTTTTGGGGGTAACTATGGACCATACCGCCAATCTGAGCGACGTGAAATATACAAAAAGTATGTACATCTTTTACTGGAAGCAGGAAAGGCTTATATTGCTTTTGATACACCGGATGAATTAGAGGCTAAGCGTGCTGAAATATCTAACTTTCAATATGATGCTTCTACCCGTATGAGGATGACTAATTCGCTTACTCTATCCGAGGAAGAAGTAACGAATTTGATTGCTGAAGGTAAGCAGTATGTCGTACGCTTCAAAATAGAGCCTAATGAAGATATATGTGTGCATGACCTTATTCGTGGAGAAGTGGTGATTAATTCTTCTATCTTAGACGATAAGGTGCTATATAAATCTGCAGATGAATTGCCAACTTATCATTTAGCAAATATTGTGGACGATCATCTAATGGAAGTCTCGCATGTTATTCGTGGTGAAGAATGGCTACCTTCTGCTCCGCTGCATGTCTTGTTGTATCGTGCTTTCGGTTGGGCAGATACGATGCCTGCTTTTGCTCATCTCCCATTGTTACTTAAACCTGAAGGAAATGGTAAACTGAGTAAACGCGATGGAGATCGTTTGGGCTTCCCTGTATTTCCACTTCAATGGAAGGATCCGAAGACTGCCGAAATTTCTTCAGGATATCGTGAAGCCGGTTACCTTCCTGAAGCAGTAATCAATTTTCTGGCATTGCTTGGATGGAATCCGGGAGATGACAAGGAACTCATGTCAATGCAAGAGTTGATAGAGTTATTTGATTTGAATCGTTGTAACAAGTCCGGAGCTAAATTTGATTATAAAAAAGCTGTTTGGTTTAATCATCAGTATATTCAGCAGAAGGACAATGAAGAGATTGCGCAATTATTTCTACCTATATTAGGAGAACATCATGTTGAGGCCTCTATTGAAAAAGTAGTGACAGTAGTTGGCATGATGAAAGAGCGGGTTAGCTTTATTCAGGAGCTGTGGGATGTGTGTCACTTTTTCTTTGTTGCTCCTACAGAATATGACGAAAAAACGGTTAAGAAACGCTGGAAAGAAGATTCTGCGAAGTGCATGATTGAATTGGCTGATGTCTTAGCTGGTATTGATGATTTTAGCATTGAAGGGCAAGAAAAGATTGTGATGGACTGGATTGCTGAGAAGGAATATCATACGGGTAATATCATGAATGCTTTTCGATTGGCATTGGTGGGTGAAGGTAAAGGGCCACACATGTTTGATATCTCATGGGTTCTAGGTAAAGAAGAAACATTGTTGCGTATAAAGCGTGCAGTAGAAATATTGAAATAAGGACACTATGCTTTATGATCTCGCAATAGGCATTTATGACCTTTTGGTTCATATAATGGCTCCTTTTAGCCGTAAGCCCCGGAAGATGATGAAGGGGCATTGGGTGGTGTATGAACTACTGAGGCAGCAAATGGAGAAAGATGCTCAATATATCTGGTTTCATGCTGCTTCGTTAGGTGAATTTGAGCAAGGGCGTCCTTTGATAGAGAAGATAAGGATGAAATATCCGGAGTATAAGATTCTACTCACTTTTTTTTCTCCATCAGGTTATGAGGTTCGTAAAAACTATCGTGGTGCAGATGTTGTTTGTTACTTGCCTTTCGATAAACCTCGTAATGTGAAGAAATTCCTGGATATTGTTAATCCCAGCATGGCGTTCTTTATTAAGTATGAATTTTGGAAGAATTATCTTGATGAGTTAAATAAACGCCGGATTCCGGTTTATAGTGTATCTTCTATTTTTCGTAAAGATCAAGTGTTCTTTAAATGGTATGGCGGAACGTATCGCCATGTTTTGACTGATTTTGATCATCTTTTTGTGCAAAATGAGACTTCAAAACGTTTTTTGTCACGTATAGGTATCAACAAGGTGACAGTGGTAGGGGATACCCGCTTTGATCGCGTACTGCAAATTCGTGAAGAAGCCAAAGAATTACCTTTGATTTCTAAATTTAAGGGAGAGTCATTTACGCTTGTAGCTGGTAGCTCATGGGGACCCGATGAAGACTTGTTTTTAGAGTATTTCAATAACCATCCGGAACTGAAGTTGATTATTGCACCGCATGTGATTGATGAGAACCATTTAGTGGAAATCATAAGTAAACTTAGACGGCCGTATGTGCGCTATACGCGTGCAGATGAAAAGAATGTGGAAAAAGCGGATTGTTTAATCATTGACTGTTTTGGACTTTTATCTTCCATTTATCGATATGGAGAAGTCGCTTATATTGGAGGGGGATTTGGCGTTGGAATTCATAATACGTTGGAAGCTGCTGTATATGGTATTCCTGTTGTGATTGGGCCTAAATATCAAAAATTTATGGAGGCAGTTCAACTCATTGATGCCAAAGGAGCATTTTCAATCAAAGATTATGATGAATTAAAAGCTTTATTTGATAGATTACTTGGCGACGAAATGTTCCTAAGAGAATCCGGTACGAATGCAGGCTATTATGTAACAAGTAATGCAGGAGCAACGGATAAGATACTCTCAATGATCAACTTTTGAATTAGCCATTGTGTCCTATAGAATTTTAATATCCCCGTTTTATCAGAGCTATAAAGCTGATCGATGAAACGAGGATATTTCTTTAACTCTTTTCGAGAAGAACGGGGTTATTTGTACCAGTCTGAATACATCAGATAGTTATGAGCTATTTTCTGATTTAATTCTTTTGCTTGCTCAGGATCTACCTTCTTAATGAATTTAGCAGGTACCCCACCCCAAATACTTCCGGGCTCAATAATTGTATTACTTAATACAAGTGAACCGGCAGCAACAATTGCTCCTTCACCAATTACTGCATGGTCTAATAGGGTTGATCCCATACCTATTAATGCATAATCTTTTATTTTAGCTCCGTGTATAGTCACATTGTGTCCTACAGAGACGTAGTTACCTATCTCAATAGTTGACTTCTGGTATAATGTGTGTAGCACACTCCCATCTTGTATGTTGACTCCGTTGCCAATACTTATAGAGTTTACATCACCTCTAAGTACTGTACTAAACCAAATACTACAGTCACGTCCCATTTTTACATCACCAATGATGGTGGCATTATCTGCTAGAAAACAGTTGTCACCAAATTCAGGTGTAAATCCTCTTACTGATTTTATTAAAGCCATATTAATTATAATGTTTCTGATATATTTTATATTAAGAGAAGAATTTCTTTGTTTAACTATTAGAATTATCACTTATGCTGATAACTCTTCTGTTTTCTCTTTCAACCATTCTTTTTCTTCATTGTTTAGAAAAGGAGAAAGTTTTTTGTACACAGTCTGATGATATTCATTTAGCCAATTAATTTCATCATTTGTAAGAAGATCTTTCAGAATCCCTTTTTTGCAGATAGGGCAGAGGGTGATTGTTTCAAATTTGAGATATTCTCCAAACATGCCCTCTTGATCCTTGCATACTAATAGCAGATTTTCAGTGCGGACACCGTGGCTCCCACTCTTATATACTCCCGGCTCATTGGATATAACCATTCCTACTTGCAAAATTACCGGGTTTTCGTTCATGCGGATACTTTGTGGCCCTTCATGCACGCTAAGGAAATGACCTACTCCATGTCCGGTGCCATGTAAGTAGTTCATCCCATAATTCCATAATGGCATATGAGCTAATACGTCTAGTTGTACTCCGCGTGTACCAGCCGGAAATTTGGCCATGGACAGGGCGATATGCCCTTTTAATACTAGAGTGTAATCACGTGCTTCTTCTGTGGTTAATTGACCTAAAGCTATTGTGCGGGTGATATCAGTCGTTCCGTCAAGGTATTGAGCTCCTGAATCAAGCAATAGAAAGCCCTTAGAATGTAGGGTTGCTTTACTCTCTTCAGAGGCGGAGTAGTGGACAATGGCAGCATGCTCTTTGTATCCGGCGATTGTATCGAAGCTTTCGCCCATATATAAATCTTGTTGAGCACGGAATTCGTGAAGTTTCTTATCTATACTTACCTCTGTTTCTAATTCAGACGGAACAACTTTCTCAAGCCATATTAGAAATTTCACTAAGGCAATTCCGTCACGCTTCATAGCATTGTGAATGCCTAAAATTTGTTTCTCGTCTTTTATGGCTTTTAATAAACAAAGAGGAGACTCTCCTTGTGTAATCAGGCATTTAGGATTTACTGATGAATAGATCGAATAGTTGGTTTTATTTGGATCTAATAGTATAGACTTTATCTTTAAGGTAGAAAGATAATTGCTAGCGCTCTTATAGTCGTAAACACTGATTGAATGGGTTTGTAAATAGGCTTCTACAGTTGGTGATAATTTATCTGGTGAAATGAAATAGATGACATCTTCCTTTGTTATGAGTAGATAGCTGACGATGACAGGGGTGCATTTTACATCACTTCCTCTTAGATTAAGACACCAAGCTATTTCGTCAAGTGCTGAGATGAAAAGCCCATCTACTTCTTTACTCTTCATCTCTTTTCGTATGAGATTGATTTTCTCGGTACAACTTTTTCCGGCATAAACTTCGTCATGAATAAAAGCTTGTGCTTTAGGCATGGGAGGGCGATCCTTCCAAATCTCTTCCATAGGGTCTAGGGATGTCTGGATTTTGATGTTCATCTTAGAGAATGAATTCTGCATTTCAATGACTTGGTTTGCCGAAAACAATCTTCCATCTATACCGATTGTACTTCCTTCTTTAATCTTATCGTGTAGAAACTCTTTGATTGTTGGTGTTTGGGGCAACATCTCTTTATACAAATCGATGCAAGTCCCGTCAAGTTGTTCGGCTGCTTGCAAGAAATAGCGAGAGTCAGTCCACAGCCCAGCTTGATTGAGAGTTATCACGATTGTTCCGGCAGAACCATTAAAGCCTGAAATCCATTCTCTTGATTTCCAATGGGAGGATACATATTCACTAAGGTGTGGGTCAGCGCTAGGAATGATGAATGCTGCTAACCCTTGCTCTATAAGTAACTCGCGTAGGCAAGTAATGCGTTGATTGATTATATTCTTTGCCATTATTAAAATATTATAAGTTTACTCTATCTATACAAAGATAATGAATTTAAGTTTATGGGTATTGTTACTCTTGGGCTAAATAGCTATATATGGTTTCTCTCAATTGAGTTGCTGCTCTTTAATCTATTGGCACTTAGTCTATCTATTTTTTACAAACGAAATAAGAGTAAAACTTATCAAGAGATGTTTTGCTCACTAAGACTCTTGCTTAATGGGTTTAGTTAGACCATTTTAGGCTTTTATTGCCTTGTTTTGTCCTTACTTTGAGTGGCATCTTTATAAAAAAAGGCTGAAAGTTTTGTGAATAAAGAAAGTATATGTAATTTTGCGGCGCAATAGACTGTGATTTTTTAAAACCATAACATATTAATAATAATAAAATGATTGTAGTACCTGTAAAAGAAGGCGAAAATATCGAAAAAGCGCTGAAAAAGTTTAAGAGAAAATTCGAAAAAACCGGTATCGTAAAAGAACTAAGAAGAAGACAGCAGTTCGATAAACCATCTGTTACTAATAGACTTAAAAAAGAACACGCTGTTTACGTTCAAAAACTTCAGGAAGTAGAAGATTAATAATCTTCTGTTTTCTTTGATCTATTGTTTTTCTTTCTTATATTCGTTGCCTTATTATATTATAGATAAGACAACAATATGCTAACAGAAAGTGCTTTCTTAGATTATCTTCGGTATGAGCGGAATTATTCTGATAAAACCATTGTGAGTTATAGTTCAGATATATGCCAGTTTCGCGAATTTATCCAAGAAGAGGTGGAAGTGGCTGACTGGGCATCTGTGAATTCACAGATTGTCCGTAGTTGGATTGTGTCTTTAATGGATAAAGGATATACAGCTACATCTGTAAATCGTAAACTAAGTTCTTTACGCTCGCTTTATAAATTTCTCCTTAGGAGAAATGAACTTGAAGTCGACCCATTGCGCAAAATAGTGGGGCCTAAAAACAAAAAAATATTGCCTTCTTTTTTGAAAGAAGGTGAGATGAATGATCTTTTAGATAAAACAGACTTCGGTAAAGGCTTTGTGGCATGTCGGGATCGATTGATTATTGAAATGTTTTACGCTACTGGCATTAGACTTTCAGAATTAATTGGTTTGAACGATATGGATGTGGATATTCCTGGCTGTCTGTTGAAGGTTACAGGAAAGAGAAATAAACAGCGCTTAATACCTTTTGGTGATGAACTAAAAGGATCCATCCTTACTTATAAAGGCATAAAGACGGAAGAAATGCAGAGGCTTTCGGGGGCTTTTTTTGTTAGATTAAACGGTGAGCCGCTGTATAGTGGTTTGGTCTATAATATAGTAAAACGAAACCTTTCAAAGGTAGTTACGCTAAAGAAAAGGAGCCCTCACGTGTTGAGACATACTTTTGCTACTTCGATGTTAAACAACGAAGCTGAGTTGGAAGCTGTAAAAGAGCTTCTTGGACACAGTAGTTTATCAGCTACTGAGATTTATACGCATACTACTTTTGAAGAACTTAAAAAAGTGTATAAACAGGCCCATCCAAGGTCTTAAAAAAGGGAGGTTATTATGGACGTTAAAATTCAGTCAATTCATTTTGATGCTACGGAGCAATTACAATCTTTTATTCAAAAGAAAACATCCAAATTGGAGAAATTTCATGATGATATAAAAGCAGTTGAGGTGATGTTGAAGGTTGTAAAACCTGAAACAGCTATTAATAAGGAGGCTGGTATTAAAGTGATTGTTCCCAGTGGCGATTTATATGCAAATAAGATTTGTGACTCTTTTGAACAAGCTGTGGATGAAGCGCTAGAGGCTGTGGAGAAACAATTGGTAAAGCATAAAGAAAAGTTGAGGAATAAATAAAATATTCGCAAAAGTTTTGTGGAAAAGAAATAAATATCTAAATTTGCAGCCGTTTCGCTCGCAATAGAACGTTTCGGTTGCGTTTTCGATATAAGATTCGCCTCTTTAGCTCAGTTGGCCAGAGCACGTGATTTGTAATCTCGGGGTCGTTGGTTCGAATCCGACAAGAGGCTCAAAAATAAGGGCAAATACCAGAGTGGCCAAATGGGGCAGACTGTAAATCTGCTGTCTTTCGACTTCGGTGGTTCGAATCCATCTTTGCCCACATTTTTGTAGAGAGGTGCAAAGCTTTAGCAAGAAATGCGGAAGTAGCTCAGTTGATAGAGCATTAGCCTTCCAAGCTGAGGGTCGCGGGTTTGAGTCCCGTCTTCCGCTCTTTCCTTGCTGTTATAGCTCAGCGGTAGAGCACTTCCTTGGTAAGGAAGAGGTCCCGGGTTCAAATCCCGGTAACAGCTCATGATAAAAATGTAAGTGCTGATTATTAATTAAATAAATAACAAGTAAAGCTATGGCTAAAGAGAAATTTGAACGTACCAAACCGCATGTTAATATTGGTACTATTGGTCACGTAGACCACGGTAAGACCACTTTAACTGCTGCTATCACTACAGTGCTAGCTAAGAAAGGCCTTTCAGAAGTTAGATCTTTCGATCAGATTGATAATGCTCCTGAAGAAAAAGAAAGAGGTATTACTATTAATACTTCACATGTTGAATACCAAACAGCTAATCGTCACTATGCTCACGTTGACTGTCCAGGTCACGCTGACTATGTGAAGAACATGGTTACTGGTGCAGCTCAGATGGATGGTGCTATTATCGTAGTTGCTGCAACTGATGGTCCTATGCCTCAAACTCGCGAACACATTCTGTTGGCTCGTCAGGTAAATGTACCTAAATTGGTCGTTTTCATGAACAAATGTGACATGGTTGACGATGAAGAAATGTTGGAACTCGTTGAAATGGAAATGAGAGATCTTCTTTCATTCTATAATTTTGATGGTGACAATACTCCTATTATTCGTGGTTCTGCTCTTGGAGCATTGAATGGCGTAGAAAAATGGGAAGAGAAAGTAATGGAATTAATGGATGCAGTTGATACTTGGATTCCACTACCTCCACGTGATATCGATAAACCATTCTTGATGCCGGTTGAAGACGTATTCTCTATTACAGGTCGTGGTACTGTAGCTACAGGACGTATTGAAGCAGGTATTATTAAAGTCGGCGATGAAATCCAAATCTTGGGTTTAGGTGAAGACAAAAAATCAATTGTTACTGGTGTTGAAATGTTCCGTAAGCTTCTTGATAGAGGTGAAGCTGGTGACAACGTTGGTCTATTGCTTCGTGGCGTTGATAAGAATGATATTAAACGTGGTATGGTACTTTGCCATCCAGGACAAATTAAACCTCACACTACTTTCAAAGCAGAGGTTTATATATTGAAGAAAGAAGAAGGCGGTCGCCATACTCCTTTCCACAACAAATATCGTCCTCAATTCTATCTTCGTACAATGGACTGTACGGGTGAAATTACACTTCCTGAAGGAACTGAAATGGTTATGCCAGGTGACAATGTGACTATCACAGTAGAATTGATTTACCCAGTTGCATTGAATGTAGGTCTTCGTTTCGCTATTCGTGAAGGTGGACGTACAGTAGGTGCTGGTCAGATCACTGAAATGTTGTAATTTATATAGTCAGTTCTTGACTTTATGTCAAGGACTGATTTTGTATCCACGGGAGTAGCTCAGTTGGTAGAGCACCGGTCTCCAAAACCGGGTGTCGGGAGTTCGAGCCTCTCCTCCCGTGCTAATATTTTTGAAATGAAGAAAATAGTAGTTTATATCAAAGAATCTTACAACGAACTTGTACATAAAGTATCGTGGCCGACGTATTCTGAACTAACCAATAGTGCAATAGTTGTTTTGTATGCTTCCCTGATTATTGCATTGGTGGTGTTTTCGATGGACTTCTGTTTCCAGACACTAATGGAAAAGGTTATTTATCCACATTAAAAATTAGAAGTAAAAATGTCTGAGGTTGAAAAAAAATGGTACGTTTTGCGTGCTATAAGTGGGAAAGAAACCAAGGTTAGAGAATATCTTGAGGCTGATATAAAAAACAGCGATCTTGGCGAATATGTATCTCAGGTATTGATTCCAACAGAAAAGGTATACCAGGTGCGCAATGGTAAAAAAGTTGTGAAAGAAAGAAATTATCTGCCTGGTTATGTTTTAGTGGAAGCTGCTTTGGTTGGTGAGGTTTCTCATCATCTTAGAAATACTCCTAATGTGATTGGCTTTTTAGGCGGCTCAGATAAACCTGTGCCACTTAGGCAGTCAGAAGTAAATCGTATACTTGGAACAGTTGATGAACTTCAGGATGCGGGTGAGGAACTTACTATTCCATATGTAGTTGGTGAAACGGTTAAAGTTACTTTTGGTCCTTTTAGTGGATTCAGTGGCATCATTGAAGAAGTTAATAGTGAAAAGAAGAAACTTAAGGTTATGGTAAAGATATTTGGGCGGAAAACACCGCTTGAATTGGGCTTTATGCAAGTTGAGAAAGAGTAATACAGGTGTTACGCTGTAGTATTCTTCATTAATGTTTATATATAAATTAATAAAAAATGGCTAAAGAAGTTGCTGGAATAATCAAATTACAGATTAAAGGAGGCGCGGCAAATCCATCACCTCCCGTTGGGCCTGCATTGGGTTCTAAGGGAATTAATATCATGGAATTTTGCAAGCAATTCAACGCCAGAACCCAAGACAAAGCAGGGAAAATCTTGCCTGTACTTATTACTTATTATACGGATAAGTCTTTCGATTTTGTAATAAAGACTCCTCCTGTTGCCATTCAATTACTTGAAGTGGCTAAGTTAAAGAGTGGTTCTGCTGAACCAAATCGTAAGAAAATTGCCGAATTAACGTGGGAACAAATTCGTACGATTGCTCAGGATAAAATGGTTGACTTAAATTGCTTTACTGCTGAAGCAGCTATGAAGATGGTTGCAGGTACAGCTAGAAGCATGGGTATCGTTGTAAAAGGGGAATTCCCTGTTAATAATTAATAAACTTCAATTGTAATGGGTAAACTGACAAAAAACAAAAAGTTAGCTGCAGAGAAAATTGAAGCAGGGAAGGCATACTCACTGAAGGAAGCTGCATCTTTAGTAAAAGAGATTACTTTTACGAAATTTGACGCTTCATTAGATATTGATGTACGTTTAGGAGTTGATCCGCGTAAGGCTAATCAGATGGTGAGAGGTGTTGTTTCACTTCCTCACGGTACTGGTAAGGATATACGCGTTTTGGTTCTTTGTACACCAGATGCTGAAGCTGCTGCAAAAGAAGCAGGTGCTGACTATGTTGGTCTTGATGAATATATTGATAAGATCAAAAGTGGATGGACAGATATTGATGTAATCATTACTATGCCGTCTATTATGGGTAAAATTGGTGCGCTTGGCCGCGTACTCGGTCCTCGTGGGTTAATGCCTAATCCAAAGAGTGGTACTGTGACTATGGATGTAGCAAAAGCTGTGAAAGAAGTAAAACAAGGAAAAATTGACTTCAAGGTTGATAAAAGTGGTATTGTTCATACTTCTATTGGTAAAGCTTCATTTGATGTAGATAAAATTCGCGATAACGCTAAAGAATTTATTTCTGCACTGAATAAACTTAAACCAACAGCAGCTAAAGGTACATATATTAAGAGTATTTATCTTTCTAGTACTATGAGTGCGGGAATTAAGATAGATCCGAAATCAGTAGAGGAAATCTAATTAATGGAGGAACAATGAGAAAGGAAGATAAAAATACGATTATTGAACAAATAGCTGATACAGTAAAAGAGTATAGTCATTTTTATTTGATAGACATGACTGCTATGAATGCTGCTAAAACTAGCGAATTAAGAAGAGCTTGTTACAAAACAGGTATCAAGCTTCTGGTTGTGAAGAATACTTTACTTCATAAGGCGCTTAGCACTTTGGACATAGATTATTCTCCTCTTTATAACTCCCTTAAGGGGTCTACTTCTGTAATGTTTTGTAATGCTGCTAATGCACCAGCGAAGTTGCTGAAAGACATTACTAAGGATGGTATACCAGGGCTTAAGGCAGCTTATGCTGAGGAAAGCTTCTATTTAGGAGCTGATCAATTAGATGCTTTAATAAGCATTAAGAGCAAAAATGAGGTTATTGCTGATGTTATTGCTTTGTTGCAATCACCTGCGAAAAATGTTGTTTCAGCTCTCCAATCGGGTGGTAACACCCTTCACGGAGTTCTCAAAACTCTCAGTGAAAAATAATTAATCCACACAATAAGTAATTATACATTAAAATCATACAAAAAATGGCAGATTTGAAAGCTTTTGCAGAACAATTAGTTAACTTGACAGTGAAAGAAGTTAATGAACTTGCAACTATCCTTAAAGATGAATATGGTATTGAACCTGCTGCTGCTGCTGTTGCAGCTGCCGCTGGACCTGCTGCTGCTGCAGTAGTAGAAGAAAAAACTTCTTTTGATGTAGTGTTGAAAAATGCTGGTGCAGCTAAACTTCAAGTAGTGAAGGCTGTGAAGGAAGCTTGTGGCCTTGGCTTGAAAGAAGCAAAAGACATGGTAGATAGCGCTCCTAGCGTAGTAAAAGAAGGTTTAGCTAAAGACGAAGCAGAATCATTGAAAAAAGCATTGGAAGAAGCTGGCGCTGAGGTTGAACTTAAATAACATTAACCTGGAAATCAGGTAATTCGGTTAAGAATCCTTTTAAAAAGGATTCTTAACCTTTTTGTGTATATATTTAAAATTAAGTTCTACAAATTCATTGACAGATGTCTTCAAATACTGTAAATCAACGAGTTAATTTCGCTTCTATAAATAATCCGCTTGAATATCCGGATTTTTTGGAAGTACAATTGAAGTCATTCAAAGACTTTTTGCAATTAGATACCCCACCTGAAAAGCGTAAGAACGAGGGATTGTATAAAGTATTTGCTGAAAACTTCCCTATTGCTGATACAAGAAACAATTTTGTTCTTGAGTTCTTAGATTATTATATTGATCCGCCGCGTTATACTATCGATGATTGTATAGAGCGAGGGCTTACATATAGTGTTCCATTGAAGGCTAAGCTCAAGTTGTATTGTACTGATCCTGATCATGAAGATTTTGATACGGTAATACAGGATGTATTTCTTGGTCCAATTCCCTACATGACGGAAAAGGCTACATTTGTTATAAATGGTGCAGAACGAGTTGTAGTATCACAACTTCACCGTTCTCCCGGCGTATTCTTTGGTCAAAGTGTCCATGCTAATGGAACAAAGCTCTATTCAGCACGTATAATACCTTTTAAAGGATCATGGATTGAGTTTGCTACTGACATTAATAATGTTATGTATGCTTATATTGATCGTAAGAAAAAGCTACCTGTAACCACTCTATTACGCGCTATAGGTTTTGAGAACGATAAGGATATTCTTGAAATTTTTAATCTTGCTGAAGATGTAAAGGTAAACAAGACTAACCTTAAAAAGGCCGTAGGACGAAAGTTAGCAGCTCGTGTATTGAAGGCATGGATTGAGGACTTTGTTGATGAGGATACCGGAGAAGTAGTTTCCATAGAACGAAATGAAGTTATCATTGATCGTGAAACGGTCTTGTTACCTGAGCACGTTGATGAAATTATAGAATCGGGTGTTCAAAGTATTCTTATACATAAAGAGGAACCTAATCAATCTGATTATTCTATTATTTATAATACTCTTCAAAAGGATCCGAGTAATTCGGAGAAAGAAGCAGTTCTTTATATTTATAGACAATTAAGAAATGCTGATCCAGCTGATGATGCTAGTGCTCGCGAGGTTATAAATAATTTATTCTTCTCAGAAAAGCGCTATGATTTAGGTGAAGTTGGTCGTTACAGAATCAATAAGAAGTTGAACCTATCCACTGATATGGATGTTAAGGTTCTTACCAAAGAAGATATTATTGAGATCATAAAGTATCTTATAGAGCTAATTAATTCGAAGGCTGATGTTGATGATATTGACCATTTAAGTAATCGTAGAGTCAGGACTGTTGGAGAACAACTTTCTAATCAATTCGCAGTGGGATTGGCCCGTATGTCACGTACTATTCGTGAGCGTATGAATGTGCGAGACAATGAGGTTTTCACTCCGATTGATTTGATAAATGCAAAAACCATTTCATCCGTAATAAATACGTTCTTTGGAACGAATGCATTATCTCAATTTATGGATCAAACGAATCCATTGGCTGAGATTACCCACAAAAGGCGTATGTCGGCTCTAGGGCCTGGCGGCCTTTCTCGTGAACGTGCAGGCTTTGAGGTGCGTGACGTTCATTATACACATTATGGCCGCTTATGTCCGATAGAAACTCCTGAAGGTCCGAATATTGGATTGATTTCTTCTTTATGCGTTTATGCTAAAATCAATGATCTGGGATTCATTGAGACTCCATATCGTAAGGTTGAAAACGGGAAGGTCGATATTGTACAAAATAGTGTCACTTATTTTACTGCTGAGGAAGAAGAGGGTAAAATCATTGCTCAGGGGAATGCGTCTTTGGATGATCAAGGATGCTTTGTCAATAGCAGAATCAAAGCTCGTCAAGATGCTGACTATCCTGTTGTTGCACCAAATGAAGTTCAACTAATGGATGTGGCTCCTCAACAAATTGCGTCAATTGCTGCTTCATTGATTCCTTTCCTAGAACATGATGATGCTAACCGTGCATTGATGGGATCAAATATGATGCGTCAGGCTGTTCCATTGTTGAAAAGTGAGGCTCCTATTGTAGGTACAGGTATTGAACACCAATTAGTGAGAGATTCTCGTACGCAGATTGCAGCAGAGGGCGATGGTATTGTTGATTACGTTGATGCAACAACAATTCGGGTCTTATATGATAGAACTCCTGATGAAGATTTTGTCAGCTTTGAACCTGCGCTTAAGGAGTATCGGCTTCCGAAGTTTAGGAAAACGAATCAAAATATGACTATTGATCTTCGACCTATTTGCGAAAAAGGACAGTCTGTTGTTAAAGGTGAAATACTTACTGAAGGTTATTCTACTGAGAATGGTGAGTTGGCATTAGGAAAGAATCTTTTGGTGGCATACATGCCATGGAAGGGTTATAATTATGAGGATGCTATTGTTCTAAATGAACGCGTAGTTAGAGAAGACTTGTTGACGTCTGTCCATGTTGAGGAATATTCTCTAGAAGTTAGAGAAACAAAACGTGGTATGGAAGAGTTAACTTCGGATATTCCAAACGTAAGTGAGGAAGCTACGAAAGATCTGGATGAGAATGGAATTGTTAGAATTGGAGCTCATATCCAACCTGGTGATATTCTTATTGGTAAGATAACACCTAAAGGTGAGTCAGATCCTTCTCCTGAGGAAAAATTGCTTCGTGCTATCTTTGGAGATAAAGCTGGAGATGTTAAAGATGCATCATTAAAAGCTTCTCCTTCTTTGAAGGGGGTTGTTATTGATAAAAGACTATTCTCCCGAGTTGTTAAAAATAGAAGCTCTAAATTAGCAGATAAAGCTTTGCTCCCAAAAATTGATGATGAATTTGAAGCGAAGGTTGCTGAATTAAAGTTGATACTAATAAAGAAAATGGTCACTCTTACTGAGGGTAAAACATCTTTAGGAGTAAAAGATTATCTTGGGACTGAAGTTGTTGCTAAAGGTGCTAAATTTACTGCTTCGGATTTTGATACATTAGATTATAACTCTATTCAGTTAAGCAATTGGACGTCTGAATCGCGAACAAATGATTTGATTCGTGATTTGATTCTTAATTTTCTCAAGAAATATAAAGAGTTAGATGCTGAATTGAAAAGAAAAAAATTCAGTATTACTATTGGGGATGAGCTTCCTGCTGGGATTATTCAGATGGCTAAGGTTTATGTTGCTAAGAAGCGTAAAATTGGAGTTGGAGATAAAATGGCTGGTCGCCACGGTAATAAAGGTATTGTATCTCGGGTTGTGCGTCAAGAGGATATGCCATTCTTAGAAGATGGGACTCCGGTTGATATTGTCTTAAATCCATTGGGTGTGCCTTCTCGTATGAATCTAGGACAAATATTTGAGGCTGTACTTGGTTCTGCTGGTAAGAAATTGGGTCTCAAATTTGCTACTCCCATTTTTGATGGAGCATCTTTAGATGATATTACTAGTTGGACTGATAAAGCTGGTTTGCCACGTTTTGGTAAAACTTATTTGTGCGATGGTGGTACTGGTGATAAATTTGACCAACCAGCTACTGTTGGTATAACATATATGTTAAAATTGGGTCATATGGTTGAAGACAAAATGCATGCTCGTTCTATTGGACCTTATTCATTGATTACTCAACAGCCTCTTGGAGGTAAGGCTCAATTTGGAGGTCAACGTTTTGGTGAGATGGAGGTTTGGGCTTTGGAAGCCTTTGGAGCTTCACATATTCTTCAAGAAATACTAACCATAAAATCAGATGATGTAGTGGGACGTTCCAAGGCTTATGAGGCTATTGTTAAGGGGGAACCTATGCCCCAACCTGGTATTCCTGAATCTTTGAACGTGCTTTTGCATGAGTTAAGAGGTTTGGGCCTCAGCATTAATCTAGAGTAATGAATTGTTGGTATATTATAAAAATATAATTGTATGGCTTTTAGAAAAGAAAATAAGATAAAAACTAATTTCTCGAAAATATCAATTGGCTTGGCTTCTCCTGAAGAAATCCTTGAAAATTCGAGTGGTGAAGTGCTGAAGCCTGAAACCATAAACTATCGTACTTACAAACCTGAACGAGATGGCTTGTTTTGTGAACGCATTTTTGGCCCAATTAAGGACTATGAATGTCATTGCGGGAAATATAAACGTATTCGTTATAAAGGTATTGTCTGTGATAGATGTGGAGTAGAAGTAACAGAGAAAAAAGTTCGTCGTGAGCGCATGGGGCATATTCAATTAGTAGTACCTGTTGCCCACATTTGGTATTTTCGTTCGCTTCCCAACAAAATTGGTTATTTGTTAGGCCTGCCAACAAAAAAACTTGATTCAATAATTTATTATGAACGTTATGTTGTTATTCAGGCAGGTATAAAGGCAGAAGATGGGATCATAGTATTTGATCTTCTCTCTGAAGAGGAATATCTGGATATTTTGGATACTCTTCCTAAAGAAAACCAATACTTAGATGACTCTGATCCTAATAAATTTATCGCTAAAATGGGGGCAGAAGCGATCTATGACCTTTTGGCACGTCTTGATCTGGATGCAATGTCGTACGACTTAAGACACCGCGCAGGTAATGATGCTTCTCAACAGAGAAAAAATGAGGCACTAAAACGTCTTCAGGTTGTAGAGTCATTTCGTTCTTCAAGGGGACGAAACAAACCTGAATGGATGATTGTGCGTATTGTGCCGGTTATTCCTCCAGAACTTCGTCCACTGGTTCCACTAGATGGTGGACGTTTTGCGACTTCAGACTTAAATGACTTATATCGTCGCGTGATAATACGTAACAATCGTTTGAAAAGGCTGATTGAGATTAAAGCACCTGAGGTTATCTTACGTAATGAAAAGCGTATGTTACAAGAGTCTGTTGACTCTTTATTTGATAACTCGCGTAAATCTAGTGCCGTGAAGACTGATGCTAATCGCCCGCTTAAGTCACTCTCAGATAGTTTGAAGGGTAAACAGGGGCGTTTTCGTCAAAATCTATTAGGTAAGCGTGTCGATTACTCTGCTCGTTCGGTAATTGTTGTGGGACCTGAACTTAAGATGCATGAATGCGGTATTCCTAAATTGATGGCTGCGGAATTGTACAAACCGTTTGTTATTCGTAAACTAATAGAGAGAGGTATTGTAAAAACGGTTAAGTCTGCTAAAAAAATAGTCGATCGCAAAGAACCTGTTATATGGGACATTTTGGAACACGTAATGAAAGGACATCCTGTCTTGCTTAACCGTGCGCCAACCTTGCATAGACTCGGTATACAAGCTTTTCAGCCTAAAATGATTGAAGGTAAAGCTATCCAATTGCACCCATTAGCTTGTACTGCATTTAATGCTGACTTTGATGGTGACCAGATGGCTGTTCACTTACCATTAAGTAATGAAGCTGTGCTTGAAGCACAAATGTTAATGTTGGCTTCTCATAATATTTTAAATCCTGCAAATGGGGCTCCTATTACAGTCCCATCTCAGGACATGGTGCTGGGCTTATATTATATTACTAAGTTGCGTACGGGCGCAAAAGGTGAAGGCTTGATATTTTATGGGCCAGAAGAGGCCACTATTGCTTATAATGAAGGTAAAGTGGATATTCATGCTATCATTAAGGTTATCGTAAAGGATCTTGATGACAATGGGAATATTGTCGATATCTTGCGTGAAACATCTGTTGGTCGTGTTATCGTTAATGAAATTGTTCCTGCAGAAGTGGGCTATATAAATACAATCATTTCAAAGAAGTCTTTGCGTGAAATCATTGGCGATGTAATAAAGAAATGTGGTGTAGCTCGTACAGCTGATTTTCTTGATGGCATAAAAGATTTAGGTTATAGGATGGCTTTTAAAGGCGGATTATCATTCAACCTTGATGATATTATAATTCCTGTAGAGAAAGAAGTCTTGGTTCAGAGAGGATATGATGAGGTTGAGCAGGTAATCAGTAATTATAATATGGGTTTCATTACTAATAATGAACGCTATAACCAAGTCATTGATATTTGGACACATGTTAATTCTGAATTATCTAATATTCTGATGAAGACTATTTCTTCTGATGATCAGGGATTTAATTCGGTTTATATGATGCTTGATTCTGGGGCTCGTGGTTCTAAGGAGCAGATTCGTCAGTTGTCAGGTATGCGTGGTCTGATGGCCAAACCTCAAAAAGCCGGTGCAGAGGGAGGACAGATTATTGAAAATCCGATTCTATCTAATTTCAAAGAAGGACTTTCAGTATTAGAATATTTTATTTCTACCCATGGTGCTCGTAAAGGATTGGCTGATACTGCCTTAAAGACAGCTGATGCGGGTTATCTTACACGCCGCTTAGTTGACGTTTCACATGATGTGATCATCAATGAAGAAGACTGTGGTACCCTTCGAGGATTGATCTGTACGGATCTTAAAAATAATGATGATATTATCGCTACTCTATATGAACGTATTTTGGGGCGTGTTTCTGTACATGATATCATCCACCCTACAACAGGGGAATTACTTGTTGTTGGTGGAGAGGAAATCACTGAAGAGGTTGCGAAGAAAATTCAAGAATCGCCAATTGAAAGTGTTGAAATACGCTCTGTGTTGACTTGTGAATCGAAAAAAGGTGTGTGCGCTAAATGTTATGGTCGTAACCTTGCTACGAATCGTATGGTTCAGAAGGGAGAGGCTGTAGGTGTTATTGCTGCTCAATCTATTGGTGAACCAGGTACACAGTTAACATTGCGTACTTTCCATGCTGGAGGTACAGCTGCAAATATTGCAGCTAATGCAAGTATTATAGCTAAGAATAATTCTCGACTAGAGTTCGAAGAATTGCGTACGGTAGATATTGTTGATGAAAGTGGAGAGGCGGCTAAAGTTGTTGTAGGACGTTTGGCTGAAGTACGTTTCATTGATGTCAACACGAGTATTGTCCTTTCTACTCACAATGTTCCTTATGGCTCTAAGCTTTATGCTGTAGATGGTGATGTTGCCGATAAAGGTAAACTTATCGCAAAATGGGATCCATTTAATGCTGTAATTATAACTGAAGTTACTGGTAAGATTGAATTTGAAGGTGTTATTGAAAACATAACATATAAAGTTGAGTCTGATGAAGCTACAGGCTTGCGTGAAATTATTATAATAGAATCTAAAGATAAAACGAAGCTGCCTTCTGCACATGTTTTAGACGAAAGCGGGAATTTAGTTCGAACTTATAATTTACCAGTTGGTGGGCATGTCGTTGTAGAAAATGGCCAAAAAGTAAAATCTGGTGAGGTAATTGTAAAAATTCCTAGAGCTGTTGGTAAGGCTGGTGATATCACTGGTGGTCTTCCTCGAGTTACTGAGTTGTTTGAAGCGCGTAACCCATCGAATCCAGCAGTTGTATCGGAAATCGATGGGGAGGTGACTATGGGCAAAATAAAACGTGGTAATAGAGAGATTGTAGTTACATCTAAAACGGGAGAAGTAAAGAAATATCTCGTAGCTCTGTCTAAGCAAATTCTGGTACAGGAGAATGATTATGTGCGTGCTGGTACACCTTTATCTGATGGCGCTACCACGCCTGCAGATATATTAGCGATAAAAGGTCCTACTGCTGTACAAGAGTATATCGTTAATGAAGTCCAAGATGTCTATCGTCTTCAAGGAGTGAAGATAAATGATAAACATTTTGAGATTATTGTTCGACAAATGATGCGTAAAGTTGAGATTAACGAACCTGGTGATACGCGTTTCTTGGAACAGCAGATTATTGATAAGTTGGACTTCATGGAAGAGAATGATCGCATCTGGGGTAAAAAAGTTATTCTAAATGCTGGTGATTCTTCGAACTTACAGGCTGGGCAGATTGTTACAGCTCGTAAATTGAGAGATGAAAATAGTATGTTGAAACGCCGAGATCTGAAATTGGTGGAAGTACGTGATGCTATTCCAGCAACTTCAACTCAAATCCTCCAAGGTATTACTCGTGCAGCTCTCCAGACTTCCAGTTTCATGTCTGCCGCTTCTTTCCAAGAGACTACTAAGGTTCTTAATGAAGCAGCAATCAATGGTAAAATTGATAAGCTTGAAGGAATGAAAGAGAATGTTATTTGTGGGCACTTGATTCCTGCCGGTACTGGCCAACGTGAATTTGAAAAAATCATTGTTGGTTCAAAAGAGGAATACGATAGGATTTTGGCCAACAAAAAGACTGTTTTAGATTATAACGAGGTTTAATCTAACTTCTATTTATAGTATAAGAAAGCTATGCTTGTTGTTTCCTAATAAACAATCGGCTATAGCTTTCTTTGTTTGGGGATATATATAGTTGAACCAGTTATTATGATTGTTAAATGTATATGTTTCTTCCTTATTTGTAAGTGGATAATATCTACAATATACTCAGCTTATGACAGAGTCTAAATATACTAAATATATGAATGATCAAAAAAGTGAAGGTCAATTGCAAATTGAATTGAGCGATGAAGTGGCCCAAGGTAAATATGCTAATCTAGCAATTATTACTCATTCCAGTTCGGAATTTGTTCTTGATTTTATATGTGTTATGCCAGGTGTTCCTAAGGCAAATGTACAATCACGTATTATAATGGCCCCAGAACATGCAAAGCGTTTGTTGTGGGCTCTAAAGGAAAATCTTCTGGAGTATGAAAGAATTAATGGAAGTATCTCCTTACCCGAAGAGCCTGAATTGTTTGCTGCTACAACGATTAAAGGTGAAGCTTAAAAGAAAAAAACGTTATGGGTTGAATTTTCCAAATATTATTTGTATTTTTGCAGCCCAAAATGTATAGTAAAGAAATTAATATAACAAATATATAAATTAAAAACAATTAAGATGCCTACAATTCAGCAATTAGTAAGAAAAGGACGCTCTGTGTTGGTGGATAAGAGTAAATCTCCTGCCCTTGACTCGTGTCCTCAAAGACGTGGCGTTTGCGTGAGGGTTTATACAACCACACCTAAAAAACCAAACTCTGCAATGCGTAAAGTAGCTCGTGTTCGTTTAACAAACCAGAAAGAGGTGAACTCTTATATACCTGGTGAAGGACATAACTTGCAAGAGCACTCGATAGTTTTAGTGCGTGGAGGACGTGTAAAGGACCTGCCTGGTGTGCGTTATCATATCGTTCGTGGAACGCTTGATACAGCAGGAGTTGCTGGACGCACGCAAAGGCGTTCTAAATATGGAACTAAGCGTCCTAAACCAGGACAACCTGCTGCACCTGCTAAGAAGAAATAATTAGCATACATATTTAATTTAAACTATAAGTAATAACTTTCGTTTTTAGTTTGTTGGATAAGCTATAAAGGTTGAGTAAATTTTCCAGAGGGGAGATTGAAGTCAGTATTTTGCAGCCAAAAACAAAAACATTATTTTTCAAACAAATGAGAAAAGCCAAACCAAAAAAACGTGTGATTCTTCCTGATCCCGTTTTCAATGATCAAAAAGTATCCAAATTTGTAAACCATCTAATGTATGATGGTAAGAAGAATACTTCTTATGAAATCTTTTATGCTGCTTTAGAGGTAGTCAAAAATAAACTTCCTAATGAAGAAAAGTCTGCTTTGGAGATATGGAAGAAAGCATTAGAAAATATTACCCCTCAAGTAGAAGTGAAGTCTCGTCGCGTAGGTGGGGCAACTTTTCAGGTTCCTACTGAAATCCGTCCTGATCGTAAGGAGTCAGTTTCAATGAAAAATTTGATTTTATATGCTCGTAAGAGAGGTGGGAAATCAATGGCTGATAAACTTGCAGCTGAAATAATGGATGCATTTAATGAACAAGGTGGTTCGTATAAGCGTAAAGAAGATATGCATAGAATGGCTGAAGCTAATCGTGCATTTGCTCATTTCAGATTCTAAATACTATAGAGAGGTTAATTCGATTAAAAACTTAAAGTAAAGGATTGAAAAAATGGCAAGACAAGATTTACATTTAACTCGTAATATTGGTATTATGGCTCACATTGATGCCGGGAAAACCACTACGTCTGAACGTATCCTGTTTTATACAGGACTAACTCATAAAATCGGTGAGGTTCATGATGGTGCGGCAACAATGGACTGGATGGCGCAGGAGCAAGAGCGCGGCATCACTATCACCTCTGCTGCAACGACTACTCGATGGAAGTATGCAGGAGATGTTTATAAGATAAACTTAATTGATACTCCAGGACACGTTGACTTTACTGCAGAGGTTGAACGTTCTCTGCGTGTGCTTGATGGAGCTGTGGCTACATATTGTGCTGTAGGCGGTGTGGAACCCCAATCTGAAACAGTATGGCGCCAAGCAGATAAATATAGTGTACCTCGTATTGGGTATGTTAATAAAATGGACCGTTCCGGCGCTGACTTTTTTGAAGTTGTACGCCAAATGAAGACTGTTTTGGGAGCTAATCCATGTCCTATTGTTGTTCCTATTGGTTCAGAGGAATCTTTTAAAGGTCTTGTGGATCTTATTAAGATGAAGGCTATTTATTGGCATGATGAAACAATGGGTGCTGATTATTCTGTAGAAGAGATACCGGCTAATCTACTTGATGAATGCGCAGAATGGAGAGATAAGATGCTTGAAAAAGTAGCTGAATATGATGATGCGTTGATGGAGAAATATTTTGATGATCCTTCGACTATTACTGAAGAAGAGGTTTTGAGAGCACTCCGTAATGCAACTGTGCAAATGGCTATTGTGCCCATGCTTTGTGGTTCATCTTTTAAAAATAAAGGTGTTCAGACGTTGTTGGACTATGTCTGTGCTTTTTTACCTTCGCCTCTAGATACTGAAAATGTTATCGGTACAAACCCAGATACGGGTGCTGAAGAGGATCGTAAACCTAGTGAGGATGATAAAACGTCTGCTTTGGCTTTTAAAATAGCAACTGACCCTTATGTGGGGCGTTTGACTTTTTTCCGTGTGTATTCAGGAAAGATTGAGGCCGGTTCTTATATATATAACTCACGTTCAGGTAAGAAGGAGCGTGTATCTCGTTTATTCCAGATGCACTCTAATAAACAAAATCCGGTTGATGTTATTGGTGCAGGTGATATTGGTGCAGGTGTTGGCTTTAAAGACATTCACACTGGAGATACATTGTGTGATGAAAATTCGCCAATTATCTTAGAGTCTATCGACTTTCCTGAAACTGTAATTGGTATTGCTATTGAGCCAAAAACCCAGAAAGATATGGATAAATTATCTAATGGTTTGGCTAAATTGGCAGAAGAGGATCCGACGTTTACTGTTCACACTGATGATCAAACGGGTCAAACGGTAATCTCTGGTATGGGTGAGTTACATCTTGATATCATTATAGACCGCCTTAGAAGAGAATTTAAGGTTGAATGTAATCAAGGACGTCCTCAGGTTAATTATAAGGAGGCAATTACGAAAACCGTAAATCTACGCGAAGTTTATAAGAAACAATCGGGAGGGCGTGGAAAATTCGCTGATATTATAGTAAATATAGGGCCTGTTGATTCTGATTTTGTACAAGGTGGATTGCAATTTGTTGATGAGGTGAAGGGTGGTAACATTCCAAAAGAATTTATACCTTCAGTTCAGAAAGGATTTCAGTCAGCGATGAAAAATGGTGTGTTGGCAGGTTATTCGTTGGATTCTTTAAAGGTTTCACTGATTGATGGTTCTTTCCATCCTGTAGATTCAGACCAGTTGTCTTTTGAGATCTGTGCAACACAGGCATATAGAAATGCTTGTGCTAAAGCTGGTCCTGTCTTATTAGAACCAATGATGAAGCTGGAGGTTGTGACCCCAGAAGAAAATATGGGTGACGTGATTGGAGATTTAAATAAGCGTCGTGGTCAAGTAGAAGGAATGGAATCTAGTCGTTCTGGAGCAAGAATCGTAAAAGCATTGGTGCCTTTAGCGGAAATGTTTGGCTATGTAACGACTTTACGAACAATCTCTTCTGGTCGTGCGACGTCTTCTATGACATATTCTCACCACGCCCAAGTTTCTTCTTCAATAGCTAAAGCTGTTTTAGAGGAGGTTAAGGGACGTGCTGATTTACTCTAAATGACTATCTGGAACAATTGATTAGTGAATGACTCTTAATCGATTGTTCCGGATAATTTATAAATTTATTAATCTAATTATAATGAGTCAAAAAATCAGAATTAAATTAAAATCTTACGATCATAATCTAGTCGATAAATCGGCTGAAAAAATCGTGAAGACAGTGAAGAGTACCGGCGCTATTGTTAGTGGTCCTATACCTTTACCTACGCATAAGCGTATTTTTACAGTGAATCGTTCAACTTTCGTTAATAAGAAATCTAGAGAGCAATTTGAACTTTCTTCTTATAAAAGATTGATCGATATTTATAGTTCAACCGCTAAAACAGTTGATGCTTTGATGAAGCTTGAGCTACCTAGTGGTGTTGAAGTTGAAATTAAAGTTTGATAATTAAAACAAAGTGAAATGCCAGGATTATTAGGAAAAAAAATCGGAATGACATCCGTGTTCAGTGCTGATGGTAAAAATGTACCATGCACTGTTATCGAAGCAGGTCCTTGTGTTGTTACGCAGGTGAAATCTCATCAAAATGATGGGTACGAAGCCGTGCAGGTTGGTTTCCAAGAAAAGAAAGAGAAACATACCACAAAGCCTTTGATGGGACACTTCAAAAAGGCTGGAGTAACACCAAAGAGACACTTGGCCGAGTTCAAGGGATTTGAAAGCGAACTTAGCTTAGGAGATTCTATTACTGTGGATCTCTTCAATGATGTCGAGTTTGTTGATGTAATAGGAACTTCTAAGGGAAAAGGATTTCAAGGAGTAGTAAAAAGACATGGTTTTGGTGGTGTTGGTCAAGCAACTCACGGTCAACATAATCGTGCCCGTAAACCAGGTTCTATCGGTGCTTGTTCATATCCAGCTAAGGTTTTTAAGGGTATGCGCATGGGTGGCCAACTTGGAGGTGACAGAGTCACGGTTCAAAACTTGCAGGTATTAAAAGTGATCGGGGAACATAATCTTTTGTTAGTAAAGGGATCTGTTCCAGGTTGCAAAGGTTCAATCGTAATAATTGAGAAATAATGGAAGTTAACGTATATAATATTAAAGGTGAAGACACTGGGAGAAAGGTTACGTTAAATGACTCTATCTTTGGTATTGAGCCTAATGATCATGCTATTTATCTGGATGTAAAACAGTTTATGGCTAATCAACGTCAGGGTACGCACAAATCTAAAGAGAGAAGTGAAATAAGTGGCTCTACGCGTAAAATTGGCCGTCAGAAAGGTGGTGGTGGTGCTCGCCGAGGAGATATGAACTCTCCGCTGCTTATTGGTGGTGGTCGTGTTTTTGGACCTAGGCCTAGAGATTACTTTTTTAAGTTAAATAAGAAAGTAAAAGTTCTAGCTAGAAAATCAGCCTTGGCGTATAAAGCTAAAAATGATGCAATTGTTGTTGTCGAAGATTTTAATTTGGATACACCAAGAACAAAAGATTTTATCGAAATAACAAAAAAACTTAAAGTTTCTGATAAAAAGCTACTTGTTATTTTATTGGAAGCAAATAAAAACGTATATTTGTCGGCTCGTAACGTAATAGGCGCTAATGTTCAAGTGATTTCAGGGTTAAATACTTATAAGGTATTGAATGCTGGAGTTGTTGTGTTTACTGAAAGTGCTCTTTCGGCTGTTGATAATATCTTAATTTAAAAAGGAGGCTTAGGTAATGGGAATTATTATTAAACCGTTGGTGACGGAAAAGATGACTGCAATGACAGATAAACTAAATCGTTTTGGTTTTATTGTACGTCCGGAAGCCAATAAATTAGAGATTAAGAAAGAGGTTGAGGCTTTTTATAATGTTACGGTGATTAGTGTTAATACAGTTAAGTATTCTGGCAAAAATAAAAGCCGTTATACAAAAGCCGGTATTATTAATGGCAGAACTAACGCATATAAAAAAGCGATCGTGGCTTTGAAAGAAGGAGATACTATTGATTTTTATAGCAATATTTAAGAAAAATGGCAGTACGTAAATTTAAGCCTACAACACCGGGGCAAAGACATAAAATTATTGGTACTTTTGAAGAAATTACTGCTCGGGTACCAGAGAAGTCTCTTGTATATGGGAAGAAATCTTCAGGTGGTCGCAATAGTGAAGGTAAGATGACTATGCGCTACATTGGTGGTGGCCAAAGGAAGGTGATTAGAATTGTTGATTTCAAGAGAAATAAAGACGGTGTACCAGCTGTAGTAAAGACTATTGAATATGACCCGAATCGTTCGGCTCGTATTGCTTTGCTTTTTTATGCAGATGGTGAAAAACGATATATTATTGCTCCCAATGGGTTGCAAGTAGGTGTGACATTGATGTCAGGTGAAAATGCTGCGCCAGAAATTGGTAATGCGCTTCCTTTGCAGAATATCCCTGTAGGTACAGTAATTCATAATATTGAGTTACGTCCTGGTCAGGGTGCTGCTTTTGTTCGCTCTGCGGGAAATTTTGCTCAATTAACATCAAGAGAAGGTAAATATTGTGTTATAAAATTACCTTCTGGTGAAGTAAGACAGATACTTAGTACATGTAAAGCTACTGTTGGTAGTGTGGGTAATTCTGATCATGGACTGGAATGTTCTGGTAAAGCTGGACGTTCAAGATGGCAGGGACGGCGTCCACGTAACCGTGGTGTAGTAATGAATCCAGTGGATCACCCAATGGGTGGTGGAGAAGGACGTGCTTCTGGTGGGCATCCACGATCTCGCAAGGGACTGTATGCTAAGGGTCTTAAAACAAGAGCTCCTAAGAAGCAGTCTTCTAAGTATATTATTGAGAGAAGAAAAAAGTAATCTGATTAATTGAGTAAACTATGAGTCGTTCATTAAAAAAAGGTCCATATATTAATGTTAAGCTTGAAAAAAAAGTGCTTGTTATGAATGAAGCAGGTAAAAAGGCTGTCGTTAAAACTTGGGCTAGAGCTTCAATGATTTCACCTGATTTTGTAGGTCATACAGTTGCAGTTCACAATGGAAATAAATTTATTCCTGTTTATATTACCGAGAACATGGTCGGGCACAAGTTGGGCGAATTTTCTCCAACTCGTACATTTAAAGGACATTCTGGTAATAAGAAAAAATGATGGAATTTACAGAAATAATAAAGTATTAAAATAAATGGGAGCAAGAAAAAAAATATCGGCAGACAGAAGAAAGGAAGCCCTTAAATCCATGTATTTTGCTAGATTGCAAAATGTCCCAACATCCCCTCGTAAGATGCGCCTTGTGGCAGACATGGTTCGCGGAATGGAGGTTAACAGAGCTCTTGGCGTTTTGAAGTTTTCATCAAAAGAAGCTGCTGCGAGAGTTGAAAAGTTACTGCGATCTGCGATTGCCAATTGGGAGCAAAAAAACGAGCGCAAAGCAGAAAGTGGCGAATTGTTCGTTACTAAGATTTTTGTTGATTGCGGATCTACTTTAAAAAGAATGAGACCCGCTCCACAAGGTAGAGGATATAGGATTCGTAAACGTTCAAATCATGTGACTTTGTTCGTGGATTCTAAAAGTAATAATGAAGATCAAAATTAAGCTACATGGGACAAAAAGTTAATCCAATAAGTAACCGTTTAGGAATTATCAGAGGTTGGGATTCTAATTGGTATGGTGGAAATGATTATGGTGATTCATTGCTTGAAGATAGCAAAATTCGTAAGTATCTTAATGCAAGATTAGCTAAGGCTAGCATGTCACGAATTATCATAGAACGTACCCTGAAGCTTGTTACTATTACTGTTTGTACAGCTCGTCCTGGCATTATAATTGGTAAAGGTGGACAAGAAGTTGATAAGTTGAAGGAGGAGTTGAAGAAAATTACTGATAAAGATATTCAGATTAATATTTTTGAGGTAAAGCGTCCTGAACTTGATGCGGTTATTGTTGCTAATAATATCGCTCGCCAAGTTGAAGGTAAAATAGCCTATCGTCGTGCAATAAAAATGTCTATAGCTAACACTATGCGCATGGGAGCGGAAGGTATAAAGGTGCAAATTTCAGGACGTTTGAATGGAGCAGAGATGGCTCGTTCTGAAATGTATAAAGAAGGAAGAACTCCGCTACATACTTTCAGGGCAGATATCGATTATTGTCATGCTGAGGCATTGACTAAAGTTGGTCTTCTTGGCATAAAAGTTTGGATTTGTCGTGGTGAAATTTTTGGCAAAAAAGATTTGGCCCCTAATTTTGCTCAAAGCAAAGACAATGCTCGTGGAAGCAATAATAATGGTGGAAAGAACTTTAAAAGAAAGAAAAATAATCGCTAAACGAATTTGAATTTTAGGAATTATGTTACAACCGAAAAAGACGAAATTCAGAAGACAACAGAAGGGGCGCATGAAAGGCATTTCTCAGAGGGGAAATCAGCTTGCTTTTGGTTCTTTTGGTATAAAGGCCCTGCAGAATAAGTGGATTACAGGTAGGCAGATTGAAGCGGCGCGTATTGCTGTTACAAGATATATGCAGCGTCAAGGGCAAATTTGGATTCGAATTTTCCCAGATAAACCGATCACAAAGAAGCCTGCAGAAGTGCGTATGGGTAAAGGTAAAGGTTCTCCAGAAGGATTTGTTGCTCCTATAACTCCAGGTAGAATTATAATTGAAGTTGAAGGAGTATCGTATGAGATCGCTAAGGAAGCTTTGCGCTTAGCTGCGCAGAAACTTCCTGTTACTACGAAGTTTATAGTTAGGCGTGATTACGATGTTCAAAATCAAAATGCGTAACGTATATGAAAATTTCGGAAATTAAAGAAATGTCTACTGGTGACTTAGTAGAAAGAGTAAATGCTGAAGTGGTTAATTATAACCAAGTAGTTTTAAATCATTCTATTTCTCCTTTGGATAATCCTGTTCAGATTAAATATTTGCGTAGAACCATTGCGAGAATGAAATCTGAACTACGTCAAAGAGAACTTACTAATAAATGATGGGCTTGATGGAAGCAAGAAATTTAAGAAAAGAAAGAACAGGGGTTGTATTAAGCAACAAGATGGATAAAACGATTACTGTTGCTGCAAAGTTTAAAGAAAAGCACCCTATATATGGTAAATTCGTTAGTAAAACGAAGAAATACCATGCTCATGATGAAAAGAACGAATGTAATATTGGTGATACAGTATGTATTATGGAAACTCGTCCTTTGAGCAAGACTAAAAGGTGGAGATTGGTAGAAATAATTGAAAGAGCTAAGTAATTATGATACAAGCAGAATCCAGGCTGACAGTATGTGACAATAGCGGAGCAAAGGAAGCTTTGTGTATCCGAGTTTTAGGTGGTACAGGGCGTCGTTATGCTTCTGTTGGGGATGTAATAGTTGTTTCTGTAAAGAACGTCATCCCTTCGAGTGATATAAAAAAAGGTGCAGTGTCAAAAGCTTTAATCGTGCGGACAAGAAAAGAGATTCGTCGTGTAGATGGATCTTATATACGTTTTGATGATAATGCTTGCGTATTACTTAATAATGCGGGTGAGATCCGCGGTAGTCGTATCTTTGGTCCTGTTGCAAGAGAACTTCGTGCTACAAACATGAAAGTAGTTTCGCTTGCACCTGAAGTACTTTAATCTTGTAAAAGTTTTAAGTAATGAATAAATTACATATAAAGAAAGGTGATACAGTTTACGTGAATTCAGGTGAAGAGAAAGGTAAAACTGGTCGAGTGTTAAAGGTTCTTGTTAAAGAGTTGCGTGCAATTGTTGAAGGCATTAATTTGGTTTCAAAAAGCATTAAGCCTAATGCTAAGAATCCTCAAGGTGGTATAGTTAAGCAGGAAGCTTCTATCCATTTATCAAACTTGAATTTGGTTGACCCTAAGACAGGTAAGGCTACGCGTATTGGGAGAAAAATAAGTTCTGAAGGAACTTTAGTGCGTTATTCTAAAAAAACAGGAGAGGAGATTAAATAATGAGTAATACTGCTAGCCTAAAAAAAGAATATGCAGAGCGTATTGCTCCTGCATTGAAATCACAATTTGAGTATTCTTCAGTAATGCAAATTCCTGTACTTAAGAAGATTGTTATCAATCAAGGCTTAGGTATGGCTGTTGCAGATAAGAAAATAATCGAGGTTGCAATAAATGAAATGTCGGCTATTACGGGCCAAAAAGCTGTTGCCACTATCTCTCGTAAAGATATTGCTAATTTTAAATTACGTAAGAAGATGCCTATTGGTGTAATGGTCACTCTACGTAGAGAGAGGATGTATGAGTTCTTGGAGAAATTAGTTCGCGTAGCATTGCCTCGTATTCGAGATTTTAAAGGTATAGAAAGTAAGTTTGATGGAAAGGGAAATTACACTCTTGGAATCCAGGAACAGATTGTCTTCCCTGAAATTAATATAGATGGTATTACTAGAATTCTAGGGATGAATATTACCTTTGTAACTTCAGCTGAAACTGATGAAGAAGGATATGCTCTTTTGAAAGAATTTGGTTTACCGTTTAAAAACGCAAAAAAAGACTGATTGTTATGGCAAAAGAATCAATGAAGGCTCGTGAAGTTAAGCGTGCTAAATTAGTAGAAAAATATGCCGAGAAAAGAGCTCAGTTGAAGAAAGATGGTGACTTTGAGGCTCTACAAGCCTTGCCAAAGAATTCTTCGCCTGTGCGAATGCATAATCGTTGCAAATTGACGGGGCGTCCAAAAGGCTATATCCGTCAGTTTGGTGTATCAAGAATTCAGTTCCGTGAAATGGCATCTAATGGGCTTATCCCTGGTGTGAAAAAAGCGAGCTGGTGATAATCTATTTTATTTAAATATTGTCAGGATAGTCCTGGTTAATTTAATTGTTTTCATTTATGACAGATCCAATTGCTGATTATTTAACGAGATTGAGGAATGCAATTAGTGCTAAGCACAGAATTGTAGAAGTTCCTGCTTCGAATTTGAAAAGAGAAATCACTAAGATTCTTTTTGAAAAAGGCTACATCCTTAATTATAAGTTTGTAGAAGATGGTCCACAAGGTACTATAAAAGTGGCTTTAAAATATGATTCGATTAACAAAGTTAGCGCAATCAAGAAGATGGAAAGAATATCTTCTCCAGGTATGCGAAAGTATACTGGATATAAAGATATGCCACGTGTGATTAATGGTTTGGGTATTGCTATAATATCTACTTCCAAAGGTGTAATGACAAACAAAGAAGCGGCTGATTTGAAAATAGGTGGTGAGGTTTTGTGTTATGTATATTAATTTAGGAGGAATAAGCAATGTCAAGAATAGGAAAATTACCCATTAGTATACCAGTAGGGGTTGCTGTAACATTTGTGAATGATTGTGTTACAGTAAAAGGCCCTAAAGGTGAGTTAAGTCAATATATTAATCCACTTATTGGAGTGGATATTCAGAGTGGGCATGTTGTTTTAAGTCGTCAGAGTGATGATAAGCAAGAACGCGCTTTTCATGGTTTGTATCGTTCATTAATTCATAATATGGTTGTAGGGGTATCTGAAGGATATAAAAAAGAGCTTGAATTAGTAGGTGTTGGATACCGTGCTTCTAATAATGGAAATATTATTGATTTGGCGTTAGGCTATACTCACAATATTTTCATACAACTTCCACCCGAAGTAAAGGTTGAAACAAAAGCAGAGAGAAATAAAAACCCACTTATTCTTTTAGAATCTTGTGATAAGCAACTGTTAGGTCAAGTTTGCTCTAAGATACGTTCTTTCCGTAAGCCTGAACCTTATAAGGGTAAAGGTATTAAGTTTGTTGGAGAAGAAATTCGTAGAAAGTCTGGAAAATCGGCTGGTGCTAAGTAATTTATGTAAATGTGAGTATTATGACAACAAAAGTAGAAAGACGAATCAAAATTAAATATAGAGTGCGTAATAAGATATCTGGCTCAGCCGAACGTCCACGTATGAGTATATTTAGGAGTAATAAGCAGATATATGTGCAGATAATTGATGATCTCTCAGGTAAAACGTTGGCCTCTGCCTCATCATTAGGCTTGGAAGACAAGTTGCCGAAGAAGGAACTAGCTGCACAAGTAGGTGGCTTGATTGCGAAAAAAGCTCAGGAAGTTGGGGTATTAGCCGTTATTTTTGATCGCAATGGTTACTTATATCATGGGAGAGTAAAAGAAGTGGCTGATGCGGCTCGTAACGGTGGACTTAAATTTTAATCATTATGTCAGGAATTAATAATAAGATGAAAATTACTAATGATTTAGAGTTAAAGGATAGGTTGGTTGCCATTAACCGTGTCACTAAAGTGACAAAGGGTGGTAGGACATTCAGCTTCTCTGCGATTGTTGTTGTTGGTAATGAAGAAGGAATTATTGGATGGGGACTCGGTAAAGCTGGTGAAGTAACTGCTGCAATAGCTAAAGGTGTTGAATCAGCCAAGAAAAATTTGATTAAAATTCCATTGCTAAAAGGAACTGTACCTCATGAACAATTTGCTAAATTTGGTGGTGCTGAGGTATTTATCAAACCAGCTTCTCATGGTACTGGTGTAGTAGCAGGTGGTGCGATGCGTGCTGTTCTTGAAAGTGTTGGTATTACTGATGTTTTGGCTAAATCGAAAGGATCATCTAATCCTCATAATTTAGTTAAGGCTACTATTTTGGCATTAAGTGAGATGCGTGATGCGAGGATGGTCGCACAAAATAGAGGGATTAGTGTTGAAAAAGTATTTAGAGGATAAGGAGGATATTATGTCATCTATTAAGATTAAACAAATTAAGAGTAGAATTGGTGCACCAATTGACCAAAAAAGAACTTTGGATGCATTAGGACTTCGCAAACTTAACCGAGTTGTTGAACATGAATGTACCCTCTCTATTTTAGGCATGGTAGATAAAGTGAAACATTTGGTTACTATTGTTAAGTAATTATTTCTTGAATATAAAAATTAGTTACAATATGAATTTAAGTAATTTAAAACCTGCTGAAGGAGCTACTAAAACGCGGAAAAGAATTGGACGTGGTTCTGGTTCTGGTTTAGGAGGAACTTCAACAAGAGGTCATAAGGGGGCGAAATCTAGATCTGGTTATTCAAAAAAGATTGGTTTTGAAGGTGGGCAAATGCCTCTTCAACGTCGTGTCCCAAAATTTGGCTTTAAGAATATAAATAGAATAGAGTATAAAGCGATTAATTTAGATACTATTCAGAAGCTAGCAGAAGCAAACAAGGTGAACAAACTTGTTCTTCGTGATTTCATAGAAGCTGGCTTTATTTCGACTAATCAGTTAGTCAAAGTTTTAGGTAATGGATCGTTAACAATTACCCTTGAAGTGGAAGCCCATGCTTTTTCTAAAACAGCTGTAACTGCTATTGAAGCTGTAGGTGGAAATGTAGTAAAACTTTAATTCAATGAGAAAAGCTATTGAAACGTTAAAGAATATATGGAAAATTGAGGATCTAAGACAACGGATCCTCATTACCGTATTGTTTGTTGCAATTTACCGTTTTGGATCATATATTGTACTTCCAGGGATAAACCCTGGAATGTTAAAGCAATTGCATCAACAAACTAGTGAAGGCCTTTTGGCTTTATTGAACATGTTCTCTGGAGGAGCTTTTTCTAATGCTTCAATTTTTGCGTTAGGTATTATGCCCTATATCTCTGCTTCTATTGTAGTTCAATTATTGGGAATTGCGGTTCCTTATTTTCAGAAATTACAGCGTGAGGGTGAGAGTGGTACGAGAAAGATGAACCAATACACTCGTTATTTGACAATCCTTATATTGTTAGTACAAGCACCGTCATATCTGCTTAATCTTAAAATGCAGGCTGGCCCTTCTTTAAATGCTTCATTAGATTGGACTTTATTCATGTTCACTTCCACTATTATCTTAGCTGCGGGAAGCATGTTCATTCTTTGGCTTGGTGAAAGAATAACAGATAAAGGTATTGGCAATGGTATCTCATTCATCATTTTGGTTGGTATTATAGCGCGTCTTCCCCAATCTCTATTCCAAGAATTAATTTCTCGTATGACAGATAAGACTGGTGGTTTGATTATGTTTTTGATTGAAATTGTAATTCTTTTAGTAGTAATTGCAGCTGCTATTCTTTTAGTTCAGGGAACTCGAAAAGTTCCAGTACAATATGCTAAAAGGATTGTTGGAAACAAACAGTATGGTGGTGCGCGACAATACATTCCTTTAAAGGTAAATGCTGCGGGTGTTATGCCTATAATATTTGCTCAGGCCATTATGTTCATTCCTATAACTTTCATAGGTTTTTCTAACACGAATACTGCGAGTGGGTTTATTCACGCTTTTACTGATCATACTAGTTTGTGGTATAATGTTGTTTTTGGGGTGATGATTATCTTGTTTACCTATTTTTATACTGCAATAACTATCAACCCGACTCAAATGGCTGAAGATATGAAAAGGAATAATGGTTTTATTCCAGGAATAAAGCCTGGCAAGAATACTGCTGAATATCTTGATGATATTATGTCTCGTATTACTCTGCCTGGTTCTTTCTTTCTTGCTCTAGTTGCAATTATGCCCGCTTTTGCAGGCGTTTTTGGAGTTAAAGCTGAGTTTGCTCAATTCTTTGGTGGTACATCTTTGTTAATTCTTGTGGGTGTTGTTCTTGACACTTTGCAACAAATAGAAAGCCATTTATTAATGCGTCATTATGATGGTTTATTAAAATCAGGAAGAATAAAAGGGCGTACTACTGGCAGTGGAATTGCTGCATACTAACAGTCTGGAATGATATTTATTATAACCGAAGATAAAACTTTTGTTAGAGTAATCTCTTTGCTTAAAGGTGAGGTTGCTGAGTTGATAAAACTTGGAGGGTCTACTAGGCGGCACTTGGATAGGATTGAAGAAGAGCCTGTTAGTAATATAGCTATTCCAACTTTTGAATGTTCTTGTTCACTAAGTCAATAGAATAATTTCTCTTATTGTTCAAGATGTACTCCTGTTGATAAGAGTAAATTATTCATCATATTCTTTCAGCAGTCTTGTGTTGCAAGTATGGAATATTGTATCTGTTGACTGTGGAATTTATTAGAACAGCTTTTGCCGCGGTTCAGCTTGTACTCTCTCTGTTGGTGATGTTAATGCCAAAGTTAAAGGGTTAGTTGGTATAGGCTCTTTATATAGGTGTTTAATATGCTACTCAGGAGCAAGGAGTTGGTGGATGATATAAGATTACTTGATTCAATTGTATTGTGGAGTTCATTCTTATTACGTTATTATTAAGGGAAAAGAGGATATGGCATTTTTAAAGAGGATTTTTATTGCTATTGAACCTATGATACTTTAAGTAACTGTTAGATTCTGTTGAAAAATGATGGATGGGCTAATAGAATAGATTGTAATTTTTCTGCTCATTTTGAGTATGCGTTGCAATCAGGGATGGTGAAGTTGAATTCCTTTCCACATTTGATTTTAAAGATGAGGTTTTAGGCGATAAAAGGAATATAATTATATGGCAAAGCAATCTGCAATAGAACAAGATGGAATTATAGTTGAGGCATTGTCAAATGCAATGTTTCGTGTTGAATTGGAAAATGGGCATGAAATTACGGCTCATATATCTGGCAAAATGAGAATGCATTATATTAAAATTTTGCCAGGAGATAAAGTTAGAGTAGAAATGTCTCCTTATGATTTGTCGAAAGGGAGAATTGTATTTAGATATAAATAAAAGATATGAAAGTTAGAGCATCATTAAAAAAACGTACGCCGGAATGTAAAATAGTAAGGCGTAATGGCTGTTTGTATGTTATCAACAAGAAAAATCCTAAGTATAAACAACGTCAAGGATAATTCGTTATTTTTAGAAGAAAAATAATTTAGTATATGGCTATAAGAATAGTTGGTGTAGATTTACCTCAGAACAAGAGAGGTGAGATAGCGTTGACCTATGTATATGGAATAGGGCGCAGTAGTTCAGCGAAAATCCTAGAAAAAGCTGGTGTTGATAGAGATCTTAAAGTTAAAGACTGGACAGATGATCAAGCTGCAATGATTCGTGAGATTATCGGAACAGGATTTAAAGTTGAGGGTGATCTTCGCTCTGAGGTTCAATTGAATATCAAACGATTGATGGATATCGGTTGTTATCGTGGTGTACGTCATCGTATTGGTTTGCCTGTTAGAGGGCAGAGCACGAAGAATAATGCGCGTACTCGTAAGGGTCGGAAGAAAACTGTTGCTAATAAGAAAAAAGCTACTAAATAATAATTGTTGATATGGCAAAAAAAACAGTCGCAGCGAAAAAGAGAAATGTTAAAGTAGATGCTAATGGCCAGTTACATGTGCATTCATCTTTCAACAATATTATTGTTTCTCTTGCAAATAATGAAGGACAGATAATCTCATGGTCATCTGCTGGTAAAATGGGTTTTAGAGGTTCTAAAAAGAACACTCCTTATGCAGCTCAAATGGCTGCACAAGATTGTGCGAAAATAGCGTTTGATCTTGGTCTTAGGAAAGTGAAAGCTTATGTCAAAGGTCCAGGTAATGGGCGCGAGTCTGCAATTAGAACCATCCATGGTGCAGGGATCGAAGTTACAGAAATTGTTGATGTAACACCACTACCTCACAATGGATGTCGCCCTCCTAAAAGACGTAGAGTTTAAACTTTATCTTTAAAATAATGCTTAATTTTGTTTTAGGATTGCATTAATTCTTCTCTGTAATCGTGGCTGCACAAATTAAGTTTATGATTATAATAATTAAAAATAAAAAAAATGGCTAGATATACTGGACCAAAATCGAGAATAGCCCGTAAATTTGGTGAAGGAATTTTTGGAGCTGACAAGGTTCTATCAAAGAAAAATTATCCTCCTGGGCAACATGGTAATTCCAGAAAAAAGAAAACGTCTGAGTATGGAATTCAACTTCGTGAGAAACAAAAGGCGAAATATACTTATGGCGTTTTAGAAAAGCAATTTCGGAATTTGTTTGAAAAAGCTGAATCGGCAAAAGGTATTACGGGTGAAATACTTCTTCAGTTACTTGAAGGTCGCTTAGATAATGTTGTTTTTCGTTTAGGTATAGCTCCAACTCGTTCCGCTGCGCGTCAGCTTGTAAGTCATAGACATATTACAGTTGATGGGAAGGTTGTAAATATTCCTTCATATGCAGTGAAGCCAAGTCAAATTATAGGTGTTCGTGAGAGGTCTAAATCGTTGGAAATCATAGCTAATTCCCTCGCTGGATTTAATCATAGCAAATACGCTTGGTTGGAGTGGGATACTACTTCAAAATTAGGTAAGCTATTACATGTACCTGATCGTGCAGACATCCCAGAGAATATTAAAGAACAGTTGATTGTAGAGTTATATTCTAAATAATAATTAATTTCATGGCGATATTAGCATTTCAAAAACCTGATAAAGTATTAATGTTGGAAGCGGATCCTAAATTCGGGAAGTTCGAATTTCGTCCGTTGGAACCCGGTTTTGGTATTACTGTAGGTAATGCATTGCGCCGTATTCTTCTTTCCTCATTAGAAGGTTTTGCTATCACTACTATTAGAATAGAGGGTGTGGAGCACGAATTTTCTAGTGTGTCTGGAGTGAAAGAAGATGTTACTAACATTATCTTGAGTCTTAAACAGGTGAGGTTCAAGCAAGTTGTTGAAGAATTTGAGAGTGAAAAGGTTAGTATTACAGTTGAGAATTCAAGTGAATTTAAAGCAGGTGACATAGGAAAGTATTTGACTGGATTTGAAGTGTTAAATCCTGAATTAGTTATTTGTCATTTAGATTCTAAAGCAACGATGCAGATTGATATTACAATTAACAAAGGTCGTGGTTATATTCCTGCTGACGAGAATCGTGAGTACTGTACAGATGTTAATGTAATTCCGATTGATTCAATTTATACTCCTATACGTAATGTTAAATATTTAGTAGAAAATTTTCGTGTAGAGCAAAAGACTGACTATGAGAAACTACTGATTGAGATTACAACAGACGGCTCTATTCATCCAAAAGAGGCGTTGAAAGAAGCCGCAAAGATTCTTATTTATCACTTTATGCTATTTTCTGATGAAAAAATAACCTTAGAAAATACAGATGTTGATGGTAATGAAGAATTCGATGAGGAAGTTTTACATATGCGCCAATTATTGAAGACCAAACTGATTGATATGGATTTATCTGTTCGTGCTCTCAATTGTTTGAAAGCTGCTGATGTAGAGACGCTTGGAGATTTAGTTCAGTTTAATAAAACTGACTTGTTAAAGTTTAGAAATTTTGGAAAGAAATCGCTTACTGAGCTTGATGATTTGCTAGAAAGTCTGAATCTTTCATTTGGAACAGATATCTCAAAATACAAATTAGAAAAAGAATAATAAAAAATGAGGCACAATAAAAAATTTAATCATTTGGGTCGTACTGCTTCTCATAGATCTGCTATGTTATCCAATATGGCATGTTCTTTGATTAAGCACAAAAGAATCACTACGACTGTTGCCAAAGCCAAAGCTTTGAAAATGTTTGTTGAACCTTTAATTACTAAGTCTAAGGATGATACGACTAATTCACGTCGTGTTGTTTTTAGTAATTTGCAAGATAAATTAGCTGTTACTGAGTTATTTAAAGAAATATCAGTGAAGATTGCAGATCGTCCAGGAGGGTATACGCGTATTATTAAAATTGGCAATCGTCTAGGTGATAACGCAGAAATGTGTTTTATTGAATTAGTTGATTATGATGATAATATGGCTAAAGAAAAAGTAACAAAGAAATCTATTCGTACTCGTCGTTCAAAGAAAGTGACTGATGAGGCAGTACTTGAAATAGAAACTACTCAAACAGTTGAAGAGAGTAAGACGGACGTAGATTGATTAGTGGCTTGAGTGAGGCTTTTAAGCTTTCTTATCTCCTAATCTAAATGTTCTCTCAGGATATTTGCTGTTATTCAAATAAGCAAGAGATTGTGTCAAAAGTAGGGCACTCTCTTGCTTATTTGTTTTCTATACTTATGGCACATGTGATATGATTTAATTTTGTACGCGTTTATATTCGGCTCTTAAAGGGTCACTTTATCTTCTTGAGGATTTAACATTTGATTAAAAAGCTTATTTTTGTCAGATGAAATCAAATCTCCTCCTTAACTCACTCGAAGTTTTATTTTTATATCTTCCCTCAGACTGCCAGGATTCTTTTGATGTCACGGCCTACAGCAGCACGGACACCAATAGATGTTTTTTATGTTGGAGAACATAAAAGAAGACTCTTTTTTGTTGATTATTCGCAAAAAGGTAGTAATTTTGCGCTCTCAAATTGATAACCAACCCCTAACTAATAACATTATGGAATTAATAAAACTCTTTAAAGAAGGAGACTGGAGTAAAGAAATCAACGTCAGAGACTTCGTTAGTAATAATATTACGCCGTATGATGGTGACGCTTCTTTTCTACAAGGACCTACTGAAAGAACGATGCACGTATGGGATGTTTGCCTTAAAGCTATTGAAGAAGAAAGAGCTAATAACGGTCTTCGTTCGCTTGATAATAAGACTGTATCCACAATTACTTCTCATAAAGCAGGCTATATTGATAAAGAAAATGAATTAATTGTTGGTTTACAAACTGACGAATTGTTAAAGCGTGCTATTAAACCATTTGGTGGTATCAATGTCGTTGCTCGAGCATGTCATGAAAATGGTGTTGAGGTAGATGAAAAAGTAAAAGAAATCTTTACTCATTATCGCAAAACACATAATGATGGTGTGTTTGATGTTTATACAGACGAAATTCGCTTATTTCGTTCACTTGGTTTTCTTACTGGACTACCCGATAATTATGCACGTGGGCGCGTAATCGGTGACTATCGTCGATTAGCACTTTATGGAATTGATCGTTTGATTCTGGCTAAACAAGAGGATTTACGTAATCTTTTGGGGCCGATGACGGAACAACGCATTCGCTTGCGCGAAGAAGTGGCCGAACAGATTAAGGCACTCAAGGATATGAAGGTAATGGGTGAATATTACGGACTGGATCTTAGTCGCCCTGCTCTTTCAGCCCAAGAAGCTGTACAGTGGGTATATATGGCTTATCTGGCAGCTGTAAAAGAACAAGATGGGGCTGCAATGTCTTTGGGAAATGTTTCTTCGTTTCTAGATATTTATCTAGAATATGAATTGAGTAAAGGTCTTATTGATGAATCTTTTGCTCAAGAGCTTATTGATCAATTTGTTATTAAGCTACGTGTGGTGCGCCATTTGCGTATGCAATCTTACAACGATATATTTGCTGGTGATCCAACTTGGGTAACTGAAGCTATCGGTGGGCAATTCAATGACGGACGCCATAAGGTAACAAAAACTTCATTCCGATTTTTGCAAACGTTATATAATTTAGGAGCTTCTCCAGAACCAAACATAACTGTGCTTTGGTCACCTGCTTTACCCGAAGGCTTTAAAGTTTTCTGTGCAAAAGTGTCTATTGATACTTCCTCTATTCAATATGAGAATGATGATTTAATGCGTTCTGTACGCCATTCTGATGACTATGGAATTGCTTGTTGTGTTTCTTTCCAAGATATAGGTCGGCAGATTCAGTTCTTTGGTGCACGCGCCAATTTGGCTAAGGCATTGTTACTTGCTATTAACGGTGGACGTTGTGAAAAAACAGGCACAGTAATGGTGAAAGGCATTCCGGTGTTAACAAGTGATACGCTGAATTATGATGAAGTGATGGCAAATTATAAAGTCGTATTGAAAGAGATTGCCCGCGTTTATAATGATGCGATGAATATCATTCATTATATGCATGATAAGTATTATTATGAAAAGGCACAAATGGCTTTTATAGATACAAACCCACGCATCAATTTGGCTTATGGAGCAGCGGGTCTCTCAATTGCGGCAGATTCATTGTCTGCTATTAAATTTGCAAAAGTGACTGCACATCGTAACGATATAGGATTGACTACTTCATTTGATATTAATGGCGAATTTCCCTGCTATGGTAATGATGATGATCGCGTAGATGAATTGGCAGTTGGCTTGACGCATTTATTTAGTGAAGAGCTTAGTAAATTACCAATTTATAAAAATGCTCGTCCTACATTATCTATATTGACTATTACATCGAATGTAATGTATGGCTCAAAAACTGGGGCCACACCAGATGGTCGTCTGAAAGGAGTTCCTTTTGCTCCGGGTGCTAATCCCATGCACGGGCGCGATTCTAAAGGCGCAATTGCTTCGTTGACTTCGGTAGCAAAGATAAAGTACGAAGATGCACAAGATGGTGTAAGTAATACCTTCTCTATTGTTCCAAAATCGCTTGGTGTGACTGAAGAAGACCGTATAGATAATCTTGTAGGAATGATGGACGGATATTTTAGCAAAGGCGCCCACCATTTGAATGTGAACGTGCTGAACCGCGAGATGTTAGAAGATGCAATGGAGCATCCAGAGAATTATCCACAACTTACAATTCGTGTTTCAGGTTATGCTGTTCATTTTGTAAGTTTGAGTCGTGAGCATCAGTTGGAGGTTATTTCCCGTAGCTTCCATAATAAAATGTAAGATGGTGATAAAAGTTCATTCATATGAATCAATGGGAACATTCGACGGGCCGGGTCTTCGGCTCGTCGTTTTCCTTCAAGGTTGCAACTTCTGTTGCTTGTATTGTGCTAATCCGGATACAATTTCAGTTGGTGGAGGAATAGTCACTGAGCCTGAAGAAATTGTGCGTATGGCTCTTAGTCAGAAACCCTTTTTCGGAAAAAAGGGAGGAATTACTTTCTCCGGTGGAGAACCGACATTGCAAGCTAAAGCACTCATCCCAATTTTTCGTAAGCTTAAGGAAGAAGGCATTCACACTTGTCTGGATAGTAATGGTAGTATCTGGAACGAAGATGTTGAGGAATTGTTTGGATTGACAGATTTGGTATTGCTTGATGTGAAACAATTTAATGCAATACGTCACCGATCACTGACAGGACACAGCAATGAACAAACGTTATGCTTAACATCTTGGTTGGAAAAGCAACGCAAACCTTTTTGGTTGCGTTATGTTTTGGTACCAGGCTACAGTGATTTTGAAGAAGACATTATTAGCTTAGGCGAAGCTCTGGGAGGCAATCAAATGATTCAACGGGTTGAAATATTACCTTACCATACGCTTGGTGTGCATAAGTATGAAGCTATGAAACAAGAGTATCTCCTGCAGGAAGTAAAAGAAAATACACTTGACCAAATCGAGCATGCAGCCAATTTATTCAAGCGCTATTTTCCAACTGTATATGTCAATTAACAATTCTTCTTCACTAATAAGTAAACCTAACTCCAGCTTGTATATTCAGATTGCATGGAGTTTCTTTTCGAATAGTTTCTACGTCGGAACCATCGTTAAAGAAGTAAGCTATTCCAGGTTCTGCATAAATACCTATATGTTTGCTTACATTAAGCTGTGCTCCTATGCCGCCTGATAACGACCATTGTAATGACTTCACTGTTAGTTTTTGTGATCCAATTTTTCCATAAACAGACTTTTCTACTAATCCTCCACCAGTAAGGTATAAGGTAAATTTATCCTTACTCATAAAATCCCAATTGGCTCGCAATGGGATACCAATGTAGTGCAACTTTTGTTCAGTCCTTCTGGTATGTTCTGCTAATCTTACATCAGAAGAAAGTAGGGTATACGTAATACCCGTTTCCACCGAAAAATGACTGAGTAATTGTTTACGTATTGATAGCCCAAAAGTAATTGGCTGGTGGTGTTCTATGTTGGCTATATCATATTCCAGATAAGGTACCCCTTCCTTGAATACTATTGTTTGATTATTAGGTACCTCCATCATCCCATCATTCATCATCGATAGGTTAAGTCTATCCCCAGCTGACACATCATCGTTGGTGTTTGATATACCAGAAATATTCGTTACAGAAACTCCTATAGTCCATTTCCTGTTTTTAACTGAGGAAGTATTAACTGGTATTTGAAATTTATCTCTTCCCGAAGGCTTTCTAATGTTTTTATCTGGTTTCTTAGTAGAAGTAATATTTCCATCTTTTTGCGTTAACTTCTTTGTTTCTTGCTGCGCACTTTGATCATCTGCCATTGCATTTTGTTTCAATCCTTTTTCGATGGAAAGAATTTGCTCTTCATGCTCTTCGTAACCTCTTGTTGGAGCTTTCTTTGGCTGAGCCTTTATGAGTTGTGCTATATTATGCATTGGCGTCATTTTTGTGACAGGAATGCTTGGCTCTGAGACTAGAGGAAGTACGTCGGGGCTTTCGGCCAGAGTTAGTGATCTTTGTTGCATTTCTTCTGCAATAGGGGCGTTGAGGAAATATATGCTTACCGACGTTGCAATAAATAAAGTTACTGCAGCGGCTATCCACCAATTATAGGAAGATATACGTCGTTCACTGACGGTTTGGAGTAATTCTTTCTCCAATCGTTGCCAGCCATCGGGAGGATAAGGTTCGGAATAATCCTTAAGAGACTCCCGCAGCTTCTTTGTCCATAATTCATTATCTTGTTTCACCATATATTATACTGGTTTCGCTAACTATTCTTATTTATATACTCTTTAATCCTCTTTGCTAGTACTTGTTTTGCACGAAATAGTTGAGAGGCTGATGACTTTTCGTTAATGCCCATTAATAACGCAATCTCTTTGTGCGATTTTTCTTCAAACATATAGAGATTGAATACTGTACGATAGCCTGGTGAAAGTTCAGCTATAAACTCCATTAATATTTTCTTTGGTATAGTTTCGATGTCTGAGGCTTCTGGTTGCTCACTAACTTCCGGAACGTCATCAATATTTATAGCCAGACTCATTACATCGTTTTTTCGCAGAAACTGTAAAGCCGTATTTGCCATTACTTTATCTATCCAGGCTTTCAAAGATCCCTCACCTCGCCAAGAAAATTTGTCGAAAGAGCTGAGAATTTTTATAAATCCATCGTGCATCACATCTTGCGCTGTATCTCTATCGCCTACGTATCGCAGGCAGATACCAAGCAATCGCCCTGCATAGCGCTCATAAAGTTCTTTGCGGGCAGAGTTTTCTCCTCGCCTGCAATGTTCTACCAGCTCAAATTCTTCCATTCTTTCAGACACGTGTTTACTTATATAAATGTAACAAAGCCAAAAATACTGCATATTAGATGGCAACGTTTTTTTTTGTTATCTATTTAACAAAGGTTAATGCAATATTCACTTCATTCATGCATTTTTTAGATACACAGAAAGATAAATGTATAATATTAAACAACTGCATGATTTATGAAAAGACTTAAATTTGCTATTTTTATTTTAGGTTTGGCAATGTTGCCGTTTCTCCAGTCTTGTCTTGATGATGATAAAGATGGATATTCATTGGCTATCTCTACTGTAAAAGTGATAGAGGGTCGAAATTTTTATTTTGCTATTGATGGTGGAGAAAAAATGCTCCCCGGAGATACTACTAACATTCATAACTATAAGCTAAAAGATGGACAGCGAGCGTTTGTCTACTTTAATCTATTAGAGGATAAAGTGTCGGGTTATGATTATAATGCCAAGATAGAGCACGTTGAGAATATTCTGACAAAGGGAGTAATCCCTTTGACAGCAGCTACAGCCGATAGTATTGGTGATGATCGCATTAATGTTACTGAAATCTGGATAGCTGGTGGATACTTGAATCTCGAATTTCAGATATTGGGAACGAGTTCTCCTCAAAAGCTTCACATGGTTAATTTAGTGCAGAATGAAATGATTGACGATAGTGCAGAAGAAGGGTATATTAATCTTGAATTTCGTCATAATGCTTATAATGACAACCCAGATGGGTTAGGAAATGGTATCGTTTCTTTTAAAATAGAGAGCCTTGTTCTGAATGCAGAAAAGGGATTGAAAATACGTGTGAATACTATTAATGATGGAGTGAAATATTATAAAGTGGATTTTCCTACAGTCCTTAAAAGTTTGAATGTACAGAGGTCAGGGACTTATAATGCACTTGTAAAATGGATTTATTGATTCAGTATTGAAAACCATATTTGTATGCAGAAAGGGTGAATAGCGCTAGGATAATATCTTAGCTGTTTACCCTTTTTGAATTGTTCTAAATGGATTCTCTTATACAAGGTGTTGAACAGCTTGTAAACTAAGCATTTCTTTGGGCACAGCGGATTGTATCTCTTTTTTTAAGACCTTTAATAGGGCGTGTCTGATGAAATTCTTATTTGTAACGAGGACGATTTGTCTGGTGGGACGTGGAACTGCGAATGGACGGACTAGCTCTTTTTGCTCACTACTAAGTTGTTGTACTGCCAATCCCGGAATAAATGTGATTCCCTTGCCACTTTCTACCATACGCATAAAGGTTTCCATGCTGCCTAATCTATAAGCCATTTGACTGACTTTTACCGTTTCCATCTGGCAAAAACGTATTAATTGATCGCGGAAGCAATGTCCCTCGTCCAGTAACCATAATCGTTCTCCTGTTATATCGGATGTACGTATTAGGTCGTGTTTAAATAATGCTTCTTTTCGAGAAACATACCCGTAAAATTCTTCATAAAACAATGTTTCTCCACAGAAGATGTTTTCTTCGGGTAAGTTGGCTATAATAGCAGCGTCAATTTCTTCACTAAGTAAGCTTTTTCTGATGTCGTTTGTTTTCATTTCAGTAACTCGTATATCCATTTCGGGATATTGCTCCATTATTTGCGGAAAGAAGCGTGGTAGGAGGTAAGGGGCTATAGTTGGCAGCACTCCTAGTCGGAATGTTCCCGAAAGTAATTGTTGCTCCTCATTGATAATCTCTTTTACGTGGGATGCTTGCGCCAGTATGATACGGGCTTGTTTCAGCACCTTTTCTCCTACAGTTGTGGGGCATATAGGCTGTACGTTACGATCGAAAAGTTTAACTCCTAGCTCATCTTCTAGTTTTTGAATCATAGCGCTCAGTGTTGGCTGTGTTATGTTGCAATGATCGGCTGCTTTACCAAAATGGCGGAACTGATCTACTGATAAAATATACTCTAGCTGTTGAATGGTCATTGGTTATTTAGAGTTTATAGGGTTCATCGAATGCGTCTATGCAAAGATAGAAATTATCAGTTGGACATCCATTGCTTTTTAGCCTATCTTTGTAGCAAAGAAAAGAAATAGTATAAACATTAAAATGAATGATTATGAAAACTTTAGATTATATCAAATTGAATGAAGAGGGAGTTGATAATGTGGTAACCTCATTGCAGCAGTTGTTGGCAGGCTTCCAAGTCTATTATACTAATCTGCGTGGATTTCACTGGAATATTAAGGGACACGATTTTTTTGTTTTGCATAGTAAATTTGAAGAGTTGTATAATGACGCTGCTGAAAAAGTAGATGAACTAGCAGAACGTATACTAATGCTGGGTGGTATTCCGGTGAGTAAATTCAGTGATTACCTTAAAGTTAGTAGGGTGGTGGAAATAGATGGAGTAAATCATGGAGAAGAGGCACTGAAAAATATCCTTGATTCATACAGCTACTTCATTTCAGAAGAGCGCAAACTACTTTCTTTAGCATCTGAAGTAAAAGATGAAGTGACGGCAGCTCTGATGAGTGATTATTTGAAAGGACAAGAAAAGATGGTGTGGATGCTTACTGCATACAGCGCTAAGTAGAGAAAGTTAGGTACACTTTAATTTATTATTAGTGTTGCTCTTAAAATAGGATAAGCCACTGTTTTTCAGTGGCTTATCTGACAAATAGTCGGAATGAGGCGATTCGAACGCCCGACCCCTACGTCCCGAACGTAGTACGCTACCAACTGCGCTACATTCCGCTGGTTTGCGGATGCAAAGGTAGGGCAAAAAATTAAAAGGCCAAATGTTTACTAGAAAATATTGCAAAATATTCTCCATGCTATTGTGGTATTAAAAAAAACATTTATCTTTGCACCCGCAATCAAGCAAGGTGCCATAGCTCAGTTGGTAGAGCAAAGGACTGAAAATCCTTGTGTCCCCGGTTCGATTCCTGGTGGCACCACCTTTTAAAAAGCAGTTACATAACAGTAGCTGCTTTTTTTGTGTATTAAATGTATGTTTTTCTCATGAATTATTTAGAATTTAATTGTGGAAAGGCTACTCAACAACAGCTATTCCCATTTTTTTCATCAGAAAGCAAGCATTCATATTTTCTGCTACTCCTTCTTTCATTTTATACGAAAATATTAATTCATCGTTGTTGATGTCAGCTTCGAAGCAATAGTTTCGAATATTATTAGGGAAGCTATTTTGTAACGAGCTCAAGGCTAAATCATGTGTGGCAATAATGCCATTGGTTTGTAGAGACATGAACTGTTTGATAAGAGCTAGCGATCCTTTTTGTTTATCAACAGAGTTTGTTCCTTTCAATATTTCATCGAGGATGATGAATAAGTCTTCATTGGCATTTAATTTATCAATGATTAATTTAAGTCTTTTCAATTCTGCAAAGAAATAAGACTCATTGCCTGTCAGTGAGTCACTAGTATGAAGGCAGGTAATTAACTTGGCAGGGTGTATTTCCATTTGGCTAGCACATACGGGGCTTCCAATACAGGCTAGCAGATAATTAATTCCTACTGTGCGGAGATATGTACTTTTCCCGGCCATATTGGCTCCTGTTACTATGATAAAGAAAGGTTGTTTTTCTATCGTTAGGTCGTTCTTTACGCATTTATCTCGGTTCATTAGTGGATGGCCAAGTTTCTCTCCTTTTATACATGATGGGGAAGAATTAATTTGGGGATATGTGTAATCAGGGTGGTTGTATGCGAATGTTGCTAGTGAGCAGAGTGCATCCATTTTCCCAATTGCTTCTAGCCATTTAGGCATCTCTTCAGCATAACTTTCTTTCCAGTTCTCAATCTTCATGATTTGTCGCAGTTCCCAGAAAAATAGTCCATTGAGTACCATTGCGATTATTATATTGTTTCGCCGATCGAGTTGATTCATTAATTTACTGAGATCTCTTATAGCTTCGGAAGAGTTTCGTTGTTCACTGTGAATCAGTTTCTTTATTTCTTTAAATGAACTGCTTTGTAATTCTGCTTGTTCGATGGTGCGAATAAGCTTTGCATAGGTTCCCAATATTTGCAACCTTTTTCCATAGATAACTTGTAGTTTAGTGATTTTTTTAGAGAAGATAAAACTAGAGAGTATAAAACTAACAAAGATCATTCCAGAAATGCTACTTGGTATAATATTGGCGATAGTGAGGCAAACCAGCACAACATTCGTTACAAAAACAATAGCAGGGAGCATTTGGAAGATCGTTTTGCTTCTAAAATAACTTGGCGATTGAGCCCATTTTACTATTTCTCCTTCATCTGTGGGTGTGCCTGCATAAAGTAGGCCTAGTATTCGGAACTCTTGCCTTAGTTTTATCTTAGGTGCTAGTTCTTTTACGGCTTCTTGCCGGGTCTCAATATTTTTTTTCTTGTCTAAATGATTCATGAACCAACTAGCTAAAGTATTCTTTCCTAGTTGAGTCGATGTGCGATTAATACACTGAAAAAGTGACAGTTTGCCAAAGAGATCAAGGTCATAAGAGTATAAATGGGTGTCATCTATAAATTCGTGACCATCTTCGAATGACGAAGTATCTCCATTTATGGCTTCTAATTCTTGCTTATTTATTCTGCTTAATTTTTCCAGGTACTCTTTTCTATAAAACAATGTATTGTGCTTTTTTACCAAGATAAAGAAAGGAACAAAGGTTATGATCGCAGCTATTGCTATAACTTCCCATCCACTACTCCAACAGTAGATTATCCCTATTACCCCTAAGATAAATAAGAAGAGCCTTATAATGCTTATTAAATAGATATTTCTTTTGTTCTTATCGAGTTTTTCATTGGTAATACTTATATTTTGAAGATAATACTGTTCTATTCTATTTAGCTCTTCCATTGATTTTTTTCTTTTATTATGATGAATGTTGTATAACTCTTTTATGTTTTAATAAAACAAAGATATACTTTTTTACCTCTTTCATCTAAACTTTTTAGATGAAAGCTTGCTCTAGTTCCTTAAAAATAAGTAACTTTCCAGCATTAATATATTTTGTTTTCTTTATTAAGAGGCTGGTTTTATGAAAAAGTTATGGATCTTCATATTGTTGGGAGTTATAGCGCTGGGTGCTGCTGCCCAAAATCAGGCTTATGCTAGTCTGAAAGATTTGTTTGCACACAAGGCTGACACGCTAGGCCTTTTAAAGATTGAAAAGAGGACAAACAATCAAATGATGATGACTGCTGGGGGGGATTACAAAATAACTTCAACCAATGATGCTTTGAATAAGCGTATTAGAAAGCGTTGTTATGGCATATGCTCTGATGGAACATTGTATCTCAATTGCAGAAAGCTAAGATTTAAAAAGTTCCGTTTTGGTACTTGTTATGTAGCTGCAATGTGGGTCGGGTCTAATCTCTATTTCTGTGCGGCTCCGATAGGTTCTGCCGCAAAGAGTGTTATTCCTGCTAAAAATTATGCAATGGGTGCTATTGGACAGGCTATCGCTTCTTCTTCTATGGTATCTGATCGTGTTTTTTATGAGATAGATTCGCTTACTCTTAAGGTTGATTTTGTAAGTAAAGAGAAGATGTCCTTTTTGTTGAAAAGTCATCCGGATTTACTTGCAGAGTATCTATCCGAAAACAGTGAAGCTGCTAAAGTCGTAGGTAAGTACCTTCGGTTGCTCCAGAAAAACTGACATATCTTAAGCGAAGTCTAAATTAACGTTCTGCCTTTTTTCTTTATCTATATTCAAGGGTCTGTCTCATGCTGCCAAAACGTAGATTGGCAATTTTTATTTTAATAGATTTTTCTTGCTAAAAACGGTTAATTATAATTAATATAGCACGTATTGTTTCTAATATCAGCCAAATATTTTATCTTCTTAAGAAAACTATAGCAACAAACAACGTTTTCTTTTTATATTTGCGGCATTAATTGACCGTAATGCTGACTAATAAAAAGGTAATAGAGATGATGATTAATTCAGGGAGAGAAAATTCGTCAAGGGCTGATTTGAGAACGCGAATTGTTAGAACTTCGATGGAGGCTTTTGCTACTCGTGGAGTAAAGAGCGTGACAATGGATGATGTTGCAATGATGCTTGGTATTTCTAAGCGCACCTTGTATGAGATTTTTGAGGATAAAGAGACGCTACTAATAGAATGCCTTTCCGATCATCATGATCAGATGGTAGTCTTTATGAGAGAGGTTTTAGAAACATCCTCTAATGTTCTTGAGGTTATTTTGAAAGGTTATAAAAAATCAATTGAAGACTATCGCGGGACAAATATTCGTTTTCTCCAAGAGATAAAAAAATATCCTAAAGTGTATGAACTCGTAAGAAGTAATCACAAAAGAGATCATGATGATGCAGTAGAGTTCTTTAAAAAAGGAGTTGAACAGGGTATCTTTCGCGATGACGTAAACTTCAGCATTGTTCACATACTTGTCCATGAACAATTCGACTCGCTTATGGGTCGTGAAATCTTTACGCAATACTCATTTATGGAGGTTTATGAATCTATTACCTTCACTTTTCTTAGAGGTGTTTCTACTGCAAAAGGGGCAGCTATTTTGGAAGAGTTTCTGATAGAATATAGATCGCAAAACAAACTTTGAATTAATTGCTAGAAGCGGAAGAGGCTTATTTTCTGTTTTTTTTATTGTTAGCTATTTTGAGAAATTGATATTTAAGCTAAATCTAAATAATGATGAAGGAGAATCTTTAATTACATAGAGATTCTCCTTTTAGTTTTCTCTCTTTTGTCTATCTTTGCGGCTCTCTAATAAAAAGTGCTTTATGCAAAATTACTTGAAACATACATTATGGCTTACTTTGATCGTAATATCGGTCTTTATGCTCTTGCATTTACTTCCTTCTATAGCTATTGGAGGGCATCAATTTCGCAAAGTCGATCTGTTTAGTGATATTCGTCTCCTTGAACCTGAAGAAAGTGAACAAGATAGTCTGCCGCTACCTTTGATTGTAAAGCCTTCATTTATTGATACATGTAAGGCGGGGCTTACCTGCATTGAAGATTATAGTGATTCTACCGGACATGGTATGTCTGTCTTCTATAAAGCTCTTGATGAGATAGGTAGCGTGAATCGCTTAGTACGAATCGCTGTTTTTGGTGACTCTTTTATTGAAGCGGATATTCTAACTGCTGATTTACGCGAGATGCTTCAGAAAAAGTTTGGAGGTTGCGGTGTGGGCTATGTCCCGATTACTTCTATGACTAGCGGATATAGGCCCACTGTACGCCATTCATTTGGAGGATGGCATAGCCATTCGATAACTGATACGGTGTATTTTGATCGGAAAAAGCAAGGCGTTGCAGGCCATTATTTTGTTGCAGACTCTGGGGCATACGTTGAATTGCGTGGGCAAAAAAACTATGCATCATTGCTTGATACTTGTACGCGGGCTTCTCTGTTTTTTAGTAATAAGGGTGACGTCAGACTCTCTGTAAGCGTCAATAGAGGCACTCCGCAGGAGATAATTACAACGCCTTCCGGAGGAACTTTGCAACAAATTCAAGCTAAAGGACGTATTGGATCAGTGAAATGGCGAATAGCCAGAGCTGATTCTACCTTATTTTATGGTATGGCTCTAGATGGTACACACGGTGTTGCAGTGGATAACTTTTCTTTGCGTGGTAATTCAGGCATGTCGTTAGCTTCTATTCCGGAAAAAACAATGAAAGAATTTAATGAGAAACGTCCGTATGACCTTATTATATTGCAATATGGATTAAATGTTGCTACGGAGCGTGGGCGCAATTATGATCATTATCGCAAGATGATGTTCAAATCGGTAGAACACATTAAAGAATGTTTTCCTCAGGCAGGTATTTTATTACTGGGTGTAGGTGATCGCGATTATAAAACTGAAACCGGTGACCTTCGCACTATGCCAGGTGTTAAAAACCTGATTCGCTATCAGCAAAGCATTGCTGCCGAGAGTGGCATTGCTTTCTGGAATATGTTTCAGGCCATGGGTGGTGACGAAAGTATGGCAAGGCTTGTTCATTCTAAACCTTCATTGGCCAATTATGACTATACTCATATTAATTTCAGAGGTGGTAAGTATTTGGCTAATTTGCTCTATGAAACTCTTATATACGGAAAGGCACAATACGAGAGGAGGAAGGAGTATGAGGAAAAGTAGGGAGTTGAGGTGGTTCATCCTCTTGTTTATAGGGCTTTTATGGATTAATGGAACAGAACTTTCGGGACAAGATCATTTGCCGAAGAAACCATATAGAGATAAGGCCATTCGGACAATAAAACCGACTCGAACATTGAAGTTAAACGCTGATACTATAGCAATTGGCGTTACATTTCCGAGTGCTTTTATTCACACACAAAAGAGTGAGATTATAGATAGTGCAGGAGTACTGTTGCCGATGTTGGAACACCTTCGTTTGATTCGGGCTGAGGCTACTGATGATACCATTCGGATTGTACATATAGGTGACAGCCATGTGCGAGGTCACATCTTTCCTAGACAAGTGGGTGCAAATCTTTCTGAAGCTTTCGGTGCTGTAGTATATACTGATATGGGCGTGAACGGGGCTACCTGTCTTACGTTTACACACCCTGCACGCATTGCTGATATATCATCATTGAAACCTGATTTGTTGATTTTTTCTTTTGGGACCAACGAGAGTCACAGTAGGGGATATAATGCAAATGTGCATTATCATCAGATGGACGAATTGGTAAAACTTTTACGAGATAGCTTGCCTGATGTTCCGATGCTAATGACTACCCCTCCAGGATCTTACGAAAGTTTTCGAACGCGCAGAAGGAAAAAGACATATGCCGTCAATCCGCGTACAGCCATTGCTGCAGAAACAATCTGTCGGTATGCCAAAGATCATGACTTGGCTGTGTGGGATATGTATAGGACGGTAGGTGGTCGTACCCGAGCATGTAAGAACTGGACTGCTGCCCGATTGATGCGTCCTGATCATGTGCATTATCTTGCTGAGGGCTATATGCTGCAAGGAGAATTATTATACGAAGCTATTATTAAAGCCTATAACAATTATGTTTCCCATTGATATTGATCTAACTCGTCTATATAGAGTGTTTACTTATGATCCGCAAACTCCGATGATTTTCAATAGCGGAATATTTCTCTGGATTTTTGCCGGCTTCATTTTTGTTTATACATTGCTTAGACGAAAGGATACGGCTCGTATTCTTTTCGTCACTGCGTTTTCTTATTATTTTTATTATAAGAGTAGCGGGACTTACTTCTTTCTGTTGGCAGTAGTTACTGCGAGTGATTTTTTCATCGCTAAGAAGATGGATCGTACGGTTCATATTGCGGCTCGAAAAGCGTTGGTGTTTCTTAGCCTATTTATTAATTTGGGTTTGCTGTGTTATTTCAAGTATACTAACTTTTTTGGTGATATCTGGGCTTCTCTTACCGGGCATAACTTTAATACTCTCGACATTTTTCTTCCGGTCGGGATCTCTTTTTTTACTTTCCAGTCTCTGAGTTATACACTTGATGTTTATCGCAAAGAGATTTCTCCACTGAATCGATTACTCGACTACGCATTTTACGTTTCTTTCTTTCCTCAACTGGTTGCCGGACCTATCGTTCGTGCGCGCGATTTTATTCCGCAGATACGTCAGCCACTTTTTGTTACACAAGAAATGTTTGGCCGTGGAGTTTTCTTTATTGTTTGCGGACTGTTTAAGAAAGCAATCATTTCTGATTATATCAGTATAAACTTTGTAGAACGCATTTTTGATAACCCTACGCTTTATTCCGGTCTAGAAAACTTGATGGGCGTTTATGGCTACGCCCTTCAGATATATTGTGACTTTTCAGGCTATAGCGATATGGCTATCGGTATTGCTTTATTGTTGGGATTTCATTTTAATATTAACTTTAATTCTCCGTATAAATCGGCTTCTATTACTGAATTTTGGAGACGATGGCACATCTCGTTGTCCACTTGGCTACGAGATTATCTTTATATTTCTTTGGGAGGCAATCGCAAAGGTAAGTTTCGTCAATACCTTAACTTGATTATTACGATGTTTCTCGGTGGTTTGTGGCATGGCGCTTCTTGGAATTTTGTGGCTTGGGGATCATTTCATGGAGTTGCTTTAGCTTTGCATAAAGGATGGATGGCTATCATCGGAAAGAAAAAGGAGGGTGATGTACATGGTTCTCGCCGTATGTTGGGCGTGATTATTACGTTTCATTTCGTCTGCTTTAGCTGGATTTTCTTTCGTAATTCCAGTTTTGATAATTCAATGGCAATGCTCGAACAGATATTCACCGCTTTCCACCCACAGTTATTTACTCAACTGATGGTAGGATATTGGGGTGTTTTTGCGCTAATGCTATTAGGTTTTCTACTTCATTTTGCACCGGATAAATGGGAACGAGCTTGTTGTAGCGGAGTCATTCGTTTGCCATTATTAGGCCAGGCATTATTGCTAGTGTTATTAATCTATGTTGTTATCCAGATGAAAAGTAGCGAAATTCAACCTTTCATCTACTTCCAATTCTGAGCTTAATAATATAAGGTGATGATATAAGAATTAAAATCCGGATGTAAGAAGGTCAGAAGGCCTGTAGGCGATGGTCCTAAATAGTTGCATTTTACTATCCAAAACCAACCATTGATTATTGGTGTCCGGTAATATTGGGGGTTATTCAATGGAAATCTCATCTATAAATAAATAAGGTTTTTTCCCTTCTCCTGCATGTTTTGCTGGAAGTGATGGACTACCTTTAATCAAAACTCTTACGTATCTCGTTTTTACAGGAGTGAATGATACATTATAATGGCCTATGTCTTTCTTCGTAATATCTGTATCCTTTGGAAATGTTCGGGTAGCTACTTCTAGAAAATTTGTGTTGTCATCCGACACAGAGATGGTAATGCTGGTGATCCCCATGATCCATGCACTCATGTCGACAACCGCTTGTGTTGACAGATGGCTTATCTGCTGCGGTTCAAGCAGATCAATTGTTGCTTCCGGATCCGCGGAGATGAAACCCAACCATCGTCCGGTAGCGTAACTGTCATTTCCTTTTAGGCCGTCTACCAATGTTCTGGCTCCATTAAAGCTATACTTCTCCGATGGTGCTACACTTAGCGAAATAGGACACATTGTTGCCTTGTTGAAGTTAATATCTTCATTTATTATTCTGCTTTTGCTTGTATCACGTATAGCAAGCGCTTTAAAAATAGAACTTTGAGTGATAGATATAGGGTCCTCGTATCTAGTTGACGATTGATTTGGTTCGCTACCATCAATCGTATAATAAATAGGAGCATTATCAATTGTGCTCAGTAGTATTTGCACCGCTTTGTCTTTTGATTGTGGAGCAAAAGAAGCTTTTAGGTCGTAAATATGCTTGGCGTAATTGTATCCTTCTTTGTGATAAAGCTCTAGTAAATGAGGTAGGCGAGAAGTGAAATATTTGTAGTTTTTCTTATTCGCCTCTGTCCATTGCACTTCTGCTAAGGCAGCCATGCGAGGTAGCAGCATATATTCCACTTGTTGCGAGGTCGGAATATATTCGCTCCATAGATTGGCTTGGACGCCGATGATGAACTTGCGATCCTCTTCATTCAGTTCTTCGGGTACTGGTTCCATGCTATATACCCGTTCTGCATTCAGAAATCCACCTATAGCCAGCGGTTCATTTTCCACATCTGCGGTTTGGTAATAGTCAAAATAGACATAAGAGTTCGGTGTCATGATAACATCGTGCTTCAATTGAGCCGCTTTAATACCTCCTTCCATACCTCTCCATGACATCACTGTAGCGTTGGGGGCAACATCACCTTCCAAGATCTCATCCCATCCGATAATTTTTCGTCCTTTGGCATTCAGATATTTCTCTATTCTCTGCATGCAATAACTCTGTAAGCGGTCCTCGGCTGTATGGTGCTCGTCTGCTTTCAAACCTTCTTCTTTTATTTTAGCTTGACACTTGGGGCACTCCTTCCATCTGCTACGTGGAGACTCATCGCCACCTATATGTATGTACTTCGATGGGAATAATTCGATTAACTCATCCAACACATCTTCAAGGAACTGCATGCTCTTTTCATTTCCGATGCAAAGCACATCGTTGAATATTCCCCAACGTGGAGAAACCTCGTAAGGTCCGCCAGTGCATCCTAATTCTGGATATGAAGCCAATGCTGCAAGCATATGTCCTGGTAGGTCGATCTCGGGAACTATTGTAATAAAGCGTTTTTGTGCGTAGGCCACAATCTCTTTAATCTCTTTCTGCGTGTAGAATCCATTGTATGGCTGCCCGTCGTACTTATCGGTGTTTCTGCCTACAACAGTTTCCTTTCTTATGGAGCCAATTTCCGTTAATTTGGGGTATTTCTTGATTTCCACTCTCCATCCTTGATCTTCGGTAAGATGCCAGTGGAAGTAATTGATGTTGTGTAGAGCCAATAGGTCAATGTGTTTTTTTATAAAATCGACAGGGAAGAAGTGGCGAGCAACATCAAGCATCATTCCACGATAAGCAAAACGAGGATAATCCTTTATCTGCACTGCCGGTAGTATAATATTGGCGTCTCTGGCGTCAAGAGGGATTGACTTTCTCAGTGTTTGGATTCCATAAAAAATCCCATTAGTACTTCTACCGCTAATGATTACATTCTTTTCATTTACTTGAATTTCATACCCTTCGGCATTTGTTATGTTTCGATCAATCTTTAGTAGGATTGCTCTTCTATCAGCTTTGTTATTCTTCGTAACGGCAATGCTTAGCGTTTTTCCTGTAATCTCTTTCAGATAATCAGATAAAAAGATGGCGTTACTCTGGAGTATCTTGTCTCCTTTGGGATATAAAATACGTGTTCGGCTATCCATTATATAAGGAGAACCTTTTGTGAGGACAACCTCTTGGGGGAGAGGTATAACTTGATAATTTGCTTCTTTTGTTTTTGCCCAGCAGGAAATTGAAATTGTGGCAAACAAAAAGCAGAGCATGTGGTTAAGTGTTCGCATAATGATTTTGATTAAGAATTTAACTCAGGCAAATATAAGTATTATAATTGTGACTTTAGTGCCGGCTCTTTTCCTTCTTTATATATAACGATTTCGTTTCCTAGTGATGAAACTGTAGTTTCCTCGTGATATACCAACTGTTTTATCACTAGAAAACCAATCGTTTTCATTCATTGATACTCTTTGTTTTCTAGTATGTAAACCAAAAGTTTTATAGTACCTGAATCTTCTGAACTTGTCCTTCCCTGCTTTATTTTACCAACTTCCTACTATCTATCTATAGTATAGAATAGACATCTTATGGAATAATCCCCCTGCTTCCTCCTTTCTCTTGATAACTTCTTCCCATTTCCTCCATTAGCAATGCCAAAGTCCACAAGTCTCTCTTTCCTGTATGACGCAATCGGTTCGTCATATCCATCTGCATCTCCACTGAAAAAAAACTTTTCCCCCTGATCAATTCATAATCAGGTGTTTATGTCTCCTTCAGATATTTCTTTCAAAAAAAGAGTCACATAAGTTTGGATTGCGTTGATGTAATCTCTACTTTTGCACCCGCTTTGTAAGAGACACAAGGCGTTCTGATTGACATTCTGATAGAAGCGGTTCGAGATCAAAAGAGTTTCAAGACATTTAGAAAAATCTTCCTATATAATTTGGATGATGATACTAAAAGTTGTTATCTTTGCCCTCCGATTCGCAAATACGGGGCCAGTTTATTTGGCGGTTCTTTTCTCACGAGAAGCATCCAAAAAATAAAACTAAAAAAAACTTCCAGAAACATTTGGTAGTTGGATTTAAAGCTCTTATCTTTGCACCCGCTTTTAAAACGAAGCAATTAC
>NZ_FNVX01000004.1 GCF_900104585.1 Bacteroides ihuae
TGTTTATGTAAATCTATCAAAGAACGCTTCTTTTGTAATTGCTTCGTTTTAAAAGCGGGTGCAAAGATAAGAGCTTTAAATCCAACTACCAAATGTTTCTGGAAGTTTTTTTAGTTTTATTTTTTGGCTGCTTCTCGTGAGAAAAGAACCGCCAAATAAACTGGCCCCATATTTGCGAATCGGAGGGCAAAGATAACAACTTTTAGTATCACCATCCAAATTATATAGGAAGATTTTTCTAAATGTTTTTCAAACTCTTTGGTCTCGAACCACTTCTATCAGAATGTCAATCAGAACGCCTTGTGTCTCTTACAAAGCGGGTGCAAAAGTAGAGATTATACTCATACAATCCAAACTTATGTGACTCTTTTTTTGAAAGAAATATCTGAAGGAGACATAAACACCTGATTATGAATTGATCAGGGAGAAAACTTTTTTTCAGTGGATATGCCGGGGGATGTGACGAACCGATTGCTTATATTAAAGTAAAAAGGAAATTGGGCGCTTAGGCGTAGTTATAGGAAGAAAGCGGGAAGGAGTTATCAAGAGAAAGGATGAAGCAGAGGGATTATCCCATAAGATTTCTATTCTATACTATAGATAGATAGTAGGAAGTTGGTAAAATAAAGCAGGGAAGGACAAGTTCAGAAGATTCAGGTACTATGAAACTTTTGGTTTACATACTAGAAAACAAAGAGTATCGATGAATGAAAACGATTGGTTTTCTAGTGATAAAACAGTTGGTATATCACGAGGAAACTACAGTTTCATCACTAGGAAACGAAATCTTATATATAAAGTGTCTACCTATATCAGTATAAGTCAGAGAAAATAAGCAAATAGGAGAACCGTGGAGAGGCTAACGTGGCATTCCTCTTTTGCAACCACACGCCGGGAAAACTTACTATCAATTATTTCAGCGCTTTTTTGAGAGATGCTAGAGTATAATACCTTTTTAGCATGCGAAGAGAAAGAAAACGAATGCAATCAAAACAGTTACCAACCCGTATCACTCCATCCACCATCAGTGTACCACTCGTAAGTGCGATAAAATTTGTTTAAGCTAGAAGTAAAAGTTCCACGAGGAATATAAATAGAAAGACCAGAAAATCCTGCCATAGAGGTCATTTTCCCAATGCCACTACTATATGTACAATAATTCTGATCAGTCGTTTCAGCCCAGATAACCGAAGCATCAAAAGCAGCCTTCCAAGAAGCATACGCCGCCGCATCAAGGGATAAAGATTTCATCAAGCCATTCATATCATAGTAATAGTTATCACGATACGGATCATAGCATAAAATACCTGAAGTAGGAATCGTGATGCCTCCTGAAGTAATATATTGAGACAAAACATTCTTTGTAGCAGCAGCTAAGGCTTCTAACTTATCACTTTTTATAATGGAGACTGAAACTCCAACTAACCATGGATCATCTATCTTCCAAGTAGATGGCAAAACGTAACCTTCAGGCAAATCCTTATCAAAGAGGTTAGAATACTGATTAAAATATCCATTCGCAACAGCCAAAGCTACATCTTTTTGTTGAAACATAGCGGGAACTACATCTACATAATATGCACCTGGACCGGGTATCTCTGTGGGAGAACTAATAAAGTAATCAGCGCAATTACGCAATTCATAAACAACCTCAACCGACTGCATAAAACATGCATCAAAAAGAATAAAATCAAAATGAGGAGCTGTTTCTAATACCGTTTTCAAAGCGGAAATATTCATATATGTGCCCGCATCTTGGCCAAACCAACGAGTAGAAGGTGCAGCCGGATTAGCAGGAATCCACCCATCTCCATGCGACCATAATACAAGCCCATAACTATCAGCAGGGAAATTGTCGAAGACTCGCTCAAAAACCTCAGACATAACAGAAGCATCCAAAGAATTTTGTTCTTTATAGTTATAGATTGTCTTTTCTACGACAGCTCCACTTGCATCTTTTGTTATCTGAATCAAACGCGGAGTGCTATCATCATCTACATATACCAAAAGATTACTACTATCAGCCTCAACAGCAGCATATCCCTCAAGCATTTCGTCAATATCAAGAGTAGCATAGTCGCTAAGACTATTATCCGCCGCAATATACGCCAACACTGTACGCGATTTCTTTACAGGATCCGGATCATCATGGCAAGCTGTAAGTAAGAACAACGAAGTACAACAAAGAATATAGGTGAGTTTTAGAATCTTCTTCATAGAGGATCACATTAAAGTTATTCCTGTGGCTTCTTAAAACGAAATTCTGAAGTTTCTATTTTTTGCAGCGTAACCGATTTGTCTTTTTTGTATTTACTAACAAGCTTCAATACCTCTTTGTCCAACTTCTTTTTACTCTCAGAAAAGTAAATCATACAAGTTCTGTTTGCCAAACCTTTATCTACCTCCAAATAGTTCTTCAATTGGTAACTATATAGATCTCGCTGAGGAAGAAAACCGTTTTTTAATTGCACGCTATCCAATAATTGAATATCAGTATAATAAAAAGCGGTATCAGTAAATGAGGTAGAGACACCGAAAGCATAAACAACTTTAGCTTGTTTCTTGAATGAGAAAGCCGAGCAAACTACAAAAGCCAGTAAAAGCGAAAACGCTATTTTTGCAAATTTCATACTATTTTCTTTTTAAAAGTCCGTGACAAAGATAATCATTAGCAGCATAAGAGAAAGCAAATGCATACAGAATTAACAAGAATAACAAAAAAAAGACCGATTCATCCTTATAGGTGAATCGGTTTTTACTGTTTTTCTAATCTGTCGGAAACTGATATTCTTATTTATCCTAAATAAGATTTGAGCAATGTACTACGATTACCTTGTCTTAATCTTCTGATTGCTTTTTCTTTAATCTGACGAACACGTTCACGGGTAAGCCCGAATTTGTCGCCGATTTCTTCAAGTGTCATTTCTTGTTGTCCGATACCAAAAAACATCTGTATGATGTCCTTTTCCCTATCGGTTAACGTAGAAAGAGCTCTATCAATTTCCCTAGCAAGAGACTCATTAACCAGAGCGCGATCTGCCATAGGCGAATCATCATTGACCAACACATCCAGCAAACTGTTGTCCTCTCCCTCTACAAATGGTGCATCTACCGATATATGTCGGCCAGATACTTTTAATGTATCAGAGATCTTATCAACAGGGATATCAAGCTCGTCTGCCAATTCCTCAGGTGAAGGCTTACGTTCATTCTCCTGTTCGAACTTTGAAAAAGCTTTGCTAATTTTATTCAGCGAGCCTACTTGGTTCAATGGAAGACGAACAATACGCGATTGCTCGGCCAAAGCCTGAAGAATTGATTGGCGAATCCACCACACAGCATAACTGATAAACTTAAAACCACGTGTCTCGTCAAATTTCTCGGCTGCTTTAATCAGTCCTAAATTACCCTCATTAATTAAGTCAGGTAAACTCAAACCTTGGTTCTGGTACTGTTTAGCCACCGAAACTACGAAACGAAGATTGGCACGTGTTAGTTTCTCCAATGCTATGCGATCACCCTTGCGAATGCGTTGAGCGAGTTCTACCTCTTCCTCTACAGTAATTAAGTCTTCACGACCGATTTCCTGCAGATACTTGTCAAGAGAAGCACTCTCTCTGTTAGTGATACTTTTTGTAATCTTTAGTTGTCTCATTCTTCTAAAAACGAATTTTTGGTGTGCAAAGTTACGACAAATTATTTGTTTAGGAACTAATTAACCCTAACTTTTTCATGATTCATAATCATCTAAATAACAAAAAGAACGTCGACATGTTGCATACCGACGCTCTTTTTTCATGAATCTTTGCTAATATTCTATATTCTTACCATTAAGCCGTTATTAATCCTGACTTAAATCGACCGCATAATTAGCACGTTTTCCAGAAGGAAACATTCCTGTAAAGAACAATACTTGCTCTGGAGATTTTGATGCAGCTTTAAACACCTCTTCAAGGTCATTCACTGTATTCATTGTTTGACCATTCGCTTTCAGAATAATAAACCCTTTACGAATACCTGCATCGGACATCTTTCCAGATGAAACGCCAGTAACTTGAAGCCCATAGCCTAAATTTAATTGTTTCTTCAAATCACTAGAGACCTCTTTGAAAGCAGCTCCAAGAATATCCATGCCAGCAGTCTTAACTACTTTTGTTGTACCTTGCTCATTCTTCAAAGTAACTTCTATTGACTTCTCTTTTTTCTCTCGAATTAACTTAACACTTACTTTATCGCCCGGACGATGTTTCGCCAACTCTCCTTGCAAATCAGCCATATTCTTAACTTTCCTACCATCTATACCAATAATCACATCATCTACCTTTATGCCCGCTCCGGCAGCAGAACCTCCTTCTATTACTTCAGCGACCAACACACCATCAACGACTCCAAGTTCTTTGGCCTTCTTCATTGCTTCAGTACTCAATTGGTCATCACTGATAGAACCACCTTTTATTCCTAACAACGCCCGCTGCACAGTTCCAAATTGTTTCAAATCAGCTACTACTTTAGTCATAATACTGGTTGGTATCGCAAATCCATATCCGGTATAAGAACCTGTAGGAGAAGATAATACAGCATTGATACCGACTAACTCGCCTTTGGTGTTAACCAATGCACCACCACTATTCCCTTGATTGATAGCAGCGTCCGTCTGGATAAAAGATTCTACACCCTGAGTGTAAACGCCAAGTGAACGAGCTTTGGCACTCACAATACCTGCTGTTACAGTAGATGTCAAATTGAACGGATTACCTACAGCAAGCACCCACTCTCCCACTTTCAAAGCATCTGAATTACCTACTTGCATCGTAGGGAAATCATTACCTTCTATTTTAATTAATGCCAAATCACTAGCAGCATCCGCACCAATGATGCGTCCTTTAAATTCACGATTGTCATTCAGTTTCACACTAATTTCATCAGCACCATCTATCACATGATTATTGGTCACAATGTATCCATCTTTAGAGATAATAACACCCGACCCATATCCTACTCTGGGCTGAGCTTGCATTGGGCGTTGCCCTCTGGCTCCATCTCCAAAGAAAAAATCGAAGAAATCAGGTGCTTGTTGCACGTTGGCAGTCTTAGAGAGCTGTGTTGACTTAATATGCACTACCGCATGAATAGAATTCTCTGCCGCCACAGTCAAATCTACAGGCTGTGCATTAATCGCATCATAAGCAGCCATGCGCGTATTAGGATTCTGTTCAAACATCTCGTTATAGGCCAATGTTTTAGTTTTTGGCTTTAGCATCGCATAAGAAGTAAATCCTGCAACACCTGAACTAAGAAGCGCAATTGCACCTGCCCCTAGAATGATTTTAGTTGTCTGTTTCATATTACTCGCTATTTTAATTTGTTAATATTCAATTCTCATTTAACATTGCTGACGTTAAAATAACGACAAAAATCATTCTGTTATTCTTCTTGTCATTCTTTTTTGTTCTCTTTTAACAATGAATATCAGGAGCTTAACAGCGATTAACGACAATAGCTGACATTTTTACATTCATTGTGACATGAGTATATAATTTACTGGCAAATAATTGACCTAGGGCGTTATTGGGAAGATCTTACATCTCTTTTAGCAAGAGTAATAATCGGCAGAAATAGAAAAATCCCAACCAGAGACATCACTAAACCTCCGATGGTTCCTGCTGCAAGTGGAAACCAAAATGCTTCTTTTTCAGTGCCTACCATAAACGGTACAAAACCAAGCATAGTAGAAATAATTGTAAGAGAAATAGGAACAACCTTTGCATTCCATGCTTTCGTATATGCACGCAATGCCTTCATCGATGGATGTTGTCGACGAATACTATTGTATTCATTGAGTACATAGATACTGGCATTTACAGTTATTCCGCACAGAAGAACAAATGAAGCAAAACCTCCCTGATCAAAGTTTAACTTAAACCAATAGAAGGTGAGAAATACCCCTATATAAGAAATAGGGATAATAAACAAAATAATTAAAGGCTGCCTCAAGGAGTTAAACAAAATACTGGTTATGAAGAAAATAATAGCAATAACCACTAATAACAGGAAATACTGTTTATTATCCTTCTTGCCCCATGACCAAGCATTATTCTCCGACTCAGCAGTATATCCCATCGGAAGTTCTTTATTAAATTCTTCCAAATCTTTCTTCAAAATCTTATTCCCCTGTTCGGACGAGCCGATGTATTCGTATTGAAGACACAATCTATATTGTTGATTTTCTTTAGCTATTTCCTGAGGCATCTGTCCCTTGCCAATATCGGCCAACTCCGAGAGCTTATAATACTTACCATCATCTCCATAAGGATAATTCTGCATAGCCCAAATATCATATTTGTCAGACTGACGAGAAGATAGTTTTATTTTCTCTACCCCATTCTCGGTTACCACAGAACCACACCCTATATTCTTTCCAAATATAGGGCTGATAGCATTAAACAATGTAGTAGTCTGAACATCTTGTTGCGCCATTTTCGCTTTATTCAAATCAAAAAAGAATTCCTGATAATCATCTTTCCACCAAGAGAATTCCGAGTTAATGAGCACCTCCTTTATTCTTCGATGTCCCAAGAGCTTTTCTTTCAAGTTTTCTGCCCAATGATATAATTCATCATAATTGTAGCCATACATCTTTACTCTAAAAGAGCCGGCCCCTTCACGCACGTCATTACTAAATCCCTGATCTTGTAGTCCATATACGCCCCAACTTCCACCGCCCAATTCAAGAGCTCTACTAATTATATTGGCTTTCAGTGTATATGGAAAGCCACTGTTTTGATACTCCTTGCCAAAGTAAATGCTAATAGTAGCTCGCTGCGCACCATATATAGATGTCTGAAATTGTTTGATCTCTTTAAATTCACTCAGATATGTTTCCATTCTTTTCATGAGCGTATTCATCTGTTCAAGTGTACTACCATTTGGCAAGTTTGCATTAGCATACAACACTACTTCTTCGTTTCGGGTAAAATAACTACCCTCATATACTTTTTGAGCAAATAATCTTAAACTACCTCCTAAATATGTATCGGCAACAGGCTTCACTGTCTCCTTATAAAAGGCACTCCCAATTGTCTTATTATACACTTCTGCCATTTTCCCTTCTCCTTCTATCCTTTCAGGAAGTAAGAACACAGGTAAGCCAAAAAGCATGATAAGAAGAAAACAAACAGAGACTTTCCAACGACATAAAAACCGTATCAACACACTATATATTTTAGTAAAGCGCACAATAATTCGCTTCACAAATAAAGAATTGCGTCGAAAAAAAGGAAGCCGTCGAGCCAAGAAGATGCGAGAATGGTTCTTTTTAAGATGAATTTTATCAATCATAGCCGGAACAAAGAATAGTGCTACAAAGAGTGAAACTCCCAGATTGACGATCACAACCGCTGCAAAGTCCTGAAGATTCAATCGTATTTTTTCATCTAAAAAGAAGATCATAACCAAAGCCCCCATGGTAGTAAGTGTGGCAGCTAATACAGAGATAAAAGCCTTTAGGTTGCGGCGATGCAAGATGTGGTCGGCCATCACAATTGTGTTATCTATAACCAGATTGAGTGAAACGGTGATGCCAGCCAGCGAATAAAGTTGCATCTCCAACCCAAAGAGATAATAAAAAATAATAGCGATAGCAATGTTTACACTTAAACTAGTGATAATGAGAAACAGATAGCGCGGATTCAAAGTAATAAGTAAAACGAACGCTAATAAAATTAAAACAGTAAGTCCCGTACGAAAGTAAATTTTATCCAGTTCTGCACGAATAAATTCGGTAGCATCGTAACTCGAATGTATCTCATACCCTGCAGGCAAAACATGCTCTATATCGTGCATCGCCTGCATAATCAATCCACTTAACTGCAATTGATTGGCTGTTTCTTCGGCGGTAATAGATAAATAGATAGAATTTAATCCGTTGATACGAAAATAGCTTTGCGGAGCCTCCTCTACTCGTTCTACTATGACCAATTCATCAAGCCGTATAAGTTTTCCTCCCGAATAAGAAATCTGAATTTGAGAAGCATCAAAAGATGAGGTATCTTGCTCAGGCACTAAAGCTAATCGCATCCACTGTTTATTGCCTGAGGTTGTTTCAACATCATAGGTTCCTAAAAATGATTTTTGATAATAGCGAGAAATGGCTTGTTGAATATCTGCAATAGTGATCCCCAAGCGAGAGAGTTGATCACTATTATACTCCAATCTCCATTCCATAGGAGTCGCTCCATTCAATTCAATCTGATAAACACCCGGTATCTGTGCCAAGCGCGTTTTTATGTGGTCTTCCGCATATTGCTGAATCAAGATCGGAGTAGACGGAGCATTTAGAGTAAACGACATAAATGGCCGCGAAGCATCTTCATCGGGTTGCTTCATCCGAATATACGGATAACTAACCCCTTGAGGCAATTGTGCCCATGTTTGCCTGACAATAGTTGAAGCTTCAAAGCGCGCCGCATCTACATCAACATACTTATCTAGTTCAACCGTAATCTGTCCCCATCCATTGCCCGAAGTTGAATTGATTTTTTTGATACCCTTAATACGAGCCAGCATCGCTTCGAGTTTAGCTGTAGCCTCCATTTCTACTACACGAGAGGACGTGCCCGTCATACCGAATTGCACCGTAAAACCAGGCAAAGTTCGTGAAGGATTCAACTTAACAGGCAGTAGAGGTATCAGTGCCAACCCCACCAATGCAACACAGATAAATGCTACAATTATCGTAAAAGACGAAACAGACCTTTTCTTATTAATCATCAATACATGCTTAAAAAAGAGTTATACGGCTCTTAAAACACCAATCCTCTTTCGAAATATCAGAGTAAAATAATCACCAACGAGAGTTTAATTTATAATCAAACTTTTCGGAAAGAGAGAAATCGGAAGCAAAATCATGCAACGTTAACTTCCTTATCTTATAATAGTTCAACCAATAGTCCTGCAAAGCAGAGATATAATTTTGTTGAGCTTCCTGCTGTCTGTTCAATGATAACGTGAGACTATTGATGTCCGTCTTGCCAATCATAAAACGTTGGCGAGTTTCATTATAAGCTAGAATAGACAAATCCAGAGCCTCTTCAGCACTCGCAATAAGGCTTTGCTGAATATTAAAGTCATTGACCGTCATGATCACCTCCTCTTCAAGAGTTACCTCACTCTGACGTGAGGACGTTTTCACAACCTCCAAGTTGTTCTGTGCCATATTACGCTTACCTTTACTTACCCCCCAGTCCAATAATGGAATACTGAAACTGACCGATACCAGTTCTTGTTGCATAGGTCTATGATATGCATCACTAAAATTATTCGCTACCTGATTATAACCGATACTAGCATCAAGACTGGCATTAAAACCAGATTCCTTCTTTGCTTTATCCAAAGCCTGTTGTGCTTCCAAGACATTCTGTTTCCAATCCAAAAAATCAGGATTGTTCTCTTTAGCCAAATTAAGCGCCTTGTCTACAATTATAAGAATCTCTTGCGGATGTCCGGGAAGGTCTAATTGGATCTCCGTATTTTTATCCATATCCAAGAACGAAGCCAACGCAAACATAGCCCGCTTACGAGAAATGATTGTATTCTGCAAAGTATTACGTGCATTCACCAAGTCGAGCTTCAAGGTTAATAGATCAGCTTGAGAGATAGCCGCAATCTTATGCCGCTGCACACCCATCCGATAAAGAGTATCGCTAGAGACAACATTATCCTGTGCTAATTTATATTTGGCATCCGCCATAGCTAAAGCAAAGAAATAAGTAGTAGCTTTCTCGGAGACTGCTTCCATATTATAAATAAGTTGTTTCTTCACTTTCTCATATTTCAAAGGTTCTATCCGTTTATCCCACTTAAAGGCATTATAGCCCAACAAACTCTGCGAGTAGCCTATTCTTAAAGGCACACTGGTAAATTGCGTAGCATCCGTTGCTCCAAAGCTGCGAATATAACTAAGATTGGAATTCAAATAGAAAGTACCCCCCGTCCAATCCAGATTCTGCTTAACAGATAAATTTCCATATGCATAATATGATTGTTGACTACGATATACATCCACATCATTTTCTGAGTCATATCTCTGTGTGATGTCCTTATTATATTCAGCAGGAGTAGCATTCAAAGTCAGACTAGGAAGGCGGTTTGCCTTATATGTACGATATTCCCAATAGCCTGACAAATAAAGATTACGGATGCGAAAAGCTTCCAGCGAGCTATCATTTGCCAAATCAATAGTTTTCTGCAAGTTCAAGACTATTCTCCCTTGGCCAAAAAGGGAGGATGCAAATGTGCATCCAAAAGTCAAGCAGATAGCTATATATAAGATATTATTCTTCATCATAACATGGAAATTCATAGTAGTTTATTTTTTTATTCTTGATATGGCATTTCTATCTCTATAAATGAACCAATAGACTAGCGGAATGACAAACAAGCTCACTAATGTGCCAATCACCATGGCTCCTATCATAGCTATGGACAGCGGTTTTTGTAATTCAGACCCCATATCATACGAAAAGAGCAGTGGCACCATGGCAAAAATGGTAGTCAACGAAGTCATGATGATAGGACGCAATCTCCGTCTACCTGCTTCATGAATTGCCTCAAGTAAAGGGATACCGGTTTTCCGTAATTCATTAATTGCATCCAGTTTCAGAATTGAATCATTAATAATAATACCGCAAGTCACAATCAAACCAATGGCCGACATTAAATTTAGCGTATGTCCGCACAACCAAAGCAGCAACAGCGCAAAGGCAACATCAATAGGAATTTCAAGCAAAACGATCAGAGGTTGGATGAAACTCTCGAATTGAGCAGCCAAGATGAAATACATCAGGAGAATGGAGACAAACAGAATAACCACCAATTCATCCAGCATTTTTTTATTCGAGAAAAAGCTACCCGAAAAAGTCATATCCCAATCATTCGACTTTTCGATCACCTCCTTCGCTTCCGCCATTAAAATTTCGGGTGCCTTTACATCATAAAAACGAAAAGGGACATATTCTCCATTTTTGCCTGCCGTAATGCTTTTAAAGTCTTCAGCCGGAGTAACTGTTATTAATTCTCTAAGCGGGATATAATTCACAACTCCATCCTTATCAGGAATCGTACGTATAAGCGTTTCTTGCAATACCTTATTTACAGTTTTTTCATTTCCTGCTATATTAATAGGTAGATACTGCTGATAAGAGTGCAGCATGGCCACACTATTTTCTTTAAAGGTAGTCTTCAACACCCGATAGAGTTCATCATTGGATACTCCATACAAAAGCAACTTCTCTTTGTTGATGCTAATATTCAATTGATTTTCAAAGGCAATGCCTGTTGGAGCCACACCCGTTTTATCATCAAAACGTCCTTCCAATTCACGCAATTCGTTGGCAGTCGGAGTTTTTTCTTTATTACGAGCATAGAGTTCGGCCACAACATCCGCTTCATTTGTTGTAAATAGTTTCTCAAACACTGTTTCAGGGGGTGAAAAAGAAACCACCGCTAATGGATATTGTTGCTTCAATACGCTATATATATCTTTCTGCAAAGAAGCAATTTCCTTTGGTTCAGCTGTTTTAAAGTATAATTCCGCTTCTGATGACGACAACTCCTGCTCTCTGTTAAGAATAAAATCTTGTAGACCAATAGATGCCGTTTGCTCCACCGTTCTATCTCTCATCTCACGAAACAGTCCATCTACCCTCTTCCTGTTTTCATCTATATGAATATTCTCGTTCCATTCCACACGCACTACCAATTCATTCTCGTCTATTTTAGGCATTCGTTCCTTGTCTATAAAGAAAAACAAAGCGACACAAAGAGGTATAGAGACGATACAAAACACTGTCGTAAGAGTTTTATGCGCAAAAATCCAATCTATTCCCCGATCGTAAAACGCATCAAGAGTATGTTCCTTCAATGGATTGTTTATCTTCCAATTAAACCTTCTTATACCCATGCCATACACCAACATATACAGCACCGGCAACAACATAATTCCTGTAAAATAAGAAACCATCAATCCCACAGTAACCGAAAATGCCTGATCAAAAAAGATTGCCCCTGCAATGCCACTCATAAAAATTAATGGCACAAACACCGCAATAGTGGTTAAGGAGGAGCTCAACATGGGTGTAACGACTTCAGAAGTTCCTGCTATGCAAGCCCTTCTCAACGAATAACCCCGCTCACGATATTGCGAAATATTCTCCGTCACAATAATAGAACTGTCTATCATCATACCCAGTGCCAGTATCAAGCCGGACAAAGAGATTATATTCAAAGACATGTTGCACAGATAGAAAAACAAGAAGCTGATTACGATGGACACCACCATACTCAACCCAATAATAAAAGGAGATTTCACATCGCCTAGAAACAATACAGCCACAATGCAGATAAACAGAAACCCAAGAGATAAGTTTTGTTGCAAGTTAGAGATTGTATAATCTAGCAATTCCGTCTGGTTCCGGCTTATGCTAAATTCAATATCCGGGTAGATGCGAGCAAAATAATCCGTAGTCTTCATCAACGAAGCTTTCATCTTATCCATGTTTTCATCTGCCTGCTTGATGATGGCCAATGTCACAGCCCGTTTCCCATTGGAAACAGATATCCCTTTCTCTTTTTCCGGGACAATGCTTACGTTACAGAACTCTTTAAGCTGCATAATGCGGCCTTCCTTTCGGATATAGATATTCTCTACATCCTGCGCTGTGCGGAGAAGAGTGGAAAACTTGATGTTATACTCATAATAGCCATCACGCACCGTCATGCTTCCCGGTTCAATATTATTCTGCGTCAGTGCCGCTTCAATATTCTCAATAGACAATCCCAGCATTGCCATTTTATTCATATCCGGCACTATCTGTAATTGCCTTTGCAGCAACCCACTAACATCCACCATCGACACTTCCGGTAATTGTTCTATCCGGCGTTTGATTACCGATTCAGCGAATTCACACAGATTGAGAAATGCCTGTTCATCTGTCTTCGCATAAACACTGTCACTCTTCAACGTTAAATTGAGATACATCACCGGTATGTCCGTAGCACTAGCCTTTACCACCTTCGGACGATCTACCTCCTTTGGAAGATAGTTCATTGCCGCATCAATCTTCTCATTCACCTCGATAAAAGCTAAATCCGTATTTGTGCCATAGTCAAAACTAAGCCGTATAATCCCTGCACCATCACGTGTTTCACTAGTCATATCCTTCAGCCGTGCTATCTGAATCAATTGTTGACGAATAGGTTTCATCACAGTATTCTCTAATTCACGAGCAGAAGTATTGGAGACTGCTACCTGCACCGTAATCTCAGGTATAGATATATCGGGCAACAAAGAGACTGGCAGAGTGAAGTAAGTTACCAAACCTAGTATAAAGCAGGCTGTAAATGCCATCAGTACCGCAATAGGGCGTTGTATTAAGAATTTTATCATTTCTTTTCTGACAGTTGGTTTTTAACAACAGAAACAGGTGCTTCGTGTGCCAAATTTATATTTCCACTTACTATCACCGTATCTCCCTCCTTCAATCCGTCTGCAATGCTATAACTGTCAGCGTTCTCCAAAGCCGTATGTATATAATTCCACATAGCCTTGCCTTCTTTTAGCGTAAATACGACCTGTTTACCCGAACGGAGCACAACAGCGCTCTTCGGAATAACCAGTTGTTCACCAAGTGAACGGTTTACGCTCACCCTCACATTCATTCCGTTGAACAATTTGGCATTTCCATTTACTCTTGCCCTAACTTTTACCATTCCTTTGTCATCCACCAATGGATTAATCTCTGCAATGCTTCCTTCATGCACGGCAGATGCATCTGCAAAAGGAGTTATTAGCACTTTATCCCCTTTCTTCAGCAACGGTAGTTCACTTTCCAGTACGGAGAAGTCCACCTCCATACTCCGGGTATCCATCAGTGTACAAAACACATTGGCAGTACTTGCTGCATTCATTGGTTTAGAAAAAAGATTAGCTACTATTCCATCAAAAGGAGCAGTTAACGTAGCATGTTGTTCTTCATACAATGCCAAATCATAATCAGCCTTACTTTGATCATACCCACTCTTTACCTTTGCCAACTTCATCGTTGCATCAGGTATCTTCTCTAAATCCTTCGCTGCATACCCCTGCCCAATGAGTACATCTTGCAATTCCAGGCGTGCTTTTTCGAGTGCATTCTTTGCTTGCAACAGTTTATTGCCCAATCTAAATTTATCCAGTTCCGCCAGCTTCTGTCCTTTGCGTACTTTATCGCCATTCTTCACCCAGATATGTACAATCACTTCAGCCGTCTGGAAGCGAAGATCGGCAAACCCCAGAGCAGCCACCTTCCCATTACTTACTAACTCATGATTAAAAACCTGCTTGCGCAATGGGAAGACGGTAACTTCATTTTTTATATCAGGCAACACCGTTTCCACTCCTTTTTCAGAGTCTTCTTTTTTCTTTTCACCCGAACAAGCAATGAAGAAAGCCATTAGTAAACAAAGGCACAAACAAGTATCTTTTCGTCTCATATCAGTAGTTTTTCGTTTTCATAGTTTCGGTAACAAGATATCAAAACATTTTAATTAGTCAAACATAGTAATTTAGCCTAAAAAGAGCAAGAAATCATCGTCACATTTGCGTCACATTTGAAAAAATGTGCGAAAATCAGATATAATGCACAACATACAAAGATGTTCACCCTTGCCATTAGCAATAATATATACGAATTGACCATCTGGAATAGCTAACTCTAGCCGGACATTGAGTTAAGGGCAAAAAATTCAACTTTACACAATGAAGAAAGCAATACGAATCACTCTTCAATAAATCATCCAATACAAAATCAAAAAATCAATATAAGTAAATATTCTATAATCATAATCATCGGATCAAATGCAATCGTATCCCTGTCCAATATTTGCAAAAATTAGTATCTCATGGAAAACAATAATATAGCAAATAGAATATCACAGTTTTTTATTCAAATGGAAGAAAAAAAGTACAGGGTTCGAATCTTCAGTTAGATTCTCAAATAGAGGATCTAGTAATAGATCAGATTTCTTATTACCGTATAGCTTATTTTTCGATGCTAAAATTAGATCAGCTTGAACGTCAAGAACAATACAATTATCCTTATATCTAGCTTTAGGTTCGCTCATTAGAAAATTAAAGAAAGGATGACTGCCTACACCTGAATTTAAGAATACTTTTTTCTTTGAATGAACATACACTGCACTTGGATACCCCCAAGGAGTCATTATATTAATGTAAGTAAAATCTTTCAATTCAATAAAATCTCCATTGAAGAAATAATTATCATCTAGCAGGTCATTAAATTGTTCATTAGTCTCAAATTTCATATTAGCAACATTCTTTTCCGTGATATCAATATGGTATTTGGCTTCTACAATAGAATCTTTCACTAAATAGATTGTATCAGTTATATTAGGACTATAATAGACATTTTCTTGAAATTTACGTAAAGTTCTATTCTTCGCATAATGAAATTCTTTTTTGTATATATCCTTAAAAAAACTATAAATAAAATTGTTTGTAGAGTCCGTTACAATTAATGAATTTTGCTTATTGCTCCCCAATTTTGGATCGTTCATCCCATATATTTCATAAGCTTTATTGCCTGACTCCAGATATTCAAAGTAGTCATTTATAAAAGGGATTTCTTCCATTGAAACGTATTGACCATTATACTTATAGTAAATAATCCGACTTTGAGGCCTGTCTAAAATTGCAATTTGTTCCTTTCCAGGAACTATGCATACATTTGAGATTTCGACATATTCTCCGGGACCATTTCCTGTGTGTGATATTTTATACTTAAAATCCCCTTTCATATCAAAGACATTTATTGATTTTGAACTTTCGCTATCTACCACAAATAAAAGGTCATTGGCGAACAAAATCTGAGATATTTTACCAATTAAATTGTCCGTTTTTGTTTCGAGTTTTATAAAATCAATATATTCTATAAGAGAATCCATTGGTAAAGCAATTCCCTTCTTTGGATCAATAATTATTTCTTCTAGTTTAGAAATATCTACTTTTACTCTGCTTTCATTTGGTCGGCATGAATAGAAAAGAGATAGCAATACTATTATAACATATATATACTTCATATCATTTAGTTATTTGTAAGAGAAAGAAATGCCTAATAAAAAATTTATTGAATGCCTCCAAAAAACAATTATGTTTTCATTTTCATTTATATATTTAAGGCGTTCAACAATTTGTAAACTCAACAATGTAAACATACAAACAAACCATTTAAGAATCCTCACAAAGAGTATCATATACGTTAACTCAAGTTACACCCATTTATTACATTGTTACATTTCTTTTTTCGCAGGTTACTTCAAATAAAATACCACAAAAAACTCGACGCTATATTTAGATGTCGTATATTTCAATGCATAGAAGTTTAGTCGTATTCACTATAAAAAAGTAAGAGCCAATTGACTATCATCTTTTTATGATGGACACTGCTGAAACTTCATTTTTTATATCAGGCAACACCGTCTCCACTCCTTTTCCGGAATTTTCTTTTCTCTTTCCACCGGAGCAAGAAATAAATAGAGTCATTAGTAGACAAAGGCACAAACAAGTAGTTTTTCGTTTCTGTATTTTTCGTTAACAAGATATCAAAAAAAAAATAACTAGTCAAACATAGTAATTTAACCTAAAAAGAGCAAAGCAATCATCGTCACATTTGCGTCACATTTGAAAAAGGCACTGACTTTCAGATTATTAAAGAGATATAGCATTACCTAAAAATAAATCAACTATAAGATAATTCAATATCTCTATTTAATAAATCTCCAAAATAACAATAAATAATCTTCATGGTAATTACATTTTATTCAATATATTAAAGTTTAAGATCCCTCAATGATTACCTAACAACTCCCGTGCTTCCTCTCTCATCTGTTTCACAGCAGTAGATTGTACTTTAGGCTCCTTCGTAAGTACTATCTCAACCGACTCTCGCAACTTATCCGAATGATAAAATCTTGGTTCAGCATATAGTTTGGCTAACAGATAATAAGGATAAATTCTTCCCGGCAATAAATGAGTAGAACGAATAAAGAATTTCTCAGCTTCGACATACTCTCCCATTTGCTGATAGTTTTTCCCGATAATATTCAGAATCATTGGATCACAACTGCGGGTAGCAGCTTCCTTTAGTACTACATTCGAAGTTTCATGTTTTTTTTGTTTATGTAAACAATGCCCATACTCAAATAAGAAGGTAGCTCTATTTCGTAGCAGAGGATATAATCTTTCGTAATCCTTTTCTGCCTCTTTTAGATTTCCGGATAAATAGAATATCCGAGCATTTGCCCACTCCCTGCATGCTTCTGATTTATCATTGCACCACAAACTCGAACCTATACCTCCCATAATAATAGCAAATCCAAGCAAAAGCCATTTTCTTTTATCAGCAATTAGGCAAGCCATAAGCAGAAAAAGTAAAGAGATGATGAAAGCAGGATATTGCAACGGATACGATGAAAAAGAAAAGACCATAAAAGAAATGACACCCCCGCAAGCACTTAATTGTCCACTCTTCACTCCAAACCAAAGGCAAAAAGCCAAAGTAAGTACTATGCATAGCAGCATAGGAATTCCCCGCTCTACAGCTATTTGCAAATACTCATTAAATGCATATTCAGGACTTCCAGCAACCAACTCTTCTTGCGGAGAAAAATTACCTCCTGAAAAATAAGCTTCCTGAAAAGATCCATACGTTGCCGGAAAGCTCTCTATTCCAGATCCCAATAGAGGCTTATCGGCAATAGCTGAAAGACTTATCTTCCACATAAATAACCTTCCGTTGGCAGAATCTTTCTTTAGATAAAATACAGCGGTAAGAAACAAGAACAGAACCGCAGAGCTAATAGATGCAATCAGCAGAACTCTTCTTTTATCCTTTATCCAAAAGTTATTCAATATCCCTCTCCAGTTCCGATGCATGCCATAAACCCATAAACCGGATATAGCAGCAGCTAGCCATGCCGAACGGCTCATTCCTGACGGAAGCACACAAATAATAAGAAGCATGGAAGCTAAAGCAATATAGCACCCAGCTTCTTCTATCCATGTTTTATTCTTTTTAGCTTTCAAAGCCAGACATTCATTCAAACAGAGAGGAAAAACCATAGCCAAATATCCGGAATATGGCCCGGGATTAAAAAAAGAACCGGTCACAGCAAACAACGAATGATTGGAATAAGATAGCCCATATATCTGTCGTAATCCCCAAACAGCCTGCATTCCTCCCAACATAATAAGTGTCCACACTACCATTCGACTAAACGGCAACAACTCTAAGGTTGGTTGTTTAGGGCGAACAACAGCAAAAGCAAACAACACGCACACTGCAAAGAATACACATGCTTTGCCCAACCATACCCACTGACCCGCAAATTCTCCGACAGGAAGCTCCGGAGTAGATAAGCAAACCACTCCAAGCACCGGAACTATTCCTAGCAATATGAGACTTTGAAAGAAAGTTTTTTTTAATCGCTGCATTGATCTTTCCTATTTTAAATCACCACCAAACTTGCTTTCCATTCTCATAAGTAAAAATACGTTCTTCTGTTCCTTTTGTAAGATCACGCAGTAGAAAAAGTGCGTTTGTAGGTGCATCTTTATAGATCAATTTATAAGTGTCACTCGATCCTGTTTGCCTTCCTAGTGACACCCATTTATTATCCCAATAAAAAAGCTCGTATAACTCACCATCGCGAATACAGTTATCATCATTCTTTTGTATATAAACAACTTTCGTTATCCGTTTAGGTTCATCAAATTCAAGACCAATCCATATATTATCAACTTTGTTATATATCCGAAAGTAAGTAAGTGGATCTCCATCGAATGCGTTTGCATGACAGAATTCAGGAAGCACCGGAGCAGTCCCTATTATTTTTCCGGAAAGCTTTATCTTTGAATTGGACTCATATACTTCTAATTCTGCAATATCACCAAGAGAATGCTTTGGAGAAAGATATCTGAAATATTTATAAGCATGTGAAGGCTTAATTGGTACAATTTGAAAACAGGCTTCGGGTTTTATTTTTATTGTAAATAAATCCACTGCATTAATGAAAGTCGGATTATTTGCAGCTTGAAATTTTCCACCAACCATTTCTTCACAATATTTATCCACTAACCGAGTTTGATATTTTCGCTTCAAAATAAGGCTTTGCCTTTCTTTAAAATTAGGTTTTATTGATAATATGTTCCCTGAATCGCTAATAATGACAGGATAAGAAGAAGGCATGAATTGTTTGTTGTAATAATACCCTGGCAGATATAAAACCCCTTTGTGCAAATCTCTAAAAACAGCTTTCTTATTCTTGACTTTCGCCCAACATACAGGTATCCAATCGCGATTATTAAACACTGCAAGATACGCAAACTGATTATGCGCCGGGGCTTTAGAGTTAAACTTTATAAGAAGATCTGCAGTTGAATAATAATCTTTGGTCACATCTTTCATGCATGGCGACATTAACGAATTGGGAATTTCTTCCTTACCACAAATCATTGCCAAACTTTCTTTTTGTTTTGCAAAAGTTTGGCGATAGACTTTAGGAGGTATCCTATCAGGAATTAGTTCAACATGTTCACCTAATTTGCACTCATCATTCATACCGAAACTTAAAGGCTTCCCGTCTTTCGATATCAAGACATTCCACTCATGCCCTAAACTACGGGTAGCCCATTGCGGAGTAAAATCAATAACAACTGGCACTCCAATACATCGAGCTGCCAGAAGACTTTGCAAGCAATATTCTCTACATGTTCCAAGTCGAATTGATGGCAAGAGCCGAGCGTTATAATCAGGTACATCCTGTGGCGTAGTAAATAGATGCGCGCATTTACAGATCCTTAAAGCCTCACATATTTCAATTGGAGAAATGGAATCTTTACTTTTGTTTATTGAAGAAAATAAATTAGGGATATATTGTTCATTAAATATATCTTGCCATGTGGTTAGAGGCTCATTTCCTGCTCTATACGGTAATAGGTATTCACAAAATTGATTAAAATTAAGATGCTTAGCATATGACGTTTTCCATTTATCAAAAGCAAAATCAATACATCTTATCAAAAAGTCAGCTTTGACTGTTTTCAAATCCGAGATATAGCGTATATCTTTCAAATCATATCTGCTATAAATAGAGTTATATGCCTTCGTTAGCTTTTCTCTATCGCACTCTTTTTTATATAAAGTGTCTAATTCTACTTGAAATTGCTCCCACGAATCACTTTGATATGAATAGTGCGCATCCATATTCTCAATCAGAAAACATGCAGCTCTATATTTTAAAGAGTCAATAGGTGATTTCATATAGTGATTTAACACTTTTTGAAGTTCATTTCTATTCTTCCCTGCTAACTCTAATGCCTGATTCAGTTTTACAGAATTTGAGCAGGCAGCAATAAAAAAAAATAGAGAAGCTAATGCAAACCCTATAAATATAGTTCGATATCTATCCATACATTTAGTGAGAATGTCAAATAAAAAATTAGAAATTACTAATATAGGTCATATGACAGAGACTTTATAAACGGAATAATTTCAAATACGCATAATCCAGACTTGGATCTTTCGGATTATTACCACCCACGACAAGCCAAGCCTCTGTAATTCCAAAGAATAACCTTGAAACCAAAATCAAATTCTTAATAGTAGGAGACTTTGGTAAAAGAGTTCTATTTAATCGCTGCATTCGTTTTTTCCTATTTTAAATTAAAGGTAATTTCAGAAAGCTTTTTGATGTAAATCAAACTCGTAAAAAAGACCTGATGAAGACATGCCACTAAAGATAGTAGCATCTTTAATAAGTGCGATCTAAATGCCTATGCCGATAGACGCAATTGTATAATCTAAATTATCTGCCAAAATTATGGCATACATTCTTGTGTCATCATTTGAGACACAAATACTGTTTATTCTCGCATTTACTTTATACACGTGAATAAGATTTCCAGAAGTCTCAAATTTCATAATATATCGTTCTTTCCGCTGATTTACCTGCCCCATATCAGTCCCGCAGTACAATACATAAAAATAGTTGAGCGACGAACAAATGTCTATACAGTGAATTATGTCATCTTTGTGAATAGAGACATCTGATGGATTTCTTATAATTCGCTCCCTAATTTTATTAGGTTTAGTGACGCACGAATTAATTAATCGTAAACGATTATCCTGATAGGTGAAAAAGGATATGTCTCCGGTAAAATATGTTCCATACGCGATGACATTCTTTGAATATGAGATGAATCCTTGACCTATTCGATATTTATCCGTTACATTCTCTATTGAATTCAGGTAATCAGGATATATGTTTTGTGTGTTAACCTCTAAACCATCTTTATTATAAATTCTCAATGATCCAGCATCATAAAGGCCACTACCTATATACTTACTACCAGTAGAAATAATTCGGTCTGTACCTTTGAATTTATAACTATTTAAACTGGAAGGAATGGAATCATTCAACAAAACATTTATATTATATTCATCGCATTCCCCATTTTGTCTTTGCAAAACTATCAACGACTTATTTCCACGAGATACACTAATATCAATCGGCATTATACATTCACCTGGGCCTTCTCCCACGCATAATGTTCTACTTATTAATTTACCATTATAGCCACATATTGCCAATGCTTTTTCATCTTGATTATCCGTTATTATCAAGAGTCTATCTATCATCTCTATTTGATTAGGGTTACCCAACAAGAAGTCCATGGGAATCTCTTTAACAGACAAAGTATCAAGGGCTAGACGCTTAACTGATCCAATAATTTTCTCGTCATTTTTATTCTTATCAATACATGAGCAGAAAGCTACACATATGAACACATTAATTAAAAATAATTTCATATTATAAACAATTAAAGGCTACTAATAAACATTAGTAGCCCAATATTAATACTAAATTTTGTAATACATACTAATTCCAGCGGAACTTCCTGCCGGATAAAATGTACCACAGAAACCACCAGAGCAGTTGTTACAACAATCAACGCTACCTCCACCATTTTCATTAGCTAACGCTTCCACATTATCCAATGCTAAAGCTGACAGGTCAACACTTTTTTGAGATGTATAAACGCCATATCCTGCAAAAAATGCAAATGTTGCAACAAGAGCAACTTTCATTATATTCTTTTTCATAATCAATAAAATTTAAATAATTAATTAAATTAATATTCCGTATTATATCCTTTCAACGGAGAAAGCAATATTTGCCTTATTCAATTCTTATTCCTATTTTTGCCAAATGCCTCCTTTCTTTTAGGTGGTTGGAGTGAATGTGAACACATCTTTCAGAGAACGATCATCATTCACTCCTTTCATTATATATTAATTCTTCATTTTCCTTCTCAAACATAAGATTTAAAGATTCCACCGACAAATATTCATCGTCACATTTGCGTCACATTTTCCAAAAAAACCGGTCTTTGAAACCTTATCTTATCACAACTTTACCAACTCAATCCGCTGAAAAGAGAGAGTGTTTTCATCAAAATTCGGATTTTTCGGAAAACTAGTACTAAGATACAATCCATCTTTACGAATAAAATATTGCGTAGAAGCATAAACATTCTCGGGAAACAATGTCTCCCCTATTACCTTAAACTGATCATTAAGAATAATAATTGAAAACTTAGTCCGCCCCATTTGCCATATTTCTGCGTAATTTTTCTCATTTGCAGGCAGTTCAACCTTAGGAAGCACAAAACGATAATAAACATTCCGATATTTATCATAAATCAAATTCGAATAAAAAGGAAGTTCTGAAAGAGCTTTTGCCACAAGATTTAAGTTATCAGGAACTCTATCAACAAACTTAAGCTCAGGAATATAACGACTCTTTACAGCAATTTTATCAATCCTTTTATGACTTGGAGGAGTAATATATATATTCTCATCAAAAAAGAAAGAATAAACAAAATTCTTTCCATCAAAACAACGGCTATATGAATATTCTAATCCCAAAGACTTATTTTTAACATCTTCTAAGCTTATTATCTTAGGAAAGCGAAATGGCAATTCTTTCAATTTATGAGTCAGCGTATCAAGTACAACAGTTACCGGACTATCTTCAAGAGCTTTGTCTCCATGCATAAGATTAATTGTTTGGGGAATATACAACTGCTGCCCTATAAATACCATAGGCGTATATGCAGAAGTTAACGAAGTAAATGGAATTGTTTTCTTTCCTTGTGAAGTTTCTGCGTATGAAATAGTTTTCAACAAACGTCCATTACTATTAACAATATTTATTTCCGACTTCATCATTCCAGGCAAATAAATTTCATCCCAACCTTTTATATAGTATCCCCCAAACCATCCAATCCCATTCGGTCCCTCTCTATCAAAAGATATTGTTTTCACATAGGCTTGCTTTTTCATATTATAAACCAGTATTTCTGGTTCCATATTGTTTTGAAATGTGAGATATTCCGTTCCGTCCTTATCAACGAAAGGATATATAGCTTTTATCAATAGAGAAGTCTTTGAATTTAAAGGGAATTTTAAATATTCATCAGTTGCTCTCAATTCATAAGATTCCTTATTCTTATGACCAAAAGTGTTACACGAGAAGAAAAAAAAGATAGTTATAAACAAAAGAAAATAATTTTTCAATGTATCCATAAGTCATTTAATCTTAAATAGGATACTAATCTTTTCATCAAAAATTAGCATCCCAAATAGGTTATTAATACAAAATAGAAATTACATATAACAGTAACAACCAAATCCAGTTGCCCAAGGGGTACACAACCATGTAATACTATTCATATGGCAATTATTATCCCCCCATTCACTACTGGCTAACGCCTCCACATTATCCAATGCTAATGCTGATAGATCAACACTTTTTTGAGACGTATAAACGTTATATCCTGCAAACAAAGCAAACGTTGCTACAAGAGCAACTTTCAGTATATTCTTTTTCATAAGTCATTAAATTTTAATAATTAATAAAATTAGCATTCCGTAATTATATCCTTTCAACGGAGAAAGCAATATTTGCCTTATTCAATTCTTATTCCTATTTTTGCCAAATGCCTCCTTTCTTTTAGGTGGTTGGAGTGAATGTGAACACATCTTTCAGAGAACGATCATCATTCACTCCTTTCAATTACTTAGCTCTTTATTGATACTCTTTATCAGCTATAACCTCCACATATTACTCTAAAAGAGCATCCAACCCCAAATAAGCAAACTGAATTTCATCATCTAAAACCATAATTATACGATTATATTCAGAATCATAACAAAATAAAACAATATTATAGCCCACCTTTAATGTCTTGATATAATTACCATCCAAATCATAGACAATGAGACTAGTTACATGCACTTCACCTACATCAGGATTTCTTTTACCAGAATAACCTACTATAATCCGATTATTACAGATTATAATACTTCCATAATAATAAATCATAGCATTGCTCGTCGCATCATCCCAATTCGGCCCATAAATATAATGCTTCAAATTTCCTTGAAGATCATAAGTAGCCAACAAGTCATGATGGTCATAACTCATCGCAATCAAATTATTATCTATAGATGTAGCATAATGAAATCTTTTTCTCTCAATATCCGGATGTCCACTAATCAATGGATGTATATCTCCTGTTTGCATATTCCACGTAACCAAATATTCTTGGAAAAACTCACCCGGTTTTGCTGTCATGCAACATGCATAGCAAAGAGTATCATTGACATAAGAATACATAATCGGTATAGTAGTTTTATTTATATCAAACTTACACTTAGGCAAACAAGCCGGATTTAATAAAATACTATCCAAATCATAACCCGATATTTGCATTTTTCCATGATCTGTAACATATAGACAACGCTGTTTTTCATCAGGTGTAAGTTCTCCTAAACTAGTTATTTCATCAGGTCCTTCTCCAGAAAGCCCCATCCCCGTGATATATGAAAAGTTTTCTTTATCAAAAAAAAGAATTTGATTCTTTTCTGATTGTGGGTCAGTTAGTATGAAATATTTATCCATAATATAAGGGATCGCCAATCTTCCTACAAAAGGTGAGTCTATTACAATCTCTTTCACTAGCCCTTTTACATCCATTACATTACCGGAATGGTTTAAATGCTTATCAACGCCTGAACGATGAGAACATCCCCAAAGAAGACTGATTAATACAAAAAGTAATATATGCTTCATAATAAAAATATATAAATTACATAAGATACAATGAAAAAGAAAGGTAGAGGCGTATCTTCAATAATGCCACCTCCTACCTTTACACATCACAGAATTAGCATTCTAAAAGTGCGATAATACAACACTGGTAGTAGATTTAATCCTTGCCATTTAAAGATTAGAGCTACTATTGCCAATGTACCTCTCTCATTTGATCGTATATTTTGAAGCAATAGCAAGTTGAATGAGCACTAGTACATCCATTCGGACAATCTGGATTTACTTCATCACGAGCCAACGCTTCGCTCCTTGTTACTATAATTACTCTCAAACATAAGATTTAAATACCCTACAAATAAATGTTCATCGTCACATTTGCGTCACACTTTCCAAACAAAAGATTATTATCTAAGAACCTTTTTAAATTTTCTTCAATAATAATCTTATCGCAGCTATTTTAACCATTTCCTCTGCCGAATCAAATGTGAGTTCATCGTTTCGGGAGAGTCTTCTGTTGTTATACAGCCACGATAAAGTCCTTTCTACAATCCACCTTTTATGAATGAGATCTGCTGAATCCTTGCTCTTTGTAGGAGCTAATCACCATTTGGATTACATATCCGAAGCAGTTTTTCATATTTTCGATTAGCTCTCCCCAGTATCCTCCGTCAGCCAATATCACTCTTACCTCCGAACAAAGTTCTTTCAAAACTCGCATTAGCAAATAGGCAGCTTTACTATCATGAACATTGGCAATAGAACCATTAAGTCCGTTCTTATCCATAACCATATGACGCTTTATTCCTTTCACTTTCTTATTCCCGTCAATACCGTTCAAAGAACGATTATTTCCCCACTTAAAACTTTGACTGTCAATAATTCCTAAACTCGATCCATCTTTTGATTACGATTAATGCGCACCCTACCATGTAAACGTTCCAATAGCAGGTCAAATTCGGAAAGAGAAGTCCATTTGCGATAATAGTAATAAACCAATAATGACAGAAGCAGCCACATCCATCTTATTTCATTCTATAATTGTTAGTTTACAAGTTGTCAGTATGGGATTTTCAGAAACCTTCCTACTAAAGTTTTCTTTATAAAAGACACTATTTCCCTTTTTATTGATCTCATTAAAAAATGGGGAATTCATCAAAAACATCAATTCATCATTCTCGGTCAACTGCAATGGATACTGTAAGCCCATAAAATATGTATTTTCCGGTTCCATTTTTATAATGGCATCTTTGCCGCTACGTTTATCTATCACCCAATGATAAAGAGCTTTTAATTCTTTGCCATCATACTCTATTAAGCCGGCATAGATAAAATGATTGTTTTCTAAATACCGGAATACAGCGATATAGGGATTTTGCTTTATAAAATTCCCAAAGTCTTCATCTGTACCATCCAAAACGTTTTGAGGAACTTGAAGCTTGCCAAAATTTAATTTATACATTAAACGGAGGCTATCGCCTTTAATATGATATACATTCTCATAAAAACTTTCTTGAAATGTACGAATTGGGCTATTACCAAAGCACTCGGTATCGGCTGGAGAGCGCTCAGATTCGAATGGTAAGAAGCCTTTCTCTTTCTGACCACCTTTATATAGCAACAATTTATCAGGACCACTAAGTGTATTTCTCCCTGTATAAATCCAATACTTGTTTTTATCCGCAAGAGCAAATGCTGATATTGAAACTTTTAAAGATTCAATATTACGAAAGGTTCCATCTAAACCATAATGATATAAAGTGCCTGTAGGTGATGCATTAATAATCACTTCATCACCTGGCTCGTTTACAATAAAGTTTTTAGCCATACGATACTCTCCCGGACCACCTCCTACATTACCAATAAAGCGTTCAAACCCTCCCTCACGATTAAATACCAATACTTTTTTATTATATTGATGATCATATATGTATATCTTTGATGAAGAAACATAAAGCTGTGGATTAAAACCTATTAAATTTTCATTGATGAATTCCAAAGGAATATAGTCTACATCCGAAAATAATATATTTAGATTATTTTCAATTGAAAGACTTTTACTAAACACATATTCTTTCTGATATGAGTCTTTTTGCTCCTTACAAGAGAACAAGATTAATGCAAGAAAAACAAAGTGCAATTTTTTCATAAGTATTCTTTATAAAACTAATTAATTACTACTCAAGTATGCTTAGTGGTCAACATTCAATTGTATTCTTCAATCACTTTGGATAATTGAATAGTTATATGATTATTATTTATCATCGACAATAAACCTAAAAAAGCCTAATAAATTTATATTTTAGAATCAGATATTAGCAATCATCTTTTGTGCAAGCTTTTGCAGCAGGATCAGAATTACAATAATCTCTCCACCTTGGCCAAAACGAGTTGGTACACCACCCTTCATGTTGATGTCCTCCACCTTCGCTTTCACCATTACCCAATGCTTCTATATTAGCTAATGCCAAGTCCGGCAAAACCTCAGATTTCTGAGAAGAATAAACACCATACCCTGAAATTGTTACAACTACTGCAAAAAAAGCTATTTTAATCAATTTCTTCATACTCTTTTCTCATTTTCAATATAAAATATTCTTATTTTACCACTTATCACAGGTACAATACCTGTGCACAGGAATCAAAATTAAAAAATCTTATAAGAACAATTCTGTCAGGCCATCCTAGCGTAATGTCAGAAAAACCTTTCTATTTTTGATCTTAATCCGTATATTTACCAAATACCTTCTTTTTTTTAGGTGATCTGGGTGAATGAAAACATATCTTTCAGAGAACAATCATCATTCACTCCTTTCATTATACATTATTTCCTCATTTTTCCTCTCAAACATAAGATTTAAAGCCCTCACAGACAAATATTTATCGTCACATTTGCGTCACATTTTCCAAACAGAGACTATAACCCAATTAATACCACAATAGATCCAACTATTCTAGAGCTTCAATTGTCGAGCATTACCTTTTATTCTAAGTTTTATCGGTGAAGATGGCACATTACAATAAACTGTAACAGTTTTGTCTAAATGCTCAGCATTATCAGCTTTATAAAATACCTGAAACTTTAAGCTCTTCCCAGGTTGGAGCGGTTCATGATTGTACTCAGTCGAAACACAACCACAAGAAGTTGTCACCCCATTTATAACCAATAGCTGATTGCCTTCATTGCGTAAAGTGAAAGTAGCTTGCTGTTTCTTTTGCCAATCAAAGGTTCCCAGATCAATCATCTCTTCGTCTATCGAAATCTTCGTTTGAGAAAGAATAGCTTTATCTGTATATGCCTTACCCAAAACTAATTTCAGATATAATTCTTTAACTTTAGTGATAATATCATCCCCGTGGTACCGTCCATAGCGGTGTTCTGGTACCCCAATTTATCGTGTTGATTGATCTTGTATCACTTGACTGGTACCGTTGGCGTTTGTGTTTCCATTTCCAACTTTCAACCACGTTCATATCACTTGATTGGTACCATCAATATCACTTTTAGCGGTACTTCTATTCGTAAAATTTGCAATGGCATTATATTGTTGTTGGGTTATGCCCAGAATTAACAATATTATTAACGTCTAAAAGTAAACCAAATGTTACGACTAAGACAGATTTTACAGATGCTAGGCAATGGTATTCCACAAGCTGATATATGTGGAATTGTTCATTGCAGCAAACGTACCGTATCGGGTTATCGGAAGATTGCATCGACGACGAGACAAAGTTTTGAAGAGCTGCTAGCAATGGCAGACAGTGAGCTGGAAACCATCTTTATGCCCCCAAAGAATGCACTTAATGACGATGGACGTAAGCAGGAGCTTGAACGCATGATGCCGGAAATTATCAAGCGCCTGGGTCGCAAGCATGCCAATGTCCAGTTTGTATTTGAGGATTACTACCATAAGGAATGTCCCAGCGGTTATGGTTATACTCAATTCAAGAAGCATGTTAGCTCTTATAGAGAGAAAAATGACTACTCCTATCACAACGTCTATGAGCCCGGTAAGGAATGGCAAATAGACTTTGCCGGAGATGCCTTGTTTCTGACCGACAGGCTCACCAAGGTGAGACAGAAACTGGTGGTATTGGTATGCGTGATGCCCTACAGCAATCTGCCATTCATGATGGCCATGCCCAATGCCACTACCGAATGGTTTTTCCATGGACTCAACAAAGGACTAGAATTTATAGGTGCTGTCCCCCATACAGCCAAAAGTGACAACATGAAACAATGGGTAACGAAATCTGACCGCTACAGCCTTACGTTTTCGGATGCCAATGTGGAATGGGCGATGTATTACGGCATAGAACCTACAGCTTGTCGCGTGCGCAAACCCCGTGACAAAGGACCTGTTGAGGGTGCTGTGGGCCAACTCTACAAGTACGTGTATGCCCGCCTTGAAGGTGAAGAGTTCTACGCTTTGGATGCACTGAACGATCGCATCCTTGAACTCCTTGAAGAATATTGTAGTCTTCCCTTCAAGGGTTCTACCCGGTGGGAGATCTTTCAGAAGTATGAGAAGCCTGAAATGAATCCGTTGCCGGATCAAATGTATCGTCTTCGTATGCGCAAGGAGGTTAAGCTTAGCAGTACATACCATGTATGTGTAGGCAGTGAGCGCCACTTCTACAGTGTCCCGTTTAAATATGTCGGACAAAAGGTTAAAATCATGTGGGACGTGCACTCTGTAGAGATCTATGTGGGTACAATATGCGCTTGTATGCATCGTAGAAGCCTCATACCATATGGCTACTCCACTGAGAAATCGCACATGCCGGAGAATCATACTGCATACGAGCATCGCAAGGAGCAGAATGCCGCAACACTCATAGAAAGAGGTGCGCGCATTGGGCAATCTGTTGAATGGGCAATAACAGACATCCTCCAGCGCACCACTTTCCCTCAGCAAGCATATGGGAAATGCAACGGACTGCTTGCTTTGGCAAAGAAATATGGCAGAAGCAGATTGGAACATGCTTGCATGATGATGAGAGAAGAAACGGATGTGGCAAGCTATAAGACTCTCTGTAATATGCTTAAGAATAATCGGGATTTGGCTTCCGGTGAGAAAGAATCTATTTCAAGAACTCCCTTTAACGACAATGTGAGAGGATCTTCTGCGTACACGTCCATACCATCACTTAGAAAGGAGGCCGACCATGAATGAACTTGCTTCAATTGTAGAACGCCTAAAGGCTCTTAAACTGAGCGGTATGGCTGAAGCGGTCAGTGATATTATAAAGCTTCCTGTGCAGATGCGGCCAAGCTTAGAAATGGCTCTGTCAAAAATGCTGGAAACGGAAATCCGTTGTCGTGATGACAGCCGAACTACCAGACTGCTGAAGGAGAGCAAATTGAGATACCAAGTACTTGTCGAGGATATCACTTGTTCGACTGCCCGCAACTTTACCCGTGAGCAGCTAACCTCTATTGCTGACTGCGGTTTTGTGCGGCGTGGAGAAAATCTGCTTATTACGGGGCTTACTGGATGCGGAAAATCATATCTGGCATGTGCTCTTGGACATCAAGCCTGTACGCTTGGCCTGAAAACACTTTATCTGAACATGAACCGATTTGTCGATGTACTCAAACAGTCACGCCTTGACGGAACCTTCTCACAGATGTTGTCACGACTAGACAAGAACGATCTTATCGTCCTTGACGATTTTGGGTTGCAGAAAATGGACAGTGATACACGTATAGCATTGCTTACATTACTAGAAGAACGCTATGAAAAGAAGTCAATGATTATTATGTCTCAACTTCCTTTGGACAAGTGGTATGACTACATAGCGGAAGCTACACTTGCTGATGCCATCATGGATAGGCTGATAAACTCATCTCATCACCTGAATCTTGAAGGACCATCATTACGAAAGAGAAAAAATAAATAAAATAGAATCAGAGAGAGATACCTTTTGGCGGTGTGCAACCACCCTTGAGAAGTATCTCTTTACGACGTTCATATCACACATTTGGTACCGGTACCAGCCAACGCTACGAGCGGTACCACGAAAGTGTCGCACACGGTACCAAGGGAGTGATATAGCGGTACCAAACGGGCGATATTATCAACTTTAGGGTTATGAATAGGATTTCCAATAGCAATGACTCTATTTTCTTTATTCAAAAGAAAAGTTTGAAACATCATTTTATCCGGAAATTGATTCAATTTATTAATGCTATCTGCATCATCTATGCATACCGGATATTCAAACTTATCACGTTTCAATATATAAGCAATGTCTTTTTTGCTTTTAGGATGGAAATAGAATAAGAAAGCGGTATTATTATGAGTTAAAGAATCAAACTCTGTTATCAATTCTTTCCATCTTAGCAGTTGCAACTTGCAACTAGTGCACCCGGTAGAATCAATATAAGTAAAGATTCTATAGTCACAACCATCTGTATCAAATGCAATGGTATCCCTACCCAATATTGTAAGGATTGAAGTTTCCGGGAAAACAAGTTCTCGGCTCTCCCACTCATTCACCAAGCGGGCTATTTTCTCTTTCTCGGTCTCTTTGCAAGCACAAAGTAGAAAAATAAGTAATGAATAATAAAAGGTTTTCATAGTAACTAATTTTATTTATATCCTATTCAATTGATTTAAGCAATCTTTCCCATTCCCATTTGTTTGTTCCCGGTTTTACAGATTTCCAAATGAGAGTAGCCTTTCCTACAATGAATTCTTCGGGTAACAGTCCCCAATAACGGGAATCTTGTGAGTCACGGGTTTTGTCACCAGCCATGAAATAATAGTTCTTACGAAATCGATACCATTTAAGCGGATGATTATTTAGAAAAACAGTATCTCCGGAAATAGTCATTTTCATGTTCTGTTCATATTCGATTAGCTGTTTATAGAGGATAGCATTAATTTGATTCATAATTACAATGCTACCTTTAGCCGGAACATAAAGTGGACCAAAGTTTCTTATATCCCAATCAAACAAGGAATCATGAGGATATCCCTTTAGATAAATCTCCTTATGTGTACCCTCTTTCAACAGAACCAATAACTCCTTTTGAGACTCCACATTACCCAAATCATCCGAGCATCCTTTTACGTAATAGCGCGCATTCACTATCGAAAAAGTATCTCCGGGCAGAGCCACACAACGCTTTACGTAATATTTCATCACGTCGAATGCGATGCTGTCCCATCTACCAGGGTAAGGAAAATTAAAAACCAATACATCATTACGCTTAATCTTTTGAAAGCCAGGCATTCTGTGGATATGAACGGACTTATTTTCTGCAGCAGCAGCCAGATTAAACAATCGGCCCCCAAAAGCCAATTTATTGACTATTATATTGTCCCCCGGTAATAAAGCAGGTTGCATTGAATCTGTTGGAATTTTAAAAGATGTAAAGCAAAAAACTTGAAACACAATCCACAAAGTAGCTGCCATGCACATCCAAAATAAAATAGTGAGTATTTTATTACTGGCTTTACAGATATATTTTCTAAGTTTGTCTAACATTATAAGAATCTTATTGTTAACAAAGCACCAATTTTCATTTCAAATGATAACACTTAAAAATAGGATTATCGCTCTTCGGATCAACACTTATTCCATATAAATATTGATCTTTCAAATCTACGACATAAGAATAAATAGGAATATCCAATATATATTTCTTTACCAAAATTCCATCCCAATTAAAGACCAACAATTCATCATTACAATAATTAGGATATTCCTTATACAACACATGTTTCCTCACATCACCTTTTGTTAGTGGCGTCAATTGAATGTAAATGTATCTATTTGTCACTCGCACCTGCATACCTCTCAAGCAATCATTTTCATAAGACCTATTGAGACCATCTTTTGTCGTATACTTAGGATACACACTTAAGAAATTCCTTTTTTCCTTTAAAACTGTATCCAAAATAGATATTATACTCGCATACTTTCCTGATCCGCAAACATAAACTAATTTATTCTCTGAAGGATGCTTAACTATCGTGGCATCCATGTATACACCTTGCTTCACCGGAGAGGCCATATTAAAAGTACCATCATTAGCAGGATAAGGAAAATCTAATTCGTGGCAAGCTTCAACATTCAAAGCAATAGTAGAAAACAAGTTAGTACTATTAAAGCGAGATCCCAGAGTTAATAAAGTGCTATCATTCATTTTTATCATTGAACCACCCATATAAAATGCTTTAGTATCGGGTACTGATATTTTTTTCCACGAAGTGATATCAAACAAGTTTGTTATTTTCTCCATATCTATCATATACATTGACTTCAATATTCCAATATAATCATACAGATAAAATTTATTTGTTTTCACATCATAAAAAGAGTGAGGCTGAAGCATTTCAAAAGGACCATCCCCTCTACTTAAAAAACGCCCTTTCTCAATAAGTTTATTCCCCTTCAGCTCATAGATAAAGAAAATAGGACTATTATAGTTAGACTGCATAATTAAATAATGACCAATCATTTCGCTAAAGCTTGTTCCCCAAATAGTAGAATCGCAAAAGAGTGGTTCGCCTTTCAAATAAACAGGATCCATTCTTTTCTCAATCTCTTCATTCTTATTCTCACTATTAGCAGAATCTCCTTTCTTTGAAAAACAGGAAGTACAAAGCACAAGCACGAAAAGAAAAATTAGTTGTTTCATAATAGAAATATTCTTTTAAAATAAAATTAAAGTTAGGGAAAGAGCGTCATTACATTATAACCTAATTACAATACAATGACGCTCTAAATTAACCTACATATTCCATAGAAGTTTCAGTTACTAAATACAGTTGAGCTCCTATACGTTTTGTCCAAGTACACGATTTTGGAATACACGGGCTACAAGGTGAAGATGTACTCCCCCATCCAGGTTCAAATGCAAGTGCTTCCACATTATTTAGGGCCAAGTCAGATAATTTAGCCTGATCTTTCATTGTATAGGCATGATATCCTGCAGATATCATTAGGATAGCAACACTCATTATAACAAATGCTTTTCTCATAATATTTCTAATTTAAAAAAATAAATATTTCACAATACAAAACTTTCACTCGCAAATTTCCATTGGAAACGACCTCCTTTCTTTTTATTTTGGTTTTAAATAATATTGCTATTTTAAATAATAGAGACAAATTCTCTTATTCAATTTTGCCACTATTTTTAATGCAAATTAAACCGAAACTCAACTATTGGTTGATCACTATTTACATCCGTTGCAGTAATAATTCCCTGCGATTCATCCACGTAAATACCATAGATATAACGGTCTAATTTATATTTACATATGGGTTCACCTTGCAAACTAAAAACATAGATATATTGACCACCATCTATGATTCTACCCTTTTGCTGTGACAATTCTTTAAACGTTCGTCCGTGAAACACGGCATAAATATAATGATCGGTAACCTGTACATCACTAAACCCCATTATACCTGTAGGGATAGCATACCCCTCTGATTGACTAAATTCCGGTTCACCATGGGGCCCCTTACAAACAACGTGTGTACTATCTTTCAAGTTGTAGACCTCCAGCACTTCACCTAACTGGGTAACTGCAGCCAATACTCCATTATGAGGATTATAATCAATAAAACTGCGCCATGCTTGTGCCAATGCCGGCCCGGCATGCTGCAAGGCTTCCTTATCAGCAGTGGGAATAGTGCCCGCTTTGCGAATCAAATGGCCTTTACGATTAACCCAACAGAAACGATAAGCACCCGAATAGTCGGGAATGATAAATGTCGAATCATTATATAAGGAGAAATCAAGTGCACGAAGAATGCCATTGTCCAGCGACACCACTTCACGAAAGAGAAGTGAGTCGCCGGACCCTGACAAAGGGAAACCTAACCTAATTAATTTACTCTTATTGGCATCGAGTGCCCAGACTTCATGCTGTCCGAAAAATCGTATATTATCTGCAGAAAGCATTTCCAAAGGTGCTTCGCCCTTCTTGCCGAATGAACTAAGATAAGCAAACTCGGGATAGGTGAACAGATGATAATAATAATCAGTGTTATGCAAGTCTAAAATCACAGCTTTATCTCCGTGAACACGAACACGAAAAGGATATCTGAAAACCGCAGTATCTAGTTCTATAATAGTCGATTTAAGGTGTTTTTCTTGAGGAAAATCCTCATAAACAACCTTTTTCCATTCACTTAAGTGAGAGGAACAAGCACCGAAAAACAGAAGAGTTAATAAAATCATTTTCATAGCTACCAAATTCGATAAACTTTGCTATGAATTTGAGGACAATCTAAGGAACCTATTCCGTTACATCTAATAACATCCCCACTTTCACCACTCGCTAACGCTTCAACATTAGACATAAACAATTCACTCTCAACAGATTTGCTTTTCTTGCACAGATATGTAATTGTACAAACGACGAGAAGCAAGCAAAATAATTTCAATTTAGCATTCATTGTGTTTTAGTTTTTTATAACTTTGCAAACATAGAATTTAAGATGATTAATAACAAAAAATCATCGTCACATTTGCGTCACATTTTACAAACGCCCGATTATAGGCACATTATGAAATACAAAAAACACATAACAAAAACATTGACAGGATTATTTGCATCTATTACAATCGCTGAATTGATTATATTTGTGATTCATTATGGAGATATAAAATCGTACATACGCCATGAAATTCGTCCACTCCTTGAAAAAGCAATGAAGAAAGACATAAGTAAAAAGATAGAAAAAGAATATTTCTATTTTTCTGAACACGAAAACGATCCAAGAAAGCAGAAGATGGGCAAGTACGAAGAAAAGACGTATAGAAGCCAAGATACCACTTTTACCTATCAATCAAAAATCGTAGATTGGGAAACAGATCTATTTAGAGGAAATCAATGCTATTTACAGGTAACAAATAGATTACATCCTCAAGAAGTGAAGGTAATATTCGATAGCTTAGCAACAGAAAAAAACATAATTGCGAAATCGGCAATCGGTATTATATCTACATTCTATAAAGAGCAAAACGAATGGGCGGGTGACACTACAAGCATGTCCATTGACTATCGCACATCCATTGATAAGTTAGGTGATTTTGAAAATATAAGTTACCGAGTCTACTTTGATTACTCATTCAGCACTATCTGGAAATTGATGCCGAAAATGGCATTGTATATTCTCTTACTTCTGCAAGTGCTTTGCTGCTTAACTCTGATTGGCTGGTTAATTAAAAGAGCGAAAGAACGTCGCAAAGAAATCATCAAATTTAAAAATGGCAATTACAAGATAGATAGTATCATCTTAAACCCCAATACGATGAGACTTAAAAATGAAGAGAAAGAACTACTACTTCCCGCTCAACAAAACCAATTGCTATTACTGTTTCTGCAAAGTGAAGACCATAAAGTGAGCAAAAAGATGATAATGGATACATTTTGGGCAAAGAGCTACTCTGATCCGAAAAGCAAAATGACTACCGCAATAGACCGATTAAGAACCAGCCTAAAAAGCATAGGATCAGAGAGAATTATTTATACCGAAAAGAGCAGTGATTATTATGAATTAGTTTAAATATTCAATATCCATATTATAAATCCACTTATTGAAATAAAGATTCCCTCCCTCCCATTCTACTTCTCCACGCTGAAAATCAACGGTTTCGCTGCGAGGATACTTCTTTTCGGGTACTAAAGGCATGGAATAATCACTATTCACAATCATTCGCCAAGAGTCAATACCTCCGAGAAAAAAGAAGCGTTCATCAGCATCCTGAGAAAAAGTGGGAATCCCAAATGATTGATCAACAGGAACCCAACCGATACCTTGAAAGTAGATCTCAGCCCAGTCGTGCAGATTCCATTCACCCGGATGCATCATGAATCCGCTTTGAAAATGAGCGGGGATGCCACTACAACGACAAAGGGTGATAAAGAGAAGGCTCACCTGCCCACAGTCACCATGATGATTATCGAGCACATACTCCGGGATATTCTCAATGGTAGAGTATTCACGGGCAGAAGCCCATGGAAAATATTGATTAATCCACGTAAAGATACGACGAGCTTTCAGCAACGGGTTGTTTTCTCCTTTAGTAAGCTTAGCTGCCAACTCTTTGATACGGGGAGAAAAACGAATGTGAGTCTCCCGCTCAGCTGTATACTTCTTGTATAAAGCAGTCGTAGTATCATAAGGTAGAATATCTTCGGGCTTCAGGTTATGCCACTCGGCATACGAAGTATATTCAAATGATTCGGAAAACACGGTAGGTTCATTTCGTACAGCTTCCTTCTCCATATAAAGGGTGCTATGCTCACACGACGTGGGTGATAGTGTGTAGTTAGCTTCACTGGCACGAAGAAATTTCACCTGTTGCTGCCTGTGTTGGTCGATGCGTGGATAAGGCAACCAACAACGAACGATTTTACCATCGGGCACTGCGTTAGGCTCTACCTTAAGCGTATAGGTAATCCTCATACGTTTAGGCATCACGGTATCGTTGCCCAACTGCTTCACTGCATCCATCACTTTAGGAAGATGATCTTTATTCACCTTCTCGCTGCCACTAAGTACAACTCCCTCTTTAGCCACTTTTACGCAATAAGCGGCAGAATCGATGCGAAACAGGTTAGGACCTGCATTACGAAAATAACGCTTCTCACCATCTATCTCCATACACTCCAGCGCATTGCTCTCCTCCCACTGGCGCATCTGTTCATCAGTTACGTCGGGAATGTATTTGCGAATGTAGTCTTTTACCTGCGATTCGGACATGCAAAAGTCTTGCTTGATGCGATTCATACGTTCCTGTTCCCAGCTATCGGCAACAGGAACAGGTTTAGGAGCACAGCCGATAAAAAAGAGTAAACCGGCAAGATAGACGAGTTGTTTCATGACTTTGTGTGTTTACTTTTTACAGTTTGGTAATACCGATTCCGGGAAGATCGTTAAGCATAATCTTGCCTTTCACTACTTCCATTCCTTTGAAACGATCATTTGCAATAAGCAAGTTACCATCCAAATCGGCAAAGTCGACAGCCGGAGAGAATTGTGCAGCAGCAGAGACGGCACAAGATGTTTCGGTCATACAACCCACCATTACTCTCATGCCCAACGCACGAGCAAGTGTCACCATCTTCCATGCCTCACGCATACCGGTACACTTCATCAGTTTGATGTTGATGCCGGTAAAAGCATCCTTCAACTTTGCCACATCGCTAAGACGTTGCAGAGACTCATCAGCAAAGATAGGCAGCGGACTTTGTTGAGTGACCCATGCGATGTCATCAAGTTGAGTTTTCGGCATCGGTTGCTCTACCATTACAATGCCTTGTTCTTTCAGCCAATGAATCATGTCGAGTGCATAGTGCTTATCTTTCCATCCCTGATTGGCATCTACCGCTATAGGAAGCTTGCATACCGAACGAATGGTTTCTATCATCTCTTTATCATTGTCGCGCCCCAACTTCACCTTCAAAATATTGAATTGTCCGGCAACTTCAAGAGTCTTTTCACGCACTACATCCGGTGTATCAATACCAATAGTGAAAGTTGTAGAAGGTGCTTTCGCTTTGTCCAATCCCCAAATCTTATACCATGAAGCACCGAGTAGTTTACCTACTAAATCATGGAGCGCTATATCTACAGAGGCTTTAGCAGCTGTATTACCGGGCATGATGCCATCCACATAAGCCAAAATATCTTCTAGTTGAAAAGGATCATTAAATTGTTCCAAGTTCACCTTCTTCAAGAAATTCATCACCGATTCTACTGATTCTCCCAAATAGGGTGGCATAGACGATTCGCCATAGCCGATGATGCCCTCATACTCTATTTCTACCTGAACATCGGGCGTTGTAGTACGTGAGAAAGAGGCTACTGTAAACACGTGTTTCAACTTTAAATCATAGGGTTGAAAAGTTAACTTCATTTTCCCTCCTTTTCCTTGTTTGTTAATGGAGAATAAAGATGGAACACTATCGCCAAATACATTATTGGCAACCAGTCCCGAACCGATAGCCGCAAAAGCAGCTGTTTTGAGAAAATCTCTTCTATTTTGAGCCATGAGCTTTGTATGTTAGTGGAATTAATTATAATAAGGGTTTGTGTCAGTCGTATTGATGCCGGGAGTACCGATACCATTGAGTATACGAACACCAAAGAGCATGCGATTCAAGTTATATTCATCGTATTCGTTATCAGCAGGGTCAAAACTGCTAACGTGCACGTCTCCTTGTGAATGAATAAATTTCTTGTTTCCGATGTAGATACAAACATGTACTACCCGTTCTTTCTTTTCGGCAGTGGCCTTACGACCAAAGAAAATAAGATCTCCCGGCTGCATATTGCTAAAGTCGGGTGCAATATCGATATGTTGCCCCACATACGCCTGCTGAGAAGCATCACGAGGGATAATTATATTGTGCATAAACAAGACAGTGCGGACAAAACCACTGCAATCAATCCCTTTAGAAGATGTACCGGCCCATAGGTAAGGCACTCCCATCAAGGTATAAGCTGTACGAATAATGCTTTCAGCATCTTGTTTAACAGAAGCCTTCCATTCCTTCTCGGGCATAGAGATAGACTTAGCAATGTATGCCTGACGTCCATCGGGATAAGAGATTTTATAATAATCACCTTCGGTACCTTCCCACTTCAAGCGGTTACCTGCCACTACATCCGATACAGATTGAGAAGTAGCATCCGGCTTTTGATAGGTAAAACCGTAATGCGAAGTAACAACGATTTTATCTGCTCGATTCCAAGCATCATACTCTGCTTTCGTTACGGGATGAATACCTACACGATGTACCCAAGCAATGTAATTGTCGGGAGTTTGAATGCGATACCAACCATCACGTTGCAGCAGCTTCACCGGCATGCCCAGCAATGCCTGAGTAGTCATTTCAGACGAAAAATCGGGTTCTACACGAAGGTTACTTACCGACAGATTTACGATGCCAAATATTTTTCCATCGAGAGACACGCTATCGGGCAACGACAATAAACTGTCTGTTATCTGATATTTAGTCTTCTTCAATTCTGAAAACAGAGCTGATTTGGCTTCAGGAGAGGTTGTTACACCTTTTACTATAAGATGCTTACCGGATACTGTGTAGCTAATATCAAATACCGCAACACGTTTATCCGGGATAAACTGTCTACGTACACTATCTGAGACTTCTTGTACTTCCTTAGGAAGTTTCTTTTCGTTTTTGTCTGCGGCACTTACACAAGCAGGCACTGCAATGAGCAGCAATAAGAGAGAGATATACTTTTTCATTAAAAAAAAATTTGGGGGTTATGCATAAGCAAAGATAGAGAATTATTCAATTTGCGATACATTATTTCAGATAAATTAGCTAATTAGTAGCAAAAAGATTTCATTCTGCCATTCCTCATAGTGCTTTCTTAAATAAAATCAGAGGAACAATCTATCGCTATGTTCGAAAATTTGTTTACTTTTGCAATATAAAGCAGTTGGCCGGTTTGTCGCTTGCGTTCCGCAGGAGGAAAGTCCGGGCAACACAGAGCATCCTACTTCCTAACAGAAAGCTGTCCGTGAGGGTAGAGTAATGCAGAAGAAAATAACCGCCACTTCCGTCGGGAAATGGTAAGGGTGAGAAGGTGGAGTAAGAGCCCACCAGCCGCGTGGTGACACGACGGGCTGTGCATCTTAGGAGTTGTAAGGTCATGTATACCGACGTTATGAGAGTTGCTCGCTCCATGTCGGAGGGTAGACCGCTAAAGTGGTGTGGTGACACATCACTCAGATAAATGACAAACACCCTATTCATTAGGGTACAGAACTCGGCTTATAGGCTGACTGCTTTTTTATATAATATTAAATAATCCCGAAAAGATAAAGATTGAGTCAAAGCCCCCAAAATTGAACTTTTATCTACTTAGGTTAGTTAAATGCTTAGTGCATCTTCATCCTCATAACGAATAGTTATCCATGAATAAAAAAATAAAAAAATTATGGAAGTTCCTGACCTACGACATTTGGCGTATAACGGAAAATGAAGTAACAAGAACCAAGTTCTCCCTTTACAACATTATCAAAACCATTTATGTCTGTGTTAATCAATTCAGTAAAGACCGGATTGTAAATAAAGCATCCGCATTGACATACAGCACTCTACTCGCTATTGTCCCCATTCTCGCCATATTGTTTGCCATAGCTCGAGGGTTTGGCTTTGCTAATCTCATGGAGAATCAAGTACGACACGGCTTTGGAGGAGTAAGTAATACAACAGAGGTGCTCCTTCAATTTGTCGATTCTTATCTGTCACAAACCAAAAGCGGAATATTTATCGGTGTGGGATTGGTTTTATTGTTGTGGACGGTGGTAAATCTAACCAGCAACATCGAGCGTACTTTCAACCGCATTTGGCAGGTGAAGAAGCCCCGAAGCATGTATCGTAAAATCACTGATTATTTCTCCATGTTTCTGCTGCTACCTATCCTGATCGTTGTTTCGGGTGGTTTAACTATCTTCATGAGTACAGCTCTCAAGGAAATGGATAATTTTTTGGTATTGGCACCGATTCTCAAGTTTTTAGTAAGACTTATTCCCTTCGTCCTCACTTGGTTCATGTTTGCCGGACTGTATGTATTCATGCCAAACACAAAGGTTAAGTTCAGACATGCTCTTATTGCAGGTATTCTTGCGGGAACAGCTTATCAAGCCTTCCAATTCCTTTATATAGGCAGTCAGTTGTGGGTGTCGAGGTACAATGCTATCTATGGAAGTTTTGCGGCCATACCAATGTTTCTACTATGGATGCAAATATCATGGACTATCTGTCTTTTTGGTGCCGAACTAACTTATGCGGGACAAAACGTACAAAACTTTAGTTTCGATAAAGACACTCGTAACATCAGCCGTCGGTATCGCGATTTCATTTCCATTCTTATCATGTCCCTCATAGCCAAACGATTTGTCAAGAATGAGAAGCCCTACACTGCGGATGAGATTTCAGAAGAAAATCATATTCCAATCCGACTGACTAACCAAACCTTGTACCAATTGCTGGAAATAAATGTAATTCACGAAGTTGTGACCGATCATAAAAGTGAGGATATTGCTTACCAGCCATCTATAGATGTCAATCAACTGAATGTAGCCTTATTGCTTGAAAAGATTGACACCTTTGGTTCGGAAGATTTTAAAGTAGATAAAGACAAAGCATTCTTTAATCAATGGGGAGTGCTCATTGATTCGAGAGAACAGTATTATAAAGATGCCGGGCAGAAATTACTGAAAGATTTGTAATTGATAAACAACACGCTAAGAACAAAGAGTCTCTGATTATACCTTCGATACTGAAAAAGCAATTCGTCCGTATAATCAGGGATTCTCTTTTAAAAAATCTTTTTATAACGCTATCATACGGCTAATGTACTTACCGATGATATCAAATTCTAAATTAACCACGCTACCTAGTTTAAACGTATGGAAATTAGTATGTTCGTACGTATAAGGAATGATAGCCACCTGGAAGGTGTCATCCGTAGGATTGCACACCGTGAGGCTCACACCATTCACTGTAACCGAGCCCTTATCAACAGCCATATAGCCACGTTTGGCCATCTCTCTGTCAAAAGTATATTTAAAAGTAAAGTACCAACTTCCATCTGCATCGGCAATATCAATACAAGTACACGTTTGATCTACATGCCCCTGAACGATATGTCCGTCCAGCCTACCATTCATCATCATACTTCTCTCCACATTCACCTTGTCTCCCACCTTCAATAACCCAATATTTGAGCATTCAATGGTTTCTTTCATGGCAGTTGTGGTATATGTATCTGCCGTCATACTCACCACGGTGAGGCAAACACCATTATGAGATATACTTTGATCAATCTTTAATTCACTAACAAACGAACACTTCATAGTGAGGTGTAAGTTTTCGCGGTCTTTAACCAGCGATACGACTTCTGCGTATTCTTCTACTATTCCTGAAAACATAATTCTATCTATCCTCTTTTACAGGTTAATAATACAAATTACCTTATATCAAAATGACGCAACAAAGATACAAAGAAGATATCAAGAAACCCCATTTTGACGAAAAAAACGAGATAAGCCGATTTATCAAAGCCAAGAGAATAAATTAGCGACTCGAATTCATAGTAAATTGTATATTATTTTCACCAGTCATAAATCCGCCCTACAAGCCTTCTGAGAGGGGGCTGGTGAACTAACTAGTTCAGCACGGTGAAGTAGTTAATTCAGCACGCTGAACTAGTATCTTCAGCACGGTGAACTAGTATCTTCTATTTATAAAGTATAGTTTGTAAAATAATATACATATCTGAAATCCGGAAGTTTTAGAAAACGTTTAAATGTCTGGGGATACGAATGAGATGGAAGTTATATAAAAAAATCGGGGCTTTTCACAAAGCCCCGATTTTCAGTTTTCAATAGGTATTAGTTTTTCTTTAAGGTAAAAAGATTGTTTTCAGGATAACGGGACAAATATAGCGCCTTTTTAAGTTACCTACCAAATAATAAAATATGTCTTATAACATATTTTTGAGATTTCTTTGCCTTTATTATCATTTGAACGGTAAAAGCACTAAAATTAATGCTCATTAAAAGGAAAAAAAGAATTTTTCTCTTAATGAGCACTAATTAAGCATAAGATAAACTCACCTATTTCTGAGGATAGTGTTCGTCAATCTTGCCACTATGTTTGAGCACTTTGGCATCAATATAGAATACAATCTCTTCGGCAATATTAGTAATATGATCTCCCGAACGTTCCAATTTACGGAACACACTAACCAAGTTGAGATATGGCAGCAAGTTGTCGGTGTGATCTTTTAAATAATCAGCTAAAACAGAAGATACGTTTCTATTAATTTCATCAAGAAAATTATCTTTAGCAAAAACAGATGTCGCAAGTTCCAGGCTCTCTTCATTCAACGCACGCTTTGTGATTTCAAGCATCGAGAGTACCTCTCTATGCATCTCTTCCAATCGAAGACGCTTTAACAATTCACTATCAAGGGCTGGCTCATCGCAATTGATAACAAACCGGGCAATACTCTCTGCAAAATCGCCCAAACGCTCTAAATTAGTATTGATTTTAAGCATAGCAAGCACAAAGCGAAGATCTATTGCAACTGGGTTGTAAAGAGCAATCACATCTTCCACATCGCTATCTATCTTCAATTCGAAAGCATTCACTCGCCTCTCGCGCACCACAACTTGTTGCGCCAACTCTTTATCAAGAGTTAATACAGCTTCTCCGGCTCTATCAAGCTGACTGTAGACAAGTGTCCACATCTCGTCTATTTCTTTCTTCAGCAAAAGAAGTTCCGATTCTATAAACTTTACCATCTTTATTATATTTATGAATTATCTTATATTCAATGTATAGCGGATACAAATATACCATTTTATCCGAATCTTCCAGTAATATAGTTCTGAGTTTGTTCTTTTAAGGGGTTTGTGAAGATTTTCTTTGTATCTCCAAACTCCACCATCTCTCCCAAATAAAAGAATGCCGTTTTATCGCTAACGCGTGCTGCCTGTTGCATGTTGTGCGTCACGATAACAATGGTATATTCTTCTTTAAGTTCATGAATCAGCTCTTCTACTTTCGCTGTTGAGATAGGATCGAGTGCTGATGCTGGCTCGTCCATTAGCAATACCGAAGGGGATACAGCCATAGCACGAGCAATGCAAAGGCGTTGTTGCTGGCCACCTGAAAGAGCATAAGCGGATTCTTTCAGCTTATCTTTCACTTCATCCCACAAAGCAGCTCCTTTCAAAGTTTCTTCCACACGCTGACGAATTAGCGTCTCATCTTTCACGCCATTCACCCGCAGTCCGTATGCCACATTCTCAAAAATACTTTTCGGGAAAGGGTTGGGCCGTTGAAAAACCATTCCTACATTTTTTCTCAACTCATCTACCTGCACACCTTTCTCATAAATGTCTTGGTTATCGATTAAAATTTTCCCGGACATACGTATAGCGGGTATCAAATCATTCATTCGATTAAAGAGTCTCAGGAAAGTAGATTTACCACAACCTGATGGCCCGATGAACGCAACTACAGATTTCTCTTCTATGAGCATACTGATGTCCTTCAATGCATGAAAATCGCCATACCAGAAGTTAACATCATGAGTCGTAATTTTATTATTTGCCATTATTTTTTTCTATTGAAATTACAAGATCAAAAAAGACTTCACGAATAATTAGTTCGTTTTTACTTTCTTTTCAAAATACTTTCGCAAAGCGTGTGCCAACAGATTGACCACTAAGATGATTACAATTAGAACCAAAGCTGTGCCATAGGCCAAAGGCAACTGTGCTTCCATATTTGTTCCGCTGGTAGCGATAACGTATAAGTGATAAGGCAATGCCATACACTGATCGAACATGCTATGAGGGAGTTGCGGTAAAAAGTACGCTGCACAGGTGAAGAGGATTGGAGCTGTTTCACCGGAAACGCGCCCTAGAGCAAGAATAAGCCCTGTAATGATATTGGGCATACCCATAGGTAACACAACATGCCAGATCGTTTGTAATTTTGTGGCACCCAAGGCCCGACTTCCCTCACGCAAACCATCCGGAATAGCTTTCAAAGCCTCTTCCGTAGTACGTATTACTAAAGGCAAACATAACAAGCCTAGCGTCAGAGAGCCTGCAAGTATGCTATCTCCAAAACCCAGATAGTTAACAAAAAGTGCCATACCAAAGAGTCCAAACACGATAGAAGGTATTCCACTAAGATTATTGGTCATCACCCTGATAAATCGCACAAGTTTACCTTTAGGTGCATATTCATTCATATAAATGCCACTCATTATACCAATTGGGAAAGCGAAAAGCGCACTGCCAATCATCAAATAGAAAGTACCAACAATAGCCGGCCAGATACCTCCGGCAGTCATCCCATCTTTCGGGGCTGTAGTAATGAACTCCCAACTGATAGCACCTATACCTTTATATATAATAAAGCCTAAGATGGAAAATAAAATAAGCACCACACACAAACTTAATAAACGAAACAGGCCAAATGCTATGAATTGATACCTTCGCTTAGCTTTCGATCCGGAAATACTGTTCTTTATAAGTAAATTGTCCATATATATTTTATTTTCTCTTTGAAGAAATAGCTTCGACACTAAAATTAATAATCAAAGTAATGAAAAACAGCACTACACCGAGCAAGAACAAAGCCTGATAGTGTGTTCCCCCGGCAGGAGCTTCTCCCAATTCGGCCGCAATCGTGGCGGGAATGGTTCGCAAAGGTTCGAGAATAGTGGTGGGGATTACAGCAGCATTCCCCGTCACCATCAGTACTGCCATTGTTTCGCCTATGGCACGACCAACACCCAACACCACTCCCGACGTAATGCCTGAAATAGAATATGGGATGACTACTTTATAAATAGTCTGCCACTGAGAAGCACCAAGAGCCAGACTGGCTTCGCGCATAGCACGAGGGCAATTGCGCATAGCATCTTCTGTAACAGTAATAATGGTAGGCAGAGCCATAATAGCAAGCACCACACTACCAGCCAGTCCGGTTTCACCTACAGGCAGATCAAAAAGTTTCTGTATGAACGGCACAATAACTATGAGTCCAAAAAAGCCATAGACCACAGAGGGAATACCACTGAGTAATTCTATAACAGGTTTAAGAATATTGCGCGTACGAGGTGCAGCAACCTCGGACATATAAATTGATACAGACAAGCCAAATGGTAAAGCTATTAATATGGCAAAAAGACTAACCCATAAAGTTCCCGTTATCAAGGGCAGAAAACCAAATTGTGGCGCCGGAGTAGCTGTCGGAAACCATTCTGTTCCCGCTAATACATCTGTAAGAGATATCGTATTATCCTTAATTAAATGTATGTTACTACCTTCAACAATAAACTGAGAAGGAACAAAAGCAATGATTCCCGGTGTTTTCTCAACCAACTCGCTAATTTTAGTTCCTGCATGTTCATAAGCTTCACCTAACTCTGCTTCTGTATAATAATGGGTAATGTCTTCCAACCTAAAAACTTTAATGGGCAAGTCTCTCCCACCCAACTGTTTCCAATTAGTTATTTCTTCGTCGAACACTCCCTTTATCTGAGCCGAATTCAACTTGCTTACTGCAGTAGCTTTGTTTAGGGCTAACACATATCCATCTTCAATCACCTTACCGCTAAACAAGCCAAATGCTTCTGTAAACAGGAATAAGATAATCAACACGATGGTAATACTTGTTACAAAGCCGCTACACGTAAGTATGCCTGCGATTATTTTCTCTAAAAACTTCTTCATACCTTATTATTTGATGATGCAAAGAAACCTAGTAGTCATTAAGATGGTATGTCTTTGAGTTGAAGGAATTGTTTCAGATGTATTACATTTAGATTACAAGTGCGAATTACGGTACTTTTGTAACCTAAATGCAATATTAGTTTCCGAGATTTGCACAAAACTATTTCGCCCGATATTTTATGATAATAATAATAATAAACTTTTTTTATTAATTGTATGAAAGCAAAAAATCTCTTTGTACTTGTATTTTCCATTTATGCTATTGCAGCTCAGGCGCAACGAATAAAAGGGAGTGATACAGTGTTACCTGTCTCTCAGCAAACAGCCGAACGCTACATGAAACTTCACCCTGAAGCCAGAGTCACTGTTACCGGAGGAGGTAGCGGTGTAGGGATATCAGCTTTACTAGATAACACAACGGATATTGCCATGGCTTCCCGGGAAATAAAATTTAGCGAAAAAATGAAACTCAGAAAGGCTCAGCAGAATGCGACAGAAGTGATCATTGCCTATGATGCCTTGGCAGTGGTTGTGCACCCGTCAAATCCTGTAAGACGACTTACAAGAGCCCAATTGGAAGCTATATTTAGGGGAAAAGTAACCAATTGGATGCAAGTAGGAGGCGATGATCGTAAGATAGTGGTCTATTCACGCGAAACTTCTTCGGGTACTTATGAATTCTTCAAAGAAAACGTGCTCAAAAATAAAAATTATATGAGCAGTAGTCTTTCTATGCCTGCCACAGGAGCCATCATTCAATCGGTGAGCCAGACGAAAGGAGCAATTGGATACGTAGGATTGGCTTATCTTTCGCCTAGAGTGAAAGCAATACAAGTATCTTACGATGGTAAGAATTTTGTAGGCCCTTCGGTAGAGAATGCAACACGAAAATTATACCCCATTGTACGACCTCTGTTTTTCTACTACAACAGCCATAACAAACAGCTAGTAGACCCTTTTATAAACTTTGTTCTTTCGCCCGAAGGACAGGAGATTATAAAAAAGAGCGGATATATTCCGGTGCACTAGGTTATCATAAAAAAATGTCATATTTTTGTGGCTTTAAATTAAGTAAACACATGCCATCATGACAGATATTAAAGAAGAATCGGGCGAAAAGAAGAGCCTTAATTTTATCGAGCAAGCTATAGAAAGTGATATAAAAGAAGGGAAAAATGCAGGAAAGATACAGACCCGATTTCCTCCTGAACCCAATGGATATCTCCATATCGGTCATGCCAAAGCTATTTGCATGGATTTCGGCGTGGCAAAAAAATATGGAGGAATATGCAATCTACGTTTCGATGATACTAATCCGGTAAAGGAGGATACTGAATATGTAGACTCTATTATGGAAGATATTCAGTGGATGGGATTCCAGTGGGAAAACATCTATTATGCTTCCGACTACTTTCAACAAGTATGGGACTTTGCCGTGGAACTTATAAAACAAGGTAAAGCATATATAGACGAACAAAATGCTGAAGAGATAGCCAAACAAAAAGGTACTCCTACACAGGCCGGTACTGAAAGCCCTTATCGGAATCGTCCGATGGAGGAGAGTCTGGCACTTTTCAATAAGATGAATACAGGAGAAATTGAAGAAGGTGCAATGGTGCTACGTGCCAAAATAGATATGGCCAACCCGAATATGCACTTTCGAGACCCTATCATCTATCGGGTAATCAAGCATCCACACCATCGCACAGGTGATGCATGGAAAGCTTATCCCATGTACGATTTTGCCCATGGACAAAGTGATTATTTCGAAGGTGTCACTCACTCCATCTGTACACTCGAGTTTGAAGTCCACCGCCCCTTATACGACTACTTTGTAAACGAATTAAAAGAAACGTCTCTGGCCGGAGAGGCTGGATATCGTCCCCGACAAATGGAATTCAACCGTTTAAACCTGACATATACAGTAATGAGTAAGCGAAAATTACTCACACTAGTTAAAGAAGGATTAGTGAACGGATGGGATGATCCACGTATGCCGACCATTTGTGGATATCGCCGACGAGGTTATTCTCCTGAATCTATCCGAAAGTTTATTGATATGATCGGTTACACGAAATATGAAGCATTAAATGATGTATCATTGCTCGAAGCAGCTCTACGTGAAGACCTAAACACGCGCGCTACTCGTGTTTCTGCTGTACTGAATCCGGTAAAGCTTATCATCACTAATTATCCGGAAGGACAAGTGGAAGAAATGGAAGCCATCAATAACCCTGAAGATCAAAATTCGGGCATGCACCATATTCAATTTGGTCGCGAGCTTTGGATGGAACGTGAAGACTTCATGGAAGATGCCCCTAAGAAGTTCTTCAGAATGACTCCCGGACAAGAAGTGCGTCTAAAAAATGCATATATTGTGAAGTGCACTGGATGCAAGAAAGATGAAAACGGCGAGATAACTGAGGTTTATTGTGAATATGATCCTCACACCCGAAGTGGTATGCCCGAGAGTAATCGCAAAGTGAAAGGTACGCTGCATTGGGTAAGCTGCTCTCACTGCCTGCCTGCAGAAGTTCGACTATACGATCGATTGTTTAAGATAGAAAATCCGGGTGCAGAAGTTGATTCCGACTTCCGTGAACTATTAAACCCTGAATCCCTGAAAGTATTGACTAACTGTTATGTAGAGAAGTATCTGAGTGAACTAAAGCCCTATTCTTATCTTCAATTTCAACGTATCGGTTATTTCAATATCGATAAGGAATCAACACCCGAAAAGCTCATATTCAATCGCACAGTCGGTTTAAAAGATACTTGGGGGAAAATTAATCATAATCCGCAAAAATAATTGCGAAAAAACAGAGAATAAATAAATATTTCGATGAACGACGAGAAGCAAGTTCAAGAACTAATCCTTCGATACGAAAAGATGAAGGGAGAAAACAAAAGTGTCTATTTTGAAACAGAACAAATAATTGATATAGCAAACGTATACAGTGATGAAAAAGAAGATGAAAAAGCTCTATCTGTTATAGATTATGGCTTAATTTTTCATCCGGATAATACAGAACTCTTGATAGAGAAAGCCTATATTTATATAGATAGGGAGCAAATGGAGCAAGCCGAAATGATACTGAACAGTATTAATGAAACATACTCCAAAGATTATAAGATGCTGAAGGCTGAGTTACTACTGAAAACGGGTAGATTAAATGAAGCCAATGAAATATTTGATAGTCTGGAAGATAAAGAAGACTTAGAAACAGTTCTTGAAATATCAGATCTCTACAGTGAAAAAGGGTATATCAAAGAGGCTCTTTCTACACTAGAGCCAATGATTGAAATGGTAAATCCTGAGACAGTCGACAAAAAAGACTATGACGATTTTGCTAGCTCATTACTCAATTGTTATGTTTCCAGCAACCAATACGATTTAGCAGCCAAATGGTGCAATAAATTATTAGATATACATCCATACAACATTGAATGCTGGATGACTCTTTCGACCATATATACAAATATGAAAGAGTACAGTAAGGGGTTAGAAGCTGCTGATTTTGCCTTAGCAATTGAACCCGATAATCAAGATGCCAAAATCAGAAGAAGCATTTGCTTAAAACTCATGGGAGAGTTGGAGGAATCGAGTACGCTATTTAATGAAGTATTAAACGAGTTACCTTTACCTAAAGAATACACATATTCCTTAGCCGGAACAATGTTTATGGAAATGGAGCAATGGGAAGAAGCTTATAATGAATACAGCAAAGCATTAGAAATCTGCGTTATTGAAGATAATTTCTTACTCTGCGAATTATATAAAAATGCAGTGTATTGCCTTACAAAGATGGAATCTTATGATGAGGCCTACGAACTAGCTGAAAAAGCGAAGGAGTTATTCCCTGATGAGATTGATCTCGATGTAAGCCTTGGAATAGTATACTTACAAAGAGGAGAAGACGAGAAAGCATGGAAACAATGGAACTTTAATCTGGAAAATAAACCCGAAGCTAAAGTGCTTGTCGATGCAAAGTACGAAATTGGATTGCATTGTTTCAAAGCAGAGAAATATGAATGGGCAAAAATCATCTTTACGGAAATAAAAGAGTTAGATCCTCAATTTGACGATATTGAGCAATATCTTGCATGTGCCTACTTAATGCTGAAAGATGTTGTGAATTTCGATATACATAATAATTTGTCAAATGAGCCTCTTAAAATGTCAGATATATATAGCATACTAGGCTACGAAACAGAAGATGACAAATCAGAAATTATATCTCTAATCAATTCTATTTTGAATGATTTAGATAGAAAAATGAAATAGAGTATCAATTAAATTTTGAATTATGGAATCAGTTACTTTTATACAATGGTGTCTTGATCATCTAAATTATTGGACCATTACATTATTGATGGCTATAGAAAGCTCCTTCATTCCATTTCCTTCTGAGGTAGTTATTCCTCCAGCAGCCTATAAAGCAGCCATTGGAAAAGAACTGAATATCTATTTGGTCATCATGTTTGCCACCATAGGAGCCAATATCGGGGCCATAATAAACTACTATCTGGCTAGGTGGCTGGGACGCCCCATTATTTATAAATTTGCCAACAGTCGTTTTGGACACATGTGCCTTATTGATCAGACAAAAATAGAGCACGCTGAGGTTTACTTCGATAAGCACGGTGCACTGTCTACTTTCATTGGAAGATTAATTCCTGCTGTCCGCCAGCTCATTTCAATCCCTGCAGGGTTAGCGCGCATGAAGCTGAGTACTTTTTTACTTTATACTACACTGGGAGCGCTCATTTGGAACAGTATTTTAGGAGCTATTGGCTACTACCTTGCCAGTGTTCCAGGCATCAAGACAGAACAAGAATTATTGGAAAGAGTTACGAAATACAGCCATGAGCTAGGTTATATTTTTATTGGCATTGCACTCTTTATTGTGATCTTTGTGATTTATAAAGGGATGAAGAAAAAGTAGAAACAGACTCAAACATAGTATAAAAATAAAACGGTTAGCAAGGCCTGTTCTTGCTAACCGTTTGTTTTGAGAATCTACAATATTAATCACTTACTTACCAAGCACCGCAGATAACGCTTTTTCATAATCAGGCTCTTGAGTAATCTCTGGTACTAGTTCTGTATACACCACCTTGCCGTCTTTATCAAGCACAACAACTGCACGTGCCAATAGTCCATATAAAGGTCCATCAGTCATCAGTAGTCCATAATTATCGGCAAAGTCGGATGGGCGAAAGTCAGATAATGCAACTACATTGGTTATTCCCTCAGTGCTACAAAAGCGTCCGTGTGCAAAAGGCAAATCTTTAGAGATTGCCAATACTACTGTATCAGGTAAAGAAGATGCCAATTTATTAAACTGACGTACTGATGTAGCACAAACACTCGTATCCAAACTTGGGAAAATATTCAATATTACATTTTTACCTTTCAATTCGCTTAAAGACAACGCAGATAAATCTGTTTTAGTCAATGAAAAATCAGGAGCTAACGCTCCTACTTTAATAAATTCACCACTAATCTTTACCGGTTGTCCTTTAAAATTTGTTGTTGCCATAATTCAATCTATAATTTATATTTTAAAAATTTATTTGATTTATAAAAGAAACAAACTCACTTCAAATAAGTTCAAAAGGAATGACTACAAAAAAACAATCCCTCCGACCTGAAAGGCCGAAGGGAGCACTAATACAGACATCTTATTTATTGCAGCGAGAATTCTATCTTAGAGCGGATATCAGTAGATGAAGAACCTATATATACTTTGAACTTACCAGCCTCAGCGATCCATTTGCTAGCTTGGTCATTATAAAACTTCAGATCATCAGCAGTTATTGTGAAATTCACCACTGTCTCTTCACCAGGTTGTAAAGCAATCTTTTTGAATCCTTTAAGTTCTTTCAACGGGCGGACAAGAGTGCACTTTTCATCTCCAATATAAAGTTGAACAACTTCTTTACCTGCTATTTTTCCTGTATTCTTCACCAGAATAGTCACTACAAGCGAATCACCTTCGGCCATTGCCTTATCCGAAATAATCGCTTTCCCATAACTAAAATTCGTATAACTCAATCCATGGCCAAAAGAGAACAAAGCAGGAATCTTTTTAGTATCATGCCAACGGTATCCTACTAGAATATCCTCCTTATATTCCTCATTAATGCTATCACCAGGATAACATATCTCTCCGAAAGAGTGTGCTGCATTATCTTTTAATTTCACAGGAAAAGAGAAGGGTAGCTTACCACTAGGATTAACCTCTCCACTCAAGACATTGGCAATAGCATTACCCGACTCAGATCCTAAGTACCAAGCCTGCAAAATAGAAGAAACGTCTTTCACCCAAGGCATCTCTACAGCATTACCACTTATGAGGACCATCACCATCTTCTTATTTACTTTCAACAAGCCATTGATTAGTTCATTCTGCCCGAAAGGAAGTGCATAACTGTCACGGTCTCCCGCTTCACAGTCTTGCAGATGATTTTTATTTAGCCCGCCAATGTAAATCACTACATCAGCATCCATTGCTTGTTTAATAGCCTCTGCACGAAGAGAATCAACTACTGAAGCAGGAATCTTATCTATATTCTCATACATCACCCGGCCAGACTCATATCCTTTAGTATAAACCACCTTATCGCCATACTTAGCCAGCAAACCAACTAAAGGAGAAACTTCTTTTTTTACTTTCAAAACAGAAGAGCCTCCACCTTCGGTCAACCGGCGAGTAGCATTCTCTCCCACCACCAATATTTTATGATATTTTGCTCCATCCAAAGGAAGCAATGCTGGTATTTTTTTAGAAAGCGGATCATTCTTCAATAACACGATACCCTCTTCGGCTACTGTACGAGAAACCTTGTAATGCTCTTCTGAAGTGAATGAACCCCATGGCTTCTTACTATTCATTGACGTACGGAAGATTAATCGCAAAACACGACTAGCTTTATCATCAATGGTAGACATAGGCACTTTACCTTCTTTAAGCATCTTTAGATAAGCCTTTGCTAAGTAATAATCATCATAGGTAAACACCGATTCGGAGGTCAAGCCATTGGTGAACGAACCCATCTCAATATCCAGACCATTGAGCGCAGCCTCACGAGTATCGTGTGCACCTCCCCAATCAGTGATCACGGCACCATCAAATCCCCATTGCCCTTTTAATATATTCTGTAGTAATAGCTCACTATGACAGGCATGCTGGCCACGTACTTTGTTATATGAACCCATAATACTCCACACGCCTCCTTTTTGAACAGCTGCCTTAAAAGCAGGCAAGTAGATTTCGTACAAAGCACGATCACTCAGCTCTACATTAATATGTCCACGCCATATTTCTTGATTATTAAGTGCGTAGTGCTTCACGCAGGCCGATACCCCATTCTTTTGAACTTCTTGAATATAAGGAACTACCATCGTCGATGCGAGGAAAGGATCCTCACCCATATATTCAAAATTACGTCCATTAAGTGGAGTACGATACATATTCACCCCAGGGCCAAGTAATACATCTTTCTTCCGATAACGTGCCTCCTCACCAATAGCTTTTCCGTAGATAGCAGACATATTAGGATTCCATGTGGCCGCCAAACAAGTTAATGCCGGAAATGCCGTACATGAATCGTTCGTCCAGCTGGCCACTCCCCAAGAATTCCACAAAATCTCTTCACGTACCCCATGCGGACCATCGCTCATCCATAATTCGGGTATTCCCAAACGAGGAACTCCCGAAGTACTAAATTTACTTTGAGCATGACAAAGTTTCACTTTCTCTTCCAGAGTCATGCGACTAAGCGCATCTTTAACTCTATCTTCTATCGATTTCGTATCATCCAGATATACCGGCTTTTGTGCTTTACCTGGCAAAGCAAATAGAATTGCCATAACAAACACTGTGATCAGTTGTTTTTTCATTAGTATAATATTATTAAGTCAATTTCCCACTTTCATTTACTTGCATTGAGCATAATTGTTGATTCAGGTAAACCTTCCGAAACTGCTTTTAGCTCAATCCGTCCTTTTTCTCCATTATTTTGTAAAACCACCAAGCATTTGCCATAAAAGGCTTTTCGCTGTGGTGCTTTGAAACTCTCCAAAGAAGTCGGACTACCATTGTCCACTCCAGCTATAAAAGCTGAGCCACTTATGTTAAAGTTAACTAGATTATCAGCTTCCGGACAAAGATTACCCTTCTTATCAAGTACCTCCACTGTTACAAAACTAAGATCCTTTCCATCAGCAGTAATCGTTTTACGATCAGCTGTCAATCGCAATTGAGCAGGATCACCAGCCGTATGAATTTCACGAATTAGCACTTCTTTTCCGGCTTTACGAGAAACAACCTTTACCGTTCCAGGTTCATAAACAACTCTCCAGTTCACATGATAGACATCCTTTGCTTTTCTCTTTACTCCCTGAGACTTACCATTTATGAACAATTCTACCTCATCGGCATTATTATAATAAGCCCACAAATCTACTGTTTGCCCCTTTTTCCAATTCCAATGTGGAAATAGATGAAGTACATTCTTATCCGCCCATTCACTTTGATACATATAATAAACATCTTTTGGAAATCCAGCAAGATCTATGATCCCAAAATAAGAACTATGAGCCGGCCACCAAAAAGGAGTCGGCTCCCCAATATAATCAAAGCCTGTCCAAACATACAACCCACTGATAAAATCATTGTTCTTCACTAGACGCCAAACATCTTCGTGCGTTGTACCCCATGGAGCATGACAATTGTCGTAAGATGAACAAGAATAACTATCATCATGAAACGGCATATCCCAACGAACAGGCCATATATACATAGAATCACTTGGCATACGGTAATATCCGCGTGTCATCAATGCCGACGTAGCTTCTGTTACGATAAAAGGTTTATTAGGGAAGTTCTTAGGAACATCCTTAAAATACGTTTCATGATAATTGAATCCAATAATATCCAATGCGCCCGAACGAAACAAATGGTTATTAGGGTCCGGTTCATTATTGCCTGCAGTTACCGGCCGTGTTGGGTCGAGTTGTTTAACCATATCCGCCAGCTTTTTAGTTAACAGTGAATTTATGCTCATCTGCTTTCCATCGGTAGCCAGAGTATTAGGATCACGCTTCATATTCAATAAAAGATTTGCTGCCTGAATATCGAGTGTATCTGCATCAGCGTTTGTCCATTGTTCCAACACCTCGTTACCAATACTCCACATAAAGATGGATGGATGATTACGATCTCTGGTGATGTGATCTGTCAGATCACGTTCGTGCCACTCATTAAAGTAGCGAGAATAATCATATGTCGTCTTTCTCTTTCTCCACATGTCAAAAGTTTCATCCATCACAATAAAGCCCATGCGATCGCAGAGATCAAGCAGTTCAGGTGCAGGTGGATTATGACTGCAACGAATAGAGTTACAACCCATATCACGTAGAATTTCCAACTGACGCTCCATAGCCCGCACATTTACTGCTGCACCTAAGCATCCCATATCATGGTGTTGACAAACTCCCTTAATCTTAAGTCGTTTGCCATTCAAGATAAAGCCCTTCTTTGCATCAAAAGAGAAATTGCGAATACCTATCGGAGTTTTATAATCATCTACGACCTTCCCATCAACCTTTATCTCTGTTCTCAACGTATAGAGATACGGGTTATCCACTTCCCAAAGAACAGGTTTTCTTACTAAGATATCTTGCTTTATTTCTGTCGTAGATTGTTTCTTGATAGTTACTGAAGCAGAAACGGTCCGCGTTATTTCTCTCTCATTGCTATCACAAAGTATGGATATAAGTTCGGCATTAACAAGCTTTTTTGAATCATTCCGCACTTTCGTTGCAACAGTTACTGTAGCAGCTTCTGTGCTTACCGAAGGAGTAGTCACATATGTTCCCCAAAGGTCGACATGCACATCATTTGTTATTGTGAGCCAAACGTTGCGATAGATACCTGAGCCACTGTACCAACGTGAATTAGGTTGTTCGCTATTGTCCACACGCACTGCTAGTACATTCTTCTCCCCCTGTTTGATGTAAGGAGTAAGGTCGTGGCGAAAAGAAATATACCCATAAGGACGCGTACCTAATGAAATACCATTAATAAATACCTCGGCATTCATATATACTCCATCAAAATCAATATAGACTTTCTTACCAGCCATAGAGGCATCGGGAACAAATGATTTACGATACCAGCCAATGCCTCCAGGCAGAGCACCACCACCGCATCCGGCAGGATTCTTTTCATCGAATTGGCCCTCTATTGACCAGTCGTGAGGAAGAGTCAACTTTCGCCATTGTGAATCATCAAACATTGGATTAGAAGCTTCCTGAGTATCCCCAAGATGAAATTTCCATTCGTTATTAAAGCTCACCCGCTCACGAACCACCATAGAAGAAGCACATGCCGTAAACAGAAATGATAATAATAAAGTCGACCCAATAGCTAATAAAAGAGTTATTATAGCTGCCGATTTTGAAATCCATCCAAGATTGTTTTTATAAAAGCCAAGATGATTCTCCGAAAAGCTGATAACTTTCTGCTTAAAAAGACTGCCATCTGAAGGATTCTGTATGCTCATCATTCTCTTTTTAAAGTTTCACACTCGTTTTTGTGCCGTTGTACTTCACTACTTGACCCTTTACATTCAGATTAAAAGCCTGTGGATTTGTTTTGCTGATCAGCACCACATTAAATGAACGCTCCTTAAGCATTCCGGAAAATTGACCCTGCCGTTCTCCAATAGTCAGCGAATGAGTAGCTTCATCATAAGTAAAGGGAATGGTGGCATATTTACCTTTCTCATAGTTATAATTTACACCTTCATCCTCATACAAAGTAAACGAACCGTCTTGTCCGGCATACACATACAACGTTATCTTATCCGCCGGCTTTTCATCGCTATACTGCATATCTGGTCCGTATGGAATGATAGCTCCTTCACGTGCATAAAGTGGAATACGCTCATAGGGTGCCTGTACTTTCAATTGCTGACCGCCAGAGATGTATTTTCCGGTATAGAAGTCATACCAACCTGAAGTTTTTGGAAAATAGACTTCCCTTTCACGTGCACCATACGTATATACAGGACATACCATCAACGCAGGTCCAAACATATATTGATCGCCAATATTATTCACTTTCGTATCTTTCGCAAAATCCATAACAAGAGCCCTCATAATGGTATAGTCATTAAAGTACGTCATTCCTGCCATAGAATAGATATACGGCATCAGGTTATAGCGAAGTTTTGTATAATACAGTATTGATTTATAAGCAGGATGGTTCTCCGGAGCAATGTTCCATATCTCGCGAAAAGGGAATTGTCCGTGTGCACGAAAGAGGGGTGCAAAAGCACCAAATTGGTACCAACGAGTATTCAACTCTCGCCATTCCTTATAATCCGCATTTTCCTTACCCGTCTTATTGAATTCGTACTGCCCTTGTTCGTATCGTTTTTCCACACAGAACCCTCCAATATCCATTGTCCAATAAGGAATGCCACTCATTGAAAAATTTAACCCCGCAGAAATTTGCGCTTTCATATCCTCCCAGCGAGTAGCAATGTCGCCACTCCAAGTGGCAGTAGAGTAACGTTGCAGTCCAGCAAATCCTGAACGGGTAAGTAAGAACACACGCTTATTAGGATCTACTCCACGTTGCCCGTCATAAATAGCTTCCGCATTCATCAGTGCATACGTATTGAAATACTTTGTGGAAGGACCTAATGCTGTAGGACCACAAAGTTTTTTGCGATACGCCATGTCCGTGCAGTCGCGCACATTAGGCTCGCTAGCATCCATCCACCATGAATCAATACCCAACGAATAAAGATGATCTTGCATCTGTTTCCAGAACAATTTACGTGCACCGGCACTATATGCATCATAAAAAGATCCAACATACCCCGGACCTACCCAGTCGCGTATACTATCTTTCACAGCCTGCTGATACATCCATCCTTTGTCATTAAATTCTTTATAATGCTCAGTCGTTATATAAAATTTAGGCCATACAGAAATCATCATCTTAGCATGCATAGCGTGGATAGAGTCGACCATCCCCTTTGGATCGGGAAAACGAGATTTATCAAATTCATGGCTACCCCATGCGTTTTCGGGCCAGTAATTCCAGTCAAGTATAATATTGTCAATTGGAATCTTTCGTCGGCGAAATTCTTTTAACGTGCCCAAAATTTCCTCTTGAGTTTTATAACGTTCGCGGCTCTGCCAATAGCCCATTGCCCATTTGGGCATTATCTGCGACTTCCCGGTAAGTGTACGATATCCGGCAATCAACTCATCCATTGATTTGCCATAAACAAAATAATAATCAATCTCATCGCCCATTTCGCTAAAAATAGCCAATTCATTTTGTATCTTCTCGGGCAATGGAGAAAGCACTCTTAGTCCACAATAAGACACAACCCCATCCGGTTTCCATTCAATGCGTATAGGAACACGTTTATTCGCTTCCATCTTCACAGTAAACTTATAGCTATTTGGGTTCCACGCCGTACGCCAACGTTCAGGTACTATCAGCTGATCATTAACATAGACCGTCACATAACCTGCATAATAAAGTTGAAAATGAAAATCGCCACTCTCTTTCGCTTCTATTTCACCTTGATAAGTGACATTAGCTCCATCAAGAGGAAAACCTTGTGGCAAATTCTTTATTGATTGAATATCTTCATAACAAATGGCCCCTTCCAAACGAGTAAGCGCCTGCATCTTTCTTTGAGGTGCAGGTACATATGTAGCTGTAAGCCCACCCTTCACTCCTTTATCATCATAAAGCGTAAATGTCTCATTCAGTTGTGCGTAATCTCGTTCATCACCAAAGCGACTAAGCGAATAATTATCCCACAAGATACCGTAGTTTTTATTGGACAAAACAAAAGGTACAGATACCTTCGTATTATATTGGAACAACGACTCGTTTTTTCCTTTATAGTTAAATTCATCTGATTGGTGCTGCCCCAAACCATAAAAGGCCTCATCGTTGGTAGATTCAAACACCTGTCTCATAGCGTATCCCTTGGTGTTTTCCACTTCAATAGGCGTAAAACTCTTACCACCCCCTTTATGCTCACAAAGTATGGTCTTCCCTTCTAAATCGGTGAATGTCACTTCTCCTGTTTCCGTGCTCACCATAGCATGCAGTGCAGCCGTAGAAACAACTACTACTCCATCTTTTTCCTCTACAGAGAATTTCCCTGTAGATTGCCAAGGTACGATGATTAAACTCTTTGTTGTAGAAAACGCATTGTCAGGAGTTGCTGAAACATGAATTACCTTATCGTTAACCACTTCCAACCTCACCAATCTTACATCGGTTAATTGTTTTTGATTTAACTTCACGATTACGCCATCCGTCGTTTTCTCATACCCTGCATAAGCACACGAAGCAAATAATAATCCTGCCAAGAAACAGAGATGTGTGTTCTTCATCTTACTCTATATATTTAATTGATTAAATTCTATGGTCGTAAAAATACAACTTTAACACAACTCCAACACAATTCTTTGTGTTCTATTCAGGGTTCATTTGTTTTGCATAGGGTTATTGTATGTTTCATCATAGGGTGTACTTTGTTAAAAATCAGATTTTCGTTTTTTCATCAGGCTCTTTTTTCATGTTTGCCAGATAGGTAGAAGGCAACATACCAAATTCATCTCTAAAGTATTTGCTGAAGTATTTCGGGTTATTGAAACCTACTTCATAAGCAATTTCAGAAACATTTTGTTGACTCTCTCGAAGTAACTGCGCAGCACGTTTCAAACGTAGAGTTCGTATAAACTCTACTGGCGATTTTCCGGTAATATGCATCAACTTCTTGTATAAATGCACTCTACTCATTCCTAGTTCTCTACTCAACTCTTCCACAGAAAGTTCACTTCTCGATATGTTATCTTCCACATATTGAATTGCTTTTCTTATCAACTTCTCATCCAGTGGGGTAATTGTTATCTCGCTTGGTTCCGGATCGATCTGTTTACTAAATTTTTCTCTTCTGTTCTCTCTATTTTCAAGTAACTTCTTAATGCGAAGAGACAAAATTTCAAAGTTAAATGGTTTAGTGATGTAATCATCTGCACCAGTCTCTAATCCCTCTAACTTATGCTCTTCCGCCGTACGTGCCGTGAGTAAAAGTAATGGTATATGAGATGTACGTACATCATTCTTTACCAGTCGACATAATTCGCATCCATCCATTTCCGGCATCATCACGTCGCTAATAATTAAATCAGGCTGAAGTTCGGGTATTACCATCCATGCTTCCCGACCGTTTCCTGCTTCACGGATACGATAGTGCACTTTCAGACTCTCTTTCATAAAAGAACGAAAATCATCATTATCGTCTACTAATAAGATCAGCGGAATTTCTGTTTGTTTTTTTGTAAAACCTTCTTCTTCTTCAATAGAAGAAATATGTTCCTCCTCCCCATTTAATATAATCTCTTCGGTCAAAGTTGAATTTACTAAGTCTTTTACCTCTTCCATAGAACGGACAATAACCAATGGGATAGTGACTACAAAAACACTTCCACCACCTTCATTATCACATATAGATATGTCGCCATGGTGAAGCAGCACAAATTCCTTCACCATATGTAGTCCAATGCCACTTCCACCAAAATCGTGCGCATCACCATGCTGAACCTGATAAAATCGTTCAAAGATCCGATCTTTGTCTTCGTCTTTAATACCCAAACCCGTATCCATCACTCTCAACTCGAGCTTAGTGGGCACTGCTCCATCTTCCGTTGACAATCCCACTACAACAGTAACCTGTCCCCCTGCATCTGTAAACTTAAATGCATTTGAGAGTAAGTTCATCATAATCTTGTTCAGTTTATCCTCATCAAAATCCATCACTAACTTTTCTAGAGAAGTAATAAACTTTAGTCGAATAGTTTTTTTACTTGATAATTCAGCAAACGACTGGCACGTTGCACGAATGCACGACACAACCTCTCCTTTTCCCAAATTCAATCTATTTCCTTGTACATCACTTTTTCGAAAATCAAGTAATTCATTCACCAAATTCAGCAGACGCATTGCATTTCTTTTCATCAATACCAACTTCTGCCGGTATTCTTCATTATCGATATTTTTAATTAGATGATCCATTGGAGCAATGATCAACGTAAGCGGTGTACGAAGTTCGTGACTAATATTGGTAAAGAAGCGTAGCTTCATGTCATCTAGTTCGTGTTTGCGCTCAGCCTCTAATTCCATTTGTCGCATTTTAAATCGATTACGCTCGCCGCGTAATATCATTGAGCGAGCTAGGATCAAAGCTCCCAGTAATAATATTGCATATATAATGTATGCCCACATTGAACGCCACAAAGGGGGTCTGATTACAATTGTAAGCATGGCTGCTTCTTCATTCCAATAACCATCACTATTAGCAGCCTTTACTTTAAGCGTATAAGTGCCTGGTGCCAGACTGGTATACGTTACTTTATGCATACTCCCGTCTACCACCAGCCAATCTGAATTAAATCCTTCTAACTTATAAGCATATTTAGCTTTCTCAGGCAAAATATAATTCATTCCGGAAAAAGAAATAGAAAATATATTCTGCCGATAATCCAATTTTATTTCTTTTGTCTGATTCAATGCTTGTGTCAATATTCGGTTCCCACTATACACCGAGTCTATCTTCACTTCCTCATTAAACAGCGTCAATCCCGTAAATATGACTCTAGGCAATATTTTATTGTATACTATCGCATCCGGATAGAAGTAGTTAAATCCGCTAACGCCTCCCATTATAATTTCTCCACGAAGCGTTTTAGTCATTGAGCGTATATTGAACTCTCTACTTTGCAAACCATCCAACTCATCATAATTATTATACGAGAAACTGTAATATCCAGTCTTTGGATCTGTGTTTACAACAACATTAGAAACTCCATTGGCCGTAGTTACCCACATGTTTTTATTGTTATCTTCAATCACAGAAGAGATCATCTCATCTACCAATCCATCGGCCTTATGCATCACATATATTCGATCATTTTTCTGATCATATGCATTTAGCCCATCACGCGTAGCTATCCAAAGAAGGCCACGACTATCTTCATATACCTGATTTACGTTGAGACTCGAAAAACGTTGATTGCCGGCCCTATTTCCCATCAAAGGTTCAAATCGTCGCGTATCTTTGTGATAAATAGTTATTCCTATTGCCGTACCAATATAAAGATCCCCATTTTTGCCTAAACACAAAGAACTGACGTAATCCGAGCTAAGATACTTCCTTGTGCGATAAGTCACAAATTTCCGTGTAGTCGGGTTGAAACATTGTACGCCGCCCCCTAACATACCAATCCAAATTAGTCCTTTTTCATCTTCAACAATAGACCATACATTATTATTGGCCAATGAATTCGGATCATTCAGATTGTGTTGATAATGAGTAAATGTTTGGCCATCAAAACAATTCAGCCCCCCTAAATACGTTCCAATCCATAATTTCCCATCTCTAGCTGCACAAAGACTAACTACAATATCACTCGATGGTGAAGAAGGTACACCTTGTTTATGTTCATACAATACTTTCTTTCCGGTATTCCTATTCATACAAATCAGTCCGCTGCCATTTGTACCAATCCACAGATCTTCATGAGCACCCTCCTTCAGAAAAGTAATGTCACTATCAAAGTTACTTTCCTGTTTGAAGTAAGACAGATGTTCCACCCCGAATTTAAAGATACTCTCACTATAGTATGAAACACCCTTTTTATAGGTTCCCACCCAAATAATATTCATATCATCGCAATAAATGCAGTTAATGCAGTTGTGAGAAAGGGTACGCTCATCAGAAATATTATTCTGCAGATTAATCTGCGCGCCAGTCTTTTTATCTATAATATCAATGCCACCATGATCTGTAGCCAACCAGAGCTTTCCATGAGCATCTTCAACAATATCCTGAACCACATTACTCGACAAACGATAAGGCTTACTGTTATCGCTATTATTTAGCCACTCCCAACGTTCTTGCATCGGATGAAACAGCCACAATCCAGAAGCCCCTTTGGAATACACCCAAAGATCTTCATCCGAATCAATAAATAAAGAATATTTATTGGATCTAAAACCTGGCGAATGAAGTCGTATATGGTTATATCGTTTTATCACGCGTCCTACATTCTTATCTACACATTCTATCAATCCATCATTAAAAATGAACAATCCTCCAGTCTTACATTCAGAGATATCAGTCACTAAAGCTGAACTTAATCCATTTTTCCCTCCCTGAGGATAAGTAATAAGTTGACCATCTGCCACTTTATATTGAAATCCTCCTGTTCCGGCAACATAAAACCATAAATTCTTAAGCTTATCAATGTGTACTAATGTAGGTATGTGGTTAATGCCATATTTTCTCATTACAGGAAGCATGTCACTCAAGAAAATATCTTTACGAACGTTATACAACGCATATCCTGTTGCCGTATGAATCCACAAATTTCCCTCAATATCTTCCTGAATATGATCTACATAATTATCATGTAAAGACCCTGCTTCATGCTCTTTGTGACGATATACTTTATAATTATATCCATCAAAACAATTGAGTCCTCCAGCTGTAGCAAACCACATAAAGCCTCTACTATCTTTAAAAATATAGTTTACCTGATTGTGAGACAATCCATCTTTAGTCTCCAAGTGTTTGAACATGTAGTTTTCTTGAGCATTGGCAAAGCGAGTACACACCAATATAAAAATGGCGAAAGCATAAAAAAGAGGTGTTTTCATAATCCGGTTATTTATTTGCTGAATGCAAACATCGTGAAAAATCCTCACTTCTCAAACAGAAGGTGCTAATACTTTCTTATTATTTTATAATACTTTATTAATAGTTATTACTATAATCCATATATTCTCATTATATTCGTAAATAATTATCAACCATTTGTTATTTCTAATTCAATATTCCATGAAAAAAAAAGTTATTTATTCTCTATTACTTACCCTCTTCACTTCGGCTCTATGCGCCAAAGTACAGTTGCCGGATATTCTAAGCAACAACATGGTATTGCAACAAAACACACAAGTAAAACTTTGGGGTAAAGCCAAAGTAAGTACTCCTATTACAATTAAAGTATCGTGGAAACAACAAGCATACACCACCCGTAGCGATGCTGATGGTCGTTGGTTGTTATCCGTCAACACTCCTAAAGCCAGTTACGCTCCTCAAAGCATCAAACTCAGCGATGGAGAAACGACCGAATTAAGCAACATACTCATTGGTGAAGTTTGGTTTTGTTCCGGACAATCAAACATGGAGATGCCACTCAACGGTTTCACTAATTGCCCCATTCTGGATGCTAATGAATCCATAGCCAACGCTTCAGAATACCGCATGGGGATTCGCTTTGCCACCGTACCTAAAACAGCGGCTCTCACTCCTCAGGAGACTTGTGCCGGAAAATGGCAGGAATGTAATCCTGAAAATGCGCAATGGTTCAGCGCCACTGCTTACCACTTTGCTACTGCCTTGCACACTGCGCTCAATGTTCCCATAGGAATCATTAATTGCAGTTGGGGCGGATCAACAGTAGAAGGTTGGTTGCCCGAAGATATTCTGAAAAACTATCCTGACATTGATCTAAAGAAAGCCGGAAGCAAAGATGGAGCTGAATATATGCAACCGATGATCATGTATAACGGCATGCTCAAACCGCTTCAAAACTATACCATCAAAGGTTTTCTTTGGTATCAGGGAGAGTCAAATATAGGTAAACAAGCCACTTATGCCGAGCGCCTGGCCACTATGGTCAATCTTTGGCGTAAAGAGTGGGCATTGGGCGAACTACCTTTTTATTTTGTAGAAATTGCACCTTTTCAATATGGTGAAGGAGATATAGCTGCTTACTTACGTGAAGCTCAATTCAAAGCGCAAGCGCTCATCCCTTCAAGTGGTATGATCTCTACCAATGATTTGGTAGAACCTTATGAGGCAGGCAATATACATCCACGCAACAAAACTTTAGTTGGTCAACGCCTTTGTTACATGGCACTAAGCCGCACTTATGGCATAAAAGGAATATCAGATCATGGTCCGGCATACAAGTCGATGGAAGTTAAAGAGGGAAAAGTTATACTAAGTTTTGACAACGCAGCAGATGGATTCAGTCGGATGCAAGATATCGTGGGATTTGAGATTGCCGGAGCAGATAAAATATTCTATCCTGCTAACGCTGTAGCCGACTGGAATCAACACATCATTGTCAGCAGCAGTAAAGTAGACACTCCTGTAGCGGTACGCTATGGTTTCCGTAACTTCTTGCCAGGTAACCTCTACAATCATCGCGAACAACCACTCTATCCCTTCCGAACAGATAATTGGTAAGGGAGAATTTGCAAAACGATAGGTATCTAATTAATCTAATAGAAATCGACTCTAATGAATAAACTGAGAAATCGACTCTTCATCTTATGTAGTTTGCTTTCTTGTGCTACTTTCGCACAGAAACAATATGTGCTCACCTCACCGGACGGACGAATAAAAACGACCATAGAAGCAGGCAACAAACTAACTTATTCCATAGACCACGACGGAGAGATTCTTCTAGAACCTTCACCACTTTCTTTGATGTTAAGCACAGGAGAAGTATGGGGAGAAAATGTCGGCAAAGCAAAAAGTAAAACCAAGCAGGTGAAGCAAATAATCACCTCGCCGTTTTATAAAAGAAGTCAGATTGGGGACGAATACAATGAGCTGACACTTACCTTCAAAAAACAATGGAGCGTAGAGTTCCGTACTTACAATGATGGAGTGGCCTATCGATTCGTCAATGCTCGTAAACAGCCTTTCACCATTCAAAGTGAGACAGTGGCTTATTGTTTTGGTAAAGATTTCAAAGCTACCGTACCCTACGTAGCTCGCGGCAATGACGGAGACTATGAATCTCAGTTTGCTAATTCCTTTGAAAACACCTATACTACCAGCCAGATTTCTGCACTCAACAAAGAGAGATTGATGTTTCTACCCTTAGTGGTAGAGGTTGATGGAGGAAAGAAGATTTGTATCACAGAATCCAATTTGGAAAACTATCCGGGTCTCTACCTCACCAATGCTTCAGGAAACAACACTCTTACAGGTGTTCAACCACAATATCCCAAAAAGACGGTACAAGGTGGGCACAACATGCTCCAACTCATTGTTCAACAGCGTGAACATTATGTAGCGAAAGTAGATAGGCCACGCAGTTTCCCTTGGCGAGTAGCTATTATTGCGGAAACCGACAAAGAACTGGCCAACAGTGATATGACCTACAAGCTAGCTTCTTCTTCACGAGTAAGTGATACCTCATGGATTAAGCCCGGCAAAGTTGCGTGGGATTGGTGGAATGACTGGAACATTTACGGAGTAGACTTTGCATCGGGTGTCAACAATGATACTTACAAATATTATATTGATTTTGCTTCTGCTCATGGCATCGAATATGTTATTTTAGACGAAGGTTGGGCTGTCAATCTCAAGGGCGATCTTACTCAGGTAGTGAAAGAAATCAACGTCAAAGAACTAGTTGACTATGCCGCTACTAAGAAGGTAAGTATCATCCTTTGGGCAGGTTTCTATGCTTTCAATCGTGATATGGAGAACATTTGCCGTCTCTATTCTGAAATGGGAGTTAAAGGATTTAAGGTTGACTTCATGGATCGGGATGATCAGGAAATGGTGGCCTTTAACCAACGCGCTGCAGAAACATGTGCTAAATATCACCTTATACTCGATCTTCATGGCATGTATAAGCCTGCCGGAATGAATCGCACCTACCCTAACGTGCTCAATTTTGAAGGAGTACACGGTCTGGAACAAATGAAATGGAGTCCTGCTAGTGTAGATCAGGTGAAATATGATGTAACTCTACCTTATATTCGTCAGGTAGCCGGACCAATGGACTATACACAAGGTGCAATGCGAAATGCCGCTAAAGGAAGTTATTTCCCTTGCAACTCAGAGCCAATGAGTCAGGGTACACGTTGCCACCAATTAGGCATGTACATTGTGTTTGAGTCACCATTCAACATGCTGTGCGATGCACCATCCAACTACATGCGCGAACCTGAATCGCTGGCCTTCATTACTGGTGTCCCAACCGTTTGGGACGAAAGCAAAGTTCTTTCTGGTGAGATGGGTAAATACATTGTCACGGCCCGTCGCAAAGGTAACAGCTGGTACATTGGCGGCCTGAACGATTGGAGTCAGCGAGACATTACGCTCGATCTTAGTTTTCTGACAAACAAAAGCTATGCTGCTACATTGTTCAAAGACGGAATAAATGCTCATCGTAACGGACGCGATTACAAAAAAGAAAGCTTCACCATCACTCCTGATAAAAAGTTGGAAGTTCATCTTGCACCCGGTGGGGGATTTGCATTGCAACTGGAAGGAGAATAAGTTTTGGTAGCAATGTAGTTTAGTTAAGCTCATTATCACTATTTATTTACATATAATACAATCCAAACAGATCTAACTACTTCAGCGCGGTGAATTAACTAGTTAAGCGTGGTGAACTAGTTAATTCACCGCGCTGAACTAGTTAGTTCAGCAGACCCCTCTCACAACGCTTGTAGAGAGGCATTGAATGATTTCTTGAAAATTGACAAATAGCTCACTAAAAGCTTCATTAGAGTTCATTCCAAGTGTAATGCGCTTAATTAAAAGACATCGCTATTAAATACGTCTATTACTGTTTTCGGAAGTGGAAAAGTAACGGCTTGATATTGGTTTGATAGACAGCGGTAGTATGAGAGTTCCCGAAATGGGAATAGATAGAATATACTAGACCAACACGCTGATCTAGTATATTATGTAAGACGAGAATTATCCGTAAACTAGAATTTCAAAAAAAGAGATCAGAACCACCAACGTTTTTTACGAGCCACAGGTTGTTCCGGCATATCGCTATACACCTCTTCAAAGCCAACTTTCTCTTTTATCATCCGGTAAATTACTCCCCAATCGGGTAAACCACCCAAGTTACGGTCATCAATAAATAAATCCACTTTTAGCTTTCTCGAAAACCCATTATCTTCAAGGCTTTCCTCCGGATAGTCTTTGTTCACAGCATAAAACTCAATACCCCTTTCCCGGCACCATTCCACTGCTTCATCAAGCAGTCGACCTTCGCGTACCGTCCACATAATCAACTTATGCCTATCTCGTTGAAGCATCTTCAACGTATCGATGGCGAATGGGATTTCCTTTCCTATCTCTGGATAACAGTGCTCTACGAGCGTTCCGTCAAAATCTACAGCAATTATCATTGTCTTAAACCTTATTCTTTAAAAATTGAACTTTCGGCAAAATTACACAAAAAATCTATGAATACTGTTATCTTTGTACCTTCTTACGCATAAAATAGAATGAAAGAGAGAGAAAAGATTTTAATTCGTGCCTCGTGGGTCAGTATAATCGGTAATGCTATTTTGTCCATTCTTAAAATGGGCATTGGCTTGTATGCAGGCAGTTTAGCCGTATTAGGAGATGGGATTGACTCTGCTACGGATGTTGTTATCTCTTTTGTCACTCTATTCACCGCACGCATTGTGAGTCGTCCTCCTAACTCTAATTATGCCTATGGATACGAGAAGGCTGATAGCGTGGCCACCAAAGTGCTCTCTTTTGTCATCTTCTTTGCAGGCATACAGATGCTTATTTCTACAGGTAAAACGATTATTTTAGCAGAGCCTCGAGAATTACCATCGGTCATAGCTATCTACGTTACCGTATTATCCATGGTGGGAAAGTTAGGATTAGCATACTATCAATTTAACCAAGGCAAACGAGCCGAAAGTTCCATGCTTATAGCCAACGCAAAAAACATGCGCAATGATGTGATCATTTCTAGTGGCGTTTTACTTGGCTTGGTGTTCACTTTCATACTTGACATGCCTCTTCTCGACTCTATTACTGGTTTAATTATTAGTTTGTATATCATAAAATCGTCTATCGATATTTTTTGGGAAAGCAACGTAACCTTGATGGATGGCGTAAAAGATACTTCTATTTATAAAAAGATATTCGAAGCTGTTGAACAGGTGCCCGGAGCCAGCAATCCTCATCGGGTGCGTTCACGTCAGATAGGAAACATGTATATGATTGTGCTTGATATTGAAACCGACGGTAACCTTACGCTCAACGAAGCACACGAAATATCCAACGAAGTAGAGCATAGCATTAAGCGCTCTATAGAGAATGTGTACGATATCGTGGTACATGTAGAGCCTAAGGGCAAACATCATCAGGAAGAGAAATTTGGCTTGAACAAAGATATTTTATAAAAGGATTAATTTTCATAACGATCAAAAAAAAGAGGATATGGAAATGATGAAAGAGACAATAGATGCAGTAGTCAACTCTAGGTATCCGGAAATGAGCCTGGAAGGACGAAAGATATTGGAAAGTGTACTAGTGCAACGTAATCTGAATAAAGGCGAAATGCTGATTCACGAAGGACAAACAAGTAGACACATGGTCTTTGTTGCCAAAGGAATGCTTCGCCAATACTATTTCAAAAACGGTAAAGAGGTTACTGAACACTTTTCTTACGAGGGTTGCATCTTAATGTGCATTGAAAGCCTACTCAAGCAAGAACCAACCAGATTAGTAGCTGAAACGCTGGAACAATCCATCGTATACCTCCTACCCTATGACACCTTACTTAAGCTGACCGAAAATGTGAAAGAGATTAATATCTTCTATCGAAAGGTATTGGAATATTCACTCATTACATCCCAGATAAAGGCTGATTCCTGGCGTTTTGAAACTGCACGCGAGCGCTACAACTTATTAATGAAAACCTATCCGGAAGTCATAAAGCGGGCTCCGCTATCATACATTGCTTCTTATTTATTAATGACTCCAGAAACATTAAGTCGAGTTAGAGCAGGAAGTCTATAGAAAAATATTGTTCGGGGCATTATTTGATTTATGTCAAATGCCATTTGAAATAAACCACTTATCTTTGCATACACAAAAGGTAGTTTTAAATAAGGATAAAGATTAGTTTTTAGGTAACAATTTCAAAAAAGGCAATATTGCAATTAGGCAATATTGCCTTTTTTCTTCTTTCACTGTACCATTCGAAATAAATTGTATATATTTGTTTTTCTCAAGAAATAGCAATTTAGCATATTGAAAAGAACGAAAACAAATCTTATATTCATAGTAATATTTGCTTCCTCTTTACTCTCAGGATGTAATCACGGCAAAGAAGAGAATAATAACAGGCGTCAATTTCCAGATAGCCTTTTGCAAGAAGGTGACATCGTTTTCCGACGGGGAAGCGGTTTGGCAAGTAGAGCGATATTAAGTACCGACAGAAGAGGAGTATACTCACATATTGGCATTATAGTAAAGGATAAAGGGATATGGAAGGTAGTGCACGCTGTACCGGGGGAACCTGACTTCAAAGGAGATCCAGATAGAATAAAAATGGAAACAATTGAAATCTTTTTCAGCAAGCAAAGGGCAATATGCGGAGCTATAATGCGAGTAAAGAATGAACCCTTAAAAAGCAAGAACGCAGCAAAAGAAGCCATACGTTTATTAAAAAAAAGAGTCTTATTCGATCATGACTATAATCTTGAAGATTCGACAAAAATGTATTGCACTGAATTAGTCTATTTTGTATACAAAAAAGAGAGAATAGACCTTTCAAAAGGAGAATATAGTAAGATAAACATACCGGGATTTAATGAAAGATATTTGCTGCCGGGGGACATACAACAAAGCGATAAACTGAATTCTATATTTCATTTTGAATAAATCTTCATTTATTAACCTACAAAAAATATGTTTATGAAAAATGTTTTTTATTTAGGATTATTTGCCATGACCATGTTTCTGGCAACAGCTTGTTCAAGCGATTCTCCAGGGGCAGCCGCAAAAAAATATGCCGGTTATATTCAATCAGGAGAATATGATAAATTTGCAAATGCCATTGTACTTGATGAAAAAGCTAAACCGGAGGATGTTAAAAAGAGTAAAGAGATGATTGTAGCTCTGCTAAAAGAAAAGGGATCAAAATCCATTGAAGAGAAGGGGGGAATCAAAACCATCGAAATATTATCTGAGACAATATCTTCGGACAAAAAATCCGCTCAGGTTGTATTGAAACAAACCTATGGGAACGGAGATACGGAAGACAATAACTTTGATCTTGTAAAACAAGATGGTACTTGGAAAATCGTTATGAAAAAATAGAATAAAGAAATAATAAAGAAAAGACATTCGCTATATAGATTCGAAATTAGCTTTTGGCATGCTCCGTATAGCGAATATCTTTTTCATGCAATAAAGCCAAATTACGCTCTCCGATATTGCTTAGGAGACATACCCGTATAATGCTTAAAGTATTTACCAAAAAAAGACTGATTTGAGAAATGAAGATCTTCAGCTATTTGCTGAATATTCATATCAGATGACTTCAACAATGCTTTTGCTTCAAGAATCACAAAATCGTCAATCCATTCTCCTGCAGTTTTACCGCTGGCTTCTTTTACCACCCAAGAAAGATGTTTAGGGGTAAGAAACAGTTTCTTCGCATAATAAGTGACACTCCTCTCCGACTTGTATAACGATGTTACTTCATTGAGAAATTTCTCAAAAATTTCTTGCTGACGATTTGGTGCGTTATCCACCAAATTTATATTTGGAGCACAAATGTTATATAAATCATAAAAAAGAGACAGTAACAAACCTTGAGCTATCTCTTTGCGGAATATATTATTAGTCATCTTCACTTTTTTCCATAAAAAAGAATGATATTCAACCATATCGTCGATTTCTTCTTGAGTAAGATCAATGCATGGATGGCTCTTAAGATAAAGGAATAAAGGAAGAATTTCTTTAAGACGAGGTAGGATGGTATCCATAAAAACTTTTGTAACGACAAGAAATACACCTGAGAAATCAGACGAGAGACTTACACATTGTACAATCTGATCGGGTAAAATTATGAGTATTTGCCTGGTCGATAACATATAATCTTCCAGATTGACTCCTACACGGCAATTACCACTTAGGCAAACGGCCAAAACAACCACATCTACTCTAGTAGGATACTCCAGTAAAGGAATTTCCGTGATATCATTAAATATAGCAAAATTATTATCTATAGAATCCATATTTCGACAAGCCTGTGCCACAGAAATATCCATCATAGGTATCGTATTTATTTCCATTCCCATCATTTTTGCTGCAAACATATATAATCTTTTCGAAGATGCCAAATGCAAATACCCTAAAAACAGACAAATAGAACAATTATAATGAGAACAAGAACTTTTATAAGGAAATAAAAGGTACCATCTTTGCACCGCTTATCTTAATATAAATCACTAATAACAAATAGGTATGAAACTTTCAGCTTACGTGAGTATTGTAATATGTGCCATTCTCTTCTCAAACTGCACAAGAAAAAGAGGCCAATCTGAGACTGATAAAGTAACTACAGTAAAGGTGGTAAAAGTAACCACAACAGCCATACAAAATGGGAGAAATTATGTAGGAACTGTAGAAGCAAATTCTTCATCGTCTTTAAGTTTCCAAGTAATAGGCAACGTAAGCAAAGTTTTAGTTAGCGAAGGTGAAAGAGTCACTAAAGGGAAATTGCTCGCTACACTAGATCGAGCAACTTTGCAAAACACCTATAATGCATCACTGGCTACTCTAAAGCAAGCTCAGGATGCCTATGATAGAATGAATATATTGCACGAGAGTGGTAGCCTTCCGGAAATAAAATGGGTAGAGGTGGAAAGTAAGCTACAACAAGCACAAAGCATGGAACAAATTGCACGAAAAAACGCAAAGGATACCGGATTATATGCGCCTTTCAGCGGAGTAATTGCCCGAAAGAATGTTGAGCCGGGAATGAACGTAATGCCAGGAGTGGAAGTGATGCAACTAGCTGATATCAATAGTGTAAATATCAAAATAGCTGTACCCGAAAATGAGATTACAGGCATTGAAAAAAAACAAGTGGCAAGCATATCCGTAGCAGCTTTAGGTAACCGGCTTTTTGAAGGAATAGTCTCGGAAAAAGGCATTGTAGCTAACCCACTGTCACATACTTACGAAGTGAAGATAAAGTTGACTAACGCCCAACAAGAGTTGATGCCTGGAATGGTATGCAGCGTCACATTGAGGAGAATGGATAAGAATCCGGAAATAATTATTCCGAATAGTGTTGTGCAGTTAAAACCCGAAGGAACACGCTTTGTATGGCTATCAAAAAACGGAAAAGCTACACTCAAGGTAATACAAACCGGTGCGTTGACGCAAAGGGGTATTATTGTTACTAAAGGATTGGAACAAGGAGATTTGGTTATCACAGAAGGAAACCAAAAAGTGAGTGAAGGAACGAAGATTGTAGTAAGATGAAAAAGAAAGCGGGATTTATAGAACTGGCAATGAGATACAGACAAATCGTCATTCTCATCACTTCTTTATTGGTGCTTTTCGGCATATATGGATTATATATGATGCCTAAACAGGAATTTCCCACATTTACTGTACGGCAAGGATTGGTAATAGGAGTTTATCCGGGGGCTACATCAGATGAAGTGGAAGAACAACTAGCCAAACCATTGGAAAACTTTATATTTAGCTACAAAGAAGTCAAGAAAAGGAAAACTTACTCGCAAAGCCGAGATGGGATAGTTTTTATTAATGTAGAGTTGAATGACAATATAAAGAACAAAGACGAATTCTGGTCTAAATTCAAACATGGACTGGCTCAGTTTAAAAGTCAGCTACCTTCAGGAGTATTGGCTTTGCAAGCTAACGATGATTTTGGAGATACATCGGCTATGTTAATAACATTGGAGTCGGAAGATAAAACCTACAGGGAACTAGAAAAATATTTAGAAGGCCTTGAGAGTCGATTAAGAAGAATAGATGCAGTGTCAAACTTACGCCGCTATGGTTTGCAAAAAGAACAGATAAGCGTCTACGTAGATCAAAAGAAACTGGCTGCTTATGGCATAGGAAGCACTACCCTCAGTATGAGCCTATTTTCACAGGGATTTATCACCATGAGTGGCGCGGTAGACAATTCGCAATTCGTAGCGCCTATCCATATTGCAAAATCATATAACAGCGAACGAGATATTGCCGAACAGATCGTTTACTCAGACCCACAAGGAAATGTTATCCGCTTAAAAGATATCGCTCGCATTGTGAAAGAGTATCCGGACCCGGACTCCTACATCAAAAACAATGGAAAGAAATGCATCTTGTTATCCATGGAAATGCGTGAAGGGAACAACATTGTAAAGATGGGCAAGGATGTAAACCAAGTATTGGATGAATACAAAAAGGAACTGCCGAATGATGTGAAAATATATAAGATTACTGACCAATCTCAAGTGGTAGGTGACTCAGTAAGTACATTTTTGGAAGAACTCTTCATCGCCATCATTGCCGTAATTTTGGTTGTAATGGCTTTGATGCCATTCAAGGTGGCAACTGTAGCAGCTTCAACCATACCTATTTCTATCTTTATTTCATTAGGGCTGTTCTATGCATTCGGCATAGAACTTAATACTGTGACATTGGCTGCGCTAATCGTAACGCTAGGCATGATTGTGGATAACTCCATTGTTATCCTTGATTCGTATTTGGAAAAAATTGGCGAAGGAGTCTCTCGCTGGCATGCCGCCATAGCGAGTGCCAGAGAATTTCTCAAGCCTATATTTTCGGCTACACTGGCCATCAGCATCACATTCTTTCCATTTTTATTCACCACAACGGGCATGTACAATGATTTCTTGAAGTCATTTCCATGGGCCATCAGCATTATTCTGGCTGTATCTCTACTAGTTGCTGTGCTACTAGTACCATTTATGCAGTATTTCTTTATCCGAAAAGGCCTCAAAACTCAGGAAAAAAAGAAAAAAAGGAACTTTCTCGACTTGATGCAAAAAGGATATGAAAAATTACTTGATTTCTGCTTCATATGGCCTAAAGCAACATTGGCTATTGGAGTGGGATGCATACTAATAGGAGTCTTACTGTTTGCCAATCTTCCTCAACGCCTTATGCCTATTGCAGAGCGTAATCAATTTGCCATAGAATTTTATTTACCTAAAGGGGCCGCTATTGAACAAACAGCTGCAGTAGCAGACAGTATGGAGCATATTTTGAAACGAGATAAGCGAGTGGTTTCCATAACTTCTTTTATCGGAACTAGTTCACCAAGGTTTCACACCACCTATGCTCCCCAATTACCGGGAAGTAATTATGGTCAATTTATAGTGAATACACAAAATAACAAAGTTACAGCAGAATTATTAGATGAATATAGCGAAAAATACTCCAATTATTTTCCTAACGCACGAGTGCGATTTAAGCAAATGGAATATTCCGATGCTACCTACCCCATCGAAATACGCATTAGTGGAGATAGCATTAAAGACTTGAAACAAGCTGCCGATTCGTTATTGAAATGTCTTCGAAAAATAGATGAACTGACACTTCTGCGCACCAACTATGGTGAGCAACTTCCAGGCGTAAACATTAAGTTAAATGATGACGAGGCAACCCGACTGGGAATAAGTAGAACTAGTGTTTCCATAAATATGGCAATGCGCTTTGGGGATGGTGTTCCGCTAACAACAGTATGGGAAAAAGATTACCCGATAAGTGTCGTTCTGAAGTCAGACAGAGGCACAAAAGAAGCAGACTTTGAAGATATTCCAAATGAATATCTACCGGCGTGGGGAGGTGGAGTTTCAGTTCCATTAAGACAAGTCGCTACTACAGAAGGCGATTGGAAAGAAGGACAAATTGTACGACGGAATGGAGTACGAACCCTTTCTGTGATCGCTGACGTAAAACGAAATGTGAATGTCACTGCCACCACTGCAAAACTAAAAGCAATCACAAGTAAGGTAGCTATACCTAAAGGAGTTACGTTATCCTACGGAGGTGCCGAAGAATCAGATAATGAAACTTTGCCTCAAATTATTGCAGCTTTGCTTATTGCGGTTGTCATCATATTCTTCATTCTTCTCTTTCATTTTCGAAAGATAAACATGGCACTACTTATTTTGGGGTCAACCACGCTAAGTTTGTTGGGTGCAGCACTAGGTGTTTGGATATTGGGGTTGGAAGTGAGTATGACTGCGATTTTAGGCATCGTGAGCTTGATGGGTATCCTTGTGCGAAACGGCATCATCATGCTCGACTATGCGGAAGAACTACGCAGAGAGCAAAACCTTAGTGTTCGGGAAGCTGCTTTGCACTCGGGAAAAAGAAGAATGCGCCCTATCTTTCTCACCTCTGCCGCCGCATCAATGGGTGTGATTCCTATGATTTTAGGTAAAAGTGCTTTATGGGCTCCTATGGGAACTGTCATATTCTTCGGCACCCTGCTGTCAATGGTGCTAGTGGTCACGGTGCTACCAGTAGCCTATTGGATCATATTTAGAAACAGCGACCGAAAGAAGGTCAAAACATTCATTCAATAAACAAAAACAGTTTATTTACTCATAAACAAATATTGAAAAATGAAAAATAAAATCATCCTGACTATACTCATGGGGATATGTAGTTTTACGCTAGCTGCCCAACAACGATACACGCTAGAACAGTGTCGCAAACTAGCCCTAGAAAATAATATAAGAGTAAAAAATTCACGCTTGGAGATAAAAAGCGCACATCAAACACAGAAGGAAGCATTTACTAATTTCTTTCCTAAAGTTAGCGCCTCAGGAAACTGGTTTAATGCCAATAAGGCGTTATTGAATATGCAACTGGCTCCCGGAATGGAAATATCAATGCTGAAGAACGGTCTCCTAGGTGGGGTTACCGCCACTCAGCCAATTTTTGCCGGCGGACAAATCGTAAATGGCAACAAACTGGCAAAATTAGGTGTAGAAGTAAGCGGTTATCAAATGGAACAATCGGAAAAGGAAGTCCTACTCACTACTGAACAATACTATCGACAAATAATCTCTTTACAAGAAAAGCTAAAAACGATCGAAATAGTAGAACAATTAGTTAATAGCTTGTATAAGGATGTAGAGACAGCGGTAAAGGCAGGAGTAAACAATAGAAATGATCTACTACAAGTACAACTAAAGAGAAACAGCGTAACTAGCAATCGGCTGCAAGTAGAGAATGGGCTTAGCATCTGCAAAATGTTGTTAGGCCAATACATTGGTTTGGAACAAGATAATTTCAGCATCGAAACAACTCCTTTTGATGAGCTGTCTTCTCCTGAGATTTACAAAACTGACCACAACTCAGCCTTGATAAAAACGCCCGAATATCAGTTGCTAAATAAAAGTGTGGAAGCTAGTCATTTGCAAAAGAAAATAGCCGCAGGCAAATATATGCCTACCGTGGGGATAGGTGCTGGATATATGTACGATAATCTAATGGATAAAGATCACCCTTTTGGTATAGTTTTCACCACCATTTCTGTTCCTATATCTGATTGGTGGGGTGGCTCTCATACCATCAAAAAACAGAATCTACAAACTACAATTGCTGAGAACAATCGAAAAAATTCATCCGATCTACTGATTATTCAGATGCAGAAGCTATGGAATGATTTAACCGAATCATACAAACAGGTGAAATTAGCTGAAGAATCTGTTATAACAGCTACTGAAAATGTACGATTGAACACGGATTACTACAAGGCAGGTACGGTAACTCTAAGTGATCTATTAGATTCGCAAATGTTGCTGCAACAAAGTCGCGATCAATATACAGATGTTTATATGCAACATCTAGTAAAGCAAACTCAGTACTTGCAAGCAACAGGACGATGAGTAAAAAATAGGCTATAAGAGTGAGGAGTGTTATTCAACGCATCCGTCACTTCTACGGTATTCCTTTGGAGATAATTCAGTATGATGCTTAAAATACTTACCAAAAAAAGATTGATTAGCAAAATGAAGTTCCTCGGCTATTTCCTGAATGCTCTTCCCTGTAGATTTGAGTAACGATTTTGCTTCGAGAATAACAAATTCATCAATCCAATCTCCGGCAGTTTTACCACTCACCTCTTTCACCACTCTTGAGAGGTATTTAGGGGTAAGAAACAGTTTATCAGCATAATAGATTACATTTCTTTCTTTACGAAAAGTACTGTTTAACAGATGGAAAAATTGCTCAAAAAGTTCTTCTTTGCGACTTTCATGGACCACCACCTGAGGCATTTGTTTCTTATAAATATTATATACATCATAAAACAAGGCTAAAACCAGTCCATGAACTATTTCCTTACGACAGTGATTGTCACTTTGCATTGCTCTTCTGAGCAAAAAAGTATAATAGTCCATAATGCATTTCTGATCTTCTTCGTCAATACTAATGCATGGCTGCTCTTTTAGATAGAAGAAGAAGGGCAATAAGCCTTTCAATTTGGGAAAGATATTGTCTATGAATCTTTTAGACATCAAAATAATGATTCCCGAAAAATCAGAACTAACCTCAACACTCTGAAAAATCTGCTCGGGCATAATAAGCATCAGAGACCCCGAGGAAAGTTGTTGTTTCTTCAAATCTATATCCAACTGCCATTTACCCTGCAAGCAGAGCACTATTGCGGCAGTTTCCAATCTTTCTGGATAATCATACAATGGAAAGTCCTTCACATCATCAAATAAAGCAAAATCATCATCAATAAAATTACTATTTGAAGAACTTCTAGCTGCTAAAAAATTTGGATTTGTTATCTTGGGCATAATTCAATAAGTATATCATTACACAATTTCTCAAGAAATAGTGTATCTACTTCATCAAAGAAACTGATTCTGTCACTATCTATATCTAAAACTCCCCAGACTTCGCCATTGTTCAATAGTGGAACAACTATTTCAGAACGAGAAAATGAACTACAAGCAATATGCCCCGGAAAAGCATCTACATCCGGTACTAATTGAGTGACAGCCTGTTGCCATGCTGCACCACAAACACCTTTACCCCACTTGATACGGGTACAAGCGACCGATCCTTGAAATGGACCTAAAACCAATTCTTCATGCTCTACAAGATAAAAACCTACCCAAAAGAAATCAAATGACTCCTTTAAAACAGCAGAAACATTTGCCAGATTGGCCACCAGATTGCTTTCTCCTTTGATTAGAGATTGTATTTGTGGCAGCAAGGAGGTATATTGTTCTTCTTTGCTACCCGATATAAATATTAGTTCTTCAGCCATTTGGATATATTACTAGTAATTATATAATTAATAAAAAAGACAGTGATTAAGACAGTCGATTTCAATGACTGAATAATAAGCGGGCATCTCTCTTTGCAGCCGGCGCAGTCCACTCTTCAGGAATAAATTTCCAATGTCCTAAGGATTGTGGACACAGAGTATCGTTCTTTTCTATGTACTTCATCATGTAAAATCGGAGATCTTTATCTGTAGATGCAATTATTCTCTTCTTAAGTTCATCTTGAGGAATACCTGCTCCTTTTGTTAGCAGTTCTCCCCCTCCATTACCACGGTAAGAATTTATTGCCACCTTATACATACGATCCATCAGGAAAGGAGTTCCATTTGCCATGCTCACAATCGTTATTTTGTGGCCTTTAGGTTGAGTAACATCTACAGTATAAACTATTCCGGCTGCAGAATCGAAATTGAAACTAAAGTTTTTAAAAGTAGTACGTTCTTCATTGGTAGAGAAATTATCATTTAACCAGACCAAATGATCCCAAGGTGATTTCATTTGATTTGTCCACCAGTAATATGATTCTTCCAAATAATCTTTAATCTCTCTACCAGAAAGTCGCATAGTATAGAGCATATTTTCATATTTATAAAGATTAAACATGTCGCTTACATACACGTCTCCTTTCTTTATTTCAGCATCAAAAGAAAGTGGAGCTGTAAAAGATACATCAGCGCCAGAAATACTCAACTGCAATTGATGAACTAAATCAACAAATGAAGATGGTCCAACATAAGAAGGCCAAGAACTAACCGTTTTAGTAAAGTACCCCAACCGCTTTGATACAAATTTTTGCACAGCATCGTATTGAGGTGCAAATTTCGTCATAAATTCTTGGCTCACTCCATACTTAGCTACTTCCGTAAGAGTTCCGCTTACACGCTTGCTCTTAACTTTCCCATTTATTAAGCTAAATACCATATCAACATCAGCCACCAACACTCCGTTATTAGCCGGATTGATAATCAGTACAGAGTCTCCTACCACATTCATCACTTTTTGGCAGTCGGGAATATGATCATGGCCAATCATCACAACGTCAAATCCAGGCACGTTACAGGCTACGCTTAATGAAGCATTTTCTCTGTATTTACCACCAAGCATCATTGCCTCTTGTCCAGAGTGAAAAAGGCCGATTACCACATCAGGTTTTTCCTTCTCACGAATAACCTTCATCCATTTACGAGCAGTCTCTTCCATGTCATCAAAACGCATTCCCGACCAAAGATTCTCTGATAGCCAAACCGGAATAGCCGAAGTAACCATTCCCAAAACAACAATTTTAACTCCATCTCTCTTAAAGACTACATAAGGTTTCAGATAAGTATTACTATCGGATGTACGTATTATATTAGCACCCAAAATAGGAAAATGACATTGGCTAATCCAGCGATCAAAAACTTTATGACCCGTCTCAACATCATGATTGCCCATATTACCGGCATTATAACCCATAAAATTCATTATCTCAGAACAAACATGGGGAGAAACTGTATCAATAAAATTATAATAGTATGAAGAAGGTTGTCCCTGAAGTATGTCGCCGTTATCAAGTAAGATTAAATTATTTCTATAAATTTTCCTTTCGCTCTGAACCATTGCATGAACACGAGATAGGCTACCAACCCATTCTTTCTGCTGAATAAAACTATAAGGAAAATAGTTACCGTGAATATCACTTGTTTCCACAAATTTCAGTTTCACTTCTTTCTTTTGCGCATTTAAACTAAAGCAAAAAAATGAGACAGAAAGAGATAATAAATAATATTTTAAATGCATACTTTATTAATTTTTAATTGGATGTGTAAATACAATGCGAGCTCCGTCATGATAACTTGTGTCTACCCAAATATCTCCTCCCCATTTAGCAACAATGAGCTGGCATATTGAAAGTCCTAAACCGGCACCTTGAGAATATTCATTCAACTTTGTAAATCGCTCAAACACTTGCTGATGTTTATCTTGAGGTATTCCACACCCAGAGTCAGTGACGGAGAACTCCACGAAACTCTCATAAGCAATAAACTCCAATTTAATCACACCAGAATCAGTATATTTGTTAGCGTTAAAAAGTAAATTGAAAAGAATTTGTTGTAAACGGTTTACATCGGTTTTTAGCTCAAACGTTTCATGAGAAGAAGAAAATAAAAACTTATTGTTAGATTTCTTGGCAAAATCAAGAGAAGTTAAAATCTGACGGCACAGTAAAATAACATCGTTCTTTTCATATTCAAATTGGACTCTATCGCTCTCGAGCTTTGACACATCAAGAATATCATTTATCAGCCTCAAAAGCATATCTGAATTGGTTTTAACAATGTCAATATAATTACGTTGTTCCTCTTCCGTATTTCCTCCTGAAACTAATACCTCCGAAAAACCGACTATTGCATTCAGAGGTGTTCTTATCTCGTGACTCATATTTGCCAGAAAAGCTGTTTTCAATCTATTTGATTCTTCAGCTTTATCCTTCGCTATGCGGAGTTCTCTTTCGGATATCTCGAGGTTGTCTTTCAATTTTTTTGTTCTAAAATAGAATAACAAAGAAATGAATAAGGCTAGTATCAAGAATATCAGAAAAGCCGTAATTCCTAGCAAAAAATATTTGTATTGTTCATAAAAAGGAGTCGGTTTATTTACAAAATCATATTTCATTTCACCTAGAACAGACAAATCAATGCCTCTTTTTTGAACGACCTCATAATCGAGCAATAGTTTGTTCTTTACAACCTCTACATGCAATGTCTTCGACCGAGGATTCTTTTGTATTTTTATTATCTGACGAGCCAAATCTCTACCAAAAATATGATAATTTGGCATAATGCCACCTAGCGCCCAATAACCAAATCCTGTGACAGTTAAAGAAAAGGCAGGAGTTTTGGGGTTCGCATCCATCATAACATATGCCGCATTATGCACAAAATAACCTTCATTCATATCAACCTTCCAAGTACCTAACAAAATTGCAGTATTTGGAGGCAGTTTACGCAATTCCTCAACAATAGTATAAATAGTATGCGAACGACCATCGAGAAGAATCAGCTTCAAATCAGGAAATTTCTTCATTTCCTTTATTACATGAGCTTGCAAAGATACGCCCCCATAGCTATTATCAGATATAAAGGCTATATTTCTGGTATTAGGATAGATTCTTTTTATAAGATTGATATTCCCAGGCACATCATATTCATACATAAATCCGGCCTTAACTTGATGCTTTAACGAATCAGAAAAAAAATCAACAGATTCCGGCATCCATTTTTGCAAAGAGATAGGCTTATCTGGCAATAAGATGGCATTCTTACTAACCATACAGCAAATAACCGGTACATCGTTTATAAGAGAATCCTTTTGAGATAAGTAAGATGCCCATGCTTCCTGTCCCAACAGAATCATGGCCTCTGGTTTCATTTTACCTGTATACTTCTGAAGAAGGCTCTTCATTTTTACTTTCCAGGACGCAAATTCCGAAAAACTTTTGCAATTAAGATTTTCAATAATCACATTTCGAGTTCCACCAAGTTTGTGATATTCGTCCATAAAATCAGAAATATTAGCCGAGGTAGGATGAGCATCCGGATTATATGAACTGATAATCAGGATAGAATGACTTTTGTCCGCAGCAAAGACGCTTATCGAAGTGATAAGAAATAGCATAAGAAATAGAGAGAGTAAATTTAGCCTAAAATAGTTTGACACAATCGTAGGGGGTATTGACATTTTCATTCTATCTGAGGTGCAAATATAACATAAAGTTGCAGTTTATAAAAGATTAAATGAATACATTTGCAAATTAATATCACAAAAAATTAAAAAATGGAACTATTTATCAACATGATATCTTCTACTTTGAACATATCGGAAAGACAAATCAAAAGCACGCTAACTTTACTTAAAGAAGGAGCAACAATTCCGTTTATTAGCAGATATAGAAAAGAAGCAACTGGAGGACTAGACGAAGTCCAAATAGAAAACATACAAGAACGATACGAGAAACTTAGTGAACTAAACAAGCGTAAAGAAACCATTATAAGTACAATCAACGAGCAAGAAAAATTAACTCCTGAACTACAAAAACGCATCATTGAAACATGGGACTCTATTGTATTGGAGGATATCTATTTACCTTACAAGCCGAAAAGAAAAACCAAAGCTGAAATGGCTCGTCAAAAAGGATTGGAACCATTGGCAATGCTACTGCTAATGCAACGAGAAAACGACATAATGGGCAAAGCTAAATCTTTTGTAACAAATGAAGTAAGAGATACCGATGAAGCGATAAGAGGTGCACAAGACATCATTGCCGAGATAGTGAACGAAGATGAACGTGCCCGCAATCAAATCAGAAATAAATTCAACCGTCAAGCTGTTGTCTCGGCTAAAGTAATAAAAGGCAAAGAAGAAGAAGCAAGTAAGTATCGTGATTATTTTGATTTTTCAGAGCCTTTAAATCGTTGTTCATCACACAGATTATTGGCCATTCGCAGAGGTGAGGCAGAAGGATTACTCAAAATATCCATCACCCCAGATGATGAAGAATGCATGGAACAGTTAAAAAGGATATTTATACATAGCAACAATGAATGTGGAAGATATGTAGCAGAAGCTATCAAGGATGCTTACAAAAGATTATTGAAGCCATCTATTGAAACTGAATTTGGAAACATGAGCAAAGAAAAAGCCGACAAAGAAGCTATACGTGTATTTGCCGAGAATCTTCGCCAGCTACTTTTGGCGGCTCCACTGGGGCAAAAAAGGGTGTTAGGCATTGATCCCGGTTTCCGCACAGGATGCAAAGTGGTTTGTCTTGATGAACAGGGAAACCTATTGCACAACGAGAATATATACCCACATCCCCCAGTAGATAAACAAGCAGAAGCTGCTTCCAAATTAAGAAAAATGATAGAGGCATATAATATAGAGGCTATAGCCATTGGCAATGGAACAGCGAGTCGGGAAACAGAATATTTTATTACGAAACAACAATTTGATCGACCAGTGAGAGTCTTTGTAGTGAGCGAACAAGGAGCATCTATTTATTCAGCATCAAAAATAGCTAGAGATGAATTCCCCGACTACGATGTCACTGTGCGAGGATCTGTTTCCATCGCTCGCCGTCTGATGGATCCATTGGCTGAACTAGTGAAAATTGATGCTAAGTCAATAGGCGTGGGTCAATATCAACACGATGTAGATCAGTTAAAACTAAAAAAGTCTCTTGATCAGACTGTAGAAAATTGTGTGAATCTTGTAGGAGTAAATCTGAATACGGCCAGTAGCCATTTGCTAACATATGTGTCGGGATTGGGCCCTCAATTGGCACAGAATATCGTAAATTACCGATCAGAAAACGGTGCTTTCCACCTACGTAAGGAATTAATGAACGTCCCACGAATGGGTGTTAAAGCGTTTGAGCAATGTGCGGGTTTTCTGCGTATTCCACAAGCTAGTAACCCGTTAGACAATACGGCTGTTCACCCTGAGAGCTATTGCATCGTTGAGAAAATGGCAAAAGATCTAAAATGCACTGTATCGGAACTGATCACGAACAAAGAATTAAGACTGCAAATTAATCTGGAACAATATATCACCTCCTCAGTGGGATTACCTACACTGCATGATATTATGCAAGAGCTAGACAAGCCGGGAAGAGACCCGCGACAAACCATACGCGTTTTTGAGTTCGACAAGAATGTACGTAACATTAATGATTTATCTGAAGGAATAGTACTTCCGGGTATCGTAGGCAACATCACAAATTTTGGTGCTTTTGTCGATATAGGAATTAAAGAGAATGGATTGGTACATCTGTCTCAATTAGCCGAGAAGTATATTACGGATCCTACAGAAATAGTCTCTATCCATCAACATGTAATGGTAAAAGTGCTTAGTGTAGATATGGAAAGAAAGCGTATACAACTAACGATGATTGGAGTAGAACAAAATAAATAAAAAGATAAAAGAAAGTCCTTCAGCTAATTTCAGATAAGGGCTTAAACTTTGGAGTTCTCTACACACTCGCTTTCTTGGGCACTCCTTTTCTCAAACCAATAAATGATAGCCCCTGTAGTGGCTATCAGCAATACAGTGCAGATAATGGATCCTTCAAAGCCGAAATCTCCACCGTTAATGATATTCTTTTCGGGTAAACGCAGAGTGAGTATTGAAGGAAAGAGTTTGGCACCACTCACTTCGTAGCCAAGCACTGGACCCTGTAACCAATTCCAAAAGATATGCAAGGTAATAGGAAACCAGAGATTTCGGGTATAAAGGAAGGCTGCTCCTAACATCAATCCAGCTAAAAAAATGTTGAATATTGGAAGAAAAGATATATTAGGATTAAACAAATGCATCAACGCAAAAACAAAAGAAGAAACGCACAAAGCCATAAATTTATTCATGCACGACATTAGGTGTGAAAGTATGTAACCGCGTATCATTACTTCTTCCATTAGTGCAGCTACGATAAAAACACAAAAGCTACCCAAGAGTATTCCTCCATCAAAATGAATGTTCGTAACCTCTACAACGCCCAAGAGCAGGGAAATTCCAAATCCAACAAGATAAAGCAACAAGGCTAAATTAACCCCAAGAAGAAAGTCGCGTCCTCGACCTCTCAGTCCAAATCCTAAATCAGATAGTGGGCGACGATCAAGGTATAGAATAAATAGAACAGCTGGAATGAAAGCACCTAGAAACATAGCAAAGCTTGATAAAAATTGCTGTAACATGTCAAACTGCCCCGTGAACGTCCTAAAAGCCAAAGAAACGAATACTAAAAATACACTCATTAAAAGAATCGAAGCAAGAGTATATAACAATACATTAGCCCATACAGGAAACATTGGACGGACTAAAGTTTTATTTTCCATAATTGCATAATAATTTGTTAATCTAACAGCAAAAATAGCTATAAAAAACAAAAAGCTCATATCTTACTGAAGTATATCACTATATTTGTCTAAACATTCATTTTAAACCATGAAAATAAAACATTTGTTCGCCATCATGGCTCTCACTGCAAACATTGCAGGAATCACCGCCCAAGTAAATAAAACTTTTTTTGTGCCTAAACCAGGAACGATGATCTCTCAGCTAAGTGAAGAGGAGGCACGTAACGTAACGCACCTTACGCTTACCGGGAAAATCAATGCAATAGATTTTAAACATCTACGAGATGAATTTGATCAGCTTCAGGTACTAGACATTTCCAATGCCCAAATTAAAATGTATGTAGGTAAAAAGGGTACTTATTCCGACAAATTCTATGTATACCCTCCCAATTGCATTCCAGCTTACGCATTTTGCAAATTAGAAAAGGGTACTTATAAGGGTAAACAGACTCTGATTAAAGTAATACTATCGGAAAAAATACGAAACATAGAAGACGCAGCTTTTAAAGGATGCGAAAATTTACGCATCTGCCAAATAAAAAAGAAAACACCGCCCAACCTCTTACCTGAAGGTTTGGCTGATAGCATTACCGCTATATTTATTCCACTAGGCAGCAGCGATGAGTACCGAATGAAAAATAGATGGGAGAAGTTTGCCTTTATAGAAGGAGATCCTTTGGCTACAAACGTACAGATTGGATTGATGGGAAGTCTTGAGAATGAAATCATTAAAGCTGGCCTACAGCCTAAAAATATTAATTTTCTAACGATTGAAGGGAAAATGGATAATGCAGATTTTAAATTAATATGCGACTATATGCCCAATCTGGTATCCATTGATTTAACAAGAACAAATGCGATTAATATTCCAGAATTCACCTTTTCGCAAAAGAAATATTTACTAAAGATTAAGCTGCCTCATGAATTAAAGACCATCGGCCAACGCGCATTTAGCAACTGTGGGAGACTTTGCGGTACAATTGAACTTCCCAGTAGCGTAACAGCCATTGAATATGGTGCATTCATGGGATGTAACAATCTTCGCCATATTGTGGCTACTGGCAATAGAATAACAACATTGGGTGATAATCTATTTGGCGATGAGAACAGTAAACTAATTTATAAATAAAGAATTCTTCCTCTCAATAATAAAATACGTAGATAAAAAATTACCTCGTTATAATATCCAAAAGATTATTTATAACGAGGTAATTTTTTATCTATAATTTCGGCAATTAATCTTCTCCGTACATTCGCTTGCGAATCTCTTTTATATGATCAGATGTAATATATTCATCATATTCCATAATCTTATCAATGACGCCATTCGGAGTAAGTTCGATAATACGATTGGCTACCGTTTGTATAAACTCATGGTCATGAGACGAAAATAGCAGATTTCCTTTATAAGATTTCAAATTATTATTGAATGCTTGTATCGATTCCAAATCCAAATGATTGGTAGGAGTATCAAGAATGAGACAGTTTGCATTTTTAAGCTGCATGCGAGCAATCATACAACGCATTTTCTCACCGCCCGAAAGCACATTTACTTTCTTCAGAACTTCTTCACCCGAGAATAACATACGCCCTAAAAAGCCCTTCATATATACTTCATTTCCTTCACCAAACTGACCAAGCCAATCAACCAAATTCAAATCAGAATTAAAAAACTCGGTATTATCCACGGGCAAATATGCTGTAGTTATAGTTACTCCCCAATTGAAGTGGCCTGCATCAGCCTTCAGATTTCCATTGATTATATCAAAAAAGGCCGTCATCGCCCTTGAGTTACGTGATAAAAAGACTATTTTATCGCCTTTTTCTATATTGAAATTAATATCACCAAACAGCACTACTCCTTCTTCCGTTGTCTTACTTAGACCTGCAACCTCAAGAATCTGATTACCTGGATCTCTTTCTGGAGTAAAAATAATACCCGGGTATTTACGAGATGAAGGTTTTATCTCATCAACATTAAGTTTCTCAAGCATCTTTTTACGACTAGTAGTTTGCTTACTTTTAGACACATTAGCACTAAAGCGACGAATAAACTCTTCCAATTCCTTCTTCTTCTCCTCGGCCTTAGCCTTCTGATTTTGTTGTTGACGCAAAGCAAGTTGGCTCGATTCATACCAGAAACTATAGTTACCGGCAAACATATTTATTTTGCTATAATCGATGTCGACTGTATGTGTACACACTGAATCAAGGAAGTGACGGTCATGACTAACAACCAATACTGTATGTTCAAATCCTGCAAGATACTCTTCCAACCATGTAACCGTCTCCATGTCCAGATCGTTGGTCGGTTCATCAAGCAATAAGTTATCAGGATTACCATACAGCGCTTGCGCAAGCATCACACGTACTTTTTCCTTACCACTAAGCTCACCCATCAACATATAATGTTTATCCTCTTTAACTCCTAAACCACTAAGTAGAGATGCTGCATCACTCTCAGCATTCCAACCATCCAATTCGGCAAAAGCCTCCTCTAATTCCGAAACTTTAAGTCCGTCTTCATCGGTGAAATCCTCTTTAGCATAAAGTACTTCACGTTGTTTTATAATATCCCAAAGAATCGTGTGTCCCATCATTACCGTATCCATTACCGTATGAGAATCCCATTTAAAGTGATCCTGACTAAGAACAGATAAACGTTCACCAGAACCTAACGAGATTGAGCCAGTAGTCGGATCCAAGTCGCCATATATAGTACGCAAAAACGTTGATTTTCCTGCGCCATTAGCTCCAATAATTCCATAACAGTTACCACTAGTGAATTTCAAGTTCACCTCATTAAACAATATTCTTTTCCCAAATTGTACTGAAACATTCGAAACTGTGATCATCCTATCTTCTTTGTTTTAATTTTCAGTGCAAAGGTAGACATTTTTAATGAATAATGCGACAAACGGGATGTGTCAATCTGGCATAAATACACTACCTTTGCCGTCCGTTATGGCAAGAGATAGAAACTGGCAAAGTTTTTGCTGTAAAACTGATGGATTATAGATGATTCATAATTGTTAGAGAAAGAGATTTGCATAACCAGAAAAATAATAATAAAGATATGAATTCGAACAACAAAGAAACAATAAAGGAAGAAGACTTAAAAGTGGAAACAACGCACAATTCAGTAGGAGAAGATCTACAAAACACAACAAATGAAGAGATAGCCACTGAAAAAGTTATAGAAGAAGCATCTCCATTGCTCGCAGAAGAGCAGCTAGCTAAACAACTGGAAGAAGCGCTCGCTCAGATAGAAGATCAAAAAGATAAATATCTGCGCCTTTCTGCCGAGTTTGATAATTATCGGAAAAGAACAATAAAAGAGAAAGCTGAACTCATCTTAAATGGAAGCGAGAAAAGTATTAGTAGTATGCTTCCTATTATCGACGACTTTGAGCGTGCTGTGAAAATGATGGAAACAGCAACTGATATTGAAGCTGTAAAAGAAGGAATTGCCCTTATCCATAATAAATTCATTGGCATATTAGGACAGAGTGGAGTAAAAGTGATAGAAACAAAAGAAAAAGAACTCGATACCGATTTTCATGAAGCTATTGCTGTTATTCCGGCTCCTTTGGAAGAATTGAAAGGAAAGATACTCGACTGCGTACAAACCGGATACACACTCAACGAAAAAGTTATCCGCCATGCTAAAGTAGTTGTGGGAGAATAACAACTAAGCATAAACCTAACTACTTAATCAATTAATCAACTACAAAGATTATGGCAAAAAGAGATTATTACGAAGTCCTCGAGATCAATAAAGACGCATCAGCAGACGAAATAAAAAAAGCCTATCGCAAAAAAGCGATTCAATTTCATCCTGATAAAAATCCTGATGATAAAGCCGCGGAAGAAAAGTTCAAAGAGGCAGCAGAAGCTTACGATGTATTGAGCAATCCTGATAAACGTGCTCGCTATGACCAATTTGGACATGCAGGCATGAGTGGCGCAGCAGGAAACGGTGGCCCCTATGGCGGCGGATTTGGCGACAATATGTCTATGGATGACATCTTCTCGATGTTCGGAGATATCTTTGGAGGTCACTCTGGAGGTGGGTTTGGCGGTTTCAGTGGATTTGGCGGTGGAGGCAGCCAACAACAAAGACGTTATCGTGGCTCAGATCTCCGTGTCAAAGTGAAATTAAATTTGAAAGAAATTTCTACCGGAGTGGAGAAGAAATTCAAACTTAAAAAATATGTTTCTTGTTCTCACTGTCACGGCACGGGTGCGGAAGGAAATAGTGGATCAGAAACGTGCTCTACTTGCAAAGGTAATGGTACGGTCATTCGTAACCAGCAAACTATTTTAGGAACCATGCAAACCCGTGTTAGTTGTCCGACATGTGGTGGTGAAGGCAAAATCATCAAAGAGAAATGCAAACACTGCAATGGAGAAGGAATAGAATATGGCGAAGAAGTTGTTAGTGTAAACATACCCGCAGGAGTTGCTGAAGGCATGCAACTATCCATGAGTGGGAAAGGTAATGCAGGAAAACATAATGGAGTACCAGGAGATTTATTAATCCTTGTAGAGGAAGAAGTACATCCAGAACTTATACGCGATGAGAATGACTTAATATATAACTTACTATTGAGTTTCCCAACGGCCACCTTGGGAGGGACTGTTGAAATTCCTACAATTGATAATAAAGTAAAAGTAAAGATTGACTCGGGAACCCAACCAGGAAAAGTTCTCCGCCTTCGAGGTAAAGGACTTCCAAGTGTAAATGGTTATGGAACGGGAGACTTATTGGTTAATGTAAGTGTTTACGTTCCTGAGGTTTTAAGCAAGGAAGAAAAAAGTACACTAGAGAAGCTAGACATCTCTGAAAATTTTAAGCCCAATAATTCAGTCAAAGAAAAAATATTCAAGAAGTTTAAGAACTTATTTGACTGATCAAAGCTTCTTAACATCTTCAAAGATACATTTGCTTCAAGTAAATTCTGAAAGTGGATTCCAAACAAAGCTCAAGCATTTTGCAGAAGCACAAAGAAGTAAAGTTTTCTCTGCTATATAAACTAAGCAAAAGATAAAGCTGAATAGCGACCTTCATTGAGATACACAAGATTTAGTAAACAATTTAATGAGTCGGCTTGTTTATCTCGTATAAAGTGAATATATTTGTTGAACAAAAGCATTAGCCGCATTGGTTGGATTGGGAAACTCATCAAATATAATGGAATACCGAGACAAGCTTTGCTTCTTAATGGCGGGCCACATATCCTTCGGGATAACTTTTAGTCAGTGGATTACAGAGAGAGTGGGCACTCAAATCATGTCATTCGGAGTTTCATCACATCATCGGTGCGGCTTTTATTAAAAAAGGACGATATCCTCATGGATTATCGTCCTTTTTCATTGTCATTTCATATTTGTTATCTAAAAGCTATAATTAAAATACGCGATATAACAACCAAGATCCTTGGAAATCTTTCCTATTCGGATACTTTGCTTTAAATGCATCACGAGCATCTGCAGCAGTAGCCTTATCTGAGAAAGTATTAACAATAACACGATACATCGCAGCTTCAGCATTAAAAGCAATAGTAGCACTATAGCCTTCAGCATCAAGAAAATCTTTCAATCCTTCAGCATTAGCTTTTAATCCAAAACTTCCACAAACTACACTATAGTCCTTTAAAGCATCAGTTCCGGAAACAACAGTAACTTTTTCTTGGCGTACACTAGCATCCTTTCCTGCCTTTACTGCGACAGGCACAGTGGCAACAGGTGTAACATCCACAGAAGTATTTACTTGAGGTTCTGCCAATTCTTGCTGTTTTGCCTTTTCGTATGCCTTCTTATATGCGCTTTCACTCGATTTACACGAAGTAAAAGCCAATACAACACATACGCCCATTCCTAACATTGCTAAATTTTTCATATTTTATATATTTTAGTTAATAACTCGATTTAATATCTTATATCAATAATTTTCCTTATATGAAATAGTAGAAGTTGCTTGATTTGTAGGCATAAGCAGTACCTCAGCTATTTGTACATGAACTGGAACTGAAGCCGCAAAGTAAACAGTTTCAGCAACATCATCACCAGATAATGCTTGTATTCCTTCATAGAAACGGTCGGCAACACCCTTATCTCCGCGGAATCTCACAACAGAAAAATTAGTTTCGACCATACCTGGTTTAACATTGGTAACCCGAAGAGGAGTATTAACTAAATCAATACGAAGTCCATCGGACAAAGCCTTTACTGCAGCTTTGGTAGCACAATAAACACTACCTCCAGGATACGCTCCATCTCCGGCAATAGAACCAATATTTATAATATGACCAATTCCGCGCTCAACCATGCCAGGCACAACCAAGCGAGTAACCGCCAATAAACCTTTAATATTCGTATCAATGACTATATCCCATTCATCAAGTTGCCCTTCATGCTCTTTATCCATTCCAATCACAAGGCCGGCATTATTGATTAATACATCAATTTTCTTCCATTTCTCAGGTAATGAAACCAACGCTTTAGCTATTGCATCACGATCACGAACGTCAAAAGGAAGTAAATAAACTGAAATAGCATTTTTTGATTCCAGTTCTATCTTCAATTGCTCCAATACATTTGTATTCCGAGCATTAAGAATTAAATTTGCTCCCTGAGAGGCAAATTTTCGTGCACACGCCTCTCCAATGCCACTACTTGCTCCTGTTATAAATACGATTCTATCTTTCATCATTAATCTAGTCATAAGTAAAAGACAAAAGTACCGTTTAGCATTTGTCGATGGTCAATCTTCTTAGTTAAATATATTTAAACTAAACAGAACATTCGTTTATCCAGCACATGTTGGCGTATCTTTGTAGCCAATAAAAAATATAACAGAGCTATAGAGCTCATCAATTATTCTACATGACATTTGAACAATTACATCTCATTGAGCCAATATTAAAGGCTCTACAACAAGAAGGCTACACCTCACCAACTCCCATACAAGAACAATCTATACCGATATTGCTTCAAGGCAATGATCTACTTGGTTGCGCACAAACCGGCACAGGAAAAACTGCGGCATTCTCAATTCCTATATTGCAAAAACTTTATAAAACAGATAATAAAAAAGGAATTAAAGCATTAATATTAACTCCGACAAGAGAGTTAGCAATCCAAATAGGAGAAAGTTTTGAAGCATATGGAAAATATACAGGTCTACGCCACACTGTTATTTTTGGTGGAGTCGGCCAAAAACCTCAAACGGATGCATTACGTGCCGGAGTACAAATCTTGATTGCTACCCCCGGCCGCCTTATGGACCTTGCATCACAAGGATTCATTTCATTAAAAACATTGGACTTCTTTGTACTCGATGAAGCCGACCGCATGCTCGACATGGGATTTATTCACGACATAAAGAAAATTCTTAAACTTCTACCTCCTCAACGTCAAACACTGTTTTTCTCGGCAACAATGCCTCCTGAGATTGAGAAACTGGCTAATTCCATGCTCACAAATCCTAAGAAAGTAGAGGTAACACCCGCATCTTCAACAGTAGATACAATTTCTCAATGCCTATATTTCGTAGAAAAGAAAGAAAAAACCGATTTATTGATTCATCTATTAAAAGATAAATCAGTAGAATCAGCATTGATCTTCACCAGAACAAAACACGGAGCAGACAAATTATCCCGCGTGCTAAAGAATACAGGAATTAGCGCAGAAGCTATACATGGAAATAAATCTCAGAATGCTCGTCAACGAGCGCTGACTGATTTTAAAAATCATGACCTACGAGTACTTATCGCTACAGATATTGCAGCCCGTGGAATAGATGTGGATCTACTCTCTCATGTTTTCAACTATGAACTCCCCAACGTACCAGAAACGTACGTACATAGGATTGGACGAACCGGTCGTGCCGGGCACGAAGGAGTAGCCATAGCGTTCTGTGAATCAGAAGAGCTCCCTTATCTTAAGGATATTCAGAAATTAATAGGAAAAACAATACCTGTCATAAAAGAACACCCTTTCGTTACTACCGAAAGCATCAATGCACAAGAAAAGAAAACGGAAGAATTAAAAATAAAAGCCAAGGAAAATAAACCTTACCGCGGAAATCGTGCCAATGGAGATTATTGGAGAAGACAACAACAACCTCAACAAGGCAAAAAGTCGCAAAATGATAGAAAGCCTCAAAAAGGTCCTCAGAAGTAGTACAAAGATTCTATAAATTGTATCTCATCAGGAGTCAAAAGCCACATTTCTGCAAAAAGAAACGATGCAAAGATGAACAATACAGAGACTCATCTGTTAAAATAGTTATAATCATATAAAGATTAAGAATTATGAAAGGATTAAATGTATTGGCTGCGTTCTTGGGTGGTGCAGCTGTTGGTGCTGCAATAGGTCTTCTATTTGCTCCTGAGAAGGGTGAAGACACTCGCAAAAAAATAGTGGAGATTCTTCGGAAGAAAGGAATAAAACTAAATCGTAGCGAAATGGAAAACTTAGTTGATGAAATTACCGCTGAAATCAAAGGAGAAGTAACTGAGTAAAAAAACAAAGCCATCATGTTTGCAAACGATGAAAGTATAGAAAACATCCAACAACTATTTGTTGAGTTCAAGAAATATCTAGAGCTTCAAAAAGAGTATACAAAATTGGAACTAACAGAAAAGCTCACCATACTTCTATCAACTTTAATATTGGTTTTTATGCTCATCATTCTTGGCATGGTGGCCTTGTTCTACGGACTATTTGCTCTAGCATACGTATTGGAGCCTTATGTAGGAAGTTTGACTGCTAGTTTTGGTATTATCACTAGCATAAACATCTTTCTCATATTAATAGTGATACTCTTTAGAAAGAAACTAATCATTGCTCCACTAGTAAACTTCTTAGCAAATTTGTTTCTCAACGATTCTAACAAAAGAGGATAAAATGAATCAGCTTGATACTAAAAAGATTAGCCTTGAAGATATTGCATTACGAAAGGCTAAATTACTCGAAGAGATACGGACTCAGAAAATTGTTATTTCAGAAACTGCCCGCTTAGCTTTTAACCCTTATTCGGGAGTAGCGACCACCGGTAATTCACTCATTAAAACGTTCAATACCGGAATGGCCGTTTTTGACGGAGTAATGTTAGGGCTGAAGATTATGAGGAAAGTCCGTCGACTCCTTGGCTAAAATCTGAGAAATAATAGCTAATATAAAAAGTGCCATTAATAGAAAATAAATTCTTTAATGGCACTTTTTATATTAGCTATTTAAAAGTCTATTAACTACACGTATGTCTCCAAAAGTTTTACCGTCCCAGTAGGAGTTATAGAAACCTCTTGCGTAGAAGCAGGGAACAAGATTGTTTCCCCAGCAGAGAGAGTTATCTCATTTTTTTGATCATCAATAATCTTGCACGAACCTTCTATACATATAAAAATGACAAATGAATCTAATTCTGAATAATCACATGAAATCCCTTCTGTCATATCATACAATGAAGTAGTAAAGTATGGACAAGCCACTAATTCCACAGGCTCATTTTCTAAGGCTTCATAATTGGTTCGATAATCATCAACGACTTCGAAGTCTATGGCTTCACGAGCCAAATCTGTATGAAGTTCTCTCGTTTTGCCATCAGCATCTTTTCTATTAAAGTCATAGATACGATATGTTATATCAGATGTTTGCTGAATCTCTGCGACAAAAGCCCCCGCACCAATACTATGCACCCGACCAGCTGGTAAAAAGAAAACATCTCCCGGGTGAATTTCATACTCTTGCAAGACATCTGTAATTGTATTATTATACACCCTGTCTTTGTACTCCTTAGGAGTAATTTCTTCTGAAAATCCAGAACGCAGTCTAGCACCTTCATCAGCCCCTACGACATACCACATTTCTGTTTTTCCCATCGAGTTGTGTCTCTTCTTTGCCAAATCATCGGATGGGTGTACCTGAATGGACAAGTCTTGCTTTGCATCAATAAACTTGATCAATAGCGGAAATTTGTTCCCAAAACGGATGTAATTGGCTTCACCGACCAATTCCTCACGGTACTTTGCTACCATTTCTACAAGTGAAAGACCTCTATCAGGTCCGTTGGCCACAACCGATTCGTTGTTTTCAACTCCTGATAATTCCCAGCTCTCTCCAACTCCTGTCACTTCATCATTTAGATGTTTGAACGAAATAATTTTATCGCCCCCCCAAAGCGTTTGCTTCAGAATAGGTTCAAATTTTAATGGATACATTTTTTGCTATAAACTTAGATTAAAAACACTTGATTTTAACAATCTGAGGACAAACATACAAAAAATATCAAAAAACAGAGCATTATAGAAGCTTTTTTCATGAAAATATCTTTGAAAATCAACTTATATCCCAGATTAAGAAAGTAAAGCGGAACAAACGCTAAACTTTCATAAATGCCTATCTATATTTGCTCATAATAATTTGGGAGAACGGAAGAAATTACCTTTATTTGCAAGAAATATTAAATAATACCGAACATGATAAACACATTTTCTACCGAAAGTAATTTATCCGGTTTAGATCGGAACAAATTTCAAAAAAATATAGCTGGCAAAGAGACTGACTTATTTATCTTAAAAAATAAACGAGGAATGGAAGTTGCCGTTACAAATTATGGGTGTGCAATCCTCTCCATCATGGTACCAGACAAAGACGGGAAATATGCAAATGTGGTATTAGGACATGACAGTATTGACAATGTGATAAATAGTCCTGAACCCTTTTTGAGTACAACCATCGGGCGCTACGGCAATCGCATAGCCAACGGAAAGTTTCAGTTGCACGAGAAAGAATATAACTTAACCGTCAACAATGGTCCTAACTCTCTACACGGAGGGCCTACCGGTTTTCACAGAAGAATATGGGATGCTAACCAGATAAGCCAAGATACAGTAGAGTTTACCTACCTTTCCGTCGATGGAGAAGAAGGATTTCCCGGAAATTTAAACGTATCAATGACTTATCGACTTGATGAAGACTCAAATGCGTTAACCATAGAGTATCATGCCACAACAGATAAGCCCACAATTGTAAATCTTACCAATCACGCTTTCTTTAATCTATCCGGAATTACGAACCCCACTCCTACCATAAACAATCATGTTGTAACCATCAACGCAGATTACTATACTCCAATAGACGAAGTGTGTATACCCACTGGCGAAATTTTGAGTGTAGAAAATACTCCGATGGACTTCCGCACTCCACATACTGTTGGCCGAAGAATTGAAGAATACCACTTGCAATTAATTAATGGCCACGGATACGACCATTGCTATGTGCTAAACAAAACAGAAGTTGGAGAATTAGCCCTAGCAGCTATTTGCACTGACCCTACAAGCAAACGTAGTATGGAGGTATACACTACTGAAGCTGGAGTACAACTTTACACCGGCAATTGGCTCAACGGATTTGCAGGTGCACATGGAGCTACTTTCCCCGCTCGTAGTGCTATTTGTTTTGAAGCACAATGTTTTCCTGATACCCCAAACAAACCTCATTTTCCTACTGCCACTTTGCTGCCCGAAGATGAATATCAGCAAATTACGATTTATAATTTCACAGTACAAGAATAATTAACTAATTCATTTATAAACCTACATTTAAAATCTAACAATGATACAAGAAAAAAAGAACAAAAACATCGTAGCCATTGTCACGATGTTCTTCATTTTTGCTATGATTTCATTCGTGACTAACCTTGCTGCACCTTTTGGCACCATTTGGAAAAACGAATACGCCGGTGCAAATACTTTGGGCATGATGGGAAACATGATGAATTTCCTGGCATATCTATTTATGGGTATTCCTGCAGGTAACATGCTTGTTAAAATCGGTTACAAAAAGACAGCACTCATTGCGATGGGTGTCGGTTTTTTAGGGTTGTTTACACAGTATTCCTCAAGCTTATTTGGTGCAAATATTGAAGTGTTCACTGTAGGTGAATTTGCTATCAAATTAAATTTCATTATCTATTTATTAGGCGCCTTCATCTGTGGTTTCTGTGTCTGCATGCTTAATACTGTTGTTAATCCCATGCTTAATTTGCTTGGCGGTGGTGGTAACAAAGGAAACCAACTCATTCAAACCGGTGGTGCTCTTAACTCTCTCTCTGGCACACTGACACCTCTTTTTGTAGGTGCATTAATTGGCACAGTAACTTCTCAGACAGCAATGTCAGATGTATCGCCACTTTTGTTTATTGCAATGGGTGTTTTTGTATCAGCTTTCATTATCATCTCATTTATAGCTATACCAGAACCCCATCTTCGGAAAGGGAATGCAGAAAAAGAAAAATACGCTCATAGCCCTTGGCACTTTCGCCACACAGTACTAGGAGTCATTGGTATTTTTATTTATGTAGGTATTGAAATTGGTATCCCAGGCACGCTTAACTTCTACCTAGCTGATTCGAGTACAAAAGGAGCTGGTTTATTAGTAAATGGCGCAGCCATTGGAGGAGCTATTTCAGCTATCTATTGGTTATTAATGCTCGTAGGGCGCTCAGCTAGTAGTGCAATTAGTGGTAAAATATCTAGTAGAACACAGTTAATCGTCGTTTCCGCTACAGCTATCTGCTTCGTGTTAATTGCAATTATAACGCCAAAAGAAGTAACGGTTTCTATGCCCGGATATAGTGTAGAAGAGGGCTTTCAAATGGCACAAGTGCCAGTTAGTGCCCTCTTTTTAGTACTTTGTGGCCTTTGCACCTCTGTTATGTGGGGTGGAATTTTTAATCTCGCTGTTGAAGGCTTAGGAAAATACACAGCACAAGCCTCCGGTATCTTTATGATGATGGTTGTTGGCGGAGGCGTATTGCCGCTTGTTCAACAATTTATTTCCGACTCTATTGGCTACATGTCAAGCTATTGGCTTATTATTGCACTGTTAGCTTACATTCTCTTTTATGGCTTAGTAGGTTGCAAGAACGTGAACAAAAACATCCCTGTTGAATAACAAAATATAAATATCATTTATTCATACCATAAACTTCATTACCATGGACATAGAATATGTAAGAAGCCGTTTCACAAAGCACTTTGACGGGACTACCGGATTTGTGTATGCATCACCCGGACGTATTAACCTCATCGGAGAGCACACCGACTATAATGGTGGTTTTGTCTTTCCCGGTGCTATAGACAAAGGCATGATTGCAGAAATTAAGCCCAACGGCACAAAAAAAGTATTAGCCTATTCCATCGACTTAAAAGACTATGTTGAATTCGGTCTCAACGAAGAAGATGCTCCCCATGCTAGCTGGGCACGATATATTTTCGGAGTTTGCCGTGAAATGATTAAACGCGGTGTAAAAGTGGAAGGATTCAATACTGCTTTTGCAGGAGACGTACCTCTGGGTGCCGGCATGTCATCATCCGCTGCTCTTGAAAGCACTTACGCTTTCGCTCTTAACGAATTATTCAATGGAAACATTGACAAGTTTGAATTAGCCAAAGTGGGACAGGCAACGGAACACAACTATTGTGGCGTTAACTGCGGAATCATGGATCAATTTGCATCTGTCTTCGGAAAAGCAGGAAGCCTCATCCGCTTAGATTGTCGTTCGTTAGAATACCAATACTTCCCTTTCAAGCCAGAAGGTTACCGTTTGGTATTGCTAGATTCTGTAGTAAAACACGAATTAGCTTCTTCAGCATACAATAAACGTCGCCAATCTTGCGAAACAGCCGTAGCTGCAATCAAAAAGAACCATCCTACAGTAGAATTCCTGAGAGATGCTACTATGGACATGCTTAAGGCAGTTAAAGACGAAATCACTGCTGAAGACTACATGCGTTCAGAATACGTTATTGAAGAAATTCAACGCGTACTAGACGTATGTGATGCTTTGGAAGTTGGAGATTACGAAACTGTTGGTCAGAAGATGTATGAGACTCACCACGGAATGAGCAAGCTTTACGAAGTAAGCTGTGAGGAACTTGATTTCTTGAACGACTGCGCTAAGGAGTGTGGTGTAACCGGTTCGCGTGTAATGGGCGGAGGCTTTGGAGGTTGCACGATTAACTTAGTGAAAGACGAACTTTACGATAACTTCATTGCAACAGCCGAAAAAGCATTCACTGAAAAGTTTGGCAGAAGTCCTAAAGTGTATGACGTAGTCATAGGCGATGGGTCAAGAAGAATTTTGTAGTAATATCACTCTTAACAATACGAAAGGCTGATTTGGAATTTCCAAGTCAGCCTTTTATGTTTCTATTCATCCCCAGGATTTACAGCTAGATTACAGCCCGTCTACCTATAGACAGAAGATCTATCACACTTTTAAGTAGTTAATGCCAGGATCACTACGACCATTTCCAGGGAAGTACAGGCAAATCTGCTGCGAATATTAGTTTCATTATTATTGCTGTCCGGTAAAAATTGAAAAGCATAAAATATCTGTCCGAATTGCCTATAAAAAGGCAGTTCGGCTTTTTCCTTCAAAAAGCAAGCCCTCTTAATCAAAGAGTGTTGGTTCTGGAGGTGATAAACTGGACTGGTTAATGATTCTCAACCATGCTTTTTCCGGATTTTCGCAGAACATATAGAGGTCAATGTAGTACATGAGTGTCTGCCTTATGATTGTTACAAGATTTGAGAAGCTCCATTTCCGTTTAATTCGTTTTCTTATGACAGATAATAGTAAGTTTGCAATAAGTGTTACCCATATCTGTGTTTTGATTGCGTTTACGCTCTCTCCAAAGAAGTATCTGAGTGGAAAATTCTGCTTCAACTGCTTGAACAGGCTCTCTATCTGCCAGCGCCGTAAATAAATGGCAATAATTTCTTCCGGTTCCAACTCAAAGTTATTGGTCAGAAGAACGCTTGAGTACTTCTTCTTTTCCTCCCAATACTCTATCCGACGTGAAACATGTGTTATATCGTCCTTTTTAAGCTCTATCATATGATCGCTTAGTACAACCAGCCCATCTTTATTCACAAGAAAATGGCCGTTAAGAGGGGTGTAGCGTAGGCTTTTCTTCATTTTGGTTACATAAAAGACTCCGTTGTCTGTTAATTCTTGAAAGACCTTATAGTCTATATATGCCCTATCCATGGCTATGAATGCCCCATTTGTCAGTTTTAGTTTAGTAAGCATAACATGATCGTGAGTTGCTGCCGATGTGAAATGAATGTTATAAGGTACTCCTTCCTCGGCTTTGAGCACAGTGTGAACCTTTATGCCTCCTTTCTTCTTTCCATGCTTGGGATTGCGGCCTACACCTTTCAAAACGTTTGAAAACAGTGTTATTGTAGTAGAATCCATGATGTGCAGCAAGCGCTCCCAAGCCTTGTCCGTTCGGCTGTCCGCTAAATCATTTTTGTATTTCCGGTATAGGGAGAAATATATCTGCTCAAAGAACTCATTACTGCGCCTATTGTTGGCTTCTGCCAAAGTGCTGCGTTTTACCATGTAATCTATGCCTAGGTGATTGATCTTATTTGCCTCAGAGAGCATTCCTATTACGATTTCACGTAGAGAATCATAGCGCATCAGCACGGCGTAGAGCATTATTACAAAGTGAGAGTAGCCGTCTAGCTTCTTCACATAGCGCTCATGCAAACCTTTTCGGCTTATTCTTGCAATTTCTTGGCTATCGATCAATTTTAATAGCTGCGCATAAAGCGGCTGTCCGGTAAAATATGTATTTTTGCCCATAGATTTTCCTTTTAGGTGTGGTAACTGCAAAGGAAAGAAAAAGGGCTGGATTCCAAGAGAGGAAAACAGCCCTAATTTTTTGGTCCACTAATTTTTACCGGACAGCAATATTTCATTATATTCTTATACGCTGAAACAATAAGTTTTGGTTAATTGAAACTTTAGTTTCAGCACGTAAAACCTTTTGTCTCAACGTAAGAAACCTTTAGTTTCATCACTAGAAAAAAATGGCGATGTGTACTTCCCTGACTTTTACTGAATTGAGTAGACAGTTTTTAGTCTTTCAAGCTAAAAAGGTAGACTGACTTGTTACTAAATAAGTTGTCACATATATAAGTCACAAATAGGAAATACCTTAAAAACGTCCTAGTACATTCTCTCCATCCGCCAAACGTTTGTACCGAAGTAAAGCTTCAATGTAGTAGTAATCAGCATAAATAATCGATGCATTAATTTCTGAACCAGCAGGCCAATGACCGGTAGAATGAAGCAAGAAGGACGGTTTACTTTCCCCACTCTGATAAGCCCGCGAGCTCAAGTTCTTGAGCATCTTTATAGCCACATCCTTATATTGAGCAGCTTTCTCTCCATCCAAATAAGTAGAAAGTTCTAATAAAGCAGAAGCAACAATGGCCGCCGCCGATGCGTCACGAGGAGCATTTGGAATATTCGGAGCACTGAAATCCCAATAAGGAACGTAATCCGATGGTAAATCATTCAAATATACATCCGAGATTTTTTGTACAAAATCCAAATATTTGGTATCTTTCGTTTCCCGATAACACATCGTATATCCATAAATGGCCCATGCCTGTCCTCGTGCCCACATACTGTTATCAGCATATCCTTGGTGAGTCACCCCTTTTATTAAATTTCCGGTAATAGTGTCATATACTGCCACATGATAAGATGTATAATCTGGACGAAACTGACATTTCATCGTTTTATCGGCATGAGACACAGCTATATCATACAACCGCTTACCACCTCCATTCTTTGAAGCCCAGAAAAGCATTTCGAGATTTATCATATTATCCATGATGGTGTTGTGAGGCCAATGTCGTGGACCAACCTCACGCGGCCACGAAAGAATAGTACCTACCACCGGATTAAAAAGTGTGGCCAATGTATCGGCGGCATTGAGTATAATCTGCTTATAAGCGGGATTCTTTGTAAGCCGATAAGCGTTGCCATAACTGCAAAAGATAAGAAATCCGAGATCATGATCGTAAGCCGGAGTATGAGCTAAGAAAGAAAGAGACGATGTGAACTTCTCAGCCTCGAGCTTAATGGCTTCATCGTGCGTATATTCATAGTCATACCATAAAATACCTGGCCAGAAGCCCGATGTCCATTCCTCTTTCGTGACTTTACGACATTCCCACGTCGTTAAACTATCCATAATGTTTCGAGGCATCATTGTATAGTCAATTACAGAATCACCTTTTAGTTCTTTTAATGTTCGCCCAACCTGAACAGCACAATAATCCAATGCTTTATCAGCATCCATTATTTCAGTTGATTGATGCGAACATCCACAAAAGCACAAAAGTGTTAGCCCTAATACAAACTTATTCATATATCCGTTTCTTATTTATCGAAATTACTATATATGTTATACGAATTGCACAACAAACACACCTAAGAGCAAAATGAAAAAAGGGTTGCATAAACCGAATTTATGCAACCCTCAGAGAAGACTCATGATAACAGCTATCCTTTGTATTTTTTATATCCCTTCAGTTCTTTCTCGCTCATCGGTATGAGTTGAATCGCCACACCCCCACTCGGTTTCAAATTAAACTTAAGCGTCTGCGATGCGTTTACTTTGAAGTAAGTGCATTGCACATGCGTCTTTGTCTTTACGGCATCTCCTCCGTCGGTATAAATACGAGCCAGGTAATATTTTCCCTTTTCCAGAAAGCTCAACGAAACGGTTTCTTGCGAACCTTCGTTATTTGTAATGCCACCAACAAACCATTCATGGCCTTTGCGACGAGCAATAATAGCCGACTTACCCGGTTCCCCGGACAACACCTTCGTATCATCAAACACCGTAGGCAGATTCTTGAAGAATTCCACTTCAGGCTCACCTTCATAAAGCGGTGGTTTATCATACCAAAACAAGGTTAACAATGGGCTGTAGAAGATGACTGAAGCCGCCAACTGATGAGCATGCGTTGTCTTCAACCGTTTATCGTAATAACAAATAGTATAATCGGCTGCTCCGGAAAGCATGCGTGTAAAAGGGAGGATGGTATTGTTCGTCGCATCGGGAAATTCCTCATTGCCACGAATGCCCTCCTGAGTAAGCAGATTGGGATAAGTACGACTAAAGCCGGATGGACGATACTCATCGTGTATATTGACCATCAAATGATTTTCGGCAGCCAGTCTCACCAAATCGTGCATCCATGTTGCCCAACGGTGGGTTTTAAATTGCACAAAACCGAACTTCACTCCGGCAACGCCCCAATCCTTCAATACAGGAAACAATTCACGAGCTTGTTTCTCCAAAGCATGATGGTTGACGTATAACCAAACACCCACACCTTTCTCTTTTCCATAAGCAATGACCCGCTTCATGTCGATAGGAGCTACCACCTGAGTAGCATCTGATGCATAATCAAAAGCCGGACCATACCATTTCCAATCAAAAAGAATATATTGCATATTCTGCTGTGCACAGAAGTCAATGCAAGCCAATGCGTTCGCTGTGGTAAGCGTTGTTTCACGCATAATTTTTCCCGGCTTTATCCAACTAGTATCGGCAATCTCACAAGGAGGGTTCAGGTTCTGCACAATGTCGTTGTTCTCTAACAGCTTGCCGGGAGTGTCGGCCACCATCACCACTTTCCAAGGTGTAGCATAAGGGGTAACCATATCCATACGGCTATACATATCCGTAGCGATTGTATTCGGTTTATTTTTAGAACGAGTAAAATTAGTCAGACACCAATTATCAGTATCAGCATCCGTCAACGCAGCCCATTTACCATTAGGCAGATGCAAGGTCAGTGCCCGCTCGTAGACCATTCCTTCCTCCCATTCAGGAATGGCCAGTTCCTCATAAGGTGCCTGCGCCCACTTAGCACACCAAGCCTTGGTACCCTCGGGCAAAGAATACTCAGTAAGATCGGCTACTACACTATTAAAAAGAGCATCTGGATGCATAGGAAAAGAGTAACGAAAAGCCACCCCTTCATTATATACACGAACTTCAATATTCATTCGATAGTTCGACTTGTCTCGTTTAAAAAAAGATATTACCGCACTATGATAAGCATCTTTAACGGTGGATCGTTCGCCATACAAGGGTTTCCAGCTATCATTCTTCTCACCATACGTAGCCTTATCAAAAACAAGATTATCGCACCAGCAATTTACCTTAGTTACCTTGGGAGTATAAGCCAGCGCACTCTCCCACTTACTATTCTTCATTTCCACACCCATGCGAGAGGACAAAACAAGCGGTTCGCCCCTATAGCTTATTTCGTAAAAAAGCTGATTGACAGTATTCTCTTCCTGCTGATAAAAACGGAATTGAAGGGTGTTGTCAGGAGACGATACGTTTACCTCTGTACCCTGAATCATATCGGCACTTGCCCTAAAAGGAAATAAAGCAAGCAATAGTAGAGTGATCCAAAAACAGTTTTTCATAACCTATTACTTATTATTTTACTTTAATATTTTCAACATATTCATTTGTCTGGAAATCTTTAAGATCTTTCATCTTCACCCCATTAATCAATATATTTTCAAAGGTGATATTCTTTACATTTCTCTCCAAATCGAACCCTTTGATGAGTGAAGGATTCTCTCCCACTCCATTATAGCTAATATTGCGGAAAGTCACATCTTCGACACCTCGTCCCGGTTCTTTATCATATTTAGCATTGAATCTTACGTTCACATAAAATAAACATCCCTCCTGAATACTCTCTACCCGAATATTATCAAACAATACGTGACGTACAAGGTTACGGTCACCCGCATCAATAGCCATGCAGCCTTGATAAGGCACATCATCTTCATCGTGCTCCAAAATGTCTATGTTACGTATTGTAATATCCTCCACTGTATCTCCCGGCATTCCATCAGAATTTCCATGACCACCAATATTTATTGGATGTGCAATGTCCGCCCAAAGAATGGAGTTTTGCACCAACACATTCTTCACATCTCCCCAAAAGTTCCAACGATGAGCATAGATAGCGATACAATCATCACTATTGCGCATGAAAACATGATCTACCGTCACGTTCTTACAACTCATTAAGTCTATGCCATCACTCCAACCTTTACAACTAAAGCTCTTTAGGTTCTTAATGGTCAGGCCCTCTGCCTGTCCGCCAAACACAGTATAATGATCGGGATTCATCACAGTGATGCCATCAATCAGCACGTTTTTAGAATAAGTCACCTCCACTCCTCTTTGTGGATGATCTAATATTCCACGTCCGATGATGCGTACATTCTCAGCATTATCAACCAACAATTTAGCTCTTAGTACAGCACCCGGAGCCAAGTAAACCGTGGTGTTCGAAGGAATACGAATCAGATTATTGGGTAAGTCCTTAGGCGTATGTATGCCCGGTCCAAAGTACATCACCCCTTTTTCTTCTTTGGTGTATGTTTCCGTTTCCAACGGATTAGCAAAAAGATGTAAGTTATGCAAGCGATCTCCATTGAACTCGACAGAAAGATTCATAGGTTTAGGAACAGTGAACAAAATAGTATTCCCGTTCACCGCATATTTTATTCCCTTGGCTAATGGACGAATATCGACTCTATCAATAAGTCCATTATTCTTTTTCACCATCACCTCCACCGGACTTCCCATATCGAATTGCACCATAGAAGCATCTTGTACATTGTCCATATCGACCTGCACATTATATTCGAATAAGTCTTTCCACTCGGCACTCCCTACAGAACGAACACGAACTGTATAGTCGTCATTATGTTTCAAGCCTGTATTCAAGCTAGCCGGATATGTTACAAGCTGAGCATGCGTGGTTACTGTTGCCAGAAAGGAGAAAAGTAATAAATAGTGTTTCATGGTTACTGGAATATTATAATATGAACTCTTTAATACATACGATTAAAGTCTGTAAAATACTCAATGGAAGCAAATATAAAAAGAAATAGCCCTTGCCGGTTAATCGACAAGGGCTATCTCTTAATTATATATGTAAAAACTTCGTTCTATGGCTTTTGCTGTCTGTACTTTTGGAAGATTGATACGACCATATTGCCATGCCACAATAGTAACCTTAACAGGATATTTAGTGCGAGGCGGAATTTTAGTAAATACGAGCTTATCCTTGGTTATTTTTGCCGGCCCCTCTTTAATGTAATAATAGACAGGTAATCCGCTAGAAGCTTTTGCATTAAGCAGCATAGACATTTGATGCAAACTACAGATATCCGGCAAAGAATCAAAACGAATAGATTGTTCTGCACCTTCTGTTTGAGGATAGGGAATGCGCAAGTTCAGTTGTTGCACAGTACTCTTATAACGGCTATCTCCTCTGGAACGAGCCAACAACCAAATATCTCCCGTACGACGTTCATTATCTAATCCCATGCGGTAGAAGCGAACTGTAAAAGTAGTATCATTTATCTTTTCCACCGGACCGCAAATTCGTTCTATATGTATAGGACACGAAGCATGATCATTGCTAAAAACGGAACGTAGTGTATCGGTATAAGCAGCGGATAGATGAAAAGTCAAGCCATCCTCTTCCGGTTCGAAGCGAGCAGAAATGCGGGCATGGCTTTTAGAATTAAAGGTCAACAGCTTACCCTTCTGCATGAAACCGATATATTGCGCATGCTTGCCTCGCTCACGGGTATAATAACGCTCAGTAGCCTCAGCCATCTCTTTATCGAAATACCAAAAAGCATGACTCTTATCTCCTTTATATTTGGCATACGGAGCAGGCTTGAACATAGGAAGAGATTGATCGCTATGCCAACGATCGGCCAACCATCCTTTGGAAGCTGAAACAGGTATAAGCTTAATCGGAGCATCTAATGGCATTCTCTTTGGCAACCTGTTTTGGCAAGCCTTCTTCAAAAACAAGCAGAGATAACGAACCAATTCATCACTCACATCAAAATGCCCATGTCCTGCATCTGCTAAGAATGAGAGTGGCGCTTCCGGATGATCTCGTCTGTAATCAAAAGCCGTGAACAGTCTATCTTCCCACCATTCGTATTCGCCCATTACCATTAGCGAAGGAATGCCTTCAATTGTATGATTATCCCAATCTACGTTAGCGCGTCCATATCCGGTAAGATGGGTACGAGGAGCATCTCCGTGAATAGAAAGTATAGCCAATGTTCTATTTGGATTAAAGGCAGCAAAGTTCCACGGATAAGTAGCCATAGCCGAATGACCTATAGGTACAATGGGTGCATACTTCAACTCAGTGTAACCCGAAACTTCACCTAACTCTGTCATCATTGCCTCAAAGATTTGCTGAACTCCGCTCTCCGGCGCCCAAGTTTGGCTTAACGACGGAGTAACCCACACAACAGCCAATCCTAGTTCGGCCATTGTTTTTCTAAAAGTTACATGTTCAAAGATTCCCTCTTCACTCATGTTATGATATCCCACAACAACTCCCCTCACTTGTTTGCAGTCCGTAGGTACCCACAAAAAAGCTCTAGGATTACTATTCGTCTCACTAGAAACAATCCCTTTCACCTGTATGGACCATTGCCATTCAGACGCGATAGCCTGAAGCGACATCAGAAAAATAAAAAAGCAAAGGAAATATACTTTCGTTAGTATCTTCATACAATTTATTGATGATTATTTAGTATTTCTGTCACTGTTCTAGAAATTAGAGAACTACCATAAAAAGAAGAAAAAACATCTGCTTTGTTGGCGTCACCCTGCACATGAGCTATAAAAAAACCATATACTCCATCGGGCTTATTTATCCACGGATAAGCTCCTGCCCATCCAGGGCTACTTACTTGATAAGCCTCACCACTTTTTTCATCCACTATTTCCCGCCATTCGCCCAAGCCATAGATGCCAGTATGATGCAGTCCCAGACTTCGTTCGACATATTCGCCAGGAAAAACACGAGCTGTACCAACTTGATCTGCTTGCATTTCACACACCGTTTGTGGGTGTAATATTTGTTTTCCCTCAAAGTTTCCATTGTGATAAATCATCTTCAGAAAACAAAGATAATCGTGCAAAGTAGTGCATAGTCCGCCTCCCAACATTGGAGCATGCCCTCCATCCCTATTTACAGGAGTAAAATGAGAGTTCGTCATGCCTAATGGTTTACAAATTAATTCTTGAAAAAGTTCTTCGAATTCTGTCCCTGTAACCATCTCAGCCATCCTTCCGGCAACTTGCATTGCCAGCCCACCGTACTCAAAACGAGAACCGGGAGTAAAGATCGTATCTAAGGGAAGAATTTGCATGACAGAAGAATCTAGATGATTATAGTTATCAATCTTTGGGTCGGGTAAATAAGGACATATACCGGAAGTGTGTGAAAGCAAGCGTCGTAGAGGGATGGCTCCCTTCACATTCCCACGAAACTCTGGTATCCATTTTTCTACTGGATCATCCCAACTCAAAGATGTTTGATCAACAACTGCAGCAATAACGGCAGCAGCTACCCACTTTCCGGCAGAAGCAACGTATATTTGTTTGTCTTCTGCAAAACCACCATAATTCTTGCTAAAGAGTAAAGAATCATTCTTCACCACAGCAATAGCTCCACCGGGATAGTACCCTTTGCTCATCCAAGAGCTAACAATAGAATCAAGCGGATGGAAATCATACTTTTGCGCACTACAAGGATAGCAAAAGAACAAAGAAAGTATAAATAAATAAAGACTCAAGCGTTTCATATCTATTGATTTTCATTAATAATACGAATAAGAAGAATAAAACGCTCAATTCAAATGATTATAATCCATTCAAGAAATTCAGTACTGTACGATTAAACGCTTCCGGCCTTTCCATATTGAGCATGTGTCCGCAATCATCCAACACAATTAGTTTGCCCTTAGGAAGGTAATTCAATATCTCCGGCTTCGAAAAAAAATGATTATTTGGCGACCGACCTTCCAGTATCAGAGTCGGCACAGTAGGGCACTTTTTTTTCAATTTTACGTACCCATCCAATCCCATAACCACACGTACCTCTTTATGCAAGGACTGCCATGCATCCCAATCGTTAATCATTTGCCAAAGTGGTTCTCGCATACGTTCACGTTGACTTCCTCCCGACTTCATCAATCTTCCAAACCAGTCTTTTTTCATTTTATCAACTCCTTTGAGTTTCAATGCTTTAATTTCAGTATCCCGTTTATAAGCCTCTTCCTTCCCCATCGGTTGGCTAGGGCCAGGAGTTTTCCTCAAATTGCCACTAGCTAAAACTGCAGATTTCACTCTTTCCGGAAAACAAGCCAACATATCCGCTCCAACAAACCCTCCCAATGAAAGTCCCACTAGATGTGCTTTCTCAATGTGCAAAGCATCCATGAGCTTTACCAAATCTTCTGCATGTGTAAACTGATGATTTTCAGTTTGAGAAGAAGAAACGCCATAACCCCGTAAATCATAACGAATAGCCCTATACTTACGTGCAAATACAGTAAATTGTTGATCCCACATCCTATGATCCAGAGAATGACCATGTATCAGAATCAAAGGCTCTCCATCACCCATTTCTTCATAATAGAGTGAGCCATTACCAACATCCACCCTACCTGATTTTATAGGTTGAACGGTTAAAGGTTTATCCATTATGGAACTATCACCACTATCCTTATAAACGAAATCTATTGCTGATACGGCTGAAATATTTTGGGTACACAATAGAGAAAAACAAAACAGCATTGCACATGCCAATGATACATTTATTTTCATACTTCGAACTATTTAAAATAAAGTTCAACTATTCATCAAGCATAATGTGTAAAGTTACATCTTTTTCTGAGAATAATCTTCAAACAAAATGAAGTATACTATTGTAAAACCCTCATTTATACATTTCGTCACAAAAAATAGAAGAGATTACTTTAGGAGTAAAGAATCTCTTCTATTCAATATTGATTAATATAAGATGAAATTAATTATTTGGAAAACATCAGTGTACCCCAACCTAATTGATCATAACCACCACTATTCGATCCATAATCACCTGCACCACCATCGCTATAACCACGGCTAGAATTCTCACGCATCTTATTTACCCATAATTGTGTATATATATCTGACAATTTATAATCAGAGGTCAAGCGGTGAATCAATTCCCACGAAGGACGTACAGCACCACGGCTCTCAGTCCCGTTTTTGTGTTCTTCATACGATATGGTTGGCCAACTATTTCCTGTACAATTTTCATAAGCAGTATAAGGTAAACTTGATACATCATATTTAAAATTACTGAGCATATTGTTCGCCTCTACTTCTCCATAATTGTATTTACCAACATATTCGCACATAGCCAAAGCACGGTTGTTATCGAAAGTAAACAAGTCTTCACCAATATTCTTAGCCATTTGACAGAAAACACCCATTAGACTAACACAAAGGGTAGCATGTCCTTGATCGCGGCCAGATTCCTGACATTGTCCCAATGTTTCATTACTATCAGGATCTTGATGCATGAATGGAACGCCATTAACAATATTACCAGAACCAACTCCATATTTAAAATATTGGATAGCCTCATTAATCTTAAAGCTGTCATCGGTCAAAATCCCTATTGATAAAATAGCTGTCATCTCTGCCAGATCCCAGTTTAGCCAATAATGGAGCGGGCAATCCGTTAAGCCGTTATGTAAACTAAGAAATTTGCTAGCCTGTGGATAAAACACATCAACCATCCATGTCTTATACTTCCCAAAATCTGTGCTTGACCATTTATCATAAGCACGCAATATTTCCGCTGCATTTGCCAATTGATATATCTGGATAGCTATAAGATATTCATTGGGATCAATAAAGTTTCCCTGACTATCAACAATATAGCCAGTGCATGTTTTTGCCCATGTATTCAAGATATTTACACCAGCCTGAGCATATTGCTCATCGCCTGATATTCTCCAGCGCAAGGCCAATTGGTAGGCAGAAGCGGCATCATACATCAATTTTGTATAGTTGCTGTAGTCATTTGGATATTTCTCATGCCAATTATTATAATCCAAACGAGCCAGCAATTTTACAGGAGTTGCCGTCCAATTACTTTGGGCATGTTTACTAGATTCCAGATGGGCGAACGCATTAGTCCAAGGTTGCTCTTTAGCTTCTACTTTAGCCTTTACATAAGCAAAATCAGCTTCTGTATGCAGCATACAAGGATGTTGCAATTTAGTGGAATAATCTTTAACTTCAGGCCAACTATCGATATCACTATAGCCATCTTTTATTTCGCTACAAGCGAAGAGAAAAGCAGAACTCAAAGCTAGAAAGAATGCTCCTAATATTTTATTTAACTGCGTATTTTTCATAGTTTATTAATTATTTTCATTATTAACATAAGAATTAAGCTCATCCAGAGTTTTGAATGCACGAATCCAATAGAGATCATAGCTTGTTGCAGGTGCTAGATAATCAGCAATAACAAACTTTAATTGCACAAGGGTGAATTTTGACCAATCGGTAGGATTCTTACTATCATATTTAGCTTGTAGATCGTAATACAAAATATTTGGTTGTGTTGTTGATATATTACTTCCGTTTAAGACCACAAATGAATTGTTAGCACTATTTATTTGACCTAAATTATTATAACCTATAGTCGCCGGATTATCATACAATTCAAACTTTATTGTACCAACACTATTATTGCCTGCTACTAATGCGGACAATGGCTTTATTTTAACAGCTAAATATCGATAAGTTGCCGGAGTTATTGTCACATTTTTACCTGAACCATTTGTAACCAAAGACAAATCACCTCGATATTTTGATCCACTCTTACCCATTTGCACTATTGTCTTCGTGCCATCTGATGTGCTAGTAGCACTATTTCCCACAGCCCATGGAGAGAGTCCGTTCGCAAATGAATACCACAAACGTCCTTCTGCAACACTCACTGTAACCGATGCTGATATGGATCCATATGCCATAGTAACCACTGCAGAACCATTAGTCAAACTATTAACATGCAATTTACCATTATTATCCACAGTTACTACTCCTTCATTGTCACTTGTCCATGTTAATAAAGAAGCTGTCGCATCCTCCGGAGTGAGATTATAACGAATCTGATAATCTTCTCCATATCCTAATTGAGACAATTCCCCATCCTCAATTAATTCAACACTCGTAATTGGGACAACCACTTTGACTCCTATTTCTACCGAAGTAGAAGCAGGTACATCCGGATTTAAATCATCCGCAGTAGCCGTAATGGTCACTTTTCCTTTTCCAATTCCTGATACAATTCCGTTTTTATCCACCGTTGCAATCTTGGAATTACTACTAGACCATTTATAACGTGCGAAAGTCGCATTTTGAGGTTGAGAGGCTATATTCAACTGATATTCACTGCCTACAGCAATCTCTTCTACTGGTACGTTTGTTATTTCCATGGATTCTATATAATTAAAATGATCCAATACTTTAACAATTTTAAAAGGAGTAGCAGAAGCTGGTCCAAAACCTATTTCAGGAGTAACTCGTACTACAGATATTCCTAAATTCTCTTTCGCTGTAATTTTTCCATTCTCTGTAATGATAGCAACAGATTCATTAGATGAAGTCCACTGAACATTAGAATTAGAGACTTTTTCTGGCTGAACAGTACAAGATAGCTGTAGTTCTCCATTTTTCAATAGACAGATTGTATCATTCTTGGCATCATAGCTGGTAGCAGCAATTGTTACGGACGAAATAGTAATTGTCTCGCTCATTGGATCACCCAAATTCTTATCATCGGAACACGAGGACAGAACTAGAATAATCATGATTACCAAACCCCCAAAATGCATTATATAATTCTTTTTCATAACCATTATTTATTAATTTATTTTAGGCTCATTACTCCCATCCTGAATTCTGACCCAGATTCGGATTTAACTGCAACTGATCAGCAGGCAACGGATACAAATAATTCTTAGTTGACCATGTACGACCACTTTCCATAATAAGACATCCATCTTCATTTTTAGTTATAGATCCTGCAGCACCCCACGCAGATTCAAACTCAGTTCCGGCCCATTTAATACCTAAAATATCTTGAGGCATTTCAATTTCTGCTGTCTTCCAACGCTTCAAATCATCGACACGAAATCCTTCGTTAAATAACTCAACTGTACGTTCACGGCGAATTTCCTCCCGCATATCTAAGGAATATTGTTGCACAAAGCTATTACTTAACTTGGGAATATCAGAATTCACGCGGCAACGTACCAAATTCAATGAAATATTCAAATCCTCATCAGAGATCTTCCCATCTCGCTCGTACACAGCTTCTGCATAATTTAAGAGTACTTCCGCATAACGAATAATAGGATAATCGTAACCTTCATAAGTATCCTTAACATTGCGTTCTGTAGCCCATTTTTGGTTCTGATACCCACTCCCAGAGCGAACATCACATGCCTTAGCATGCGCTTTATCCTCTCCACTCACACCTTTCCAATCAATACGACATTCTTCGTCTTTATTTCCCCAATACATTACTCCATTAGCCAACAAAGTATTTTTCATCCTATTATCACGTTCTTGAAACTCAGAGGCCATCTTCGCATATTGTTGAAACTTCAGTGATTTTTCAATAGGTAAACCGTCACTACACAAGTACATGTTTGCTAATTTGCGATTAATATACTGAACATTCTTCAAACAGTTATGAGTTATGTTTTTCCCTATAGGGGATAAAGTTTCGTCATGACGACGATAAAAGATGTATTCTTTATTATCTGCTTTAGTCAGATTAGCAGGATTAGATTGAACATTTTCCAAAGTAAACAAATATTTATAAGCATATTCAGCTAAAGCTACAGGTTTAAATAATTCAAATCCACCTTTATCAATAACTTCTTTAGAAGCCTCAGCTGCAATAGTAGCCAAAATCTTACCACGAGCCTCATCCCCACGATATTTCTGCCAAGTACCCTCATACAATGCCACTCGAGAAAGAAAAGCGTAAGCAGCCCACCTTGTCAAACGTCCGTCATCATCTGTAGAGACTGTTTCAGGGAGTTCAGGCGCTGCTTCCTGCAGATCTTGAATAATAAAATCAATAACATCACCACGATCATTGCGCTGAGCATTCATCTCGGGAGAATTAATATCAATAGGTTCCTTCAGGATAATAGCATTACCATACAGTTGGACCAAATCAAAATAGCAATAAGCTCGAAAAAACTTTGCTTCAGCAACATAACGGCTGATAGATCCACTTCCTGCATAAGAAGCTGCATTCTTCAATAACAAATTGGTACGACGAATATGGGCATAATTAGCAGTATAATTAGCATCTGAAGTAGGGATGGAATTACTGCCATGGCTATATTCGTTAACAGAGGTATATGTCATCAAATCAGAACGAACGTCTGAATGGGGGCCATCATACACAGAAGAACCAAAGTCGCGTGTCCATCCATAGAAATTATTAGCAAAATATTTAAAATCATTAGCAGACTTCCAAAGGTTTCCATCAGCTAACTGATCCTGTGGATCTAAATCCAAACAAGAGCTCACCGTCATTCCTAATGACAATATTAAAAAGATTTTCTTATATAGTTTCATAATCTATTCCTATTAAAGGGTTACACTTACTCCGAATGTTACAGTGCGTACAAAAGGGAAACGTCCTGTCTCTTTTACCTGTCTACTTGCTTCCGGATCCCAACCATCATTGATTTTAGAAGATTCCCAAAGATCTGCGCCTGAAATATATAAGCGACATGAGTTTAGAACTTTAACATTTCTCAATAAAGACATAGGTACATTATACCCTAATGTTACATTTTTAAGACGAATATAAGAGCCATCCTCAACAGACCAAGAAGAAGTCTGATAGTTGTAATTATTTATAGTTCCATTATTTGTATAAGAGGGATAAAAGGCATTCACATTCTCTTGATTCCAAGTATTTCCGACTGATTGATTCGAAGTATTCAGATAAACAGCCTTCATAGGAATACGCCAGATTTCATTACCATTGTTATCCCCTGTACGAAAAATGCTACGCTTTGCCACACCTTGGAAGACAACAGATAAATCAAAGTTATTCCATTCCATGCCCAGATTGAAAGAATAAGAAATCTTAGGATCGTCTGTACCTAAATATACGTAATCATTATAGTCCAGCTTCCCATCATCATTTGCATCTTCAAACATATTGTCCCCTAAACGAATATCATTAGTCAAGCCGATAGTATTACCTGATAAAAAGCGGTAAAGGTATTTCGTTCGCTGTTCTTCGTTCTGTATCTTTCCTGTATAACGAAGGCCAAAAATACTGTTCAATGGATAACCTTGTTGCTTGTCTTTAAATCCAGAACTCAAAACATTAGTTCCACCTATATCAGTTAATTTGTTAGTATTATAAGAGAATGAACCACCAACATGATACACTACATTACCAATTTTATCAGACCAAGTTAATTGCCCTTCATAACCTTTTGCTTCAAATTTACCATCATTAGAATAGCCCGCATTATCACCTAAAATACCAGGATAAGAAACCGTTATCAACATATTATCATTCTTCTTCATATACGCCTCTAATGTTCCGGACAAACGTCCCGTCAATACGCTGAAGTCTAAACCGATATTATAATTATTAATACGTTCCCATTCACGTCCTTGCGAAGCAATCTTCCCATTAGTATCAATGATTGTAGCTTTTTCCGAGCCTAACAAAGCGCCACTTTGTGATTTAAAATTATAATATTGTGCTCCTTCATAACGATCAATACCACTCTGGTTACCCACTACGCCATACGAAAGACGAAGTTTCAATTCATCGAGCCAACTATATTTTTTCATAAAGTTTTCTTCTGAGATACGCCAACCACCAGATAGCCCATAAAAAAATGCCCAACGAGCAGTTTCAAATTTAGAAGAGCCATCATAACGCATATTAACTTCTGCCAGATACTTTGACTTATAACTATAATTTAGACGAGAAAAATAAGATAATATAGCTTCATGCCACTTTGTACCTTTATTATCTGTTAATGAGATAGTTCCAGCTCCATTAACAGACTCTAATGAGTTCTGAATATCCTTAACAGAGACACCAAAATAATCATATTCTGTCAGTTCGTATTGAGTACCTAACATCGCACTCAAGTCGTGAATATTCCCAATATTCTTTTTAAAATTCAGATAAGCCGACATTGAATAGAAATTTCTACTCGAACTAGTCTTTGAATAAGACGATTCTGATTGTTTTGAAACAGTTGGAGTTGAATTTACTTGAGTACCGGCATAATTATATGAGGTAACTGCCATTTTCTTTGTATCGCGCGTTGCAGAAGAAGTGTTATAGCCCAAGTCCGAAACTAAATCTAAATTTTTCAACAGGTTAAGAGTCAATTTCTCACTTATATTTATCTCAGAAACTTTTAGTTTGTTATCGCCTCCAAGTTCAGCATACCAAATGGGTGACATCCAAGTGCCCCATGAATAAGGTTTTCCATCAATGGTAGAAGCTGGCAACCCAGGTTGTGGATAGCTTCCTGTCAACGTTTCCCCTATCCTTGAGGGAGCTACTTGATTCTGACGGTTGTAAGCAATCACAGATTCTACTTTGAACCGATCAGTCACTTGCAACTTATTAGTCAAACGAAAATTATAACGTTGATTATTATTGTTACCCCATTTTAAATTACTTCCATCATACAAATAACCCAAAGACAAACGATACAAATTCTTTTCTGTCCCACCTGAAATAGCTAAATCGTGCTGAGTAGAACTGCTATTGCCAAACAATATATCGCTCCAGTTAGTATCCATAAATACGAAATCTTTAACATCTGTAAATGCGGAGGTAAAAGGATTGGTACTATTATTTAAATCAATATAATGCCCTTCATTAGCCAAAGCTAACTTAGCGTATTGCATCCAAGTATCGCTATCTGTATAACCATCATTAGTGCGAGCCTGAATTACAGCATTGGCCCATTCCTTCAATGACATCAGTTCCGGCTGTAAACCAACCTTCTTAAATGTGTATGAAGCACTATACTCAACTTTAGCCTTGCCCTCTTTAGCCTGTTTAGTCGTAATTAAGACTACACCTCCAGCAGCACGAGAACCATAAATAGCAGCGGAAGCATCTTTCAAGAAATTAATTGATGCAATATCAGAGGGATTCATATTACGAAGAGCATTTATACTTTCAGATGCTACCCCATCAATAATAACTAAAGGGTCAGCAGTATTAGCAGAAACAGAGCCACGTAATTTCATTCCCCAGCTTTCATCACCCGGAGCCGAAGAATTACGCGTAATAGTTACTCCGGGAACCTGTCCTTGCATAGCTTGTAAAGGAGAAGACAATGAGCCTTTGCCCTTTAACATTTTATCAGTAACCACTGTAATAGCACCTGTTAGAGTTTCTTTCTTTTGAGAGCCATAACCCACTACCACAACTTCATCTAAAAGTTCCGTATCTTCTTTCAGTATGACTTTAAAAGAATTATTTCCCGCAATAGAGAGTTCTTGTGCTTTATATCCAATATAAGAAATAACGAGCATTCCTTTCTCAGCACTCAACGAAAAATTGCCATCGATATCGGTAATAGTACCATTCGATGTTCCTTTAACCAACACACTGGCACCAATTATTGGCTCACCAGAGGTGTCAGACACATGCCCATTAATCTTTCGCTGGGCCAATGCTGTTAAAGAAACAAACATCAGCAAGCATGTAAGAATTGTTTTTAATAGTCTCATAAAATTAATATTTAAGATTGAACAAAAATAAGGTTATTGTTAACTTCATTATGATAAATCATACAGTATTTTAAGGCTGCTCGTAATTGAGAAATTTTCATAGGCTGTTTTTATATTTAGAGTTAATAAAGTCTATATACATTGTCTGATATAAGCACGCATGCATTTCCGGCCTAACAGTAGATGATTCTCCACGGTACGGCGACTGAGATTCATTTTCTCAGAAATATCATCCGTTGTTTGTTCACCGAAACGACTTAGTGAATAAATAATTTTTCGTTGAGGAGGAAAAGTTTGAAGATAGTTTCTTTCCAAAGACAAGATATCTTTAGCTATAAGAATCTCTTCAGTTTCGTTAGTAGTTCTCATAGCTATATCATAGATATAAGAAGTAATCTCTTCCTTCTTATAATAACGGCGAATATAGTCGGTTACAATATTGCGGGCAATGGTAAAAAGGAAGTATTTAACTGTATCTTCCCGAAGCATCTGTTTATAATCGAGCAAACGTATAAATACATCTTGCACTAAATCTTCAGCTTCGTATTTGTGGTTGATACGATAGGCAATATACTTCAAAATAGTCTGATAGTACTCTTCATATGAACGGGCAACAATGCTCTCTTCCCTTGGGTTTGAAATGTTCTTCATAATACGATCTTTTTCGGTTCGAAATTATGGATGCAAATATATGGAGTTACTAAAGCGAAACAATATTTAATAGACGCTAACAAATCTCACTGCATTAATCCAGACTACATAATACATAAAACACTGATTATCAATTATTAATAGATAAAAAGACAAGAGTCTCAAATTATTATTCAAGACTCTTACTATACGAAAAGATGTTCCCTAGCAGTTATTCATTAGAAGCACCTATACTGCGGATGTATTCATTGGGAGTAATGCCGGTACTTTTCTTAAAAGAACGGAAGAAAGAAGCTCTTGAGCTGAATCCGCAGAGTTCGGCCAAGGCACTTAGTGTGTAACGGGAGTATTGCGAATCGTTCACCAGTTTTTTGAATTCGGCTATGCGGTATTCATTAGTGAAGTCATAATATGATTGGTTCAAATACTGATTAAACACGTATGATAAAGAGTAAGAAGAAGTATCAATAGCATGTGCCAAATCAGCAATCTTCAAATCCGGATTGATATATGGTTTCTGTTCGTTCATGTATGCAGTCAGTTTTTCATAGATGTTCTTGCACTCTTCATCACTCAGACGGTTCGCTTTATATTTTTCTTCATTCGGTTTATCCGGATGCAATAGAAGATGTTCGGTTGATTGTTCTATTGGTTCGCGAGAATCACGATTACGATTCTTCATCCTCCAATAATAGAAGATTCCGGCTAACAGCAGTATACACATCAGCGTAAACAGCCAGAACCAAATAGAATAAACCAATGCAATCTCTACTTTTAAGGAGGCAACAGATTCTTCACTACCGGGAATACGGATCTTAAATGTATAGTTGCCCGGAGATAAATCATAATAATTCACCTCATTCTGTCCAGTCACTAAATGCCACTCTTCATCGACACCTTCTAACTGATATTCATACACCATCGTTATAGGATCGGTATACGACAAATTAGCAAAGTTGAAAGTCAGATTGTTTTGATTATGTTTCAATGATAGGCAATGATCATCAGCTAATTCCCGCTTTTCTATCGAATCAAGAGGAATACCGTTTACTAATACATCGGTCAGGACTATTTTATAAGGATGCCTACATATCTCATCAGAACGCTTTGGGTTTACATACAAGAGTCCCTTGGCATTACCAAACCAAAGGATCCCTTTTTCATCTTTATAAGCTGTTCCGTTTGTAAAGGTAGGGCTCGGAACACCATCACTAAAGTTGTAACTAGAATAAATTTTATTGTTTTCCTTCACACGCAGCAGTCCGTCATCACAACCTAGCCAAAGCCATCCCATATCATCTTCCACTACCGACATATAAGCATTTCCGTGTAACGAAGGATTCATTGGAGTACGATAAAAGCTGCTCATGGACAAATTACTAGTAAACAGACTCCCCTTGTCCGGCAAGAAATATAAATTATGTTGGGAATCCTCATAAATAGTTCGAATCTTCTCTTTATGCACAAAACCTTCAGGAAAGATGTTGGTCTTCATTGCGCCCGAAGAGGCATCGAAGATGCAAAGTCCTGCTTCCGTACAAATCCAACCTTTTCTTGTAGAGTCAAAAAAGATTTCGTACACGTTCCCTTCAGGGAGTTGTGAATTGGAACTGGTATAAGATTTCATTTCTTTTTTATCAGCATTGTAACAATAGACTCCCGAGGAGGTTCCCATCCATAGATTGCCGACTGCATCTATTTCAAAACAGAAAATATGACCTTTCAGAAAGGTTTCGGATGGATATTCTGTAAACTGACGCACAGACAGCGTAGAGGGATTAAAGACTGATAATCCGCCACCATAAGTACCAATATAGAACTCACCTTTATAGAAATTAATAGCAAGAATCAGATTTGAGCGTAATGTTGGCATCACGAAGCTTTTCACTGTTTTAGTTTGCTCGTTAATGTAATAAAGCCCATCTCGGGTACCAATAAGTTTCTCTTTTCCATGGATGAAGAACGAACGAACCGGTAGATCTAAAGAGTCGAAAAAGGGAGGGAAGGAATAAACACGAAATAAGCCACTTTGATAAAGGCTATAATCAAATCCAGCCTGATAAAAACCAATCCAGACAATACCTTCTTTATCCACCAGCAAAGAGTAGACTGAATTGGAGCGAATACTGTTTTTATCTTTGGAATCATGTCGCAGGGAACGAATTATTTGTTTCTTACTGTGCGAAAAGAAATGTACCCCATTTCCATCCGTAGAAACATAAAGCATATCTTTGCCATCAGTTGATATAGACGAAATGATGTTGGAACCTACATTTACAGAACGGGTGAATTTATGCGTAGTCAGATCAAAGTTGACAATGCCTAAAACTGAGGTGCCTAGATATAAGGTATTCTTAATACGTGCCAAATTACGAAACATGCACGAATGTCCTCCTTCAGCAGCAAAATGATAGCCAACAGTTTTCCCCGTCGCAGAGCTGTAAGAAAACAGACCTTGTTCGGTAGCCAACCAAAGCATCCCCATTCCATCAGAGCAAATACCATAAATCCGGTTACTCGGAGAGAATATATTTTTATCGAGCATCACACGGGTCAGCTGACCGGAATGATAGATAAAAAGGCCTTTTTCTGTGCCTACATACAACGTTTGTTTACCATCGAAAAATAAAGATAGCACCGAACAATCAATTGTTTCAGGAGAAATATGCACCATCATTTCTGTTTCTTTATTTAAACGCCAAAGGCCCAAACCGTTCCCAACCCACAATTGCTTATTGTTTGTTTCAACAATGGCGTTCACACGTTTACGCTTTACATCTGCACTAGAAAAAGGATAATGCTTAATTTTAACTCCATCGAAACGATCCAGACAATTATCTGTTCCAAGCCATATAAATCCTTCCGCATCTTTATAAATCACGTTGACTAAGAGGTCAGAAAGTCCTTCTGCCATAGTCACCCCGCGAAATGTGTAAGATTCTGCAGACAATGAGCAGGTTAATAGACAAGTAAAGAATAGCCAACTATATTTCAACGTGTTTCTCATCAGTAAACGGCTGTTTAAGAGAATAGAAAATCAATAATTCATAAGTATAAGGCAAAGATAATGATTAATACTATTTAGCAGAAGGATGCAACAAAAAAAGTCTGCCAGAGATATTTACGCCCCATAGCAGACTAAGAGTAAAAGGCTAAATTACAATGCTTTATAAGTAGTCGCAGGCAAATTGTATTTTTTTAGTCCAATAGTAAGGGTGCAAGGTGCAGATGAAGTTACATACCAACGACCTGCCTTTTTCTCCACTGTGACATTGGACATAATTTCTGACTCAATGGCAACCTCTCCGGATTTTAGCGTAATGCCATTTGCTAGAAAGTAGACGCAATCTCCATTGTCACTGACTCCTACTACAGCGTAAGTACCCCGAACAGTGAATTGATCGTAGGTTGCTTCTGCCTTGCTGTCACTCTGTGAAAATAGATAATCTATTCGGCCATTTTTGCTGGCTACACAGATTCCGACAAAATCTTTAGCTGTAGTCTGGGCATCAAAATAACTAACAGATGCAATGTTCGAAGGTTCATTTTTGCTACTTGGTTCGAAAATGGAGACAAAAGGGCGGCTCCATGCTTCACCTTTTTGACGGGCAACAAAGGTTAAAGTAGGCTGGTCTTTTATACTATAAGGCATACCAGGTGCACGATTCAATCCTTCACACATGGGACCAAGCGCTGTAAAAACCTCTCTATTCTTCTCTCCTTTCATCCACAAATTCATTGAGATATCATTACCCTCAGGCATGTCGATTGTGAAGGTAGCCTTTACATTCTTGTCTGTTACTACACTCTTTTTATCATAGATATAAGAATAGGCATACAAATGCCCACCGGCAAAGGCTAACTCTTCTGTAGGTTGAAGATTTAGATCACTGCCATCCGCAGCAGTCAGCGTCATGCTTTGTCCTAGATTATGATAAAAATAATCGTGCATTTTATCTCCACCCTGTTCTTTCTTGCTTCGGAAAATATCCACATAATAACCTGTTTGTGGCCCGGTAGTCACAATACTCATCAGTCTTGTTTGGTCAGCGCAACTTTCCGGTTCACGAAAGCTAACATCACTATAGCTAATGCCTTTATAAAGGCCTTCTTTCTGTTCGGGAGCAGGATAACAAGCGTGCAAATCAAAAGAATGATTACTCTTCATTATAGGATAACTTGATATGCCATCTACGCATACCGTGTTATGTGAAGGAAACTGACCATAGTATTCTTGATAATCAAGGCCGGAATAAAGTGTCAATCCGATGCCGGCATCCGGGCCGAGCACAAAACCTTTACCATAAAGCTCCATTGAAATACCATTGGCATGCATGTGATTACCTTCACTGGCATTCTGGGAAATCATTAAACTATGTTGCGGATTCATTCCATTACGCTGTACGAACCAACTTACATTAGGAGCATAGAAAGTAGGAGTCACATAATCTTCTATTTTCCCTGCTTGAATCTTTTCATTGAGTTTAAGTGGTTTATCTGAAAAGAAAGAAGCCACATCTACTCGCATATTCTTTGTATTATCTCCCTGTACATCAGCTTTCGGATTAAAGAGCTTTAGCATTTCAGTAAAACGACGTTCTTGTACTTTCTTTCCATGTAACTGCGCATTAGTAACCATCCGAGCAAAGAAGTCGCTACGCAAGTAATTAGGATGAGTATCACCAAAGCCACAAATCATTCTGTTTGGAAAAAGATATTGGGGAGTAGCTGCTACAGCCTTTTCAATCACAGGAATCTCTTTCACCAGATCAATGCTCCAGTTACGATCTATTAGATTAGCAAAGTTGGCATAATCAGCCACCACGTTACAACTGTATCCGGGACATTCTGCCCAGATGCCTGTCTGCTCATCAAAACCATAATTAGCAAGGTGGCTAAGGCTCCATTGTCGGATGGAGGATTGATTGAGTACACAATCCAAATAATACTCACGCCCTTTATTATCCGCATAAGTGCGATTATCTTCGAGCACAAGCCCAATATCCATAATGAAACGTGCCTGGATAAGGTTCCAATTATTATGTGGCACTCCATTATCAATGATATTATCTGCCCATTTTTTTAGTGCCGCAGAATAGACATCCATTTTATCAGCCTTATGAACTTTCAGATAATCATAGAGAAAATCATAGAGCGGAACCAACGCATTAAGTGCATCTTCGTGTATCACCTCAAAAGTAGTCATTCCCACAAGCGTTTGTTGATGCCCATGATTGAGATCTTTAGGTACATTACGATAATAAATGCCCGTCATATACGTATCGAAAGCCATAGTAGCAAGATCTGCATATTTTTGTTCGCCGGTAATCCACCACAAGAAAGCAGCATCACGTGCAATGCCCATAATTTCGACATTGATACTAGCAATCGTCATACCGGTTTTATTTATGCTAGCCCATTCAAGAGGCTTATCGGGCAAAGCATTGTTGCGCAACTCCATACCCCGCGCATCTTCAGCATAAGGTTGTATGTCCTCCAATTTTGGGCGGCCATAATTAGTTGCATGACTACGCGCACCCACATATTGCACTGTTGGCGCAGGTGCTTTTGCCCCGCCAGCATGATCGTAGAATTCGCCTTTTATATACACATCCGTGGCATGGCTCTTCCAGTACATCTGCAATCTCGAAGTGAGCCATTCCGGTGAACGATCAGCATATACATCTGTACGTTGTTTCAACTTCAAGAATATCTCTTTGGCCCAAGGTTCTTCTTGAAGTAGGTTTAAAGTCGCTTTTCGTTCTGCGGAAGTAGTCAGTATGCGAGGATGTCCTTCTAACATCTTTGATGGCAGAGAAATGTGTTGAGCTACTCCTTGTAGTACAAATAAAAAAGTGAATAACGCAAAAAATATCTTCGTCTTCATATAATGTGTTCTTTAACTGGTGGTTTACACAAATATACGAATGAAGCAATCAGAACACCTAATCTTTAATTTAATATTATTGCACTCCTTCCGTAGTCATCTGAACACGTCTCATGGTTCCATCCGGATTGTAATACAGACGATCGATACATACCGAACGTCGGAAACTTCCTCCTTGGGTATTGAGTCCGCCATTGTGATAGACAAAATACCAGTCTCCTTTAAATTCGATGATAGCTTGATGATTGGTGTTAGAATTACCCGCCAATTCATTCAATATACCTTTATATTCCCACGGACCGCTAATATTGCGGCTCATTGCATAACAGATTTTTTCGGGAAACTCAGAAGCATAAGAGAGATAATACCAATCCCCACGTTTATGTATCCATGGCGCTTCAGTGAAACGGGGAAGTGTAACAGGCATAATAGGACCATCCAGCTCTATCATGTTCTTTTTTAATTTGGCATAATAACACTGTGCGTTTCCCCAAAAGAGATAAGCTTCCCCATCATCGTCTATTATAACAGTAGGGTCGATATCGTCCCAACTTATCTTGGTATATTCAGTCGTCATGTCATTGGTTACCAACGCAGATCCACGAGCATCACGAAAAGTACCAATAGGAGAATCGGACACAGCAACACCAATCGCTTTACCATGAATGGTAGCATGTTCTACTGCCACATACCAATAAAACTTTCCATCACGTTCTATAACCTGACTTGCCCATGCGTCACCTTTGGCCCAACTGAAATCTTTGGCTTTAAGAGGTACCGGATGTTCTGTCCATGTTCTCATATCCGGTGAAGAAAACACACACCATTCATTCATTACATAGCGTTCTTGCTGAGCCGGACATTCATCATGACCGGCATAGATATAAACTTTGTTGTTATAGGTCATCGCTCCCGGATCAGCAGTATATTTATGTTTAAACACTGGATTTCCGGCAGCAATAAAAGTAGTATCACTCTGCGCCGACAGCCCATAAGAGGCTGTCAGAGCAAGAGTTAACAAAACCAGTCTATTCTTTACTCGATTCATTTTCTCTATTTTGTTGTTTTGGTAAACTTATAGATAGCAAAGGTATAAGGTTCTAATTCAACATCCAACGCATCCTTGAGAATAGAAATTGTCGTTGTTTTTGGAGTAATAGCAAAAGGCTGCTCAATAGTATTATCTTTATCAAGATCAAGAGAACTAAGCTTAATGCAAGTGCCATCCGTTAATACTTCTTTACTCTTAAGTCCGGCAAAGGTCAATGGTACACGCAACATTTTATCCGTTGTATTTACCACCTTTATAATATATGAATGTGTTGTCGCATCCCATACCGCACTGGCAAAAAGCCCATCTTGTCCTTCAGCGCCCGTAACCGGTTTATTGTTCATTGTTAATGGAATAACATTGGTTCCTTTATTCTGAGCATAAAGTTGTTGCACATAGTAGCTCACCGTACGAACAGAATTTAGATTATCAAACCAGATCATATCCGGACGCCATTGCCAACCTTCAACGTGAGCAAACAAAGGAGCATACGTAGCCATATGAACCACATCAGCATTACGTTCAAGTCCGGTCATGAAAGCTGCTTCTAACAATGAGGCATGAAAATGGTTCCATTTTTTCCCTTTACCATGGCAAGCATATTCTCCGGCAAAGACCTTCGGCCCTTTGCGGTCATATTTGTCATAACGTGCTCCCTGACTCAAGAACCAGCTTTCAGGACGATAGAAATGTTCATCTACCAAATCAGCTTTCAGACGTTTCATTTCCGGCCAGAGATATTCAAAATCTTTTCCTTCAGAGTTAGGTCCGGAACTACCAACTATTTTAATTTCAGGATGAGCTTTGCGAATAGTCTTCAAGAACGGTTCAAGACGTTCAGGGTATTCTGGTCCCCACTGTTCATTGCCTATACCGATAAATTTCAGGTTGAAAGAAGCAGGATGTCCCATGTCAGCACGTACTTTTCCCCATTTAGAGGTTTCAGGACCATTGGCGAATTCGATTAAATCGAGTGCATCTTGAATGTAGCTGCCCAAATCACAAACTGCTACATGTGCTTTTGGGTCAGTATTTTGGAACTGACATGACAAGCCACAACTCAATATAGGCAGAGGAGCAGCTCCTATCTCTTCGGATAATAAAAAGAACTCATAGAAACCCAGCCCATAGCTTTGATAATAGTCTGGAAAAAAACGGTTAGTAAAAGTATACTGCCAACGATTTTCATTCAATGGACGATTCTCAACAGGACCGACAGTATTTTTCCAGTTATAACGGGTATTAAGATCCGTTCCTTCCACAATACATCCACCTGGGAAACGAAATACTCCGGGATGGATATCGGCCAAAGCTTGCGCCAAGTCTTTGCGTAAACCATTCTCATGCCCCTTCCAAGTATCTACAGGAAAGAGTGAAACATGCTCCAGATCAATCGTTCCTTTGGATGCAAGGAAGATACGAAGTGTAGATTTGGCCTCCGTCATATTCGGTTTAAGGATCACTTGATATTTTTTCCACTCTTTAGAATTAATCATTAGCTCTTGTTTAGCAAAAGGTTGCCCCTCTGTATTGCTGTTGGTTTTCACCAATTCTATACGAATTTTTTCTGCAGTTCCACCTTCAGGCAAGCGAGCCCATACAGAAAAGCGATATTCTTGTCCATTCCTCACTCCTATTCCAAAGAAGCCTTCGTTATCCAATCCGGTATGCTTCTGCTCATGTCCGGGGTCTGACAAACGTACATAGTGTGGGTTGCGTTCAAAAGGACCATCATCCTTCAACGCTACTTTTCCGAAAGTTTTCCACCCCATCAGGTTTTGAGGGAACTCGAACGAACGGTTCTTTACTAACTCAGCATAGAGTCCACCATCCGCAGCATAATTAATATCTTCAAAAAAGAGCCCGTACATAGTGGGCTGAATTTCTGCCCCTAATTTTTTCGTTTGAATGACTAGCTCATTAGTTTGCGCACTCAAAGAAAGTGCGGCAGACAAAGCCAAAGAGCCCAATAACGTTCTGTGTATTCTCATGGTTTAATGTTTATATATAATTATTTTATTCGTTTTCCCCATACCGAGCGACCTTTACTGTCCAATCCGGTAAAGAGAACGGTTTCTTTTTGATTTTCCCAATCGTGTCCCGCAAATATAATTAGATTTTTAATAACTTCCTCTCCTATTCTTATATCCAATATCTTTTTATTAGCATCAAACATCCAATTTCCAGCTTCTTCAAGAATTCCATCATCTCTAAAAGAATAAAGAGAAGAAACATTCAATTCATTTTCATTGAGTCCACCCTCACCCCAAAGAACTTGTCCGCCTTCTAAATTCCTTTCATGCCGTGGTTCTTGTATGCGGATAATTTCCCATCGACCAACGATCTCTTTACGAGAGATATTAACCAATTTATTAGCAGTATATCGCTCAGGTGAAACAACTGGCCATCCATCAGCATTAAAATATACCTGCCTCACATGTAGCACCATCAATTGATTATCAGGTGAAAGTCTTGCTTGATGAAACATAAAGAAGCGCCCATCATCCTCTCTCCATACTCCACAATGACCTGTGCCAGCCCATCCTGGGTGATTTTTAAATTGATAGGGTGCTGTGAGTATCGGGAAATTATTTGTTGTATCAGCCAATGCTTGTCCTGTATAATCCAAGAACGGGCCTTCGGGAGAATCAGAACGTCCCACACGTATATTATAGGTAGTCATCAACGGATCATAAGAAACAAAGAGAAAGTATTTCTTCAGTTCAGGGCTATAAACTATTTCCGGAGCTTCCAGATTATCTTTTGTGTAATTAGCACGACGGGCCACTAAATGTCCTTTATCCCCGACCTTTTTTGTCAATCCTGTTTCATTATTCAGCTGAACACAATACAATCCTCCAAAGAAAGAGCCATAATGCATCCACCATTTCCCCGTACTTGCATCTACAATGACACTAGGATCAATCGCATTCATCAGAGTTTTATCATTGGTTTTCAGTACACAACCTTTCTGTATCCAAGGACCTTCGGGAGAATCAGATTCCGTTAACCCGATATAGGATGCTTTTTGACCAAAAGCCGAGACACAATAATAGAGTCTATACGTATCATTATATTTAATAATGTAGGGGGCCCAAATATTGGTTGCCCCTCTCCCATTGGCATTTTTGTGAACCCATTGAACAGCTTCTTGAGGAATCTCAGGAAAAGCCCATCCCACAAATTCCCAGTAAACCAAATCCTTGGAACGACGAACCTGTATATATCCCAAAGGTACACCCTTTTCTTTTGCTTCTTCTTTATTTTCAGCATAGATGGCATCTGTAGAATACATATAATAATAGTCGCCAAACTTCTTGCAAGCAGGGTCATGCACATTGTAAGTTCCCCAGGAACGATAGCTCTCCATTTTAGAAAGTGAAGTATAATCATCTACCCAAGGATTAGGCGAAGAGGTAGGAGCAAAAACAATCGATTTGCTACACGAGAGGAGGAGGATAATTATGATGGCACCCGACAAAATTTGTTTCTGCATAATATTAGTGTATATAACAATGAGTTTTCTGCAAAAATACAGTCTCATCATTGTTGCCGGGGTGGACGAATGAACATTAATGGTGGACAATGCACTAGATACTCGATAAAAGAAGAAGCTTGTTCTTTGTATTGAATGGGAATCTTCTACCTTTGCCTCATCTATAAGATGACAGCTATGCGAAAACACTCTTTATTTACCCTGCTCTTATTATGGCTTTTTCTGATTTCCTTTTCCGCACAGGCTCAGGAGTTATTTACTTCTCGTTACAATATTACCTATGTAACGATGAACAACGGCCTACTACATAATTTCATTGACGATATATACAAAGATCATCGAGGGTTCCTATGGCTATCTACTGCCGGCGGCGGATTATCCCGATACGATGGCTACGAATTCGTACATTATAACACCAGCACTCCGCGCACAAAGCTAAAAAGTAATTTCATACGCAATGTTTGCGAAGATGCTTTCGGGCGACTATGGATCGTATCGGAAGGTGGAACTGATATCCTTGACCTTTCAAGCCTCCAACTAGTCATTCCGCTGGATAAACAAAACAAGATTGCGGTATTGTTGAATCAGCCGGGTATTCGAGTGATGAATGATAGTAGAAAAAACATCTGGCTCTGCTGCGGAAGTTCACTGCATAAAATAGTGTTTGACGAGAAAGGTGATATTGCCAATACATATACCCTAACATCCATTCCTCTGCTTATACCTTCGGTGGCCTTGCAAGATGTGGATGAAGACGGTAATATCTGGATGGGATTCGGTAACGAAGTGCATAAAGTCACTGCCCCAAAAAATGGCATACTTAGGACCTCGATCGTATCACCCCGATTGAAATTTGAAGTGGGAACATTTATTTCTGTATTCAAGGCTAAAGAGAATGAAGTTTGGATTGGAACAGACAGAGGGTTATTCAGGTATAATAAGAGTGGCGATCTTTTAAAGCACTATCAGCATGCAAACAGTGATCATCGCACCCTGTCTCAGAACTACATCACCGACCTTGCCATCACAGGTGATAAACAACTGATTGTAGCTACGCTGAAAGGAGCAAATATATACAATCCGATCACAGATGGTTTCGAACATATAGCTCAAGAAGGCTTATCGACGGGAAACAAGCTCAACTCTAATTTTGTAAATTGCCTCTTGGTGGACGGCAATATTATATGGTATGGTACGGAGACAGGGGGCATCAATAAAATGACTCCCAGAAGATTGTCCATACGCAACTTTAGCTATCAACAAGATAATTCATATAGTCTATCCAGAAATCCGGTAAACGCTATTTATGAAGACATGAAAGAGAATTTATGGGTAGGAACCGTAGAGGGAGGACTAAATAAAAAGATTAAAAACGAAAATAGATTTCAGCATTATACCACAGAAGCACCAAGCAGACTTAGCCATAATTCTGTCAGCGCTATTACTGCCGACGGAAGAAATCATCTATGGGTGGGTACATGGGGCGGTGGCATCAATTTGCTAGAGCTGAATCATGCAGATCAACAGGTCATAAAATATATCTCCTCTAAAACCCACCCGGGATTCCCCATTGATTTCATTGGCTCACTTTGCTACGATCCTATCAACAAAGGCATGTGGGTGGGAGCCAATCAAGGCATCTATTTTTACGACTTCGCTACTGAACGATTTATCTCGCCTTTTGCCAACAAAGCAGGAGAAAAGGTGCATGGCTGCATTGGAGCCATAATAGACAGACATGATCAGTTATGGATGGGGTGTATGGAAGGAGTTTATATGATCAATTTACACTCTTTCAAAAAGGGACATTTTGCCTACAAATACTTAAAATACAAACTTGACGAACCCAACTCTCGCTTAGTTGAAAAAATTAGTTGCTTTTTCTTAACAGTCAATGGTACGCTTTGGATTGGCAGTAACGGATATGGCATCTACAAATGCGTAGAAACAGGAAAGAATTCATATAAATTTGTTTCGTACACTACTGCTCAAGGTTTAGCAAATAATAGTATCCGGGGTATTCTGGAAGACAGCAAAGGAAGTTTATGGATTAGCACCAATAACGGATTATCTTGCATGGATTCTTCAACAGGACGGTTTACCAACTTTAGCACAGATGACGGACTAGCCAGTAACCAGTTTTATTGGAATGCCTATTGCAAAGCAAAAGACGGGAATCTCTATTTTGGTGGATTAGAAGGACTCGTGTCAATCGGTTCGGAGCATCTGCAAACAAAGCCTTTCGCTAGCAAAGTAACCTTTACTAAATTAAGAATTCTCAATGAAGAAGTTCTTCCCGGAAACGATTATATAGACACAGATATCTCTACGGCAAAAATCATTCATCTGCATGAAAAAGATAAATCTTTCTCATTAGAATTTGCAGCCCTGAACTTTGATCCGCAAAGCACAGCCGTCTACAGTTATCGACTCTTGGGATTCGAGGAGAACTGGGTTGAAGTACCTGCCAATAGGCGTTTTGCCAGTTACACGAATCTACAACCAGGCACCTATACCTTACAAGTGAAATATGCCTCTGAAGGAGATAGCAGTGACAGTCAGATAGCCGAATTGACTATTGTTGTAGAACCGTTCTTCTACAAAACAACAGGTTTTATCCTTCTAATGATTCTTATCATCGGAATGAGCATTTATCAAGTTTACAAGTGGCGAATAAGATCATTGCAACAACAAAAACAATTGCTTCACAAAACAGTTGAAGAGCGTACCAGCGAATTGGAGAAACAGAAAGAAGTTCTGGAGAATCAGACCATAGCCCTCTCCAGACAAAACAATATGCTCACCCAGCAGAACGAAAAGATAACCCGTCAGAAGAAGCAACTGATCCAAATGTCAAAAAAGGTACAAGAGTTGACGACAGATAAACTAGCCTTCTTTACCAACATCACGCATGAGTTCCGGACCCCCATTACACTCATCATAGGCCCTATAGAACGAGCCTTAAAGTTAAGTTCCAATCCGCAGGTCATGGAACAATTACACTTTGTGGAACGCAATTCTAAATATCTACTTTCATTAATCAATCAATTGATGGATTTTCGTAAGATAGAATCGGGTAAACTAGAAATCGTGCCATCCACAGGCAACTTTGTGCAATTCATCGATGCACTGATAGTACCGTTCGAAGCATTTGCAGGAGAACGTAACATCATTATCCGTAAATACATCCGTCTTAGCTCACCTGAATTTCAGTATGACGAAGATGCTATGCGCAAAGTAATCACCAACCTATTATCGAATGCGATCAAGTTTACACCTAACGGAGGAACCGTGACACTCTATGTAGCGTCAATCATTCATACTGAAACAAAGAAAGAACAACTCTATATCTGTGTCAGAGACACAGGCACAGGAGTTCCGAAAAAAGATCTTGAACAGATTTTCAATCGCTTCTATCAATCAAGGGAACACATTAAATTCCCCGTTTACGGTCAAAGTGGCACCGGCATAGGTTTGTATCTTTGCAAACGCATCGTTCAGCTACACGAAGGCACAATAACAGTTCGAAACAATCGTAAGGCAGGTTGCTCGTTTCGGATGCAAGTACCACTATCTCGCTCAGAAAGTAACGACCCTGCTATTGTTCTCCCAAACAGTAACAACACCCCACAGCAGCAGGCTGACCAGAATCTACAGAAATCTAATTTGACCAAATCACTGGGTGGGCTAACCATGCTGGTGGTTGAGGATAACAAGGACATGCGTGCCTATATACGCTCCATCCTTACCGACAAATATCATGTGATGGAAGCAGAAAATGGAGCAGAAGCACTAGCTGTTTTGAGCGATTACAACATCGATTTCATTATTAGTGACCTGATGATGCCTGTGATGGATGGTATGGAGCTATCGCGCAAAGTGAAAGAAAATTTTGCCATATCACACATTCCTTTTCTGATGCTCACCGCTAAAACAGCCAAAGAGGCTCGCTTAGAAAGCTTCCGCATAGGAGTGGACGAGTATTTACTAAAACCCTTTGACGAAGAGTTGTTACTTGCAAGAATCAATAACATACTTGAAAACAGAAAGCGTTATCAACGCCAGTTTTCATTCAATATGGAAGTGGATCAGCTACAAATGGATGAGGAATCGAACGATAAAAAGTTCCTCGACAAAATGATGGAGGTAATCAAAGAGAATTATAAAAACTCCTATTACGAAGTTAGCGACCTAATAGAAGCAATGGGCGTGAGCAAAAGTTTACTCAACAAAAAAATGCAAAACCTCACCGGACAATCGGCCGGACAGTTTATTCGTAACTACCGTCTTAACATCGCTCGTGAGCTAATTATAAAAAACCGTATCACAAAGAATATGAATATATCCGAGATAGCCTACGAAGTCGGCTTTAACGACCCCAAATATTTCACCCGCTGTTTCACTAAGCATTTTAATATTCCACCCAGTAGCCTCCTTGAAGAGAAAGGATCATTGTAAACATAATTAAACTCTCTCTACAAGCCTTCTGAGAGGGGTTTGGTGAATTAACTACTTCAGCGCGGTGAATTAACTAGATCAGCGTGGTGAAGTAGTTAATTCACCACGCTGAAGTTATATCTTCACTTTTCAAAGCATCATTTGTAAATTAAAAGATATCCCAATATATTTTAATTCATATAAGAAGCCTATCTGTGATAAGTGAAAGCAATACTCTAAAGCATTATAAGGCTAAACGAAACCTATAAATAAAAAGTGTGCAAAATACACTTTTGTCCACTCCAAAAAATCGTTTGTCCACCACTAAATTTACGTTGCAAACTACATTTGCAACGTAAACTTTTAAACCAAAAAATCTATATTATGAGAACAAGAAAGTGGCCGTCACTCTTTACGGCGGCAATTTTAATTTTCAGCTTCTATTCCTGCCAGGAATGGAAGCAATGGGACGAACCTTCCGGCAATCAGGCAATGCCTATTCCTGAACCACCGATCGATAAATCGGCCACCTTAGTAGCTAAGTTCACTTTCGAGAACAACTTAAAAAATTCATTAGACGCCTCTTCTATAGGACAAGCATTAGCTCAGGCAAGTGGAAAAGCTCCATCTTTTGAAGAAAGTACAGAGCGAGGTGGTAATGTTTTGCATCAATATTATGGTTATAATGATGCATCTTCAATTAGCTATACAAAATTCGATAACCCATTAAAGGGAATAGAAGATCTTTACGGAGCATCTATCTCTTTATGGGTGAAAAGAACAGACACAGATGTTTGGGATGCTATTTGGTCTTTTTTCGACGAAGATAATTCGGACGGGGTAAATGGAAGAGTTTATTTAACTCCCAATGGCTATTTAGGATTCAACGGAACCGGTGGTTATTTCGATTGTAACTATTCTGACAATGTCACAAATGCCATCTCCGTAAACGAATGGAACATGGTAACTATAACTGTTGATCTTACCGGATTCGGCATCTACGTTAATGGAAAATTACTCTATGATATCAATACTCAACTGGCTTGGACAGCTACAGATGGCACTTCTGCCGCAAAATTTAGCTATCAGAGTGTTGTTAACCTGATTAAGTCTTCACCCTATTTCTATCTGGGGTATGGTTCATGGTGGGGATCTTCTGATTTATTAATAGATGACCTACTTATATATAAAGGAGCTTTAACAGCAACAGAAGTTTCTGCCTTATATGATTCTTATTCAGGATTAGTTGCCTACTATAATTTTGAGAGTAACTTAAAGAATGTGATTAACGAAGCATCTGTAGGAGAATTATTAAAGCAAGCAAGTGGCACTCTTCCCTCTTTTGAAACAAACACTACCTGGAATAGCAGTTTCCTCCATCAATATTTCGGCTACAATGATGCTGCCTCCATGAGCTATACAAAATTTGAGAATCCATTGAAAGGCAAAGATATTAATGGGGCTACAATTTCTCTATGGGTAAATCGTATAGATACTAATGTGTGGGATGCTATTTGGTCATTCCTCGACGAAGATGCTACGGATGGAGTCGAAGGAAGAGTTTATCTCACACCTAATGCTTATTTAGGATTCAACGGAACCGGTGGATTCTTTGATTGCAACTGGCCCGACAATGTAACAAATGCAGTAGCTGTAGGAGCATGGAACATGGTCACAGTCACCCTCGATATTAATGGATTTGGCATTTATGTCAATGGTACAAAGTTATATGACAAAACCAACCAAGTTGCATGGGCCGCAGGAGGCACTGCCGCAGCCGACTTTGACTACACACGTGTAATCAATTTATTAAAATCTGCCCCAAATTTCTATCTCGGTTATGGCTCATGGTGGGGATCAGCTGATCTGTATCTTGATAATTTGATGATCTATAATCGTGCGCTGGCTGATAAAGAAATCTCAGATTTGTATGAAGCAAATAAACAATAGATTAATCTCTAATACATATTAATAAACACAATGTTTTTTATGAAAGAACAACAGATAAATACTAAATATCCTCGAAATTCTATTTCACGGATACTTCTGGTAGCTTTGTTTGCCATGCTTTGCCAACTAACTTATGCCCAGAAGAAGGTTATCTCCGGTTTGGTTAAGGATGCCAAGGGAGAAATTGTTATTGGTGCCAGTATTCTTGAGAAAGGAACGGGCAATGGCGTTATTACAGATTTGGATGGAAACTTCAAATTAAGCGTATCCTCTCAAGCGATATTGCAAGTAAGCTATATTGGTTACAAAACACAAGAAATAACTGTAGCCGGCAAAGCTGTTTTTAAAATAACTTTAGTTGAAGATTCTGAAACACTAGAAGAAGTAGTGGTAGTAGGTTACGGTGCGCAGAAAAAAGAAAGTGTGGTCGGTGCTATTTCGCAAGTAAGTTCTAAAGAGTTGATGAGATCACCTTCGGGTAACATATCACAAGCTCTGGCAGGGAAAATGCCGGGAGTGATAACATCTCAAACCTCTGGTGCTCCTGGTAGTGACGACGCACAGATCTTTATTCGTGGACGAGCCTCATTTGCGGGGGATAATCAACCACTTATTTTGGTAGATGGTGTGGAGCGAGCTTATTCACAAATCTCTCCAGATGATATTGAAAGCATCTCCACATTAAAAGATGCATCAGCAACAGCTGTTTATGGTGTACGTGGTGCCAATGGTGTGATGATCATTACTACCAAGAGAGGTAAAGATCAAAAAGCAGCAGTAAGTCTTTCCGCCGATTTCCAAATACAATCGCCCACTCGCAAAGATACTTATCTAAATTCCTACCAATCGGTTAGCCTGCTAGAAGAAGCTTTGGCCAATGATGGATTGCCTTCTCAGTTCTCTGCATCAGATATTGAAATGTACAAAAAATCATCTGCCGGACAACTAAGCGGCACTGATGCAATGCTTTATCCTAACGTAGATTGGTATGACTATGTACTTCGTAACAATGCCCCGGCACAACGTTACAATGTTAATGTACAAGGTGGAACCAAGCGTATGCGTTATTTTACTTCTGCTGAATTTTACAATCAGCAAGGACTATTCAAAAACTTCAGTACCGACCAATATGGCAACGCCTCTAACTCTAGCTACCGACGTTATGCCTTTCGCGCAAATTTGGACTTCTTGATAACAAAAGACCTCACAGCTTCTTTGAATTTTGGTACTCGTTTTGAAGAACGTCGGGGGCCTAATTCCAACGAATATAACTCAAGCTATAGCGAAGTGTTTTATGAGTTGAATCACACTCCGGGCTGGCTATTCCCTGTGGCTTACGAAATAGGTGAAGGTGAAGACAAACAAGTACTATACGGTGGCAATTCACAAAACCAAAACAATATAGTGGGTAGACTAGCCAAAGCCGGGTTTTATCGTGCTACCAACACCATTAATGAAACTAATTTCATTATTAATTATAAAATGGACTGGCTTACAGAAGGATTATCAACCAAAGCGATGCTCTCTTTTGATTATGACTCTTATTATCGTCGACTTTTCACTGCCAGTTTTGCTACTTATGAGCTCTTGTCATACAATAACAGCAACTATGATTTTGCACAATACAATACCGATACGGAGTTAGCCTATGCTGGCAATACTCAAACTACCACAATGAAACTCTATATGGAGTATGCTCTTAATTATGCCCGCAAATTTGGTAAACACGATGTAGGTGGACTGTTACTCTACAACCAGAATGACTATCGTTATCAGGCAGAATTGGCGCAACGCTACCAAGGTCTTGTTGGCCGTGCAACGTATGGATATGATGAGCGATATCTGGCAGAAGTTAATTTCGGCTACAATGGATCTGAGAACTTTATGAAAGGTAAACGTTTCGGCTTCTTCCCTTCTTTCTCGGTAGGTTGGAGAATCAGTAACGAAGAATTTATGAAAGGCACACAAGAATGGTTGAATAATCTCAAAATACGCGCCTCATATGGCGAAGTAGGTAATGATAAATATTCTATAAATGGAGTATTGCAACGTTTTCTCTACCAACCAGTCTGGACTCAGTTGGATAATGCTTACACCTTTGGTTCATCAAGTTCTACAGGCGGTATTTACGAAAGTCAGTATCCAAACTACACTGTTACATGGGAGCGAGCCCGAAAGTATAATTTAGGCCTTGAGATTGGACTTTGGAATGGCTTAATTAATGCCAACATCGATTTATTTAAAGAAAAACGCAAAGACATCCTCACTCCTTACCTCACCCGTCCGGAATGGGTAGGAGTCAACATGGCATCCGGAAATCTAGGAGAAACAAAAAATTCAGGCTTTGAGATTGAATTGAAACACAACAATCGCATAGGAAAAGATTTTCGATACAATGTCGGACTTACCTTCTCACATGCTAAAAACGAAATTCTATCAATGGACGAACCTGATGCTAAAACAGACTACCGCAAGAGCGAGGGACATCCCATCAACCAATATTTTGGCTTAGTATGTGACGGTTTTGTAACCTCCGCAGATTTAGCTAGTCCAGATTTCCCTGTATCAACTTTAGGGAATGTTCAAGTAGGTGATTTAAAATACCGTGATATGAATAAAGACGGTTTTATCGACGATCGTGATGAAACATTTATCGGCTATAGCGATATTCCGGAAAACACTTATGCTCTTTCTTTAGGTTGCGAATGGAAAGGCATCGGATTTAATGTGATGCTCCAAGGTGTCGATCATGTATCCCGTTACTATGATGCAGAAGCGATGTATGCCTTTGTTAGTGGAGGTAAGGTAAAAGAGCACCACTTGGATCGTTGGAATCCCAACGTTTCAGAAACGGAGAATCTAAAAAACGCAAAATATCCATTGCTTCACTACGACAACTATGGCAATTACAATCAACGTAAAAACTCCTTCTTCTTGCAAAATGGTGCTTTTTTACGTGTGAAAAATATTGAGTTGAGCTATTCAATACCTCAAAAAATCAGTAATAAATGGAGTATGAGCGACCTGCGTTTCTATGTAAATGCAAGCAATCTGATAACTTGGGATCACTTAGATGGTTTGACCGATCCGGAAAGCAATGGTTCTAACCGTTATCCTATAATGAAGACAGTGAATTTTGGTGTTAACGTTAAATTCTAAGATAGTATGAGAAAAACAATTTTATATGCAACTTTCATTGCACTGTTATCTAGCGCCGCGCTTACTTCTTGCGAAGATATGTTTGGTGGCTTTCTAGATAAACAAGCTAGCAATGAACTCACTGAAGATGAAGTATTCAGTCTGTGGACCAATGCCAAGAAATATCATTTCGACACATATAACTACTTACGCCATGGCGCATGTCGAATAAATAACTCATGGATGGACTCCGCTACTGATCTGGCAGAAACAAGTTATTCCACCGGAGGTACGCGAAATAGTTTCAATATCGGTAACTATTATGCCAGTAGTGGATCTTCCGAATTGATAGACACATGGGAACATTATTTTCAAGGCATTCGTAAATGCAACATGCTGTTAACACGCATTGATGATGTGCCTAAATCAGCCAGTGATTCTGAAGAAAACTATCAAACTGATTTAAAGAATTTCAAAGCAGAAGCACGTTTTATGCGGGCATATTTCAATTGGGAGTTATTCCTCAGATATGGACCACTGCCTATTATTACTGATGTACTTGATCCGGACGGTGATTTACTTAGTGGCTATACTGAGCGGCCAACAAACAAGGTATTTGTGGACTTTTTATTGAAAGAACTCACAGAAAGCGAAGTGGGATTGATGGATAAACCAATGGGAAGTAAAGGAGAACTAACGATAGATAATAACTTAGCCGGACGCATATGCAAACCTATGGCAAGCGCATTGCGCTCCAGAATTATCCTATACATGGCCAGCCCACATTTCCAGCAAGTATACACAGCTGAAGGTAGTACCCCAATTACATGGCAAGATGCTGCAGATGCTGCAAAAAGCTTCATCAATACATATGGCAGTGAATATGGACTTTACTACGGAACAAGTAACAACGACCTTCAACGGTATCAAGAAACGATTTTATTGCCACAGTTCAGTGGTAATAATGAAATCATCTTTTGGCGCAATGACACAAAAGTAGGATGGTCGGCTATTTCTTATGATACGCCTGTAGGCGAAGGCGGAAGTGGGGGCCTTTGTCCGTCTCAAAACTTGGCAGACATGTATGACATGGCAAATGGACTATCTCCTTTCAGTCAATATGACGAAACAGGATCACCTGTTTACAACAGTAACAATCAGCCAACAGTAAATACAGAAAGTGGATATAATGACAGCAAACCTTATGAGAATAGAGACCCTAGATTCTATCGCACGGTGCTGTATCATCAGTCAACATGGAACAATGCACAAATCAATGTTGTGAAAGGAGGAAGAGACAACCCCGTTGGCAATGCCAATGCTACTCCAACCGGATATTACTTTAGAAAATATATTCCTGAAACGATTCTCTCTAGCGATCATTCATTAACAGCATACAGAAACTGGATTTTCATTAGATACGCAGAGATCTTACTGAACTATGCAGAAGCAATGAATGAAGCAAATGGACCTTCGGATGATGTATACAGTGCATTACAACAAATACGCGATCGCGTGGGTATGACTTCCAAGATATCGAATCGTGCAGACTTAAAAACAAAGGATGCATTACGCAACTTTATTCGAAAAGAACGTACCATAGAATTGGCCTTCGAAGACCACCGCGCATGGGATGTACGTCGTTGGAATGTAGCTATTGAGGCTCTTTCTCGTCCTATCTACGGCATAGAGATTACAAATGGAACAGACGGAAGTCCAGTCTACTCCCGCAAAGTAGCCCAGAAACGAGTATTTACAGAAAAGATGTACCTCTATCCTATTCCAGAAACCGAAGAATGGAAAACTGGTATAGATAATAACCCGGGTTGGTAACTTAAAACTCAATGAATATGTTTAGAATCAAATATAAAAACATAGCAGCAGGATTGAATAAAGCATTGTTCATGCTTGCTATAATGCTAATTGCGCAAACATCTTATGCGCAGGAACTGAAAACGTTGACTGGCCGTGTTGTTGATGAAAACAATGATCCTATTGCCGGGGCTGTAATCAACGTCACAGAAGAGAGTCGTATTGCGGTTTCTGGTAGAGATGGCTATTTCAAGTTGAAGAAGGTAAAAGCAGCAGACGAGCTATGCATTACCAGCGTTGGGTACAAATCAACTACTGCGATTGCTGAATTTTCAGATAATCTTAAAATTACTTTGGAACTGGATCTCGACGAGTACGTACATACTACAGCCGTCCCTTTTGGCCGTAAACAAAAAAAGTTTATCACCGAATCAACTTCTGTAGTCTTGGGTTCTGAATTAGAGAAACATCCGGTAACAGTACTTCAGAATGCTTTTACATCTACCCTTACAGGCGTAGAAACGTATGAAGCGCAATCGGAACCTGGATGGTCGGAAACAGCACTCTATATCCGAGGCATACGCACAATGAATGCGAGTGCTCGTTCTCCATTGATAATCGTGGATAATGTAGAGCGTGACCTTTCTTTCCTGGATGCCTACCCTATTGAATCAATTACAATATTGAAAGATGCAGCAGCAGCTTCCATCTATGGTATGCGGGGTGCCAATGGAGTGGTATTGGTTACTACAAAACGTGGTGAAACAGGAAAAACAAAGATTGATTTCACTCAAGAAGTTGGTTTTCAAACTGCCGCAGGTATTCCTGAATCTCAAAATTCGTACAATTATGCGTTGACACGCAATCAAGCACGATATTTAGATGGTTTGCAGCCAGAGTTCTCTGATGAAGATATACAGCACTACTATGAGGTATGTAATGGAACACTAGATCCTTCATTGAAATACAAGTATTTCAATACAAACTGGCACGAAACGATGTTGCGCGATTTAGCACCTCAATACCGTACCAACATATCATTGAGCGGTGGTAACAAGAAGACACGTTACTATGTATCATTCTCATATCTACGCCAAGAAGGTTTGTATGACACCAAATGGACAGAATGGAATGATGACTACTCTACACAACATGTATTAGACAGATACAATCTACGATCTAATGTTGATTTAGATATCAACAAGTTCTTAAGTATTTCCTTAGATCTTGGCGGACGTATAGATAATATTTCTCAACCGGGAATTGACACATGGAATCTATTTACTTGGGGTGCAGGTGAGAACAAGCCTATTTATCCGGTATTTTGTCCGGACGGTAGTTTCTTCATGCCTACTGAAAGTGATAGTAAGAATGGAGCCGCCCAAATAGCAGGGCGTGGAATTGATAAGAATCGTCGCCGTAACTTATATACAAATGTAACTGCAACCGGTAATCTTGATGTCATCACGAAAGGATTAAAAACAAAGTTGACGATTGGATTTGATTCGTATGAAACATTTCAATCTACACAACAAGCTGATATTGATGTATTCTCATACAATTATGGAGATGAGGTAAGTGATCCTTCCGAGTACACATACAAACGTATGCGCACAGGAATAGCACTGCCCAACCCCACCACCAGCCCTAGAGATTATTACTATAACATCAATATGATTGGCGCACTGGAGTATAATCGTACATTCGGGAAACATGCACTTAGTGCTCAAGCATTTGTACGGACATATCAGAACGTAGTTCGTGGTCAGGAATCCTCCAATCGGTACCTTTCCTATAACGCCACAGCCACTTATGTATATGATAACCGTTACATTCTTTCGGGCAATCTCTCACGCATGGGTTGTGATAATTTTGATGAAAGCGAACGATTTGCTACATTCCCCGGTATATCAGCCGGATGGGTGTTATCAGAGGAGTCTTGGCTGAAAAATAAAAATATAAACTTATTAAAACTACGCGCTTCTTACGGTAGAGCAGGACAATCAAATATAGGTGCAAGCCGTTATCCTTATCAAAGCACTTTTTCTGAAGGAGGCAATTATAACTTTGGAACGTCACAAACTGAGTGGAAAGGTGCATACGAATCGACCACCGGGAATAAAAACATCAAATGGGAGCTATCCGATATGGTGAATGTAGGAGTTGATTTTAATATCTGGAATAAAAAGCTATACGGTTCTGTAGATGCTTTCAAAGAATGGAGATCTAACATCTTGGTAACTCGCTCTACCGTACCTTCTCTTTATGGTGCAACAGTGCCTAGTGATTCTTACGGAAAGGCCGAATCAAAAGGGACTGAAATAACATTGGGACATGCAAACAAAATTGGTGATTTTGAATACTACATAGAAGGTATGTTAACTTGGAACACCAACAAAATTACTGAAATGGACGAGTTGGCTCCTGATTATGATTACCAAACCAAAACAGGGCAACGAATTGACAGAAGTCAGTTGTTGCAATGGAAACAATGGGCTAGTGATGAAAGTTTAATGCCCACATCCCACCAAGATGCAATTGATCATCCGGAGAAATATCCCTGGCATGCTGCCGGTGTGTATAAATTAGGAAATGCCATTTTTGAAGATGTGAATGGTGATAGAATTATCAATAGCTACGACAAGAAACCTTCAGGTTATACAAATATTCCTGAATTGATCCCATCAATCAAGCTAGGCTTCGTATGGAAGGGTTTTGATGCACGCGCAATTCTAACAGCCTATCTAAATCGAAGCGTAGGATGCCGTGAAAATATGGACAATGGATTTGGTTGGGGAGGTACTTCCACACACGCTGTTACTCAAACCTGGGGATATTATACAGATGATCCTACAGATTCTCGCAATATCAACGCAAAATACCCAAGACTTTCTACCAGCTTCAGCGATATAGATAGAAATTATCCTTATAATGAATCGACGATCTGGGTAGTAAATGGTGATTTCTTGTCATTGCGCAATATTGAAGTGGGTTATTCATTGCCGCAGAAACTTATTGCAAAAGTAAATATGACCAAGTGTCGTTTTTACTTTAACGGCTATAACTTGTGGACATGGAGTCATCTTCCTGATGGATTTGATCCGGAAAATCCCACCAATTATTTGTGGGCTTATCCTAAAACAAAATCATTCACTGTTGGCGTTAATATCGGATTCTAGTAACATTTAAACAAGATGATAATATGAAGAAAATTTCATTCTATATAACAGCTGCAATGTTCCTTCTTACCGGAACAGCATGTAGTGACTACCTCGACAAGGAGTATGACGCTTCTCTTTCAGAAGAAAAAGTATTTGGTAACCAAGCTCTGACTAGGCAGTTCCTTACGAACATCTATACTAATCTACCGGATGGCATAGCTCCGTTTGCCGACAATCAGTTTACGGGTGCATCTCGCGACTGTATGACGGACAATGCCACATCTTATTGGGGATTACATTATTACAACAAAATAAATTTGGATGCTTATACTGCCTCCGATCATCCTCTTTTAAGTTTTTGGACGACTGATTTTTATGGAATCCGCAAATGCAATGTTTTTCTAAAGAATGCACGTGCATCGGTAGTAGGTAATGCGTCAATGTCTGGAGATGACAACAAATTATATGACCGTTATTGCGCTGAAGCCAAATTGATGCGTGCTATATTCCATTTCGATTTGGTTTGTTGGTTTGGAAATGCTCCCATTGTGGGCGAAGATGAAAGTGGAATTCCTATTGTGTTTGACATGGATAATCAAGCTCAGATGAATATCAGCCGTACCGCAGCAGCAGAGGTATTGGAATGGGTCGCCCAACAATGCGATGAAGTAAAAGACCTATTGCCTTTTCGTTATAGTAATGAAGATATCAATTGGGGACGCGTTAACGGAGCTACCGCTTATGCTTTGAAATCAAGAGCATTACTCTATCGCGCATCAGCACTGAATAATTCAACGAATGACAAGAGCTATTGGACCAATGCCGCCCAGGCTGCAAAAGACTTTATCTCTAAGAATGCGCAACAAACTAAACCCTTTGCGCTATATGCTGATTATCAAAAGTGTTTTTATGAAAATCCTACTTATAATAACGAAATCATACTGGCCCGTTCTGTGTGGAATACTAACACCGTTGATCTACAATTATTGCCTCCCGGATTTACTGGCTCTGTATCAGGTGCCGGGCGTACAAACCCGACTCAAAACTTTGTAGATTGCTTTGAAATGACTAATGGCAAACGTATTGATGAAGCCAACTCCGGTTATAAGGAAGCTGATCCATACGCTAATAGAGATCCACGCTTGGAAGCTACCATCTTTCATCATGGTTCCGTATGGGGGCGAGCCGATCAGGGAGAACAACGTTCCGTGGATGTACACTTCAATTCGGCTACAGACAAAGGAGCCGACTATAGAGAATCAATGGGTGGAACATATACCGGATATTACCAAAAGAAATACGTAAATCCAAACCTTATATTGAAAGATGCAAAAACCTTTCCGCATGCATGGATCATTTTCCGCTATGCCGAAATTCTCTTAAATGCTGCAGAAGCAATTAATGAAGCGGAAGGTCCCTCTCAGGCATATCAATATGTGAACGAAGTACGAACTCGTTCCGGCATGCCCGGATACTCAAACCTGACTCAAGAGAATCTTCGCACCCGCATACGCAATGAACGACGTGTGGAACTGTGTTTTGAAGATCATCGATTCTTTGACTTACGACGATGGAAACTCTATGATGGTGTGACTTCCGCAAATGAATTAAGTAAGCCTCGTTACGAACAACTTCTAAATATGTACGGCATTCAGGTTACTGTTTCAGGAAGTAAACCTCAATATACTTTCACCGGCGCTCCGGGTACGAGTGGAAATGACATGGATCTTCGAGTTTTCAATAATCCGAAAAACTATTATTTCCCAATACCAAGCAGTGAAGTTAAACGTGCACCAAACTTACTACAGAATTCGGGTTGGGAAACTACCGGTTCTGACAACTAGTAGAGAATGATAATAACTATGCCAATGTGTTCAAAATATAAACACATTGGCATAGACTTTTAATAACCAGATACTCTTACAACAATGACAATTTATTCTAAAAAATGGCAATTAATCGGACTTCTATTATGTGTGTGTTGCGGATGTGGCAAATCAGAAGATTTGGGCGATTATGCAACGGTAAGCACTCCATCGATAGAAAACACCACTTCTAACTCTGCAACGCTATCTTGTACCATTACAGATGACGGAAGCAGCACGATTACCGAAAAAGGTTTTTGTTGGAGCAGCTCAAAGCAAAAGCCGACCAAAGAAGACAGTTCAACAAGTGTCTCAACAAGTGATTCAGAGTGGAGTGGAGAAATAACAAATCTTATTTCAAACACAACATATTATGTCAGAGCCTATGTTATTAATAAAACAGGTATAGCCTATTCTTCAAGTACATCATTTACTACGCTTACGAGTTATGCGCCACCCACTTACAAAGATGATTACAGCGCCATGGCAGACTGGAACATGCGTACTTCCTGGAATCTGGCCAATGTACATGATCCGACAGTAGAAAAAGAGGGGGACTACTATTATATGTATACCACGGATGCTTCGTATGGCAATGCTCATGAAGGTCACGGGCACTTCCATTGTCGCCGCTCAAAAGATTTAGTGAACTGGGAATACAAAGGTGCAACGATGTCTGAAGCTCCTGCATGGGTGAAAGATTCGCTCAACAGTATGCGCAGTCGCATGGGATTGGCAGCCATCGATAATCCGATGTATGGATATTGGGCTCCGGTTGTAAGAAAAGTAAGTAGCAGTAAATATAGGATGTATTACAGCATTGTTGTGGACAATTACATAAAAACCGGAAAGGCAAACACAAGCGCCAATTTTGATGGCTCGTGGACTGAAAGGGCTTTCATCGGTATGATGGAAACGGATAATTTAGCAAATAATACATGGACGGACAAAGGGTATGTGATTACTTCATCAACCGACAGACAGCTTGACTGGTCCAGATCTAATGTAAGCGATTGGAGCGCATACTTTAAATGGAATGCTATCGACCCTTCATTTATCGTGACTCCGAATAATGAACAATGGCTTATCTACGGTTCGTGGCACTCAGGCATTGTAGCTGTTCAGCTGGATACCACAACAGGAAAGCCACAAAAGCTGGGTGAACCATGGAACGTAAATGCTCTTGGAGATTATGGTGTTCGCATAGCCACCCGAAGTGCTCAAAGCAGATGGCAAGGGTCTGAAGCACCGGAGATTATCTACAATGAAAATACAGGCTACTATTATCTGTTTTTAGCTTATGATGAACTATCGGTTGCTTACAACACACGCGTATGCCGCTCCCAAAATATCACCGGACCATATTATGGAATGGACGGACAAAATATTAGCAATGGAGCTGAATGTTGGCCTATCCTGACACACCCGTACAAGTTCAACAACCATTCCGGCTGGGTGGGAATCTCACATTGTTGCGTATTCAAAGACGACAACAACAACTGGTATTATTGTTCGCAAGGCAGATTACCCGCCAATACCAACGGCAACGCTTATAGCAATGCAATAATGATGGGGCACGTTCGTTCCATTAAATGGACACAAGATGGTTGGCCGGTTGTGATGCCAGAAAGGTATGCCGCAGTGCCCAAAACAGCGATTGACGAAAGCAATCTGGTAGGTACATGGGAACATATCAATTTAGCTTATAATTATGGTAAGCAACAAACGTCCCAGACTTTAATATTGACAGCGGATAAGAAAGCATCCGGGGCTATCACTGGCAATTGGTCGTACGATGCAAATACAAGTACTCTAACTATTGGCTCACAAAAAGTTCTCATTGAACGCGAATTAAATTGGGAAGCCACAACACGCATACCAACGATTGTATATGCCGGATTGACTTCATCTGGGCAATCTGTTTGGGGTAAAAAAGTAGAATAATATTCTACTTTTTTACCCTTTTAATGTTGCATAACATATTATGAGAATGCCCAACATAAATAATAAGTGTTACTTTTACACCCAAAATAAAATAAGTATCTCGTTTACAGACCTATCACTTAAAACGAAAAACATGAAAAAACAGTTATTATCAATTGGATTTGTTGCATTAACGATGATTTCTTGTAACAATAAGCCGAAAGAAGAGTTGACATTGTCCGGGTTGGATCCTAAAAATTTCCAAACGGAAGTAAACCAAATGCCGGTTAACCTTTATACCTTGAAGAACAAGGCAGGTATGGAGGTGTGCATCACCAATTTTGGTGGACGCATCGTATCTGTTATGGTACCTGATAAAAAAGGTGCAATGAAAGATGTAGTACTTGGTTTCGATAGCATCGCCGACTACATCAATGTACCCAGTGATTTTGGTGCATCTATCGGACGTTATGCCAACCGTATTAAAGACGGTAAAATTGTTATCGACGGAAAAACAATTCAACTACCACAAAACAACTTCGGACATTGCTTGCATGGCGGCCCTAAAGGGTGGCAATATCAGGTATATGAAGCCAAACCTGTTAATGAAACAACCTTAGAGTTGGTACGCAAATCACCGGATGGAGATGAAAACTTCCCCGGAAATGTAACGGCAAAAGTAACCTATACACTAACAGATGATAATGCTATCGACATTAAGTACGAAGCAACAACTGATAAAAAGACGGTTATCAACATGACCAATCACTCCTACTTTAATTTATCCGGTGATGCGCAACAACCAATCACTGATAATCTATTATACGTCAATGCCGATAAGTTCACTCCGGTAGACAGTACTTTCATGACAACAGGAGAAATAGTACCAGTGGCAGAAACTCCTATGGATTTCACCACGCCTAAGACGATCGGAAAAGATATCGACAAATATGACTACAAGCAATTAAAAAATGGCAACGGATACGATCATAACTGGGTGCTGAACACTGCGGGAGACATTAAACAAGTTGCTGCGAAACTAACCTCTCCTACCAGTGGCATTACATTGGAAGTATATACGGACGAACCAGGTATTCAGGTTTACACCGGAAACTTCCTTGATGGAACAGTGAAAGGCAAGAAAGGTATCACGTACAAACAACGCGTAGCAGTATGCCTCGAAACTCAACACTATCCAGACAGTCCTAATAAGCCTGAATGGCCATCAGTTATTTTGGAACCGGGACAAACTTATCACAGTCATTGTATATTCAAATTCAACGTTGAGAAATAATTATAAACTTTAAATAGAATAAAACCGTGGGAACATTAGACTGGATTGTTATAGCGTTATTTTTCGCTGCACTTATAGGTATTATAATCTGGGTAACCAGACAAAAACAAAATAACTCGGAGGATTACTTTCTCGGAGGGCGTGATGCTGGTTGGATCGCAATCGGCGCTTCCATTTTTGCTTCAAATATTGGATCGGAGCACTTAATCGGTCTTGCAGGAGCCGGAGCATCTAGTGGTATGGCCATGGCTCATTGGGAAATACAAGGATGGATGATTCTTATTTTAGGATGGGTATTCGTTCCTTTTTACTCCAGAAGTATGGTGCTCACCATGCCTGAATTCCTTGAGCGTCGTTATAATAGTGAATCACGTACGATACTTTCTATCATATCTCTGGTAAGTTATGTATTGACCAAAGTTGCCGTTACGGTATATGCAGGTGGATTGGTGTTCCAGCAAGTATTCGGAATCAAAGAACTATGGGGAATTGACTTCTTCTGGATTTCGGCAATTGGCCTTGTTCTGTTAACAGCCCTATACACGATATTCGGTGGAATGAAATCAGTGCTCTATACTTCCGTACTTCAAACTCCTATTTTATTAGCCGGTTCCATCATTATTCTGGTACTTGGTTTGAAAGCTGTAGGTGGATGGGACGAAGTTTTAGCAACTTGTGGTGCAACTCCAGTGAATCAATATGGAGATACCATGGTCAATCTAATTCGCAGCAATGGCGACCCGAACTTTCCGTGGCTAGGTGCTTTGATTGGTTCATCTATTATTGGATTCTGGTATTGGTGTACAGACCAGTTCATCGTACAACGTGTACTTTCAGGTAGAAATGAGAAAGAAGCACGTCGTGGATCAATATTTGGAGCCTATTTAAAACTATTGCCTGTATTCTTATTCCTTATTCCGGGCATGATCGCTTTTACCATGTCTCAAAAAGGAATTATGTTAAACGGCGTGCAATATGTGCTTCCTTCTGCTGACGCAGCTTTCCCTTCGCTGGTTGCCAAATTGCTTCCTGCCGGAGTGAAAGGACTTGTTGTCTGCGGTATTCTTGCCGCTTTAATGAGCTCGCTTGCTTCTTTGTTCAATTCTTCAGCAATGCTTTTCACCATCGATTTTTACAAAAGATTTAAGCCAAATACTCCCGAAAAGAAATTAGTAAAAATAGGTCAGATAGCAACAGTAGTAATCGTTATCTTAGGTATCTTATGGATTCCCATTATGAAGAGTATCGGTAATGTGCTTTATAACTACTTACAAGATGTACAGTCTGTATTGGCTCCGGGTATTGCCGCAGCTTTCTTAATGGGTATTACATGGAAACGTACTTCTGCCAAAGGTGGAATGTGGGGACTACTCTCTGGCTTTGCCATTGGTATCACTCGTTTAGGAGCTAAAGTATATTATACTACTATTGGCACAAATGCGGGCGAATCAATGTTTAAGAGTTTGTTCTATGACCTGAACTGGTTATTCTTCTGCGGATGGATGCTACTCTTCTGTATCATTGTCGTAGTAGTAGTCAGCTTATTTACAAAAGCGCCAGACCCTGCACAAATTCAAGGTTTAGTATTTGGATCGTCAACACCCGAACAAAAAGCTGCATCAAGAGCTAGTTGGAACCATTGGGATGTTATCAACACAATTATCATATTAGGCTTTACAGCGGCGTTCTATTGGTACTTCTGGTAATTAAGAACTAACTAAATCTGTTAATGAGCAATTATTATAGTCATCATCCGAAGTTTTATATTTCAGTGGACTGTATCATTTTTGGTTTCAGCAAGGGAGAACTTAACCTCCTCTTGCTGAAACGAAATTTTGAACCGGCGATGGGAGAATGGTCACTAATGGGGGGATTTGTTCAGGAAAATGAAAGTATAGACAGCGCCGCCAAACGAGTACTTCATCAGCTTACCGGTCTTGAGAATGTATATATGGAACAAGTAGGAGCATTTGGTGAAGTTGAACGCGACCCGGGTGAAAGAGTAATATCTGTAGCCTACTACGCATTGATAAACGTAAATGAGTACGATAGAGAATTAGTACAAAAGCATAATGCTTATTGGGCCAATATCAATCAACTTCCTTCTCTCTTCTTTGACCATCCCAAAATGGTGGAACAAGCCAGAGAACGAATGAAATACCAAGCCGGTAATGAGCCTATAGGCTTTAATTTATTGCCGAATTTGTTTACTCTAACTCAGTTACAAGCATTATATGAAGCCATTTACGGAGAAACGCTGGATAAACGCAACTTCCGTAAAAGAGTGGCCGAAATGGATTTCATTGAAAAGACGGATAAAATAGATAAATCAGGATCAAGACGTGGAGCTTTTCTCTATAAATTCAATGGGAAAGCTTATCGGAAAGATCCTAAATTTAAATTATAAGTATATGTTAGAAGCTTTAAAAGAAAAAGTATTCCAAGCCAATCTGGAGTTGGTAAAACATGGATTGGTAATATTTACATGGGGAAATGTATCAGCTATTGATCGTGAAAGCGGATTAGTAGTTATCAAGCCAAGTGGAGTATCTTATGATGATATGAAAGCTGAAGACATGGTGGTGGTAGATCTTGATGGAAAAGTGGTGGAAGGTAAACTTAAGCCATCATCGGATACAGCTACTCACGTGGTTCTTTACAAAGCATTTTCTGAAATTGGTGGAGTAGTACACACGCACTCTACATACGCCACCGCTTGGGCACAGGCGGGCATTGATCTTCCCAACATCGGAACGACTCATGCTGATTACTTTCACGACGCTATTCCTTGCACAGCTGATATGACTGAAGAAGAAGTAAACGGTGCTTATGAATTGGAAACGGGTAATGTGATCGTGAAAAGATTCGAAGGCATCAATCCGGTACATACTCCGGGAGTATTGGTTAAAAATCATGGTCCTTTTTCTTGGGGAAAAGATGCAAATGATGCGGTGCACAATGCTGTTGTAATGGAGCAAGTAGCCAAAATGGCTAGCATCTCTTATACCGTTAATCCTCAATTAACGATGAATCCGCTACTAGTTGAAAAGCACTTCAATCGCAAGCATGGCCCAAACGCTTATTATGGACAGTAATAAATTATAAAATAACAATTTTAAAAGAATACAATTATGGGATTCGAAAATTATGAAGTATGGTTCGTTACCGGAGCACAGCTCTTATACGGAGGCGACGCAGTTATTGCAGTAGATGCACACTCAAACGAGATAGTAAAAGGGCTCAATAGCTCGGGCAATCTGCCTGTCAAAGTAATATATAAAGGTACAGTGAATTCGGCCAGAGAGGTTACAGATACTTTCAAAGCTGCTAACAACGAAGAAAAATGTATCGGTGTGATCACTTGGATGCATACCTTCTCTCCTGCTAAAATGTGGATTCACGGATTGCAAGAGTTGAAAAAACCTTTGTTACACTTTCACACACAGTTCAACAAGGAAATTCCATGGGAAACAATGGATATGGACTTTATGAACTTGAATCAGTCAGCGCATGGCGACCGTGAATTCGGACACATGGTAACTCGCATGCGTAAGAATCGCAAAGTGGTAGTAGGCCATTGGCAGGATGCTGAAGCACAAGCTAAGATTGCTGTATGGATGCGTGTTTCAGCCGGTTGGGCAGATGCACAAGACATGCGTATCATCCGCTTCGGCGACCAAATGAACAACGTGGCAGTAACCGACGGAGATAAGGTAGAAGCAGAATTGCGTCTAGGTTACCACGTAGATTATTATCCGATTGCAAACCTCGTTGCTGTATTAAATAAGGTGACTGATGAAGAAATTCAGGCGTTAGTAGCTACTTACGAAGAAGAATACACCATCACTGAGGCACAGAAGAAAGATGCTCACTTTGTTAATCAGGTAAAAGAGGCTGCTCGTGGAGAAATCGCTCTTCGTCGTTTTCTTTCTGAAAAAGGAGCCAAAGCTTTCACTACAAACTTCGATGATCTTGCCGGAATTGATCAACTACCGGGTCTTGCTTGCCAGCGCTTAATGGCTGAAGGCTATGGCTTTGGTGCAGAAGGTGACTGGAAAACAGCTGCTCTCTTCCGCACCATGTGGTTCATGGGTCAGGGACTTCCTAAAGGATGCTCTTTCCTTGAAGACTACACATTGAACTTTGATGGAGAAAAAAGTGCGATTCTGCAAGCACACATGCTCGAAGTTTGTCCACTCATTGCTGAACACAAACCTAAATTGGAAGTTCATCCATTGGGTATTGGTGGCAAGAACGATCCTGCTCGCTTGGTATTCACCTCTAAACAAGGCGAAGGTGTTGCTGCAACAATTATTGACATGGGCAACCGTTTCCGCCTGATTGTGAATAAGGTTGATTGCATAAAGAGCAAAGAATTGCCTAAACTTCCCGTTGCTTCTTCTTTGTGGATTCCTCAACCAAATTTGGAAGTCGGAGCTGCTGCATGGATCTTGGCAGGTGGTACTCATCACACAAGTTTCTCTTACGACTTAACAGTTGAGTATCTGGAAGATTATGCTGAAATAGCAGGTATTGAGATGGTTGTTATTGATAACAACACTACGATCAGCGAGTTTAAGAAAGAACTTCGCATGAATGAAATCTATTACATGTTAAACAAAGCTCTTTGCTAAATAATTATGGATAAATTCGTTATAGGACTTGATTATGGTAGCGACTCTGCCCGTGCACTTGTAGTAAATGCACTCACGGGAGAGGCGTTAGCCACATCCGTTAAATATTATCCCCGATGGCAAAAAGGATTGTACTGCAATCCTGCCATCAACCAATATCGCCAGCATCCGCAAGATTATATTGATGTATTGGAAGCTACCGTGAAAGAGGCTCTTGCAGCCTGCCCTCAGGGAACTGCCGAGAAGGTGATTGGTATTGCTTTTGATACGACAGGAAGTACTCCTGCTTTTACAGATGCCACAGGTACTCCGTTAGCACTGCTACCAGAGTTTACGGAAAACCCAAATGCAATGTTTGTGTTGTGGAAAGACCATACTGCCATTAAAGAAGCAGCCGAGGTGAACAAACTTTGCGCAAATTGGAAAATTGACTATTCGGCTTACGAAGGGGGAATTTATTCTTCTGAATGGTTTTGGGCCAAAGCTCTCCACGTTCTCCGTCAGGATGAAAGTGTAAGAGCCAAAGCTTACTCCATCGTAGAATATTGCGAATGGTTGCCTGCTTTGATTACCGGGGTAACTAAAAGTGATGACATTGTTCGCAGCCGTTGTGCATGCGGACACAAAGCGATGTGGCACGAGAAATGGGGAGGACTTCCAAGTGAAGAATTCCTAACCGCACTCGATCCATTGTTGGCAGGTTTCAGAGCACGCTTGTTCGACAAAACTGAAACAGCAGACAAACCTGTAGGAAAGTTGAACGCAGAGTGGGCCAAGCGTTTAGGACTAACTACTGATGTAGTAGTAGCCGGTGGAGCATTCGACTGCCACATGGGCGCCGTGGGTGCGGGAGTTACTCCACACACCTTCGTACGTGTCATCGGAACTTCTACTTGCGACATCATGGTTGCTTCGTATGAAGAGATTGGCGAGAAACTAATCAAAGGTATTTGCGGACAAGTAGACGGATCGGTTATACCGGGCATGATTGGACTGGAAGCCGGACAATCAGCCTTTGGAGATATTTATGCATGGTTCAAACAGGTACTTGAGTTCCCTTTGAAAAATATCATTGGAGAAAGTACGTTGATTGATGAGGCTACAAAAGCTAAATTGATAGACGAAGCTTGCAACAGCATTATCCCTGCACTGACCAAAGAAGCAGAAAAAATTCCGGTGAGTGAAAGTAGTATCATAGCAACCGATTGGATGAATGGCAGACGTACTCCGGACGCCAACCAGTTATTGAAAGGTACAATTACCGGTTTATCTCTGGCTAGCTCGGCACCACGTATCTTCCGCGCATTGGTTGAAGCAACAGCTTTTGGTTCAAAAGCCATTGTCAACCGCTTTAGGAATGAAGGTGTACGGATTGATAGTGTTATTGGAATCGGTGGTATTGCGCTTAAATCTCCATTTGTAATGCAAACACTTAGTGATGTGCTTAACATGCCTATCAAGGTTTGTAAAACAGATCAAGCTTGCGCTCTTGGTGCAGCAATGTTTGCTGCTACAGCTGCAGGAGAATATAGCAAGATAGAAGACGCCCAAAATGCCATGTCATCCGGATTTGCTTTTGAATATTCTCCAATAGCAGAGAATGCAAAAGCCTATCAGGATATTTATGAAAAGTACATTAAAGTAGGACAGTTCACAGAAAAAGAACTCTTTTCATAAACACAACTCAGATAAGAATGCTAGGCGGAGCGTCTATTAAACTCCGCCTAGCATTTACCTTTCTTTATCATTTCAGTTTAACCTATATCGCATTATTTGCTAGTAATAACCTACACAAGCTATATTATTCAGCTAATTTATACATGATAACTATAACACCATGAGAAAAATTCTATTAACCGTATTAGCCATTATCCCACTTTTATTGCAAGCGCAGGAAGTTCAAGGACCTAACGGCTCCTTAAAAGTACGGCTAACATTATCTGACGGAAAGGTATCCTACTCCGTAACATACAACAACAATACAGTTCTTGAACAATCCCCTTTGGGACTTGAAACCAGCATTGGAAGTTTTTCTACAGCATTAAAGATATGTAAAGAATCAACTCGCTTCATTGATGATACTTATTCTTTATCACATGCAAAGACAAGTCGTGTGCATTATAAAGCCAATGAATTGGTTTGCAGCTATCTCAATGCCAACAATGACACTTTACAGATCATCTTTCGGGTGAGCAACAACGATATTTCACAAGCCTATCGAATCGCTTCCGCTAAACGTTCACATTGCACCATCGACCATGAAGTTACCGGATTCGACTTTCCGGTAAAAACGACCACTTTCATCACTCCACAAGCACCTGCAGGAGCAGGATGGGAGAAAACAAAACCCAGTTACGAAGAAGAATATACCATTGAGGAGCCAATAGGCACTCTGTCAAAATATAATTTAGGATACACCTTCCCTGCCCTCTTCCACTTGGAAAATAGCCATTGGGTGCTACTCTCGGAAACGGGAGTAAGTAGTCGTTATGTAGGGACTCGTTTGAGCGATGGCACTAAAGACGGATTATATAGCATTGCTTTCCCTGATAAAAAAGAGAACGATGGATTGGGTGACAATAGCGTTACTGCAAGTCTTCCTCTACTCACGTCATGGAAGACTATCACCGTGGGAGAAACGCTCAAACCAATAGTGGAGACTACTTCTGCTTACGACGTAGTAAAACCAATATACGAACCTTCACAAGTATACAAACCGGGACGCAGCACTTGGAGTTGGATATTATGGCAAGATGTGAGTTGCAATTATCAGGATCAAAAGACATTTATTGACTTGGCTGCAAATATGGGCTATGAATACATTTTGATTGATGCATTGTGGGACAAACAGATTGGATATGAAAATATGCCCTCACTAATTGCATATGCACAATCAAAAGGAGTGGATGTGATTCTGTGGTACAACTCTAATGGTACATGGAATGATGCACCACAAGGACCAAAACACAGAATGGACGCAGCCCCTGCTCGCCAGAAAGAAATGGAGTGGATGAAGTCCTTGGGCGTAAAAGGGATCAAGGTAGATTTCTTTGGAGGGGATAAACAGATAACGATGAAACTCTATGAAGACATTCTGACTGATGCTAACAAATATGGTATCTTCGTCAACTTTCACGGCACAACCTTGCCAAGAGGTTGGGAACGAATGTATCCGAACCACATGAGTAGTGAAGCGGCCTTAGTTTCAGAGAATATGGTTTTCAACCAATATCACACAGATAAAGAGGCCTATTCTGCCACCATGCTACCTTTTACCCGTAATGCGGTTTCAGCAATGGACTTTGGTCCGGTATTCTTTAATAAACGCTTCTCTAAAGATCAGACTAACGGTACGATAAGAAAAACAACCGACGCTTTTGAAGTAGCAAGTTCTGTCATTTACCAATCACCCATTCAGCATTTTGGCATCACTCCGAATAACTTAACCGAACAACCGGACTATGTACTGGATTTTATGAAGAAAGTACCAACGGTATGGGATGAAACTCGTTTCGTAGACGGCTATCCGGGTAAATACTGCGTAATCGCACGCCGATATGGAGACAGGTGGTATATCGCCGCGGCAAATGCAAATGAACAACCGAAACAATTGGTATTGTCTCTGCCTTGGCTTATGGGCAAAGAATTAACGCTCATTTATGATAAGGCAGATCGCACTGCCGGACTACAAACCTCCAAAGTAGATAAAAAGGGTAATCTAAAAGTAGAGTTACAAAGACAAGGCGGTTGCGTAATTTATATGAAATAAAACCTACTAACTAAATAATATAAGAAACATGAAGAAAAAAATTCTAGTCAGTACGCTATTAATAGCTTGCATGTCTCTATCAGCACAGAAGAGTGCCACAGTAAAAATTTATCCGGAACAAGGAAAGCAAATTATTCCAAAAGAAATCTACGGGCAATTTGCCGAACACCTCGGTTCATGCATTTATGGTGGACTTTGGGTGGGCGAAAAATCGGATATTCCTAACACTCAAGGTTATCGTACCGATGTGCTAAATGCACTAAAAGAATTGAAAGTACCTGTTCTACGTTGGCCGGGTGGATGCTTTGCCGATGAATATCACTGGACGGATGGAATCGGCCCGAAAGAAAATCGTCCTAAAATGGTCAATAACAACTGGGGAGGTACCATAGAAGACAATAGCTTCGGTACACACGAGTTTTTAAACCTTTGTGAATTAATAGGATGCGAACCTTACATCAGCGGAAACGTGGGTAGTGGTAGCGTGGAAGAATTAGCTAAGTGGGTAGAATACATGACTTCCGATGGAGATTCTCCTATGGCCAATCTACGCCGCAAGAACGGACGCGACAAAGCTTGGAAAGTAAAATTCCTTGGAGTGGGCAACGAAAGCTGGGGATGCGGCGGAAGCATGAGACCAGAATATTATGCTGACTTATATCGTCGCTATTCTACTTATTGCCGTAACTATGATGATAACCACCTATATAAAATAGCTAGCGGTGCCAGTGATTATGATTTCAACTGGACAGAAACTTTAATGAAAAACATAGGTGCCCGCATGAATGGTCTCTCTCTTCATTATTACACAGTCACAGGATGGAATGGTAGCAAAGGTTCAGCCACTAAGTTCAGCAAAGACGATTATTACTGGACTATGGGTAAATGTCTGGAAATTGAAGATGTAATTAAGAAGCATATCAATATCATGGATAAATATGATCCAAAGAAAAATGTCGGATTACTGGTTGACGAATGGGGAACTTGGTGGGACGAAGAGCCGGGAACAACTCGCGGACATCTTTATCAACAAAACTCTATGCGCGATGCATTTGTTGCTTCACTGACTTTAGATGTGTTTCATAAATACACCGACCGCATACAAATGGCAAATATTGCACAGATCGTAAACGTATTACAATCCATGATTCTGACTAAGGGCAAAGAAATGGTGTTAACTCCAACGTACTATGTATTCGATATGTACAAAGTTCATCAAAACGCAACATATCTCCCACTTGATCTGATCTGTGATAAAGTGAACGTAAGAGATAATCGTACAGTTCCTTTGGTTAGCGCCACAGCATCAAAAGACAAAGAAGGAGTAATCCATGTTTCTCTCTCTAATGTGGATGCTGATAACACAGAAGATATATCTATCGACATCTCTCAGTTCAAGATTAGTGGGGTAAGCGGCCAGATATTAACTTCTACCGACATCACAGACTACAACTCTTTTGAAAGACCGAATGTAGTAAATCTAAAAGATTTCAAAGGAGCTAAAGTTAGTAAAGGTTTACTAAAAGTAGAACTTCCCGCTAAGTCGATTGTTACCTTAACAATAAAATAATTTCCATCTAGCGAAAGATAAATTATAGTAAACGATTATCTTTGCAGAAACACTTAACTTTGTATAGTATGAATGATAATGAACTCATGACTTTAGCCGCTGATAATATTCGTATATTGGCAGCTTCAATGGTTGAAAAAGCAAATTCAGGACACCCGGGTGGTGCTATGGGAGGTGCAGACTTTATAAATGTACTCTTCTCTGAGTTTTTAGTATATGACCCCAAGAACCCTAAATGGGAAGGACGAGACCGCTTCTTTCTTGATCCGGGACACATGTCGCCGATGTTGTATTCTACATTAGCTCTAACCGGTAAATATACCATGGATGAATTGGCACAGTTCCGCCAATGGGGAAGCCCTACTCCCGGACATCCTGAAGTAGACATCATGCGTGGAGTAGAAAACACTTCCGGCCCGTTGGGACAAGGACACACGTATGCAGTTGGTGCTGCTATTGCTGCTAAATTCCTCAAAGCACGCTTTGGTGAAGTGATGAACCAAACGATTTACTCTTATATTTCCGACGGAGGAGTACAAGAGGAAATCTCTCAGGGTTCCGGACGTATTGCCGGCCATCTAGGGCTGGACAACCTGATCATGTTCTACGATTCTAACGGCATTCAGCTTTCCAGTACCACCAAAGAGGTAACTAGCGAAGATGTAGCGATGAAGTATGAAGCGTGGAAATGGAAAGTCATTATCATTAACGGTAATGATCCCGATGCCATCCGCAAAGCATTAATCGAAGCTCAGGCTGTAAAAATGCAACCAACCCTTATCATTGGTAAAACAACCATGGGAAAAGGCGCACGCAAAGCTGATGGCTCTAGCTATGAGGACAACTGCGAAACACACGGTGCACCATTAGGTGGCAATGCTTATAAAAATACAGTTAAGAATTTAAGTGGTAATCCTGAAGAACCATTCAAAATATTCCCTGAAGTTGCTGCTTTATATGCTAAACGTGCTGAAGAACTAGCTACCATTGTAGCTGCAAGATATGCTGCAAAAGCTGAATGGGCAAAAGCAAAACCTGAATTGGCTGCTAAAATGGAGCAATTCTTCAAAGGTGAAGCTCCTAAAGTGAACTGGGATGCTATTGTACAAAAAGCAGGATCGGCTACTCGTGCAGCTTCTGCTACCGTACTAGCTACATTAGCGGGTGAAGTAGAAAATATGGTTGTAACTTCGGCCGACCTTTCTAACTCCGACAAAACAGACGGATTCTTAAAAAAGACACATGCGTTTAGCAAAGAAGACTTTAGCGGTTCTTTCTTGCAGGCTGGTGTATCCGAATTAACCATGGCTTGCATTTCCATTGGTATGGCTCTGCACGGAGGTGTGATTCCGGCTTGTGCTACTTTCTTCGTATTCTCAGACTACATGAAGCCAGCCATCCGTATGGCAGCCTTAATGGAACAACCCGTTAAGTTCGTTTGGACTCACGATGCTTTCCGCGTAGGCGAAGACGGACCTACTCACGAACCGGTAGAACAAGAGGCACAAATACGTTTGATGGAGAAACTGAAAAATCACAAAGGACATAATTCGATGTTGGTATTGCGTCCCGCTGATGCAGAAGAGACTACTCAAGCATGGAAGTTGGCTATGGAAAATACCACTACCCCATCGGCTTTGATTTTCTCTCGCCAAAATATCGCAAACCTGCCTGCAGGTAACGATTACACTCAAGCTAACAAAGGTGCTTACATCGTAGCCGGATCTGAGAATAATCCGGATGTTATCTTGGTTGCTTCAGGTTCTGAAGTATCTACACTTGTGGCCGGTGCTGAGTTGCTTCGTAAGGATGGTGTGAAACTCCGTATCGTATCGGCACCTTCAGAAGGATTATTCCGTAGTCAGAGCAAAGAATATCAAGAATCTATTATTCCTTCAGGCGCCAAAGTATTCGGTCTGACAGCCGGATTACCTGTCAACTTGCAAGGGTTGGTCGGAGCAAACGGTAAGGTTTTCGGTTTAGAATCATTCGGTTTCTCTGCTCCGTACACAGTACTGGACGAGAAGTTGGGCTTCACTGCCGAGAACGTATATAAGCAAGTAAAAGAAATGCTATAATAAAAATAAAATAAACACCCCTTCATAAATCTACGAAAGAATGAAAACAATAGGAATTTGTTCCGATCATGCAGGTTTCGAGTTGAAACAGTTTGTAAAGAGTTGGCTAGAGGCTAAAGGATGGCCCTATAAAGACTACGGAACATATACAGCAGAAAGTTGTGATTACGCCGATTTTGCCCATCCACTAGCTTATGCCATTGAAGCAGAAGAATGCTACCCGGGCATTGCGATATGTGGTAGCGGAAACGGCATTAATATCACACTAAACAAGCATCAGGGCATTCGTGCCGCCCTTTGTTGGATTCCGGAAATAGCAGAACTTGCTCGTCGGCACAATAATGCGAACATACTGGTCATGCCGGGACGTTTCATTACTACTGACGAAGCTGATGTTATCATGACCACATTCTTTGCTGCAGAATTTGAAGGAGGCCGTCATCAAAGACGAATTGATAAAATTCCTCTTTAATATTTTAGGGTAAATGCTTGACTTAAGCAATGTAATGTTGTATCTTTGTTAGCATAATCATAAAGTATATTCAGATTAAAATACGGTAAAAGGAAGAAGTTTCGACTTCTTCCTTTTTTTTGTTTTGCGCCGTGCTATTTATCCTCAAAAACGCCTCAGATTGCTCAAAAGAAAGGTTCAGATGAGCCAACTGCACGGTTCTCTTCAGTCAAAAGACGGTTTCTCTTCACTAATATGCTTATGCGTCATCGGAATAACTCTTATATGAAAAATAAAAGTTTCTCTTTGTTACCTCCTAAACTCCTATATGTTCTTAGAAATTTCAGATAGCGTTAATAATCAATAAACTTGCTATTGACAAGAATGAGCTCAAAAGGTAAGTACTTAGGTTCTTTAAAATAGTATACCAATAGATCTGGGGATTAATATGCTGTCGATAATCGCTAGCGCCGCTATTAATTGTTATGTTCAAATATCCGGCGTCTCCAACAAGTTTTATTTCTATAGAGAGTTACTGAAGCTATTCGAGTAACCACCAAAAGATTACCAAAATCAGACGTCTCTCTTATATAGGTCACTTGAGAAGAATACTGATCATAAATTCTGCACTCTTATTAGGTATCATGTCTTGAAGTTTCCATCTCATGTTAGTATAAAAATAGTTAACACCAATGAAATATATCACAAATCATAACATATTACATTAAACTTAATTTATATTTGAGAATCTAACATTTACAAAACAGACTTTCAAAAGGATTCGCAATGAAAGTACGTATAGGAGAAATGGAACATCGCACACACACTCATCATCTCAGGGTGTTTGATGTGGCGGAATTATCTAAGCAAGATGGTCCCGGTGTCCGTACAGTAGTGTATTTTCAGGGATGTCCTGCACAGTGCGAGTGGTGCCATTCGCCGCACTCACAAATATATAATGCCCCCTTGATGAGTCTTTCGGCTTTATGCCTAGGATGTGGTCGTTGTGCAGAAGTTTGCAAGCATAAGGTACATGAATTCAATGAATTCGGACATATTCTACACCGAGAACGCTGTGTAGGATGTGGTAATTGTATCGACCAATGTCCAAGAAGCATTACAGGAATAAAAGGTAGTGCGCTACATCTTCCTACAACAGAAACAACGGTGTTATCACTTTGGGAACAGATACTTCCATATCTTCGTCTTACCCGCAAGCAAGGCGGCATTACATTGTCGGGAGGAGAAGCTTTACTACAGCCGCAAGCTGCGGAAGAGTTACTACGACTCTGCAAGCAGGAAGGAATACATACGGTCATTGAAACATCGGGGCTACTGCCATTGGACATCTATAAAAGAATGATCCCACTAGTTGATGTATGGCTATTCGGCATGCGGGTAATTACCGGTTGTAAACATCAGCGACACGACGAGCAAATCAGCAATGTTCTAGATTATTTAGTAAATAAAGGAGCTAAAGTACTACCTCAAATACCTATGGTTCCAGGTTTCTTTGATAGGGATGATGTTTTACATAGTATTTCCTCAATACTGATAAAAAATGGTATAAATACAGTCACTATTCTTCCATGGAATGTGAATTTTGACGTAAATTATCAACGTAGTGGTATAGCGTTGAAAATGGCTGTGCCTAATGCTTCGGATATTGAATCTTGTGAATCTAAAATAACATCTTTTTTTACTCACCTTAATTTTAATATTTATGAAAGAGAATCAATGGAATTTAAATCTGGAAAGCCAGATGAGTGATAGAGTTAAGAAACTCTATGATACTTTGATAAGCAAGGCTCTCGGGGATCGCTCGGAGGAGTGGTTTAGCCAGGACATGTTTGATAATGTAGTGAAAGAGAATAGCACTACTAACGAGAAGTATCCGCTTTGGAAATCTATCGAAAATTGTTCCGTCATTGTGCGGCGTTCAGTAGCCATAGATCGGATGCTCACAGCAATGACAGACAAAGAATGTAGCAAGAAAACACATACGGCAGATATTCTGGAAGGCGACTTACTTCTAGGAGCAATGCCTATGGGCTCTAATGGATTAGGGAAAATGTTCCCTCGTTTCCTTACTGATGACGAACTGCGGGCCGGCTCCATCACCAACCGTAATGCAGCATCTCTCTTTGGACACAACTCAATGGATTATAGCGACTTGCTAAGTGATGGGCTACAGAAAAAGATAGATACCTGTTCAGCCGAACTGGACACATTAGCTCCTCAGATCAAGAAAGGTAAGACTCTTGTTAAAAGGCTCTACGATACTTATAATAAACGTGATCAAGATTCTTCTCCTGCGGAAGACAACGAAGAGAACTTAAGACTATTGAGACTGGAAGAGGGAAAACTGATTAGCTTAAAGAAAAAATTCGATTTCTATTGGGCAGTAAAGTTAGCTTGTAAGGCTGTAGTTAACTATGCTACTCGCTGGGCTGTGATTGCTGAACATGATGCAGAAAAGTACCCTGAAAGAAGAGAAGAGTTGATGGATTTAGCCCGCATAGCACGTAAAGTTCCTCGCTTACCAGCTGATACGTTTCACGAGGCTGTGCAAAGCATTTGTTTCTTTCACATAGCTTTGCATGCTTCTATGAATCTCATTTCCTTAGGAAGGTTGGACCAAGTACTACAGCCCTATTTGGCTAAAAAGGACAAAGAAGAGAAGTACAGTCCTCTGGAAATATTCGAATGCTTAATAATAAAATGTGCAGGGCGTCTCAATTTAAGTTCAAAATATTTAGTAAAACAGGATCATGTGGATTATGCTACCGTATTGGGTACACATCCGTATTATATTGATCAAAAGGCAGGGGTAAATAACTTTTTGCAGAACATAATTATTGGCGGAAAAAAGCCGGATGGATCGGATGCGACAAATGATTGTACTTTTCTTATTTTACAAGCTATTGAAAATGTAAATTTGCCGGCCCCGGGCATTTATGTTCGTTTGCATAAAGATAGTCCTGATGCACTATTTCGGCAAGTAGCTAAATCAATCTATCAAACAAAAAATAATCCTTCTATCTTAAATGATGAGATTATGATTCCGGCAATGTACAAAGCTCTAATGCAAGATGAGAAGAATACAAACGAAGTGAGTACCCGTATGCAATCATTGGCCAATGACTATTGCGTAGATGGGTGCTGGGAACCTATTCTGAATGGGCAATCGGATTGGACTTTTGGTATGATGGTAGGTTTACAAGCGTTAGAGTCAGCATTGAACCAAGGAGCTTCTTTAAAGAAAGACGATGAACTATTTCGGGGAGCCAAGGTATCTCCAACCACTCCTATTCCTAAAAGCTTTGAAGAGGTTATGAAATACTTGAAAGTCCACATGCAATTCTTTGTTGACCAATCCGTAATGTCTCTCTTTCTATACTATATGATAGATGAAAACGCGGCACCATCGCCTCTATTTTCGGCATATCTCAAAGGATGTATGGAAAAAGGACGAGATAAAGCAGCAGGAGGAGCTTACCATAACTTAGGAGGCTTGATTCTAGGTTCTGTGCCAGATATGGTTAATCAACTAGCCGCTTTGCAACGCTGGGTTTATGAAGAAAAGAAATATAGCTTAGAGTTAGTTTGCGAAGCTATTCGAGAGAATTTTGGCAAAAACAAATTATCTCCAGATAAAAAGGAATCAGAAGAGGAAAAGATATTAAGGGAATCAAAGAATTCACAATACAACGAAATTAGCAATGATTTCGACAATGATTCTCCTAAATTCGGAAATAATGATGTGAAAGCCGATGCCTTAACCAGCCAAGTATTAGATATATTTTATCAATGCGTTCAAGAATCTGCTAAATTTGGTAAGTATCTGTTTCAAGATGTTCATCCAGAGAAAGAATGGAGAAAGGTGGCCTCTTTGCGTAGTTTAGCAGGCTATTATGGTCTTCCGCTTGGTATGACTTACGATATAAAAATGAAGATCACTGCCGGATTGGGAACTTTTGAACAATACAACTGGCAAGGACGTGGTGCTGCTGCTTCAGCTAATCGTCCGGATGGCATGCCTATTGCTCCTAATTTTTCTCCCGTCCCTGGCACTGTTGATCAAGGTATAATGGGAACATTAAGCTCTTTATCTAAGTTTAATCTCAACCGCTTTGCTGCTGGAGTAATCACTGATATTTGCTTAAAAGATGAAAGCGTAACTCCTGACATAGTGCAACAAGTCATCCACGAGTTTATTGTTCAAGGAGGTGGCATGATGACGATGGCTATAGGAACATCAGATCTATACCAAGAGATATATAAGGTAACACAAGAAGCTCTTAAAAAATCTGAAGCCGACGCGGTGGCGATGCTTTTGCCGTATGCTGGAGTAAATGTACGTATTGGTGGTTGGCAAACACCTTTCATTACTTTACCTCTCGATCACATGGAAAATTATATAAAACGTCCTATGAACGAAAAATAATACACTCTGAATAAAGACTCCGAAGAATTGAATCAGTTCTTCGGAGTCTTTATTATAATTATAACCATATTTTTGTAATAGGGATATCGAAAAAACATATTGCAATAGAATTGTCCCAATTATATCAATAATTGCACTATTTCCACCAAAAACTAGTCCCTATAAGTCCTTGCAGAGTGATACATTTGCAACCTGAAATCTATTAACCATCTATAAACCCAAAAGAAAATGATGAAAAAAGTATTCGGAATCATTTGTTTGCTCATCGCAACTCTTTCAGTCAACGCAAGTTCTATCGACTTTGACAAAGCCTTCAAAGAAAGTGCCAAGATAGAGAAACAAATCAAAAAGACATCGTTTCCTAAACATTCGTATACAATTACCGACTTCGGAGCAAAGCCCGACAACGAGGCAGAACCTTGTCACGAAGCCATCAATCTGGCCATTCTTACATGTAGCCAAGCTGGCGGAGGAACAGTGATTGTACCCAAAGGCACCTTCTATACAGGTCCAATCACCCTAAAAAGTAATGTCAATCTACGCATAGAAGAAGGAGCTCAATTGAAGTTCTCGACAGACCAAAGTCTTTATTTTCCGGCAGTAATCACTCGCTGGGAAGGCATCGACTGCTACAATGCCCGTCCACTAATTTATGCTTATGGAGAAACGAACATTGCCATTACCGGCAAAGGAACAATAGACGGACAAGCCTCCAATGAAAACTGGTGGGCTATGTGCGGAGCACCTCACTACGGATGGAAAGAAGGTATGGTAGCTCAACGTAATGGTGGCCGCGAGCGCCTTTTGATGTATGGTGAAACTGGCACACCTATCTATAAGCGAATTATGAAACCTGAAGATGGTATGCGTCCTCAGCTTATCAACCTATATTCTTGCAATACCGTACTGATAGAAGATGTAACACTACTCAACTCTCCATTCTGGGTTATCCACCCACTCTTCTGCGAAAGTCTGATTGTACGTGGGGTAAACATCTTTAACCGTGGCCCCAATGGCGATGGATGCGATCCTGAATCGTGCAAAAACGTGTTGATAGAAAACTGTATCTTCGACACAGGCGATGATTGTATTGCTATCAAATCAGGAAGAAATGGTGATGGTCGTAAATGGAACATTCCAAGTGAAAACATCATCGTTAGAGGCTGTGAAATGAAAAACGGACACGGTGGTGTTGTTATTGGTAGCGAAATATCGGGAGGTTATCGTAATTTGTTTGTAGAAAATTGCAAGATGGACAGTCCTGAGCTTGAGCGCGTTATTCGTATTAAAACCAGTACCTGTCGTGGTGGCCTGATAGAAAATGTTTTTGTACGCAATATCACCGTAGGACAATGTCGCGAAGCTGTACTGCGCATCAACCTGCAATACGAAAATCGTGAGAAATGCAATCGTGGCTTTAATCCAACAGTGCGCAACGTACATTTAAAGAATGTAACATGCCAAAAGAGTCAATTGGGTGTATATATCGTTGGTCTTGACAGTCCAGAAAACGTATATAACATCAGCGTAGAAGATTCTCACTTCAACAACGTATCCAAAGATAAAAACAATATAAGCGGAGCTAAAGATGTAACTTTCAAGAACCTTTATATCAACGGCAAACTTGTGAATAAGTAAGTCGACGTTCAACGAATATTCAGCCGAATTGGTGACATATAGATAGCCTATCATCACCGATTCGGCTTTTTATTTTGTCTGTTTTCCTATTTTTCACGAGAAAAATGAACGCTGTTTCTAAATATGAGCTATCTTTGCCACTCAATAATCCGTATATTTACACACAATATGGAGCAACTGAATACCATAAAAGAACTGATTAATCAAGGTAATATAGATAAAGCCATTCAAGAACTCGAACGTTTTCTACAAACGAATGACACCGAAAAAGATGATGCCTATTATCTTCTGGGGAATGCTTATCGGAAGCTGGGAGACTGGCAGAAAGCCTTGAATAATTACCAATTCGCCATTGAACTCAACCCCCAAAGCCCGGCTTTACAGGCTCGCAAAATGGTTATGGACATTATGAATTTCTACTACCAAGGATATGTATAATCAACTAACGTAATAAGATAAGATTATGGCTAAAATCAGAGGAGCAATAGTTGTCAACACAGAACGCTGCAAAGGATGCAACCTATGTGTGGTAGCTTGCCCGGTAAAAGTTATCTCTCTAGCAAAGGAGGTTAATGCAAAAGGGTACAATTATGCCCTGGAATACTTAGAAAACACCTGTATCGGATGCAGCGCATGCGCAACTGTTTGTCCGGACGGATGTATTACTGTTTACAAGGTTAAATGCGAATAAATTGAAGAATATGGAAGAAGAAGTTGTATTAATGAAGGGAAACGAAGCTATCTCACATGCCGCCATTCGTTGTGGCGCAGACGGATACTTTGGCTACCCCATCACTCCGCAATCGGAAGTATTGGAGACTCTTGCCGAACTTAAACCGTGGGAAACCACCGGCATGGTAGTTCTTCAGGCCGAAAGTGAAGTAGCAGCTATAAATATGGTATACGGCGGAGCCGGAAGCGGTAAAAAGGTGATGACCTCATCTTCAAGTCCCGGCATCAGCTTAAAACAAGAAGGAATCTCTTACATTGCAGGTGCCGAACTGCCCTGTCTGATTGTGAACGTGATGCGTGGAGGTCCCGGATTGGGAACCATTCAACCCAGTCAGGCCGATTACTTTCAGACAGTAAAGGGTGGTGGACACGGAGACTATAGGCTGATCGCATTGGCCCCCGCCTCAGTACAAGAGATGGCCGACTTTGTCGAATTATCATTTGAACTTGCTTTCAAATATCGCAATCCCGTTATGATGTTGGCCGATGGTGTCATCGGACAGATGATGGAGAAAGTCGTTCTTCCGGCCCAGAAAAAACGCCTGACAGACGAAGAAGTAATTGCACGCTGCCCGTGGGCTACTACTGGAAAGACAAAAGGAAGAAAGCCTAATATCATCACTTCTCTTGAGCTTGACCCAAATGCAATGGAGCAAAACAACCTTCGCCTCCAAGCTAAATATAAAGTGATCGAAGAAAATGAAGTGCGCTATGAGGAAATAGAGTGCGAAGATGCTGACTATCTCATCGTGGCTTTTGGTTCCATGGCTCGTATCGGACAAAAAGCAATGGAGATTGCTCGTGAAGAAGGCATCAAAGTAGGTATTCTACGTCCCATCACTTTGTGGCCGTTCCCTACAAAAGCCATCGCAGGCTATGCAGATAAAGTAAAAGGAATGCTTTCTCTTGAATTAAATGCCGGACAGATGATAGAAGATATTCGCTTGGCAGTAAACGGAAGAGTGAAAGTTGAGCACTTCGGACGTTTAGGCGGCATTGTGCCCGACCCTGACGAAATTGTTGTAGCCCTGAAAGAAAAACTAATCAAATAAGAATCAAGATGAATCCTCAAAAAATAAGAAACATTCTGAATATCCTTTTTATGATTGGCACGTTGATAGCTATCATCGTTTACTTTGCTGTAGACGATAAGAAGACATTTATCTATGTGTGTGCTGCAGCCATCTTCGTAAAGATCATGGAGTTTTTTATACGATTCACTAACAGGTAAAACATTATGATAACAAGAGAAGATATAATCAAGCCCGAGAATCTGGTTTACCAAAAACCGGTTCTAATGAACGATAACGCCATGCACTACTGCCCGGGCTGTAGCCATGGAGTAGTTCATAAGCTTATCGCCGAAGTGATAGAAGAGATGGGAATGGAAGATAAAACCATAGGTATCTCTCCTGTGGGATGCGCCGTTTTCATGTATAATTATCTGGATATAGACTGGCAAGAAGCCGCCCATGGACGTGCTCCTGCTGTAGCTACAGCCATCAAACGCTTGTGGCCAAGTAAATTGGTGTTTACCTATCAGGGCGACGGTGACTTAGCTTGCATCGGTACAGCCGAAACCATACACGCTCTTAATCGTGGAGATAACATTACCATTATTTTCATCAACAACGGTATCTATGGAATGACAGGCGGACAAATGGCACCAACGACTCTCTTAGGGATGAAAACAGCCACCTGCCCAGAAGGCCGTGATGTACATTTACATGGCTATCCCATCAAGATCACAGAAATAGCAGCGCAATTGGAAGGTACATCATATGTTACCCGCCAATCAGTACAAAGCGTAGCTGCCATCCGCAAAGCCAAGAAAGCTATCCGCAAAGCATTCGAAAATTCGATGAGCGGAAAAGGCTCCAATTTGGTTGAGATTGTATCTACCTGCAATGCCGGATGGAAGATGACACCTGTCGATGCCAATACATGGATGGAAAAAAACATGTTTCCTTTCTATCCGCTAGGCGATATTAAGGACAAAGAATAATGCTAAAAGTCAACTAAGATGAAAGAAGAAATAATTATAGCAGGGTTCGGTGGACAAGGTGTCTTGTCGATGGGAAAGATTCTAGCCTATTCCGGATTAATGGAAGACAAAGAAGTGACCTGGATGCCTGCCTATGGCCCGGAGCAACGAGGAGGAACAGCCAATGTCACAGTTATCGTAAGTGACAATAAAATATCCTCACCTATTTTAAGTAAATATGACACAGCTATCATCCTAAACCAACCTTCTCTCGAAAAATTTGAGAGCAAAGTGAAGCCTGGTGGCATACTTATATACGACGGATACGGCATTATCCATCCACCCACACGAAAAGACATCAAAGTCTATCGAATAGACGCTATGGATGCAGCCAACGAAATGAACAATGCAAAAGCATTCAACATGATCGTACTTGGCGGATTGCTAAAACTGCGTCCCATCGTTACAATAGAGAGCGTACTAAAAGGACTAAAGAAGACCTTGCCCGAACGACATCATCATTTGATACCAATGAACGAAGCAGCCATACTCAAGGGTATGGAACTGATTCACGAACAATAGATGATCCTTCATAACACATAATCGATATACCCGGATCCGCATTAGTTGCAGACCCGGGTTTATTCGTCCTTGACCTTACCTTCATCTTTCGAAGCAATAATTGAAGTTAATACACAAAGCTTTTCGGTTGACGATTTATTTTTTATTGTATATTTGCCGGTAATTATGAAAAGATTCCTACTTACATATATCGTTTTAGTCATCATTGGCCAAGTCAATGCGTTCGCTCAGGTCAGAACGAACGATGCATTTGATGAGAACGGAAACCAGATAGATCCGTCCATGCGCGTAAAAAAGGATAGCTCAAATGTAGAAATACAAAGTGTGCAGCCCAAACTATACATGTGGAATATAACAGAAGAATTAGGCAACATCAAACCTATCAATGTAGATACTGCTTACCATCATTTTCAAAACACCAACTTAGGAGAAGGAATAAAGGGGCACTATAACTACTTGGGAAATCTCGGTGCTCCTCGTCTGTCTCGTTTGTTTTTTGAACGTTCTCAAGCCTCCTCCGCAATGTTTATGGATCCTTATTCAAGCTTCTATATAAATCCTTGGGAATTCAAATTCACAAATAGTAATATACCTTATACGAATCTGACTTATTACAAAGCCGGTAGCAAAATAGACGGAGAAGAGCGTTTCAAATCTTATTTCTCCGTCAATGCGAACAAGCAATTGTCGTTCGGGTTTAATATAGATTACCTTTACGGTAGAGGCCTATATAACGATCAGTCTACCGCATTCTTCAATGGAGGGCTATTTGGTAGTTATATCGGCGATCGCTATCAAGCTCATCTAATCTACAATAATTACGCCATGAAAATGGCTGAAAACGGTGGAATTAGTGACGACAAATACATTACCAACCCTGAGGAGATGGCTGCAGGTACAAAACAATTTGAACCGGCAAATATACCAACCAACATAGATAGTACATGGAATAAAAATAATAAATTCAATATCTATCTTACGCACCGATACAATATCGGATTTACCCGAAAGGCTACTGGAGTTGAGAATGATACGATTGATAAATACATACCAGTTACTAGTTTCATCCACACTCTATCCATAGAGAAGGCAAGGCATCATTTTTTATCAACCGGGGAAACAAAAGGTTTCTACGATAACACTTATATCAATACAGGAACTCGTGTCAGCAATGATACAACTACATTTTTCAGCATTAAAAACACCCTAGGCATTGCCTTGCTCGAGGGATTTAACAAGTATGCCAAGTCCGGACTGACTGCCTATATTTCTCACAAAATGAGTAAATATGAATTAATGAATAAAGATTCTGTATCAACAGACAAATATAACGAGCAAGAGATATTCGTAGGTGGAGAGCTATCTAAACGACAAGGTAGCCTGTTACACTATACCATTAATGGAGAGATTGGCGCCCTTGAGCAAGCTATCGGACAATTCCGTTTAAAAGGTGATATGGACCTGAATTTTCACTTATGGAAAGATACTGTCAGCTTAATTGCCCGTGCTTACGTCAGCAATACTTTACCGGCATTTTACATGAGGCATTACCACTCCAATCACTTCTATTGGGACAATAGCTTCGATAAAGAATTTCGCTCTCACATTGAAGGTGAACTAAATATCCAACGTTGGCAAACCAACCTAAAAGTTGGGGTAGAAAATATTAAAAACTACACTTATCTGAATGAGATGGCGATGCCTGCTCAGTTCAGCGATAATATTCAAGTAGTATCTGCTACGTTGAACCAAAATTTTAAAGTGAGTATTTTTCATTTAGACAATGAGGTCACTTGGCAACAATCAAGCAACAATACTATATTGCCATTACCTAAACTCTCATTATACCACAACCTGTATTTGGAAACCAAGCTGGCCAAAAAGGTATTAAGCGTACAATTAGGTGCCGATGTTCGTTACTTCAGCAAGTACAGCGCCCCTGCTTATACGCCAGCCATTCAGCAATTCCATCTACAAGCTACTGACAATCAGATAGAAATAGGAGGTTATCCAATCGTGAATCTATATGCTAATTTACAATTGAAACGTACTCGTTTTTTCGTGATGATGTATCACGTCAATCAAGGGATGATGAGCAATTCCAATTACTTCTTATCGCCTCACTACCCCATTAACCCTAGAATGCTTAAACTAGGACTTTCGTGGAACTTTTATGACTAAGACCGTATGACATTGCCAAAATCAAGACTGCTGAAGTACTTCATTCTGGGCATCCTTTCGGTGCTTATCGCTTCTTTGTGGTTTCATAAAAAAGAAGAGCCTCAGAAGTCCCCACGTGACTACAATGCCATTAAAGCCGAAGGAATCATCAGAGTGGCGACAGAGTACAACTCCATCGGATACTACACCGATGGCGATAGCATCTCCGGTTTTCATTACGAACTCATTAATGCCTTTGCCAAGCAGAATGGATTGAAAGCAGAAATTATCCCCGAAATGAGTTATCAAAAACGACTTCAAGGGCTAAGTAATGGTACTTTCGATATTATTGGTTATGGCATACAGTCAACTAGCGAGCTCCAAGACTCACTACTACTTACGATCCCTATCTTTTTAAGTAAACAGGTACTCGTTCAGCGAAAAGCGGTAAAAGGAGACTCTACCTACATCAGGAATCAACTCGATCTGGCAGGTAAAACTCTTTATGTAATCAAAGGATCGCCATCCATACTCCGCATACAGAATCTAGGAAACGAAATTGGCGATACTATTTTTGTGAAAGAGATTGATAAATATGGGCCCGAACAACTTCTCGCCATGGTGGCTCATGGAGACATCAAATATGCAGTGTGCAACGAAGACATTGCCCGCGCAGAAATTGATTCGTTTCCCCAACTGGACATCAATACCGACATCAGCTTCACCCAGTTCTACTCATGGGGTGTTAGCAAAAAATCTCCTGTACTATTAATTCAGCTTAATACTTGGTTGAAAACGTTTAGCAAAAGCAAAGATTTTCAGCGCATCTATCACAAATATTACGGCAAGCAACACTAAAATCACATTCCACTACTTTTATCACTCATTCGCTACATTTTTATAGCACTATAGGCTAATCAAAAATAATCATGTATATTTGCGTAATAAGAGACGTTTTTTAATAAAAGATTATGGATGATAAAGTGATTAAATGGGGATTCATCGGCTGCGGAAACGTAACCGAACAAAAAAGTGGCCCCGCATTTAGGAAAGTAAAAAGCTCCGAGGTGGTAGCTGTGATGAGTCGGGATGGTGCAAAAGCAAAAGCTTATGCCGAAAAAAGAGGTATAAAGAAATGGTATGACGACGCACAAGAACTGATTGACGATCCGGAAGTAAATGCCATTTATATTGCTACTCCTCCTTCCTCTCACGCCACGTATGCCATCATGTCTATGAAGGCAGGCAAGCCCGTCTACATAGAAAAACCAATGGCAGTGACCTATGAAGAATGTACGCGCATCAACCGTGTATCACAAGAGACAGGTATGCCTTGTTTCGTAGCCTACTATCGTAGATATATGCCCTACTTCATGAAAGTAAAAGAACTCGTGCAAGATGGCACTATAGGTAACATCATCAACATACAGATTCGTTATGCTCAACCTGCTTACGAATTAGATTACAACAAGACCAATCTTCCTTGGCGCGTGCAACCAGACATTTCCGGAGGTGGCTACTTTTATGACTTGGCACCTCATCAGCTCGACTTATTGCAGGATATGTTTGGCTGTATACTCGAAGCAAGTGGATACAAAAGTAATCGAGGCGGACTTTATCCTGCTGAAGATTCATTAAGCGCTTGTTTTCAGTTTGACTCAGGTTTGGTAGGCTCCGGTTCATGGTGTTTCGTGGCTCACGAATCTGCCAAAGAAGACCGCATCGAAGTCATTGGCGACAAAGGTATGATTTGCTTCTCCATATTTACCTACGATCCCATAGCCTTGCATACCGAACGAGGGCGTGAAGAATTACGCATCGAAAACCCGGAACATGTACAGCAACCTCTTATTCAGGCTGTAGTAGATCATCTACTTGGCAAATCTATCTGCACGTGCGATGGAGAAAGTGCCACCACGACCAATTGGGTAATGGATAAAATTCTGGGAAAACTCTAAATATATCCCAACGACTATTCACCACATATTAACGGATTACACAGATTACTCATTCAACTATCGGAGGAATCTCAAAGGAAGTAGCCCGTTAATCTGTGGTTCTTTTTTAGATAATCTTCCCCTTTGCGAAACTTTTTTTCTTTTCCATGTCACGTTCGCCCATTCACCTTCGTCTTATCTCTGTAGATGGAACTCAAAGAATTTAAAATAACAGTTCTCCCGCTTCGAAGCAAAATATTCAATTATGCACGGAAGCTAACTGACGACACCTCTGATGCGGAAGATGTGGTGCAGGAAGTGATGATAAAACTGTGGAACATTCGACAAAAGCTGGAAGAATACAACAGCGTAGAAGCGTTGGCCATCAAAATCACCCATAACCTCTGCATGGATATGTGGCGAAGCAAGAAGCCCGACGCACTATCACTCGACCAAGTACAGACAGCTACCCGAAGTTTAAACCCGGAACACTTGCTCGAAGGAAAAGATGAATTTCGATTGATAAACGAGATTATCAGTTCACTACCCACACTTCAACAGACCATCATCCGCATGAAAGATGTAGAAGAGTATGAAGCCGAAGAGATAGCCGAGATAACAGGATGTAGTCCGGAAGCTGTTCGCAGCAACCTATCGAGAGCCCGAAAAAAAGTGAGAGACATTTATATTAAGTTAAAAACAAACTGTTGAAGAATTCATAATAAGATAGTGCCTCCAGAAGGGCCAACCAAAAGATGATTCAACAAAAAATAAACGAAGTATGAATATAGAAGAGTTAGTAAACAAATATTTTGAAGGAGAAACTACTTGCGAAGAAGAGCGTGAACTACGTCGCTACTTCACGAGTGAAGATGTGCCTGAAGGTTTGCGAGCCTATCGACCTATTTTCGCTTACTTCGAAGAAGAAGCGAAACAAAACAAAAAATCACGCACAGAAGGTAAAACTCGAAACATCAGGCAACGCCTAATTTATGCGTTTAGTGGTATGGCTGCAGGCATTCTTTTAGCTATAGGTATTGCAAGTCTGTATCAACAATATGACACTACATCGAGCAACTATGTCATTATTGATGGCAAAAAATACACCGATGCAAGTTTAGTCCATCAGCAAGCACAAGCGGCTTTTCGTGATGTCAGCCTAAGTAAAGATGATGTATTTGCCACCCTATTCAGTGAATAAATAGAAACTTTATAATAATGAAAGAAGTATGAATAAAATCATTCGAACAACATTGATAATTCTATTGCTTGGCGCAGCTACCACCATGCACGCACAGCAAGGATTACAAATAGCTTCTGTATTTCAAAAATACAGCAAGCATAAAGGGGTGACAATGGTGGAATTATCTAACGAGATGCTGGAGACTTATGAGATGACGCTCTACAAAAGTATTAGCTTCAAAGATGCAACAGAAGCAATGCCCTTGATCTTACATTGTCTGGAAATCGACAAGAAGAAAGCTAAGAAAGTAAAAGAAGTTATCTCAGGTGGAGAGATACAGTCGGGATATTACCAACTACCTCAGGTAAAAGAAGATATAAACCGCTTTATACTTTTCAAATCAGGGAAAAATGAAGCGGCCACTCTCATCTACATCGAGGGAGAGCTCGATGCTGACGATTTAGTGACTATATTATTTATGAAAAAGAATTAATATACTAAACAAAACATGATCATTATGAAAAGAATCATCTTACTCCTGCTAATATTGGCTCCTATAATAGCCATGGCACAAGATATGAATGTAAAAGATACGACTCTCTTTGTAGGCAGCCGAAAAATAACCATCAAAGAGCGTGAAGGGAAAATAAAGGTAAAACTCTATGAAGAATCTTCGGATGGAGATACCATTGAAAACGATCAGATATTCGAAGGTGTGTACATGGATGGGCAAAGCACCGAACGAAGAATGATATTAAGCATACCTTTCACTAAAAAGAAGTATAAGGGTCGCTTTGAGCCACACTACGCCGGTCTGTATTTTGGTTACGGTAACTTAGGCGACGGGCTCAGTCTAAACAATGCAGATGGAATAGATCTCGTAGCTTCCAAATCATGGGAAATAGGTCTAAATCTCTTTCAAGGTGCACTCACCCTTACTCCCGACCATCATTGGGGATTAGTAAGCGGCTTGGGCTACTCTTATAATTCTTTCCGTATTGACGGCAACAAAGCTTTTCAACGGGAAGACGGAGCTACCGTTCTAGCTTCTGCTCCTACTGACGTCACCTATAGTCAAAGCCGACTTCGCTACAATTCATTCCGCATTCCTCTATTGCTGGAGTGGCAGAACAGACTTAACAACAGAAGCCCGTTGTTTCTATCTCTAGGAGGTGAAGCTGAAATACGCTGTTGGATAAAGTCTAAAGTGAAGTATGACGGCCATGAAAGAACATTGGATAAAAACCTCAATGTTCGCCCTGTAGGCATCAATCTACTAGCTCAGGCTGGTTATAACAACTGGGGTGTTTATCTCCGTTACTCTACCTTCAGCATCTTTCAAAAAGACAAAGGTCCTGAGTTACATCCGGTAACATTTGGATTAGTTTGGCACTGGTAAAACAACATCAAAGCTTGCGTTTAAACACAAAACATTTTTCAAATCGAAGATTTATTTTGTACATTTGCCGCAAAGTAGTAAAAAGACGAATAACAAATGACAAAAGAAGAATTGATGAGGAAGGCAATCGAGCTTTCCAAAGAAAATGTTGAAAATGGTGGCGGTCCTTTTGGAGCAGTGATAGCAAAAGACGGAAAGATTATAGCCACGGGAGTGAACCGCGTTACTGCATCGTGCGACCCCACAGCGCATGCCGAAGTAAGTGCCATACGCTCCGCAACCAGTCAACTAAGTACTTTTGATTTAAGTGGATACGAAATATATACCTCGTGCGAACCTTGTCCCATGTGTTTGGGTGCTATTTATTGGGCACGCTTGGACAAGATGTACTATGCCAATAACAAGACAGATGCCAAGAACATTGGTTTTGACGATTCATTCATCTATGACGAATTGGAACTAAAACCGACAGACAGAAAGCTACCCTCTGAGGTATTACTTGCCGACGAAGCCATCAAAGCTTTCGAAGCATGGGCACAGAAAGACGATAAGATAGAATATTAAGATATCACTTCTAAAACAAGATCTCCCCAATGCCTTACTAATAGTAAGTTGTTGGGGAGATCTTCGCTTAAGGCTTATTCGGCATAAGTTATTACAAACAAGCCTAATTTTATAGATCATATAAGTTCAGCGTGGTGAACTAGTTAGTTAACCACGCTGAACTAGTTAATTCACCGCGGTGAACTAACTAGATCAGCAAACCCTGCTCAGAAGGCCTGTAGAGGCAGATCTTAAATATTTACATTATAACACCAACCAACTTATAAATGATGGCCTGTATTCAATAAAAGTTGAGATTGTTCTATTAGCTGTTTGAGTATTGCACACCACACAAAAGGATTAAAAATGAGTGTTGCAACCCTCAAAATCAGCATAATAATACAGGTTGTAACTCCTAAAACTTGTATATTTGCTAAAAATGTGAGATTATGGAACGATTGATAGGACAATTATGACAGACTTGATAGAGTTGTCGGAAAAAGACAATAATGAAGATGCTGATACCAAAGATTGCAACATGCATGGTGATCTGGAACTGCTCGAAAATATTTGGGAAGCAAGGGACAGATTGGGAGATAACGAACCTATGCAAGGCTATTTAGTTGATTAAGCTTATGAAACAATTTGTCAACATTTAGGTCTATCCTGAATAATGGAAAAAGCACTGGATAAAACTATGACACCCCCCAATTACATCCCCATGCAATGTGCTTCCGCATTAAATAATCTTAAGCGTAAAGTTCCTTACGGATGGGATTTGAATATCTATCGCGGATGTGAACATGGTTGCAAATACTGCTATGCCATGTACTCTCATGACTACCTGAAAGATGGGAATTATTTCGGCAATATCTATGCAAAAACAAATGTTGCAGAGTGGCTCGAGAAAGAATTGCGTGCATCGTCGTGGAAACGGGAGATCGTGAATATTGGTGGGGTAACAGATAGCTATCAACCGGCTGAAGCGCAATATCAACTAATGCCGGACATCCTGAAACTCCTTATCAAGTATAAAACTCCTGCTATTATTTCGACGAAATCGGATCTTATCTTACGAGACTATGAGCTGATTGATCAGCTTTCACGCATTACTTACATCAACGTAGCAGCCACCATCACAACAATGGATGAAGCTGTACGCGAGAAAATAGAACCGGGTGGCTGTACCTCCGCTCGACGCTTCGAGATGCTTAAAACTTTTCGAAAAACAAATGCTTCTATTGGGCTGCATGTGATGCCGATTATTCCGTATCTAACTGATGGGGAGGAGAATTTGGAATCACTTTTTGCACATGCAAAAGATTCCGGTGTGCACTACGCGTTACCGGGAACTCTCTATCTACGAGGAAAGACACGACCTTATTTTCTCGACTTTATTCGAATGGAATATCCTGATATATTTGAAAAGATCAACCAATTATACAAAAAGGGCGGAGCCGGCAAAGAATATAAAGAAGGTCTATATGCCGTAGTGAATCGTCTGCGAAATAAATACGGAATAACAGGCGCCTATTCCGGTATTATAAAAGAGAAAATGTATAAAGAAAAGACTTTGTTCGACGAATAAAAACACTCAAAGCTTTATTTTTCTTCCATAAACTAAAAAAAACTTTCTCCGGTGAGTACAAAAGAAGAGGTAGCCTTGTATAGGGTATAAAGGACCTGTTTTAATACATTCACATCTATGGAAAAGGAGAAAGAAATACCCGCCATTTTTTCAGAAACATCTCAGCGTATACTTAAGGAAGGCGAACCTATTCTAAGTAGCAAAGAGAAGGAAAAGATGTGGGCAAACATTGACCGACGTACCCGGCATATTCCCCGATATATGCAACGCTCTACATGGTATGTTGCTGCTTCCATTGCTATAGTGGCAATAGGCAGTTGGATATTACTATTCAATTCGCCTTTCACAAGCAATCCGTACACTCGCCTTTCCGAATTGGTAAATGTGGATACGTTAAAGTCAACCCAACTTTATATAGAAAATCAACAAATAGAGTTGGGCGAACAAGTGGAAATTCACTGTTTGCCTTCTACCAACCAAGTAGAAGTTAGCTCGCCAAATGGTGCTTCGTTCAAATTATCCGTTCCATCGGGAAAAGGAACCTACATGCAACTGGCCGTGCCTAAAGGAAAACGTGCGCAGGTTATTCTCGCAGATAAATCAAAAATAACCTTGCGAGCACAATCCAAACTAATCTTCCCTTTACAATTTGTTGAGAAAAAACGAGAAGTAAAGCTTGAGGGTGAGGCTTACATGCAGATCAGCCACAACGAGCATCAGCGATTCATCACCCAAACCAATACGATGGAAATATGCGTACTTGGCACAGATTTTTTGGTGGTAGCCTACCCACACAGCCAAGAGCAGTCGGTAGTGCTGGTCAAAGGTTCCGTGCAGATAACTCCCAAAGAAGGGAAAGCAGTAAGAATATCTCCCAACCAGAAATATATATACAACAGTTCTACATCGAGAGCATCATTGTTTAGTAACGTAGATGTTGTACCAATGATTAGTTGGAAAGAAAATCTTCTTATCATACAAAACCAATCTTTAGGCGAAGTACTTAAAACCATTGAAGGATATTACAATGTAAGTTTCAGTTATAACTGGAATGAACTTCAAAGCATACACATTACCGGAAAGCTTGATGTCAGCGTATCTCTGGATGAAATATTAGAGAACCTCTCCAAGATAGCTCCTATCAAAATAGAGAATGACCGAAAAACGATAAAAATTGAAAAAACGAACCTTAAAGATCATTAGCCTATGACATAGAAAAGATATGAACCAAAAGAAAAAAGCTGGAAAATAGTGCGAATATTTCCCAGCCCAAGACTTTGATACTAAAAGTTTTAATAACCAAAATCTATCAATAATGAATAAAAGACATTATCTCTGCAAGTATACAAAATTTCTCTGTAATAAGCTGATGCTTACGAGTTATATTTTGTTTTTCCTAGGTGTAACTGTACAACCTACATACGCCAATACAGATCCGGCAACAGTGACGAAAACCGGAGATATAATAATCAATGTAACCAATAAACCAATACGAGAAGTACTCACTCTGATTGAGAAACAGAGCAAATTTATCTTCGTATATAATAGCGAAAGCGTTAAGCTAAACAAAACAGTAACTTTAAACATCACTTCTACTTCAATAAATGAGGTGATGTCGCTATTACTAAAAGGTACTTCATTAACATACGAAGTATCGGACAGGCAAATACTAATCATACCGGCTACTGAGAAACAGCTCCAAAGCACAAATAGAACAACTGTGTCTGGAGTTGTTTCTGATGAAAATGGGGAGCCTCTCATTGGTGTCAATGTACAAGTAAAAGGAGAATCGAGTGGCACTATCACAGATACTGAAGGCAAATATTCCATGACTGTACCTGCCGGTAAATCGCTTCTTTTCTCTTATATCGGCTACAAGCGTTTGGAACTAAAAGCACAAGCACAAATGAAGGTGCAAATGGCAAGTGATGCTGAAGTGCTTAATGAAGTAGTAGTTGTAGGTTACGGAACAATGAAGAAAAGTGATCTTACCGGTTCTGTATCGGGCGTGAAGGCAAAAGATTTCAATACCGGATTGGTTACATCTCCTTCACAACTCATCCAAGGACGCGTAGCTGGTGTAAATATTACCAATAACGGTGGTGAGCCTGGTGGCGGTGTTACCGTACGTGTTCGTGGCTCCAACTCTATTCGCTCGGGACAAGATCCGCTCTATGTGGTAGATGGTGTGCCATTGGATGCATCAGAAGATCAGCAACCTTCGGGTGCCAGTATTTCAGGCATAGGAAGCACAGGGAAAAAGAATCCGCTGAATTTCTTAAATCCTGATGACATTGAATCAATAGATATCTTAAAAGATGCTTCGGCTACCGCTATTTATGGGGCTCGCGGTGCCAACGGAGTAATTATGGTTACTACGAAAAAGGGAGTAGAAGGGCAAAGCAAAATATCTTACTCAGCTTATGCCAGTGTTTCAGAACTCCCCAGTCAGTACGAGGTGCTTTCAGCCGATCAGTATAGGGCATTTGCCACAGAAAAAGGAGTAACGATTGATGATGGCAAGGCGAACACAAACTGGCAAGATGAGATCTTTCGCACGGCAGTGTCGCAAAGTCACAACTTAGCTATCAGCGGTGGAAGTAAAAGCAGCAATTATCGTGTTTCATTGGGCTATCAAGATCAAGAAGGTATCATCCTGAGAACCGGGATGAAAAAGTATACCGGACGATTTTATCTTAGTCAGAAGGCATTGAACAATCGTTTGCTTATTGAAGCAAGCTTAATGGCTACCCGTACCAAAGATCAACGTGCACCATTGGGCCAATCGGGTGGATACGAAGGTGACTTGCTACTGACGGCTTTGAAGGTGAACCCCACCTACCCTATTTACAACGAAGATGGAACATATTATCAGAAGAGCAAGGATGTAAGAAATCCTGTAGCAATGATTAATCTGACAAACGATAATACGCAAACGGACAGAGTTCTGGCAAACGTTACAGGGACACTGGATATCTGGAAGAACCTGAAATATAAGATGAATGTCGCTTTCGATCAGACGAAAGCGAGCAGAAAGGTGACTCAGGATAAAGAGCTGATTTACATGACCGATAAAGGAACTGTAGACATTAACAATGTGGAATCCGGCAATTATTTGATCGAAAATTATCTGACGTATAACTTCGATATCAAACAGGATCACCATTTTAACTTACTGGCAGGTCATTCTTACCAAAGATTCCGCAACTATTGGTACAGCTTCTCCGAAGATGGATTTGACATTGACAATATAGATTATTTGTATGATTTATCTTTTGGAAATAACACCTCTATAACGGGTTTGTCCGACGTCACAGTGAATGAGTTGCAATCTTTCTTCGGACGTGTAAACTACAACTTAATGGACAAGTATTTGCTCACGGCCAACTTCCGTGTAGATGGTTCTACTAAATTTGGAGACAACAACAAGTATGGATTCTTCCCTTCTGCAGCCTTTGCATGGCGCATGAGTGAAGAGCAGTTCATCAAGAAAATGAACTTCTTTGATAACCTGAAGTTACGTTTTAGTTGGGGTATCACTGGTAATCAGGAAATTCCCAACAAGATTTCACAGATTATGTTGGGAAGTACTGACGGCGCCATACTTGATGGTGGAACAACGGTTGTGCAAGGTATCACGCTAACCAGAACACCCAACCCTAATTTGAAGTGGGAACGTACAGAACAAGCGAATGTCGGCGTGGATTTCGCTATCTTCAAAAATCGCCTGAGTGGAACAATTGATTTATTCTCTAAGACCACGAAAGATGTGCTTTTGCAAGTATATTCCATCGCTCCCGCACCAACAACACAAGTATGGAGCAACGTGCCCGATATGAAGATCGTAAATAAAGGTATAGAAATAGGCCTAAATGGAGTAATCATAGATAGTAAAGACTGGAGATGGAATGCAGGAGTAAATTTCTCATCGATTAAAAACGAAGTAAAGAATCTACCGATGTCATCCATTACCACAGGAAATCCTAGCGGCCCTGGCATCACCGGATTCTCATCACAAATTATTAAAAGTGGCTACCCAATAGGTACATTTTGGGGATATAACTTCCTTGGATTCGACGAAAACGGCAAAAGTCTATATGAGCTGGACAGTGATGGAAGAAAGGTTGAAAAACGCATCGGTAATGCACAGCCGGACTTTTCTCTGAATTTCAACACAACAGTAGCTTGGAAAAACTTCGACCTGAACCTGTACTTCAACAGTGTGGTAGGAAACGATATCTATAACAATCTGGCTAATGTGATAGACAACCTGAGCATGTTTTCAAAGGGAAGTAACACCACCGTTCACGCCACAAAGACTAATGAATCGTTTGATAACGTACTCGATTATTCCAGTCGTTATATTGAAGACGGATCATACCTAAGATTGAGCAGTGCCACGCTGGGATACACAGTGCCATTGAAAAACAAAAAATGGATTAGCAACTTACGCTTCTCATTAACCGGAAATAACCTATTTGTTATTACAAGCTATTCAGGATATGACCCTGAAGTGAACTCCAGTAGAACAAGTAACGGAGTGCCGGCACTAGGTATCGGTTGGACCAACTACCCAATGGCGCGTAGTTATAGCTTTGGTGTCTCTGTAGACTTCTAACAATTAATAAAGAAATGAGTATGAAAAAGATAGCAATTATACTATATACGGCTCTTATCAGCACTTTTATGATAGGCTGTACAGACTTGAAAGAAGAGATTTTGAATGAACAAGATAGTTCGCAGGTCATCTCTGATAGTCAAAATGCAAAGATGATCGTTGCTCCTGCTTACGCTTATCTAAGGGATTTGCAAAGCCGAAGTGGTGTATGGTTGGTGCTGGAGAGTGTAACAGACGAACTCGCTTTCCCTACACGCGGAACCGATTGGAACAATGCTGACTACAGAACCTTGTTTACGCATGAATACACCAGCAAAAACGGTTATATCAAGAACACATGGAACAGCTTTATGCTGGGAATAACAAAATGTAACGTAGCTCTGCAATATCTTACTAAGTTGGAACAAACTGATGAGATAAAGAATTATGTGAATGAAACGCTATTTATCAGAGCACTATGCATGTATCACTTGATGGATTGCTTCGGTCACTTCCCTATGCGTGAATATACCGAAACTGATTATTCCGTTTTACCTAAAATACTAAGCAGAGAAGAGGCTTTAACCAGAATCGTTGATGAATTAAAAACGATTATTCCTCTTTTGAAAGAGAAAGGGGATGTACCTTACGGAAGAATCACCAAAGCTGCTGCCCAAACTCTTTTGGCAAAAGTTTATCTAAACTATCAGGTATATACTGGTACAGCTCCTACTTTCAGCGATGGACAAAGCAAATGGGCAGAAGCGAGTGCACAATGCGATAGCATTATCAACTCCGGAAAATATACACTGGCTGATGATTTTTGGAAGCTGTACTTAGCTTATAATGAGACATATTCGGATCAGACAGAAACTATTTTGCCTATTATATTCAACAATAGCGTAGGCTTAAAAGGCATTCCATGGCTTAACATCACGCTGCACTACAACCAAAAGTTTGGAAATTTCAGTATGTGGAATGGTTGTTGCACTACACCTACATTCCTCAATACGTGGGATACGACCGACCCTCGCTATCAAGACAATCGTCTGAAAAGTCAGGTAGGTTTCAATTTGGGTATTCTCGTAGGGCAGCAATATTCAGCAAGTGGTGCAGAACTATTGACCCGAACCGGAGCAAAACTGATCTTCACACCCGAGTTTAGTATTCAGAATTCGTCAGAAGCTCAAGGAGCACGTGTCGTTAAATATGCTCCGGATCCAACGTCAACGTATGGCAGCAACAGTGAAAATGATTTCCAATACTATAGACTGGCTGATATCTACTTGATGAGGGCGGAAGCTAAATACCGTTCGGGAGATATTGACGGAGCATTAGCAGATATCAACACATTAAGGAGTAAAAGAAACGTTGCCACATACCAAAAAGAAGATCTCAACTTGGAAAAGATCTATAACGAACGCGGATATGAATTCTATTGGGATGGACCTTCACGTCGCAATGACATGGTACGATTCAATCGTTACTCTGAAGCACGATATGAAAAACCTGCTTCAGAAACCTCTAGGATTTTATTTCCTATTCCCATTAGTGCTCGCGAAGCTAACTCGAACCTGGATCAAAATTCTGAATATGAATAAGAAACTCAGTTATAATTATGTTTAAGTAAAAGAGAGCAGACGTCAAGGAAGGTTGGCTTAAAAAAGACCTTTTTAACCAGCCTTTCCTTGTAGTCTCAAATCTTTTTCACAACCTTTGGGGTTGTGAAGACAAAATCGATCGAATAACATGAAGAAATACTTTCTACAGTTTATTATAGTCTCTCTCCTTTCACTCAATGCTCACTCTTCTCTTCGAGCACAAGAAGTAGACTTCATCCTACCTCCATGGATAGAGAAAGCAGTGTTTTATCAGATTTACCCACAAAGCTTTCAAGACACCAACGGCGACGGCATTGGAGACATACAAGGAATCATCAATCGGCTGGATTATGTCAAATCGCTAGGTTGCAACACTGTATGGCTAAACCCCTGTTTTCATTCGGCTTTTATGGATGCCGGTTATGATGTGATTGATTTTTATCGTGTAGCTCCCCGCTACGGAACCAACGATGACTTACGCAAATTATTTGAAGAAGCTCATCAACGAAACATGAGAGTTGTACTCGATCTTGTGGCAGGACACAGCTCAGATCAATCTCTTTGGTTCAAGTACTCTCAACGCAAAGAACATAATCCATATAGCGATCGGTATATATGGACAAACGATTCGACCATCCGGCCGGAGAAATTCGTTGCCGGCAAGTTTGAGCGCAACGGAACATACAGAAAAAACTACTTCGACTGCCAACCGGCTCTGAACTATGGCTACGGAGAACCCGACCCTGCACATCCTTGGGAGGAGCCGATTACAGCCCCGGGACCCACAGCCATGCGTCAGGAGTTAATGCACATCATGGATTATTGGATGCAAATGGGATGCGACGGCTTCAGAGTAGACATGGCCGGCTCATTGGTCAAGAATGATCCTCAATTAGTAGGAACTACAAAACTATGGCACGAGGTACGCCAACATTTTCAAAGCCTCTACCCTGACGGAATCTTACTCGCCGAATGGGGAAATCCACAAAAGGCAATAAAAGTTGGCTTTATGATGGACTTTATCATTCATTTTGGCAACACGGGTTATGATCGCATGATGTTCAATCAAGTTGGTACTTCCCGACGAGATACCTGTTACTTCGACCTCAAAGGAGCAGGCAATCCAGATCCATTTATCAACAACCTTTACGATTGTCTTAATGTGATAGGCAATAAAGGGCACATCTGCATACCAACCGCTAATCACGATTTTCAGCGGGCAAACTGTGGACCGCGTAATACGCCGGAACAACTAAAGGCTTCACTTGCTTTCTTCCTGACCTTGCCGGGAGTACCATTAATCTATTACGGTGATGAGATAGGAATGAAGTTTATCGACGGCTTGCCCAACAAGGAAGGGAGCATGCTATCCAAAGGCAATCGTGCAGGTTCACGTACTCCTATGCAGTGGGATTCTTCTCCCGGAGCCGGTTTCTCCACTGCATCCATAAAGCAATATTATCTTCCGATTGACACTTGTGCTAATCGACCCAATGTGGAACAACAAGAAAAAGATCCGCAATCCCTACTTAATTATGTACGCTGCTTACTGGAACTCCGCAAAGAACACCCCGCCCTGGCTTGTCGTGGAGAGATACAGTTCTGGCAAGAAGGGAACGACAAATATCCTCTGGTATATGAACGTAAACAAGACTCTGAGCGCATATTAATATGCATCAATCCTTCGGGTAGAACTGTCAAAACGGAAAGAAGCTACACCCGTTCTTTCCGCAAGCTGACTCCTCTATTAACAACAGGCGGCAACATTGAACTGAAGATCAAACTGAAAGGAAAAAAGCTTCGACTAAGTGTTCCTCCTTTATCCATAGGCATTTATAAAATACAATAACCACCATGAAAAAGTACATCCTTTGTTTATTTTCTCTTATCGCAATCGGAATCCACGCGCAAGATCCGTGGAAGATAAAAGTGACTGATATAAACTCTGATAATTACTACGGAGTGACTGTGGCCAATGGAATGCTTGGTCTTGTTTCCTCACCGGAACCACTACGCACAAGCAATGTAGTGCTGGCAGGTAGTTACGATAAGTATGGACGGGGAAGAGTTAGCAATTTCTTAAACGGATTTAATATGCTCAATACTTCACTTTCTATCAATGGCAAAACGATTCGTAGAGAGAATATCAGCAACTTTACGCAGGAGTTGGACATGAAGCAGGCCATGCAGCGCTCTTCATTTAGTTTTGAAGATAAGGCAGAGGTTACCTACTCCTACCTTGCGCTACGCCAACTACCCTACTGCGCCATGTTGGTCGTGGAAATCACTCCTCGTACAGACATCACTATCGGGGTAGCAAACATACAAGAGACACCGGATGCCTTTCGTAACAATCAGATGTATTACAACGAAATAAATCGTCAACATGCATCGATTAAGTTATTATCAACGCAGGCAGAAAGTCCTACAGGGAAGCTAAAAATATGTGCCTCATCTGCATTCATATTCTCGGAATCAGCAGATGATGAACCGCGAGTGATGCATAGCACGCCAAACAATAATAACCACAACATGCGTTTCTCTAAGCAATTGAAAAGTGGTGAAACATACAGATTCTGTGTTGTTGGTTCTACAATCACTTCGGCACATCATCCTGACCCGATGAATGAAGCAGAACGACTGACAATCTTTGCCTACCTCGAAGGTTACGAAAGACTGATTGAGCGGCATACCCAACAGTGGGACGAGCTATGGCAAAGCGACATTGAAATTGAGGGTGACGCACAGTCTCAACAAGATATCCACAGCATGATCTATCATCTATATTCTTTCGTACGCGAAGGATCAGCACTCTCTATCTCCCCAATGGGGCTATCAGGTTTAGGTTACAATGGACACATCTTCTGGGATGCCGATACATGGATTTTTCCCGCCTTGTTGATGCTGCAACCTACACTGGCCGAATCATTGATTAATTATCGTTTTAATCGTTTGGAAGCAGCTAAGCAAAATGCCTTTGAACATGGGTATAAAGGAGCTATGTATTCATGGGAAAGTTCGGATAGTGGGTTTGAAGAGACTCCTGTATGGGCTTTATCCGGAACCTTTGAGCACCACATATCTGGCTGCGTGGCTCTTGCAGCATGGAATTATTATCGGGTAACACAAGATCGTAACTGGCTTGAAAAGAAAGGTTTTCCTATTTTAGAATCTACCGCTAACTTTTGGCTAAGTAGAGCAGAAGCAGATAAAGAAGGTACTTATCACATTCGCAATGTAGTGGCTGCAGACGAATGGGCAGAGAATGTAGACGATGATGCTTATACTAACGGAGTAGCGAAAGTCAACTTAATGGCAGCCGCACAAGCAGCACGTATACTGAAACAACCACTCAACACCCAATGGGAAAAAGTTGCATCCAAACTGATCATTCATCAATTTGCAGATGGAGTGACCCAAGAGTATAGCACTTACAAAGGTGAGAAAATAAAGCAGGCTGATGCAAATCTGTTGGCTTACCCCTTGGGACTAATATCCAATCCGGCACAGATAAAGAAAGATCTAGCTTTTTATGAAGTACGTGTTCCCGAAAAAGATACCCCTGCCATGACTCAGGCCATTTTCTCGCTGCTCTATGCCCGTCTGGGAAATGCAGAGAAAGCCTGGCATTTCTTTCAGGATGCTTACTTACCGAACCTTAATCCGCCTTTTCGGGTGATAGCTGAAACGAAAGGTGGTACAAACCCTTATTTCGTGACAGGTGCGGGTGGTGTGCTTCAAAGTATTATGATGGGATTCGGAGGACTAGAGATCACAGACAACGGTGTAACGCAAATAAAATCGACTCTCCCACCTCATTGGAAAAAACTTACTTTGAAAGGTATTGGAGCAAAACGAGAGAAATTCCTAATTCAGAAGAAGTAACTGATTGACGAAGTTTAAGAAGTGCACGATGCAATAAGTTTCGAGTAGATTGATAGTTCATGCCCAGCAGCGCAGGGAGTTCACTCAGCGGGACTTCCTGAATATAGTAGAGGTAAACAGCCTCACGTTGACGAGGCGTAAGTTCTTTCAATGCCAACGCTAATTGCTGCCGTTGTTCATCACTATAATCAGAGTCGTCCTCATCATCAGAAAGGGGTTGCGCCAAGAGTTCAATTTCAAAGTGCACATCCTCTTCTTTATTATCTAGCGACAGCAACATTCTTGTTTGCAACTTATTAATAAGTGCACGCTTCATTGCCATAAAAAGATAGCCTTTCACATAATCCGTATCACTCAGGTTAGCACGATTTTGATGTAACTTTACAAATACATCCTGAATAGTATCCTTCACCAATTCCCTATCAGCGGTGATTTTCTTTCCGTAAGCGTACATTGCATCCGAATACAAATGAAAAAGCCGGGCAAACGCATCCCTATCTCCGGCCAGAAAATCTTGCCAAAGAGTTCTTTCTGCAGAGAGCGGATTACTACCTGTATTCATGAATTAATCATAAGACGACCTAGATATCTATTACCTTAACCTTATTATCATAATAGGTTTTACAAAAATGAGTATTATTTCCCGAACATCCAACACTAACAAGAACATTTGGAATAAAAAACCCCGAAGGCCGTTACGCACTCCGAGGTTTTAGACACACAAAAATTATCTACGGAAACTATCTGTTTTAGAATCTCATGCCTAAGGTTAATAAAACCTGACTCTTTGTATTTGTTACTTTAGTTGCATTAGGAGCCACAATACCATCAGTAGAATTGTTATAAAATGGATAAAAATCTTCCTTATAAGTATTGTATTGGTAAGCTAAATCAGTATAAAATACTTGCCCACGATATCCAACACCTATCGTATAATTATTGATTGCTTTTATATTTGAAAATTCGGTATCCGTGCGTATACTATTCAATGCCAACGGCTTAAACGTATCGCTATACATTGATGAAGTAATATAGTTATAGCCTAAGCGAAATGCAAATTCAGGAATGAACTTAAATTCAGCTCCCAGACGCATTGTATGCACCCCTTTTAAGCCTGCCTTTATGCCATTTGTCTCAGATGCCATCTTTACTCCGTCATCATATTTCAGTTTAGCTGTAGAGTAATCGCTATATTCATATTCTGCACCCAAAGCTACCGATTTACCAATGGTATAGCCTAAACTCAAATTATATTTCCAAGGAGTAGTCAGCTCATATTTTGTTCTTCCTTCCATTTCATCTCCATACTCATTTTGAGTATATGCTGTTCCGGAAATAAATTTATCTTGTTCTTTGCTGTAAGTATCATAGTCAAGATAAGCCATGCCATTTTCTTCTAACGAATAGAATATTGGAGTATGTATTGCCATTCCTATACGCAAAGGAGATTCGTCGAATGGTCGAGCAATAAAGCCTAATTTAAAATCAACCCCTGACCCATCCAATTTATAATTGTTTCTCAATGTGTAATTCCCATCATCTTCATTATTGGCCATAAAGGTTTCTGAATAAGAAGTATTACGGGTATAGTCAATGCTATAGGCAGTTAGTGTAGCACCCAGATAGAACCGATCATATAAATTGAACGCAACATTAAAATCATAAGCATTTAGTCCTCCCCTTTCTTTGGAATGATATTGACCATTCACTGTGTGCCTGCTGCTTTCAAAATACGGATCATACTCATTTGAAGAGTTAGGGATAATCAAATTAGCTTCGTAAGCTAAAGCTCCCAACCATGGCACATCTGATTGAAAATAAGCATTTTTACCTATCAAAATATCCGGTGCCAAGAACTTCGAATTGTCATTTACAGTAGAGGCAAATAAGTTCGTTTGCGACATCTTGTAACTATCATTCATCGTCATATCTTTATCAAATGATTTCAGCTTATGATAGTTAAAGCCAAAATTAACAAATCTCAACCCACCGTTATTACTAATCTTATTCGTGATCACAAACCCTGCATTATCAAATGAGCCATGAATTTTATTGATTTCCTTTGTACTCTGACTTGAGACTGATTTGGCATTTGTATTATTAAAACCAAAAGACATCATTGCATCATTACTTCTATAGATACCAATACCTGCAGGATTGGTGCCCATTGTTGAGATATCGCCACCCAGAGCTCCCATTGCACCACCCATACCAACAAAACGGGCAGTTCCATTCAAATCACTTCCCATAAGTCGGTTAGCATCATACAACGTTTGAGCATTTAAGGCAGAAGCTCCTCCTAAGGCACATACTGCGGCTATTATTAGTTTTATCCTTTTCATGATTTCGAACATTTATCAATTTAAAATAGAGAATATTTAAACTTTTCCCAACTACATCTTATCTTCTACGACTGCCACCACTTGAAGATGAGCTACTTCCACTCGAACGAGATGAACTACTAGAAGAACTACTACTACTCGAACGAGAAGAACTGCTACTACTCGGCGAATAACTCCTGGAAGAAGAAGAACCGCTATTATAAGAAGAGCGTCTACTACTCTCACCTGAAGAATAAGTACGAGTCGGACTAGAAGAAGAACTCCCACGCGAGTAAGAGGAGCTTCTTACACTACCTTCAGAATTACTGCGTACGGGTGAATATGTCGACGAAGAAGATCTGCGAGAACTATTAGTCCTACTATTACCACCACTACCAACTTCGTCGTAAGTAATACGGCTACGAGTGCTACTAGGTCGAGTATAAATTGTTCTCCGCGATGAAGATGCATCTGTACGACTAGTCACTCCCGGACGTTCACCTGTTTCACGAGTTCCAATTACTCTACGAGATGTGCCTGACTGGTAAACTCTAGCATCACGGGGTTGAGAATCCCTACTATAGCTACTGCGACGACTGCTAGCAGAAACACCGCTATTTCCTCTATCATTGGCATATACAGCACGTCGATTGTTATAATAGACGTTGCGATTATTATTAGCCCAATGACCACCTCCATTCCAGTATCCGGGATAGGAACCGTAGCCACCGTAACCCCATGAGCCACCGTAGCCCCAAGAGCTGCCATAATAACCACCCCAGTAGCCGGAATTCCATCCTCCGTAATAAGAAGGATACCCCCAACCATATCCATATCCGAAGGAATTATATCGCCAATCCCACCAAAGCCTGTTGGTGTATGTAGGGAATGCGTAAGCATACATGCCATCGGTATATACATTCCAGTCCCATGAATTGGTACCATAAACAATATCCCAATAAAGTGGACTGCTGATTGATATTGCATAGCGAGGATTGCGGAAACGGATAATGCGTTCGGCATATTCATAATCATCACCTGAGCCATTGAAACCACTCACCCATTCGCCATCCAAATCGGATTGAGCCTTTTCCTTCACATACAAAGTATCATCATTCACTACAAAGTCATTATCAGAAGAGTCGTAGCGACGATTATATTCATCTATATCACGCGCATTTCCTTTACGATCCTGAACCACCACAGTGGTACCCGGAGTTGTGTAAACACGAGTAGTAGTATTAACTCCTTTCTTTTTCTGTACTGAAGAAGTTTTTTCTTCCTGAGCCGCTTTATCATCCTTCTTGGGGGTGTAATAAAGGTCGTCATAGCTTTGTGCCATCATAGCCAATGGTAGGCACAAGGCAATTAGCAATAGAAAAACAATCTTTTTCATAATCTCACGGTTTATATAGTTACTAATTCTATTTCTTCACGTTACAAAGATAAACAAGGAATGTACCATAACAGAGAGATTTTCCCCAATTAGTTATAGGGATTTCCCTAAATACTCTATCTTTGTGATTGATGGCAAGCTATCCTCTTTATTCAAATAATAACAGCAAGGTCCATAAGCTTGTTTATTAACGATTAATAAAATTCTCTCAATGAAGTATTTAGAATTTATCTTCCATACAGATCCATGTACCGAAACAGTAAACGATGTATTATCAGCCATGTTGGGCGAAGCGGGATTCGAAAGTTTTATAGAATCCGAAGGTGGGCTAACAGCTTACATCCAACAAGGCATCTTCGACGAAAAAAAGGTAAAAGAGGCCATTGCTTATTTTCCGATAGAAAACGTTCGCATCACCTACTCCTGGCAGGAAGCCGAAGATAAGAATTGGAATGAAGAATGGGAAAAAAACTTCTTTCAGCCAATAGTGATTGGAGAGAGATGTGTGATTCATAGCACTTTTCATAAAGATGTTCCACAAGCGGAATATGACATTCTTATCAATCCTCAAATGGCCTTCGGAACGGGGCATCACGAGACAACAAGCCTCATCATTAGTGAGTTGCTCGATGGTGATTTGAATGGCAAGTCATTGCTCGACATGGGATGTGGTACTTCCATCTTGGCCATTTTGGCACGTATGCGTGGCGCACATCCCATTACTGCTATCGACATCGACTCATGGTGCGTGAATAATTCAGAGGAAAACATTGCGCTAAATGGCGTAGCGGACATTACTGTAGAATTGGGAGATGCATCAGCACTAAAAAACAGAAAACCGTTTGATGTCATCATTGCAAATATCAACCGAAATATACTACTCAACGATATGGAAGCTTACGTTGGTTGCCTGAAAAGACAAGGCGAACTCTATATGAGTGGCTTTTATACTGAAGATATTCCTCTGATCAGAAAAGAGGCTGAAAGACTGGGGCTACAGTTCATTGAAAGCAAAGATAAGAATAATTGGGCCGCTGTGAAATTTCTATTTGCTTAGACTTTTGTCATAATTCATAACCATTGGCTACAAGCCTCCTGAGAGGGGTTTGGTGAACTAACTAGATCAGCGTGGTGAATTAACTACTTCACCGCGGTGATCTAGTTAATTCACCACGCTGAAGTTATAAGATGAATAAAGAGAAGGTTCTTTGTTGTAATTTACGACTTTCGATCATTGAATGGCGAGTGCCCTGAGATCCTCTATTGAACCATTGAATACATTCAGGTCAACCCCTTGTTTTATCCCCTTAACTGTGCCCACATCGGTATGCTGCCAAAAGTCCCATTTACCTTTATAAGCAACAGAATCTACATAGTAGTGAGCAATCCAATAAGGATAAACATCAAATGAAGGATCATCCAAATATTTGATTTTAAACTTATAAGAAGTATAAAGAATGGGTTTTACTCCATAATGTGCTTCTACTCGATTAAGCCAAATCTTAAGACTTTCTTGCAACTCTTTCTTGTTTTTTCTACCGGTCAATTCCACATCAAGCACCGGAGGTAAATCTCCCGATCGAAGCTTCACCGTTCGGATGAAGAAATTGGCTTGCTTCAGCGCATCTGCTTTGGGAGAAAAGAAGTGGTAAGCTCCACGAATAAAGCCATACTTACGGGCAAGGGTAAAATTCTGTTCAAAAGTGTCATCCGCCAACGCACTTCCTTCGGTAGCTTTCATGAAGATAAATTGTATCGGGAAATCTGTTTGATCGGTAAGGATTAGTTTTGCCCAGTCAATTCGTCCTTGATAATGCGACACATCAATGCCGTGCACATCGTAACAGCAAGGTATGCATACTCCATATTCTTTTCGGGTATGACACGGCTTCCATCTATAGGCGTATGGACGAATAAAATAGTAGTAAAAACCGGCAGAAAAGACGAATACAACCACAATAGCAAGTAAATTACGAAACCACACCGGCATGGTACGAGTGCTCTTCTTCCGCCTACGTTTATTGGTAGAACGAGGCTTAGCAACCACCTTCTTTTGGGGTGCACGTCTGCGTAGTGTCGCTGTTGGTCCGGTCATATTAAGAAAGTAGTAATATAAGAACCGGTAACAAGCTAAATTATTTCAACTTGTTACCGGCTACTTAGTATCGATAAATTATTTAGCTTGTTCTAATTGCAAAGTCTTTGTAGGCTGATCGCAAACTTCCGTCGGGCCGAAATACTGTATAGGACCCGGGTAAACATAAGCTGTTTCAATAGCCCAATTGTCACGCTGCGCAACAAATGCCTTAAACGGAGCACCATCAAGTTTCACCAATGCTTTTTGTATCACTGATTTCATCTCGCCATGACGACGTTCCATATTCATCATCATTGTGATGGGCACACCACCTGCAATCCATTCTGCTGCAGGAGCTGTTGTATTCCTAACAGACGACATGTAACCCGTTTTTCCATTGGCAATCAGCATTGAAGCTGTATAGCCCAAAGAATAACAGTAGTCAGCATCATAATTAGAAGGAGCTGCACAACGTCCTTCATAACCGAAGAAGTGGTGTTGATCTGCAAACTTGCCAACGAACTTACCTTCAGCTTTCCACTGTGTAAGTTTGGTTCCGACCATTTCAGACAACAATTTCTCTGTCTCGATCAATGAAACCTGCACATTTCCATGAGGATCTCTATCTAAGGTTAACTGACGAGCCACACCTTCAGGCAGACTTGCATAAATATCAGCATTAGGTTTAGACAGCTTAGAGATGATATAATCACGTTGGTGAGATTTCTTAATGTGAGAGAACTCTTCAGCATTAACAGCTAAAAAGTCATTCAGCTCCGAAATCAAATTTTTCATGGCTGGAATAAATTCAATCAAGCCTTCCGGAATCAAAACGGTACCGAAGTTATTGCCTTGAGCAGCTCTATTGGCTACAATCTGAGCAATGTATGCAACAACATCATCCAAAGACATATCTTTTGCTTCTACTTCTTCAGATACCAAACAAACATTGGGTTGTACTTGCAGCGCACATTCCAAAGCGATATGAGAAGCAGAGCGTCCCATCAACTTAATAAAGTGCCAGTACTTACGTGCCGAGTTACAGTCGCGTTGAATGTTCCCAATTACTTCAGAGTAAACTTTGCAAGCAGTGTCAAAACCAAAAGAGGCTTCAATCATCTCATTCTTCAAGTCACCATCAATCGTTTTCGGGCAACCAATTACCTGTACGCCATATTTCTTAGCTGCATAATATTCAGCCAATACACAAGCGTTTGTATTTGAATCATCTCCGCCGATAATCACAAGTGCTTTAATGTCTAGTTGCTTCAAAATTTCATAGCCTTTGTCAAACTGATCCTCAGTTTCCAGCTTTGTACGACCCGAACCAATAATATCAAAACCTCCCGTGTTGCGGTATTCATCAATGATGTCAGCAGTCAGTTCCATATAATTATGGTCAACCAACCCGCCGGGGCCAAGAATAAAGCCATAAAGTTTACTCTCGGCATTTAGTTTCTTAATGCCATCAAATAAGCCGGAAATAACATTATGCCCACCGGGAGCTTGTCCACCAGATAGAATTACGCCGACATTGAATGCAGAGAAGTTAGCAGCCTCTGCAGATTCCACGAATTGAATCAGCGGCATTCCATATGTATTAGGAAATAATTGTTTGATAGCCTCTTGATCGGCCACAGATTGTGTTGCTGCACCTTCGCTCACTTTGACAGGTCCTTTCAAAGCTTTGGGAAGCTTAGGCTGATATGCAGCCCTTGCAATTTGCAATGCACTTTTAGTCATCTTTTCTATTTTATTTAAAGGGGTTAGTAAGTTCCATCTAAAATACTTTGGCAAATTTCGCTTTTTTTTCTGGATTATAAAAGCTTGAACGACTCAAAACAGAATATTCGCACAATAAAAGGTATACAACACAAACAATTTGCAATACACAGATGGCATATCACAGCTAAGCAAGGCTGTTAAAAAAACAACAAACATTCGCCTAAACCGAAGAAAGTCTCTATCTTTACCGAATTATATTTTTAATCAATCACATAAAACGTAAAGATTATGGCAAGCAGAAGAGAACTGAAAAAGAATGTAAACTATATCATTGGCGAATTATTCAGTGAATGCGTAGTAAGCGTAAACTGCATACCGGGCACTGATAAGACAAAAGCCGATGAGCTAATGTTGAACATTCTGAAAGTTCAAGATGATTTTATCAGTCGCATCAGCCACACTGAACCGGGAAACGTAAAAGGATTCTATAGGAATTTCCGCAAAGACTTCAACGCTAAAGTCAATGATATCATTGACGCAATTGGAAAACTTAACTGAAGAAAAAGTTAGCATGAGAAAGGCAATCTACGGTTTTATCTATCACCGCATATTGGGATGGAAAGAAAAAGCAACCGCACTCGAGTTTGAAAAATGCATTGTTTGCGCTGCACCCCATACTACCAATTGGGATCTGTTTATAGGCAAACTTTTCTACGGAACCATTGGGAAGAAAACAAGCTTCATGATGAAAAAAGAGTGGTTTTTCTTTCCTGTTGGCATTTTCTTTAGGGCAGTAGGCGGCATTCCGGTTGACAGAGGACGCAAATCATCATTGGTAGATCAAATGGTAGCGCACTTTGCCAATAGTGAAAGATTTCACTTGGCCATCACTCCGGAAGGCACCCGAAAAGCCAATCCAAATTGGAAAAAAGGATTTTATTACATTGCTTTAAAGGCACAGATTCCTATTGTTTTGGTAGCCATTGACTATCAAACAAAAACAATCACTGCCGAGAAGTCTATCTTTCCCTCGGGCGATCTGGATAAAGATATGCGAGAAATTAAGTTATACTATACGCAATTCACAGGTAAGCATCCTGAAAATTTCTCTATAGGAAAGATCGAATAATTCTCCATAGCGCAACAAGACGATGCCTTACGATCAACTAAGAATATCAATACTGCAAACAGACATTGTTTGGCAGAACAAAGAAGAAAATCTCCGTATGCTCCGCGGTAAGTTGCAAAAACTCCGCGGAGAAACGGATCTTGTTATATTACCCGAAATGTTTTCTACAGGTTTCAGCATGCAAAGCCGTTCCCTTGGCGAACCCATCACCGGAAGAACAATCACTACACTACAATCCTGGGCCAACGAATATGATATGGCCATCGCAGGCAGTTATATCGCATCAGATGGCCCTTCTATCTATTATAACCGTGCGTTCTTTCTTACTCCAGAAAGAGATTCTTATTACTACGATAAACGCCACCTTTTTCGGATGGGTGGCGAGTATGATTCGTTCTCTCCCGGCAATAAAAGACTGATCGTCTCTTATCATGGATGGAACATCTGTCTACTAGTTTGCTACGACCTGCGTTTCCCTGTATGGAGCAGAAATAGAAATAACGAATACGACCTACTTATATACGTAGCCAATTGGCCTGCTTCTCGCCGGCACGTGTGGAACGCATTACTGAAAGCAAGGGCACTGGAAAATATGAGCTACGTATGTGGAGTAAACCGCATAGGTGTTGATGGCAACGGAGTTCATTACGATGGAGGAAGCATTCTCTACTCGGCTAAAGGTGAAGCTCTTACATCCATTCCTGATAATGAAGAGCACATCTCTAACACAAAAATGAACCTCCATTCACTGCAACAATTCCGAGAAAAGTTCCCTGCATGGAAAGACGCCGATAGCTTCCAATTAGAAAATTCGTCCGAAAGTCTTTAAATGTTAAAAGCATCTTCCTCCTACAACAATATGCTAGAGAAGACGTTTTCATAACAAACATCTTTTGTATATTTGTCGTTGAAAACAGTCACACGACTTTAATCTAACATAACTTAAAGGAACTTATGAAGACAAATCTTAGTTCTCAAATCACTCTCAACAGGGTCTCCCCCAGATACTACAGACCTGAGAATGCATTTGAGAAATCGGTATTAACCCGATTTGAGAAAATTCCTACAGACATTTATGAATCTGTAGAAGAAGGGGCTAAACACGTTGCAAACGAAATAGCCCAAGTCATTCGCGAAAAACAAAAAGCAGGACGCTTTTGCGTGCTGGCACTCACGGGTGGAACCTCTCCGCGCAATGTCTATTCCGAATTGATTCGCTTGCACAAAGAAGAGAACCTTAGTTTCCGCAACGTAATCGTATTTAATCTATACGAATATTATCCACTTAGTCCGGATGCTATAAATAGCAACTTTAATGCGCTAAAAGAGATGCTTCTGGATCATGTAGACATTGACAAACAGAACATTTTCACACCCGACGGCACCATTGCCAAAGATACCATTTTTGAATATTGCCGCCTTTACGAACAACGCATCGAGAGCTTTGGAGGTATTGACATTGTACTATTGGGCATCGGACGTGTAGGTAACATCGCGTTCAATGAACCGGGTTCGCGTCTAAACTCTGCTACCAGATTGATCTTGCTCGACAACGCCTCTCGCGATGAAGCGGCAAAAACATTTGGAAGCATAGAAAGTACGCCTGTAAGTTCCATCACAATGGGAGTATCGACCATCCTTGCTGCTAAGAAAGTCTTACTGATGGCATGGGGAGAAGATAAAGCAGGCATGATCAAGGAATGTGTGGAAGGAGCTGTGATAGATACCATACCGGCATCTTATTTGCAGACGCACAACAATGCACAAGTGGCAATAGATCTTTCGGCTGCAGCTAATCTTACTCGTATTCATCGTCCATGGCTGGTCACTGCTTGCGAGTGGAACGATAAGCTGATCCGCAGTGCCATTGCATGGCTTTGTTCGCTAACCGGAAAACCAATATTAAAACTAACCAACAAAGACTATAACGAAAATGGCTTGAGCGAATTATTGGCTTTGTATGGTTCTGCTTATAACGTGAATATTAAGATATTCAATGACTTGCAGCACACCATCACCGGATGGCCCGGAGGTAAACCGAATGCAGACGATACTTATCGTCCTGAACGGGCAAAACCTTATCCCAAACGCATCATCGTTTTTTCACCACATCCTGACGACGATGTGATTTCGATGGGTGGAACAATCAGACGCCTCGTGGAACAGAAGCATGAAGTGCACGTCGCTTATCAAACTTCAGGAAACATTGCTGTAGGAGATGAAGAGGTAGTACGTTTCCTTCATTTCATTAATGGGTTCAACCAGTTATTTATCAACAGTGAAGATAAAGTTATCACAGAGAAGTATGCCGAAATCCGTGACGTATTGCAAGATAAAAAAGACGGAGATATCGACACACGTGATATCTTAACCATCAAAGGATTGATTCGTCGGGGTGAAGCACGCACAGCTTGTACGTATAACAATATTCCGCTAAATCGTTGTCACTTCCTCGATTTACCTTTCTACGAGACAGGTAAAATACAGAAAGATCCAATCAGTGAAGCGGATGTTCTCATCGTTCAAAAACTGCTTCAGGAAGTAAAACCTCATCAGATATTTGTAGCAGGAGACTTAGCCGACCCACACGGAACTCATCGGGTTTGTACTGATGCTGTGTTTGCTGCCATTGATTTGGAAAAAGAAGCAGGAGCAAAATGGTTGAAAGAATGCCGCATCTGGATGTATCGGGGTGCATGGGCTGAATGGGAAATAGAAAATATAGAAATGGTCGTTCCTATCAGTCCGGAAGAGTTGCGCGCCAAACGAAATTCAATTCTGAAACATCAATCACAGATGGAGAGTGCGCCATTTATGGGCAATGACGAACGCTTATTCTGGCAACGTAGTGAAGACCGTAATCACGGCACAGCTGCATTGTACGATAGCTTGGGACTGGCTTCTTACGAAGCAATGGAAGCTTTTGTAGAATATATGCCATTGTAAAAACAGAGGATAATTATCCTAACCTATTATTGAACACAGATCACACCGATAGCTCAGATTTCTTGTAAAAGAAGAAAATGATCTGAGCTATTTGTGTAATCTGTATTTTTTTAACCTATCAACTTTCATTTTTCAGTTCTTAACTGATACTTTTGCATTATAATTGCAAAACATGAAAAGATTAGTCTTATTTTCCATTCTAACGTTACTTTTTGCCAATCATACTCTGGCTCAGGATGTGGAGAAAAACTCCTCCGAACGATTAAAAAACTTTTTCAGACAATATACTTGTTCTTCAACCAATATCGGAACTTGCCAACTAGACAGTTTCAGGATTGACTACAACCGAAAGAAGTTATTGATTTATGCCAATAACAATTTCGCCTACCAACCTTTTCTACCCGAAATAACAGAGGGTATTTATCGTCAACTGAAACAACTCCTACCGGGCCCGGTCTGTTTTTTCGACATGACGGTGATTACCGATGGTAAACCTATTGATGAGTTGATTCCTAATCTATACCGAAAAAACAAGAAAGATAAATCTCGCTTATATGAGAATATAGACTACACAGGTGCAGCATGGGTTACCAATGCTTCGCGCCCGTATGATATTAATCGGGGACTTAGCGATCGGCATATCGCCTTGTGGCAAAGTCACGGGAAGTATTATATCAACGAGAAAAAAGAATGGGGTTGGCAACGTCCACGACTATTCTCTACCACTGAGGACCAATTCACGCAATCCTTCATTCTGCCTTATGTCATCCCAATGCTCGAGAATGCGGGAGCCAATATCTTTACCCCTCGCGAAAGAGATACACAGAAAAATGAGGTGATAGTAGACAATGATAGTCAGCGAGGCGGTTCTATGTATCTGGAAATAAAAAGTCGCAAAGCACGTTGGGAAACCACCGATGCACTAGGATTCGCCCAGAAAAAACGAATCTACAATGATGGAGAAAATCCATTTATTGCAGGTACTGCCCGTTATGCACAAACCGAGAGGAAAAAAGAAAAAGCTTTTGCCGAGTGGGTACCGGACATACCCGAAACAGGAAGTTATGCGGTATACATATCCTATCAGACGCTCCCCAATAGCGTGAGTGACGCCAAATATCTTGTATTTCATAAAGGTGGGGTAACGGAATTTAAAGTCAATCAAAAGATAGGAGGTGGCACATGGGTGTATCTAGGTACATTCGAGTTTGATAAAGGTAATTACGACTACGGCATGGTGGCCTTGAGTAATGAGAGTAAAGAAAAAGGTGTGGTATGCGCCGATGGCGTACGTTTTGGAGGCGGAATGGGCAACATCGCTCGTGGAGGCAGCATCAGTGGATTACCTCGCTATCTGGAAGGTGCACGTTATGCTGCCCAGTGGAATGGAATGCCGTATGAAGTATATGGAGGCCGAAAAGGCTCCAACGACTATGTAGACGATATTAATGCACGTGCCAACACTATCAACTATCTATCAGGCGGTTCTGTGTATAATCCTAAGCAAAAAGGATTAGGGGTGCCGCTAGAAATGGCCATGGCGCTGCATACGGATGCAGGGTTTAGTAAAGAAGACAAGATCATCGGCTCATTGGGAATCTATACTACCAACTCTAATGACGGGTTACTCAGTTCAGGTATCAGTCGTTATGCTTCCCGTGACCTAGCAGACATTATGCTAACGCAATTACAACAAGATATTCCTTCGAAATTTGATGTGCAATGGACGCGACGCCATCTGTGGGATCGGAATTACAGCGAGACCCGCCTACCCGCTGTGCCGTCTACCATCATCGAATTGCTTGCTCATCAGAACTTTGCTGATATGAAACTGGGACACGATCCAAACTTCAAGTTCACTGTAGGGCGCTCTATATACAAATCGATTCTCCGCTTTGTGTGCACGCAGCACGATAAAGAGTATGTTGTTCAGCCTTTACCCGTGAGCCACTTTGCCATTGAGTTTGGAAAGAAAAAGAACACCTTAGCGCTGACCTGGAAAGGGGTAGAAGATCCGTTGGAACCTACAGCAAAGCCAAAACAGTATATGGTTTACACCAGAGTAGGACGCGGAGGTTTTGATAATGGTGTGTTGGTAAATAACTCTTCGCATACCATAAAGATAGAACCCGGATTGGTGTATTCATTCAAGGTAACCGCAGTCAACCGTGGCGGTGAAAGTTTTCCTTCCGAGATACTTGCGGCTTATAAAGCCAGACGTGAAAAAGGGCAAGTGCTCATTGTGAACGGATTCGATCGTATAAGTGGACCGGCTGTAATCGATAATGCCAGCGAAGCAGGCTTCGATTTCGAAAAAGATCCGGGGGTTCCTTATCTGTATGATATCTCTTATAGTGGTGTTCAAACAGAATTTGACCGAAAGAAAGCCGGCAAAGAAGGAAAAGGAAGTCTGGGACACAGCACCGGTGAGTTAGAAGGAATGAAGATTATAGGCAATACCTTCGACTATCCATTCATTCACGGAAAAGCCATACAAGCAGCAGGCAACTATAGTTTTGTGTCGTGCAGCAACGAAGCCGTTGAGAGTGGCAATGTTCAGTTGGGTCGCTATCCCATCGTTGATTTCATTCTTGGTTTAGAGAAAGAAGATATGGAAAGCAATCCCTCACGCAATGCTTATTACAAGACATTCTCCTCATCCATGCAGCGACTGATCACAGCCTTTTGTCAGGCAGGAGGTAACCTATTGGTGAGTGGATCCTACATTGGCAGCGACATGAACGACTCGCAGGGTAACCGTGATTTTACAGCAAAAATACTAAAATACGGCTATCAGACTTCCTTACGAGATAACCGCTCCGGAAAAATCAGCGGACTAGGGCGAACTGTCACCATTCCCCGCCTACCCAATGAACGAAGCTATGCTGTGAGTCATCCGGATTGCATCGTACCTCTGGCTCCCGCTTTCCCTGTATTTCTTTATTCACCGAGTAATCAAGGTGCAGGTATTGCTTACAAAGGAGATTACCGCACGTTTGTTCTCAGTTTCCCATTCGAAAGCATTGAGTCCGAGACTGATAGAGCAAACATCATGGCATCCGTCCTGAAGTTCTTCTCAGACCGCTAAGAAACAATTTAACTACAAATTAAGTTAAGAAAATAGGTTCCTTATTGATTATCCGATATAAATTATATCTTTGCCTATAGTAATAACCTAAAAAACAGAAGCACTATGTACACAATACAGGCAAATACATCCGGCACACGTAGCATGGAAGTTTCAAAAAAGAATCTGGCAACCATAGAAAAATATGCTCTGTTCCGCCATCTCATAGATAGTACAGGAATCATAGATGAAGACGTACTCGAGAAATTAAGACTCAACATCCGCTCATTGATAGCCGCACAAACAGAAAACAGTAAAGATCTGCTCGACCTTTGCATTGACGTTATCTACCATAATAATATGAAAGCCTTCGGATTACAACAACTCGTTCATCTCTACTTACGTTGGCTATCCAAAGACGATGAATCAGAAGAAGATGACAAGTCATGAAAACGATTGATACTTGCGAAGAGACAAGATACAGTCCGCTAATTCCGGCTATAGCCGCCATCTGCCATGCTAAGGTGGGCGAAAGTCTTAAAATTATCATCAATGATACCGATATATTTGGCGATCTGAAAGCCTATTTATCTGAACAGAATATTGGCTTTCGGGAGATATACGACGGAGATCAGATGAGCTTAGAGTTCACCATTTCATGAACGACTAGCGAGCAAGCTGCTGTATGTAAGCAGAATTATCCGTATCTTTGCACTCATGAAAGAATACAGACTAACCGATTGGCTGCCTACAACCAAGAAAGAAGTGGAACTCCGAGGCTGGAGTGAACTGGACGTAATCATTTTCAGCGGCGACGCTTATGTAGATCATCCATCGTTTGGTGGAGCTGTGATCGGACGCATACTCGAAGCCGAAGGACTGCGTGTAGGCATTGTGTCCCAACCAAATTGGCGGGACGACCTGCGTGATTTCAAAAAGCTAGGTCGTCCTCGCCTTTTCTTTGGCATCAGCGCCGGATGCATGGACTCCATGGTTAATAAATATACAGCTAACAAACGCCTGCGTAGTGAGGATGCTTATACTCCCGATGCGCGTCCCGACATGCGTCCCGAATATCCAAGCATTGTTTATACCCAGATACTTAAAAAACTTTGGCCCGACGTGCCCGTTGTGTTGGGAGGCATCGAAGCATCCATGCGCCGCCTCACGCATTACGACTATTGGCAAGATAGCGTAAGAAAAAGCATCTTGTGCGATAGCGGAGCCGACTTACTAATCTATGGCATGGGCGAAAAACCTATCATAGAGTTTACTCGCCGCCTGAACGAAGCACTGGCCGCTCAACCCGAAATGCAGGCTACCACTGCGCTACTGCAAACCCTTACAGACATTCCGCAAACATCCTATATAGCATCAAACTATAGTGCTGAAGAAGGAGATATTACTCTGCACAGTCACGAGGAGTGTCTGCGCGACAAGAAGAAGCAAGCAGCTAACTTTCGCCATATAGAAGAAGAAAGTAATAAATATGCCGCAGCTCGCATTACCCAACAAGTAGGCAGTGAAACGATTGTAGTCAACCCGCCTTATCCGCCTATGACACAAACGGAGCTCGATCATTCATTCGATCTGCCTTACACCCGTCTGCCCCACCCCAAGTATAAGAACAAGCGCATTCCTGCTTATGACATGATTAAGTTCTCTGTCAACATTCACCGTGGATGTTTTGGCGGATGTGCCTTTTGTACCATCTCTGCCCACCAAGGAAAATTTATTGTGAGCCGCAGTAAGCAAAGCATTCTGAATGAAGTAAAAGAAGTCACCAACCTACCCGACTTCAAAGGATACCTAAGCGACCTGGGTGGCCCTTCAGCCAACATGTATATGATGGGAGGACGAGACGAAGCTGTATGCCGCAAATGCAAACGTCCATCGTGCATTCATCCCAAAATATGTCCCAATCTGAACACCGATCACCGCCCTTTGCTCGACATTTATCATACCGTAGATGCCATGCCCGGCATTAAGAAAAGCTTTATCGGTAGTGGCGTACGCTACGACTTATTGCTTCACCAAAGCAAAGATGCTGAGGTGAACCGTAGCACAGCGGAATATACACGCGAACTAATCGCCAATCACGTTAGTGGACGGCTCAAAGTTGCACCCGAACATACCAGCGATGCTGTACTCTACATCATGCGTAAACCCTCCTTTGAGCAATTCGGAGCTTTCAAGAAGATCTTCGATCGCATCAATAGCGAACAGAACCTGCGTCAGCAACTCATCCCCTATTTCATCAGTAGCCATCCCGGATGCAAAGAGGAAGATATGGCCGAACTCGCTATCGCTACCAAGCAATTGGATTTCCATCTGGAGCAGGTGCAGGATTTTACTCCTACCCCCATGACCGTAGCCACCGAGGCTTGGTATACAGGCTACCATCCCTATACGTTGGAGCCGGTCTTCAGTGCCAAAACTCCCCGTGAAAAGTTGGCGCAGCGGCAATTCTTCTTCTGGTACAAGCCCGAAGAACGACGAAACATCATCAATGAGCTAAAGAAGCTCTCACGCCAAGATTTGATTGATAAGCTTTACGGAAAACGATAAGCAGAGAAAGTAGAATTATCTTTTTCACAGAACTGCTTACCCCAAAGTTTTCAATTGTTAAAAAATCCGCACGATGCAATAAAACTAACAGAACCGTTCTTTCTAAGCAACAGAACGGCTCTCTTCCATCAACTCAACGGTCCTCTTGAGGCAACTGCACCGTTCTGTTGAAACGGTACATACCAGCACCATACGATTCCGAGCAAGCGCATGGCCTACCTAGACCTTCGCTAATACCCCAAGCAAAGTAACGTCATTCTCCTCACTAAAGCCGAATATAAGGCGAAGGAGGTGGACGCAGCGTTAAGCAAGCGATTGAGCCTAAACTCTGCAAGTTGGATTGCTCGTTACGAGGATTACCATGGAAGTAACCCCAAACGAGAAGTGAACTTATTGCAGGTTGGTTTCTCATCTTCCCAATATCATCATTGAAGTAATTAGAAACAAGAAACTTGGAAGTTGGCTCTTCTATTCTTGCTTTTTTGACTTACCGCAAAAAAGCAAGAATAGAAACTTGGCTAAGCATTAGCTAATTTTAAAAAACTTCATCTGCTAGTTTTGAATTTTAATGGCTTAAGCTCGAAGCATGTGCTATCAGACAAAGAACTAAGAAGCCTCCATAGCAGTAATTTCCTGCAACACACTAACGGCAGTCTCTACATTCGTTACAGATTTCACCACTATAGAGCGTTTGCCGTTCTGATCGCGTAAATCACAACGACGGGTATAGGCCATCATATAACTAATAACCTTGCCGAAAGCTGCACTCTGAAAGTAGGGACTTTCAGAATTGGAAACAAAGAAGAGTGTCATACGACCTGCTTTGAGGAAAACTCTTTCCGCGCCAAGCTTGGCTGCCAAGCGACGAAGTGGAACAATACGAAGCAATTCTTCTGTTTCGGGAGGTATAAGACCGAAACGATCTTCAAGACGGGCACGGAAAGCAGCCACATCGGAGTCGAGCGTTAACTTATCGAGTTCGCGATAAAGTAGCATACGTTCGCTACTACCCGTTACATAAGCAGCGGGCAAAAGCAATTCCAAATCACTCTCTACCGTGCATTCTTCCACAAACTGTTCACCGCTGATGATTCCATCTGTTTGTATCTCTTGAGCATACAGTTCGGCAAATTCGTCGGTCTTCAACTCGTGTACTGCTTCAGTCAATATCTTCTGATAAGTTTCGTAACCGAGATCAGCAATGAAGCCACTTTGTTCGGCTCCGAGCATGTTACCCGCTCCACGAATGTCAAGGTCTTGCATGGCAATGTGTATGCCACTACCCAAATCACTAAAGTTTTCGATAGCCTGCAAGCGTCGACGGGCTTCGGGCGTAAGTCCGGAAAGCGGAGGAGCCAACAGATAACAAAAAGCTTTCTTGTTGCTACGTCCCACACGTCCGCGCATCTGATGCAGGTCGCTCAAGCCGAAGTTCTGCGCCTGATTAATGATAATAGTGTTCGCATTGGGAATATCGATGCCGCTCTCAATGATGGTAGTGGCAATAAGTACATCAAAGTCATAATTCACAAAGCCAAAAATCACCTGTTCCAATTCAGCCGGTTCCATTTGTCCGTATCCGATAGTAATGCGACAATCGGGAATATGACGAAGAATCATCGCTTTCAGTTCAGGCAAATTAGAGATACGATTGTTGACAAGAAACACCTGTCCGTTGCGGCTCATCTCGAAATTGATGGCATCGGTTATCACATCTTCGTTAAACGTATGCAGTTCAGTTTGTATAGGGTACCGGTTGGGCGGCGGAGTAGAAATCACACTCAGATCTCGTGCACCAAGCAATGAGAACTGCAGAGTACGGGGAATGGGTGTTGCAGTCATGGTAAGCGTATCTACGTTGACCTTCAACTGGCGGAGTTTCTCTTTTACGCTCACACCAAATTTCTGTTCTTCATCAATGATGAGTAAACCTAAGTCTTTAAATTCTACATCCTTACCCAATATGCGGTGCGTGCCGATAAGTATATTTACTTCCCCCTCTTTCAAGCCTTTAAGAATAGAGCGGACCTGAGTAGAGGTACGGGCACGACTCAAGTAATCGACTCTACAGGGAAGTTCTTTCAAGCGCTCGCGAAAAGTCTGATAATGTTGATAAGCCAACACAGTAGTAGGGACCAGTACGGCTACCTGCTTATTATCGGCCACTGCCTTAAAAGCAGCACGAATAGCAATTTCCGTTTTACCAAAGCCTACATCACCACAAACTAAGCGATCCATCGGGACATCCCGTTCCATATCTTTCTTCACATCGGCTGTGGCCTTCCCCTGATCCGGGGTATCTTCGTAGATGAAGCTAGCTTCGAGTTCGCGCTGCAAAAAACTATCGGGACTGTAGGCAAAACCCTTCTCATCACGTCGTTGTGAGTAAAGCTTGATCAAGTCGCGCGCAATATCTTTAATTTTCGACTTAGTACGCTCTTTGAGCTTTTCCCAAGCACCCGTACCCAACTTATTTAGTCGGGGTGCTTCGCCCTCTTTACCTTTATATTTTGAAACTTTGTGTAACGAATGAATGGATACAAAAACGACGTCTTCATTCTGATAAACAAGTTTAATGACCTCCTGCGTTGTGTCACCGTTAGGCATGCGTACCAAGCCTGCAAAACGCCCTACTCCATGATCAGTGTGCACCACAAAGTCGCCAGGTGTAAATTGATTCAACTCCTTAAGCGACAAAGCCACCTTACCCGAACGTGCTTTGTCACTCTTAAGATTGTATTTATGAAAACGATCGAACAACTGATGATCAGTAAAGACACACATCTTCAACGCATGGTCGGCAAAACCTTCGTGCAAAGTACGTTCCACTCCGATAAAGGAAATTTTATCTCCTCTATCTTCAAAGATAGAACGAATGCGATCTGTCTGCTTTGTGCTGTCGCTACAAATATAAAGGGTGTAGCCATTCTCTAAAAAATCATTGAATGAATCGGCTACCATATCGAAATTCTTGTGAAAGATAGGCTGTGCAGCAACATTGAAGGTAATGCTGGCATCCGGTGTTCCGGTAGGTTTATTGCCAAACTCTATGCGGCGAAAATCGAGTGTCCGAACGGTAAACTCACTGCCATCAATCAACTTGCCTTCGAGGTTGAATCCACCGCCCTCTTCACTCTCTTGGGAAAGAATAGCCTGTGGGGTTAAAGCCTCATCGTGCACTGCCTGTATGCGCTCGCGTACCCAAAGAAAATCGCGCATAGCCAATATCGTGTTGGCAGGAATAAAATCAAGGAAGGAGGTATCTCCATCATTTGCCAAACCCAAATCGGGCACAATCACAATGTTCTCCTTCTTTTCTTTCGACAATTGCGATTCGACTTCAAACGTACGGATACTTTCCACTTCATCACCAAAGAAATCAATACGAAAAGGATATTCGGACGAAAAAGAGAACACATCGATAATGCTACCGCGAACAGCATATTGTCCCGGCTCATACACATAATCCACGTACTCAAATCCATAACTATTCAACACATCGGTAATGAATCCTGTATCTACACGCTCAGCCAAGCTAAGTTTCAATGTTTTATCTTTTAGATTCTTACGAGAAACAACTTTCTCGGCCAATGCATCCGGATAGGTCACAATGCAAAGTGAGGTATCTCCTTTCTGCAAACGGCTGAGAACTTCGGTACGCAAAATTTCGTTAGCAGCATCTTTCTGCCCGTACTTCGCAGCCCTTCGAAAAGATGAAGGGAAGAACAGAACATTTTCTGCACCCAACACTTGCGTAAGATCATGATAAAAATAACCTGCTTCTTCGAGGTCACCCAACACAAAAACGAAAGGATCAGCAATGCGTTGCACTAATGTTGTCGAGAAGAAGGAGGCTGCGGAAGCGCATAGTCCTCCGCAAAAAAGATGTTTTATAGAAGAATCTTTCAGCAGTTTGTTCACTGCTTCCGTGTTCGGATGAGCAGCGTATTGTTGTTGCAGTTGCGTAATTGTCATCGTTCGATACTATCAAAAGCTAATTAGGCGACAAAAGTACTAAATTATCCTTAGTTTTATTGCCCAATATTTTATAAGTACAGGAAAAACGCTACTTTTGTTTCTGAAATTAACAAAACTCCTTATATGCAAACATCGGATAGCATTGTTATCATTCCTACTTACAATGAACGGGAAAATATCGAGAATATCATCCGTACCGTTTTTGAGCTTGAAAAAGTTTTTCATATTCTTGTTATAGAAGACGGTTCACCAGATGGAACCGCAGCAATAGTAAAGACTCTGCAACAAGAATTTCCCGAACGACTGTTTATGATGGAGCGAAAAGGTAAACTAGGGTTGGGTACAGCTTATATTACCGGATTCAAATGGGCACTGAAGCGTGATTATGAGTATGTGTTCGAAATGGATGCAGACTTCTCGCACAGTCCCAATGATCTGCCTCGACTGTATAAAGCCTGTAATGAAGAGGGTGGAGATGTGGCTATCGGCTCTCGTTACGTCAGCGGAGTAAATGTAGTAAACTGGCCTATGGGACGTGTACTGATGTCTTATTTTGCCTCGAAGTATGTACGCATCATCACCGGACTACCAGTGCACGACACAACAGCAGGATTCAAATGTTATCGCCGACAGGTGCTCGAAACAATTGACCTCGACGCCATCCGCTTTAAAGGTTATGCCTTTCAAATAGAAATGAAGTTCACCGCTTTCAAATGTGGCTTCAACGTGGTGGAAGTGCCAGTCATCTTTGTGAACCGAGAACTAGGAACATCAAAGATGGACAGCAGCATCTTTGGAGAGGCCGTGTTCGGAGTGATTAAATTGAAAATAAATAGTTGGTTCTATAAATACCCACAGAAGAAATGAAACGAACACTCATCAAGAATGCCATAATCGTAAACGAAGGGAAAAGTATTGAAGGCTCTGTAGTAATAGAAAATGAAAAGATTATCGAACTATTGACTGCGGAACAAGAGCCAACTTCACCTTGTAATGAAACAATTGATGCTTCGGGTTGCTATTTGCTGCCAGGGATCATTGACGACCATGTACATTTTCGCGATCCGGGGTTGACACATAAAGCTGACATATCAACCGAAAGTAGTGCCGCCGCCGCCGGAGGAGTTACTTCTATCATGGACATGCCAAATACGAACCCGCTCGTTACAACCATTGATACTCTCAATGATAAGTTCGAACTGATGGCTAGAAAATCTGTAATCAACTACTCTTGCTATTTTGGTGCTACCAACACCAATTATAAATTCTTTGAGCACTTAGACTCTCACAAAGTATGCGGTATCAAGCTATTCATGGGCTCAAGCACAGGAAACATGTTAGTAGAACGAATGAAAAGCTTAATGAAGATATTCTCGGATACTGACCTGCTCATCGCTACCCACTGTGAAAGTCAGGAGATTATTAAAGCTAACATTGAGAAATACAAAAAAAAATATAGTGATGTTGTAGACTTGTCGGTACGCTATCACCACCTCATTCGTTCTATTGAAGCGTGTTATCAATCCTCTAAACTAGCTGTAAAGCTAGCAAAACAAACAGGTGCACGCTTACACATTCTGCACATATCTACGGAAAAAGAACTCAGCTTGTTTGAAAACAAACCGTTGGCAGAAAAAAAGATTACCGCAGAAGCTTGCATACCCCACCTGCTATTCACTTCAGCAGACTATACCACACTGGGCACACGCATCAAATGCAATCCTGCGATCAAACTCAAAGGCAATCGTGAGGCTCTCAGAAATGCAGTCAACTCTGGATTGATTGATGTTATTGCCACTGATCATGCCCCGCATCTGCTTAGCGAAAAAGAAGGAGGTGCATTAAAAGCCACTTCGGGAATGCCTATGGTGCAATTTTCGTTGGTCAGCATGCTCCAGCTAGTTAATGAAGGTGTGTTTACTATCGAAAAAATAGTAGAAAAAATGTGCCACGCACCTGCCGATATTTATAGTATTAACCACCGCGGATACATCCGCCCCGGATATCAGGCCGACCTCGTACTTGTGCGCCCCAACAATAAGTGGGAGCTAACCAAAGATTCCATCTTAAGCAAATGCCAATGGAGTCCACTGGAAGGCAGAACCTTTGATTGGAAGGTAGACAAAACCTTTGTCAACGGTCATTTGGTTTATTCCGAAGGGCGAGTAGATGAGAACTACCGCGGACAACAACTCAGATTTAGATGATAATAACTTATAAAATACATCAAGTAGCTTCTTACGTTAATTGGATCTATTTTTTCCACGCATGGGGCTTTCAACCAAGATTTGCCGCCATTGCCGATATTGATGGATGTGACTCTTGTCGGGCTTCATGGCTCACTAATTTTCCTGAAGATGAACGAGAAAAAGCATCCGAGGCCATGCAACTATTTAAAGAAGCCAATCGCATGCTCGATGAACTGGATGAAGATTTCGAGGTAAAAACGCTGGTTAAACTCTGTCCGGCCAATGGAGACGGCGATAACCTCATCATTGACGGAACTACATTTCCGCTATTACGTCAGCAGACGAAAAAGAAAGATAATAGTCCTTTCCTTTGTTTGAGCGACTTTGTGCGTCCACTCTCATCGGGTATCACTGACACTGTAGGCGTTTTTGCTGCATGTATTGATGCTGATATGGAAGGCTTATACGAAAAAGATCCCTATAAGCATCTTCTCGTGCAAACACTTTCCGACCGTTTGGCCGAAGCTGCTACTGAAAAAATGCACGAATATGTACGCAAAGAGGTTTGGGGCTATGCTAAAGACGAAAACTTATCGATGAAGGATCTTATGTTGGAGAAATACCAAGGTATACGACCTGCTGTGGGATACCCTTCCCTACCCGACCAATCTGTAAACTTTTTGCTCAATGATGTGCTAGACATGAGCCAAATAGGCATCAGCCTCACCGAAAACGGTGCAATGTATCCGCACGCTTCGGTTTGTGGTATGATGTTCTCTCATCCGGCCTCTCACTATTTTACTGTTGGCAAAATAGGTGAAGATCAGCTAGCCGACTATGCTGGCAGACGAGGCATGAGCGTGGAAGAAACAAAGAAGTTTCTGGCTGCTAATCTCAGCCTTTAAGCAAAAAGAGCGTGAAATAAACCCAATGAATTAAAAAGGGCGCAACTCTGTGATTTTTATAAGCCGACAACGACTAACCTACTAAAAGGAATCTGAAAGAAATGAATGTGAATGTAGAACGAGAGTTCGTGTCGGTAATCAAGGAGTACGAGCGGGTCATTTACAAGGTCTGCTACCTTTATACCACAAAGAATGCAACGCTCAACGATCTTTATCAGGAAGTGACTATCAACTTATGGAAAGCTTATCCTAAGTTCAGACATGAATGTAAGATTTCTACATGGATCTATCGAATTGCTTTAAACACTTGCATCAGTTTCATCCGAAAGGAAAAGAATATACCGGAGATAGTGACTCTGACACAAAATGAAACTGAATGGATGACCGAAGAGCAAGACGAATTACAGGTTATGCTCAAAGAACTGTATCTGTTAATCAGTCAGTTAGGCCAACTTGATAAGTCCATCATTTTGCTCTACCTCGAAGAAAAAAACTACGAGGAAATTGCAGAGATAACCGGATTAACCGTGACTAACGTGGCCACCAAGCTAAGTCGGATTAAGGATAAGCTGAAGAAGATGAAACAGAACAACCAATAACAACAAAATAATTAGCTATATGGAATTGGATGATTTGAAAAAATCGTGGAATGCACTGGATGAACGACTACAGAAGGACAAGCTGATTGACGAAGATGAGCTGACTAGCCTGATTTCCAAATACAAAAGCGGCACAAGCAATAGTATAAGGAAGATTACCGGCTGGCAGAGATTTTCCATTGCTGTAGGTATAATAGCTATTGCAATTGTTGTTCTATTATGGTGCATATTGCCTTCTGTTCTATCCGATAATGATACTAAAAAGCAATCGACCATCCTTTGCTTGTTTTTTGGCCTTACACTCATTGCCGGTATAGGATGGGACTTTAAAACCTACTTATGGAGCAAAAATACCAAGATAGATGAAATGCCTATTCTTGTTGTAGCCGAACGCATGAATAAGTTTAGTCGGTGGATGAAGTATGAAGTGGTTGCCATATCCGTATGGGCCGTATCGTTTACGGCATTATACTACTGGACGATGGGATTGTATAATCATTCATACATGTTTCAAATCATAACCATTTCACTACTAGTTATTATGGATGTTATTATCATCTACTTCGTCTACAAGAAACTAATATATAACCATCTTGACGCTATAAAAAGGAACATTGATGAGTTAAAAGGACTAAATAACGCAGAGACACCAAACAACACCGAAGAAACATAATCACTTCATTGAAAAGCGTATTTCTTTACTCTTCGTAAAAACGGTGTACTCTGTGTTATTTATATCTCCGGTTATTATACCTTATCTTTATCTAAATCTATTTATGAGAAAGGTTCTTCTACTGGTTATATTTCTTGCTGTCTGTCTACTTGGCGATGCCCAAATATCATCGCGCAAGTTGATGGATCAGTATAACTTTTCGGCGATAACCATAAAAGATGGCTTACTTCACAATTTTATCGATAATATTTACAAAGATAGTCGCGGATTTCTATGGCTCTCTACCCAAAATGGACTTTCGCGATACGACGGATATAGTTTTACTCATTACAACATTTCGTCCAATGGGGTAAAATTGAAAAATAATTTCATTAATCAGGTATGCGAAGATGATTTTAACCGCCTCTGGATTGTTTCAGAAGCAGGGGTTGAAGTGCTTAATCTGAAAACGAACACGCTAGAGCTTATCGATCTATCAGCTTTTCAAACAGATGAGTTAATGCAATCTGCGGTCTATTTTGTTCGTAAAGATCATAATGGATGTATTTGGCTGGCTACACAAGATAACTTATTTATGCTTTCTTTCGATGGAGAGGGTAAAGTGAGCAAATTCATACCGCTTTACTCAACTTATGAAAGGCACTCTGCCCCTATCACAGCATTGAAAGAGATAAATAATGAAATGTGGGTGGGCTACAACCGTAACGTATATGTGGTGAGAAAAAGAGCATCCAACAAACTTTCTCTGAAGCAAGCGTTTCCCAAGCAGCTTTTTGACGCAGCTACCCGCATACATTGTTTCTGTTTAAGAGATGAAGATATTTGGATAGGGACTAATCGTGGTTTATATCGCTACAATCTTCAGAACAATAAATACAAATGTTACCAGTCTATAGAAGAGAAAACAGGTTCATTGAGCCAAAGCTACATCACCGATTTAGCTTTGACGCACAAAAAGGAGTTGGTAGTAGGCACACTCAAAGGATTAAATTTTTATGACCCGATAACCGATGGCTTTGTGCGTATCATCTATACCGGAGAGTCATCCGACAAAACCATTAACTGTAATTTCATCAATTGTCTGTATTCCGATGGGAATATTATGTGGATAGGCACCGAAATTGGCGGATTGAACAAAATGGTTAACCGTAACTTACAAATGCAAACTTATATGCATCATCGTTACGATCAGGTATCGTTAGCAGATAATCCTGTCAATGCAATATTTGAAGACGATCGTGACAATCTATGGATAGGGAATATAGAAGGAGGGCTTAGCTTACGAAAAAAAGGTACGGAAGATTTCATCCATTTCACTCATCAACCAAGTAATCCAAACAGCTTAAGCCACAACTCTGTTTGCGCCTTTACGCAAGACAATCGCAACCAACTATGGATAGGCACGTGGGGACATGGTATCAGTGTCCTCAATTTAAACAATCTCTCAGCTAATGCCTCTTTTAGACGCTATGATGTAGAAAATAGTGCTCTCAAAAACGATTTTGTGGGGACATTAGCTTTCGATAAATTGAATAACGGCATTTGGGTAGGTACATCCGATGGTTTGAGCTTCTTTGACTTGGCGCGCCAAAGTTTTTTGAATATAAGCTTACCTACAGATAAGTTTTCCAATAACTCAATGGTTGGTATGCTCATTGACAGTAAATCTCGCTTGTGGATAGGTACACGCCACGGCCTGATCGTTGTCAACTTATTCTCCTTTGCCAAACGTCGTTCTGATATCCGATACCGCTACATGGAATACAAGCTGGACAATCAAGAAACTCGCCTGATAGAGAAAATTAATTGCATTTTTGAAGATAGGCAAGGTACAATCTGGTTGGGTAGTAATGGTTACGGCATGTACAAATTGGAATCTGACGCTAAGTATCCCTATGTATTCTCTAATTTGACTACTAAAAACGGTTTACCAGACAATACTATCTTTGGTATTTTGGATGATAAATCCGGTAACCTCTGGCTAAGCACCAATTTTGGCCTCTCTCGTTACAATATCAAAAACAGAAGCTTTACCAACTACTCTGAGGCAGATGGTCTATTATCCGATCAGTTTTATTGGAATGCTTATTGCAAATCGAAGAGTGGAATCCTTTATTTTGGTTGTCTGAATGGCATGATAGGGATAGAAGGTGTACTCAAACCATCAAAGGTAGAGAAACATAAAGTCGTCTTTACCAATTTGTCCATTCTAAATGAAAACATCGTACAAGGAAATAATAAGTATTTAAAGTACAACATAGCATGGGCCAATAAGCTTTCTCTACACGAACGTGATAAATCCTTTTCAATTGAATTCTCTGCACTCAATTTTGAAAGTGCCGATAACTTAAGATATCTCTATCGCTTAAAGGGATTTGATAATGATTGGATAGAAACGGATGCCAAGCGGCATTTTGCCAGCTATACCAACTTACGGTCTGGCAAGTATACTTTTGAGGTGAAGGTCTTAGATTATCTGCATCCCGAAAATAGTGAAGTAACTGAACTCTCCATCAATATTGCCCCTTTCTTCTATAAAACATGGTGGTTCTTCCTAATCGTATTGTTTGCTATTGGTTTGGCTGCCGTTTATTTCTACCAGCGTAGAATCGCTTCCTATAAAGAACAGAGACGTATCTTGACTGAGAAGGTTAAAGAGAGAACCTTAACGTTAGAGGAGAAAATGGGAGTACTTTCACAGCAAAACGAACTGCTCACACAGCAGAAAAAACAATTAGTGGAGCTCTCTAAAAAAATTCAAGAGATTACCGCTGATAAAATATCTTTCTTTACGAATATAACACATGAATTTCGTACTCCTATTACTCTAATAATGGGACCTATAGATCGAGCATTGAAGTTAAGTAATAATCCGGTGGTTATAGAACAACTAAACATTGTTGAGAGAAATTCGAAATCACTTTTGGCTTTAGTTAATCAGTTACTTGATTTCCGCAAAGTAGAATCCGGCAAAATCACCATCACCAAAAAGAGTAATAACTTGCTCTCTTTCATTGATAACATGCTGCTACCCTTTATCGCTTTTGCAAAAGAACGAAACATCAATATTCGTAAGATGATTCGTTTGGAACATTCGCATTATTTTTATGATGAAGAATGGATACGCAAAATGTTAATCAACCTGTTGTCGAATGCTATAAAATTCACCTCCAATGGTGGATCGGTGTCAGTTTATCTCTATTCATACATCAGTGCCGAAGGGATAGAAACTCTTTATATCGCTGTCTCCGATTCCGGAGTGGGTATTTTAGAGAAAGACTTAACCCGCATTTTCGACCGCTTCTACCAGTCAAAGCAACACGTTAAGTTCCCTGTTTACGGGCAAAGTGGAACGGGAATCGGATTATATCTTTGCAAGCGCATCGTTCAACAACATGGTGGTATCATCTATGCACGCAACAATCACAGTGAAGGTGCTTCAGTACGAGTTATCTTGCCCTTGCAACCTGATTATGACGTTGAAGAACAAGTTACGCCGACCAACCATCTATTACCAGTTGAAAAAACTGATGAGCTAATGGTGAAAGATCAGGAAGAGGCAAACACAAGCAAGAAACCAGGCGTGTTACCCACAATTTTAATCGTAGAGGATAACGCCGATATGCGCATCTATGTACGTTCTATTCTCTCATCGGAATACCATATCTTAGAAGCCGGGAATGGTGCTGAAGGGCTAACAATATTGGAAAGCAATACTGTTGATTTTATCGTGACTGATCTGATGATGCCTGTGATGGATGGAATGGAATTTTCTAAGCGAGTAAAAGAAAATTTGGCTACTTCTCACATTCCTTTATTAATTCTAACGGCCAAAATTTCTGAAGAGGTGCGACTTGAGAGTTATCGGGTGGGTGTAGATGAATATCTGGAAAAACCATTCGACGAAGAGTTGTTGATCGTGCGTATTCGGAATATTTTCAATAGTCGCAAACAGAACCAAACTCGTTTTGCTTTACAGTTTGATCCGGTAACATTGCAGATTGATGAAGAATCACGTGACAGTAAATTCATGACTTCTATTCTTTCCGTAGTGGAAGAGAATTATAAGAACCCGGATTTTGAAGTAACTAACTTTGCTTCGGCCATGGGCATCAGCAAAACCTTGCTAAACCAAAAGCTACAAAATTTAGTAGGGCAACCGAGCGTTAAGTTTATCAGCACTTATAGGCTCAGAAAAGCATGGGATTTAGTACAAGTCAATAAGGTGACAAAGAATCTTAATATTTCAGAAATAGCCTATGAAGTGGGGTTCAACGATCCAAAATATTTTTCTCGTTGCTTTCAAAAAGAATTTGGTATGTTACCTAGTACTATTCTCTCTTTTCTGCCTAACGAGGCTGATAATTTTCAATAATCCTCCTTTCCTTTTCTTTTTTCACCTTCTATGAGAGATAATTAGTCTATTTTTGCCCTATAAACCTTTATTAAGATGCTATAATGAATAGACCTATTTATCTTCTATTTTTAATTATTGCTGTCCGGTAAAAATTGAAAAGCATAAAATATCTGTCCGAATTGCCTATAAAAAGGCAGTTCGGCTTTTTCCTTCAAAAAGCAAGCCCTCTTAATCAAAGAGTGTTGGTTCTGGAGGTGATAAACTGGACTGGTTAATGATTCTCAACCATGCTTTTTCCGGATTTTCGCAGAACATATAGAGGTCAATGTAGTACATGAGTGTCTGCCTTATGATTGTTACAAGATTTGAGAAGCTCCATTTCCGTTTAATTCGTTTTCTTATGACAGATAATAGTAAGTTTGCAATAAGTGTTACCCATATCTGTGTTTTGATTGCGTTTACGCTCTCTCCAAAGAAGTATCTGAGTGGAAAATTCTGCTTCAACTGCTTGAACAGGCTCTCTATCTGCCAGCGCCGTAAATAAATGGCAATAATTTCTTCCGGTTCCAACTCAAAGTTATTGGTCAGAAGAACGCTTGAGTACTTCTTCTTTTCCTCCCAATACTCTATCCGACGTGAAACATGTGTTATATCGTCCTTTTTAAGCTCTATCATATGATCGCTTAGTACAACCAGCCCATCTTTATTCACAAGAAAATGGCCGTTAAGAGGGGTGTAGCGTAGGCTTTTCTTCATTTTGGTTACATAAAAGACTCCGTTGTCTGTTAATTCTTGAAAGACCTTATAGTCTATATATGCCCTATCCATGGCTATGAATGCCCCATTTGTCAGTTTTAGTTTAGTAAGCATAACATGATCGTGAGTTGCTGCCGATGTGAAATGAATGTTATAAGGTACTCCTTCCTCGGCTTTGAGCACAGTGTGAACCTTTATGCCTCCTTTCTTCTTTCCATGCTTGGGATTGCGGCCTACACCTTTCAAAACGTTTGAAAACAGTGTTATTGTAGTAGAATCCATGATGTGCAGCAAGCGCTCCCAAGCCTTGTCCGTTCGGCTGTCCGCTAAATCATTTTTGTATTTCCGGTATAGGGAGAAATATATCTGCTCAAAGAACTCATTACTGCGCCTATTGTTGGCTTCTGCCAAAGTGCTGCGTTTTACCATGTAATCTATGCCTAGGTGATTGATCTTATTTGCCTCAGAGAGCATTCCTATTACGATTTCACGTAGAGAATCATAGCGCATCAGCACGGCGTAGAGCATTATTACAAAGTGAGAGTAGCCGTCTAGCTTCTTCACATAGCGCTCATGCAAACCTTTTCGGCTTATTCTTGCAATTTCTTGGCTATCGATCAATTTTAATAGCTGCGCATAAAGCGGCTGTCCGGTAAAATATGTATTTTTGCCCATAGATTTTCCTTTTAGGTGTGGTAACTGCAAAGGAAAGAAAAAGGGCTGGATTCCAAGAGAGGAAAACAGCCCTAATTTTTTGGTCCACTAATTTTTACCGGACAGCAATAATTTTTAATTGCTGCCTTATGTACTTCTCCTCAATATGTATTCTCGCAGAAGCAAGAGAACTATGGACAATACGTTGACCCTATGATTGGCTCTGAAGGATTGGGTCGTGTCTTCATCGGCCCATCATGTCCATTTGGTATGGTAAAGCCCAGTCCTGATTGTACCTCAAAACCTAATAGCGGCTGGTTACCTATGCCCACAGAAGTTACAGGCTTTAGTCAGGTGCACGTCAGCGGTACGGGTGGCGGACCTAAATATGGCAACATCCAGGTGATGCCTTTTAGCGGACCGTTAACTCAATTAGATCAGTCGGCACTTCGGAAAGAAGAGAAGACTACATTGGGTTATTATCAAACTAAATTTGAAGGCAATAACATCGAAACAGAGATCACTACAGCCGAACGGGCTGCTTTCTACCGTTTCTCTTATCCCCAAACGGCTCACAAAGCTATAAAAATCGATGCTGCCTTTTTCTTGGGAGAGAGCCCCACACCCAATACCAGAGAAGCTCAGCAATTCATTGGTTCTGAAATAGAAGTATTATCTGATTGCGAGGTAAGAGGCCATAGCCGCATTCGTGGAGGATGGAATAATGGCAAAGCTTATACAGTCTATTTTTATGCGATCTTCGATCATCCTTTTGATGCTTTTACTTCATGGAAAGATAGTTTGCTGATGCCCAATCAAAAGTCACAGTACGATGCAGGCAAAAAGACCGGGGTCTTGCTCTCTTTCAAAGATACATCCTACCAAAAACTCCAAATGAAGATTGGCATTTCGTTTGTTAGCTGCTTAAAAGCGAAAGAAAATATAAACGCAGAAATCGCTCATTGGGACTTCCAAAAAGCACATACAGAACTTTTAGAGAAATGGGAACAGCTATTGAGCCGCATTGAGATTGATCCAAAGGCCTCTCCTCTTCAAAAGCGAATGTTCTATACCGGTCTGTATCATACGATGCTAATGCCCGTCGATCGTACGGGCGAAAACCCACTGTGGCTCAGCGAGGCTCCTTACTACGATGATTTCTATGCTATCTGGGATACATACCGCACCTCTAATCCTCTCATTACATTGATCGATCCGCAGAGAGAAGTGAATATTGTTAACTCATTGATAGATATTTATAAGCAAGATGGCTACATGCCAGACGCTCGGAGTGGTAACTCCAATGGACGTACTCAGGGTGGCTCAAATGCAGAAGTACTGATTGCCGATGCTTATGTGAAAGGCTTAAAAGGGATCAATTACCAAGAGGGTCTTCAGGCAATGTTGAAAGACGCGTTGATTCCTCCGGGCGGCAACGAAGAACAAGAAGGACGTGGCGGATTAGTAGAATACAATCGACTGGGATATGTGCCTTACGGCATTGACCGATCAGGCAATCGAACGGTTGAATATTCATACAACGACTATAACATTGCTACGGTAGCCAAGGGATTAGGCGAAGAGGAGGTTTACAACCGCTTCATCAAACAGTCGGCCAATTGGAAAAATTTATGGCGCGATGACTATGAGAACAATGGTGCTAAAGGATTCATCATGCCTCGGGATGCCAATGGCAACTGGTTAGACGAAATTCCTTTCGGTTCCTCGAAAGTATATAGCCCCACTTTTCTTTATCACCCATTAATCAGTGAGGCACCCTGGTATCTTCCCTGGTGGAGTGCTTTCTTATACGAGGGTACTTCTTGGGAATATTCGTTGAGCATTCCTCAGGACGTTCCGGGTTTAATTGAGAAGTCGGGTGGCAAGGAGGCTTTTCAAAAACGATTGGACACCTTCTTCGATCGTAGTTATTATAATGTAAACAATGAGCCTTCATTTCTTACTCCTTGCTTATACCATTGGATTGGGAAACCCTATTTAAGTAGCGACAGAATTCACCAAATTATATCCACTCACTTCAATGATTCGAGCATGGGACTTCCGGGAAATGATGATTCGGGTGCCATGTCTTCATGGTTGGCTTTTCACATGCTGGGGCTTTATCCGAATGCCGGTCAGGCTTATTATCTGCTCAACACTCCCTTTTTAAAAGAGTCGGTGATTCATCTGGAAAACGGAAACTCATTCAAAATTAGTGCGCAGCAACTATCGGAGAAGAAACGATACGTAGGCAAAGCCTTATTGAATGGCAAACAACTAAATCGTGCATGGATTTCACATAAAGAATTAATGGAGGGCGGCGAATTGGTCTTAGAAATGGTTGCCAAGCCGACTAAATGGGGTGCTCAGGAATTACCTCCTCAACAACTAAAGTAATACAAAGATGAAACAAAGAAATAAGATCATAGGAATGATGTTGCTGGCTATTTGCTTTTTTCTGCAAGTAGCTGCTCAAACGAACAATCAAATAATTGAAAAAAATGATACGCTACAGTACGTATTCAAATTACATGGGCAAACACGTCGTTATAATGTAGTAATAGAGCAGAAAGAGGGTGCTATGTGTTGGCAATGGTCTATCGTCAGGAATCTAAATCTACATACGGGTTGCATTGTTACTTCACCTCAAGGGTTATCTAACGGAACCATGTTAAGTTTCTCTCAACCAAATGATGGTGAGCAACTTACTTTGAAAGAAAATGAGACTTTTGGGTGTATCTCTCAAGCAGCATTTCAATCTCTGATGACTGAAAAATCCTTCATCTACAACCATACAACCTATCGTCTCCAAAAAGTAGAAGGCTCATTTGAATTTGGTGGAACGCACTACCCTCTGTTGAAAGTAGTGGCCGATATTGATGGAACGGAACTTTGGATCGCCAAGAACTCTACTCTCCCACTTATATGTAAAGTGTCAAAGAGTCCGTTGGGCATTGATTGGACAATTAATCTGTAAATACAATAGTACTATGAAAAAATATATCATCTGCTTTTCTCTGGCCTTTGGACTTTCTTTATTCTCATTTGCTAATAATCCTATCAAGGGATTATTGGAGCGTATTGATCAAGGGGCTTCTAAGAAGTTTATAGTTGAGGTCGTTAATCAGCAGAACAATGACTTTTTTGAATTAGACCAAAAAGGTTCAAAGGTCGTGATTCGGGGTAACAATTATGTCAGCATCGCTACGGGACTAAATTGGTACCTGAAGTATTATGCAGGTATTCAATTGTCGTGGAATGGCATGTCGGCTAAACTACCGAAAGTTTTGCCGGCAGTAAAGGAGAAAAAACATTTTGAAACTCCGTTGAAGTTACGTTATGATTTCAATTATTGCACTTATTCTTATTCCATGGCCTTTTGGGATTGGAATCGTTGGGAACAAGAGATTGATTGGATGGCACTTCATGGGGTAAATCTTCCGCTAGCTATTGTGGGAGAAGAATGCGTCTGGTTTAATATGCTGAAGAAGCTAGGTTACAGCAAGAAAGAAATCAATGAATTTATTGCCGGACCGGCTTTTCTGGCTTGGTGGGAAATGAATAACCTGGAAGGTTGGGGTGGCCCAAATCCCGACAGTTGGTATGCTCAGCAAACAATCTTGCAGAAGAAAATATTAAAACGTATGCGCGAGTATGGCATCGAGCCCGTTTTCCCGGGATATTCGGGTATGCTTCCTCACAATGCGAAAGAGAAACTAGGATTGAATGTAGCAGATGCTGAACTATGGAATGGGTATATTCGCCCGACTTTTCTTCAGCCTACCGATAGTCGCTTCCAGGAGATTGCAGCACTCTATTATAAAGAGCTTGATGCTTTATTTGGCAAAGCCAACTATTACTCAATGGATCCCTTTCACGAAGCAAAGGGTATTGAAAGTGTCGATTTGGATGCAGCAGGAAAGGCTGTTATGGATGCAATGAAGAAGGTCAACCCGAAAGCTGTTTGGGTTGTGCAGGGTTGGACAGAGAATCCTCGTGATGAAATGATAAAAAACATGAAGAATGGTGACTTACTGATACTTGATTTATTTAGTGAATGCCGACCTATGTGGGGTATGCAACCTTCACTTTGGTATCGTGAGCAGGGTTATCACCAACACGATTGGCTATTCTGCATGTTGGAGAACTTTGGTGCAAATGTGGGACTTCATGGGCGCATGGATCAACTACTAAATAATTTCTACCAAACAAAGAATAATCCGTTAGCTGCACATCTAAAAGGTATCGGTTTTACCATGGAGGGTATAGAAAACAATCCGGTAATGTTTGAGTTGATGTCAGAACTTCCCTGGCGTACAGAGGAAATTACCAAAGAGAGCTGGATAAAGGAATATACAGCAGCTCGTTATGGCGCTAAAGACAAAGTGATTAATGAAACATGGAGCATTTTGGCCAATGGAATATACAATTGTCCTCAAGGAAATAACCAACAAGGTGCACACGAGTCTATTTTCTGTGGACGTCCTTCGCAAAATAATTTTCAAGCCTCCAGTTGGTCAAAGATGCAGAACTATTATGATCCTACAACAACGGCTGATGCAGCACGTTTATTGCTAAGCGTTGCCGATCAATATCGTGGAAATAATAACTTTGAATATGACTTGGTTGACATTGTTCGTCAGGCCATCTCTGATCAAGCAAGAATCGTATATAACAGAACCATTGCCGATTTCAAAAGTTTTGATAAAAAAAGTTTCGAAGCGGATTCAAAAGAGTTTTTAGATCTATTACTGGCACAGGATAAACTGCTCGGTACAAGAAAAGAGTTCCGTGTAGGTAATTGGACTCAGCAAGCACGTGCCTTAGGCAACACTGAAGAAGAGAAAAATCTGTATGAATGGAATGCACGAGTGCAAATCACCACATGGGGTAACCGTTTCTCGGCCAATGACGGCGGACTGCGTGACTATGCTCACAAAGAATGGAATGGAATTTTAAAAGACTTCTACTATAAAAGATGGAGTGCTTATTGGCAAGTACTACGAGATGTATTAGCCGGTAAACCAATGGTTGAACTAGATTATTACGCCATGGAAGAACCTTGGACAAAGGCAACGAACATCTACACCGCTGAACCTGAAGGCGATTGTGTTACAACAGCTAAAGAAGTTTTCAAGAAAGCTTTCGGCAAATAATGATTATAATCAATTAATTGAATATAAAGATGGATCTATCGCAAAAAAAACAAAGATTACTATCCTTGGATGTACTGCGCGGACTAACCGTTGCAGGTATGATATTAGTCAACAATGGTGGAGGAGATTCCTCGTATGAACCTTTGCGCCATGCAGCTTGGAATGGTCTTTCGTTGGCTGATCTTGTCTTCCCTTTCTTTCTATTCATGGTAGGTATCTCTACGTATATTTCATTGCGAAAGTATCAATTCGAATGGTCTGGTTCGTTAGTTCTGAAGATTTTAAAACGCACCTGCATCATTATATTGATAGGGTGTAGCATTCATTGGTTTGAGGCATGTTGCAAAGGAGATTCTTTCCCCTTTGATCATTTACGGTTTACGGGCGTCTTACAGCGAATAGGTCTCTGTTATGGCATTGTTTCCATCATAGCCATTACTATAAAACATAAATGGACATTATGGCTATGCGGTGCATTGTTAGTAGGATATACAGCCATTCTTTACTGGGGCAATGGCTATGCCTGTGATACCACTAACATTTTATCCATCACAGATCGTTTAATCTTTGGAACAGCGCATCTCTATCATAAAAGTCCGATTGATCCTGAAGGATTACTAGGCATCATCCCCTCCATTGCTCACACCCTGATTGGCTTCTGGTGTGGTAAATTGATCATAGAGAAGCAAACATTGGATCAAAAAATAATGCATCTGCTTCTTTTCGGCTTTGTGTTAATGACTATTGGCCTGACCTTCTCGTATGGCATGCCCATGAATAAAAGAATCTGGTCACCTACATTGGTGTTGTTCACTTGTGGTATGGCGGCTAGCTTATTAGCTTTCCTCATGTATATCATAGACGTCGAAGAGCATAAGAGTTGGACACCTTTCTTCGTCTGTTTTGGTGTCAATCCTCTTTTTATTTATGTGATGAGTGAATTATTGTCAGTTGTTTTCGGGCAGTATGGCATCTCTGGCTATTTATACAACGAAATTCATTCTCTTATAACGAATGCACAAGTCTCATCGTTAGTGTATGCCCTCATTTTTGTCTTTGTGAACTGGGGAATTGGTTATCCTCTCTATAAAAGGCATATATATATTAAGATATGATGAAGAAATAGGGAGCTGTTCAAAAATACACCTTTTATTTTTAATTTTCTCCCTACTCTATCAAGCCAACCTTTACATTTGCCTACAATAAATCGTTTTTATTAACCTTTAATTAATTATTACGTTATGCGAAAAACAGTTTTTTTTAATCTATTCGTCTTTCTGATAACTAGCATTTCCGCTTTTGCTCAAAGCAGCATATCCGGAAAAGTAAAAGACGAGAAAGGGGAAACACTTGTTGGTGTGAATGTCCTTGTAAAAGGAACAACCATCGGTACGATTACCGATATGGATGGTTCTTTTGAAATTAAGGCTGCTTCCGGGAAGACTCTTGCATTTACTTATATAGGATACATCCCTCAAGAAGTAAAAGTCACTAATCAATCCTCTATGACTGTCATATTGAAAGAGGACAATAAAACATTGGATGAAGTAGTAGTGATAGGCTACGGCAGCATGACCCGTAAGGATGTTACCAGTTCTATTACGACAGTGAAAGCTGACAAACTGAATACCGGTGTGTATACTGATCCCGGGCAGTTGCTGCAAGGCAAAGTACCCGGATTAACGGTCGTTCAGAGTAGTGACCCTACAGCAGGAACAACTTCTATCTCTCTTCGTGGCGCATCTTCTTTTCGTACAGGTGAAGCGATGGAGCCTTATTATGTTATTGACGGTATTCCCGGCATGTCTTTAAACCTTATAGCTCCAGAGGACATTGAATCCATTGATGTACTTCGCGACGCATCTGCAACTGCCATTTACGGTTCTAAGGCTGCCAATGGTGTGATTGTTATCACAACAAAGAAAGGAAGCAAAAATGACCGTTCATCTGTTTCGTATAGTGGTTATGTTGGATTTGATAACATTGCCAAACGCCTTGATATGATGTCGGCCAGTGATTTGCTCTCTTATGCAGCGGCTAACAATATTACACTACCTAACAATGAGGGTTACAATACGAATTGGAACGATGAAGTGCTTCGTACAGCAGTTAGTCACAATCATAACATTTCTATTAACGGAGGAAACGAACGTTCCAGCTACAATGCCAGCTTGAGTTACTTAAGCAAGGAAGGTATTGTACGCGGTACTGAATTTGAGCGTATTTCAGGTCGTGCTTATGCGCAGACAAAATGTTTGAATGATCGTCTGACTTTGGCTTTCAATGTTAGTGCAGTGCAGAGTAAAGGTAAGACTGTTTCATCAAGCAAAGACGGTCAAAGTGTTTTTGATGCCATGAACTATTATTCACCCTTACTTCCTACAAAAAACGAAGATGGAACGTGGTATAATTACACCTCAACAAGTCAATATTATAACCCGATGTCCATGATTTATGAGGATACTTATGAAACGGTTAAGAAATTGCTTCAGGGAACAGGTAAGGCGACTCTAGAAATCAATAAGGATTTGTTTTGGAACTTGAATCTTTCTTATGAAAACGAACAAGTTAATTATAATAATTACAATACGACAGAGTCTCAGATCGTTACTGCTAATGGACAGGCTTATCGTGGAGCTCTTGAGAATAAAAAGAAAGTGCTGGAAACTTATTTCAATTATGATCATACATTTGCCAATGCACATAAATTAGGTTTGATGGCCGGTTATTCTTATGATCAGAAGGACAATAACAATGGATTTGGTCTTACGGTTTATGATTTCTATAGCAATGCTACTTCATACTATAACCCTACTTATGCTAACAAAATGGATATGAGTGGCATAACTGTCTATCCACTGGAAACACTCCGCATGATTTCTTTCTATGGTCGTTTGAATTATTCATATAATAGCAAATATATGCTTCAGGCTACAGTTCGTCGTGATGGTTCTTCTGCTTTCGGTGCGAACAATCGTTGGGGAACATTCCCTTCCGCATCTCTTGCATGGCGTATGAGCGAAGAGAAATTCATCAAAGATCTGAACGTGTTTGATGATTTGAAGTTCCGCGTAGGTTATGGTGTCAGCGGTAACTCTTTGGGATTTGGCGCTTTCCAGGCAATTCAGACTTATGGTCCTTCCGGATGGTTTACCTATACAGACGCTAATGGAAATTCCAGTCTTTACCGTACAATAGCTGCTCAGTCAAATGCAAATCCTAATTTGAAATGGGAACGAACTGCAATGCTTAATGTAGGCTTTGATTTTACTTTCTTCGGAGGGCGCCTGGGTGGTACAATCGAATATTATGATAAGCGTACAAGCGATTTGATTTATTCATATAATGTATCAACAAACCGCTATCCTTATAACACTATGATTGCAAATGTAGGTGATATTAACAATAAAGGTATTGAACTTACAATCAATGCAACCCCTATCAGTACAAAGAAATTCACTTGGGATACAAGCTTGAACCTTTCACACAACAAAAATAATGTGAAGAGTATTTCCAATAGTGATTATTCTGTAGATTATATTTCAACAGGTGATCCGGAAATTGCAGGTTATTCTTCAAACGCACAAGTAGAGCGTATTATGGAAGGTCATCCACTTGGAACTTTCTATACTTATGAATGGGCTGGTTATAACTCAGACGGCATATCAGTATTCTACAAACATGATCCGGAAACTGGTGAACGTACCGGTGAAACAACAAAAGACCCGGTTGATACAGACCGTACCATTACAGGTAGTGCACAACCTAAGTTGAATTTGGGTTGGACAAACAACTTCAAATATAAAAATTGGAGTTTGGACTTGTTCTTTACAGGAGTCTTTGGCAATAAAATTTATAATGCAACTAGCGAGCAATATAGCAACGTGAGTTTCGTTACCGAAGGTAGAAATGTATTGAAATCAGTAGCTACAGAACAAAAAGCTACAGATGTTCAGTCACAAGCTCCTTCTGATCGTTGGTTAGAGAATGGAGACTATCTCCGTCTGTCAACTCTTTCTTTGGGTTACTCTTTCGGAAAGATGGGTAATTGGGCGAATTCACTCAGGGTATATGCAACCTGCAATAACTTGTTTACAATTACCGGCTATTCCGGTCGTGATCCTGAAATTAATCTTGGTGGCTTGGATCCGGGAATCGATAGACGTACGAACTATTATCCTCGTACTCGTACATTTATGTTAGGTGTAAATGTTAATTTCTAATCATCTAAAAATTGAACTTACAATGAAAAGCTATATCAAAAATACCTTATTTGCAGGTTTGCTGTTATCATCAGCAACAGCCTGCACCGATTTGGATGTAAAAATCATGTCTACCTATACTTCTTATCCGAGTTCCGAAATTGCAACAGAGGCAAAGATGGCGGATTTATACTATGGATTTCGTGGCCCTTTGGGACGCCGTTATATTGAAGCCGCATGTTTATCTTCCGATGAATTTACGGCAGTTACTTATGGTGGCAACTGGTATGACGCCGGTAATTATGTTCACTCTTCACTTCATATGACTAATCCGGATGATGCACATATCGATTGGCTCGGTGATATCACTGGAACCATTACCAAGTGTAATCAGGCTATTGTAGATCTTGGAGGCGATGATGCAACAGATGAGTCTATCGCAAAAGCCTTGACAATGCGTGCTTTCTACCATTTCATCTTTATGGATATGTTTGGCAATGCTCCTATTTTGGATCATGTTATTGGGGAAAATGAAGCAATTGAGCGTTCTCCACGCGCAGATGTAGCAGCCTTCATAGAAGACAATCTACTTCGTGCCATTAATTCCGGCGGCTTGTCCGAAAAGGTTGATGCTTCGACTTATGGAAAACCGACTAAATGGATGGCTGAAGCTCTTCTTGTGAAACTATATTTAAATTGGGCTGTTTACACCTCCGGTGATGTTGCTAATTATGAGCCCACTTTGGCAAATTCCAAACTGAATGATGCAGTGAAATACTGTGATGAACTAATCAATAGTGGTAAGTTTGATTTGAGCGATAGTTATCGCAAGAAATTCATGCCGGATAATGGTTACCTGATTAAGGATTTCATCTATGCAATGCCTTATGATAATGCAACAGCACAAGGTTTGACATACGCCCGATTCCAATTCTGGCCTAAATTTAATAATGATGGAGGAAGTGGTACTGGTTTGTTCGGCATAACACTTTCAAAGAATGCCGGTGGTATTTTCACAGTTACACCTGAAGCAGCCGATCGTTTCAATCTGGAAGGAGACGAACGTAATGATATCATTTTGAAAGAATCGCTTTATACTTATAATATTTCAACCTTTGCTAAAACCACAACGCCTTATATGTATAATGGGCAACGTGTAGTGCTTACCAAAAACATTACTTTACTTACATCGGATGATACCTCTATGAATGTTGGTGATAATTTTAATGGTTGGAATCAGGGTTACCGTTGCATCAAGTGGGCTATTCAGGCTGCCGACTATGACACCTATGGTCGTAACCAAAGTAACGATGTGCCTATTTTCCGTTATGCAGATATTCTGCTGATGAAAGCTGAAGCTATTCTCCGCGGTGCAGCAGCTACCAATAACGATACTCCTATGAGTTTGTTCAACCAGATTCGCAGTTATGTAAAAGCTCCTACAATGACCACATCTCCTACTTTGCAAGATATTCTTGACGAGCGTGGACGTGAGTTCTTTAGCGAGATGTGGCGTCGCAATGACTTGATCCGTTTTGGTCAATACGAAAACGATTGGGGGTTGAAACATATTGTAAATCCAGCTGCTAAGACTCAGAAATGGCGCCGTATATTCCCACTTCCTACAAATGTTATGAATTCTAATACCAACTGGACACAGAATTCTGGATACTTAAAATAAAGGCAAGATCATTGGGTTGATCTTATGGAGAGAAGGCTTATGACGAAGCTATTACTGAAAAAGATTATGCCTTCTCCCCTTTTTGAATAGGCTTCAGAACCATCATCCTGTCCGTCTTTTATGTCGGATAATAAACAGTAAAATACAATATTTATGAGAAAGAAGAATACACTCCTTTTATTGCTTTTAGTTGGATTTTTAGTATCCTGTCAGAGCAATAAATCAGCAGAAAAAGTTTTTAACATAGCCGATTACGGAGCGAAAGGAGATAGTTTGACCGATAATGTTGAAGCCATTCAGAAAGCTATTGATGCCTGCAACAAAGCAGGTGGCGGACAAGTAGTAGTTCCATCTGGTGGTGTCTATATGACAAGTCCTATCACTCTCGCTTCCTTTGTTGATTTGCATGTCGAGGCTAATGCTAAGCTGCTGGCTAACCCAAAAGAAAGTGTATATACTAAGAGTGCTTTCAAAGACAATCGTGGAGAAGGAATGATGTGGATCAGCGGTGAAAATATTGAAGATGTCAGTATCTCCGGACAAGGAGAAATCAATGGAAATGGCGTGGCATTTATGGGCAAAGAACTGAGTGATTCTTATGAGCTGAAACCAGTGCACCAGTTCGATCCAAGACCTCATTTAATAACCATCATAGGAGGAAAAAATATTCGGATTACAAATATCAACATCACCAATTCAGCTTACTGGGCCGTTCACCTAGTGGGTTGCAATGACGTGGTGGTGCAAGGCATAACTTTACTTAATAATCTTAAAGTGCGCAATGGCGATGGTATTGACATTGATCATTCAAAGAACGTACGTATAAGCGACTGCCATATTGAATCTGGCGATGACTGTATTTGCCTTAAAAATAGACGAGAATATGAGGAATGGGGAGCTTGTGAAAACATCACAGTAACCAATTGCATCATGACCTCCCGCTCTTGCGCCATTAAAATTGGCTCGGAGAATATGGATCGCATTAGTCACGTCGTATTTGATAATTGCATCATTAGAGCAAGCAATCGTGGTATAGGTATTCAGAATCGGGATGAAGGAGTCGTGGAAAATGTCGTGTTTTCGAATATAACAATCGATTGCAAATTTTTCTCTGATGTTTGGTGGGGCAAATCAGAACCCATTTATGTGACAGCTTATCCTCGCAAAGCGGGAGATCACAAAGATGCCGGATGGCGCTTTCCTAAAGGTACCACAGAGTGCAACGTAGGTGCTGTTACAAATATCTATTTCAGCAACATTAAGTGCGAAAGTGAAAATGGTGTATTTGTTGGCGGTGATTCGAAAGAAAAGATTAAGAACATCTCTTTCGATCAGGTAGATCTATATATCTTCAAACGCACCGATTTCGTTGGTGGAATCTATGACAAACGCCCTTGCGATGGTGAGCAATTTGTAAAAGGCACTACAGCCGGATTCTACTTTGACACAGCTTCAGATATTGTAGTTCGCAACTCATCTGTTCGCTGGGGAGATGTTCGTCCATCATATTTCGGAGAAGTGCTAGAACAACATAACGTTGACAATCTAACAACGTTCAACTTAATGGGTAAGAAGGCGACAAGCAATTAATAAGAACTTTCAACTTACATTAGAACTCCGGGCATTATGCAATCTTTGATTGTTGATGCCTGGAGTTTTTCTTTTATCGCAATGAACAACCGCAAGTGTTTTGCTGTTATCTCTACTTACATAAACGAAGCATTGATTTATGATACAACGAATATTAGCCATTCTGGCAATCGCTCTTATTATTCCTGACATCTATATTTATCGGATACATATCATCCGATTAACAGATAGTTTATTTTTGCGTACGCTCTATTTTGTCCCTTCTTTACTACTTTTGGCCGGACTTATTTTTCTCATTCTCGCAGCTGAAGGTTCGTTTATAAGTCAGCATAGTCGCTGGGTAGGTTGGTTCACAGTCATCTTTTTCCTATTTACATTGCCCAAGATACTCTTTATGTTTTGCTCGCTAATCGGGCTACCTTTCAAATTTGCACTGCACTGGCCTCAAACGCCTTTTATTTATGCGGGGTTGATACTGGCTGCTTCGCTTGCGGGCATTATCTTGTACGGTTCGTTCGTGGGTAAAACACGTTTTGAAGTCAAAGAGGTAAACTTTGCCTCTTCCAAACTACCAAAAGCCTTCAACGGTTATCGCATCGTTCAATTATCGGATATTCACATCGGTAGTTGGCAGGGGAATGAAAAGGCAATGCAAGAAGCAGTGAACAAAGTGAATGCATTGAATCCTGATTTGATTGTATTCACCGGCGATTTAGTGAATAACCGTGCTGAAGAATTAGACGGTTTTCAAGATATTCTAGCCAAGCTGAAAGCTAAAGATGGCATTTATTCCATCTTAGGTAATCATGATTACGGCCCCTATTATCATTGGAAAAGTAAGGCTGATCAAGCAAAGAATCTGGTTGAACTGGAAAAAAGGCAAAAGCAATTGGATTGGAAACTGCTAAATAATTCTCATGCCATTCTGTACAAAGGCAATGACAGTATTGCGTTAATAGGTGTAGAAAACGAAGGAGAGCCTCCTTTCTCTCAGCATGGCGATTTACCCAGAGCCTCAGAAGGTACAGAAAACATGTTTCAATTATTACTTAGCCATAACCCGACTCACTGGAGAAGAGAAGTTCTTCCGAAGTCAAATGTAGATCTGATGCTTGCCGGACATACGCACGCTATGCAGATGGCATGGGGACACCACTCACCTTCTTCATTCGTTTACCCGGAGTGGAGCGGGATGTACAAAGAAGGGGAACGTGGACTGTATGTTAATGTGGGGCTAGGCTTCGTGGGAATACCTTTCCGCTTTGGCGCATGGCCGGAGATTACCGTGATTACTCTTCAAGCTAAATAATTTCAATTCGGCTTTTACCATTGACTGATTTATGCACTCGTACCTGTACGGCTATTCGTTCGCTCATCTCCTGTACATGAGAGATGACTCCAATCTTGCGTCCTTGCATTTGCAACATTTCAAGGGCTTCCATGGCAGTGCGCAAACTATCAGCGTCGAGTGACCCGAATCCTTCATCGATAAACAAAGATTCTACTTGCAAATTATTGCTTGATAATGAAGATAAGCCCAGCGCTAAAGCCAACGAAATGAGGAACGACTCACCACCTGAGAGTGAATAAACCGTGCGTACTTCATCGCACATATCTCCATCTACCACCTGTAAGGCAAGAGTTTCGGGTACTTGCTGCAACTTATAACGGCGTGACAAGTAAGAAAGGTGTTTATTGGCGTGCAGCAATAACAAATTGAGCGTATAACTTTGAGCTATCACCTTAAATTTATTGCCATCCGCGCTTCCTATGAGCTTATTTAGTTTTTCCCATCGTATCGCTATTTCCTGCTTCTCTTTCAGTTCTTTCTCAATGCTTTGCAGACGAATGCGATTTTGTTCTTGCTGCAAGAGTTTCGCCTCCAACAGAGAGAACTTCCGGTTGTTTTCCTCATTCAGAGTTTGCTGCACCGCAATCGTTTCGGATAGGTTGTCGGGTGATTCAATCAAAGCTTTCTTCTCAGTCAGTTCTTGAATCGTAGCATTCAGTTGTCGCATTTCTCCTTGCAAACCTGCTATACCACTGCGGCAACGTTCCACTTCTTTACGATCAGCATCCAACAAAGTATTTAGTTCGGTTTCTCGCCGACGTACAGCTGCTTCAGCCTCTTCCACTGTTTTGCCTCGCAACAATACTCCCCGTTGTGTTCGATAGCGTTGCAATTCTTCACTTGCCGCGGTAAATCGCTTTTGTTCTTTCTCCTCAGAAGCCAGTAGCAAACTTAGCTTTTCTTTGGCTGCTTCAACCTCTTGCAGCAGCAGATGACAAGCAGAAATAGTGCTACGCAAAGCTTCGGAGCCTTTGCGCAATCGCTTCACCTTTCCATCTTGTTGTTGCCACTCTGTATAGAGTTGCTGATATTGTTGTAGTTTCCCTGAAAGTTCGTGGAGATGCAACTTTACACCCTCCAATTGCTCCTCAAAATATTTGAATAATCGCTCAGCCTCTTGTTTACGGGCAGCGAACAGTATGGAGAAATCAATCGCTTCCTTTTGTTCCACTGAAAGCGAAAGAGCAAATTCTTTTTCAACCTGCTGCATTAGTTGCGCCGAAAATACACCTTCTTGTTCCTGCCGTGTAGCGAACTGATTAGATAATTGTCCCTCTTCCCGCTGCATATGAGAAAATTCACTCTTCAACGAAATAGAGCGATTATTTAATTGTTGTAACTCTGCCGAGGCCGCCTGATATTCTTCTTCTATACCACGATAGATTGTGTCAACCACTTCACCATGTCCGCCGTAAGGATGTTCCTTACTACCACATACAGGGCAAGCCTCTCCCTCAAGAAGTCGGCCACGCAATTCTGACACACTCTGATTCATAGCCGTGCGTGCATTATCATACACTCGTTGCAACGTCTTAACCTGCGTCTCTTTAAGAGTAAATAGTTGCGCCAATTCGGCCATTTCTTTTTCCGACTCCCCTTTCTTTGTACGCAATACGGAGAGTTGAGCCGTTAGTTCTTGCAATTCCTGCAACACTTTGCCCCAGTCCAAAGCTGTCTGCCGTGCTTGCTGCAAGCGACTTTGTTCTTTCGTCAGGCGAGTTTGCTCTTTGCCCAACGCCTCGATACCGAAAGCATTTAGACGAACCTGCAATTTATCGTCAGCTTGCTGAAACAGCACGAGTAACTTTTCAGCCTGAGACAAAGTCTTTTCCCCTTGCTGCAATTCAGATGCTATATTTGATACTGCTCCAACAACATCATTCGTTCCTGCATCTCCGTTTGCAATCACAGCATAGCCTTCACTTATCGATCCCTCAGCAGCAATCATCTGAAGCAAATCAGGCAAATGCAACTCTCCACGATAAGCCAGCATGCGTTTCTCCTTTGCTGTCACTACTGCCCTACCCTCTTCGCTCTGTTTGTGTACAGCTTGCAAAGAATCATTAGCCTGCATATAAACCTTTTGCGCTGTTTGTATTTGTACATCCAGTGCACGTGCCTTGTTCAATTCCGGTTGTAAAGCCTCACATTGTTGTCGGAAGATCTCCATATTCTGCGTACGCACTTCCAATCCCGCTTGTAACTCTTTCAATTTACTGCTTTGTGTCCCCTCTTCTTGTTGCTTTTTAGCAAATAGTTCCTGCTGAAGAACGAAAGAACGAAGCGTAGCGAATTGCTCTTTTAGTGTTGAGAGTTGCTTCACACCCGCTTCACGAAGCACAGAAAGTTCTCCCTTATCTTTTACCAAAACGTCTAGTTCCTCTTGAGTCAATAACTCAATGAGTCCCACACTATCCTTCACTCGCCTGAAAGCCTCATCGGCTGCCTTACTATGCGCATACACCTCACGAGAAATGCGTGAATAAATTTCCGTTCCTGTCAATTTCTCCAAGAGTTCCGCCTTTGCCGATTCCTTTGATTTCAGAAAGGTAGCAAAGTCATTCTGAGCCAACAGTACCGTACGAGTAAACTGATCATACGTCAATCCCACCAATACAGCCAACTGCGCTAGCAATTCCGTCTTTGTACCTTGCAATTCATCTTCAGTATCCAAATCAATAATCTGCATCACTTGAGGCTGCAATGAACCTGTCGATTTACTTCTGGCCCTGCGTATCGACCAGCGAGAACGATAACGACGTCCCGTAGCCGACAGAAAATCAACCTCAGCAAATCCCTCTCCTGTGCCTCTTCGCAAGATGTTTCGGACATCCGACTGATTAATTTTGTTGTCTCCCACATCCTGCAAGTAGAGATTCTCACCTGAAACAGCAAAACGAGGTGCTTTGTCGTAAAGTGCCAGACAAAGTGCATCTAGTATAGTCGATTTTCCTGCACCCGTAGGTCCGGATATAGCAAATATGCCGGCTGATTGAAGAGGTTCTGCGGTAAAGTCTACTTCAAACGTCCCTTCGATGGATGCCAGGTTCTTTAATCGTATGGATAGTATTTTCATCTATTGCAAAGTTTCATTCGTTATTGATTGTCGCCTACTGACAAAGCCTGATAAGCTTCCTGAAAAAGAGCAACCATATCATCGGGCATCTCAGTCTGATAGATTCTTTCGAAAGTAGATTGGGCTATCTGCAAAGGATTCATCGCCTCTAAACCTTCAGTCATCTGCTGCTCAGTTGAGTCTGAATCTTGTTCTTTGCGATAAGCAGAAACGATGCGCGCCAAGCGAGCATGCTTGTCTTGCAACACCTCCTCTACCTGATTGCGAAACGTCGGTTCGGGTTCAGTAAGCAGCACTTTCACTTCCAGATAGGGTGCAAGATTAGAATTGCTTCTTGCAGGAAGACTCCTTAATAACTCCAACACTTCTTCCGGTGAAACAGCTTCACCGACAGGTACGCTAAGCAAGGCAACAAGCGGAGTATATTCCCGCCTTTCTATAGATTGAAGTTTTCCATCAGCTAACGTCACCAACATCGCACCATGTTTGTAGTTTCGTTCGGCAAACGACATGGGTAGCGGACTGCCGGCATAGCGCACATTTTCCCTACCGGACACACGCTGTGCTTTATGTATATGGCCCAGAGCTGTATAAGCAATCCGTTCATCGAACACTTCAGGAGATACACATTCCAACCCTCCAATAATAGTTCTTTCACTATAATCTCGTTCCGCTATTTCAGAGCCTGTGGCTTGTAAATGTCCGATGGCCACTACAGCTTGCTTGTCACTCTTCCGCAATAATGCGTGCTCCAAAAGCTGCTTATAAAACTCCTTCACACCCGCAGCATACGGATTCCCTTCCGTCTCTACCGAAGGATAATCACCTTGGCGCAAAAAAGGCACAGCCATACACAAAGCTTCCAATTCGCCATCTGCATTTTTTAACTCCACAATGAGATCATCATAGAGCAACACACCTTCTTTTTTAGGCACAACACCTTTAATTTCTGTACGCATCTCTTGTAGCAATGGCAGGGGTGCTTCCAGACGTGCCGCCGAATCATGATTTCCGGCAACCACAACTAATTGTAGTAAAGGGTTTTCTGTAGTTACACGACTTACAAAGCGATAGAACATCCGTTGTGAGGCCGCAGAAGGATTGGACACATCAAACACATCACCCGCTACAATAAGCACATCAATGCTGTTCTGTTTCACCTCAACAGTGAGCCAGTCGAGAAAATGTTGATGTTCTTCTGTACGCTCAAAGCCAAAGAAGCTCTGTCCCAAATGCCAGTCGGCAGTATGCAGTATACGTATCATACGATCAGATTTAGAGATTTTCTATGTTGCAAAAAGGTCGACATCCTATCTCGGTTGCCGACCTTCTGTCATTTTGTTGTTTCTCAGCAAAGACTATTTACCGAAGTATCTGTTGTAGAGTCCTTCGAAACCTTTACCGTGACGAGCTTCGTCTTTACACATTTCGTGTACCGTATCGTGAATAGCATCCAAATTCAATGCTTTCGCACGAGTTGCGATACGTTTTTTGTCTTCGCAAGCACCTTGTTCAGCATCCTTACGTTTTTGAAGATTGGTTTTTGTATCCCAAACACAGTCCCCTAGCAATTCAGCAAAACGAGAAGCATGTTCTGCTTCTTCCCAAGCATAACGTTTGAAAGCTTCTGCAACTTCAGGATAGCCTTCACGATCAGCCTGGCGACTCATAGCAAGATACATACCCACTTCAGTACATTCGCCCATAAAGTGGTTGTTCAAATCCTTAATCATTTCTTCATCGCAACCTTTAGCCACACCAAGAACATGTTCATCGGCAAAAGCCATCGGGCCACCGGCAGATTCTACGACTTCCACGAACTTGCTAGCCGGAGCTTTACACAGAGGACATTTTTCAGGAGCCTCATCACCTTCATGCACGTAACCACAAACGGTACATCTGAATTTCTTCTTCATTTTCTCAGAATTTTAATAAAATTAGTCACTTATTCTTTTAAGCAATCTTTGCAGATTCCTTTATAATAATAATGCATTTCGGTCACTTCGTGTCCTTCCAGATTAACAGGTAACACTTCTTTCACAGCTCCCTGAGAGAATATATCATATATTTTGCCACATTTTTTACACAAAAAATGTGCATGAGGAGAAGTGTCGCCATCAAAACAGATATTCCGCTCATCAATGGTAAGCATTTGAGCCACATCGTGATCAGCCAAAAGCTTCAGTGTGTTGTAAACCGTTGTTTTAGACAATGTGATTATTGAAGGAGAAAGTGCAGAATATATTTCTTCTACAGAAGGATGAGTTTTATGCTCTAACAAATACTCCATAATTGCCATACGTTGTACAGATGGTTTTATTTTGTGTTCGAGCAAATATTCAGCTACGTTTGCCATGTTACAATATTGTAATAATTATATTCCTTTTTATCAGGGAACAAAGATAAAGAAAGATTTCATAGAGCCAAATACTTAAAAACGATTTTTTCATAGAAAAAGCTTTTCCAGACTGGTATTTATGGGTTTTACTCAAGTTATTAAATTATATTTTCTATTTTTGCATGAATAGATTTTGCAGCCTAAAACAGGTTACAACTAAAGGATTAAGAATATGGTAAACCATGGTTTTGTGAAAGTTGCAGCAGCAGTGCCTCACGTAAAAGTAGCCGACTGTAAGGAAAACATGCAGCAGATAGAAAAAATTATTATTGAATCAGAAGAAAAAGGCATACAAATGATTGCTTTCCCTGAACTATGTATCACGGGATATACCTGCGGAGATCTTTTCGCTCAGCAATTATTACTTGAAGAGGCCGAAATGACTCTTATGCAACTGCTTAATAATACTCGCCAACTAGGCATCATATCTATTTTGGGTATGCCGGTAAGTGTTCATTCAATGTTACTCAATGCTGCGGTTGTCATCCAAAAAGGCCAAATATTGGGCGTAGTTCCCAAAACATATCTCCCCAACTACAAAGAGTACTACGAACAACGTTGGTTTACCTCCGCAGCCAGCGTGACCGAAACAAGTGTACGTCTTTGCGGGAAAGTAGTACCATTGGGGACTAATCTGCTATTCGAGGCATGCGACACCACTTTCGGTATAGAGATCTGTGAAGATATGTGGGCTACCATTCCTCCAAGTTCAGCACTCGCCCTTCAAGGTGCCGAAATCATCTTTAATCTTTCTGCCAGCAATGAATGTATTGGCAAACATGCTTATAGATGTGCGCTGATCAGTCAACAATCTGCCCGTTGCATAGCAGGATATGTCTACTCGGCTTGTGGCTACGGAGAATCGACTACCGATATCGTGTTTGCGGGCAACGGACTTATCTATGAAAATGGCAGTCTACTGGCTAGTAGTCGGCGTTTCTCGTTTGACGAGCAGACCATCATCAGCGAGATAGATGTGGAACGTCTACGTAGCGAGCGACGAATGAATACTACTTTCGCAGCAAACAGAATCAACTTCAATATAAAAGAATCCATTCGCATTCAAGCAGAGCTAGTCAACACAAAAAAAATAGAATTGACTCGCTCATTCGCAGCACATCCATTTGTTCCCCAAGGAGAAGCGTTGAGAGAACGTTGTGAAGAGATCTTCTCTATTCAGGTAACCGGACTAGCACAACGTATCATGCATACCGCCTCGAAAACCGTTGTAATAGGTATCTCCGGTGGATTAGATTCAACGTTGGCTCTGTTGGTTTGCCTCAAAACGTTTGATAAATTAGGCCTTTCACGTGATGGTATTCTGGGAGTTACCATGCCCGGATTCGGCACAACAGACAGGACTTATAACAATGCGCTGGATTTAATGCGTTCGCTAGGCATCTCTATTCGTGAGATAGATATCAAAGCGGCCTGCATCCAACACTTTACTGACATAGGGCACGATATCAATGTGCACGACGTGACATACGAGAATTCTCAGGCACGGGAACGAACACAGATCTTAATGGACATAGCTAATCAAACCAATGGAATGGTAATCGGGACAGGTGACCTTTCGGAATTGGCACTGGGATGGGCCACATATAATGGCGACCACATGTCTATGTATGGCATCAACTCGAGTATTCCTAAAACATTGGTAAAATACTTGGTGAAATGGGTCGCAGAAAACGGAGTAGACGACGCATCGAGCGCCACCTTACTAGATATAGTAGATACCCCTATCAGTCCCGAATTAATTCCGGCGGATGAGAATGGTAATATCACGCAAAAGACAGAAGATCTTGTGGGTCCTTATGAGCTACACGACTTCTTTCTCTATTACTTCATGCGTTTTGGATTTCGCCCTGCCAAGATACTCTATTTGGCTTCCCTCGCTTTTAAAGAAATGTACGATCGAGATACCATCAAGAAATGGCTACATACATTCTTTCGCCGTTTCTTTGCACAGCAGTTCAAGCGCTCTTGCTTGCCCGATGGCCCGAAAGTAGGAAGCATTTCTATCAGTCCGCGTGGCGACTGGCGTATGCCAAGTGATGCCTCATCGGCAGCTTGGTTGCAGGAGATTGAAGAATTATAACATCTAAAAAGACAAAGAGGAGAGCATTCTTTTACGAAGCTCTCCTCTTTCTTTTTTATACTATAACAAACAATAATATTTTTGCTTTAAGCAATCGTTATTGCTGAATCCAAATAAACATCCTGAATGGTGTTCAGCAGTTCCACTCCATCTTTCATTGGTTTCTGGAATGCCTTTCGTCCACTGATCAGTCCCATGCCACCGGCTCTCTTGTTGACAACAGCCGTAACCACAGCATCTTTCAAGTCCGAAGCACCGTTTGACTCTCCACCGGAGTTAATCAAACCAACTCTGCCCATATAACCATTGGCTACCTGATAACGGCATAAATCAATAGGGTGTTCTGAACTCAGTTCCGTATAAACCCGTTTATCCGTCTTGGCAAAGTTGATAGCCGTAAATCCACCATTATTGGTAGGCAGTTTTTGTTTCACAATATCCGCCTGAATGGTTACGCCCAAATGATTAGCCTGTCCCGTAAGGTCGGCTGCCGAATGATAATCCACACCATCTTTCTTAAAACCGCTATTCCTCAGATAGCACCACAGAACAGTTGCCATCCCCAGTTCATGTGCATATTCAAAAGCTTCCGATACCTCGATCAGCTGTCGCCTGCTTTCTTCAGAACCAAAGTAGATGGTTGCACCAACAGCCACAGCTCCCATATTCCAGGCCTCTTTCACCGTGCCAAACATAACTTGATCGTACGTGTTCGGGTAAGTCAGCAACTCATTGTGATTCAACTTCACGATAAAAGGTATCTTGTGAGCATATTTACGTGCCACAGATCCCAAAACGCCATACGTGGAAGCAACGGCGTTACATCCACCTTCAATGGCCAACTTTACAATATTTTCCGGATCAAAGTAGAGCGGATTGGGTGCAAAAGAAGCACCCGCAGTATGCTCTATACCCTGATCAACAGGCAAGATAGACAGATAACCCGTATTGGCCAACCTACCGTGTCCAAGCAAAGCCTGCAAGCTATTTAATGTAGGAAGATTTCTATCCGAAGAGATCCAAACATCATCTATAATAGTTGGAGAGGGAACATGAATAAGTGATTTATCAATTGTTTTACTAACATGACCAAGATAATATTCGGCTTGGTCGCCCAACAAATTACTAATTTTAGTACTACTCATAATTTAAAGGTTTTAGTGTTCTAGTATAACACTATCGAAGCAAGATTAGTTTAGAATGATTCTATGTATTCAATGAATGAGCGAAGTTCTTTCAATAGGTTAGCTAACTGCAAAGAATAGGAGTTCTAAGTGATTTTGATTAACAAAATTAGTTGTCACACAACTGTGTGACCATCGTCCCGCAATCGTGTGACGATGGTCACGCAGCTACGGGACAATGGTCACTCAATTGCGGGACGAGCTATTCTGTTTGCTTTCAATGCTTAGATTACGTATTATTTGAGAATAGGTTATGCATTAAGAGAAGATAGGCTCTGTACTATACAAAAAAAGTAGAAGGACAAAGAACAACATTCGCATTATATTCCTATTTTTGAAAAATCATTTAAGAAGACGACTCATTTATGGAAATAAGAAAGAGCAGACCGGAAGATCTCGATACACTCATGGATATATACGCTCAAGCAAAAGTGTTTATGCGAAATAGCGGTAACAAAAATCAATGGATTGATGGCTATCCTTCGCTCGAAATAGTACTAAAAGACATCACGGACGGAAACAGCTACGTATGCATCGACGATGACCAGACGATAATCGCCACCTTCTGCTTCCTGCAAGGTGAAGATCCTAATTATGCCCTGATAGAGGATGGACAATGGCTGAACAATGAGCCATATGGTGTTGTGCATCGACTAGCTGGAACAGGAAAAAGAAAAGATATAGGTAGCTATTGCCTGCAATGGTGCTTTGAACAATGTTCAAACATTCGGGTGGATACCCATCACGACAATCTGGTAATGCAGAACTTACTAAAGAGGAATGGTTATACCACTTGCGGCATCATTTATGTTTCTAACGGAACACCTAGAATTGCCTTTCAAAAATATGTAGAAAAATAACAGAATCGCTTAAAATCTGTTTAAAGATAATGCGGCATAAACATTGAGGCATACCAGCATTGGTGCGAAATATTCGATGTGGCACACACTATTCAATATCTGGGCATTACGGTGAAGTACATGGGAGAATCACTCACCCAATACATCAAAGACGGTGAGCATGTCTTGTATATGTAACAAAACATCATAAAAAACCTTACCCCATCATTATTAACGAAAAGAGAAAAAAATATTCCTTCTTTTATTCTTGTTACTTCAGTATTTTATTCATAAATTTCCATCGTTTTTTAGTAAGATTAGTTGAGTAATAATCTACATTCACCTTAAATGCTAAATCTATGAATACGAAAGGATGGGATACGGTTGGTTTGGTTAAAACTGAACATGTTAATCAAGACATCAGAAATTGCTGGCATCTATTCAACAATGAAATAAAAAAGACAGAAGTTGAGTATGAGTTATATGGAAAATTCGGTCCATGGCAAATTACCGACGGGGGCAGCAACAAGCTGATAAGATTCAACATTCCGTTTGAATCGGGTACGTTTCGCCTATTCGATAATGCCGGTAATATGGCTGTTGACGAAAATAGTCAAAAAGAATACAGCTTAACGAATTGCGAGTGCATAGTGGAGATGATGATGGACTTCGTCAATACGGATAACAACAAAAAGCTACTGAAACTAGACATCAAACAACTTGCAAAGAGCAGAGACGAGGTAGCAAACAGCAATGAGCAAGGAGGTTGGATAGTACCCATACTTTTTAAAGGTAATATTCCTGCGTTCTACCAGCCCGTTATACTTGAGTTAGTATGCCAATATTTAATAGGATACCCTGAACAAATTAATTATGTATTTGCGTCCATCAACTTTGCTCAGGAAAGCGGAAGTTGGGTAACACCTGTTAAATGCAAATATTCTTACCTAGACAGTAAACCGTCTTATATGGGGGTTTTATCTGTATGTAGCAATAAGGACATCACCAATATGCCTGTAGATATAGATGTCGATTCACTTCCGGGCAATCCGAATAGCTATTTTATTACTTCATCAGATCTGTTTCTATTAAATGTCATGGTGCCGTCTTTTATCGACTTTTTCAAACGCTCAAACAGTTCAGATTACAGGATAAACGATCTTGGCATTTTGGTTAACACCCGCAGCCTCGAAATGAATAGTGTAAAAAGTGGGGCAATTTGGTACACACCCGTAATACAAGGACTGGAGGTTTCTATTTTAGGAGAAGTATTAGAAGTAAAAATAAATGGAAAGTGTGATCTGAAAGCAGGAATCTGGATGTATTTCAACGGCAGGTTCAAAGCCCATCCTCAATTAACAAACCAGGTAGTTGAATTCAGAATAGATGGTACCCCTTCTTTTGATCATCACGAAGACATTCCCTGGTACCTTTCTTGGCTACTACCCATCGTTGGATTGATTACAAAAATTGTAGTTTCATGCATTTCTAGTGACCTCATGAACTCTATTACAAAAATATTTGGAGAGAGGATGCATATAGATAACATTTCACCCGTAGCATGGACCGGCAATCCGAAGGAAGTAAATCTTGTCAATGTAAAACTAGACGATTCTTTTATTATAGAATATATTATAAATTAAATTTCTTACCAGTATGAAATCAAACGAAAAATTGGGCGTTGGAATGAAGACAATCACCATGATGCCCGAAATGGACAAAGAGTTAGTTAAAATTGCACTACAAAGTTCGCTCTACAAAGACAGGGGGCGGTTAAGGGCTAGTTTTATGCAAGATGAAATTGAGCTAATGGCCGAGAGTGCAATCAGTACCAATGGATGGGATAACGTTTTTGCGATCAGTGCTGAACATTTAAACAAAGCAATCATTGAAAAGAAAAGTTATCCGGCAACAATAGAATACACAATCACTGATGGAGATGAATCTTACAGCATTACAAATGGAAAGTTTAATGCATGGCAAATATCAGAAGGTGGAGATGGTTCAAACATAAACCTGAAATTACCTATTGCAAGTGGTTCTTTCGACTACGGCAAAGGTTTTGAACTTAATGGAGTAGAAGCCATTGTACAGGTGAAATTGAGATACTTCCCTGAAGTGCTGGATGATGAGGTGCTGAAAGAGGGTTTGTATGACTTAAAGGTATCAACTATATCTAATAATCCGGATGTTCCAGTTGTAAGCCTCGTCCAATTGAATGTACCTTCATCGCTGGGAATGGGAAAAATAACCAAATCCGTACTCAGTAGTTTAATTCTTGAATGGTGTAATCATAATCTTGATAAATTCAACACGGTATTCTCTACCATAAATCTGAATAGTTTAGGCGACAAAGAGGACTATAAATGGTTGAAATCAACTCACATGAGTTATGCGTATACTGACAATGGGACACTGACAAACAGCGTTTTTGGAGTGTTGTGTATGACTCTTGGGCATTCGGCAGTTGGTTTGCCTCGCCAAATTACTCAAAATGCATTGACAGACAAAGGAGATGGTACTTTTATTATTAATACGGGATTATTTGCAGAGTTCCAATTCTTACCCTCTCTGCCTTTTGTATTCGAAGATGCTAAAGCATCTGATTTTACACTGAATGACACAAAGAACGGCATCACTAGCTCTAAACTTAAAATGGAAGGTATAAAGTATGGAGCAATCACATACCACCCGGTCTGCGAGAGTTTTGAGGTGTTCTTTGAACAGAGCTACATCAGATCTCACACCAAAGTAAAAACTGAGATATCACCGGGTATCGTTTCCATTGTTGACATCGAGGTGAAGATGACTCTTAAGTTAGACACCAACTCTAAGGGAGAGCAAATATTGGCTTATGAATTACTTGGAGACCCTTCGGTTATATCGAAAACGGAAACAGAGCCGTGGGTTGTTATTACGGAAGTAATAGCCGGGATAATTCTGACAGTTGTGGGGTTAGTTGTTGGTGCTTGCATGAAGACGATAGTGCAGAAAATAATTGTAGGTATTATCGTAGCAGTAATTGCTGCCATCATTTCAGTAGTTATACATGTAATCATTGAGAAGGTGATTGCAGATGGTGTGAATGAGGGGCTTCCGTCCATAGACCCGATGGTAAAGGTTGCTACGAACCAAGTTATATGGCCCTTGTGCGATCCCGCAGACCCCAACAGGTTCACGTTAACTAGTGTGACCTACAATGGCTCAATTGCTTTAATAGGTAATCCGGGTTACATAAAGTAATAGTTGCTGATTATAATGCATATTGGGTAAGGCAAAAGTCTCGAGATTTCGATTGGCTTTTGCCTTACTTTTTATATTTAAAGCATTTCACTTTGTGTTTTTGAGGTATTATTATATCTTTGAAAAGCAATTTCAATCCTTATTAAACAATACATTACGAACTAAACAACAAAAACAGACGAGAAAATTATTACTGATTCTTACCATGCTGAGCTTACCTATTCTGTTTTTTTCGCAAGCGCAAAAGTAAGTCTACGCCAAGGCCAGGTATGACTCTAATGATTTTGAAGGCACAAAAGTTACCTTAGCCGAAATGATAGAAGGCTATCTGGATCATTTGCATCTGCACATGAATGAAATTCATGAATTAATAGAAAGTTAATCACTCAGCATCTTTTTTCTTGATATTTAGATATAACTGTGCAGAATCACTATACTGTTGTAGAACTTCTAAGGTACGCTTTCGAGCTTTTTTGGCTCGGAAATTCCAAAATCGCTTACTAGATATATAAGAAAAATCGCAATTAAAGCCACCACTAATTCCGCCACCCATCATCATAAAGTGAGCATTATTTGCACGAGTGGTACCCGGAGCATTTTTACGAGTAAGACTGGTAATATCCCCATGATAAGCATTGCTTACCCGAATCGTCTTCTTATAAACAGGATCATAATTATATTTAGTATTAGCATTATAAGGATTCAGACTAATTTTCAATGGATGTTCGTCTTCTACTTCCTCCTCTTCTTTATCAGCAAACGGTGTTGTAGGAAGAGTCAGATCGTATTGCATCCAAGACTTGTCTAATATCATTTCCGGTTTCCCATATAAACTTTTACTAAGCATCTTTAGCGCGTTAGAGTTGAGTTTTATTTCTCCATCAGACCCAAGTATCTTCTTTAAGTCAATTGAATCTTTAACTGTCCATTGAGCTTTGACTTGCAAAGCCATAAAACAAAACAGGCAAAAAAGGAAAAGGTTCTTCTTTAATTTCATTATTGTCGCTACATTCATTTGTGTTAAAGACAACAAAGAAACACATTGTCAATCGAAAAGAATGAGGTTCAATCCGTTCTCCACTCATCTACATCCGTCACACGAACACTAACATAACATCAATTAAGTTTAATCTATAAATAATTATTGCCTATTAACTATTATTTACCAACAGATATATTACTTTCGCCTTATAGATAAATTGCTAAAAATAGAGATTGATAGCTTTATGAATATGATTATACCACAAACCTTTTTTAATCAAGAGATTTTTATTAAAGAAATCAGAGGTACCCAAGAACGTGTTTTGCCCCCAATAAAGGAGGAAACATTAATGCAACTCAAAGCGTTGAGCATCACGATCATTGAACAAGGAGAGATGAATATAGAAGTGAATCAGATACCCTATCTACTCACAAAGGGACATCTCTTGGAGACTATAGAAAGTCATCTAGTTGAGAAAGTTAGCTTTTCAAAAGATTTTATAGGCTATCAGCTCATTATAAAGAAAGAATTTGTTGAACAAGCAATGAATACCCAACCATATAATATTATTCCATATGATTGGAGATATCCTAGCAAAAAACTGCTACCAGAAGAGTTAAACATACTACTCTTGGAGTTTCAACGCATTAAGGAGAGAATAGAATCACCTACTGAGCACCGTCTACGACGATTAATGGTAATAAATGCATTTTCTTCTTTCATGCTAGAGTTGGCCAACATATACAGTCGGATTAATAATGAATATTCTTTTGAAACATCAAACGATAAAATCACCAAGAGATTTTTCCAACTGATAGCCGGCAATGTACGAAAAAAGCATAATGTGATCTTTTACGCAAACGAATTGTGCATCAGTCCCGATTATCTCAGTAGGGTATTAAAAGCCACAAACGGACACAATGCAACCCAATGGCTCACAGAAGCTCTGATGATAGAAGCCAAAAAGCTACTCCGTCATACCGACACTTCCATTCAGCAAATAGCAGATGAGTTGAATTTTAGTGACCAATCTACATTTGGCAAATTCTTTAAAAGATACTGTGGCAAGTCTCCTATAGAATGGCGAAAAGAGAATAAATGAATTTAAAGTCTCCAAGAATAGACATCAAGATAGATACGCCAATTAAAGCACACCCTTAGAACTTGGCAACTCAAAATGATAAATATCTCTTTTGATCGCCATTTTCAAAGCACGAGCCAATGCCTTAAAGATGCCCTCTATCTTATGATGTTCATTCTGCCCTTCTGCTTTGATGTTTAGATTCATACGCGCAGCATCGCTGAGCGACTTGAAGAAGTGCAGAAACATCTCAGTTGGCATCTCCCCTACCTTCTCACGCTTGAAATCGGCATCCCATACCAGCCAAGGACGTCCACCAAAGTCGAGACAGACCTGACAAAGACAATCATCCATAGGCAAGGCATAGCCATAGCGTTCTATGCCTCGTTTATTACCCAAGGCTTTATAGATGCAATCGCCCAAGGCAATGGCAGTATCTTCAATGGTGTGATGTTCGTCTATCTCCAGATCTCCTTTTACTTTAATCGTTAAGTCCATGCCTGAGTGCTTACCAATCTGTTCTAACATGTGGTCGAAGAAGCCGAGACCGGTAGTGATATCGCACGAACCATCACCATCTAAGTTCAGGGAAACGAAGATGTCAGTCTCCTTCGTCGTGCGACGTACTTCCGCTTTGCGCTCTCCGGCAAATAGAAATTCCGCCACTTTATCCCAGTCGGTTGTTGTCAATACACAAACATCCGCAAGTCCTTTCTCTTCCAGTTCGGTTGTAGATTCTTGCAGATAAATGGCACGACAGCCAAGGTTCTTTGCCAGCTCTACGTCTGTAGGACGATCACCAATCACGAAACTTGCAGCAAGATCGTACTCAGGATTATTAAGATACTTTGTCAACATACCTGTGCGCGGCTTACGTGTGGGCGCATTATCAGCAGGCATACTACGATCTATCAGAATGTCATCGAACGAGATTCCTTCGCCTTCCAGCGTTTTCAACATTAGGTTGTGTGCCGGCCAAAAGGTCTCTTCGGGGAAAGAAGCTGTTCCCAAGCCATCCTGATTAGTCACCATCACAAACTCAAAGTCGAGCTTACTACGGATGAATCCCAGATTACGAAATACTTTGGGGTAGAACTCCAACTTCTCTAGCGAATCAAGTTGATAGTCTATTGGTGGCTCAATGACGAGTGTACCGTCTCTATCTATAAATAATACTTTCTTTTTCATTTAATCTTCAATTAATCTCTTGTCGCAAATTGCTTTTCAGCAAAGGACATACAGAGATAGCGTTACTAACTAGAACTGTTTGCCTACTAAGGATTACTTTCCATAAGCCTGTAAAGCCTTTAACAATTGCTCATTTTCTTCCGGTGTACCCACAGTAACACGCAGACAGCTTCCGCAAAGAGAAATCGAACTACGGTTGCGCACGATAATGCCTTTTGCAACCAAGTAATTATAGATAGCACCTGCATCTGAAACGCGAGCTAAGAAAAAATTAGCATCCGAACGAAACACGTGTTGCACGCAAGGCAATGCAACAAAGGTTGCCATCAAGCGTGTACGTTCTTCTTTCAATATCTTTACCCAACGCTCTATCTCGTCATACTTTTGCAGCATACTAATAGCCTGTTCTTGCGTGAGCTGATTTACATTATACGGGTACTTTATCTTGCTTAGGATAGTGATAATCTCAGCGGAAGCAAAAGCCATTCCCAAACGAATAGCTGCACAGCCCCATGCCTTAGAGAATGTCTGAAAGACAATCAAATTAGGGTATTTATCCAACTCTTCAAGAAAAGAGGGAGATTCAGAGAAGTCATTATATGCTTCGTCCAGAATCACTAATCCGTCGAATGTGTTCAACAACTTTTCTATTTCGGAGCGAAGCAAATCATTCCCTGTAGGATTATTAGGCGAACAAAGAAAGATCAACTTAGTCTGTTCGTCTGCAGCAGCAAGCAACTTATCGGCCGAGAACTGATAAACATCATCGAGCAACACTTTACGGTATTCCACATCGTTAACATCGGCACACACCTGATACATACCATAAGTGGGATCAATAGCGACCACATTATCTCGTCCCGGCTCACAGAAAGCACGATAGACAAGATCAATGGCCTCATCACTTCCGTTGCCTAAGAAGATATGCTCAGTAGAGACCTTCTTTATCTTCGTCAACTCCGCTTTCAGATCGCGTTGCATAGGGTCGGGGTAGCGGTTATGAGGCAAATTATAAGGATTCTCATTGGCATCCAGAAACACCGAAGCCGCAGCTCCGTTATATTCGTCGCGTGCCGAAGAGTATGGTTTCAAGGCTATTATATTGGGGCGAGTAAGTTCTTTCAAAGATTTCATCGTTTCTATGTAGATTTTATTATTTATTTAAAGCATCCAGCCTCACGGTCACCGCATTCTTGTGGGCATCCAGTTGCTCGTTAGCGGCCATCACCTCGATAGCCGGGCCAATAGCACGCATCCCTTCGGGCGTTATTTCCTGAAAAGTTATTTTGCGAATAAAACTATCCAGACTAACCCCGCTATAAGCTTTGGCATAACCGTTAGTGGGCAGGGTATGATTGGTTCCGGAAGCATAATCTCCTGCACTCTCGGGAGACAAAGGGCCCAGGAATACAGAACCGGCATTCACTACTTGTTCGGCTATCGCCTGGTAATCCTTCGTCTGAACAATTAGGTGTTCCGGCGCATACACATTGGTGATTTCTAAAGCTTCCTTTATGTTTTTTACGAGAATCAATTTACTGTTGGCCAACGCTTTAGAAGCGATATCCCGACGAGGTAAATATCCTAATTGACGTTCAACTTCGTACATCACCTCTTTCTGCAATTTCTCAGAAGTAGTGATGAGCATTGCCTGACTGTCTACTCCGTGTTCGGCCTGCGACAATAAATCGGCTGCCACAAACACGGGATTGGCAGTTTCATCGGCCAAGACTTCTACTTCCGAAGGCCCCGCCGGCATGTCGATCGCCACATCACGCAGGCTAACCAATTGCTTGGCGGCAGTAACATATTGATTACCCGGGCCAAAGATCTTATATACTTTGGGAACACTTTCCGTTCCGTAGGCCATAGCGGCAATAGCTTGCACACCTCCGGCTTTATAAATCTTGCTGACTCCTGCCACACGGGCAGCGAACAGTACGGCAGGGTGTATCTTCCCGTCTCTGCCCGGAGGACTGCAAAGCACTATTTCCTTGCAACCGGCCAACTTAGCGGGGACAGCCAGCATCAGTACGGTAGAGAACAGAGGTGCCGTTCCACCGGGAATGTACAATCCTACTTTCTCAATACCTACAGCCTTTTGCCAGCAGGTAACTCCTGCGATGGTCTCAACCTTCTTGCCTTCAAAGCGTTGTGCAGCATGAAAAGTCTCTATATTCTTCTTAGCCAGATAGATGGCTGCTTTCAGCTCCACACTGACTAATTTCTCAGCTTCAGCTATCTCTTCCTCGCTAACGATGAAAGTATCAAGTTCCACTTTGTCAAACATTGACTCGTAAGTCAGCACAGCTTTATCACCTTCCTTCCTTACACGGTCAATAATGGTTTGCACAGTATCGAAGAGGTTCGCTGTATCGAGTGCAGGACGTTGAAGAATCTCCGCCCACTGATCTCTATCGGGATAATTAATTAGAATCATACTTATCTATTATTTATAGTTGAGCTATGGCTCTAATTAATTTATAGTATCATTTTCTCTATGGGCAAGACCAAAATACCCTCAGCGCCCAAGGCTTTTAGTTTTCCGATGATCTCCCAGAAACGCTTCTCGTCGAGTACTGTATGCACAGAGCACCAATCCTCTTGTGCCAATGGCATCACCGTGGGACTCTTCATGCCGGGAAGCACAGCAATGATCTCTTCTACCTTATCTTTCGGAGCATTCATCAACACATATTTCTTATCTTCAGCAGCCTTCACAGCATCCATGCGAAAGAGCATTTCGTTCAAGATTTCTTTTTTCTCCTCACTTAACTCCTTGTTGGCAATGAGCAACGCTTCCGACTTCATCACGACTTCTACTTCTTTCAAGCGATTGCTTACCAAAGTAGACCCCGAGCTTACAATATCAAAAATAGCGTCGGCCAGTCCGATGCCCGGCGCCACTTCCACCGAACCGGTGATAACGTGTACTTCAGCATTTACACCCTTTGACTTCATATAATCTTTTAAGATAACGGGATAAGAGGTTGCAATCTTTTTCCCGTCAAACCACTCAATACCAGGGTAATCAATATCTTTGGGCATAGCTAGTGACAATCGGCACTTGCTAAAACCCAAACGCTTTACAAGCACGGCATCTTCCTTTTTTTCCACGTATTCATTTTCTCCCACGATACCTAAATCGGCTACGCCTGTAGCTACCGATTGAGGAATATCATCATCACGGAGGAATAATACCTCAATAGGAAAGTTAGTAGATTGCACCAAAAGCGTGCGTTTGTATGAGCTCAATTTAATATCCGATTCTTCGAAAAGAGCCATTGTTTCCTCAAAAAGACGGCCTTTAGCCTGTACTGCAATTCTTAACATAGTGCTTATTTTTATTTATTATATTGACTAATGGGAACAAAAAAAGGCTTACCTCACCGGTAAGCCTTGCTATATCATTCTATACAAAATCATACATGCCCACCGAGTTATTCGTCAGGAGAATGATGATGATGTGTAGTTGTATAAATCATATTTTCTATTTTTTACATCGGCAAAAATAAAGCATTTCTTTTTAACTGCCAAACAATTATCACAATATTCGTAGTTTTAATGAAGAATTGTTATTTTAAAGAGTCAATCGTAACAGTTTCTTCATTTTGAAGTTCCTTTAGAGTTATCTCCTCTTCTTCCACTTCGCAACCCATAAAATGCATTTCCGCTTTAGCCTTCTCTTGAGGAAAAGTAAAGTAAGTACAAAGAGCTTTGGTACATAATTCACCTTGTTGATTATACAGGCCTGCTTCCAGCAAAATAATGTTGCGTCTCTTCTCCTGAATGTGGGCACGAAGCACCACATGGTCATCAGTAGTACTAACAGGCTTCAAGTAGCGAGTTTCCATTTTAGAAGTAACTCCACCCGTTTGCAGTTTGCGAAGGATAGTCCACCCGCAAATTTCATCAAGCAGCACAGCCTGAATACCGCCATGCAGTGAATCTATCCATCCCTGATATTCAGGTTTAAGATACCAAAGGCTTACTATTTCATCACCATCTTCATAAAATTCCATTTTTACACCAACAGGATTATTGGGTGCACAGCCGAAACAGTTATATCCCTCTTTCTCTTTCCAAGGATTGATAATCTTCTTCATAATATCGTATATTTATTTATTGTACAAAGCATCTAAAGCTTTATAAATGGAAAGTAAAACAGCATCGGCCGGCAAACGATCCGTATAATTTTGCAAAGTAACACGCCCATCTGCATCTTCAAAAGTTCCCTCGGATTTGGTGAATTTCAATTCGCCTTGTTCAAACCAACGTTCTTGAAGTTCGTCTGTAGCATTCATTGCCCGAAAAGTAAAGATCTCTACAAAAGTACTCTTTTTCACATACCTCACCCAACGAAACTTCATATCAGGCGTGGCTGTATCAGGTAAATCTGTACGCTTTATCTCAGCAATAACAACCGATTCATTCTCCAGAAAAAACAAAACTTTATAGGGATTCTCCATTCTATTGCTTCTCTAATTGTACCGCAAAAATACATTATTATATTAATCTTAAATAAGAAAGTATTCGTTTTTTAGGCTTAAACAAGAAATCCCCACTCACATCATCCATTAATGTGAACGGGGATTAAATATAGTACTAAGCGAACTTATTTCTTATAACGCTCCAATCCTGTTTGCAGAAACTCTACGTATTTGGGAATGTCTTCATTGTAAGCATACGACTTGTTCAAGGGTTTACCATTGTTATCAAGTAATACATAGAAAGGTTGAGCATTGGCACCAAACTTCACACGTTGCAGATAGCTCCACTTGTCACCCACTGTCTTAAGTGTGCGTTCAGTTCCGTTTTCAGTCACTTTAATAGGTTCAGGCAACGGTTTCTTATCGTCCACGTACAAGCTGATCAGTACGTAATCGTTGTTGATAATGTCGCCCACCTTCGCATCTGTCCACACAGAAGCTTCCATCTTACGACAGTTCACGCAACCGAAACCGGTAAAGTCAACCATTACAGGTTTGCCATTCTTGCGGGCATATTCCATACCACTATCATAATCGTCAAACTTGGCATGTATTTCATTCTTATACAAGTTGAAATCCTGAGTGTTCATAGGTGGTGCAAAAGCGCTGACTGCCTTAAGCGGTGCGCCCCACAAACCAGGAATCATGTAAACAGTAAAGGCTAGCGATATCAGGGCCATAAAGAAGCGAGTTACACCCACCTTTGTATCGTCATCATCGTGCAAAAACTTCACTTTTCCAAGCAGATAGAAACCTAGCAAACCGAAGATCACAATCCACAAAGCAAGGAATGTCTCTCTGTCAAGCAATCCCCAACCATAAGCTAAGTCGGCCACCGAAAGGAATTTCAGGGCGAAAGCCAGTTCAAGGAATCCAAGCGTTACCTTGATTACGTTCATCCATCCACCTGACTTAGGCATTGATTTCAGCCAAGAAGGAAAGAGTGCAAATAAAGTGAAAGGCAAAGCCAATGCAATGGCAAAGCCAAGCATTCCGATAGCTGGTGCAATGATGCTTCCGGTAGTAGAAACCTGTACCAGCAAGAAACCTATAATAGGACCAGTACATGAAAAAGAAACGAGTGAAAGTGTAAACGCCATTAAGAAGATGCTGAGCAATCCGCTAGTTGCTTCTGCCTTGCTGTCTACAGCATTGGTCCACTTGGAAGGTAGCGTGATTTCAAAAGCGCCAAAAAAGGAAGCTGCAAACACTACCAGCATCAAGAAGAAGAGAATATTGAAGATGGCATTGGTAGACAAGGCGTTGAGTGCACTTGCTCCAAAGATCAACGTGATAGCCAAACCAAGAGTTACATAAATCACCACGATAGATGCACCATACGTCCACGCATCTCGAATTCCTTTCTTTTTATCCTTGCTACGTTTCAGAAAGAAGCTGACCGTCATAGGAATGATAGGCCACACACAGGGAGTGAAGAGAGCCAACAGGCCACCGAGGAAACCTGTAACAAAAATATAAATCCAAGACATATCCTTTTGAGATGTAGTCTCTCCGAATGTATGCAACTCACTGATTACAGGTGTCCATAAATCTTGTGCCACAACGGTACTATCCACAGTTGTGGTATCTACTGCTACAGCCGGAGTAGTTACCATAGCGGTATCCTCAACAACTGGTTTTGCAGTAGCCGTTTCCTCAGCAACCACAGCATCTGCTACACCCTTGCCCGAGAAGTTGAACGGAACTTGTGTAGGAGGCAAACAACTTTCATCGTTACAGGCACCAAATTCCAGATAACCCTCTGCATGATAAGTGGCTCCGGTTATTTTTATCTTTTGTGCAAACTGAACCGAATGCTCAAAATAACGCAGTTTCATCTCGAACACTTTGTCGAAATTAGAAATTTCTTTTCCACGAGGTTGCAATTTACCCACAAGTTGAGCCCCTTGAATCTTCTCAGCAGTGAAAGTAGCCGATATAGGACCACCATCAGGCAAGCCGGTTGAGTAAACATGCCAACCATTCTCTATCGTGGCAGAGAAAATAATCTCTGCTTCCGTAGGAGAAAGCGATTTGAAAGACGCCTTGAACTTCACCGGTTCTTGAATCTGAGCATTCAGATTGAAAAAGAGAAGAGAAAAAGCGAATAACAGAATTTGTATCTTCTTCATCTTATTTATACCTTATAGTTTGTTAAAATTCATAATCAACACAAGCACGACTCTCTTTTGTCTCTGCCAAAATTGCCCCTGCAGCCACATGATCGGGATGAGTAGCATACACTTTAAGATCATCCAGTGAATCAAACTCACTAGATAAAGCAATGTTCCATGATTCGGCAGGATTCACATTAAGCCCCACTTCTATCATACGTATAACGGGTATCGTTGCCGGAAGTGCTTCAATAGCTCCCTTAAATTTGTTCATTACAGCCAGTTTCTTTTCAATGGAAATCTCGTCTTTCAGCTTAAATAATACAATGTGCTTTATCATACGTTGTTATTTTAATGAATTGTTTCTATATTTGCATGATTTGAATACGCAAAAGTAATCTATATTGTTCATATACCCATCAACAACAAATGTTAATAATAGGAATTGCCGGCGGCACGGGGTCGGGAAAAACCACCGTTGTACGTAGAATCGTAGAAAGCCTCCCTAAAGGAGAAGTTGTTTTATTACCGCAAGACTCCTATTATAAGGATAGTAGCCATGTACCAGTGGAAGAACGGCAAAACATCAACTTCGATCATCCGGATGCTTTTGAATGGAGTCTGCTCTCTAAACATGTGTCTATGCTCAGAGAGGGTAAATGCATCGAGCAGCCGACCTACTCATACCTAACCTGCACCCGGCAACCTGAAACAATTCATATAGAACCTCGCAAAGTAATCATCATAGAAGGAATTCTTGCACTCTGTGACAAGAAGCTTCGTAGCATGATGGACTTGAAGGTTTTTGTCGATGCCGATCCTGATGAGCGTCTCATTCGTGTCATTCAGCGAGATGTAATTGAACGGGGACGAACAGCGGAAGCAGTGATGGATCGCTACACACGTGTACTGAAACCAATGCATCAACAATTTATTGAGCCATGTAAACGTTATGCTGACTTAATTGTACCCGAAGGAGGAAGCAATAAGGTGGCCATAGATATCTTAACGATGTATGTTAAAAAGCATTTGCTATAGAAGCGAATAGAAACAACCGGATGCAAAGATGAGTACTCACCGTTTGATACCAGTTTTCTTTCTCTTATTACTCTTTCTGTTTGGTTGCCGCAAAGGACATCAAAGTCTACAGGAAGAGGCGTACGACCTACCTCAAATGAAGGATAGTGGAGAGCTAGTAGTGCTTACACTTTATCGTTCTACTTCTTATTTTATCTATCGGGGACAAGAGATGGGATTCCAATACGAGCTAAGCCAACAATTTGCCAAAAGTCTGGGTTTAAAGCTGCGAGTTGAAGTCGTGAAAAATGTTCCGGAATTGATCCGTAAGTTGCGCAACAGAGAGGGTGATATGATTGCCTATAACCTACCTATCACTAAAGAACTTAAAGACAGCCTTACATATTGCGGAGAAGAAATCATCACTCATCAGGTGATTGTGCAACGTAGCAACGGAAAAGAAAAAGCATTGACGGATGTCACCCAATTGGTTGGCAAAGATGTCTACGTGAATCCGGGTAAATATCTTAATCGCTTAGCGAATCTGAACAAAGAACTAGGAGGAGGCATTCGCATTCATCAAGTGGAGGGAGATAGTATCACTGCAGAAGATTTGATCACTCAAGTTGCCCAAGGAAAGATTACTTATACTGTATGTGACAATGACTTAGCACGGTTAAATACAACCTATTATCCTAATCTGGATATTAAATTATCGATTAGCTTCGATCAGCGCTCGTCATGGGCTGTACGCAAAGATTGCCCGTTACTGGCGGAAGCTGCTAATCAATGGAATAAAAATAAACTTAGGTCGCCAGCCTATACAGCTAGTATGAAGCGCTATTTTGAGATTAGCAAAACAATCTCTTACTCGCCTATCCTTTCTTTACGTGAAGGCAAAATTTCTCATTTCGACAAGTTATTCAAGAAATATGCCAAAAAGATTGACTGGGACTGGCGATTATTGGCTTCATTAGCCTATACGGAATCGAATTTTGACACCACAGCTGTATCATGGGCGGGTGCAAAAGGATTGATGCAACTGATGCCCGCCACAGGAAGAGCCATGGGCATTCCTCGCGGAAAGGAACAAAACCCGGAAGAGAGTATAAAAGCTGCCATAAAGTACATTGAAGCAACGAACCGTAGTCTGAGTATGGTCCCTAATAAGACAGAGAGAATGCAATTTATCTTAGCTTCTTATAATGCGGGACTTGGACATATTTCCGACGCCATGGCCTTAGCCGAAAAATACGGAAAGAATAAATATATATGGCATAGCAACGTAGAGAATTATATCTTGCTCAAAAGTCATGAACAATACTTCACCGATCCTGTCTGTAAGAATGGGTACTTTCGTGGTATCGAAACCTATAACTTCGTACGTGACATTATCGCACGCTACGAAGTATATAAAACAAAGATAAAGAAATAGCCTTTTTTCTAGAATAGATTCAACCGATTCTTTTGAGCATCTTCCAAGGAAACGATCTCACGATGCACAGGTTTTCCTTTCTCGCGAAGTAACTGATACTCTTCAGCCAATTCTTTAGTAAACTCTGGCTTCATCAGTGGATTAAGCAATTTAGATGCCACACCTGCATTTTGTGATGCATCTTTTAGATATACCACCGGAGCATGATAAGCGGGGGCTATTTTCAATGCAGTATGTAGCTTCGATGTGGTAGCTCCACCAATCAACAATGGAAGATCAAATCCGGCCTTCTCTAGTTCAGAAGCGACGTGTACCATCTCTTCAAGCGAAGGTGTTATCAATCCACTCAGACCAATCATATCAACTTTTTCTTCTATCGCACGTTTAAGAATGGTTTCAGAAGGTACCATGACTCCAAGGTCTATTATTTCATAGCCGTTACAAGCCATCACCACGGCTACAATGTTTTTACCGATATCATGTACATCGCCTCTCACAGTAGCTACTAACACTTTACCCGCATTCTTAACATCGCCCTGTTTTTCTGACTCTATCACGGGTTGTAATATAGCCACCGCCTTCTTCATTGTGCGAGCAGTCTTCACCACTTGCGGAAGAAACATCTTCCCGGCACCAAACAGATCGCCTACGTAGTTCATACCTTTCATCAGTGGACCTTCAATGATGTCTACAGCTTTGTCATATTTCATCAAAGCTTCGGCCAAATCATCTTCCAGAAAATCACCAATACCTTTAACGAGTGCATGTTTCAATCGCTCTTCGAGCGGTTCATCACGCCATGCATCATGCCTTACAACTTGCCCCGTTTCACCACTAGAAGCTGCTTTTAACTTTTCAGCCAGTTCAATCAATTGCTCTGAACCATCAGGAGTGCGATTCAGCACCACATCCTCAATAATTTTAAGCACATCAGCAGGAATATCAGTATAGAGCACTGAAGTAGCAGGATTTACAATACCCATATCCATTCCTTTCTGAATGGCATAGTACAAGAACACCGCATGTATAGCCTCACGGATATAGTCATTGCCACGCAGAGAAAACGAAAGATTACTTACGCCACCACTGACATGAACACCCGGCAAATTCTTGCGTATCCATTCCGTAGCCTCAATAAAATCTACTGCATAGTTATTGTGTTCCTCAATCCCTGTAGCCACCGTCAAGATGTTTGGATCAAAGATAATATCATGTGGATTAAAACCAACTTTATCTACTAACAAACGGTAAGCTCGTTCGCAAACGGCTATTTTCCGTTGAGCAGTATCAGCCTGCCCCTTCTCATCAAAAGCCATTACTACTACGGCTGCACCATATTGTCTTACAGCACGGGCGTGTTCAAGAAAAGCCTCTTCGCCCTCTTTCAGAGAGATAGAATTCACCACACACTTACCTTGCAGACATTTCAGTCCGGCTTCAATTACCTCCCATTTAGAGGAGTCAATCATCACAGGTACACGAGATATTTCAGGTTCAGAAGCTATCAAGTTCAGAAAAGTAGTCATCTCCTCTACCCCATCGAGCAACCCGTCGTCCATGTTCACGTCGATAATCAGTGCACCATCTTCCACCTGTGTACGAGCTATGGAGAGAGCTTCTTCGTATTTCTTCTCTTGAATCAGTCGGAGGAATTTACGTGAACCAGCCACATTGCAACGCTCACCAATATTTACAAAGTTGATTTCAGGTTTTACTTCAAGTAGCTCTAGGCCCGATATCCACATACAATCGGGCTTCGCAACGGGAACACGAGGTTGCACTCCCTTGATGAGGTCAGTGTATTTGGCAATGTATGCATCTGTGGTACCGCAACATCCGCCAATAATATTCACCAGATTCTCGTCAATATATTCTTTTACCTGTTCGGCCATTTCTTCGGGCGTCTGATCGTACGCACCCAGACTATTAGGCAAGCCTGCATTAGGATAAGCACTGATATAGTATGGAGCACGAGCTGCCATTTGTGAGAGGAAAGGCTTCAATTGATCCGCACCAAACGAGCAATTGAGTCCTACAGAAAAAATATTAGCATGTTGAATGGATGCCAGAAAAGCATCCAGAGTTTGACCAGAGAGCGTGCGCCCCCCTATGTCGGACACGGTAACAGAAATCATCAAAGGTACTTCTCTACCCGTCACCTTCATCGCCTTTTCAGCAGCAAAGATAGCCGCCTTAGCATTCAGTGTATCGAATATAGTTTCTATCAGAAGAACATCCACGCCGCCCTCAAGTAGTGCCTCTATTTGTTCTTGATAAGCAGTAGCCAATCCGTCATAACTTAAAGCACGAAAAGCGGGATTATTCACATCCGGACTCATCGAACAAGTCTTGTTGGTTGGTCCTACAGCCCCTGCTACAAAGCGTGGTTTATCAGGATTCTTGGTAGTGTATTCATCGGCAATTTCCCGAGCCAACTTCACAGCAGCCAAGTTCATTTCACGTACATACTCCTGCACATGATAATCGGCCATTGAAACAGCAGTAGAGCTAAACGTATTCGTTTCTATAATGTCGGCACCTGCCTCTAAATATTTACGGTGAATTTCCTGAATCACATCCGGTCGGGTAAGAGATAACAAATCATTATTTCCCCTTAATTGTCCCCGGATATGCGCAAAACGTTCATTACGAAAGTCCTCTTCACGAAGATTATATTGTTGAATCATGGTTCCCATAGCACCATCCAGTATTAGGATACGCTCGACCACAAGTTGCTGAATAGTCTTTTTCATTTCATCATCAATGCTTAAACATCCTGTCCATCTCTCTCCGATCATCCTTTTCTCTCAAAGAATCACGTTTATCATATTCTTTTTTACCTTTAGCCAATGCGATGACCACCTTGGCTAGCCCTTTTTCGTTAACGAACATCCGCACAGGAACGATGGTAAATCCTGTTTCTTTCGTTCCTCTAACCAGTTTCTTTAGTTCTTTTTTATTAAGCAATAGTTTCCGATCTCTGCGCGCAACATGATTATTATATGAGCCATAGAAGTACTCAGCAATATGCATATTTTTCACCCACAGCTCACCATTGGCAAAGAAGCAAAACGTATCTACCAAGCTAGCTTTGCCCAAACGGATGGATTTAATTTCTGTACCGGTGAGCACAATACCTGCCGTATAAGTATCCGTCAGTTCATAGTCAAACGTCGCGCGTTTATTCTTTATATTTACGGGAGCCAGTTTCATTTTTCTTTTTAATTAAGTATCACGATCAGCTTGTTGAATACGACCTGAATAATAGTCGGACAGAAAATCAACAAAGCAGATGCTATGATGGTAAACTTCAAACGCTTCTTTTCATCAACGAGCATCAACGCTGGAACACCTTCCCACACAATATATATCAGATAAAATTGGAGCAACCAACCTATCACCGTGAAATCGGGTAACAATCCGACCACAATATTGATTAGGAAAGTAACCACCATGGAGTATCCAGCCAGCTGTTGAGCAAGCAGCACGTCATTATCCATACCAAACAATCTCACGCCCAAATAGTTTATAGCATAAGCCGCCAGGAAATATCCACCAAACAATGCCACTGCCACAGCACAACATTGCGTCATTGCTATTTGAAAACTTTGCGGGCCACCCCATCCGTTGGCAAACAATGAGCCGGCAAAGACAGAGAGCCCGCATAAACCAATCATGGGATAAACGAACTCGGTAAATACCCTTCGCTTATCCTCATGCAAACAAATTTCCTCCCAAGCCTTGGCCGGAGAGGAAATCAGTGTTAATGCTATTTTAAAAAGTTCTTTATAATTCAATTTCTAATAAGGATATCTTAATCGTACATTTTTTTCTATAACCTGACTACCGCTTCCTTTCGCAAAAATCTTCACCCAAATAGAATCATTCTTCGGTTCTACATCAGTATCAGTTGGTAACTTGAAACTAATGTAATTAGTATAATAACTAGAGGAACTATCACCACCGCCCTTAGAATAGTTGAACTTAACATAAAGAGTATCATCATTACCTACTTCCTTTTCATACATATCAAAATCAATATTAGAGCTATAGTTTACATTAAAATAAATATTAATATATTTATTTGCCCCCCATGCTTCAATGCTTGTAACGCTATAATCATTAGCTAACGTATCAGGTTGTGTATTAAAGTTCTTCGTATAAATAACACTAGCATTCACAATCGTTACATTATACGACGTCTTATTCTCTTGATACGACTCTCCTTCTGCATATTTAAACGTAACATATACTCTTTGAGGGTAGGATACTCCATCGCTAAGTAGCAATGCAGACGAATTAGTTGGATATAATGTCGTCACTCCATCATCAGCAATAAGAATAGGACTTCCTAAATAACTTTGGCTGACAGTAGCAAAAGTATAGGCATCATAAGAACTGTCATCACCATCCGAATTGAAGCAAGAAGTTAAAGAAATACCCATCAACAATGTTAGGGTTAAAGCTACAAATTTCATCTTTTTCATAAATCTATAATATTGTGTGTTTTTATCTGGTGCGCAAATATACAAAACAAAGAGAAATGCACACCGTTAGTTCTCTCTTTTTTTAATCAACTTTAGTAGATAAATGCAACTAAAACACAAATACTGCATCAGTTAGTACTTTTTTCAAAAGAGGAATAAACTGCTACTTAATTATTTCTCTATTTTGGCAAACAATTCCAGATTTTGGTCCACATACATAGCAATACGTTGCGTGAGATCTTCCTCCATCTGAAAAAACTCTTCTTCCAAATCATCAAAAGCTTCGTATGCTTCATACATAGCCATAAACTCTTCATCAGTGCGTTCTTTCTCTAAGTCTTCTCGGTTAGCATCGTAAATTTTCTTTGCTCTATATATCAATTTAGAGAATTCGTCAAATCCCCACAAACGCATCGCCTTGGCAAAAGGATTATCAAAGATGTAACTTCCATAACCATTCTGCGCCAATTGACAAAACCCACCAATCATTATCTCATCCCGGAAAATCTGATAGGCAAGTAATGAATGCTGTTCACCCGTAAGTAATGGCATTGTTTCGGCTGTAATCTCGCCTCCCATAGCCTCTTGGTACTTATCTGCAAATACCCTGATGAACTCATCCATTCCTTCTCCTGCAGCAGTTTTCAAAGCTGTATCAGACACCTCTATCATTGTTCTTTATTTTTATATTTACGCAAAAATACACATTTTTTTATTCTGCAAAGCAATAACTTAAGAAAAAAACAGATCACGTTATTTTAATTTCAAGATGAACTATACTTAAGAGGGTATTGTTCTATAGTTATGTAGTTCAGAGATGAACTAAGTATAGTTGAATAGACAGCAGCTAATTAAAGTATTTACCAAACAAAATTAACATCAAAAAAAGATGAAAAAATTAGTATTATCCGTAGCATTAATGTTAGCTATGTCGATCGCTCATGCGCAAAACTCTCTACCAAAGGGAGATACCCAATTTAATGTAGGAGTAGGACTTTCAGATTATGGAGTACCTGTTTATATCGGACTAGATCACGCCGTTAGTCGTGATATTACTCTTGGTGGAGAACTTTCATACAGAAATTATGATGATAGATGGAATAACGATGATTATCATCGTCACGTCTGGGGAATTTCAGGAAATGCAAATTATCATTTCAACAATTTATTAGAGATTCCTCGGAACTGGGATTTTTATGCAGGCCTTAACCTTGGATTCTATTCTTGGAATTCACCCGATGGCTATCACGGTGATCATACTTCGGGTTTGGGATTAGGAGCGCAAGTAGGCGGTCGCTACTTCTTCAACGATAAAATAGGTATCAATCTTGAATTAGGCGGACAGACAGAATTTTCCGGTGGTAAGATAGGCCTTACTATTAAACTATAAAATTAGGGAGACGTAATTTTCAATATAAAAAAGAGTGTCGCTTTAAGGAAGTAACACTCTTTTTTATTAATTATTCAAGCATAGAGAAACATTCTACTCTGTAAAATAGGTATAAGAGAAATTTTCAATAGATCCAGCATAATCTTTAATTTCCTTCTGAATACAGCCGTTTTTATCATATTCAAAAGAATAAGAAGCAGCTACACTGGAATAATCCCAACCACTTGTTTGATGACAATAGGCCGAAGCATTACCGAATAATCCTGTTTCAACCAGCCAATGACTGATACCGGCCCTTTCGGAATAAACACAATGGGTATTCCCTACATAGAAGAATCTTGTGCATACAGGGACCTGAAATTTCAATAACCTCCCAGGAACGTGTCCGTGGTTGTAAAAATGCGGTAAATGAATTGGGAGACCCGAATCTTTTAGCCATCAGAGGGAACGACTTCTCCATACAGAACGGATATATTGAGACCAAATTAGCAGCGACGCAGGAAGTTAGACCTACCGCCATATTTGCCTTAAGCAGCACGATCTTATTGGGAACTATAAAAGCATTAAATGAACACAACATCCATGTGCCTGAGGACATATCGCTAATTTCGTTTGATGATAATCTATACCTCGATTATCTAAACCCTCCGATTACTCGTGTTGCCCAACCGCTTACCAATATCGGTGTGATTGCAGTCAAAATGTTAATGCATAAAATTGTTGAGAAAACAGATCTAAACACAGAGATACTTCTACAACCTACAATTATAAAACGTGAGTCAATAAGAGTAATATCATCCAATGAAGCGCAATAGAAACTATGCGTATCGATATTTTCTCAATCTCAATTAGTGAGCGGGACGAATATTAGAAAAACAAGATATTGTGATACAACAAACATAGACTATTTTAAGATAAGAAGAATCGTGGAATTAAGAATAATCTACCGGAAATCACGAAAGAACAATATTTACATTATAACATTCAAAAGCGATGAATGATTATAAGTATCCACCAATATTGCATGAATCTAGCGAGCGATTCAGAGAATTAGCTTTGCCAAGACTTTAGATGGTTACATCACCTAACTCCGCTCATTCGCAACAAACTTATTCACAATAAGTGCCAATGCACCATCTGATGTCACATTGCAAGCCGTACCAAAGCTATCCTGTAAAGCGAAGATTGTGATCAACAAGGCTATTCCTGCTTCATCAAACCCCAATACAGAAACCACAATGCCAAGAGAAGCTAACACCGTACCTACCTCCGGGAACGCCGAGAGCTCCTATAGCAAAAATGCCCAAAAAAGGATTGGATTGAAGATGCCTTTTAATATTTAAAAAGTTTAATTTTAAGTATGCTAATATCGTTAAGATAAACATCTGAGACTATATCATAGGGATTTGGTGGTAGTTTTATTCCAAACTCATCTCCATTTATAGTCCTCTTTTTTACCCATTTCCCAGCAACAAGCTTCCCTTCTTCAACGGAGAGGAGCTGAGCATTTGGTTTGCTGGAATCAGCAGACTCATACCCAACATAACAAGCATTTCCGGATACAATAAATTCATCTTTAGAAATCTGAATTATCAACCCATATCCTTTAATAAGTGAATTCTTTTGTAAGTTATAGTTAGGCTTAAAAATAAAGTCTCCAAGTTGAAAAGATGCCGGTGATACACTATCGCCTTCCATAAAACCGTTTATTTTATCTTCAACTTGGGCTTTGGTGATTAATGGCCTCAGATTATCAAGTACTTCATATGCTTTCTTTATGGAATGGTTGCTATGATAAGTAGGATGATCAATACCAAATGGTGAAAAACCTATTGCTTTGAAATGTCCGAAACAAAAAAATGCTTTGGGAGCAGCACTTATGGTATCGTTCCACCAAATAGCGCAGGCTTCAGGTACAAGCAAAGGATTTTTGTTGTGTACAAAATTTGCAGCCGATAATCCGAATTTTGGTGAATAATTATCGTTGGCAAGAATATCGATAGCAGGAGCACCAGCCTGCCAAATATCAAGCATGAGGTAATTGGGGCCTCCACTTGGCCAAACACCTGGTATGAGATTGCCTCCCGAGGCATCCCAAGCATTTACGAATGTTGGTATATTATAAATAGCTTTACCTGCCTTTGCTAGTTGATTTATATATTTAGCGTAATTCCATGCCATAAATATTTCATCGGTATTTGGCAATTTTCCAAAAACCTCTTCCCAGCTACCCTGTTTTTTTGAACCATTATTTACATATGGCTCACGGATGTTTGGTTTTAATTTATTAAGATTATTATTAATGTATGTAATCAATTCACCTGGAACTTGTTGTTCAAAACGTTTAGTAGCTTCAGGTGAAAAATCCCTACTACTTCCCAACAAACCAACCTCATTCTCAATTTGCACCATTAACACGGTTCCATCCTTATCAACCTGAGCAATTCGTTCCATTAACCTTTTATATGCCTTCAAATCGGCATTCAAACAATTGCTATTCAAATTGGAAATGGTGGTAGAAATTCTCTTGTCTTTATAAAGCATGCGTGGGAAACGTTTCATATCGGTTTTAACCCAATTGGGTGTATAATGCGATTCGCCATTTTTCCAACTTCCAAACCACAGAATAACCAGTTTCAGGTTATTATCGTGTGCACTTTTTATGTGACTATCGATAAGTGAGTAATCAAAAACACCTTCTTCCGGTTCAAATTGCTGCCAGTTTATAGGCAAAAAAACCGTATTAACATTAAGTGAGCAAACGTGTGCCCAAATATCTTTCATATGCTCAATGCTCGAGGCTGAAGAATTTAATAATTCAGCACCGATAATTAGAAATGGTTCATTGTTTACATACAATTGTTTAACCCCGTTAGTTTCTCTAATTATTGGCAAAGCTAAATTATTAGTTAAGTCATCCCGCTTTGAAGTATTATTAGCATTACTATTTGCTGTTAATAAAGCCAACAATAGCGTAAAGACTATAGACAATTGAATTCTTTTCATAATAATTAGTTCTAAATTCATACAATACAAGCTTAAAGTAAGGAAAATCTTGTATATACTGCTATCCGCATACCGGCCGCCTTCAAACGTCCATTACTTTGGCTTGTATTCTTGAAAATGTTGCCGTAAAATTATTGAAGTTTTTTTGGTAAACAAGGTGTATCGGTCTTTTTTTTCTTTACTTTGTTGAATTCTTATCAGCATAGGTTCATTATGAGTGCTTTATGTTTAAAGAAAGTTATTATACAGGCTATTAGGTACTGATAATCAATAATAGTTTCTTTTTAGTTACTAAGATACAAAAAAGTAAGTACTTGGCAAAAGCATATGAACAAACTAACTTTGCAGGAAAAAATATGAAACGGAGAACTGCCATAAAATTAGGTGCTTTGTTAAGCGGTGCTTTAGCAATTCCGACTTTGATGAGTAATACCCTTCCACCGACCGAGACAAATAAGAAACAGCCAAATTGTGGCTACGTTAAGATTAATGGGGATAAATTTGAACTTTACATTTTTTCAGATGGACATATGTTATTGGAAAATCCGCAACCCATCTTCGCACCCCAAATTAATTCTACCACCTTCACTACAGAATTGAAGAGACTATATCTTGGAAACAAAGGGATTGACTTAGCCATTAATATTATGGTTATCAAGATAAACAACAAAACCATATTGATAGACTCTGGAATGGGCAATCATTTTGGTGAAAGTCAGGGTTGGCTACTTGAAAATTTACAGAATGCAGGGATCAATGCGAATAGTATCACAGATATTTTGATTACCCATGCTCATCGAGATCATATTGGTGGACTTATTACCAAAAGCAATACAATTGTATATCCTAATGCGCAATATCATATAGCAAAAGCAGAATACGAATTTTGGACGTCTGAAAATCCTGATTTTTCAAAAAGCAAACTGACTGACGAACAGAAAAAAGGAACAATCGCATTCCCTCAGAAAATTCTAAATATTATAAAAGAAAAACTGAACACATTTACCCCTGGAGATACCCTGTTCTCTTTCATAAATACAGAGCTGGCAGAAGGCCATACGCCAGGTCATACTATTTTCACTATTTCATCCGAAGGAAAATCAATCAAAAATATAGTAGATACATTTCATTCACCTTTACTGATTACCAATCCTGAATGGGGTATAGAATTTGATATTAATTTTGAACAAGGTATTAAGACAAGAATGCAGATTTTGGAAGATTGCTATATCAACAAACGATTGGTTATGTCTTCTCATTTGCCGTGGCCAGGATTAGGTTACATTGATAAAAGAGAAAAATATTATTGGGTTCCGTTATATTATTCCACACCGACTGAAATTAAATTGTAAAGCATAAATATGATGTTGGTAAAGATAGCCAATCGTACGCAAAATTGGTTCTCAAAGGCTGAATAGCCATAAAACATTGTTCCGACGCACATTTAATTCTATAAAGTTTGCTACTTTTATAGCCCGTATTGAAATAGAACAATCAGATTCTTGAATCTGTTCCGTTGTGTTAGTTTACGTTGCTTACTCTGTAACGACAGTCAATAATATAGAATGAACGATGGATGACTTAGCATTATTTAGAAACATCATTGAACAACAAGTTAATTTTTCGGATTCAGAAGTCGAAACAATCGTTGAAACGCTAAAACATAAAAGTTATAAAGCAAACACCCTCCTATTGGGTAATGGAGAAGTTTGTAAACACATTTATTTTATTCTTAAAGGCTGTGTACGCACTTATTATATTTCATCCAAAGGTGATGAGAGAACGAGATACATCTCTTTTGAAGGCCAAATAAATACAGTCTTCACTAGCTTTGTAGCACAAAGTCCCAGCTCTGAATTGATTGAAACCCTTGAAGATTCAGAAGTATTAGTCATGGGTTATCATGATTTTTACAGCTTGGTGCATCAAATACCCGCATGGGAAACTTTCTTCCGAAAGACCCTGGAGGATGCTTTTATCTATCAAAATATAAAGATAGAAAGCCTGATGACCCTCTCAGCCGGTGAGCGATACCAAATGGTACTGGCACAGACTCCCCATTATTTACAGCGGCTGTCCAATCGAATTTTATCTACTTATCTCAACATTTCACAAGAAACTCTTAGCCGTTTGAAGTCAAAATAACATTTTGACCTACATCAATGCACATCATTTCATTTCAGCCTTATTTTGTGCCGAACTTTAAAAAAAACGATTATGGCATTAAATTCAGTATGTGCAAAAATCCTGGAAACAGACTTTCACAGTTACTAAATGGATATTTGAACATGCAGAAATAATTAAATAAATATTGAACAATGGAACCCATAAAAAAAATCGACGTGCACCACCATCCTTTTCCGGTGCAATATGTTAACGCCATCAAACAAGCAGGCGTTAAGAAGTCCCTCGGATTTGATTTCCCGATATGGACACCGGAAGCTTCATTAAAAGTCATGGACAACACAGGCATAAAGATAGCGATGTTGTCAATAACAGCCCCCGGAGTTTATTCTTCTGACCCGGAAGCCTCTTTCTCTGAAGCGCTCTCCAAAGATCTGTCCAGAATGACCAATGAAATCATTGCAGAGACCAAAGAACAATACCCCGAACGTTTTGGCGGCTTTGCTACCATACCTATGCTGAATCCTAAGGATGCAATTGAAGAATTACATTATGCCATGGATTGCCTTAAATTGGACGGCGTTTGCCTAATGACCAATTATAACGGGATATATTTGGGAGATACCTTGTTTGACCCCTTTTTTAAGGAATTGAATAAAAGAAAAACGGTTGTTTACATCCACCCCTCTTCCTTGAGAAAACACCCCGATTCCAGTCTGCAAATCCCCGATGCTTTTATAGAAGCCCCTTTCGAATCAACCAGAGTGGCCACAAATCTCTTATTCCAAGGTACTCTTGAAAAATACCCTGACATCAAGTATATACTTTCGCATGGAGGCGGAGCCATTCCTTTCCTGGCTTGGCGTTTATCTGCAATGGCCTATAAAGGGGTGAATAAGGAACTGGCAGATGTCTTAATGAAAGAAGGAAAGCCCACTAAAGGATTGCAACTATTAAAGCAGATGTACTATGATACTGCACTTGTATCCGGAAAAGCAGCTCTAAAAGCTTTGCAGGAATTTGTCGCCCCTGAAAACATCGTGTTCGGCTCAGATTTCTATATAGCCAAAGCAGTTGCTCCCACAGTAATAAAAAATCTGACAGAGGATGGAGAGTTCTACGGACAAGCTCTCAAAGGCATGGAATATGCCAATTGCCTAAATTTGTTTCCGCAATTCAAAAAATACTATGAATAGAACATACTGTTAATTGATTAGAAGCTTTCTACAACCGGTTTGCAGGCCACCATCATAATAGTGGTTTGCAAACCTTTTTTATATCTGATCATGAGCTGACAAGTTCCCCCTCTAAACAATGCAATATATGCCCTTTCTGACACCAATTATCGGCCGATTGATAATGAATTTCAGATTCGTGAAGCCTTGAAAAAAACGCATAGCCCGCATTGTAAGTAATGCAATGTTGATAGCCAATAATTATTGTCCCATATCATTCCGCAGTGTGGATCCATAAACTACAAAACCAAACTCGAATCTATCATCCGGTACATCACAAACGCCGCAACCGGCCTCAGGAAATGTGATGCCTGTCCAACAGGATAATTGTCACAATCTGCCTTTAACTTTTCCCACTCAGTCAGAATGCGTTCCATATCGACTATTTCACCAAAGCCAGATGCTTTCATATCCGCAAAAATCCGATCCATCTCGTCACGGTGCGTATATAATCTTGCCGGAACATCGGAGCTTTGTTTTCCTTTCTTCGTGTTCAGGCGAACCATATCAGGCAGTCTGTCTTTCATCATCGTGCGCAGAACCCATTTGTTCATTTCGCCAAAAAACAGCTCATGAGGAATAGCGAGCGCACTTTCAATAACGCGTGTATCGCCTGTCGGATCACGCAGTTCAAGGCCTGTTTCACATCCAATGGCTGATCCAGATAGAAGCCTTGAAACATTTACATCAAAAATCCGTATGGCTTGTTTCTTCGGATCTGAGTAATGGTATCTGAAAGTCGGATCGAAGTCTGATGCCTTTATTTTTTTTGCAAGATCCAACGATTCTTCAAATGCTTTTGTGCAGTAGGATATATTGTTCCACGGCTGCTTGCCAAAAGTCATTCGCTTATAAATATGAGCAAAAGGCGTATTGCCGAAAAGGATAGGTTTTAATAGTTTCTTCTTGGCAAGACCTATTATGCCGTAACGCTTAAGAATTTCGCCTGCAGGAAGAGCATCTTCGATTCCATTCCACGAAATGGTCGAGTTGCCGAATTCGCCCATGAGCATCGTTCCATAGTTCTCCTTTGCTGCGGTTTTAAAAATGTCGACGATCCAGTATGCATTACAAGCGCCGTGAAAAGGGACACCATACAAGCGTACTGCTTCGTTTATTCCTTCAAGAGGCGATATACCTGCAGAATTGAGAAACGTCGGATCGATATTACCTGCGGCTTCAACGACAGTCTCAATATATGGCTGTTCATCTCCGAACTGGTGTTCCGAAAGCGTATTTGACGATGGAAATTGAGGTACATGGCTGTATGTCCTGAGACGCTGCCCCTGCTTTGCCAGTTGTTCCGCAGCAAGAACACAAACCGAACTTGAATCCATGCCGCCACTAAGCGTAGCCGCTACCGGCTTATAGGAACGCAACCTGCACGCTACCGCCTTGTTGAAACTGTCAAGAAGGTTTTCTACATAGGCTTCGAACTTCAGTCCCTCATGCACACGAATGTCCGCGTAATTCCAATAGCGGTGTAATTCCGCTTTTTCCCGTGTAACACGTAGCGTATGAGACGGCAGAAGATGTTTTATCCCTTTAATAAACGATTTATCGTAATCACCGGACCAGACAACAAGCAGTCTGGCAATCATCAGCTCATCAATCTCTTTTTTGATAAACGGCAAAGGTAAAAGTCCTTTTTCGGATGTCGAAAAAGTAAAAATATTATCGTCTGCATAATATTCAATATCGGAATAATCCCACTTGTCACGGGCAATAAAAAGCCGTTGTTCATCGGTATGAAAAGCGGCAAACGACCATTTGCCCATCAGTCTGTCCACACAATTTTCGCCCCATTTAAGGTATGCCTTGAACATCAAATCTCCGTCAGGCATTACGCCGCGTTCTCCTGCTGGAACATCCAGTGCTCCAAAAAGCTCATCGCGGTTATCAAGGCGACCTTCTGCAACGAACATAAGCTGTGCAGCTTCCACCCACTTCGGCATAGATTCGTTCACAGCCTCCGGCGTATTATACGTTAGCATATGACCAAAGCCACAATTGCCTTGCACGGTAAAAGCCTGTTTTTCGTGTGGAAAATGTTTCATTCCCGAATACATGGTTTCAAGTTCACCAGAAACAGGCCTGCCGTCTCTGTAAAATAGTCCGAAGATAACACTCATCTGTATAACCTCATTCCGAGCCGCTGCGCTCTATTTGATTAAATAACATAAACGAATTACCGCCTCTCATAAAAATGAGAGACGGTGTGGTTGAACAACTATATTATTTTTATTTTAGCTTCCGAGGATGGCATCAGAACTAGACCCGGCGCCAAGTTCCGTATCCTTATTCACATCCAAATCAATAATTTCAGGTGTCTCCCAAACTTGTTTGTTTTCTTCTTTTTCGTTTTTCATAATCGTAAAATTTTAAGTTTATATTTGTAATTTCTAATTCACTGACTATTAAATTGTTGCCTTTTCTTTGCAACACACTAGAACGCACAGAGATTTTTTTATGATACCCGATTAACTTATAGACAAAAATAAATATTAATCCTGAAAAAAAAGTATTTTTGACGATATTATTAATAAAAAAGCAACAAATAATTGGAGAAAACAAGTCATTTATATAAATATTGGGGCTTTGGACTGAAGATTGCTTCAGACATAGAGTTTCCCGAACTACTGGTTTATGATTTTGATATTCCGGACGTGGAGTACATTGTAGATAAGGTTCCTGCTTTCATCTATTATCAATAAACTTTAATTGGCTCACAGAATTCCTTTTAATGTTTTTGAAAAAGCATCTGAATCAGAGACAATATTTTCATTCGCACATTCTAGCCTCTAATGCAATTTTAAGAAAAGCAACTCATCTATACCTTCATTTGGGGGTCTGTCGTTTAGGAGATTCTGATAACGTCTTATGTCTTTAGGTGATAGCTTCTCAAAAGAGGACGCTTTCGATACTTTGGAAATGCGAAAACTCCGTTCCATTATCCGTAATGATAGAGCGTAGTAGATCTTTCTTCTTATAGTAACTCAGAGCCTTATTAACTTCACGAGCGAGCGCTTTAGAATCCTTACCATGTTCTCAATCGGATAATAGTAAAACCTGTCACTCGCTCTACTAAGGTTAATATCACTCCTTTCTGTCCCTTTCCGACAACAGTATCCATCTCAAAGTCTCCTACTCTTTGCTTCTTATTCACGCATTCAGGGCGTACCTCTATGAACTTGCGCTTAGCCCAATGTGTCTTAGAGGGTATAGCAAGACGTTGCTTTCGATAAGAGAGACCGTGTCTGGTATGCTTATACAACTCTCCTACATTGTCCTTGTCTTGACGAAAGAACTTCTAGATCGTAGTCTTACCCGTCATAGGCCTTCCCTCTATCTGAAAACGTCCGGCAATCTGCTCCGGAGACCATTTCAACTCCACCAAACAAAAGATGATATCAGCTTTAATCTTAGGAGTTATCTTACTCCTTGATTTATTCTTCCATCTCTGTCGCTCTTTAGCAAACTCATTGGCTTGATTCGAGCTGTAGTTGCCCGACCGGGTCAAGTTCCTCTTCAATTCTCGGCTGATGATACTCGGGTGTACGCCAACAATTTCCGCTATCCTCTTCTGAGACATGTTAGCCTTGAGAAGTGCTGCGATATTGTACCTTGCAGGGTTTGGAAGCAAAAACGAGTATAATGGAGAGTACGGAAGAGAGCTATATAATCCTTTTTACCATTTGTCAAACGATATATAGACATCTGATTGAATTTTTCTCCTTCTGATATCCCTTTCGCAATAAGTATTTCATCGCCCTCATTGAACTTTGTTTGTTCGGTTTCGCTGCCCAATAGCATACTTCGTGTGCCGGTAGCAAAAGAAGAGCCTATATTTGCGATGAAAAGCACAATATTATCGGCATTTTTCATTACATTAGGTTCTATTTCCTCATTACTGCAAGCGGCAAACCCCACAAGGAGGACTGCCGCTACAAAGAAGAGTTTTACTCTATTATTCATCGAAAATCGGATTACTCGGTTTCTATATCTGCACTACCTCCGTCTCCCCAAGGCAAAATTGAAAAACCGCCGAGTGTAATGGCATCCTTGCCCACGTTGAGGGTGAGATTATACTGCGTATTATGGGTAAATTGCAACGTATTCTTTGACTCCCATGCGTAGGTCTTTCCTCCGATTTTTATATTAATGAGAAAGTTAGGGGGGAGCACCATTGGAGTGCCGGCGTTGGCATACGTATTGGGAACACTTTGCGGAATGAAAATACACTCATATTTAGCTTCTGCCATTTTTGTATCTGCTTCTCCTGCTGTATAGTTAGCGGCGAAAGGACGAATATCATCAGGCTTGGTAAAGTTGTTTGTCATAACAGGCTTATCCAATTCCCACATTACATCGGTAGATGTTCCGCAGACACGCACTTCCTCAATAATATTCGATGTGGTACCTCCCGGTTGTAAATTGAATTCGGTACCAAGCTTGAGCGTAAGATTTAATTTAGCAAAGAAATGATCAAGCTGTACTTTCATCTTACCCTCAACAGTAAGGTCAGTAGCAGGATTGATGCTTTTCTTGAGCATATAAAGGATGTCGGATTTCTCCATATTTTCCTGCTGTGTTTGGTCTTTTTCTATACTGATTTTATGTTCTTGAGCCCAAGTGGAAGCAACCACATTATTGGGGATGCGGAATGCGGTTACATTCACAGGATTCATCTTATTTTGCCACAGCATCACTTTTTCCGATGCAGTAAGCCCTTGTGCTATTTCACTATCACCTTGTGGATTATAAGATTTCCACACGCCTCCGTCTTTCTTTATTTTAACGAAATAGGTGTATTTGCCCGTAGTTTCCAAAGGATTCTCCACATACATGAAAAAGTCCGAGAGATTGTCGGTTGTCATTCCGGCACGTGTTTGAGGTTTGTTTACATCGGCTGCCACGCGAATGACTCCGTCGGCAGGGAAATGATCGGTCTGAGCCATCGGCTCATCGTTTTGACTGCAAGCGACAGCCGATAATGTGATGGCAGCAAAGATTGCCAATTTATTAAATTTATTCATTGTCTTTCCTTTTTATTGGTTTATAATCATATTTTATCTTACAGGGTGGCATCGCATCAAGACATCGGGGTCCGTGTGGAATTAGGAGAAGTCGAAAACGCTTACACATAGATATTACCTTGAATGAGCCGAGGTCGGCAAGGTCAACGCTTCTTCCGGCAAACATCTCTTTGCGCACAATCTCCGCCAAGGCGGTGATGGCACTGCGCACATCGGCACGAGAGAGGGCAGTGGCTTTGATGATACGGCCTTCCCCTGCTTCGTAGTTATCTTGTCTTGCGATACAGAAGCGGCATAGTACATGGTCTTACCCTTGTCTTTGCCAATGCGCATCACTTTTTTTTTACGTTGTATAAGAACATTGTTTATACTCTTTTTGAGCTTTATATTTCAATGGCAGAAGCACTTCGTTAAGAAAGTGTACTTCATCAGCCAATTGATTGCTCTCATTGATGTATTATATCGGATAATTGATATTGTGTATAGTTTTCCAAATAAGCGGTTTAGTACCGTCCAAACCAAAACCAAAGGCTTTATTATTTCCAAGCTCAATGTCCGTTTCAGTAGCAGTACCACACAGTTTGTTTTCATTCCATTCCAATTGCTTTTGGAAGGTTTGCACACAGAGTATGATATTTTTCGCCATTTCTTCGGTAAAGGCATTGACTCCCATTTCTATAATAGGCATACGCAATTCGACAATACGTAGAGCCGTGCACCCACTGAAACAGCCTCGTTTAAGTTCTCGAACCAATGGCATATCTATCTTCGTTAATGCCGTACAGCTCATAAAAGCTGCTTCTTTAATGGTGCGAACATTGGGGCATATTACTGTTTGCAGATTCGTATTGCTGATGAAGGCGTCGTTAGCAATTGAAGTAACTGTTTTGGGCAATACGATGGCTTTTAGGTTTATAATTTGGTCACCTCCTGCACCTCCGTAGAACTGACCGGGGGCTATTTCCGTAATGCCCGTTACTTCACTCAAATCAAGTTCCGTGACATCGGAGTTATTGAATACTGTGTGTCCGTCTTTGATGAAATTCCGAGCATTGCCCACCACTATGAACTTATGTTCTGAAACTCCGGTTCCTGCTGCAATTGCAAAATATCCACCAATAGCCTCTATCACTTCATCGTAATCTTTGGCGTAATCAAGACGAACTATCACAGAGCCTGCCTCACCAAGAGAAAGAATGGATTGTTTGGTCGCATTTCCATCGGGAAAATCGATCGTTGCACCCCAATCAGAGACAGAAACGTCTCCCACTTCGAGACGGTCTTTACCCACAGTTATGTTTACGGTATAATGCTTGTCGTATTGCCAACCACCATAGAGCGAAGAGAGATCTGCCGATACTGCATTGTCTCCCTTGGGCTGCATACTAATCTTTAGATCGTTAAATTTACTTACTGACACGGTTGGCAAAAGAATGGTATAGGAACTATTCACTCCTCCATCGCTTTCAGTATAAGGTATATACTCTTTAGGAGAGATGCTTGTACCAGGGGTTGCATCTGATAGGTTGAAAAGCACCTGCTCAACCTTTATCCCGGATGCATATTGATTCTTGAATCCCTTGACATTAACGGTCAGCTTGATGGTTTTGTGTTGCATGGTAATATCCACGTTCTCCGTTTTCTGAAATGCTCTCGGAGGCTCCATCATCATCAAGTCTGCCTTTGCGATTTTTTCCTTGGTAGTTTGGTCGGTAGGCACGTGGGAGATATAGTTGCTGAAATCCCCATCCGTTGCCAAAACATCCTTGGCTACGGAAGCGGGATAATATGCCTCAAAATTGAGTTCGTTAAATTTCCAAAGCGGATATTTCCCGTCTGATGGACTCCATTTGCCATTAGACAACCGATACGTACTTTTCCCCTCATAGTTATCTGGACCGGCTCCTCCTGTTGCAATAACGAAGATTTCATCCCCCTCTACAAACTGAGTAGCATCATCCACGAGAGGAGTGCTGCGCGTGGCGAACGGACTTTTAATACTTGCCGTAAGATGTACGGCGTTATCGGGAGTTTGTGGTTCCATAAGCTCATTGTTGCAGGAGGTCAGCCCTCCGAAGAGAACAGCCGCTGCCGACAACACGAATAGTGATTTACCTGTATTCATTTCGATATTTTTAATGGATTATTAGTGTTTCTCTTAATCTATCGCTTCCCCTCCGGTAATTTCTTCGGCAGTACCCCAATCATTGATAGTTACTTGATCAAGTTCGATGCGGTTGCGTCCAACGATCAATTTGATGGTCTGTATTTTACCTTTTCCCAGAGTGAGTGATGTGGGGTGTGTATAGACATAGTTTTTGCCGTCTATGACCACGGTAACGGTTTGAATGCTTTGTGGCAGAATGACAGAGGCAAATTCCTTGTTAGCAATAATTACCGGTAAGGTAAATGCAGCTGCAGTGCCGGAGGGAGTGATAAGCCCTTTGATATAATCAATGCTACCGACATTTTTGGCTTCGGTAGTGGCGGAAGTAACGGTGGGTGTGCCCGAGAACTCGTTACGATACTCAAGTTTCACCACAAGTTTGGACATCATGTGGTCAAATTTCAACGAAATAGGATTGTTGGTTGCAATCAGTCCTTTTTTGGTATCGCCGAAGTTGGTTGCCACAAGGAGGTCGCTTTCTTCCTGTTTGGCGGGATCAACTTTCACGGCATCGGCTTTGAAATCGGTAATGGCGCGATTAGGATAGATAGAAAGGAAATAATGTGGCGTCATCATGTCCGTCCACTTCATCATCGGGACAGCTTCCCATTTTGCTCCTTTAAGCGTATTAACGGCATTGTTTACCACAAGTTTTGCCGTGTTTACCTCATCGCCATTGCCCGTCCACGCATAAACGCTGATCTTGTCGCCATCCTCAAAGGTGGAAGTATTGCCATTGGTGACAACACGGCTCATAGCCCCGATGTGGGTACTTACGGTGATGTACTCAGGTTTGCCCACGAGGTTTGCCTGTTCGCTCTCGTTGTTGCAGCTTGTGAGTGCAATGGCTGCCAACGTGGCAGCAAGAAGAATGTTCTTTTTCATTTGTCTGAAACTTTAATTAGATTGTTATTATTAAAAATGATATTACTTCAATGTTGTTAGCGCATATCTATCACGTAGCTGGTGCCGTTGATAGAGGGTAAGGATACGGTGATTGTTTTTGTCTTTTCCGAAGAAGTCAGTGTTTTGACGGTGAATGTGATGGGACTTTCCCATTTGCCGTAGAAGAAAGCGTTTCCATTGAGGTCAGCAAACACGATGGCTTTGCTGGTAGCTTCCCATTTATATAATCGGGTATATTCTCCTCTGGCTATGTTTGAAGCCGTCAGGAATCCGACACCTTGGATCTGCACCTTGCTGCCAGAATTAGCAACAATACGGATGCGACTATAGGGGCGAGACTTCATCTCCTCGGAAAAGTCTATGTTGAGGTCCAATTGCCTCAGTCCGTTGGCATCTGTTTGCTCTATCGATTTACAGGCAAAAGCCTCCTTGCTACCAAGATGTACGTCTTTTATCTCTTCCAGTATCGTTGACCCATCGGAGCGGGTCAGCCACCTGTGCGTGGGCAAATAGTAGCCGGTGATGCGGGCTGCTTTGTAGTTGTGGTGCTGGTTGTATTGATCCTTATAGGGCTTTACTTTGAAGTCTCCCTCGATGCAGTTCCATTTCATCCCGTCATATTGGTAAGTGAGTGGTATTTGCTTTTTTGCAGCACCCTGCATATCGGCAGTCAGGTAGAGACTTATCATGATTAAGATATTGTCTCCATCTACCCATTTTGTTTTCCCTACATCGGGCATACCTACTACAGCAACACGTGTATAGGCTTCGGACGTAAAGGGCAGGTAGTTGGCAACGTTTACTTGAATCGAGAGTGCACGAGGCGTGTTATCCTCCGCATTCGGTATCTCCTCTTGCTGACAAGACGTGAGGGCAAGAATGTCCAGCAACATCCATAATACTTTTGATATTCTTCTGGTCAGAATCATCTTCTTTAGAAAGTTGCAGGCAGGGGACGTGTGATAACACCGCCTTCTTTATCCGTCCATGTCGAACCGTTAAACACCAACTCTTGCGGTGTAGCTTCTACGGAGGAGAACAATGTTATTTTCGCTCCGTTTTTCCACTGTTCACCAGTATCACCACTTCTTGTTACAGAGATGCTTCGCAAGGCTTGCAACTGCATAGGCTCTATCTGCTCCGTCCTGTCGCACGAGGCGAACAGAAGCGGGAGCAGATAGAGTGTTGTTGTTAATTGAGACTTCATATATTAGTTCTTCCTTTTAATGAATAAGATGTGCCCACGTTTCTTTGCCGTTGTCATCCACATAGACCAATTCCTGCCAAGCGGTATTATTCGGCCACCATCTGCCGCCGAACTTTGCTTGCCCACGATTATCTCCATAGCCAATGTAGTGGACATACTCGGTAACTTGGAAACTCAGTTTGTTCTTGGGATTAAGCATCTTGTCGGTGTGCACATAAAGTGTACCCACACCAAAGCGCCAAGGGTCATTGCGGGCGGGATTGTAATCTTCTCCGGCATGACTTGCGGGATAATTTTTGAAGTCACGACCGAAGGGAGTCACATCAGCTCCGATGTATTTCATCTCTCCCTTGGCGGTAATTTTGAGAGCTGCAAGACTGCTACAACCGGAAAAGAGGTAATCATGAAAACGAATGGCTTTCGGGAAGGATATGGCGATGAGTCCGCTACAACCGAGAAACGCTCTTGTATCTATTTGTATCACTTCCGGGAATACGAGTACATTCTTGACATTTAATCCTGTTTTGATTTCACCGTCCCCCCCAATGAAAGCTCCGCCTGTAAGTGAAGAATAGGCAAAGGCTTCAGGATAAATCTGTCTTACCTTTGGGAAATTCACTTTGCCACTAACACCTCCGGACAAGCTTGCCTTCTTAAATGCGTGCTCTCCTATCTCCTCTGCCAAAGGGAAATTCGCTTCAGACATGGATACGCATTCCTCAAAGGTGTTATTATTTATCTTCTTCAGTTTTGGGAAACTTACTGCAAGAAGGCTGCGGCAGTTATTAAAAGCATTCTCTGCAACCTCTTCCACTTCGGGCGTTACAATTCGTTTGAGTGTCTTATTGTTGAAAAAAGCATCTTTGCCGATAGCCTTTACAGAAGATGGGAGTATCAACTCTTCAAACTTGGTAAAATCAACAGCTTCATTCATTACTTTGAAGGCTTTATCTGATATTGCTGTAAGGTCCATAACGTGTGAGAGGTCAAGAGAGCGTATCGTGGTATTCCTCAGCATATTATTGTTTGCGTCGAGAGTCAATTTGCCTGCCGTCTTACCATAGAAAACGAAGTCGTGAACTTGATGTTTTTGACTTTCTGCCGAAGCGATGGAGTCGGCTATCTGCGCTGTTCCGTTTGTAGCTCTATCCAAATAAATATGGGCAAATCCATCTTTTACAATCATTACCGGAATATTTGGTCCTACCGCATCCGTGATAGCCACTTTTCCTCCCCAAGGCTCAATCGTGAATTGCTCTACATCTACTCGTTTTTTCCCTATCTTGAGATTTATCGTTGTAGCTTTTCCTGCTTGAATGACGGGTGTATAGTTCAGTTCCATCGTAACTTTTCCCGTTGAGAGTCCCTTGGATTCATAGACACTGATGGTCGCGAATTTGCTGGTATTTCCTGCATACCAAACGCCTAAAGGAAGCAAACAAGTGGCTTCGCCACCGTTGAGCATCAACTCCTCGCCTCCTTTGGGGAAGAAATCTCGCACATCTACCCGATGTGTGTGTAGATTGTCAATAGAGACCCAAGCTTTGGCAGGATCCCATTGCTCATCAAGCGAAGTAACACGGATGTTCACCTTTGCCATCTGACGCTTAAAGCTTAAGTCTATTGTTTTATCCTTATTTTCTTTCTTTATAGCCTCCCGGCATCTCATGTGGTCTGCCCATGAAATATCATTATCTGCATTGGTACTTCTCTGGTCAGAGGGAACTACAAATCGGGCGTTTTCTTCGACCCATGATGCTTGGTTGGAGCCGTCGAACTTAGTTGTATGCTCAGCCGGATAGTAAGCATCTACGATCAAAAGATCTGCTCCTTGTATCCAATTAATACCGCCATCCATAGGAACCCATTCATTTCCATTCTTACGGTAATGAGACTGTTTCTTGTGGGCTTTATCTTTCACGTCATAGTAGGATATGCCAATGACATCCCCATCTTTGAATTGGGTTTGTTCTTCTGATGTCCCTGTTGGAATGGAACGGGTCACCCCAAATGAATCTCCTATCTGTGCTCTGATTCGGAGAGCGTTTGAAGACAAATTATCCGGCTCTATCACATCTTGTCGACATGATGTAAAAAGTACTCCTAAGCATACAGTTGCTAAAACGATATATTTATTCATTGTTTACCTCCTTCCTGCATGGTACCATATAATGCTGTTGAAGCACTTCTTGTTTCTGTTGTCATTTTTAATGTAATTTCATATTCTTTGTTGGTCTCAAAGCGGAAATTCGTTTCTTGACAAGTCCAGTTATAAGTTTTTCCCTCGAATTGAAACGACACCTTAAACGTCCCGTCGGCAACAGCTTGCGGTATAACCATCAATAGATAGTTAGTTGTGAGTTCGTCATAAGGTGTCCACTTGTAACGGGTAAGAGTGAATGGTTCAGATACAACCCCTTCGGGCTTATTTATTTCGCTTGATGCTGCTACCCAATTGAGATACCTGCCATTAGCCACTGTCCCGAATAGTCCCTCCACCGTTAGGTCACTTATTGGAGAAGATTCTGCAATCATATACTTTCGATTATCATTCGTTAAAGGAATTTGTATAGTGAACTTCACCTTTGCAAAAAAATGACGGAATGAGAGCCGCAACTTTCCGTTCGGACAACTCTCTTTGGGAATAATAGTCGTATTAACATAAACAGGATCATTAGCCAATATATATGCTCCTATATACGATACATTTCTATCCAAAAGTATGTTATAGGGACGTGTCCATCGGTCAGTCTTTTTGAGAAAGAAATTATTAAAATTTTCATTACTCCAATGCACAGCCTTGATATGTACCGGGTCAGTAGCATTCTTGAAATAGAGTTTACGTTGATTTTCCGTCCCCAGATCGTAGGCACGCCATACAGTACTACTATAATAATTACTCATCTTCACCGTATAGGTATAAGCCGGATCCGAGGGATTTTCCACAAGAAGAAAGAACTCACGAATATCTCCTGCCGAAATGCCATCAGAATTGACACGCGTGGAAGACTTAAATCCATCCAGTTTCAGTTCAACCTCTATTGGTATTGGTTTTTCCGCCTGTTTGAGGGCAACTTCTTCTTGCTGACAAGCAGACATCAACAGCAAGAAACTCATCCATAATGTAATGACGATTCTGTTATTCTTCATAATGAAATATTTTATTTGTCGGGGTTGAGTATTTCTCCATTAACTGTCCAATTTTCTTCCCAATCATTGATCTGTATAGGTTCAAGGTGTAAGAAAGATTTTAGTTCAGAATATTTTACTTTTAGATAATATTTTTCGGCAGATTTCATGATCGGAGCCTCTATTTCGCATTTACGAAAACTTCCGTCGGAAAGACGAATAGAAAGAGACAGATATGAATAGCTATCTCCATTTACGGTAGGCATTAAACGTATCGGTAGGGTAAGAAGCATGCCTTTTTGTTCCTTTACGAGCGGAATTCCAACCTGTTTCTTTATATGGGCTGCTCCTCCCCATAATCCGCTTTTATCTCTAAGAGATGGCATAACACCATTGGCTGCATTTATGACAGTTGCTTCCAAAGAAGAATTGTTAGGTGCTCCTTCTATCTCTACTGTAAGTTCTGACAAAATTCGACGTAAAGGAAGAGGAGTCCGAATGTTCTTACCTTGTTCGGTTCTAATAGTTGCTACACTATAATGAGCATGTTCGGGATTAGCCTTTGCATCGCTCATCTCGATGGTAAAACTTTCAAAAGCATCCTCTTTGGTGGAAACAAAAGGAGATGAAAGATTGATGGCAGTAACCACCTTATATTCCCCTGCATCTAAAGAATGAATATCTAAGGCAACATCTTGTTTACTATTATATTGACGCTTTACTACTTGTCTGCCTTCTGAATTGAATATCCAAACGTAAGCATTCTCTATTTCTCTACCCTTGTCGTTTAAATCTTCCCAGTTAAGTGCTGCAGAAAGTCCGTGATCTATGTTCACTGGTTCTTTTTCACAAGCTGTAAGCCCTAATACAATAAGGCATAGTATATATCTGACTGTCTGTTTCATAGTTATTTCTCCTTCATTTCTGTTGTTTCTGAACGACGAGCTTTATCTGCATTTTTTTCTTTGAAATCCCGTCCTCGTCCCTGTGTTTGAATTCGTATAGCATCGATATTATGAGTTGTGAGCCACTTCTTCACGGCTTCAGCTCTACGCACAGACAGCGGTTGATTATAGGTATCGCTACCCATCGTATCGCACCATCCTGTAATCAGGATATTCATATTCGGATTATCTTGAAGGATAAGAAGTAATTCCTGTAACTTAGACTCTTCGCTTTGGGCAATATTTGACCGATTAAATAAAAAGTAGATGACAGGAAATGAAATGATGTCTTGTTCAATATTCGAAATAACAACTGTCGCTTCGGCTATTTCTTGGTCAGAGACGATAATAGAATCCATCTTAGGCTCTTTCGGTAGTTGTGTTTCGTTCAGCTCTATTTCTTTTATAGGGTTTACACCATCAACAATCTGTGAAACCTTCTTTCTGTCTTTTCCAAAAGCCCACGTGAACTTCAACCCGCATTCATAAAGGTCATGGGTTTTGTATATGTGCTTGGGAATGCGATCGAAATCCCCATTTAAATGAGTAAAGCTGCCATAGATACCAGTTTCAAGATATTTAGATATACGATAACTGAATTGTACGCTTCCTCCAATGCCTAAATGACATTGTGCTTTATGACTCATTACCGTTTGTTTTTCATTTATTGTAACGAAATCGGCTTTTGTACATACAGCGGATAAAGAGGGAGACAATTCCATACGCGCACGGAATGTTTCCGGAAAGAAAAAACCAAGTAGATTGACATTCCCCCGTACTCCCATTCTGAATACTCCTATGCGACTGGTCAAATTATTATAATCCCAGCCTTTTTCATCAATAACAGGAGTATGATAACGTATAATATCCTGACCTAACCAGTAATTTGCTGCCACATCTCCCTTACGAACAGCAAGAGTGGTTTTGCCCGTTTGCAAAAACGCTTCTACGGATAAAATGGAATTGAAACGATAGCCGCCGAAAGAAGAAAGGTTCCATCCTACTCGAGATTTATCGGCAGCGAAAGAGGTAAATGTATTTACTCCGAATAGAGATCCACCCTGCATACCAACATACCAACCATCTGTGGTATGTTGGGTTTCTATTATTTCTCTTGTTTGGGCATTAGTTACCACAGATAACAGCAACAAGAAAGATAAAAAAATAAGTTGTTTTCTGTTCATTGTCTTATGTATTTATGAATTTATAACATTCTTGAAATTTCGCGCAAAACTATGAAATACTTGTTGGACACCCTATCTTCTTTCACATCAATATAGGAATATCCCATCATCACCTTTCCGTGCTTGTGCTTTACTTCTGTCACGCCAGTAAAAGTTGTCAAATGTGTCATTCTCATCGTCTCTTATAAAGTTGTTTGGGGCAATAAAATGTTTCGGATATAAGCATTCGTTTCTTCCTTATTTTTCCGAATGAATCGTTGAATGGTTTCTTCAGAAAGGTCATCCAAGAGATGTTTGTGAGCCAATGCATCGAAAGGAATAAGAAAAGGGCGTAGATACAATATCTCTTCTCTTTTCCCCATAAGGTCTGATTGAAAGCTCCGAACTTCCGAAGAAAATCGAATACTTAAGATTCCTTCCTGATTCCTTACGATGTAAACCCAGTATTGCCACATATTTGTCACATATCGTTTTCTTGATGCGACAAAAGTATATAGGTCTATTTTTGTTGATGTGCCGAATACGAAAAAGGTTGTTCCAAATACGAAAAAGCGATGGTGCAAATTAGAAATAGTTATGAGCCAAAAATGTAAGATGCTGATATACAAAACAAAAGCCAAGAAGTCTCATTCTGACTTCTTGGCTAAATTTCTCCGTAAAAGATCCCACTGGACTTCCTAAGGAACGACAAGGACAACTCCTAAGGAACAATTCAAATGATTCCTAAGGGATGACTTTAATCATTTAAGGGAAGTGCTTTTCTTCTCTTGAGATATAGTTTTGTATTCTGAGGGAGACATCCCATAATAATCACGAAACAAACGCCCGAATGTAGTGCGTGAGTTAAAGCCGGAACGATACTCAACTTCGCTAATATTGAGATTGGGATTATTGGTAAGCAAATTGCCGGCATAGCGCAAACGATATCCATTTATGAAATCGTTGATAGTTGCATTGTCTGCATATTTTCGTATAGCATTTGCCAAATACACATGATTTGTATTGAGTAGTTTGACAAGGCTATCTCGTCTTAACAACGGATCATTGAAAACTTCGTCATGTTGCATTAAATAGACTAATCTCTGGTAAAGTTTCCCTTCATTATCTAATTCTTGTTCACTGTCGTCTTCTTGATTTATCTCAAAAAGAGGCTTTACCTTCTGTGACTGCTGTATCGTGTCATACAATATCCTATTTTTGTGATGTAAACGACGTGTATACACTGCATATAAGAATACAGCTATCAGCAAAATCACCCCTATTATCAATGATAAATACAAACGAGTGGTCGTAACTTTCTTTTCCAACATTAATTCGTTTACTTTGTATAAAGTATTCAGTTCATTGAGTTGCAAGAACGTCTGAGCGGAAGCTAAAGAATCTCTTATGGGTATAATTTCTTGAAAAATCATCGCAGCTTCCGATTTCTTTCCTGCGGACATTAAAAGAGAAGCTCTCTGCTCTTTAGCATCCAATAGACCGCGATCGTTACGATAAGTTATATTCAATTCAATTCGTTGATTATTGTATTCCAGAGCTTTATCGTATTCTTTTGCCAGTTCATAATAGCGAGCATACTCTCGAAGGAGCTTTAGACGAGCTATCGGAGGATTTCCTATTGTTAATCGCTCTGCTAAGCGAAGCAATTTGAGAGCCTCTTCCAAATTGCCTGTCTCCATCTCTGCTTCTGCCATCGCTTCATAACAATATCTGTATTTACTGTTAAGTGCAGAAGGAGGGTCTCCACGTTCTTCATAGCGTGTTTTCAGTATGTTTAATTTATTTTCCCACTTCTTAGACAGCTTTTTCATCCCGTCATAGTCAGAACTTGCAGACAAGATTTCCGCATAGTTTTCATAAGAGAACATCAAGACTGTCATATCATCTTCATCATAGAGACTCTGTATGGCTTTGGAATAATATTTTCCTGCTTCATCAATATTCTGCATATGATGATACACGTCCCCTATATTGTAAGATGCCACTCCTAAGCCATATTTGTTATTTTTCAGACGCGCATCTTCGTATATTTTTTTTGCTTCTCGCAGTGCCGTATGCATTTTGTTTTGGTAGATATACAGATCTACTAACAATGACCAACTGTTATAGTAGTAATTCCAAAGTTTATTAGAGGCAAGGAATTCAAGGTGTGAGGGCATGGTGCTGATTAAATCGGTCTCCATATTGTAATTGTAATAACACATCATTTTGCTATTACGAGCAAAGGCTTCCTCTTTGATATTGCGCTGTCTGTGCGCCTCCTCTATGTAGGCATCCAGACACTGTAGTTCTTGTATGGAATCGTTCTGTGCAAAAGCTAAGTCACACAGTTTACTGTGAGCTTTGAGCAATTCTTCTCCTTTAAGATATTTCATCTCTCGTCGGATAGAGTTTACTTCATTGTCTTTTGCTTTCATTGACACAACAGAAAGAAAGAGAACTAGCAGTAAAAAGAAAAATCGCTTCATAATACGAATCTTTTAATTTTATGGTATCATCAAGACTGTCAGACCAAGCATAATGGCAATGCTGAAACTTGCCAATGTTCCTATCAGAACATATTCGGTTGTCCGTATTTCACCAGCCTTGTTCAACTCTCCAAATCTAAAAATGGATTTTGCTGCCAACAGAAGAAAGGCACAACCTTTATATCCACCCGCACTTTTGCCTTTGGAGAGTTTATCCGGTTACAATGTGAAATCGGCAAGGACATGAGCAAAAAGCAGTCGCAATAGTACAATCATATTCATATATTTGTCTCTTTGAGAATTAGTTGCTGATAACGCTCCAAGTATTTCTTGATCAGATACTCTTTGGCAGCCCCCAAAATCTTGCTTACTGTCTGAGGGGATTTGTCAATTCGTGAAGCGACTTCTCTCTGAGTGATGTCATGCAATAATACAAGGTAGATTGCCTCCGCCTGAGCTTGTGTCCATCCTGAAATAATGTCATCGGCAAAAGCTGTACTGACCGACAGTTCTTCATTGACATACCCCCATCTTGTACGCAAAGTAAGTCTCTTTTTCTTTATGTTATCCATTTCTCTGCCGGAGAAGTGAAAAGCTTCTCCATCTGAGACTACAATGTTATTCGCAAGGGAACTGACTTCTCCTACACCTATAGATATACGGGCATCCCAACGTTTCTTGCTTTTCTGAGGTGTGCGACTTATCAAGCCAGCTCGAAACAGGACTGCCACCAATAATGTTTTTGCCGGTTGTTCCACAAGAATCTGAAAACTGTCACCCCTGAAAAACTCTATCTGCAAATGAGATATACCTTTCAAGTCCTCTGCTATTTCCTGCATGGCAAGTAACAGCTTTTCTCTCCATTCCAACTGAATGGATGAGGAAGAGACAATATCTCCCGTAATAACTCCTCTTATCTTCATGTAAGTGACCTTTGAGTATTATATATACTTAATTCTGCTGCAAATATAATATACAAGATTGACAAATCAGCCTTTTAATGCTGATTTATTCAAATCAACATTAAAAGGTTGTTATAATGAAATCATCTAAATAAGGGAAATTTCTGTAAGAGGAGAATTATCATCATAATGATTCTCAACCATGCTTTTTCCGGATTCTCGCAGAATATATAGAGGCCAATGTAGTACACGAGTGTCTGCCTTATGATTGTTACAAAATTTGAGAAACTCCATTTCCGTCTAATTCGTTTTCTTATGACAGATAATAGTAAGTTTGCAATCAGTGTTATTGTAGTAGAATCCATGATGTGCAGCAAGCGTTCCCAAGCCTTCTCCGTTCGGCTGTCCGTTAAATCATTTTTGTATTTCCGGTATAGGGAGAAATATATCTGATCATGAAGTATGAAGCGATGGCTTCTCATCCAAATTCCGCTGCTTTTGTTTTCATAAACTTCAAGCTACCTGCCGCCAGATCATCAGCATTATATTTTGAAGGTCTCCATAAAGAGACAGCACCGGGCATTCCTTTCACCTGAGAAGTAAAATTCTCCAGAACTAGATTACCTGTAAAATTGATGCTTGCTAATCCACGGAACAAATCATCCCAATGTACATTACCTTCACCCAACATACCTCGATTGCTTTCTGTCATGTGGATGTGTTTCAATTTATCACCTGCAATAATGACTGGATCATAGAAATTATCCTCTTCAATATTCATGTGAAATGTGTCCAGATGCAATGCTAAATTGGGCGATTTAACCTGTTCTATCATGTATAATGTTTCTGCTGCACTAGTGCATACATAACTTTCATAACGATTGATGGGCTCGATGCCGATAGTGATTCCTAGTTTCTGAGCATAGTCGGCTACGTCTGCCCAAACTTCACAGATTATTTCCTCCTCTTTCTTCGTTCTTTGTTCGCCCGTGAACACATTTATACCGCTATGCAGTACACCTCCCAAAAAATCAAGATCTAAATCAGCTGTTTTGTTAAGGGCTCTTTTGATCAATGAAGTGGCGGCTTGGGGATAAAATGGGATGTGGCAACTGTCTGGAAGATTTAAACTGCACACGGCATCAAGATTATAATTCTTCAATTCAGTTTTCACGGTTTGCACATTGATATCCATTGAGGGAGGTAACAAGATTTCTATTAAATCAAATCCAGCTTCTGCTGTTTTTTGTATGGCGTATAAGCCTCCTTCTGCTGTCCACTTTGGAGGAATCCATGAAAGGATTGAAGCCCCGAATTTTACTTTCATTCTTTTGTTATTTTTAGAGTTAAAATATCCTCCATTCCGTTTTTACGCCAATGTATGTTCCCCAACGTCTTTCATTGATCTGCAAAAATGCTGAGTAATGATTGTCAGAAGCGTACTTATTGTAGTGAGCAAGTGTACAAACCAAGCGGATGTGAGGCCTGCACCATGGACTGCGTTGTCCTGCCGGAACGATTGTCGGTGCAAAGGAAAATTTCCACATGGTGGCATCCGGGTTCATTCCGTCTTTACGAACTGCATAATGTATTTCCTGAATGAGATGTAACCAATCTGTTGCATAATATATACTTCTGAATCCTGCAACAATGTCTTTTTTTCAATAGAAAAACGCAACAAACAAGAAGAAAAGATAAAAGAACAAATCGAAGCCTTTGAAAAGCTGATTGATGAGTTCTTTGAATTTATTCAAAACGATACAAATGGTAAACGTTTGATTGCCAAAATTAAAAATTCAGGTAATACATTCAATTATTCTGAAAAGTTAGGCGATTTTAGTAAACTGTACACCCAGTACACAATTAAGTACCGCAGCAAGCTAAATGCTTTCTTCCTTCAGGAGACAAAAGAGAATCTCTCACAGTTGTTCGATGATCTTGAAAGGATCATCAGTAAAAACTGATGCATTTTGTAAGTAATTAGTTGAATTTGAAATAAAGACAAACTGAAAACTCATGCCCCCCCATCTCATACGTAGTAAGGAATGGGGGATTGGGGGGAAATTTAGGAAATTCTCCCAGTAACCCAAGCAGGTAAATCGCTCTTTGTCATTTCGCAAGTTTCACTTACCTTTCTCCACACCGCTAGCCACCCCACGCAAGAGCAAGTCTTCACTCGGTCATTATGTTTCCTCCATCCTCCCTCTCCTCTCTTTCCTCCCCCACATCATTTGCATTTCCGGCCAATAAGCAGTAATTTTGCGACTTTTTTTTATTAATTATAAACCAACCAACAAGATGTATTTAAAAAAAAATGCAGTAGCAGAGAAAGACTGCACATTCTTCAGAGTATAGAAAAAGAACTCGAAGAGGTGATGAACGAAGAAAGAGAACTAACGGATGAAGAGACGAGAATTATCCACAGAATCAGAAAGAGAGTAGCCGAAATTATCGGAAAGATAAAAAAGAGTTAAAAAGCAGGTCCGCTTATTTTAGTACACTTTTATCATATACAAAACACTTATAAACAGGGATGTATATGTGGCAAAGTGTACAAAAAATAAGCGGATGCTAAAATCGAACTTTTGTACCTTTGTACTAACAAACGCTTAAGATAATCTTAGCATAAACTTTTCTATTATGAACATTAAAAATGTAAAAATCTCATTCTTCTCTCATGTATGGGGTAAAAAATCGACCATTATTACGGTATCGCATTTTGTATCCGAAATTCAAAGTGATCATCTACAGGTCTTCACCGAAACTTACCGACGTTGGCTGCAGGAGGGAAAGCTCAAAGAGGCCTCGGACATGAAACGAAACATGCCGGCAGTGGTTCCGGGTGGAGTGTGCAGGGGTGGACATGCGGCCTCGCAGTTGCAGGAGATTAGTAACCTGATGGTTCTCGACTATGATCACACGGGAGAGCGCACACAGGAGCTGATCGATCTACTCAAACAGTTGCCGTATGTGGCTGTCGCATTTATCAGTATCTCGGGAGAGGGGGTCAAGGCTTTCATCCACATCTCGATGGCCAACAAGGGTCAGTATGCCCGCATCTTCTCCATCGTTTCTGCGGAGGTAGACCGGGTACTCAACTTTGCATGCGACAAGCAATGTCCCGACATCACCCGCATGTGTTTCCTTGCCCACGATCCAAACATTTACTACAACCCCGAAGCGGAAGTTTTTCAGATTAGCGAAATGCAACTTCAGGAACCGGAAATTCCCCGAACCTCTTCGACTACGGTTAATGTGAACAGCACCGAAACTGTTCCTTTTGTCGCCACTGCTTCGGATGTGCCGGAGAAAGCAGAAGGATACATGCTCACGTTCCTCAGTGATTTCAGCAAACGCCACCCCTTTGTGAGCGGTTATCGACACGACTATATTCTAAAGCTGGGACAAGCATCGAGATATAAAGGATTTTCAACGTCAGAACTGGAAGAATTAAAGCGATTGGTGATAGAAAAACATACGGAACCTGATTTTTCATCCACCGAGATAGAGAAGACGTTATCCGCTGGATATCAATATATTAACTCCAATTCAAAAAATTTCGAACAAGCTCAAAAAGTTCAAAAGGTTCAAGGTTCACCTATGGGTTTTGGTGACCCCTCCCCCTTGGAAGATGAAGAGGATGAAATGTTGGAAAAAAGCAACGAGTTGAGGGCAGAAGCACCCTACTTTCCAAAGGAGGTGTACGAGCATCTACCCGACCTGCTAAAGAGAGCGATGAAGGTTGCACAAAGTCCTCGTGAACGCGACATGCTCCTTATGGGAACAATGGTCAATTTGGCTGCCGCCCTACCCTATGTTCGTTTCCGATACGACGGCCGGGAATATTCCCCACACCTCTATTATGCATCTGTAGCTCCCGCGGCTGCGGGCAAAGGAATCGTATCTCTCACCCCTCTGATCAATGATGCCGTGCACCGATACTACGAGCAGGCCTACAAAGAGCAGAAAAGGCAATACGAAGAGAACAAAATGAACTGGGATCTGGAAGTGCAACAGGCGCAACATCAGAAGCGCAAACCTGACATCACCCTACGCCCCGAAGAGCCCAAAGGTATCTACATCAACATCTCCGGCAACATTTCCAAAAGCCGCCTGATAGAGCATCTGAAAAATAACGGAGAACTGGGAGGTGTCATCAACGCCAGCGAGATTGACACACTCAACTCGTCCATTAGCCAGGACTACGGGCAGCAAGACGATATCTTGCGCCAAGCCGCCCACCACGAAGAATTGATCGCCTCCTTCAAAAACCAGGGCGAACCCATCCGTGTGCCTCACCCCCGCCTGAGCATGTGCCTCTCCGGAACGCCCAATCAGTTCGTCCACCTGATACATTCCCAAGAGAATGGGCTTTATAGCCGCTTTGCCCTGCTCACAGCCGAATCTCAATGGAAGTGGCGCTCACCCGCTCCTCGGAAGAATTCAGAAGAGTACCGCAACTATTTCAGCAAGTTGGGCGAAGAGGTGTTGCAGATGCACCTCAACCTCCTTCAATCGCACACCCAAGTTGAGTTCACCCCTGCACAATGGGAGGAGCACAGCGATTTCTTCAAGCAATACCTTAGCCGGGTAGCTATAGAAGGAAAAGATTACATCGGTGCGGTGGTCTATCGTCACGGCTTGCTCACCATGCGTCTGGCCTCCGTGTTCACCGCCCTGCGCAAGTGTGAGGATCAATGGTGGGTAGAACATCGTACCTGCACCGACGAAGACCTCCGCTCGGCCATACAGATGATTACGGTATTGTTAGAGCACAGCCTGCTCATCAGCTCCTCTTTGCCGGAAGACGAGCACAAAGCCCAGCCTCTGAAAAAGTTCCATCGCATTGAGAGCATTTTAGCGCAATTACCCGAATGTTTCAGCTATAGTGAGTTTGTTGCAGAAGGAACCAAATTAAATTTCTCCCTAAGCACAAGCAAGCGTTTATTAAAGCGATCAGTACAGGAAGGATACACAGGCTATAGTGGAATCAAGTACATTAAATTGGATAGAACTCGTGAACAGGAGTCACAAGGCAAAGACTAAAACGGTGAAGCCTGATTCGTAAACTCTACCGCTATTCAAAAAGTGGTAAGAACCATCAGATTTGTTACCCCAAAAAAGACCTAAGTATTTTCTGAAAACACTTAGGTCTTTTTGGGTAAACCTCGAGGCCCTTTTTGAAGAAAATATAATTCTGACGACGTGCAACAGTGAAACGACTCGGAACATTTCTGTTGACTTTTTAGGGTAAAGGAAATCGAATATTTACATGAATGGGTATACCGTTTAGGAATATCATGAATAAGTTACAATACTGCCACCAATTGGCGGATTCTGGCAAGGCGCTCAGAGAATGATTTGTCTTGGCGTGCAGTCTGCATATTGTATTTTAGTTGTATTCGCATAAGTGAATCGGCAGGAACGCCTATGGCAGCTTCAAACAACAAGGCATTGTTTACCGTGAGTGGACGACGTTCATTCAAGATCTCATTAAGGACGGTATACGACAAACCCATTTGTGCAGCAAGCTTCTTTTGCGAGATCCCACGGCTCTCTATTTCGTCTTTCAGCACCTCACCCGGATGAGTGGGGCAAAAAGCATATCCAAGATTTCCCATAATCATTCTTTATTTATAATGGTTCGACAATTCTTCAATATTACATATTGTTACAACAATTAAAGATAGTGTTCCTTATTGATGTTCGCAAATTTTGCGAAGTTTTTTTTCGTTTTCACGGGATACCGAGGTACTTCACGATCAGTTCCACCTCACGTCGCAGAAAGGTATGTCGATACTTATTGTAACCCACTTCACGTAGTGCCGCTGTGAGTTCTCTGTTTTTGCGTATCCATCGATAGAGCTTTTGCAGAGCCGGCGTCACACAGGAATCCGGCGAGTAGAGAAGTGCCAGTTCGGTCTTCTGATAAGCCCTAAGCGGAAAGGGCGCATCCCATTTTTGTTCTTTCATTTATCGAATAATCTACACATTTACATAGCGTAAAGTTACTCATTTTATGCAACAAAAACAAGAAAAGAAAGAAGATAAAGCCTCCTATTCTATCGCATACAAAGGCAAATTAGTCATCCATGATTCTCCCTTCTACTATCTTTCGACTTTAGTTCATTTTAAACTGAACTGATATAGTATTACTATACCATAAGGGGATTATTTAAACCATTACATCGTTTTCGTCTCTTCAGAAATGAGAAACATCCGGCTATTGCATTACTTTTATCCTGTAAAAAGTGTGGTTGAACTACACTTTATTCAACTTACTAGTCTAAAATCATCCTATTTTACAGCTAGGAAGCATTTTAAACTGATGGAGTTAAAGGTGATAACAGACGATACTTCTCTAATTCTACCACAAAGGTTCTTCTTTCCAGTTAAGGGGAAATCCCATGCTTACTTTGCCTGCGGTAAGGTACATTCTTTTACTAATAGCAAAAATCCCTCCTTAGGGTTCACCTCTACTACCGCATCATAAAGAAAAGCGTTAACAGATGTAAATTTCAAAACTTATAATCCATTGACTATCAATAAACTAACATTATCACACAGAGCAGAGGGGGAGGGGGTATAGGTTCATAGGTGAACCTTGAACCTTGTGAACCCTATTTTTGCTTTTACATGCAGTGAAAAGTAGGATAATCTGTAATGATAATTAAACTACAAAAGAAGCCTATATTTAAGGTAGCACCCGACAAAGCCCATCCATTCATCGTAAAGACAGGCAACTTACAGACAGAAGTGCTAGGCACCGAGTTCAACCTGCGCAATTATTGCGCCACCGACGCCCACGTCACGCTCGTACATGGTGCGTACAAGTATGTGATAACGATAATAAACCCCTGATCGAAATTATACGTGAGCTGGAACGTTGGTACGATGTAGACATTGTTGTGACCAGCCAATCCGTGATGAACGCCAAAGTACACTTCATAGCCAAGCGCTAAGGCAGCTTGGAAGACATCGTTTACCTTCTCAATAGTTTAGACATCTTTAAAGGCGAAAGTCAATACAAAAAGATCGTGATAAGACAGAAATAACCCGATACAAAAATGTTTTCAGCGTATTAAGCAAGGATTTATTCGGAAAAAGCAGCCTGATTATCAAGACAAATCGTTATCTTTACTGCACAAAAATGCGTATTTACGCAATAATGGAAAATACAATGGTGATTAAACGTGATATATATCTTAATATTACATCTCTTCGAGAGTAAGACAAGTAGTCTCTATTTCATATTTAAAAAACAACTTAGTGCGTAATGTTTCAACCTTTTGTTGCAATAGATCAGGTTTGAAGTTCTTGCGTTGACGTTTTACTTCAGCAATAAATATTTTGGGTGATTCTGCTGAAATTGCAACGATATCTATTTCATTCTGGTCCACATCCTTTCCCTTAGTGGTCTCCCACCAGGAACCTATGTTTTTATAAATCTGTTTTTCTCTGAGTTGCTCACGGAAGTATCGCTCCAATGTCGAACCGGAATAGGTTGGATAATCAGCTTTTACGATCTCGGCAAGTTGCGTAAATAGCCCCGCTTGTACAAAATCTTGATGCTTCACGATATACCTGAACCAGAAACGCAAGAAGTTATCAGTAATTTCATAGCGCACATTTTGAGTTCCTTCTTTAGCTAAAATAGGCCTTTTCTTAGCAATCACTTCATAATCTTCTTCCAAACGTTGCAACAAACCTCCCACACTGGCATTACCAATAAATCCGGATATTCCGGAAGCAGTGTTATTCCCGGAAGCAATGGCCGAAAGAATAGCATAATAATTACCATATTTTTTTCCAAATTCCTGAATGAGCAGAACATTTCCTTCTTCAAGAAAAATAGAATTTTCTTGAAGAACAGAATCTATCATTTTTTTTATGGTGAAACACCCCTTATCCAATAGAAGCTCAACATATTTTGGAACTCCACCCGTAAGTGTATAAAGAGCTAAAAGATCATCATTCGTATAGTTTGGATGATAATCGGATAATATTTGTTTGAGGATAGTGGTCGTAAAAGGTTTCAGTTTGATAATACTATCGCAACGTCCATACAACGGTTCTTTATAGTCCATAAAGATTCTGTGCATAAGTGTATAGACAGAACCGCTCGCAATCCAATGAATGTGAGTGACATCTTTATATCTATCCCAAACATCTTGCATTCCACTATATACAGATGGGTTTATATAAAAAAACTCTTGAAATTCATCTATAACTAAATTAAACGATTGATTTTTACCAATAGTCATTAAAGATTCAAATAGACTTACAAAAGAGGTAACCTCAGATGAAATGTATGTATTTAGTGAGCGACTTACCGTTTCTGCAAACTGCGAGCATAATGTAGCCTCATTACTTCTTCGAACAAATAGATATACTGTAGGAGTGCTTTCACAACTCTTCAAAATTAGCTTTGTCTTACCGATACGTCTGCGTCCGGTCAAAGCAGTCATTTGAGAATGATTGTTGAATGCAACATCTCTTGTCTGAGCCAATAGCTCTAATTCTTGTGCTCGATTATAAAATTTCATAAGGCTTATCTATTTTATCGCCACCGTTATTTTCGCAGCAGCGAAATTTGAAACAAATATAGACATTTCTAAATAAACGATGAAAATTCGCAATGGTTATTTTCGCAGCCGCGAAATTTGGATCAGAGAATAGACTTACAAAGTATTTTGAGCCAGAATATAATCCTTAGATAATAGACCAGAGCATCCTTCTGCAATATTCAAAATCAGTTCTCTTCCTCTTTTTTGAGGTATTCGAATGCTTTCACCAACGATAAGCATATCTTCGATGGTTGGATTTCCATGATTGTTGACAGAAGTAGCGTGCTCTCCATTATCATTGTAATGATATTCCATCACACCCATATCTTTTGGATCATATATGTGTCTGAACTTTACCAACCAAGAACCATCAGTGTCGTGTAGTAAACACTTCGGGCGACATCCTCCAGAGTTACCACTGTTGAAATATAAAACATCCTCATCTTTATCTGACTTTTCAGATAGTACATCTAAAGCCATTTGCTGGAGATTACCCAACTCTGGAAGTGTTTTCTTTTCGCCAACATAAGTTTCAGGAATATAGCATAAAGCACCCATTCCAAATGTTCCGACAATACTCATTTTATGGGATGGATATAACTTGAATGCGGTATCTTCCCTCATAAGATAACGGACTAGCTTTGCCATTCATTTCATCCGCCTCGCCGGGAAGCAAAAAAACAAGAAATCAGCATTTAATTACAAAATAAAGTACAATGATGAAAAGACGCCTTATTTTCTTTAGCATTTCTTTGTTATTCGCCTTTCAAACATTAACAATGGCCCAAACAAAGAAGGAAAAAACGATTAATCTATCGTTTAAGAACGAACAGTTGCAAGTTGTCATTAAGCAACTGCAAATGATCGTTTCTACATAGATGTATCCCCATTATCAAATTCTTATAAATCTTTATCCCTGAGATTATCCTTATTCTTTTTCCCGTACGCTTCTCCCCGTGGCAAAAGATATTCAAAAACAATAAGATCATTTTCAATGTCCCAATGAAAGATAAAAAAAAGACGATAGTCACCCATCCGCAACCAATACACGTATCTGTAATTTATCAATTTTTTACAATCTGTCAATTCGTCAATTGAATCAGCCTTTTCAACTTCCTCAATAACATCTCTGAGTGACTTCTTTATTTTGCCGGAAAACTTCTTTGCAGCTTTAATGAATGACTTGCTAAATACCGTCCTCATGCATCAAGCCATTCACGAAACTCTTTCTGCTCCTGTTCTGTTGCAACGCTTTGTCCCTCTCCATCAGGATCATTAGCACATGCAAAGGCGTATAGATTGCTGTCAGCTATTTCCGCTCCCTTTTCTATCACTAAGTTTTCTATATATGCCTTAACACTCTTTCCTTGTGCTGCAGCCAATATCGAAATATTTTTAAGCACATCAACAGGGATGTCGATAAGCTTTCTTTTTTTTAAAAATGTCGTTTCTTTCATCATGATCTTCTTTTTCTGCAAATATATATATTATATATACAATAGAAGTGGATTAACATAGCACAATAAAAGAGGTAGAATCTCATCAAATTTCGTCATTTCTCATCAAAGCTCATCATTTCTCATCATTGGCCCCAAGGGCTCGCCGTATCTTTGTAGAGCGATAAAGAAATAGTCGCACGATGTATCATTTAAATTTATATTTGTATGCCAAGATCAGTAATGTTTTCGGTAGTGGAGCGTAAGAATCCTTCACTAAAAAATGCTCCGATTAAGTATTATGCGCAAGCACAAGCTAGTGGCGATGTGGACAGTGACGAGATGGCCACACGTATTGAGAAAAACTGTACGGTAACACGTGCGGACATGGCGGCAGTACTCACTGCCCTGGAAGATACGATAGTAGAAGGTCTTGAGAAAGGAGAGATCGTACGCTTAGGCAAACTGGGTAGTTTCCAGATCGGCCTGAATGGTAAGGGTGCCGACACGGAGAAGGATTTCTCTACCACTCTCATCACCAAGGCGAAAATCAATTTCCGACCAGGCACGGCTCTGTCTAAGATTCTCACTGGATTGAGCTATACCAAGGTCAGCAAGTTGGCTGATAAATCGGCCGATTCGGAGCCTAGTAAGCCTAAAGATCCGACTCAGCCTAGTAAGCCTAAAGATCCGACTCAGCCTAGTAAGCCTAAAGATCCGACTCAGCCTAGTAAGCCTAAAGATCCGACAGCATAAAAGGAATTCATTCTTTCTTTTGCCTTAACGCAAAAGAAAGAAGCAAAGAAAAAGTCAAGGCTTCTTTTACTACGCTACTACGAAGGTACACGGAGCTACAAGCGATTAAACTCGCTTCGCTCAAACAGAATCGCTTGTTTAACGCTCCATGCATCTTCTCCGTTTAACGCTTCGTAAAAGAGGCCGATCTTTCTTTTCTGCTCCACTTTGCTTCGCTCGTGGGAGTGCTTTGCTTCGCTCGCTTTTGTTTTGTACATTTCTCGTGATTTTAGTTATTCTTAATTAGCTGTTTAGGCGGTGTGAAGTGTATTGTTATGTTTAAATTATTACAGTAAACAAAAATAAAGAATATGGTGAAAAAGGTTATCGAACAGATTATGGAATGCATCTTAGTGGTGCTTCCTTTTTTTAAGAAGAAGAATGCGAAAGAGGTTAAGGAGTTCAGTGATCTGATCACGGGACAGTATGAGTTTTTGGTGGAACAGCTGGAGAAAATGCTCAAGGATTACTTCGAACTGAGTACTCGGGTGAAGGAGATGCATACGGAAATGTTTAGTCTGAAGGATGAATTGGCTAAGGCTTTGACACAACAATGTGGTGTGAAGGATTGTACTAGCAGGGTTTAAAGGGGCATAAAAAGAAGAGCACTCAAAGCGAGCAAAGCAAAGCGAAAACCTTCCCATCCCCACAAAAGTAAACAAAGACCGGCCTCTTGTGTGAAGCGTTAAACGGAGGCAATGCCCGAAGCGTTAAACGAGCGATTTTGTTTGAGCGAAGCGAGTTGAATCGCTTGTAGCTTCGAGCATTGACGGAGTAGCTTCACACGAGAAGCCTTGACTTTTTCTCTTTGGTTCGTTTCTCTTTTCCGTCAAGGAAAAAGAGAAAGAATAATACAAAACAATAGTATCTTAAAAAAAAGAATTATGAGAAAAATAGATTTAATCGTTATCCATTGTTCAGCAACAAGAGAAGACAGGGATTTCACCGAGCACAACCTCGATGTAGCCCATCGCAGACGAGGTTTCAATGGCATCGGCTACCACTTCTACATTCGTAAGAATGGAGATATAAAAACTACCAGACCCATAGAACGAGTCGGCGCACATGTCAAAGGCTACAATGCCCATAGCATCGGCATCTGTTATGAAGGCGGATTAGATGCAAAAGGAAAGCCCAAAGATACCCGTACCGAGTGGCAAAAACACTCCCTACAAGTACTCATCAAGACCCTCCAGATCGATTATCCCGGTTGCCGTATATGCGGGCATCGCGACCTCAGTCCCGACCTGAACGGCAACGGAGAGATAGAACCCGAAGAGTGGATCAAAGCCTGTCCCTGCTTCGAGGTAAAATCCATGCTATCCAAAACTGCCAACACTCCATGTCATAAATAAGACAGCCCGAGCGAAGCAATGTGGAATAAAAAAGAAGACCGGCCTCTTGTGTGAAGCCTTGACTTTTTCTCTTTGGTTCATTTCTCTTTTCCGTCAAGGAAGAAGAGAAAGAATAAGAAAGCTTTAATTCTCATTTTTTTTGCATTTTCAGTGCTATATTCTCATTTTTTTTGCATTTTCACCAAAAGAGCAACTTATAATCACAGAAAATTTGCATTTTTGTAGGCAACAAAACCTATAATAGTATTTATGCCTACAGAAATAGACTTTAGCAAAGAGATTATTTTTGGATCGTCCGATGCAGTAGTATCCAGACGCATCTCTCAATTAGAGAAGAATGAGAAATTGAAGAAAATCGCCCCACGCATTTATACCACCAATCTTCTTGACTCTCCAGCCTACATAGTAAAGCGCAATTTACTCGATATTCTTGCCTGGCGTTTTCCGGGTGCTGTCATCAGCCATCGAAGTGCCAATGAATTGCGACCAACCGAAACGGGTGACCTTTTTATTACCTACACCTATAACCGCAAGATTATAGATTTACCGGGTGTTCGGCTTAACATCATACAAGGAAAACCAGCACTCGAGAACGATGTAAAATATGGAGATTTATCAATCTATAGCTCTTCTGAGAGCCGCTGGATGCTTGAAGTTATGCAGATCAGTCGCAAAAAGGGAGGTGAGTCCAAATCATTTCCAATATCATTTATAGAGCAACGATTAGAGAATAAAATGAAAGCGGGAGGAGAAGATAAGATCAATCAATTCAGAGATGAAACAAAGATTGTCGCCGAACAATTGGGGCTAAATGATGAATTTACAAAACTGAATGCCATCCTATCAGCTCTGCTATCCACACATACTTCCGATGTACTCACGCCCGATTCAGCTAAAGCATTGGCAGCGGGAGTTCCTTACGACACACAGAGAGCAGAGTTATTTACAACATTATATGATGCATTAAAAGATTCTTCATTCAAAGTATACCCTGATCTAAATCAGACCGAAGAGTCTTTCCGCTTATTTTCTTTTTTTGAGAGCTATTTTTCCAATTACATTGAAGGTACTAAATTTACAGTAGAACAAGCCAAACAAATAGTCGATACAGGCATTCCTATTCCTAAGAGGATCAATGACTCACATGATATATTAGGAACGTTCAAAATACTCTCCAACAGGGCAGAAATGAACAAAGTTCTTGTAACAGAAGACGACTTTATTGATATCTTAAAGAAAAGACACGCAACTTTAATGGTGGGACGTGAAGATTGTACCCCAGGCACATTTAAGACAATACCAAACAGAGCCGGACAGACGGAATTTGTAGACCCCAAGCTAGTCGAAGGAACATTGCGTTTTGGCTTTCGTCTTTATAATGCATTAAGAGAGCCAATGGCAAAAGCGATTTTCATGATGTTCATCTGTAGTGAAGTCCACCCATTCCTTGATGGGAACGGACGTATATCAAGAGTTATGATGAATGCAGAACTTGTCAGAGGCAAAGAGACAAGGATTATAGTTCCTACCGTTTTCAGGGAAGATTACATTTTGGCTTTAAGAAAATTGAGCAGACACAAAGACTCTTCCGTCTTTATACAAGTACTAGAGAAATTACAAAGATTTAGTTATAACCTGTTTGGAGAGAACTTTGAAGAGCTCAATGCATATTTAATACAATGCTCTGCTTTTGAAGAGCCTGAACGTGTGCGCTTAAAGATAATAGATCGAGTTTTCGAACAAGCTGCGAGAGACGAGCCAATGTGAGAAAGAACAAGAAAGCTTTAATTCTCATTTTTTTTGCATTTTCAGTGCTATATTCGCAGCTTTTTTGCACTTACGGTATTCTGAAGCCCTACTAAACACTAAAAATTAGCGAAGCAAAGTGAAAAACGATGCTGAAAGCGAGGAGTAAGAAGAATCACGAGCGAAGCAATGTGGAGTAAAAAAGAAGACCAGCCTCTTGTGTGAAGCGTTATCTTTTCATACTGTTCGGATTCATTCTTGAATCTTCAATTGATAAAATTAAGACAATAGTCCCCTCTATAGTATAGTATAAACTATTTAATGGTGTTACAGTACATCTCCTAACATTTGAAATATCAGTCAGAGCAAATGAATAAGGATTTTCCTCTATTATATTCAAACAGTGATTTAGTTCAGCAACAAAAGCATTATATACTGAGCTATTCCATTCTGAAAGCAAGTAATCTTTTAACTGTAATATTCTTTTTTGAGCGCGCGGGGTTATTTTTAATTCATACATTAAATTATGCACTTTTTCATAAATTCCCTCATATCGCTACTTTTGCCATTCATATACTGCTCCATTCCTATAGTAACATCCTCTCGAACATATTCAGGTACTTCCGCTATTTGATTGGCTTTAACATTATATTCCATAGCAGGTTCTTTAGATATGCTAGAATTGGGAGTCGTTATTTTATCTATTTTCTTTGCCATATATTTAAGATTCAATATGTTACTACAAAAATAATCTTTTATTCTGTATGAGCCTAATTTATTTTAATAGATTACATTCGATGAATAGAACCGATGCTGAAAGCGAAGAGTAAGAAGAATCACGAGCGAAGCAATGTGAAACCGATGCTGAAAGCGAGGAGTAAAAAAGAAGATCGGCCTCTTGTGTGAAGCGTTAAACGGAGACAATGCCCGAAGCGTTAAGCAAGCGATTCTGTTTGAGCGAAGCGAGTTCAATCGCTTGTAGCTTCGAGCATTGATGCAGTAGCTTCACACGAGAAGCCTTGACTTTTTCTCTTTGGTTCTTTCTCTTTTGCGCCAAGGCAAAAGAAGAAAGAACAATCTTTCACCCATTCTTCACATCAGAGATAACCTCCAGTTTTTGAAGAGCCTTCAGATAAAATTTAAAGCTAACACAAGTTTTTAAAAGAATGAAATAATTTATTCTCCTTGTTTGAATTTAGAAGGGGTACAATTGAACTGTGCTTTAAAGCATTTGCTAAAATAGTAAGGATCTTCAAATCCCACTCTGTACGAAACCTCAGATACTGTCCAGTTACCTTCGCGAAGCAACACCGCACTTTCATTAAGCCGCTTCAACTTAATCAGCTCATTAGGAGAAAAACCGGTAATTCCCTTTATCTTTTTAAAGAACAGGGTACGCTTCATACTTGAGAGTTCCACAAATTTATCAATCGTGAAGTGCTCATCTCGGTAGTTCTCTTCCAAAATCTCTTTTATGCGCTCCATAAATGCTTGGTCTCGATCGGTAATTGTCACCAGATTACCGTCAATCACCAACTCTTTAGAAAAACGCCTCTTCAGTTGTTCCCGTTGCTCAATGAGTTTCGTCACTCGTTTCACCAAGTACTTTAAACTAAAAGGTTTGGTAATGTAAGCATCGGCACCACTCTCTATCCCTTCCAGTTGATGCTCAACCGACGAATGGGCGGTCAATAGCACAATTGGTATGTGGCAGGTGTGAAACTCATTTTTCAGTCGGCGCGTCACTTCAAAACCATCCATCACCGGCATCATTACATCACAGATAATCAAATCCGGGTTATTTTCAATCGCCATACGTAATCCGACTTCTCCATCTTCCGCCATATCCACTTGCATGTAACGGCCAAAAGCATCCTGCAAAAATTCCCTGATGTCGTCATTATCGTCAATGATTAACAAACGATATCCAGCGGGAACTTTCTCGTCAAGTTCCTGATTCGAATCGACTGGTGCCAGAAGGGTAGGCGCATCTTTAACATCGGCACATTCTGACGTTTCAACTCGTTCAATAGCTAGATTTGCAATGGCTAATGACTCCAAAAAGTTCTCGCCCTGATAAACGTCTTTTCGCATCGAGAATTCTACCGTAAAAACAGATCCTCCCCCGGGGTTGTCTTCATACATTACCTTTCCCTTATGCACCTCCACAAATTCCTTAACAAGAGACAGTCCGATACCAGTTCCAGATGAAGAAAAATTGATTTGTGTAAAGCGGCTGAAGAGCAAATTTTGTTTTTCTTTTGGAATTCCCACTCCGTTGTCTTTCACTGAAATCACACACGCTTCTTCTTTCTCGTTCCGTCTCAGCAACAACTCAATCCGCCCTCCTCTTGAGGTAAATTTAAACGCATTCGACAGTAGGTTATATAGAATCTTATCCACCTTTTTCCGGTCAAGGAACAGGCGCAACGAATCCACCTCTGTTGTAAACAGATAATTCATCTTCTTTTGTTCTGCCACTTCCTGAAAACCGGTATAGATATCACGAGCAAATTCAACCACATCTATTTCTTCCAGGTCGAGCTGGCACACATCATTCTGCAGCTTTCTGAATTCCAGCAACTGGTCAATCAGCTGTGTCAAGTTTAACGAGTTGCGATTCAGAATGCGCAACTGCTTTGCCATGGCAGCCGGCACGCTATAACCGTTCAGGTTCTCCACAGCACCTCGTATCAAAGTGAGCGGCGTACGAAACTCATGTGATATGTTCGTAAAAAACCTCAATTTGTGATTGGTCAGTTGTTTTTCCACTTCCACGGCATTATTCAGCCGGTTAAATTTCATCACCAGACGCAAAGCCAAGTACAGCAAGCCTCCTGCACAAATAAAATAAACCCAATAAGCCAGCCCCGATTTCCAGAAAGGTGGAGCAATGACAATCTCCAAAGATGATTCCGTTACATTCCACACACCATCGGCATTGGTTCCTTTGACACGAAACACATATGTGCCCGGCAGCAGATTCTTGTACGCCACAGAATTCTCATGTGTCGGCGCACTCCATTTGCGATCGTAGTTTTCTAATATATAGGTGTACATGTTATTGCCCGGCTTCCGAAGAGATAACGTAGCAAAATCAATGGACAGCGTGTTTTGTTTGTGCGTCAGTTTCACTCGGTCGGTATAAGTGATGGAAGGTTTGTCGGCACCCGGCTTCATGTCATTCCAATCCACTCCGTCAATCAGCAACCGGGTTATCAACACTGGAGGAACCTGTTTGTCGGGTACAAACTTATCGGGATTGAAAACCAGCAGTCCATCCAGGCTCCCCCACAACATTGTGCCGTTGGCACACTGGTAATAAGCTCCCTCGTTAAAAATATTTCCGTACGACTTCTGAGCAAACATATAGCTCACCACAGTCTCCTCTTTCTTATTAAAACGTGACAGCCCATTTTCGCTACTGATCCACAAATCATTACCGTGTTCCAGAATACCTAGTACGTAGTTATCCACCATACCATCGGCCACGGTAAAGGATTTAAAGCTAACCCTGCCGGTACCGCCCTGCCTCACCACTTTGTTCAGTCCGCCACCCGCTGTTCCTATCCACAAAGTCCCCTCATGATCCTCATAAATCGTTTTGATGTCGTTGCTGCTCAACGATTGCGGCTGGTTAGTAATTCTCCGGTAACACACGTAAGCATCCGTATCCTTCATCAATTGTTCCGGATCGAAGCAAATCAACCCATCGCTGCTGCCTGCCCAAATCATCCCTTTGCGATCCTGATGCAAGTAACGAATCAGACTCTTGTCTCCCTGCATCTGAATAAATCGTCTGAAATGAATTCTCTGCCCCTCTTCCTCAACCAAGTTCAATCCACCCCCGAAAGAACCTATCCAAAGCCTGTTTTCCTTATCTTTCAGAATATGAAAAACCACATCGTTGCTCAGGGAAGTGGCTTCTTTCTCCTGATGTCTCAGGTGAGCCAGTTCTTTACCGGTTTTCACATCATACACATACACACCATTACCCTTTGTACCCACCCACATCCGTTGTTGGGCATCTTCTACCAGCGTGTAGGGATTTAACCCTTCTCCAATGCATCGGGCACGAGTGAGTGCCGTATCATACACATACAAACTACCGTTCTTGGTACCTACCCATATTTCCTTTCGGGAACTCTCACAAATAGCTCGCACGTTATTGTTTTTCCCTATAATAGAGTTTGCTTCGGGCCTTACATAACGAATATAGTCCGGCGTTTTCACTATGCGGATTATCCCTGCATATTCGCAGCCAACCCATATATTTCCATATTGATCTTCCGTGAGCGATAATAGGTAATCAGACGGCAAGCTACTGGCATCCGGTGTATTTCGGTAGTTCTTCAATTCATCCGTGCGTTCGTCGTAGCAAAACAATCCATTTCCGTAAGTCGTAATCCAGACCAGTCCTGTCGAGTCGGCAAGAATCATGTAACGCTCCAAATCCACCACTCGCGCTATCTCTTCAGGAATCAGCCTCATCTTCTTCCATTGGGCTCGATATTGATTGTAATACCACACCATCCCCGAATGATTGTACAACCACACTCCCTTCTTTTCATCTACCACCAAACGCAAGTCACCCGTCAGATCAGCATCTTTGTCCAATTGTGTGTAAGCAAACACCCCTCGATCCGTTTCATAAATCAGCACGCCATGATTTTTCGTCACCAGAAGCAACCGTTTATCCGAAAACGCCGCCAGATTTAAAAAGACACACCGTTGCATACACAACACCTCTTTAAAAGCATGTTTTTTCAAGTCGTAAACCAGCAGCACCGATTCTTTCGTTGAGAAATAGATTTTCCCATCCATCTCCACCGCCTGCGTAAAGGTATATTTCTTGTAGTCCCCGCCATATCTCACCGGTTTCCGGCCGGCAGCAATCATCTTCAGCCCCCATTCACCGCCAATCCATACCGTTCCCTTCGAGTCTTCAAATAAAAACACACACCCTCCTTCCCTCTTTCCTTTGGAGAGCAACTGCTCCTGCAGAGGCACACCTCCTTTCCGTTTACTCAGCCGCATCACCCCATCAGATTTTCCCCAGAACCAAATCTCCCCCCGGGCCGATTCATGGAAAGAGGAGTATGTAAGGGGAGCTCCCTTGGCATCACTCAGCTGAATAAACGAATCGGTAAGCGGATTGTAGCAACTGAATTCATCTTTATACGTTTTTACCCACAGGAAGCCGTCGCGGTCAACAAACAAATCGCGTATCCGATGGTCGGCCAACGAATTAGGATTACTTATTTGCGGCTGATAAGAACGTATGTTATACCCGTCATATCGGTTCAGTCCGTCGAGTGTTCCAGCCCATATAAATCCATTCTTATCGACAGCAATGGCTCTCACCGTATTTTGCGACAGTCCGTTACGCGAACCAATCTGTGAAAAGTTAAATTCATTGGCATATAGTAAAGAGCACAAAGTCCCCAAAACAGATATTAACAGACAAAGAGTTTTCTTCTTCATGAGAAGCGTGTTTTTTTAGTATTCACAGGCAAATATAGAAATATTTCCTATAAAAAGCCTTTCCATGCACTCGTTTACATCATTCTGAACTGAATTTCATTTCCTCCCTCTGCCCTCTTCCATAGCTTTGCGGTGTAGTGATAACTACGTATGAAAAACAAAACCTTTTAAACCATGAAGTACAAGGAAAAAACAAAACCCGGTTGTGCATCAGGCACAAGAGGAATGGCCTTCGTGTTATTCCTTATTTTCTCCTCTTTTGCTTTCGTGCTCCAAGCGCAGCAAAAAACAATACAAGGCACCGTTATTGATGAACGCAATGAGCCCATGATTGGTGCCACAATTACGGTCAACGGAACACACAACGGAACCATTACCGACATGGAAGGAAACTTCAGTCTTCAAGCCAAAGCGGGTGATGTACTCCGCGTATTCTATGTAGGATATACAGAACGTCTGGTTACCATTGACGGCAAGAACGAAAAGAAAATCGTGCTGCAGGAAAACAGTGAAATGATTGATGAGGTAGTGGTGGTAGGTTACGGTACCCAAAAGAAATCAGACGTAACCGGTGCCATGGTCAGCATTAGCGACAAAGAGCTGACTGCCCGCCCCGTATCCAATGCATTCGAAGCCATGCAGGGTAAAGCAGCCGGTGTGGACATCCGCACAAGCGACCGCCCTGGTGAAATGGGCGATGTATTTATCCGCGGTACTCGTTCATTAACGGCATCCAGTTCACCTCTTTATGTAGTCGACGGTGTGCCATTGAACGGCACAGTAGGTAAAACCCCCGAAGAAGATCTCGACGATCTCACCACCTCCCGGGGAGGCGTGTTAGAGTCTTTAAATCCTTCTGATATCGAATCCGTAGAAATATTAAAGGATGCCTCCGCTACAGCTATTTACGGTTCGCGTGGAGCCAATGGAGTGGTTCTTATTACAACGAAAAGAGGTAAGGAAGGCCGTTTCACGGTCAGTTACAGCGGTTCAGTTTCTATCGATCAGATTAAAGATCGTACCACCTGGATGTCGGCAGGCGAATACATCGACTGGCGTCGTTGGGCCTATTATTATAGAGATTCCAGTGTTTACCCGAGAGGGGATCAACCGACACAAGCGAATGATAAGGCCATTTTCAATGGAGACAACGACACATTTGCCTGGGCTAATATCATGAAAGGCTGGTCAGGTGGATCATGGGACGGCTCCAAGGTGGCAACAACCGACTGGACCAAATTCGTTACCCAGACCGGTATCACTACCGAACATACCGTTAGCGGTTCGGGTGGTAGTGAGAAGAGTCAGTCTTATGTATCCTTCGGATGGCTAAACAGCAAAGGTACCATCAAAGGACAAGATTACAGCCGTTACACAGCCAAAGTAAGCAATGACCTGAAACCTACAGACTGGCTCTCCTTGGGAGCTACCGTGAACGGTACCTACAGCATCCAGAACTACGGTATGTCCAACGATGGCGGTACCACATCCGGTCCCAGTAGTGCTTATGCAGCCGCAACCAGAAATCTCGTCTATGCAGTACCTTATGACGATGAAGGCAACCGTATCGAATATCCCGGCGCCGATTCCAAAATCAAAACCGTGGTCGATGAGTGGCAGTACTCCAAAGACGAACGCAAAGTTTTCCGTGCGTTAGGTAGCTTCTACGCCCAGTTCAATATCGGGAAAATCTGGAAGCCGCTTGAAGGACTATCTTACAAAGTTAACTTCGGTCCCGACTTCCGCTACTACCGCCGTGGACTGTTCAACGATGCAGAGAGTGTCAACCGCGAAGGTGTAAACTACGCTTCCCTTACCAAAAGCACCGATTTCTCATGGACATTAGATAACTTACTCTATTACAACAAGAGCATCGGCAAGCACGACTTCGGTTTTACCTTCCTGCAAACAGCCACCAAATATGAATATGAATCCAATTTTATGGCAGCCGAAGGCATTCCCTTGTCAAGCTCTTTGTGGAATGCACTCAGCACCACCAACATCAGTGCTTTGAAAAGCTGGGATTCGTCGTTGACCGAAAAACAATTGTTATCGTACATGGCCCGTGTCAACTATACCTACAACGATCGTTACATGCTTACAGCCTCCGTGCGTCGTGACGGAGCTTCCCAATTAGCGATCGGTCACAAATGGTCAACTTTCCCCTCAGTGGCTTTGGGATGGCGCATCGACCAGGAAGAATTCATGAAAGACATCGCCTGGATCAACCAGATGAAACTCCGTCTGGGTTATGGTGTAACCGGAAACTCAGCCATTTCACCTTATTCAACCAAAGGTGCTATCGCCAGCCTGTTCTATCCGTTTGGAAGTTCAGCCACTCCAGGCTACGTGGGCTACGAATCGCAACTGTCTGACGGCGCTATCACCTTGGCCAATCAAAACCTAGGCTGGGAAAAGACCAAACAATGGAATGTCGGCATCGATTTCGGTTTGCTCAACGGACGCATCAGCGGTATTTTTGATATCTATACCTCCCGCACCAGCGATTTGTTAATGCTGCAAAGTATTCCGTCGCTCACCGGCTACATGGCCACTTACAACAACATCGGTGAAACAAAGAACTTCGGTTACGACCTCACCTTGAACCTCATCCCTGTGAAAACACGCGATTTTGAATGGAGTGTGGGAGTCAATGCTGCTTACACCAAAAATGAAATAGTGTCCCTGTCAAACGGAAAAGAAGACGACATCACCAACGGTTGGTTCATTGGCGAATCAGTGAACGTGATTTACGACTATGCATCGGCCGGTATCTGGAAAGAAGAAGATGCCGCAGAAATGGCCAAGTTCAATGCCAACGGACATAACTTCCAGGTAGGCATGTCACGTCCGGCCGACCAGAATGGCGACTACAAGATCGATGCCAATGACGACCGTAAAATAATCGGGCATACCGATCCGCGTTGGACTATGGGTGTCAATTCCAACCTTACCTACAAAGGCTGGGAACTGGGAATTCAGCTTTACGGACGCATGGACTATACCTACAACACCGGCGGCGTTTGGGTTGGCGGACGCTACAACGTGCGCAGTTATGATTATTACAACGAAAACAATAAGAATGCCGAGTACCAGAAACCCATATTCGACGAAGGTGGCAAAGATGCCTATTACTACACATTGGGTTTCAAAAACGGTTCTTATCTGAAAATTCGTAACATATCACTGGGATATACCTTCCCCGCTAAATTGCTAAAAAGTTCGGGCCTGAGCAACTTAAAGCTTTATGGACAATGCAAAAACCCCGGTATGATATTCAGCCATATTGATTTCATCGACATGGATACCTACAGCGAGACGTACAACTCAGGCTTCACCTTTGGGTTAAACGTAACATTTTGATCACCTTAAAATATTGGAAACATGAAACTTAATAAAAATATATTGTTATGCATGATGGTAGGCAGTCTCACTTTACCTGCAATCACCTCATGCAGCGATTTTCTTGATGAAAAGCTCACCACCAAGCAGAATACGGAATATTTCGATACCGACGAAGGAGTGGAATCCTTAATGACAGGCATCTATTACAACCTGCGTTACCATTTCGCATTCGAGTGGAGTTTTGCGACCACCAACTACGGTACCGATGAATTCATTGTAGGAGGTGACGGTTCCAATGCCATGTGGAACTCCTACATTTCCAGTCTGAATTCCGACATTCCGGAAGTCAACGTCAACACCACCCACGCTTACGATATCTGGGACAACATGTATACCGGCATTGCCACAGCCAATACACTCATCAAAAAATGCGAGGAGTATACCGGTTCAAAGAAAGACGAAGCACTGGGAACCGCACATTTCATAAGAGGTTTCAATTATTTCAAACTGCTCAGACAATACGGCGGTGTGCCCCTTAAATTAGAGCCATCTACTACGGTTGAATTCAATTTTACGCGAGCATCCGCTCAGGAAGTAATGAATCAAATACTTTCCGACCTACTCGAAGCTTACAACGAACTACCGGCAACCGAATCAATGGAAGGCAAGCTTACCCAATCGGCAGCCGCCCACTTCCTGGCCAAAGCCTACCTGTGGCGAGCTTCTGAGATCAATGACAGCTGGAACGCAAGCACAAAAAACAGCGATTTAGACAATGTAATCAAGTATGCATCCGAAGTCATTGCCACTCACCCGCTGGAAAGCAACTTCCGCGATCTTTGGGCATACACCGAACCCGACGGGAGCAATGAAAAACTGTCGGAAGTAGTCTTGGCAGCTCAGTTCACTTCATCAGATGCCACACAAGGCAAGTACGGCAACCCACAACACCTCTATTTCTTGAGTATCTACCGCGATCTTCCGGGCATGGCACGTGATATTTCCGGTGGCCGTGAGTACCAGCGCCTGCGCACCAGCTATTACACCTACAACGCCTACAATCATCTCAATGACTCACGTTTGTGGAAGTCTTTCCGTACAAAGTTCAACTGTACAAAAGCCTCCACAATCGGAACCAACGACACGTATTCCCCAGGTGACTGCGGAGTGATGTATATCCTGAATCAGGCTGGAGATACCCGTTTCCCTGAAATATGGAATAAAGAAGTTTTCAAAGATGCCGAGACTGGCAAACTCGTTCCTACCGTCTTTGCCATTTATCCCACAGGAAGCAACGGAACGACCAACCCGATGGAAGGCGATAGTTATTTGAAATATTACGCACCATTGAGCAAGTATCTCGACGGATCACGTAAAACCGTATCGCAGGAACAAGGATACCGCGACGGCATACTGGCACGGTCGGCAGAAGATTACCTATTTATTGCAGAAGCATACATTCGCAAGGGCGAATACGGGGAAGCGATAAAATACATCAACCCGTTACGCAATCGTGCCCAGTGGAAAGCCGGTGAAGACCGCTCCAGCTACATCGACGGTGGAGCAGCCTGGAACGAAAACGCACTTGGATGGTCCGTATTTACTGCTGTATCCGGCAAGGGAACCTTTTGCGACCGCAACTCCTATTACGAGTCCAACAACGTTCCTTCAGGCACCTTGGATTCTCAGGCATCCATCCTCAGTGTATCCGATATCACCTCCATCGGCAATCTTCCAACAGAAGACCAGGCCATTTGTCAGAAACTCGGTGTTTCCTCGGCCTATGATGTAGCCATGTGCTTCCTGCTCAACGAAAAAACCCGTGAGATGTGTGGAGAGTTCGTGCGTTGGGAAGACCTCGCTCGTACAAAAACGTTAGTAACCCGTGCCAAAGCATTCAACAAAGATGCCGCTCCCAATATCCAAGATCACCATTGTTTGCGCCCTATTCCTCAGACCTATCTGGATATCATTCAGAAAGACGGCAAAGCATTGACCGCTGAAGAAAAGAAAGCGCAACAAAACCCTGGCTATTAAGCAACGCCAATACAACTTATGAAAATTCGGATTTTTTTATGCTGAAAGCGAGCGAAGCAAAATCACGAGCGAAGCAAAGTGACCCATGCTGAAAGCGAGGAGTAAAAAAGAAGACTGGCCTCTTGTGTGAAGCGTTAAGCGGAGACAATACCCGAAGCGTTAAGCAAGCGATTCTGTTTGAGCGAAGCGAGTTCAATCGCTTGTAGCTTCGAGCATTGACGCAGTAGCTTCACACGAGAAGCCTTGACTTTTTCTCTTTGGTTCTTTCTCTTTTCCGTCAAGGAAAAAGAGAAAGAACAATTATTTAAAGAAATTCATTCCACTATTTCATAAATAAAATCTATATTTGCCAATACTACGTGCGGAAAGTGTGATATTTCACACCTTTTCCGCACATAAAGTGTGATAAGTATGGAAATTCAGAGAGAAATCATTGGTCGTTTGAGATTATGGAAGGAGAGTGAAAACCGCAAACCGATCCTTCTGAGAGGAGCCCGTCAAATCGGAAAGACCTGGAGCATGAGAGCATTCGGTAAAGAATGTTTTGAGTACGTAGCCGAATTCAATTTTGATAAAGTGGAAGAATTGGGAAGAATCTTTGAGAAAACAAGAGACATCAGTCGACTATTAAAAGAACTCACCCTATTTACAGATGTCCCCATTGTGCCCGGCAAAACACTTCTCATCTTTGATGAGATTCAACTATGCGAAGCAGCTTTAAACAGCTTAAAGTACTTTTGTGAAGATGCACCTCAATACCACGTCATTGCAGCCGGTTCATTATTAGGTGTGGCTATCCGAAAAAAGAAGATGTCAGTACCCGTGGGTAAAGTTCAGATCATCAGAATGTATCCCATTACCTTCAAAGAATTTTTGTTGGCAGCCGACGAACGTATCCATCATTATATAAATGATCTGAACAGCCTTGACCCGCTTCCAGAAATCATTCTCAATAAATTAGAGATAGAATATAAGAGATATCTTATCTGCGGAGGTATGCCCGAAGCCGTGACCACACTACTTGAGAACAAAGGAATTCAGTTAGTAGAAGATATTTTGCAGAATATTCTGGACTTATATACCTTAGACTTCTCTAAGTATGCTTCACCCATAGATATCCCCCGTATCAACAGCCTGTGGGCATCCCTCCCCTCACAACTAGCTAAAGAAAATCGTAAATTCATCTATAAAGTTGTCAAGACAGGAGCACGTGCCAGAGAATATGAAGACGCCCTCCTTTGGTTAGAAGAAGCCGGCCTCATTTACCGTATCTACAATATATCTAAACCCGGCCTTCCGCTAAGTGCCTATCAAGACTTGACCTCTTTCAAAGTTTATGCCTGCGACTGCGGACTATTGAGACGCCTAGCCAAACTCTCTCCGGAGATTATTCTTTCCGGCAATGCAGGTTACACCGAATTCAAAGGAGCCCTGACCGAGAATGCCATATTACAATCTCTAGTGCCACAAAACGATGTAATGCCCTATTATTGGAGTTCTGAAAATCGAGCCGAAGTTGACTTCGTATTACAACTTCCAACAGAGGTCATTCCTGTAGAAGTAAAATCAGAAACCCGTATCAGCGGCAAGAGCCTCTCTGTCTATGCGAACAAGTTCTCTCCCCCTCTAAAGATTCGTTTTTCAATGAACAACCTAAAGGAAAATGGAAGGCTACTGAGCTGCCCTATTCCACTCACCGATTGGATCTACAAAATTGTAGCGGCGAAGAAGCAAAGCTGAAAGCGAGGAGTAAAAAAATTCCCGATGTTATAAAGGATCGTTAAAAGTTTCCATTTTAGCAAATTAAATTGCAGAATTGAGAATAACAAACTATCTTTGCATACAATTAAAGATAGAAACAACACAAGATAGCTATTAATTATAAATCATATGAAAGATAATGATTATATCAAACAAGAAACTATTGATGGACTTTGTGCAGAATCATGCTCAAGCAGTAAAGCCGCTTAATAAATGGGTAGAAAAAGTTAAAACTGAACATTGGCAAAGTCACACAGATGTAAAAAGAACCTTTGGCACAGCAGATTATGTAGGAAACGGAAGATACGTTTTCAATATATCCGGAAATAATTTCAGATTAATAGCTGTTGTTCTCTTTGTTGGTGAAGTATTGGATGTGAGATTTATAGGTACTCACAGTGCATACAGCAAAATTAAAGACTGCTCGGAGTTATAGAATTCTGAACATTTTAAATAATTTAAAAATTAAAAAGATGAAAACCCTGAACATCAGTTGCATTTCCACGAGAGAGGAGTATGATCTTGTACGTTCTCGTGTAAATGAATTAATTAATGAAGCAACAAAACTTGGTATGCTCGAATCTGGAATGGATAACGAATATATTAAAGAAATCAGCCAATTAGCAAAATTGAGTGCAGAATATGAAGATAATTTCATGAACATACTCCCGCTCAGACAGAAGAACCCTTTGATTCAAAAAATTGAAGAATACTTTTACGCTAATGACATGAAGAGAAAGGAAGTTGCCGAACTATTGGATATCAATGAGTCGGTATTTAGCCAAATTATGAATGGAAAAAGAAAAATTTCTTTATCGTTAGCAAAGAAGCTTTATGAGAAGCTGAATATTGACCCTGAGCTTATTTTAAAATATTCATAAGCCGAAACTGCGCCTATGAAAAGCGAGCGAAGCAAAGCGAACCCGATGCTGAAAGCGAGGAGGATCAAAAGAACCACGAGCGAAGCAAAGTGGAGTAAAGAAGAAAGGACCGGCCTCTTGTGTGAAGCGTTAAACGGAGACAATGCCCGAAGCGTTAAGCAAGCGATTCTGTTTGAGCGAAGCGAGTTCAATCGCTTGTAGCTTCGAGCATTGACGCAGTAGCTTCACACGAGAAGCCTTGACTTTTTCTCTTTGGTTCTTTTCTCTTTTGCGCCAAGGCAAAAGAGAAAGAACAATCCCCTACATATCCTCCATCGAAAGCCCTCTGAGTTCAACCTTATATTTTGCCAGATTTTTCTTCAGCACTTTCGCCTTCGTTGCCAACAACTGCATATCCAGCTTCTTTGCATTACGCTTTATCTCAGCCACAACAGCCGTTTTGTCGAGACTATTCAGAGCAATCAAATCAATTTCATTTTCCCCTTTACTATCCCAATAATTACCAATATCCGTTATACGATCTGTTTCAGCCATCTTATCCCGAAAATACTTTTCAAGAATCAGTCCACTGTACTGAGTATAATTTTCCGCAATATACTCTCTGAGCAAATCATGTTTGCCCAACTCCAAGAAAGATTGATTCGGAAAGATAAAGCGAAACCAGAAACGCAGATAATTATCGCTAATACACCATCGAGCCTTTCGGCTTTCCGGTTTTGCAAACATCGGTTTATTCTTAGAGATCAGCGAATACTCCCTTTCAAGATTCACAAGATATGCACCCGTATTTTTACCGATAATAGAATCGATCTCACCCTGCGTCGTCTTGCCGGCAGCTATCAATTGCAAGATGGAAAAATAGACACCATACTCCTTACCAAATTCCGAGACGAGTAAATCCTTTCCCTCTCCCAGAAAAGGAGAATCAATACAAGTTACCCTATCAAGCATTTTCGGAGCAGTCGTTGCGCCAGCCTCCATCAAAAGAGTTATATATTTTGCTACCCCACCCGTCAGCATGTACAAACAGAGCAAATCCTCAGAAGTATAAGTAGGGTTATAATCAGCAAGGATCTCCTTCATTACACCCACCGAAAACGGCTTCAACACGATTTTTGAAGTCAGGCGTCCAAACAGAGGCTCCTTTCTATTCTCAAAAATCTTCATCATCAAAGAATAGATAGAGCCACAAGCGATAAAATTAATCTTCGCCCTATCCTTATATTGATCCCACAAATTTTGAATATCGCTAAAGATCGCCGGATTTACACTATCAAACTCCTGAAATTCATCAATAATCAAGGTATAATGTGCCTTTGTAGCATAGATCAGCAGTTGCTCAAAGAGATCACGAAATTCCGTAATGTTGCCAAATATCTGCAGCCCCAGCACATTCTGAATCTCTTTTTGATATTGAGCACAAAGCAATTGCTCACTTCTGCGCGCAACAAACAGATAGAGAAACCTTTGTTCCTTCACCGACTCCAGAAGGAGCAACGTTTTACCAATACGCCGCCGCCCTACCATAACCGTAAAACAAGCACTTTTTTCAGATTGCTCCCTATTACGATCCAGTATCTCTATTTCCTCTTTTCTATCATAAAATTTCATACCCCTAATTATTTTAATGGTCATTATCTTAATAGCCATTACAAAGATAGAACTTCTTTTTAAAAACTATTATTTTTGAGAGATTCATTCCTTTATTTTAGAATAGATCAAATCAATATTTGCCAATATTATGTGCAGAAAGTGTGATTAGTAGTATTGTCAAAGCAGAAGAAGCAAAGCTGAAAGCGGCAGGAAAAAAATCACGAGCGAAGCAAAGTGGAGTAAAAAAAGAAAGGACCGGCCTCTTGCGTGAAGCGTTAAGCGGAGACAATGCCCGAAGCGTTAAGCAAGCGATTTTGTTTGAGCGAAGCGAGTTCAATCGCTTGTAGCTTCGAGCATTGACGCAGTAGCTTCACACGAGAAGCCTTGACTTTTTCTCTTTGGTTCGTTTCTCTTTTCCGTCAAGGAAAAAGAGAAAGAACAATCTTTCAGCACAAAACCACTTTCCCTAAGCTGTCTATCTCCAGTTTTGCACTCACTCCCATTGCCTTAAAAAGTTTTATCACGGTTGCAAAAGTCAAGTTTTTGCCGTTCTCTATTCTTGAAATCTGTGCTTTCTGCACACCTACCAACTTACCTAAATCTTCCTGTGTGAGGTTTTTTTCTTGTCGGGCACGTTTAATAACATCACCGATGAGGAACAGGTCTAAATCTTCTTCATACTTATCACGCTGAGGTGTGCCAACTTTACCTATCAGCATATCTTTAGCCTCTTCTTGTGTATAAAACTTCTTTTTAGCCATAGCGTTATCTTTTAAAATCAAAGTATTCCTTCATTATCTCATAAGCCCTTTCAATCTCTTTAGAGGGAGTTTTATCCGTCTTCTTAATAAACCCATGCGTAGCCACTACCAATGTATCTACATCTTTTGTTTTGTCCCAAAAAGCCAACAAACGATAATGCTTACCATTATATAACGTCCTAAATTCCCAGATATCAGTGCCTGTTAATTTCTTAAATAATTTGGGGTCTAATGTGTAGCGAGCTTTATCGACATTATAAATTATCTTTTCACGTGTTTTAGGTTCTATCTTTTGCAGGAACTCCAATGCATCAGTATAATAAGCTACTTTAAATTTTTCTTTTGTCTCCATGTATTCACTCATTCAACGTGGCAAAGATAAATAAAAGTTTCTGTTTATGGAAACTTTTATAAAAAATTCACCGACAAGCGAGCAAACCCGATGCTGAAAGCAAGGAGTAAGAAGAATCACGAGCGAAGCAAAGTGCAAACGATGCTGAAAGCAAGGAGTAAAAAGAATCACGAGCGAAGCAAAGTGCAAACGATGCTGAAAGCGAGGAGTTAAAAGAATCACGAGCGAAGCAATGTGCAAACGATGCTGAAAGCGAGGAGTAAAAAAGAAGACCGGCCTCTTGTGTGAAGCGTTAAACGGAGACAATGCCCGAAGCGTTAAGCAAGCGATTCTGTTTGAGCGAAGCGAGTTCAATCGCTTGTAGCTTCGAGCATTGACGCAGTAGCTTCACACGAGAAGCCTTGACTTTTTCTCTTTGGTTCGTTTCTCTTTTCCGTCAAGGAAAAAGAGAAAGAACAATATTGCATGCAACAATTGCGGAGAATAAGCCTTCTATTCACCGCAAAACAACTATCTCATTAATTCATAATTTGTACTTCGTCCGCCTCCCTCCATTTTGTGCAATACACCTTTTGCCACCAAGTCCTGTATATCCCGCAAAGCCGTATCAGCAGAACATTTAGCGATCTTCCCCCATTTTGAAGACGTCAGTTTTCCGTCAAAATCCTCCCAAAGAAGATTCACCATTTTTAGTTGCCGTCCATTCATCGATACTAATCGGTACTTGTCCCAAAAAGCAGCTTTCCGCAAAACAGTACTGATTGATTTCTCCGTATCAAGCAATGCAGCCTCCAAACAATCAAGGAACCATACTAACCAGATCGTTATATCCACCCCACCCTTTTGCGTTCTCTCTAAAACCTCATAATACCCTTTGCGTTGTTTGCGTATTTCAGCCGACATACTATAAAAACGGTGCGGCATTTCATCAGCACGAGCCAAAAACAGATCCGTTATTGTTCGCGAAAGACGGCCATTCCCATCATCAAACGGGTGGACAGTGACAAACCACAAATGAACAATCGCAGCCTTCAGTACCGGATCAATCTTCTGAGTATCATTAGCCCACTCTAAAAACAGCTTCATTTGATACGGTAGACTATCCGAACTGGGAGCTTGATAATGTATTTTTTCTTTTCCCATTGCCCCCGACACCACCTGCATCGGTTCTGAACCCCGCCTCCAGTTCGCAACAGTAATCTTATACATCCCGCTTCTACCCGTAGGAAACAAAGCCGCATGCCAATTAAAAAGCCGTTCTTCCGTCAATGGTTGCACATAATTCTGACTGGCATCAATCATCACTTGCACCACACCATCCACATAACGATCAGCTTCAGGCAACCCTTCCGTTTCCATCCCTAAATGACGAGCCACAGAAGAACGTACCTGATCACTATTCAATATTACCCCCTCTATCTCAGAAGATTTTGTAATATCCACCGTTAGCGTATCAAGTATTGCAGCGTTCTTCAAGTCAAAACCCAGCGCACTCATTCTACCTACAAGTTTTCCTTGCAAGCTGCGCACTCTACCTAATTTATAAGATAACTTTTTGTCATCCCAAATAAAATTAGGCCATTCATGCTGTTGCCAAATATAGATCGCCCTCATATTCTCCGTATATTTTGCGGTAAATATAACAATAAATCTTTCACATTACATTCGATCACAACAAATTTTAGCATGCTAAAATCCGAACCGATGCTGAAAGCAAGGAGTAAGAAGAATTACGAGCGAAGCAAAGTGCAAACGATGCTGAAAGCAAGGAGTAAGAAGAATCACGAGCGAAGCAAAGTGCAAACGATGCTGAAAGCAAGGAGTAAGAAGAATCACGAGCGAAGCAAAGTGCAAACGATGCTGAAAGCAAGGAGTAAGAAGAATTACGAGCGAAGCAAAGTGCAAACGATGCTGAAAGCGAGGAGTAAGAAGAATTACGAGCGAAGCAAAGTGCAAACGATGCTGAAAGCAAGGAGTAAGAAGAATTACGAGCGAAGCAAAGTGCAAACGATGCTGAAAGCGAGGAGTAAGAAGAATTACGAGCGAAGCAAAGTGCAAACGATGCTGAAAGCAAGGAGTAAGAAGAATTACGAGCGAAGCAAAGTGCAAACGATGCTGAAAGCGAGGAGTAAGAAGAATTACGAGCGAAGCAAAGTGCAAACGATGCTGAAAGCGAGGAGTTAGAAAAGAAGACCGGCCTCTTGTGTGAAGCGTTAAACGGAGACAATGCCCGAAGCGTTAAGCAAGCGATTCTGTTTGAGCGAAGCGAGTTCAATCGCTTGTAGCTTCGAGCAGTGTCGCAGTAGCTTCACACGAGAAGCCTTGACTTTTTCTCTTTGGTTCTTTTCTCTTTTCCGTCAAGGAAAAAGAGAAAGAACAATCCCCTACATATCCTCCATCGAAAGCCCTCTTAGCTCAACCTTATATTTTGCCAGATTTTTCTTCAGCACTTTCGCCTTCGTTGCTAACAACTGCATATCCAGCTTCTTTGCATTACGCTTTATCTCAGCCACAACAGCCGTTTTTTCGAGATTATTCAGAGCAATCAAATCAATTTCATTTTCCCCTTTACTATCCCAATAATTACCAATATCCGTTATACGATCTGTTTCAGCCATCTTATCCCGAAAATACTTTTCAAGAATCAGTCCACTGTACTGAGTATAATTTTCCGCAATATACTCTCTGAGCAAATCATGTTTGCCCAACTCCAAGAAAGATTGATTCGGAAAGATAAAGCGAAACCAGAAACGCAGATAATTATCGCTAATACACCATCGAGCCTTTCGGCTTTCCGGTTTTGCAAACATCGGTTTATTCTTAGAGATCAGCGAATACTCCCTTTCAAGATTCACAAGATATGCACCCGTATTTTTACCGATAATAGAATCGATCTCACCCTGCGTCGTCTTGCCGGCAGCTATCAATTGCAAGATGGAAAAATAGACACCATACTCCTTACCAAATTCCGAGACGAGTAAATCCTTTCCTTCTCCCAGAAAAGGAGAATCAATACAAGTCACCCTATCAAGCATTTTCGGAGCAGTCGTTGCGCCAGCCTCCATCAAAAGAGTTATATATTTTGCTACCCCACCCGTCAGCATGTACAAACAGAGCAAATCCTCAGAAGTATAAGTAGGGTTATAATCAGTAAGGATCTCCTTCATTACACCCACCGAAAATGGTTTCAACACGATTTTTGAAGTCAGGCGTCCAAACAGAGGCTCCTTTCTATTCTCAAAAATCTTCATCATCAAAGAATAGATAGAGCCACAAGCGATAAAATTAATCTTCGCCCTATCCTTATATTGATCCCACAAATTTTGAATATCGCTAAAGATCGCCGGGTTTACACTATCAAACTCCTGAAATTCATCAATAATCAAGGTATAATGTTCCTTTGTAGCATAGATCAGCAGTTGCTCAAAGAGATCACGAAATTCCGTAATGTTGCCAAATATCTGCAGCCCCAGCACATTCTGAATCTCTTTTTGATATTGAGCACAAAGCAATTGCTCACTTCTGCGCGCAACAAACAGATAGAGAAACCTTTGTTCCTTCACCGACTCCAGAAGGAGCAACGTTTTACCAATACGCCGCCGCCCTACCATAACCGTAAAACAAGCACTTTTTTCAGATTGCTCCCTATTACGATCCAGTATCTCTATTTCCTCTTTTCTATCATAAAATTTCATACCCCTAATTATTTTAATGGTCATTATCTTAATAGCCATTACAAAGATAGAACTTCTTTTTAAAAACTATTATTTTTGAGAGATTCATTCCTTTATTTTAGAATAGATCAAATCAATATTTGCCAATATTATGTGCAGAAAGTGCGATTAGTAGTATTGTCAAAGCAGAAGAAGCAAAGCTGAAAGCGGCAGGAAAAAAATCACGAGCGAAGCAAAGTGCAACCGATGCTGAAAGCGAGGAGTAAAAAAGAAGACCGGCCTCTTGTGTGAAGCGTTAAACGGAGAAGATGCACGGAGCGTAAAGCAAGCGATTCTGTTTGAGCGAAGCGAGTTCAATCGCTTGTAGCGCAGTACATCTTTGCAGTAGCGTAGCAAAAGAAGCCTTGACTTTTTCTCTTTGGTTCGTTTCTCTTTTCCGTCAAGGAAAAAGAGAAAGAACAATCTTTCACCAAGTCTTCACATCCGAGATTATCCCTAATTTTTGAAGAGCCTTCAAAACCTTACCATCTTTGCGTCCTTTACTACGGCTCCCATGAGCCAGCGCATAAACCCTCCACGGCCAAACCTTGTACCTCAGGCTCAGCTTTATGTAGATATTTCTATTCGTGGAATATAGAAAATCCCCAAATACGTTTTTCATAAAAATAAAATGTTTAAGTTTATTGAGCTGATTAGTCCAAATAGGGTGTAGTTATATTTTGCTAAAAGAAAAAATACAACTTATAGCAAATACACTATGTATTATAAAAAAAACGATTATGAAGTTATTAAAATATCTTATTTCCCACCATTTAGTTACTACATAATAGGGAATAGTATAATAAGAATAAAAGAATAGAAGCAAAAATAATACAGAATCAGAAGCGAAGTAAAATAAAAACAAAGATATACATGTAAATAATAAAAACAATGAAAAGATGAAGAAAAATTCTTCCGAGCATCACTGCCCAGAAGAATAAACAAACAAACAAAACATAGAGAATGCCATGATTCACATCAGAACAGTCTCATTATTTAGAGAACTCCTTGATACGCTGCTCCTCTTCCAGCTTACAGATGAGCAATACACCGTCTTTCTCCGCCACAATGTAGCCATCCAAACCCTGTATCACCACCTTTCTAGCCTGAGGAGTGTGCACCATGCAATTCTTACTCTCATACAGCTTCACCTCAGGAGCCACCACAGAGTTACCCGCTTCATCCTGCGGCAATAATCCGTGTAACGCACCCCACGTGCCCAGATCCGACCATCCAAACTCGGCAGGAAGTACGTAGATCTCCCCTGCTTTCTCCATCACCGCATAGTCGATGGAAATGTTTTCACACGAAGGAAAAGATTTACTAATCATCTCTGCTTCCCGCTCCGTATAGAGGTCAGGATAGATTCTATCAAATACCTGAGCTAAAGCAGGTACATGCACCCGTAGTGCAGTAGAGATCGTCTTCACATTCCACACAAAGATCCCCGCATTCCAGAAGAAGTGACCCTCTGCCAGATACTGCTCCGCCGTTGTGCGATCCGGCTTCTCCTTGAAAGCCTCCACATGGAAGATCTCCTTGTCACGTAGCAAACCCTCGCCTGCCGCAATATATCCATATCCCGTTTCCGGACGACTCGGCTTCATGCCCAGCGTCACTATCGCATTGCTTTGTTCCGTGAAAGTCAAGGCTTTCGCTATCACCCGTTGAAACTCCACCGTGTCCATCACCAACTGATCCGAAGGCGTCACCACAATGTTTGCTTCCGGAAAACGCTTTTTAATCTTCCAACTCACGTAAGCAATACATGGCGCCGTATTTCGTTGACACGGTTCCGCCAACACATTACATTCCGGTACCTGCGGAAGCTGTTCGTGCACAAGGCTTGTGTACTTCTCCGAGGTCACCACCCAGATATTCTCCGGTGGACAAACTCCTGCAAAGCGATCCGCTGTTAGTTGAATTAATGATTTGCCGCACCCCATCACATCAATAAACTGTTTAGGACAGCTAGATGTGCTCATGGGCCAGAACCGACTTCCGATTCCTCCCGCCATTATTACTACGTGTGTGTTTTGCATAATATTAGAATTCAGCTTAATTATTCCACTGTTACGCTCTTTGCCAAATTACGGGGTTGATCCACATCCAGCCCTTTTATTACCGCTACGTGGTAAGCCAGTAACTGCAAAGGAATCACCGTGAGCAGTGGTGACAGGCAAGCCAGCGTGGGTGGAGTTTCAATAACATTATCAACAAGATCCTTCACACCCTCATCTCCTTCGGTTACGATGGCCAGAATACGTCCTTTTCGCGCTTTCACCTCCTGAATGTTGCTAAGCATTTTTTCATATAGCTCATGATGTGTAGCAATCACCACCACCGGCATCTCCGCATCCACCAAAGCAATGGGGCCGTGCTTCATCTCCGCAGCCGGATACCCTTCGGCATGGATGTAACTGATCTCTTTCAGTTTCAATGCCCCCTCCAGTGCCACGGGAAAGTTATATCCACGCCCCAGGTACAAGAAGTTGCGAGCATAGGTAAAGCTCTTTGCCAAATCAGCCACCCTCTCGTTGCATGCCAGAGAACGCTCTATCTTATCAGGAATGGCAGCCAATTCGGTCACTATCTCTTCATACTCCACTTCAGAGATGGTACCTCTCTCTTTACCTAAACACAAAGCCAGCATGATAAGAACCGTGAGCTGTCCTGTGAATGCTTTGGTAGATGCGACACCAATCTCGGGCCCCACGTGAATATAAGTTCCTGCATCCGTGATTCGAGCAATAGACGACCCTACTGCATTGACAATACCAAATATAAACGCCCCTTTTTCTTTTGCCAAACTGATGGCAGCCAGTGTATCCGCCGTTTCACCCGACTGCGAGATGGCAATCACCACATCTTCCTTATTGATGACCGGATTACGGTAGCGGAACTCCGAAGCATACTCCACCTCCACCGGCACCTTTACAAATGTTTCAATCAATTGTTTGCCAATGAGACCCGCATGCCAAGAAGTGCCACAAGAAACAATAATAATGCGTTTTGCATTCAACAGTCGTTCGCTGTGATTACATACCGCCGAGAGCACTACCCTTTTCTCTTTCTCGAGCAGACGTCCGCGCATACAATCTTTCATGGCCTGTGCCTGCTCATAAATCTCCTTCAGCATAAAGTGCGGATACCCTCCTTTTTCCAACAGTCCGATATTCATTTCTATGCTCTGCACATCCAGATCTACCGCTTCATTCTTCAGGTTGCAAATCTGCATCTCCTCCCCACGCTTCAGCACGGCAATCTCCCCATCGTTGAGATACACCACATTCTGTGTGTACTCCACCAAAGGCGTAGCATCCGAAGCGATAAAAAATTCCCGATTCCCTTCACCCAATCCAATCACCAGCGGACTGCTTTTGCGAGCCACGATCACCTGTTCGGGAGCCTCCTTGTCAACAAGCACAATGGCATACGCCCCAATCACCTGGTTAAGTGCCAAGCGAACAGCAGTAACAGTATCTACGCCGTGTGTTTCCTTCACATATTCGATGAACTGCACCAGCACCTCCGTGTCCGTTTCACTTTTGAAAGTAAAACCCAACTTAGTGAGACGTTCTTTAATAAGCGAATAATTCTCGATGATGCCATTGTGCACCAATGCCAGTTTTCCTGACTGTGACACATGCGGATGCGCATTGGTGGAAGACGGTATCCCGTGGGTAGCCCAACGCGTATGCGCTATGCCGATAGTCCCACCTAAGTCCCTGTTGGCCACGTTGGCCTCCAAGTTCGCCACTTTGCCCTCTTCCTTATACACGTTTAGCATAGCATTTGTCGAAAGAAGTGCCACCCCCGTACTATCGTACCCCCTGTATTCTAGTCTCTTTAATCCTTTTATCAAGACAGGAAAAGCCTGCCGTGTTCCAATATATCCTACAATTCCACACATCGACTTTATGCTGTTATATTATCTAGAAAAGTTAAAATACCATTCATACATTTTCTGTACGCCTTCTTCAATTTCAATTTGGTGGTGCCAGCCTAAATGATTTAACTTGGAAGGATCTGTAAGCTTACGCATGGTACCATCGGGTTTATCACTATTGAACACCAATTCACCGTTGTAACCAACCGTTTTCACAATTAGTCCAGCTAATTCATGGATAGAGATTTCCTTGCCTGTACCAATATTGATGTGACAATTACGTACATCCTTCTCCGTGCCTTTCAAATCGTCGAAGTTCACATGCTCCAATACATAAACACTTGCATCCGCCATTTCCTCACTCCAGAGAAACTCACGCAAGGGTTTGCCTGTACCCCACAGCTCCACCTGACTCTTAGTGATACCGTATTTCTTTAAGATCGTGAGAATCTCATCAGGCTTGTGATCACCCGTAATACCTTCGACAGGACGACAATTCAAATCCTTGCATACTTCCCCCCAATTACCCTCATTCAAGCATTTACCTAAGTAAATCTTACGAATCATCGCAGGAAGCACATGGCTACGTTCCAAATCAAAGTTATCATTCGGGCCATATAGATTCGTAGGCATCACTGCAATATAGTTGGTGCCATATTGCAAGTTAAAGCTTTCACACATCTTCAAACCAGCAATCTTAGCAATCGCATACGGTTCGTTGGTGTACTCCAATGGTCCGGTAAGCAGCTCCGACTCCTTCATCGGTTGTGCCGCATCTCTCGGATAGATACACGTACTTCCCAAGAAAAGCAACTTCTTCACGTTGTGACGGAAGCTCTCTCCGATCACATTCTGTTGAATCTGCAAGTTTTTATAAATGAAATCCGCCCGATAGATACTATTTGCCATGATTCCTCCTACATGCGCAGCAGCCAAAATCACATATTCCGGTTGCTCTGCATCAAAGAATTCACGAACCGCCAAGCCATCCATCAAATCCAACTCTTTATGACCCTTACCCACCAGATTAGTGTATCCTTTTTGGTGCAAGTTATTCCAAATAGCAGAACCCACCAAACCGTGATGTCCCGCTACATATATCTTTGAGTCCTTATCCATTTCTCTATTTCTCCAATTCTTGTCGGGCATGCAACTTCTTCACAAACTTGATATCATGCTCTACCATGATCTTTACCAATTCCGGGAAAGAAGTTCTTGTAGGATTCCATCCCAGCAACGTTCTTGCCTTCGTAGGATCACCCAGTAATTGCTCTACCTCTGCAGGGCGGAAATATTTAGGATCTACCTCTACCAATACTCTATCAGTAGCACTATCAATTCCCTTCTCATTCACACCTTCTCCCTCCCAACGAAGCTCAATTCCTGCCTCTTTGAAAGCCAATGTAGCAAACTCACGTACCTTGTGATATTCACCAGTAGCGATCACAAAGTCTTCCGGAGTTTCGTGTTGCAGAATCAGCCACATACACTCCACGTAATCTTTTGCATACCCCCAGTCACGGAGAGAATCCAAGTTACCCAGATACAACTTATCTTGCAATCCTTGCGCAATACGAGCTACAGCCAAGGTTATTTTACGTGTTACAAAGGTTTCTCCACGGCGTTCACTCTCATGGTTAAACAAGATACCGTTTACCGCATACATGCCGTAACTTTCACGATAGTTCTTGGTAATCCAAAAGCCATATAGCTTAGCTACTCCATAGGGAGAACGAGGATAAAAAGGAGTCGTTTCTTTTTGTGGTACTTCCTGTACCAAACCATATAACTCTGAGGTAGAAGCCTGATAAATCTTTGCTTTCTTCTCCAATCCTAAGATACGAACCGCTTCCAACAAACGCAAAGTACCTACCGCATCCGCTTCTGCCGTATATTCCGGCACATCAAAAGAGACTTTTACATGGCTCTGAGCAGCCAAGTTATAAATTTCGTCAGGTTTTACCTCCTGAATGATACGAATTAACGAACTACTATCCGTCATATCCCCATAATGAAGATTCACTAAGCGAGTCTGTTTCATATCGCGCACCCATTCGTCCAAATACAAATGTTCTATACGTGCAGTATTAAAAGACGAAGAACGCCTTAATATGCCATGCACTTCATATCCTTTTTCTATCAAAAACTCGGCTAAGAATGAGCCGTCTTGTCCGGTTATACCAGTGATCAATGCTACTTTTTTCATTCAATAGTAGTTATAATATAGATTAAATTATTACATAATAAATTTCGGTCTGATAGGCATAATACAATGAATGCTTACTATTAAAATTTCCGAAACGAGAAAAAGAAAAATTAAACAACTTTTTGACATTCAATGAGCTGAGTTTATTTTTAATAAGGCATTAGCCAGCAGTTCAGTATTTGAAGTCTTATCCAGCACCTCATACTTAGAACACTCACTCTTGTACTCCGGCACAATTTCTTTCATTATCTTCACGATAGCCATATCGTCGAACGAACGAGATGCTTCCAGCAAACGTATTTCGTCTTGGCATGCGGTCTCGTAATCGTATTCACGAACGCTAGCGATCATAATTTTAGGATGGTCTGTAGGCTTTGTCTGCTCTTCATCGTTCAGCATCTCCTCGAAGAGTTTCTCACCATCACGAAGTCCGGTGAACTTGATGTCGATATTCTTAGCTCCGGAAAGGTTGATCATGCGTTTAGCAAGATCAAAAATCTTTACCGGATCACCCATATCGAAAACAAAGATTTCGCCACCCTTTCCCATTGTACCTGCTTCAAGCACAAGCTTACAAGCCTCCGAAATCAGCATAAAGAAACGAATAATGTCAGGATGAGTAACGGTAAGCGGACCTCCTCTCTTGATCTGCTCACGGAACAAAGGAATTACCGAGCCATTGCTTCCCAATACGTTACCGAAACGAGTTGTTACAAACTGAGTAACCCCCTTCACCTTACCCTCAACAATAGCCTTATTGAGTGATTGACAGTAAATCTCACAGATTCGCTTTGAGCAACCCATTACGTTCGTTGGGTTAACCGCTTTATCAGTAGAGATCATCACAAATTTCTTAGTGCCGTACTTCACTGCAAGGTCTGCAATTACACGTGTGCCATAGATATTATTCTGCACAGCAATACCTGGATTGTGCTCCATCATTGGCACATGCTTGTAGGCAGCAGCATGGAACACGTAATCCGGCTGACACGAAGCAAAGATCTTTTCCATGTGTTCCTGATTAGCAATACTGGAAACAATGGTTTTGCACTTTATATCACCGAAATCACGAGCCATCATGAGACGTACAGTGTGCATAGGAGTCTCTCCCTGATCAATGAGAATCATCTTCGCGGGCTTATATAACGCCACCTGACGAACCATCTCACTGCCAATGGAACCTGCAGCACCTGTAATAAGAATTTTCTTATCGGTGAGCAACGCTCCAATGGCATCCATATTTACCTCAATCTTATCACGAGGAAGGAGATCCTCAATGTCCACTTCCTTAAGGTTCATCAGAGGACTCTTACCATCCCATTCCTCTGCTTCAGACGACATCATGATCTTGATACCAGCAGCAAGGAATTCGTCTATCATGGTTGCATTCTTGCGGAACATCTCACTTTTTAAGGGAGAAACAAGGAATACTTTAACGCCCATCTGCTTCAAATCTTCAGCGATACCCTTGCCATTCAATAATACCTTCTTACCAAGCAGATAAGTGTTCTTCATTTCCTCACCATCTGAGATGAAAGCCACAAGACGGAATTCCTTTACCTTCACGTTTATGATGCTGAAAGCAAGGCTAATGCCACCGCCCTTGGTTCCGTAGATGGCAACAGGTGTTGCATCCTGTGCGCGGAAGCCATCAAACATACGTTTAACAGCTACACGCTCCAACCACATCAGGAGTGTAGAAACAGAGAACATTACAAAAATGCCCAAAAGATCCGGCATATTGATATTATTGACAGATGCCAGTGCAAAAGAGGCTATGTATGTAAGTACTGATCCTGCAAATGTGGCAACAGCTACATGCTGAAGGTCTATAAAAGATGAATAACGGATAATGCCTGCGTAGGTATGAAATAATCGAAATGACACAGCATAAAGCACGATGCTGATGAGTATGCCGTATGTCATTGGCCAAAATGACTGAGCAAATTCAAAACCTCCAACTTCAAGATACTTTGCGACGTATCCGGAGAACATTACGATAAGACAATCCAAAGCAAGTACCCCCCAATAAGGAAGTGCTTTCTTAGAGAAATACCAATCGGTGATTTTCGAAATCATTTTTATATATTTAAATAGTTAATCATTATGTTTACACTTGTTTGTAAGCACCATCCTTTGCCTCGAAGATAACGGAAGGCTCCAGTACTTCTATTGTGTGCCATGCATTCTTAGGTATTTGACAGCCATACTTGCCTTCTGCAGGGCATAGGAGGATACGGGCCACCTCCTTGAATATAGACTTCTTCGCCATATTCTGAGTCAACGAATTACTTTCTGTAACATACTCTGCAGATTCTTCGTATATAATCTCATACAGTTTACCGCAAAGACATATCACTGATTCACTCGTGCCTTCATGACGGTGAATAGGAATTTCTGTTCCCGGGAGTAATGCGTTCAGCATTCTCTGTGAGGTATCCGCAGATGATGTACGCATATCCAGATTCATTCTCTTACGAGGATTTTCAACGGCCTTCTCTAAAAGAGAGCTAAGTAGCTCTTTGTCGAATTGTATCATAGTCGTTACTTTTCAAGTGAAGCTAAATATTCTTCGTGCAGATGGTAGTACTTCTTTTTGAACAATACATAAGCTACTGCAAAAATCACAAACACTACAATCAGGTAAATCCAGTGCGCCAGTATAGTATTAGGCACAATGAAAATGAACACTAGTGAAACAGCTAACTGCATAATCATATACAAGCCCGCCACCTTCACATGACCAAATTTCAGCTCGTTCGCCATCAGTTGATATGCGTGCTTACGGTGAGCTTCACCCAGTTTCTCGTGCAGCAGGATGCGGTGACAGATTGTCAAACAACCATCCACACCATACACCAGCAGGAACAGCAAGTAAGTTACATCTCCTGTCTGCATCACCAACTTACCTATGGCAAACAGCAGGATGAAAGCAATACCAATGCTACCCACATCACCCGCAAAGCACTTTGCTTTCCCCTTAGAGCGGAAGTTAAAGACACAGAACACCAGCACGCCAAGAATAATAGTAACGAGAAATGACTGATCAATGAAGTTTGCCGAAGCATTAAGAACAGTAAGCGGAACAAGTACGGCAAGAGAATAACCTGCAGTGATACCATTGATTCCATCCATGAAGTTAATTACATTGATTGCGCCCACACAAACGATGAGAGCGATGATCACGATCCACCACATATTCCAGTGTAGAACGCCAAGGCACCAGAACATCAGCGCCATTGCTGTAAATTGACTCACCAACCTGACTCTATCTGGAAGCGAGATGATGTCATCCACAAAACTCACGCCAGCAATCAGAAATAAACCAATCAAGAATGGCAGATATCCAACCACCAACCCCCACTCCCCATGAGCACCCTGAAATCCGACCCAAGCAAGAGTTGATAGAGCGAATATGATTCCACCACCCCTCAAAACAATAGTTGAGTGACTTGACCGTTGGTTTGGTTTATCGATAATATTGCACTTATCCGCAATATCAAAATATAAAAGTTCTATTAAAAGCAATAGAATGAAAATTATAGTATAAATTAATATCATTTAGAAATCTATTTTACTAATATTTGAGAATACAAAAAGTGAAATATTTTTAAGTCTAAATAGTTTTTTTTCTTCTGGTATAATCTAACAGTTTAGATTTATATTTCTTAAATATTAAACTCTATAATTACTAAGGACATCGATCGGCTCCCAATTAAGTTCCTTTCGAGCTTTGTCATTACTAAATGTTAAGCTCTTTGTCATTTTCTCAAGCTTATATGTATTTATTGGCGCCCTATTTCCAAGCAGATCACCCACCTTAGCCATGCACCATGCCATCCAATAAGGAATGCTCAATGGCTTACCCTTTCTCAACTGCTTTGCAACAGATTGAGATATCTGACCAAATGATGGCTGCTTGGTATCGCATACATTATACACACCACCTTTTTCAGCTACAAGCGGAACCAGATTGGCAATATCCTCTGCCATCAGAATGCTCTTGATTACCTTCCCACCAGCTATATTCATATAGAAACCCTTATTCACGCCATTCACCATGGCACCCAGATTGCCTAAGGCATTTTTGCCTGCAAGTAATGAAGGGCGTAGAATGCCAAGCTTCACATTATTTTTAGCACACCACTCTGTCAGGTATTGCTCAGCTTTAATTTTACTTGCCGCATATGGCGTTTTTCCTTCAAGTAAGTGTTCTTCTGTAATCATATCGCCGAACTCACAACCATACACAGCTACTGTACTTATGAAGATCAAAGCCTTTGGTACTCCAACTTTTTCTAATGCATTGCAAAGGTGAATTGTACCGACATAATTTACATCATAAAAAGAGCTGATTTCAGCTTCCGACTTAGGCAGCACATGCGCCTTACCACAAGCATGGAGTACAATATCATAATGTTGTTCCAATTCGGGCACGTCCTTCACCAGATTAGCCTTAATCATATCATCATGAGTGATACCACAAGTAGTTACTTCATACATCTTGTCCAAAAGAGGACGAGTGTTCTTTCCGAGAAATCCTGTTCCTCCGGTAAATAACAGTTTCTCCATTATATTTCTTTCAAGAATTTATTCAATATAGTTTCCTCTGAGTAATCACGAACTGCTACCTCGCGAGCCTTCTTGCCCATAGTAGCCAAATCCTCCTTGTTCCATGTTTCAGGCCATCCGCAGAAACCTATACCCTCTTCACGAACGAGTAAGTCTATTTCGCTATTTACAGGACCTAAGTACATCACAGGCCTTCCAGAAGCAAGGATATTATATGTCTTACTAGGAACACCTAAACCATACATTCCCTCCTGCAGTGTAACTACAGCCACATCACATGCTGCAAGTACATCATTCTGCTGAGAGCGAAAATATGGACCATGAAAGATAACTCTTGGATGATTCATTGCTTTGAGAGTTTTCTCCATAAAGCCAGTGCCGTAGAGATGGAATTCCACATTCTCCGGTAGGTTATTTATTACTTTATCCAAGCCCTGAACACGACCAATATTACCGGCATACTGAAGGATTATTTTATCTTCTGAGAAAGGTTGTGGCTTTATACCATCTATATCTGCCCAATTTTCAACAATACTTATTTTGAGATTAGGATTATATTTTTTCACCTTCTGCTCAAGTACATCTTTCATGTCCCTACCAAGAGCAATCAATTGGTCAGCTCCACTATATGCCTTATCAAACACATGCTTGAACAGGCCATACATAGGTAATTTAAGTCCAGCAGGTTTTGTGTTTTCTGGGAATACGTCATGCACCAAAATATTCAGTTCAAAACCAACTTTCTTCTTTAATCTGCTCATCAATACAACAAGTGGAGCAGGATTAGTCACCATCAGCACCTTGTCATCCTTCTTGATATGCTGTTTTACAAGCTTTATCATTCGGCTGCTCATTAAAACAAATGATAGAGTTTTGCCTTTGGTTGTATTCTTATCAAGATCTTCGCCATTGGCACGAAACACCTCAATGCTTGGATCAAGACGGAAATTATTGTTCTCATCCAGCTTCTTGTGTTTATCATATATTTCAGGACCACAAATTACCTTAACTACATATTTCTCTACATATTTATTTGCTATCTCGCCCAGAATATACGATGTAGAGGTTTCATCTGGCGGAAAAAGCTCTGTAACAATCCATAGAATCTTATTCTTGTTTTCCATAAAAAATCAATATTATAACTTGTAGCAACAGGAGGTATCGCACCACATCAATAAACGACTACTTGTACTACTGCCATAAGCATCAGAAGCTTCACAGCAACAGAAGCTCTGCTTGGATTATATAAGGTGCGTTTTCTCTTCACACGTCATTCTGTATACTTCGACAAACTTATCCATTCTTCTCCCTTGTGGGTAACGTCGAATTTGTAAATCATTAACAGGTTTAAATAAGATTTTTAAATCGCTCGTTGTACTTTCTATAATAGAATGAGTCAAGGAACTGCTTACGACAATTCTCTGAATACATATCGAAGTTCTTTATTACAGTCTTGATAGCAAATTCAATCTCCTGCTTATTGGAATTATTCTCAATAGCAGCGATCTCAACACCGTCATGAGCGAACTCGTTGCAGTTCTTCTCCAACACTAAAGCTGGTGTTCCAAACATAAAGCTCTTTGCTAATACACCACTCTGGGTAGTACGAGCATATGCATTCCAGGCAACATAAGTTCTTGAATAGTAAGCATTAATCTCTTCATTAGTAAGCGGCCGACCTTTCTGCACTGTCAATCGAGGATTATTCTTAAACTCTTCTGGTACTTCAAATTCACTCCTTGTAGCAATAAGGAACTTTACTCCAGGGAGTTTGTTATCTTTAATAGCCCACTGTACGAATTCTATAAATTCGCCAAAAGAATGATCTGCTGCTACAGTACCGATATAGCTAAAGTATTCTCGCTTTGTTTCCTCATATTTCTGCCCACGCTCATCATCATACATCAGCGGCAGATAGTGGTAGTTGCCATTCTTGTAGAGCGGATTCGCATTGTAGTAATCAACAGCCTTCTTAGATGGAAGCAAAATTACATCACTCCACTTTACTGTCAGTGAGTTCACACGATTAATTATCCATAGCTTTGCTAGAGACTTATATGAGAAACCAGCCTTACGGTAGTCGCTCATAGGAGCCAAAGGCTCATGAAAGATATATACCACAAGAGTTCCTTGACGTTTCATCTTCCAAATCAACATAAGGTTCTTCTGACTTGGGAACAGGAAAATGGCAAGATCAACCATAGGACAAGCATCCACTCCGACCTTCAAGATTCGACTTCCCTTCGGCAGGAAATTCTGAAACTTAGGATCTACATAAAATGATAATTCATACCCCAACTCCTCACACTGTTTATAGCTAGCCACCATGTGGCTGACGTGCCCAGGATGAAAATTGAGCGAAATTATTAATGCTTTCATTTATTTTCCTATTTAATTCTAGCTAGTTCCTTATACAAATCAAAGTATTTTTGATTTTGCTTCTTTGAGTTAAATTGTTCAATTACTCTTTCTCTACATTTGGCAGAAGTTTCAACGCTTTTATTTGCTTTAATAGTGGAAATCAATGCCGGAACCTCATCTACGGAAGTTACCACATAACCAGTTTCCACATCAACTATCTCTTCGCCGGCAGTATCCTCCAAGACAATAACAGGAGTTCCACATGCCATTGCTTCTGCCGTAACAAGACCAAAAGTAACTTCCGCATTCGGATTGAAGATAACGTCCGACTTTGAGTAGAGTTCCTTCAGTTGTTCGAAACTCTCTGTTTTCTTAAAACCAATTACATTAGCCGGAATGTTCTGCATCTGCTCGTCATCGAGACCAACCATAATAATCTGTGCATCTTCAGATAAAAGTGTAGAAAGTTTTATAACATCATCGTAACCATTCGCATCAGTCCAACGGGTAGCAATACTCATAATGGTGAACTTATTCCAGTCTACACCTTCTACAGCTGTTTTTGCATCATACGGTTTAAACACATTAGTATCGATACCATTATAGATGACATGTGATTTGACCCCCTGTAGCAAAGACTCCTTAACGAAGCCATCCAGCCAATTAGAAACAGGTACCAAAACGATATTACCCATTCTGCTGAGGGCTTCCAGTTTAGTAATCCAGTTCCGTCCACTATGGTCAACTTTAGCTGCTGGATATTGGTGCAAACGAGGGCATTTACCGCAACCGATCTTCCACTTATCGCAGCTCTTGTTGATATAGGCACAATGACCTGTCATCAGCCAGAAGTCATGCATAGTAATGACTGTTGGAATATTTTTTTTATGAAGATAGTTCAACAACATGAGATAGTTGATGTAGTAACCATGAATATTGTGCAGATGCACAACATCAGGCTTAATCTCATCCAGTTGCTTCAGAAATTTCTTGGTTGCACAAAGTGAAAACAACCCATGACGATCAGTCAGCATCGTGCCGATTGCATGAATATAAACGCTAAGTTTACCACCAATTTGGATGAGATACGACTTGCTCTCACGTGCCTCACGACCGTATGCAATGTAGCTATCCCATCCTTGACTGATAGCAAATTCTCCGAGCTGCTCTGCAATACGACCTGTAGAACCCGTGTTTACAACTGAATTTATTTGTAATAGTTTCGGCATTATCCTAATACTGCTTTAAGAACTTTCATCTGAAACTTAGGATTCCATTGCTCATCAATTTCTTTGTAACACTCCTTGCGAACATGCTCTCTTTGATTGCCATTCAAGCGGAACCATTCGCTGATAGTTGTTTTCAGAGAATCGGCACTTCCTCTCTCAAAGAAATTTCCTGTTTGGTCTTCTTTTACAGCCTCAAACTCCGGCATCTGATAGGCGAAATTGCTGTGGGTAACAACAGGACACCCAAACATCAAAGTATGTATTGCCGTCAAACCAACATTTCCTGGAGCGACACAAAGATCTGAATTGAAGACAAGTTCTGCATTTGCCTTTTCGTCATAGCAAACACCATAGAACCAGACTGCATCTTTCAAGCAAGCCTTTTCCACCTGCTCTTCCAAAGATTGACGCATTGGTCCATCTCCCACAAATACAATATTGTAATTCTGACCTTCTGCCTTTAATTTAGCCACAGCATCCACAAACATGTCCAGTTGTTTGACTGGTGTAAGACGGCCAATAAAAATCAGTACGGGATTAGAGTTGCAAAAATGCTCTTTATAGATATTGGTTGGCTGCATCTGCTTACGCAATTCAATCTGTACATCGTATGAAAGAGAGTTGTGGATAACATGCATCTTAGAGGACTTTAGCCCCTCTTTCTCTAAAAGATCTTTAGCGTAATTTCCATAAATGAACAGATCATCCGCTAATTTATGGAAATTCTTCTTGATAACTCTTTCTGCAAATGTTTCCTTTCCATACCATCCATGTGTCCAAAAATAAGTCTGCTTCCTTGGATGGAATATCTTTAGCAAAATGCAAAGTACCCACAACGAAACACACATAGGTGTACCCACCATGAGATACTTGTCATAATCCTTCCGATTCCACACCATCTTAACAAGTCCCTTCATGGTATAGAAGCGGCTGATAAAATTATCATGCTTCAGAATATGTACAGACTTGAGTTTATTGGTATCAAAAAGATTGATTCCGTTTTCCTCCTGTTCAAAATACCACTCACAATCGTAAGTATTGTCAATGTCTAAATATATAGCCTCACGATACAATGACGGTATATTAAATATACAACAAATCTTTCCCATTCTTCTACTTAATAATATCACCTACGTGTGCAATGTAAATCTGACGTGTGCCTTCATGGATAGAGTCGAAAACAGCCTGCTTCCCATCTCTACTCCAGCGAGGATGCAAATCACAATGCAGGCCGCTTCTAGTAAATGAAAGTTCCTCTGGAGAAATACTTCCCAATATCCTAGGATCTACCCCTATGAAATAGGTATCCTTCAATGCCACATCAGGCTTATCATCTATCATCTTGAATGTACCCAAATCAATACGATCATCATTATCGAAATTGTAGAGCATAAGCGTTCTGATACCGTTTGCATCAGGATATGTATCATTGATACACCACTTACCATTGATCGGATTGGTCATAGGATGCCCATCTTCGGTAATCAATCCTTGTGCAAAAGGTGTTATAATAGGCTGTTCTGAATCCGTTATATACATAAAGTACTTGCCGGAATTTGCATTTCCTCCTCCATTTCCTCTACTGAGTACAAACTTCGCAACTTTCTTTGCGACTTTCATAGATTCTACCATCAAAGGGTGTGAAAGCAATGGATTGTTACGGAGGGCATCCAAAAAACTGTTTGCACGACCAAAAATGTAAATGGTATTATCGTCTTTCCAGTCATAGTGGCTTAAGAAGCCTTGAGCAAGACAACGAAGTCCGGTACCATCAATGCCAATAGTCATCAGACGAGTCATCAGACCACCATCCGCCATAAAATATCGATGCAAAAATGCGACACAATTGCATGATGGGTTCAAGCAAAGGTGTGTCAAATAGTGATGAGAAATACCAGAGATTGAAGTAGCTCCACACTCTGCAACCTGACGGACACTGACTAGAAGTTCTACCTTCTTAGTCTGCATATCCATCTTTGTGATACCGCTGTTTGTTGGAGTGGCATCATTTGCACCTTTATCTGCAATGCCACTATAGCCATATCCGCCTAAACGGAACAAACGAGCATAATCCAGACCGTATGCATAACGACCATCCTTTGACAGCATGTGTGTTGTGGCCTCTAGGCGATCTACTAATTGATTTGTGCTTGCATCATAGATGTCTGTCCCCCACACGTCGCCTACACGATTGTTGATAGTAAATAATTCCGACTCTGCAACCCATTGCTGACGTGCTCCTTGAGGATAGTTTAGTGCAGTAGTTTCACCTACCTTTATATACTGACCGTCCTTTACATAACCACTTCCAAAGAGTTCTCCTGGGAGCGGAGGACGATTCATTGTATCAACTTCAAGTGAGAGGTATTTATCACCTGCTCCATTGGTAATCAACAGGTCGTGGAAGCCAAACAAATGGTGCTTAGGTCCATTTGTAAGTCTTTTTATTTTGCATTTAGTCTGTTCCATACTTGAGTACTATTTATAATATTTTCTCGTTCCAAGAAACGTTTTTCTTCAACACTTTAGCAGGAATGCCTCCGAGAAGGACGTTTGGTTCAAATGACTTTGTCACAATAGCACCGGTACTGACAACTGTATCTTTCCCCAAGGTCACGCCTTTCATGACCTTACTTCCTTCACCCAACCAGCAATGGTCGCCAATATGTATAGAAGCTGCAGGGTTGATACGATTACCTTCCAAGTCTGTCACAGAATGAGAATCACCAGTTCGTACTTGACAATGAGAAGAGATCATACCATCACGTCCAATAATCAGTTCAGAGTTATCTTCGGAACATGCAATGTGAGTATGGCGTCCAACGAATGTCTTCGAACCAATTTCAACCTTACAGTTATTGTTTTCGACAAATATCTCAGCTTCAGTTACATAGGAATGATCCTTCAGAACAACCATACAATTGTTACCTGTAATGCGTAATGTGGTATTCAAGAATGCTGCACCGCCCTCAATGATAACATAGTTGTGACTACCTCTGATTTGGATGCGAGACTTAACCTTCACACCTTTATTGACAATCACATTTCCCTTGCCATGATTATAGCTATGTTTTGCCTCATAATGCAACCAATTGTAATATATGGTGCGAAGGAATCTGTTATTTTTCAGCCTCATTTACTACAATATCTTTGAAGAACTTGTCTAATTTATTTCCAATACCATCGATAGTGTACTCACTAAGCACACGCTTTTGAAGTTCTAGTGCTTTCTTAACCTTTGCGTCATAATTGGCGATTACATCCTCAATTGCTGCCGCAATAGTAGTTGAATCCTCACCGTCATAATAGGTAATGTGACTGTTGTAATCTTCATCTAACTTGCCAATTTCACTACTTACAATAGGACGTCCTGTTGAGGCATATTCCATCATCTTGAATGGGAAACCAGCTGCTTGAGCACCAACGCCCATGCTACGAGTAGTATTGATTAGGATATCAGCTGTTTCATCCAATGTCTTGATCAGTTCTTCATGCTTCATATAGCCATTGAACTCAAACTTATGGGAGGAAGGCACATAAGTCATCAGTTCCTTCATAGTGTCATTGAGGTCGCAGTTTCCATATACCGAAACTACACATGGAGTCTTGATGTGAGACATTGCCTTTACCAAAAGGTCGCCACCCTTGCTATAATGGATGCCACCTGTTAAGATAATATGCACAGGTTTGGCGTCCTGCAGTTTGTTAACACGAGTAGAAACACTATTGATTACCTCCTCGTTCACAATACCGGGAGTGAGTACACGATGAGGAATCTCAGGTAACATAAGACCATTGCATACAGCCATAACACCATCGGTATGAGAGATAATGCGATTGTACATCTTAGTCTTGAACCAAACAAAATTATTCTTATCACCAACAAGTGCATTATTAAAGATATTGTCCTCGTATTCAAGTACCCTAATGCAATCGTTCAATGCAGGAGCGAGAATAGCAGCACCAAGTGTAATGTTGTAGTAAACCAACACATCGAAATGCTCACGCTTATGTTCTTTTTTCAAGAAACTACTCATGCGAATCTGATTGATTGGATCACATCTACGCTTGCTGAGGATATCGCAATATTTAATGGTCAATTTGCCTTCAGGGTACTCCTCATATTCTGTGAAAGAAGGAACCTTTACATTACAAGTGGTAACACCCGGGCTATAGATGGTCACATCATGACCTGCAGCCATCATTGAACGAGCAAGACCAAGAGATTTCAATGGACCAGAAAGTGCAAAACGCTTACCCTCGCAATAGCGAGCCATGAACTCCTTGCCTAAGTAGGCGGTAAAATATGCTATCTTCATAACCTAATATTATCTATTTAAAAAAGAAACAATAGCAGGGTCAACTAATGTTAACATTGTTAATACTGCTGTTTTGAAATTAAATCTGGAATGGATTAGAGCTGTAAATAAAAATCGTTTTATAGAGAGCTGACGATAATATTGAAGTACCAATTTCTTATCCTCTTTAGTTCTGTATTTTGGTAGTATCTGCATTATTGATGATGATATATAATATAAATTCACATCTGGATTATTATAACCATATACATCAAAAATATGAGATGTGCCTTTTACAATACCTTCTACATTCCTGTAAGTCCTCTTTGAAGTTGTAATTGAATTCTCACGAGCTTGCCTATAGAAATACAGTCCTTCATTTACATAAGTTACTGTTTTAAAGTTATGCATCGTATCCATGAAATAAGGGCCATCTTCATGCAGAATTCCCTTTAAAAATATTTGGTTTGAATAAATTAGAATTTCTCTCTTATAACATTTACAAGGAGCTGGCGTTACATTAAAGATCGAGTGACCAATTGTCTTTTCTAATATCTCTTTAGATGAATATTGTCTTTCTTCTAATGGATAGGACTTGGTAACGATATTGTTTTCATTATAATAATACTGCATAGGAAATAAGACCAGATCAGATTGCTCAACTGCCTCATTCATTAAATAAATTGTATTTGGTGAAAGCCAATCGTCACCGTCTAGAAATAGAATATATTCTCCTTTTGAAATCTCCACACCACTATTTCGTACTGCAGAAAGGCCAGCATTCTCCTGATTAATAATATTTATATTTGCGTTATACTGATATTTTTTGAGGTGTTCACCTGTATCATCAGTTGAACCGTCATTTATTACTATAATTTCAAAAGAAATATCTTCTGAATTACGTTGATTTAAACAACTATTTATTGCCACTTCTATATATTCTCCAACATTGTAAGCGGCTATTATAATTGAGAATTTACACATATAGTTTAAAAGAATAGCATAAATGGTTTGATTAAAATATCGAATATAGGAGCATAATCGCGACCTAGTCCTAAATAGAAAAAGAAAAACAGAAAAAGAAAAGCAGCTATACTAACACAAAATCGCCTAGACTTTATAGTTCCTGGATTAAAGAAATATATTAGTATAAATGGAAAAAAGGAACCAACAAAGAAAAAATACCTTACACTAAAAACTGGAGCAAATTGAAAGGCAACGATTGTAGCATATGTTAACACAAAAGCATACTGAAAGAAAATACCTCCACCTAAACGGTCCCTATGGATAAAATTCAAAATTGCGCAAAACATTAAAGGGATACAGTAAAGATTAAATCCTCTCATAGATAAGGTCAAACTTGAAGGATTATTATACGTATCTGACAGTCTAGTTCCTGCGCCACTTAACATTTCTATATCTAAGCTTGCTAAAGCTAAAGCTATGCTTTGATTAAATATTACAAATACAGCAAAACAAGTAAAAATTATAAATAAAGTCTTTATTTTTGCCCTTTTATACAATTGCGGTATCAATGCAAGAACTATATATACTAGAGTTGATGAATGGGTAAATACTGACAATAGACCATAAATGATAAACTTTTTATTATTACCACAAACTCTCTGCGATATTGCATATATCATAAATGCCGATGCAATTGTTTGGCGTAGCCCATGTATACTTTGAATGAAAAAAGGATTATAAAACGTTAGAGCTATAACAATCGCGATGATTTCAGTTTTTGATGCTGATGTAGTTTTGGCAATACTGTATATAGCTAAATAATGAAAGAAATATATTATGATAGTACATAATAAGATATACCCATTAGTATTTCCTAAAGCAATATAGTAAAAGAATACGGATAAAATGTTAAAAAAAGGGTCTTGAATACTGTATTCTGAATTTTTATAATATAGAATGCTGTGAATTGGTTGTGAAATATCTATAGATTCAAACCAAGATAAATAATAGATTGTATCACTAGTTGCCACTTTAGTCATGTTAATACATCCCATCCACAAGGCTAGCATGAAGAAGAATTGCAAGTATGAAAATTTGGAATTTTCTTTATCCTTAACAAGAATAATCAGTGAAACAAACAAAGCAATAGTTGGATTCACTAATACAATCAATGCCAATGGAATAATAAATCCCAATTGATGAGTCTTTTTTATCATAGTTTTATTTTGTTCCTAATAATGCAATTCGAGTTAATGATGTTTTCTGTAATAGATTTATGACTGATACAGAAATCAACAAAAGAAGCATCGTTATTATTGAGACAATAAGCAATCCCAAAACGATGTTATCAGTAAAAAAAGGTGTTCCTTTACACTTAAATATGGAAATAATTAAGCCATGAATAGGATAAATGGCAAGTGTTAACGATCCATAGTAACTGAACTTAGTATATTCTTTTGACATCGATTTAATAAGAAGCAAAAAAGCAATTACAAGAGAGATCGAACTAAGTTGCCGTAATAGAAAGATATGGAAAGATCCGTTGGAAATCAAGTCCCACCAATTCGAAAGATAAAACTGATTAGGTATACTACAGTGTTTTGAAAAAACGAAACTTCCTAGAATAAAAAGGAATAATGATAGTAGTATTGAACATTTATTGTATCGGGGAAGCATTTTAGGATAAACTTTATATAGAATTCCCAGTAAGAAAACAAAATAAAATTCAGCAGTACTATAAAAGGGAGAAACAGGCGAAACAATTATTGATAGAATCAACATTATAATAGCAAAATTTATAAGCCTATTTTTAAGAAAAAAACTAGATAAATAGGAACTTATAGCTGCAATAACCAACATCATTATTAAAAAAGGGAAGAACCATACCGACTGATTTATCAAACAGACTGGCAATATGATATATGGGAAAATTACTATTGCCTTATTTGCAAAAGAAAACCTTTGCTGCATATTCTGATTTAAAAGAAGCAAAATAGAAACAAGAATAAATATCAACAAAACGAAGGAGATAGTTGCTTTAATATAATGATTTTGCACAGAATACATAACTCCCATACACAAGAGCGAATATCCCGTAGCAGGCACGCCAACTCTCCATAAAATCTTATTGATATAGCTCATCAGTTCTTTTAAAGAAGAAATATTCAGTACCCCCTTACTGGATGTGAACCCTGAAATAAACACAAATAAAGACATATTGAAAGCAACTATAAATAAATTAATTTCATCATATCCATTAAAATTGCCGGTTATACACGCAAAAGAATGGCCAATGATAACACATAACATTGCAAACATTTTAACATTGTCTACCCAGGCCAATCTTAAACTTTTAAATTCTGCCATTATCTATTATTTTTAAATATCTTCTTTTTAACTACTAAATAAAACATAGCCCGTTCGCTATTACTCACACCTAATGATAAAATAGAAATTACAGTAAATACTATGCTTATTATTCCCGTTACCAGCAACTTAGAAAATCCATCTTCATATAAAGTTGAAATATACAACGGAATAGGTATAGAAACTATGGACACAAGTGCAATAGGAATCAAAACTGACTTTAAATAAGCACGGATACCGATATGAGCGTATATTTTAGAAAAAATAATACGAACGAACAAAGTAACAAATGAAACAAATATCTGTATTATCATTATGCTTTCTGGAGGATAACCAACAGACAATGCCCAATAACTCAAAGGTAGATTTAACAAAAGTACAAGACTGGCAACTATTTGGTAATTCCGAATTTTTCCCGTAGCTTGCATAGAAGTCCACAAAGGCCCATGCAGAGAATCAATCAAACAGAATATTAAACCTAAAACCACTAGATTATCAGAGTGTAAAGGAGGAGCCCCTAACCAAAGATTCAAAACATATTTAATATTCAAACCTACTGGAACTGCAAGAAGAAGCATTAGAAAATAGGAATATTTTGATATTTTATTAATTAAATTACCGTAGTAATCGTACTCTCCTATTGCATATGATTTTATAATTTGTGGATTAGCGGCTACTTGAAGATTACTAATAAAAGAATACACAGTAGTTCTAACCGTAGTTGCAATACCCATTGCGGCATTCAATGCTACACCATAAAATAAATTTAGAAAAATATTTGTACCTTGTTTGTAACCCAAATCAGCTATACTACCAAAAAGATTCCAAGCCGAAAATGAAGTCATATCCTTAAGATTCTGACGATTATATTTTAACGAGAACCTGCAGTATGCAAATTTCTTTTCACTATATGTCTTATACCACAACAACATTAAGAAAGCAACAAGAATGTGAAGGAGTGCGTAAATAATAAGTTTATCAAAATTTATCAAAACAAGTAGATAAACAGCTAGTAGACGCAATACACTTTCAACGATACTGGTATAAGCATAAAAATCCATTTTTTCCTCTGCAATAATGGCTGCATTGTAGGGAACTTTAAAGATAGATATGCATGACTCAATAACCATTATATGGAATATCCATATTGCTGCGGTAAATCTCGGTCCAGGAATAACAAGCTTATTACATACAAACCACAATCCAACAGTTTCTGCAAAAACGCCAAAAATTATTGCTATAATAACATGAATAAAGAGTGAAGTTGAAAAAACACACGTTGTATCTTGTTTGTTACTTTTTGCTAATGAAAAACTTAAAAACCGTTGACTGGCACTAGTTAAGAATGTATTAATAAAAGAAAACATTACAACAATACCTCCGACAATGTTGTAGATGCCAAAATCGTCGACTCCTAGTACACGTAAAATAACTCTGCTTGTGTATAGGGACACAAGCATGCTAAGAATCATACGGAAGTATAGAAGTACCGTATTCTTTGCAATTCTTTTAGAATTCGATGTGTTCGCCATTATACACTATTTATAAGACACTATAAATTTCTAACATTGTCCTTTTAATATTAAAGATTCCACACTTATCTTTGGCCTTAATTGACAAGTCATTTAACATTTTAGGATTACTATAAAGTGAAAGAAGAGTTTCCGCTATTATTTTTGGATCCTTCGGTGTAAGCACACCAGATCCATCGTTCAAAATCTCGTGGGGTCCGGTAACATCTGTTGAAACAATTGGTTTGCCCAAACATAACGCCTCGCACACAACTAAAGGATAACCTTCCGAGTCAGAAGTAAGTAGGAATACATCAGCTGCGTTTAGGAACTTGTAAGGATTAGTTTGAAAACCCTTAAATTTAACATAATCTTCAAGCTTACTTTGTCGTACAGATTCCTTATATTGCTCTTCAAGAGCACCTGTACCTACAAGCCAAAATTCTGCAGGCACAGATTTTTCCTTAAATATTCTTGCAACTTCTATAATTCTATCTTGTCTTTTCTGTTCTGCTAGACGTCCTACATTACAAAATGTAAACTTTGAGTGTTCGACACCACCATCTTCCGCCTTATTAATAATCTGTTTTACATCTATAAGATTATAAATTATCTTATTTCGTGAAGTGTGAAATAGTCTATTAAATGCATCTTTAGCACCATCTGAGACGAAGATTACTTCATCCATTTTTTCATAGATTAATTTCTGTTCTTCTAATGATCTAAAGTCTGAAAGAGCCCAGTTCTTGAGCTCCAAGTCAATATGAACCCATGTTATATTTCTCTTAGCTCTATTAAATATATAACTATGACACCTAGCGCCAATACCTTCCATAAAAGAAACAATAGTATCAAAGGACTCCGTATCCAAAATTTTTTTTAGCTTCTTAGAAAGAAATATATCAATGATAGAGAATAAATGTTTTTTTTTTAATGCACCATATAATCTCATGCCATTCTCTCCTATAAGGGAAAGAACTCTTACATTACTATTAACTTGATTTGCATATATGCCAGAGTTTTCTATAAGTATTAAAGTAATATCATATGTCCTATAATCGAAATTATTAAGAATATCTACCAAAACCTTTTCTGCTCCACCTCCTTTTAGGTTTTGCTGTACAAACAATATTTTTTTTTTCATTGTTGCATAATCGTAAACGTTTAATATCCAGCATTACTCCATTATAAAGCCTCAAACGACTTTTAAAGTTAATAGCTCTTAATTTATTGTTATTATTTAACTGCCAGAACACTCGGAAGCAGGGCGAAATAGTCATTGGTATCTTCCTTCTCATATCCGATCAGAGTTAACACCTTCTTGATATATTCGTAAGCCAAGATCGTATTGAGTTTGCACGTTTCTACAAACGTATAGGCGCACACGCCAAGGCCGGCTCCTTGATGGGAGCCAAAACCGACAAAATTGCTTCGACCAACGGCCAAGGGACGCATGCTGCGCTCGCCGGTGTTATTGTCGATATCCCAATCACCATGATCGATATACAGGGTGGTCTGTTTCCAGAAAGTGAGCGCATAAGTGATAGGAACATCACCAGGCTGCATGGGAACGAGTTCCTTGTGGGCATCAAGGTCGTAATCGGCGGAGAGAACACCAGCAGCAATGAGTTCCTCCTGAAGTATGGTGACGAAATCGAGGAGGTTCACAGGCGAGTTGTTGCCGATATTGTACACCTTGTATGGAGGAATTGGCAATTTGTCCTCGCCCTTATGCTTCTCTGGTGCATGCTGCATGACGCGAACTACTCCCTCAACGATATCATCAATATATGTGAAGTCGCGCTTGCAATTGCCATAGTTGAAAATCTACACTTTTTTACCTTCACGTAATTTATTGGTAAAACCAAAGTAGGCCATATCTGGACGGCCCGCAGGTCCATATACCGTAAAGAAACGAAGCCCGGTGGACGGAATATTGTAGAGCTTGCTGTAAGCATGTACCATCAGCTCGTTGCTCTTTTTGGTGGCTGCATAGAGTGACACAGGATTATCTACCTTGTCATCGGTAGAGTATGGCACCTTCTTGTTGGAACCATAGACAGAGCTTGAAGAAGCATAAACGAGATGTTCAACCTCATTAAAGCGACATGCCTCAAGTATGTTATAGAAACCAATCAGATTGCTCTGGATATAAGCATCAGGATTAGTAATGCTGTAACGTACACCAGCCTGTGCGGCCAGATTTACTACTACTGAAGGCTTGTAGTCAGCAAAGATCTGATTGATGGTGCCTTGTCGGCAATTGAACCTTCTATGAACACAAAGTCACGCTGAAAATCGTTGATCTGTTGCAGACGTTCACGCTTAAGGTTTACATCATAGTAATCGTTCATATTATCAATGCCGATTACCTTTATATCCTGCACATCCTGATACAGGCGCTTAATTAAGTTACTACCAATAAAGCCTGCAGCTCCTGTTACGAATACAGTTTTACCCTCAAGAGTTATATTGTACTTTACCATAATTAATCGCGTCTAAAAATGTCACGTGTATAAACTTTCTCTTCTACATCGATCAAGCAGTTATCGAAACGGTTGGCAATGATGACCTGCGACAATTCCTTGAATTTAGCGAGATCATTAACCACATTGCTTCCAAAGAAAAGCTCGCCATCTGCCAATGTAGGCTCGTAGATAATAACCTCTGCACCCTTTGCCTTGATACGCTTCATGATACCTTGTATGGCACTCTGACGGAAGTTGTCGCTACTTGACTTCATTGTCAATCGGAATATTCCGATTATACAAGGTTTTTCCTTAGCAGCATTCCACTGTGCCGAAGCCTCATAATAACCGACCTTCTGGAGCACAGCATCAGCAATGTAGTCCTTACGGGTACTATTGCTGGCAACGATAGCTGACATCATGTTCTGAGGTACGTCTTGATAGTTGGCAAGAAGTTGCTTGGTATCTTTTGGCAGACAGTAGCCGCCATAACCAAATGATGGGTTGTTGTAGTGGGTACCAATACGTGGATCAAGACCAATACCATTAATGATGGCAACCGAATCAAGTCCTTTCATCTCTGCATAAGTATCAAGCTCATTAAAATAGCTGACACGAAGTGCTAAGTATGTATTTGCAAACAATTTCACTGCTTCGGCATCTTTCATGCCCATTAAGAGGGTGTCGATATCTTCCTTGATTGCACCTTCCTGCAACAGTTTTGCAAAGATCTTTGCTTTCTCCTTGAGTATCTCGGGATCGGTCAGCTTGAGGATAGCATCATTTTCTTCCTGGAAATCAGGACGATCAATAATACTTGGATGACCTACGATGATGCGTGAGGGATAAAGGTTGTCATAGAGCGCCTTTGACTCCCGAAGAAATTCAGGAGAGAAAAGAAGGTTGAGCTTCTTGACGCCTTTTGCAGCATATTTTATGTAAAGAGAACGGGTGTAGCCAACAGGAATGGTACTCTTGATAACCATTACAGCATTGGGATTAACAGAGAGCACAAGATCGATGACATCCTCAATGTGGTGGGTATCGAAGAAATTCTTCTGTGGATCATAGTTTGTAGGGGCAGCAATGACAACGAAATCGGCATCCTTGTAAGCTACAGCTCCATCGAGGGTAGCAATGAGGTTAAGTTCCTTCTCTGCGAGGTATTTCTCGATATAATCATCTTGAATGGGTGACTTCTTATTGTTGATTAGGTCTACCTTGGCAGGGATGACGTCCACTGCTGTTACCTTGTGATGCTGTGCAAGAAGTGTTGCAATACTCATACCAACATAGCCTGTTCCGGCTACTGCAATCTGTAAGTCTTTGAATTCTCTCATGATTGTAATTTTAGTACTTTCTCCAAACCATCTTATTCACAATTCCAACGTAAGATTGTATAATCTTCACAACCTTGGTTGAGACGTTCTCATCCACATAGTCAGGAACAGGGATTCCATGATGACCGTCCTTGCAAAGTTCAATAGCTGTTTCTACTGCCTGAAGTAATGACTTTTCGTCAATACCCGCAATGATGAAGTCTGCTTTATCGATAGCTTCCGGACGCTCTGTTGAAGTACGGATGCAGATGGCAGGGAAAGGATGAGCTACACTGGTAAAGAAGCTGCTCTCCTCGGGAAGTGTTCCTGAATCGGAAACCACTGCAAAAGCGTTCATCTGCAGGCAGTTGTAATCGTGAAAACCGAGAGGTTCCTGCTGAATCACTCTCTTATCCAATTTAAATCCACTTGCTGCCAGACGGTTGCGTGAGCGTGGGTGACAGCTGTAAAGAATCGGCATGTCATACTTCTCTGCCATGGCGTTGATGGCATTGAACAAAGAGAGAAAGTTCTTCTCGGTATCGATGTTCTCCTCACGATGGGCACTGAGGAGGATGTACTTTCCTTTCTCAAGACCTAAACGTTGGTGAACATCGCTTGTCTTAATCTCCTCAAGGTTATTATGAAGGACCTCTGCCATGGGTGACCCGGTGACATAAGTGCGCTCCTTGGGAAGACCGCAATCTGCGAGGTAACGACGTGCGTGCTCTGAGTAGGCCATATTCACATCACTGATGATATCCACGATGCGGCGGTTAGTCTCCTCGGGGAGGCATTCGTCCTTGCAACGGTTACCGGCTTCCATGTGGAAGATAGGAATATGCAGGCGCTTTGCACCGATCACTGACAGACAGGAATTGGTGTCGCCGAGAACGAGCACTGCATCGGGTTGGGTCTGTGCGAAGAGCTTGTAGCTGCAGTTGATGATGTTACCACAGGTAGCACCCAGGTCGTCGCCTACAGCATCCATATATACCTCTGGCTCTGCAAGCTTCAGATCACGAAAAAAAATGCCGTTGAGGTTGTAGTCGTAGTTCTGCCCGGTATGAGCGAGGACCACATCGAAGTACTGACGGCACTTGTTGATGACGGCTGAAAGACGGATAATCTCTGGGCGAGTACCCACGATGATCATGAGCTTAAGTTTGCCATTCTCTTGGAAGTGCACGTCGCTATAATCGAATTTTGGAAATTTCTGTTCCATTATTTACTGAATTTAATTTGATTACTGAACGAAGTTACCCATACCGGAGAGTTCTTTCCGGATGTACTCCAGAGATGCAATCTTTTCCTTGGTTTCTTCAAGGTTGAGACGACGGGTATTGTCGGAATTGAATTCGGTGAGTTTATTACGCTCCGCTTCTCCCTCTGAGAAAAACTTATCGTAGTTCAAACCGCGGTTGTCGGCAGGAACACGATAGAAGTCGCCCATATCCTCTGCCTTTGCACACTCCTCGTTAGTGAGCAGGGTCTCATACATCTTCTCACCATGACGAATACCAATGACCTTAATCTCTTCTTTCTTACCACCAAAGAGCTCACAGACAGCTTCTGCCTGTGTTTGGATGGTACAAGCTGGTGCCTTCTGAACGAGGATATCGCCGTTATCTCCGTGTTCAAAGGCAAAGAGAACAAGATCGATTGCCTCCTCTAGAGACATGATGAAACGGGTCATGCCGGGTTCGGTCAGGGTGATGGGATGACCATTACGAATCTGGTCAATCCACAAAGGAATCACTGAACCACGAGAGCACATTACATTGCCATAGCGGGTGCAGCATATTTTGGTATTGCCGGAATAGCGGGATTTGGCAACTGCAATTTTCTCCTCAATGGCCTTGGTAATACCCATGGCATTTATGGGGTATGCGGCCTTATCGGTTGACAGGCAGATAACGGAGCCAACACCAGCTTCGATCGCAGCGGTAAGAATATTCTCGGTTCCAAGAACATTGGTCTTCACGGCTTCCATGGGGAAAAATTCGCAAGAAGGTACCTGCTTCAATGCTGCTGCATGGAAGATGTAATCAACACCTGACATTGCGTTTTTGCAAGACTGGAGATCACGAACGTCACCGATGAAGAACTTGATTTTACGTGCTACATCGGGATATTTTGCCTGATACTCGTGACGCATATCGTCCTGCTTCTTCTCATCACGAGAGAAAATACGAATTTCTGCAATGTCAGTACGGAGGAAACGATTGAGAACTGCGTTTCCAAACGAACCGGTACCACCGGTAATCATCAAGGTTTTACCTGCGAAAATACTCATATATATTGTTATTTGCTAATATTCTAAAATTATTTCTCTACCGGGTCGAAATAGGTGTCGGGCCTATTGGAATCGAAAATTTCGTTGCAGTACATCACCGTTACCAAATCCTGTGTATCGGAGAGGTTGACGATGTTGTGAGTGTAGCCGGGAAGCATGTGAACAGCCTGAATGCGGTTGCCACTTACTTCATAGTTGAGCACCTCTGCCTCTGGATCTCCTTCCTTGCGGAGCTGGATGAGTCCGTGACCGGCAACGACGATGAAGAGTTCCCACTTGCTGTGGTGCCAATGCTGTCCCTTGGTGATTCCAGGTTTGGAGATGTTGATGCTCACCTGTCCGCAGTTGAGGGTGTGAACGAGCTCTGTGAAACTGCCTCTCTGGTCGACATTCATCTTGAGGTCATAAGCTACTTTTTCCTTGGGTAGATAGCTGAGGTAGGTGCTATAAAGCTTCTTGGCAAAACTATTGGCAGGTATCTCGGGGATCATCAAGGTCTTTGGCTGCTCTGCAAAAGAGTAGATGAGGTCGACAATTTCGCCAAGGGTAGTCTTGTGGGTGGCAGGGACATAGCAGTAACGACCCTCTTCGGTGTGTACGGGTTCAACGCCATCAAACTCACACTTGTGGCTCTCGCCCTTGAGTGCTCCAATCATTTCGTTAACAAGATCATCGACATAGAGGAGCTCCATTTCGACGCTGCGATCGTTGACTTGAATAGGGAGATCGTTGGCAATGTTATTGCAGAAGGTGGCTACAGCAGAGTTGTAGTTGGGACGACACCACTTGCCGAAGAGGTTGGGGAAACGGTAAACAAACACGGGGGCACCGGTCTCCTTTCCGTACTCGAACATGAGTTCTTCACCTTCCTTCTTGCTCTTGCCGTACTCAGAAGTGCCGAAACGGCCTGCGAGGGTGGCTTGAATGCTGGAACTGATCATCACAGGAGAGTTATTTTTGTATTTCTTCAGGGTATCCAGCAAGGTACTGGCAAAGCCGAAATTACCCTTCATGAAGTCTTCCTGATTCTGTGGACGGTTAACGCCTGCAAGATTGAAGACGAAATCAGTCTCGTGGCAGAACCTCTCCAGCTCTTCCGGAGTGGAATCAAGGTCATACTCGAAAACGTTATCAATCTGAAGATCGCCATAGCATTTGGCTTTACCTTCCTTTATGTTGTTAAGCTGTGCACAAAGGTTTTTGCCCACAAACCCCTTTGCACCGGTTACCAGTACTTTCATTCTTTCAATAATTATCTTGATCTTTTTTATCTAACACTTCAATTTAGGCGAGTTCTTTGATAAAACTCAGGCAACACTCGTTTCATTAAAGCAACCGTAGATATTATTTCAACGGTTTGTTCATAATGGACTATTTAAGGTGTACTTTGAAACATACCCCAACTGAAAGGTATTTAAAATCATTGAGTTCTGTGACCAGATTGATATGGTCTTTCCAAAAAGTATAACCCAAACCGCAATTCACCGTGCGGGAGTCATATTCGGCCATTAAGTTCAGGTTGGAATGAAATTGTGGTTTCCAATTGGCGCCCATAGCAAGACCGTTCAATCTATAATTTTTTCGGCGGTTGTAGACATAAGCGGCATGAATACCTAACTCTCCATAGAGGTTGGCATGTTTAGTAGCTGCGAAGTACCAGCGATTCCAATGGCCATTGCCCACTTGAGTAAGATTTGAAGCCTCTTCACCAGAAGCACTAGTGAATACATCGTTGCCCCCTACCACTACTGCCGGCATGTATTTCCAGAATTGTCCTTCCTTGAGCAGGCGCAGACGACCGCTGAACTGTCGATCCTGGTTCACAAATTTTCCCCAAGTCGATTTTGGCCAGGCATTACCTTCTACTCCTTTAAAAAGAGTACACGCATAACCTACTTCCAGAAAAGGAAAGATAGTGATGTTGATGTAATAATTATAGGTATTGTAACTCCATGCTTCCGGAGTTGCTCCCTCATGTAGAAAAGAACCACCCAACATAAACGTTTTATCTCGCTGCATATCAGCAGTAGGCATGTGCAGCAGACCAGTCGTACCGTAGGGAAACTGTGCATGGATCATCATGCACAGCATAATTCCTAAAAGAAAAGAAAATATTCTTTTCATACTATTTAGTTATATCTTATTTCTTCTTAGCATCTGCATATCCGTAGCCATAACCATATTTCTTTCCATAATGTCCATAGCCATACCCGTATCGTTTACTTTCCAGATTAACACCATTAACAACAATAGCGATATGTGGCAGTTTATGTTCCTTACGCAGCATATTGACCAATTCGAAGTCACTTTTATGAGTGACTTCGGAACGACAAACATAGATCGATAGATCAGCAATGCGCCCGGTTATCAAGGAATCGGTAACAAGGCTCACAGGAGCGGTATCGAGTATGATGTAATCGAATGTTTTGCGGAGTTCCGCAATAGCTTCTTCTAATCGTGAACTAGCCAACAACTCAGCGGGATTTGGAGGTATCTTACCTGCTGTAAGGACCTTCAAATTTTCAGTCACTCTTGAAGGAAGTAAGAGGGAATGAATGTCGTTGGTACCACCGGAAAGGTATTTCGTTATCCCATCTGCTCTCTTATCCAGATCAAAATGCTCGGCCAGACGAGGTTTGCGAATATCAAGACCGATGATCACGACTTTTTTTCCCAGCAGAGACAAACTAACCGCTATATTGGAGGAGATAAAAGTTTTACCTTCACCCGGGGAGGTGGAAGTACAAAGAATAACTTTCCGTTCGGAACTGCCAAGCATAAATTGTAGGTTGGTACGGAGGCTACGGAAGGCTTCGGACATAAGATTATTCTTATTCTCTTCTACCACAATGGTACGACTGCCTTCGGTATCGGTATCCAGCGGTACATCACCCAAAATAGGCAGGGTGGTAAGTTTCTCTACATCGTGACGATTACCAATCTTATATTGAAGAAGATCAAGCAGATAGAGAATACCTATCGGTAACGCAATGCCTAACACAAAAGCAATAAACAGAATCATGTCCTGCTTAGGTGATATTGGAGCATTGTCCGCTAAGGGAGCATCAATGATCTTAGCATTGTCTGCCGTAGCAGCCATGGTAATGGAATTTTCTTCCCGCTTCTGAAGCAACATTAGATACAAACCTGACTTAATCTCTTGCTGGCGGGAGATTCCGGTAAGGATGCGCTCCTGTCCCGGCGCATTGGTGATGCGAGTCGTGAATTTTCCTGCCTGACGATCAATGTCTTGCTTCGTTATTTGTAAGCCTCTGCGCACGGAAGCAATGGAGGAAACAATGTTGCCATGCAAGGCACGAATACCTGTATTGAGGTTCTGAATCACAGGATTGGTAGAGGAGGAGGTACGTAAGAGGCGATCTCGCTCCAACACCTGCTCATTATAAGTATTGATCAGGGCAGCCAGAGAAACATCCTGCAGACCTACATTTGCAGGAATAACGGCATCCGCATTTTCAGGACTTTTAATATATTCACTCAAATAAGTAATCAGGTTGATCTGGGTACCGTTTTCAATACGTTTCTGTTCGTATTCAGAATTCTCTTGCAAATAGAGTTGGGCATCTTGCTTGATGTCCGTGAGGCCGGCACTCCGCTTATACATTTCCAGCTCTTGCTCAGTGTTACCTAGTTCTCCGGAGATAATAGCAATACGATCGTTGATAAATTGCTCGGTTTTGACTCCCACGATGTTTTTATCGTTATTGGTATCGCGATTATACATCTCAACAAGCTTCCCCAGAAAGTCTTCACCTCGCCGTTTGTTGGTTACCTTCATGGAAAGTTGAACCACGGAAGTTGTTTTAGAAGTGGGAGCAATCACAAGATTCCCTAAGCAACTTTTTGCGACAGAAATGGCGGGATTGATCGTAACTAATAACGGAGTAGAATGATCAAAAGAAGGAGCACCCGAACGATAGGCTAAAGCCAACCGACCTGCCGGGGTGGTGATAAAGCAGGGAAGCTTCTTCACTATTTGAGAGAATTCACCATCGTTGTCCGCTGCACGATATTCTCCATTGACGGTCAGACTGGAATCAGGATGGAGAAAAATTTCAAGTTCTATCGTGCCCCGAAGAGCATCATTGGCTTCCGGAGACATCTCCACCAAGATAGGACTTTCATCGTACAAATCGACACTTCTGAATCTTTCCTTCACAAAATAACGACAATAGATATTCATTTCCAACACCACTTGTTTGACCAGCGATTTGGATTTCAGTACCTCTATTTCATTATCAAAGTTCGTGTTTTGGGAGAAAAGGCCGAGATCCTGAAACGCTGCCATTTCGGAACCCATGTTCCCGCCCTTTTTATCATCTTTAATCATGATAGCGGCAGAGACATTGTAAATGGGTGTAGTGATTTTTAGGTAAAGATATGCAACCAGTAAGCAAGCTATTACCGAGGCAATAAACCAAGGCCAGTAATTTATAAATTTGAATAATAAGTCTTTCAAATTAATACCTTCTTCGGCTTTCTCGTAGTTTTTCTCGGCGTTTACTTCTTCTTTCATAAAACATATACGTTAGTAAATAGATTTTTTTGTTTATTTGAATACGGTAACCAACAAGCTAGCTACGGAGACAAGGATACTTGTTGCAGAAACCCAGAGAGAAGTGCTGGTAGTAATATCAGCCGTCTTTGATTTCGCTTTGTTTGGAGTAACATACAAGATATCGTTTTGCTGCAAATAGTAATAGGGTGACAACACTATATTCGCATCGTTGATATTAAGCGTTACGATTTTCTTCACTCCATCCTCATTTTCACGAATAAGTTTCACGTTTTCACGAAGCCCATAGATCGTTAAATCACCTGCCAAAGCAAGTGCTTCAAACACATTCACCTTCTCATTGGCCACTGTAAAAGTATTAGGACGAGTGACTTCACCAATCACCGAGATTTTATAATTGATGAGGCGTACATTTACAATAGGCACTTCTTTGAGGTATTGCTTGAGTCTGCTCTTGATCAGTGTCTCAGCCTCTCCTTTCGTCAGCCCACCCAAACGAATCGTACCAAGAATAGGAAAATCAACATTTCCTTTGTTATCTACCAAATAGCTTTGCATAGCAGGTTGACTAGAGAGGTTTTGTTGTGAAGACGTAATCGTAGTTGGTACTGTTAAGTTAAACGGTACAGCCAACTCAGCCTGCGACGTGCTAACTGCAATGGTGAGCAAATCTTTTGGCTGGATACGAGCATCATAAAGCGTAGGGATCTGAGCCACCTGATTGACAATAGAGTCATTCTGAAGATAGGGCACATGCTTGTAAGATGTGCAGGCTGAAAATGCTAAAGGAAGCAACAACAGCAAAAACAATTTTAATTTTCTCATGTTGATAAACATCGTTAATAAGTTAGACCGTTTTTTTGCTTAATTAATAGGCTTTTTTATTGCCGGAAACTGCATTGCGAACAGTCTTATAAATAATCAGAAAGTCGAGTAAAAAAGTCAAGTTCCCGATGTACCAGATATTCTTTTTTACCCGACCTTGCATTTGATAAAGTTCTTTTACTTCTCCTCTAAATCGGCAACCAATTGCTTAAATCGTGTGACTAGCCTCATACTCATAAGGTTTTCGTTTTACAAGTGTTTTCAACTCTAGCAGGGGCAATTTTTTGCAAATGACTCCTGGGTATTTTAATACTAATCGTTACTATTTGAGGTATACGCAAAATAACATGCGTTTTGCCATCCAAACGAATCATTTCACCTTCAAAACCCGTAAAATCGCCTTTGATGACACGCACCCTATCTCCCTTAGCCAAGATTTCATCGCACTGCTGAACGAACTCGGAAGATGTTTGCATGGCCATCATGAAGTTCTCCATTTGATGATCAGGAACCACCAGTAAAGAACCGGTAAGAAAATCTTTTATATATGAGAGCTTTAGACTATAATTTTTGACCAAGTCAAAAGCTTCCTGCTTGGTGCACTTCACAAAAATAAGACTACTAATAACAGGAACCTCCACCCGCTTACGACGATCGCTATAGACGCGAGTCACAAACCGGGTAGGAAGGAAATGGATCACTTCAAGTCTTTGAAGTGATTCTCTCACGCTAATCTCTTGATTAGCTCGAGTACGAGCTGCATACCAATACATTTGTCTGCCAAGTATTTAAGATAAAGTGCAAAAAAAATGCTAATATAGACATTTTAATTGACCAGAACAAAATATCGCCTTTTTTTCCCATTAACAAAGTGAGGCTGATGATCATAGCAGTTGATAACTGCCTCTTTTTATTTAAAAAAAGTCATAGCTACGCCAGTTATCCGTCACATTACTTGTTAGGATAAATAGAAATTAAATTCCTCGAATAACTATCTATTTGCACACTACCATTTTAGAATAGTAAGAGTACGCATAAGCTCTGGCAAAAGTAACCAGGATATTTGAATAAACAAAGGAAACTAATATTATTTTTCTCACAAATCGGTATTTTATTGCTATATCATTGTAAATAAGGGCGATACAAATAAGAGATTTTAATAGATATGAAACGTAAGGGCAACCGTTACAAAAGCAAAAAAAGAATGAAGAGGAGACAAGAAGCAGGATTAGAATTAGGGATATTCAAAACACCCCTACATAAAGGATATACAAAGAGAATAGCCTTATAGAATCAATTTAAAAACCTCCGCTCATCCGAAAGTTTTCTCTAATTTAAAATCAGAAACATCAGTCATTTTATGCTAAATAATATAAATATCAAACAAACATTGTTTGTAAATATTTAGAATCAATCATGAGCATTAATAAAAGAAATAAAATAAGACTAAAGGAGAGATAGAAAGTAAGTGTACGCAAACGACACTTTGTTGTAACATAGAGAGTGTAAAAAAAACAATAATTAAACAATTCCTTAAAAATCCTATCGAATAGAACAAAAGAGTTGAAACAAAAGTTAGACTTTAAGGAGAGGCACATGCTCTGCTTTTAACCTCTTGATACAAAAACCTGTTTTACTTTGCCAATTATATCATGAGATTAAATTTATTGAGTACTTTTGTACTAATAAACATCAATAGAAAAAACTTTAAAAAACAACATTATGACGCATACTTGGTTTGAATGCAAAATCCGCTACGAGAAGATGATGGAGAACGGAATGAACAAAAAAGTAACTGAACCGTATCTGGTAGATGCTTTGAGCTTTACGGAAGCGGAGGCACGCATCATTGAGGAAATCACTCCTTTCATCACCGGCGAATTTACGGTATCGGACATCAAACGGGCAAATTATAGCGAACTCTTCGCCTGTGAAGAGGATGCAGCAGACAGATGGTTTAAATGTAAATTACTCTTTATCACGCTGGATGAGAAGAGCGGGGCGGAAAGAAAAACGGCTACTCAGGTGTTGGTGCAGGCGGCTGATCTGCGCGATGCGGTGAAAAAATTGGATGAGGGAATGAAGGGTACAATGGCGGACTATCAAATTGCATCGGTAGCGGAAACAGCCATCATGGATGTATATCCGTATGGGGCAGGACCGAATGATAAACCGGAAGTGTAAAGATGAACATTCGGGAGAATATAGAACAAGTGCTAAGCGATCTGCCACAGGGTGTACGCCTGGTGGCAGTATCGAAGTTTCACCCGGTGGAAGCCCTCAAGGAAGCATACGATGCCGGGCAACGGATATTCGGTGAGAACAAGGTGCAGGAGATGGGCGCCAAGCAGGAGGTACTGCCCAAAGACATTGAATGGCACTTCATCGGGCACTTGCAAACAAACAAAATAAAGTACATCGTTCCTTACGTGAGTCTGATTCATGGCATCGACTCATACAAGCTGCTTAACGAAGTGAACAAGGCGGCTGAACAGAACGGACGGGTAATAGACTGCTTGCTGCAACTGCACATTGCACAAGAGGAGACAAAGTTTGGCTTTAGCTTTGAAGAATGCAAACAGATGCTGACTGACGGAAAATGGAAAAAGTTAGCTCACATCAGAATATGCGGATTGATGGGCATGGCAAGTAATACAGAAAATGAAGAACAAATAAGACGGGAATTTCGTTCTCTAAAAAGTTTCTTTGATGAAATGGTACACACACACTTTGCTGACAAATCAGCGTTCTGTGAGCTCTCCATGGGAATGTCTCACGACTATCGTATGGCTGTAACTGAAGGAAGTACGCTCGTAAGAGTAGGTAGCAAAATATTTGGAGAGAGAACTTATTAAGAACCCATAAAAAGATACGGAATTATGACAAATTTAAAGACAAGCTTTGCCGGATTGCAACTAAGGAATCCGATTATCGTAAGCAGTTCAGGCCTAACCAACAGTGTAGATAAGAATCGTAAACTATGTGAAGCCGGCGCGGGTGCCATCGTGCTGAAATCACTCTTCGAAGAACAAATCATGATGGAGGTGGACACGATGCAAGAATCGGTGTACTATCCGGAAGGGTCTGACTATCTGAGAGAATCTCTTAAGAATCATAAGTTATTGGAGTATCTTACTCTGATTGAAGAGAGTAAAAAAGTTTGTTCCATTCCCATTATTGCCAGTATTAACTGCTTCAACGACGCGGAGTGGGTGCACTTCGCACAAGAGATAGAACGTGCGGGAGCGGATGCGATTGAGATCAACATCTTGGCGCTTTCAGCAACTACGGAATATGAATACGGAGACTTTGAGCAACGCCACATTGACATCTTGCGTAGCGTAAAGAAGCATGTATCGATTCCGGTGATTATGAAATTGGGATTTCGTTTCACAAACCCAGTGACGCTGATCAATCAACTTTATGCCAATGGCGCGGCCGCTGTGGTGCTGTTCAACCGCTTTTACCAACCTGACATAGATATTGAGAAGATGGAACATACGACCAATAATGTGTTCAGCCACCCACAGGAGCTATCAAAATCACTCCGCTGGATCGGTATCTCCTCATCGGTAGTAGACAAGATAGACTATGCCGCATCGGGAGGAGTACATTCTGCTGATGACATGATCAAGGCTATTCTATCGGGCGCCTCGGCTGTTGAGATCTGTAGCACCATTTATATGAACACCAATGAATATATTACGGTGATGATCCGCTTCCTTGGTTTATGGATGATACGCAAGAATTTTGAGAGCATCGCCCAGTTTAAAGGGAGGTTGAAGGTGAAGAACGTGAAAGGGATCAATACCTTTGAGCGTACTCAATTCCTGAAATACTTCAATGATTACGCTATCAAACCAGAATATAAGGAATAAACAAAGGGACGTGCACGTTTTTTTTTCGGATAAAACGTGCACGTTGATGTTTACTTAATAGGTGTATGTGTCGCATTCCACACAAAACCTCTATACATGAAGAATTATATCCTTTCTATTTTGTTCCTTTCTATCTGCTTGAAATCTCAAGCTGGTCTTTATCTTGCCAACACTCATTTCTCTGTTAAGAAGCTAAAGACGGAATATACGAACACTCCTTTAGGTATTGATACAGAACTTCCCCGATTCAGTTGGCAGATGGAAGCTGCGGGTACGGAACGAAAACAATGGCAGACAGCTTATCAAATTACTGTTTCCGACGAAAATAGTAAACTGGTGTGGGATAGTGGAAAAACAAAAGGGGAACGGTCTTTGAATATTGAGTATGACGGTATGCCTTTACAACCTTCAACTCGTTACTCGTGGACAGTAAATGTTTGGAATCAGAAAGGTGAACAAAATTCAGAATGCTCTTGGTTTGAAACAGGTCTAATGGGCGGTAATCATCCCTATCAAAGATGGAATGATGCTAAATGGATTGGCGGTGGAGACAAAGATATGGTGTTGTATTCTCACTACCTTCCGGTTTTTAAGTTGGAGTTTTCCCTTCTGTTAGATAAGGATTTAAAAAGTACCTGTGCAAGTTTTATATATGGTGCTAATGACCCACGTTTGATGGATAAAAATAAAAACTTATATCATCTGGAAAACAAGAAAGATGAGTCCTATATCAAGGTTGAATTAAACATCGATCCGTTAGCTAGGGGTCAGGAAGCGGTACTGAACATTTATAGAGTAGGCTATCATCCGAACGACAAGCAAGATGTTCCTTATAAGAGTTTCTCCATCCCGCAGAATTTGATTAATAAGAACAATAAGTATGTTTGTCATACGGTAAAACTGAGTTCTGAGTTAGGTTTCACCCGGTTCTATATTGATAACGCCCAGAAGGAAATCGGTTCGATTAATTTAAATCCATTAGGGCAAGGTGCTGATTTCACGGCTTTTCCAATGGTAGGTGATGTGGGCTTTGCTGTTCCCGCAAGGCAATCCGCAACTTTCCCAAAAGTAGAGATTATCAATTTCCGAAGCCCTTCGAATGTGATAGCAACCCTCAAAAATGGGGATTGCTTGATAAACGGTGGCGATTGCGGCACTTTCCGGACTTTCACTCCTGAAGGGAACTCAACTCCCATGCTTCGCACTGCTTTCACAACATCGGGTATGAAGATAGCAAAAGCACGTCTGTACGCCACTTCACGTGGTATCTATGAAATCTACATGAACGGCAAACGTGTGGGAGACGATTATTTTAATCCCGGAGTAACACAATATAACAAAACCCATTTGTACCAGACATTCGACGTTACGAGTTACGTTCATTCCGGAAAGAATGCCATGGGTGCCCTATTGGCTGAAGGTTGGTGGAGCGGTGGTGCTACCTTTACGGGCAACAACTGGAACTACTTCGGCGATCGTCAGTCACTGCTAGCAAAGTTACTCATCACCTATACTGACGGAAGCGAGCAAGTGATCGTTACTGACCCGTCTTCTTGGCAGTATTTCAACAAAGGACCGATTGTCTACAACAGTTTCTTCCAGGGAGAAGTTTATGATGCTTCGAAAGAAGCGGCTGTAAAAGACTGGAGTGTTGCCTCGTATGATGCATCTGACTGGAAATCAGCCTGCGAAGTTCCATTGGAAGGAAATATCAGTACTGTAGGGGACCCTAATATGCCGTGGGTAAACGATTATTCCGGCTTTGAGCTTATAGGACAATTCGGCCAAACAGTGAAAGCGATCAATGAACTGACAGCCCTCTCAGTGGAAGAAGTCCGCCCCGGCATATTTGTGTATGACATGGGGCAAAATATGGTGGGCATACCTAAAATCAGCCTCTCTGGTATGAAACCCGGAACGAAGATTAACCTGCGTTTTGCTGAGGTGAAATATCCTGATCTGCCCGAATATGCCGGAAATATAGGCATGATTATGCTCGAAAATATTCGCGCAGCCATGGCACAAGATATTTATATCACTCGTGGCGGACAGGAAACCATCTCTCCCCGATTCACTTACCACGGCTACCGCTTTGTCGAGATAACCGGCATTGACAAGCCTCTGCCCGTAGAATCGGTAAAAGGCATCGTGCTCAGTTCCATTCACCAACTGGCTTCCCATTACGAGACTTCCAATCCCAAGGTGAATAAACTATGGGAAAATATCACTTGGTCTTCTTATGGAAATTTCCTCTCCATACCTACTGATTGCCCACAACGCAATGAACGCTTGGGATGGAGTGGCGATATATCCGTCTTTTCACGCACTGCCACTTATCTGGCAGATATTCCGCAGTTCCTGCGTCGTCATCTGCGTGCCATACGCAATGTGCAACGTGAAGATGGACGTTTTCCAGACATTGCCCCGCTGGGTGGCGGCTTCGGCGGCCTGCTGTGGGGAAGCGCCGGCATCACTCTACCATGGGAGTGCTACCAGCAATACGGAGATGTCGCCCTGCTGAACGAACATTACGATGCCATGAAGCGATATATTCAATACATCATCGACCACAGCATCGAGGCGAAAACCAACTTGATTGTACAGACCAGATCGTGGGGTGACCTATGCGACTGGCTCGGGCTGGAAGATGAAAAAAATGATAAATCCCTTGTGTGGGAATCTTACTTCATCTATGATCTGGAATTGATGACTAAGATGGCAACCGTCTTGGGCAAAACAGATGATGCCGCATGGTTCCAGAAAGTTTATGCCGCACGGAAGGATTTATTCAACAAGACATATATAGAACCGGAAACCGGCAAGACCATTTTCTCTGCTTTTAACCCCGAAAAGAAGGGAACACTTGTAGATATACAGACATCCTACGCACTTCCATTGGCTTTTGATATTATCAATGAGGAGAACCGCAGCAAAGTGATTGCTAACCTCGCTGAAACGGTTACAAGAGAAAATACCAGCGACACAGGCCATCTGTGCCCACCTTATTCTCTTATGACGGGTTTCATCGGTACGGCATGGATCAGTAAGGCTTTATCCGATCATGGTCTGAATGATCTGGCTTACAAGTTGCTTCAACAGACCAGTTACCCTTCATGGCTTTACTCTGTAGAACAAGGAGCTACTACTATTTGGGAACGTTTGAATTCCTACACCCGCATGGATGGTTTCGGGGGAAATAACCGCATGAACTCTTTCAATCATTATTCCTTTGGTGCTGTAGGTGCTTGGATGTACAATTATTCCTTGGGAATACAGCGCGATGAGACTTCTCCCGGTTTCAAGCACTTTATTCTAAAGCCAATGCCTGATCCGACGGGAGAAATGACGTATGCCAAGGGATACTATGATTCCATGTACGGACGTATAGAGAGTCGTTGGAAAGTGGAAAACGGAGTGACCGGGTATTCCTTCACTGTTCCGGGTAATACCACAGCGACTCTATTCTTATCTGCTGCATCGATAAAAAACATCAAAGAAGGTGGGAAATCCATTCGGAAGTCTAAAGACATAGAACTTGTAGGTGAAGAGAACGGACAGGTTGTACTTAGACTCCCATCCGGAAGTTACACGTTTGAAGTGATTAAATAACAAGATAAACGAAAAGTTTCGCACAGACGAACGTACATTATATATGTAACTGAGCTAACTTAAGACAGAAGCTGTTAATGTGTAAAACGAGAACAGTAACAGTTGATAATGCGATAACTAAAGATTTTCTATGCTTTTTCTAAGCATTTTCTATACTAAAGCTAACTCGTCACACAATTGCATGACCATTGTCCCGCAGCCGTGTGACAATCGTCCCGCAATTGAGTGACCATGATCACACAGTTGCGGGACGAGTCATTTGATAAACAGAATAGGCTTAGTCTCTCCGTTCTTTACCGTTAGCTTACCGTAGCCTACATCAAGTTACTAGCTAATTCACTGAGGTGACTACGCTCCCCTTTCAGTAGATTGATGTGAGCAAAGATGTTCTGATCCTTCATGCGATCGATCATGTAAACCAAACCATTGGACTGGCTATCAAGGTAAGGTTGATCTATCTGTTGAATATCGCCCGTAAACACCATTTTCGTTCCTTCGCCCGCACGGGTAATGATCGTTTTAATTTCGTGTGGAGTGAGGTTCTGTGCCTCATCAATGATGCAATAAGTATCACTCAGACTGCGACCACGGATAAAGGCTAAGGCCTCGATCACCAACTGATCACTTTTCTGCATATCTTCGAGGCGCTTCACTTCGGGAGAATTGCCGGCAAACTGGTGCTTGATAACGTTGAGATTATCAAACAAAGGTTGCATGTAGGGTGCCACTTTCTCTTGAGCATCACCAGGCAAGAAACCGATATCTTTATTAGACAGTGAAACGATGGGACGAGCCAGAAGTATCTGTTTATAATCGGTGAGCTTAGACAATGCTGCTGCAAGAGCAAGAAGAGTCTTGCCGGTACCAGCCTTTCCGGTGAGTGCTACCAGTTTGATCTCTGGATCATCGAGCACTTCGAAAGCAAAACTCTGCTCGGCATTACGAGGTTCGATGCCATAATTTTTAGATTTACCGACACGGTTAATCGTATGAGTAAAAGGATTGTAACGCGCCAACACGCTGTTGCGATCACTCTTGAGCACAAAGCATTCATTGGGACGAAGGATATCTTTGAAGTCGAATTCAGCTATATCCAGCCCTTCTTTGGAGGAATAGATACGATCAATTAATGCCGGATCAATATCGTCAAACACCTCGTTTGACTTCTCAAAAATATCCACATTGATCACCTTATCGGTGATATAATCTTCGCAAAGAACCCCAATGGAGCGAGCTTTCATGCGCAGATTGACATCTTTGGTTACAAGAATGGTTTTGGTACGAGGATATTTTTGTTCAAGATAATCGGCTACGGCAAGAATCTGGTGATCGGGAATATTTTCGGAGAAGGACGTTTTGACATGTTCGGACTGAATGCTTCCCGTCATGACAAACAATCGACCTAACCCCTCGCCAAGCGATGCTCCTTTACTGAAAAGGCTGTCATCTGTGATGGCATCCAGCTCTCGCACAAACTCACGGGCATTGAAATTTATCTGTTCGTTTCCTTTCTTAAACTTATCTAGTTCTTCGAGGACCACAATGGGTAAGTAGATGTCGTTTTCCTGAAAGTTCCTGATACAGTTGTAATCGTGAAGAATAACGTTTGTGTCGAGCACAAAATTCTTTTTAGTTCCCATACATGTTAGATTTTAAATGTTGATATTTGCAATCTGTAACCCAAACGGGCAGTATACTGGTACTAACCCGCTCACTAAAGTAACAAATAAGAAGGACAAACGGGATAAATATCCTGTTAAAAGATGACAAACAATGAATTATCAGGAGACATTGATGTATTTATACAGCGTAGCGCCACTTTTTCAGCAAATAGGCAGCAAGGCTTACAAAGAAGGATTAGAGAATACACGAACACTGGATGCGCATTTTGGACATCCGCACCAATCCTTTCGCACCATTCATGTGGCGGGAACGAACGGCAAAGGTTCCTGTTCGCACACATTGGCCGCCATCCTGCAAGAGGCAGGCTACAAAGTTGGGCTTTATACTTCACCACATCTGGTAGATTTTCGGGAACGAATAAGAGTGAATGGCGTACCGATGCCGGAAGAGTATGTGGTGAATTTCGTGAAAGAGCAACAAGCATTCTTTGAGCCGCTATTTCCCTCTTTCTTCGAACTGACTACCGCCATGGCTTTTCTCTACTTTGCGGATGCTAAAGTGGATGTGGCAGTGATTGAAGTAGGCTTAGGAGGAAGACTGGACTGTACCAATATTATCACTCCCGATGTGAGCATAATCACGAATATCAGCTTTGATCATACTCAATTTCTGGGAGACACGCTCGCTAAGATTGCAGCAGAGAAAGCAGGGATCATGAAGTCCGCTATCCCCGTAGTGATAGGCGAAACAACGGAAGAAACACGACCGGTATTTGAGGCAAGAGCCAAAGAGGTGGATGCTCCTATTGTTTTTGCAGAAGATGAGCATCGGCTTGCGGGTGCTGAGATGAGTGCTAAGGGATTCTGGAACTATCAAACGACCGACTATCCGGACTTGGAAGGAGAGCTGGGCGGCCTCTGCCAACTGAAGAACACGAACACACTACTGAGTGTGCTACCTTTACTTAAAGCAGCAGGTTATCGCATCACGGAAGAGTCCGTGCGCAAAGGCTTCGCACAAGTATGTGAACTAACCGGATTAATGGGACGCTGGCAGAAGTTGCAGGAACGTCCAACCTTGATCTGTGACACAGGGCACAACGTAGGAGGCATGACTTATATCTGTGAGCAATTGAAGCGGCAGACGTATCACACCCTACACATTGTGATGGGAATGGTGAACGACAAAGACATCAGGGGGGTATTGGCATTGTTACCCAGAGAGGCAACCTATTACTTTACGAAAGCAAATGTGAAGCGGGCTTTACCGGAACAGGAACTAAGCGAACTGGCTGGTACGATGGGACTCAAAGGAAGTTGCTATCCGGACGTACCTACCGCAGTGAAAGCAGCGCAAGAAAAAAGCCTCCCGGAAGACTTTATCTTCGTGGGAGGCAGTAGTTTTATTGTTGCAGATTTGTTAGCGAACCGCGATACACTCGATCTCTACTAGTGCATCTTTTGGCAACGCCTTTACAGCAACGGCAGAACGTGCGGGAAAAGCTCCATCAAAATAGGTGGAGTAAACGCCGTTCATGCCGGCAAAGAGGCTCATGTCTTGCAAGAAGACGGTAGTCTTGACAATGTCGCCCATCGTAAGTCCGGCCTCAGCCAAAATGTACTTGATGTTTTCCAATGACTGACGAGCTTGTGCTTCGATGCCTTCGGCCATTATTCCGGTAGCCGCATCAATGGGCAACTGTCCGGAAACAAACACCATACCTGCGGCTTCAATAGCCTGGCTATAAGGCCCGATAGCACCGGGTGCTTTTTCACTGCAAATAACTTTCTTCATTTTGATCTATTTTTATATTAGTATTATTCCTTAGGCATCATCACCACTTCGATCAGGTTCTTCTGTTTCAGTAGTTCGTTGGTAAGGTTCTTCACATCATCCTGTGTTACAGACTCAAGAGTTTTGAGGTAATCGGTGTTATAATCTTCATTATAGAAGTAGAGCGTGCTGAGAACACCCAGCCAATATCCATTGGTTTTGAGTCCTTCCTGATAACTCTTCTCCATGTATTCTTTTGTTTTGTTGAAATCAACAGCTTCAGGACCATCCGTAGCAATACGACCAAGTTCGCGGCGGATCACCTCACTCAAATGACGTTCTTTCTCTGGGTTCGTATCGAACATAATCTGAAGCATAGCACGTCCATCCGGCAAACGGCTAATGTCAGCTCCGGTAGAGACACCATAAGTGCCACCTTCAGCTTCGCGCACAGTACGCGTATAAACTACATCAAGAACCTGATTGAGGACATTGATGGCAATCTCATTCTTATGAGTTCTTTTCAATATACCCGAGTATAACTTCAAACTGGTAGCTTTGGGAGCTTCCATCTTTTGAGTGAAAATATTGGTATAATTACCCTTACGGATATCATCATTCACCTTCTTATTTTTGATATTCTTATTACCGGCAGGCAGAGAAGCCAAATATTTTTCAACCAACGGGCGAAGAGTTGCTTCATCAATAGAGCCCACAAACACGAAGGTAAAAGCAGACGGGTTAGCAAACACCTCTTTGTACATCTCGATCATACGATCGTAGTTAAGTTTACTGAGGTCTTCCAAATGAATGCGTTGCATGCGGGGATTGTCTCCATAAACAACATGAGAAACAGTATCATTCATGATAGATGGAGGCGATGCAGCCGCATTCTTCAATTGATTATGTAAACGTCCGATGAAGGCAGCATACGCTTGCTCGTCCTTGCGGGGAGCAGTGAAATAGAGATGCGTAAGTTGCAATAGAGTTTCTACATCCTTGATAGAAGAGGAACCGGAAAGGCTCTCTGTGGATGAACCAACAGAAGCATTTACATTTGCTGATTTTCCGGCAAGAGCTTTACCCAGGTCGATGGCACTGAAAGCGCCTACCCCACCGATAGAGGGAACAGTACGAATAAAGCTAGCATTGTAAATCTCACTATCAGCAAACAAAGAATTACCTCCGTAGGCCACTGACGACATCAACACCTGATCATCTTTGTAATCGGTCTTCTTCAACACGACGCGCATACCATTAGACAAAGTCCACTCTGTAGCTCCCATCTTCTCATTCTTCTTCACCTTCACTACTTTTCCGGCAGCAGGTAAAGAATCGATCAGATTAGTCGAGATCACTTTTTCTTCGTAAGCAGTCAACTTCTGAGCAGCTACATTTTGCACTACATCAATCAATTCTTTTTCTGAAGGATAAGTGACTCCTTCTTTCTGTGGTCCGGTTACGGAAACAACCATATTAGGCGTTGCCGAAAGATGACGCAGACATTCATTCACCGCATTAAGATCAATCTTCGGAATCAACTTCTTCACTAATTCATATTCATACTCGATACCCGGAATCGGCTCATCGTCAGTGAAATTACCAACATATTCTCTTACATAAGCAGCATTATTCTGTTTGTTACGGTTATTGTAAGAGTTAGCATACATCTCGAGGTAAGAGGTCTTGATACGATCGAGCTCCGCCTGTGTGAAGCCAAACTGTTTAGCACGTTCATTCTCATCAACTAAAGCACGGAGAGCAGAGAGCACCTCGCCTTCTTTACAAGTGGCAGAAAGTGCCCAAGCCTCTTTTGTTTTAGCTATAATATAGTTTCCGTTTCCGGCAGACGCACGCATGAAGGGTGCTCCGGCTTTCTGTGTAATCTCAGCCAAACGAGTGGAGAGCATATTCGAGACAAACCCCTCAAGAAGCATTTCATTGTATCCTTCCTCCGTGTGCTTCACTGCTTTCGCAGTAGCCTCGTGTGGATAATATACAGTAATGTTTGTGCTGGTTGTTTCAGGATCAGTAAGCACTGTCGCAATAGGATTCGTATATTCCGGTACAGTAAAGTACTCTCTATGAGCTGGATTTACCGGTTTCTTGATATCGGCAAACATCGTTTTGATGGTAGCCTCAACATGATCTACATCAATATCACCCACTACAACAATGGCTTGTAAATCGGGACGATACCACTTGTGATAGTAGTCTTTAATCTGCTGGTAAGGGAAATGTTCAACCACATCCATACTACCGATTGGCATCCGGTTGGCGTATCTTGTATCTTTAAACAAGATAGCAAACAAATGCTCCATATTGCGCAAACTTGCACTGTTGCGAGTCCGCCATTCTTCTTTGATTATAGAGCGCTCTTTATCTATTTCAGCATTATCGAGCGTGATGAAACTAGACCAGTCATGCAAGATAAGCAAACAAGAATCGACCAAGCTTTCACGATGAACAGGGATATCAGAAAGGTTATATACTGTTTGGTCGAAACTAGTATAAGCATTTACGTTTTCACCAAATTTAGCTCCATTTTTCTCCAGATAATCGAGCATATTTTTACGACCAGGATAGTGTTTGGTACCGTTGAAAGCCATGTGCTCCAAGAAATGGGCCAAACCCGACTGAGAATCTTCTTCGAGTATAGAACCGACATTTTGTGCAATGTAAAACTCTGCACGTTTCTCAGGATAAGCATTGTGGCGAATATAGTACGTCAACCCATTATCCAATTTACCGGTTCTTACTCCCGGATCAATGGGAAGAGGAGCAGAAGATTGCGCCTGCAACACCCAAGGAAGCAATAGCAATAAAATAAAACTAAAACTCTTTTTCATTCTTTTCATTTCATTAATTATGTAATTGTGACCTTTACTATATCTAAAGGCGAGAAAGAAGGCCTTTCGGGTGACAAGTTGGACTCTTTTTTATTTTAAATTAAGATTGTAAGCTTAAAAACAGCCTAAATATAGAAATAAAATAGAATTGATGCAGTATTTATTCTTCTGTGCATTTAATAGATAGTAAGACATAAATACTGGACCTAACTATAACAAGAGAAGGCGCAAAACTCATCCAGATTTCCATTCTATCTGTAAGAGGTTGCGCCTTCCAATTTCTATTTATTCAAGATCACTTACAATGCTTCTCTATCAATGCATCTACGGCTGTATCGCCCAACTCTTTGGCTTTGGCGAAACTGGCACAGGCCTCTTTTGATTGTTTCAATTGTATCTGGCAAATACCTTTCAAGCGATAAGCTTCCGCATACTTCGGATCAATAACTAATGCTTCATCAAGTACCTTTATAGCCTGTTCAAAGCGCCCCACGCGGAGATTTACAACAGATAGTTCGGCACGATAAGAAAGATCTTTAGGGCTGAGTTCAATAGCCTTGGCTATATCATCAAGCGCCCGTTGAAATTGCTTCGCTTTTAAACAAGCTTGCTCGCGATAGTAGTAGAACACATCATTCACCTTGCCACTAACAGCATCATAGTATGCATCATAATCGAGCATAGCTGCACGATATAGTTCGGCATCCATATTGATGCGCGCGCGTTCAAGAAGATAAGGAGAGGCATCTTCTGTATAAGGCTTTGTGCAAAGTGCCACACAACTATCCATCAAGGCAACAACTTCTTTAATATCGGCCTTCATCAATTCAAGCGTCTTTGCCGCACTATAGAAAGTGGCCGGTGAAGCCAGATTTGTACGATTCACCTTCTGGTAAAGAGCAAAGGCATCGGCATAACTTTGCTTGGTGAAAAGAATATCACCCTCTAACTGAATATACACAGGCAAAGAGTCTATCGCTTGAGCTGCACGTATTTCAGTAAGAGCTTTGTCATACGTCCAATCTTTGTACACCTTCTCTGGTTTACTCAGTTGATAGCCATAAATGAGCTTAGCAATGTTGTAATGCACATCATCTTTTTTCTTCGCGATCTTAAGAGCTCGCTCTAAGTCGGCTGCCCCTTTATCCATTTGAGCCATATCTTTCACGCCCAAATAAACATAATTACCGGCACGACGGATATATCCATCAACATTATCAGGATATTGAGCGACAAAATCATTCAGCAATTCGGTATACACTTCGGGGGTAGTTTGCGTTGAAGCCATATAAAGATATACCAATGCCTGATCTTCTGTATCCGGTAATCCTTTCTTTATATGTATACTTTGCAAAGCATTCTCATTCAACGAAAGAACACCGATACTTTGAGACATCACAAAAGAGGCACCCACCGCATAGCATACGGTAGTAGTATCTTTACCTGATGATTTCTGAACCAGGCCAAACACCTGTCCTTCGGCATCGGTAACAGGGCAACTCACCATTTTATCTTTAAGAGCCATGCTGAGTGTGTAATAGTGATGTGAACCACCAATTGTAGTCACCTCCTTTACCTTGCCCACCGTGCAAGAGCGATCTTTCTGAGTAGAATAAGGCAACAAGTAAGCATCAGCTCCCACAGCCTGAGCAACAGTCGCAATCTTCAGCGCGGTCACTTTTTTCTCTGAACGAACACGAAACTTAACCACATCGTAGATACTGTTTGCTCCCAAGATAGCTTCTACAGGCATCTGTTTGCCATCAGCATCCACTATTACTGCACGGTAAGCACCTTTGAGCAAAGAGTAGTCGGACAGCGCTACCCCATTTTCAGTAACAAAAAAGCCATTGCCTGTATTGAGTATCTTGTCTTCTTTATCGTAAGTAACAACAGAGAATACAGCCTTTTTGGCTTTCTCTACCCACTTAGGGGCCTGAGCCATGCTCCAATGTGCCAGCAGGCTGAATGCAACAAATAGTAGAATGTTCTTTTTCATGTTTTTATCTGATCGCTTATTTTAGATTAATGTTCACTCTCCTTGAATGCGTTGTTTCACTGCTTCGTAGATAAGAATACCTGCGGCTACGGAAACATTTAGAGACCCTATGCTACCAAGCATTGGAATCTTAACCCATTCATCGCATAAAGCAAGATGATCATAAGAAACTCCAGTGTCTTCAGCACCCATGATAATGCACAACGGACCTTTATAGTCAGCTTTGCTATAGTCATAATCTCCTTTTTCGGTGGCTGCAACTATTTTGAAGCCACTATCTTTAAGGTATTGAAGGGTTGTTTTCAGATTTTGCTCGCGGCAAACAGGTAATGTATGCAATGCTCCAGCTGAAGTTTTCACAGCGTCGGCATTCACCGAAACACTCCCTTTGGCAGGAATGATAACAGCATCAACACCGGCACACTCACAAGTACGAGCTATGGCACCAAAGTTGCGCACGTCGGTAATGCCATCGAGCATCACGAAGAAAGGGTTCTTTCCTTCCTCAAAAAGAAAGGGCACAAGTTGCTCGGTTTTTTGATAAGTGACAGAAGAAACAAACGCTATTACTCCTTGATGATTCTTACGAGTAACGCGATTAATGCGTTCAACAGGCACGCGTTGGACAGGGATAAGGGTTCCTTTGAGAGCAGCAAAGAGTTCCTTGGAAAGATCACTCTGAATATCTGTCTTTACTAAGATCTTATCTATTTCTTTTCCTGCTTGTATGGCTTCTATCACGGCGCGAACGCCAAAAATCATTTCACTATTGTCTGTCATCTTACGTTATTTACTTTTTTTCTTAATTGGGGTACAATATTACAAAACTATGCTGATACTATGGTTATGTTGAAGCTATTTTCTTTGTTTTGTTCTTTTTTCATCGTAAATTTCTTTCTTTTGCCTTGCCGCAAAAGAAAGAAACAAAGAAAAAGTCAAGGCTTCTTCTGCTACGCTACTGCAAAGATGTACTGCGCTACAAGCGATTCAACTCGCTTCGCTCAAACAAAATCGCTTGCTTAACGCTCCGTGCATCTTCTCCGTTTAACGCTACGCAAAAGAGGCCGGTCTTTCTTGCTTTAGTGGGGTGCGGCCGCTTTCGCTTTGCTTTGGATACTTTTTGTCTGATGTTTCTGCCTTCATTCCTCTGCCCTTTCTCTTCATTCTTCTTCTTCTTCTTCTTCTTCTGCTGCTTCTTCTGCTTCTTCTGCTGCTGATAATGATAATGATAATGATGATGATAATGATGATGATAGTGATGCAATTCTTCTTGGGGCTAACTATCTCTGAGATCATTTCCTCATGATGCTAATTATTTCTCTGAGATAATAGCCTTATAATGTTACTGCTCTGCATCTTCTACTAGTATTATTTTATCATTTTTCTTCTATTATTACTATTGCTTTACCACTGCTGCTTGCTTTTTCTGCTTTATAACTGTGGTACTATTACTTCTTCTTCATCACTGTTTCTCTTCTAATAGATTATTTGCTCTCTATTTATTCAGCCCCATCGGTTGTGCGTCCATTTACGTTTTATTCCTTTGCTCTATCATGTACTATTATAATATATAGATGGGAATTTTAATTCAGTGGGAAAGGCTGTTTTTATGTTGAATTGAGTTCTTTCTGGTTAGCTCTTCAGCAAAGCTTTGGCATTGTTGAGTGCTGCTTCAGTAAGCGTGGCTCCACTCAACATGTGAGCAATCTCTTCTACGCGTTCTTCGTTAGTGAGATGCCGGATATGACTATTCGTCTCCGTATCGTTATCTTGTTTATAAACTTTATAATGAGCGATGCCACGGGCTGCTATTTGTGGTAGATGGGTAATGCTAATCACCTGACGATCTCGCTGGCCCATCTCTTGCATGATGTCGGCCATGCGATCGGCAATCTCTCCCGACACACCTGTGTCAATTTCGTCGAAGACAATCGTAGGAAGTTTCACGGCTCCGGCTATCATCGCTTTAACGGAAAGCATAACACGCGCGATCTCTCCGCCGGATGCTACAGACGAGATGTTTTGCAACGTCCCGTTTTTGTTGGCCGAGAAGAGAAAAGAGACCGTATCCTCTCCCATCGTCCCGGGCTCTTTCTTCATTCCCATTTCTACTTGGAAACGAATATTGGGCATGCCCAGAGGTACCAAACGGGTAGCCATTTGTTGCTCTACCTCACGAGCAGCAATCGCTCGTTTTTTTGTTAGGGCAACAGCTTGTTTTTTCACCTTATTATAGATAGTATCCCGTTGAGCAGTGAGTTCGGCAATCTGTTCATCGAAAGAAGTGATGTCATCCAGCTTGGCACGATACTCTTCCATCAGCATCAGAAGTTCCTTCACCGTTTGCACACGGTGTTTCTGCTGCAAAGAGTAGATCAGGTTGAGTCTGTCGTTTACTTCGTCCAAGCGAACAGGATTGAATTCTATTTTTTCGTTCTGCAGACTCACTTCCTGAACAATATCTTTTAGTTCGATGTAGCTGCTCTCCATTCGTTTGGCCAACTCGCCTGCCGGAAGGTAAACTTTTTGTATAGCTAGCAAAGCAGCCAATCCATCCTTCATCGCAGAGAGTATTCCGACCTCCTCGCCTGCAAACAGTTGCTCCACCTTATATAACCCTGCTTTGATTTCTTCAGCGTGCGTCAATGTTTCCGCCTCCTGTTCCAACGTTTCCTGCTCCTCTTCATTCAGATTGGCCTCTTCGAGCTGTTGCAATTGGAAGCGGACAAAGTCTTCATCAGCTTTGTTTTGGTCAGAACGAACAATAAGCTCTGCCAATGAACGTTCCAGTCGTTTCCATTCTGCATACAAGCTTCGGTATTCATCAAGTTCCTTATCGTTATGCGCCAGGATATCGAGTACATTCAGTTGAAAACCCTCTTGGTTGAGCAACAGGTTTTGGTGTTGGGAATGCACATCAATCAGTTGCTCGCCCAGTTCTTTCACTTGCGCCAACGATGCAGGTGTATCATTAATGAATGCACGGCTTTTACCGGAAGCGTATAATTCCCTACGGAGAATGCACTCAGGCTCATATTCTAACTCATTATCTTCAAAGAAAGACTGCATGTTGTAAGCTGCAATATCAAACCGGGCTTCAATGACACATTTGGGTGCTCCCCGCCGAATAGATTTCACATCAGCACGCTGTCCGAGCAAAAGCCCTATGGCTCCCAGAATGATTGATTTACCGGCACCCGTTTCACCGGTAATCACCGAGAAACCTGTTCCGAAATTGATATCAAGCTTCTCTATCAATGCATAGTTCTGTATGAATAATGAACGTAACATGGCTTTATATTTAACTATTTACTACTTCTTTCTCTCAGCTAACAATTGAGATAGCCGATCAATAATATCATGCGCCACCTCTACTTTAGGTTTGAGGTCGTACTTCGTGCATCCCTGTCGGTCGATGATGCTAACCTTATTCGTATCGCAACGAAAGCCCGCTCCCTTATCATTAAGCGAGTTGAGCACGATAAAATCAAAATTCTTTCTTTCTAATTTTCCTTGAGCATGTTGCTGCTCATCGTTTGTTTCGAGAGCAAAACCCACCAAACACTGGTCTGCCTGCTTCATCTGTCCCAAGCATGCAGCGATATCTTGTGTCGGTTTCAGTTGAAGAGTCAACCCGTCGCCTTGCCGTTTCATCTTTTGATCAGAAACCACCTCGGGGGTAAAGTCGGCCACGGCAGCACAGAGTATAGCAGCATTCATTGCGGGAAAATGCTCCACAGCCACAGCATGCATCTGAGCTGCAGTTTCCACATTAATCCGCTGTATATTACGATGATGAGCCGTTTGTTGCACAGGCCCGGTTACAAGCGTTACTTCAGCTCCACGACGTGCACATTCTTCAGCCAGAGCAAAGCCCATTTTACCTGAAGAGTAGTTACCGATAAAGCGTACCGGATCAATCTTCTCATACGTAGGTCCGGCTGTAATCAGTATTTTTTTTTTATCTAAGTCAGTTTCCGATGCAAAGAATTCCTCTAGCACCTGAATGATATTTTCGGGTTCCTCCATTCTACCTTTTCCAACCAAGTGACTGGCTAATTCGCCTGTGCCCGGCTCTATGATGCGATTACCGTAAGAACGAAGCGTATCAATATTCTTTTGTGTAGAAGCATGAGCAAACATATCCAGATCCATGGCCGGAGCCACAAAAACAGGTGCTTTAGCAGAAAGATAAGTGGTGATAAGCATATTGTCGGCAATGCCGTTTGCCATCTTACCGATGGTAGAGGCAGAGGCGGGAGCGATAAGCATGGCATCCGCCCAGAGGCCAAGGTCAACGTGGCTGTTCCACGTACCATCTCGCTGAGCAAAGAACTCACTGATGACTGGTTTGCTCGTCAGCGCCGACAAAGTTATAGGTGTTACAAATTCTTTTCCTGCAGGGGTTATAACCACCTGCACTTCGGCTCCTCGTTTTATGAGTCCACGTATGATGTAGCACGCTTTATAAGCAGCGATGCTACCCGTTATTCCGAGTATTATTTTTTTCCCTTGCAAAAAAGAGTCCATTCTTTTATTTTTGGTTCTAATATCTTTTAGTTCTGTGCTCATTCTTTCTTTTGCCTTGACGCAAAAGAAAGAACCAAAGAAAAAGTCAAGGCTTCTTTTGTTACGCTACTGCAAAGATGTACTGCGCTACAAGCGATTGAACTCGCTTCGCTCAAACAGAATCGCTTGCTTTACGCTCCGTGCATCTTCTCCGTTTAACGCTTCACACAAGAGGCCAATCCTTTCTTTTTTACTCCACTTTGCTTCGCTCGTGGTTCATTTTATTTAGTGCCAGTCAGTTCTCTTAAGCGAATTTTAGTAAGCACAGCTTTTGTGTTGAGTGTAAAGTCGCTATTCACTATCCAGCTATAATATCCGGGATCCTTCTTTAGCACATCAGATACTGACATACCCTTATATTTACCAAAATTGAAGATCTCTGTACCCTTTTCATTATACACCATTCGTCCGGCAAAGTCCACATTTTTGTTGTGAGCAGAGAAATCAGCAAGAAAGGCCATGTCATTTTGTAATTCCGAATAGCGATCAAGTTGAGACATTAGCACCTCATACGTAGCACGAGTGTCAGCTTCAGCTGTATGTGCATCTTCCAAGTTCTTTCCACAATAAAACTTATAAGCAGCGGAAAGCGTGCGTTGTTCCAATTTGTGGTATATCACCTGTACATCAATAAATTTACGACGACTCATATCAATATCTACCCCGGCACGAAGAAACTCTTCAGCAAGCACGGGAATATCAAAACGATTGGAATTAAAGCCAGCCAAATCAGCTCCCTCAATATCATTGGCAATGTTCTTTGCTACCGCTTTAAAAGTAGGACAGTCCGCTATGTCGGCATCGTAAATACCATGTATGGCAGAAGATTCTGCAGGAATATGCATTTCGGGATTAATACGCAATGTTTTAGACTCTTCATTCCCATTAGGATGGACTTTAAGATAACAGATTTCGACAATGCGGTCTGCGTTAATATTAATACCCGTAGTCTCCAAATCAAAAAAGACAATCGGGTTTTTCAGGTTTAATTTCATTCGTTAATTTTATATTGCAACACTTCATCAAAAGAAGAGAAGAAGCGTTAGTATTTCAAAAAAGAGCGTCCAATTAAGCGTTTATACACACCCAAAGAGAGAGCGGCCGCACCAGTACTGGATCGATTGTAAAAGATGTGATCAAAAGCCCAAGACCGGCCTCTTGTGATGTGCGTAAAGCGGAGATGATGCCCGTGGCGTGAAGCAAGCGATTTTGTTTGAGCGAAGCGAGTTCAATCGCTTGTAGCTACGAGTATCGCCGTAGTAGCACATCACGGGAAGCCTTGACTTTTTCTTTGTTACTTTCTTTTGCGTTAAGGCAAAAGAAAGTAAGATCAATCATTCAACATCATCGGCATTAACAACATCAACAAGTCTTCATTTTGAGCCTGCTCTACCGGAACAATAACGCCCGCACGCGATGGATCAGCTAATTCTACAACCACTTCGGTAGCCGATATATTATTCAGAATATCAATCAAAAAAGTAGATTTAAAACCAATGCTCATTGCTTCACCAGAATATTGGCAAATCAAGGTTTCTTCAGCCGAAGTTGAGAAATCAATATCTTGTGCAGACACCACAATTTGGTTTTCTTGTACGCGAAGTTTTATAAGACTACTTGATTGTGAAGAAAAGATAGACACACGGCGCAATGCGCCCATCAGTTGCGCACGGTCAACGGTAACTCTATAAGGGTTATTTTGTGGAATTACAGAATTATAGTTTGGATAGCGTCCTTCAATAAGGCGACACACCATGCGATAATTTTCAAGTGTAAAGATGGCATTTCGTTCATCAAACTCGATTGTCACGCTTCCTGATTCTTTAGGCAGTAAATTCTTCAGCATATTAGCCGGTTTTTTGGGCAAGATGAAAGCAGCACGTTCTGTTCCTTTGGCCGCAAGAGTCTTGCAGCGTACTAATTTATGCCCATCCGATGCCACCATCGTTATATCATCAATGGTAATATCAAAATAAACACCATTCATCACAGGTCTCAATTCGTCATCTGCCGTAGCAAAAATGGCGCGATTAATGCCCGCTAACAGTACTTGAGCATCCATTTGCACACGTACAACGCTATTTTCGCCAAGAGCGGCCGAACGAGGATATTCTTCAGCATTCTGCCCCATAAGGCTGTACTTGCCATTCATGTACTGAATTTCAATTTCATACGTTTCGGCGTTTACTTGAAATGACAGCGGCTGTTCAGGAAGTTCTTTCAATGCATCAAGCATGGTTTTTGCCGGTATAGCAAATGATCCATTAACATCACTATCATTTACCTCAATTGTAGTATCCATCGTTGTCTCACTGTCTGATACAGTTACAGACAGCGTTCCATCTTCGAGCCGAAAAAGGAAACAGTCCAATATAGGCAACGAATTTTTGGAATTAATAACGCGGCTGACAGCCTGTAAATGGCTGGATAACGCAGTACTTGAAACGATAAATTTCATATATTTTTGTTTTTAGTTTTTATAAATTTCCGAATACATTTTGTGCTTTACCAGAGGCTCAATGCATTTCATTTTTGCATTGTACAAAGTTAGCAAAAGATTGTGTCAGTACAAAAAAACAACGAGAAAAAACGATTCATCATCGTTTTGTTTCACAGAAAATTGTAACTTCGCCGCCGAAATTAAAAATACAACAAATGGATTTTAGTGGAAAAATAATCGCCATACTTCAGCCCAAAGGCGGATTATCAAAGGCTGGAAACGAGTGGAAATCTCAAGAATATGTGATCGAGAACCATGATCAATATCCTAAAAAAATGTGCTTTGAGGTTTTTGGAGTAGAAAAGATAGAGCAATTTGCCATTCAAATGGGAGAAGAATTGACTATATCATTCGACATTGATGCCCGTCAGTGGCAAGATCGTTGGTTCAACAGTATGCGAGCTTGGAAAGTAGAGCGTATCAACGCAGGTGCACCTGTCGCCACCGGCTCTCCCGTCCCTCCCCCTCCCCCAACAGCCATGCCAGATTTCATTTCCGGCGATGCAAAAGATGACCTTCCATTCTAAATTAAAGGATTAAGAGGCTTCCAGCAACTGCATTGAGTTAAAAGTAAAAGTAAAATAAAATCACCGTGTTATTTTATATAGCACGGTGATTTTATTCTATTAATTAACCTGCTCATTTACTTTTATAAAGCAAAATCACATTAGGAAAGACCCCTCCATTAGTACACGTAATTTGTATTGAAAGAATAAAATGACTAAAAAAATCCGGATAGCGGAAAAAGAAAGCAGGTATCAAACGTGCGTAACCCTCAGGTTGAGCAAAAACATCCTCCAAATCAGCCATTAGCATGAAGTTATAAGAAGTAGACAAATTGGCTATTCGCCCTTCATAGGTAGGAGTTTTGTCAAGTACTTGCTTCTCATCCAACAAACGAATATAAGCTGATAAGCTTCGTAAATCCGCTCCAACAAGTAGTGAATTATGATAAAAACAAGCATAAGACAATAGAGACGAGGAGGTAATGCCTGTGAAGCGTGAAAACAGAGTATTCTGAGGCATGAGAAAGAATGTATAAATACTCTTTTTTGTGCGAAATGGAATTTGTTGGGGCATAAAAGGAATAGTCGACTTCAATGATACTGAAGCAAGAAGGTTGCGTAACATTCGTTCTGCCTGTGGTTCATCAATCAAAGGAATACTCAGTATTGCACACGGATTTGCAATCGTATCCGAAGCATGGAAGAAACAAGAAGTTATACTACCATCAACATTATCTTTCAGAAAACAAACCAATTCATCATCTCGTAGACGAATATAATTGGAATAAGTTGTTGTAGCATAATTATGCGAAAAGACATAATCAAGCATCACTCTTTGGCTTGATACAGAGCGTCTACTAAAAAAAAAACGTAGAGACTGGAAGCATATCCCCCGAAAGGCCCTCAACGGGCGCCTGACAACGAAGAGCATTCATAAACGTGAGGCAGCTATCAACATTATGACTCACTCCTGATAAATAGACAGCGGAAGCGTTTATCCTCAAGTCAAACTCAGTCCACCCACCCAACATAGAAAACGAGGGAATAGTATCAGAAACCTTTCCCATAGGAACATGAAGCATACGAATATATATACTCGCGCCAGAATTGACCTTATTCTTTGTGTGCACTCGTCTAAATGCAACATCATCTAACAATGACTTACCTGAAACACGAGCATCTATAACCTCTTCAATAAGTTTTTTTTGATAACTAACCGCTAAAAATTCAGGCGTAAAATAGCAAGAAAGAAAATCTCCATCTATCATAGAATAAATGTGTATTTTCTCTCCTCTATAATCAAAGGATTTAGAGGGATATACTCTCGAACAGTATTTGCGAATAAAACTATCCAGCAATTCATCATCGTTCGGCCCCAAGCAACAATAGAGTACTTGGTCACGATCACTATCAGGAGCATGAAAGCTAATAAGCATTTTGTTCATTTGTTCGCTGAAGCCGTGAGCCGTTTCTCCAGACAACGACTGGAAATGCGACTGAATCATTGAAAACAGGCGAGAAACGTGAAGATAATTTCCATCCTCACTACTGCTCATTTTATTTATATTATCTATAAAAGAAGCCATATCATTCGTTTCAAAGATAGTATGGGCATCTTGGGGAACAAGGGTATAAAGATTAAAATCTTTTTTTTCTTGGGCAGCACTAAGTTTGAAGTAAAAATACAGGCCAAAGCCTGCGCAAAGCAGTAATATAGAGGAGAAGACAGCGACCTTTATTAAAACACGAGGTTTCATAGTGCTCGAATATTAAACCAACACCACAAACCTACACATTTTTTTTGAATTATTAAGCAAAAATCAAATTAAAACGTTATTTCTTCTCCATCATAAGCAAAATGAACATTCTCCGGCAATAGTTTTTCTACCGTAGCATGCAAGCCCATGTGGTGACTCATGTGAATAAAGTAAGTTTCGCGTGCACCAATTCGACGAGCTGCTTCAAGTGCCTGCTCAAGTGTTTGATGAGTCATATGCGATTCAATACGCAAAGCATTCATCACCAACAAGTCGAGTCCGTGAAGCTGATCAAAAGACTCGTCGGGCATAGTGAGCATATCCGTAATATAGGCCATCCGACCGATACGATAACCCAAAATAGGCAAACGTCCGTGCATCACACGCAACGGCAAAATCTCTGTATGATTTATAAAGAACGAATGATTTACCTCAACCTCATTCAACTCAATAGCAGGCACACCAGGGTATTTATGCTCCAAAAAGCAGTAAGGCATACGTGTGCGAAGGCCATAGGCAGTCGTGTTTTCAGCAAAAACATTTACTTCACCAAAACGGCAGAACGGACGCAGATCATCCAAACCACCCACATGGTCATAGTGCTCATGAGTAATCAAGACACCATCTATCTGACGAAAAGGCAAATGTATCATTTGTTCCCTGAAATCGGGTCCACAATCAATCAAAATCAAAGCATCACCCGTATCTATAAGAGACGAAGCACGTAAACGATTATCTCTCGGATCTGCAGAGACACAGACAGGGCACGTACAACCTACCTCAGGCACCCCCGTAGATGTTCCACTTCCAAGTATTCTTAGCTTTCCCATATTATACAAATTTTACTTCCGGAAAAATAGCAACAGCAAATTTATCAAATACAGATTTCTTTATCTCTTGGGCTAATGCAGCCACTTCACGACCTTTTGCTCCACCTTTGTTGATGAGCACCAATGCTTGCTTATCGTGCACACCCGCAGCCCCTATTGCCCGACCTTTCCATCCACACCGATCTATCATCCAAGCAGCTGGAATTTTCACCCATTCCTCGTTCACATCATAATGAGGCATCTCTGGATACTTTTGTATAAGAGTCTCGTACTGTGTACGCTTCACAACAGGATTCATAAAGAAACTTCCCGCATTACCCATCACTTCTGGATCAGGCAATTTACTTTTACGTATATCTACAATGACCTGACGTATCGTTGCTAAAGTCGGCTCACCCGGGTATTTTTGTAATTCCTCGGCAATACTTCCATATCCCAAGTTAAAACATGCCTTCTTACTTAACTCGAAGCACACAGACGTTACTATACAATTTTTCATCTCAGGCTCTTTAAAGATGCTGTGTCGATAACCGTACCTACATTCCTGTAGAGAATACACCTGCTCATTGCCATTCATATCTATTGTGGCAACACTATGAATGATATCTTTCACTTCCACTCCATACGCACCAATATTCTGCACAGCAGAAGCACCGACTTCGCCGGGAATCCATGAAAGATTTTCTGTCCCATACCAACCATGTTCTACACAATAAGCAACAAAATCATCCCACACCACACCTGATCCTACACGAACAAAGACGGCATCAGTCGTTTCTTCTAGCAACTCGATGAGATGGATATGCGAATGCAAAACAACACCATTGAAGTCACCTAAAAACAACAAATTACTTCCACTGCCAATATGAAGCCACGGATCGGCTATTCGCCCCGACGTTAGTAGCTCCCGAAGATCATCTACCGTATCGTATTCTACAAAACGAGTAGCTTTTACGTCAATGCCAAAGGTGTTATGTAAAAGAAGAGAATAATTATTATATTCGCGTATCATCGTTTTTCGGTTTTTACGTTCTAAATACCTGTATCCTCAAATTTATAGAGTTCCCATTTACCGCCTTTACGTTGAAAATAGAGTAAATTAGAGAAGCCATTGCCCACGCCTTTCAGTGCTAAAATCTTTGTTTGTGAGTGATCGTTATTGCTCTGTCCGTAATTAATATTTGACAAACGATCTTTAGGAAGAGGAGGTTTAAAAGCAAACCATTGATTAAGTTCCAACGTCGTTTCCAAAATAGAAAAATCATCATCAGGATCATTAGTTACAAAAACAAGTGGCTGGCGAATTCGTTCACACTGAAACAGACTATCGGATGCAAAGCGAGAGAAAAATTCGACAAAACGTTCATCATCACTCTCCGCTATAGGTCTCAAGTTAATTGCTTCAAGCATCCAACAACCCTTCATCCGCTGAAAATAATATTTCTTCACCATGCGGGTTTTCATATATATCCATTCCACTTGTACCGAGTTAATATCCGTATCACCAACTATATCCATATCTTTCTCTTTATCAAAAAGCAAGGTATAGTATGATTGCTTCGTAAAGAGTACATCGTGCTTCCAATAGCGTTCTTCAATTTTAGAAGGCACTTCTCCGTTATAGTAAGGTAAAGGAAAAACTATTCTTTGATGCTGAAATTTATCATCAGAAGCAAATGTATAAATAAAATCATTAAAAGATTCATCTGCCTCAGTAGGAATTGGAGCCTGAGGCTTATTCTCGCCAACAGAATCCTCTCGTTGCATAACTGAATCCACCAAACTGGTTATTGGCGCAAAAGGGTCGATGCTTGGCTTCTTATTATTACAAGAAGCAAAAAGATTCAAAATTACAAAAACTCCTGCAATTATCTTTTTCATCTTTATTCGGACACTAAGGCCGCTTTGTTGAATAGTTTATTTCTTAGTTTTTCGAGCATATCCGTGGTCATGCTCTCCAGATTGTAAGACGGCCGCCAATCCCATTCTTGACGAGCACAAGTGTCGTCCATCGAATCTGGCCAGCTATCAGCTATGCTCTGTTTCAGTGGATCCACATCGTACACCATCTTAAATTGGGGCATCTGTTTGCAAATAGAAGTATAAATAGTTTCGGGGGCAAAGCTCATGGCTGCAATATTAAAGGAGTTACGATGCATCAGACGTGTTGGGTCGGCCTCCATCAGAGAGATAGAAGCATTGAGTGCATCAGGCATGTACATCATATCCATCAATGTACCTTCTTTAATCGGACATACAAATTTCTCTCCACGCACAGCAGCATAGTATATATCCACCGCATAGTCAGTCGTTCCACCTCCCGGAGGAGTCACGTTCGATATTATACCAGGGAAACGCACTGAACGTGTATCGACACCATATTTATGATAATAATAATCGCTTAATAACTCTGTGGTGACTTTTGTAACACCATACATGGTACGTGGTCGTTGAATAGTATCCTGCGGAGTCATCATGTGAGGTGTTTCCGGACCAAAAGAACCGATTGAGCTGGGAGTAAAAACAGAACAATGATAAGCCCTAGCAATCTCCAAAACATTCCACAATCCGTCGATCCCGATTTTCCAAGCCAACACAGGTTTTGATTCAGCCACAACAGACAGCAGAGCTGCCATGTTATAAATAGTATCTATACCATGTTCTTTTATTACAACTTCTATCGATGCTGCATCGGTAACATCCACTATGGCCGATGGTCCAGATTCTTTTAACTTGCCGCAGGGTGCAGCTCCCGGAATGTACCCGGCCACTACATGATCACCTCCGTAGCGTTTTCTCAATTCCATTGTAAGCTCCGAGCCAATCTGCCCGGTAGCTCCAATTACCAAAATATTCTTCATTATTCTTTACTATAACCTATTTTCAGTAAAACGGCGCACAAAGTAAGCACTTTTTTTTCATTTTAAGAGCAAAAAGAAATTGTTTATTCCAATAAAAAGAGTGTCCTTTGCATATAATTCAAAAACAAGTTACTATGTACGGTAAAATGAAAGAATACCTCGGAAACACATTGACCGAGATAAAGGAAGCTGGCCTTTACAAAGAGGAACGGCTTATTGAAAGTGCGCAACAAGCAGCTATAATTGTAAAAGGAAAAGAAGTGCTCAATTTTTGTGCAAACAACTACTTGGGTCTCTCTAACCATCCTCGCTTAATTGCTGCTGCACAAAAGATGATGGATCGCCGTGGATACGGAGTATCATCTGTTCGCTTCATCTGTGGCACTCAAGACATTCATAAAGAACTAGAAGCTGCCATTTCTGATTATTTTCAAACCGAAGATACAATTCTCTACGCTGCCTGCTTCGATGCCAATGGTGGTGTGTTTGAACCTCTTTTTACTGAAGAAGATGCTATCATCTCCGATTCATTGAACCATGCTTCTATTATTGACGGAGTGCGATTATGCAAAGCGCAACGTTATCGTTATGCAAACGCTAACATGGATGAACTTGAGAAGTGCTTGCAGTTATCACAAGCGCAACGTTTTCGGATTATTGTGACAGATGGTGTATTCTCTATGGATGGCAACGTAGCTCCATTAGATCAAATATGTAATTTAGCCGAAAAATATGATGCACTAGTTATGGTAGATGAGTCTCACTCTGCCGGAGTAGTCGGTGCCACGGGACACGGCGTGAGCGAACTTTATCAAACTTATGGCCGTGTTGATATTTATACAGGAACACTTGGCAAGGCATTTGGTGGAGCGATGGGAGGTTTCACTACCGGACGCAAAGAAATTATCGACCTTCTACGTCAACGAAGTCGCCCCTACTTATTTTCTAACTCTGTAGCTCCAACAGTTGTTGGGGCAGGTATAGAGGTATTTCACATGTTGAAGGAAAGTCATGAATTACATGACAAGTTGGTTGAGAACGTCACCTACTTCCGTAATAAGATGTTGATTGCCGGATTCGATATCAAGCCTACACAAAGTGCCATCTGTGCAGTGATGCTCTATGACGCGAAACTCTCTCAAACCTATGCAGCCCGCATGCTCGAAGAAGGCATTTATGTCACGGGGTTCTATTATCCTGTGGTGCCCAAAGAACTAGCACGCATTCGCGTTCAGCTCTCTGCAGGGCACGACAAAGCTCATTTGGACAAATGTATAGACGCTTTCATCAAAGTAGGTCGTGAATTGGGAGTTGTAAAATAACAAAGCCTTATTCAGCTCCTATTTATAAAAAATCAACAGTACTTCCTTTGTCCGTTCAAAGGAAGTATTGTTTTATCTATCAGTATCTAAAACAAAACAGTTCTGAAACAATTTTGTTTGCCTAGCTGTTATTGGAATAAACTTTGTACAAATGGAAGAAATAACCCTAACCACTCCCGCCCTACTTTTCTCTGCTATTTCATTGATTTTATTGGCTTATACAAACCGATTTCTATCCTATGCACAATTGGTGCGTACTCTCAAAGATCGATATGAAGAAAACCCGTCTGCCGTAGCTGCAGCACAAATTGCCAATCTGCGCAAACGTCTTTATCTCACTCGCACCATGCAAGAACTCGGTATAGGCAGTCTATTTCTCTGCGTAGTAACGATGTTTCTTATTTATGTCGGCCTACTCACCTTATCCGCCTATGTATTTGGTTTGGCACTACTTCTACTGATCGGTTCGCTAGGAGTATCCTTACGTGAAATACAAATTTCAACCCACGCACTAGAACTTCATCTAGGAACAATGGAAGGTAAAAAATAATCTTGGTGCTATTTTTCATTAGCCACATAATATCTATTTAGTACAATGTACATTGCAATTTATGCAAGCTATGCGTAATTATGATAAAACGGTAGTTGCACTTTGTTTCATTTTATGCTATTTTTGCTTCATCTAAGTTCAAGTACATACATAAATACAAAGACTGAATTCCATAAACAAAATTAATCTAGGAAATAGATTCAAGAGAGGTTTATTCTCTCTATTTCTTATCATTACTACTTCCAACAGTTTCGCTCAATATCTGTGCACTCCTTATTTTATGGATAATGAGAGTAACCGTTTACAACTCAATCTGGCTTTACCACCTATACGAGGATACGTAAATCTTCCTGTCATTGGCCCATTTCAAGCGAGTGCTTCTTCTAATGCAATCGGAGTCAATGATGTGATCGACATAATCAATACCAAAGAAGACTTTTGGACTAACGACAAATTCTTTGATCGACTAAAGACAGATAATAAAGTAAACGTTAATTATGAAGACCGATATTAATACCACTATACCTAGAACGATGATGGATTATCTTCGCGAAGCAACAACACAAATAGCGGGTTGAGTGATAAGTATAGCATAAAGAGCAAAAAAGGAACGCCATGGTCTATTCTGAAAACGGAATCGGAACAGCTACCGGCGGTTATGTGTTAGACGTAAAGTATTGATACCCCAAAATCAAAACCCACCTCTCTAGCGTCCACTTTGGTTTTAGGTGGAGAATATTCTTTCTTCAAAAACAAGCTGGGATTCGAAATATTATCCACGACACATTTTTGCGAGCCTGAAACAATTTCGAAATTAATTTTTTCAGCCAATTATCGTCCTAAGAACTGGTTTAATGTAGCGCTTAGCTATTCTGTTATGCAAAATGATAGAAAGACATTCGGACTAGGACTCAAGATTGGCCCTGCCTTCATAGGCACAAATTACATGTTTTTAGGTAACAGTTCGGAGACAAAAAACAAAAATGCATACTTGGGCATATCCTTCCCTCTAGGCAAAAACAAACACATACCTCGCAATAATTAAGAATAAAGAAACACTCAATAATTAAAGGTGAACAATATTTTGCGATCACCTGATCATTGAGTGCTTATAAAGGTTTCCGGCCTTTCAGTCGGCAACTTCATGACATTTATTTCAAAACAGGGACAGGTTTCCACCCACTCTTCCGGCTCTATTACTCCATTGCCATTCTGCTCAGAAGTAAGGTCTCGGTATCCGTATATACGCACGCCTGAATAATCGATTTGGAGAGTTTTGATCAGTACTTGCAAGAAATATTTCTGCGATGGGCTACTTAGAGATCGTACCCAGTGGAATATCCATCTTCTTTTGTGCCGAACAATGGGTGACAATTAAATCTATTTTCTCATATTTCTTTAAATACACTACAGCTTTGTATTACTTTTTCTCCTTTGTTTTGGCGCAAAGAAGATACGTGCACCCATTGCGCTGTAGGATCAGCAGTTTTTCCTTCGCCACTATCATCCTGGGGAGTCATGCTATCTTACAAATCAACCCTTTCATACAACCTATCACGTTGATAATAAATAAAATAAAGGCATCTTACAAACAGTACCTAACCAAATATTCAGCCACAATATAATAAATAGAAGTATTTAAAGATAAGAGTGTATTGTGAAGTCAGTTTTAGCCGTGTTCCAACTCTTAAAAATTTCATTATCATAATCTTTTATTACCAAATACACTTTTCCAAACTTTAAAGTAGTTTTTATTTTTATTCATTCCTTATTATATTATTATTATTTTTATAGTCCAATTAAGGCAACGAGCACAAATATAAATATAATAATTGACATAAATACCTTTTAACGCATTCAATATGTCTTAAATAATTACGTTAATATACATGTATATTTATTTTTCATAAAAGAACATATACCATAATGTATTGTTTGAATTTAATACAAATAATATTATACATTATGGAACAAAAAAATTACTCAGAACAAAACAAAACAAAAAGAATGAATTCATTGCATGCTTTCGTATCACAACTGACCGCCGAATTAACCGAATCAGGGCGACACGCCACTGCCCGTTCCTATGAAAGCGCCTTAAAACGGCTAACCTTGTTTACCCGGAATGAAAAAATCACGTTTGTGGAATTAACGCCTTCCTTGCTCAAACAATATGAGCAACACCTTTACGCCGACGGTTGCAAGCGCAATTCCGTTTCCCTGTACATGCGAATGTTACGTTCCATCTGCAATCAGGCTCGCCGGTTAGGAATCGCCGATTTCCAGGCAGGATTATTCGACGACGTGTTCACCGGCACCGAGAGTTGCCGCAAGCGCGCCGTATCTCCCGACATCATCCGGCGCCTGTATGAGTTCGACCTGAATGCGGAAACTTCCGCCCTGCGTTTCAGTCGGGACATGTTCCTGTTGTCATTCTATCTGCGAGGTATCCCTTTTGTCGATCTTGCCCACCTGCGAAAGAGTGACCTTGAAAAAAACCTGCTCACTTATCGGCGCAGCAAGACGGGACGGGAACTCACCGTCAGTCTGGAACCCTGCGCGCTGGCCATCCTGCGCAAATACGCCCTCTTGGTCGAAGGCTCCCCCTACTTGTTGCCTATTATTAATCGCATAGGTAAAAACGAATACAGTCAGTACCAGAGCGCCTTGCGGCTCTACAACTACCATCTGGGACGTATATCAAAGCTGATGGGGTTAAAAGAGAGCCTGACCTCTTACGTAGCCCGACACTCATGGGCCACGGCGGCCTACAGGGAAGGTATTCCCGTGGCCGTGATCAGCGAGTCTCTGGGGCACAGTTCGGAGAAGGTGACCTACAACTATCTGGCCTCGTTCGACAACCGCACGCTCAAGCGGGCAAATCGCAAGGTCATAGCACTGATCATGCCTCAAACGACCAAACTGCGATTTGCCAAGGGTAGTCCCGGCCTACCAGAAACACCTTGTCTGGCACCGAAGCCTAAATGGGGAAACAAGGTGTTGGGCTAAAAAAAACAAAGCGTTGTTTTTCCAACGGAAGGCGTTCCGCAGGGACAACAAGTAAGGCCGTTACGAAATAGAAGATATGGGATGAAAGTATTTGCCACAAGGCGCTAGAGAAGATTTCATTATTTCTGTTACTTCACAGGTAACGGAAAAATTTGATTTGGCAAATATTGAACTATTTTATTTAATAACCAAATAAAATCATAATAAATTAATATTTTATATTAAAAAAATATTCCATTAGCCTTCTAAATACTCTCATAAATATGTTAAATAGTTATTTTATGTGTATATTAATATATTAGTATTAAATATTAAATATATACGTACATTTCCTTATGTCTGAATGACTTTTTTTTATATTTATTTTAATAAATATAACTTTTATTCCATTTCTCCATTTTATCTTCCTCACAATTCTGTAAACGTAACAAGTGTAAAATAGAGATAATAAAGAAGTGTCCTTCAAAGTTGTTGCCAGGATAGTTTAAGGCACAATGGAAGTACTAAGAAATTTATAGTCACTTAGGCGCTTGATCCCGGTCTATTCCAGCGGTATACAGAAAGGAGTCAAGGATTTAAATGCAAAATTCGACTTTTAGAAGAAATACAAAATACTGACATTAAAACGTTAAATCTAGATCTTTTCTGAATTTTAGACCCTTAAAATGCCCTGATATGAGCACAAGCGATTGATTCTCTTATTTTTCCGTTACCTGTGAAGTAACAGAAAGAGCGTTTTGAAGAAACAAACAGAAAGAAATTTAATAAGATGTTGAGTTTAGAAATTGTAAAAGCGGTCTCCTTGCTAAAGGAGATAAATTACGGCCTTTCGGGTACGGAAAGCGCGCGCAAATCCCCTCTTTCGGAGTTCGATACCAGAAGATTGCTGAGCAAGCTCCACTCCTCGGGGCTTATCCGATTGAAAGCGGTTAAAAATGGAGCTTTGGGCTCTAGCTCTTACGAATTGTGTTATCCCATCTATCAAATCTCCCTTTGCGATATCCTTGTGGCTACGGGCGGAGGCATAGAACTTTCGGTGGAGAACACGGAAGACATCTACAACAATTACGGTATGGCCGGCAAACGTCTTGGTGTCCTCAACCAGATGGCTTGCCGCTATCTTTCTGAGATTCACCTGACTGATGTATTTTTGAGCGAATCGGGCAAATAGATAGATGACAAAAAGAGTATTTCTACTTTTCCTGCTTTTGGAAGCTTTTGTTCTCCCCCGACTGGCCGGTCAGACAGTGGGCGTGAAGACTAATGTGTTGTCGGATGCGGTGGCCTCGCCGAATCTTGCTTTGGAAGTTGCGCTTGGCGGCCGCCTGAGCCTTGATATTTCGGGGCATTACAATCCTTTCTCTTCCGAGCAGAGCATGCGCCGCCGCAAGCACTGGCTGCTTCAGCCCGAACTTCGCCTATGGCGTTGCCAACCCTTTTCCGGCCACTTCATAGGGCTGCACGCCTTGGCGGGGGAATATAATATTGCCGATACGGGTTTGCTGATGGGTTTGTATAAAGGTACCAAGACATGGAGGTACGAAGGTTTTGTGATGGGAGCGGGAATCAGTTACGGATATCATTTCATCCTCTCTCCCCACTGGGGAATAGAAGCGGTGTTGGGAGCCGGATTCGTCCGTGCAAGCTATGATCGCTACCGCTGCGCACATTGCGGAGAGAAACTCAGTAGTGGGTACAAGAACTATTTGGGCCCCACCAAAGCGGCCCTCTCCATCGTGTATCTGATTAAATGAGAACTGAAAGTTTATACTATATAATGATAGAAACGATAATGAAGAAGAGTTTGATTGTATTATGGCTGCTCTTGCAACTTTTTGTGGGTAAAGCGCTGAGCCAGGAGGCCTATAAGGGGCAGGTGTTCGTCACGGATAAGCATCTGTCCGTTTCGGGTGGCAAGCTGCACGTTGATTTGAGCGTGAATTACGAGGGTTTGAAGCTCCCCTCGGACGAGTCTCTGACGCTCACGCCCTTGCTTAAGGGAGCGGACCACAGCCTTGAGCTGCCCGCCATCCAAGTGAACGGCATCCAGAAACAAAAGGCGTATCACCGCAGCGAAACGCTGAACAAGAAACACAGGAGCATAAATGCCCCCGCCGTGGTGGTGAAGAACGACGAGAAATCTTCCCGCCAGTTTTCTTATAAGATCTCCGTGCCCTACAGCGAATGGATGAAAGAGGCCGTATTGCTTATGCGCAGCCGTGAATGCGGTTGCAACGGCAAGCCCGCCGCTGTCTTCGAAGACAAGATAGCCGACGGTATCACTTTGCCAAAGACACGAACTTCCACTGTAAAGGATGACATTGATAGCCGCTATCTGACGCTTGTGAATATCGTCACTCCCGCTTCTGACATTGATACGCTGAGCACGCTTAAGGGTAGCATTCCCTTCGACGACAGCAAGAACCTTGACCGCTTGTCCACAGACAAACAGAATTACGAGATCTACTATCGCCTTCGTGACGCCGTCCGCTCTTTGCAGCAACAGAACGGTACGAGCGTCACACGCCTTCGCCTGATCGGTTACGGTTCTCCTATGGGCAACCTGCATAAAAACGAAAAGGATGTCTCCATGCGCGCCCTGTCGTTGAAAAATTATCTTCGCGAGAACCGCGTGGCGGGTAAAACTCCGCTGGAGGTCACTTGGGTGGCCGAAGACTGGGATTCCATCCGCTCGCTGGTACAGTCTTCGGACATGTCTCTTCGGGAAGCCGTTGCAGACATCATCAACACGGTCGATATCACCAAGGGCCGGGAGCGTATGCTTCAGGAGTTGGGCGACGGGATACCTTATAAATACCTTCTTAATCATATCTTCCCTCGCGTAAAACGCTTGGAATACGCCATCAGCTACACCCATCAGGGTTTGGATGCGACCCAGAGCCGCCGCTTGTTCGAGACCGGCTCCCGCTCTTTAAAACTCTCCGAGTTCTTCGCCGTGGCATTGAGCTACCCCAAAGGTTCCACAGAGTATAACGACGCCCTCGACCTTGCCGCCCGACTATTCCCCGACAATCCCGAGGCCGCCATCAACGCTGCTTCCGTGGCGCTGACCAAAAAGGATACAAAGCGCGCCCGCACTTATCTGGAGCCTTACGCCACACTTCCCACCGCTTACAACAATATGGGCATTCTGTATCTACTTGAGGGCAACCGTGACAAAGCGGAGGTTTATCTGCAGATGGCCGCCGCGGCTGGAGTCGATGAAGCAAAACAAGCTCTGAAACACCTGACCGATAAAGATAAATAGGAAGAAAAATAGCAAAATTAAAATAAGAAAAAAAAACAAGCATATGAGAAAGAGCATGATCGGGAACAGTAGACTATTTTTATCCATGCTAGCGGCTCTGGGCATGAGTTTGCTCAATGGTTGCAGCGGAGATAGCAACGAGTTAAACACTCAGGATGAAAAAACCGCCTCCCTGCAACTCACCGTGGAGGGTACTTCTGTGCAGACGAAAGCCACGAGTACCTCCCTTCCCTCAGATGAGGACGACATACAAACGCTAGCCGTTGGGGTATTCTATTCCGGCGGTAGCGTGAACACCATCACCGAGCCCACAATAACAGGTGCAAGCGTTTCCGCCATCAACTGTAAAGCAGGCACGTGCGACATCGTGGTGGTAGCCAATGCTCCCTCGGGCACCTTTTCGGGAGCCACGACCAAAGAACAATTCCTTGCCAAAACGGTATCGCTTGGCCTCACCGCCACAAGCGGCACGCAAACATCCGGTAACCTGCCCATGTCCGGCCAAACAGAGAACGTGAACTTGCAGCTCGGTGTTACCGCCACCGCCACGGTAAATCTTTCCCGCCTAGTGGCCCGTGTCTCCACCTCCAAGATAGTGACTTCCTTTGACACCGAGGGGCAATATAAAAATGCAACTTTCCGCATGGACAAACTTTTCTTATACAATGCCAGCGGTCTGTCCAAGGTCGCCATCGGGGACGCGAGTCAAACCATGCCGGGCTCTCCGCAGTGGCTGCACGGGGGCACGGTGAGCGGTGTAACGTGGGCGACCGGAACGAATTATCTGCTGAACGAACTCTCCACGCCAGAAAGCTCATTGAGCGCTCCCCACTGGTTTTACACTTTCGCCAACAACAGTGTCACAAACCCCACCAAACTGGTGATCTCGGGACTCTTTGACACGGATGGCGACGGAACGGCTTACGCAGAGAAGCGGGTATATTACCCCATCGTGGTGAATAAGGCACAGACGGGCACCACCATCGAGGGCACCGGAGGAGGAACTTCCACCATCGCCCGCAATACGAACTATGCCATCACGGCAACCATCAAAGGCATCGGATCCGACAGTCCGGATGAAGACATCGAACCGGTGGCCGTTCAGCTGTCGGTCACGGTGGACGATTGGGAATTGAGTTTTTTGCAAGAAGTGGTGGTCTATTGAGGCAAGAGAATTAAATAAAACAAGAAACATATATATCAAAGAAAAGTGAAATCGGAAAAGGGAAAAAGAATAAAGGCTCACGTGGCAGCAAGTGCGTTTCTTGTCTGCCTGGCATGCTTGTGCGCGCTTCCCACAGGTTGCGTGCGGGAGGATGTGGATGGATGCCTGCAATATTCCCTCTCGGTAAAGGTGGTGGATGCCGATGGAAACGACATTACTTCTTCCGGAACTGTGACTTCGGTGGACCTTTACCTATTTGACGCCGACGGCTTCGTGCGGCTGATACCCAAAGGCACCTCCACCGACTACGTCTTCGCAGAAGAAGAGGGCTCGGCTTTGACGCTGGTGGCCTGGGGAAATCTCAAGGCGGACAGTCTGAACATTCCCCAGCTTGCCGTGGGCACTTCATTGGAGGACGCACAAATAGTCCTGCTCAAACACACGAATGGTGGCGACAGGCCTTCTTCGGACTTATTTTACAGCAAATTGGAACTTGGGCCGACGACTCGAGCCGGGATGAGTGAGAACACAAGCACTATCGTGCTCAAACGCCTTGCCTCAGGGGTAAGCATCCGAACTTCTTCGCTGGAGCGCCACTTCGGAACATCGGCGGATACCTGTCGCATCGTGGTTCGGGGAGCGGGCAACGCCCTGAACTTCCTAGCCAAAATAGCGGGGGAGGAATCGGGTTACGAACCTGTGGTGAAACGAGATGCCGGAGGAGATTTATACGCCGCGCCATTCTGCATCTTTCCAACGCAGGAGGACGGGAGCCTGACCATCGAACTATATCGGAGCGGGAAGAAACTATTCTCCACCTCCACCGATGATGAGGGAAATCCCCTGCAAGCTCCCGCAGGGAAGACACTCAGCGTGAACATTGACTTTGCCAACGCCAAGGCAAAAATTACGGTAAGCGTCACCAATTGGCAACAGATTGACCAAGATACGGAAATGTAAACGACTAATTAAGAATAGTATACCGGAATAAGCATATCAATAAGAAACTTAACAATTAAAACATAAGTAGATGAAAAGAATTACTTTTTTATCATTGTCCCTTCTGCTATTAGCAGGCTGTTCCTCGGATAATGAACCACAAAGTGGTGTGAATACGGGACAAGTGGAGATTAAACTTACAGGTGGAATTCAGAATGTGGAAGCCTTTACCAGAGGTGGCGGGGTGATATCAGGTACAGTACCGACAAGTATTCTGAATATACAAATGTCACTTTACAATGCAGCGGGTGCTTCCTACTCTTATGAGTATACAAAATACACTGCCGCTCCTCTGGAAGCCACGATAAACACTTCGGGAAACATTAGTTTTACTGCCGGATCACAATATTATCAGGCCAACGGATATGACACTCAACTGATAGGATGGTATCCCAATACAGGGACCTTTACTGCCGGAGATGGCAGCAGCACGGCCAATAAGATTGCCTTTGCTAATCTTGATGGCAGTACAGACATCATGCTTAGCAATACAGCTACCGCCTCAAAGGGGACTCCATTTTCATCCTCAAATGCAGTCTTAACATTTTCTCACAAGCTTACTCAGATAGTAATAAACGCTTATCAAGAAAATAGCGACTGGGGAGGAATCGAATCCATAGCCATTAATGGTGAGGGAGGAAAAACAGGGACCATCACTTTACCTAACGGATTCGCAACTTCAACCGGATCGGGTAACATGTCATTAGTAACTAAAAAACCGAGTGATAATACAGATATTAAAGGTATTGACGGTTCAGCTGTTTACAGTTCCAGCAATTATTTGTCATTAAGCGGCTCTTCTTCGAGTTCAACGGTACTTTGCGGTTATGCCATGTTTGCTCCCACACCTTCAACAACAATAACCTTATCTGTTGTTACAGTAAACGGGGGTACTAAACTCGTTACGGTAACTGCTCCTACTACGGACAATACTGGTTTTGAAGAGGGCAAGGCTTATACCGTGGCTTTGAAATTCTCGGCCAACGCTATTTCGCCTACGGCAACTATATCGGAGTGGATACCTGCCACTGCGACTACATTACCGATTCAATAATCAAATTTGTATCGTCCCGAATTTTGATAATGAACAAGTATCTCCTGTTATTAATTTGCTTATTAAGCATCTTTAGTTCCTGCAGCGAATTGGAAAAATCGTTGCAGGAAAGTAAAGATGTGAAGATAAGCTTCTCTGTTGTTGAAAGTAGTACCCGCTCTGCCACCACCCGTAGCACATCGCTTACCACAGGCACTACAGTGCGCATATTGGTTTATCAGCGCAGCGGAACTACGCCAGACCTCGCTATGGACACTTACGTCACAGAAAATACCTATGTGATGAAGGCAGATGGCAGTTTGAGCGCATGCGTGACGGATGACAACGGGAATAAAACATCGGATTTGGGAACAACGATGTACCTTCGTTCGGGGACTTATGATTTTTATGCGGTAACACCGGCGTTAAAGGTCACCCGCAGTTCGGGTGCCACGGTAAGCGTGGATCACGGCAAAGATTATGCCACTTCGCTCACAGGAGCTGTGAATATTAGTGATCCAAGCACAGCACAATCGGTAACACTGGCCACACTGGACAGAAAGTGCGCCCAACTAGTTTTCAAGATTGACAGAGGGGCGGAGTCGGTAACGAGTGTGATCGTGGATGAACTTGCACTGAGCGAAATGGCTACCGCTCCGCTCACAGGAAATTTGGCTGCCGATTTGCCCGCCGCGGCCACCAATAGCGGAACGGTGTCGCTTGCCGGTTCCGCTTTTACGGCCGACGCCACGAATGCGTGGAAGGTGAGCGGTTCCGTTGCCGTATTGCCTAAAAGTAGTACCACATACGGGTTAACCCTCACGGCTCGGTTTAACGGGAGTAGCACCGCCAGAACAATGACCACTACCGTGCCCGCCATCGCTTTTGAGAAAGGAATGCAATACACCTACACCTTGCAGCTTTATGGAGACAAGATCGTACTAAGCCTGAGTTCCACCAACAATTGGAACGCAAACTCCTGGAGCGCAGATGCCGTAGGAGACGGCACGCTCAAAAACCTGAGTGTAAACACTTCGGGAACTGTAGCCACTGCCAATTGCTACATCGTTAACACCGCCAATCAGGATTATAAATTCAAAGCCACAGTGATGGGAAACGGAGCTACCACACCTGCGGCAACCAGTGGAGACCAAATTGCACCTGCCATTGTGCCAACAGCTTTGTCTCCTGCCACGGCATTTGTCATTTGGGAGACCGGTTCCAAAGGAGATGTGATTCAGGATGGTAGCGTGAAGCTTATCGGTAATGGCTACGTCACTTTCAAAACTGCCAACAACAGCACGAACGGAAATGCAGTAATTGGGGTTAAAGATGCAGGCGGAAATGTGATTTGGAGTTGGCATATATGGAAAACCACTTATGCGCCGAATGTGAATAATGCAAGTACCTATGATACATATGTCACTCGTGCACTAACAAGCCCTGTTGTTGCAAGTCGTACATTCAAAATGATGAAATATAATTTAGGTGCCACAGAAATATCGAATTGGAGTGGCACAGCTACTAATATGGGAGACTTGGGACTTTTCTATCAATGGGGACGCAAAGATCCATTTTTAGGTGCAGCTGGATGGACATATTTCACAACCGGCAATGGTTCGGATCGCATTAAAACGACCAATACTCCCAATTACGAATGGCAAGATGGTCGAGCTGGTGATGCTATTACCAATACGGTCACAGGCACTGACGCAACTTCTAGCATTACTTATTCAATAGAATATCCTACTCGTTTTATCTGTGGCAGTTCTACTGTTACTCTGGATTGGCTTAATGTAAATGTTTACAATGATCAAAGAGACAACTTGTGGGGTAATCCAAACACAAGCACTGTTGTACCGAATAGTTCAGCTGGCAGTAAATCGATTTATGATCCTTGCCCTTCAGGCTGGAGGACACCACGACAAGATAGTTTTACTCTATTCAGCGCTACAGGCCAATATACATCTACGGCTAGCGATTTTAATGTGGCTAATCCTGATACTTATAATACTGACAGAGGTTGGATCTTTAATATTAATAGTTCTGGCGCAACTTCTTTCTGGCCAGCTTCTGGATATATTTCTTGGCAATCGGGAGCATTATTTTTCGTTGGTACTAATGGCTTTTGTTGGTCTTCTTCTTCTTACTTTAATGGTGCTGCACGTGCGAGCTATTTGGTCTACCTGAGTAGTCAAATATATCCATTTGGCAATGCTCTTGGCAGAGCAAATGGTCAATTAATCCGGTGTGCTCAAGAAGAATAGAAAAAATAAATATAGATATAAAGGAATATTTTAAAATTAATGAATAAGTATTTATTGCTCTCTTTTTTGCCTTTTTGCTTTCTTGCTTGCACTAACTCCGAGGGGTTATCAAGCGAGCATGAAGGCGTGGAGGTTAATTTCTCTACACGAGGTATCGTTGCTCAAGTAGCTTCAACCCGTGCAGATGCTTCTTCATTGGCAGAGGGCGCTACCATTCGTGTGCAAGTCTACAAGCATACAGGTACAGCAACAGATTTAACTTCAACCAACTATATAGGAGAGAGCACGTACGTGGTAGGAACAGGTGGTTCCCTTAATGCCTGTGTTGTAGATGCTGCCGGAAAAGTAATATCAGGCACAGCTACCAATTTGTATCTTCGTTCGGGCGACTATGATTTTTATGCGGTAACCCCCGCCTTGACTTTGTCTACTTCAGGGGAAACCACCGCAGTTGCTCAAGGCATGGATTATGCCACATCACTCACACAAGGAATTAGCGTAAGCTCCACTGTGCCAACTCAGTCGGTTACTCTGACTACTCTGGAGAGGAAATGCGCACAGTTGGTGTTTAATATAGATAGAGCCATAACCACAATAACAAGCGTTACTATAGACGAATTAACCTTAACGGGTTTAGCCGTTGGACCGCTGACGGGTACAATGAATAATGCTTTATCAACAGCGGCAAGTAATACGGGAAGTGTAACTCTTTCTAACTCAAACTTCACCTACGACGCAACAGATCAGTATAAAGCTTCCGCATCAACGATCGTATTGCCAAAGACTGATGGAAACATGCAGTTGAGCATGAAAGTTAAGTTTAACGGCCATGCAACAGCACGTACATTAGATCCGGTGACTGTGCCTACCACTGCCTTAGTTGCAGGCACACAATATACTTTTACTTTAAAACTTTATGGAGACGAATTTGTGCTGAGTCTATCCTCTTCTTCAGATACTAGCTGGAATACCCCAATAGGTTTAATCGCAAATGCAGTGGGAAACGGTACTCTTCTGGACTTGAGTGTGAATGATGCTCATACGGTAGAAACGGCCAACTGCTACATTGTGAACACCGCCAACCAGGATTATAAGTTCAAAGCCACAGTGATGGGAAACGGGGCTACCACTGCGGCGTCAAGCATTGGAGGGCAAATTGCTCCTGCCATTGTACCAACAGCTTTGTTTCCTGCTTCTGCCTTCGTAATTTGGGAAACGGGATCTAAAGGAAGTGTAATACAAGATGGCAGTTTAAAGTTTGTTAGTAATGGATATGTTACTTTTAAGACTGCTAATAACAGCACGAACGGTAATGCACTCATAGGCGTAAAAGATGCTAGTGGAAATCTGTTATGGAGTTGGCATATCTGGAAGGTTAATTATGATCCGAATGCAAGCTATGATACTTACTCAAAGTATCCTGCCGGAAGTTCTTATTATAAAATGATGAAATACAACCTTGGAACAACAAATCTATCTACCCAAGGGAGTTTAATTACTATTCCGGGAGAGATGGGATTATTCTATCAATGGGGACGCAAAGACCCTTTCTTGGGAGCAACGAATTGGAGTGGAGAAGCAAGAATTAGTGCTACGAACACAAGTGGGTATGAGTGGAAAGATGGCAGCAATAGTAGTACTGCTGTTGCAAATGCTGATGCCGTAGTATCCGGATTCAGTAGTGTCAATGCTTCCATTGAATATGCAAAAAGGAATCCGACTCATTTTATTACTTCTAATTCACTTACGAGTGACTGGCTCAATGCTTCTGCTTACACATCGCAACGAGATAATCTTTGGGGTAATCCAAATTCTGCTACCACAGTACCGAACACTCTATCTGGTAGCAAGTCTATTTATGACCCTTGCCCTCCAGGGTGGAGAATTCCTTTGCAAGATTGTTTTAGAATATTCACAGTAGATGGAAATGCAGTCACTAGTGTTGCTTCAATGAATATTGCATCTTCATTTAGTAGCGGCTATTTTTTCTATATTACCGCTTTTAAAGCTGGTACAACATCTTTTTGGTCGGTACCCGGTTATCGTTCTCCTGCATCAGGAGACCTTATGGATCTAAAAGGATCTCCTTTCAGCGGAAGTTATTGGACATCATCATCTTACGCTAGTGGCAATGCTAATGCTAGTGCATGGGTATTTATTGAAACGTATGCTTATCCTGTAGTTGAGCGAATCCGATCGTACGGCTTTACAACACGGTGTATGAAACTATAAGACATAGAATATAACGCTTATGTGGATGAATGAACCTCTAAGTGCTTAATAAAGAAGAAATAGGAATAAAGTATAGAATGAGGCTTGTAAAAAATAAAATAGATTTAATAATAGGTATAGGAGCAATGTTTCTCTTAATGATAGCATGCACCCGCGATGACTTGTCTGGTTCAGAGAAACAGAGCGAAACAGTACAAGTGCACTTCAACTTACAACCGATAGATATGGGAAAAGCAACGTCTTTCATGACAAGAGCAAATTCAGGAAACAAAGAGTCTTTGAGCATAGGAATGGGTGGTTCAGACAATGAAGTCGGAACACGCAGTTCTACCGGAATTTCTGAATCTGCTATTGACAATGTCTGTGTATTCCAGTTTAACGGAACGGCTCCTACTTCTACTCTGATAAGTAAGAACTACTATAGTTCGTTGAGCAGCATGAACTTGGTTACGAGCCTGACAGAAAACGCTGGCATACAGACAGTGTATGTTGTTGCCAATGTAGATGATTTAACAGGGAGCTACACTGTTAATTCAACGTCACTATCTGCTTTTCAGAGTTCGGTTTATGCCATGAGTACGGAAGCATCTGTAACTTCCAGCGCCGATCTTCCTATGATTGGCACCTACGTGGGTGCCACCATGCCCGGATTGTATGCCGTATCACTTACCCGCATGGTGGCTAAATTAGGCTTTACCTGCAATGTGAGTCTGACAAACACGAGCGATGCCTTTACGATTACATCGGTTCGTCTTTACTCGGTTGCCAATGTGACTCAAATGAATACGCCAACAGGCACTTATCCTGCAAACTCGACTACGGATGCAAGCAAATACACCAATTATACGGCGGAATCTTACACGCCAGGAAACATGCTAACGTGGTATATTCCAGAAAATCTTCGGGGAACAGTATCCACCATCACCACGGAACAAGAGAAAAGTAGAGCAAATGCCCCGGCATACAGCACTTATATCGAAGTGGAAGGTCTTTATACTCCATCAGGTAGCACAACGGAATATGTAACCTACCGTCTTTATCCTGGTACTAACATGACGACAAATTTTGATATTGCTCGCAACACGTATTATAGCATTAGCATGACCATAAAAGGGATGAATGAGGTTGATAGCAGAGTATTATTACCAGAAAACATGAGCATAAACAATGCGGGAACACAAGTGACTGCTAATTGCTACATAGCCAATGATGCTAATCAAAATTATAAGTTTAAAGCTACGGTAATGGGGAATGGTGCTACAACTGCTGCGGTATCTGCCCAATCGGGATCTGGTATCACACCGACCACATTGGCTCCCACCACAGTTTTGTTACTTTGGGAAACGGGTAGCAAAGGGGATGTGATAGAAGATGGCAGCGTGAAGTTGGTAAGCGGCTACGTGCGTTTCAAGACGGCTGATAACAGCACGAACGGTAATGCTGTGATTGCTGTTACAGACGGTACAAAGATCCTTTGGAGCTGGCATATATGGAGAGTGGATTATGATCCGGATACAGAATATGATACTTATAAGAAATATAGCAGCACTACCACCTTCAAGATGATGAAATACAACCTTGGAGCCACAGAAATCTCTAATTGGAGTGGGACGGTCACGAATGCGGGCGATTTGGGCTTACTTTACCAGTGGGGTCGTAAAGATCCGTTTGTGGGCGGAAAGTTATGGGCTACTACTAACAACATTGACACTTATAATAGCAGTGGATATGCTTGGTTGGACGGAACGAACAGTACCGCCATAGCCAATGCCACGTCAGGTACCGATGCTGCTACTTCCATTGCTTATTCTATAAAAAATCCCACACATTTTATTGTATATAACGCAACAACAGGTGATTGGTTGAATGCTTCCGCTAATAGTGCTCAACGGGATAATCTTTGGGGTAATCCGAATAGTGGCACTGCTCCTAACACATTGGCAGGTAGTAAATCTATTTATGATCCCTGCCCTCCGGGTTGGCGTGTGCCGACTCAGGATAGCTATCAGATATTTACGCTAAATGGAGCAAACGGTGGTACGATGAACGTCGTTTCTACTACAATGTCTAACGGCTATAATTTTTATATAGCCGGCACATCCGGAACTTCCTCTTTCTGGCCGGCTTCCGGCTTCCGGAGCAACAGTACGGGTGCTCTGTTGAGCGTCAGTTCGTACGGTTTCTATTGGTCGTCGTCGTCCTTCGGTACCGGCTTTCCAATGTATGCGGGCTACTTGGGCTTCTACAGTAGCGACGTGAGCCAGTTGAACGGCAATAATCGGAGCTTCGGGTGTCCGGTTCGCTGCGCTCAAGAATAAATTCGTTTTATTTATGCGGGGCATTAAGACCACACATCAAGATATATTGAGAAGAAATTTAAAGATCAACAGGCATTTGTTGCAATAAAATTTATAAAGTAAGAGAAAAGAAAACGAATGAGACTAAATAAATGGATAGTACCAACGGAATGTAGTGATGGATTTCTCGGATAAGGAAAGCACTACAAATACCCGCAGTTCAATGGGAAACTTTGGTGTATCCTATAGGATATTCGGGTATATTCATATACAATATGGTGCGTACAAAAATAAATATAGAATATATAGGAATATTTTTAAATTAATGAACAAGTATTTATTGCTACTTTTTTTGCCTTTTTGCTTTCTTGCTTGCACTAACTCCGAGGGGTTATCAAACGAGCATGAAGGCGTGGAAGTTACTTTCTCTACACGAGGTATCGTTGCTCAGGTAGCTTCAACCCGTGCAGATGCTTCTCCATTGGGGGAGGGCGCTACTATCCGTGTGCAAGTTTACAAGCATACAGGTACAGCAACAGATTTAACAGCAACTAATTACGTAGGAGATAACACATACGTGGTGGGAACAGATGGTTCCCTTAGTGCTTGTATTGTAGATGCTACGGGAACGGTAACATCTACAACAGGAAATGATTTATATCTTCGTTCGGGCGACTATGATTTTTATACGGTAACCCCCGCTTTGACTTTATCTACTTCAGGGGAGACCACCGCAGTTGCTCAAGGCATGGATTATGCCACATCACTCACACAAGGAATTAGCGTAAGCTCCACATTGTCAACCCAGTCAGTTACTCTGACTACTCTGGAGAGAAAATGCTCACAGTTGGTGTTTAATATAGATAGAGCCATAACCACAATAACAAGCGTTGCTATAGACGAACTAACCTTAACGGGTTTAGCCGTCGGCCCACTGACGGGCACAATGAATAATGCTTTATCAACAGCGGCAAGTAATACAGGAAGTGTAACTCTTTCTAACTCAAACTTCACCTACGACGCAACAGATCAGTATAAAGCTTCCGCATCAACGATCGTATTGCCTAAAACTGATGGGAGCATGCAGTTGAGTATGACAGCTTACTTTAACGGGCATACAACTGCACGTACCATTAGTTCTGTAACGGTACCTTCTATGGCCTTTGAAGCAGGCACGCAGTACATTTTTACTTTAAAACTTTATGGAGATCAGGTCGTTTTGAGTTTGACTTCTTCTTCCTCTGCCAGTTGGGAGACGGCGACCAGTTGGAGCGCAGGGACGGGAGACGGCACACTCAAAAACCTAAGTATAAACAGTTCGGGAGCTATAGCCACTGCCAATTGCTATGTTGTTAACACCGCCAATCAGGATTATAAATTCAAAGCCACAGTGATGGGAAACGGGGCTACCACACCTGCGGCAACCAGTGGAGACCAAACGGCCCCTGCCATTGTGCCCACCGCTCTTTCACCCGCCACGGCATTTGTCATTTGGGAAACCGGCTCTAAAGGAAATGTGATTCAGGATGGCAGCGTGAAGATCATTGGCAATGGGTATGTCATTTTCAAAACCGCCAATAACAGCACGAACGGAAATGCATTAATCGGGGTCAAAGATGCAAGCGGAACATTACTCTGGAGTTGGCATATCTGGAAAGTGGATTATGATCCTGACACGGATTATGATACGTATAAAAAGTATAGCACCACCACCACCTTCAAGATGATAAAATACAATCTAGGTGCCACGGAAATTTCTAATTGGAGCGGAACAGCCACGAATGCGGGCGATTTGGGGCTTTATTACCAATGGGGGCGTAAGGATCCGTTTGTAGGGGCAAAGTTGTGGACTACTACGAACCGTATTGACACTTATAATAGTAGCGGATATACTTGGTTGGATGGAACTAATAGTACTGCGGTGCCCAATGCCACGGCAGGTACTGATGCTGCTACTTCCATTGCGTATTCCATAAAGAATCCCACGCATTTTATTGTGTATAACACAACAAGTGAAGATTGGCTAAATGTTTCCACTCATAGTGCTCAACGGGATAACCTTTGGGGTAACCCGAATAGTGGTGCTGCCCCTAACACATTGGTGGGTAGTAAATCTATATACGATCCCTGCCCTCCGGGCTGGCGTGTGCCTACTCAGGATAGTTATCAGATATTTTCTACCACAGGAACGGGTACAACACCTAATGTTTCAGGCGTTTGGGCTAATGGATGCAATTTCTATATAGCCGGTACGTCTGGTAACGGTTCTTTCTGGCCAGCTTCCGGCTCTCGAAACCGCAGTACGGGTGTCCTGTTGGGTTTCAGCTCGAACGGTTATTCTTGGTCGTCATCGCCCTTCGGTACGGGCAATCCAATACAGGCGGGCAACCTTGGCTTTAGCAGTGGCAACGTATACCCGTTGCAGTACAGTAGTCGGAGCTACGGGGGCCCTGTTCGTTGCGCACAAGAATAAGCTTGTTTTATTTAAAAAGAAACAAGCACTTGCCGCAATAAAATTTATAAAGAGAAAAAATACGAATGATGCTAAATAAATGGATACTACCAACGATTGGAATACTCCTTTTGCTGCTAACAAGCTGTAGTGGGGATGACTTGCGCAGTTCTGACTCGGAAGAAGGAGAAGCCATACAGATGCACTTCAATCTGCAACCTGTGGAAATGGAAGCTGTTGCATCTGCCACTACAAAAGCCACAAGCAAAAATGAGGCGTTGAATGTGGCGATGGGACTTTCCGAAAAGGAGAGCACGACAATTACCCGCAGTTCAACGGGAATTGATGAATCTGCCATAAATGACGTATGCGTCTTTCAATTTGATGGAACAGCTTCTACATCTGCTTTGGTTGCAAAAGAATATTACAACTCTCCAAATACTGCAAATTTGGAAACGACCCTTACTGAAAGCAGTAGCAATCAAACGGTGTATGTGGTGGCCAATATGGGAAATGTGACAGGAAACTACACGGCAGGAACAACTACCATAGCCGATTTTCAAACTTCAACACTAAACTTTGCCACCGAAGCATCGGTCACCTCAGGAACGGATCTGCCTATGATCGGCAGTTATACCGGTGCCACCATGCCCGGATTGTATGCCGTGTCACTTACCCGCATGGTGGCCAAGTTAGGCTTTACCTGCAATGTGAGTCTGACAAACACGAGCGATGCCTTTACGATTACATCGGTTCGTCTTTACTCGGTTGCCAATGTGACTCAAATGAATACGCCAACAGGTACTTATCCCGCAAACAGTAGCACGGATGCAAGCAAATACACCAATTATACGGCGGAATCTTACACGCCAGGAAACATGCTAACGTGGTATATTCCAGAAAATCTTCGGGGAACAGTATCCACCATCACCACGGAACAAGATAAAAGCAAAAAGAATGCCCCGGCTTACAGCACTTATATCGAAGTGGAAGGTTTTTATACTCCATCAAGCAGCACAACGGAATATGTAACCTATCGTCTTTATCCGGGGGCCAATATGACGACAAGCTTTGATATTGCCCGCAACACGTATTATAGCATTAGCATGACCATAAAAGGAATGAATGAGGTTGATAGCAGGGTATTATTACCGGAAAACATGAGCATAAACAATGCGGGAACACAGGTTACTGCCAATTGCTACATAGCTAATAATGCTAATCAGAATTATAAGTTTAAAGCCACGGTGATGGGTAACGGTGCAACTACTGCTTCATCAATCAGTGGAACCCAAACGGCAGCTGCCATTACTCCAACGACACTCTCCCCCACTACAGCTTTCGTTCTTTGGGAAACGGGTAGCAAGGGGAATGTAATAGAGGATGGCAGTGTAAAGTTGGTAAGCGGTTATGTGCGTTTCAAGACGGCTGATAACAGCACGAACGGTAACGCTGTGATTGCTGTTACAGACGGCACAAAGATCCTTTGGAGTTGGCATATTTGGAAAACGACTTATGCACCGAATCCAGATAACTCTAGTACGTATGATACTTACACTACCCGCACATTGACGAGCCCAACTGTTGCTAGTCGCACATTTAAAATGATGAAATACAATCTGGGAGCTACAGAAACATTAAATTGGAGCGGAACAGCTACCAATGCAGGTGATCTAGGATTGTTTTATCAGTGGGGACGTAAAGATCCGTTCCGAGGAGCTAAAGCATGGAATTATCAAACCACTACAGATGCCGGACGTATTGATACTAAAAATACTACCAGTTACGAATGGTATGACGGATATACAAACAGTGCCGACCTGAGAACTTCATGTGGCACTGGTGCGGATGCCACCATTGCTTACTCCATAAAGCATCCCACTCATTTTATTGCCGGAACAGGAACTGATACTTACGACTGGCTAAACGTGACAGAATATAAATATCAGCGAGATAACCTTTGGGGCAATCCAAATGCCGGCACCGCTCCGAATACGGCAACTGTTTATACTAAATCCATTTACGATCCTTGCCCTCCGGGTTGGAGAGTACCTTTACAAGATAGTTTTACTCGGTTTACGACTTCGGGTGCTTATTCAAGTTTAATAAGCGAGTACAACATATCTAATTCTACTACTTACAGTAGTGATAAAGGATGGATTTTCTATTATGCGGCGGATGCGTCCGGTTCCACCTCTTACTGGCCGGCCTCCGGTTATTGCGAGTGGGCTTCGGGCCTATTGGCGTATGTCGGTACGAACGGTTATTGTTGGTCTTCGTCGTCCTACGCCAGTGGTTCTGTGTATGCGGGCTACCTAGGCTTCGACAGTGGTTCCGTGGCTCCTTTGAACGCCGGTGCTAAGCGAGCGTACGGGTTTCCAATACGATGCATCCAAGAATAGAAGCAACTGTAAAGAGAGCATATTCGTTTTATTTATGCAGGGACATTTAAAGCTCTATATTGAGATATACTACCGCCAGGCGGTTGAAAAGAAATTTAAAGGTTAATAGATATTTGTTGCAATAAAATTTATAAAATAAAAAAGAGAAAAGAATACGAATGATGCTAAATAAATGGATACTACCAACGATTGGAATACTCCTTTTGCTGCTGACAAGCTGTAGCAGGGATGATTCGGGCAATTCTGACTCGGAAGAAGGAGAAACCATACAGATGCACTTCAAGCTACAACCGATGAAAATGGAATCTGTTGCATCTGCCACTACAAAAGCCACAAGCAAAAATGAGGCGTTGAATGTGGCGATGGGACAGTCCGGCAAGAGCACTACAAGCACTCGCAGTTCAACAGGTATTGATGAATCTGTAATTAATGAAGTATGCGTTTTTCAATTTGGTGGTACACTACCTACATCTACTTTGGTAGCGAAAGAATATTATAGCTCTCCAAATACTGCAAATTTGGAAACGACCCTTATTGAGAACAGCAGTAATCAAACTGTGTATGTGGTGGCCAATGTGGGAGATGTGACAGGAAACTACACGATAGGAACAACTACCATAGCCGATTTCCAGACTTCAACACTTAGTTTTGCCACCGAAGCATCGGTCACATCAGGAACGGATCTGCCCATGATCGGCAGCTATACCGGTGCCACCATGCCCGGATTGTATGCCGTGTCGCTTACCCGCATGGTGGCCAAGTTGGACTTTACCTGCAACGTGAATCTGACAAACACGAGCGATGCCTTTACGCTTACATCCGTTCGTCTTTACTCGGTTGCCAATGTAGCTCAAATGAATACGCCAACAGGCTCTTATCCCGCAAACTCAACTACGGATGCAAGCAAATACCCCAATTATACGGCGGAATCTTACACGGCGGGAAACACACTAACGTGGTATATTCCCGAAAATCTTCGAGGAACAGTGTCTGCTATCACCACGGAACAAGATAAAAGCAAAACGAATGCCCCGGCATACAGCACTTATATCGAAGTGGAAGGTCTTTATACTCCATCAGGTAGCACAACGGAATATGTAACCTACCGTCTTTATCCGGGTGCTAACATGTCCAACGACTTTAACATTACACGTAATACCGCTTATTCGTTATCAATGACCATAAAAGGTATGAATGAGGTTGATAGCAGGGTGTTGCTACCGGAAAACCTAAGCATAAACAATGCGGGAACACAAGTTACTGCAAACTGTTACATAGCTAATAATGCTAATCAGAATTATAAGTTTAAAGCTACGGTAATGGGGAATGGGAAAACGACACCAGCATCTACAGTATCTTTTACTTCCGAAACAGATAATTTCACGCAGAGTGCACCAGCCATTGTACCTTCAGTTCTTGTTCCTACAAAAGCTTTGCTCATTTGGGAAACAGGCTCAGCAGGGGATGTAATTGAAAGTGGTAGTGTTAAACTGGTAGGCGGCTATGTACGTTTCAAGACAGCAAATAATACGACTAATGGTAATGCCTTGATTGGCGTAACGGATGGTACTAATATCCTTTGGAGCTGGCATATATGGAAAACACCTTATGCACCAGATGCAGATAATGCAACCACATACGATACTTATACTACTCGTGCAATATCCACCAGTGGCTATAATACCCTAAATTCCCGTACATTTAGAATGATGAAATATAATTTGGGCGCTACTGTAACATCTAATTGGACTGTTTTACCCACAAATGCGGGAGATTTTGGACTAATGTATCAATGGGGGCGTAAGGATCCGTTCTTAGGAGCTTTGAGTTGGAATAATAAATCAGAACTTCCTGGAGCCGATAGAGTTCTCTCTTCTTATAATACAGAATTTGCTTGGGCCGATGGAACGACAGGTACTTCTGCTATAAAACAAAGTTTAGCATCTATTTCCGGACTTTCCGGTGCAAATGCTTCTATTGCTTATTCGATTCAGCATCCGACACATTATATTTATAGCGATGATACCGGCTCAATAAAGGATTGGTTAAATGTAATAACTCGTGCTTCTCAACGGGATAATCTTTGGGGCAATCCAAACACATCGTCAATGTATCCTAATACTGCAAATGGTAGCAAGTCTATCTATGATCCTTGTCCTCCAGAATGGAGATTACCTTGCTCTGACACTTTCACGGGGTTTACTACTTCTGGCATTGGTTCCTCAAATATAGATGAATTTATGATTTCAGGTACGTTCAATAGTGGGTGGTTATTTTATATAACTTCAGTAAAATCTGGTGCCACTTCTTTTTGGCCAGCTTCTGGCTATCGAAGTGCTGTTTCAGGAGCTTTGTTTGGCGATGGTATGTGGGGATATTGTTCGTACTCTTCATCTCACGTATCTGGTAGTGGTGCAGGAGGACTTCTTCATTTTGGCGAGACCTTGTTTGCGCCGAACACTGGAGGAGGGTATCGATCTTATGCTTTTCCCGTACGTTGCATAGAAGAATAATTCCTATAGATATTAAAAGAAACACCCATGATGTGAATCACGGTTTTATTTGTTTGTTTTGTTTGTGTAGCCCCATGCAAGCGTGCATGGGGCTACTTTTATCAAAACAAATATTTTATTTTCTTTGTCCCAACTGAGAGTCGATGAAGAAGATACCTGCATCACCAGCTTTCTTGATCTTATCTATAATACCTTGTGCAGTGGCTTCTTCTTCCACCTGTTCGCGAACAAAACTCCACAAGAAATCTTGAGTGGCATTATCCTTCTCGGCAGAAGCCGCACTCACTAAATCATCAATTAGCTTTGAAATATGGCATTCGTGTTTGTAAGAATGTTCAAAGACTTCTAGCGGGGTGCCCCATCCGGAAGGAACAACATCAATCTTATCGACTGTCGCTTCACCACCACGCTTAATCAGATAATGGGCCATGGCACAAGCATGCTCTGTCTCTTCCTGAGACTGTCTCTTCATCCATGCTGAAAAGCCGCTATAACCTTCTTTCTCGAAATAGAAAGACATAGATAAATAAAGGTTGGCAGACCAAAGTTCAACAGCGATCTGTCCGTTAATCGCTTCTTGTAATTTTTTCGTGATCATAATTTAAAGGATTTAATGAATAGTACTTTAAAAAAAGAACAAGAACAGAACCTCATTGTTCGATAAAAAAACGCTTTTTCCCTTTTTACAGAAAAAAGCGTTTTTACTCACTCAGAAAAAGAAGAGTAAGTATATAAGATTACACCAGTTCGTCCGATGTATAGCCTACTGGTAATTCGCGGCAGTTATAACCAGAGGCCATGATTTCGCCATAGGCTCCGGCAGAGCGAAGAGCTATAAGATCGCCACGCTTCACTTTATTCAGATCAATGGACTTGCCAAAAACGTCAGACGATTCACAGATAGGACCTACCACATCGTACGCCTCAATAGCTTCATCCGAAGTGATATTTTCTATCTTGTGATAGGCTTGATAAAGTGCCGGACGAATAAGGTCAGTCATACCGGCATCGAGAATCGCAAACTTCTTATTAGTGCCTTGCTTCATATAAAGGACTTTGGTAATAAGACTGCCACATTGCCCCACGACAGCACGTCCCAATTCAAAATGTAGCTCTTGCCCAGGGCGAAGCTTCAGATGTTCGGCATAAGTCGCAAAGTAATTTTTGAATTCGGGAATAGGTTGGCGGTTGGGATGATCATAGTTAATGCCTAAACCTCCACCTACGTTAATCAGTTGCACAATGATCCGACGGGCAAAGAGTTTCTCTTGCAACTCGTTAATTCGGTTGCAGAGTGCTACAAAGTCGCCCATATCAAGAATTTGCGAACCAATATGAAAATGGAGGCCAAGAAATTTAACGTTCTTCATTTCCAGTGCGATATCGACCACACGATCCATATCTTGCATATTGATGCCAAACTTGTTTTCAGCCAACCCAGTTGTTATGTTGGCATGCGTATGCGCACCTACATTCGGGTTGATACGGAAGGCCACATTGGCGACCTTACCTTTGGCAGCAGCCAATTCGTTGATCACTTCCAGTTCGGGAATAGACTCTACATTAAAGCAGAAAATATTATAATCAAGCCCCAGATTAATCTCCCAATCGGATTTGCCTACTCCGGCAAAAACAATCTTCTCAGCAGGAAATCCAGCTTTAATGGCTGCGCGAATCTCGCCACCACTCACACAGTCGGCACCTAACCCACTTTCGCGGATGATGCTCAGGACTTTGGGATTGGCATTGGCCTTGACAGCATAATGCACATGGTAGTTAGCATAATGCGCCGCAGCTGTCTTGATGCATGTCAGCGTATCTCGCAACACCTTGGTATCGTAATAATAAAAAGGCGTACGAAGTTCGCGGAATTTATTAACAGGAAATATACCTTTCATATACAAAGACTTTTTGAGTTAAAAAGAGCGCTTTTATATAAGTTATAAAAGCGCTCAGAATGTATTTTGATCTTTATTATTTATCGTTGAACAACAGATCACTCAACGATTGCAAAGCTATTTTTTTATCACATTCACGAATAAGGAAAGAGATGTTGTAGTTGCTACCGCCAAAAGAGATCATACGCACAGGTATGTTACGCATAGCATCAAGCGCTTTCGCTTCAAAGCCCACGTTCTCCCAGTCTAAGTCGCCCACCACGCAGATGATACACATATCCTTATCCACAGTTACCGTACCATACTTCTTCAAGTCGTCCAAAATCTCATTTAGATGCTTGGTGTTATCTACAGAAACAGACACTCCAACTTCTGAGGTGCAGATCATGTCGATAGGAGTCTGATAGCTCTCGAATATTTCAAATACCTTGCGTAAGAAGCCGTGAGCCAGTAACATGCGGCTCGACTTTATTTTGATTGCCGTAATGTCATCTTTAGCAGCTACAGCTTTTATTTTTTCTTTCTCCGTTTCATTACATATAAGGGTACCCGGAGCTGTGGGGTCCAGAGTATTAAGCAGACGAACAGGTATGTTGGCATACTTAGCCGGCTGAATGCAGGTAGGATGCAATATCTTAGCACCGAAGTAAGCAAGCTCAGCAGCTTCTTCAAAATGCAACTGACGAACAGGTGATGTTTTATCGACCACACGAGGATCGTTATTGTGCATGCCATCTATGTCTGTCCAAATCTGAATCTCCGACGCATTTACAGCTGCACCGATAAGCGAAGCTGTGTAATCACTACCTCCACGTTGCAAATTGTCTATCTCACCATAAGCATTGCGACAGATAAAACCTTGTGTTATATATATTTCTGCTTCAGGATACAGATCGAGCTGTGCCAACAGTTTGTCTTTTATATATACAGGATCGGGTTCTGCATTTTTATCAGTACGCATGTATTCCAAAGCCGGAAGCATCACAGATTTTACTCCACACTCTTGCAAATAGAAGTTCACCAGCGCAGTAGAGATCAATTCTCCTTGAGCCAGCACCACCTTCTCTTCAAACAGTGTAAAAAGATCCTTAGTGTATGAACGGATGTAGTCAAAATGAGATTTTATAACCTCCAGACCTTTCTGTTTATACTCCGCAGTAGCAAAAAGTTCATCAATATGCTTTTTATACTTGGCTTCCAGCTTATTGATCATCTCATTAGCACCTTCCGGATTCTTCTTATACAGATAGTCGGAAATCTCTACCAATGTATTTGTTGTGCCCGACATAGCCGAGAGAACAACAATTTTCTTTTCACCATCGGTAATTAATTTGGCCACTTCTTTCATTCTTTGAGCAGAGCCTACAGAAGTTCCTCCAAACTTTAAAACTTTCATTTTCGTAACTGTGTTAAAATGTTATATGTATTAATTATCTCTTTCTTCACTTGCATACTCATCGGTCACATCGGATATACGGTGTTCCTTACAACGATAAACCAATCCGGGAAATTCTTTAAGCAATTGCAAATTGTGCGTGGTCATTATCACAGATGAGCCTTGGCGGCAAATACTATGCAACAATTCCACAATAGCCCTTCCTGTTTCTACGTCAAGGTTTCCCGTGGGCTCATCAGCCAGAATGATTGCCGGAGAATTAAGTACCGCACGTGCTATCACAATGCGCTGTTGTTCTCCACCCGAAAGTTCATTGGGCAATTTATATCCCTTATTGCTCATTCCTACTTGTTCCAACACCTCTTCGATGCGATCTTTTATCTCTTCTTTATTTTTCCAACCAGTAGCTCGCAGCACGAACTCAAGATTATCATAAACAGAACGATCAATAAGCAACTGAAAATCCTGAAATACAATACCCAGCTTACGCCTTAGTTGAGGAATGTGCTTGCGCTTGATCGTTTTCATATCATAACCCAATACATGAGCCTCTCCCTGAGGTATAGTCAGCTCACCATAAAAAGTCTTCAACAAGCTCGTCTTACCCGAACCAACCTTACCCACAAGATAAACAAAGTCTCCTTTGTATAGTTGAAGATTCACTTCGCTCAGTACGCAGAGTTCTTGTTGATGCACCTCAACATTTTCATATTGAATGAGTATCTCAGCCGATCTATCCTGCTTAAGATCGTCAGCTAACTTTTGCTCTACGTCAATTGTCTGTTGAGTCAATGTTTCGTCCATGAGCTTGTATGCCTCGACTGTAATTCACGTGCCAGATCTTCGATACGATAACCTTTCGAAGTAAGTAGCACAATGAGGTGATATAATAAATCGGAACTTTCATAAATCATTCGTTCGTCGGTTCCATTCGTTGCTTCAATAACCGTTTCTACAGCTTCTTCTCCCACTTTCTGCGCCATGCGGTTCACACCCGACTCAAAAAGACTGGTAGTATATGATTTTTCGGGCATCTCTTTGTAGCGTTGATCAATAAAGTCTTGAAGTTCTTTGATGAACATCACTCCTTCCTCGTTCTTCTCACCCCAGCAAGTATCTGTACCAGTATGGCATACAGGACCTACAGGATGTACCTGGATCAGTAATGTATCTTTATCGCAGTCTTCCTTCATAGAGACCACATTCAAAAAATTACCACTTTCCTCTCCTTTCGTCCATAAACGATTTTTCGTACGGCTAAAGAAAGTAACCTTGCCTGTTTCCACAGTCTTTTCATAAGCCTCTTTATTCATGAAACCCAGCATGAGTACCTTGCGGGTATAATAATCTTGTACAATAGCCGGCACCAAACCGCTCATCTTATCGAAATCTATATCCATGATCATTTTCTATAATTTAAATTCTCACCGTAATGCCTTGCGCGCAAAGATACGATTTTAATTCGGAAATTTTAATCTCGCCAAAGTGAAAAACACTGGCAGCCAGTGCAGCATCTGCTTTTCCTATAGTAAAAGCATCACGAAAATGCTCCGGTTCTCCTGCACCTCCAGAAGCTATAATAGGGATAGAGAGTTGATCGGAAAGCGCAGCCAAAGCTTCATTAGCATATCCCGTTTTTACTCCATCATGATTCATACTTGTAAACAATACTTCTCCGGCGCCTCTTTCCTGAGCCTCACGCGTCCACGTAAGTAATTCCTTATCCGTCTCTATGCGTCCTCCGTTCAAATAACATTTCCAGCCCGCATCCGTGAACTTAGCATCCACTGCCAGCACACATACTTGCGAACCAAAATGCTTCGCTATCTCATCAATCAACTCTGGACGACGCAAAGCAGATGAATTGATAGATACCTTATCGGCACCTGCACTCAACAAACGATCCACGTCACTCAGTTCATTAATTCCCCCACCTACGGTAAAAGGAATACTGATATTTACCGCTACTCGTTTCACCAATTCGGCAAACGTCTTGCGCCCTTCGTGACTCGCTGTGATATCCAGAAACACAAGTTCGTCGGCTCCTTGCTCACTATATGCACGTCCCAGCTCCACCGGATCTCCCGCTTGACGTAGATTGACAAAATTAGTGCCTTTCACCGTCTGCCCGTCTTTAATATCCAGACAAGGAATAATTCTTTTTGCTAACACTTTTATGCTGTTTTATCTTGCTGTACAATCAATCTCTTAATGCGAGAAAGATGACAGCAGGTTCAAAATTTCATTATTTCATCTACGACCTGTTTACATCAAGTCATAAAGTTCTTTCATCGTGATGCGTCCTTCATAAAGAGCTTTACCAAAAATAACAGCAGGTATGCCTGCTTCATGGAGTGCTTTTATGTCATCAATGCAACTAACACCTCCACTCGCTATCAGATAGAGATCGGGGTGCAACGCTAGTATTTCTTTATACAAATCGATAGCAGGTCCCTGAAGCATACCATCACAAGCAATATCAGTACAAATTACTTTCTGTATCCCTTTATGAATATACTCCTGAAGAAATGGAAGAAGCTCCTTCGTCGACTCGTCTTTCCAACCATTCACGGCAATCATTCGGTCTTTTACATCGGCACCCAAAATAATTTTTTCGCTCCCGTATTGCTCAATCCATTTGCAAAATAATTCAGGATTCTTCACGGCTATGCTCCCACCGGTTATCATCTGTGCTCCGTTCTCAAAAGCAAGCACTAAATCTTCATCACTCTTAATGCCGCCACCAAAGTCAATGATGAGTGACGTACGTGTAGCTATCTGCTCTAATGTGCGATAATTGATAACATGATGCGAGGCAGCACCATCCAAGTCGACCACATGAAGGCGACGAATGCCGTTGGCCTCAAACTCCTTGGCCACCTCTATCGGATTTTCATTATATATCTTCTTGCTTCCATAATCTCCTTGAGAGAGACGGACACATTTTCCATCAATGATGTCAATTGCAGGAATTAGCTCTATCATAAATCTAAAAAATTTCGTAATATTTTCTCTCCTGTTGCCCCACTCTTCTCGGGGTGAAACTGAGTGGCATAGAAATTATCTTTGTGAAGTGCCGCACTGAAAGGTTGAATATAATTCGTTTCAGCAACCGTAAAGTCATTAAGCGGCACATAGAAACTGTGCACAAAATACACGAACTCCTCTTCAGTGAATCCGTTGAACAACGGACTACTTGTCCGACCAATGGTATTCCAACCCATGTGAGGCACCTTGTCTTCATGCTTTTGCGGAATAAATCGCTTTACCTCTGTATCAAAGATGTTCAAACAATCCGTACCTCCCTCCTCAGAATATCGGCACATCAATTGCATGCCTAGACAAACACCCAATACCGGCTGTTTCAAAGCTTTAATCAGTTGATCCATGCCCGTATTACGAAGATGATTCATGGTTGTTTCAGCTTCGCCAACTCCCGGAAAAATCACTTTATCGGCAGCAAGTAGCGTCTCTTTGTCGGCTGTAATCACAGCTTCCACGCCCAAACGCTTCATCGCATAATCTACAGAGCGGATGTTACCCGCATTATATTTCACTATTGCTACATTCATCTCTTTTTCCCTTATAGTACGAAAAAACAAACAGTTATAATCGAACTGTTAATTAACAACGATTCTCGGCAAAGTGTTCTTGCCAAAAGAACGTTGCATATGAAACGGTACTTAATTAAAAATCACCGTTTTATTCTTATAAGCCAAAACCTTGCGCTCTATATGCTTCTGCACAGCACGAGAAAGTACTATTTTCTCCAGATCCTTACCCTTATTCACTAAATCTTCAATGGAATCTTTATGCGTAATGCGCACTACATCTTGTTCGATGATAGGACCCGCATCAAGCTCTGTCGTAACATAATGGCTTGTAGCACCAATAATCTTCACTCCTCGCTCAAAAGCCGCATGATAGGGTTTAGCACCAACAAATGCCGGAAGGAAAGAATGATGAATATTAATAATTTTATTCGGATAAGCATTGATCATCTTCTCCGAAATCACCTGCATGTAACGAGCCAGCACAATAAAACTTACGTCATGTTTATTGAGCAATTCCATCTCTTTTTGCTCTTGTTCTTCCTTACTTTCTTTAGTAATGGGAAACAGATAAAAAGGAATTCCAAAACGCTCGGCTACGTGCTGCAAATCAGGGTGATTACTTATAATCAGAGGAATCTCCACATTCCATTCTCCGGCAGTGTAGCGCGCCAACATATCAAATAAGCAATGAGACATCTTAGAGACAAAAATAGCCATGCGAGGCTTCACATCCGAGAAGTAAAGGCGAAAAACCATCCCGTATTTCTGTGCATACAACGTTTCAAAGTAATCCTCTATTTTCTCTTGAGGTACAAGGAAACCATTCAATTCCCATTCTATACGCATAAAAAAGATATTCTCCACATGATCAACGTACTGATCCAAATAGATAATATTTCCCTTGTTAACCGTAATAAAGTCTGTTACCTCTGCCAAGATACCCGGTTTGTCCGGGCAGTGCAATAACAGTTTTGCTGTAGTCATATTTACTTTGTTTTATGATCTGTCCTTAAATCTTCATTTTGAGAGGGCAAAAATAACGAATTATTGCCAAAGTATCAGCAATAAACGTAATAAGTTTATTAAGAAACAGGGAAAACTAACAGATAGAAAGATTAGAAGGCATTTCCATTCTAAATCCTCATTTCGCCTCATTTCAATTAATTATTTTGCTTCGCATTTTTCTTTCTAAGTAAACGCCCTCATAATGAGGCTCAAAGCCCTTCGCAGAGTTTTTTCATTAAAAAAAACATTGTCTAACTATTGCAGATTTAAAAAAAACATTTACCTTTGCATCCGCAATCAGAAATGATGGCACTACCTTGGTTCGGTAGTTCAGTTGGTTAGAATACATGCCTGTCACGCATGGGGTCGCGGGTTCGAGTCCCGTCCGGACCGCAAAACGTCTTGAAAGTCAAAAGCTTTCAGGACGTTTTTGTTTTATCTATTACTAGAAGACTTAGCTTTTCGTTTTTTTTATCTATATCTGAATATCTTCTCGAGAATAGAGCAATTATCATCTATAAATGAATACTTAACGACGATTTTACTCTCATAGAATTATCTATTCAGTTTTTCCCTTAGTCCTTTCAGCCGATCTGCCCCCCCTATTAATTATCAACTTTGGTGTAGTATGTGCAATATATGCCCTCATATGTTATTTAATGAGAAAGAATATGACTATAAGCTATTATTCTCATATTTTATCGTAACTTGCAGAAATCCAAAATAAAGCGGTCGACTAATCTGTCTCAAGGAAAGACATTCTACTACTACTCGCTCCCGCTATCAACTTTAGAGAATCATTCAGAAAAAAAGAATAAATGGTTATATAAAACCAAAGAATTCATTCTAATAATAATCAATTAAAAACTAGAAATCATGAAAGGTAAAGAATCAAAAAAAGAGAATAAAAAAGAGAAAGCCGCTACACAGAAACCAAAAGAGCTAACGGAATATCAAAGAGAAAAATCGAAGAAACAGGAAACTGTTTTAACCATCAAACCAAAATAAGAATGATAAAAACCAAAAGAGAAGGAATTATACTTAGCAACACGGATTTAAACTTTGAGAATGAAGGGGTAATGAATCCCGCAGTAATAGCCGAAGGAGGCTACGTGCACATGTTTTATCGGGCAGTGAGAGAAGGGAACCACTCGACTATTGGGTATTGCCGCTTGGAAGGGCCGCTAAAAGTCATTGAACGCAATGAAAAGCCTATCCTATATCCTGATTTTGATTATGAAAGTAAGGGAGTAGAAGATCCTAGAATTGTAAAAATTGACGATCTGTATTACATGACTTATACAGCTTACGATGGAATAAATGCGGCAGGTGCATTGGCTGTATCTAAAGATTTAAAACATTTCGACAAGAAAGGCATCATAACCCCTCAGTTTACTTATGACCAATTCACGGCATTAATCACGGGAGACGGCCCTCATACAGAGAAATATTTCCGTACATATAATAAGAACGAATCAAAAACAAACGATGGGAAGCCAAACTATATAACAGATAAAAATGTTGTCTTTTTCCCTCGAAAAATAGAGGGGAAATTCTATTTTATGCACCGTATAAAACCGGATATACAATTAGTTGCGGTTAATGAACTAGAAGATCTCACCGATGAGTTTTGGAAAAATTATTTCCTTGATTTCACCTCTCACATCTCTTTTGAAGCAAAGCATGATCATGAATCGAGCTATATAGGTGCTGGTTGCCCTCCAATAGAAACATCCGAAGGGTGGTTAATGATTTACCATAGCGTGCACGATACCCCATCCGGATATATGTATACAGCAAGTGCTGCATTATTGGATATTCACAATCCAGCCATAGAGATAGCCCGACTGCCCTACCCATTGTTTAGTCCAGAACTAGAATATGAATTAAACGGAGTAGTAAATAAGGTTTGTTTCCCCACGGGTACTGCCACCTTCGGAGATACTCTCTATATTTATTATGGCGCAGCAGATAAGTGCATAGCTTGCACGTCTGTTTCGCTCACAGAGTTAGTAAACGAATTAGTAGCCCATAAAAAATGAAAGAAATAGTATGCATATCAACTTATCCCCCAAGAGAATGTGGTATTGCCACATTCTCTCACGATTTGATCAGGGCCATTCAATATAAATTTGGAGGCTCTTACTCCATTAGGGTTTGCGCACTAGAATCAACTTTAGAGAAGCACTCCTATCCCGATATTGTAAAATACATTTTGAATACTTCGGAAGCAGCGGAATATGCAGCTATGGCCGATAAAATAAACCAAGATGCAGAGGTATCACTCATATTGATACAACATGAGTTTGGGCTATTTATCGAACAAAAAGAGGTGTTTTTACAATTTATAAAATTATTATCCAAACCGGTTATTATTGTTTTTCATACAGTCCTTTCTAAGCCTAAACGTTCATTAAAGAACGATATCGAACAGCTAACCAAAGCTTGTGCTGCCATTATCGTGATGACTCAAACTTCTTCACGCATACTACAGGAAGAATATCATGTCGATGGAGATAAAATAGAAGTAATACCGCACGGCACACACTTGGTATCTCACAGAGACAAAAGAAGCCTAAAAGAGAAATATGACGTTGCGGGACGAACAGTTCTCTCTACTTTTGGATTGTTAAGCCCCGGAAAAAGTATAGAAACAACGCTCGATGCTTTGCCGGAAATAGTAAAAAAAAACCCATCTGTACTATTCTTAATTATAGGAAAAACACATCCCACCATCGTGAAAACGGAAGGTGAGATCTATCGAAAAAAGCTAGAAGCTAAAGTACTAAAACTGGGATTAAGCAATTCAGTAAGATTTGTCAATTGCTACTTAGAAACCCCTGTCTTACTTGAATATTTGCAACTCACGGACATTTATTTATTTACTTCATGTGATCCGAACCAGGCAGTTAGCGGAACCTTTGTGTACGCATTAAGCTGTGGGTGTCCTATTATAGCAACTCCAATACCGCATGCATTAGAGTTACTAAAGGATGAATCGGGCATACTCTTCGATTTTAAAGATGCCGCCCAACTAGCAAAAGCAACAAACAAGTTGCTCTTGAATGATCGCTTAAGAGGTGAAATGAGAATCACCGGATTACAAAAGACAGCAGCTACCGCATGGGAAAATTCGGCTATTGCACATGCATTACTATTTAATAAGACATTAGAGCACCCCGAACCACTCATCTATTCCTTGCCTCCCATCAATGCAAAACACATCAAAAATATGAGTCGTAACTTTGCTATGATTCAGTTTGCAGAAGGAAATCGGCCCGACCTTACCACAGGATATACCTTAGACGACAATGCACGAGCATTAATCGCTTTGTGCCAATTATATACAGAAACTAAAGATGCGTCTTGCGAAAAATATATAAAAAGGTACCTTGACTTTATAAAGTATTGCTTACAACCAGATGGCACCTTTCTAAATTATGTGGATAAAGATCTGGCTTTTACCCCTCAAAATCAGGAAGTCGGTTTAGAAGATAGCAATAGCAGAGCAATCTGGGCATTGGGCTATTTTATTTCTCTAGGAGATAACTTCTCTGATTCATGGGTAATGGAAGCGATTCAAACCCTCAAACAAACGTTTGTGATTATTCCAACTCTTCAATCTCCCCGAAGTATGGCTTTTGTGATAAAAGGGTTATGCAATTATTACAGCAAATATCCATCGGACGAAGTTCTATCACTCATCCGTATATTAGCCGATAAATTAGTGGGTCTTTACAATCTCAGCGCAGACGAAAACTGGCGCTGGTTCGAAGCTTATCTTACTTACGACAATAGCGTATTGCCCGAGAGTTTACTGTATGCATATCTGGCTACGGGAAATAACCGCTACAAAGAGATTTCGAAAGAATCGTTCGATTTCCTGTTGAGTAAAACCTTTGCAGATCATCAAATCAAAGTGATCTCCAATCAAGGATGGCTACTAAAAGAGAAGAAAGAACGAAAGTATGGCGAACAACCCATTGACGTGGCAGGTACTGTTATCGCCCTTTCCACCTTCTATGATGTTTTCAAAGTAGATGAATATCTCACCAAGCAAAGAGATGCGTTTAACTGGTTTCTGGGAAACAACCATTTACACCAAATCGTCTACAACCCGGCTACCGGAGGATGTTATGATGGATTAGAAGAGAATAACATCAATCTGAATCAGGGCGCTGAATCTTCCGTATCTTATCTGATGGCGAGGCATTGCATAGCTGCTCAAGGTTCCCTTTGAGCCCAATGCTCTTTAACCATCCCACTGCTTCATTATAGCAATATTGTCCACCCACCGGGATTCAAACCGGTGGAATTCCACCTCTAACTTATTGAGAAGCATTTTTTTCTTTTCATCCGAGGCAAAACTATACGTAATGCTATTCCTTACTAATTTTTTGATTTCATAATAGCTGAGTCCGTAACGTAAAGTCAGCAAAGTATATTGCTCTGAAAGACTTGTGCGCAAAACACCGGCATCATCAGTTGAGATAATCAAGGGAACACCTGCTTTAAAGTAAATAGGGAATGGATGATTGTTTTCTCGCAAACCTAAAACAGCCTCATTACTAGTCAAATTGATTTCAATCGGAATGTGTCGCAACCTTAAATCGTGTATCAATGACACGCTCCCTTTTTCAAAAACGATATCAGTTCCATGCCCTATTCTGTCGGCCTTGGCCAGATAAACGGCATCACGAATATGAGATCCCAATTCCTCGGGCTTCACCAAGCCCATCGTTAACTCCCCTGCATGTATAGAGAGCTTTACCGGTTTTAGTGCTTTTTTTTTTAAGAAGCCAAACATTTCCATGTGCCCGCGATAATATTTCATTGATAGATCGCCATCTTCGGGAGAGATAATATTAACCCCAACAAAACGAGAGTTCGATTCATCCATACAAGCTTTAAATGAAAGGTAAAGCTGAGCAAAGACTCGCAATGGATCAGCATTTCTCACAGCATACGTCTGATATAAGCAAACCGGAGCATTAGGAACATCCACCAAATTACTATTCACATCAATGCTATCCATTAAATGAACATAGTCCTTTACCATCTTAGCCATTTCTTTACTTTTCTCCCATCGGTTATAAATAAGTTCCAAGGAGTGAGTCAAGGACGTTCTCTTTCCCAATATATTTTTTTCCAAAGCTTTATTATCCTTTTCGTACGTTCCTTTCCCAAAAAAACGATCAATCTCATCCGCCCCAATACGAGGAGACATAGCCATAATTTCCAAGTATTGTACATTCTCAATGGCCGCCCTATATTTAAGTTCGTGCAACAACTCCACCAAGTGTGCGCCTGCTGCTGCTAAGAACAAATCAAAAGCATTAAAGAAATCACTTCCCGCCTTCAATACTGAATTAAAAGCCTTGAATCTACTGATAGACCAAAGGTCGAGCAACCTCCTCCGCAGATTATTTAAATTACTCATTGAGGCATCTAATTGCACAGGAGACACCACACCCGCTTTTTGGGCTGCGAGTTGTGTAGGATAGAGTTTTCCAGTATCCAAATCTAACCAAAGACGATCTTCTACAGCCAACTTAAAATAAGTTTCAGCATAGACAGAGCCAGTGAGATGATTGTGGAGATCTCCTCCCTTGGGCATATCCCTAAAAAATTGATTGAGCAAAGATTCGTTATTTTTTATTCCACTAAAATAGTCATAAACAATTACTGAATCAGGTCTCACACTAGCAAAAATAGAGGGTATTAAAAACACCCATAGAAGAAAAATGGTTGTACGTTTCATTATAAAATAAGTCATGGTATTGTCTCAGAGAATGGCATAATAAGCAAGATACATTCAAAAATAGACAAAAATACATCTTACCATAACATGAACGATGGTTTTTCTACTTAAACCATTTTTCGTTTTAATCAAATTTCAACTTTCAATAAAAGATTACCGGCAAAACAAATCATAAAAATGGATAATAATGATGAGTGCTCAACAAAAGTTATTGTTAGCACAAAAAAGAGAACTGCACATTTGAGATTTCAACTCTTTTGACCTATTTCGTTCTTTACCGCAATATTCAGAAGTGTACACCAGGAAGATACGAACTAATCGTTGAGAGCTATTACAACCGCAGAATGTAAATATTTACAGTATGCCCCTACAGACCTTCTGAGAGGGGTTTGTTGAATTCACTATTTCACCGCGCTTAATTCACTACTTCAACACGCTGAAGTTATATCTTATATAAATTTAGCTACATTTGTAAATATTACTTCATAATACAAACAATTTGCCTGACATTAGAGAATAACCTAACACAATTAGTATCTACAAAGAAATAAAACAAATTACCATTTAAGATAAGGTGAAAAGACAAAGACCCTCCTTTCTATTGAAGCTTGCCATTAAGCTTGAATAGAAGGAGGGAGTTTGCCTGACTAAACTGTGTGAAAAAGAAACAGCATCCAAAAAGAGGATAGTCAGGTTATAGAATATTGTAACAAAGTTATTTCATCAACTCCTTTATTTTCTTTATGAGTGAACTATGCAGCGCGTATCCTCTAAAATGAGATGAGCCAGGACCATAGGACAAAAGAAGAATAGGAATCCCTGTATGGTCATTTGTCGAAAAATTGCCTAACACGGAACCTTTCTCATAATTACCATCAATGATACTAAGTCCGCCCGTTTCATGGTCAGAAAGCACTAGTACCAATGTTTCTTTATCTTTATCGGCAAACTCAAGTGCTTTGCCCACTGTGCGATCGAACGAAAGATACTCATCTACCACCGTATGCATATCGTTGGCATGTCCACCTTTATCTATCTTGGCACCTTCAATCATTACAAAGAAACCTTTCTTGCCGGCGGATAGAAATTGCATCGCACCATCAAACGACTCCTCTATCAGGCGTTTGTTATGTTCATAATCATCCCCTTGCAAGCATATTGCTCTATCGCCCGCTTTCAGATCATTCAAATGAACTGCATCAGTAAGTACTTTGTAACCCACATTGCGAAGCTTATGTACCAATGCACTATCGTTCTTCAGGATGGCTGCATTGGGAGCAGCAACTACCAGACTAGCAGGAGTGGTGAGTAAATCGGCTGTGATCTCTTCGGACATATCTCTTTCCGGTTGATGAGCGTAATAAGAGGATGGAGTAGCACCGGCAATGTTATCATTACTCATGATGCCCGTCATTTTTCCTTTAGCAGAAAGAGTTTCGGTGATGTTTGTTAGTGCTTTCCCTTGCTCATCAGTACCAATCCGTCGGTTGCGTGTTCTCACACCCGTAGCCAAAGCAGTGCCTGCTCCGGCCGAATCGGTAGTATAATCGTCTAACGGATCATTGCGAAGCAAACCCATATTGTGCATCTGCAACACATTGAGCAAGCCACCATTGGCAGTTGCAGCAGCCCACATTTCGGGCACACCTGCTCCTCCATCAGAAATGAGCACAATCACGTTCTTTGGAGCCTTCATCGCTCCGTCAGTCGCATAAGTAGGCTGATAAGGTTGATAGAATTTTCCGTCAGACATATACGTATTCTTCTCGAACGTGCTCAAGAAGAGAGATAGTTCAGCCGGACGATCCGTATTCAGATAATCCACCCCCATCTTGATAAACGTATTCCACGCCGTCTTGGTATCCGGGCAACCCCAGAAACGCACTTGTTTGCCATCAGCGTGTATTTTGTCAATAACCTCCTTCACCTTGTCATAATCCTCTTTCACCATTCTGCCCAATCCATTCCATTTGGTAAGCAACATGAAAGGTACGCTTACCATGGTTATGCGTTTGCTTTGCGAAGGGGTGTAGTTTACCGCCAGACTGCCGTCAAAGAATATCCATAGAGGATACTCTTCAAATTCCGGGGGAGCAGGTTGGTTACCGGTAATCACAACACGCACGGCCGAAGGGTTATTAACGACATCAAAACAGGTTGCATAGTCTTTCAACTCCTCGAGTAACACTCGCAATGTTTCTTTGTAGCCCATTTTCAGATCGATAAGCAGTTGTAAAGGTTTACCATCTGCATAAGCCTTGCCGCCATTCATCTCCATTTGCTTTTTTATTGGATCAAGATAAAGAGCCTTCAATGTGCGCCTTTCATCTATATCTTTTGCTTCATGCGCCACACAAAGCTTGCCATTTTGCACAAATACATCAGCTTCGATCGAAGCACATCCTGCTCCGTAAGCCATGTAGAAAGGCACCTTTTGCAAATAATCATTATGAGAGTGCATTAGCGTCTTCCCATTTTGAGAGCAGACAGGAATCGCAATCAACAAAACAACACATAGTGCTGCTAGTAATTTTATTCTTATCATTGTAATATTAATTTATAGTATTCTTTGAAGGAGTAGACCATACTTGCGGTTGAAACCAAACCAAGTCCGATTCATTCACCATGCGTCCATACTTCTGAGTAGTCCATTCTATCAAGTTCGGGTTATTTTGTTCATTGTCCGAATAGATGTAGCGCACAGGTATTGCACTCGCAACACTTGGGCCTACATATAACTGCGGATAGCCTGTGCGACGCCAGTTGGCGAATGCCTCAAAACCATTCAGGAAGCTATCTATCCATGCTTGCGTACCGATCTGCATCAGTGCCACAGATGTGGAGGCACTCAATGAAGCAGCGTTTCCGCCAAGGAAAGTAGTCTTGTCCGTGGTCGATATTTGCGACCATTTGCTAAGCGAAGCATCCAATGCTTTTTTATATTCAGCAGCAGCATCGCCCTGTATCATCTTGCGTACAATGGCTTCGGATTTAAGCAACAATAATTCGGCATAGCTCATTACAAAAGCTCTATTTTCACTTCTGATGGCACTTCCTACTACAGAATAATCGTCTTTGTTGAGCAAAGCCTGCTCTGTAGTGCTCAAGCCCACAGGCTGACCGCGATAAACAAGCGGACTGGACTCAGAGAGTTTATGTGCTGTAAACGAATTCTTGGTAGGAGCCAAAAAGACCGTCAGACGAGGATCCTTTTTCGACTTTAAGGAATCAGCTAATGCCTCACCTACCCTAGAGTTATCACCAAAGATCACACCTGAACCATCCGAAGGAAGATTCTTGGGTTGAATGTACCAAGTGTAGAAATCGACAGTGTTATTGTACACCAATGTTGTTTGATCGGCTAAAGAGGTAAAGACAGGATAATCGCTTGAATTATTAAAGATGGCAGCTACCTGAGAGGCAACATCTTTCTTAGCCGACTCACGCATCAGTATGCGAAGTTTGAGTGAGTTGGCAAACTTGCGCCATTTGGTCAAGTCTCCGTTATATAAGATGTCATTATTGACCACGATGCCCGCAGTTACATTTTTAATCAGTGCATTGGCTGTTTCGAGATCTTCCAACATCAACCCGTACACTTCATCTTGCGATTGAAAATGAGGAAATTCCAATCCGTTTTCATTCGCTCTTCCAGCCTCTACATAAGGTATATCACCATACGCATCGGCCATAAGCGAAAGTACATACACCTTACAGATTAGCCCGATTGCTTTGTAATGAGGTTGACTGTTCTGTTCAGCCAAACTGATAATCTTATTGATGTCCTTCACACTTCTCATAGGTCCATTCCATTCCTCTCGAAACGAAGCACCTGTGATGCTATAACGCCCAAAACCTTCATTGTTTCCACCCAAATAGTTAAGGTGTTGCACAAATTGGCCTGCAGCACCGCTCTCACTTCCTGTCATTGAAGAGACAGCCGTACTAATTACTCCCGGCAATAACAGATTAGCCGGAACAGTAGACGGATTATTGGGATTCACATTCAATTCTTCAAAGTCGCTGCATCCAACCATTGAAAAAGCAGCACCTACCAACAGTGGCAGTATATATTTCTTCATCATGCTAGTATGTTTATAAAGTAATATTAATATTGAAACCAAAACTCTTGGTAGATGGAGTTGCCATCGTCTCGATGCCTTTCAACTGTCCATCGTATGAAGCCACTTCAGGGTCTATGTTAGGTACATCCGTCCACAAGAACAGGTTACGTCCATAAGCCGAAAGTGACACATTCTGAAACGGTGTGGCACTCAACCATTTACGAGGAAGCTTGTAACCCAACTTCAATTCGCGAAGTTTAATGTATGAAGCATCAAATGTAGCAATCATGTCATTATCATAATAAGCCTTTACGTACTGACGCACTGGTACAGCAATCGTGTTCTTCAGTCCGGTGTTCACATCAATACCGTCGGCCACTATTGTACCTGCTCCATTTTCATCACGTAGCGCAAGTGATTCTTTCAGCGTACCGGCACGCATTCCTTCAATGTATGTTCTGGAGTAAACCGATCCACCTTCCTGAATGCCCAGCAGTGCACTAAATGACCAGTTCTTATACTTTAGCTCTGTGCCCAGACCTCCTGTCCAGTCAGGATTCACGTTGCCCAGTAACCCCCAGTCACCATTCTCTTCCATCGGCAAACCGTTTTTGAGTTGCAGTTGCCCATCTTTATAGATGAGGTAGTCACCATAAAGAGAACCATACGAACCATCTCCCTTTGTATTCGAAGTACGGAGTTCCAACGAAGCCCAACGTTCTATCTGACGAATACGCGTGATACCTTGATCTTCCGCCAGACTCACCACTTTATTTTTGTTCTTTGAGAAATTGAACGTTACATCCCAGCGGAAATCTTCTGTACGAACAGGGGTCACATTTACCATCAGTTCAAGACCTTTGTTGGTCATCTTGCCCACGTTCATCAATTTCGTGTCATATCCTCCCGAAGGATTAAGAGTGATGGGGATAATCAAATCGGTTGTGGTACTGTTGTAGTAAGTTACGTCCACCGAAAGCCTGTTATCAAAAAAGCGGAAGTCGCCACCAAACTCATAAGACACCACCTTCTCCGGTTTGATGTTAGAGTTAGGATAATTATTATTCGCTGTAGCCACAGAGTTACCACCCCATCCTTGAGAAATAATATAGTTGGCACTGGTCTGATAAGGTTCCAGGTCACGTCTCACCATTGAGGTACTGGTTCTTAGTTTAACGAACGAAACTGCTTTGCTCTTCATAACAGGGAACAAATCGGTAAGCACTGCACTTAGTGAAGCCGAAGGATAGAAATAAGAATTATTTTCTTTAGGCAAAGCACTAGAGTAATCGTATCGTCCGGTCAGGTCGAGAAACAAACCATTCTTGTAGCTGAACTGCGTAGTGCCATACCAACTGTTTACCTTTTTGCGGGTAAGCGTATTACCACCAATCAGTGGTTTGGCATTGTTGCTAAGGTTATATACATTCGGGATGGTCAGCTCAGGAGCAATAGCCCCCAGTCTACGAGATGTTTGGCTCATCAAGTTACCACCAAACGAAACATTCATGCCAAACTCAGGAATGAACTCTGCCGGCAATTTGTAAGTCAGCAAAAAGTCGTTATTCGTCTCCAAAAAGTTAATATCATCCTCCTGATAATACCCATTAAAGTACGAAGCCGATGTGTTGGCATGCCTCATAGTACGCTTATCCGAGTAGAAATCAAGGCCAGAACGCAGTTGCAGAGACAATCCCTTTAACAGTTCCAAAGTAACCTTTGCACTACCATACACACGATCACGCGTATTACCATTCAAGTTGTTATACGCTACAAAATACGGATTGTTTAAGCCTGTAAACGTATTGTTTCCGATAGGTGTGTTTTGAGCAATTCCCTCATAACCCGATTTCCATTGCTGTTTCAGCGAATTAAGACTCACATTGCGCGGCATATATAGAAAGATCTTCATGATGTTATCCTCATTCTTCGCTCCTGTGCTGGCACGGTTATCACTATTAGTATGCACATAGTTCATTGTTGCATCCACACGTACACCCGGCATTATTTGGTAACCGGAATTCAGTCCAATCGTATTCTTCGTCAAATCGGTATTGGGTACAATACCCTTTTGTTGGCTATTGGTGTAGGAGAAACGATAATTCAGTTTATCACTCACATTACTCAACGTAACATTGTTGCTGATAGTATGTCCCACCTGCAAAAAGTCTTTTAACTGATTGCCTTGTGATACAAAAGGTGTGGCAGTACGCACGCCCAACTTATCCAGAGGAGAGTCAAACTGTGTAATCAGTTGTCCGTTGAGTGCAGGACCCCAGTTAGCCAACTCCTTATCGTTTACGCCTCCACCGGCACCATCCACATACGCATATTTCCCTTCAAGACCTTGTCCAAATGAGTTTTGGAATTCCGGTAAACGCAAAGGTGTTTCAAAAGAGATACCCGAGTTGACAGAGATGCCCAATCCTTTTTGTCCTTTGCCCGATTTCGTCGTAATCAAAATCACCCCATTGGCAGCACGCGCACCATAAAGTGCCGATGCGTTAGGGCCTTTCAATACTGTCACACTTTCGATATCCTCCTGATTAACTTCGGAAGCTGCATTGCTATAATCCACCTCATTCTCTCCGGAAGTAAAGTTCGGATTGTTATAATCTTGTCTACCGCTAAAGCTGCGGGTTGACTGCTCGTTGTTGTTACTAATGGGCACCCCGTCTACCACAAATAGAGGAGAGTTGTTATAGTTGTATCCACCCACAAAGTTTTGCCCTCTTATCTGGATAGACGATGAAGCACCGATGCCACCCGAAGAGCTCGTAACTTGCACGCCGGCAATCTTATTACTCAACGCATTCACAAAGTTGGTTTCGTGCGATTCCTGAATAGCACTACCATCTATTTTCTGAACAGAATATCCCAACGATTTTGTTTCCCGGCTGATACCAAGTGCTGTTACCACCACTTCATTCAGCATCTTTGTGTTCTCCTGAAGAGTGATTTTATCATTGCCTGTCAGGCGGATACTTCTGGTGACATATCCCACAAAGGAAACATCGACCACTCCGTCTGCCCCTTTCAACAGAAGAGAGAAATGTCCGTCTATGTCCGTTACCGTTCCGTTATTAGTGCCTTTTTCTATCACAGTAACCCCTATCATTGGTTCACCCGTAGCGGTAGTCACCGTTCCGCTCACCTTTCTGGCTACAGGTTTAGAAGCCACAGCATTACTGCTCTTCCTACTTTCTACAATCACATAAGAATTATCCGAAAGCTTATGATAAGAGAAACCAGTAGTTGAGAGAGTATTAGCCAGAGCAATCTCTACCGTAGTGTTGTTCCTCTCGTTTATAGGCGTCACCTCAACCGACTTTGTTTTGCTTTCATCATACGTTATATCTACCCGATACTTCTTTGCTATTTTGTTGATGCATGTATTAAATGCCTCTTTTTTCCCGTCCGTTAATCCCTCCGCATGGCAAGGCATCAACAATAGTACTCCTGCCAAGAGCAGAATCGTCCTTAAGCTTATTTGCTTATTTTTATTTTTCATTCCTGTTCTTTTTACTCGTTTATAACTGACTTGTTTTTCTATATTCCTATGTACGATGCGCATCTAGTACATAGTTTTTTCTTTTCTATACTTATATATTATTCACCGATAGTACAATCCTGTTATTTTCTATTTTATACTTCGCACCAAACAAGGCACAAATTCTGTTCATTACATTGTCTATCGTTACATCTTCATAGTTGAATGTTGAGGTGATCCTCGAGTCCTCGCGTAGCGCATCATGTTCTATCACCAACACCTTGTCGAAATACTGCCTTAATCGCAGCCTCAACTCGGCAACAGAAGCATTGTGAAGCACCAGCTTTCCTGTACGCCATGCCGTTACATCCGCAGCATTCACATTCTTCAATTCATGTTTACCGGTGCGAGAGTTGTAAATCAACTGCATGCCCGGTGTGAGCACTGCAAGTAGTTCTCCGCTCTGAGAGTTGGCCACCTCCACACGCCCTGTGCTCACCGTTACCTGCTTATCTTCTATCTCTTCATAAGACATTACTTCGAAAGACGTTCCACGTACAGTTACATTCAGCCCCTGCGTAGTGATAATAAAAGGTTTCTTGGGATTCTTAGCCACATGAAAGAAAACTTGCCCCTCCATTGTCACCGGACGTGTTTCTCCGCCAAAACTCTTTGCGATCTTCAACTCGCTGTCCCTATTCATATCAGCCACAGTACCATCCTCAAGCGTATAACTGTTAATGCTGTTAGTAGCAGTATATCTTGCTTTTACCTCTGCAACCACCCCGTCCATCGCCTTATTGCTATTTTCATAGAGGTATAATGAACCTCCGAGCAAAATCGTTATCAGTGCAATAGCGGCCGCATATCCCATCCACACAGGGCGGTGAACAGATACTTTCCTCTCATTACGCTCCGTCTTTTTCAACTCCTCTTCATACGCCCTACGGTAATCTTCCTCCGAGCAAGAAGCCTCAGCTTCGGGTAGTAATGCACAATCCAGATGCAATCTGCCTGCTATCCTGCTCCACATCGCCTGCGCTTCCTGCTCTTCCTTCTCCATATCTATATTCTCTAGAGGAAAATCCTTTTTCAGCTTATTAATAAGGTAAGGACTAAATTTCTTTGCAATCTTCATTTCACGCTCCGTAGCCTTCCCGGCCAGAGATCGGTAATAAATAGTTGAAAGCTCTTTTAAATACTTTTTCTTCTCTTTCTGAGTGAAGTTCATTCTCATCATACCTTATTATATAGTTCTATGTTCCAAATTACATTCTATCAATCATTCCACCCGAAGCTCATGAATGGTTCGCACTTCTATTTCAATAAGTAGCAATCCTTTCAGTCCTCGTTCACTCAATAAGTGCACTTAGCCTCGTTAAAATCCCTTAAAAAGCAATGACATTCTTGTTACGTTTTCAAAAGAAAATGAAAGGTCAGAATAAACCTGTTTATTCACATAAACGTCACAAAAATGGAATAGAGTATCAAGTAGATTCCATCTAAATTTGCTCAATGAAATTAGATCAACCTACAATGAAGACAGATCAAGCCTTATTAGATAAGATTGAAAAGAAGGATGAGCAGGCATTTAGCCTGTTCTATAAGCGCCATGCCACCTTCATTGCCAAACGAATCAGAATATTGGCAAGAGATGAAGAAAATGCCAACGACATCATACAAGAATTCTGGTTGCGTTTTTGGGAAAAACCAAGCGTAATAAAGACCAACGACAAAGGAATGTCATTCAATTTTCTCTATAGCTTTCTCTTCACTTTCGTATTGCTCATGCAGCGCACCCATGCAAAGCACGAAGACAGAACGGTTAGTCTGGAAGAATTGAGTATGCTTCCGGATACCTATCAATACTCACACGTATTAGAAGAAGTAGAGTTGGATGAACTCAAGAAGTTTATAGACAGCCTCATTGACGATCTCTCACCTACCGATCATGTTATTTACGACATGTATCAGCAAAATCAACCATTCGAGCAAATAGCCCAAAAGGTTGCTCTTTCTGAAGACAGAGTACGCAATCTTTTCACCCGAATAACCCAGACTTTGCGGAAAGAGATTAAAGAAAAGTACCTCTCGTCTCTTCACCTATTCTTATTTTGACCCGATACATATAGAACAGAGAGAGAAGTTTGCCCTAAATGAAATATTATCTTCACACTTTTTCTTTATAGCAATATCAAAAAAACTTTAATTTAAATTATGTAGCTGTATTTGATAAAGAAAACAAAGTATTTTGTTTTCTTTATCCCAAAAATAGATAAAAAATGAAGAAACAAATTTTCCTTTTATTACTCACCCTCATGACCCTTTCTGGTCTGAGGGCACAGAGTCGACCGAACGCTCCGATCAATGTTCTCAGCTTCAACCTGCGCATGGATACCCCAGCTGATAAAGAGAATGCCTGGCCCAACCGCAAAGAAATGGTTAGCGAACTCCTTCAGTTTCATGAAGCCGACATCATTGGTACCCAGGAAGGTTTTCAACACCAACTACAAGACATTGCCTCCAATGGTACCTACGCCTTCGTTGGTGTAGGTCGTGACGATGGCAAAGAAGCGGGTGAGCACTCTGCCATCTTCTATCGGAAAGATCGCTTTACCGTACTCAGCAAAGGCAACTTTTGGCTTTCTCAAACACCGGAACAACCCTCCTACGGTTGGGATGCTAAGATTCGTCGCATCTGCAGTTGGGCACAACTTCGTGATCAACGAACAGGTAAGACTTTTTACTGCTTCAATGTACATTACGACCACCAAGCACCTATTGCCCGTCTCGAATCGTCCAAACTCCTGCTTGCTCGCATCAAGAGTATCGCCGGAAAATCGCCCGCTATTTGCACCGGTGATTTCAATGCCATCCCCACAGATGAGCCCATCGCCTATATTCTCAAAGACGGTTCCATCAAAGACAGCCGTTCACTTAGCACCACCCCACCCTACGGCCCTCAAGGAACCTTTCAGGGCTTCAAAACAGACGCTCCCATGCAAAACCGTATAGACTATGTCTTCGTCACACCCGGCATACAAATTCTAAAATACGGAGTCTTGACAGATATTCGCTATGGCCGTTTTCCTTCCGATCACTGCCCCGTGCTCGTTAAGCTCAAACTGTAAACTAATGATATTCTAATTGGATAGTATTCTTTTTGTCTAACTTATAATTAAAAACGTATGAAAATGAAACATTTATTTTTGGTCATCACTTTTCTTAGTTCTTATTCATTGGCTTTCTCTCAAGTATATAAATTAGAGACAGTTTTTGAAAATAAAATGAATGAAACCTATTTATCTTATTGGGATCAACTTGAAAACGTAGACGATAATGCACCTCAATACTTTTCCTTATGGGGCTATCAGACATATGATGAATCAACACCGTCAACTCCCTACGAAGTTGAATATTTCAAAGGTAATCCTAAAGAGATGCATACTTTTTTAGAAGGTATTAAGAATTTTGCGGAAAAATACAGCGATCAGGATAAAATCGTAACATTCATTTCAAACGTAAAGGTCAAGACGATCAGATACAAATTCTTTAATTTAAATTATGCAGCTGTATTTGATAAAGAAAATAAAGTCGTTTGTTTCTTTACCCCAAAACAATGGAGTGCTATTCTTGATAATTTTACTCTGTTCTGTCAGGATAAAAACATCAAATTGGATTAAGCTTATCAGTAAGATAAACCTCTAAGCAGAAATAGTTTTTAAGCAGAGTGTAGCGAATTAGCTAAAACAGCGTTCGTTATGCTCTTTTTTAAATTATATTGAAATAAGCAGAAAAATCATATTTAAGAAAAAAAGGCAGGAGTTCCGTTACCATTCCATTGCCATAATGTGACGGATAAAACACAGTGCTATTTAGTTCCTATTCAGCGAATTGCTTAGATTTTTATACCATCCGATAAGTCAATGATAACTAATTCTGCAACCAGAAAAAAAAACAATCTTGCCATCGACCGCATCCGTGTGGATGTAAATCGTCGTTATCGAGAGCTGATGCAAACGGACGGCTGTGCTACCACGATTAAACTGAAAACCTCCTATCTCCGAATTGGGATAAAAAAGAAAACTCTATTGAAATTAGTTGAACAGTACAACACAAAATTTGAGAAGAGAGTAGGCTATAGCCGTGCACAAGGTATTTTTGCCCGCTATCGTACAGTTGCAAGTACATTCAGAAGTTTCTCAATATACACCAATATATCCAATAGAAAGAGACAAGATACCTATTTGCAGATATTTAAAAAAGATATAGACAAGCCCAACAAACTAAAACCATTCATCAACCGCAAAAACATCTTCGACTGGTCCAAACAAAAATATCAAGAGCTCAGACCCTTTGCACGAGCGCATATCAAACCTCCGACAAAGCCCGAAACAAATTAAATTAAAGCATTTAAGCGATAGTTGAATAAATTTTTAGCAGATTTTCGCTAAATTTGGAGGCGAAATTAAAAAAATAAGTTCACCAAACTTATTGAGTGCAGGAAAACAAAAAATCTCAATACTTTAATATGCAGTTGGATCCCAAAATAGTCTCCTAGCAATTTTCGAAAAAATAACAACCAATATAAATGAAAACATTAGAGGCGTTAAAAAATAAATGCACTGCAATTTCTAAACAAATTGAACAAATCGGATTAGATAACAACAGCCATTTTGTTATAGATGGTATAATTGATCCTGAAAAATATCTTAATGCACGATATCGTATTTTGTGGGTATTGAAGGAAGCAAATTCAGAAACCGATTCATGGAGCTATCCAAAAAAATTCAAAAATAAAGAATGGTTGTATCGGTACGGAAAGAGTATCCCGACATTAAGAAGAATAATTTATACAACTTATGGCATTTTGAAGGATTGTGAATGGAGCGAAATTCCAGATGCAAACAATGAAAAATCTTTTGAACCATTACAAGAAATTGCAATTATAAACATTAAGAAAATACCAGGAGGTAGTAATTCTAATAACAATGAGATACAAAAAGCCTATTATGATAATCAAGAATTATTAAAACAGCAAATTGAGGCATACAATCCGAATATTGTAATATTTGGAAATACATTACAATATTTTTTCAAATCAGATTTCGACGGATTAGAAAATACAGAAAAGCAATATACAGAGTACGGAAATGCTTTTCATGACACAGGAGATAAATTATATATTCATACTTGGCATCCTGCAGCTAGAGGAACAAAATTCACAGATAAAGATTATGTTATGGATATTGTAAATCTTGTAAGGAATTGGAGATAATAGAACATAGCTAGGCAATAAAATGAGTTATTTTACAGCATTGAATATTAGTCACCGTTTATTTGAACGGCTTAAAACGGAAAATCCAGCTTGGTGGCGATTTGTAAAAGACAATATCAAGATAGGAGATTTTTATGTGGATATACGTAAGGACAACTCCTTAAATATTTATTATAATGGAGGTGCTTTGCTTAAGATCACGTCGTCCAAAAACAAAATTAATTGTAGAATACACGAGTATTATTTGGGTAAAACGGGTTCGAGATATGTTGAATATGATCCGAATCGCCTACCCGATGATGCAAATACAATAAAGGCAAGAATAGCATCACGTTATAGCAACACTTCGGAAAACGGTATCAAAGCAAAGCTTATTTGCGACCCCAATACAAAATATATTGACTCTGAATTTGCTTATCTAACAACCCGTATTGATTTGACCAAACTTGAGAATGATAATATTATATTCGTAGAATTAAAGCGTATAGAGGACGGCAGGCTTCTTACTAATAAATATGAAAAGGGAGAGCCTAAGATACTATCTCAAATGAGAGCGTATCGTCAATTCGTAAACACACATAAGCAAGAGATAATCGACTATTACAAAATACTTTTTACAATTAAACATAGTCTTGGAATATTGCCTCAAAGCTTATCGAGCATAGAAAATATAGATAACTATGGACTTAGTGAAGATGTCGAGCTATACATAGAACCCTATTCTTTGCTAACGGCCAAACGAGAAAAGAGAATTGAAGCTATTAAAACGATTCTCAATAAGAACAATGTCATCCACAATCTATGAGAATTATCATCTACAAAGGTATTAATCAAATCGAAGGTCGGACTCTACAGACTCTCCATAAGAGGGGTATTTATCAAATAAAAAAAACGCATACTTTAAGCAAGGATAATCTGCGTTAAAACTTTTATGGCTGACCTATAGACATTTATAAACTATCATTTATGAGTCTAACTGTCAATAGTTGAAAATGCAAGATGCTTCTCGTGCCTATTCGATCTTGTTTCTTCCCGTTAAAATGATTGGCTTGCCGGAAGTTACGATAATAGTATGCTCGTGCTGCACACAGTACCCGCCTTTATTACCAGTCAAAGTCCATCCATCAGGCTCAGTATTAACCAAAGTCGAGTCGGTTGTTAAGAATGTTTCGATAGCCACCACCATATTCATTTGAAACCGCCTTCTATCGTATCTGTCGTAGTAGTTCAGAATGCAGTCAGGTTCTTCATGTAACTTTCTGCCAACGCCGTGCCCTCCAAGGTTTTTAATTACTTTATATCCATTGCTCTTAGCTACTTTATCAATGATTCGTCCGACTTCCGAAATCCTTGCTCCTCCTTTTATGTACGAGATTGCCTCATTCAATGCAAGGATGGAGGTGTCCACTAACTTTTGTTGGTTATTAATATCTTGACCCAAAACAAAAGAGGCTCCATTATCTGAATAGAATCCATTTAGGCTGGCTGAAACATCAATATTGACTAAGTCGCCTTCTTTGAGTACTTTTTTATGCGAAGGTATTCCATGTGCCATCTCGTTATTAACACTAATGCAAGTCCAACCGGGGAATCCATACGTCGAAAAAGGAGCAGATTGCGCCCCGTAACTTTCAAGAATCAGTTTCCCGTAATCATCCAATTCCTTAGTTGTCATTCCAACTTTTGTAAACTCTTTCATTTTCTTGAGGGTCATAGCTACAGCTTGGCTCGCTTTATAGATTCCCTCTTGCTCCATACGATTATTTATAATCATACTCGATAAATTTTATTCCACAAAGTTATGTCTTTAAATGCTTCATTCATAGTATAAATTAGACAGAAAGAAAGCTGAATATAATATTTTACGTACCTTTGCACCATGCCGATCAATCATCTGAAAAAAATATTTAAATCTGTCGAAGGAAATCCGAATAGTGAAAGGATAACTCCGTCTGAAAATGTAAAAAGCTACGTTGAAGGCTTTTATGTTTTCTCGTGTAATGATATAGAAGAGAACCAGTTAGTTTTTAATGATGGATTACCGACTATCATCTTTCTTCCATCGACTACTGACCACATTAATATCCATAACAACGGTTCTTTGATTACATTTCAGACAGCATGGATTAATGGCGGAATCATGAAAAACATTTATATAAATGATCTCAACAAGGTTGAGTCTGTTTTAGTAGTGCGATTTAAGCCCTATGCATTCTATGATATTTTTAATTTGCCTACTCACTTCTTTAGAAATAAATGCGTGGCCTCACTTGCCGATATTAATTTTGACCCGTTTGTGCTTAACAAAATCTATTCTGAAAAACAAGATAGTAACAGAATAAGGCAGATAGAATCTTACATAGAGCAAATAGCCTTTGCTTCTAAACGAAATGCTTTATTTGATTCAGCCATGGAATATATAAGTACAATGAAAGGACAAACAACCGTATCACATGTAGCTCATCAAATAGGGGTAAACTATAAATGGCTGGAACGTAGTTTTCTAAACTGCCTGGGCATATCTCCCAAAGAATACATACTGCTTCAACGTTTTATCTTTGCATACATCAACTTCACAGACAGTAAAGAGAAGGATTTGATAGAAGTAGCCCTCTCAAGTGGTTTTTATGACTATAACCATTTTCTAAAAGAATTCAAATCCTATACCGGAAAAACTCCACTTGAATACATTTCCAATCTCTAAATATCTAACCTTACTACGCACTCAATATTCTTATCAACGTATCCTGGAGGGCTATTTTGAATATTGCAATTACGAATTAGGCGACATATGCACCACCCGTTGCGGGAAAGGAATACTGATATTGTGTTGGCGGAATTTGTAGAACAAATCGTGACGGATCTGACTCTTTATATTCTCAACTCGAAATACATTCTCACACCAAAAGTAAACGGTAAAAAGCAAAGAGGAGTCGCCAAAATCATTGAATCGCACAAATGGCGCAGGCACATTGAGCACACCTTCTTGTTGCTCGCAGACCTCTTTCATCACCTTCATCACCAAGTCTATATCTGAGGAATAATCAACACCTACACTTACCTCGAAACGCGACGAAGAGATAGAATGTGTCCAGTTTATTAGCTCATTTTTAGTTAGAAGCGTATTGGGTAGAAGGATAAACTTATCATCGCGAGTCAGGACAAGCGTGGTACGAAGATTTATTTCTCTGACCTCACACACCAAACCGTTTATATCAATCACATCATTTACTTTTATAGATGAATCGATGAGTATGATGATGCCCGAAACAAAGTCGCTGAAAAGGTTCTGCAATCCAAGCCCCACACCTACCAGAAGGGCCGCAGAACCTGCTAGTATAATCTTGAGGTTGAAGCCAAAAAGTTGCAGTATCCACCCAAATGTAATGATTGTAATGATGTATCGAACAAGATTATTGATAGAATATTTCTTACCAAGGTCTAAATGCTTTGATCTGTAGATTGCTTTTTTTTATAAAGTACATTACAAGGAACATTCCGGCGATAATAGCCAGTAACTCTATCACAGTCAAGACCTTAACATCTGAGGTTTTAGTCAATCTTATAATTGAATAATTTAATATTTCATCAAAATCGTTCATTTCTTTCATAAATCGCATAAATAAACTCTAATATAAAGAGAATCTTTTTAAGTAAACTTATGTGTTCCTTATTTCTTAAGCCGTTTAACATAAGGTAACACTTAAACTCATTTATGCGGCAGGTAGTAAAATGCAGTATCTCAATCAACTTATTTCACAATTAATTTACAGTAAGGAAAGCATATAAGTTCACCGTGGTGAAGTAGTTAATTCACCACGGTGATCTAGTTAGTTCAGCACGCTGAATTAACTACTTCACCAAACCCCATCCAGAAGGCCTGTAGAGCCGGTTATTAATATCAACAAAACAACAGAGAAACATTGAAGAGAAAAGACGCAATATCCTCCCACTGAATCGCTAAATAAGAAATGAATCTATGATTATTCAAGAAAGACTTCGATGTTTCAGAAAAAGACTTAAGTGTTTTCAAAAAACATAATAGAGTAGAGATAACTCGTATTGAGACTTGTATCAAAATGTCAGGAAATGAACAAATAGATGCAAGCACATGTTACCTATACAAGTGCACGTTACAGTCAGTTTAAAATAAAATTCTATAATTGAATAAAACAAATTATTGTTATTTTCTGAATTAGAAAGTCAGGCAAATACTCTTTTCTTATCAATGACAAACAGCGCTAATACGTAATGGATTAATTATGTTTAAGCTAAATCTCCATACATAAATAATCCTCCCCCTGTGGTCATTCTTTTCCTATTTGAATGTTGAATCATGCAACTATTCCCGATAATCATAAAACAGACTGAAAGTCTTGAATTTTGCTTTTCCTGATGAGATAGATGCATAAAGCACAAAATATCAGTTCTCTGAAAATTCAGTTTAAACCAAAATAATTAAAAAATAAACAAGTATGAAAACAATTAAAAATGAAAAAATATTGATTGCATTAGATTATGATGAGACATCGCAAAAAGTGGCAGAACAAGGTTTTGCAATGGCAAAAGCCATGAACGCAAAAATAATCTTATTGCATGTTGTTTTTGAACAACCGATATATTATTCATCCTATATGTATATGCGTGAATTGAGGGTTGATGTAAAGGATGATTTCAAAAAAATAGCACAAGAATTTTTAGATAAAACAAAGAAAAATCTTGGTGATGAATCGATTGAAACGATCTTAAATGAAGGCGAAATTGCTGAAACAATATTAAATACAGCAAAAGAAATGGAAGTAGATATTATTGTCATGGGATCGCACAGCCGAAAATGGTTGGAAAACATCATTTTAGGAAGTGACGCGGAAGATGTTTTAAAGAAAACAACTATACCACTTTTTATCATTCCAGTAAAAAAACAAGATTGACTTTATTCTTAAAATAAAGACTTTACAGATTGGATTCGTTTCATAATTTTTATCCGAGTGGTCCTTTTTTAGGCCTTTAGAATGATAAGAGAATGATACCAAATTATAAATTAAAAGAGAGAGGGAAATAATTATGTTAATTAGCGCAAAAACACTGAATGGCTATAAATTGAATAGCCTCGATGGGGAAATAGGAAAAGCTAAAGAGTTCTATTTCGATGATAAATATTGGACAATTCGTTATTTGGTTGCTGATACGGGAGGCTGGCTTACAGGCAGGAAGGTATTGATATCTCCGTATTCACTGGCAGGAGTGAATAAAGAGACTGAACACATTGACGTCAATTTGACCAAAAAGCAAATCGAAGACAGTCCCTTATTAGAAAGTGATAAACCTGTTTCATTACAATTCGAGGAATCCTACTATGGGTATTATGGATCGCCTATCTATTGGGCAGGCTCATATATGTGGGGATATTATCCTTACATCTTAATGGAGCATGAAAAATGGGAAAAATCGCCTAAAGAGGAGAAAACGTGGGATCCTCATTTACGGAGTACTTATAATGTAGATGGTTATAGCATCCAAGCCAACAATGGCGAAATTGGCCATGTAGAGGATTTTATTATTAATGATGAGACCTGGGAAATTGTATATTTAGTCATTGATACAAAGAATTGGTGGCCAGGAAAGAAGGTGTTGGTTTCACCACGATGGATGGAGCAGGTTAGTTTCGATGAATCGAAATTAGTAGTTAACCTTTCTCGCGAGGTTATCAAACAGGCACCGGAATATGTTGAGGAATCTTTGCTAACTAGAGAATATGAGGCCAAACTACATGAATATTATAATCAAAAGGGATATTGGGCTAATGAAACGATTGCCGAATAGCATTCTCATTGAAAAGAACTTTGGCACTAGCTCAAAGTTTAGCTAGGTATGTTCTCAGCAAAGGTAATGTGTTTCTATTGCCTGATTAAATTTAGTATATTTGAAAAAGTTTCCGAAATAAATGAATAAGAAAATAGGGCTAAAGGCCGCAATGGCCATCGGAATTGGCGGAATGGTTGGAGGTGGCATTTTTGCTGTTTTAGGGCTGGCTGTTTCCTTAGCAAGAGGAGGAACCCCGATTGCCTTTTTACTAGCAGGTATTTTAGCATTGATAACGTCCTATAGTTATGTAAAACTATCTCTTGCTTTTCCTGATAGAGGAGGAACCGTTAAGTTTGTCAACCAAGGTTTTGGCAAATCGGTTTTTAGCGGGGGTATAAACAACTTACTTTGGTTAAGTTATATCATCATGTTGTCACTTTATGCTTCTGCCTTTGGTTCTTATGCACCCAACTTGTTCCATATCTTTAACAGTGACACAGTCAGTTTTCATGTCTATGCAAGTGGGATCATTATTATTGCCACAGCCTTAAATTACTATAGCCTTAAGATTGTTGGAAAAATTGAGACTTATGCTGTAGTTATTAAACTTGTAATTTTGCTTGCATTCGTAGTCATTGGCATTTATGGTTTGTTTGGGAATCCGAACTTGACCCAACTGTCACCCCAAAATTGGGAGAGCCCCATCAATCTTATTACAGGTGGGATGGTGATTTTTGTGGCTTATGAAGGATTTGAGCTGATAGCAAATGCAGTTCCTGACATTGAAAACCCAAAAAAGAATGTTCCCAAAGCGTATTATTATTCTGTTATTTTTGTGATTCTTCTTTATATCATCATCGCTGCTGTAACGATAGGATCTTTACCCTTCAATAAAATAGCCACTGCACAAGATTATGTATTGGCAGAAGCTGCAAAACCGATGATCGGAAAAATTGGTTTTACGATTATAAGCATTGCCGCTCTAATCTCAACCTTCTCGGCAATCAATGCTTCTTTGTATGGGGGAAGTCGTGTGAGTTACGAGATTGCTGATGATGATGAACTTCCACACCAGTTGACTTTTCTGCTCTGGAATCACCCTGTTGGACTAATGATAACAGCCGTCCTGACTTTGCTTCTTGTTAATGTAGTGAATCTTGAAAGCATTTCTACAGCTGGCAGCGTTGGTTTTATCTTAATTTTCACATCAGTGAATTTTATAGGCTTTAAATTATCAAAAACTATCAATGGAAATAAAATGATTCCTTTAATCGGTTTTATATTAGGATTAGCTGCATTAGTAATCTTGATTGTACAACAGTATTCATCAAACCGATTAGGAGTCATTTTAGCGATTTCAACAATCCTGGTTTGCTTTATTAGCGAATATATCTATAAAATCACTACTGTCCGGCTAAGATTTCCAAAGAAATAATCAACTGTCACCAGGTTACTTAGCTCTAATATTGAGATTTTTTAGCGATAGCAAGCAACTTAGAAGCTATTTAGCGGAAATGATTAACACTCAAATTTATAAAGTCAGTTCAATTATTAATTGTAACTTTGCACAACTCCAAAGAAGTATACAAACAATGTTAAGAAAATAACCTTATATTAATATCTATTTTCAAACATGTATAAGAATAAATTATATAGAACTGCACTTTTGTCATCTCCTATCATGGCAGCCTTTGAGTTGTCTCCGACTTTTTTTCTGCAAACACACGGATATCCACTGAATTTTTGGTTTGCACTTGCAACTCTGACAATTCTAACCATAGCTATTTGGGGAGTGAATATTTATGTGATGAATATATGGATAAAAAGCGGCCGTAAAAACAACACGGAGTGGTATGCACTGAGTTACATTTTTACATTACTCTTGTTTGCATTGCTGTGGATTATCGTACATCTTTTCCCGGAATTGGATGATAGTAGAAGTAGACCATCTATTATATTTCCTATTATCAATATTTTGGCTCTTAACACTATTATATTGATCATATCGAATGCAATTACTGTCAGATCAAAAAGTGAACAAGTAGATAAAGAATTGGCTAAATTAAAAATAAAGAATTTAGAAGCGGAACAACAGGTACTTGTAGGACAAATGCAACCTCACTTTCTATTCAACGCACTAAGTACCCTTAGCTCCATTATAAGTTCCGATCCTGATTTAGCAAAAAAATATGTTATCAGGCTTTCAAATTTTCTGAGATATACGATATCGGCCCACGAACACGTGCTTATTCCGCTTTCAGAAGAATTGAAATTTACACAGGATTACATTGAACTTCAGAAAATACGGTTCGAAGATTCTTTTTATTGCTCCCTAACTATACCTAATGAACAGATAATTCAATACCAAATTCCTGTTTATGCTCTCCAATCGTTAGTAGAAAACACATTTAAGCATAATTCGTTTAGTGACAAAAAGCCACTAAAGGTTAGTATTGAATTAAAAGATGATCAGTTAATTGTATCCAACAACAAAATGCTTAAACCCGTTTTTCTAGATGGAGAAAGAAAGGGTGTTGGTCTCAAAAATCTCAATAAAAGATATCAATTGATCGTCGGTAAAGACATCGACATCAAAGATACCCAAACAGAATACACGGTTACTCTTAAACTTATTCAGACAATGCCATGATGAAAGTAATCATTATCGAAGACGAGAAGCGGACGGCAAAAGAATTGGCAACTACTCTTGAATCTATTGACGATCAAATAGAAGTTGTCACGATTCTTTCATCTGTAGAACAGGCTATATCCTATATGCGAAACAATTCAGACTTTGATTTGATTTTTTCGGATATACAGCTTAGCGACGGGCTTAGTTTTGAGATATTCAATAAAATACGGCTGTCAGCACCCGTTGTCTTTTGTACAGCTTATGATAAATATGCGTTGGAGTCTTTCAATACGAACTCAATTGATTATATCCTAAAGCCATTTGACCGGAATTCGGTAGCAAAGTCTTTAGAAAAATACCATACACTAAAATCAAATTTTGCTGCTTTCAATCTCAATTTCAATAATTTATTACGAACTATCGGGGCACCGTCATCAACGATACAACAAACGTCTATTATTATTAGTAAAGGAGATAGAATCGTTCCGATTAAAACAACTACAATAGCTCTTTTTGTGCATGAAGACGATTACGTGTTTGCATTGACATTTGATTTAAAAAGACACCTTGTTTCTCAGTCATTAGAAGAACTTGAATCCGTTTGCGGAGATATCTTTTTCAGAGCAAACCGCCAATACCTTATCAACCGAAAAGCCGTAGAGGATGTGTCTCGTCATTTCAATCGAAAAATACAGGTCAATCTGACTTTCAATTATCCCACCCAGATACTCATAAGTAGACTCAAAGTTACCCAGTTTATTGAATGGCTAACACAAAATTGAGACGTTTGGCAGTTCACTCCCTTTTTTGAGCAGTTCACAGATATTTCCTTTTCATAACTTCCTCTAGCTAGCTACCTTTGCTTTGAAATTTGGAAATACAATATGAATCTGATAAAAAGAATAAAACCACATTTTTTCTGGCTACCCTCTATTTTAATGATGGTCGATGCTGTTTCTAAGCTACTCTTCCCCGATTTTTGGGTTGAGTATGCTAATTTGAATTTTCAGAACAGAATTATCTGGATTGGAATCATTGAACTATGTTGTTCGTTAATCTATATTTTCCCTCTCACTATGTCAATCGGCTTTTTTCTGATAAGCTGTTATTGGGGTGCTGCAATGGGTGTCAGTATAAACAACGAACAGTTCAATATTTTCCCATTACTCCTGTTAATTTGTTTTTCATTATCCTTTCATTGGCGAGGAGGAGCTATTTTCTCTAACAATATGTTTGCCCAGAAAAATTCGATACATCCTAATGAATAAAATAATAACTATCTGCACATCACGCAAAAAAAATAAAAAAATAATTTCATTATGACTATAAAAACCAAAACTCTGAGGGTATGTTTGATACTTGCGCTGCCATTTTTCTTATCGGGTCGGATAGTAGCACAAGATCAGACATTGTCATTAAAAGAATGCATCAATTATACCCTACAACATCATCCCAATAGCACTATTTATCAAAATTCGGCCAAATCAGCCAAAGAAAAAATCCGCGAGAGCCGATCAGCTCTATTGCCCTCTGTGGCTGGAAATGTCGGGCTGGATTATAATCTTAAACTGGCAACTTCAGTGATACCTGCCGGATCATTTGGAACGGAAGAAACAAAGTTACAGATGGGAAACAAGTTCAGCAATTCGGCTTATGTAGAGTTGGATCAAAAGCTCTTTGACAGAAGTGCATTCCTTGACGTAAAAACATCAAAGGTCAATAAAGAGATTGCTGATCTGAATTTGCTGAAGGAGAATGAAACGCTAATTTATAATACGGCTTCAGCTTATTACGAGGTACTTACCTATGCTGAAAAAGGAAAACTTTTGCGAGAGAGCGAAAAGCGGTATGAAACGACTGTGAGCATACTTAAATTACGTTATGCTCAAGGTGAAGAGAAAAAAAGCGAGTATACCAGGGCCAGAGTCAACTACAATAATGTACAATTTGAAATTGAATCCAATAATAGTTCTTATAAACTAGCATTGAACAAGCTTAAGAACAGCATTGGCATGGACATAGAAGTACCTATTAGTATAGAGGATAGCATTACAGATATAGATGTGAAAGAGCTGCCATTAGCTATTGGTTTAAATGATTTTGACACCAACAGCTTGCTTGATTTTCAGATTGATCAAAAAAATCTAAGTGCAAAGAAATTGGATATTAAGCAGAAAAAAGCAGCTTACCTCCCCACTTTATCATTATATGGTAAATATGGCGGAAATGGCTATGGCTCGAATTTTTTTCCGGCACTCGGCAACTGGTATGATTACTCTGTGATTGGGGTAAAAGCCACTATTCCAATTTTTAGCGGATTCAAAAAACAAAGCCAGTTGGCTCAAAGCAAATTAAGTCTTGCGTCTATGGAACTTACCAATAAATTAAACCTTCAAGAATATAAGCTTAACATAGAAAATGCGTCAACGGACATTGTAAGTACTTATACTAACTTAAAAAAGTCCAAAGAAAACTTACAACTTGCAACCGAAATGATGGATGCCTCAATGGTTGAATATCAGGAAGGAACAGCAACTCTTTCTTCGCTGTTAGATACTGACTATTCTTACAAGGAAGCGAGGACTAATTATACAACTTCCTTGTTAGACTATCTGACCGCACAATTAAGCTATTACAAAAACACAGGGACGATTTCACAATTTGTAAATGAAATAAAACAATAACAAAAAATGAAACATAAAAGAATCTTGACGATTGCAGTGATCGCATTGATACCCATTGCTATAATTATTGGGTTGTTTATAAATAAAGGAAAATTGAATGAGTCTGAAAAACCGGTTGACAGAAGTAATATTGCGGTAAAAGTAATAGTTGATACCGTTTCGTATAAAACCTCTAATAACTCTTTTTCACAGCCAGCTACCATTATTGCTGATGAGGAGGGCGATATGGGAGTAGAAACATCGGGGAAAATTACCACTCTCAACATCGATTTAGGAACAATTGTTAGGAAGGGACAGGTGGTTGGTCATATTGATGTTGTTGAGACTCAACAAAAACTGGAAGCCGCCGAACTTTCAATCAATAAGCTTAGCGCAGACTACGAAAGACAGAAAGTACTTGCTGCCGGAGATGCAACGAATGCAAATGCCGTTTCGGATGCCAAGTATGACCTTGATTCAAAAAAGCTGGAAGCAGCACAACTGCGCACGCAAATCAGGCACGCCAATATTATTGCACCCATAAACGGCATAGTTGTAGAGAAACAAAAAATTGCAGGTGAATATGTAAGTACGGGAACTACAATTGCAACCATTATCAATACCCAATCTCTGAAAGCTGAGGTAAATGTGCCTGAAGATCAGTTATCTTCCCTCAAAAAAGGACAAAAGACGGTTATAACTTCCGATGTTTATCCTGAAAAAACGTTTTCAGGTATTGTCAATTTCATTAGCCCCAAGGGAGATGAAAATCACAATTACATCGTTCGCATAGACATTGAGAATAACAGTTCAGTGCAATTAAAATCAGGGCTATACATCAATGTAAAATTTCCAGGTACGTCTACTCAGCAGAAACGGCTAATGATACAAAAAATCGCATTGGTTGAAGGCGTGAAAAATCCATTCGTGTATGTCTATAAAGATGGTAGTGTAGAGGAAAGAAAATTGGTTACAGGATCTGAATCCGGTAATTATATAGAGATCAGAAAAGGTTTGTCTCCTGGTGAACTGGTAGTGACAAGTGGACAAATCAACTTATCAAATGGCACCAAAGCTACAATTATTAAAACACAATAGTAGTATATAGCAACATGACTGTAAATAAAAGAATTATTGAAAAATGAGTATTACAGAACTAGCAATAAAACGACCGTTACTAATAATAGTAATATTTGTAACATTAATACTTTTTGGTATTATAGGATACAATTCTCTAAGTCTAAATTTGTTACCGAAATTTACAACAAACACAATATCAATCAGTACAACCTATAGAGGGGCTTCACCAGAAGAAGTACTAACGAGTATTACCAAACCACTGGAAGATGCTCTATCCTCTATAGAAGGAATAGATGCTATGAGTTCCTCATCGCAGGAAGGCTCATCATCTATAACTATAGAATTGCTTAATAGTGTTGAGCCCAGCGATGCACAGTTGGATGCGGAACGAAAAGTAAGACAAGCGCTGTCAGATTTGCCCGATGGTATAGATGAGCCTGTGGTAAGCCGAACGAGTTCAGATGATCTACCAATTTACAAAATGAGTATTAGCTCCAATTTAAGCGATACAAAGTTCTATGATTTGGTAGACAATGAAATCAAACCTGTTCTAACCAATATTCCAGGTGTTGCAGATGTCACTATTATCGGGGGTACACAAAGACAAATTAATGTAGATATTGACAACAATAAATTGAAAGCTTATAAACTTTCTTTATTGGACGTCAACACAGCTGTTGTTGCAAGTGGAGCTGCATTCCCTGGCGGAAAAATTGAAAACAAAACAAGCAGATATTCACTTGATTTGAATGCAAAAGTAAAAACTGTAGAACAGTTGCGCGATGTAGTAGTCAGAGAAGGCGAGAAGGGAAGCCGGATATTATTGAAAGATGTTGCTTCTGTAACAGATGGAAAAGAACGAGTGACGACCCTAAACAGACTAAATGGGGAACCGGCCATTGGTATTCAAATAAAAAAGCAAAGCGACGCAAATACGGTAGAGGTCTGCAACCTTTCATCTGAACGAATGGAAGAACTAAAGAAAACTTATGCCGCTGATAATTTGAACTACCATATTGCTTCAGATCAATCCATTTACACACAGGCTTCTGTAGACGCTGTTGTGGACGATTTAATGCTTGCTATGGTCATTGTTGCGTTTGTTATGCTTTTCTTTCTACATAGCTTTCGTAGTTCTTCATTTGTTTTGGTGGCATTGCCCGCAGCTATTATACCTACATTTATGTTGATGTGGGCATTTGATTTTTCTCTCAACATGATAAGCTTAATGAGTCTTTCATTAGTTGTCGGCATTCTGGTCGACGATAGTATTGTGGTATTGGAAAATATCTATCGTCATCTGGAGATGGGGAAAAACAAACGTATCGCTGCATTGGAAGGCCGTAACGAAATAGGCTTTACTGCTCTAGCTATTACCATGGTGGACGTTGTTGTATTCCTCCCTCTTGGTTTGACAAGCGGTATGATTGGAAACATTGTAAAAGAATATGCTTTTGTGGTGGTATTCTCCACATTGATGAGTTTACTGGTTGCCTTTACACTTACACCTTTGTTGGCATCCCGCTGGGGTGCACTTTCAAATCTGAGTAAAAAGAACTGGTGGGGAAAGATGAATATCTGGTTTGAAGCACGTATTGACGACTTTCGTGAATTTTACACCAAAGTACTCGTATTAGCTTTAAATCATAAGCGTTCCGTAATACTGATTGTATCAGTTCTTATTTTAGGCAGCATTGCATTAATTCCGGCGGGATTTGTAGGGACGGAATTTATGCCACAGTCCGACCGCGGTGAATTGAATATACAAATAGATCTCGAAGGAAATACTCCACTAAAAGAGACAAATGCTAAAATAGCTCAGGTAGAAGGTATCATAATGAAACATCCCGAAGTGGTAAATGTCTTTTCAAACGTAGGGACGCAATCAGGCGCGATGATGGGAAATAATACTTCGAATAGTAATCTTGCTGAAATTTCCCTAATGCTCACAGATGCCAACAAACGTAAGATGAGTACCGTCGAGTTTGGGCGAATGATTAGGGAAGAAATTATGCAAGTTCCGGGTGTGAAACCTACTATTAAAACGGTTGGTATGACTGGTAATGCCAACTTTGACATTCAAATGGCTGTTGAAGGAACAAATCGGGATTCCATAATGAAAGTGGCAGCAATCATTAAAAGCGTGATGGAAAAAACACCGGGAACTGATTATGTACAATACAGCACCAAGGAATCCAAACCGCAAGTGTCTGTTGTTCTCGACCGTGAAAAGTTGGCCAAATATGGTGTAACAGTAAATGATGCGGGAAATGCAATACAATATGCTTTTAGTGGTAATAATAATACCAAGTTCAAAGATAATGGAGAAGAATATGACATCAACCTTCAACTAGATGAAGCCAATGCAAAGACTGTGCAAGACGTAAGGGCATTCAATCTATATAATTCTAGAGGCGGGGTCGTTCCGTTGGCAGCCGTAGCTGAAATTACGGAAACAACAAGCCAATCGGTATTGGAGAGAAAGGACAGGCTTAATTCAATCACAGTAGATGCTGTTGTTGTAGGTCGTGCATCGGGGACTGTAAGCAGTGAAATCAAGGAGAAGCTTTCGACAGTAAAACTACCGGCTGGAATACAGATAGTGGAAGCTGGTATGGGGAAAAATCAAAATACCGCGTTCGCAAGCTTAGCTCTGGCTATAGAATTGGCAATCATATTAATGTACTTGGTTATGGTGGCATTGTACGAAAGTCTAGTATATCCTTTTGTTGTTCTATTCTCACTTCCTGTTGCTATCATTGGGGCAATCTTAGCATTGGCACTCACCTTGAAAACCATCAATCTTTTTTCTATTCTAGGTATTATAATGCTTCTGGGGTTGGTAGCCAAAAATGCCATCCTTATTGTTGACTTTGCCAATCAGGAAAAAGAAAAAGGTCTGTCGATAAGAGAATCTCTCATCGCAGCCGGTCGTGAACGTTTGCGCCCGATTTTGATGACCACATTTGCCATGATCTTGGGTATGTTGCCTATGGCGCTTTCAACAGACGCAGGTTCTGAAACCAAGAATGGCATGGCATGGGTTATTATTGGAGGTCTAACAAGTTCTTTGATCTTTACACTTGTTTTAGTGCCTGTTATGTACACCATTATCGAAAAATGGAAGAATAAAGTAAATAGCAAATTCGGGAAAAAGCAAACAAAAGAAATCACAACAACTTAATTAATTAGTAGATTTTCGATATTTCAAATTATTGCTATCAGATAAAAATTTCCATGTAATTAAAATCAATAAGATAGGAGGAATAATCTCCCTACCTTATTGATTTTAATTACATTTAGTAAAACAGATGGCCATAAATGTACGTGCCATTGGGATTCCCAGCCGAACACCATGTATCTTCATTTTTCATTTACGAAAGAATTGAAAAATCGAATTGATTATAATGACTAATTCTATAATTTGCGATTTTATTATCTACATCGTTCTTATGGATAAGTACTGTTTTCATACCCGCCTTTTTTGCTGCTAATAATCCGGAGGATGAATCTTCTATTGCTACACAATTCTCCGGTTTTACATTTAATTTTTCTGCAACAGTCAGGTAAACATATGGACTCGGTTTTCCTTCTATTTCATGTTCTGCTGACGAAGTGGCATCAAAATATTGGTGAAGTTTTAATTTATTCAAAACAACCGGAATTAATGCCGATGGTGAATTCGTTGCTAATCCAATTTTATAACCTTTACATTTTAACTTCTTTATAAATTCTCCTATGCCACTAATTGCTGTTCCCTCTTTTTCAATTAGAAATGTAACACGCTCTACTACTCCATTTTCAACTTCTTTAAGCGTTTTACCCTTCCAGGGATACCTGTTAAACCAGAACTCAGTAACTTCGGTTGTAGTCAAAGTTTCTGTAATTTTACATAACTCTTCGGATAATTTCACTCCCACAGATGAAAAAATTTCTTTTTCGGCTTTTTTCCATATCTGCTCTGAATTAATGATTACTCCATCCATATCGAAGATGATGGCTTCAATTCTATTTTTTGTTTTCTGGATCATATTTTATTGTTAAAAATGCATCAAACTGATTTTACGGAAATAAATACAGTAACAAGATATAAAGAAAGCATTATGGCACTTTATTCATTTTACTACTTTTAATATAAAATAAGTTATATGCGCAACTTTATACGAATGCTTTTGTTAATTCCTTAACTCCGCCAATGAAATCTAAACAGTTTCTTAAAAACGCGAAAATGAAACATTGATGGAAGTTTATGCGCTACTACTCGTATTGTTTGAAACCACTTTTCTGGCCAATATACCTGAAGCAAGACTAAACAATGAAATTAAAAAATAGGTATTTTTTTAAATTAAACTTATGAGTAAAAATATATCGGATCAACTAGTGGATACACTGGTTGAAGCAGGCATCCAACGAATTTATGCCGTAACAGGCGACAGCCTTAATCATGTAAATGAAGCAATCCATCGTAGTGGGAAAATCAAATGGATTCATGTTCGTAACGAAGAAACAGCTGCTTTTGCAGCAGGTGCCGAAGCGCAATTAAATGGCTTGGCATGCTGTGCAGGCAGTAGCGGCCCTGGACATGTTCACTTGATCAATGGTTTGTATGACGCTCATCGTTCATCGGCTTCAGTCTTGGCTATTGCTTCGACTATTCCTACCAAAGAATTTGGTACCGCTTATTTTCAGGAAACAAACACTATCAAACTTTTTGATGATTGCAGTTGCTATAACCAAATGGCTACAACACCTGCTCAATTTCCCCGGATGTTACAGGCTGCTCTTCAGCACGCCGTACATCAAAAAGGGGTGGCTGTTCTTGGACTACCGGGCGATATTACCAATCTTCCTGCGGTAGAGGCTGAAACAACAACCACACTTTTTCTAAATAAGCCGATCGTCAGACCTTCTGATGGAGAATTAGCACAACTTGCTGAGCTCTTAAATTCTCACAAAAAGATCGCAATTTACTGCGGATTGGGTGCTGCTCAGGCGCATGATGAGGTGGTGGAACTGGCCCAGAAATTAAAATCTCCTGTGGCTTATTCGTATAAGGCAAAAATGGATATTCAGTATGAAAACCCCTATGAGGTGGGTCTTACAGGATTATTGGGCATTCCATCGGCTTATCAGAGTATGCACGAATGTGACTTGCTCGTATTATTGGGAACAGATTTTCCTTATACGCCTTTCATGCCGGTTCACAATAAGATCGTACAAATTGATATTAAACCGGAAAACCTTGGGCGAAGGGCTAAACTTGATCTCGGACTTTGTGGGGATGTGAAAGATAGCTTGCAGGCTCTTCTTCCTTTGGTAGAGAATAAAGAAGAGAGTACTTTCCTCAATAGGCAATTGAAGTTTTACAAAGAGGTAAAAAAGAATTTATTGTACTATGTCAATGATAAAGGGGAGTCGAATGCCATTCATCCGGAATATGTTGCTTCTGTAATTAATGAGTTAGTCGACAAGGATGCCATTTTCACCGTAGATACGGGGATGTGTTGTGTATGGGCGGCCCGTTACATTGATGGAACCGGGCAACGGAAAATGTTAGGTTCATTTAATCATGGTACGATGGCAAATGCGATGCCTCAAGCTATTGGTGCCTCACTAGCCTGTCCGGAAAAACAAGTGATTGCATTCTGTGGTGACGGAGGGTTGTCTATGATGATGGGCGACCTGATGACTATTGTTCAATACAATTTGCCCGTGAAGATTGTGCTTTTTAATAATCAATCGTTGGGAATGGTGAAACTGGAAATGCAAGTGGCTGGAATCCCTGATGTGGAAACGGACATGCTAAATCCTGACTTTGATAAACTGGCCGAAGCAATGGGAATGTTTGGCGTTACTATTACTGATCCTGCTGACTTGAAAACGACTTTGCAAAGTGCATTACAACAGGATGGACCAGCATTAATTACCATTCGGACGGATGCTAATGCTCTTGCTATGCCTCCTAAACTTGAGTTTGACCAAATGAAAGGGTTTGCTTATTATATGGGAAAAATGATGCTAAGTGGTCGTACAAATGAAATACTTAAAATAGTCAAATCCAATTATAAGCATTTGGGTGAAGTGATCTAATTGAGAAGATAAAAAATCAAATATTAACTACATGAAGCATAAAAAAGAAATATTACATGAGCTTTTCATTGAGTTGGTGAAGCTGCAGAAGGAGATTATTGGTTCAAACCTGAAATTGCTTGTAATCCTTGAAGGAAGGGATGCAGCCGGTAAAGATGGAACAATCAAACGAATTATCAAACATCTCAGTCCCCGCGAAACAAGGGTGGTGGCATTGGAGAAACCCTCTGACAGGCAGCAACGTGAATGGTATTTCCAACGTTATTCCATTCATTTGCCTGCATCAGGCGAATTTGTGCTACTGAACCGAAGTTGGTATAACCGTGCTGGCGTTGAAAAAGTAATGGGATTCTGCACCGACAAGGAGTACAAATCATTTTTTACGGAAGTCGAATTATTTGAAAAGATGTTGGTAGATGCTGGCTTCATCGTTCTGAAATATTCTCTTGATATCAGCCAAGAGGAACAAGAAAAAAGGTTGAAAGATCGCGAGATAGATCCGCTAAAACAATGGAAGATAAGTCCTATTGATAAGGAGGCTGGTAAGTTCTGGCAAGATTATTCTGATGCCCGGAATGAGATGTTGCTGAGAACTAATTTCGAAGATTCTCCATGGTATGTGGTGAGTGCCAATAAGAAGAAGAAGGCTCATATTGCTCTTATTTCTCATCTTCTTAAGCAATTGGAATACAACAAAAAAGATGAAAAATTGGTTTCAAATGATTATGGATTGGTTTATCCTGCTACTCCTGAGAATATTAGAGAAAAGCTTTATTGATTCAGAGAATTAATAAAGAGGATATGTAACTCACCTATTATGTGCGGAGAGTGTGATCATTAACACACCCTCCGCACATAATATTAGCAAATATGAATTTTATTAAAAATCTTCGCTACAGGGTAAGCCGCTTTCATCTTCGCAACCACTTTGCATAATCTCTTTTACCAAGCTATTAATATAGAGTTCCAGATAGCTATATCCGGTTTTTGCATCTATGTCTTTATAACTCTTTCCGGTGGGAAGGTTTTGTGCTGCCCATGCATCGGGTATGCCGTCATCATTACTATCTGTGGGTTTGGTAGCAGATTCATAGGTGATGTAACCTTCAGTATTAGTCTGTGAATCGATCAACCCATTGGTGCTTCCATTGGAGCCTTCATAAGTATAGTTACCTTCCTTTACATTGGACACAATACGGGTGTCGATGGCGTCACGATAGAGGCTGGCACCAGCCACGGCAAGTACTTTCTTGTAGGCTTGTTCAGGAGTGTGTGTACCGGCGTAACTTACTGCAAATTCGCTGGTCGATTTGATTCCGTCTATAGTTCCTCCGGGAAGTTCTCCTTTAGCGAGATTGGGCTGGATTCCTACCCAGTTGTCTGCATTGGTTTCGGCAATATGTTTCTTCATATTATCATCGAGCTTACTGCAAGTGTTATCAAAATAGTTATCGCGCAAATAGAATTTACCCCATACGCCAGCAACATTTTTCTGTGTGCCATCATCCGCATTAGGAGAAAAGATACGATAGGTAAGAACGGTCTTGGTGGCTGTTGAGGGTCCCGGTTTGTAATAGTTGCCTATGAAGTTGTAACTTCCGCCTTCACCAGCATAACCTCCGTTGGTAGGCCCCCAGTTGTAGAACACATTGTTTCTGATATCAACAAGTTCTGAATCGGGATCTCCGGTATAGCGACTGCCGCAAAGGCGCGGAGTGCGACTGCTGTGATGGGCGATCAGATTGTGGTGAAAGCTAGCGCCTTCTCCTCCCCAGATGCCTCCGTAACCATGTGTACCTTTGTCATGCACAGAATTGGTGAGACTCTCGCTAAGGATACACCATTGCATAGTGAAGTTTTTGTTGCCATAAAAAGAGGAGCATTCATCGGTGCTCCAGCTCATGGTGCAGTGGTCTATAATAATGTTCTGCTGATTACGCCCCCACATGGCATCGTCTTCCGTCTTTTTCTCGTCGCCCATTCTGCTACGGATGAAGCGAACAATCACATTATTGGCTTCGATGACGAAGGAATAGTTTTTCAAGCAGATGCCTTGTCCGGGAGCTGTCTGTCCAGCTACAGTGACATCGTCATTCTTTATTTTTAGAGTTGATTGCAGAGCAATGGTGCCGGATACATCGAACACGATGATGCGTGCTCCACTTTTACTGATAGCTTCGCGAAGAGATCCTGTACCGCTGTCATCAAGATTGGTTACATGGTACACTGCGCCTCCCCGTCCACCGGTAGTAACGTAACGCGCAAAACCTTCTGCTCCGGGAAAGGCCGGAGTGTTCACTGCCACGCTTGTACTGTCTTGTTGACTTGTGGAGTCTCCTTGATGAATAAAACCATTATCTTCTGTATTGTTGCCACCTTTAGTGCATGCGGTGGATAGTAAGAATGCACAGATAAGAAATAAGTATTGTTTCATGGATTATTGTTTTTTGTCGGTCGCAAATATAACGGGGATCCGTGCTTTTGTATGTGTAGAAATTATTTTTCTATGTGGAAGTATTGGCCAAAGTACAATATTTCACATTTACCTAAAACGAAGTATTGAAAAAGAAAACATATCAAAAAAATATTAGCGAATAATATAGTTATAAAACGAATCATCTTGAATGATTCATTTTGTGACATCACACATATATGATATATATCCGTCGGATAACTAATTAAGCTCCACATATTCCGATAGTTCTCCTTTTTTAAATGTGACAGAAGCCACTGCCAAACAGCAGTTGGCTATACGACAATAATTCCTAATCAAGTTCTCATAAGAGTACCTAAAGGCAATAATTATATGGTTGAATTAATACCTCCTACCTCTATTTTCCATTTAGAAGCAGAACTACCCTCAAAGATTGATACCAACAATCCATACAAACTCAACCTATATACGCTTGCCGAAGCTATTATTGTGACAACACCTGTTGTGTATAAAAATGATGCGCTAACGATGCAGACAGCTCTTGCAATGCTTGGCGATAGCTCCGAGATTCTGAAAATATTAGTCGATACGGGACAGACTGTTCGGGCGGGAAGAGTCATTGGTGCGTTTCGCAATATCGGCAGAATGGATATCGTCGATGAAATTACCGGAACAATGAAACGCATCGGGTATGATGTTTCTGAAGAAGATCCTTTTGAGGAAGTTGTTACGATTAGTTTGTCGCCATCCCCTTATGCTACTCGATTACGGTTGATGTGGCAAAATATGAGAGAAGAGGTGTTAACGAATTTTGTTCGCCTGAAAAGTAACCTTTCCGCTGCAGAGTTTCTATTACAGATGGAAGCACAGTATAAGCTGGATGCTTATCACTCCTTATCCATTGAAGGGTATCGGGTGACGGATGAACTGATAAGCAAAGTCAAAAGCGGTACTTGGAAACCCGATGGAGACGATGCGGACTCAAAGAATGCGTTTGCCGCACGTGGTTATTGGCTGGCTTTTCAGGCGGTAAAAAAGAGTATCTCGGATATTTTGAGCGGAGGTAATAGCGCCGATATCGCACAGCGTGACTTATCAATATGGCACAGCGAAATGTTTATGCCATGCGTTACGGCCGGATTATCAAGCCATCTGATATTGTTGGTTATCGCTCCCATCAGGTTTATATCCGCAATTCGATGCACACTCCGCTTAACCCTGATGCGCTTCGTGATGCCATGACTGCCTTGTTTGAACTTCTCAAGAAAGAGCAAGAAGCCCGCTTTAAAGCGGTGTTAGGGCATTTTGCCTTTACCTACATTCATCCATATATGGACGGAAACGGTCGTGTAGGTCGATTTTTAATGAATACGATGTTAGCATCAGATGGCTACGATTGGGTGATTATCCCAGTCGAAAGGCGAGATGAATACATGGCTGCTCTCGAAAGAGCGAGTATTTAGTTTAAACAAGCTATTGTATAATGATGCTCGGACCTGTTGGACATATCAATTTGATCCGTCATCAAACAAAGCGAACATCCCCAATTTCGTAAGCAAATGCATGCATCGATTCTTCTATTCTTTTAACTGTATTGACCGAGGGTTTACGATGCTCTGTAACATAATGATTTAATTGTCCTTGCGCAATTATTTGCAAGATAAGAAGAAAGAAGAATCATTTTTAAGTAGACAATATGCCTAAAATGAGTACTTTTACAGATCAATAATTTTCTATATGAGAATCGATAACCTTGAAAATATAAAAACTCTCATAGCCCAAACAGAGAACGGACAAGTAGAGTTTAAGGAAACCACCGGACAATTGGAACGTGGAATGGAGACCTTATGTGCTTTTCTGAACGGTGAAGGTGGAACTGTCTTGTTCGGCGTCAACGACAAAGGTAAAATCATCGGGCAAGAAGTAGCGGACAGTACCAAACGTGTCTTGGCCGATGCCATAGGTCGGATAGAACCGCTGACGATGATTCAAGTTTCATACGTGCCAATCCCCGGAAGTCTCAAAGTTATTATTGCACTTTCTGCCGAAGATATGAGACTGGAACGTCCATTCTGTTACAAAGGTCGTCCCTATTACCGTGTGGAGAGTGTGACATCTACTATGCCGCAAACGATGTATAACCAATTACTATTGTATCGCGACGAGGCCAAATATCGTTGGGAATCGTTTGCCAACGACAGCTTGTCTCTGGAGGATTTGGATAAGGACGAAATACAAAAGACTGTTAGATTGGGTATCGAATGCGGACGCTTACCGGAATCTACGGGAAGTGACATACCAACTATACTTGAAAAGTTCGGTCTGATGAAGAACAGCAAACTGAACAATGCCGCCGCCGTACTATTTGCAAACAAGGAGCTAATAGACTACCCACAGTGCTTGCTAAGGCTCGCTCGTTTCAGAGGAACAGATAAACGGGAGTTCATTGACAACCAGCGTATACAAGGCAATCTGTTCAAACAACTGGATGCGGCTATGGCGTTTATGTTCAAGCATCTGTCTTTGTCCGGGGCAACAGACAGTCTGGAGCGGGAAGAACATCTGACTATTCCGTATAAGGCAATAAGAGAAGGGATTATAAACTCACTGAGCCACCGACTATACCGGACGGCAGGTGGTTCAGTCGGAATCGCTATCTATGACGACCGTTTAGAAATAGAAAATACCGGAGCACTTCCTGCTGATTGGAATATTGAGAAGATGAAGTCCGAACATCGCTCTGAACCTCAGAATCCGATGATTTCAAGTGTGCTTTACAAAAGAAAATTATTGGAGAATTGGGGACGAGGGATTAGCCTGATGATAGAAGAATGCCAAAAGGCAAATTTACCCGAACCGGAGTTTAAAGTTAACGGTAATTTTGTAGTGGTTACCTTCCGTTATGGCAGTGAAAACCCGACAAGTACCAGACAAGTACCAGACAAGTACCAGACAAGTACCAGACAAGTAGTGTCCCTCATCCAGATAATACAGGAAGGAACCTTCTCAGTTAAAGAGATGATGAATATGCTTCAGTTGAAAAACAGAGGAAACTTCTTGAATAATTATCTGAATCCGGCAATACAAACTGGAATGGTAGAGCCTCTTTATCCAGACCAGCCGAAACATCCGCAACAGAAATACCGTCTTACTTCTAAAGGAAAAACGAAATAAGAGTGAATGATAAACGCTCTACCACAACTTCGTAACAGCTCCAAATTTTCGATTAATTTACAGCGGAAAGAAGATATAAGTTCACCGCGGTTAATTAACTAGTTAACCGCGGTGAAGTAGTTAATTAACCGCGGTGAACTAGTTAGTTAACCAAACTCCTCTCAGAAGGGCTGTAGAGGCGGTTATTAATATCAACAAATTCAGTATAAGAACAGATAATCAGCTGCTCACAGACTTTCTTCATCATTCTGACGAAAAGGCTTTTGAGGAATTCTATAACAGACACAAAAAAAGGATGTATAGAAAGGCACTTCACTTTTTGAAAGATTTCTGGCTGAAAATAATCGCCCATCCCAAACGTATCAATGTTGTGAAGGAAGAGTCCGTGCTCGGTTATCTGAGCGCCATGCTGGTGCACGACCTTTACGATTATTTCCGAAAGAAGAAGCTGGATACAGTATGTTTGGACGACACCCTGCTGAACGACCTGCAACAGAGAGGAGACTTTCACGTAAATTCTGTAGAAAACGACGTGAACATGAATGAGTTCAGGGAAAAGCGGGAATCCATTATCCGTGCGTTGCCCGAAAGCGATCGGCAAATCTACACCTTGTATGATAAGCATCATCTGGAGATACCCGAGATAGCCAAGCAGTACTCTCTGAACAAGAACACCACCCGAAACCGCATTGCAGGCATTTCCCGCTATATCGAGTCAAAATTGAAACTTCTCTATACCACCTCTATATAAAAAAAAGAAGGTAGCGTACTTCACAATGCACCACCCTCACCAGTTGTCTGAATTCACATGAGTATCTATCGTCATGTATCGGATAATACTCGCTAATATCTTTTCTTAATAAAGCCTCTCCGCAGCTTACGCCTAAACCACGGAGGGCACATTTACCTAAAACTAAGTAGTGAAAAAGAAAACATATCAAAAAAACATTAGCGAATAATATATTTGTAAAACGAATCATAATAGAATGATTGGTTTTAGAATTTTCATATTAACAGGTGACATTTTCCTAAGATATAGAGAGAACTGTGACTCTCAGCTATTTTAGGAGTTAAATGTCCCTAATCAATCTTCATTTCAAAAGTGAAAGCTTAATAGTTCACTTCCCCCAAGCAGTACCAAAAACATAATCAAACCTATATGTACTAGGGGCAGCCATTTGACAAGTAGCAAATTTATTTATAGCCTTAAAACCGGTCACTGAATCAAAAGAAGAACTCCCAAAAGTAATTAAACCAGCTCTGCGTGTGTGCTGAGCAACCATGACTCCTGTAGCCAAATCTGTAATATCACAACAAAAATAGGCAGATCTAGTACTAGCTGGAAAAAAGTGATTTAAATTCAACTCCACATACGAACTCAGTTTTCCTTCTTCTAAAGTAATAGAACCAACAGAATCCCATGTTCTCAAATCTGTAGATGTAAATATATCCACTTTCGCTGAATTCCCTATTCCCTCAATACCATTATAGAAAAAACGTACTTTAATTCGGCTCGATTCAGACGGATCTTTTTCATCCTCCGTGGGTGAAAAAGAAATAGCTGATCCTGGCAATTGGATTAACGAAAGTACTACTCCATTTTCAATTGCGACCTCCTTTTCTAGTTCCGGTGATGTCTCATTATTCCTATAAACTCTCAGTATTCCGGATGTTTGTTCTATAGGCACAATAATTCCTGTCTTTTGTTTGATTGTGTCATTATTAAATGTCATTTTATAGACAACGTCGGCATCTGCCTGCCACTCTATTTTTACCTCAAAGGAAGTATATCCGGCATCAGTGTATTCTCCTTCTGTATCACAACCAGACAATATTAATATAAAAAAATACAGAATAAGTAATTTTACATTCTTCATTTAAATTAATTTTAAATAAAAGAGCAGAATCGTTTGCGGATTAATTCCGCAAACGTTACTGTTCTTTTACTACTTAAAAAATTATCATACAATATTTATCTTACCCAAGTAGCACTTGTCCAAGTATCTTCAGTGCTAGAGAAAGCTCCTTTATAGGTTGTTGAAGTAAGGGCAGGAGCACTAAACGCTGCTAAATCAAAAGGATTCTTATATCCAGCACCCCAAGCATTAAATAAGCCATTAGCGGTACTTGCAACCAAGGAATTAGTTAAATTAGCAAATGTTCCACTATTTGTACCACTTACAATTTCATTTCCAGATGGTTCAGAAGATATTACATTGTTAGTAAGCACACTATTATCTAATTGACCTTGTGACTCATCTGTAAAATAAATGCCTTTAGGGAAACCGTACAAAACACTATTTTCCAAAGTAAACTGACAATTTCTACGGAAGTTAGCTGCAGATTTCAAAGCAACATTAGCGCTAGTTTTACCTGTAGAAGTACCAACAATCGTTAAATTGCGAAGTACAGGATGAGTAAATGGAGTTAACAAACTGCTAGCACCGTCATTATCACACTCAATTCCATTAGGATCTTTAGAATAAGCAAACGAAGGTTCTATTGTTGCCACAGCAAACTGAATTGTCCCTGTATAACCGAAGTCAAAATCGAATGCATCGTCATCACAGGCAGTTGCAACAAGATACGTACAATTAACTGCACCACCAAAGAATTCGAAAGCATCGTCTGCTCCGTGGTATGCCTGGCAATGATCAACAGTTGTCAATGCACCAACACCACCAAAAGTAAAGGCATTCAACTCATTTGCATCTGAAATAGAGGCTCCTGCATTTTCCACACGTACATATTTTAATGTACCGGAACTTACATTGTTAATTGCAATAATCTCAGCTGGAGTCTTTCCTTGAACCGAAGTACCGTAAGTGATGTCATTACCTGCAGCCTGAGCAGGGGTAATACCTTCGATTTCTTTTGCTGTAGGTTGATTGATAGCTGCTGTACCAAGAAGTACAAGTCCGCCCCAAGATCCTTCGGTATCCGCTTCACCCTTAAAGATTATTGTACCATTGGTACCATCGGCATTAATAGTACCGGTTTTGGTAATAATCAAAGCAGAAGATTCCACAGCTGTACTTTTTGCTTTACCGATAATCGTTGTTCCGGCAGCAATGTTCAGAGTTCCGTTCACCAAGAACACTTTACCATCCAAATAAACGGTTCCACTCCAGTTATTAGTACCGGTAATAACGCCGGAAACAGTAATTGACTGGGTAGCACGCGTGTCTACACTACCTAATTCAGAATCATTAGAACAAGAAATCATTGTAACACTAGCAAATAGTACTGATAAAAGTACCAAGCTTTGCTTCAAAAGAAATTTTTTCATAAAACTTTTTTGTTTAAATAAATAAATGAAAAATAAAGCCCAAATAAACATTAAAACTTAAATTGTATTTACTTTTTGACAGAGAACGAAAAGCTTGCATTACGTCTAATGTTTGCTTCCCATGGGCGCATTTCACTATATAGAAAATATGTATATTTCTTGATGTTATTAAAACTTATAACCGATTGAGAAAGAAAGATTAACTCCCCGCTTGATCCGGCTCAGCACCCAATCACCCGCATTATAGTTCATGCCTAAAGCGGTGCGATCTTCATAAGTCTTCACGTCCGGCTGTCCCACTTCTGCGCCATTTTTATAACCACAATTGCGATAGACGATCGCATCTTGATTGAGCAAATCACTTGCATTAAACTTAAACTCAAGTCGTTCTTTCATAAAACGTGCGGAGAGCTGCAAATCGAGCACATCACGTGGGGTTTCGTATTGGTCATATTTTTCTTCTTCACCCGCCATGACCAATTTTCTTCCGGAACGTCCGTAATTAAGAGCTGCCCCTACAATCATACCTTGATAAGCAAGACCTGCATTCACCGTATAAGGTGACAATCCCTGAAGTGGACGGTTACGGTCTTGCGTCTCTATATCTTTGAGAGAGCCACTTCCTGCCATCAGTTTATCATAATTATAAGTTACGTCTCCTTTTATTATAGTAGCATTTCCACTTACGTAAATGTCTTTAAAAAATGTGCCGGCTCCAATAAAGCCGAGTGACTTACGAACATTGAACTCGATGCCCTTTACAGTAGCGTCATCCAGATTAAAAGCAAACAGATCAAAGCTCTGTTGGGAAGCTGCCTCCACAGTAACCATCTCTACCGGATCTTTAAATTTCTTATAGAATCCACTCACAGAGATCACCTCACCAGCATGTGGATACCATTCAAGACGTAAGTCAAAATTATCAGTTCGTGACTGTTTTATAGCTCCCACCCCAACCACTGTTACACGATCATCCACATTATAATATTGAGTAGGAGTCATTTCGCGAAAATCTGGCCGTGCAATGGTACTACTATAAGCCAGACGAGCATTTATCTCATTCGTGATGTTATATACAAGCGTAGCGGCCGGTAACCAATCTTTTTTCTTCACGGAAACGATACTATCCCTCAGCTGATAACCCTCACCATCTATATAACTAGAAAACTTAGTATGTACTTCTGTTTTGGCATCTTCCATGCGGAAACCGGTTGTAAAATGCAATTTGCGAAAGAAAGAAAATTCACCCATCAGATAAGCGGCATGAATGGTTTGCTTGCCGTCATAAAAATCGATGCCGTCACCTTGCCCGCCTTGTATATATTCCAACAGTCCGCTTGAAAAGCTTTCAGGAGCAAAATAATCTTGTATAGAAGGGCCTCCAGATGCATTTCCATATGCTCTGAGATACTGTTGCTCAAAATCCGAAGAACGGAACGTGCCCATATAACCGGCCTTGAGTCGTTGAGAGTTACCAGCCACCACAAATGAGTGTTCCAGATTACCACCAACGGTTTTCTTGGTCTCTTTTAAATCACTATACATGATGTTTCCATCATTCAGATTAACCCCGCTGGATAAGGTCGCCGACCTCCAATCAATAAAAGATTTATCGCCGGATTCGGCCTGCACCGCTCCACGTGCATAGCGATCGTCCGGATTGGTACGCCTCACTTTGTTATAAGAACCGTTCCAGGTAAAGATCAGATTCTTATTGAACAAATGGTGTTCGCCATCCAACTGAGTTTGTATCAAACTGGAGATCAAAGGCACGCTGTATTGTTCATAAAATTTCTGAGTGCTTTCAAACGAAGTATAATATCCATAAAGATACCGTTCCATATTAGTGTGAGTGAAGCGATTGTTATACAGATTGCGCCATGTGATGCGATGATTCGGCATCTCCCACCCTACATTAGCCACCGCACCAGTAGAGGTAACAAACTTGTAGCGATGAGAACTTTTGTAGATGCTGTCGCGCGTTATCATGTGCGCCTCCTTTATTTCGTCTGTGGTTTGCTCGTTACGGTAAGTTACGGCTGCCACAAAACCCAACTTTTGATTGTTGCCCAAATCAAGCGGAAGTCCCCAGGTCAGGCTATAATTTTGCATGGGAGAAGCGGTATATTTCTTGAAGCCATAACTGTTCATTTGAGATGCATTCTGGATGTTCTGCTTTCTTGTTTCTTCACCCTTCCCTTCATACCATTGACGTTTGTCTTTTTCGCCCAACAACCAATCGGAACCGTAACGTTTGGTGCTCAGGAAATCTTTGCCCGTGCTTTGCGTGTTCATACCCGTACCCAGAGTAACAGTAAAGAAACTTTTTTGAGGCACGGAAAGCGTTTGCACTTCTACCAAGCCACCGGTAAATTCTCCCGGAAGATCAGGGGTAAAGGTCTTAGAGATCGTTACATTATCTATCAGGTTAGAAGGAATCACATCGAAAGCGAAATTACGACGGTTGGGTTCTGTAGAAGGAAGCGTGGCACCATTGAGCTGCACGTTGTTATATCTTTCGCCCATACCGCGAATCGTTACATATTTACCATTGTCAATGGTTACGCCACTTACTCTTTTGAGCACTTGCGCCACATTGTTATCACTGGTTTTCTTTATCAGGTCGGCACTTACACCGTCACTCATGGCAGCCATCGTCTTCTGCTTGGCATAGAGTCCTTTGGCAGAGGCATCGCTATATTCGGCTGTCACCACCACTTCACCCAGCTCTTCGCTGGCTTCCTTCATCACAAGGTCTAGTTCCGTGGTACGGGCAGGATTAATCTTCACTTCGGTTATCTTCAGGGTTTCAAAAGACACATAGCTGGCTTCCACGGTCACTATACCTGTAGGAACAGCTTTCAGGGAGTATTTGCCTTCAAGGTTGGTCACGGTGCCCAGCTGTGTGTTGGGGATGCGTACCGTGGCGCCTACAAGGGGTTCGCCTTTCTGATCGAGAATAAACCCCGAAAGGTTACCTGTGCCGGCAGACTTTGTCTTTTTCTTGTTGTCATCTTCTGCTGATCGATAGATGATGTAAGAATTGTTGGTGTATTTAAAGGTGTAACCGGTGGTGTTGAGGCTACCGGCAAGTATCTGCTCTAAATTGTAATTGTTGGCTGCCAAAGCGGGAACAACAATATTGCCTACTTGTGCGGCATCGAATGTAATTGTCTTGTCGGTTATCTCTGCCAACTGCTTGATACGCGCAGAAAGCTTTTCTTGAGGAAATGTTCGTTTAATAAGTTGTGCGTGGATGCATAAAGGACTCCACAACAGCAGTGCCAAAAGAAACACTGCAAAGTGCAAATTCGTTCGTTTACTACTACTTTTCATCACGTTTAATCGTTAATTTAATCTTATTTATTAATACTCTCATGTTGTTCTATTCAGACACGTAAATCACGCTGTTTTCGATGTATTCATGTTCATCATCAGGCTCCGATCAGAGCAAAGAATCTCCTGTTCCCCGTTATCAGGGAATAATAATATTTACATCTTACCAAAATATGCTTTAAAAGGGTTCTATCTTAAATTCACCGGTACACGATGATCCGGCTACCCTCCATTTTGTATTGAGCACCATACACCAGCATCAACCGCTCCATCACTTCGGCCAGCGTAGCATTGCGGGCAAACTCTGAATTGAAACAGACGTTGGCACCGAATGCGTGGTTTTCTATCACCAGCTCTTTGTCGAAAGATTGCCTGATGCGCAGAGCGAGCTCTTTTTCGTCGGCATCTATCAGTACGATTCTTCCATCAATCCATCCGGAAGAAGATTGCCAGTTCCTATCTCGGACCGTATATTTTCCGGTTATTTTATTGTAAAGAAGCTGTTTGTTAGGCAACAGCGTAGCCAGTCGCCTGCCGCCCTTGCTCACTGCCACTATCCCTGTGCGCACGGTGATGGTACTTACATTGAGTTCAGGATAATCGCTAATGGTGAAAGAAGTACCCTTAACTTGTGTTTGCAACACGCTATGTGCGATGATGAATGGTTTTTGAGGGTTTTTGGCCACATCAAAGAAGATTTCGCCCGTCATCTCTACTTCACGGGTATGATCATTGAAGTTACTACCCAATGTCAACCGACTGTCACGATTCATTTGTACCTTCGTATGATCGGGCAACTGTTGGCTCAATATCTGATTTTCGGATTCCAACACCGTATCTTTGGTGTAATACTGAAACATTCCTATACCGAAGACGATGGCAATCATGGCAGCGATGCCACCATAGATACGAATCGCCCGCATCGGCCTTTTTGCTTTGAGGGTAGTCTTGGGAAGGATAGCATCGTTCATTGCTTCTTCTACGGCACTCATCACTTCCGGCTGCTGCGACACAAGGTTCCAATCGGTTTGAGGGAACTGTTGACTAACGGCCACTTTGCGGTAAATGCATTCGCCCATCCGATCGAGCGCTATGGAGGGTAACTCTTCGCCTTGCTCGCACAAAAGGGGCTCTTCTTCGTCCGCACACCAAGTTTCTATCATCTCTCTCTCACGTTCCGTAGCTTCACCTCTGGCATAGCGACGTAGCAACTCGTGCACAAAAAGAAACCTTCTCACCCTGTTTTCGGGGGTGATTCCTTTTATCATCGCTTTGACCTGCTTTTCGAACTTACGGTTTATCATACCTCTAAATTTTTAAAATGTTCCATTATCATCATCACGGGGAATTAACTCTGCTGAGTGACCCTCTATATAGATATACGAGATGAGAAGCAACGAATGGGAACGAAATGCTATTAAGATTCAGTTACATTTTTGCAGACAAATAACTTAACATCTTTGTAACAGTGAATATGAAATAAACATAGTAGCTTTGTTGAAAAGAAAAACGAGTTGCTTATGAGTACTTCGGATAGTGAATTACTGGCAAGAATAGCAGAACGAGACTACGATGCATTCAATATCATGTATGCACGATATAATCGTCTGTTTATGAAATGGACCTATAGACGCACCCGGAACAGCCAAACATCGGAAGATATTATGCAGATCTTTTGGGCAAACTTGTGGAATACTCCTGCAGTGTTTAATATCAATGAAGCGGGTATGGCCAAACAGAGTTTATTAAAAATCCTTTCTTTCCGCATTACCGATTATCTGAAATCTTCTGAAGGCAGAGAAGAGAGTGCCGATACAGATATCATCTCCGAAATAAGTACAGAGATGTCTTACACGCACGTATTCGAGGATCTACAGGAAGGTGAAATTCACCAGATTATCACGAAAGTACTGAATACATTGCCTCAGCTCCATCAGGATATTTATCATCTGCGCTGGAATAAACATTATTCTACAAAAGAGACTGCAAAGACATTGGGTATTTGTGAAAAAGCTGTGCGCGAAAGATACAAAAAAACACTCTCTAACCTAAAGAAGCATTTGCTCGAAGGCTACTTGAACGATAGCAAGACGAATAAATCATCCGCCATCATGTTGGTAATGCTCATACGCATTAATCTTTTCTATCTTTCGGCTTCGAGCCTGACGAACGATGTTCTTACCGGCATTGGCATTCGTTAATCAATTCCGTAGACTTTACTCCAATCTAAAGAACTGAAATAATAAGTATATTCTGTATTTCCCAACCATTTGCCTAGAGGTACATAGACACTTAAACCGCTATAACTTCCCAGCGTTAAATCACTGGCAAACTTGTCAGTAGCTGCTTTATAGAGTACTACTTGGGACAGTTGTGCCTCAAACGCCTGATATTGAGTAGTGGTGCTTACCTGTTTCATCACATCGGCTAAATCAAAGAATACCTTAGGTAAGCTACCTCTATGATAGACTTGTAAGCCATCTGTATCTAAACTTTGCAGGGCAGATAGTCGGTTATTGAGTATGCTATTTACGGTAGCATACAATCCATCCAACTGCTGGGCATCAATCAATGCAATAGTAGCCGAACGCAGAATCTTGGCGCTCATACCGTTATAGTGATTATAATATTTTTGGCAAGCCTCAGCCAATTCCTCCTTACCACCAAACAACTGGGGCAGTAACTCTGAATAAGGCATGCCAGAAGCATCATAATCGGCCTCCATCAGCACTTCGGCAGGCGAAGCTATAAAATAGTGACACTTGTTACGAAGTTGATAAAGAGCTTCCACACTACCCATCATGCAGGCATCAAAGAGCATAAACTCTGCCACATTATCGGGCAAGGCAGCCGCCATCTCATCTATCTCCATCAGTGTCATCCCCTGTGCATCAACTGCCTGATGCTCATCCATGCCCAGGTATCGGGTGCGGGGAAAGGAGGCTTCGGAAGCAACGGCAGCACGCGTATCTTTAGAATATCCTGAGGGCACCCACCCCATGGAGTGCGACCAATAAACCAGTCCGAAATTCTCCGATGGTACCAGCTCTTTCGTTTCAGCGATCACCCGAGCCAATGTCTCTGCAGTGGCAGAGTTCTCTTCTGCATACTCTTTTAAAGCGACTTCTTCACCATCTGCTGTAATCCGAAAAAGACGAGGCGCTTTTTCTAACCTATCCAGATAGACTACTGTATTACCACCACTGCGCTTCATTCCCTCTTTGAGTTCTTGCAGGGTATAGTCCACTTCAGAATCCATGGAATTATCTGCTGCCATGTAGACTAATACGGTATAAGAAACCGGGACTACCGGCTCATCATTATCAGTAGAACATGCCGTAAAAAGGAACAAACTACCGAACATTGCACAGCAGAAGAAGAAAACACTTTTTTTGTTGGCGGCAACACGAAGCATGTTCATTCTAGTTCGCTTTTTTACTTCCTAACCACATCATCACGCTATCTGGTTGATTGGTAATAATAGCATCCACACCCAACTTTTTCAACCGAAGTATCTCTTTTTGATCATCTACCGTCCAGGGAGCAACCTCTATTCCTTTGGCATGTGCTTTGCGCACAACTTCTTCAGTTAAGATGTCGTGTTCAGGGCTATATACCTGTGGGGTAAAGTTAAGTCGGGCCAATTGTTCGTCAAAAGAGGCCACATGATCTTCAACCAAATAAGATAATCGCACGGATGGATATTTCTGATGCAAATAGTTGAGCGTACGCACATCAAAGCATTGTACCAGCAATCGATCTCCAAGATCTTTACTCAGCAACACCTTCATACACAAATCCGTAAAAGTCCGATAGTCTGGCGAGAAAATGCCATCTTTAGCAGGATCCGACTTTATCTCAATATTGTAGGAAACCTGTTTTACTCCATTATGCTTCACATGTGTTTCCACGCTGTCAATAAGCGTTGAGACCAAGGGAATAACACATTTCATATTTTTCCTCAAAGGGAAAGACGGATTCATACGAGTACCCACATCATATTTACAAATACTATCATACGTCATACTATAGAGTTTGTAATTCTTCATCTGATCCTTCGGGATAGTATCTCCCTGCGGAGTAAGTGCCTTTATCGAGTTAAAGAAAGCATCATGAGAGACAACAACCTGGCTATCCAGCGTGACATGCAAATCCAGTTCCAAGACCGGCACACCCAGATCAACAGCATGAATCATAGCAGGAATGGTATTCTCCGGATAGAGAGCTGCTCCACCACGATGCGCATGAACTACGGGAATCTTCTCTTCGGCAGATTTACATCCACCCATCAGTGCAGCAACACACATTGCCAACAAAGGTATCGAGACAAAAACTTGTTTCTTCATTTCTTACTACTAATTTGGTTAATGCAGCAAATGTAGAGAATAGATGTTACGATCTTAAGACATGGAAGAAAAAAAAGCGAAGTAGCTATCCATATTAAGATAAACGTGATGTTTTTTAATGAGATTGTTAATAATGCGCTTATTTGAAGCAAAAGAAGAGAAGGCTGCAAGAAAAAGCTCTTTTTAAAGAAATGACTTCATCAAAAGAAAAAGCAATAAGTTTTCTCAAAGAAGCCGGGATCTGTAACGATAAAGGAGAGCTGTCCAAAATCTATCAATGAACAAACAGAATTTTATTCTAGGCGTTCAAATCTTATCATAGGACAGTTCTTGAAAAGCTTCATGGCAGTTCCAAACTTTCGATTAATTTACAGCGAGAAGAAGATATAACTTCAACGTGTTGAATGTACGCGATCAGCGTGTTGAAAGCGGACATTCAACAAACCTCTCTCAAAAAGCCTGTAAAGACGGTTATTAATATCTACAAAGTTAGAGAGATATATTTTAGATATTATCCTGAAATTTAATCTTCAACTTTAATTAAATATTTATCAATTGCTTGAGATACACCGGATGAATTTGTAACCAATCCGCCGTGCCCTGCATTTTCTATCTTTATTATTCGCTTATTCTTCAGTATCCTGTCTAACTCTGCTACTACATCCTTATAAACAGGAAGTGTTTCTGCTCCATAAAGAATTGTCACCCGTCCACTAAATTCATTCAATTTGACAGGTTGTATATTCAGGCGTTGAGGGTCCTTAGATTGATCCAACCATGTGTGGTAATTGGACAACATAATCCGCCTTTCGCCCTTATCAAAAAGAGTTTCCCAACAACCTTCACCAAATGCCACTTTTTCAAGAAACTGAATTGTGCCCTTTTCAATTTCGCCCTTCTCCAAGAGTGATTTCGCTAACAACATTGCATCTTTAGTTTCCTGTAAGTCTGTTTTATATTGGGCCTTACCCTTTAAAAGGCCGAATAAAGGAGGCTCATAGATGAGAATATCTTTCACGACTTCCGGGTGCTCGATTGCAAGCTGAATAACAATGTTAGAGCCATATGAATGTCCGATAAAATCAGCTTTTTCAAAACCAAGAGCTTTTATTAGAGCAATAACATCATTCACATCCTGCATGATAGACCCTTGTGCAATATCTGGAGTGGAAGCACTATGCCCTCGACGATCATAGAGAATTATCGGATTTTTGACCCGACCTGCCAATTGGGTTGCAATAGGTAACCAAGAACCATGGTCACTCCACGAACCATGAACAAAAAAAATCGGTGTGCCTTCTCCCCTACGATATCTTGTTGCCAATTCTGCATCACCAATGTTTACCAAAAATAACGAATTTTCTTTTTCGAAGCCATTCACTGTTAGTTCCGAAATAATTCCTTTCTCCTGTTGTGCCTTTATGTTCACCGGAAACAAGAGAACAAGAAAAAGGGACAAAACGCTTATTCCCCCAAAAGAGATTTTACTATTCATCAATATACTGTTTTTTTTATAAAAAAGAGAGCCACAAGTTCAAAAACGAAGAGATTCTTTGTGCTCTATCAGAAGGATCTTTCGGATATTATCTTTTTACATTTACATAATCTAGAATTTTATACCACAAAAATAGAACATCGTTCTTGTTTGCGCAATCCCCATTTATAGGTATTCTTAAACAGCCAGCCAGAATTCTTTTTCTTCCATTCGATTTTAGCGAGACCTTACTACTCTTATTGCCTGATATCTACATACGCTCATGCAATGCAGGCAGCCAATGCAATTCTCAGCAGAGTCCACCACTATGTACTTTTGCAAAGGTAATTCAACTTTAGCCAAAACATTATGATGACAACGTTCGATACATTTCCAACAGCCAACACATTTATCGAGATCAACTTGAATTAATACGTCTCTTTTTTTATTCATCATTTCTTTATTTCATTATTGCTAATTATTTGAGTGGAGATAGAAGCATTCTCAAAAATCATCAATAGATTTAGTGCTTTCTCCACCCTTTCACTTCTGGCTAATTCTTCAGCCATAATTTTATTACTTAGATGTAATTCTGTGAGCATCTCCTTAAGTAATACACGCATTTCCTCTATATTTATTCTATTTCCCATAAGAATCAGTATTCCAAAATATCAACATATAGTGATCTTAGCCTCTCTCTCAAGAAAAGAACAGCATATCTCTTTCTTGATATAAGCGTATTAACGGTTATTCCGGTTTTTTGAGATATTTCTTTAAAAGAAAGACCTTGTAACTCGCTCATTTCAAAGACTCTCTTTTGTTCAATGGGTAACTCTGATAACGCATTTTCCAATTCTTCCCACACCAAAGAATGTAAATATTCATCCTCAGGCGTTAAGGGCTTATCAAATAATAAATTATCTAATTCATTGAATATAACGCCATCTGCTTCATCACCATTCAAAAAATCAATAGAAACTTTACTTTTCTTCTTTCTATTCCAATCAATAATTTCATTCCGTGTTACAGCATATAACCACGACTCCATTTGTTCAATAGGTTTCATCAAACAATCAGCTGCCGCTAAATGAAAAAACACTTCTTGTAAAATATCCTTCGCATCTTCTATCGAATCGACTCGTTTGCGAACAAAATTTTCCAGTCGTTTCTGGTACTTCTCAACAACATTCGTTATATTGAAACTACTAGAGTGAGCTGTTTGCTCCTTTTTCTTCTTGATAGAAATCATCCCATAAATATTTACGGCATCTAATTTTTCGAGTAAATTTTTCACGTTCTTCAGGCGTCATCTTTGCCATTTTTCTTCGCATACCGTCATGATAACCGGCAGAAGGCATCCCTCTACTCCACCCAAACAAAAGTCTAAGCAAAACGAGCAAGCCAAGGGCCTGCCAAAAATTAATCGATTGAAAATTAAATAAATCAGGCAAAAGCCAATTCCATAAAAGCATTGTAGCAAAAGGAAAGCCTAAAAGAGCGGCAACAAACATGCCCCAATGCATAAGTTTTATACGAGCAATCATAAGCAACAGCATTTAAATTATTAATATGTTTACTTCTCATCTATGTAGACGAATCACACACAAATATATTTTAAATGACCGAGAAAAATTTAAGATTTTCGTTCATTATCTTGCTGATCAGCATTAAACAGCTCCAATCCAAGTCATAGCATTCGTGTCAAACTTAGAAACAAACTTTATTTTTTATACGCTACTTAGCAGAATAAAGCCGGATGTCTGCTTTGTGATTAAGGCACCAAGTAAAAAAAGCGCACACTTAACATCACGCTAAATGTACGCCATAATATAAACTAAAAAATACTTATTATGAAAATGGGATGAAAGGAATATAATCTATTGTTTAGACACACGTTAAAAATACTCATCCCTCTTTATCCTCATAACAGACTAACTTTGCGCTATCACAGCGAAAAAATAATATTTTAATTAATGATTAATTTAAAACGATACGACACATTAGCTGAAACAAAACTTCAAAGGGAAGCATGCCACAGCCATAGCAAAGAGGAAGACGAATTTCTAAATCAAGATATGCCGCAATGCGTAGAGGTAATATCGACGTGCGGGTTTAGTAGAAATACTAATGAAATGATAAACTGTATTCTTTTGATGGGCCTGCAAAAAAGCGATCAAGTATATAGTTTGAGCAGTGAAATTACTTTCATAAGACTTAAAGCAGCCGGATTCTACAAATGAATTATTCCGTGCAAAAACGCCACGAAACATTTTCCAATAACCGGAAGCATCTAGTTCTAACTCCAATAAATGCTGAACAGAATCATCATTTGATAAATTAAGCGCAGCAGAAATATAAGAGACATGGTTATCAGTACCATCACTCACAAACATCTCAGAAACATTACTTATCTGAGAAGAAGCTTGTAGTAGCGTGCCCTTTATATTAGTAAACACTAATAGAAAAAGAACAACTGTCAATATTGATCTTACACCTTGGCTCATATTGGCCGCAAAACTACAAATGATTATTTGAATTCTTACATAGATGGGAGACTCTTTATTATTCTTTCACATTAGAGTACCTCCGCCTTTGTCCAGGACCTACAAAGATCTGGGTTTATTAAATAGTGATACAATCCACAATAACAAAATAGCTCCGACAGTAGCAGAAAGTAGATTCCCCAAAATCCCCATAGTGACAATGCCCAATAGACCAAAAACCCAGCCACCTAACATCCCCCCGACAATACCAACAATCAAGTTCACGACAAGTCCAAATCCACTCCCTCGCATTATCTTACCGGCAATGAACCCAGCAAGAACGCCAATCACAACATACCAAATTATACTCATAATTTTTATATTAAAAGATTATATAATATAAAACAATTTTACCGCTAAATAGTTGTAAGATACTAATCTATTATTTTAATCAGCCACAAAACAAAGCAGGTGAACCGGTATTAACAACCCATCCACCTGCTTTCAACAAACTCTCAAAAAAGCTCTCTACTCTACATCAAACCAAAGTTTTGTTATCAATAAATCAGTACCCTGATGGGCCACGGCAGCCTGATAGCTGACCCCATTCAGCGACTGTTCGGTGCCCGGATAGAAGAAACGAGAAGGAATTTCGCCATCCAATACAGTGGAAGGACCAGCGATTAAGATTGGATAATCCAAGCGCCGCCATTCTGCAAAGGCATCTAATCCCTGTCCATAGAAAGCAATCCATTTCTGCGTACCTATAGATTTTTTATAGTTGGATACATCATACTTCACCAAAGGTTGTGCCAGATAGGCAGCTACAACAGCAGCATCTGTGATGCCAAACTGCGTAAATGATGCTGTTATCGCATCATTATAAAGTTGTTCTGCATCGCCTGTAATATAACCACGAGCAGTGGCCTCAGCAAGTGCAAATAATACTTCCGAATAGCTAAAAATAACAGCCGGCGACGCAGAAGTAAGGAAATAAGTACCCGGCTTAGACGTTTTTGCAAATCCCTGACTATTTGCAGCACTAGTCGATAGACCATTGGCAGCACCTACATATTCGTGAACAGTCTCATCAGAAGGTAATTGCGCATATACCGGCAAACGTGGATCAGAAAGTTCATATAACTTATCCACCAACGTTTTTGAAATACGATAATCATCACGTGTCTCGAACCAAGCAGAAGCCGGATTTTGTTGCGGTGAACTAGTATAAACAAATTGAAAGATTTCCGCATTACTACTTATTAATCCCGCAGCATCCGTCGTTGCAGCAACGATAGCTTCTTTGGCCAACGCCGGCTCTCTATCCGCTATCCGAAGAGCAATCCGAAGTCGTAAGGAGTTTACAAACTTCTTCCATTTTGCGATATTGCCATTATAGACCACATCTCCACTAATGGCACCAGCGGAAGTACTCAATAATGACTGTGCCTTGGCAAGATCGCTCAGTAAACCCAAATAAACTTCACGCTGCGTATCATACGCCGGAGTTACATTTTGACCAACTTCAGAATAAGGAATATCTCCATAAGCATCTGTTAGTAACTGAAACACCCATGAACGAAGGGCGAGAGCAACACCTTTGTAGTTAGAATTAGCTTCTTCGTCCGTAAAGTTCAAAATAGTATTCAGGTCAGCAATCAGCGTAGCATAGCCTGTATTCCAGAGTGAAGTGAAACCTGTATTAGAAATATCGTACCTATCCGGTTCGGTATATTGAATCTTGGCCCATTGTTGTACAAACAATAAGGAGGAGTTGAAGTTACTTTCGGAACCCCAGTACAAATCAGCTCCTTGCTTTTCACTACCCGTGAGCAGGTAAGCCGGCATAGGGTGTTCTGTTGCATTGGGATTTTCATTGATTTTATCCAACTGATCGTTGCAAGCACTTAGTGCAGTTGCAAGCAAAAATAGTGCGAATATATTTTTAAGCATAAGTCTTTATTATTTAGAATTTGAGGTTCAAATTAAAGCCAATCGTTCGTACCGTAGGAAGCGAAAGACTTTCAAGCCCTTGCGCATTGCCTGTATTGAATGCTGTTTCGGGATCAATATTCGGTGCATCTTTATAGATGAAAAAGAGATTACGCCCCACTGCCGAAAGAGTAGCTGCCTGTATTCCAACTTTCTTTATCAGACTACTGTTGAAGTTATATGAAAGCTTTATCTCACGAAACTTCACATAAGTAGCGCTGTATACATAAGCTTCACTTATGTTATAGGAAGCTTTGTGATACTCCTGAGCGCTAATCACTTTGGAATTAGCTGAGCCATCAGCGTATACACCGTTAAAGATTACCCCGTCTTCGTATACCGTTTCTCCGTTAGGAGCAGAACCTCCATTAGTAAGCGTCTTTCCAGCAGTAGAGTTATTGCCCGGATAGTAGTAAAGCAAGCCTCCATGTTCGGCATCACGTCCCTCCATCGTTTGTGCCAATACGCCGGTATAGTCTCCCGTACGATTGGTTCCTGAGAATATCTTCCCACCCACATTGGCATCAATAAGGAAAGAGAGCTCGATATTCTTGTAGGTTAGCGTATTGGATATTCCACCTAGCCAACTGGGGGTATAATGTCCTAACACTCGCTTCTGTGGATCGGCTTTAGGCAAACCATTCGCACCCACCACAATATCACCATTATCATTTCTCAGATAGGCCGTGCCGTATAGTGTACCATAAGCTTTACTTACAGAAGCAAGAACATCTACCCCACCCGACGAACCATTGGTGAAGTTTTGTATTTGCCCGGCACGATCAAGCACCTTCACCTCACTATTATTCTTGGCATAATTCAAATTAATGTCCCACTTAAACTTACCGCTTTGTATAGGAACCAAGCCTAACTGTACTTCAATGCCATGATTATTAATCTGACCTGCATTAAGTAGCTGCGAGGTGTATTCACTAGATGCTGACGTTTTTATCTCTAGTATCTGATTAATACTATTCGTGTTATAGTAACCTAAATCAAGATGTACACGATTCCTCCATAAGCTTAGTTCCAAACCCAGTTCTGTAGACCGAGTTGTTTCAGGCTTCAAGTCAGAGTTCAGCTTCTTTTTTGAAGATGTCTGAATGGGATTGCCATCATAAGCTGTCTGAGAATCATAGACTGTATATAGCTGGTATGGTTCAGCATCATTTCCTACTTCCGACCATCCGCCACGTATCTTCAAGAAATCGAGCACCTCATTTTTCCATTTGAATGCTTCGGACAGCACAAGACTGGCACTAACTGATGGATAGAAATAAGATCTATTACTACGTGGCAAAGTAGACGACCAGTCGTTTCGAGCGGTTATGTTCAAATAAGCATAACCCCGATAACCTAGCTGTGCTGAAGCAAAATCACTGTAGACTCTCAACTTAGAATAATCGTTTGATGAGGTCAAAGCATCCCGAGAATTAGTTAGCGTATATAAGTCAGGAATAGCTAACCGGGGAGCTTTTTGATAGTTATTCTCACGCGTGCGGTTGCGCACATTGAATCCGGCTAAAGCGTCCAGCGTAAAGTCCTTACTCAAATTACGATTATAGTGTAATATAGCCTCTGTATTATTTTCATTGATGGTGTAGGCATCTTCAGCATACGATCCATAAGGCGTTCCACTGGTACCATGCTTTATCTTGTACTTCCTGCGATCATTGTAGTAATCAGTCCCCGATCGAAATCTAAAGTCAAGTCCCGGAGCCAGTTTCGCTTCAAGATGTACATCTCCAATCAAGCGATTACGTTTCTGACTGGTTGTATTATAATACGTATTCCAGTACGGATTGCTGTAGTAACTGTTGTTCCAATTTATATTTCGGTTATTCTTCAATTCATTTATATCAACCTGTCGGCCAAACCACAAGAACTGCAACATCACTCCTGCTGCGCGTCCTCCGGAAGGACCGCCCGGTAAGTTAGGCGCATCTGTGACAATATAGTTGACCGTAGCTCCTATCTTGATATTTTTAGACAGTTGATAATTTATATTCAGCGTGAAGTTATTCTTTTTTATTTCTGTATTGGGTACCGTACCTTTTTGTGTTTGGTTATTAACGCCTAAACGAAAATCATGTTTTTCATCCGATCCGGCAACAGAAATTCCATTATCGTAAGTCACCCCCGTTCTGAAAAAATCTTTCACATTGTCCGGATGAGCCACAAAGGGAACCGCCTCACCATTAGAGTAGAATTGAGGAATGAGCCTTCCATCCATCTTAGGACCCCAACTCTCATCCACACCATCATTCACACCCCCACCTTTTCCATCTACATAGCTGAACTTTCCATTGGAACCTTGCCCAAACACATTTTGAAACTTCGGTAGCGTGGCCACTGTAGCAAAGCTAACGCCGGAGTTAACAGAAATGCCTAAACCTCTTTGCCCTTTACCAGTTTTAGTAGTAATCAATATTACACCGTGAGCGGCTCGTGAACCATACAACGCGGCTGCATTTGGGCCTTTCAGCACACTCAAAGATTCAATATCTTCGGGATTAAGATCAGCAATAGCATTCCTAAAATCACGTGTAGCACCACCTACATTTAGTTGAGAGTTATCAACCGGAATGCCATCGACTATAAAGAGCGGCTGATTATCTCCTGAAATAGACGTTTCGCCCCGAATAACGATACGCGACGACCCCATATCTCCCTGCGAATTTGTAATCCTTACCCCTGCCACCTTGCCGGATAAACCATTGAGTAAATTACTTTCTTTATTCGTTGAGAGGTCGCGGCTCTTGAGTTCTTGCGTAGTATAACCCAGCGACTTCTTTTCGCGAGAGATACCTAAAGCCGTCACGACAACTTCATCCAATTGACTGATGTTTTCTTCCAGAGTAACAATAAGCTGTTCGCCACTCCGCTTTGCTTTAACTTCTTTGGTATTGAATCCAACCATATTAAACACCACAGTGGCAGGTAAGTTCTGGACAGTATTCAACGAAAATTTACCATCAATATCACTCACCGTTACGACTGCCGTAGTGCTCGATATTTTTAGAGCCACCGTAACACCCGGAATACCCTGTTGTTGGGCATCCCGAACCTCGCCATTAATGACAGAGACCGTCTGCGCATACACCCCATGCGATGACAGTAAGAGAAGAACTGCCAAACAAACTCTTCTTATATATTTCAAATTTATATTTGTACGTTGCATATTCATCTAGATTATTGATTTGTTGTTTCTATTAATTAGTAATGATACAGATAAGCCTCTGTATAAAGCATACAGCTATATCCTTGCGGAAAGCATGTTGCGCAATTGCAGATAGATTAAAATGATAATGAAAAAACGGGTTTTCCTTTTAAACTACTAAGGAGTAGTAGACAGTTGTTGGAAGAATCAACAACAAGGATTGGTGATGCACATTCGGATGTCCATACACATAGGAGTAGTGGTAAGAAAGCTAGGGCATAATGCCGGAGTAAAGAGATGTTGGAAACGTCGGTTAATACCGTATAGAAAAGCGATTGAGAAAGAATATTGCTTCTCCAAAGGCTTTTTTTTGCGAATAAAAATCTGAGTATTCATTGTTCTGCTTTTTTTAATCGTTTGTCGAATAACTAGGATACAAAGATATGCGATAATTCTCATTTGAAAAATACCGCATATATGGTATATTCATCACACAAAAAAGGTAGTTACTCTTCTTTCAGCAGCTCATCGATCAACTTATTGAATTCTGTTTTGAACTCTTCATAAAATAATCCTGTAGCAGGGCCATTAAAACCCGTATGAATCTTACGTACATTCCCTTTCTTATCTATAAAAATAGTCGTTGGATAACTCTTCAGTCCATCAATCTCGGGCAACACCTTTTTGTCATCACCAATCTTACCGGCAAAAAGTATATCATAAGTTGGCCCATGCTTCTTTACCAAATTCGAGAGTACTTTGCGCACATATTCAGGATCGTTTTTACGTTCAAAAGCCAAACCAACGATTTCTACTCCACGCTCTTTGTTTTCTTTGTACCAAGGAGCAAGATAAGACATTTCATCCAAGCAGTTGGGGCACCAGCTTCCTAAGATAGATACAACAACTACCTTATTTTTATATTTGGCATCGGAGAGAGAGACCAATTTATTCTCCAGATTAGGCAAACTGAAATTCAAGTTTGTATAACCATCCCTCAATTGTGTAAGACTGTATGGGTCGGAAAGGGCAGCATCCTTATTGCGCGTGCCTTTTATCAACTGCTTGCCTCTGGAAGTGATAAATGCAGCTTCAAAGTGATTTTCATCTATAAATTGCCCCTGAATGAGATAAGGACTAAGCCCTGCAAAAGCAGAAAGACGGAAACCTGATTCATCAAGAACCCCTTCCAGAAAACGAAGATCACCGGAGTTGGTTAAGATAGATCCTGTTAGCTTTGATCCTTGTTGACTAAAAATGCCCACGTTCTTACTTTCACCTTTTTCGCTGACAAAGTCAACATCCCATTTTCCATCAAGGTTTGCAATAGGCTTACCTATGGAAATAAAACGAGGGGTAGCAGTTCGTGTTGCCCTAAACGAAACACCCGGATCATTAGTAGCAAACAGACGCCGAAAAGTTCCATCAATAGTGTCGCCATGCAACACTCCGCTGAGTTGGGCGTCATAATCTTGAATAGGAATAAAAATGCTATCCCCCTTATAAGTTATTCCCTGAAGAGGAACACGCTCTACTCCATTGGTCAGTGTAAGGACTGTTTCTTTGCCCGAATTACTTACTTCAAAGACAAAAGGAATATTTGCTTCTTTGGTAATAAACTCGGCATACCACTTACCTTGTTTCAATGAAGGTTGTTTTTGAGCATTACTACTCGCTGTGAATGCTAGGGTAGCCATCAGAAATATCGTTTGTTTTATCATCACTTTATCTGTTATTAGTTCAAGTGCAAAGCTAGTGATTATGTCTCAATGATAAATACCCGAAGTGTGGTATTTATTTCACCCAAAGATGGTAATGTCCCTCCTATCACCCGATTGTTTTTCCATATACGCACAGTCTATCAAAAAAATATGTACTTTTGCAGCATTAAAATATTTCAAAGAAATATATGGAAGCATTAACATTCAATAACACCGATTTGATCCTTTTGTCAGTTTCTGGCGCATTACTTATCATTCAGGCAATCTATTATTTTGGCCTATATAATCGAATACATATAAATAATCGTGCCTTTAAGAGAGGTGACGTGCACTTCACCCAAGAGCTGCCGCCGTTATCGGTTATCATCTCTGCGCGAAACGATTCAGAAAACCTGCGGAAATTCCTACCTGCCATACTTGAACAAGATTATCCCGACTTTGAGGTGATCGTGATCAATGACGGATCAACGGATGAAAGTGAGACTCTATTAAACTCCCTGGAAGATAAATATCATCACTTGTATCACAGCTTTACACCTGAGGATTCGAAATATATCAGCCGTAAAAAACTAGCTCTAACATTGGCGATCAAAGCAAGCAAACATAATTGGCTTGTACTGACGGAAGCCAATTGTCAACCCGCAAGCAATCAATGGCTGAGGCTGATGGCCCGTAACTTCACTTCCCGAACAGAAGTTGTATTGGGATACAGCGGTTACGAAGCTGGTAAAGGATGGCTGCACAGACGGGTGGCTTTCGACTCACTATTTACTTCACTCTCCTATTTGGGATGGGCTTTGGCAGGTAAGCCTTATATGGGACTTGGGCGCAATATGGCCTATCGCAAAGAACTATTCTTCAATAATAAAGGATTCTCGGCTCATCTAAATTTGCAACGCGGAGACGATGATTTATTTATAAACCAAGTGGCAAAAGGGAGTAATACGCGTGTAGAAACCGACGTAAATGCTACTATGAGAATGCAACCCATAGAGTATTACAAAGACTGGAAAGAAGAAAGAGTAAGCTACATGGCTACATCCAGATACTATAAGGGCGTCCAGGAGAGTTCACTAAAGTTAGAAACAACAACCCGCTTACTGTTTCACCTACTGTTTGTAGCAACTTTAGTAGTGAGCGTTTTGAGTTTTCACTGGTTGGTGTTCGGCATCGCATTCATTATATGGGCATTACGCTACACGATGCAAGCCATAATCATCAACAAAACAGCTACGGAAATGGGAGAAAAAAGACACTATTACTTCATTTTACCTATATTTGACTTCCTGCTTCCGATACAATCGCTAGGCTTCAAACTCTATCGTTTATACAGAGGTAAAAGCGACTTTATGAGAAGGTAGTAAGCGCCACCTTCTTAGAGCAATCTATTCATAACGCATAGAAGTGGCCGGATTAATTTTAGTGATAAGATAAGAAGGCCCAAGCAGCATTAAGACCGAAATCAGTAACGTACCTACATTAATAAGCAGAAAAAGCCAAATATTAAAAGATACAGGCACTGTATCTACATAGTACGTTGCAGGATCAAGTTTGAAGAGGCCGAACTGCGACTGAACAAAGTAGAACGCCAATCCAATAAGATTACCCCAGAACATCCCTTTGCCTATTAAGAAGACAGAGAACCACAGAAAGACTTTACGTATGGTGAAGTTATTAGCGCCCAAAGCTTTGAGCACTCCGATCATGTTTGTTCTTTCGAGAATAATAATCAGTAAGCCCGAAATCATCGTAAAGCCTGCCACACCAACCATGAGAAGAAGAATAACCCATACATTAAGATCCAGCAAACTAAGCCACGCAAAGATCTGCGGATTAAGCTGTTCGATGTTTCGCACATAATACACTCCACCCATGTAGTCGAACTTATTATCTGTATCGGCTGCTATCTTATAAGTTGTTTCTTCAAGCTTATCATAATTCTTCACCTGCAACTCTACCCCACTTACCTGTCCCGGTTCCCAACCATTTAAGCGGTTCACCATGCAAATGTCCGTCAGCAAAAATAAGTTATCGTATTCAGAGAAGTTTGTTTGATAAATGCCTACAATAGTCAACCTGCGAGCACGTACAGCATCTTGCAAATAGTAGGTATATATCTTATCCCCGAGTTTCAGCTTTAGCTGAGTGGCCAACGTTTTGGAAATAAGCACTTGATTGGTTGAAGCCGAATCACTAAAAGCAGGCATCTGGCCTTCCACCAGATGTTCGCGAAAAAAAGTAGGATCAAACTCTGGCCCTACGCCTTTCAATACCATGCCCTGAAAAGCCTCATCCGTCTTGATCATCCCCGGTTTCGTAGAGTAGCGTTGCACATGCTTCACTTCCGAATAATCGGATAAAGCAGCCATCATACTATCATTCACCAAGATAGGACGTGTTTCGTACGAACGTACAGCATCAAAATTACTGATTTGGATGTGAGAACCAAAGCCTATCACCTTGTTGCGCACCTCATTCTTAAAACCAATAACCACCGCTACAGAAATAATCATCACCGCCAAACCAATGGCAATGCCAATCATTGCAATGAGGACAGCAGGCCGAGAGACCCGCTTACCACCATCTTTATCACGATAAATTCGTCTAGATATAAATAAAGCCAGATTCATTCATTTCCCTCCTTAATGTAACGATACGCAAGTCTGTTAGTCCACCCTTCCCGGGTATACTTCTAATGCTTTTTGCAGAATGAAAAGAGCACGATTCAAGTCATCTTTTTTGAGTACATAAGCAATACGTACCTCATTATAGCCGGAACCGGGCGTAGTATAAAAACCTGAAGCAGGCGCCATGAATATCGTTTGCCCTTCGTAATCAAAATCAGAAAGACACCAAGAGCAGAATTTATCAGAATCATCTACCGGAAGCTTGGCTACAGTGTAAAAGGCACCCATCGGTATAGGAGAATAGACTCCCGGAATACGATTCAATCCGTCGATCAGACATTTGCGTCGCTCTACATATTCATCATATATTTCCCTGGAGTATTCCTCGGAAGCATCAAGGGAAGCCTCAGCAGCAATCTGACCAATCAAAGGAGGACTTAGGCGAGCTTGGCAGAATTTCATCACAGCATCGCGTATCTCTTTGTTCTTAGTAATAAGAGCGCCAATGCGGATACCACATTCAGAGTAACGCTTGGAAACTGAATCAATCAATACCACATTATTTTCTATTCCCTCCAGATGACAAGCAGAGATATAAGGCGAACCGGTATAAATAAACTCGCGATAGACCTCATCAGAAAACAAGAAAAGATCATATTTCTTCACCAAGTCGCGAATCTGATTCATCTCACGGCGAGTATAGAGGTATCCGGTTGGATTGTTCGGATTACAAATAAGAATACCCTTTGTACGCTCATTGATCAGTTCTTCAAATTTCTCTACCTTAGGCAAAGAAAAGCCCTCTTCGATGGTAGTGGCAATGGTACGTATCTTTGCTCCCGCCGATATGGCAAAAGCCATGTAATTGGCATAAGCAGGCTCGGGCACAATGATTTCATCCCCCGGATTCAAGCACGAAAGAAAAGCAAAAAGCACTGCTTCCGATCCTCCGGTAGTGATAATAATATCATCAGCCGTCAAGTTTATATTGAATTTCTTATAGTAAACGGTAAGTTTCTCGCGATAGCTTCTATATCCGGCACTAGGGCTATATTCCAGCACGGTACGGTCTATATTGCGTATCGCATCAATCGCGGCCTGAGGAGTTGGCAAATCGGGTTGACCAATGTTCAGGTGAAAGACATGCACCCCACGTTGCTTGGCAGCATCGGCCAGTGGAGCTAGTTTTCTGATAGGAGATGCAGGCATCTCATTACCGCGAATGGAAATAGTTGGCATGATTTTAATGTATGAATTACAAAATGAGAAATAACAAATCGTTTTTAATTAGAAGTCGCAAAGATAAAGTATCGAGGGTTAGTAAGCAAACAAATACTTAACAAAATGAATGAATGTTATACCTAACGCAAGTTTTGTAGTTAGGCAAATGTATATTCAATAGAAATACATACATTTACATCAAATTAAGATCAATAACCAAATAGCATAATGACAATAAATCTCATAACGTTTGCATCTATTTTACACAAGCAAGCATCAGTAAGGAACTCTCACGAAGTTATATTGAGTGAATTAGAGAAATATTTCACGATCAACTTTATCGACTACACAGAGGTTCATAAGCTAACAAACGATGACTTCAGCATTGTTTTTATCGCCACCGGAGGAGTGGAGAAGCTTGTCGTTCAAGAGTTTGAACTACTCCCACGACCGATTGTGCTATTGGCCGATGGCATGCAAAATTCTCTGGCGGCATCCCTCGAAATCTCATCATGGTTACGGAGCAAAGGCTTCAAAAGTGAGATTCTTCACGGAGAAATACCATCCATCGTACAACGCTTAAAAATATTATATAATAACTTCAAAGCACAACGCACCCTAACCGGTACACGCATCGGAGTTATGGGAACTTCTTCTTCGTGGCTGATAGCAAGCAATGTAGACTATCTATTGTCTAAACGCCGTTGGAAAGTGGAGTACGTTGATATACCATTGGAACGCATTTACGAAAAGTTTGATCTTATCACTGAAGAGGAAGTGGGCCAGGCTTGTGCTGATTTTGCAGTTAAAGCACTCGCTTGCCGAGAAGCAACACCGGGAGATTTAATCAAGGCTATGCGCCTTTATCGGGCTGTAAAGATCGTATGCGAAGAAGAAAAATTAGATGCTCTCACACTCAGTTGCTTTAAACTGATAGAGCGCACAGGAACCACCGGGTGTCTGGCTCTTTCTCTACTCAATGATGAAGGCATTGTAGCCGGATGTGAAGGAGATTTACAATCGATCTTTACCCTCTTAGCAATAAAAGCGCTTACCGGAAAAGTAGGTTTCATGGCCAATCCTTCTATGGTGAACACCCGAAACAACGAAATAGTGTTGGCGCACTGCACCATTGGCACCTCGCTGACAGAGCAATACATCATCAGGAATCATTTTGAAACAGAAAGCGGTATTGGTATTCAGGGCATCATGCCTACGGGAGATGTAACCATCGTGAAATGTGGAGGCGAATGTTTGGATGAATATTATCTATCATCGGGCACGCTAACCGAAAACACGAACTACATCAACCTCTGCCGCACACAGGTACGAATAAAGATGAATGCAAATGCCGACTATTTTCTCCGCAATCCACTAGGCAATCATCACATCGTGGTGCAAGGCAATCACGAAGAAGCTATCAATGATTTTCTACTGGCAAACGGCTGTAAAAGGATAGAATAGACGAACGAAAGGAGAAGCTTAGTCAGTGTAGGGCAAAGCCATATTGTCAACATATCAGAGCATGCGCTACAGGTCTTCTGAGAGGGGTTTGGTGAACTAACTAGTTAACCGCGGTGAATTCACTAGTTAACCACGGTGAACTAGTTAGTTAACCGTGGTGAAGTTATATCTTCTCTTTTCATACGCTTACTTGTAAATAATAAGAAACAATTAATAATCGATAAGCACTTCCTCCCACTGTCCGTCATGTAATTCCATCACAGTGGTATATCCTGCAGTGCGCAATGCTTGCAGTGCTTCCAATCGTCCATTGCTAATTCGATCAACATAATGTGCATCAGTATTCACCAGTACTTGAATGCCCAGTTCTTTTAGCAATATCCAATACCTTTCATTAGGATAAAAAGTACCTAATTGATGATAGGCTTTAGTATTTATCTCTACCATATAACCTTTTCGGGCTATCTCAGAAAAATAAGAATGCATCAATGAATTATACCATGGCTCATCTAGCATGCCTGGGCGATAACATGCAGCATTGTAATGCATCTTATCAGCGTGCCCCAAAATATCAAACCCTCCCAAGTCAACCATACGGAGAAGCTTGTCATAATACAGATGAACAACCCGCACCAGATCACCACCAAAGTGCTCATCGATCAACTTTCTAAATACATCCGAAGAGCAGTCTATATCTACCACATCACCGTTATCATCATAAAGCATGTGCACAGAACCAATACGGTAATCAAGCGGTAGCTCCCGAAAACGAGCAATAGAAGGATTGCTTTCCTCATTCAGGTAATCAATCTCTAAGCCCACATATAGCTCTATCTGGCTGGCATACTTTTCTTTCAGTCGATTACATTCGGCCAGATAATCATCCATCTGTTCCCAGTCCATCGACCAGCGAGTAGAGAAGGGTAACGGCGCATGGGAAGACACGCCATAAGCTGAAAAGCCTTCTGCAATGGCCGCCTTTACGAAATCTTCCAATGGGGCACGACCATCACAAAAAGAGCAATGACTATGGTAATTTGTTTTATTCATGAATCAATTTCACTTAGTTCTAACCAGCGCATCGTTTTATCATCAATCAAATCATTTACCTCCGGCAACCTTTTCGACTTATCCGTGAGTTCTTCTACCGACAAAACACCACTGCATAAATCCTCTTCAATCTTTTTCTTTTCTTCTTCGAGTGTAGCAATATCTTGTTCCAGTTGCTCAAACTCTCGTTTCTCTTTGAAGCTCATCTTTCTCTTATCGTTCAGGCGAACACGAGTAGTCTTCTCTTCCTGTGGCTTCTCAGCCTCTTTCTCTTTCTGCGCACGCGCTTCCTTCCAATCACGATAATCACTATAATTACCCGGGAAATCGCGAATATCTCCTTGCCCATTGAATACCATGAGATGATCGACTACCTTATCCATGAAATAGCGGTCATGCGACACCACAATGACGCATCCTCTGAAGCTCTGCAAATACTCTTCGAGCACATTCAGCGTGATAATATCCAAATCATTCGTTGGTTCATCCAACACCAGGAAGTTTGGATTGCGCATCAGCACCGTACAAAGGTACAAACGGCGACGCTCTCCCCCACTCAACTTATACACATAGCTATGTTGCGTCTCGGGTGTAAACAAGAAGTGTTGCAAGAACTGTGAAGCAGTTAGTTGCTTTCCATTGCCCAGTTCTATGACTTCGGCAACATCCTGAATCACATCAATCACTTTCATGCGATCATCAAACTGCAAACCATCCTGCGAGTAATAACCAAAGCGAACCGTTTCACCTACGTCCACCGTTCCACTATCAGGCTGTACTTCTCCCATCAGGATTTTGATGAAAGTAGACTTTCCCGTACCATTGTTTCCCACAATTCCCATCTTCTCATAACGAGCAAAGACGTACGAGAAGTCATCTAATATCTTCAGTTCACCAAAGCTCTTACGTAGATGATCAGCTTCGAATATCTTAGAACCAATATAGGAAGCCTTCACCTCAAGCTTCACATTATCATTGTTGAATCTTTGTTTAGCCACCTTTTCCAGCTCATAAAAAGCATCCTCGCGGTACTTCGCTTTATGACCACGTGCTTGTGGCATCCGGCGCATCCAGTCGAGTTCCGTGCGGTAAAGATTGCTAGCCCTATCTATTTCAGTATTAGTAGCGTCCACCCGCTCTTGGCGCTTTTCAAGATAATAACTATAGTTTCCTTTATATTGATACACCTGCTGATTATCTATCTCTATAATTTCCGAGCAGACACGGTCGAGAAAATATCGATCATGCGTCACCATTAGCAAACAAAGATTGGTGCGTTGCAGATACTCTTCCAACCATTCGGTCATGTCCAAATCGAGGTGATTGGTAGGTTCATCAAGAATCAAGAGATCAGGTTCCGTAATGAGCGTATTAGCCAGCGCCACTCGCTTTAGTTGCCCACCGGAAAGGTGCTTTACTAACTGATCGAGGTTTTTAATTTTTAGTTGAGACAGAATCTGTTTGGCCTTGCGCTCATAGTCCCATGCCTTTTCATGCTCCATTCTAATCAAGAGCTCCTCCAGTCCGGGATGCCCCTCCGTCTCCATGCAGTGCTCATATTCCTTAATAAGCTCCACCGTACTATTGCCTTTGTGGAAACAAGCCTCAAGTACTGTCAATTCACTTGGATATTGAGGATCTTGCTCTAAATAAGCCACACGCAAATCCCGACGAAAAACAATATTTCCACCATCATACCCTTCCTTACCGGAAAGGATATTCAGCAAGGTTGTTTTTCCCGCTCCATTCTTAGCAATCAGCCCCATTCGTTGCCCTTCGCCTATGCCAAAAGATATATTCTGAAAAAGAACTAAGTCCCCAAACGATTTGGTGAGACCATCTACCTGTAAGTAACTTACCATAAATTATTATTCAAGATAGATTTATCTACCGATTTCTTCAATTACATTTTTATACTCCTCAACTACGTTGCAATGCTCACCGGCCTTCACCTTACTCCAAATCAGCTTCATTGGATCAATAAGATTCTCTGCCTGCTTATATTGTAGTACCGGTACCTCACGGTTACCATCAATGAGCGTTTTCCACTCAAAGCCATCAATTTCATTGCCTAGAATGGTACAAACAGTTACCCCAAAAGCCATCCATGAATCGCGTTGTGACTTATCTATCGTGCCACCATCAATGACCTGTTGAAGTCTAAGCAAATCATCTTCTACACCTTGGAAGTCTTTCTTTAGAAGCTTCTTGACTGTAGACACAGCCCACTCATAGCCTTCATTCACCTGATAAATTTCCGACAGTCGGATAGGAATAATTTCTGCCGGATACTTCACACCATTTTGTCTTACATCAAGTGAAGCAATTACCTCTTCCGCCTCTTTCACTTCAGCACCTTTGAGAACAGTAAAACTACATTCAAAAGCAACATCGTTTATGCCTGTAATCCATAGATGAGTAGTATAGTATTCACCTTCTTCCTGAAACATTTCCTTGCTGTAAGCACATTCCAGTTCTCCTATTTTAATAGAGGAAGCAGAAGAATTTTCTTTCAATTCATCCAATACAGATTGCCGTCCATAAGTCATGGCAGCAGAAGATTTAGCATCCGCTTTGTATGCAGAGATACGGAAGTTACCCGTCCATTTATCGGGATTATAGAAAAGGAAGCTGCCCTCACCATCTTCAAATTCGTTCCAATTTGAAGGATATATCATCGAAAACCAAGCTCCCGGGGAGATAAATTTATTGCCCTGTTGCATCATACTGCGTATTATTTATATTCGTAAAAAGCAATAGCTAACATTTTCTTCGGCATTAAGAGCCAGCAAGAAACGCACATGCATTTTCTGATTACAAAGTACGAGTATTTTCTTTAAATATTAAAATTAAAAGAATAAAATAAGAAAGTGACAGCAAGAAACTAGTGGAATTGATACATTTCAAAGAACTTCGCTAAAGGGAGTGGCTCACAAATCAATAATACGAATTTTGGCCAAGAGTTCACAAGTAACCTCGTTAAGTACACCAAGTCGAGAAGCAGCCGTGCCGTACTGTTCGTATATTTTCTCCTTATTATTAAAAACGGGACAAATACCTTCTCCAGTAGCCAACAATAAATCTTGAAGAGTAATTTCAAACAAAGGTTTGCATAGTTCGTAAGACGACAAAGCATTGGCGACCTCATCTGTACGCAAACAGATAAGTCCTACCGATTCTAAATTGCCCAACATCTTTTGAGTCGAAGAATCAGAAAAATCACATAGATTATCTTTGCCATATCCATGCCGATAGTACATATCACGAAGCAGTGCTATCGCTTTTTTCGTATTCGAAGTTAACATAATATCTCTGCTATCTTTTTGAATTCTGTTACTTGATAGGTAACGGAAATCCAAATGCATTGAAATAAAAAAGTTTACTTGATTTGAATAAATAAAAAACGAATAAAAACTCTATAGGTTTAACTATATCTATTTAGTACACAACTAATAAGCAAGCTTCATTATATACGATTTAATTAGCTCATATTTATATTTGTAGGATTTGTTTGAGGATAATAGTTAATGCAAGTCATAATACAACTTAAAAAGAATAAAATAAATTCATCTCATTTTTAGTAATTGTCAATTAATAGACATACGCTTACTCTAACCATGAATGTTGACAATAATCCTTATGAGAAGTACTTGTATATTCTAATCATATGATTTAAGTAAGATTTTATTTGAAAAATAAAGTTTAAAAATAAAACATTTTTCATTTGGCTTTTTTATAAATTAATTGAATCTTTGCAATAACAAAACAAATTCCGTTACCTATCAAGTAACAGAATGGATAGAATATACAACTATCTCCTTCCTACAAGCGATTTAGCAATAATTTCCACTTTCATTTTATTTCATATTCCAAAATAGATTTATTGAAATACACTATTTTTCGTTTTGAAAGATGGAGGCTTAGAAAATGACGGTTCTCTCTCCTCCTTGAAATCGAGTAATGCAATAACCTTTCTATTCGCATTGCGTAACGTGCGATTCTCAAACGAAGCGAGATAAGTATATGTAACCTTTTCAGAAGCATGACCAAGGGATTCACTAATGACGGCCACAGGGATGCCCTGACGATAAGCAGCAGTTGCCCATGAGTGGCGAGCCACATAAGAAGTCAAAGAGGTTTTTAATTTTAAGATCTCCGAGAGTCGTGACAATCTCTTATTATACAGGCGTAAAGCACTTTGATACTGGAGATATTCATCACATCCAGGACGACTAATGATTGGCAGCAAGTAAGGAGAATCTTTCGTCTGAAGTGCATATTTGCGAAAGAGAGCTTGAGCGCAAGGCTCCAGGGCGACAGTAAGCAAACGGTTCGTCTTACTACGCCTATACCTCAAAACGCCCATCCGAATATCACTCTTACGCAAATGTGCAAGATCGACAAACGGAATGCCGCGCAAGAAAAAAGAAAGAAGAAAAATATCGCGAGCAAAAATCAATGCATCATCCTTTCCCAACTCAATCTCATTAAGACGCTTAATCACTTTAGGAGATGCTGCTCGTTTTTCGGAAGAATCAGTACCTGTGAAGACCTCATCAAAAAGCCCGACAACAGGCGTTGCGATCCCTCGTCGACAAGCCTGATTGAAGATAGAACGTAACATTCGCATATACAGCGATACAGAATTACGTTTGCATCCATCTGCGTAAAGATACAGTTCATATCTTTTAAGTAATGCAGGTGTAAGTTCGTCAAAAGTCAATGTGTCACATTGAGCAAAGAGATTCAACTTGCGAATGGAGCTAATATACGATCGGGCTGTTCCCTGCCGTTCAGATCGAACCAACTCTTCGGCTAGTGCCGTTACAAAAGGGGTAATACTGTTCATTTTTTATTATTTTGGTTTGAAAAGACAAAATAAACAGTGTTTTGCGACATATCAGCACTCGAAGAGATATCATTCAAAAAGTCGTTAACAATTTATAGTTTAAAGATACACGTTGTTTTATGGGCAATATGTTGATTGTTTTACCTTTAGCTATATTATGCATACAAAATGCAAAAACAAGATTGCAGAAAAACTTAATTTTAACAAAAAGAAGAGCATAGATTCAGCTAAAATTAAAAGAGGTGGCCCAATTGACCACCTCTTTTAAATGATATTAATTTTATTCCTTTGTATCCCACCAAACTGGACGAGACCAATTCGTCGTTAATAACGCTTCCGGATTTGAAGCTATTAAATTATCCGAATTATAATTGCGCTCATGAGAGCACTGAATCATACGACGGAACCAATAACGAGAATCAGAATTCACCGTTCCGGTAATTTTCGTACTACCTGAATTATAATCAAACTCATAAGGACGCTTAAAATCAGGATAAACAACTCCAAATTCACCAGGAGTGCTATAGTCAAAGCGACGCATATCATTCCAGTTTTGAAGCGAGAAAGAACATGCTATAAACTTTTGTTGCATAATCTTAGCCATGGTTAAATCGCCAACATTCTGAGCAACCGCAGAACTTCCCAGAAAAGCATCTATTTTCGATTGATCTATTGAATATTTATTCGGATTAACACTAGTAATATAAGTAGCTAGCTTCTGATTCATTAATTCCATATGAGATCGGATTCCATCTTTGTAAGCCGTCAACGCTATTCCTTTTTCTCCTTTGCGAAACAAGACCTCGGCTTTAATGAAACAAAGCTCTGAATAAGTAAGCAGCATTCCGGGAGCATCCGGACGAGTGAAGAATGATCCGGTAGACAAGATGCGACCATCAGTATCCTTGTACGTATCATCATTTCCATCCATTAAACTCTTTTGAGCAGTAAACATCGCTCCCTGAGAACGCAGATTGACATAGATAGTATCACCGGCTCTGGCCGCATCGGTACTGGCGACAAAAAATCTTTTCGCATTATCAGTAGAAGATAATCCAAGGATTGATCTTACTGCAGTAGATGTTTCATCAGTTCCCAAAGCAGCGTAAGAAGCCAATATAGGCCCATTCTTCGTACGGATATTACTGTTCATCACATCAATTGGTACTGTACGAATCAATTTCAAAACTCCATTTATTTTCTGTTGTGAAGAAGGAAGTATCTTATCCGTACGCGGATCTTCCACATTACTACCACCAGTAAACGTATTAGTTAACAAATCGGCGTACCACTTAGTGTAAAAGAAGTACGTATTCATGCCTATACCATCATACAAAATAGATGTTTTCAATGGATCTCCTAGAAGCACATCCTTATCAGTATCCCCTTCATCATTATAATGCTTCACTATTGTAGCTTCACTGTTTGACTGAGCTGCATGAGACAAAGCATCCAGAATCGCATCAGGATCATAAAGATCACTTTTCTTAGAAAGATTATTCAACCAACGAGCTTTTAAGCCATAAGCAAGTTTTATCCATTTTTGTACATCGCCACCATTCCAGCCATCTCCCTTTGAAAGCGCAGTAGCTGTTACAGGCTGTTCTTTTTGCAAATAAGTAATGGCTGTATCCAATTTAGCAACACATGCTTTAAAAATAGTTTCTCCTGTATCATATTTAGGAGTCAGAGCATCTCCTACAGCTTCTGTAAATGGCATTTCTCCATACCAGTCAACCATTGTCATGTATCCCCAAGCTTCTATTATTTTAGTAGCTCCAATATAGTGCCATGCCTCCTCATCTGTGGCTTTTTTAATCATGTCAGGGATATTTGCTGCACAACCTATAAACCACATTTGATAAGGGGTAGTAGTAGATCCTATTACAGGGTTCCAAGCACACAATTCATTATGAGAATTACCACTCGACCAAGTACGAGTTAGAACGCCGGTTATCATGGCTGAACGCATTCCGGCTGTTTCATACGCATATTGAAAATAATGCTGCATGGAAGTCAACCGATTATTTACCGCGACAGCAGAACTCGCAGGTGAATCAGTACTCTCATTTACATCTAGCCACTTACTACAAGAAGCGAAAGCTACTGCCAAAAGCAAAGCTAAACAGATATTTTTTATTTTATTCATATCTATAATTTTAAATAGAACGTTAATCATCAAAATGTAAAGTTTAGTCCAAATGACATTCCTGCAGTAGACGGAACGCCACAATAATCGATACCAACAGAGCTAGAGCCAACAGCTCCTGAGCCGGCAGCACTATTTTCAGGATCCAATCCTTTATAATTAGTCCACAATAGTAGGTTTGTCCCCGAAACATTAGCAGTAAGCCCCTTTATAAATTTAGTTTTGGCCAACCAAACTTTAGGGAACGAATAAGAAAGAGAAACAGAACGCAAACGCAACCAGTTAGTATTAGTCATATAGTTACTTGATTCATAGGCATAATACGTCTTGTAATATTGTTGGATAACATACTTTCCACTTTGGGCATTACTAGTTCCTTCAGCCACTTCTACTCCTTTGAGATAAAACTTATTGGCATCAAAGTTATAACTTTTTTTCTCATAGGCATCCCCATTCTTCACAACACCATCAATCGTTATTGATTCACGGTTCATGCTACGCATACTTAAGCCCGCATCCGTGAGATAATAATCGGTTCCGTTATAAATATCACCTCCAATCCTGAAATCAAATAGAAATGACAGGTTCCATCCTTTATAAGAAATGCTATTATTTAATCCACCAATTAATTTTGGTTCACGATTACCTATTTCATAAGTTGCCAACCCGTCATAAGTCGGCATACCCGATTTAGAATCAAGAATAACATTACCATCTGGATCCCTTGCCCATTTAGAGCCAGATATAGCCATAAAGTTTCCACCATTAAACGATGCAGCTTTCGCATTACCCACTTGCACATCTGTTACATATAATATGCTTACACCATTTATAAGATCATTGACCTTGCCACGATTTCCCGAAAGATTCAATGTCATATCCCACGTCAAGTCTTTCGTTTTAATAGGCTGACCAGTAATAGAAAGTTCCATACCTTTATTGGTGATCGTACCAATATTTGAACTGACCAGAATATATCCAGTTGTTTGGCTCAAGCGAGGGTTTACAATCTGATTTATACTTTTATTGGAATAATAAGTGTAATCAAAACCAAGACGACCATTAAAGAAGCGCATTTCCAAGCCCAACTCAGTAGATTTTGTTTTTTCAGGTTTCAGATTAGGGTTCCCTTTGGTCCAAGAGTTACTAGTTCCGTATCCTGCTAAATGAGCACTAGGAGCCCACGTCGTAGTTGTAGTAGCACCTGGGTCAGCGTCTTTACCTACCAAAGCATAGGAAGCACGCAACTTACCAAAAGACAAGACGTTATTTTCAGGCAACAATTCAGTGAAAATAAAAGATCCGTTGAAGGAAGGATAAAAATAGCTTCTATTGGCAACTGGAAGCGTAGATGTCCAGTCATTACGTCCTGTTACAGATAAGTATAGCAGACTCTTATAAGAAGTTCTAAACTCTCCATATCCTCCTACGAGCCTCCTACGAGTGCTAATTTGTTCTTGTTTCTTATTTTTATTAAGTATATTATTAAAACTATAAATATCATCGACACTAAAGTTATATCCCATCTCGCGATCAGTCTTAATCTTGGTATCTTCAGCCGTATGCCCTAGTAGTAAATTAAAACCAACATCACCTATTTTCTTATTAAAATTAAGCATTAAGTTAGAAGAAAGATATTCATACGTTCTATTACTTTCCGATAACATTCCGTTCTGCCAATTTGATATAACTCCCCCTCCGGGAGCAATGAGAGTCCTCGAAGTAGTTGTGTAGCGGTCGATCCCTGCTTTATAAACAATGTTCATCCAACTAGCCACATTGTAATTCAGATTTATAGAACCTGTTAACCGATTGGTTTTATCCGTCATCTTATTCTTATTAACAACCCAATAAGGATTATCAGTATCATCTTCTACCTTTTGAAGCCCTTTGAACATACGCCACCTAGTACCATCTTCATTCAAATAGTGCTTCATATCATCACTACGAGAGTAACCATAAACACCCTCCATTGCTCCCGTACCGGAAGAGTTGAATAAACCTCCACTTGTTAATGTTTTATCTAGACTAGAAGCAGTATAAGCAACATTAGCCCCAACAGTTAAATCACCATATTTTTGTTCACCATTGAAGCGAAGTGTGTTTTTTACATATCCCGTAGACGGGATGATTCCATCTTGATCAAACCTAGAAGCTGAAAGAAAGAAACTATTATTCTTTCCGCCACCTGATATACTAGCACTATTATCAAAAATAGATGAATTTTGAAAAAAATCTCCCACATTATCATAAACGGTTTCTCCTTCAGCAAACTTCTTTCCCCAAGAGTTCGTTGTGAAATCACTGAAAACCCCAGAACCATTGTAAGTCCCTCTTTTATAAACCGATTGTTGTTTAGGCAGACGATTAACCCAATTAGTACTGAATTTAGTGCTCACATTCACTTGAATATTACCCTCACTTCCCTTTTTTGTCGTAATAATAATAACACCTGCAGCAGCTCTAGATCCATAGAGAGCAGCGGCAGTAGGACCTTTCAGTACTGACATGCTTTCTACATCTTCAGGATTGATATCCATCACACGGTTGCTGTATGTCGAAGATGTGCGTTGTGCACCATCAAAGCCACTATCGCCACCTATGTTCGTACCATTATCAAAAATAACACCATCAATAACAAATAGCGGCTGATTGTCACGTTCTAGTGAAGTACCACCACGGAGAACGATTTGCGAACCGGACCCTGCAGCGCCACCTCCTTGAGTAATATTAACACCAGCTACTTTACCATTTAAAGAGTTAATAACATTAGCACTTTTATTTTTTAAAAGTTCATCGCTCTTAATATCCTGTACAGAATATCCTAATGCTTTCTTTTCTTTCTTGATACCCATGGCAGTAACCACCACTTCGCTAAGTGCCTGAGCATCATCTACCAATACAATCTTATACACTGTAGGCGCTCCCACAGTTAACTCTTTTTTAGCGTAGCCAACATAGGATATAACCAACACAGCTCCTTGAGAAGCACTCAAGGAAAATTTCCCATCAATATCGGTAATAGTACCGATACCTGTGCCTCTTACCAACACACTGGCGCCAATAATGGGTTCGCCTTTGGAATCAACAATAGTTCCTGAGATTTTCTTTATTTGCTGAGTACTTTGAGAGGCTAATATATCCGAATTACCGGCTGCATTCGTCGGAGAAGATATAGAAAGCCCTAATACGGCAAAAAAGACAAATGATAAGCAATAATTTCTTTTCATAAGCTTTGCATATTTGGGTTTATTTGCAAACTTATGAAATATTTTAGAAATAAGAATAAGAAATAGCCTAAATATAAGTGAATAAATATTAAAAAACTTGCATTTGTGCTCTAGAAACATACTAGAACATAAAATTATCACTAAAAACAGCATTTAAACAATAAACAGAAACATCAAAATAGAAACAATTAAAAGAAATTAAAATCAAAATAACTCTTATAAAGATTATATACAATCAATATATTACAATATAACAAATTATTATATCATATATAAAATAGCTCAAAGAGAAATGCAAAAGTTGGAATAATGGCTAAATAAAATAATTAAATATAAAAAAAAATAAAATATTAGCCTATCCTATTTCCCTATTGGCTGAATTTTTCTTCGAACTTCTTTCGAAATCTCTAAAAACATATAATTCAACCTACCAGAATGTATACCTACTTCATTTTGCTTATATTTCTTAGCAGCGTATTCTTTGGACTTTTCGAAAGCAATATACGACATCTGGTTCTGCGACTTTCCTACCATCGTAGAATCCAGTTGTTCATCAGGGAAAAAATCATCAAGATCTACATCACCAATCATTGTCGTTTCCAGAAAACTCATATCTTTATGCTTGCTATCCGTATAATAACCCACAAACATGTGCCCTGGAGTACGCACCAATATAGGGTCGATATTAATGGCCCGTAACAAAGAGGCAAAGAGTACACTACCATCTACACAATTGATCTGCGAAGACTCCAATGCATCATCAAAGGTACGCACCCGTTGCGAATAAACCACATTACTTGATAAACTGGTGTTAGAAACCGAGCTATAACGAAAACCACGCTTCTGCAACACATTCCATAACGCATATACTTGCTGATCGACTGCACCCGCTTTTGTGTTCTGGTAACCAAGAAAACGATTAACTATACGGGTATTGAGAGCTTCGCGTAATATTTTATCTATCATCGGATTATCTTCATTTACATAAGCTGCAAAGAAAATACCCGTATCGTGAAAGTCAGTTCCATTACTTACATACCCAAGCAGACATTCATTAAGACTACGAACCGAAAAAGTACGTACACGCTGACCTAAATCTTTTCCGGCAAGCTCTACCGTAACAGCAACACTGATAGGGCAGGCCTGATTATTATCTAATAATGCTTCGTAATTCCATATTATATCTGGATAGATAGTATATTCTGTCCTTGCTTTTTCGAGAACAAACTCGGATACTGAATGAGAAAAGAAAGGTGTTTCGGCTACATCAATACGAACACGTGTATAAGATGAACGCGACTTCACACGAACAGAGATGCATGATTTAGGATTTCCAACATAAAACGAGTCGGAAGGCTGAATTACCTGAGCATCAGTAGTCGCTACCGAGAGAATAGCCGAAGGGAATATATTTCCTCCCAACTCATCGGTTATTTCAAAGTCTGAACGGAAAAAAGAAAATTTAAATATATATATCAATCCTATGACTAAAAGAAGAATAGCAGCGATGCCAAGAATCCCTCTTTTCTCTAATCTGAAATTTGTCCGTACCATGTTTTGAAGTTTATTTATGCAAACAAAGATACAGCATTATTTCATGAATAGTGCCTCTTGTCACAAAAACGTAACAGGTGTTTCATTTTTCTGTAATAAAAGTATCGCACCTTTGTAGCAAAGAAAATAAAAGTTAACTTTGCGAATAGTGATAAGTAAATGATCTGCACAGTTTTAACTACAAAAAACAAAAACCTATGAATGATTATCGTATTTTAGTTGTGGATGATGAAGAAGATCTTTGTGAAATACTCAAGTTTAATCTCGAAAATGAAGGCTATGAAGTTGATACAGCCAATTCTGCAGAAGAAGCCCTAAAAAAAGATATAAGTAGCTATGATCTGCTACTACTAGATGTGATGATGGGAGAAATATCTGGTTTCAAAATGGCTAATGTGCTGAAAAAAGACAAAAAGACAGCAAATGTGCCCATCATATTTATAACAGCTAAGGATACAGAGAACGATACAGTTACGGGGTTCAACATCGGAGCAGACGATTATATTTCTAAGCCTTTCTCATTAAGAGAGGTTATTGCCCGGGTAAAAGCTGTGCTCAAGCGCACTGCAACAGTAGAAACAGAGAAAATACCCGAACGCATTACCTACCAATCACTAATCATTGATATCACCAAAAAGAAAGTAAGCATTGATGAAAAAGAGATTTCTCTAACCAAAAAGGAATTTGAAATTCTATTTCTTCTTCTTCAAAATAAAGGCCGTGTCTTTTCACGTGAAGATATTTTAAGTCGTATATGGAGTGACGAAGTTTATGTACTCGATCGCACTATTGACGTAAACATCACTCGCTTGCGTAAGAAGATAGGCGTATACGGCAAACGAATCGTCACTCGTTTAGGATATGGTTACTGCTTCGAAACAGAATAGTCGGCAAACTCGTAAATCATGAAAAAAGACAAGCATATTTTTTCCTTCAATCGGAAGTTATTTCTTTCGGTCATTTCCTTATTTCTAGTATTTGTAGCCTCCTTTTTGGCCTATCAATATCAACGCGAGAAAGAGTATAAAATAGAGCTACTACATTCTAAACTTCAAGACTATAATGACCGCCTATATGAAGAATTGAGCAATAGCACGAACATAGAGGAGGGATTGGATCGTTATATCCATCAATATATGCTTAAAGATCTACGAGTAACTGTCATAAAGCCGAATGGGATTGTTGTTTATGATAGCTTTGAAAAAGACAAAAAAAAACTCAGAAACCACAGCAGCCGCAAAGAAATACAAGAAGCTATGCAAAGCGGCAACGGATATGATGTACGACGTACCTCAGAAACAACAGGGGTTTCTTATTTCTATTCAGCTACAAGTTACCCCGATTATGTCGTCCGAACGGCATTACCCTATAACGTAAGTCTACTTGAGAGCTTAAAGGCCGACCCGCACTATCTATGGTTTACTGCCATAGCTACACTCTTACTTATTTTTGTCTTTTACAAATTCACCCATAAATTGGGAACTTCCATTAATCAACTTAGAGAGTTTGCCATGCGTGCCGACAGAAATGAGCCGATAGAAATGGAGCTACAATCGAATACATCACAAAATGAATTAGGTGAGATTTCACAACATATTATTCAAATATACAAACGATTGCACGAAACAAAAGAGGCTCTTTACATCGAACGAGAAAAACTTATCACCCACCTACAAATATCGCACGAAGGATTAGGCATCTTCACCAACGACAAGAAAGAGATATTGGTCAACAATTTGTTTACGCAGTATAGCAACCTGCTATCAGACTCCAATCTGCTCACATCTGAAGATGTTTTTACGATCAGTGAATTGCAGACTATTACTGACTTTATAAACAAAGCCCAGAAGAGACCAATACAAAAAGAAGGAAAGAGGATGTCTATCACTCTCAACAAGAATGGACGCACATTCATTGTAGAATGTATCATCTTTCAGGATATGAGTTTTGAAATATCCATCAATGATGTAACGATGGAAGAAGAACAAGTGAGGCTAAAAAGGCAACTCACACAAAACATTGCACATGAATTAAAAACTCCGGTTAGTAGCATTCAAGGGTATTTGGAAACAATCGTAAACAACGACAATATACCAAAAGAGAAAATGGATGTTTTCTTAGAGCGCTGTTACGCACAAAGCAATCGCCTGAGCAGATTATTGAGAGATATCTCTGTACTCACACGTATGGATGAGGTTGCCAATATGATTGATATGGAGAAAGTAGACATTAGTATGCTGGTGACTAACATTGTTAATGAAGTGTCATTGGAACTGGAAGAAAAGCATATTACGGTGATCAATTCACTGCGCAAAGAGATGCAAATACGTGGAAACTACTCTCTATTATACTCTATCTTCCGCAATTTGACGGATAATGCTATCGCATACGCAGGAAGTAACATTCAGATTCATATCAACTGCTTCCGCGAAGACGATGTTTTTTATTATTTCAGCTTTGCCGACACAGGTGTTGGAGTGGCTCCCGAACACTTGAACAGACTTTTCGAACGATTCTATAGGATAGACAAAGGACGTTCCCGCAAGCTAGGGGGAACAGGATTGGGACTAGCCATTGTTAAAAATGCAGTAATCATTCACGGAGGAAGTATCTCTGCAAAAAACAATCAGGGAGGTGGTTTGGAGTTTGTATTCACACTCGCAAAAGAGAAGTAAAAACTGCTCTTTTTAGCTAAAAACAAAAGCATATTTCTAGTAGAGGCACTTGTCATTGAATCTTTTTAAGTAAATTTGCCGCAAACTATTGCAACATTATGATGACAAGTATGAAATATATATTTCTATTCGCATTGATCTGCTTATGCTCTTGCAAAAACGGAAAAGTTTCGGGACAAGAATCGACAAAAGACAGCTTGAATACAAAAGCAGCGTTTACTTTGCCAACCATACCGGCCATGCTTACTACACCAGAACAGCGCTCCAATTACTTGGTGAAGCACTATTGGGACAATTTCGATTTTACTGATACAAGCTATATTCATCGTCCTGAAATAACAGAGCAAGCATGGGTCGATTATATTGATTTACTCAAATATGTAACACTTCCTACTACACAAAGCTCTGTAAAAGAGCTCATGATTAAGGCAGGCTCCAAAGAAAAGAAGGTCTTTATGTACTTTACCGAACTAGCAGATAAGTATTTTTATGATCCTAATTCTCCTATGCGTAATGAAGAATTCTACATTCCGGTTCTCGAAACCATGATAGCAACTCCCATACTAAGCAAAGCAGAAAAAATACGCCCGCAAGCCCGCTTAGAACTTGCACATAAGAATCGCATCGGAACTCCGGCAATCAATTTTACATACACTCTTTTATCAGGTGCCAGAGGAACACTCCATGGACTTTCGGCAGAATACACATTGCTATTCTTCAACAACCCCGGTTGCCATGCTTGCGAAGAGAATATAAAAGGTATCAAAGGTTCTTCCATCATCAATCAATTGATAGCGGAGAAAAGATTGAAACTATTGGCTGTATATCCGGACGAAGAATTAGACGAATGGAAAAGGCATCTAAAGGAATTCCCACAAGAGTGGATAAATGGATACGATCGGTCTGCCACCATCAAGACAAAAAACATCTATGATCTGAAAGCCATTCCGACTCTCTACCTACTTGATAAGGGGAAGAAAGTACTGCTCAAGGATGCTAATCTACCGGATATTGAAACTTATCTTCAAAAAGAAATAAATTAAGCTGTTAAGTTTTCAAACTCAACAACCGAAACTGTCACTTCTTATAGAAAGCTTGGAGAAGGCATCGAAAAAACAATATCAGGTAAAAACGATTCATACAAAGCCTCATCGATAGAAAATTATACTTCTCATTTCACAAAGAAAAGTGGCAACAAACTCCAATATTCTTTTTATCTTTGCAGCGCATAGGTTCGCTAACTCTATATACAGGGTAGCGATTAAAAGGGAATCAGGTGTAAATCCTGAACAGTCCCGCTGCTGTAAGTTTCACTAAATGTTTTAAGCAACAACCATTAGCCACTGGGCAAACCCGGGAAGGCGCTTATAAACAGAAACGAGTCAGAAGACCTGCCGTGCTTATTAATCACTGCTTTCGAGGAAAGAGCAAAGAATCTTATGAGCAATTTTAAAAGGCTAACAGTCATCAAACATTGGGTTATGATGAGCATTATCGCTCTTCAATCACTTTCTCTTTTTGCACAGCAGCAAAAGGCTGATACTACACGTGCTTATAGTATTCCGGAAGTAACCATATCGGAACGCTTTCATACCAGAGAAGTACGATCTGCGATGCCTTTGCAGGTGCTGACCCATGCAGAACTCAAAGGGCTGAATGTATTGCAAGTATCGGATGCAGTGAAGCATTTTGCGGGTGTTACGGTGAAAGACTACGGTGGTATTGGAGGCTTGAAAACTGTGTCGCTACGTAGTCTTGGGGCGGAACATACAGCAGTGGGTTACGATGGTATTGCCGTAAGCGATTGCCAGACAGGGCAGATTGACATCAGTCGTTTTTCACTCGACAACATTGACCTTTTATCACTCAGCAACGGACAAACCGATAACATCTTTCAACCAGCACGTTTTTTCGCTTCGGCAGGCATACTGAACATACAAACCCTAACACCTCAATTCAAAAAAGATAAGAGCACAAATACTACTGCCTCATTCAAAACGGGATCATGGGGATTAGTAAATCCATCCTTTCGCATCGAGCAGAAGATGGGAAAACAATGGGCGGCATCATTCAATAGTGAATGGATGTCGGCTGACGGCCACTACCCATACACTCAACATTATGGGAATGCGAATGACAGTACATCGGCCGAAAAACGGAAAAACACGGAGGTAAAAACCTTCCGTGCTGAGACCGAACTATTCGGAAACTTCTCTAGCACGGAGCAGTGGAGGTTAAAAGCGTACTATTACCAATCTTCAAGAGGATTGCCGGGAGCAACGACTCTTTACTATGACTATGCTTCGCAACACTTATGGGATAAAAATGCCTTCGTACAAAGCCGTTATAAAAAAGAATTAAACGAGCAATGGGCGCTGCAGACTTCCGCTAAATGGAACTGGAGTTATCAAAGATACTTAGATCCGGACTATAAAGGTTCGACCGGTAAAACAGAAAACAGCTATTACCAACAGGAGTATTATGCCTCAGCTTCCGTACTTTATCGAATGCTTCAGAATTTATCTTTCTCTCTCTCTACTGACGGTAGTATAAATACGTTGAATGCCAATTTAAATAACTTTGCTCAACCAACGCGTTACTCATGGCTCACAGTTGTAGCCGGCAAATATGTCAATGAATGGCTTACTGCTTCAGCGTCATTACTGGCTACTGCGGTAAACGAGCAAACCAAGACAGGCGCAAGCGGAGATAATCACCGGAAATTGAATCCTGACATTAGTGCTTCCATCAAACCCTTTATCAACGAAGAGTTTCGCATCCGTATGTTCTATAAGAACATTTTCCGTCTACCTAGTTTCAACGATTTATATTACGGAGAGACCGGAAATAAAGATCTTCTTCCCGAAAAAACGACCCAGTATAATATTGGGATAACTTATAGCAAAGAAGTCAACACATTCCTCTCCTATTTTTCGACTACAATAGATGCCTATTATAATAAGGTATCGAACAAGATCATTGCAACACCTACAAAGAACATATTTGTGTGGAGCATGGTCAATCTGGGGAAGGTTGATATCAAAGGGATAGATGCCACTGCGCGCGTTAACCTGCAACCCTGGGAGAAGATTGGACTCAACTTTTCGGGCAGCTACACCTACCTGCGTGCACTGGATGTAACAGAACCGAGTGGAAAGACTTATAAAAATCAAATCGCCTATACGCCACGTACATCAGGATCAGGACAGGCAAGCATTGAAACGCCATGGATTAATCTATCGTACTCTTTTCTTTTCTCAGGCAAACGTTATGTACTGGGGCAAAACCTGACTGAAAATAGATTAGAAGGATATAGTGACCATAGCGTATCAGCAAGTCGCGAGTTCAAAATAAGAGGAATCAACACTTTGCTGAGTTTAGAGGTGTTGAACCTTGCAAATAAGAATTATGAAATAGTGAGAAACTTCCCCATGCCGGGGCGTTCGGCACGCATAACAATCAAAATGGTTTACTAAGAATGAAAAGATATACATATATACTTTGGATACTATTATTCGCCACAGTGCTACACGCCTGTGACGACCTGACAGACAAAGAGAGTTCAAGTACCGGTGGTTCCACTGTCAACCCCGAATCGGGCACAGCAGAACTTTATGTTTTAAGTGAGGGCTTATTCAATCTAAACAACAGTACACTCATGCGCTATTCTTTCAATAGCAGCACAATGGTGAAAGACTATTTCCGCCGGATAAACCAACGAGGATTGGGCGATACAGCCAATGACATGAATATCTACGGTTCAAAAATCTACATCGTGGTTAATGTATCAAGCGAGGTAGAAGTCATCGATTTAAATACGGGAACTGCTCTAAAACAAATACCACTGCTTACAGAGAACGGAAGTTCAAGACAACCTCGCTACATCACCTTCAATGAAGGTAAGGCCTATGTCTGTTCATTTGATGGCACGGTGGCCCGTATCGACACCACTTCGTTGGCGATAGAAGCGTATGCCCAAGTCGGAAGAAACCCCGATGGCATCTGCGTGCAGAACAATAAATTATATGTATCTAACTCAGGTGGGCTGGACAATCCCAATTATGACAATACCGTTTCTGTGATAGATCTCAACACTTTCACCGAAACAAAGAAGATAGCAGTGGGTAGCAACCCGGGAAAGATTTTGCCCGATAAATATGGTGATGTGTACGTGGTAACTCGAGGTAATATGGAAGAGGGCGATTATCACTTCGTACAGATAAACAGCCAAACAGATCAGGTCACAAAAACATTTGATTATGCTGTACTTAACTTTGCCATCAATGATGATTACGCTTACCTGTACAACTATGATTATGCATCAGGAAAATCATGGATCAAAGTCTTCAATGTAGCAACGGAAACGATGGAGCGTGATAATTTCATTACCGATGGAACGACACTGACCACTCCTTATGGCATTAATATAAATCCGTATAATGGCAATGTCTATGTAACCGATGCATACGATTATAAAGTAACAGGCGATGTACTCTGTTTCAATCCACAAGGGCAATTACAATTCCGTCTCAGCAATGTAGGACTAAACCCCAACACCGTAGCGTTTAGCGACAAGGCATCACAAAGCGTAATTGATAATACGAACAACAACGAAACCTCACTGGCTTTCGCCAATAAAGTATGGGAATATATCCCTGCACCATGCCAGTACATGAACACGAGTACCACAGCTTATAAAGAAGGATATAGCAAAACGCAGGTATTAGAATACGCAACAAAACTGCTGAAAGATCAATCCCTTCTAAGCTTGGGTGGTTTTGGAGGAAGTATTACGCTCGGGTTTGGTCACACAATCCGCAATGTATCCGGAGAATATGATTTCAAAATTTACGGCAATGCGTATTACGACATGTATGGCACTGCTACCGGCAAACCGGGAGGGAGTTCCGAACCAGGCATCGTCCTCGTATCAAAAGACACAAATGGCAATGGCAAACCGGATGATGAATGGTATGAGCTGGCCGGTAGTGAATACCATTCTGATAAAGTAATTCGAAATTACCAAATTACCTACTATCGACCCGGTCCGCTAAGTGCGGATGTGAAGTGGAAAGATAATCAAGGAAAAGAGGGATATATACTCCGCAACACTTTCCACCAACAGGCATCCTACTACCCGGAATGGATGGGAGATGAAATCACTTTCAGTGGTACCCGTCTACCCGACAATGCAGTGAATGAAGGAACAGCCACAAGCCAACATTGGGTTTCCTACTGCTATGATTGGGGATATGCCGACAATCATCCCAACAACACCGAGTATAGTAAGTTTAAAATAGATTGGGCAGTGGACACCAATGGCAATCGAGTGCAACTAGACGGCATTGATTTCATCAAGATTTATTGTGCCGTAAACCAAGATTGCGGATGGATGGGCGAAGCCTCTACTGAGGTATCTACTGTAGAAGACTTACATTACAACAAATAATTTCTAAAACAAAAATTCAATAAAAAATAAATTAAAAACATCTTATGAAAAAGTTATTTCTTCCCCTTTTCTTTTTTCTATCTGTATTTGTCTTTTTTGCTTGTAGCGATGACAATGATGATTCGAGCATTAAGCTAAACTTCGAGAGCCGATTAACGAGTACTGAAAGTGAGTTTATCTCAGAAAGCACTTTACTTGATGGCTCTTATTATAGCGACAGCTTTCAGGATGAAGATAGCCTTGTTATCTTCAAGCATTATTATTCAGGAGCAATTCCTAACTACTATTTTGCAGGTTTTACATATATGAATAAAACTGATAATAAAACACCTTCAAGTCCAGCTCCTATTACCGGATCAGCAAAAAGTGGCAAAGTTTATCTAGCCGCATATACGAGTTCTTATACTCCTGCTCAGTTTACAATAAAGAACCCGGCTCTTTACAGCATACAAGGTTTATGGGTCACTAACAGCACATACGCGTATAATAGTATGACTGTGGGAGATAGTTATGCTAAAAAATTCACTAAGGGAAGTTGGTATAAATTAACAGCAACGGGATATGACAAAAATAACGCCGAAGTTGGTACCAGTGAAGTTTATTTAGCTAATTACACCAGCGACAATGATAAGCCTGTAAATAAATGGATCTGGTTTGATTTAAGTGATCTAAGTGAAGCTGTAAGATTTCAATTTGATTTAAGCTCTACTGATAATGGAAACTATGGCATGAATACAGCCGCCTATTTCTGCATGGATGATGTAACGCTAACACTAAAACTTCTTTCCTCTGTTATATAATTACAAAGAGGATCAGACTATAACGAGAGAAAAATAATTCTGAATAGTTTACACGAAAACAATCATACTAGATCACCGTGGTGAAGTAGTTAGTTAAGCACGCTGATCTAGTTAGTTCACCGCGCTGAACTAGTTAATTCAGCAGAACCCTATCAGAAGGCTTCTAGAGGTAGTTATAAATACGAACAAAAAGTCGATAAAGATTAAAGAGAAAGGGTAGATCTCATCTAAACGAATCAACCAATGATCAATAATCATGGAATTATTCAAAAAGACCTCGACGTTTTTTTAAAAGGCCTAAGTGTTTCCGAAAAACACTTAGGCCTTTTATTCATAATGAACTGTTACAAAACAATTCTACCCTACTTGCCAAGTAAGCACAAACTCCGGATGGAGAAGATAATGAATCAGAAACTCCTGCTGAATATCGCTACGGAACTCTTGCGCACGAAACTCACCGGAACATTCTGTTTGGAAAGGATAAATACGAAGATGCATTCTGAAGTCAACCTCTGTGATGTCCATGCACTTAAACATTACTTCCTTAGCCGACCAATGCAGAAGCAATGACCAGGTTTCCACACCCTTATAGAGTGAAATAGGTTCATCCTCACGCATATACTTATGTGCCACTTTGTGCACTCGCTCTCCGTATTGCTCAATATCAATACCAGTTGGAGCCTTAACACTAACAATGACAGCCACATAACCTCGAGTATGCGATATGCTGATAAAGTATGAGTGATCAGCCAGATAAGGCTTACCATTGGGATCATAACAGATTTCCTTTTCTTCACCCAGAAGGGTATAAAGCAAACTGCGAACAGAAAGCCACTCCAAACGGCGATGTGCAGAGGTAAAGCGAGCTAACACGCTTTCATACTTGGCGTGATGAGGGAACAACGTAAGAAGTTCATCAATAGATTCGTCAGTTTTCCAAACTCCCCATTGATAAGTATTTTCTTTATGTTGCATCAGCACTGCCATAGCGACAAGCCTATCAGGATGTAAAGAAGATAAGTAGTAAAAGCAGAATGGCAAACATACCCATAAACAAATGATATTTTTGCGTAATATTAAGGTTCATTGATCGAAAATTTAACTTTCAATATTCTGCGAGTATCCATAGCAAGTACCTCGAACTCGTAATTTAAAAAAGATACTTTTTCATGAAGTGCAGGAAACTCGCCTTTTATTTCGAGTAACAACCCAGCCAAGGTATCAGAGTCACCGGCAACTTTCACGAAATCATCTTCATTCGCACCAATGATCTTATAAAAGTCACTTAGTTGAGTCTTTGCTTCAAACACCCAGGTATGATCATTAAGGACGACATAAGTTTGTTCTTCATCATCATATTCATCATTTATTTCCCCCACTATCTCCTCAATAATATCTTCCATAGTCACAATGCCTGAATTTCCACCAAATTCATCGACCACAATAGCTATGTGAATCTTATTCGTCTGAAAGTCTCGCAATAAATCATCAATCATCTTTGTTTCGGGTACAAAATAGGCCGGACGCATAAGTGATTGCCAACGAAAATTATCTCCCTTATTGATGTGCGGTAGCAAGTCTTTAATATAAAGTATACCTTTTATGTTATCACGAGAGCCTGAATAAACTGGAATCCGTGAATAAGCATTTTCAACGATACATTGCAATACTTCTTTGAAGGTAACACGAATATCAAGGTCCATCACGTCAAGACGAGAAGTCATCACCTCCTTAGCCGTTTCTCCTCCAAAACGTATAATACCTTCAAGAATTCTATTCTCTTCAGAGATCTCTGCTTTATCTGTTAATTCTAAAGCATGAGATAGCTCATCTACGGATATATTGCGACTTTTGCGTACAAAGTATTTATTCAAAAAACCAGTGGAACTAACCAACACAGAGGCTATCGGATAAAACAACGTTCGAAGCATCCAGATACCTGGTGCAGCAAAACGACAAAAAGTTAATGTCTTCTGAGCAGAATAAATTTTTGGCATTATTTCGCCAAACAATAGCAATAAAAAGGTGAGAACAACAGTCAAGACCAGAAACTCTAGAAATGGTGTGCTAAATTCAAAGCTATCCATAAAGAAGAAGTTGCACAGCATGATGATAGTTACATTCACAAAATTGTTACTAATAAGAATCGTGGCTAACAATCGCTGTGAATGATCTAGCAAGTTACTGATTTTTTCGTCTGACGGATGGCTACGCTCTTCAATGCTGTGCAAATCAGAAGGCGATAGAGAAAAAAAAGCTATTTCAGAGGCTGAAGCAAATCCAGAAACAACTAATAGCAAACCGGCTAAGATCATAGCCACAATTGCAGACAAAGAAGGAGAGTGTACGGTTACACCGTTAAAGAAAGTTGCCAGTTGGCATAAATAAGCGTCCGGGTCCAAAGAATTTGGTTTTAGTTAAACAATAGATATTAGTCGAAGAAAGAAAAAAGAAGAACACCACCCTTGCATTGCACAAACACAACATTCCGGTTCAATTTCCGATCTCCAACTTTATATTTTAAAATGGCAAATCGTCTGCCGAATTATCTTGTACAGGAGTAGAAGCCGCTTGAGGCTGCTGTGTTTGCCCAGCCGAAGGAGTTGATTGCGGAGCATAAGTGCCCGCAGCTTTAGGAGTAAGCATTTCCATGTTATCAACAAAAATCTCGGTAACATAACGCTTTACACCTGCCTGGTCATCATAAGAACGAGTTCTTATTTTTCCTTCAATATAAAGTTTATCTCCTTTGTGAATGTATTTCTCGGCTGTTTCTGCCAGTCCGCGCCACAGAACGAGGTTATGCCATTCCGTTCTTTCAGGAACTTGAGTGCCATTGGCCAAAGTATATGCACGTTCAGAGGTTGCCAGAGGAAAGCTAGCTACAGCAATGCCTGTATCAAGATATCTCACTTCAGGATCTTTACCTACATTTCCTAACAAAATTATTTTATTTACTGACATAGTTTCTTTTTTTTAAGAGTTAATGGCTCGTTCAAACCATAATGATTACATTCCGCTGCCAAAATTAAACAGAATAACAACATCATGCAAGAATCAAACCAACTTTTAGAGATATTTCTCAAAGAAAATATGCACCAAGCGAGAAACAGCATATTTGCCTAGCTCCTCTTTCCTAACCTTCATGTATTTTGAACAGGATTGTGAACCATCCGGCAAAACCACTTCATAGAAATTCGCATAAATCACTCTGTGCGAAAGTACATGTTTCACATCCCGACAGACAAGTCGAATTACAGGGGATTCGCCAGAACAGAAAAGATCGCGCACTTGATCTAAAGCAAGAAAATCTTCTTCTGCAAACGAATGAGGAGTCTCTATCAAAGGCAATTCGAACAAATTTTTCCAAATATCATTATCTGTGCGTTTATTAATAAAGGTAAAGTCACCCATGCTCACATACAAATAATTAAAGTAGCGATTGGTTGTTTTCGTTTTATGCTGTTTTACCGGCAAAAGCTTGACTTGACCTTTTGATAAAGCAACACAACTATCGGATAACGGACAACGGGCACAATCCGGAGTAGAGGGAGTGCACTGAATAGCACCAAAATCCATTATTGCTTGGTTATAAAGAGCCGGACGTTTTTTATCCAGTAAATCTGCGGCAAAAGCAGCAAAAAGCTTCTTACCCTGAGTCGAATCAATAGGTACCTCAATGCCAAGATAGCGTGACAAGACCCGATAAACATTGCCATCTACTACTGCATAAGGCATATTATAAGCAAAAGAACAGATTGCCGCAGCCGTATATTCTCCCACTCCTTTTAAAGCAAGCACTTTGGTATAAGTGTTAGGAAAAATACCATTTATGCTTTTAGCAGCAGCATGCAGATTGCGAGCACGAGAATAATACCCTAATCCCTGCCAATATTTCAGAACTTCATCCTCATCAGCCTCAGCCAAGGCAATAACAGAAGGAAAACGTTCAATAAATCGAAGAAAATAATTATATCCTTGAGCCACCCTTGTTTGTTGCAATATTATTTCTGAGATCCAAATCTTATACGGATCCGTGATGTCTCTCCAAGGAAGGTCGCGCTTGTACATTTCGTACCAACTTATCAACCTATCACTAAATTGTCTATTCATATATTTCCTAAAAATAGTATAAATTATGAAATCCAAAAGTAGCTATTTATAGCCGCAAACAAATCATAAGTAACTAACAAACAGAGTTTTTTAGAAAAATGTTCTGCAGATATTTTTTTAGGAACCTAAAAACCTCTATATTTGCATTCCCAAAATCCGGAGAGAAGTTCACTACGGAATATAGTAATAATATTTTTTAAGAAAAAAATGACTAAGGCAGATATTGTAAGCGAGATCGCAAAGAATACCGGTATTGATAAAGTGACAGTGCTTATAACGGTGGAAGCATTTATGGAAGCGGTAAAAGATTCTTTGGTAAAAGAAGAGAATGTCTATCTTCGGGGATTTGGTAGTTTTGTTGTGAAAAAAAGAGCACAAAAAACAGCCCGTAATATCTCGAAAAATACTACGATCATCATTCCGGAACATAATATACCGGCATTCAGACCTGCAAAAGAATTATCGGTTGCAGTTAAAAAATAGCAATAATTAAGAGTATTAACCCAATAAAATGTAGAAGCTATGCCAAGCGGAAAAAAAAGAAAAAGACATAAAATGTCTACGCACAAGCGGAAAAAAAGACTAAGAAAGAACAGACATAAAACCAAGAAATGATTTTTTAGTCTGCTAAACAGAAATAAAGAACAAACTTGTGAAGCTAATGTCTTTCAAGTTTGTTCTTTGTTTAAAGACACTAACCATGAACAAATAATTAAATTAAACGTTCATTTTTAAATTAATAATATTAGGAAACAGTAGTGACAAGCGAACTAGTAGTAGACGTACAGCCCAAAGAAGTATCTATAGCCTTACTTGAAGATAAAAGTTTGGTGGAACTTCAAAGCGAAGGAAGAAATATTTCTTTCTCTGTGGGCAATATGTATTTAGGCCGCATTAAGAAATTAATGCCGGGACTAAATGCCTGCTTTGTAGATGTTGGTTACGAGAAAGATGCTTTCCTTCATTATTTAGACCTAGGACCTCAATTTAACTCACTCGAAAAGTACGTAAAGCAAACATTAAGCGACAAAAAAAAGCTTGCTCCAATTACTAAGGCAACCATGCTTCCCGATCTTGATAAAGATGGCACTATAGCCAATCTAGTAAAGGTAGGACAAGAAGTAGTGGTGCAAATTGTTAAGGAACCGATTTCAACTAAGGGGCCAAGACTTACCTCCGAGATTTCTTTCGCAGGAAGATATTTGGTATTAATACCTTTTAATGATAAGGTTTCTGTATCTCAAAAAATTAAATCGGGAGAAGAACGCGCCCGCCTCAAGCAGTTATTAATGAGCATAAAACCGAAAAATTTCGGAGTAATTGTTCGTACCGTAGCCGAAGGAAAGCGTGTTGCAGAACTCGATGGAGAGCTTAAAGTTTTGTTAAAACATTGGGAAGAAAGCATTACTAAAGTGCAAAAGGCAACCAAGTTTCCGACACTTATTTATGAGGAAACAAGCCGCGCTGTTGCTTTATTGCGAGATCTATTTAACCCTTCTTTCGAAAACATCTTCGTCAACAATGAAGCTGTATATAACGAAATAAGAGACTATGTAGCTCTAATCGCGCCTGAGCGTGAAAACCTTGTAAAACTATACAAGGGGCAACTTCCTCTTTACGACAATTTTGGTATTACCAAACAAATCAAATCGTCATTTGGCAAAACGATTTCTTACAAAAGCGGAGCCTATCTGATCATTGAACATACCGAGGCACTTCACGTTGTAGACGTGAACAGCGGTAATCGCACTAAGAATGCCAATGGACAGGAAGGAAACGCACTTGAAGTTAATCTGGGAGCAGCCGATGAGCTAGCTCGCCAATTGCGACTAAGAGATATGGGTGGTATTATCGTAATTGACTTCATTGACATGAATGAAGCCGAAAATCGTCAAAAGCTTTACGAACGGATGTGTGCCAACATGCAAAAGGACAGAGCAAGACACAATATCTTGCCTCTAAGTAAATTCGGGTTAATGCAGATTACCCGACAACGAGTTCGTCCGGCAATGGATGTTAATACTCTTGAAACCTGTCCCACTTGCTTTGGAAAAGGTACCATTAAATCCTCTATCCTCTTCACTGATACTTTAGAGAGTAAAATTGAATATTTGGTCTATAAATTGAAGATTAAGAAGTTCTCATTACACATCCACCCGTACATTGCTGCATACGTAAATCAGGGACTTGTGTCGCTGAAACGTAAATGGCAAATTAAGTATGGGCTCGGTATCAAAATTATTCCTAATCAGAAATTAGCTTTTCTGGAATATATATTTTATGATTCCAATGGAGAAGAAATTGATATGAAGGAAGAATTTGAAATTAAATAAAAAGAAGGCTGCCATTAAAAGAATGAGCAGCCTTCTTTTTTTACTTCCAAGCGCACAAAGTAAAAAAGAGACAGAAGTCGTTTTCCAAAGAAGTACAATCTTTTTTCTTTGCAGGTAATAAGAATAAACCGAGAATCATTTATATTTGTAAGTGAAAAATAAAAGAGCATGAGAATACTATACTACATTTATCAAATCTGTATTGCACTACCTATTTTAGTCATACTCACTATTATTACAGCACTAGTAACCACCATCGGTTCATTGTTAGGAGGCGCACATATCTGGGGATATTATCCCGGAAAAATCTGGTCACGACTTATTTGCATTTTCTTATTAATATCAGTGAAGGTTTATGGACGTGAAAATCTTCATAAACAGACTTCGTATGTATTTGTACCCAACCATCAAGGAGCTTTCGACATTTTTCTTATCTATGGATATTTAGGACGAAACTTTAAATGGATGATGAAAAAGAGCTTAAGGAAAATTCCGTTAGTTGGGAAAGCTTGCCAAAGCGCAGGACATATTTTCGTAGAGCGTTCAGGACCTAAAAGAGTATTGGGAAGCATTCATAAAGCCAAAAGTTCATTAATCAATGGCGTCTCTCTTGTAGTCTTTCCAGAAGGAGCACGCACCTTTACAGGCCATATGGGATATTTCAAGAAAGGTGCTTTTCAGTTGGCTGATGATTTACAGCTTCCCGTTGTACCGGTGACTATTGACGGTTCTTTTGAAATATTACCACGTACAGGAAAATGGATTCACCGCTACCGCATGATACTTACCATACATGAACCAATTCTACCAAAGAGCAAGGGTCTCGAAAACATCAGAGCAACCATGAATGAAGCTTACAAAGCTGTAGAAAGCGCTATGCCCGAAAAATATAAAGGAATGGTACGTAATGAAGATCAGGACTAAATATTTATCAAGGATGCATAGGGTCATTTTGCTCCACACGCCGACGTTCCTCAAGCAGTTGCATGTTTTCTCTTGATTTTGTAATAAACTCTTTCACCATCTTATTTTCTTTGAAAGTTAAAGGTGCATCTTTCATAATATCTTCTATCTGAGGAGTCATAAGAGGATAAGGCAAGTTATTGCCAAGCATCATAAAAACACTTGGTCCAAGAATATTTTCATAGTTATCAGAGATAAACTTCTTGATATATGCATTCATCTCATTAGCTAAAGCTTCACCTTCTTTGTTTAGTTCTTCATGAATATCAGATAAATCGCCTCCATCCATAACCATCCTAGCTTCTTTACGTTGCAAATCCGCTATTTTAAGATCCATTGCATTCTTTTTGTCGATAAATTCATAGAGAGCATCATTCAAAGGAGTACCTTTGGCAGTCATCTGCGTATCGTCAATAGAAATAGTAATGGCTCCGTCTTCAAGAACCAAGGGCATAATGCTTTCATCATCCATATAAAGAGTTACCATCAAAATCGAATCAACAGAACCTTTCATCGTAAACAATCCATGGATGACTTCCGCAGAATCAACAGATACCCATTCGCCATTCTGAAGTACTTTCAGGAAAAGTTTTTTCCCATCAAGACTTGTTACAGACGAGGTACCTTCTATTTTGTACTTACTCCCACAAGAAGTAAGAGACAAAAGCAGAAATATAAGAGAAAAAAGTTTATTCACATTTATCCAAATTACATATTACAAGCCCCGAATTGCAAGTAACATCTTATAGAAACGTTAACAATCACAATTCAACGTCTTATAATGGTTATGGTTACAAAGTTACAATCAAATCGCAATGAAAAGAAACATTTTATTAATATTTAAAACTTGTAATACTTTTTTCTTTAATAAACCTTATAAACAACCAAGTCAGACTATATTTTTCAATTAGTTTACCTAAATTTGCATATTAGTGCCTCTATGAAAGCACTATTAATTGTCTCTGGGCACTTCTCTATTTGCATAAGGAACAGATAATTCATAAATACATAATTAATTTATACTCATGAACAAATTAAAAATCTATTTACTGGCGCTAGTCACCCTAATAGTTTGCTCCGCAAAAGCGGACGAAGGCATGTGGCTACTGCAGATGATGCAGGAACAGCATTCTATTGATATGATGAAGAAACAAGGCTTGAAGCTAAATGCTGCAGACTTGTACAATCCCAATGGCGTATCATTAAAAGATGCAGTCGGTATTTTCGGAAGAGGATGCACAGGAGAAATCATTTCTGCCGAAGGATTAGTTTTAACAAATCATCACTGTGGGTACGGATCCATTCAACAACATAGTTCGGTGGAGCATGATTATTTGACCGATGGATTTTGGGCTACATCCAGAGATAAAGAATTAGTTACCCCGGGATTAACTTTCACTTTTATTGAAAGGATTGAAGACGTTACCGACATCGTGAATGCCAAAATAGCTTCTAAAGAGATTACTGAAACCCAGTCATTCACAGGTAAATTCTTAAATTCACTAGCCCAGGAGCTTTATGAAAAAAGCGATCTTAAAGGAAAAAAAGGTATTGTTCCGCAAGCCTTACCATTCTACGCCGGGAATAGATTCTATATGTTCTATAAAAAAGTGTATTCCGATCTTCGTATGGTTGCAGCTCCTCCTTCATCAGTAGGAAAATTCGGTGGTGAAACAGACAACTGGATGTGGCCACGCCATACAGGAGACTTCTCGATGTTTCGTATCTATGCCGACGCAAACGGTGAACCTGCAGATTACAGCCCCGAGAATGTTCCTTTAAAAACGAAGAAACATCTGCCTATCAGTATCAAAGGATTGAAAGAAGGTGATTATGCTATGATCATGGGCTTTCCCGGAAGTACAAGCCGCTACCTTACCGTATCTGAAGTAAAAGAACGTATGGATGCTACTAATTCTCCACGTATTCGCATACGGGGTGTTCGTCAAGATGTATTGATCAAAGAAATGAATGCCAGTGACAAAGTACGCATCCAGTACGCTAGCAAATATGCCGGTTCATCTAATTACTGGAAGAACTCTATCGGTATGAACAAAGCCATCATAGACAATGATGTGCTAGGAGCTAAAGCCGATCAGGAAAACAAATTCGCAGCATTTGCCAAAGAGCAAAACAATGAAGCATACTCTAAGGCAGTAAAAGAGATCGATGAAGTCGTAGCAAAAACATCTCCTTTGAAATACCAACGCACTTGCCTTATCGAAGCTTTTTTAAATGGCATCGAGTTTGGAGTGAGCTACACCATGTTCGACAAGATGAAAGAAGCTATCGCAAAAAAGGAGGCATCTAAGATCGATTCCTTGAAAGCTGATTTCAAAAAAATGTACGAACGTATCCATGATAAAGATTACGATCATGAAGTGGATCGCAAAGTAGCCAAAGCAATGTTTCCACTTTATGCAGAGATGATTCCTGCTGAACAACGTCCTGATATTTATCATTTCATCGAAAAAGAGTACAAAGGAAACTATAACAAGTTTGTTGATGATATGTATAACAACTCTATCATGGCCAACGAACAAAACTTGGCGAAATTCTTAAAAAAGCCGACAGCGAAAGCATTGAATGCAGATCTTTGCAACCGCTACTATCGCTCAGCATACAATAAGTACACTGAATTAGCTAAAGAACTGGATCCTTTGTCAGATGAGCTAGACTTAGTACACAAAACGTATGTGCGCGGGCTAGGTGAGATGAAAGCTCCTGTGCCTTCCTATCCGGATGCCAACTTTACTATTCGTCTGACCTATGGTAATGTAAAAGCTTACAGTCCCAGAGATGCCGTTCATTACAAGTATTATACGACCACTAACGGCATTCTCGAAAAAGAGAATCCTGATGACCGTGAATTTATAGTACCGGCCAAATTGAAAGAGCTAATTGAGAAAAAAGATTTCGGACGCTATGCATTGCCTAACGGTGAGATGCCTGTCTGTTTCCTAACGACTAACGATATCACAGGTGGTAACTCAGGTAGCCCCGTTATTAACGAAAATGGCGAACTGATAGGCTGTGCTTTCGACGGTAACTGGGAATCATTAAGCGGCGACATTAACTTTAATAACGATTTGCAACGTTGCATCAATCTGGACATCCGCTATGTACTTTTCGTCCTTGATAAGTTAGGAAATTGCGGACATTTGATTGATGAAATGACCATTGTAGAATAAACGTGAAACAAATTTTTATGATAAAGAAAATTCTATTCACCCTAACCCTGTCTTTTAGCACATTGTTTCAGGCCGTAGCCGACGAAGGCATGTGGATGCTGACTGACCTGAAACAGCAGAATGCGGTAGCGATGATGGAGCTAGGACTAGAAATTCCTATTGATCAGATATACAATCCCAACGGCATCTCACTAAAAGATGCCGTGGTTCACTTTGGTGGAGGGTGCACGGCCGAAGTTATTTCGGCTGAGGGCCTTGTCCTCACCAATCACCATTGTGGCTACGGAGCCATACAACAGCAAAGCAGTGTGGAACATGATTACCTGACCAACGGATTCTGGGCAATGAATCACAGCGAAGAGCTGCCTTGTAAAGATCTGACCGTAACTTTCATTGATAAGATTCTTGATGTAACGACTTACGTCAATGAACAACTCAAGAAAGATGACGATCCCAATGGAACAAACTACCTGTCGCCTAAATATTTGGAGAAAGTAGCCGATCGTTTTGCCAAAAAGCAAAATATAGAAGTTACTCCTGCCACAAAACTTGAACTGAAAGTTTTTTATGGAGGCAACAAGTATTATTTGTTTATTAAAACGATTTATAGTGATATTCGTATGGTAGGTGCCCCTCCTTCGGCCATAGGTAAGTATGGTGCCGATACAGACAACTGGATGTGGCCGCGCCACACAGGAGATTTCTCTCTGTTCCGCATCTATGCAGATAAAAATGGTAAGCCGGCAGCATACTCAAAAGAGAACGTGCCATTACAAGTGAAAAAGCACCTAACAATTAGTCTGGCAGGCGTACAAGAAGGGGATTTTACTTTCGTTATGGGATTTCCCGGACGCAACTGGCGCTATATGATTTCCGATGAAGTGGAAGAGCGCATGCAAACAACTAACTTCATGCGCCATCATGTACGTGAAGTTCGACAAGAAGCTCTAATGGAGCAAATGCAGAAAGATCCGGCTGTTCGCATTCATTATGCGAGCAAATATGCTTCATCTGCCAATTACTGGAAAAATGCCATTGGCATGAACGAAGGCTTAGTTCGCCTGAAAGTGCTCGATACAAAACGAGCACAGCAAGAGCAGCTTCTAGCCCGCGGAAGAAAGATTGGAGATGACTCATACCAGAAAGCGTTCGATGACATACGCTCCATCGTGGCCCAACGTCGTGACGCAATGTATCATCAGCAGGCTATTGGTGAAGCATTGATCACTGCACTCGACTTCATGCGGATACCTTCAACCAAGGCTCTATCCGAGGCACTTCGACTCAAAAATGACACCATAATAAAAGAAGAAATCACTAAGTTGAAAGAAGATGCCGAGAAGTATTTCGCATCCGTTTCTTTTCCTGAAATAGAACGAATAGTAGGAAAGAAGATGTTGAAAACCTATGCAGGGTATATCCCAGAGGAACAACAAATCAGCATTTTCAGTACTATAGACAAGCATTTCAAAGGCAATAGCGATGCATTTATCGATGCATGCTTCGCTAGCTCTATCTTTGGTTCAAAAGAGAACTTTGATAAATTTATCAAGCGTCCTTCTGCTAAAGCATTAAACAAAGACTGGATGATACTTTTCAAACAATCTATTGCTGAAGGAATATACCAAACAACGATGGCGATGAAAGAAGCCAACGAAAATTATGATGCAGCTCATAAAATTTGGGTAAAGGGCATGATGGACATGAAACAAGAGGCAGGACAACCAATTTATCCTGATGCCAACTCCACACTTAGACTTACTTATGGGAAAGTGTTGTCTTATCAACCCGCAGACGGAATAAAATATGATTATTACACTACCCTGCGAGGCGTAATGGAGAAAGAGGACCCAAATAACTGGGAGTTTGTAGTACCTGCCAAATTAAAGCAACTCTATGAAGCCAAAGACTTTGGTCGCTATGCCATGCAGAATGGCGAGATGCCAGTCTGCTTCATCGTGAACACTGATAACACCGGAGGTAATTCCGGCAGTCCGGTATTCAACGCCAAAGGCGAACTCATAGGAGCCGGCTTCGACCGGAACTACGAAGGCCTTACAGGTGATATTGCATTCCGCCCTTCATCGCAGCGCGCTGCCTGTGTCGATATCCGTTATATCTTATTCATTATTGATAAATATGCCGGAGCTTCACACATTGTCAACGAACTGACTATTAGCAAATAAACAACTATCTGAGTGGGGGATTAAACAAAATCCTCCACCAGATACATTTCATCCATAAGCTCTTCCATCAACTCTTGCAGATTATTGATCGCTTCTTCAGGAGAATCGCCATAAACATTGCATTGCATATTATTGGATAGCCATGCAAAATAGCCGCCATCCGATGTACGTTCAAGTACATATTCTTCTCTGTTCAGTTTCATATAGATAAATATTTAGTAAAACTCGGCCATGTAATAACCGATTGAGAATTTGTTATTGTTTCCAACTCATTAACTATCAAGCGCTCACTACTGCGAGCCCAATACATAAAATTGCGATTAGGCACATATCCATCCGAGAAGCGAAGCAGACGTTCTATCTCAAACGAATCAGAGACAATACCTGCTCCCGCCTGTTTCGCATCATACGCATTACAATCTTGCTCAATGTGAGCAGGCACCATCAATACAGGCTTTCCTAAATACATTGCCTCGCAAATAGATTCAAATCCGGCTGTGCTTGCATAAGCACGACAGCCAGCCATATAACTTAAAAACTTCACATCATCAATTTGATGAAAATGTAATGTCTCGTCTACTTCTGTCACTTCCTCAGCTTCAGATTTATCCCAAAAGAAATGCATAGGCACATCAGGATACAATTCATGAAACTCATGTACACTATCTGCAAAGCCTGAATTTACCATGTAACCATGCACATAGTTACCATCTTCAGGTTGCAAAGTCGTTATTTCCCGACGGAGCAACGGTGGTACTACAGCTACTCTATTTTCAACGTCCTCCTCCATCTCACGAAACGAAAGAGCCAAACGCTTCATTGTTCCAATGCTAGTCAATCGAGTAAAAAAACGAAGCATAGCCAATTGGGTCGTACTTTTCCGAGGAAATTCAAACTCTTTATGTAAGAATAAATATTGATGACCGATACAAACATAAGGGGCAGAAGGGCGAAAAAGAGCGTACGTAAGCCCAGTTAATAATTCGTAGAAGTTGATAACCACTTCCGCCCCTGTATCTTTGATTCGTTGATTAATATAATGCATACTCCGAAGATATTCGGGTACCCGTGCCACGTTATAAGCCAAACTCTTCGTCACACTAGCCCGTTTGTTAGCCTGTGTTGGTAAAAAGTTGGGGCTAATAAAACGTTTCACTGGAGCCTTAATATTTCGGTTAAAAAAGCCAGGAAGCGTCCGTGAGGAGCTTTTACCTACGAGCACTTCTACTACTTCATGCCCGCTACGCAATAACATATCTTCCAGTGTGATAGCCTGAGTAAAATGCCCCCTGCCCTCTCCTTGCACAATAAATAAGAATTTCATGATGCTATTGTTATTTGTAAAGGTTGCTGTAAATCTTCCTCTTCTTCTACTTTGTTGAGGAGCATTTGATCAAAATAGCGCACTGTCCAGTTTCCTTCTTCATCTTCAGTCAGTGCGGAGAGCGTCTCCACCCAATCGCCCGAGTTCAGGTAATGAATGCCATCATAATAAGCATTTGCAGGATGATGAATATGCCCGCATATCACACCATTGCACTTCTTGGCACGAGCTAGCTGTACCAATTCAGCTTCATAGTTACAAATATAAGAAACAGCTGATTTTACTTTGTTTTTTATTGACTGCGAAAGCGAGTAGTAGGGTTTTCCCTGCTTCATTCTGCGCGCATTATAAACCTTGTTGAGCCACAGAAGAAAAGAGTATCCGGTATCTCCAAGCATTGCCAGCCATTTCATTTGAGTTGTGACGGTATCGAAAACATCACCATGCGTAACGTAATAACGCTTTCCGTGACTTTCATAAATACAATCCTTTACAATTCTCACATTATAAAAGTTCAGTGGAGCCAAAGCATCCAAAAAATCATCGTGATTACCTCGCACATAGATCACTTCTGTACCAAATTTCTCCATCATCTTCATAATAACTTTAAAAAATTCAGTATGTTTGGGTTTCCATTTGTGCAAACCAGTCTTTTGCAAATGCCAACCATCAATAATATCACCGTTCAATATTAGCCGATCACAATTTATTGATTTCAAGAAGCTACTCACTTCTTCGGTTTTTGAATGTGGCGACCCCAGATGTATATCCGAAAGAACCACAGTAGGATAATACGTGCGTAAATGCATACTCTTTTTTATTATTGTTATGCAAAAATCACATTTTAAGATTACAAGATGATGACTATTGCATTACTTTCCCATGAACAATACTTCAAATTGAATGTTTTTATTTCAAAACAAGATATTTAGTTTATGCCCCACAAGGGTTAGTTAAATTATTAAAACAAGAATAAGATGGAAAAATTTGAAGCATTAATACAATCCAAAAGCCCCGTTCTAGTAGATTTCTTCGCCGAATGGTGTGGCCCCTGCAAAGCGATGAAGCCCGTTCTTGAAGAAGTCAAAGGACAATTGGGAGAGAAAGCGCGCATCGTAAAAATAGATGTGGATAAGTTTGAAGAGTTAGCCCAGAAATATCGTATTCAGTCCGTCCCTACTTTTATTTTGTTTAAAAATGGAGAATCTTTATGGAAGCATTCAGGCATTATTCAAAGTAAAGAATTGAAAGAAACTATCGAACAATACATTTAATAAGATGAAAAGATCATTCATTACATTTATCATTGCCATAGTGGCTGGTATTTCTTTTGCGTCTGAGCATCAAGAGAAAGATCAAGAAAAAGAAACTAAAAAAGAAGCTCAAGATGGTGAAGTAGTGGTTATGAACAAAGCGCTGTTTATCAGTGAAGTGTTTGATTTTGAAAAATCACCCAAGTGGGAATACACAGGCAACAAGCCCGCCATCATCGATTTATATGCTGATTGGTGCCCTCCTTGCCGTGCTATTGCACCTATCATAAAGAGTTTGGCCAAAGAATATGCTGGTAAAGTAGTGGTATACAAAGTAAATGTGGACAACGAGAAAGAGATTGCCTCCTTATTTCAAGCAACAAGTATTCCACTAGTAGTATATATTCCACTGAAAGGAGAGCCTAAATTCTTTCGCGGAGCGGCAGACAAAGCCACTTATAAGAAAGCAATTGACGAATTCTTACTGAAAACCGAATAAAGAATCAATGTTAAACCCAAGAACCCCCATTCATCTCTAATCAATTCAATAACTCAAGCTAGTCGGCATCTATCCTCATTGGAATAGATGCCGACATTATTTAAGCTATCAACGAATAAATAAACCTGTCGCGTTTATAATTCAACTGCCGATAAATCTGTAAACGCTTTTTCAAAATCACGCTCTGCTGCCAATGTCTGGTTTACCGTCTCGTAATATAATCCAATTTCAACAATATAGTTCAAAAGAGAAATTTCACCTGCATTCAAGGCTTTTATTAATAGATTTGTATTATTGAATGTCACCAGAGATTTACGATATCCGATAGCTGTCTCTTGCAATCCGACAGCACGCATATACAAATTCTTTAGCTGATCGTAAAATTGTTGCTTACTTTCCGTCTGCTTAGCTTCGGCGGCTATTACACCAGCTTTTGCCAACTTTATCCGGTTTTTGTTCTCCCACAAAGGGATAGAGATGCCAAGACTAATCCCCTGATATTTCTGTCCGAAAGTCTTTTCCTGCATATAGCCTGCCGAGAATGCAGGAAGCCCCATGGCCTGATTCAGCTTCACCTCTTTTTTATTCACGGCTATTTGTTGTTTCACATATTGCAATACTGGATTTCTTTGTTCAGCATAGAGGTACCAATCTTCAAAATTGGCAGGTAGTGGAGTTTCATCATATTTATCATCAACAAATAAAACTTTTATCCCACCATTTAATCGTTTTAGTTCCAATAGAAGAGTGTTTCGTTCAACCTCTACTCGAGCCATTTCACCCTTAACAGTAGAAAGATTCAATTGGCTCTTATTGTATTCCAACACATTCGCATCTCCTCTTTCCAGCCGTTCCTTATATGCTTTCGAGATGGTTTGAGCATGTTGAAGTCGAACGTCAAGCTCCACTTTCAATGCGTTATAATAAGTCAGCTCAATGCAATGCTGTTTGGCTTCAAGAAGAATCTTGATCCGGTCTGATTTGTATTGAAGTTCCACTAATTGGTTCTTGCTGTCAGCCATCCGGCTTTTCATTCCGGTAATAGTCGGAATATCAAACATTTGCTTAATACTGAAATCTTTTCGACTCCCAATATTAGCCGGACTTCCCCACAGATAGCTAAATTCCAGCTCAGGATTAGACAGGAAGATACCTGTCCTATTTTCTAAGCTTAACACTTTTACATCTTCCCTCAAAGTTTTGAGGGTGGTGTTATTCTCTTCAATCGATGTCAATACATCCTTAATACTATTTCTATTTTGGGCAGAGAGCGATACACTTGCCAGCAATGCCACGAATATTATGATTCTCATTGTTGTTGTTCTATGATTTTTAGTTTCTTTTCTTGCCTACGGCTCATGTACAGGTACATGATAGGGATTATAAATCCATTCAACAGGGTTGAGCTCAACAATCCACCCAATATAACTTTTGCCATCGGACTTTGTATCTCATTACCAGGTAGTTCTCCCCCTAGCGCTAATGGTATTAAAGCAAGACCAGATGATAGCGCTGTCATTAGAATAGGGTTAAGTCGATCCAATGAACCATGAATAACACTTTCTTGAGCAGACATACCTGAAGCGCGTAAACTATTATATCTGTCCACAAGAAGCATCCCGTTTCTGGTTGCTATACCAAATAAGGAAATAAAGCCTATGATAGCAGGAATGCTCATGATGCCACTCGTGATATAAATACTAATGACTCCACCAATCAGAGCCAGTGGTAAATTCAGCAATATTACTAAGGATTGGGTAATACTCTTGAATTCTTTGAATAGCAGCAGAAAGATGATCAAAATAGAAAAGATAGAAGTAATAAGTATAATCCGCGAGGCAGCTTGTTCACTCTCAAACTGTCCACCATACTCTACATGATAACCTTCCGGTAATTGGATCTCAGCATCTATCTTCTTCTGAACATCATTCACTACACCTCTTAAGTCTCGTCCGGACACATTAGCCGAAATAACGATTTTACGAGCTACATTTTCACGGTTAATGGTATTAGGGCCGGAGGAAGAAATAACATTAGCAATGTTCTCTAATGGTACTTTTTGCCCGTTAGCATCGACTATCAATTTCTTGATCCGTTCTACGCTCTCACGGCTAGTGTCATCCACCTTCACTGTCAAATCAAAAGCACGATTCTCTTCATATACCTGAGACACAACTTCACCGCCTAACATAATATTTACAATATCAACAAATTGAGGAAGGGTAACACCGTATTTAGCCAACATCTCCCGTTTCGGTTCTATCTTAAGTTGTGGGCGTTCCACTTGCTGCTCTACATTCAAGTCGGCAATACCCTCTACATTCTGAATAGATGCTTTTATTTGATTTCCGATTTCATACATTTTGTTCAAATCCGCACCAAACAGCTTGATCGCAATATTTGCTCTTGTACCTGATAGCATGGCATCAATGCGGTGCGTAATAGGCGCTCCAATCTCAAGGTTTACACCAGATACAACTTTCATCTTTTCCCTAATTTCAGCTATCACCTCATCCTTCGAACGTTTATCCAAAACAAAAGGGGCTTCAATCTCCGATGTGTTAACACCTAAAGCATGTTCATCCAATTCAGCACGTCCTGTTTTGCGCCCAACAGTTTGTACTTCAGGAACAGATAATAAGATACGTTCAACCATTTGGCCAATCTTGTCCGATTCCTCTAATGAAATACCAGGCAAAGTGCTGACGTTGATTGTAAACGACCCTTCATTAAAAGGTGGCAAGAAGCTACGACCGAACGAGGAAAGCATAATTATTGCAATGGTGAAAACGATAGCCGTCCCACCCAATACACTCTTTTTGTGTTGCAGAGTCCATGCTAATGCTTTGCCATAACCCAATTTAAGTTTCCGTGTCAGATAAGACTCTCGATTCTCTCTGTCACTTTTTGGACCACCCAATAAGTAACTGCATAACACAGGTGTAAGAGTCAATGCTACAACAGTGGAAGCAAACAATGCAATAACAAATGTGATTCCCAGCGGTGCCAACATTCTGCCCTCCATTCCTGAGAGGAAAAACAGAGGAATAAAACTGGCCACAATAATAAGTGTAGAATTTAAAATTGGCATACGTACTTCTCTGGATGCTTCAAACACTACATTGATCACATTCTGTTGCTCTTCTTTAGGTTTTTGCCTGTTCTCCCGAAGCCGCTTAAACACATTCTCCACATCCACAATGGCATCATCGACCAATGAGCCGATGGCAATCGCAATACCCCCTAAACTCATCGTATTGATCGTAAGTCCCATTATCTTAAGGGTTAAAAGAGCAACAATCACCGAAAGGGGAATCGTAATCAATGAGATGACGGTTGTTCGTACATTCATCAGGAAAATGAACAAGACGATAACCACGAATATTCCGCCCTCGTACAAAGACTTCTGCACATTGTCAATAGAGTTATCAATAAAGCGTGCCTGGCGGAAGATGTCAGTTGTTACTTTTACGTCTTTAGGCAATGTCTTTTGCAAGTCTGCGAGAGATTTGTCCAGTTTATCAGTCAATTCAAGTGTACTAGTGCTTGGCTGCTTAGTAACGGTTATGAGTACCGCCGGTTTTCCATGATCGGATGCTAAACCCAGTTTAGGAGTCTTTGCACCTATTTTCACTTCTGCTACATTTTCAAGCACGATAGGAATCTTATTTACATTCTTAATAACTGCTTTTCGCAGTGCTTCTATCTTGTTGGTCGATAAAATTCCACGAACAATAAATTCATTCCCATATTCATACAATACCCCTCCGGCTGCATTTTGATTCATCTCTTTAACGACAGCCATCACTTCATTCAAGCCAATACCATAATGCTTCATCTTGCCTGGGTTAAGCAATATCTGGTATTCTTTTATATCACCACCCATAACTGTCACTTGCGCCACACCACCTGTCGACAATAGTCGGGGACGAATATTCCAATCAGCCAATGTACGCAAATCCTGTAGCGAAGTTGTATCAGAAGTTAAGCCAATAATCATCATCTCACCCAAAATAGAAGACTGCGGACCCAAGGTAGGCTTTCCTACATTAGAAGGCAGTGCGTCACCAACAACTGCGAGTTTTTCAGAGACAATTTGTCTGGCCTTATAGATATCCGTCCCCCAGTTAAACTCAACCCATACGATAGAAAATCCGGTAGTAGAAGAAGAGCGTACACGTCGTACATCTGTAGCACCATTTACTGCCGTTTCAACAGGAAAAGTAACCAAGCGTTCCACCTCTTCAGGAGCCATGCCTTTGGCTTCTGTCATAACCACGACAGTAGGAGCATTTAAGTCTGGAAAAACATCTACCTCCATGTTGGTAGCAGTATAGCTTCCCGCTATTATCAACAATAGAGCCCCTATAAGAACAACGATACGGTTGTTCAGAGAAAATTTAATGATCTTATTTAGCATGATTTCTTTTCTTTAATTAATGAGAGTGAGAATGACCTTCAGGCACCACAGAAGTATTTGCAGCAAGCTTCACTTGATAAGTACCTTTGGTAACAATTTTATCTCCATCTTTTAAACCTGAAAGGATCTTCACTCTTTCTCCATTACTCTGCCCGAGTATCACTTCCCGTTTAGCAAACCCTTCTTCATCTAACTGTATATAAGCAAAATATAAGCCTTGTTCTTCAGTCAAAGCTGAAACAGGAATAGAAATTACATTATCTTGTGGAGCAGATAGCAAGTAAACTTCCGCATAAGAACCGGGTATAATATCACCTATATTATCAAACTCGAAAGTAATCGGGATGTAAAAAGACGATTGGTCAGAAGCTTTCCCAAAAGACAATAAACGACCATTCAAGTCTGATAATTTATAAACTCTATTGCTATAAGACATCACAAAGTTGGCGCTCCTTATATTCTTTAATTCATTGAAATCGCTCTCGGATACTTCAGCTCGCAACTGTAATCTTCTGTTTTTGGATACAGTAGCAATAGGCTGACCGACGGATACATATTCTCCCTGATTAACCAATCGATTTTTAATATATCCGCTTATGGGAGACGTAACTTTTACACCTGTAGCAGTTACATTAGCAGCTTGTGCTTTATAAACAGTCTTGGCATTTTCATACCGTAAACGCGTCTGCTCAAATTCTTTGGCTGAGATAATTTTATCTTTTATCAAGCTCTCAGAACGTTGGTAGTCTTTCAGAGCCATTTCATAAGCAATTTTTGCTTTGGCTATCGGATCACCGTCATAAAGATTCTTAGCCGATAAAGTTACAATAGTAGCACCAGCACTAACGGATGCTCCCTCTGTGATAGATTGATTAGGAAAAGCGACAATGCCATTTGATGTAGCTACAATAGTCACTTCATCTCCTTGTGCCGCCTGTATTTGTCCACTAGTCTTAATTACTTCGCTAAATACTCCGGGCTTAACGCTCTGAACTTCTAGCCCAACAGTCTTTGCCTTCGCTTTAGTAAACACTATTTCATCAGCATGTTCACCTTCATGCTCATGACGATCTCCCTCTTTATGTTCAGAAGATTCTCCGTTATGCTTATTATTACAAGCCGCTAAAGATATGATTGTTGCAAATATGATAAATAGATACCTTTTCATTGTTTTATTATTTTTTGAATTGGATAGAAAGAGAAATGTCACCTTGGTGCCTATCATAGAAAGACGCACAAGAGAACGAACAGCAACACAAGGGATGCTATTCTTGTATCTAACCTATCAGTTAGTTACAAAAAGAAAGCAATTTTTATTTATTGTATGAAAATAAAATGCTTAGGATAAGCAAGAGGGGGGAGCACGCAATCCAGTGCTTTCGCCAAGCACTACGGGCGTATAAGACAGAACAAACTCACCGTATGTTATGTCAGCGTGTAATAAATCGGCACTATAAGTTAAGTAGGTAGCAAACAGACACAGAGTAGGAAAAAGGGCTAAATTGTCACCACTACCGTGAGAGACAACCTTATTCCTTATAGTCTCGGAAGAGGAAACACATTCGGCATTAGTTGAGCACGTTTTTCCCTGATGAGTATCTCCGGCTGCATTATGATGCGTATGTTCATCATTATATGTATGATCTTTTTCACATGTCTCCATAGCAAAACAGATCACTCCCCGATGGTGATGGTGTGGAATAGCAGAGAACACGAGAAGTAACAGTGTTGCTATTGCTATGGGTACTATGGATAATATACGTTTCATCTAACTCTTGTAATTCTTTGCAAAAATAAAAATAAAAACTTGGAACTTAATTACCAACGTGTTACAAAATCATTTTTTTTAACCATCGGTATGTTCTAATTTAGCAGAACAATCAACACAAAGTCCTTTTAAAACATAATTGATGCTTTGCAAGGTAAATCCTTTAGGTAGTTCCACTATAGGAATATGAATATTTTCAAGGCAAAACGTCTTATGGCAATTCTCACAACAAAAATGGGAATGCAAATCTTCCACAGAACAAGTACAAGCATTGCCACAAACCGCATACTTTAATGATCCCGTACCATCATCTATACTGTGTATAAGACGATGGGAAAGGAAGAGGGTAATGGTGCGAAAGATCGTTGATTTGTCTACAGTATCCAATAGGTTCTCCAGATCGAGCAGAGAAACAGCTCGTTCTGACTGCATCATCGTTTTTAAGATCAGTATCCGGATGGAAGTCGGCTTTATATTCCTCTTCGCCAGTTTATCCAAAGGTTCATTATTTTCCATACACCTTATTTTATCATTTTTTGTATTCGCACAGCGTTCATTATTGCAATCAACGCAACACCTACATCGGCAAAAACAGCCTCCCATAAAGTCGCCAACCCGCCGGCACCCAATATCATCACCAGTAATTTTACTCCAAATGCCAATGATATGTTTTGTCTTATAATTCGTTGGGTAAGCCGCCCGATTTCAATAGCAGTGGCAACCTTTGAAGGTTGATCTGTCTGTATCACAACATCTGCCGTTTCAATAGCTGCGTCACTACCTAATCCTCCCATTGCAATCCCTACATTACTTAAAGCAAGAACCGGAGCGTCGTTCATTCCATCGCCCACGAAAGCTATCTTGTTTTCTTTATTCCGTTTTAATTCTTCGATATGCTTTACTTTTCCTTCAGGCAACAAATCACCGTAGGCCTGATTGATTCCCAGCTCTTCCGCAAAGTTAGTAACAATACTCTGCTTGTCACCCGACAGTATCTGAATATTTTGAATGTTTAGTGCTTTCAGTCTTCTTATTGCCTCCACAGCATCCTCTTTCAATTCATCAGCCAGCAATACATACCCCACATATTTGTTACCGATTGCACAAACCACTATCGTTTCTGCAATAGAAAGTAGTTCTGAAGGAAATGTAATATGAAATTTTAAAAGCAATCGAGTATTTCCTACTAGCACTATATTATTGTTTATTTCAGCTTTTAAACCGTGTCCCGCAATTTCGGTCACATTACTTGTAGGTACAAATTCGACATACTGCTTTTCGGCATAATGCACAATCGCTTGTGCTATCGGGTGTGTACTCTTACTTTCCACCGAAGCTATTAATCCTATTAATTCTTTTTGGGAAATATCAGAAGTAGATTGGCACGATTGTACTTCAAATGTTCCTTTCGTAAGCGTTCCTGTTTTGTCGAATACCACCGTATTTATTTTCGTAATAGCATCCAAATAATTGCCTCCTTTAAATAAGATGCCCAAACGTGAAGCAGCACCAATACCACCGAAATATCCTAATGGGATACTGATAACCAATGCACATGGACAAGAGATCACAAGAAAGACCAATGCTTTGTACAACCAATCATTGAATAGAAACCCGAACTGGGAATTTATAAATGAATAGATGAACGGTATTAAAACAATTAATAGCGCCAATCCGATAACGATAGGTGTATAAATATGGGCAAACTTTCGGATAAAAAGTTCTGCCGGTGCTTTCCGTTCAGAAGCATCTTGCACTAATTCCAGAATGCGCGCCAAAGTACTCTTATCAAAAGGTTTCGTTACTTTGATGCGAATAACGTTATCAGTTACAATCATTCCGGCAAGTACCTCTTCACCACACCGGATCTTCCGCGGCACACTTTCACCCGTTAATGCGGCTGTATTGAAAGCAGCAGCTTCACTAAGCATCGTTCCGTCCAATGGCACACGTTCTCCCGCTTTGACTTCTATTATTTCATCTACTTGTACCAGCTTAGGTGTCTCAGAGATGAGTATGCCCTCTCTAACAACCATTGCCTTTTCGGGCCTGACGTCCAATAGATCACTAATATTCCGTTTTGCCTTATCTACTGCTCTACCTTGAAAAAGCTCTCCTATCGAATAAAACAACATGACTGCCACTCCTTCCGGATATTCGCCAATATAAAAAGCTCCGATAGTGGCAACAGACATTAAAGTGAATTCACTAAAGAAATCTTTATGAATGATACTGCTCCATGCTTCTTTCATCACGGGCAATCCCACAGGGAGATAGGCTAAGAAATGCCACACAAAAAAGACATAGCGCTCATGGAAGAAAGCAAAATCCAAAGCGTTCATTGCGATACCGCCTATAAGCATTACCGATGAAAGTAGTATCTTCCAATACTCACTGATAAGAGTAGACTCCTCTTTACTATTTTGCACCTGCTCACATTCATGTGCATGACATTTGCATTGTCCCATATTCGTATCTTTTTTATTTCTGCTGCAAAGATAGCGACTAGGGGGTGCAACAAAGTTGCAAAGTTTAAAGAGAGGTTTTATACGAAGAGAAGGGCCGGAAAAAGAAAAGGTTTTACTGCAACTTATCGCTGAAACATTTCAAAGTGATCTTTCGCCCAAGAAGTAAGGCTAAGAATGTGAGGCATCAGAGAATGGCCAACTTCTGTTAGGGAATATTCCACACGTGGTGGTACCTCCGGATAAACTTTTCGATGAACCAGTTTATCGGCTTCCAAACGCTTCAAGGTAGACGATAACATCTTTTGAGAAATATCAATCATCTCTTTCTGAATCTCGCTAAAACGCAAAGTTCCCTTAGTATCTAATATATATAATATCAACATTGACCATTTATCACCAAAGCGATCAACCACATGCCGAATCGGACAATGTGAATATTCAATTGGAAGCTCTTTCATTCTTACTTAATTTTGTAACTGCCTGCAAATCTACAAAACTATCTTTTAGTAACCAAGTATGCATTATTAATTAACTAACAATAAGAACAAAGTATGTTAAAGGTATTTTCGTAAACCTTTGTCATTCAACAATTGTTACGTACAGGTAAGCGGCTTACTCTTTTGTGCCCTCTTGCAAAGTATAAATCACCTCTCTATCTTTGTGTCATAACTTTAATAAAAAGCAGAGTAACAAATAACTAACAGAATAATAAAATGAAGAAAATTGTACTAATCGGAGCTAGTGGCTTCGTCGGTTCAGCCATTCTAAACGAGGCTCTAAACAGAGGACATCAAGTAACAGCAGTGGTTCGCAATCCGGATAAGATTTCGACTAAACATGCTAATCTAACGATTACAAAAGGAGATGTTTCATCGGAAGAAGCAGTTAAAGTTCTAAGTGAAGGTGCCGATGCAGTAATCAGTGCCTACAATCCCGGATGGGCAAACCCAGACATCTATGACGAGACATTAAAGAATTATTCGGCTATTTTGAGTGGCGTAAAAGCGGCTGGAGTGAAACGCTTACTTTGCGTAGGTGGCGCCGGAACATTATTCGTGGCTCCCGGTGTCCGTTTGCTGGACGCTGTTGAATTGCCCGAGGCAATTCTGCCCGGAGTAAAGTCGTTGGGTAAATTCTACTTGGAAGTCCTTTCTGCAGAAAAAGAGATTGACTGGGTGTTCTTTTCACCTGCCGGCAACATTGCTCCGGGCGAACGCACAGGCAAATTCCGTTTAGGCAAAGATGACTTGATTGTAGACGCCGAAGGTAAGAGCAACATCTCCGTAGAAGATTATGCTGTTGCCATGATCGATGAGTTAGAAGCTCCCGCTCATCATCAAGAACGTTTTACTATCGGATATTAAATATTCTTCCCTATCACTGCTCATTCCTTTTTCTGAGTGGGCAGTGTATCGAATGTAAATATATTACACCTAGCCATACAAGCCTTCTGAGAGGGGTTTGGTGAACTAACTAGTTAGCCGCGGTGAATTAACTAGATCAGCGTGGTGAAGTAGTTAATTCACCACGCTGATCTTATATGATCAATAAAATTAGAGCTATTTGTAAACATAATTACTTATGACCGATAAAACTGTAAGAGCATAAAAAAATAATCTCTATACTGCACACATATAGTATAGAGTTTGTACTGCTCTACATTGCTCTTTTACTTTAGTTAATCACTTATCGAATGAGAAGAGGAAGTAACTCATCCAACGAATAGATAAAGTCTCTTGTATAATCCACCTTTTCGGGGCTAATAGTTTTAGGATATCCCTGCACCGTAGAGCAGCCTAAACTTATGCCCGGGAGAATATCGTTCTTTGTGGAGTCGCCTATTATCACTACTTCTTCAGGTTTGAAACCGGCACGATCTATCGCTACCGCCCAAAGCTTCGGATCAGGTTTACGCACGCCTTCAATCGTTGAATCCGTGATGGAAAGAAAGCAATCGGCAATGTGTAGATCGGTGGCTACTTTTTTGATGTTACCATAGTAATTGGACACCAACAGCAATGAGTAGTGTTCAGCCAGTTTACGAAGCACAGGCTCACTACGCATCACGTAATCTTGTGAAAACGCCACTACGGCAGATGCGACTTGAAGAGGAAGTTCTTCTGCATTATCTGAAGTATCGGCTATGATGCCACGCTCTATGAGACTTTCCACTTGCAAATGGGTTTTGAAGAGTTGTGTCTCGAGCAATGAATGTTGTGGCTTCACCAACTGTAAAGACTCCATCTGCCTCTCGGCATGAACGTAGGAGTCATACAGATTTTCACGCGTCACCGGAAGTTTCAGTTTATCTGCATATACCATCAGGTATATATCCAGCCAATGCAGGAAAGGAGAATCGAGTGTTCCACCAAAATCAAATGCTAAAGCTTTTATCTTAGTCAGGTTGTCTGCAATCATATTCTAAACTATTCTTCTTTTTTCTTTATATTACCAACTTTCATAAGGGCAAGTCCAATTACAATCCAAAAGAGTTCTCTTACCCTGGTTATCAATGCCGTGTAAACACCGTACGCTCCTGAGATAGATAGTCCTCCTACCGCCAAAGCAAAACCTCCTTCACGCCCACCAAGTTGCATAGGCATAAAGAAAAGCAGATTGGCCAGCAAAGAAGAGAAGGCGACGATAAGTAAACAGCTCACGAAACTAACATCTGTAGTAAGCACATTTAGTATCAGCCACACCTCTACACAAGAGATTATACGAGCAAGCAGCTCAAGAGATAATGCCCCATAAAAAGAACTCTTTCGCTGACTGTGTAGCAAAGATATTTGTTTGTCTATTGTCTCTAGCTTGTCTTTGTGTTTATCGGCGAAACGAATAGCATGTTTCTTTAAATAAGGGATGTGGCTACATAAGCGTATAAATGCCACTGCCATTCCTTTACGATACCCTTTCATAAACAAGATGATCAACAACAAACAAAGCGTTGTGACGAATCCTAACACAATACCCATCACCCAATTCACAGGAAACAGTGCAATATAGAGAAATACCGAACCAAGCCAAAAGCAAAAATGAGAAAATATATGCATCATCACATACAAGATGACAGAGGAACTAGCTCGTTCCACACCAAGATAAGGTGTTAACTCCATAATGCGATAAGGCTCCCCCCCCATCAGTCCCACAGGTGTAACATAATTGAGAGCAAAACCGGAAACAGTAAATTTGTAAACCCGAAGAAAAGAAACAGGGCTACGCTTGCCATCTCTAATAATAAGATACCAAGAAGACGTATTGATAAAATAAATAATAAGCCAGAGAATTAAGACTAGAGGTAAATAAACCCCTGCTCTCTTCAGATTATGCCATAACTCATCGTATTTCATATCAAAAGAAAAGAGCATAACAATAACCGCTAGTATGCCAAAGCATAAAAACACATTACGAAATTTATTACCCATAATTCTCTGCTTATAACTTTTTATACAATCGACTGCTCAATGATTCATGACGAACAACCATGTAGACCAACAGCACATTAAGTACCGTTAATTCAAAAACAAAATAAAGCCATGGCATTCCTATAAATAAAGAGACGAAAAGGGCAATGACACGCGTATTGAACGAAAGGATATTGGTATATTTCATCAATGGCAAACTACCTGCTCTGAACTCTTGGCTCAAAGTTTCGGGCATTGTTTCACCATATTTATTTCTGAGAGCTGAAAAGAACTGTTGGAAGCAGGGAGATGATTTCTCTTGAGAAGCAGTATAACTGCCATAAAACCATAAGAATGTCTTTCTCACACGATTTCCTTTCCAAGGCATTGATCGAAATAAAGCCCGTTGCTGTTTAGAGTTATCAAATTCGCTGCCTGCTTTACCTTTTAAGAAGAAGAGGTGAATATTCCGATAATAATCAGCCATGGCAGCCTGTTTACTATGGAAGAAACCTGTTATTGCGGCCAACAACCATATATACCATGAATATTCGGGCATCAATCTCAAGCATATAGCAGCATAAATAGAAATAAACCAAAAGTCGCCGGATATGCCATCGAGCATACGGCCTACTTCTGATTTTTGTCCAGTCATCCGTGCAAGTTGACCATCAGCACTATCGTACATATTAGCCCATACAAGCAAACACATACCTATAATGTTATACCAAATATCATTGAAATAAAACATCACTCCGGCAGCTACCCCCAGAAAGATGGAAAAAATAGTTACCTGATTGGGAGAAACACGTATTTTATTAAATAACAAAGCCCAACGATAACCAATCGGGCGATAAAACAGCAAGTCGATGTACTCTTCGGTATCAGTAGATTTCAAAGAGCCTTCTAGGGAAATTATTTTTTTTCTATTATCAGCGTTCATTGATCATCTGAGTTATTTTTTTTGCAATCTCACGAGCAGCTTCTACACGGCACGGTGCAAAGCTAGGCCAATCGTTAAAGTCAATAATGCGAATACTTCCATCGGGAGAAATAATACAATCTCCACCATAAACCACAACTTGAAGCACACTGGCTGCCCGGTCGCAGATTTCATGTAAATCATCGAGCGAAAAAGAAATGCCTTCGGGATGCCCGTTAATTTCTTCATAGCCAAATTTGCTATGGTTCTCATTAAACGGATAGAACCAATAAAAAAAGTTCGTTCCGGCTACTCCATAAAATTTAACCAAATCACCACATAAATGTTCATTCACAACAACCCGGTTTATGTCACGAAGCGCATATTCTGCTATAATCTCTCGCAGCTCATCTTCTTTACGCACATAAGTAACATCCTCCCGGTGAATGGCATGGAAGTCTCCCCGCTTCACCCAACAAGGCATAAACTTCTTATCCTTTAGGTAGGTTGCAACATCCTCATGTGTATCCATGATAAAACTATCGGGATGAGGCACTTGGTGATCCATCAGCAATCGAGTCATACGCTCACGTGTACAGTTCTCAATGCCAAAGCCTGAATTTACGGCCAAACATCCATTCTTCTCTAACTCTTTCAGTCGATGCACAGCCTGTGCATTACGCAACATTGTTACAACCACGTCCTCACGGATACCTCCTGAAATAAATTCCTGTTCAGTATACATTTTCACTTGATACCCCGCATTGCCTAACCAATCGGCCGTAGCCGAAAAGATAGCCGCATCATTACCAACATGATTGGGCGAATACAAAGTGGAACGCTGTATACCTGCTATTACTAAAGATTTCATTTTCCTTCTACTACATTTAAAAATAACTCTGCCTTAGGAATGTCACTTGCATGATCTACATCAATGATCTTAGAAAAAGGATAAGCTTGAACTCTCAATCCCGCATAAACCATCTGCCGCTGGAAATTCCGCATGCGCGACACTCCCGAATCAATGGCTGCCTGAAGTAAAGATATCACTTTCCCATTCAGACAATAAACACCCCCTGACACATAACGAAGCCCATCATAAGACTCATCTACAAAGTCAGTGATAGCCAGTTCATTATTTGTTTTTACATACAACGGCTTCTCGTCATCAATATAATCCGTCACTGCCATCAGTGCATCGTGTGCATCATCAGATTCGAAACTACGAATATAAGCAGAAAATTCCAATGAAGAAAAGATAGGATCAATTGTTGTGAGACATAGCTTCTTTCCTTGAGGAATAACGGAAGCCAATTCGTAAAAGCTATGAAGTGAATCAGGAGTCGTTTTAACCAGTATATGCAACGGTACAGGAAGTTTTAAGGTATTCAAATGAGCCCGTACATCGGTCATTTCAGCATTAATAATAATGCTTATGGATTCTGCGTTGTTATCTAAAAAAATAGCAATCAGCCTATCAAGCATCGCTTTCCCGTTTATTTGTAACAATGGCTTTGATGTTTCTACACCATCGGCAACGAGACGCGATCCTTGTCCGGCTGCAATTATTGCATATTCCATATTTCTTTTCTAAAAGTTATCATTTTAGCATTCACACAAAATAGAGAGGGAGTTCAAAAGAATCTCCATTCTCTCAAACATTCTCTCTCTATATTTTTATTGAAAAGAACGACTCAATTTAGTCCAAATAATCTAAAGTCTCTTCTCCAATCATCTTGCGAAGTGTATTCTTCAGTTTAGTGTACTGAATGAACAAGTCATGTTCGGGGATGTGTTCAAAGTCGTGCATAGGGCTTTTGAAGTAGAACGACAACCAACCTTGGATACCTGACATACCCACACGTTGAGCAAGATCAGTAAACAAAACTAAGTCGAGCACTAACGGAGCAGCCAAGATAGAATCACGGCAAAGGAAATCCACTTTCAACTGCATAGGATATCCCATCCAACCTACAATGTCAATATTATCCCAACCTTCTTTATTGTCTTTGCGGGGAGGATAATAATTGATACGTACTTTGTGGTAGATATTACCGTAAAGTTCCGGGTAAAGTTCTGGTTGAAGAATGGTATCAATAACAGAAAGTTTGCTCACCTCTTTTGTCTTGAATGAATCTGGATCATCCAATACTTCGCCGTCTCTGTTACCAAGAATGTTCGTAGAGAACCATCCATCCAAACCAAGCATACGAGTTTTCAACATCGGAGCAAGAACAGTCTTCATCATTGTCTGGCCTGTTTTGAAATCTTTTCCACAAATAGGCACATTTTGTTTAGCAGAGAATTCCCACATGGCAGGCATGTCTACGCAAAGGTTTGGAGCACCCATAATGAACGGAGCACCTTCAGCTATAGCAGCATAAGCATAACACATACTAGGAGCAATTATCTCTGTAAGATTATCTTTCATTGCCTTTTCGAAAGTAGCAAGAGATTTGTGTTCGTCACACAATGGCAGATAAATCTCTGTACTAGCTGCCCAAATAACCACTACACGTTCGCAATGATTGGCGGCTTTAAAATCGCGTATATCTTTACGTATTTGTTCTGTCAATTCCCAACGGGTGGCGGCGCTCTTTACGTGTGTTCCGTGAAGACGTTTTACCCAGTTTTGATCGAAAGCGGCAGGCATTGGCTTAATGGTTTGCAATTCTTCCTTTACGCCCTCCAAATCTTTTTGTACCAACACTTCGGCATGTTGAGCAGCTGCATACACATCATCTTCAAAGATGTCCCATCCACCAAAAACCAAATCATTGAGATCAGCCAAAGGAACTACTTCTTTTATTTTAGGAAAACGGTTTTCATTTCTTTTTCCCAAACGTATGGTTGCCAACTGAGTAATTGAACCGATTGGTTTTGCAAGTCCTTTGCGAACAGCTAAGGTACCCACAACAAAAGTGGAAGCAACTGCGCCTCCCAATCCAACAACCAATACACCTAACCGGCCATTGGCCGGTTGAATTTCTTGTTTCATTTTTACTACTGTTTAATTAATGTTGATATAATCATGACAAAAGTAGGCAATCAAACGCAGCAACAAAAGTTCTAAAGGTCGCCCAAAATAGTCATTAATGCTTTTTTACGTCAAGAAGATGAAGAAAAGATGAATTCTGGATGAATAAGCAGCACAATATTAATGGTATTAAATTAATACATCAAGTATAATAAGAGAAGTCCATAAGATTAGGGAACAAGCTTTTTTTGCATGACAAACAGTATATTTCCGTCTATTGCCAGTATCTATTCGTCTACAAATAGCAATAATACCTTAACCCGGGAAAAACTCTTTCATACTAACAAGTTTTACATATCATCCTAAAACGTTCTTTTAAAGAGTGATTTGAAAAAAACATCATCCTGCTTATGGGTGAGGAAAGAGAATGCGAAAGCGAGTTAGTCCATCACTATAAGTTCGCAAAGAGAAAGTACAACCGTGGCGACTAAGTATTTCGCGAATAAAAATCAGGCCAATACCTTGTCCATCAGGTTTAGTAGAGAAGAAAGGACTAAATAATTTCATCTCTATTTCTTTTGAGATACCCTTTCCGTTATCAACAACTTCTAAGCTTACCGGTAACGAAGTGCGCACAGTTATTTTTCCATCACATTCTATGCTTTCAGCCGCATTCTTTATAATATTCACTAACACTTGCTCAAAAAGAGCTGTATCAAGCTTCACCATAGGTAGCTCCACGCATTCAAGATGAATAGTAATATTCTTATCCAGACACATGCCCTCCATAAAACGCTTGCAAGATAACACAAGATCATTCAAATTCACCAGAGATAAATGAGGATCAGGTATTCTTACCACATCGGCAAAGCGAGTGATGAAGCGACTCATAGAAAAACAACGATCTGTACAAACCCGCATTACCTGACAAATCTCTTCCATATTCTCTTCTTCAGAAAGGGCTTGCTCTACAGTGTCAAGGGTCGAAGTGATGCCAGCTGTGGTATTATTCACTTCGTGAGCAATCATGCGAATCACCTTCTCATAAGCTTTTTTCTCAGCCTTCATAACCTCATCCGTCAAACTCTCTACCAAAAAAAAAGGATGCTGAAAACCGTGGTCTATAAAAGAGGAACGCGTACATTTATAAATATTCGAATCGTTCAATCGTAGAGTTACACTTTCTCCTCTGGGTATAGTCATTAATTCGGTTGCCAATGCAGAATCTATATCGCTAATTTTCTTACCCAACGTATCTTCCAATTTTATTCCCATCATCTTTAGTGCCATAGGATTAAGTTGAGACACCTCCTCATCAAGTGTAGTAATAATAACCCCCATGGGAGAAGCATTAATGAGTAAATCGAGAAAATTATTTTGTTCCCTCAAGCGCAATCTTTCATTTTTGAGTTGCTCCATCATACGGTTAAATACATTCACCACCCGATCGGCTTCTGCTTCTCCCACAGGACTAAGGCGACTACTGAAATCTTGTTCCCGCAATAACTCCATTCCACTCCCTATCGTATGTAAAGGCTTTACTATTTTCCGATAGAACAAAATGAGAAAGAGTGTAGTAATAACTATAAATCCTTCGACTGTATAAAACAACCAAGGAGTAGAATGGGCCGAGACATAAGTAAGCAGCGACAGAATGATCAATAGTAGAATGGCAAAAATGCCGAACAACCCTTTTAATCGCATGATGATAGATTAATTATTGATAGTAATGCTATACTTTTCCAATCGACGATACAAAGCAGCCCGGCTAATGCCTAGTGCAAGAGCTACCTGACTGAGATTACCATGACAACGTTCCAAAGCCTGAAGAATCGTTTGTCGTTCTATCTCATCAAGAGTCATACCGGTAAGTGATGTACTTGACGAAACGGGTTCATCGCGCCTATGATACTGATTTTCAAAATCAGCAGCTTCCAATTGTTTTTTTCCACTGATCAAAATTGTTCGCTCCACTAGGTTTTTTAGCTCACGAATATTACCAGGGTAAGGTAAACGAGTTAGAAAATGCAAAGCATCATTTGAAAGTTCGGTATGCGGCAGTCCGTTTGCTTCCGCCTGTCTATCAGCAAAATGACGAACCAAAAGTGGAATATCTTCTCTTCGCTCACGCAATGCAGGAAGATGTATTGTGATAAGATTAATACGATAAAACAAATCTTCACGAAAAGTATGTTCACCCACCATCTTAGGCAGATCAGCATTAGTAGCACTAACCACTCTGATGTCCGTTTTGCGAGGACGACTGTCACCCAACACTTCAAAAGTTTGATCTTGGAGCACCCGAAGCAATTTCACTTGACAAGAATGATCCAAATCACCTATTTCGTCGAGGAAGATAGTTCCCTTATTCGCTAATTCAAATCGCCCCGTACGATCTGTAGAAGCATCCGTAAAAGCACCTTTTTTATGACCAAACATTTCACTTTCAAATAAGCTTTGAGAAATTCCTCCAAGATTTACTTTCACAAAAGGTTGCTTTGCACGTTGGCTGTTTACATGTATCGCCTCTGCTATCAATTCTTTGCCCGTGCCACTCTCTCCGGTAATGAGTACCGATGCGTTAGTTCGGGCAATACGTCCTACCGTATTCAATACATCAGTCAAAGCTCTCGATCGTCCTATAATATTGCTTCTTATTAACGCATCAATTTGCTTCTGTTCCTCCTCTTTACTTTTAGGCAAAACAGTTAACTCCAATGCCGTTTCTATTCGCTGCAATAAAGCAGCATTGTTCCAAGGCTTGGTTATAAAATCAAATGCTCCGGCTTGCATACCCTGTACGGCTAATTGAATGCTACCCCAAGCAGTCATCAATATTACCGGAGTGTCAGGGCGAAAGAGTTTCACCTGTTTAAGCAAAGTAAGACCTTCTTCTCCCGTTGTAGTTAGCGAGAAATTCATATCCATCAACACTAACATAGGAGAAACAACGCGCACTACATCCATAGCTTCTTTGGGAGAACTCACAGCCTCAACTTCATAACCCGCTCGTTTCAACATAAAGCTAAGAGAAGAGCGTATAGCCGAATCATCATCTATAATTAAAATCATAAAAAGTTTATTTCGTGTGGATCTGATATATTAAAACAAAAATACTAAAATATATTGTAAGCCATTACTATTTACGGACAACATCGTCAAAGTCAACACCTAATTCAGCATTATTTTTAAAATCCCATAAAGTGAGACTTCTTATCTGATAAAAGTAATACCAATAGTAGTACAATTCTGAAATATGTTTCTGCCTAGCTTCATCTTTTGCCGTTTGAGCATCATTTAGATCGAGGGTATTGATCTTACCTATAAGGAAAGTCTCAATGCTCGTTTTATAACGTTTCTGAGCAATAAAATCAGCCTCATCAGCAATAGTAAGTTGCGCTGCCTGATTATTGAAATGTTCCACTAGCAAAAAGATGTCTTGATTAAAGCTGATTTGTTCCTGACGAATTTTCGAAGCTATGACCTCTCGATTGCTCTGAGCAACTTTCACCTTTCCACGTCGTTTTCCCCAATCAAGAATCGGAACCTTCACACCCACCTGAACGATATTATTGTCAAGTAGATCACGGTAAGCTGAAGATAAAGTATTATTTAAGCCAGTATATCCCACACTCGCAAAAAGATTGATGCTACGCAAATTACCTTTAGCTGTAGCTACCGCATAATCAGCCTCAAGTTGCCTACGGCGTATATTCTGCGCAAACGAATTACGTTCAAGTGATTTGTTTAGCACCATATTATATTCTATTTGCACATCTGGTACAGACTTTGGCACAATCGGCTGCAAAGCTTGTTCTTCAGGCAATCCAAGAAAGGCCCTTAACTGGAACATTTTAGCATTCAAGTTACTTTCAGCATCTGTCACTGAAGCTTTGGCCTTCAGAGCAGTCAGCTTTAATTGCAGTAATTCATTCTCCGATATCTGTCCCATTTTTCGCTTCGCCCCTGCTACTTCATAAAGATGATCAGCATTTTGCAAGTTTTGTTGCGCAGTACCCAAAGTTTCTTTTGCCAACAATAGCTCAAAAAAATGAGTGATTGTTTTCATTGTGACCTCTTCTGTAGCAGTAATAAAAGCCGCCTTAGCCTCAGCATAACGAACCGGTTCGATGCGACGATTCCATTTAAGATTATTCACGCCAAAAATAGGTTGAGTAAGCTCTACCCCGACCGGAACTGACATAAATTGCTTCTCTCCGCCAGCGCCCAACTGCTTAATATAATCCAAAGACGAGGTCAAGGATAGCTTCCCTCCCGTTAGCCAAATATTCTGGTCAACAGACAGTTCACCAGATAACCCCAGCGTATTGTTGCGAACATACGTATACGAACCATCCGATTGCTGGTAAGCACTATAAGATTTTTTATAATTTGGTAATGTACCTATAAGATTTACTTCAGGTAAAAGATCAGCCCTGAATGTTCGATACTCCCAATAGGCAGTTTTAAGCTCATTGAGAGCCACCGCAGCATCAACGGACTGTGTTCTAGCCAAAGCTATGGCTTCTGGAAGAGTAATAGTTCGCTCCGTCTGCGCCTCTAGCATCAGCGGAAATAAAAGAACTCCAAATACAAGTGTTACAATCTTCATTCTCATAAAACATCATTTCTTGAGAAAGAAGAGTCAAAGGTTATGCCAAAAAGGTAACAATCTTATTTACAGGCATTTGAAAGTATAGGTCACTGTCCGAAAACGAACACTCTGTCCGCAGATGAACGGGTTATCTTAATTTTGATTATCGGGAATACGAATCGTAAAACGACTCCCTTTACCTTTTTCCGAATTTACATAAATCTCTCCATGCATGTGCTCTACTATAGTTCGACAAATGCTAAGTCCTAAGCCGGCTCCTTGCGAGAAGTTATCCACTTTATAAAAACGATCAAAGATATGCTTTTGATCTTCTTCGGAAATACCTGACCCGGTATCTTCCACAAACAGAGTTGTATAGCCCGGCTCCTCCAGCAAATAACCAAAAGTAATAGATCCTTGATGAGTAAATTTAGCCGCATTATTAATAAGATTATTCAATAGCTGCTTTATCCTTACAGGATCACTCACAATCCATTTAGGTTCATCTTCCGGTAGCACTTTTATTAAAGAAACTTTTGCCGGCATACCCAGCTGTTGAGACTGATATATATCATCTATAATCAGAGATAAATTGAAGTTTGTTGACTGAAAATCCAGTGTACCCGATTCAATACGCGACATGTCCAATATATCATTAATAAGGCTAAGAAGTAATTCGCAATTAGTGTTTATTGTAGTGACAAATTGCAATATTTCCTCATCACTGAAAGAATGAATATCCTTCAATAAATCAGAGAAACCTACAATGGAATTAAGCGGAGTACGAATCTCATGGCTAATATTTGCTAGAAATGCAGTTTTCAAGTTATCGGATTGCAATGCTTTATCTCTAGCAGCAATCAGCTCCTCCTCTGTATTTTTGTACCGCTGAATACTCTGGCAAACTCCAAGTATGGAATAAGGCACATCTACAGTAAGTCCCATGAAAACGGACATACGATATTCCCACCATTCAAAGTCACCTTTCACATTACATATTTTACAAGCTTGTCTGAGGCTTTTCTTTTCTCCATTCAGAACAGCATCAAATCCCAACGACACTTCATCCACATAGTCCGGATGAATTAATCTACTTATTTGGCTACGCGTAATATACTTTTCATTTTCATCAAAACCAAATCGCTTCAAAAATCCTATTGGAAAGAGAAAAGTTTTTTTAGCTACATCATATTGCCAAGGATAAACTGAATTGTCCTCCACTGCCAAATGAAAAGACCTCTTCTGCAACTCCTCATCTGAAATATTCCGGAATGAAAGTACAAATCCGCTCAGTTGTGATTTCTGGTAAATAGGTACAAATTCGCCGGATACGGGAAAATAATTACCAGTATCTACTTCCTTCATAAATGAATCTTCAGGGATAAAGACACTTTTGCCAGTCTCAGCTACCTGATTCAATATTGAATAAAGAATATCCTGTCCTTTATTGTAAATCCGAAGATAAGTTCCCGCCGGAAGTCCCTCAAAAGATCCTCTACCACTAACAACGTTGATATTCAACATTTTTGATGCTGATTGATTGACGAAACGAATTTTCAAATCCTTTCCATAAGAAATCACACCTTCATGTATCGAGTGAAAAATATTATCAAAATTATTCCGCTGATCAACCATCTTATTTTGAAGCAATAGTCTCGTTTGTGCTTCTATTCGTTTGCGAAACTCACGCTGCTTAGCCCGAAAGAGCACAACAACAAGGAACACAAGAAGAAGCAAGGAAGAGCTATATAGAAGGATAAACAAAAACTTGTATTTTTCCCAGTAAGGCTCATTCATAATCACACTATCTTCGGGCACAATTTGTTTCGGTACATGGAAAAAGTTCAATTGCTTATAATCAAAAGTCAGTTGAACCTCACTCTGCGTATATCCCAATGAAGAAACGTTGGCCCCCCGAAGCAAATCCGCTGCGCGCATTCCCGCTCTTCGAGCATCATCATAAGGAGAAGGAGCTAATGAACAAAAACCTCCCCGTGTCAAGGATTCATTAGTGACAGTAAAGCAAGGAGACTTCGATACTTTAGCAATAGAGGGCATGAATAGTCCCCAATAAGGCATGATTAGAATACTTTTAGAGGCAGTCTGAGATATCTGTATTTCATATAGAATATCAGTCATCTGGTCAGTATGAATATTAAACTGGCGCATCTGATAATCAGGATTATTCTTAGCAAAAATAGCCAATTGCGCTCTCAACTCATCCATAGAAACACGCCCCAAATAGCTATTATCACTAACAACTACAATTTTCTTCCTATTTGGAAACATCTCTTTCGCCGTTCCTAGTAAACGGACAAAAGATTTAGGATTCTGAAATCCTGTAACGTTAGTATATTTGTTTAATATGTTCTGATTCGGATATTCCACTCCAAAATAGACTACCGGGACTCGTTTAGGCAATGAATCGCCACAAACAAGTAAGCTATACAAAGCTTCATCGTTAGAAGCTATGATTAAATCTGTTCCTCTCTCTGTAGCTCGAAGACAGATACGGCGCATAATTTCTTCTTCTGCCACATTGACCCAACAACGTGCATTTAGATATTCTGTAGTGATTTCAACATTCATTGCTCCTTTCTCGAAACCTCTACGCAATCCTTTATTGCGCTCCATTGCCCAACTGTCTGATTCGGCATAAGATTGTATAAATAGGATTTTATAGCTTCGTTCCTTAGCAGCAAGAGTAAGAGAGGTACCAACTAAGATCAGTATCATAGTCAGCCGATAAAGCGTGCTCATTCAGTGATGTGTTACCTTTAAACATAATAATTATTGGCGCAAAGATAACTTATAATTTATTTTAGACGCATTATGCAACCATATAAATTCATTTCAATTCAATTCTAAAAGCATTATTCGTCACGTAAAGCCTCTGCCGGTTGAATTTTCATTGCTTGTTTAGCAGGAAACCAAATACCAATCACAATCATTAAACTCATCAAAACGAAAGTAATGAATGTTGTAACCAGAAAACGTACAGGAGCCAGAGTAATGCCATTCATCGAATTGGTATACTCTGCATAAGCCAAATTAAAATCAATAATTAAAGCTATTATTGTGGCCAAAACTAAGAGCAATAATCCTTCACCCATCAGCCGAATAAAGGCTTTCCTATGAGTACTACCGCAACTGATGTGCAGTGCTATTTCCGAGCGACGTTGCTGCGTGCGAAACCAAAATGTACCTAGCAATCCTAAGAAAATATTTAGTAGCAAGAAACCAATAGCCCATGCTTGATTACGAAGCTCATTCATATCATCCATTTGATACATGGTACGCACCTTTTGCATAGACTGTATGTCGCTTAAAAAAAGATTTCCTACACGAAATTGACTATTGGACATTGCACGCAGACGATCAATAAATCCGGGAGCAGAGTTATCGTGCGTACGAAGACAAACTTCACATCGTCTTACCTTAACCTCATTGCAGCCTGCTATTTTAGTCTGGTCAAAAAGAATGATGATATAACGAGATTCGTAAATTGATCTAAAATCCCCATATCTCACCGGCCGGGTTACAGCCACCAATGGCCACGTTTTTATTGTATCATCATTTAAATAAAAAGAACGCCCTAGTATATCCTTACCCTTCAAACCAAAATCACGAGTGAGTAAGTTTTCTCCAGCTATAAAGTTATTTTCCTTTAAGAGAGCAGCCAACTGATCCGGCGATTCTCCATTGGCTCCTTCATAACGAAAAACACGTAAGAAATCGGGTGTAACCTCGCGACGAACATCCCATACCCTCATCGTATCCAATCGAGCCATAAATCCGCTATTAGAGCCATTGTAAGGATATGAATTTAGAGACACACTTACAGCTTCCACATCCGGAAGGTGACGTAAACGATCTACTATTTGCAACAAATCCTCACCTGGCTTGGTTGTTCGCGTAGACGGATCAACATAGTCAGGACTCTTTGCTGTAAGCGCATCAATGCGGATAAGATAAGTGTTGGATATATCAAAACCACGAGGTTCAAAATAAGTAGATAAAGTAGCATAAGACGTATCAACCACATACCACAACACCACACTAACAAGCAATAGTTCAACCCATAGCCATACATTGATACGACGCTCATTCCATATTTGTTTTAGTAACTTTTTATTCATTATCTTAGGAGTTTAATGGTTACTCAATGCATCGGTGATAGAAATACGTGAAGCCCTCCATGCCGGAACACCCGCACTCAGTAAATTCATCAGTAAGCAGAAAAGTAAAGCATAGCCAAAAGTAGAAACATGCATCAGCATCAACACATCTACTGTCGGGGCAGAATTAAGCATCGACAATTTAGAGGATTCAAAAAGTGATGAACCGAAAAAGAGTGCAAAGACAAAACAGAATATCAATCCTATAATACCTGCTATCATTGTTAAAACTAGATTTTCAAAAAGAATCTGCCACATTATGTCTTTACGTGTTGAACCAAAAGAACGTCGAACGCCAACTTCAGCAACACGTTGCCTCAACCTACTTTGGGTCATAGAACTCAAATTTATAGCAGGTATGAGAAGTAGCAAAACAAAGGTTATCATGCGTCTATTATTTATGGCTTTCATATCCGGCTCTTGATTAGCCCACTTTCGAACAACAAAGACTTCTTGCGTATCGGGCTGATTACGATAAATCGTTTCAGCATCAGACAAACCATCATTATATTTCACTCTTAGACGTTCACACTCCAAACGTATTGCAGGAAAATCATCCTTACTCTGTGCCAGTATCGCAACACTCATCATCCCCATAATACCTTCATACCAAGTTTGATCCTTTATGTCAGTCGAATAATAGGGTATCCATACTTGAGCATAAGCACTGGAAGCCAAAGTAGAGACATCACGTACTACACCGCAAATAGTGTAGGGAGCATAATTAAGATTCACTTGTTTACCTACAACAGCCGTAGTACCATATAACGCCCGTGCAATACTTTCTGCAACAACTGCCACAGGCAATCCCGCTTCGGAGGCAGCCTCATCAAAAGGTTTGCCGTCAACAAAAGCACAATCAAACACCTTCCAATATTGTTCATCCGTTTGCTTCACATCCACGTCAAAAGCTGTTCCATGAGGGATACTAGCTTGCATACTGGAGTAGATAGTGTATATAGTTACCGCTTCAGGAGTTTTCAATGCGCGAAAACATTCACGAGCAGTACGGAGACTCAATGGGCCATTATCAGAATCATCTTTTGAACCACCTTTTTCATAAGTAGTCATCCACTTCACATGAAGCATACGGTCACGGTTCGACTCCGGAACATACGGTTCCGTTTGCACCTGCTGCATCAATACAAGAACCATAATCAGGCAGATGGCCAATGCCGTACCTAATATAGAGATGATTGATAATAAGGGCTGGGCTTTCAGCTGATAGAGAGCCTGTTTAAAATATTGTTTAATCATTGTATACTATGAATTTAGTGAGAACCCCATTTATTGCACTTGTCGACCATCAAAGAATCTCACGGTGCGACTTGTCTGTTTGGCTTGTTCTTCGTTGTGTGTTACCATCACAATAGTGCGCCCGTCTTCTTTATTTAGCTGATGAAGAAGTTGCATCACTTCAGCACCCATCTTTGAATCCAAATTACCGGTAGGCTCATCGGCAAGAATAATATCCGGATTACCTATAATAGCACGAGCAACAGCTACACGTTGACATTGTCCGCCAGAGAGTTGCGTGGGAAAGTGGCGCATACGATGGCTAAGTCCCACCTTCTCGAGCACCTCTTGTGCCAAACGCTTACGCTCAGATGCCGACACACGACGATACAAAAGAGGTAGCTCCACATTATCAAGCACATTAAGAGAATTTATCAGATGAAAAGATTGAAAGACAAAGCCCAATGATTTATTACGAAAAGCAGCCAATGCCTTGTCTTTCATCCCTTCGGTGCTTGTACCGTTTATCTGAATACTACCACTTGACGGAGCGTCCAGCAAACCAATAATATTGAGTAATGTAGATTTGCCACAACCCGATGGCCCCATGATAGAAAGGAACTCTCCGCGTTCTATTGTTAAGTTTACGTTTTCCAGAGCTACCGTTTCAATCTCGTTCGTACGGTAAATTTTTGAAAGAGAACTAATTGTAATCATGACTTTGTATTTTCTTATTATTTATATTCTGTATTATTATTCTTCATGCAATGCCTCGGCAGGTTGAATGTCCATAGCCTGTCGGGCAGGAAACCAGATGCCAACAAGCAACGTAAGCATTAGCAGTGTATATGTCATTGCCAATCCGACAACAAAACGCTTCAAAGTAAACTCAACCGGACTGATGGATACCATCTCAGCATAACCCAAATTCCACGCCACAATAATAGCAGGGAGAAATGAGAGAGTCAGTAATAGTATACCTTCACCTAGAAGCAAACGACGAATGTTTAGTTTAGAACTGCCAATAGCCACACGCAAAGCTAATTCCGATCGACGCTGTTGCGTACGGAACCAGAAGGTACCCAATACGGCAAGAAATACATTGAGCAGAAAAAATACTGCTACAGCTAAATACGTATATAGTTCATTACGATTATCTTTCAACTGTTCATCTCTATAGTCAGACATCGGTCGCATATCTTCCAAATAAAGATTACCAATCATTAGCTGTGCGCGCATTTGTTTTCTGAATGTGCGTATAAACTCTTTATTATCAGCCTCCTGTTTTACACGAATATAAACACCAAACCATGGTATATCAGTATACCCCAATCCTCTACCGGCATCTGTGTTAATTGCCATATATGTGGCAGATTGATGACCGGTGAATTCATTATATTTCTGATCTTCGCAAATAGCAGATATACGTACACTATCTCCGTTAGAATGGTTCTTCACCATTTTCCCCACTGCGTTTTGTCCCTTGAAAAGTTTTTTCGCCAGTTTTTCAGTAATGATAATATCTGTTAGATTCATTTTTTTAGCAAGCTCTTCGGGTGATGAACCGTCAGCTCCATGCACACGAAAGACTCTAAAATAATCAGGCTCGACAGAGCGCATCCACGTCCAAGCCGTCACCGTATCATAGGTGAGCGAAGCCGATGCATTCGCCCATACATAATGCTTATGCATTTGTGTAACACAAGCCGACTCAACCGACGGATTATGCCGCAAACGTTCTAAAAACAGATTAAGATCTCCCGCAGCAGCTTTGGTATGTATGCTATCCGATTTATAATTGGAACTTTCAGGAGAATAAGCACCAATATTAAGACTATAAACATGGTGCCAATCAAAACCAAGACTACGAGTCTGGTTTACCCCTATTGCATACAGATAATCCAGCGCATACCACAAGCATGAAGAAATGACAAATAATCCGCAAACCAGCCATATATTCTGGCGTCGGCTATTCCACAACAATTTAAGAATATGTCCAAACATTACTAATTCCTTTCATTTAAAGCATTAACAATCGTAGTACGAGCCGCTTTCCAAGCCGGAATACCCGCAGAAAGCAGATTAAGAACAAGACAGAATATAAGTGCCACAAGGAATATCCATAAACTTATCATAGTCCCATTCATTGCTGCTTCTCCCCCAAGGTCGGAAGCTAAAAGCCAAGCAGAGAGTATCCAAATACCTATATAAGCAAATAGAAGTCCGAACAGACCGCCGATGAGCGTGAGAAGAAAATTTTCACTGAGCACCTGCCACAATAGACTCCATTTGGTAGCCCCAAAAGCTTTACGTACCCCTAGTTCTGAAATACGCTTACGCATCCTGCTTTGTGTAAGCCCTGATAAATTAATAGCAGGAACTATTAAGATGATAAAAATAATCACGCAATAACGGATAACTACCTTGGCGGGAGGGGTACCTCCATTCGAAAATTTGTGAAGCATTTGGGTAAAAAAGTCATCCGGTTGATCCATTATATCAAGTTTATACTCTTTGCTGTTTGCATTCATTTTTGCTATAGAAGAAGCTAATTCCGAGCGGATTTTCGAAAAATCGTCCGCATTACGAGCCAGCAGAAAACACTGAAAATCGCCTGTATGTCCCTCTCCCCAACCTGCAATGCTTATACTGCAAATATTACTATTCGTAGTATATGGTAACCATATTTCGGCATAGCTTTGTTCTGCAAACTTACTAACATCGCGCACTACTCCGGAAACAGTAAATGCCACAAAGTTCAAATCCAAACGTCTTCCAATAGCTTCTTTCACGCCACCAAACAATTTGCGGGCAGCACTTTCACAGATCACAGCTTGTTTCAGACCTGATTTAAACGCAGCGGCATCATAGGGTTTACCAGCTAAGAAACCAAACTCAAACATTCGCCAAAAAGCATCATCCGTATAAAGTACTTCACAATTAATTTCTTCGTCTGTTCCAGGTACAGACGAGAGCATGCGTCCATAAGTATACACAGCCGTCACAGCCTCAGGGGTAGTAAGAGGATAAAAAGCCTGCTGTATATCATAAAGCGAGAGACAGCTATAATTACGTTCATCCTCATTCACTTTACTTACCGCACTAGCCCACTTCACATATAAAGTCCGATCACGATTTAGTTCCGGTTCATAATTGGCTGTTTTGGCTCTCAAGATGATGATGATCACCATAATTATAGCTATAGCCAACGCCGTGCCTGCTATCGAGATAAAACTCATTAGTTTATTCTCTCTTAAAAGAGTAAGAGCTTGTTTGAAATATAGTTTAATCATTGTATCTATAATTTTAGGGAAAACCCTTTTATTGTACTTGTCGACCATCAAAGAATCTCACTGTGCGACTTGTCTGTTTGGCTTGTTCTTCATTGTGTGTTACCATCACAATAGTACGCCCATCTTCTTTATTTAGTTGATGAAGAAGTTGCATCACTTCAGCACCCATTTTTGAATCCAAATTACCTGTAGGCTCATCGGCAAGAATTATATCAGGATTACCTATAATAGCACGAGCAACAGCTACACGTTGACATTGTCCGCCAGAGAGTTGCGTGGGAAAGTGGCGCATACGATGACTAAGTCCCACCTTCTCGAGCACCTCTTGCGCCAAACGCTTACGCTCCGAAGCCGACACACGACGATACAAAAGAGGTAGTTCCACATTATCAAGCACATTAAGAGAATTTATCAGGTGAAAAGATTGGAAGACAAAGCCCAATGATTTATTACGAAAAGCAGCCAATGCCTTGTCTTTCATCCCTTCGGTGCTTGTACCGTTTATCTGAATACTACCACTTGACGGAGCGTCCAACAAACCAATGATATTGAGTAATGTAGATTTGCCACAACCCGATGGTCCCATGATAGAAAGGAACTCTCCAGGTTCTATTGTTAAGTTTACATTTTCCAGAGCTACCGTTTCAATCTCGTTCGTACGGTAAATTTTTGAAAGAGAATTAATTGTAATCATGACTTTGTATTTTCTTATTATTTATATTCTGTATTATTATTCTTCATGCAATGCCTCAGCAGGATGAACTTTCATAGCATGAATAGCCGGAAACAAGATACCCGTAACCATCATCAAAACAGTAAACATTGAAGCAATAAACGCTGCCACCAAAAAGCGGTCGAAACGCAGGAAGGCACCTTTCTCTTCCATCGAAAAGCCAAAAGAAGTTCCTGCACTAATCATGCCTCCAGTAGCATAAAATATGTTCCAAGCTATAAGCATGGCAGGCAATAAAGCAAGTATAAAAAGTACTCCGCCTTCTCCAAGTAGTAAGGTTAATAAACGCTGACGAGTAGCTCCCAGTGCTAATCGTAAAGCGAGTTCCGATTTTCTTTGGCGAGTACGGAAAAGAAAAGTACCCGTTACTCCAAGAAAGACACTAACCAGCAAGAAACCGGCCATCAAGATATTCATACGCATTGCTTTTACTCCCGATGAAATAAGATCAGAACGAAGGTATTCCAGCGAACGAATATCTCTGATATATAAATTCCCTACTCCAAGTTTAGAACTATATTCAGCAAGAAATTTTTCGGATAAATCAGAACTATCTGCTGCCGGATACATACGAAGACATATCTCTACCATCTCAAGATTCTCGCTATTGATACCTGATTCAATTGTTTTATCACTCAAAAGGGTATAAACAGAAGGTGTACAGCCATAGAATTCAGCATAACTTACCGGAGTAGAAACTGCCGAAATCTTTGCCTGTTCACCCGACTGAGAGAAAACAATCGATCTACCTGTAACATTGTTTGTAATAGGAAACATCTTACGAGCTGCGTCCTGAGTTAGTATAACCGACGTATCAGTAAGCTTGCCACGCAGAGAAGTTCCATCTGATTCTTTAATACGAAAAATATCGAAAAAGGAGTCGCTTACCCGATACCATAACAATCGGGTAGCCGTTGTATCCACAGACGCCTGTACATAGTTGCTCATTCCATTATAAGGATGAGCAGTAAGCGAAAGAGAAATCCCTTCTACCCCTTCAAGGTGACGCAAACGTTGCACTAATTTAAGAAGATTAGTACCTGTTTCTGATTTTTTAGTTTGAGACACAATATACCCTTCGGCATCCGAGTCACGCTCTGCAACATCCAAACGATAAGTGTGACTAATATCAAACCCCAAAGGAGCAGTATAGAAGCAATAATTATTATAAAGCGACAATGCCACATACCACAAACATAAGATAACTAACATCAACTCACCCCACAACCAAGCATTATGCTTCCGCTGATTCCAAACCAAATGTATAAGATGTTTTAGCATTTCATCAAAGTTTATTCGTTAGTAATCGCTTTTACAATACCTGCTGAAGATCCTCGCCATGCAGGTATACCGGCACTCAGCAAATTGAGGATAAGACAAAATAGTATCGCCAATAGAAGTATCCATGGATTTAAGTAAAGAGAAAAGTCTAGATCAGGTTTAATGTGCATTCCAAAATAAGCTGTAGATCCCAATACCCAATCACGACAGAGAGAGAGTCCTACATAACTAAGTAAGACTCCAAGTAATCCGCCAAGTATAGAAAGCAACAAGTTTTCCGTCAAGATCTGCTGCATCAACTCCATCCGAGTAGCTCCGTAGGCCCGACGTACTCCTATCTCAGGCATACGTTGGTAAATGCGGCTCAGAGTTAACCCTGAGATGTTCACTGCCGGAACAATCAAAAGCATTATTACAGTAAGAATAAACTTCATAACTAACGATACAGTATCCGGGTCTCCCGGCCCGAAGCGGCCCATCTCCACGAGCTTCGTGTCAGGCTGACTTCTTAAATTCAACTCATATTCCCGTAACGAAGCATTGTAAACCTTCACTCTTTGCTCTATTTCTGCACGAATAGCAGGGAAATCATCTGAATGATGTGCCAGAATAAAAGCCTTATAATTGCCCGATATATCTTCCGCCCACGGATTCCGACGGATTTGTCCCGTTGTATAAGGAATCCATACTTGTGCGTAAGCATCAGTTGCCAGAGTAGAAACATCATTCACCACCGCACAAACGGTAAAAGGGTGATAATCAAGCATTATTGTCTTCCCTACAGCCACATTAGCATCACCGAAAAGCATACGTGCCATACCCTCTGACACCACTGCTTTATGAATTGCAGCATCAAGATCAACATGATCATAAAACTTCCCGGCCACGATATGAAAACGAAACACTTTCCAAAACTGCTCATCAGTAAAAAGAGTACTACACCGTGTTGCTTTACTCCCTCCTGGCAGAGCAGCCAATCGGGTTTGCAAAGGAGAAACGATACTAACAACTTCGGGAGTCTTAAGCGAGCGGAAACAAACATCTGCTGTTTTCAATGAAAGATACCCATTACCGTTATTCTCGTGAGTACCTTTCTTTTGAATGCCTGCCCATTTTACATAGAGCGTACGACTGCGGTTTACTTCAGGTCCATAATTCATTATCCGGGATTGAAACGCTACCACCAACATCATGATGAGAGAGATAGCTAGCGCTGTTCCTAATATAGAAATGCTGCTGAACAAAATATTTTGTTTCAATAATTGCCATGCTTGCTTTAAGTATAATCTCACCATAATGCAGATGTATTTAAGTCTATGAAATATAAGCTCTATTTTACTTTCAGTTTGTTCTTATTCTTGTAAGAGGTCATGTCCGAAACCACGACTTTGTCACCCTGCGTCAAACCGCTAAGCACCTCTACATATTCAAAATTAGAATCACCCAGTTGCACTTTCCGCTTCACAATCTCATCCGAAGAAGTCTGTACAAAGAGCTCATACTCTCCACGGCCTACGTAATACGATGCATTGGCAATACGCATCACGCCTTCTTTCACCGCATTCATCACATACACATCCACCTTCAAACCTGAGCGCAGACGTTTGTTATTATCTTCCGCCAACTGCACAGTAAATGAAATTACCCCATTTTTAGACAAGGGAGTCACGCTAGACACCGTTCCTTCCAATTTTTCGCTTCCGATCTTCACAATGGCCTTGCCACCTGCCGAAACACGATCTCCATACGTATCAGCTATTTCACCCTCCACTTTAAAATGACTCAAGTCTGAAATGATCGCCACTTGTCCACCTTGCGGCACCTGCGCTCCCACCTGATTATTAATATAAGTAAGAATTGCCTTACGTGGAGAGCGAATCTGCGCATCGTCTAGTGTACGCTTCATCTCAGCCAATGATTTTCTAAATATATTGAAGTCTAGTTCTTGTACTTTTAGTTCCGCACCTCTTACTTGCTTTTCGTTACCATATTGCTGTTTCAACTGTTCATACTCAAGTTGAGCCACATTGTAACTCAGTTCGGCCTGACGCACTTTATCTGTTGTACCTGCACCCAGACTGTCCAGATAATATTCATTACGCAATTCCACCTTCATGCGGTTCAGCTTCATTGCAGAAACTTTTATCTGCATAGCCATGTCGCTCAGTTTCGTTTGGTTGTTTACCTTGAGCTGATCCAGCTTATAACGACGCATCTGCTCTTCATCCAGCAATTTATTATAATCCGTTTCGGCACTTTGCAAATCCAGTTTCAAGATGGGGGTACCTACATCTACTGAATCACCTCCTTTACGATAGACTTCAATTATCCGACTGTTAATAGGGGAATTAATGATTTCTTCGAAAGCAGGTGCTACCTTTCCGGAAGCGCTAACACTCACTTCGATAGTCCCTTTGTCAACAGTAGAAAATATTAAATCTTTTCTGGTAACGCCCGTACGCATCAGCGAAATAAGCACACTTATAGCAACAATGCATACAATACCGATTATTGAGAATCGAATAATTTTCTTATTCCGCTCTTTGAGGCGTTCTTTTTTAGGAATCTCTCTGTCCATGCTATGATTGATTATTAAATTCAGTTCGAATACATCTCTTTACTATCAATCGCTATGCCAAAGAGTCAACTACCTGAAAAACAGGAGATAATAAAAAAACAAAGGTGTCCGTTTCCGAACACCTTGTACGTTTTTGCAGAATTTAAAGAAGTAATATTATTACCTCAATCGCAACCTATCGCCCACTTCAGGCACATAATCTGGTTCTTTGCGGTTCATCTTATATAGATTCTTCAAACGGATACCATATTTCTGAGAGATAGTATGCATGGAATCACCATCTCTTACCACATAAGCCACATAACCTTTAGCAGCCTTCTTATGCTTAGCATGAAGATAAATAATGTCTCCGTCGATGATGGTATAATCTTTCTGTAGATCATTATATCTCACAAGCTTTCTCGCACTAATATCAAACTCTTTTGATAGACTTTTGAAAGTATCTCCTCTACGAGCTATGACATAAGCCAAATCATTGGCCAAGTAAACCTGATGAGAGTTAAAGGTAATGTACTCCTCTTTATAAGCAGACCTGCCATGGTTACGTTCATTATCATACTTATATAGTTCATAATCTTCTATTATTGTTATTAGCCGATTGGCATACGAGGGGTCTGTAGCATATCCGGCTTTTTTTAGCCCTCGCGCCCAAGCTTTATAATCGGTTATATCCAAGCGGAACAGAAAAGCATAACGTGCGCCTCTTTTCAAAAACAGTGAGTGATCTTCGTATGAATCAACAGGATCATCATAAGCACGAAAGCATTCTTGCCGCGCATCATCATCATGCCTCACCGTAGCCCCGCGCCAATTCCCACATTTAATACCAAAATGATTATTACTTTTTCGAGCTAATTCACTATATCCGGCTCCACTCTCAAGCAACCCTTGCGCTAGAGTGATACTTGCAGGAATCTTATGAATTTTCATTTGCTCCACAGCAAGTGGGTTATACCTATTAATATATTCGGTATAACGTTGGTTTCTCCGTTGTGCCTGTGCATTAGTAAAAGCAAAAGCAGACAAAAGGGTAAAAAGGAGGATACTTATGTACGGTTTTTGATACATTCGGTTGGTCATTCATTGGGGTTGTTGGTAATCAAGGCACAAAAATCATAAAAATTATCCGGATTATCAATCTCTTTGTTAACTTTGTCACCCCAATCCTAAAAACAAAACGAATTATGAAAGAGCTCACTATCACCGCCGTGCTTAAAGTATATCAATACGATGAACTCTCGGAAATAGATCATGCTTTGATTTGCGCCGCCATGGACGCTACTTCTCGAAGTTATGCACCCTACTCTCATTTTAGGGTTGGAGCCGCCGCCCGATTGGCAAACGGAGTAATGATTACCGGAACTAACCAAGAGAATGCCGCCTATCCGTCAGGGCTTTGTGCTGAACGCACCACGTTGTTTTATGCCAACTCACAATATCCCGATCAGGCAGTAACTACGCTTGCCATCGCTGCCCGCACAGAAACAGATTTTATCCCATCTCCGATTCCTCCCTGTGGTAGTTGTCGCCAAGTGATACTCGAAACCGAAAATCGTTTTAAACAGCCTATCCGCATTCTGCTCTATGGCAGGGAAGCGATCTATGAAGTAAAGAGTATCAAAGACCTTCTTCCTCTGTCATTTGATGGTTCAGAGATGGAATAACTCGTCGCAATAAATATAGAATCGATCTAAAAGTTATCCACCTTTCCCATGAATAAGATTGTGCCTGTACTGTTTTCGCGTATGGCATAAATAAACGGTTGGTCAACAAAAAAATCAATAGTTGATTCCGGCCCTGCAGCTGTAACATCGCCAGTAACAACCGTGGTTGCTGCCGCTTCTGTTCCCTCTTCATTGACTTCCACAAATGTTTTGTGAACAACCTGCGATATGTAGAGTGGCGCTAAGTTACACATCTTACTAAAGTTAGCTTTACGAGGATCAAATGCTTGTTTCATGCCCATAGCTGGTAATATTGCTTCATGCATATTATAAGCATATTCGCCTTTAAAGCGTGGAAGTCTCACCACCACTTTATGATTATTCAATCCATCCAATATTGTACTCCATGAATCCGCTGTCAGAGTCGGAAACAAATCGCTCATCTTTTTTTCATTGTTAGGTAATAAAATGACCATACTGAACGCATTATTTCCATACGGCAAACTCAAACAACGCCAATTCTCATTATCCGAATATCCGAAGTGACTCTCCTGAATCATCATCTTAACAATCGGCCTTTTCCCATCTGCATTGGCAAAAAGAGCATCAACAGTGTTCTTCGCATCAAACTTTGAACGCCATTTACCTTTAAAATACAATGCATTAATCAAAGCAAATTTTGTATCGGAAGTCACCTTATCCAACGCCTTCGGAATTTTCCCCTTCGTCTTTTCACTGCACCAAGTGTTTATCTTTTCAAGAGTCGCAGGAGACGAAAAGTCAACTTCTTCTACTGTTGCATTATAATTATTCTGATTCACCTCTATAAATGATTTCTCCAGCGGCAAGTCTTTAGCCGTCCAGATAGAATTAGCTATCAGTAGTTCGGTTGTAGGGTCAACCGTCAACAAAGCTTCGCTCAACGATCTTGAATACTCATTAATCTGGCTTGGAGTGTATCCTTCATTGCCTAGCATTTGCTGCATTTCATTCTTTGTTGTACCATCGGCCCCATTCCAAGTCATACTCAAAGCCATGTTGACACTCAAAGGAGAAACCAACACATTGCCGTTCGATTTTTCAACCGTCGTTTTAAAAAGATTAATAGCAAATAGATTGTTTGTGTTCATTTTGCTGTCAAAGTCCGATTTCAGAACAATAGCCTTAGCGTTAGGAACTTCTTTGGGTTTTGAGTCATCAGATGAACAAGACATAGCCCATAGTAACGGGCTGATTAGAATAAGTTTTAAACAGTTTTTCATAAGTCATTAATTTTTAAGAAGTCTAGCAATAATATATTACGTAAATGCAAAAGAAGTAAAAATACTGCATGTAGAATAATAATAATTGAAATTAGTTGATTAAGCCTCCCGATTATATTTATACTTAAAACTCTTGCTATATTTGCCAATAGTTTTAAGTATGATTAAACAAGGACTTAAGCATTTATACATTCGAGTTCACATAGAGTCTCTCTGTTTTTTATCTATCATTGATAATTGGTAATTGATAAATTTATATCTTTGAACAGCAATTACAAATGATATGAAACATCAAAACTTATTATTAATAGCTTTCTTATCGGTATTCTCTTTAAGCTTAAATGCCCAGAACAAAGAGATATTTGATAAAATAACGGTAGCTCCGGGCATGGAGGTAGTGAAACTGTCAAGTAAAGCTTACTTTTATGTGTCTTATGATGATATGGGAAGCTTTGGTATAGTGCCGTGCAACGGACTCATTTTGGTTAACGACGGCGAAGTAGCTTTGCTCGATACGCCGGCCAACAATGAACGAACTGCCATACTTATGGATTGGATTGAACAAGGATTGCAGGCCAAACTAACTACGTTTATTCCCAACCATTGGCATGGCGATTGCTTGGGTGGGCTCTCTTATTTGCAGAAAAAAGGAGTGAAATCGTATGCCAACCAAATGACAATTGATTTAACACGCGAAAAGAAATTACCCATACCCGATTATGGGTTCACTGATTCACTCACCGTGAAGTTGGGTGATATGGATTTGTGTTGTTATTATCCGGGCGGAGGACACTCTACAGACAACATTGTGGTATGGATTCCTTCCGAGAAAATTCTTTTTGGAGGGTGCATGGTGAAGGAGGTTCGTGCCACCGGATTAGGAAACTTATCGGATGCAGCAGTGAACGAGTGGCCTTCAACCATTGATAAAGTAATCAATAAATATCCCGATGCACGTATTGTTATACCCGGGCACGGTGCAATAGGTGGTAGGGAATTGTTATTGCACACGCGGGAGATGCTTGAGAAGAATAATAAGTCTATGCCATGAAACTTATCATCCTATTTCCTTAGCAATGAATCTCTTTATTTCCTCTTCCGATGGAAGATCGACCATATACTTCTGTACGAATATGTTCGGATCTAATCCTGCCGTAGCATATTTCACTAATGTATCTCCTTTTTCTGTGCAGAGAAGAATGCCGATAGGTAAATTATCATCGGGCTGCATGATTTCAGTCTTGTAATAGTTGAGATATAGATTTAACTGGGAGGCATATTCATGGCGGAATTTGCCCATCTTCAATTCCACAATAACATGGCATTTCAAGATTCTGTGATAGAAAACAAGGTCGGCAAAGAAATAATCATCATCTATTAAAATACGTCTCTGACGTGCTTCAAAACAGAAACCATGCCCCATTTCCAGTAAGAAGTGTTGCAAGTTATCAAGAATAGATTGCTCTAAATCGTCTTCTGTAACTAAGGCTCGTTCATTAAGCCCTAAAAACTCTAAAGTTACAGGAGTGTTTATCACATCCACAGGATGTAGTTGAACAGCCTGTTGCTGGACTAATGCCGAAAGAGCTTCTTTGTTCTTGGATAATCCACTACGTTCGTAATATAATGAATCAATCTGCCGATCCAGTTCTTTTACAGTCCAGCATCCCCTTATGGTTTCCATCTCATAGAAGGCTCGTTTGACTGAATTTTCTATCTTGGAAATCTTCTTGAGATGGGTGTAAGGCAATCTGTTGAAAATCTTATTTGCTGAAATATGTATGCTGTCATATTCTATATCACCTGTTTGTAATTCGGCATTCGGCAAGTGCCAAATTGGTGCAGTGAATTCGGCACTTACCGAGTGCCGAATCTCCGAACCCGACATGACATAGTCCAAAACCTCTTCTTTTAGCTGCGGATAAACAAGATACAAGCGTCTGAATTCCCGGAATCGACGTTCATTCAGCCCTTTAGCATTTAGCCGCTTCTCCAACTTCATTAAAAGTTGTTCGCCATAGGTAGCGCGGTCTTCACCACGTTGTTCAAACTCAACAATATAACACCCCATTAACCAATTACGGGAAGTTAATGCAAGGTTTACAGAATGTACGGCTTGTGCTTGCAGAGTTTCTTGAATGGAACTTATATGATTGACTAACGATTCAAAGTTCATTTTTTTGTATTTTGTGCAAAATTACTATTTTTATCTCAATGTCTTTTAATTAAGGAAAAATATATGTAAGCCACTCGGTAAAGTCATTTGACGTATTAGGATTAACTATAATGGTTAAAAGCCGATATCAATGGCCTTGATCTCTCTGCTTTATGATCCGTTAAAATGTTACTTCGGAGAAAGTCCGTTTTTAAAAAACTGATAATTTTCTTCAATTATTTCTGGAGTATCTGCTTCTAATGCATATAGAATTTCACGGCAAAACTCCAATGGAGCAGCTCCGTTAGCAGTAACAATATTCCCGTCTCTTACGGCTTGCTCGTTGATATAATTAGCTTCGCCTGTATATTTATTGCCTGCATACTGCTTTATGTAATCAAGACCATTGCTTGTATGCTTTACATTATTGAGGTATCCGTTCATACCGAGAAATACCGAAGCATTACATATTCCGGCAACCAATTTGTTCTCTTTTACTGCTTTCTCGACAAGCGGAACAATTTGCTCGGCTTCAGGCGAGAACCAACTCATTCCGCCAATCAATATCAAACCGGCATAATCGGCAGGCATATCACTCAAATCATAGTCAGGTAATACTTTGAATCCGCCTATCGACACAACAGGGGACTTTGTAACAGACAAAGTCTTTACTGTATAGTTAATTGGGTTTCCGGGTTTAGCGCCCTGATTCAAGCTGGCTGCAATATAGGCTCCTTCCCAGTCTGCAAACTCGTTTAAAAGTACAAAAATCACTTCTTTCTTGCTCATTCTATTTATTTTATAGTGTTTTTTCTAACCAATTATTCAGATAATCCAGATGCTCTTTTGTATGAAAGTAATGCTCTCCATCCGGCATAATATCCACAATGCAATTATTTCTACTAGCAAACGAGTCGAGAACGCTTCTGTCTGTCATATTATCATTTTCGCCATACAAGATAAATGTGGGGCTATTCCACCTTTTAATCGGATTATTTCTGACGTATTCATAATAATCCCACGACAGGGTTTCTCCAAAAGAAGTTTCACACTCTCCCTTCTCTTTCAATTCTTTCTCTGTTATGTTCGACCATTTCATCATATTTTGAATCAATCGCTCCATATCCAAAATTGGAGAAAGGAAAAGGCATCTATCAAACGTTATATTTTGATAAATCAACAAGCTAAAATAAGCACCTAAACTACACGCATATAAAGAGATACTATTATATTTGTCTTTAACGAACGAATAGACCTCATTTAAATCGTACATACCATTTTGAACCGTACATGAATATTCTTCCGCTCCGCGTTCTCCATGTTCCGGTAAATCAAAACTAATGACCTGACAACCGGATTTTTCTGCTATGCTTGCAAAATGTTCGGCTTCTTCTTTTCTAGAATGTTTACCGTGTACATACAAGTATAGTTTATCTGAATCGGAACCATATATGATAGCTGGGATATTATTGATTTGAATTTTCTCTTTTTTATCCATTGACATTTAATCCTTATCGGCAAGTGAACGTTATGTTATAGATTTATGAAATATCCGATACACTCCTTATTATCTATGCATACAAAGATAATATTAATAACAATATTCTTAAAGATATGGTAGTCACTATTTTAATTTGCTCTTGCCAAATTACTCGACTGACATGCCTACCAAAGCCCAAATGTGATGTATAGAGAATAATAATAATTAGATGATTAAACATCCCATTTTTTATTTATACTTAAAACTTTTGCTGTATTTGCCAATCGTTTTAAGTATGATTAAAAGGATACTTCCATTCATGCGTAAGCCCATCATAAAAGTACTCTTATTTACAACTAACATTTTTCACAGCATTCATTTTTTATTCCTAACTTTGCCGCAGATTATTCAAAATCTCAGAAAAATGGAATCAGCAATCGGAGAAATTCAATGGTTGGTCTTCTTCAATGACCAACTGCTACTTGAGAAACAGAAAGACGCGTATACTCTTCCGTGGGGAGAACAACCTCCTATTACACCGGAAAGTAACACCATCATACACGATATCACCACACCAAAAGGAGTACTCTGCAAAGCATTCTCTATTGATCGTGAGATTGATGAAACCGAACAGTATCTCATGACCGGACTGCGTGCCTCGTATGAGTATCTACCCTATTCACAATATCAAATAGCTGGCAAAGCGCACGAGATATTGCACTGGGACAAAAATAGTAATTTCTGTCCGGCTTGCGGCACTCCTACAGAAAAGAGGGAGCCTATAATGAAAAAATGCCCCAACTGTGGGAACGAGCTTTATCCTGCCATATCTACAGCCATTCTGGCATTGGTACGCAAAGAAGATTCTATCTTATTGGTGCATGCCCGCAACTTTCGAGGCACATTCAAGAGCCTTGTAGCAGGATTTTTGGAGACAGGAGAAACATTAGAGGAGTGCGTAGCACGTGAAGTACTGGAAGAGACAGGCCTGAAAGTGAAAAACATCACTTACTTCGGCAATCAGGCATGGCCATACCCTAGTGGATTAATGGTGGGCTTCATTGCTGATTATGAGAGTGGAGAAATAGTCTTACAAGAGGAAGAGTTAAGTGAAGGTGCGTTTTACACGAAAGACAACTTACCCGAAATACCTCGAAAGTTGAGCTTAGCTCGTAAAATGATCGATTGGTGGGTTGGATAGTCTATTTGGCAGCGATACAATCTTTATTATTTACATAATCAGAAAGTCTAGCAGAGTTAACTACTTCAGCATGGTGAACTAGTTAATTAACCACGGTGAACTAGTTAATTAACCGCGCTGATCTAGTTAGTTCAGCAAACCCTGCTCACAAGGCTTGTAGCGGGTATTAGTCCATAGTACTAAAATTTAACAATATCACTTTATTGCAAACATAAAAAGGAGGCTTATTAGGGCCTCCTTTTATTATAGAAAAATCTTATTCTAATTAAATACCAAGCGACTTCATCACTGCTTGAATCTTTTCATCGGCAGCGGCATCAGCACCTGTATAGCAGTTGCGACAGCCCATTTCGCCTTTTACTTCAACGTAAAACTTAATCTTTGGTTCCGTGCCCGATGGACGAACAGAAACCTTACTGCCATCTTCGGTGAAGTATTGAAGCACGTTGGATGTATCAGGCATATCCAAGTCGGTTACATTACCCGCAGCATCTGTTTGCTTCAAGGTCTGGTAATCTTTCACTAAGACAATCTTAGAACCGGCCATCTCTTTAGGTGGATTGTTACGGAAGTCAGTCATCATCTGCTTAATCTCTTCTGCACCACTCTTACCTTTCTTCACTACACTAATACCTTTCTCTTTTGAGAAGCCATATTCAACGTAGATATCTTGTAGCAATTGATATAAGGTTTTGCCATTATCTTTAGCCCATGCAGCGATCTCAGCTATGAGACAGCAAGCTGATACGGCATCTTTATCGCGCACAAAATCTTCGGCCAGGAAGCCATAGCTTTCTTCGCCACCACCGATATACTTCTTCACTCCTTCATTCAAACGAATTTCACGGGCAATCCATTTGAATCCGGTATAGCAATCGAGCATCTCAATGTTATTCTTATCGGCTATCTTTTTGATTAGCTCTGTAGTAACAATGGTCTTTACACAAAATTCGTTGCCTTTTATTTTGCCTAAAGCGCTGTATTGAGTAAGGATGTAATACAAGTACATCAAGCAAGTCTGGTTTCCATTAATCAGTACCCATTCTCCTTTATCATTTTTACAAGAGATACCTACACGATCGGCATCTGGATCACTAGCCATTACCAATTCGGCATCCATTTCCTTGGCTTTCTCAATAGCCATAGAAAGAGCAGCAGGTTCTTCAGGATTAGGCGATTTCACTGTAGGGAAGTCACCGCTAATCACATTTTGCTCAGGTACATCGATGATATTAGTGAAGCCCCATGATTTCAATGCACGAGGAATAAGCGTAATGCCTGTACCATGAATAGGAGTATATACAATCTTCATATCGTGATGACGCTTAATCACTTCAGGATCAATAGAGACCGTCTTCACTTGTTCGATGAAAGCGCTATCTACTGCCTCTCCAATAATTTCAATCAATTCAGGATTACCAACGAATTTAATATCAGCCGCTGAAGCTATTTTCTCTACTTCACTGATGATGCCTGTATCGTGAGGAGCCAATACTTGTGCTCCATCATCCCAGTAAGCTTTGTAACCGTTATATTCTTTTGGATTGTGTGAGGCAGTGAGGATAATTCCGCTCTGGCAGCCAAACTGACGAATAGCGAACGATATTTCAGGAGTAGGACGAAGGGCTTCAAAAAGATAAACTTTGATGCCGTTTGCCGAGAAGATGTTTGCCGATATCTCAGCAAACTTACGGCTATTGTTACGGCAATCGTGTCCTATCACTACAGAAATCTGTTTCAGCTCTTTAAAACTATTGTTCAGATAATTAGAAAGTCCTTGCGTAGCAGCACCTACAGTATAAATGTTCATACGGTTACTACCAACGCCCATTATGCCGCGCAAACCACCGGTTCCAAACTCCAAATCCCTATAGAAAGATTCGATTAATTCGGTTTTATCTTCGCTATCAAGCATTCGTTTTACTTCAGCCTGGGCTTCAGCATCATAAGCCGGAGTAAGCCACTTGGAGGCTTTTTCCGTAACTTGTTGGATTAATTCCTGATTTTCCATGAAGTTCTTATTTTATAATTAGTTATTGACTGTTGATTCTCACTCACTAGTTTACAAATGTAAAAGGATAAGTTTATAAATCCTAATTTGTAACCTTGTATCTTTCACCTGTTTGCTTCACATATTCTTCGAGAAACTCTTTGGGATAGCCTGGGCGAAGCACTCCGGCCGGTTGACCGATGGAATTACGTTCAAATTGGCCATTCTTAACACGTTTCACCACGCCATCGTTGTACTTCACAATAAGGAATTCTCCCAGATGTTTCCATACATTGAAGGTGTTTTGAGCAGTAATAGCGGTATATTTGGTCAGAAAAGCTTTTGCTTCGGCAGGGTTTTTCTCATACATTTTGGCGGCCGTAGCTTCAACTCCTTCTTGTGATTGATTCAAAAATGTTTCAAGTTCTTTCTGCGTAGCACGTACATCATCTATCATTAAGCTATAACGCGGGTAAACCATGTTGGCTACCCAGTTAAAGATCCAGAAAGAAGAATTCCACGAGAAAGTGATATAATCGGCACCATTGCGTGCATAACAAGCCGGAACTGTATCTGTGCAACAATATACAGGAGTAAAGACAGTCATGTTGGCATCATCAACACCAAACCAAAGTACTCCACCAATCGCATCGGGTTTGTCTGCTCGCATCTGAGCAACAAACACAAAGCCTGTCTGCTGAGTAGAGATGGGACGTTCATTGAAATACTCCTGATCTCCCACTTTGAAAGTTAGCGGTGAAAGGCGGTAAGGGGTTTTATAAGGACCGGCTCCGAAGTCATTTGAAATGTCGAGTGCGGTACCTTCATAATGGTTACGCATGGCATTTTTTACATCTTGAACGGAGATCTTACGATTCGGTTTCACAAACAACGGCATAGGATCATTATTTTTTCCTTGTACATAAGGAAGAAAGGCTGCCCCCTGATCGGTAAACATGTTGAAATAGCTCCATACGCGAGCTTCACAGAAACGGCGAGCGCCAAAGTCAAGCGGCGCATAAGCATCCGCAAAACTAAAATCTTTGTTGATGCCATTGAAATATCCTTTTTCACGAGCAAACGAAATGACGTCCGAAGAATAGACACAATTCTCCTTATCATCCATATTGAACTTATGAATACGTGATTGGTTGGCGTGTGCAGAGATACAATCATCAGGCACACGAACAGCTACCCAAACAGCGCCACGAATGCCCGGTCCTTTGCCAATCATCTCCATGATCCAGACCTCATTGGGGTCGGCAATTGTGAATGATTCTCCACTACTATAGTATCCGTATTGCTTCACAAGGTCTGTCATGATCTTAACGGCTTCGCGAGCTGAACGAGAGCGTTGCAAGCCAATGTATATCAAACTACCATAATCAATAATTGCTGTACTATCAACCAATTCTGGACGTCCGCCAAAAGTTGTTTCGCCAATAGTTACCTGAAATTCGTTCATGTTACCAATTACATTATAGGTCTGCTTGGCTTGTTCTATCTGACCTAAGTACTTATTAGTATCCCACTCAAAAACATTGAGCATTGCACCTTTGGGGTAAGTTGCCGCCGGATAATGATAAAGTTCACCAAACAATCCGTATGAATCGGCAGAATATGAAACAATGGTAGATCCGTCTGCCGAGGCACTCTTTCCTACGATTAAATTGGTACAAGCGGATGTTTTTGCCACAAACGCTACTAAAAAGAGGGCACACAAGAGGAAAGTTCCTCTTCCTGTTGTTGGCAAAGCTCCGCCTTGCTCACTAAAATGTTCCTTCATCATAAATTTATTCTATTTGTTATTATTTCTATTTCTTAGAATGTGTCTCGCATAACTGTCACATTGCCACAATTATCCGTCACCGTAACTTCTACTTTATGTTTACCCATGCGGCTCACCCGACGTGAATCTATCGTACAGATCAATCTGTCGGTCATCATTTCCCAGCCAAAGAGAGCATACTTACCATCGATAGTTCCTCTATACGAACGAATACCTGTCTCTCTGTCTTTGATATGATAAACGATTCGACCTGAACGGTTCCAAGCATTCTTGTTTACCGCAACAACTTTCGGTGGAATGGTATCGATTGCCACAGTATATGTACCCAGAGTTAATATCTTAGCTGTGACAAAGCCATTTGCATATTTTCCACCCACGCTGTACATCTGTCTACCTGACACACGAGCCACATAATATTTAGCGGTATCACTTACCATCTTGCGACGAACGCCTATGGAAAGTTCACAAGCCGAGTGCAGTGGAATAGCTTCATCATTTATTTGATAGGTATAGGCCACAGCGCCGGAGTCAGCACGAACATTGAAAAACAAAGGCAGGTCTTCATACAATGTTCCTTTGGGTATGATGAGGGTCATTCCCGGTTCCTGCAAATAATTCATTTTATCCCAGGCAAAGAGATACTTTTCACGATGCACCAACGGATCAATCGTTTGGCGTTTACCATGAACAACAAAACGACAGCGAGAAGTATTGCCATAGAAATCTTTCAGCTCGTACACAAAGTGATAGTCTCGTTCTTCATTAATATCGATTAATCCTCTCGTTTCATTTCCGGCACGAAGCATCCGAAGCGTATTACCGGGATCAATGAAAGATTTCATGTAGTCTCCATATACCCACGAATTAACCATGCGGTTTTCATCGGCCGAGTAACGATCTACCGTACTGCGAAAGGTCTCTTTCCCGTCTACAGTAAGCACAACGGAGTACACCCCATAGCGATTGGATGTACCCGGCATATAGTCGTATGCTCTAATTGCCGATCCGATCCATCCCCATGCTTCAATGGGACGCAAAACATTGGGCATAATTCGTTTTTTCTGCTGCCTGCCTTCAACCACTCCTCTACCTAGCTGGGGGAAAAGGATGATTCCACTAGCCTGCGGTGCACGATTATCTTTTATATAATTTTTGAAGAAAGGAATCGGATCAACTCGATCACCCGTAGCATCTTCAATCAAATCAACGTGTAGATGAGGTCCAAAAGAGTAACCGGAGTTTCCGCTCCAAGCTATTTGCTGCCCAGCATGTACAGGATACTCCGTCGGATCAAGCGTAAAGTCAACCTCCCATGTTTCATGTTCATACTGGTAAGCCTCAACACGTTGAGCAATCGAAGAAACAAAGTTTAAAAGATGTCGATAAATGGTCGTATACCCGTTAGTATAATGCACATAAAGCATGCAACCCGAGCCATGAGTAACCAATACACGCGAAATATAACCATCAGCTAACGCAAAAACTTTTTTACCTATTACGTTGCCCGTCTTAAAGTCGAGCCCGCCGTGAAAATGATTAGGGCGTAATTCTCCAAAGTTACCACTAAGTGTAAGAGGAATATCAAGAGGAGGAACGAAAGTGGTGACTGCACTTGTTTGGCAATGCCCTTCGACACTACCAAACAACAGCAAAGCCACTATATATTTTTTCATGTAAATGCAGTTTTAATTCAGAACTGCAAACTTAATGATTTTAATCCAAAGAGTACATTTGAATTATAATAAAACCACGCTAAAAAGCCCTATTTTAAGAGTATATTAACCTGATTCATCATGCTACCAGTTCAATATTTAATGCTTTTCGGGCTCATCTTCCAAGTATTCAGCGAGTTCGCGCTCACCGGATCCAATACCATATTGCTCATCATGTTGACTGATATCTAAGCCAATTTGCTCACTCTCTGCAGAAACACGCATCGGAATCATCTTGTTTGTAAGCCAATACAAAGCGTATGTTACCACAAAAGTATACACAGAGACAATTACCACAGCAAGTAAGTGAACCAAGAAAACATGGATATGTCCGGCTACCAAACCATTCACAAATACACCAGTCAGAATTGTTCCTAAAATACCACCGACACCATGTGTAGGAAAAACATCAAGCGCATCGTCTACAAAATTCTTGTTTTTCCAATGAACGGCAACGTTACAAACAATTGTAGTAACCAAAGCAATAAAGATACTCTGCCCTATAGTTACATAACCAGCCGAAGGAGTAATGGCAACCAGACCGACTACTGCTCCGATAGCAGCTCCCATGGCAGAAGGTTTACGTCCACGCAAACAGTCGAAAAATACCCAGACCAACATAGCCGTAGCCGATGCGGTATTGGTATTTAAGAAAGCTTTCACAGCAACGCCATTTGCAGCCAAAGAAGAGCCTGCATTAAAGCCAAACCATCCCAACCAAAGCATAGCAGCTCCCAAAATGACGAAAGGAATATTCGCCGGAGCATGAGAAACCTTTTGATCATTGCGTTTGCCTAGAAACATGGCACCAGCCAGCGCCGCCACACCCGAAGAAGCATGCACCACTATACCACCGGCAAAATCGACAACTCCCATCTGACGAAGAAATCCATCGGGATGCCATGTCCAGTGTGCCAAGGGACAATAAACAAAAATGCAAAAAAGCATCATAAATACGAGATATGCAGAGAAGCGAACGCGCTCAGCAAATGAGCCTGTAATCAAAGAAGGAGTGATAATGGCAAACTTCATCTGAAACAATGCAAAAAGGGCCAGTGGAATGGTTGGCGCTAACAGTTCATTAGTCTTGGCCCCTACTCCACTAAACATAAAGAAAGTAGCGGGATTGCCAACAAAGCTGCCTATATCATCGCCAAAAGCCAGACTAAATCCAAACACAACCCAAATAACACTAATCACCCCCATGGCAATAAAACTCTGCAGAATGGTGGAGATTACATTCTTCTGGCGAACCATCCCCCCATAAAACAATGAGAGGCCGGGAGTCATCATTAATACAAAGATAGTGGCAGTTATCATCCAAGCCACATCAGCATAGTTCACTTTTGCATCTGGTTCCCACAAATCGGCCGACTCAGGAGTAAAGACTCCAATAATACTAATGATGACCATAAGGGTCATCAGAATAATCCAACGCTTCTTCATCTAATACTACTTTTATTGGTTATATTGCTTATTCAATTTCATTTTGACACATATTAAAGCGTATCTATTCCATTTTTATAAATCGACCGCAAAAGTAGTAAACATATAGATAATACAAAAATAAAATCAGGATAAAACAAACATAAAGAAGGAATAAAGATAGAATCAGTATCATATTAACCCAAATAACCCATTATGAATTATAATTTAGAAAGACAATAAACATATATATAGTCAATTCGAAAGCCAATAAACCTACATTTTAAAACAAAACGGGCACCATATCTACCAAATCGAAATATTTATAACACTTTGATCAAAAAACAGAATGACAGAATAACAACAAATATAGAATATCACTATCTTGCGCCATCTTTAACCCCCAAATCAAATCATTATGATAATTGGAATCCCAAAAGAAATCAAAAACAATGAGAATCGAGTAGGTATGACACCTGCCGGAGTTCGTGAAATGGCCAAGAAAGGCCACACAATGTATGTACAGCACACAGCTGGTGAAGGAAGTGGATTTACCGATGAAGAATATGTGGCAGCCGGAGCAACCATACTCCCCACTATTGAAGAGGTATATGCAACTGCCGAAATGATCGTTAAAGTAAAAGAACCTATTGCACCTGAGTACAAGCTCATCAAGAAAGGTCAATTGCTGTTCACTTACTTTCATTTTGCTTCAGACGAAGAACTAACGCATGCCATGATTGCTAGTGACGCCATCTGCCTAGCTTATGAGACAGTCAAGAAGGCCGATGGATCATTGCCTTTACTTATTCCGATGAGTGAAGTAGCAGGACGCATGGCCGTACAAGAGGGTGCGCGCTTTCTTGAGAAGCCACAAGGTGGAAAAGGTATTCTCCTAGGAGGAGTACCGGGAGTAAGACCGGCAAAAGTGCTAATTCTAGGTGGGGGTGTAGTGGGTACACATGCTGCCATGTTGGCTGCGGGAGCCGGAGCTGATGTTACAGTCACCGACATTTCTCTTCCACGTTTGCGCTATCTAAGCGAAGTGTTACCTAAGAACGTGAAAACGCTTTATTCTTCTGAGCACAACATTAAGGCCGAACTACCTTCAACGAATCTTGTTGTAGGATCTGTGCTTATTCCGGGCGACAAAGCTCCACACCTTATTACTAAGGAAATGTTGAAACTGATGCAACCGGGTACTGTAATGGTCGACGTAGCTATCGATCAGGGTGGTTGCTTTGAAACATCACACGCTACAAGCCATAGCGAACCTATTTACGTAGTAGACGGAATAGTACATTATGCCGTAGCAAACATTCCTGGAGCTGTGCCTTATACTTCAACACTTGCATTGACCAATGCTTCACTGCCTTATGCTATGGCATTAGCTGAAAAAGGATGGAAAACTGCCTGCAAAGAAGATGCTGCACTTGCAGCCGGACTAAATATTGTAGAAGGAAAAGTTACTTTCAAAGCTGTAGCAGATATCTATGGCTTGAAATACGAACCAATTACCTTGTAGTTCGAATTGAAGGGTCCTTAAAAAAAATAGAGGGTGTGTCAAAAACTGACCATCCTCTATTTTTTATATCACAATGTCTTATCTATCAAGATGCTATGACTGGGAACGATTTTACGCCTACCACAAGTATGATTTAGCCACTGCTATCTGATAAGTATCCACTAGTTCGTGCATAACCTCATCAACTGTTTCAATCTTGCTAAACAAAGAGGCGATTTGACCAATCTCTAACTCACCTTCATCAATCTCTCCTTCAAAGATTCCTTTTTTGGCACGACCCTTTCCTAGAATCTCTCGTAATTCTTCAGCTGACGCTCCACGATTTTCAGCTTCTTCTACTGCATCACGAAAAGCGTTCTTTACCAAACGAGTAGGTGCTAGTTTTTTAAGATGTAACTTAGTATCACCTTCATCCAACTTTAGACAGTATTCTTTAAAAGCGTCACTTGCAGAACTCTCTGTAGTGAGAGCAAAACGTGTTCCTATTTGCGCACCTTCGGCTCCAAGCACAGAGACAGCAAAAATAGCCTCGCCAGTAGCAATACCACCGGCAGCAATCAAAGGCAAAGTAGTTGCTTTCCTTACAGAAGGTATCAAACAAAGAGTGGTTGTCTCTTCTCTACCGTTGTGCCCACCGGCTTCAAATCCTTCGGCTACAATGGCATCTACTCCCGCAGCCTCACACTTCGCAGCAAACTTAGCAGATGAAACCACATGGGCAACAATAATACCGCGTTCTTTGAGCCAAGAAGTCCATGTCTTAGGATTTCCGGCAGAGGTAAAGACTATTTTCACCCCTTCATCGGCAATAATATTCATTATTTCGTCTATTTGGGGATACATCAATGGGATGTTTACTCCGAAAGGTTTATCCGTAGCAGCCTTGCATTTGCGAATATGCTCACGCAATACTTCAGGATGCATAGAACCGGAACCAATCAAACCAAGTCCACCGGCATTACTCACTGCTGAAGCTAATTTCCAGCCACTGCACCACACCATTCCTGCTTGTATTATAGGATATTGGATACCAAAAAGAGAAGATATTCTATTCATAGCGCTATTCTTTTAAATGAGTTACAAAAGTAAAGCACAGACACAGAACAACCAAATATTAACGAACCTTATTTCCCGGCACACCATCACGAAAGAAGACTGTTGTGGAATCACCATACTGGTTCAACACATCAAGCGTACGAGCACGACGTTTTCGCCCCTTCTTATCCCAAAACTCTTTCGTAAAAGGTTTACTAAAATCATAACCTGAGGCACCAGTACCCTCCCATGCACCCACTGCCATGTTATTGGCCCGAGCAGCCAAAGGATTATAGCGCAACCCAGTCGCTTCTATCTCTTCAAGCGACCTGCGATAACCACCATCAAGAGGATGTTTAGCCCAATTGGAAGGAATAGTTAGTGAGTACAACATCTCAAACGGATTTGATTTATAAGTGTTTTCTTTCACACTAATACTCTTCTTATAAACAGGGTCATAATTAAACTTTGTGTTGGCACTATAAGGCATCAACGTTAGCATCATTTTCTTTTTCTCGGGCAAGGCAGACGGAAGAGCTTCATTAGCCTTGAGAGCGGATTCATCATCTATATATAGAGGCACACCTATCACCTTCCCTATCTTTAATTGTTTTAAGACATTCGGATTGAGTTTAATTTCTCCATCGCTTTCCAGCAAACGATGCAAATTGATTGAATCCTTCTTGGTCCATTGTGCTTGTGCGAACAGATAAAATGAACTAAGAAGTAAAAAGAGAAATATGCGTTTTGTCATTTACATCATCATTAGTTTACCACCAACGATACCCACTTCCACAAAGAGGGTCGTCAAAACAGGGGCTTACTGACCACTCTGTTTTTGGATATCGAACATTCTCCCACCAGTAACGATAACGCTTTGCAGCATCATGCACTTCTTGGTCGGAAAGGAAATAAATTCCTTCATAGTTTAGAGCATCAGCTCGCACCATTTTACACCCTAAAGAAGCATATTGTCCCAACCGAATACTCTCTACGATCCACAACATGCATTCTCCCAAACGAACTTTGGAACCAAAATACACAGAGACGGGCGGTAATGGAAATGAAGGGATAACAGTAAGGTCTTCTGAGTAGCTCAACAATTCAGGAATATCTTCCTTAGTAAACCGAGGCACTTCAACATATCCTTCAGGGCCTTTAGTTTTATATGTTCCGTCCTTAAGTTGCTTTACAAAAAGGTCCACGTCGGGATTGTTATAATCTACCGCTTCTTCATTGCAGCTTGTGCATGACATTGCCAACAGTACTGTCAGCATCACAAATAAAGTTTTTTTCATACTTTTGTGTTTTTGATAATACGTTGATTAATAAGTCATCCTCACTCCGCAAAGCAGATTTAGGTTGGTAGATTTACGAGAACGTGCAGTTTCCCAGTCTGAATCAGGGCTAAAGTGATGAGCAATACCAGGTTCGGCAAATAAAGCAAATTTATCGCTGATTTTATATCGCACTCCTAAGCCTGCAGTTAGAGATAGTTGAATAGGCTCGCTATTGAAATCATTCCGTGGAGCGCCAGCCACACACTTATCTAGTAATCCTCCCAAGGAGGCATATACATCCAACTTACGATTGTTTGCTATCAGAAGGTTCACTTTAACAGGAATACCCAAATAATGCATATTGCCATTTTCGGGACTTTGCTCGCAAGAGTAAGCGAGTCCGGATTCTACAGAGAAGCGCTTAGTGATTTGTTTTTCTATCGTAACGCTTGCAGCAACAGGAAGACGCAGATTGTCGGCAGCAGCCAATGAAAGTCCGGCACCCGCCTTCACAGCCCAAGAAGATTCTTTTTCTTTATTAGAGTTTCTCGTTTTAGAAGGTTTCACATCAGTAAAAGTAGATGGATCTTCTGTGCTCTCACTAGAAGCCATCGCAGTTTGCTGTTGTTGTTGAGTTCGCTGTTTATTACGAGAAGTATAGGAAGAAGATGAAGAAATAGAGAACGACATGGAAACTGTTATAGAAACGGTTGAGTCATTCTGTCCTTCTTCACTATTATTATCGGGTGATGCTAAGATTCCAAACGAACGAGGAGCAGGTTTTGGTAAGACTGACGCTGTATGTATAGGAGGTAAGTGGTCTCTCACAACATCCGCATTCAGTTGACCCTCAGCTCCGGCAGAGATCTCTACTTTAGTAAAAGCATCAGCAATCTCTTCTTTGGGTGAGAAGAACCAAAAAGCAGCCGACGAAGCCATAAGCACAAGCAGTACAGAAGCAGCTGCAGTGAAACGATAAAGATATAACCGACGACGATGAACAGCCACCGGAATATCCTTCTCTAATTCCTCCCAGAAATGATCTCTCACCGGCATTTCAGCATGTGCCAGCCGTGAGCGAAACAATTCAGTTAATTCATCATTTTCTTTCTTCATGATTCAAATATTCTTTAATTCTTTTTGCCAGCAAACACTTGGCTCGGTGCAACTGTGAGGTAGATGAATGCTCCTTTATATGAAGCATCTCTGCTATCTCTTTGTGCGATTTCTCGTCGAAAACGAACAAGTTGAAAACCGTGCGGCAACCATCAGGCAGCTCAGCTACAAAAGCCATCAGCTGTTCTTCCGTTATTTGACTAGCATTGTCCTTCTCTGGAAGATCAGGGATATCAGGGATTTCCTCTTCGTGTACAATCGTTCGACTTATACGTTTCTGCTTCCGCAGATAATCGATTGCTTGAGTTATCATCACCTTAGTTATCCATGTACCAAGCGATGCTTCACCCCGGAAAGAAAATCCGGTAAATATCTTAATGAAAGCATCGTGTAATACATCGTGAGCTGCATCCATATCGCCGGTATAGCGGTAACACACCGCTAGCATTTTATTGGAATAGAGGGTGTAAAGTTGCTTGCGAGCCAGGTTGTTTCCCGCCCTACAACCTTTAATTAGTTCTATCTCATTTTCCAACTTAAGTGCTTTTTACCAGTCGTATGTCTGCGTCGTTTGTAAATTAGACGCAGTGACTAAATGAATGCTGCAAAGAAAAGTATTAAAGAATATTAAATCAACAAGCCTTAAAACTCATATCAAGACCTTTCACCGAGTGAGTGAGTGCACCCACGGAGATGTAATCCACTCCACACACAGCATAATCACGCAATGTATCGAAAGTGATGCCCCCCGAAGATTCAGTTTCATAGTGTCCGCCAATCATTTCCACTGCTTTTTTAGTGTTTACAGGAGTGAAGTTATCAAGCATGATGCGATCTACTCCACCAATAGCAAGCACCTGATTCAGCTCATCAAAGTTTCTCACCTCAATTTCTATTTTCAGGTCTTTACCTTTCTGCTTACAGTAGTCTTTGGCACGAGAGATGGCTTTATCTATGCCACCGGCAAAATCCACATGATTATCTTTCAGCAGAATCATATCGAAAAGACCAATACGGTGATTTACACCTCCTCCAATCTTGACAGCAGCCTTTTCGAGCATGCGCAAACCCGGAGTAGTCTTGCGGGTATCAAGTACACGAGTATTCGTTCCTTCGAGTTGTTTCACATAACGGCGAGTCATAGTAGCGATGCCACTCATGCGTTGCATTACGTTGAGCATCAAGCGTTCGGTTTGTAGCAGAGACTGCACTTTACCTTCCACGACCATAGCTATGTCTCCCGGTTTTACTTCAGCACCATCATTGATAAATACTTCTACCTTCATTTCCGGATCGAAGCGATGAAAAATCTCTTTTGCTATTTCTATTCCAGCCAGCACACCTGCTTCTTTAATAAGAAGTTTGGACTTACCCATAGCAGTCGGAGGAATACAAGACAGTGTGGTATGATCTCCATCTCCTATATCTTCAGCGAAAGCGAGATCAATCAATTTATCTATTAGCTCATTCATTGGTTTTATCTATTCTTATTTGATGAATTAAATATTTATTTTCAAGACGTTTAAGAAAACAATTCACTCTAAAACTGCCATTGCTGGTCGTTAGAGTTCCAACTATAAAACTGGATTCATCACGTTTACCCTGATGATTCACGGTAAACCCGTTGACCTTATTTTCTGCAAAAAAAGTAGTCATTGCGTTCTCTGCTTGCGATTTGCCGAAATTTGAAGCTTTATTGAGAACAATCAAATCAACCTTGTCAGCCATATATTTGGCGAGTTCTTGAGCACTTCCTTTCTTAAATGCCACATCTATACCAGTCGGAACTTCCTGAGCAGAAAGTGTAAACATAAGCAAGAACATGCTGCTAATCCATAGAAATACTGTTTTTTTCATCATATACAAGTATTAAATGACAAGCAAAGGTAAGTATTTATATATAAATACAACAAAAAAGGACTACTTTTGTGGACTTAAAGCCTTGCAAGGAGCAATTAAAACATAAAAAATGAGAACAACATTACTCGTAGTAGGACGCACCGTAGAACAACACTACATCACTGCCATCAATGATTATACAGAACGTACCAAACACTTCATCTCATTTGAAATAGAGGTGATTCCGGAACTTAAGAACACTAAAAATCTCACGGCCGACCAACAAAAGGAAAAAGAAGGAGAATTAATCTGTAAGGCCTTTCAGCCCGGTGATGTCATCGTACTGTTGGACGAATTTGGAAAAGAATTTCGCTCGGTAGACTTTGCCACCTGGATGGAGAAGAAGCTAGCCAACGTAAATAAGCGATTGATCTTTGTTATTGGAGGCCCCTATGGATTCTCACAAAAAGTCTATCAGGCTGCCCACGAAAAGATGTCACTTTCCAAAATGACGTTCTCTCACCAAATGATAAGACTTATCTTTGTAGAGCAACTCTATCGCGCCATGACCATATTGAATGGTGGACCTTATCATCACGAATAGATGTTATTCATGATGATAAGCGATTCTAGCGCATATCGTGATTCATCAAGCGATAATTTGCCATTTCTTCGTATTTTGTACCGGGACGACCATAGTTGGCATAAGGATAAATAGAAATACCACCACGTGGGGTAAACAATCCTATAACTTCGATATATTTAGGGTCCATCAACTTAATCAGATCCTTCATAATAAGATTCACACAATCTTCATGAAAAGCTCCGTGATTACGGAAACTAAACATATATAGCTTCAAGCTCTTGCTCTCCACCATCTTCACATCGGGCAGATAATTGATGCGTATTTCTGCAAAGTCGGGCTGTCCGGTGATAGGGCATAAACTTGTAAACTCCGGACAATTAAATCTCACCCAGTAATCATTATCTGGATGTTTGTTATCAAATGCCTCAAGCACTTCCGGCGCATAGTCTTGCTTATATTCTGTCTTCCTCCCTAACAGAGACAATTGATCTTTTAATTCTTCCATACTTTCTAATCGTTTATTTTCTCATTTAATTTCCAGCAACAGATTTGCTCAACTACTAGCCCTTAGTTAGCGAAGCGTTCTTGACTTTAAGTATTCCTCCAAGCCTTGCCTGCGTAATTTACACGCCGGACAATGCCCACATCCATCAGCCGGAATGCCATTGTAGCAAGTCAACGTTTCATTGCGTACAATATCAAACACGCCTAGCTCGTCAGCTAATGCCCATGTTTGTGCCTTGTCGATCCACATTAATGGGGTATGAAGCACGAACTGTTCGTCCATAGCCAGATTAAGTGTAACATTGAGCGACTTAATAAATGAATCCCGACAATCAGGATAACCGCTGAAATCAGTTTGCGACACACCAGTCACAATATGCCTCACTCCACGTTCACGAGCAAAAACAGCAGCAATACTGAGAAAAAAGAGATTCCGTCCAGGCACAAAAGTATTTGGAAAAGAATCGACAGGTTTCTCCTGATCCATCATCAGAGAAGTGTCCGTCAACGAATTACGTCCTAACCGGCTGATAAATGTAGCATCCATCACTTGAAATTCCACTCCCGTTCTCTCGGCTATTCCTCTAGCCAAATCTACTTCATGAGCATGCTTTTGCCCGTAAAGAAAACTCAAAGCATAGACTTTCTTAAAATGTTTCTTCGCCCAGAATAAACAAGTAGTAGAATCCTGCCCACCACTAAATAAAACCACTGCGGAACTGTTTGCCGAACTACCTATTAAAGCATCAGTCTGTAATTTCAAACCACTTTCACTTTGAGCAGTTTCAGTTACAACATTTCGTTGAATATCACTTTGCATAAACTAAGATTTAAGCGATGAATTATCGATTTGATAAACGTGCACGAAACGTATATAAAACGTACACGTTTACCGAACGTTTCGTGCACGTTTCACAATCCTTTTATACGTCTTTTATTTTGAGTACATTATATGAAATATTCTCGTCGAAGACATCACTCCCATCAATTCTCTTAATAGTCTTCACTACACGAATAGTAACAGGAAGAACAATCACTTCGTAGAGAGATTTGAGAACGATCTGCACGCCCATCATAATCATCAACTCCCTCCAAGCAATAATCCCTCCGAAAGCGATGGGAAAGAAGATAAACGAATCGGCTGTTTCACCCACTACAGTGGACCAGATGGCACGAGCGGAGAAATTCTTTCCACCACTAGCCAATTTCATCTTACTCATCACATAAGCATTCAAAAAGGAGCCAACCAAGAAAGCCATCAAGCTAGCCACCACGATTCGAGGTGCCATGCCAAAAACGAAATTAAAACTTGCTTCGCCTTCCCAAAACGGAGCAGCCGGCAGAGCCACCGCTATTTGCCCTAAGGCAACAACAAAGAAGTTCATTGCAAAACCACTCCAGATGATGAGACGAGCTTTCTTAAACCCCCACACTTCTGCAATACAATCATTGATAATGTACGAAATGGGAAATACAATCAGTCCGGCGGTAACAGTAATGCCAAATACCTGAACTACTTTTGTTTCGAGGAGATTGGCTGCGATAAGACATACATTAAACAGAATGCCAAGCAGCATGAAAGGAACGGATACTTTATTATTCATAAATCTTGTTTTTTACGTGGTATTCAAGCACACGGTGGTTATTAATCACTTACTATTTGAAGCCGCAAAGATAGGTAATCTTTATGAAATAAAAAAGCAGACGATTTATCATCTGCTTTTTTATTTGAGGTAAACAACACTTTATTTACGATCTACAGGGTTCTTTTTCACCCTCTTGGCTGCCATAATAAGACGGATAGAACGATCGTACGTAAGATAACTCCAAACCCAGTTAAGTAGCACAACCACTTTATTTCTGACACCTAAAATAGAGCGAAGGTGAACAACCAGCCAGATCACCCAAGCAAACCATCCATGCATTCTTACCTTCTTAAAGTCAGCTACCGCTTTGTTTCTACCAATTGTAGCCAGAGAACCAAGATTGCGATAATGAAAAGCAGATAGTGCTTTACCCTTTTCTAACTTTTTCAAATTAGAAGCCAACAAATGACCTTGTTGAATAGCAACCTGTGCCAATTGTGGGTGTCCGTTAGGATAGTCCTTTTCCGTCTGCAAGCAAACATCACCAATAGCAAACACATTCTCTATTCCCTTCACCCGATTGAACTCATCCACCAAAATTCGTCTTCCCCGACCTAGCATTTCAGCATCAATATGATCAAAAGAAGTTGCAATAACACCACTCACCCATATAAAAGTCCGTGTAGGAATATCCATTCCGTTATTCAATATTACTTTGCCATCCTTATAATCTTGCACTAGCGTGTTCAGCATCACATTCACTCCCATTCCCCTAAGAAACTTTTCTGCATTTTCTGAAGCATTGGCAGACATGGCAGCGAGTAGTTTCGGTCCGGCTTCAATGAGATATACATTCACCTTGTGAATCTCCATTTCGGGATAATCCTTAGGAATAACAAATTTCTTCATTTCCGAAAGTGCACCAGACACTTCCACCCCGGTGGCACCACCACCCACAATCACAATGTTTTGCAGCGCCTGTCTCTCCTTCAGATCCTCCGTAGTAAGCGACTTTTCGAGATTAGCTAATAACGCATTACGCATAGCCATCGCTTCTTCCACCGTTTTCATAGGCATGGCAGCATTCTCGATATTCTCATTGCCGAAATAATTAGTCGTGGTTCCGGTAGCAAGAATCAGATAATCATATTTCAACGGGCCAATAGAGGTCTCGATGAGATTATTTTTTGAATCAACACCAGTTACATCTGCCCAACGGTAATAAAAATCCTTTCTTTTCTGAAAGATCTTTCGAAAAGGGAAAGCAATAGAACTAGGTTCCACTCCGGCCGAAGCCACTTCATAAATCATGGGAAGAAACTGGTGATAATTATTCTTATCAACCAGTACTATCTGAAAACCACTTTTTGCTAATTTGTTAGCTAGCTCCAAACCTCCAAAGCCACCACCAACAATTAGGCACTATCCAATATATTGTGTAAACTCTAGCTCGGGTCTTTAGATTCGAGTTATTTTTTTTATCTTTAAAAATAAAAATATGGATAGTGTTATGTCAAAACGAGAAAAGCGCCAGGCAGTTCCTGCCGAGATGCTCAGTAAAGAGTTCTTGAGTCAATTCAAGACAGAGGAAGATGTTAGTCAGTTTCTCAAAGATCTTCATTCTCAAGTATTGGAACAAATGCTTCAGGGTGAGATGGATGCCCATTTAGGTTATGACAAGCATAGTACTGATGGTTATAACAGTGGTAACTCTCGCAATGGAAGCTTTAGCAAGAAGATTCAGAGCGAGCATGGTGAGCATCTAATCGAAGTTCCTCGTGATCGCAAAGGAGAGTTTGAACCTATTGTAGTTCCCAAACATCAAAGTCGTGGTTTATCTATAGAACGCCTGGTTATCTCTCTTTATGCAAAGGGAATGAGCGTATCTGATATTGAGGATGAGTTACGAGACATTTATCAAATAAACCTCTCTACCAGTGCAATATCAATCATTACCAATAAAGTCACTCAGGCTGCAATTGAATGGCAGAATCGCCCGCTAGAACGATTATATATGGTTGTTTGGATGGATGGCATCGTATTCAAGGTTAGAGAATCTGGGAAAGTGATAAACAAGACTGTTTATCTATGTGTGGGGCTTAATAACCGTGGCTACAAAGAAGTTCTTGGTATGTGGATCGGGAAGACTGAAAGTTCTTCTTTTTGGATGTCTGTTCTAACGGATCTCAAAGCACGTGGTGTGGAGGATATACTTATAACGGTAACTGACAACCTAAATGGCTTTACCGAAACCATACGTGCTGTATTTCCCCAATCCACAACTCAAATATGTGTGGTACATCAAATACGTAATTCATGTAGATATGTTGTATGGAAGGATTTAAAAGAGTTTACGGCTGATATGAAAGAGATTTATACCTCCGTCAATCGAGACCAAGCAGCCATCGCATTGGAAGAATTTGAGCGAAAATGGGGTGCTAAATATCGTCATGCCGTACAAAGTTGGCATCGCAACTGGAACGATCTGACTGCTTTCTTTGATTTTCCCATAGAGATACGTACTATCATTTATACAACCAATTTAATCGAAAATCTGAATGGCAAGATACGGAAATATACCAAAACAAAATTATCATTTCCTACTGACGATGCCCTCAGAAAGTCCGTTTGGTTGGCTATTAGTGAGATTGAAAAGAAATGGACGATGCCTATAAGAAATTGGGGTGTGGTTATGAATCAATTTTTAGTTATCTTTGAAAACAGAATCGAACTTTAGCACTCGACTAAAGCTCGAACCCGAACATAGTTTACACAGAATTATGGATAGTGCCAACAATTACGACACGTTTCTTTTCAACCTTAGGTATATTAAAATTCATATCTGATTTATTTTTTAACTGAAACAAAACAGCAAATACCACTATCTATTATAGACAATGACATAGCTTCATTAATAACTTTTTCCTATTGAGGCTGCAAAGGTAATACCTTTAAATATGCTGATTACTCAAATATTATCCAAATCTATAATCCACATCAGAAAAAAATCAATCCTCGTTTTTTTGCTATGCTGACATTCCAAAAGTACCTAGCAAACATTGAGAAAGTCATTCTCTCAAGTAAAGACTGCATTCTAACACGAAGCATAGATTCTTTGTTCTCAGACATGAACATTCATAGAAAAAAGAAATCCTCCAAATAAACAATTTACTATTTATTTGGAGGACTCCTTTTAAGAAACCACTTAAACCATTTTCGAGTAGGGCAGACTAGAATTTATAGTCTATACCAACACCAAAAACCTTATTAGTACGACTGTAAACGTCAGTTCCGGGTATATTGGTGCCATTGTAGTTATCATAATCTTCTTTATAGTTACCATAGTTGGTCCAGAAATAAGCTACATTTACTTTGGCATTCTTGGCAATATTAAATCCTGCACCAAATCCGTAGGAGTATGAACTTACAGCAAAGCTCATGTCATTCTGATAACCATCTCCAACATCATATTTGGTACGTTGCATACCAGCACTCACTTGCGCCCATTTGCATACGTCCCATTCGGCACCAGCTAGAAATTCGTTTGTTCCTTCGTTAATATAATCTTGCTTATTATTAGCCATCTTGGCATGAGTATCAAAGAAATGATGATAACCAATAGATGCACGCAGTTCAGGAAGAATTTCGTAAGTCACACCAGCAGTAAGTAAACTAGGAATATCATGTGGTGTATTTACTCCATCTTTATAAGCAACAAGACCTGTTGTATTTATTTTAGTTTTATTTTCAATATTCAGGTTCGTATTAAATTCATATTTCACACCTACGTTCCATTTTCCTTTGTTGAAGTTAATGCCCAAAATAGGCGTTATACCCCATCCAGTTTGATTGCAATCAAGTTCCTTATTTTCGAATTTAACACCAACATCCGACATAGCCTTAGCCTTTGCACGAGACTCTTCTGCGGCAGCAGTATTTTCATCAGCCTCATAACTTGCAGCTAGCTGAGTAAAATAAGTTGATAGACCTGCAAAATAACCAGACACATTTACCATATCTTCGCCACCCATTTTTGCGCGAATATCTCTCAAATAGCCAAAATAGCTATTATTCACATAATTTGCACGCATACCAGCATAAGCAGAGAAATTTTCATTCAATTTATAAGTTGCACCAATTTGCAAACCATAAATAATCTGAGAACCATCCATGTAGCTCTGCACGGAATATTGATCTGTTCCTGCTAATTTGGCGTCATAAAGGTCTTTAACACCCTTAGCCACACCCGATTCAAATGAGCCAAGCCCATCATTAAATGTAGCTTTACCACCACCACCAGTTACAGCAAAACTCCCGCTGAAAGCCCAATTTCCTTTTTTATAAACAGCATACAAGCTAGGAATAAAAGGTACCGAAGCCTCACCTTTGAAGTTTTTAGTTGCTTCTCCACCGTTACCCGCAAACGGAGCAAATGTGGAAGTGATTGTTCTTGTCTGGAAAGCACTCTGCACATTGAATGACATATGAAAACCATCTTCCATGAAAGCCAGTCCTGCCGGATTAGAATATACAGCATCAATCTGCGTAGAAGCATCTCTTGCCAAATATCTTAGAAACAAGATGTGTTGATTGGTATTTGTCAGGAGCCCACCTGCAAAAGTTGGAATTGAAACGATTAGCAACACTACACTAATCAGGGTTAATTTTCTCATCTAATTCTTTCTTTAAGTTAATCAGGCCGCAAAGGTAGCATAAATATGCACACACAAATTATTTTTGTGCTAAATATTTGCTCATACAGAGCATTTTAATTCTAAAAATAAACAGTTACATTTGAAACAATAGTAATCAAGAAGGCAAAAAATCAACAAGAAAAAGGAATATTACAGAAGAAAACAAAACCAAAAAGGCAATACAAATGAGCAAAAAAACAAGAAAACAATTCTGCGCCAACAAGTGTTTTAGTTAGAACGATTATAGAAGACAAGGCAACTATTAAATTAATCAATACAACTATGGCATTTACAATCGCTTTTTTTGGTACACAACCATACGACGAATCCTCTTTCAGCTTAAAGAATGCCGACTTTGGCTTTGATATTAAATATTTCAAAGGGCATCTCAACAAAAACAACGCAATCCTGACACAAGGAGTTGACGCAGTCTGCATCTTTGTTAATGATACGGCTGATGCTGATATTATTCATATAATGGCCCAGAATGGAGTAAAACTATTGGCTTTACGCTGCGCCGGATATAACAATGTAGACTTGGATGCCGCTATCGCCGCCGGAATCAAAGTGGTACGCGTGCCGGCCTACTCACCATACGCAGTAGCAGAGCATACAGTCGCTCTTATGCTATCGCTAAATAGAAAAATCCCACGCGCTACATGGCGAACAAGAGATGGTAATTTTTCACTCCACGGACTACTAGGTTTTGATATGCATGGAAAGACTGCGGGCATTATTGGAACAGGCAAAATAGCCAAAATATTAATTCAAATTCTTCGAGGTTTCGGAATGAATATCCTAGCTTACGACCTCTATCCGGATCACAATTTTGCCAGAGAGCATCAGGTGGTATATACTTCACTCGATGAACTTTATCATAGTTCAGATATCATTTCACTACACTGTCCCCTCACCGAACAAACCAAATACCTCATTAATGATTATTCTATCAGCAAGATGAAAGCCGGTGTGATGATCATCAATACCGGAAGAGGGCAATTAATACATACCAACGCATTGATTGAAGGACTTAAAAACAAAAAAGTGGGGTATGCCGGACTAGATGTGTACGAGGAAGAAGGTGATTACTTTTATGAAGATAAGTCCGACCGCATCATGGATGATGACGTATTGGCTCGATTACTCTCTTTCAATAATGTCATTGTAACTTCACACCAAGCTTTCTTTACGCAAGAAGCCTTAGGAAACATAGCAACCACCACGTTACAAAATATAAAAGACTTTATAGAAAAGAAGCCTTTAGCCAATGAAGTAATAAAATAAAAGTAAAAAACATGAGAACAATAATAGATAAAGCAAGCAGCCGTGGCCATTCTCAATACAATTGGCTAAACAGCTATCATACTTTCAGCTTCGATAATTATTATAACCCTGCACGGATGGGATTTGGAGCCTTACGTGTTCTAAACGACGATTGGGTAGCTCCCGGAGAAGGTTTTGGAACGCATCCACATAAAAACATGGAAATAGTTTCCATCCCATTAAGTGGCCATTTAAAACATGGAGATAGTACAAAAAACGAACGAGTAATCACTGTAGGAGATATTCAGCTAATGAGCGCCGGAACTGGTATTTTTCATAGTGAAAAAAACGGTAGTGCCTCTGATCCTGTTGAATTTCTTCAGATATGGATTATGCCCAAAAAAGAAAGTACACAGCCTCTATATAAAGACTTCAGCATCAGAGAGTTAAAGAAAGATAATGAATTGGCTCTTATTGTGTCCCCAGATGGAAGTACAGATGCTAAATTACTCCAAGATACATGGTTCTCAATTGGTGAAGTTGAAGCCGGGAAAACGGTAAACTACAAACTGCATCAACCGAACAACGGAGTATATGCATTTATCATAGAAGGAAAAATCCAAATAGATAACCTCATTCTATCAAGAAGAGACGGGGTTGGGATTTCAGAAACAAACACCATAGAATTACAGACTTTAGAAGATGCACATATACTACTGATTGAAGTCCCTATGTGATAAAAAGAACATGAAAATAAACCTTGCAAATATTCGACAAGAATATACCAAAAGTGGGCTGAAAGAGCGCGATCTACCTGCAGACCCACTCACATTATTTGAAAGTTGGCTAAACGAAGCTGTAGAAGCCAAAGTGGAGGAACCCACTGCCGTTTTGGTTGGCACAGTGTCTCCCGAGGGTACCCCTTCCACACGCACAGTGTTATTAAAGGCCTTGCGTGAAGGCAAGTTTGTGTTCTATACTAATTATCACAGTCGCAAAGGAAGTCATTTAGCCCAAAATCCGCACATCTCTCTATCTTTCGTTTGGCACGAATTGGAACGACAAGTACATATAGAAGGTATCGCTTCTAAAGTATCCTCTGAAGAGTCAAATAATTACTTCAAAACACGTCCTTACAAAAGTCGTATCGGCGCAAGGATCTCTCCCCAAAGCCAACCTATCAGCAGTCGGGTAGAGATCATGCGACTATTCGTTGCCGAAGCAGCCCGTTGGATAGGTAGAGAAGTAGAACGCCCTGAAAACTGGGGTGGATACGAAGTAACTCCTACTCGCATAGAGTTTTGGCAAGGGCGTCCCAGCAGACTCCATGATCGTTTTCTATATGTTCTACAGGAAGATAAGTCAAGCTGGCAGCATGAACGATTGGCACCTTGATCAAAAACGCACACTGAATTAGGACTCTACAATTAAAGAATTTTGGCTTAATGAATTCAAGCTCTTTCGCTATTATTTGTATTTTTACAGCTAAATTGTTAATTTATGGAATTGATCTATATCTATCACAGTGGTTTTGCCATTGAAGCCGACAATGTAACCATTATTATTGACTATTACAAAGATTCCTCCGAGACAGAACTGAATCAAGGCGTTGTGCACGATGAGCTTCTCCAACGTCCGGGTAAAATCTATGTCCTTTCCTCCCATTTCCATCCAGATCACTTTAACCGCGACATACTGGATTGGAAGAAGCAACGACCGGATATACAATACATCCTATCTAAAGATATTTTACAAAGTAAGCGAGCATCCAAAGAAGATGGCACCTATATCGACAAACCTGAAGTATTTGAAGACGAGAACTTGCGTATTCAGGCATTCGGCTCTACCGATGCCGGAATCTCCTTTCTCATTGAACTACAGGGCATGAAGATATTCCACGCCGGAGACCTCAATAACTGGCATTGGATGGAAGAATCGACCGAGCAAGAGGTTCGCAAGGCTGAAGGAGATTTTTTAGCGGAATTAAAGTTCTTGCAACAGACAGCACCCGCTATTGACTTAGTCATGTTCCCCGTAGATTCAAGGTTAGGAAAAGAGTACTTTAGAGGAGCTAAGCAGTTCGTAGAACAAATAAAAGCTTCTATATTTGTGCCCATGCACTTTGGCGAAGACTATACAGGAGGCAATGCCTTCTGCGCAACAGCACAAGCTCATGGATGCAAGTTTATCAACATAACACATCGGGGAGAAAAATTCAAAATCAATAAATAAAGACGATACCATTATGAACAAATTAACACACCTCTTAGTCGTGCTGTTTCTTGTCTGTCTGCCTGCAGCCGTACAAGCGCAAGAAGATGAGGATGAACAAGTAAATTCAACCAATTATTTAGTTGGTGCAGTTCCCGAGAAAGAAGGAAGAGTTGTTTTCTCCGAAGAGTATGATCTTCCGGGAATGTCCAAACAACAAGTATTTGATAAGATGCTTGAGTGGATGCAAAAGCGCCTGCTGAAGAATAAAAACACAAGCAGAGTAGTATATACCGACAAAGAAAGAGGCATGATAGCCGGAATGGGAGAAGAATACATTGTATTCAAATCAGGTGCTCTCTCACTAGACCGAACATTGGTCAATTACCAACTAACAGCTACCTGTTTACCCGGAAAATGTCTATTGGATATTGAGAAGATACGCTATACCTATCAAGAAAAAGAGAAATACACTGCTGAAGAGTGGATAACTGATAAATATGCATTAAATAAAGATAAAACGAAACTGGTACGTGGATTATCCAAGTTCCGCATGAAAACAGTTGATTTTGTCAATGAAATTTTTGAGCATGCCCAAAAAGCCATGGGAGTAGCTCCTGCTGCACAAGCAGCCTCAGCGGCAACAGTAGCTGTATCTGCCACTACGAGACCTGATGTGAGCTCAATACCTGCCATTACCACAAATCAAGAAGCGACCAAATCTGTTGCAAATCTGGCAGGATACAAACAGATTGCGCCAAACAAGATTCCGGGTAACATCATCAAAATGCTTTCTCAAGACTGGATGCTGATAACAGCCGGTAGTAATGAGAAATTTAATATGATGACAGCTAGTTGGGGTGGATTAGGAGTACTCTATGACAAGCCCGTTACTTTCTGCTTTATCAATCCTACTCGCTATACCTATCAGTTAATGGAAACAAACGACACCTATACACTGACATTTTATACAGAAGCTTACCGCGAGGCGCTAAACTATTGCGGGAATAATTCCGGAAAAGATGGCGACAAAGTAAAAGGTGCAGGACTAACTCCCATCACGACTCCTGACGGAAGCAAAGCTTTTTCTGAGGCTTGGCTCATCATAGAATGTCGCAAACTGGTATCGCAATCACTCACTCCCGAAGCTGTTTCTGATAAAAAAATCAAGGAGCAATGGGCTGGCAAACAAATGCACAAAATGTATATTGGTGAAATCATCAATGTATGGGTGAAATAAAAAAAAGAAAACTATGGAAATAAAGAGTAGATTTGACCACTTTAATATCAACGTAACGAATCTGGAACGTAGCATTGCTTTTTACGAAAAAGCACTGGGACTTAAAGAGCATCACCGCAAAGAAGCGAAAGACGGTTCTTTTACCCTCGTTTACCTGACAGATAACGCAACAGGCTTCCTATTGGAGCTTACTTGCTTGCGCGATCATACTCAAGCGTATGAATTAGGAGAGAATGAAAGTCACCTCTGCTTCCGTCTGGAAGGAGATTATGACGAGATTCGCAAATATCATAAAGGGATGAACTGCGTTTGCTTTGAAAATACAGATATGGGACTTTATTTCATCAACGATCCGGATGATTACTGGATCGAGATTCTACCGGTAAAGTAAAGTCTATCAAGCATTACCCATAAAAAAAGGGCACTATCCATAATTCTGTGTAAACTATGTTCGGGTTCGAGCTTTAGTCGAGTGCTAAAGTTCGATTCTGTTTTCAAAGATAACTAAAAATTGATTCATAACCACACCCCAATTTCTTATAGGCATCGTCCATTTCTTTTCAATCTCACTAATAGCCAACCAAACGGACTTTCTGAGGGCATCGTCAGTAGGAAATGATAATTTTGTTTTGGTATATTTCCGTATCTTGCCATTCAGATTTTCGATTAAATTGGTTGTATAAATGATAGTACGTATCTCTATGGGAAAATCAAAGAAAGCAGTCAGATCGTTCCAGTTGCGATGCCAACTTTGTACGGCATGACGATATTTAGCACCCCATTTTCGCTCAAATTCTTCCAATGCGATGGCTGCTTGGTCTCGATTGACGGAGGTATAAATCTCTTTCATATCAGCCGTAAACTCTTTTAAATCCTTCCATACAACATATCTACATGAATTACGTATTTGATGTACCACACATATTTGAGTTGTGGATTGGGGAAATACAGCACGTATGGTTTCGGTAAAGCCATTTAGGTTGTCAGTTACCGTTATAAGTATATCCTCCACACCACGTGCTTTGAGATCCGTTAGAACAGACATCCAAAAAGAAGAACTTTCAGTCTTCCCGATCCACATACCAAGAACTTCTTTGTAGCCACGGTTATTAAGCCCCACACATAGATAAACAGTCTTGTTTATCACTTTCCCAGATTCTCTAACCTTGAATACGATGCCATCCATCCAAACAACCATATATAATCGTTCTAGCGGGCGATTCTGCCATTCAATTGCAGCCTGAGTGACTTTATTGGTAATGATTGATATTGCACTGGTAGAGAGGTTTATTTGATAAATGTCTCGTAACTCATCCTCAATATCAGATACGCTCATTCCCTTTGCATAAAGAGAGATAACCAGGCGTTCTATAGATAAACCACGACTTTGATGTTTGGGAACTACAATAGGTTCAAACTCTCCTTTGCGATCACGAGGAACTTCGATTAGATGCTCACCATGCTCGCTCTGAATCTTCTTGCTAAAGCTTCCATTGCGAGAGTTGCCACTGTTATAACCATCAGTACTATGCTTGTCATAACCTAAATGGGCATCCATCTCACCCTGAAGCATTTGTTCCAATACTTGAGAATGAAGATCTTTGAGAAACTGACTAACATCTTCCTCTGTCTTGAATTGACTCAAGAACTCTTTACTGAGCATCTCGGCAGGAACTGCCTGGCGCTTTTCTCGTTTTGACATAACACTATCCATATTTTTATTTTTAAAGATAAAAAAAATAACTCGAATCTAAAGACCCGAGCTAGAGTTTACACAATATATTGGATAGTGCCAAAAAAAGTAGTTAAGCAATGGTTCATCAGAGAACATGCTTAACTACTTTTCTTGTTATTAGCGACAACCGCCTATTATTTATGCCTGTTGGCACGTTTCTGTCTAATCTCAGCTTTCATCTTCGCAGAGCCGGAATTATGTAAACCTTTCATGTAGGTTGTTTTCTTGGCCTTAGTCTTTACCTTAGGTTTCTCTTTCCCTCTTTCCGGTTCTTTAGCTTTACCTTTAAAGACTATACCACCCATTATTGCATCTTCTATGCTCATACAACTCCTTTATTCATTCATAATTTAAGCTACAAAGATAAGCATTTTTTGTGGATAGACAGTATAAATACTTATCTTTGCTGCTAACTTATAATACCCTATTAATGAAAGCAACTCTGCTCACAGCCAACATAGACCCTATGGGTGCAGCCATCACCGATTATTTTACCCACCACAAGGCAGATCGCTTACGCGTATTTTCCTCTTTATTCGATGAAGATGAGATACCTGTAAAAGATTTATTTCGCACTGCCACAAGCATGCCCATACTAGAGCGGACAGCGTTGAAATTGGCCGGAGGTAAGATACTAGATGTAGGAGCAGGCAGTGGTTGCCACGCTCTGGCACTTCAAGAAGCCGGTAAAGAGGTTTGTGCCATTGACATTTCTCCTCTATCAGTAGAGGTTATGAAGCAACGTGGAGTGAAGGATGCACGGTTAGTCAACCTCTTTGATGAAACTTTCTATGAACACTTCGACACCATTCTGTTGCTGATGAATGGTTCGGGAATTATAGGAAAAATAGAAAATCTACCTGCCTTCTTCCTTAAGATGAAGCAATTACTCAACCCAGACGGATATGTACTGATGGATTCAAGCGATCTTCGCTATCTGTTTGAAGAAGAAGACGGCAGTTATCTTGTCGACTTAGCAGGAGATTACTATGGTGAAATTGACTTCGAGATGCAATATAAAGACATCAAAGGAAGTGTCTTCGATTGGCTCTACATTGATTTCCAGACGCTCAACATGTACGCCATGCAACACGGATTCAAAGCGGAGCTGGTAAAAGAAGGTAGCCACTATGACTATTTGGCAAAATTAAGTTTAGCCAAATAAAATCTTAGAGGCCACACCTCACCACTGCTACTCCATGCACTTATATTTCAAACGAATCTCAGCTGATAATAAAGACGTGTAGAAGTAATGAATCACTTCTTCAGCATCACGTCAATCTTCTGAACCAATGAAGCAAATTCTGGTTCATTATACAATCGGGTAAGTTTCACGATACGTCCGTCACGATCGATAAGCACATTGCGGGTAATACCAGAGTCACGTAAAGCATACTTCGAGTAGATATTCGCTCCGGGATCCAAGCCCAGCGGATAGGTCACCTTGACCGATTTACCAAACTCAACAACCTTATCCAGCGGCTCATCACGGTCAACACCTATAAGCATGAATTCATTATTTTCTTTATGCTTTTGCCAGATATCGCTTTCAATAAAAGGCATCTCCTTGCGGCACACACTACACCAACTGGCAGTAAACTGCAACATCACAACTTTGCCACGAAGGGAAGAAAGAGCAACTGTTCTTCCATCGGTCAGAGTCACCGTAAAATCGGGGGCCATCTCTCCCACCCGAACAATATAACCTGTACTATCAGCCTTCACTTCACCTTGATTTGGAGATTTAAACTCTTTAGCAGATACGCTGCCAACCCAAAAAGACAGAAAAATGCAGGAAATACAGAATAATTTTATCTTCATCATTTCATTATAACTTGTTGATTTACAAAAGTAAGCAAAGCTATCGAGACTACAAATAGCATATTCGTGGTATTTACACTCTTGCGAGATTAAAAAATAGTTTCTACCTTCGCATCCGCAAAACAAAAACCGCCTCTTTAGCTCAGTTGGCCAGAGCACGTGATTTGTAATCTCGGGGTCGTTGGTTCGAATCCGACAAGAGGCTCAAGTAAAGCACCTCAATCTTTCATTGATTGAGGTGCTTTGTTATTTATAACCAGGCATAGATTTAATAATATTTACAAATAACATTCTTATCAGACATCATATAACTTCAGCGTGGTTAATTAACTAGTTCACCGCGGTGAACTAGTTAATTAACCACGCTGAACTAGTTAGTTCACCAAACCCCTCTCAGAAGGTCTGTAGCGATAGGTGCAAGATAATTACAAATTTGCTTATTCGTTGAAGAATGTCCCATTTTTACAAGTGCATAAAAAAGAAAAAGCGTATGAAACAAATCACCGATAACTCGGATGATGCCCGGTGCATCGAACTGATTCAAGGGTGTGTCAACACAAAATTCTTATAGTCCTAAATTAGGCTTCGTAAACGACCAATGATTGTGAATTATCCGCCATTTACCATCTTTTTCCAGACAGTATACTTCCGTGCAATTCCATTTACCGTCTGAATAAGAATTCAGATTATAAGTCAGTACCACCATGCTATCATTCCCCTGCACAAGCACATTATTCATTTCAGACTTATCCACGGAGATTGTTCCCCGCAAAGTCTCATAAAAAGCCTTCATCTTTTTAAAACCGTCAAAGCGCTTCTCTGCAAACGGATCAAAGTAAGTTATTTCCTGAGAATATAACGCCAAATAAACAGATGGATTTCCTTTATTCCATTCTGTCAAAGCCTCTTTTTCTAATGCAATAATCTTTTCTGCAATGCTCTGTTCCATAACAATTGTGTTTTTAAAATTAGTATTTATTTCCTTTATTCAGCAAACTAGTCACTTCACCTTTCAAAACATCAGGAGACAGAATTCTGGCAATGTCAATATAAGACAAACACCAGCGTGCAAAACGTTCCAATGAGAAAACCATGAAATGTAAAATCACTCTGTCCCCTTTCTCTTCTTCATAAATCAGCCCCTCATAAAAACGATTCTCATCAAGCAAAGATACTTTCGCTTTCTCGACTTCTATCAAGACCTCGTGCAGTCCCTCCATCTTTTCTATCTCTTTCAGAAAAGAATGAAGCGGTGGATGTTCATTTTCAAAAGTCTCACTGGTTTGGTAAACATGCTGTATCCTCCCTACGCGAAACGTTCGATAATCTTTGCGGATGTCACAATAAGCCACCAAAGACCAATTGGATTTTGAAAAGAATAAACCAATAGGATCTAATTTTCGTTCTGTTATTTCCTGCTTATAGTTGGAATAAGTAATCTGAATCCTTCTTTTGTCAGCAATGCCACACAACACATCCTTCAGAATATCTTGATTAGCAGTCGGCTTAATGCCATGAAAATGCATCACATCTATTTTATCATTGAGCAATTCGATTGATTTCTTCTCTGCCAATTGCATCACAGCTCTAATTTTATCAATACCGGATTTGTAACTCTCTTTAAAACCAAAGTCGGTAAACTGATCGACCAACTTCTCTGCAAGCAAAAAGGCAAAGGCTTCTTCCTTAGTAAACATCAATGGTGGTAACTTAAACCCCTCTACCAAAGAATAACCCGCGCCGGAATTCCCCGCCAAAGGAATACCTGCATCTTCCAAAGCTTTAACGTCTCGATACACCGTTCGGAGACCAATATCAAAACGGGTAGCTATATCTTTCGCCTTTACCAAAGACGAAGATTGTAGCATAATGAGAATAGCAGATAATCGATCAATACGGTTCATAAATGAGGGCAATGAATTACTATTACAAATGTACAAAAATAGAATTAGGTGAGACAATATACAAGATAAATATAGTGCCCACCTAACTCGAAAATCAAGAAATCTGTAATTTTCTATGCAGAATAACCTTCATCATCCATCATGATTAGCCAACGGACACCGTACTGATCTATCAGTTCACCAAAGGCATCACAAAAGAATGTTTTCTCCAAAGGAGCTACTACCTCACCACCTTGAGATAGTAGATCGAACACCCTACGAAGTTTTTCTATATCCGTGAAGACAAGCACCAGTTTGCAATTACTGCCCGTTGCAACCACTTCGCCTTCAGGCGCGTCCTCAGCTCCCAGATTAAAATGCTCCGTATTAAGAATCATGTGAGAAATCTTCTCTTTCTCAGTCTCACTTAATTGGAGGGATCTATCTTCTTTCTTTCTGAATAAGAAAGTGATCTCTCCATTCAAAACTTCTTTGTAAAAATTAAAAGCCTCTTCGCAAGTACCCGGAAAAACTAAATGCACATTCAATTTCATAACTGTTGTTTTTTTTAATGAATAATCTATTTGACAAGTGCAAAAATAGAAGGCAATAGTGACAACCCTATGTCACTCAATCTGCAAAAAAACATTAAATGCCAACAATCTTATCAAATCGGCTATCCATGCAAGCACTAATATCCGTCGTCACAAACTTGCCATTATAAAACAAACTAAAGATTGTGGCAGGAGTAGGTGCTTCCTGTGCTTGTTCCACCGATTCAAGTTTAATAACCGTCAATGGGAGCTGTCTTTTCTGTGCTGTCTCCACCAAAGAGTGATGCACATGATATTCGGTAAACGGACAGCGATTAGAATAATACACAACTAAACCCTTTGCTTCAGAGCATTCGCCAGTCAGTACTGTTTCTTTAAACTTAGGATTAGTAGCGCCCTGATTGATCTTTTTAGCAAGGAGGACAAAGCCAGAAGATAGACTCTGCACCACTTCAAATCCTTGGCGCAAAAGCCATTTAGTATCACTCATAAATGGGCGCTTAGCCGATCCTGCCACTGTTACCAAACCATCTTTTCCCTCTCGCGTAGCGTCATCTAGAGCAAATTGCAACAAAGCTTTAGCATATCCTTTTCCTTTATATTGTCCCGATACCCAGAAGCAATTGATCATGAGATAATTTGGAGCCTCAACCGGAAGCCAGGCATTCTCTGCCGGCCCGTATTCAATAAAAACTTTCGCTCTTTCGTCTAATCTTCGAAAAACATATCCGTTATTAAATTCCTTTTTAAGCCATTCTTTTTTCAGCTCGTAACCCTCTTTGCATTTCTTGTCGGATATAGCACAACAAATGTGCTCTCTATCAATCTTAGTTGCTGTTAATGTAATAAACTTTCCTTCCATAATAATCTATCGTTATCTATTAAATTGTAGCACCTATCGGCGTAAATTGAAGACAATATTAGACAAAACAGTTGATATATGCAAGCTATTCTGATCTGATCTGCTAATCACTTTAATAAAAACAGACGAGGCACCTCACAGAATAAACATTGTTAAATGCAAAGAAAAAAAGAACGCAAATAATAATCTTCAATAAAAACAAAGTTACTTTGCATAGCAAACTTGTTATATCAGATAATAAGTACATTTCGTTATAGAGAGACATGACAAGTTGCTTTCTATAACAGAACGCTCCACTTGATCCTTGCTCTATCAGCAAAGATCATAGAATAAACACCGATTAGAAGATGAAGATTACAACTTTCAATTCCTTAAAAAGCCGCAACTACAGACTATACTTTTCGGGACAATCTGTTTCATTAATCGGGACATGGATGCAACGCACAGCCGTTTATTGGTTAGTGTTCGATCAAACCCATTCTAATTTTATGCTGGGGCTGGTAGTCTTCGCCACACAATTTCCTTCTTTCCTGTTTTCGCCGCTGGGAGGGGTAATATCCGATCGCTACAATCGCTATCGCGTTACATTGGCTACGCAAACTTGCTCTATGATACAAGCGGCTATCCTCTCCATTGTAGTACTATTTACCGACTATTCTATCTGGGAAATTTTTCTTCTTAGCGTAGTGATGGGAATCGTAAATGCGTTCGATTTACCTGCTCGACAATCATTGGTAAACGAGGTAGTGGATGACAAAAGTAATCTACAGAATGCGATAGCACTAAATTCTTCGATGGGAAAGCTGGCCTGGCTGATAGGACCTGCTATATCGGGTATTATATTAGAGAAACTAGGCGCAGGTACGTGTTTCCTCATCAATGCTTTTAGCTATCTTGCCGTAATCACCTCCTTACTACTGATGAGAATCACGCCCTACGTGCCACAGCCGCATACTAAAAAAATAATGAAAGAGTTTAAAGAAGGGTTTAACTATCTAAAGAATACCCCTTCTCTGGGCAAAATCGTAATTATGCTGGCATGCGTTAGCCTCTTCGTACTCCCATTCAATACACTTCTGCCTGTATATGCCAAAGTGATCTTTCACGGAACAGCCTCAACCTATGGTTACCTGAACAGTGCCATAGGCCTCGGAGCATTGGTCGGAGCCATTCTGCTAGCCTCGTTAAAGTCAGGTACCAATCTGAAACGGCTTTTATTCATTAACATGGTGATATTGAGTATCGCATTACTCGTTTTTTCTCACATCAGTAACTTTTCTATTGCGCTATGCACAGCCTCATTGGCCGGTTTTGCCATGATGTCTCAAACAACCATCTGCAACACAATTATACAAACCGAGGCATCTATTGAGATGAGAGGAAGAGCTCTCAGCTTCTTTGCCATGGCATTCTTCGGCATGCAGCCGCTGGGAGGGTTACTTACCGGTACCATCTCTCAATACATCGGAGCCCCTTACACTATATTGGCACAAAGCATTGCAGCCATTATCATTGCCGTTTTATTCTTCTCCTTCTTGTTCGGCAAAAAGAAAAGTACAGTTGAAATGAAGCAAACCGACAAACCCAACTAAGCAGCCATTATTCATTTACCTGTTTAGCGTATTCAGTAGCATTTACGCCCCAAAAAGCTTTAAAGCTTTTGCTGAAATAATGAGGATCGCTATAACCAACCATATAAGCTATTTCTGCCATAGAGTACTGTTTCTCTTTTATCAGTTCAGCGGCCTTTCGCATGCGTATTTCCTTAATATACAGAATAGGAGGAAGTCCTGTTAAAGATTTAAGCTTATGAAAGAAGTTTGTCCGGCTCAGACTGAAGCAGCTAACCAGATAGTCCACATCTAAATCCGAATTACTTATTTGTTGTTCCATTATCTGAGCCAGTTTTGTTAGAAAAGCAGCATCTTTACCTGATAGCATAGGGGTCTTTTCTTCTTGTAGAGTATCCTCCAAAATGGGTTTATTACTACAATAATAAGTTTGCAGCCTTTTCCGCTGAGCTAAAAGACTGTCGACTTTCGCTTCTAGATAGCTAACGCTAAATGGCTTGGTAATATAATCATCCGCACCCGTCTGAATTCCCGTCAGAATACTATCGGTATCGGCTTTGGCTGTTAACACGATTGCAGGTATATGTGAAGTACGTTCATCATTTCTTAGTTCTTGCAGCATCTGAAGGCCATCTTTTACAGGCATCATAATATCTGTAATAATCACGTCCGGCAGACAAGAGAATGCCTTTTCGAGCCCTTCATCTCCATCTTGTGCCTCTATGATACGATATTTCTCTTGGAAGATTTGCTTAATGAATGCTCTAAGTTCATGATTATCTTCTACAATGAGCATGAGTAGCATGTTGGCTACAGCGGTTCCTAACGATTGTTCGTCTGAAGCTTGTTCAATGTCAGCACATCCATCTAAGTCAGATAATATATATTCAGTGTCAGCAGGATAATGCGCCTTGCCTTTCAACAATCTTACAGAAAAAGTACTCCCCTTTCCCGGTTCACTTTCAACAGAAATCTCCCCATGATGTATCTCTACAAGATCCTTAGCCAATGATAGTCCAATACCTGAACTCATTGCCGTGTGCATGTTTCCCTGTACCAGATTTTCAAATCGATTAAAGATGTTTTTTTGTTTTTCTTTTTGTATACCAACTCCCTGATCTGTAATCTGGATGATGACACAATCGGTCTTATCTAAGATATGTACACAGATACGCTTCTCGTCAGGAGTATATTTAAATGCATTGGACAACAGATTAAAAAGGACCTTTTCTATATTGTCTGTATCAAGCCAGATATAACAACTTGTCGGTTCGGAAGTAAATGTCAGAGTAATATGCCTCTCTTTGGCCAGAGCGACAAAATAGTGCACAACCTCTCGGGTAAAGTTTACAATATCCACACGCTGAACTCTAAGTTTCATTTTATTATCTTGTATTTTGCTAAAGTCAAGTATCTGCCCCACAAGTCGTTGCATACGATCGCTATTCCTCTTTATCACATTTAATGTCTCTTTCACCTTTTCAGATAAATTTTCGTTTTTAAGAACGATTTCCAAGGGGCCTGTAATGAGCGTCAATGGAGTTCGTAACTCATGGGAAACATTGGTAAAAAAGCTCAGTTTTAGTTGTGTAAGATACTCTTCATTTCTAACTTTATGCTTCATTCTATAGAATACGGTATAGATATACACTCCTCCTACGATGACAAGCAACGCCAAGACAAAATAGAGCAGATGGGCAAACAGTGTTTCATTGAAAGTAGGCAGAACTTCGATGGACAGAGTTCTCTCATTATTAACCCACACACCCTCGTTATTGGTCGATTTAACACGGAATGTATAATTGCCGGGTGGCAAGTTGGTATAATTAGCTTCACGTCCGTTACCTGCCTGACGATAGTTAGTATCAAATCCCTCAAGCATATAAGCATATTGAATATATTCCGTATTGGTCATATCCAAAGCAGAAAAAATTAATCTTAGAGAGTGGTTATTTGAGGGCAATGTTAGGTGAGAGATATTATCAAGACTGCTTGTAAGAATTGAAGGTGCGCTCTTTGGAGTTAGTTCTTGATTATCCACCCATATAGAAGAACAGAATATACGAGGTACAAAAGTCGTTTTACGAATTTTCTCTGGCGTAAAATAGAATAAACCTCTATTCGTTCCAAAAAATATTTGCTTCCCATTTGTTGCCCCAACCCCTTCGCTGAAGTGCATATTAAAAGCAATATGTTCACTTGGATACTGTATTTGCTCTTGCGAAGTTACAAACTTCACTAGGCCACCCCCGGTAGCCAACCACAAATTCCCATATCGATCTTCCTGCATGGAGTAAATAATGTCGGAGATCAGTCCATTCTTCTGCGTAAACGATTTACATTTATACGAATAATCACCTGTTTTAATAAGCTCATTCAAGCCTCCCCCATAGGTAATCGCCAGCACCTTTCCTTTGTCTGTGCACTTAACCATCTGCACATCATTATTACTAAGGCTATTAAGATCGCCCTGTTTCCGACAGATGACATGAAATGTTATATCTTCAGGTCTCTTAAACGTTCCGTCAAATAATAAGATACCTGCTGTTGTCGATACCCAGATACGCCCTTTGCTATCCTCCGTGATATGCCTTACTTTATAAAAGCGATCGATGGGATATTTATTTAATCGATTTCGGTAATTGATAAAACGTAGAGAGCCGTTCGAATTCTTTAAAGCTAAATTCAATCCCCCACCATAAGTGGCAATCCAAATTCTTTCTTTACTATCCTGAAATGTATAATAAATATTATCACTACTAAGTGTAAATGGATCATTCGCGTTGTATCTGTATTGTTTAAACTCAAATTGATTGTGAGCAGTTTCCACAACTTTAGTCAGGCCTTCTCCTTTGGTTGATATCCAAAAAGAGCCTTCTTCAGTTTGCATGATTGCGTATATCTTTCCGGATTTAAATTGATGAATCAGCTTCAATTGTGAATCATAGATAGACACATTCTGATCTCTGGTACCCGTCCAAATTCTGCTTTTCTGATCAATATAAAGAGCTCTGATTTCGTTATCAGGCATTTCGATATCTTTTGCATCTGGCGTATAGATATGAAATTTATCGGGTACCAGTGTAATACGCTTAAGTCTATCCAGTTGCGTGCTCATCCATAGATTGCCCTGTCTGTCAGCAAAGGCGGCGAAACAACGATCATTCGATTTCCATTTAATGTTTTTATCCGTCGTATTAAATGGAACCAGTTGTTTACGCTGAGGGTCATAATAAGAAAAGCCTCCTCCTTTGGGATGAACCCATAATATACCATTTTTATCTTCAATGGCAAAGAATCCACTTTCAGTATTAAGCGGCCTACCTAGCTCATCCTTACTTTCAATAAACGTTAGTTTTTGTGTTTGCAGATCAAACAGAGTAACCCCCGGAACAGAATGGGTTAGCCAAAGAAGTCCGTTACGAGTAACCTGAACTGATACGATCGCTTTGTCTTTTACTTGTAGCAAGCCATTAAGTGTAAAATGTTTGGGAAACAACCCCTTTAAATCAGCAATGAAAAATCCATCTTTATCTGTAACATACGCCGTTTTGTGTTGTACATTTAAAATAGAAATGACGGATGCTATTGTTTTTAGCTGTGTACGTTTTAGCGTTTTCTTCGCCAATGAGTAGCTATAAATTTGCCCATAGTTAGTTCCAAATGAGAGTTCTCCATCTCGCTCAGTCACTGAATAAAATGCCGTTCTCTTTCGTGATTGAGAGTTTCCTGAAACAATAGTCGTAAGTAGAGAATCGTGCAAACAATAAAGTCCATTATCCGTTAATATCCACTCATGAAGTCTTGAATCCATAAACACCGAATGAATCTTACCTGAAGGTATCGTTTTCTCTTTCATTGAATAAGATTGAAGAGTCAATGATAAATCCGTAGGATTTGTTTGTGCACGTATTGCACTACCGTCTTTTCTTAAAAGCCAGGTTATTCCACTTGAGAATACCTGAATGGATTGGAACTGATTCAATGGCCTTCTCTGTATAGGTTCAAAGATTTCTTTACTTGGATTGAAGCGATAAGTTGTTGAATCATAACACAGCACCCAGATACAACCATATTTATCTTCATCAATATGCAGTAGGCGATCATTTGTAAGACCATTCTTATCTTCTGTGCTCGACTTATAGTTTTCAAAATTATACCCATCAAATCGATAGAGTCCATTCCATGTGGCAAACCATAACAACCCCTTTTGATCCTGAATTATGTCATTCACCAATCCGTCTTCAACTCCATTCTGAGCAGAGAAGTAAGTTACAGAGTATTTTTGAGGCACATTGATCCCGGCAGCAGGTAAAGCAATAGCGAGTAAACAGAGTAAAGCTATGCAGAGAGCAGGTTGAAGATGATAAAATTGATTTTTCATAAAGACGTTAACGATGCGTTTTCTTATTCAGTTGGCTAAAATAGAGCAAAATGCCCATCAATCAAAATTCATTGTGGTTAAAATAGACTCAAAAAACCTGTTTCATCTATTCTCTGTCCTATTTTGATAGATTTTCCATTAAACCTGTTAGATTTTACACCGCCAGAGAATCTTTTCTTCCTAAATTTGGCATTCAATATAGTTACCCAAATAACCTCTAATACGAAGAACATGAAAAGAAAAGGTAAATTAAAGCTGTCCTTATCTACTAATAAGGGGCATTTTCCAAAAAGAGCTTGGTTCATTTATGGACTTTCTCTTGGATTAATCTCTTTGCCATTGTCGGCCAAAGCTGAAGGCAAAATCCAAAATTCTTCTATCGAACAATCCATCCATCAAAATCGAAAAATCAATGGCAATGTTGTCGACGAAAACGGCGAAGCATTAATTGGAGTTTCCATATTGGTGAAAGGAACGAGTAATGGAATCATCACAGACTTTGATGGCAATTTTACATTAGATGTACCTACTAATGCAACACTGGTCATCTCTTATGTTGGTTACAAAAAGCAAGAAGTAAAAATTAGCAATCAACAGAAATTATCTATAACCATGCTCTCTGATAATAAATTATTGGACGAAGTAGTAGTCGTAGGTTACGGTGTTGTGAAAAAATCCGATTTAACAGGTTCCGTTGGTAGTGTGAAAGCTGAAAATATATCAGCCAAAGGCTCTACTTCACTAATGGAAAGCTTGCAGGGACAGGTTGCAGGTGTGAATATTTCCCAATCTTCCAGCCGTGCCGGAGATGGCTTTAATATTCAGATTCGTGGTAAGAGTTCATTGAATGGTGGCGAGCCATTATATGTTATTGACGGAGTGGTCTGTGATAACATGAACTTTCTAAACCCAATGGACATCGAGAAAGTAGACATCTTAAAAGATGCTTCTTCTACTGCGATCTATGGTTCCAGAGCGACCAATGGTGTGGTTATGATCACGACTAAAAAGGGAGACTCCAATGCTGCAAAAACAACCGTAAGTTACGATGGCTATTATGGAGTGAAAACAACAGCTAACATGCCGGACTTCATGAGTGGAGATGAATTCTTAAAATTTCGTTTCTCCCGCTATCTAGTATCATCAATGGATTCGTCAACCGGTCTGACACAATGGGATATGACGCAGGCTAACTTCTTGAATTTTTGGGGAGGGAACAGTCAGGTAATTAAAGACATGTATACCAATAAGAACTACACGAATTGGGCTGATATCGTGACTCGTGATGGTGAACAACAAAACCATTTTTTGAATATCGCAGGAAATGCTAAGAACATAAGCTATCGTATCGGTTTAGGTTATCAAAATGAGAACGGTATTCTGTATGATGGTTATGAGCGTTGGAATCTGAAAGCTGCTATTGATCATAAAATATCAGATAAAATATCTGCAGGTTTCTCTGCCAACATGTCAACTTCGATAAAGAGAAGTGGCAGCAGCAACTCCATACTGCAAGGATTCCGTATGACACCAACTATGCCTTGTTATTATTGGGAAGGAGAAAATGCTGGTCAACTAATAGTACAACCAGGTAAGGATGCTGCTATTTATCCTAATGGTGGAGGCCCAACTTCCAATATAAATCCGGTTGTAGATCGTGAAAATTCAAAAGATAACACCCGTGCTTATGATGCCATGGCTAATCTATATTTTCAGTACAATCCGATTAAAGAACTAACTTTAAAGACGACTTTCTCTCCAATGTATTCAAAGACACACCGCGGCACTTTCTATAATAGTCAAACACAAGCTCGCTCAGGCAAGACCAATATGGCTGAGAACTATAACGACCAAGTTTTTTCTTATACTTGGGATACTCAAGCAAACTATTCAAAGACCTTTGGTGATCATAGTTTCAATGCATTAGCTCTATTCAGTGTTTATCAACAGCAACTAGAAGGCGATTACATCAATGTTGTAGATATGCCTTTTGATGTTGATTGGTACAATCTTGCTTCAGGCACAACTCAAAGTCAGTCTAGCTATTATAAAAAGCTTGCTATGCTTTCATATGTAGCGCGCGTTAACTATTCTTATAAAGGAAGGTATATGGCAACAGTATCTTCACGTTGGGATGGAAGCTCTAAATTCCAGAAAGACAACCGATGGGGAATGTTCCCTTCAGCAGCTTTAGCATGGCGTATCTCTGAAGAGAAGTTCATGAAACCAACGAATGAATGGTTAAGCAACCTGAAGTTACGCACCAGCTTTGGTATTACAGGTAACAATGCAGGTGTCGGTCCATATGATACTCAAGCTTTAGCCAACATAAAGTACTACTACAATATGGGGTCATCGATAGCCAATGGCTATGGTTATACAATGACTAACTCTGCTTTAACTTGGGAGAAAACCACTGAACTGAATTTGGGCCTTGACTTTGGTTTCTTGAATAACCGGATTAATGGTTCTATAGATGTTTATAATAAAGATTCCAAAAAATTACTCATGAAAATGGAAACTCCGCTTGAACTAGGTTCTAATACAGGTTCAATTGTAAGCAACGTTGGTAAAGTAAATAATAAGGGAATAGAGATTCAATTAAGCACCATTAATGTGCGTAATAAAGATTGGAATTGGGAGACTACCTTCTCTTTCGCCCGTAACATAAATACCATTAAAGAGTTGAATGATGCAAAGGAAGATCTTGTTGGTAATAAATGGTTTATAGGCCATCCAATCGATGTGGTTTATGGCTATAAATACACTGGAGTTTGTACACGAGAAGAAGCACAAGCTTATGCTGCAGATCCTAACATGAAAACAAAGTTTTATGAGGGTGAGATGAAAATCTTAGATAAAGATGAAAATGGAACAATCGATGCAAATGATAAAATGATTCTAGGCCATAGCGCTCCGAGCTGGACGGGTAATTTTGCATCTAATCTTTCATACAAAAACGTCGATTTTTCAGTAAGCATTTATACAAGTCAAGGAGGTACGGTCTATTCTCCATTTATGGGTGAGTTCGTCGATTATGGTCAGCGCGGTATGATGCGTCTTAATATGGATTACTACATTCCGGAAGGAGCGCCAATACTTGGAACAGACGGATCTATTAGCCATCAAGATGCCACTCATTACGGAAAATATCCTTTTCCAACCAATGGCGGCAATGGTAAAGGTGGCGGTTCTTACTGGACAAGCGGTAGCAGTGAAGATCGCTCACAAAACTTCGTCGACAACTCATTTGTCAGAATTAAAAACATTACTCTTGGCTATACATTCCCTCAAAAATGGCTATCTAAGCTTAATGTTGCTAATTTGAGGATCTATGCTAATTTAATAAATCCGTTTACATTCACGAACTATAAAGGATTCGATCCTGAATGGGCTGATGCATCTGTAGGAGATGGCAAAGGTGGTGTTAGTTCAAGAACTTATCAGATTGGTGTAAATTTAAAATTCTAATAAAGAACAATTATGAAAAAAAGATATTTCATTGTAGCACTAGCTCTGGCAACTCTTTCTAGTTGTTCCGGCTTCCTTGATCAAGATAATAGATCCAATGTTCCATCATCACAATTTTATCAGACAACAACAGGCTTTGCCAGTCTGACTAATAGCGCATATTCTACTTTGCGTGACTTATATAATATGCAGCCACAATTGTTTGTTGCTGGTACAGACCTGTATGCCGACGGAAAAAGTCAAGGAGTTGCTATGGGGCAATATACATTTACTGCTGATGAAGGCATTGTGAAAGACTTCTATGCGAATTGCTTTAAGGGCATTCAATTAGCTAACAGCGTAATCGCATATGGCGAGAGTACTGCAGAATCAAGCGTACGTGCACAGTACATAGATGAAGCTCGTTTCCTTCGTGCTTGGTACTACTTTCAACTAGTTCAACAATTTGGCCCTGTTGCGCTGAACACTAAGATGTTTGATTATGCCGAAATGAATCATCAGCGAACTAGTTTGACTGATGTCTATAAATTTATTATTGATGAATTTACCTATCTCATATCTTCTGACTCTAAATTGTTGGAGCGTTCCGGTTCCGGCACCGAACGCGCAAATAAACAAGCCGCTGCTTTTTATCTGGCAAAAGCTTATCTGACACGTGGATGGTTGAATGGTTCTGACTACGAATCTCAGGAGGAAAATATTGCCCAGACAAGCGACTTTGAAAATGCAGCAAAATATGCTATACAAGCTATCAATAGTGAAATTCCTTCCATTTCAATTGAAAAAGCTTTTGATGTTCAAAATGAAGAGAATAATGAAATCTTCTGGAGCGTTCAGTTTAGTGCTGCTTCTGTAGAAGACCCGGTTAGAGATGGTTCTTACCAACAAGCGCAGTTCGGTTCTTATTTGGGAGGTTCTGAAAAACCAAGAAATAAAGCCATAGATGGTAATTTTGCTCCTTCGCTCCGCCTACAACAGTTATATACTCGTGGCGACGCCCGCCTGGAACAAACTTTCATGCTTGAATTCCATCAAAGCTATTTCGACTATTATTCAGCTCCAACTTCTTCATCAATTCTTTATTATTACGCACCCGCTTGGGCTACCGATGAAGATATTACTGCTTGGAAAATGGATGATCCATATGGTATCAAGAAGAATACAATAGTAAGTAAGACAATAGTTAATGGCGGCATTGCTCCTTCAAATGGAGCTCCTGCGACTTATAAAGATCGTCGTTCTCAAGATTACGGTGTAGCTTGCATCAAAAAGTTTGATGATTATTCGGATGCTTCTATTTCCAACCGTAACAGCACTTGTAGTATGCACGATGTAGTGGTTGCTCGCTTGGGCGAAGCTTACTTAATTGCGGCAGAGGCTTATTTCAAAATGGGCAAAACCGGAGAGGCTGCTCAAATGATTAATAACCTCCGTAAACGTCCGGGTACAATTAGGGAAGGTTATACAACACAAATGGCTGTTTCTGCCGGTGATATCAATATTAACTTCATCTTAGATGAACGTGCTCGTGAATTAGCTGGTGAGTATGTTCGTTGGACGGACTTGAAGCGTACGCACAAGCTGGTTGAATATGTCACCCAATACAATGAAGATGGCATAAAGGAATCCGCTATGAAGGGAACTGATGGGAAATACAAGACTCTTCGTCCGATTCCTCAGGCTGCTATTGATTTGAACCAAGCTGATGTAGAACAGAATCCCGGATATTAGTAGCCTATTTATAACTTAAAGTTCATATTAATGACCAAACCTCTGATATTGTTTATTTGCTTCATAAGCAATGCTCTTATCCTGTTAGCCCAAGGTAGCCCCAGCAAATGGGGCGACCAGGGCAATGGGACCTATATTAATCCGATTTTAAATGCAGATTATTCCGATCCGGATGTTATAAGGGTTGGAGACAAATATTACATGGTAGCCTCGGACTTCCACTTCCTGGGCATGCAAGTTTTAGAATCGAAAGATATGGTAAATTGGAAACTAGTCTCTCAGATTTATCATCGCTTTGACTTCTCCGGATGGGACGATAATCAGCAGTACGCCGGAGGATCTTGGGCCCCGTCTATCCGCTATCATGATAATAAGTTTTGGGTCTTCTTTTGTACGCCAAAAGAGGGCTTATTTATGTCCAATGCCATCAATCCGGCCGGACCATGGAGTCCTTTGCATTTAGTGAAAGGCATTGAAAAGTGGGAAGACCCCTGTCCCTTTTGGGATAACGATGGACAAGCTTATTTAGGACGGAGTCAACACGGTGCCGGCCCTATCATTATTCACAAAATGAGTGCTGACGGTACCCGTTTGCTTGATGATGGAGTCACGGTATATTCCGGTCCGGTAGCCGAGGGAACTAAGATATTCAAAAGAGAGGGCTATTACTACATTTCTATTCCTGAAGGTGGTGTTGGAACCGGATGGCAAACGGTTCTACGCTCAAAGAACATCTATGGGCCTTACGAGAAAAAAATAGTCTTGGAACAAGGAAGTACTTCAATTAATGGCCCTCATCAAGGTGCTATTGTTGATACTCCAGACGGACAGTGGTGTTTCTTCCATTTCCAACACAATGGTTCATTAGGCCGTGTAGTTCACCTACAACCAATGCATTGGCAAGACGGTTGGCCGGTAATCGGAGTCGATTTAGATAAGAATGGAGTTGGTGAGCCCGTATATGTATGGAAGAAACCGATTCAGAGTTCACTAATATTCGCTCCACAAACCGATGATGATTTCTCTTCGCAAACGTTGTCACCACAATGGCAATTTAACCATAATCCGGTTGATAAGGCTTGGTCTTTATCTTCTCCTCCGGGTAGTCTTACCTTGCAAGCGCTCAAGTCTTCGTCTTTCCGCTTGGCTCATAATACGCTAACTCAAAAAGTGATGGGATACGTTAGTGAAGCAACCGTGGCTGTCGACTTTTCATCAATAGCTGAAGGACAGCGTTGCGGATTGGCTTGCATGGGCAAAGAGAATAAACTGCTTGGAATTAAAACGAGCGGAGGACAAAAGAGCCTGTATATATCCAACGATACTTCGGAAGTAACAATAGCACCTATTACAGGAACGACACTCTACTTACGTGTATCGATTGATATGCTTCGTCAGCAGTTTCAGTTTTCATACAGCACAGACAATATTACTTTTGTTGCTTGTGGAGATCCGTTCTTTATCCATTTCGGATATTGGAAAGGTGCCCGCATAGCTCTGTATTGTTACAATGTAGAGAAAGAAGCAGGTGCAGCATCCTTTTCGTGGTTTACCTACAAGCACGATGGGCCACAAAGTACTTTGAACAGCGATATGAATCGAGTTATTGCCGACATTGCCCATACATCATTCCCTGACAAGGATATTTATGTTACTTGCCCTGATTCTTTGGATCATCAAAAGTCTTCACGCCAGATGCTCCAACACGCCATAGACTCTTGCTCTCTATTAGGTGGTGGACGCGTAGTGGTAGCAAAAGGCATATACCGATTAAACGGTAATCTAATTCTAAAAAGCAACGTCAACCTGCATTTACAAGAAGGTGCTTGTCTGCTTTTCAGTGGGAAAGCAGATGATTTTCTGCCTGTAGTGCTGACTCGCTGGGAAGGCACTGAACTATACGGGCATTCACCGATGGTTTATGCCTACCACGCAAATAATATTGCGATTACAGGAAAAGGAGTCATTGATGCGCAAGGAGGATTAGAATTTGCCGATTGGAGCCTACACGAAGCCAAAGACAGAGACAGGCTAAGAAAGATGGGGGAACAATTAATTCCGGTACAAAAAAGAATATTTGGAAAAGGAACGATACTCAGACCTTCCTGTGTACAGTTTCTAGGATGTTCCAGAATCCTGATTGAAGGAATTACCATTAAGAATTCACCATTCTGGACTATTCACCCTGTATATTGCGACAATGTAATAGTGCGTGGAGTAACTATAGAGAGCCATTATCCCAACAATGATGGTTGCGATCCAGAGTCAACCTCAAATGTCTTAATTGAAGACTGTACCTTTAAGACGGGTGACGATGCGGTAGCAATTAAATCCGGGCGAGACAGAGATGGAATATCTATTGGAAGATCGTCCCAAAATATCGTTATCAGAAACTGCATCTTCCATTCTGAATGTAACGGTCTTTGCATTGGGAGTGAAATGTCTGGCGGCGTAGAAAACGTATATATGGACAATATTCAGATTGGCACTGTGAAGAATGCCCTTTATTTCAAGTCAAACCGTGATAGAGGAGGATACATTCGTAATGTGCAGGTAAGTAATATATCTGTAGAACGTGCAAAAGGCGCAATCCTACGTTTTGAAACAAATTATTTCGGTTTCAGAGGTGGCCAACATGCATCGCAATATGAGGGATTTCATATCAGTAACATAGAAGCCGACTGTTCTGATAATTATGCCATCTTTATGGATGGTTATGAAGAAAAGCCTATTAAAGATATTGAGATAGAAAACTTCCATGTAAAGAAAGCCACTTATCCTTATTATTTAAGGTGTATTGAGAACGTCCATTTGAAAGATGCTTCCGTAAATGGTAAAAGTTTGCCCGAGTATCCAGAGGAACATAAAGAGCGTGTAACGCTAGATGTCTATTAATCTATTGAGAAAACCCACATATCTTTGATCATTTAAGATCAATTATATGTGGGTTATTATATGTTGGCAATCAGTCTAATGAAATAGCTTTCAATGTAAAAGCCTCTGAGAAATCAATGAATACATTGGTTTCATTAAATTCAATCCAAGCATCTTCTTCGTGACTAATTCTAGAAATCTCATTAGAATTTATATCTTTAAATCTATCAATTACCGCATTCAAAACAGCCAATTCATTTGTGGTGAATTTGCTCATATCAGGTTTTAACGATGAACATAGTTTTGTACCTGAATTACCTGAAGAAAACTCTATAATTTCAGGGTAAATATCATCCATCATACCATATACCCTATCCCATTTGGAAGGAACCGGACCATATTTTATTGCTTTATAAGCAAGGCCACTCATTCCGACCCCAAAACTTTTATAACTTAAAAAATCTGTATAAAACAGCAACTTGTTCATCTTAGTATTAAAAGCATCATTGCATCTATCTATATAGAAAAGCAAAATATTCTTCAACTTACTGTATGACTGTTTTGCGTAGCCATTATTTATAGAGCGAAAGTAACCATCAAAAACAAAGCATTCCAACTCATTAGTAGGATCCCTTCTTATTACTTTCTCCAAATTCTCTTTTATTTTAAGGAATTCTTTAGGAGAGAACTGATATTCTGCATTATCTACAAAAACCTCAAAGATGGGTGGACTCATAATACTATGCAAGACCTTTCCATTTGTTTCGCTAGGCATCTCTCCATTTTCATACAACCGGTACTGATTGTCGCCAAAGCCCAATATTTCAGACATTTTTGACGCAGATAAGCCATACTTGGTTCTTACTGCTCCAATTTCATCGGGGAAAGGAATTCCATATTTAACCCGATACTGATTGTAAACCTGACCAATATTTAGTTCGTCTAACTCGGTAGTAGTGAACGTTTCATGAGTATCTTCACACTCATAATACAGTTTCCAATATTGAAATTTCTCTTTCCGGAAGAGCAATTCCGATTTTTCTTGATGGAGGGTAACATTCCCTCCAGTGAAAGGACTGTTCATAATTATTCTCCTATTTTAAATGGATATTTCATTTTATATTCAGCCACATGGAACGAAATACAGATAGTTTGGCTATTACTGTTGCCTAAGGATATCTTAATATAGACCTCATTACCTTTTACATCTTTTCCAAAAACCCACATATCGCCATTTTTGTTCAATGTATCGACAATAGGCCCTTTGGAATAATCCTCCGATTTAAGGTCTCTTATTATAGATTCTCTATACCTAGGCGTTATTTCAAGCGCAGCTAATGCTTCCATATTCTTGCCTCTATCATCACGAAATACTATTTGGAACACCTTAAGTTTTTCGTGAAATAAATGAAGGAATCTTTCAACTTCTTCTTTCGTGACCATACCAATCATATTTCATGCAAAGATAGTATTTCTATTTAAAATAGCCAATGATCGCCCAATAATCCAACTTTAAAGTTGAATTATTGGGCGATCATTGATTCCCTATCTTGTTACATATTGTTTCTAGACACATCTATTCTCATCCTCTGTCAGCACACCAACTAACCGTTCACACATATATATACGAGCCTGTTTCATACGTCAAACTTGCTTTTATCCATAGGCACAGCACCAACTTCGGAACCAAATAAATTTAGTATTTGATTCACCTTATCCAATCTCAGCGACTGCTTGCCACGTTCAAGTTCGCGCACAAATCGCAAGCCCACGCCTGACTTTTCAGAGAGCTCCATCTGCGTAAGATTATACTCCTTACGCATCCGTTTTACATAATCTGATAATGTAGTGTATTCCATACTATACCCGTTTGGGTACAAATATAGTTATTTAATTTATATTTGTACCCAAACGGGTATAAAATCATAGTTTAAGTAGTTAATTATACCCGATAAGGTATTATATGCTATTGAAGATGAAAAGATGTACAACGAATACTTACATCTAAATTAATTCGATGAGTGCCTGAATTGCGAATTTTTTAATTTTGCAGCGCCATAATGTCAGCATTTCAGACATGCCCCTACAAGCCTTCTGAGAGAGGTTTGGTGAACTAACTAGTTAACCGCGGTGAATTAACTAGATCAGCGTGGTGAAGTAGTTAATTCACCACGCTGATCTAGTATGATATACAAAATTGGGGTAATTTGTAAATATTACACCTACAAATAGCAATTGTAGTGCCCAAGAAACAGTTGATCTTGATGTGTTTTACTAGTGTAAGTGATTGATTAAAAAAGCTACAAAACATGCACCAAAACCACAAAAGCGTGATAGTAAAACACCTTTTTTCATGGGAGATAAGCTAAATAGCATGGCAAAGCCGAGGCAGACGATGGAATCAACCTTTGAAGAGTAATAATAAAGGGCGATTCATTGCCTTAATGCAACTTTTTCATACCTTTGCATTTCAATTTTCCTTTTATATGAAAACAGACAGTCAAGTTATATTCGATAGAAATGTGGTGGAGTTTGTTACCGTTGCTGCTGAGGCTTGTGCATTCTTGGAACGATCTGAGAGCATGAAGCGCAGCCAATTTGTTGACACCATCCTCAAAATACTTCCGTTACTTTACCTCAAAGCATCACTGCTGCCCAAGTGCGAAATGATAGGCGAAGATGAACTCGAAACCTTCGTCACCGAGGAAACGTATGAGATACTACGCATGAACATCGCATCGGTATTGGCCGAAAAAGATGATTATCTGGAAGTGTTCTTGCCGGATATGGCTTACAGCGACACGCCGATAAAAAAATGTATCTCCGAAGATCTGGCTGACATCTATCAGGATATCAAAGATTTCATTTTCGTTTTCCAACTGGGACTGAACGAAACAATGAACGATGCATTGGTAGTCTGCAAAGAGAATTTCGGCAACGTCTGGGGACAGAAGCTTGTAAATACGCTCCGTGCATTGCACGATGTGAAGTATAATCCTGATGCCGAATCGGAAGAGGAAGAAGAAAATGATGAGGAATAAATAAAGATGGTTATAAAAAGAAACATATCGAAAGAAGAGATATCACAATTGCCCAAAGCATCCTTTCCGGGAAAGATCTATGTTATCCAGACGGAGGCGGAAGCGGAAAAGGCGGTAGACTACCTATCATCCAGGCAAGTGCTTGGAATAGATAGTGAGACCCGCCCTTCATTCGTTAAAGGGCAGTCACACAAAGTAGCATTGTTGCAGATCTCTTCCGAGGAGTTTTGTTTCTTGTTCCGCCTCAACCTCACAGGGCTGACAAAGTCGCTACTCGACTTGCTGGAAAACCCTGCCATCATCAAAGTGGGACTGTCACTGCGCGACGACTTCATGATGCTACGCAAACGGTCGCCCCTGAAGCAGCAAGCTTGCATTGAGTTGCAAGACTTCGTCCATCCGTTTGGCATTGAGGACAAGAGCCTGCAAAAGATCTACGGGATTTTGTTTGGCGAAAAAATATCAAAATCGCAACGTCTCTCAAACTGGGAGGCAGACGTGCTAAGCGACGCGCAAAAGCTTTATGCCGCAACCGATGCCTGGGCCTGCCTGAACATCTACAACCGACTTCAGGAACTAGAGCGCACTCACTCTTTTGAAGTAGAGCCTCTGCCCGAAGAATCGACGGATCTCGATGCAGCCAACCAACAATCATAAGAAAAGTAATCCATAACATCAAGCTATGTCCTATAAAAAAGTATATCTGAAATCAGGAAAAGAAGAATCATTGAAAAGGTTTCATCCATGGATTTTCTCGGGTGCCATTGCGTACTTCGACGGAGAGCCGGAAGAGGGTGAAGTGGTGGAAGTATATACCTCAAAGAAAGAATTTATTGCCGAAGGCCATTTCCAAATAGGAAGCATTGCCGTGCGTGTACTTAGTTTTGTACAAGAAGAGATTAATCATGACTTCTGGAAACGGAAGTTACAAGTGGCCTACGATATGCGTAAAAGCATTGGCGTGGCTGTAAACCCTACCAACAACACGTATCGACTGGTACATGGAGAGGGCGATAACCTTCCCGGACTAATTATTGATGTGTACGCTAATACTGCTGTGATGCAGGCACACTCTGCCGGTATGCACGTTGACCGCATGGCCATAGCCGAAGCCCTCATAGAAGTGGTGGGAGAAACGGTGCCCAACATCTATTATAAATCGGAAACGACTTTGCCATTCAAAGCTGACCTCTTTCCGGAAAACGGATTTCTGAAAGGTGGCAGTACGGACAACATGGCACAGGAATACGGACTAAAATTTCATGTAGACTGGCTGAAAGGACAAAAAACAGGTTTCTTCGTTGACCAACGTGAGAACCGTGCTTTGTTGGAAAGATATGCCAAAGACAGAACAGTACTCAACATGTTTTGCTACACCGGAGGCTTTTCATTCTACGCTATGCGTGGTGGTGCCAAGTTGGTTCACTCGGTAGACAGCTCGGCAAAGGCAGTAAGCCTAACCAACCAGAATGTGGAGTTAAACTTCCCCGATGATGACCGCCACACAGCTTACGCAGAAGATGCTTTTAAATACCTCGACCGCATGGGCGATCAATACGACCTGATTGTTTTAGACCCGCCCGCCTTCGCCAAACATAAAGAAGCACTACGCAACGCCCTGCAAGGCTATCGTAAACTCAATGCCAAAGCTTTTGAGAAAATCAAACCAGGAGGCATCCTGTTCACTTTCTCTTGTTCGCAAGTAGTGACGAAAGATAATTTCCGCACAGCAGTATTCACCGCAGCAGCCATGTCAGGCCGAAGCGTACGCATCCTGCACCAGCTTACTCAGCCCGCCGACCATCCGGTAAACATCTATCATCCCGAAGGTGAATACCTCAAAGGCTTGGTACTCTATGTAGAATAAATCCGGATTAAAAATATAAATAAAGTTAATACAAGAAAGAAAATAAGCACATTACTATGTTACACAACATAAAAACACATATATTTGCACTGTGTTTTTCATGGTATTAGATTTAAGGTTTGAAGATTGGTTGTCGCGATGACAATCAATTTTTTTTTTGCCCTATACCATCACATTTGAAAATTCAGAGAAAGGTCTTGTGCGGGAAAAGAACTAGAACATCCTAGCTAAAAGATAGCCAGACACAATGCAGTATCTGGCCTTATCCCATTTTAAACAAGAGTTATCTATTTATTTGCTTCCTCTAAAAGAGCCGATAAATCTATCTCAATCTGCCTAGTTGCCTTACGCATACTTTCTAGAAATTCCATTTCTTGCTTTTTACCAGCTTTTACGCGAATACTTTCGTAATTAGACTCTACATATAAAACCTCTTTAACACATGTGTGAATAAATTGATCTAGTGTTGCTTCATCAAAGTAAGCAGGAGTAAATGCTTCAAAAAACAACGCAACCTTGGTTCTTAAAGCATCAGCTATCCGAACATACTCATAGCCGTTTGGGAAAGATTTCCTAGGTTCTTCTTTCAATTTATGACAAAGACCGCTAATCTCTAACAATAAATATTTTTCTTTCATAATTTTTACGCTTAACCTTTACAGCATTAGGTTTTATTAAAAAAAATACTAGACTAAACTTTTCAATCTAGGTCTTAAAATAAGATGTATACCTCTTGTTTTTAAGAACACTGCAAAGATCACTGTTTTAGCCCGCACCTTTATGGAGAAAAAAAATCCTGTTTTCTTCTCCCCTTTAATTAGGATGAAAACAAGATTGATACAGAAATAGAATAATAGGTATTGTGATCAGGTAAAGTAGAAGTTATTGAATTTATTTATTTCATTATTTTTGTATTGCTTCAAATAACCTTTTAGTGTATCATCAGAGTTTAGAAATTTATCATTCTTCGACAATCGAATAAAGTATACGAGCCTAGAAATGAGCAATAGTTTATTGTATGAGATGTTTGATCCTTTTTTTGTTTTTGCTCTTACCTGTGGATTCATATCAAAAAACCGAATAAACATCTTTGCAAAATAATAAATATGAACGGAATTAGATTCGGATGCAGATTCATTTCCTATAGCAGTAGAATTAAGGCTACCAAGAATTATGGTGTTTTTGTATTCTACCCCCTCTAATATATTCAATTCTTTATAACATGAACGAGCCAAATGAAATAAAGTTGTAGGATTATCAATTACAATAGTACGTTTCCCTTCGATGCTTAGCGTAAGCTTCATCGAATTACAGGAAGTTGCCCTAAAAAAACGAACATCTTTGATGTTGTTTTCAATAGAATCAATCAATTTAGTTAGCTCTTCCTTAGGACTTTCTTTTATTTCAAAACCTTCTAGGCAAATCCCATTACTATAATCAACTATAAACAATAACAGATACCAAAACTTTTCAGCGTCTAATCCCAATCCAGATAATGTATCCTGTATATCTTGATTCTTCATATAATCAAGATAACTAAAGAAGCGAGTCAATTCATTGACATTATATCTATCTTTAAATATATATAGAGCACCTTTGGGCGGATAAGAATGGAAATTGCCCTCATCATCAACATCCACGTCTGGGCAATATTCTGAAGCAAGTTGAAACACATAACTCAATAGTTCATCTTCAGAATCAACGTCAGTATCTAATGCAAATTTATCAATCATATATTAGTCTTTAAATTATCTACACAGAAAGACAAAAAGAACAGCAAATGGATAATCTCAGCATTGATTTTTTTACTCTTTTAATTATAGGCATTTTCTCCTGTTAATTCCATATATCTATTAATCAGCTTATAGAATTCTTCACTCTCTTGGCAAACAAAGTTAAACTGCGCTCCTGTTTCAATATTTTCTTGTCCAAGTATTTGAAGAACAATTTCGTCCATTCTAGCCTTTAAATAAACAGGATTAGTCCAACGCAGCTCCCCAGCTATTCTTTCTTTTTCATTTATAGAATCTTTATTACCACTATCATTTGACGCCTCTTCCTTGGAAATATTATCACAATCATCACTAATGTCTGTAGCGACTACATTTGAGAAATCACCAATAACCCAAGGCGTTATGTTTTTAATATCCCTTGGCACATATGCAGGAATAATAGAAAATGAAGAGTTGTTCGTACTTCGAGCTATTAACTCATCATATTCTCTCTTATCCTTCCAGAACATATCGCTTGTGTTATTGACCTGATTCCAGTGTTCAAAGTCAATATATTTTTTACTCTCACGAACATCGGCCCTCCCTATTGTAATTTTCTCACCATCAGTTTTATGCCCATATATATCTTCATCAGCATACTGAATGGCTATATAGATTTCATTTAAAGAAGAATTATTAACGATTTCATATATAAATTTATCTAATTCATCAAATGAAAAGTCCCCAAAACTAATTTCATTAACACCTGAAATTCCCTGCGTGTAATGAGGGAAATTCTTAACTAATATCTCGTTCCCATTAAACACTGCCTCAGCATCCCCTATTTTTTTAGTGTAAACGAAATAATCTTTGTAAATGTCATAAATAAATCCGTCCTTTTGAATTATACTAAAAGCGCAAACCAGCACAACACCTAATATCAATTGACCAATATTACTAATAATCTTTTTTACTTCCATTTTATTATAAGTATAGACAACAAAAATCTGTAATCACAAAAATCGAACAAATTTAAAAATAAACATCCTAAAATCCGCAAAACTTCGATAATTTTCTTTTTTCTTTATGAAGATAATCTCTGATACTTAGAAAGTAATCAGAGAATTTTGATATATCGCAAATTTCACCTAGCTGTCTTTGCTGATAGCTAATTATTTGAAACTTCATTGTATTTTTGCAGCAAATACGAGTAACAACACATAAACAAAAACGAGTGTTCATACATATCCAAAGACTAGTATTTATCCATCAATAAAAGACTGAATAGACCGTTTATCCTCAATACAATGCTGGCCTCTGGTGGGTATAATTGGACAGTCGTTCCGGTTGAAAGGAGAAAAGAGTATATGAAAGCCTTAGAATTAGAGAAGGCAAGCGTGGAGGGGGATATTTCCGATTTTACAAAGATAATTGGCTCCCTGATTAAGTAAAAACACGAATTTTAGTCCTAGCCCACACCAAAGCAATTAATGCGTACCAAAATACAATCATAAAATAGCGGTATTAAGATTTGAAGATTGATTGTCGCGATGACAATCAATCTTTTTTTGCCCCTATTCCATATGCTTTCCGATAAAATACATACATTTGCAGTGATGTATCGGTAAATCTTAGAAGAAACATATAAAACAGATTTAAAACTATGAGCGTAAAGTATCGTTTGATTATCATGAGCTTCCTGCAATATGCCATTTGGGGAGCGTGGTTGATTTCTTTAGGAGCCTATCTGGGCGGAGGATTAGAGTTTAGTGGCAGACAGATCGGTAGTTTCTTTGCCACAATGGGAATAGCTTCTCTCTTTATGCCGGCCATCATGGGTATCATTGCCGACAGATGGATTCCCGCTCAAAAACTTCTGGGTATTTGCCACATCATCGGTGCCGCTCTATTAGTAGCCGCCGCTCCGCAAACTGAATACTTTCCTCTTTATTCGTTGATATTATGTAGTGTCATGTTCTACATGCCTACCATTTCACTTTCCAATTCTGTGGCCTACAACGCATTGTCTAGCGCCGGACTGGATACCGTAAAGGCTTTCCCACCCATACGAGTGTGGGGTACGGTGGGCTTTATCTGTGCCATGATAGCTGTAGACTTACTTGGCTTTGCCCGGACATCCATGCAATTATACACATCGGCAGCATTGGCTGTGATACTAGGTATCTACTCTTTTACGTTGCCCAATTGCCCAACTTGCAAAGTTGCAAAAAATCAATCGTGGGTAGATACAATGGGATTGCGTGCTTTTGCACTCTTCAAACAAAAGAAGATGGCTGTCTTCTTTATCTTCTCAATGTTGCTGGGGGTGTCTTTGCAAATCACAAATGCTTTTGCCAATGATTACCTCACCAATTTCTTCGGAAGCAACGAGGCATACAAAGGAACATTCGGAGTGGAACACGCCAACATATTGATCTCCATCTCGCAGATGTCCGAGACGCTTTGCATCTTGCTTATTCCTTTCTTCCTGAAAAGATTTGGAATTAAAAACGTGATGCTGATCAGCATGTTTGCTTGGGTATTGCGCTTTGCTTTGCTAGGCACAGGAAACCCAGGAGACGGGGTATGGATGCTCGTTTTGTCGATGCTGGTATATGGAGTGGCATTTGACTTCTTCAACATTTCCGGTTCGCTATACGTTGATAAAGAAACCGACCCTTCTATCCGCTCGAGTGCACAAGGTGTTTTCATGATTATGACGAATGGATTCGGAGCGTTCTTCGGATCATACGCTGCCGGTGAAGTAGTGGACAGAACCGGATGGCCTGACTCATGGTTTATCTTTGCAGGATATGCGTTGGTGGTAGGTCTTTTGTTTGCTGTTATATTTAAGTCTAAACATCATCCGAACGAGATAAAAGAAATGATATAAAAGAAGTATGGAGAAGAAAGTTGAATTACAGGTACTGAACTTAACGAGGAGTCAGGCAGAGGCAAATGCTTTTGCAATGGTGCTCGGTGAGGTTAATGGCGAGCGTCAACTTCCCATCATCATTGGAGCAGGCGAAGCGCAATCTATTGCACTCCATTTAAAAGGAGTACAATATCCTCGCCCTCTGACCCATGATTTATTCGTATCTTGCTTAACTTCTTTCTCAATTACACTAACTGAGATTCTGATCTACCGGGCCGAAGAGGGGGTTTTCTATTCTCGCATCTATTTAAAGAAAGGTGAAGAAATTATTGAGGCTGACTCACGCACATCGGATGCGATAGCTTTGGCTATTCGGATACAATGTCCCATCTATATTTACGAATCCATTCTCGGAAAAGAATGTTTGGCACCAACGGAATTAAATATTGAGACGGAGGAGAAAAAGAATCTAGAGGAAGAAACCGTGCAATCATTGAAAAAAGCATTGGCTAAAGCCATAGAGAATGAGAATTATGAATTAGCGTCTGTGTTACGTGACGAAATTTTACGCCGAAAATAATTATGCATGTATTTTATACACCCGATATATTGACCAAAGCAGAGCTTCCTGAAGAAGAAGCCGCTCATTGCAGCCGTGTGCTACGCCTCTCAGCAGGAGACGAAATAACACTGACGGATGGGAAGGGTAACTTTTATCTCGCAGAAATAACAGCGACAACTAATAAACGTTGCACTGTAATGGTTAAGGAAACGAAACCGCAAGAGGCTCTATGGCCTTGCCATCTGCACATTGCCATGGCACCCACAAAAAACATGGATCGCAACGAATGGTTTGCCGAGAAAGCAACGGAGATTGGTTTTGATGAACTAACTTTCCTGAACTGCCGCTTCTCGGAACGCAAAATTATAAAAACCGAACGGATTGAAAAGATATTGGTTTCGGCCATCAAGCAGTCGCTGAAAGCCCGCTTACCGAAGTTGAATGAAATGATGGACTTTGATAAGTTCATCGCTCAGGATTTTAAGGGGCAGAAGTTCATTGCCCACTGTTACGAAGGAGAGAAGCCTTTCTTGAAGGATGTGCTTCGAAAGGGTGAAGATGCTTTGGTCCTAATTGGTCCGGAAGGCGACTTTAGTGAAAAGGAGGTGGAGAAGGCTATCGAAAAGGGATTCATCCCCATCAGTTTGGGCAAGTCGCGCTTACGTACCGAAACGGCTGCTTTAGTGGCCTGCCACACAATGATTATAGCTAACTGATTTATTCATATATAGTATGGAAAGAAAAAAGATTTATCACTTTCTGGCACTCACAGTGCTGATTGTATTTTTAGCTGCCTGTTCAAGTAAAACTGAATACACCAATATTATCCCGGCCGATGCTTCGGCGGTAGCCAGTATCAACCTGAAATCTTTGGCCGAGAAATCGGGACTGAATGATCAGGAGAACAAAGATGTGAAGCAGAAATTGATGGATGCCATCAAGAGTGGATTGAATGCTACGGCATTTAAGCAGGTGGAGAAGATAGTGAATGACCCTGCCGAGAGCGGACTTGCACTGAATGAACCGATCTATTGCTTCTCATCACGCGCACTGCCCTACCCTACTCTCACCATAAAGGTTACTGATGTAGATAAAGTACGGACTACTCTGGATGCTATGGCTTCGGAACAGGTATGCAAACCTGTAGCTAAAGGCGATGGATATGACTTTACTACTTTCACCGACGGTTCATTGTGTGCTTACACAGAAGGTGCGTTGGTAGTGGTGCTTTCGGTTGAAAGTACTCAATTGGAAACGACCAAAAAGACAGTAACCCGGTTGATGAAACAAGAGGCGGACAAGAGTGTGAGCAAAAACAAAGGTTTCATCAAGATGAAAGAGCAAAAAGGAGACCTGATTTTCTTTGCTTCTATGCAGGATCTGCCTACTACTTACACCCAACAAATAGGATTCGGTCTTTCCGAGGAGATGGATATGAGCCAATTGTTCGTGCTGGGTAGCTTTAGCTTTGAGAACGGAAAAATTAGCATGAAGTACGAGACTTATACGGAGAACAAAGAATTGCAAGCACAACTGAAAAAGCAGCAGAAAGCTTTTGGCACGCTAAAGGCGTCTCTCACCTCTTACTTCCCTGCTTCTACTGTCGCTTATATCGCAGTGAATGCCAAAGGAGATGAATTCTACAAGCTGTTGTCAGAAAATAGCGAATTTCAGAATTCGTTTATCGGTGCCGAGCGAAGCGAGGTAAAGAGTTTGATTACACACATCGACGGTGAAGTGGCCGTTGCCATTACAAACGCATCGCTGATGGGGATGCCTTCGTTCATCGCTTATGCGGAGATCAATGATGAAGTGGCAGTGAAATCTCTACGTAAATATGCCGCTATTTCCATGATACCGATGTATGTGGGGCAAAGCGGCAAACTGGCATTCATTACTAATGATAAAGCGCTGATGGCAGTTGCCGGAAAGGTGCAGACTGACCCACTCAGCAATACTTCTTTCGCCGAAAACATCAAAGGAAACTCTTACTACATGGCAATCAATACGGAAAGTTTGTTGAAGTTACCTTTGGTAGCCAATATGGCCGGATTTGGAGAAGAATTTGCCATGTACCAAAACTTAGGATCTCAGATTTCATACATAGAGATGCGCGGACAAAAGGATGGAAAAGGTGAATTGAACATGACGTTAAAGAACAAAGAGAAGAACGCTCTCAAGCAAATTGTTGATTTCGCAAAACAGTTTGTCGGACTATAAAACACGAATTATGAATAGCATTCATTTGCAACAAACACTGCCTGAGGTTTTTGCCGAACGCGACAAGATTGAATCGGAAGTATGGCACAAGGATCTTACATTCAACAAAAACGAGATTTACCTGATAGAGGCAGCTTCGGGAACCGGCAAATCGTCTCTTTGTAGCTTTATCTATGGATATAGAAAGGATTATCAGGGAATCATTAGTTTCGATGCACAAAACATCAAAGCGATGAAGATAAAACAATGGGTGGAATTAAGGAAGCATTCTATCAGCATGCTTTTTCAAGATCTGCGTTTGTTCCCTGAGTTGACTGCAATCGAAAACATTCAACTAAAGAACAACCTGAGCGGATATAAGAGTAAGAAAGAGATCGTGGCCTACTTCGAGGCTTTGGGCATCGCTGATAAACTGGACAAAAAAGTAGGTAAGCTCTCTTTCGGACAACAACAACGGGTGGCTTTCATCCGTGCACTTTCTCAGCCGTTCGACTTCATCTTTCTGGATGAACCAATCAGTCACCTTGACGATGTGAACGGACAGATTATGGGTGAGCTACTCACCGCCGAAGCTCGTCAACAGGGTGCCGGCATCATCGTAACATCCATCGGAAAACATATAGAGCTGGAGTATAACAAGGTGTTGCAACTTTGATGAATCTCCGCAGACAACGACTAAATTGTAATTCGCATAATCGCAAATCAAAATGAAACTTCTCTGGAAACTTCTCCGTCAACACATAAGCATCGGCCAACTAGCAGGTTTCTTCCTGGCAAACCTCTTCGGCATGATCATCGTATTGCTCAGCATACAGTTCTACACTGATATCATTCCGGTATTCACCGAAGGTGACACTTTCATGAAGAAAGACTACATCATTGCCACAAAGAAAATTAGTGCCATTGGTTCGTTTGCAGGAAAAAGCAACACGTTCTCTGACGAGGACCTCAAATCGTTGAAAGAACAGTCGTTTACCAAGAATGTGGGTGCTTTCACTCCTTCACAATTTAAAGTATCGGCAGGATTTGGTATGCAAGAGGCCGGCATTCATTTATCAACAGAGATGTTCTTCGAATCTGTACCTGATCAGTTTGTCGATGTAAGTCTCGACAAATGGCATTTCGACAAAGAGAGTCGCAACATCCCCATCATTCTCCCCCGCAATTACCTGAACTTATACAATTTCGGTTTTGCACAATCGCGTAGCCTACCCAAACTATCAGAAGGCGTAATGGGATTGATACAGATGGACATCGTGTTGCGCGGTGAAAACGGAGAGAAAGAACAATTCAAAGGAAACATCGTTGGTTTCTCCAATCGTTTGAACACGATATTGGTACCCCAAACATTCATGTCATGGGCTAATAATGAGTTTGCCCCCAACGCGGAGGCACAACCTGTTCGTCTCATTATTGAAGTGAGCAATCCTGCGGATGCCTCCATTGCAAAGTACTTTCAGCAAAAAGGATACGACACAGAGAACGACAAACTGGATGCGGGCAAAACAACCTACTTCCTGCGCTTAATCACCGGCATCGTACTAGGGGTAGGATTATTTATCAGTGCCCTATCGTTCTATATCCTGATGCTAAGCATCTTCTTGTTGCTACAAAAGAATACCACCAAGTTGGAAAGCCTTTTACTCATCGGCTACAGCCCGCTCAAAGTGGCCATTCCCTATCAAATACTCACTTTGGGACTAAATTTAATTGTACTGTTCATGAGTTTGGGATCTGTAGCGTGGATGCGTACTTATTACACAGAAGTGTTGACACAACTTTTCCCTCAAATGGAGGTGAAATTCTTCTGGCCGGCTATTATTATGGGTATCATTCTATTTGCAGCCGTGTCATTGATAAACGTTATTGCCATAAAAAAGAAAGTAGCCTCTATCTGGATGCACAAATCCTGATTGCTTCTCTAAGAAAGAGAAGGCATATTTCATTTTCTTTTTTATATCTTTGTACAAATGATAAATTTAGACGAATATGCCTAACTATGATTTAATCGCAATCTTAGGTCCCACAGCTTCGGGAAAAACACCTTTTGCAGCTGCGCTCGCTTACGAACTGGATACGGAAATCATAAGTGCCGACTCACGCCAGATATATAGAGGTATGGATCTCGGTACCGGCAAGGACATCATCGACTACACGGTAAAAGACAAGCAAATACCTTATCACCTCATCGACATCGCAGAGCCCGGATATAAATACAATGTATTTGAATTTCAACATGATTTCTTAAATGCTTATGAGACCATTAAACAAAAAGGTAAATTGCCTGTTTTGTGTGGAGGAACAGGCTTATATCTGGAGTCGGTGCTGAAGGGTTATCAACTAATACCTGTACCCGAAAACCCTGAACTTCGGAATCGATTGGCTGATAAGAGTTTGGAAGAATTAACGGCCATTCTCAAAGAGTACAAAACGTTGCACAACTCTACAGATGTAGATACAGCCAAGCGTGCCATACGTGCCATAGAGATTGAAGAGTATTATGCGTCGAATGACTTGTCAAAAAGGGAATTCCCTTCACTCAACAGCCTCATCATCGGTATTGACATAGACAGAGAGTTACGCCGTGAAAAGATAACACGACGCTTGCACCAACGACTCGACGAGGGTATGATTGACGAAATAAAGAGGCTATTAGCCAAAGGCATCAGTGCCGACGATTTGATTTACTACGGCCTTGAATATAAATATCTAACGCTTTATGTAACAGGAAAGCTTAGCTTCGAGGAGATGTTTGCGCAATTGGAAATAGCGATCCATCAGTTTGCCAAGCGACAAATGACTTGGTTCAGAGGCATGCAACGAAGAGGTTTCAATATTCATTGGATAAATGCTTCGCTGCCGATAGAAGAAAAAATAGAAGAAGTAAAAAGATTAAGAATGATATGAGTGTAGAACCAGGAAAATGGGGAATTATATATAATCCCAAAGCCGGAACACGCAAAGTTCAAAAGCGGTGGAAAGAGATTAAGGAATATATGGATAGTAAGAAGGTGTCTTACGACTATGTGCAATCTGAAGGTTTCGGATCCGTGGAACGACTAGCCGGCATTTTGGCCAATAATGGCTATCGAACAATTGTGGTAGTGGGAGGAGATGGTGCACTCAACGATGCCATCAATGGTATCATGAATTCCAATGCACCGGATAAAAGTGAGATTGCTATCGGGATCATTCCCAATGGAATAGGTAATGACTTTGCCCGGTATTGGAATCTGAACCTAGAATACAAAGAAGCTGTGAATTGGGTGATCAATAACCGCAAAAAAAAGATTGATGTGGGCTATTGCTACTTCTATAATGGAGAGAACCATGTACGACGTTACTTTTTGAATGCAGTAAACATCGGACTCGGAGCACGTATTGTGAGAATAACCGATCAGACAAAACGCTTCTGGGGTGTGAAGTTTCTATCTTATCTGGCAGCCTTATTCTTATTGTTCTTTGAGAGAAAAATGTATCGAACTCATCTAAAAATAAACGATGAACATATACGTGGGCGCATCATGACTGTTTGTGTAGGCAATGCAACAGGATATGGGCAAACGCCTAGTGCTGTGCCTTACAATGGATGGCTGGACGTTTCCGTGATCTATCGCCCAGAGTTGTTGCAAGTAGTTGCCGGTTTATGGATGCTTATTCAAGGCAGGATACTAAATCATAAGATGGTAAAATCATATCGTACTAAAAAAGTGCGTGTGCTCCGTGCGCGCAATGCTTCGGTAGACCTTGACGGTCGCATATTGCCCAAACATTTTCCAATTGAGATAGGAATTCTACCCGAATCCATCACACTGATTATTCCTAATTAACTCTACATATAAAAATAAGATGAATATAACAGATTTGAAGCACAGCGATTCCGGTAATTTCTTTCTTCTTGCCGGCCCTTGTGTTATTGAAGGTGAAGAGATGGCTATGCGCATAGCCGAACGAATAGTGGAAATGACTGATCGATTGAAGATTCCCTATGTATTTAAAGGTTCATATCGAAAAGCAAACCGTTCAAGACTTGACTCATTCATGGGGATAGGTGATGAAAAGGCTTTAAAGATTTTGCAGAAAGTAAGTCGGACATTCAACGTGCCTACAGTTACGGACATTCATACTGCCGAAGAAGCTGCTATGGCTGCTGAATATGTTGATGTGCTCCAAATACCCGCTTTCTTGTGCCGGCAAACAGATTTGCTTGTTGCTGCTGCCAAAACCGGCAAGATAATTAACATCAAAAAAGGACAATTCTTATCTCCAATGTCCATGCAATTTGCAGCCGACAAGGTAGTGGAAGCAGGAAATAAGAATGTGATGATCACAGAAAGAGGAACGACCTTTGGTTATCAGGACTTGGTGGTCGACTTTCGTGGAATACCTCAAATGAAAACATTTGGCTTCCCGGTAATTATGGATGTTACCCACTCCTTGCAACAGCCCAACCAAACGAGTGGGGTTACCGGTGGCATGCCTCAGTTGATAGAAACAGTAGCCAAAGCAGCCATAGCTGTTGGAGCAGACGGCCTGTTTATTGAAACACACGAAAACCCTGCAGTAGCCAAAAGCGATGGAGCCAATATGTTACAGCTCGACTTGCTCGAAGGATTGCTAACTAAACTGATACGTATACGGGCAGCTATTAACCAATAAATAAAAGAGACCGCGCAAATACACGATTGCATTCCGGGAAATAAATAAAAAGTTTTTTATATAAAAAGAAGAATATGTTTGTGATTTATAAAGAAGGGCACACGACATATTGAGCGTAAAAACAAATTTAATTTTAGAACATAATGAAACATCTATTTCGCGGTTTATCTGTTGCTGTTATAGCCGTATGCTGTAACACAGGCTTTGGCTTTGCACAGCAAATGCCTCCTATCCCCGTTGATCCAAATGTTCGAATCGGGAAACTTGAAAATGGTCTTACGTATTACATCAGAAAGAATAATCTGCCCGAAAAAAGAGCAGATTTTTATATTGCACAAAAAGTAGGTGCTATTCTGGAAGAACCTGCACAACGTGGCTTAGCACACTTCTTGGAGCACATGTGCTTCAACGGTACCAAACACTTCCCCGGAAATGCATTAAAAGAATATTTGGAAACAATCGGTGTGAAGTTTGGTGAAAACCTAAATGCCTATACCTCCATAGATGAAACTGTTTACAACATTTCTAATGTACCTGTAATGCGTGAAGGACCTATCGATTCATGCTTGCTCATTCTGCACGACTGGTCAAACGACCTATTGTTGGAAGGCAAAGAGATAGACAAAGAGCGAGGAGTGATTCATGAAGAATGGCGTACCCGCATGAGTGCTATGCAACGTCTTCAAGAGAAGTCTCTACCACAAATGTATGCCGGAACCAAATATGCTGACTGTATGCCGATTGGTAGTATGGACATTGTAGACAACTTTAAATATCAGACACTCAGAGATTATTATGAAAAATGGTACCGTCCTGATCTGCAAGGAATAATCGTTGTAGGTGATATTGATGTGGATGCCATGGAAGCCAAGATAAAGAAAGTCTTTTCGGATATCCCCGCACAGCCTAATGGCGCTAAACGTGTTTATTATCCGGTGAACGATAACAAAGAACCGATTGTTGTTATCGAGCAAGATAAAGAACAACCAAACATACAGATATTGGTATTCAACAAGCATGAAACGACTACCGACGATCAAAAGGGAAACATGGGCTACCTCGTAGGTGACTACGCAAAGAAACTTATCGCTAGCATGCTGAATGCACGCCTGAACGAGCTAACTCAAACAGCCAATCCTCCTTATATTTATGCCGGAGCAGATGATGGAATGTTCTTTGCTTCTAAAACAAAAGATGCCTTTACAGGAGTCGTTGTTTGCAAAGAGGGAGAAATAGAAAGTGGATTGTCTACATTGTTGCGAGAAATAGAACGTGCCAGAAGATTTGGCTTTACCGAATCAGAATATGTGCGTGCACGTGCTGAATATCTTCGCCAATTGGAATCAGCATTCAACGAACGCGATAAGAATAAAAATGAAAGTTACGTAAATGAGTATGTACGCAACTTCTTGGACAAAGAACCCATACCGGGCATTGAGAATGAATATGCTATTATCAATCAAATAGCACCTGCCATACCTGTAGCTGCGTTAAACCAAATGATGCAAACATTGGTAACAGACAGTAATCAGGTTGTTGCCCTCTTCGGTCCTGAAAAAGAAGGACTCAAATATCCTACAAAAGACGCTATCCTCGAAGTTCTCAAAAAAGCGAAAACGGAAGAACTCACTGCTTATGTAGATAAAGTATCCGACAAACCATTAATGTCAGAAAAGCCAAAAGCCGGCAAGATTCTATCAGAGAAAAACGACCCGGCATTCGGAACAACAACACTGACTCTGTCTAACGGTGCTAAAGTCATCATCAAAAAAACAGATTTTAAAGCTGACGAGATACAGATGAAAGCTGTCAGTCTAGGAGGAAGCTCTTTGTTTCCTACTTCAGAAATCATCAACATCAAATCGCTAAATGACGTAATCGCAGCAGGTGGTTTAGGAGAGTTCAGCACAGTAGAACTTCAAAAAGTACTTGCCGGAAAGAAAGCATCTGTTTCTGCCCAAGTGGGTGATAAGACAGAAACCATTAAAGGTGACTGTTCTCCAAAAGATCTTGAAACAATGCTGCAACTCACTTACCTATCCTTTACAGCACCACGCAAAGATGTTGAAGCATTTGAGTCTTACAAGAACCGCACAAAAGCTTCGTTGTTGAATCAAGAGATGAATCCGATGATTACATTTGTAGATTCCATTCAAGGAGGCATCTATATGAATCATCCGAGAATGCAGAGACTAAAAGCGAATATGATAGATAAGATCGATTATGATAAAATTCTATCAATGTATAACGACCGCTTTAAAGATGCCAGCGACTTCACCTTTATTCTGGTGGGTAACGTAGACATTGAAGCCGCTAAACCGCTGATTGCTGAATACATTGCTTCTTTGCCATCCATCAAGCGAAAAGAAACATTCAAGGACAACAAAGTAGACATGCGTAAAGGAACCTATAAGAATGAATTCATCAAGCAACAAGAAACAGCCAAAGCGTCTGTATTTGCATTCTATAACGGTACCTGCAAATATGATTTGAAAAATAGCTTACTAATAAGTATGACCGATCAAATCCTTAACCTTGTCTATACTGAAAAGGTAAGAGAAGAAGAAGGTGGAACTTACGGCGTAAACGTAGGAGGAGATCTCCAAAAATATCCTAAAGAGCAGTTTGTACTCCAAATCATGTTCGATACCGCACCTGCTAAGAAAGATAAATTGACTAGCATTATCTTCAGTGAATTAGATAACTTAGGTAAAAATGGTCCTTCCGAAGCTAACCTGAACAAAGTAAAAGAGTTTATGCTCAAAAAGTATAAAGAAGACTCAAAGGAAAACAGTTTCTGGCTCGGCACGATTGATGATTACCTATTCACGAATGTGGATATGACAAAAGATTATGAAGCAATACTAAACAGTATAACAGCTAAAGACATTCAGAACTTCGCCACTTCTATATTCAGTCAGAAAAATGAAGTAGAGGTGACCATGATTAGTCCTGAGAAGAAGTAACCAGAAACAAACACTTATTATGCTTTTTAAGGAACTATATAAACACCACAGGCTGGCCGCTAAACGCCATCCAATGTACGAGAAGAACAAATTTGGAAAGTTCTTTATGTACTTCACGGCAGTGTTTTGGGCAGGATATCTCATCTTCTTCGGAACCACATTTGCACTCAGCTTTGCTGAAGAAGTACCTAATATGGAGCCGTACAATGTGATGAATAAAGGGTTGATCTTTGTGTTTGCTCTCGACTTCCTGATGCGTTTTCCTTTTCAGAAAACGCCAACACAAGAAGTGAAACCTTATCTATTGATACCGATAAAACGAAATAAGATTCTTGATTTCCTGTTGCTTCGATCGGGCCTGGATATATTTAACATCGTCTGGTTATTCATGTTTGTGCCTTTTGCGATTATCACTGTGACCAAGTTCTTTGGAGTAACAGGGATTATCACCTATTCTTTAGGTATTTACCTACTTGCGGTTCTAAACAACTACTGGTATCTGCTCTGCCGCACGCTAATAAATGAACGAATATACTGGATTGCCTTACCCATTGCGGTTTACGCCGCATTGGGGGCAATCATGTTTATTCCTGAGAAGAATTTCATTAGCATTTTCACCATGAATTTGGGAGGAGCTTTTATTGAAGGGAATATTCTGGCTTATTTGGGTACTCTGGCGGCCATCGCACTTTTATGGATGGCCAACCGGAAGATCATGATTGGGCTCGTATATGCTGAACTAAATAAAGTAGAGGACACGAAAGTTAAACATGTGTCGGAATATAAATTTCTGGAACGCTACGGAGAGATTGGCGAATACTTTCGCTTGGAACTGAAGATGCTTTTCCGTAATAAACGATGCAAAACTTCGTTGCGAAGCATTGCACTTATTGTGTTGCTCTTTTCCGGTCTGCTAGGCTTTTCTGACGTGTATGATGGAGCTGTCATGAAAAGTTTTACTTCCATTTATGCTTTTGTAGCTTTTGGTATGGTAATCTTAACACAGATCATGAGCTTTGAAGGAAATTACCTGGATGGATTGATGACTCGTAAAGAGTCTATATTCAGTCTGCTAAAAGCGAAGTACTACCTCTATAGCATGGGAGTAATCATTCCGTTTATCTTCATGATTCCAGCTATGGTGATGGGGAAATTAACACTACTAGGTGCTTTCTCATTCGCTTTCTTCGCTATCGGACCTGTTTATTTCATGTTATTCCAATTAGCGGTATATAACAATAAAACGGTTCCTTTAAACGATGGAGTTTCCGGTAGACAAGGGTCGGGAAGTGCCTTTCAAATGATGGTAAGTTTCGCTGCTTTCGGTATTCCTATGATACTCTATTCTGCATTAAATGCCCTGTTCGGAGAGGTCATTGGACAATGGATTCTGCTAGGCATTGGACTGGCATTCATGTTGACTTCACATCTCTGGATTCAAAATGTGTACAAGCGTTTTATGGCAAGACGATACAAAAACATGGAAGGATTCCGGGATACAAAATAAGTATTAAGCAATAAAACAAAGAATAGAATTATGATAACCATCAATAATCTGCAAAAGAACTTCGGTGAAAAGAAAGCCGTCGATATTGAAAATTATACCATCAACCAAGGAGATATGATCGGACTAGTGGGAAACAATGGAGCCGGCAAAACGACTCTTTTCCGACTAATACTCGATCTACTCAAAGCGGACAATGGTAGCGTAACCATCAACAACATTGAAGTAAGCAAAAGTGAAGAATGGAAAATTTTCACCGGCGCTTTCATTGACGATGGTTTCCTCATTGATTACCTCACTCCTGAAGAATATTTCTACTTTATAGGCAAGATGTATGGACTCAAGAAAGAAGAGGTGGACGAACGACTGGTTCCTTTTGAACGCTTTATGAACGAAGAGGTGATCGGACAGAAGAAATTTATCCGTAACTTCTCGGCTGGTAATAAGCAAAAAATCGGCATCCTCTCTGCTATGCTACACAAACCGCAATTATTGATTCTTGATGAACCGTTCAACTTTTTGGATCCAAGTTCGCAATCAATCATTAAGCATATGTTGAAGAAGTATAATGAAGAAACAAATGCCACTATATTGATTTCAAGCCATAACTTAAATCACACGGTAGATGTATGCCCGCGCATTGCGCTGCTAGAGCATGGCATCATTATTCGTGATATTATTAATGAGAATAGTTCTGCTGAAAAAGAACTAGAAGAGTACTTCAACGTAGAGTAAATTGATGAAGAAGTGCTCTATTTACTTGTTGGCACTGGTCGCTGCGGCAATGAGCATGAGCTCTTGCCGCACGTCTGCGCCCAAGCTTGATTACCGAGCATTGGCCTGAATGAAGCATATTACAAAAAGCACTGGATAGGCGGCGGTAGAATCAGATAACCATTAGAATCAATTATATGAAAAGGAATCTTCTTATTTTATTCGTTGCGAGTTTAGCACTCAATGTAAACGCACAGTTGTTATGGAAAGTATCCGGCAAAGGCTTGAGTAAACCTTCGTATATTTTAGGCACCCATCATCTGGCTCCTCTTAGTATTATCGACAGCATCAAAGGATTGCAAACAGCATTCGATGCTACCACACAAATCATCGGAGAATTGAATATGTCCGAAGTACAAACTCCGGCCGCAATGCAACTTATGCAACAAAAAATGATGATTGAAAACGATACGACACTCCAAGTACTTTTCACTCCGGAACAATACGCTAAAATAAACAACTTCACAAAAGAGAATCTGGGCTTTGACCTATCGCAGATGCCAAAAGTAAAGCCTGCATTCATAGACAACAATGCAGTGGTCATTCTATATATGAAACATGTTGGAAACTTTAAGCCACAAGAACAACTAGATACTTACTTCCAAACAAAAGCTCTTGAAAAAGGGAAAAAAGTTGGTGCGTTAGAAACCCTTGACTTTCAGCTCAATCTTCTCTATAATAGCATGTCTCTCCGCCGACAAGCAGAATTACTCTTGTGCGAACTTAGCGATGTAGATAAACTTATCAATAACGCAAAAGAACTGACTTCTGCTTATATGAATCAGGAATTGGATACGATGTATGAAATTTCACTAGAGAAAAATGGTGCGCCTTGTGATCCCCTACCAAGAGAAATGGATGCAATAATTAGCAACCGAAATAAAGCGTGGAGTACGAAATTACCTGCATTGATGACCGTAGAGCCCACATTTGTAGTAGTAGGCGCACTACATTTACCAGGTGAAGAGGGACTATTAAATCTCTTAAAAAAACAGGGATACACCCTACAAGCGGTAAGATAAACATTCAGAATTAAATAATATTCATTATTTTTGCGACTAATTAGAATTAAAACGTAAAGCAATGAATAAGAACCGTGTGCAAGCATACATACGCCTAGCCAACAACAAACAGCGTCATGGTAAAATCATATCGACATACACCGACATAGAGAAGCATTACTGCAATAATTGCTACGCAGAATTTGAAGGCAATTATTGCAGCAATTGCGGACAGAGCAGATATTCAACACGCTTTACTTATAAGTCTGTTCTACAGAATATTCTTCACGGCTTGGTTAACGTTGATGGCTCTTTCTTCTTTACTGTCAAGGAACTATTCACTCGCCCCGGCTATATGATAAATGACTATATAGCCGGAAGGCGAGTTATTTATTTTCGTCCGATTCAAATGCTCTTCATCCTTGGAGCATTGTATATGCTACTTATGCATAGCCTACATCCTGTTGCTGCCGATGTAAGTAACAAAATCGTTGAAGTCGACAACGTTAACCTGAATCTCAATGACTATAATCTGGTCCATTGGCTCAAGTCACCATTCATTCAATCTGTTATTAGAATGCTGCAACAGTGGTTTAGCGGCAACAAAGCATTAGAAATTCTATGTACTCTCCCCATCTATGCACTTGCTACTCGTTGGGCTTTCCATGGGCGCTTCCACAATCAACACTATAATCTAGTAGAATTCATTTTTGTGCGCGCCTATGCTGCATGCCAAATATTGATCGCATCCATCATCTTACTTCCTTTCATGGGCAGCAGTGATGAAGGCATACCTTGGTGGTTAGAAGTTTTGTTTTCGGTATGGATTTATGCGCAACTCTTCAGAGGTAAAATGGGGTATACAATAAAAAAAACAATATTAATGTACGTCTATTTTGGGTTAATCTTTGTTCTGCTAGCAATCATAATTGTGGCTATACTGGCTTTATTGGCATATATAGTCCGTTTATTCGCATAAAAAAGGAAATAAAAGTTTGTCTGACTAAAATAAAAGCACTAATTTTGTGCCTGATTATTCCGCATCGGGTAAACCAAGTGTTCTTTAAGTGATTAAAGGCCACCCGCCGGAGAAAACCTGTTTAACAATATTATAACAGATGTACGCAATTGTAGAGATTAACGGTCAGCAGTTTAAAGCTGAAGCCGGAAGAAGGTTGTTCGTTCACCACATGCAAGATGCTGAGAACGGTTCGACTGTAGAATTTGACAAAGTTCTTTTGGTAGACAAAGACGGAGTTGTAACAGTAGGTATTCCTACAGTTGAAGGCGCAAAAGTTGTTTGTCAAGTTGTGACAAACCTTGTAAAAGGCGACAAAGTAATCGTTTTCCATAAGAAAAGAAGAAAAGGTTACAGAAAACGCAACGGTCACCGTCAACAGTTCACTGAGTTAACAATCACACAAGTAGTAGCTTAATCCAATTAAATTTAAGAAGAAATGGCACATAAAAAAGGTGTCGGTAGTTCTAAGAACGGCCGCGAATCAGCAAGTAAAAGATTAGGCGTGAAGATATTTGGTGGCGAAACTTGCAAAGCAGGTAACATCATCATTCGTCAAAGAGGTACTGCTTTCCACCCGGGAAACAACATGGGTATGGGCAAGGACCACACTCTTTTCGCTTTGGTAGATGGAGTAGTTTGCTTCAAGAAAGGCAAAGAAGATAGAAGATCTGTATCTATCATCCCTGCTGAAGTAGAGCAAAAAGAAGCAGAAGCATAAGTTTCTCTTATAAACTGAATTAAAAGAAGGAGATACGATCTATACGATTGTATCTCCTTCTTTTTTATAGATAGATAACATCTTATATTTATTTTATTTATCTTTGTGCTCGCTAATTGAAGTATCATAAAACAAGATAGATATGCTTACCATTAAACAGATTACAGAAAATACAGACACGGTAATCCGTGGGCTGGAAAAGAAACACTTCAAAAATGCCCAAGAGGTGATTGCTCAGGTTATTGAAGTGAACGACAAGAGACGTAACGCACAAAATCAATTAGATAAAACTTTGGCTGAAGTTAATTCTCTCTCGAAAGGCATCGGTCAACTGATGAAGGAGGGAAAGAAAGAAGAAGCCGAAACTGCACGTACGCAGGTAAGCGAAATGAAAGAAGGCATCAAAGAGTTGGAGACAGCGATGAACGAAGCCTCTACTGAACTACAAACCCTGCTTTATACGATTCCAAATGTACCGAATGAAGGAGTACCCGAAGGATTTGGCGCAGACGATAACGTGGTGGAACGTATGGGTGGACACGATGCCGAACTTCCTACCGACGCCCTACCCCATTGGGAATTAGCTAAAAAATATGATCTTATTGACTTCGAGCTTGGCGTGAAAATAGCCGGAGCCGGATTCCCTGTATATAAAGGTAAAGGCGCCCGCCTACAAAGAGCGCTTATTAACTTCTTCCTCGATGAAGCGCGTGACGCTGGTTATCTGGAAATTGAACCACCATACTTAGTGAATGCTGCTTCGGGCTATGGCACGGGACAACTTCCTGACAAAGAGGGACAAATGTACCACGACAATACGGACGACTTATACCTGATACCAACAGCAGAGGTACCGGTTACAAATATCTATCGTGATGTTATTTTGGAAGAGAAAGAACTTCCGATAAAGAATTGTGCTTATTCTGCTTGTTTCCGTCGCGAAGCAGGTTCATACGGCAAAGATGTACGTGGTCTAAATCGTTTGCATCAATTTAACAAGGTAGAGATTGTACGCATCGACAAGCCGGAACATTCTTACGAATCGCTCCATGAGATGATCGCCCATGTTGAAAACTTAGTTACGAAGTTGGAATTGCCATACCGTATTCTTCGTCTTTGTGGCGGCGATATGGGCTTTACTTCTTCCATCACGTTCGACTTTGAAGTCTTCTCTGCTGCACAAAAACGATGGTTAGAAGTTAGCTCGGTGTCAAACTTCGAGTCTTACCAAGCCAACCGATTGAAATGTCGTTACCGCACCGGAGAGAAGAAAACCGAACTTTGTCATACGCTGAATGGCTCTGCACTAGCTTTACCCCGTATCGTTGCTGCTCTGCTGGAAAATAACCAAACTCCGGAAGGAATCAGAATACCAAAAGCCTTGGTTCCTTATTGTGGATTTGATCTAATTGATTAAGAAAGTTCATTCATCAAAATAAATAAAAGCAGCCGCCTCAAAAGGGTGGCTCTTTTTTTTGCAATTCCCAGATTAGCCGTATCTTTGCGAAGCATCACTCTGATATCGGCTACGTAAGAATTAGAACAAAATTATTAGATAATGAACAAAATCGTCAACAAAGAGCATTTCTCGGAAAAGGTTTTTAAACTAGAGATTGAAGCTCCACTTATCGCAAAAGCACGCAAAGCAGGTCATTTCGTTATTGTTCGCGTTGGAGAAAAGGGCGAACGTATGCCTTTGACCATCGCCGGAGCAAATATTGCTAAAGGCACCATTACCTTAGTAGTTCAGGAAGTTGGCCTTTCGTCCATCCGCTTATGCGAATTGAATGAAGGAGACTACATCACAGATGTAGTTGGACCATTGGGACAAGCCACACACATTGAAAACTTCGGAACAGTAGTCTGTGCCGGCGGAGGTGTGGGCATCGCTCCTATGTTACCCATCGTACAGGCACTTAAAGCTGCAGGCAACCGTGTGATAACGGTACTCGCAGGACGTTCCAAAGAACTGATTATTCTGGAAAATGAAATACGTGAAAGCTCGGACGAAGTTATTATAATGACCGATGATGGTTCTTACGGCCGCAAAGGCTTAGTAACTGAAGGAGTAGAAGAGGTGATTAAACGTGAGAAAGTAAACAAATGTTTTGCCATTGGCCCTGCCATCATGATGAAGTTTGTATGCTTACTTACGAAGAAATATGAAATACCAACGGATGTATCACTCAACACCATCATGGTAGACGGTACCGGTATGTGTGGCGCCTGCCGCATCACTGTGGGAGGAAAAACCCGGTTTGTATGCGTGGACGGACCGGAATTTGATGGACATCAGGTAGACTTTGATGAGATGCTGAAACGCATGAGCGCTTTCAAAAGCATCGAACGCGAAGAGATGAATAAGCTGGCAACAACATGTGAAGCAGTTAAGGTTATAGATGAAAACGGACGAACAGCTCCATGGCGCGAGGAATTGCGTAAAGCTGTTAAGGCTAAAGAACGTGCCGATATTCCACGTGTTAAGATGAATGAACTCGATGCAGAGTATCGCTCTCATAGCCGCAAAGAAGAGGTGAACCAGGGACTTACTGCGGAGCAGGCGGTTATTGAAGCCAAGCGTTGCTTAGACTGTGCCAACCCGGGATGTATGGCGGGTTGTCCGGTAGGAATTGACATTCCTCAATTCATTAAAAATATCGAACGCGGAGAATTCCTTGAAGCTGCCAAGACGCTAAAAGAAACCAGTGCGCTGCCTGCAGTATGCGGCCGTGTATGTCCACAAGAGAAACAGTGCGAATCTAAATGTATCCACCTAAAGATGGGGAAAGAAGCTGTTGCCATTGGCCATCTGGAACGTTTCGCAGCCGATTATGAACGTGAAAGCGGACAGATATCCGTACCTGCCATTGGAAAGAAGAACGGTATAAAGATAGCGGTTGTAGGTTCCGGACCTGCGGGTTTGGCCTTTGCCGGAGATATGGCAAAATATGGCTATGACGTAACTGTATTTGAGGCACTCCATGAGATAGGTGGTGTGTTGAAGTATGGTATCCCTGAATTCCGCCTGCCAAACAAGATTGTTGATGTGGAGATAGACAACCTCTCAAAGATGGGAGTAAACTTCGTAAAGGACTGTATTGTGGGTAAAACAATCAGTGTGGAAGATTTGCAAGAAGAGGGTTTCAAGGCTTTCTTCGTGGCTTCGGGTGCAGGCTTACCTAACTTTATGGATATTCCGGGCGAGAACTCCATCAACGTGATGTCGTCTAACGAATACCTGACGCGCGTAAATTTAATGGATGCCGCCAGTCCAGACTCTGATACTCCGGTTTCTTTGGGCACAAACGTTGCCGTAATTGGCGGAGGAAATACAGCAATGGACTCTGTTCGTACAGCTAAACGCCTGGGTGCAGAAAGAGCGATCATCATTTATCGCCGTTCGGAAGAAGAAATGCCGGCACGCTTGGAAGAGGTGAAACATGCCAAAGAAGAAGGAATAGAATTCCTCACGTTGCACAACCCTATCGAATATCTGGCCGATGAACTGGGGCGGGTAAAGCAAGTGGTTTTGCAAAAAATGGAACTTGGCGAACCGGATGCTTCGGGCAGACGTAGCCCCATCGCTATTCCGGGAGCAACTGAAACAATCGACATCGACTTGGCCATTGTCAGTGTAGGCGTATCGCCCAACCCTATTGTGCCTAGTTCCATCAAGGGACTCGAAGTGGGCCGCCGAGGAACCATCACAGTGAACGATGATATGCAATCGTCCATTCCGATGATTTATGCCGGAGGCGACATTGTAAGAGGTGGAGCAACGGTTATTCTTGCTATGGGCGACGGGCGCAAAGCTGCCGCTGCCATGAACATGCAATTGAAGAAATAGCAGTTTCTTAATCCAAACATGTAAATATATAGCACCTAGCCCTACAGGCCTTCTGAGAGGGGTTTGGTGAACTAGTTACTTCACTGCGGTGAACTAACTAGTTCAGCGTGGTTAACTAACTAGTTCACCACGCTGAAGTTATATGATCAACAAAACTAGGTCTATTTGTAAAGATAGCTAACCGTCAAACAAAAAGCTCTGCCAATAATGGCAGAGCTTTTTGTTTATATCAATCGGGTCAAATCACTTTACGACACTATTCGTTTGTGGATCCGGAAAGATCACAATAGGTTTAAACGACTTAGCCTCATCAAAGTCCATCAAGGCATACGACATGATAATCACAATATCATCAGGTTGTACCTTGCGTGCGGCAGCACCATTCAGGCAAATCATGCCCGAGCCTCGCTCACCTTTAATCACATACGTTTCAAAGCGTTCACCGTTATTATTATCTACGATATGCACCTTCTCACCTGCAATCATATTGGCAGCATCCATCAGATTCTCGTCAATCGTTATGCTACCCATATAGTTCAGATTGGCTTCTGTAACACGAGCGCAATGAATTTTCGATTTCAACACTTCAATCATCATAAGGTCTGGTCCATTTTTAAATTAAACTTCTTTGTACTTTACATTATCAATCAGGCGTATTTCACCGCTGAAAACCGTAATGCATCCTACCACATAGGACGTTTCTTCCCAGCTATTAACCCGCTGTAGCGTGTTTCCATCTACTATTTCAAAGTATTCCAAGCGTAGGCCCGGTTCTGCTGAAATAGCATCTTCCACAAACTGTTGCGTTTCGCTCACACTGTGAGTGGCTGCAAAGGTACGACTTTTAAATAATGTCTGGGATATTTTTAAAGCCTTTTCGCGTTCCAAAACCGAAAGACGTGCATTACGACTACTCAAAGCCAATCCATCTTCTTCACGAATAATAGGACATCCCACGATTTGGAGTGGATAATGCAATTGTTTCACCATCTCACGAATAATAGCCAACTGCTGAAAATCCTTCTCACCAAAGTAAGCCCTGTCAGGCTGCACAGCGTCGAACAGCTTACTCACAATTTGGCACACACCATTAAAATGTCCGGGACGAAAAGCCCCCTCCATTACTGTGTCTAACGGAGCAAAGCTAAATTTTCGATCATCCTGTTCCGGATACATCTCCTCTACCGAGGGGGCAAAAGCAAAAGAAGCTCCGTTAGCCTCAAGCAATTCGCAGTCGGCATCCAATGTACGAGGATATTTTATCAGATCATTCTTATCGTTAAACTGGGTAGGATTTACAAAAACACTAATCACAGTCACATCATTTTGGGCTACACTGCGCTTCACCAGAGATGCATGTCCCGCATGCAAAGCTCCCATAGTGGGCACCAGTCCCACCTTTTTACCTTGGGCCTTTAAAACTGATAGCTCAGCTTGCAAACCCTTGATAGTATGTATTACTTTCATTTGAATTAGTTTATAACACTTTTGTTATTTAAAAAAAACTGTGCAAAATAAACCATTATTTACCACATAACGAAGGAATATCACAAATTAATGCAATGGCTATAACATTAGCGAAGCGCATGCTCAAACATTTAAAACCTGATTATCAACAGCTTAACATATTATAGAGAATTATAGAATGTAATTACTTGCATTAATGCGCTTTTTTTTTTATATCTTTGCAGAATATTTACGAGAACGATTGTTATTATGGCAAAGGCTAATAAAGTTTTATTTATTACACAAGAAATTACTCCTTACGTTGCGGAATCAGAAATGGCCAATGTAGGAAGACATCTACCACAAGCGATTCAAGAGAAAGGCCGAGAAATCAGAACTTTCATGCCGAAATGGGGGAACATCAACGAACGCAGAAATCAACTACACGAAGTGATTCGGCTCTCAGGTATGAACTTAATCATAGACGATACTGACCACCCGCTTATCATTAAAGTAGCCTCGATACAATCAGCGCGTATGCAAGTCTATTTCATCGACAACGATGACTATTTTCAAAATAAACTACAAACAGCTGACGAAAACGGACAAGAGTATGAAGACAATGACAGCCGGGCAATATTCTATGCCCGCGGTGTATTGGAAACAGTGAAAAAATTACGATGGACTCCGGATGTAATTCATTGTCACGGATGGATGTCTGCACTGGCTCCACTATATATTAAGAAAGCTTATAAAGATGAGCCTTCTTTTAGAGATGCCAAAGTAGTATTTTCTATTTATGAGGATGACTTCAAAAATAAATTCAAAAACGACTTTGCCACACAACTACTCCTGAAAGACATTAATCAAGAAGATATTAAAACATTAGATGGACAGGTAGACTATACCATGCTAATGAAATTGGCTATTGATTACTCCGATGGCGTTATTCAAAATAGCGAAAACGTGAATCAAGACGCTATAGACTACGCACGACAAACAGGCAAACCTGTGTTGGATTATCAAGCTACAGAAGCTTATCCTGAAGCTTGCAATGATTTCTACGATAAGATATGGGAAATGCCTAAATAGATAAAAAAATTATATAAAAAGAAGGCTCTCAAATGGTTTGTATCATTTGAGAGCCTTCTTTTTATCCTATAAGTGGAAAACTATTTCTCAACCTTCTTAGCAGGAGCTTTTTTCGTAGAAGCTTTCTTTGTAGAAGCGGATTTTCCAGAAGCAACAGCTTTAGGAGCAACAGGAACAACCTCTTTAGGTTCAAGTGCCTTAACCCGTAAACGTTCCAACTCTTTATGCAAATCGGCAAGCTCATCTCCTTGATTCCTAATAGTAGTAAGCAATGAATTCAACTCTTCATTATCTATATCCTCAGGATAGAGAGAATTCACGCGGTTGATAAAGTCGCCAAGAATATTCATGTAATTAGTGAATGCATCATAAGCAGAATCATAGATTCCCCGATAGAGAGCAATATCCGTATTCTTTGTAGTCATAAAACGGAAGTTATTGCTAGCCTGCAAATAATCCCAATCTTGCTTAATACGACGATCATCACAAAGATAGACACGTTCGGCTACACTATACAGTTTATTGAACGCTTCACGTTGGAGCACATTGCCCAACCACGGAGTGACATCTCTTTCCTCATTGACCCAAGATATTGGATCCGGAACATCTATTTGAGATACAGACTTCGACTTCGTTACGATTTCGGTTGGAGTAGAGAAAGTAATCCCTTTCGCCTTTGCGCAAGCAGGAAGTGCCTTCAAAAACTCTAAGACATTGGAAGACAATGGCTGAGACATTCCCAAGGAGCATAGCTCCATAAAGATGTTGATCACCTGCTCATCTTGTGGCAAAGCGTCTATCCAATTGATATAAGTATCGGCAAACAAAGGATATTCGCTCCACTCAGAGTTAGAGAAACGCAAACCAATATCATCCGATAGTTTAATATCGCGCAACAACAGTTTAAGGTTGGGTGCTTTGCTACAATGATACATATAATGAGGACTCTTCCAGCCTAGTATATATTTTGCTCCTTCCGTTAGCATTCCTTTAAATCCCATACCAGCTACAGACGCTCCTATCTCATCGGAATAAATAAGACTTGAATTACGGAAGACCTTAGGAGCCTTGCCAAATACTTGCTTTATTTTCTTGCTTTGGCGCATCACTTCCTCTTTAAAGCATTCTTCATTGACCAAAGACGATAAACCATGAGAGTAAGGTTCCGCTAAAAATTCACAGCAGCCCGTATCATTCAACTGATGAAGTAGATCAATCACTCCGGGCGCATGTATTTCAAGTTGTTCCAAAGCGACTCCCGAAATGGAAAGAGCGACCTTGAATGCACCATCTGAGCTCTTCACCATCTCATTCAACGCACTCAACGCGGGAATGTAAGAACGTTCGGCTACCTCATTAATACTTACTTCATTGGTGTAATCATCATAATAATAATGATCCTTACCTATATCGAAAAAACGATAGCGTTTCAGATGGATAATCTGATGTATCTCAAAATAAAGACAGATTGTTCTCATATCTATACTGTTTCTTTGTTATCTATATTGCTTCAAAACTTCATCGTAAATGCTACGAACTTTATAGCCTACGTTCTCCCACTTAATCTGGTCTACTTCCTTTTTGCCCTCATCTCGAAGATATTCATACAGAGATTGATAGGTGCAAATAGAATAAATAGCATCTGCCATGGCTTGAATATCCCAATAATCGGTCTTGATACATTTATCAAGTATTTCGGCACAGCCTGACTGTTTGGATATGATAGTAGGCACACTACATTGCATCGCCTCAAGCGGAGAAATACCAAAAGGCTCGGACACGGAAGGCATAATGTAAACATCACTTGCCTTCAACACTTCATATACCTGATCTCCCTTCATAAATCCCGGAAAATGAAAACGATCGGCAATGCCTCGCTCGGCCACCAAACGAATCATCTGATTCATCATATCTCCATTACCTGCCATCACAAAGCGAACGTTCCGAGTTCGTTTAAGCACCATAGAAGCAGCCTCCACAAAATATTCCGGTCCCTTCTGCATCGTAATTCGCCCTAAAAAAGTAACAACCTTTTCTCGCGGATTCTTGTTGGGAACAATATCCATTATTTCTTGAGACAGCGGAGAAACAGCATTATGAACTGTAGTAACCTTTCTCGGGTCCTGAAAATATTTATTAATCACCGTTTGTCGGGTCAGTTCGCTCACGCACATAATGTGATCTGCCTGATCCATTCCATTTTTCTCTATAGCATATACCGTCGGATTCACATTACCCCGACTACGATCAAAGTCAGTAGCATGCACATGGATCACTAATGGTTTCCCAGTGACCTGCTTAGCATGAATCCCGGCCGGATAAGTGAGCCAGTCGTGAGAGTGAATAATATCAAATGACTGTTGACGCGCCACCACGCCGGCAACAATAGAGTAGTTGTTAATCTCTTCATACAGATTGTCAGGATAACGGCCGGAGAACTCTATGCATCCCAAATCATTGGTATACAGATAGTTGAAATCAGCATAAATATGATCACGCAAGTCATAATACAACTGCGGATCCATGCAAAATCCAATCCGACTTTTGACCTGATCCCAATTGACATTCCTCCAAACTACCGGAGTGCTATTCATTCCTATTATTTTCAGAAAACTCTTGTCCTCATCTCCCCAAGGTTTAGGTATGCAAAAAGTTATATCCATATCCTCTTGCATAGCCATACCTTTGGTCAAACCATAGCTGGCTGTTCCTAATCCTCCTAAAATATGAGGGGGGAATTCCCATCCAAACATTAAAACCTTCATTTTACCCCCTCCTATAAATTATATTTAGACAATAGTTTCAGAATACGCAAAATCTCTGCCACATTCATGGCAAACGACACGGCACCGCGTCCTTTAAATGGTGGGTTACCATCAAACAATTCGGGCAAGGAACCGATACAATGGCTCGTCATCTCATCCTCAAACCCTATCAGTTGGCGCTCCACGAAAGAGATGCCACTCATCTTATAGATACGCAAATAAGCTTCCATATAAAAGCCCATCAACCAAGGCCAAGCAGTCCCCTGATGATAAGCACGGTCTCTCTCAATCTGAGTGCCCACATAATTAGGATTATATCCTCCGCTTTTAGGACTCAAACTGCGCAGTCCTTTAGGTGTAAGCAGTTCTTTAGTAACAATATCAAGTACTTGTTTTTTCTGTACTCTGTCAAGCGGAGAATAATCAAAAGCAACAGTAAAGATCATATTCGGTCGTACGCTCCAATCCATCATATTCCCATCCACATAGTCCAGAAGATAGCCGTACTCATTGCGGAAAACATCAACGAAAGAGGTGGCTGTTATCTGAGCCTGCGCATCCAACGAATCAGCAAGAACGACATCTCCACCTTCCCGAGACATATCTGCTACAAATCGTAATGCGTTATACCACAATGCATTTACCTCTACAATATATCCGGTACGCGCTGTAACAGGTCGTCCATCTATTGTAGAGTTCATCCAAGTCACAGCTTTATCAACCCCATTGGTATAAAGCAATCCATTATCGTGAAGGAACAAATTATTATGCTTGCGCTGACGAATAAAGTCAATGATTTCCTGAAGCAACTCTCCATATTTGGTGCGGCATTGTTCCCGCGTCGTATCTTTCGCATATTGCTGCATAGTCCATACCGCCCATAGCAACACATCAGGATCGTCCATCTCCTCAATCTTGCAATTCATCGGCCGATCATTCATATAATCGCGTATAGCACTTTGCGCCGTCTCCATCACATCCTCAAACTCCTCTCTCTCATCCACGGCAAGGGTCAGGCCAGGCAAGGAAACAAACAGATCTCTCGCCCTACATTTAAACCAAGGATAACCGGCTAATATATAGTGGCAATCCCCTTGTTTATTGTGAAATTGATGAGCCGAATTCTTCAAACAATGATAAAAACTATCACGAGGAGTACGATCCGTCACTTCAAACTCAAAGGTTCGCTTCAATTGATGAGTAGAAGTCTCCGAAATACCCGCAGAGAAAACAACGCTTTCCCCCTTTCTGATATCCACTTCAAAATAGCCGGGAACATACAGATCTTCATTGAAATCATATCCCCTCTCCTGTTCCTTGGGATATTCTATTCCTTTGTACCAGTCGGGCACAAAATGAAATTCGTTCTTCTTATTCAACTGCATATACAACTCAGGATAGCCTGGATACATACACGTCTTGATACCATTTTCTACTTCTTGGTATTCTCTACTTGCTAAATCATTTTGATGAGTATACTGACGAACACTTCTGAAAGCAAGAAACGGACGCAAACGAAGCTTCGTTGAAGAGTGTGCATCGACTAATGTGTAGCGAATTAAAATTCTATTCTCATAATGTACAAAAACTTTTTCCTTTGTCAGAATAACGCCTCCAACACGATATGTAGTCACCGGAACTCTTTCACAATCGAACTCGCGAATATATTTATGCCCATTCGGACTAAAGTGATTCCCTTGATATTTGTGTAGTCCCAAATTGAATTCTGCACCGTGCTGAACAACCGTTTCATCCAAAGAAGATAGCAGCACATGATTCTCATCGTCCAGATGAGGAACAGGTATCACCAACAAGCCGTGATATTTTCGTGTGTTGCAATCTACAATCGTTGTACAATGATAAGCCCCCGATTTATTCGTCCGAAGAATCTCCCTTAACAAGGATTCTTCTAGATTAATCATAAGAGTCTTGTCAAATCGTAAATAACTCATAGTTATGCACTATTTAAAGGTTAATGATGTTTTAAAGCCATTCTACAAAACGTATGTATTGCTCAAAAATACAAATTAAAGGAAGAAACAAGAATAAAAAGGCATTTTATTTTTCGTTTTCACTGTAAATATTCGTAGCATTGTAACGTAATCACAGAAAAAAAGAGAAGATGAAGCCAGAGTTGAAGAAGATGACAATAGCAATGGCTATTCCATTGTTCCTTATTTTCATTTTATATACAATAAAAATACTAGAAGTTGGGATGGACTGGGACTTCACACGTCTGGGAGTATATCCATTAAGCAAGAAAGGTGTTTTCGGCATTTTTGCTCACCCACTGATACACAGCAGTTTCCAACATCTTTTCGCCAATACCATTCCTCTATTTTTCTTATCTTGGTGCTTATTCTATTTTTATCGGAATATAGCTCCCTACATCTTCTTTGCCATCTGGATAGGGTGTGGAGCGCTAACATTCCTCATTGGCAAACCCGGGTGGCACATCGGAGCGAGTGGAGTTATATATGGCTTGGCCTTTTTCCTGTTTTTCAGCGGAATACTGAGAAAACATCCCCCACTGATTGCAATCTCTCTGCTAGTCACATTCCTTTATGGAGGACTTATTTGGAATATGTTTCCCTTCTTTGCTAAAGAAACAACATCTTGGGAGGGCCACTTGAGCGGTGCCATAACCGGAACGCTATGCGCCATCCTGTTCAGCAATCACGGACCGCAAAAGCCTGAAATATTGGAAGATGAAGACATAGAGACTCCTGAGATAGACGATGCACCTCCTGCAAACTCAGATGAAGAAGATTTGAATTAAATTATTTGTTCAGTGCCGCAATTAGGATAGACACGTTTGCCGTAAAAAGTCTCACCGATATAGCGAGCAGAATGATTCCGAAGAATTTACGAATGATATAAATACCTCCCTTTCCTAAGAAACGCTCGATGCGATGTGTCATGCGGAGAACAATATAAACCCAGACCATATTGAGCACCAAAGCAAGAATAATATTTAAGCTATCATACTCTGCTCTAAGCGATAATAGAGTAGTAAAAGTGCCCGGGCCGGCCAATAGAGGAAACACCAGCGGAACAAGTGTTACTTCTTTAATCGGACCTTGATTTTTAAAGATTTCAATGTCAAGAATCATCTCAAGTGACATTAAAAAGATAACAAATGCACCTGCCACAGCGAAAGAGGCAATATCTACATGAAACAGCCTTAGCATCATGTCACCGGCATAGAAGAAACCGATCATCAATATAAAAGAAATAACAGTTGCATTTATCGCATTAACCCCTTTACCCTTCTGTGTCAAATTGAGAATAATTGGAATAGCCCCTATGATGTCAATGACAGCGAACAACACAATAAAAGCGCTGGCCATTTCCTGAAGATTAAATCTGGTAAACATAACTCCTCCTTTTTTCTGCAAAGATAATTGATTTTTATGCACAAACAATAAGTATCGGCATGAATCGTCTCCTTACTTAAGAAATAATAAAAAAAACAAAAAGAGGCAGTGAATAAAAACAAGAGGGTGCTATTATAGCTATATTTGTCTTCAAAATAGAAAGATTTAGTGTATGAATACAATGTATGATACCTTACTCCAACTGCCTTTATTTCAGGGCCTTTGCCACGAAGACTTCACTAATATATTGGAAAAAGTAAAGCTACATTTTACAAATTATAAAGCAGGAGAAACCATTGTCAAGCATGACATGGTCTGTGATAAGTTGATTTTTCTATTGAAGGGCGAAATATCGTCGTTGTCTTCACCTAAAGATAATACTTTTACCTTCATGGAGTACTTTGAAGCCCCTTACTTAATAGAGGCTCATTCTTTGTTTGGAATGAATCTCAACTATGCATCTTCGTATGTGGCTCGCACAGAAGTACAGACCATTAGTATAAGCAAATCATTTGTACTTACCGAGCTATTTAATTATGATATATTCCGTCTCAACTACATGAATATTGTCAGCAATCGTGCCCAGGTATTCTACGACCGTTTATGGAGAAGTGCCTCTGATAATTTGAAAAAGAAGATTATCGATTTCATTCTGGTTCGTACCGAGAAGTTTACCGGAGAGAAAGACCTTAAAATTCGTATGGAAGATATAGCCATTTATGTTGATGATACACGACTGAACGTATCTAAGGCATTGAATGATTTCCAATCGATGGGATTGCTCACTCTCAGCCGAAAAGCGATTCATATTTCTGAAATAAATGCACTCGTAAAATGGAGTGAAGCGCAAAAAACCGACCAAAAAAAAGATAGATAGCCCCACAACTAAACAATAAATGTAAATATTAGAGATATACCGTTACAAGCCTTCTGAGAGGGGTTTGGTGAACTAACTAGATCAGCGTGGTGAAGTAGTTAATTCACCACGCTGATCTAGTTAGTTCACCACGCTGAAGTTATATCATCACCAAGAATCACCTCATTTGTAAACAAAACAGCTTAGTAAAGCTACACAATTCGTTAGGCATCATAAAAAAACAGCCTCAACTTTAGTAGTCAAGACTGTTTTTTTATGGTAGTATGTAATATCAAAGACTATTCCCATTCAATCGTTGCAGGAGGTTTAGAGCTAATATCATAAGTAACCCTATTCACCCCTTTCACTTTATTGATAATGTCGTTAGAGACCTTGCCCAAAAACTCATAAGGCAAGTGTGCCCAATCGGCAGTCATTGCATCCGTAGAAGTCACCGCCCTAAGAGCCACAGCTCTTTCATACGTACGCTCATCGCCCATCACACCAACAGACTGCACCGGAAGCAAAATAACTCCCGCCTGCCATACCTTGTCATAAAGTCCCCAGTCGCGTAATCCTTGAATAAAAATATCATCCGCTTCCTGAAGAATATGAACCTTCTCGGGAGTGATATCACCCAATATACGCACAGCCAGTCCCGGTCCCGGAAATGGATGACGAGTGATTAGATGTTCAGGCATGCCTAATTGTCGGCCCACTTTTCGAACTTCATCCTTAAATAACAAACGGAGCGGTTCGCAAAGTTTAAGGTTCATCTTTTCGGGCAATCCCCCTACATTATGATGACTCTTAATCACTGTTCCTGTGATAGAAAGCGACTCGATGCAGTCTGGGTAGATAGTACCCTGCGCCAACCATTTCACCTCTTTTATCTTGTGAGCTTCTACATCAAAGACATCAATGAAGCCCTTGCCAATAATCTTACGTTTGCCTTCGGGATCAGAAACCCCTGCCAGTTCACCAAAGAATTGAGCACTAGCATCCACGCCAATCACATTCAGCCCTAAGCATTCGTAATCGTGCAACACGTTGCTATACTCATTCTTGCGTAACATGCCGTGATCAACAAAGATACAGGTAAGGTTCGTACCGATGGCCCTATGTAACAATACCGCTGCAACCGAAGAATCTACTCCTCCGCTCAAGCCCAGCACTACTTTATCATCGCCAATTTGTTTTTTCAACTCTGCCACAGTGCTTTCTACGAAAGAAGCCGGAGACCAATCCTGCTTGCATCCGCACACATCCACAACAAAGTTTTTCAGTATTTGTGTTCCATCTTCCGTGTGAAAGACTTCCGGATGAAACTGTACACCCCATATTTGAGCACCCTCAACCTGATAAGCAGCAATAGCCACTTTATCAGTCGATGCAATCGTCTTAAAGTTGGCAGGAATGGCAGTAATGGTATCACCATGGCTCATCCAGACTTGTGATTTCTCTCGCACTCCTTTAAACAATACATTATCTTTGCAAAACGTATCTAGGTGAGCACGTCCGTATTCGCGAGTTCCGGCCGGTTCTACTTTCCCACCATTCATATAAGACATGAACTGCGCACCATAGCAAATACCCAGAATAGGGTATTTCCCCCATATTTCTGTCATATCTGTTTTAAATGCCGTTTCATCATACACAGAGAACGGACTACCCGAAAGAATGACACCGATTACACTCTCATCATCCTTCGGAAATTTGTTATAAGGTACTATCTCACAATAAGTATCCAGTTCACGCACTCTACGAGCAATAAGTTGCGTAGTCTGAGAACCAAAATCAAGTATTATAATTTTTTCTTGCATATAGAAGATATGTTTTGAAGTTTGCGCGCAAAAGTACGCAAAATATCACGATTTTACTTCTTTTCTCTAAGTAAATCACGTATTTCGGCCAACAACAGTTCTTCTTTTGTAGGTGCAGGAGGAGCTGGAGCGGCAACTGGGGCTTCACTCTTCTTAGACATCCTACTCAATAGCTTAACGAACAGGAAGATCGAAAATGCTATAATAAGAAAGTCGAAGGTGGCCTGTAAAAAATTACCATAATTCAATGTAACGGCGGCAATTTGCTTCCCGTCTGCCCCTATTTCTGCAGCTTTCATCACCCACTTAAGGTCCGCAAAGTTCACGCCGCCAATCAACAGTCCGATAGGAGGCATAATAACGTCAGCCACGATGGAAGAGACGATCTTACCAAAAGCTCCACCTATAATTACACCGACAGCCATATCAATCACATTGCCTCTCATAGCAAATGATTTAAACTCTTGTAAAAGAAGACTTTTTCCCATGTTTTTTTTCATATTTAATATTAATTGTGTGCGAATATAAAAACAAATTCTTAATTTTGCACCGCATTAAAAACGAAATATGAAGTATTGCTACATATTTTGAACAATTATTATAAGAACCCTTAAAAGTTTAAACAAGATGATTAAAGTAGGTATTAATGGATTTGGCCGCATCGGACGCTTTGTTTTCCGCGCTGCTCAAACAAGAAATGACATTGAAATCGTAGGAATCAACGACCTTTGTCCGGTAGATTACTTGGCTTATATGTTGAAGTATGACACGGTACATGGTCAATTCAAAGGCACAATCGAAGCTGATGTTGAGAAAAACCAGTTAATCGTTAACGGTAAAGCTATCCGCATCACAGCTGAGAGAAATCCTGCTGATTTGAAGTGGGGCGAAGTTGCTGCTGAATACGTTGTAGAATCTACTGGCTTGTTCTTAAGCAAGGACTCAGCTCAAGGTCACATCGATGCAGGTGCAAAATACGTTGTTATGTCTGCTCCTTCTAAAGATGACACCCCTATGTTTGTTTGCGGTGTTAACGAAAAGACTTATGCAGGACAAAAATTCGTATCAAATGCTTCATGTACTACTAACTGTTTGGCACCTATCGCTAAGGTATTGAACGACAAATATGGTATCACAGACGGTTTGATGACTACAGTTCACTCTACTACTGCTACTCAAAAAACAGTAGACGGTCCTTCTATGAAAGACTGGAGAGGTGGTCGTGCTGCTTCTGGCAACATTATCCCTTCATCTACAGGTGCTGCTAAAGCTGTAGGTAAAGTTATCCCTGCTCTTAATGGCAAACTTACAGGTATGTCAATGCGCGTTCCTACTTTGGATGTTTCTGTAGTTGACTTAACTGTTAACTTGGCAAAACCTGCTACTTATGCAGAAATTTGCGCAGCAATGAAAGAAGCTTCTGAAGGCGAATTGAAAGGTATCCTTGGTTACACAGAAGACGCTGTTGTTTCTTCTGATTTCTTAGGTGACACTCGTACTTCTATCTTTGATGCAAAAGCTGGTATCGCTTTGACTGACACTTTCGTTAAAATCGTATCTTGGTATGATAACGAAATTGGCTATAGCAACAAAGTTCTTGACCTTGTAGCTCACATGGCTTCTGTAAACAAGTAATTATCTAATTACAACATATAGAAAACTGTTCCGATTAAATTCGGAGCAGTTTTTTTTTGCAACAAACTAATACTTTGTTAAAAAGCGACTAATTAGGGTATAAGTAATCGACTATTTTAGTATGTTTGTATTCTAGAAAATAATTATAACCGCTCAATCTCCGGATTATATGAAAAGATTAAACCTAACATTTTTTTTACTTTGCATAATTAGTATGATACATGCCCAAAATCCTTTCCTTGAAGAGTATAATACCCCACACCAAACTGTTCCATTTGATAAAATAAAAACCGAGCATTATGAGCCTGCCATCTTAGAAGGCATCAAACAACAGATGGCTGAAATAGATGAAATCGTAAACAACCCCAAAGCTCCCACGTTCGCTAACACCATATTGGCTTATGAGCAATCAGGGAAACTATTAGACAGGGTCACCGCTGTTTTTGGAAATCTCCAAAGTGCTGAAACGAATGATGATTTACAGGCTCTTGCACAGAAGATGATGCCATTGTTGAGTGAGCACAGCAATAATATCAGCTTAAACGAGAAGCTTTTCGACCGAATTAAAGTGGTTTACAAACAAAAAAAGAAGCTCTCTCTCACCATCGAACAAGCCAAACTTCTTGAAAATGCTTACGACGGCTTTATCCGCAATGGCGCTAATCTGAAAGGAGAAGCTAAAAATAAATATCGCGAATTGACCAAGAAGCTTAGCACCCTGACTCTTCAATTCAGCGAAAACAACTTGAAAGAGACAAACAACTACCAGATGGTGCTGAAGGAGAAGGACCAATTGGCAGGATTACCAGAAAGTGCTATAGAGGCAGCTGCTCAAACGGCTAAAGATAAAGGCGTTGAAGGATGGGTTTTCACTCTTCAGGCACCGAGTTACATCCCTTTCCTAACTTATGCCGACAACCGTGAGCTCCGAAAAGAACTCTATATGGCGTACAATACAAAATGTACCCATGACAACGAATATAACAATTTGAATATTGTTAAAGAGATTGCCAACACCCGTATGGCGATTGCTCAACTCTTAGGTTACAAGAACTATGCTGAGTACACGTTACAAAAGCGTATGGCTCAAAACAGCGACGCCGTATACAAACTGCTGAATCAATTATTGGAAGCATATACTCCTACGGCCAAGAAAGAATATAATGAGGTACAATCGCTGGCTCGTCAAACAGAAGGCGAAAGCTTCTCCGTGATGCCGTGGGATTGGAGCTATTATTCGAATAAGCTGAAAAATAAAAAGTTCAATATCAACGAAGAGATGCTACGACCTTACTTTGAACTGAGTAAGGTAAAAGAAGGCGTATTTGGATTAGCGACCAGACTATATGGTATCACATTCAAGAAAAATCCCGATATTCCTGTTTACAATAAAGATGTAGATGCTTATGAGGTATTTGATAAGGATGGTAGCTACCTTGCAGTTCTTTATACCGACTTCCATCCTCGTGCCGGCAAACGCTCCGGAGCATGGATGACCAGTTTTAAAGGACAATGGGTCGATTATAAAACAGGAGAGAATAGTCGCCCACACATCACATTGGTAATGAACTTTACTAAACCGACTGACAATAAGCCTGCTCTACTTACCTTCGATGAAGTAGAAACATTTTTGCACGAATTCGGTCATGGGCTACATGGTATCTTTGCCAATTCAAATAACGAAAGTCTTAGTGGTACGAGTGTCTATCGTGATTTTGTGGAGTTACCCTCTCAAATCATGGAGAATTTTGCCATCGAAAAAGAATTTCTGAACACTTTTGCCAGACATTATCAAACCGGTGAATTACTTCCAGACACATTGGTGCAACGATTAGTAGACGCCTCTAACTTTAACGTAGCTTATGGTTGTTTACGCCAGGTAAGCTTTGGACTGCTCGATATGGCATGGTACACACGTTCCACTCCTTTCGATGGAGATGTAAAAACCTACGAACAAAAAGCATGGGGCAAGGCACAGATTCTTCCGGTTGTAAATGATGCCTGCATGAGCACGCAGTTCTCGCACATCTTTGCCGGAGGTTATGCCGCAGGATACTACAGCTACAAATGGGCCGAAGTACTGGATGCTGATGCATTCTCGCTCTTCAAACAAAAAGGTATTTTCAATAATGAAGTAGCCGAATCGTTCCGAAATAATATATTATCAAAAGGTGGCACAGAACATCCGATGGTTTTATATAAACGCTTTCGCGGACAAGAGCCAACCATCGATGCATTGCTGATTAGAAATGGAATAAAAAAAACGAAAAATGAAAACTAAACACTTACTCTTTCTTGTCCTTCTGTTTCCTCTGTTAAGCGGATGCAACGATTCAGATGATGTCTCTAAGATTTTCTTTGGTAAAACATGGAAATTAAGAGATATAATAGAGGGAGATAAATCAAGTGATTATTGGGATGGTGATGAAGAAGCTGAAGCCGCATCTCGTGAATTAATGGAACAAGAAAATAACTGCACAATTAAATTTAGCGGAACAATAACAGGAAATACCATTAGCGGAACGATCAGCGGAAGAGCAATCAATAACGCCTTTAGTGGCACTTGGAACGTCGATGGCGAAAGCCGTACCTTTAGCATCCCTGAAATAACGCCAAACACCGATAGCGACGTACTAGGTCAAGCGTTTCTATATGGGCTAAATCATGCCACCTCATACAGTGGCGACGAGAGTAATCTATATATTTATTTCAAGGAAGGAGGAAAATCAAAGTTTCTTCTTCTTCATATCCCAAAATAAATGTTTAGCCATGGATGCAGCACAACTGAAACAATTAGAATTGGACAAACGTTATATACGAATGGCCATAATATGGGCAGAAAACTCTTACTGTCACCGGCGAAAAGTAGGAGCACTTATCGTTAAAGAAAAGATGATTATCTCTGATGGATACAACGGAACTCCCTCTGGTTTTGAGAATGTATGCGAAGATGAAAATAACCTGACTAAGCCTTATGTGCTTCATGCTGAAGCGAATGCCATCACTAAGATTGCTCGTTCAAATAATAGTAGTGACGGAGCTACAATGTATGTCACGGCCGCACCATGTATTGAGTGTGCCAAACTGATAATTCAAGCAGGTATTAAGCGAGTGATCTACTCCGAGAAATATCGCTTGGAAGATGGAATTAATTTATTAAAACGTGCCGGCATTGAAGTTCTATACTTGGAACCCGATAAGTTTGGCACAGAAATATAAGTAACAAGAAAAAACGTTCAAAAACAAAAAAGATATGCGTACAAGAAACTCTTCGAAGTTTATACCACTTGTCATTGCAATAAGTGTGGTAGTTGGAATTCTTATCGGAACTTTTTATGCGAAACATTTTTCAGGTAATCGCTTAGGCATTATAAATAGTTCTTCCAATAAACTAAATGCTCTGTTACGCATTGTCGATGATCAATATGTGGATACAGTGAACATGACCGATCTGGTTGAGAAAGCAATGCCACAGATTCTAGCTGAACTTGATCCACACTCCACTTATATTCCTGCAAAAGATCTGGAAAATGTTAACTCTGAGTTAGAAGGCAGCTTTAGCGGAATCGGTATCCAGTTCACTATACAAAACGACACTATTCATGTCAATAGTGTTATACAGGGAGGCCCCTCCGAAAAGGTCGGATTAATGGCAGGAGACCGTATCGTCTCTGTTAATGATACGTCATTTGTTGGCAAGAAAGTAACAAACGATGTAGCAATGCGAACTCTCAAAGGCGCCAAAGGTACCCATGTAAAATTGGGTGTTAAAAGAATGACAGAGAATAACATTCTCAAGTTCAATATTACACGCGGAGATATACCTCAAAACAGTATTGACGCAAGTTATATGCTCAACGATAAATTCGGTTATGTGCAAATCAGTAAGTTTGGCCGCACCACGCATGTTGAGTTGCTCAATGCAATTGCAGTGCTAAGTCATAAGAACTGCCAGGGCCTGATCATTGACTTACGAGGAAACACAGGAGGATATATGGAAGCTGCTATTCGAATGGTAAACGAATTTCTACCTCAAGGCAAACTGATTGTATATACCCAAGGTCGCAAGTATCCACGTACAGATGAATTTGCCAACGGCACTGGCAGCTGTCAAAAAATGCCTATCATAGTACTTGTTGATGAAGGTTCTGCTTCTGCCAGTGAGATTTTTGCAGGGGCTATTCAAGATAATGACCGTGGTCTGATTATAGGTCGCCGTTCCTTTGGTAAAGGCCTGGTGCAGCAGCCTATTGATTTCAGTGACGGTTCGGCTATTCGCCTAACCATTGCGCGCTACTACACCCCTTCAGGACGTTGTATCCAAAGGCATTATGACAGCGGTAACGACCGAAATTATGAAATGGACTGGCTTACTCGCTACGAACATGGAGAATTTTTCTCAAGAGATAGCATTAAATTAGATAAATCACTTCGCTACTCAACCGGACTGGGACGCCCTGTTTATGGCGGTGGAGGCATCATGCCGGACATCTTTGTGCCACAAGATACCACAGGAGTGAGTTCATATCTGACTAGTGTACTCAGCAAAGGATTAACTGTACAGTTTACTTTTCAGTACACCGACCGCAACCGTGAGCAAATGAGTAAATACGAGAATGAAGATGAATTACTCACCTACTTACGTCGCCAAAACTTAGTGGAACAATTCGTTCGCTATGCCGACAGTAAAGGGATAAAGAGAAGAAATATTCTCATCCAGAAATCGCGCAAATTGCTTGAAAAAAATATCTATGGCAATCTCATCTATAACATGCTAGGAAAAGAAGCCTACATCAAGTACTTCAACAATACCGATACAACGGTGAAGAAAGCAATAGAATTGCTAGAGAAAGGAGAAGCTTTCCCTAAAGCACCCGAGGCTGTAGAACAACCCATTAAGAAAAATGAAGGAAAGAAAAAAAGAACTGCGCAAGCAGATAGCGCTAAAGAAAACCCTATATCACGCCTCTACGCTGAAGGATCTTTCTGCTAAAACTCTTGAGCTGCTCGAAAGTCACCCGACTTTCGTAGCAGCGCAAACCATTCTACTATACTACTCAATGAAGGATGAAGTGCAAACTCATGACTTCGTTGAGAAATGGAGCAAAAACAAAAGAATACTACTCCCTGTCGTAGTAGAAAATGAATTAGAACTACGTCTCTATTCAGGGACACAATCACTATGCATTGGAAGTTATGGAATAGAAGAACCTGTAGGTGAGGCATTTACCGACTATCGTTCTATTGATCTGGTTGTTGTTCCGGGCGTTGCATTCGATGCGTCAGGACATCGTTTGGGACGAGGAAAAGGATATTATGACAGACTATTACCCCATATTCCAGCCTACAAAGCAGGCATTTGCTTTCCTTTTCAACTAGTAGAAGAAGTTCCTTCGGAAGAGTTCGACATCCGAATGGACGCCATCATTACCTGTGATAAGATTTGAAAAAAACACAGAAGTACGCAACAGTCTTTATCGGAAGATAATATTAGTGATTACAGTCGCTCCCACTTGGTGATTGAGATTACGCACCAACATCTCCCTACCCATCATCAGCTCTTGCCGAAGTACAGAAGAAGTGAGATGCACATATAAAACCTGATTTTTAATAAATAGTTCCTTAGTATACGAATGGATAGTAGGGCCCAATACATCTTTCCACGCAGCAATCAACCGTTGCTCATTCAAAGGCGCTTCCAAACTCTCTTGCCGTAAGAATTGTTGAATCAATTTGCCTATTTGCTCGGCGTCATTCCGTTTCATTGCCACCCTCCTTCATCTCATTAATTTCTCCTTGCTCCACCCGAAACATTTTATAATCACTCCCCACATTAGAAAGTATTCTATCCAAGTGTTCTCTGTTCGTATCAGTTATAAAAATTTGTCCGAAGTTATCACCTGCAACCAATGTCACAATCTGCTCTACGCGAGACGCATCCAACTTATCAAAAATATCATCCAACAATAGCAATGGAACAGTCGTTCCGGTTCTTTTTAGAAAGTCGAACTGAGCCAGCTTCAAGGCCACTAAATACGTCTTATTCTGTCCTTGCGAGCCTTCACGCTTTATCGGAAAATCGCCCAATAGCATGTTCAATTCATCTTTATGGATACCTCTCAATGAATATCCCATTATCCGATCACGCATACGACTTTCTTTAATTGTCTCCAACAAAGAAGCATCCCTCGCATGTGATTCGTAAGACAAACCAACCTCCTCTTTATCTTGCGATATAAACGAATAAAACGTTTGAAAAATAGGAATAAACTCGCGAATAAACTCTTCACGCTTCCGAAACACCACCTCACCGGCATGTGCCATAGCCTCTTCCCATACCAGAAAGAGTTCTTCTTCCACCGGCTGTTCGCTCTTCAATAGAGAATTTCGCTGCGCCATAGCCTTATTGTAACGAATCAATGCCTCCAGATACTCCTTATCATATTGCGAGATCACCACATCCATAAAGCGACGACGCTCTTCGCTGCCACCCGCAATCAATTCAGAGTCGGCCGGCGAAACCATTACCAAAGGGATAAAACCGATGTGATCAGACAGACGTGTATATTCTTTCTTGTTTCGTTTAAATTGCTTTTTCAACTTGCGCTTCATTCCACAATAGATCTCCTCAGGCGTTCCATCGAGCGATTCATAAGATCCTTGAATCACAAAAAAATCCTGACTATGACGGATATTCTGCGAATCAATCGGGTTCCCTGCGCTTTTGCAAAACGAGAGAAAATACACGGCATCAAGCAAATTCGTTTTGCCCATCCCGTTTTGCCCGAAGAAGCAGTTTAACTTAGCCGAAAAGTTAAGCTCTACCTGCTCCAGATTCTTATAATTGAGTATCGAAATCCGCTTTAATATCATGATGCTTTTGATGTTTGGTTACAAAAGTAGAAAGAATTTTGAGGTTTTATGCGAGCAAAGAAAAAAAGATGCTTCTAAATTTCCTTTATATATATAAAAAAACTACTTTTGCTGACCGAAATATTTGCATAGAAGAACAACAAAAAGTATTAAAATAAAATGGCAGATCAAAAAAACCACCACGCTCCAATGAATGTAGATGAGGCATTAAGCAATTCAGAAGAATTCATCCTCAAACACAAAACAGCAATTATCGGCTTTATAGCTGGTGTTATTATCGTAGTATGCGGCTTCCTTATGTACAAGCACCTTTATTTGGAGCCTCGTGAAGAAAAAGCACAAATCGCTATTTTCAAAGGACAGCAATACTTTGAGCAAGATGCTTACGAAGTAGCACTTAACGGTGACAGCATCGGTTACATCGGTTTTAATAAGATTGCCAATCAGTTTAGTGGTACTAAAACAGCCAACTTAGCCAAAGCGTATGCCGGAATATGTTATAAGAACCTAGGCAAATATGACGAAGCAGTAAAAGCTTTAGAAGGATTTAATGGAGACGACCAAATGATCTCTCCTGCAATACTTGGTGCTACAGGTAACTGCTATGCAGAGCTTGGCCAACTAGACAAAGCCTCTTCTACTTTACTGAAAGCTGCAGATGTTGCTGACAATAGCACTTTGAGTCCTATCTTCCTGATGCAAGCCGGAGAGATTCTGGAAAAACAAGGAAAGTATGAAGATGCAGTAACAGCATATACTAAGATTAAAGACAAATATTTCCAATCTTATCAGGCAATGGACATCGATAAATACATCGAACGTGCCAAGCTCCTGAAAAAATAAGATGCAGATCTAGAGATATACAATATACTCAGAATAGCGCAGATTTCCGCAGATAATGAATCTACGAAAATTTGCGCTATTTTTTTTTAGTTTATCAAAAATCAAAATAATAAAGTTATGGCAACAGCTTATCACAATCTTTCAGAGTACGATTTAAAGTCAGTACCCGAAGCAGATACAATGAAGTTTGGTATTGTTGTATCCGAATGGAACGACAAGATTACCGGCGCATTACTTGATGGCGCAGTGAGCACATTAAAAAAACATGGTGCAGATCCCAAAAACATTCTTGTAAAAACTGTACCCGGCAGTTTCGAGTTAGTATTTGGAGCCAACCAGATGATGGAATATGGTGATCTCGATGCAATCATCGTTCTTGGATGTGTTATCAAAGGAGATACACCACATTTTGATTATGTATGCATGGGAGTAACTCAGGGAGTAGCTCAATTAAACGCAAGTGGCGATATACCAGTCGTTTACGGGTTGATTACCACGAACACTATGGAGCAAGCCGAAGATAGAAGTGGCGGAAAGCTCGGTAACAAAGGCGATGAATGTGCTATTACTGCAATAAAAATGATCGACTTTGCTTGGAGCTTAAATAAATAGTTGTATCTTTGCACCGCATTAGAAAACAAAGGGCAAATACCAGAGTGGCCAAATGGGGCAGACTGTAAATCTGCTGTCTTTCGACTTCGGTGGTTCGAATCCATCTTTGCCCACATCTAATCGCGAAAGTAGCTCAGTTGATAGAGCATTAGCCTTCCAAGCTGAGGGTCGCGGGTTTGAGCCCCGTCTTTCGCTCTAGCAGAGAATCTGATTACCAGATTCTCTTTTTTTATGTCTTTTACTTCCTTACAAACTGTTTCTTATCCTTCTGCCACACATACACTAGTGGCGATTGCAAGTAAGGTTTTAGTTTATCTCCATCTGCCTTTCCTATATAATCCATTGTTGCAAAAGAAAAAGCCAACGTCGCATCCACTTTAGATAAGTCAGCCTTTAGCAGCAATATATCGGCTTGCGAACGAGCACGGTTATAACCCTCCACCTGCATGGTATCTGTCGGTGATACAAAGAAATCATCCGCTGACGGAGTTACCAGGAAGTCGGATGCGGGAAGTTCCTTCCAGCTAGTGGTAAAGAAGCGCACCTTACTATCACAAGCAGGAGCACAAGCAGTAGAAACTGCACAAATTATTTTCGTCGTATCACTTATAGCGAGCAACTTCATCTGCCATTCACTTTGTGCACTCATTCGTAAACGAATGTAGTCGGGCGTCAGATCAGTCATCTCAGACGTTCCACCGAACTTATTCTTCACCTGAGCCTTCATCTTACTATCCAGAAAGTCTATGCAATCAGCACGGTTCACAGCCGTGAGCAGTGGAGTAAGAGAATCGGGCATGTTGACGAACAATGTTTTAGCCTCTTGCGCATGCGCAGCAACACCTGATAGTAAAAGAAAAAACAGCAATAGATTTTTTTTCATATTTTGTAGTTATTTTGAACCCAAATATAGGAATAACATTCCTATTAATATCAGAACAAGATCGATAGCCTTGCTTTTTAAATTCTTTTCACGGAAGAGCATTGCTCCGAAAAGAAAAGACACCACTACACTTCCACGACGCACCATCGACACAATGGAAATCATCGAATCATCAAAGCTAAGAGCGTAGAAGTACACAAAGTCGGCTGCCGAAAGAAATATGGAAATTAACAAGATGGCCCAGTCCCACCTGAAAGGAGTGTTTTGTTTTCGCTTAGGCCACCAGAGCAACAACAAGATAGGGCACATGATGAATACCTGATACACGTTATACCAAGACTGAACAACCATGGGGTTAAACTGTTTCATCAGGAACTTATCGTATAATCCGCTAACAGCGCCCGTTATGGCAGCCAGCACAATGAAGAAGATCCATTTGTTATGAGCAAAATCAATCCCCTCCTTTTTACCCGAACGGCTCAACAAGAAGAACGAAGCCACAGCAAGCATTACCCCTATCCATTGGTACAGATTTAACCGTTCACCAAACAGCAGCATAGCCCCCATCAACACCATCACCGGACGAGTGGCATTAATAGGTCCAACAATCGTCAACGGCAGATGCTTCATACCGAAATAGCCAAAGATCCACGACGAAAGAACGATGAAAGATTTGATAATGATGAACTTATGTACTTCCCATCCCACTAACGGCACGTCAAACATCGTACCGGCAAGTATATTGGGCACGAAAGTAGACAACAAGATGAAGGGCAAAAATATCAGGCTGGAAAACAACGTATTTAAAAACAACACCGGCAAAACGGCATTTCCTTTCAGCGAATGTTTCTTGAATACATCATAGAAACCTAATAATGCCGCTGAAAGAAAAGCAAATAATAACCACATCTCTTTATTCTAATTTTAGATAATACACATCAATTACTCCACAAAGATATCTTCGGGATATTCCACGTCAACAAGAAACAGCGCATTGCCCGGAGCAGAAGTCCCCGCTTTGCCGCGATCTTGCTGCTCTATGATCTTTTGAAACCCTGCCACGTCTATCTTTCCACGTCCCACCTCAACCAGTGTTCCCACAATAGCACGCACCATGTTTCGCAAAAAACGGTCCGCACGGATCGTAAACACCCATGTCGTCTCATCCTGCTGCGTCCATTCGGCTTGCATCATCTCACAAAGATTCGTTTTCACATCCGTGTGCACCTTGCTAAAGCTCGTAAAGTCGGCATAGCGAAACAACGTAGCGGCAGCTTCATTCATCTTCTCAAAATCGAGTTCACCATACAGTCTCCAGTGATATTGCCGATTGAATGCATATTTTGCCGTCGTTACGTAATACTTATAAGTACGCGATCTGGCTGCAAACCGCGCATGCACATCCGATCGGACCTTCTTTACATGAAAAACCGATATATCCGGAGGAAGTATGCGATTCAACCTCTCAGTCAGGAAATCGAGATCCAGTGATTCATCGTCAAATTCGAAATGGGCTATCATGAGTGAAGCATGCACACCAGCATCCGTTCGTCCGGCACCGATCACTCTCATCTCTTTCCGGAGAGAAACAGACAATGCCTTTTCCAGACACTCTTGTACACTAATGCCATTTGGTTGAATTTGCCAACCGTGATAGTTTGTTCCGTCGTAAGCTAAATAGATAAAATATCGTTGCACTGTTTTTATTTCTTGGTTTCAAAGCACAAAGGTACAACTTTTCGAGCTATTCATCCACGGTATCCGTGGCCTAATCTCATTCTACCGCATTAATAAGCAATTAGCATACGATTACTAAACCTTTTGAACAGGAAACTTAGGTGGTCACACAACTGCGTGACTATCGTCCCATAGCTGCGTGACCATGGGACCGCAATTGTGTGACCATCGTCATACAGCTGTGTGACCACCTATCTTTAGTATAATAGTTCATTAGCCAACCCGTCTTATTTGCTTAACTGTAACTAACAAACAGCATACGCAACAAACAGGCTATAGATAAAACCTTTCTTACCTATGTACAGATCCAACGTAGCAACATTCTAAGACTTTTGCCCACCACATTCTATGAATTTAAGAAAAAAATCAGGTACATTTGTCTTCCAATTAACCGACGTATTACCTTTTTATATATAATAAGAACATGGCAAAGCAATTTAAACCCGAAACCTTATGCGTACAAGCAGGTTGGGAACCAAAAAAAGGGGAGCCTCGTGTGCTGCCCATTTACCAAAGTACAACCTTTAAATATGAGACAAGCGAACAAATGGCTCGCCTGTTCGACTTAGAAGAGAGTGGTTATTTCTACACCCGGTTACAGAATCCGACAAACGATGCAGTGGCAAAAAAGATCACCGCTCTTGAAGGAGGCGTTGGAGGCATGCTTACCTCAAGCGGACAAGCAGCCAACTTTTATGCTATATTCAATATTTGCCAGGCAGGCGATCATTTTGTCTGTTCATCAGCCATTTACGGAGGAACATTCAACCTGTTTGCGGTCACCATGAAGAAGTTGGGCATCAATGTCACCTTTATCAGCCCTAAGGCAACAGAGGAAGAAATATCATCGGCTTTCCAACCCAACACCAAGGCTCTTTTTGGAGAAACAATCTCTAATCCTTCACTAGATGTGCTCGATATTGAAAAGTTTGCCCGCATAGCCCATAAGCATGGGGTGCCGTTGATTGTTGATAATACTTTCCCAACTCCAATCAACTGTCGCCCGTTTGAATGGGGAGCAGACATCATCGTACATTCTACCACGAAATATATGGATGGGCACGCCACTTCAGTAGGTGGTTGCATTGTCGATAGCGGAAACTTCGATTGGGAAGCAAATGCCGATAAGTTCCCCGGACTATGCACGCCCGATGAATCTTATCACGGACTGACTTACACCAAGGCTTTCGGGAAGATGGCGTACATCACCAAAGCAACCTCGCAGTTGATGCGCGATTTAGGGAGTATCCAAAGCCCGCAAAATGCGTTTTTACTCAACATCGGACTGGAAACGCTACACCTGCGCATGCCCCAACATTGCAAGAATGCGCAAAAAGTAGCGGAGTACCTTCAGGCAAATGACAAAGTAGCATGGGTAAACTACTGCGGCCTACCCGATAATAATAACTACGAACTGGCGCAAAAGTATATGCCCAATGGCTCTTGCGGAGTGATATCCTTCGGATTGAAAGGAGAGCGTAACTTAGCCACTAAATTTATGGATTCACTGCAACTGGCAGCCATTGTTACACACGTAGCAGATGCCCGTACCAGTGTGCTTCATCCTGCCAGTCACACTCATCGCCAACTTTCCGACGAGCAATTGCTCGAAGCCGGTGTTCGCCCTGATCTGATCCGTTTATCCGTAGGAATAGAAAATGCAGACGATATCATTGACGATATAGAGCAAGCTCTAAGCAAGTAAAAAGTCCGCTTTCAGATAGAAAAAGAGAAAGCGATAGAAGTCCGCTGCTAAAGCTTTCTCTTTATATCATTTGCCTATTTATTTCGTGTTAAATCAACGCAAAAGATTCTCAATAACAAGCGAATCATCACAATTATGGCTACATTTGCGGATAACAATAATTAAAGCAATAATAAAGAATCTTATGGCTAAAATTACGAAAGAAGCAGCCTTGCTTTATCACTCTCAAGGCAAACCGGGGAAAATAGAAGTAGTACCGACAAAACCGTATAGTACACAAACAGATCTTTCTCTAGCCTACTCACCGGGAGTAGCCGAGCCTTGTCTCGAGATAGAAAAGAATCCGCAAGATGCGTATAAATATACAGCTAAAGGAAATCTGGTAGCAGTTATCTCCAACGGAACAGCTGTGTTAGGACTGGGCGACATTGGCGCACTCAGTGGGAAACCCGTAATGGAAGGAAAAGGATTACTCTTTAAAATCTATGCCGGCATTGATGTGTTTGATATTGAAGTGGATGAAAAAGATCCTGAAAAATTTATCGCCGCCGTAAAAGCTATTGCCCCCACTTTTGGAGGTATTAACCTCGAAGATATAAAAGCGCCTGAGTGCTTTGAAATAGAACGCCGCCTGAAAGAAGAACTGGACATTCCGGTGATGCACGATGACCAGCATGGAACAGCCATCATCTCAAGTGCGGGGTTAATCAATGCCTTGCAGGTAGCAGGAAAAAAGATAGAAGAAGTAAAAATTGTGGTAAACGGTGCCGGTGCATCAGCCGTATCGTGTACCAAACTGTATGTTTCACTGGGTGCCCGCCTAGAGAACATTGTCATGCTCGATAGCAAAGGAGTAATTGGCAAAGCACGTACCGACCTGAACGAGCAAAAACGTTATTTTGCTACGGAGCGGACAGATATTCGCACACTGGAAGAAGCAATCAAAGGAGCAGATGTGTTTCTGGGACTCTCAAAGGGCAATGTACTGACCACCGATATGGTGAAGAGTATGGCCTCTACTCCTATTGTATTTGCCTTAGCCAATCCTGTGCCCGAAATTGCCTACGAAGATGCAATGGCTTGCCGTCCGGACGTATTGATGTCAACAGGCCGTTCCGATTATCCTAATCAAATAAATAATGTAATCGGATTCCCCTACATCTTCCGTGGAGCATTGGATACACAAGCCAGCACCATCAACGAAGAGATGAAGATCGCCGCTGTTTATGCCATCGCCAACTTAGCCAAACAACCGGTGCCGGACGTCGTTAACGAGGTGTATCATGTGAGCAGCCTTACCTTCGGACCGGAATATTTTATTCCGAAACCGGTAGACCCACGACTGATAACTGAAGTTTCAATGGCTGTTGCCAAAGCTGCCATGGAATCGGGCGTAGCTCGCAAGCACATCGAAGATTGGGGTGCGTACAAACTCCGCTTACTTGAACTAATGGGATACGAATCGAAACTAACCCGCCAACTTTATGAGCTGGCACGCCAAGACCCACAACGTGTCGTTTTTGCTGAGGGTGGACATCCCAACATGCTCAAAGCAGCAGTAGAAGCTAAGGCTGAAGGTATTTGCCATCCTATTCTACTGGGTAATGACGAGCGTATTCACAAACTAGCGCAAGAGCTCGATCTTAATCTGGAAGGTGTCGAAATAGTCAACCTCCGCCATGATTGCGAGACTGAACGCCGCGAACGCTACGCACACATCCTAGCGAAAAAACGCTCAAGAGAAGGAGAGACTTACGAAGAGGCCAACGACAAGATGTTTGAACGCAACTACTTTGGTATGATGATGGTTGAGACAGGTGATGCAGATGCTTTCATTACCGGGTTATACACAAAATATACCAGTACAATAAAGGCAGCCAAAGAAGTAATCGGCATTCGTTCCGGATACAACCATTTCGGAACAATGCATATTGTGAACTCTAAGAAGGGTACTTATTTCTTAGCAGATACACTGATTAACAGGCATCCGGATACAGAAACTCTTACCGATGTGGCTAAATTGGCTGCTGAAACCGTTCGATTCTTCAATCACACTCCGGTAATGGCTATGCTGTCATACTCCAACTTTGGCTCTGACGAAACAGGAAGCCCAGCTAGAGTTCATGAAGCAACATCCTATATGCACGAAAACTATCCGGAACTGGCTATTGATGGTGAAATGCAAGTGAACTTTGCAATGGACCGCGAACTGCGAGATGCAAAATACCCCTTTACCCGCCTGAAAGGAAAAGATGTAAACACGCTGATTTTCCCTAATTTGAATTCAGCAAACTCCGGTTACAAGCTAATCCAGGCCATGACCCAAAGAGAATTGATCGGCCCGATTCAGATGGGATTAAATAAACCTATTCATTTTACCGACATAGAAAGCTCCGTGCGCGACATCGTGAACATCACAGCCGTTGCCGTGATTGATGCCATTGTTGATAAGAAAAAAGCCCGTAAAGAATGAAAAAACCTCTCTCCAAATCACAAATAATATGCGTCATCCTCCTATGGATGGCGCTTTGCTACATCGTGCTAGTCTATTCTGAACGTATTGATGGCCCGGTAATTGTAACACTAGCTGTTTCAGCTGCATTCGTATTCATACCGGTATATAAATCTTTGAGAAAGAATAAATAGTAACTTTATATTCGTTTTTTCAGCAATAAACAGACGAATTGATATTTTATAAGGCATTCTATTTATGATTTATTTGAATTTTCTCTTTTTTATCGTTACTTTTGCAACCGCTTTAAACTTACAACAACCAACAAAAGACAAAATTAATGAATGCAGCTAAAGTGTTAGATGCCTTGAAACACCGTTTCCCAAACGAAGCGGAGTATCATCAGGCGGTAGAAGAAGTGCTTACTACCATTGAAGAAGAGTACAATAAACATCCGGAATTTGACAAAGCCAACCTCATCGAGCGTCTATGCATACCGGACAGAGTGTATCAATTCAGAATAACGTGGGTAGACGATAAAGGCAACGTGCAAACCAATATGGGGTACCGGGTACAACATAACAATGCTATTGGCCCATACAAAGGTGGCATCCGTTTCCACAGTTCAGTGAACCTTTCCATCTTGAAGTTTTTGGCGTTTGAACAAACATTCAAAAACTCACTGACTACTCTTCCTATGGGGGGTGGCAAAGGAGGTTCGGACTTTTCACCACGTGGAAAATCAACAGCTGAAGTGATGCGCTTCGTTCAGTCGTTCATGCTGGAACTGTGGCGTCATATCGGACCGGAAACAGATGTTCCGGCAGGCGACATAGGCGTAGGAGGTCGCGAAATCGGCTTCATGTTTGGAATGTACAAAAAGCTCACTCGCGAGTTTACCGGAACATTTACCGGCAAAGGACGTGAGTTTGGTGGTTCACTTATTCGTCCCGAAGCAACCGGATATGGAAATATCTACTTCTTGATGGAGATGTTGAAAGCCAAAGGTACCGATCTCAAAGGCAAAATCTGCTTGGTGTCAGGCTCAGGTAATGTGGCCCAATACACAGCCGAGAAAGTGCTGGAACTTGGTGGCAAAGTAGTTACGATGTCCGATTCGGATGGATATATCTATGATCCGGATGGTATCGACAGCGAAAAGCTAAACTACATCATGGAGCTAAAGAACTTGAACCGCGGACGTATCCGTGAATATGCGGAAACGTATGGTTGTAAATACGTAGAAGGAGCCAAACCTTGGGGAGAAAAAGGCGATATCGCTCTCCCATCGGCTACACAAAATGAGCTGAATGGTGATCACGCCCGCCAATTGATAGCCAATGGCTGTATGGCAGTGAGTGAAGGAGCCAACATGCCTTCTACACCCGAAGCCATTAAAGTGTTTCAAGACGCCAAGATATTGTATGCACCCGGAAAGGCCGCTAATGCCGGTGGGGTATCAGTCTCAGGTCTAGAAATGACTCAAAATTCCATCAAACTAAGTTGGAGTGCAGAGGAAGTAGATGAGAAATTGAAAAGCATCATGGTAAGCATCCACGAAGCTTGCGTGCAATACGGAACAGAAGCAGATGGCTATGTAAATTATGTGAAGGGTGCCAACGTAGCCGGATTCATGAAAGTAGCCAAGGCAATGATGGCGCAAGGCATTTTATAAATAGAGTCTTATAATCAGCAAACCGATATAAGTCCATAGTTAGACCGACCAGCTTCTCAACAGAAGTTGGTCGGTCTCCTTTTATTATTCTTTGGGTTTAAACACCACGCCTTTCTTCGTTCTGCCATCCATCTTTATCACCATCGGATTACTGAATCTGACATGCCGCAAGTAGTTAGTTTCGCTCACAGCAGGTTGAGCATTAAGGAAAGTCTGATCATAGACCCCCTCATTCATGAAAGCATTAATGGTAAAATAGCCCACACCAAAGGACGTTAGGTTCTGAAAGAAGTGAGTACCCTGACTCGGATCAACCCGATAGTTCGTTAGTCCGGCCTCAACAATCACTCTCGCAGCCGAGATATGCGGCCACTTCACCGGTATGCCCAACCAAGTATCACTACTCCCCCATCGTCCCGGGCCAATAAGCACATAGTTCTTTCCCTCGTCCAAAAACTGTTTATTCAGTTTCTCTATTTCATAGGCAATGCTCTGGTTGTTGGATGCACTATAGTTATCCGTTTTCACATAAATAACGTCATGAATATCACTCATCACACCATTCCCCAAAGAATTGTCCGAACGAAGAATCACCTGTTCATCAGCAATCTTAGCTAAATCCTCATCAAGTACCTCTTTTGCATCAACAATCGGACGGATCTGCAACAAATAAAAGGTTCCCGTGCGCCCCTCATAATCCATCGTTGCAGCAAATTCTATTTCTATCGGCCGCCGCATTTCTTGTTGCCCATATTGCAACACAAGTTGTAAGATGCGAGCCAATGGGAAGACATCATGTTGCAAAATGTTAGCAAAGGTAATCACCTTCCGCCCACCCGGATAAAGACCATCACGGATCACCTGATCCTGAGGATCGTACGTAGAAGCAATATAGCGCAACGCACCATCCTTTTCAGCTTCTTTCACCGAACACTTCAGTAGATTAAAGCCATCATCAATCGAAAACTCTTGTCCCACATTTTTTAGATCCAAAGCATAGAAACGAGTTTGCGTCTCTCTCAGCGCTATCTCCATCTCACTGGTTTGCAACACCTGATGAGGATGATAAGGAGAAAAACGTAACGTGAGTCCGCCATCTACAATGTACTTACCTAAACCGAGAGCCAGATTCACTGTTCCCTCTTCCGCCTTTTCCTCTCCAATGGGATAATAATTGAGCGAACGAGCTACCCCCGACATGGAAGGATAATACTTGTCGCCATACTGATTGCCCACCACTTCTTGCAGAATAACAGCCATCTTCTCTTGATCAATCACATTGGATGTAGCTTGCATATACGCCTTACTATCACTGAAATAAACAGATGCATACACCCCCTTAATTGCATCCGACAGCATACGAAGCATCTCATATTTATCGTCCAGATAAGGAATCATATAGGTATTATAAATACCAGCAAAAGGCTGATAATGAGAATCTTCCAATAAGCTAGACGAACGAATGGCAATGGGCGACTTCACCACATCAATGAAAGTAAAGAAATCCTCCACTAAGCGATCGGGAAGTTTGGCCCTAAGGAAATATTTAAGAATCGTAGCATCATCTAAGTCAGACAAAGCAAGCTGGTACAAATTGTTTGTCTCCATAAACTCATCGAACACGTCCGTACAAAGCACTACCGTTTTAGGAATAACGACATACGCATTTTCAAACTCTTCAAACTCCGGATGATGCTTCACCATGTTATCAATAAAAGCCAGTCCACGCCCCTTGCCTCCTAATGAGCCATCGCCAATACGAGCAAAGTTAGAATATCGGTCAAAACGGTCGCGTTTAAAGATCGCCACCACTCCCTGATTCTTCATCTTGCGATACTTCACAATCGCTTCAAAAATAATCTTCCGATGAGCATCTACATCCTGCAGACTATTCCAGGTGATCGGTTTGAGGAACTCTGCAACCGGAAACATAGCCCGTGAATAGAGCCAGCGAGAAATATGATTGCGACTGATATGATACAAAAAAGATTCAGTCGGAACAGCAAAGATGATGTTCTGAAGTTCTTTCAAATTCTGCACACGTGCTATCTTCTCCAGTGTATCCGGATTACGAAAGATGAAATCGCCAAAGCCAAAATGATCGGAGACGATTTGCCGCAAGTCCACATCCGTCTTCTTCGAATTCTTATCAATAAAACAAGCACCATACCTAGAGGCATAGGCAGCATTGTCTGCTTCAGAAGACTGGATAATAAGTGGCACGAACGGATCCTCTCTGCGTATCTCCGCACAGAGTTTAATACCCGCCAATGCATCTTTCTGTCCATTATGCGGAAAACGCACATCGGTAATTACCCCAAGCACATTATTCTTATATCGATAAAATATATCTGTAGCCTCCTCATACGTTCGGGCCAAGACTATTTTAGGTCGCCCGCGCATACGCAGCGTACGCTGATGAGCATTCAACGCTTCGGTAGAGAATTCCTGACTCTGCTTCAACACAAACTTATATAGATTCGGAAGTACGGACGAATAGAATCGAATACCATCTTCGACCAACAAAATGAGCTGTACACCTACTTCGGCCACATCATGTTCCAGATTCATTTTATCTTCTATCAACTTGATGATGGATAGCAGTAAATCGGTATTTCCCAACCAACAAAACACATAGTCGAATGCGCTAAGATCTTCATTGGCTATCCGCTTTGTGATGCCATGACTGAAAGGAGTAAGAATGACAATCGGAATTTGTGAGTAACAGGCTTTGATGTGACGTCCGATGCCAAAACCATCATCGTCACCCGTTCCGGGCATACAGATAACCAAATCAAACGGTATGCTTGCCAGTATGATCAGCGCCTCCTCTTCAGTCGAAACTTGCGAAAAGCGAGGTGGGTAGCGCAATGAAAGTGAGGTGTATTCATTGAATATTTTCTCATCAATGCGTCCATCATCTTCCAACATGAACACATCATAAGGATTGGCTATAAGAAGCACATTGAAGATACGACGTGTCATCAGATTAACAAACTGCGTATCTTTAAAGTAAAGTTGGTTTAATTTTAGTTTGCTGAGCATATTCGATATTAATAACTTGGTTGTATACGCAAAAATCGTTTTTTTTATCGGGATAGGCAATTAATTCTTATTATTATATTCCTATATCCTCTACCGCTACCCCCCCGGCAGCTCTTTTAAAGAGGCAAGAGTCAATTCATCTGCATAATAGTTGCATATATTATAAATTATACCGAATATTGTTCTTCTATTTATTCTACAGAAACGAAAATAAATAAATATAGCAAAGAATGAAAAAAGCAACTTTATTACTAATTGGAATTATGGCGACAGCAATATCATGCGCACAGCAAAAAGTGCTAACTTACCCTAGCACCCCCAAAGTAGACACCGTGGATACATACTTCGGTACGAAAGTCGCAGACCCCTATCGCTGGCTCGAAAACGATACGTCTGCTGCAACCGCTGCATGGGTAAAAGCTGAAAATAAGATAACAAACAGCTACCTCGAACAAATACCTTTCCGTAAAGGATTGCTCAAACGACTGACCGAACTGGCCAACTACGAAAAGATTGGTGCACCTTTTAAGAAGCACGGGAAGTATTACTTCTACAAAAATAACGGATTACAAAACCAAAGTGTGCTGTATGTGCAAGATTCTTTAAAAGGAGAAGCTCGCGTATTTCTTGACCCCAATCAACTATCTACCGATGGAACAGTAGCCTTGACCAGCCTGTCGTTCTCTCATGATGGTAAATATGCTGCTTACACTGTTTCTCGCAGTGGATCGGATTGGAGAGAAATCTTCGTAATGGATGCTGTTACAGGCAATCTGCTCGACGATCATATTACTTGGGCTAAATTTACGGGAGCTTCATGGAAAGGAGATGGATTCTATTACAGTGCGTATGATGCACCGGTAAAAGGAAAAGAGTTCTCCAACGTGAATGAATTTCACAAAATATATTATCATAAACTGGGCGAATCACAAGAGAAAGACGAGTTAGTATATGAGAACAAAGCCTACCCCAAGAGATTTTACACGAGCGATGTGAGTGAAGATGAAAAAGTACTATTTATCAATGAATCGGGTGAAGGAAGAGGTAATGCTCTTTTCATGAAGAACCTGACCAAAGAGAATGCACCCATTGTACAGATGGCATCTGACTTTAACTTTGAGTATTCTCCTATAGAGGTTATCGGTGACAACATCTATCTCTATACTAATTATGGTGCACCGAAGAACAAGATTATGGTAGCCGACATCAACAATCCGGAACTGAAAAGCTGGAAAGATCTTGTACCGGAAGCCGAACAGGTATTATCAGGTGCACAAGTTATCGGTGGCAAACTCTTCTTAACGTATGATAAAGACGCATCCAACCATGCGTATGTATTCGATTTAAACGGGAAAGAGTTGCAAGAAATTAAACTTCCTTCGCTGGGATCAGTGGGATTCAGTGGAGATAAAGACGACAAGGAATGCTTTTTCAACTTCACTTCATTCACCATTCCCGGTGCTACCTATAGATATGATGTGGATCAAAACACCTATAAGCTCTTCCGGGCACCAAATGTGAAGTTCAACTCAAGCGATTTTGTAACCGAACAAATTTTCTTCCCCAGCAAAGATGGCGTCAAAGTGCCAATGTTCCTTACTTATAAAAAAGGATTGAAAAGAGATGGCAAGAATCCTGTATTCTTATATGGTTACGGCGGCTTCAACATAAGCTTGTATCCTGCTTTCTCTACCGCTCGAATACCTTTCCTCGAAAATGGAGGAATCTATGTGCAAGTTAACTTGCGTGGTGGAAGTGAATATGGTGAAGCATGGCACATAGCCGGAACGAAAATGCAAAAGCAAAATGTATTCAATGATTTCATTGCTGCTGCCGAATACCTGATTGATCAGAAGTATACGAATAGCAAAAAGATAGCAATTGTGGGAGGGTCAAACGGTGGACTGCTGGTAGGTGCTTGTATGACCCAACGTCCCGAACTCTTTCAAGTAGCTATTCCGCAAGTGGGAGTGATGGATATGTTGAGGTATCACAAATTTACCATTGGGTGGAACTGGGCGAGCGACTATGGAACAAGTGAAGATAGCAAAGAGATGTTTGACTACCTCAAAGGATACTCTCCGCTTCACAACTTAAAGAAAGGCACCAAATACCCCGCAACGCTTGTAACGACAGCCGATCATGATGACCGTGTAGTACCGGCCCATTCTTTCAAATTTGCCGCTACTCTGCAAGAATGCAATGACGGTACCAATGCCACTTTAATTCGCATTGATAGCAAAGCCGGACACGGAGCCGGCAAACCGATGACTAAAGTTCTGGAAGAGCAAGCATCCATTTATGGCTTTATCATGTACAATCTCAAAATGAATCCCAAGTTCTAAACTATCATTTTATCACATAAAAAGCAATATTTAACTTATAAAACAAGGTTTTAATAAAAGAATATCTATATTTGTGGCATAAATAAATATCCTTTTATTATAACCGACCTTTTAAAGATACACTATTATGAATATCGAACGAATCATGTCCTCTCTGGAGGCCAAACATCCCGGCGAATCTGAATATCTTCAAGCCGTGAAGGAGGTACTTATCTCTATCGAAGATATCTATAACCAGCACCCTGAATTTGAAAAAGCTAAAATCGTAGAACGATTAGTAGAACCGGATCGTATCTTTACATTCCGCATTACATGGGTGGACGACAGAGGAGATGTACAGACGAACCTTGGATATCGCGTTCAATTTAATAATGCGATCGGCCCGTACAAAGGAGGAATCAGATTCCATGCGTCAGTCAACCTTTCTATCTTAAAGTTCTTAGGATTCGAACAAACTTTTAAGAATGCATTGACCACCTTACCCATGGGTGGTGGCAAAGGAGGATCGGACTTCTCACCACGTGGGAAGAGCGACGCTGAGATCATGCGTTTCTGCCAAGCTTTCATGCTCGAACTTTGGAGACATCTTGGTCCTGATATGGATGTACCTGCAGGCGACATCGGTGTTGGTGGACGTGAAGTGGGCTATATGTTCGGCATGTATAAAAAGTTAACACGCGAATTCACCGGAACGTTCACAGGCAAAGGTCTGGAGTTTGGTGGCTCTTTGATTCGCCCTGAGGCAACCGGCTTTGGTGGTTTGTATTTTGTAAACCAAATGCTTCAAGCCAAAGGTCTGGAACTAAAAGGTAAGACAATTGCCATCTCCGGATTCGGAAATGTAGCTTGGGGTGCCGCTGTTAAAGCCACCGAACTAGGTGCGAAAGTGATTACCATCTCCGGCCCCGACGGATACATCTACGATCCGAATGGCATCAGTGGAGAAAAGATTGAATATATGCTTGAACTACGGGCATCGGGTAATGATATTGTGGCTCCATACGCAGAAGAATTCCTCGGCGCAACCTTCGTAGCCGACAAACATCCATGGGAAGTAAAGACCGATATAGCCCTTCCTTGTGCCACTCAGAACGAATTAAATGGCGAAGACGCTGTAAATCTCATAAAAAATAACGTTATTTGCGTCGGAGAGATTTCAAATATGGGTTGTACTCCCGAAGCAATTGACGCATTTATTGAGCATAAAGTAATGTATGCCCCCGGTAAAGCAGTCAATGCAGGTGGAGTCGCTACTTCCGGATTGGAGATGTCGCAGAATGCAATGCACCTCAGCTGGAGTGCCGCCGAAGTAGATGAAAAGCTACATACAATTATGTACAACATTCATGCACAATGTGTAAAGTATGGTACCGAACCCGATGGATACATCAATTATGTGAAGGGTGCCAACATTGCAGGTTTCATGAAAGTAGCCCACGCTATGATGGGACAGGGAATTATATGATAAGAAAAGCGATAGTAACACTCCTTTTTTCAGTATGCGTTACCTACATCCATGCACAGGACGTAGGTAATGCTACTTACTATCATAACAAATTTCAAGGCTCGCACACATCTGATGGAGGAACATACCACAAAGACAGCATGACGTGTGCACATAAAACCTACCCTTTAGGCACGCTACTAACAGTAAAAAACCCTCGCAATGGCAAAGAAGTTGTAGTGAAAGTCACCGATCGTGGACCTTTCAGCAGACGCTTAATGATTGATTTATCTTATCGCGCAGCCAAAGAATTAGACATTATTCGCCATGGTATTGCCAAGGTGGAAATTTCAGCCTTTTCGCCCATACGCGTCCCCTACAGAGCCTTATGCGACCTTAAATTCTGTTCTGTTCTACAAGTTCTCGCCACTCAAACAAACTATCCTTTACCTTTTCATTAATAATAAACCGAGAGAAGTCTCTTCTTTGTTACGTAAAATACTTAAATTTGCATCTCAAACTAAAAATACTACGAGATGTTATTACCCGAGCTTCTGTTACGACGCGATAAAATTCGCTCAATCATGGCGCAACAAAATATTGATGCCGCCATCATCACGTGCAATGCAAATTTACTCTATACCTACGGACAGATTGTAAGTGGATACCTGTATCTTCCACTACATTCACCTGCGCATCTATTCATCAAACGCCCCAACAACCTCACCGGTGAACATATTCATCCCATTCGTAAACCGGAGCAGATAATAGATTTACTCAAAGAAAATGGCCTGCCTATTCCTCAGACGCTGATGCTGGAAGGCGATGAACTGCCGTATACAGAGTATATGCGTTTGGCAGCAATGTTTCCGGAAGCAACCATTGTGAACGGAACACCCATTATTCGTCAGGCACGCAGCAAAAAAACAGACATCGAAAAGATTATGTTTCAACGTGCTGCCAATGCTCACGCCAAAGCTTACCAACAAATACCGTCAGTGTACCATGAAGGAATGAGCGATAAAGAATTCTCCATCGAGATAGAACGCTTGATGCGTCTGCAAGGATGCTTGGGCATTTTCCGTGTATTCGGACAAAGCATGGAGATTTTTATGGGTAGTGTACTGACAGGTGACAATGCCGCCACTCCTTCTCCCTACGATTTCGCTTTGGGAGGTAAAGGGTTAGATCCTTCACTGCCGGGCGGACTTAACGGAACGTTGTTGCAAAAAGGACAAAGCGTGATGGTCGATTTAGGAGGCAATTTCAATGGCTACATGTGTGACATGAGCCGTGTCTTCTCTATTGGCAAACTTACCGAAGAAGCTTACGTTGCTCATCAGGTTTGTCTCGAAGTACAAGAAAAAATTGCTTCTCTGGCCAAGCCGGGTGCCGTATGCGAAGATCTTTATAATGCTGCTATTGAGATTGTAACTAAAGCGAACTTTGCCGATAACTTTATGGGAATCGACCAACAAGCAAAATTCATTGGCCATGGCATAGGTCTTGAAATAAATGAAGCTCCTGTTTTGGCACCACGCGTTAAGCAGGAATTGGAACCCGGAATGGTTTTTGCCCTCGAGCCCAAGATTGTCCTTGCAGGCGTAGGCCCTGTAGGTATTGAAAACTCATGGGTAGTAACTGCCGAAGGGGTAGAGAAACTAACCATCTGCAATGAAGAGATCATCGAACTCTAAGTTTGAGAAGAAATTTGATTAATAGATCCTCCTAAAAGGGTTTAGTCGTAAAACTGATTCATCTAATGGAATCGCCCTATTATAGTAAAAAGCGGAATGCAATGAATTGCATTCCGCTTTTTTATTTCAGTTCAAACAAACCTGTTTATTTAAACTTAAGCGCCACAGTCACCAAGTGCGACTTCAAACCATCGTTACGATCATAATAACCATATCTCAGTTCCAACGTATTGAGCGATTTAATGCCCAGTATCCCTTTGGCAGACATCACACGGAAATTAGCACCGAACATGTTGCTGGTAAACTTTGACAAGTCATAATCACTTGTGTAATAATTTTCCTTATCTGCTGACAGATGCTCTCCTTTCGCTTTAAAATAATCTACCCCATTCTGACTATAAAAACGATAATATGGAGCGATAGATACAAAAGGTGTTATTTTATAAGGTACCTCCAGCTCGGCGGTGTGAGCAGTTAGTTTCCAACTATCCGTGTAATAGCGATAGAAACTCCTCAGAATGATACGGTCCGTCAAGAAATAATTGGCTCGCAGTCCGATAGGCAACTTAAAGCGGTGGTCGGGCAATTTTTCTGAATAAACCTTTGGAGTTGCACTATTCTCGGTGGTCTGGTCAAAATAAACCCGCTGATAAGCCGTACCCAACTGTCCGGTTTGATAGCCAATATCCGCCAACAGAGATACCTGTAGTTCTTTGTTCACAACTTGCGTTACCCCCAAAGCCAGGTTATACGAGTTTCGCGGTGCGCTATCTCCCTGCTTATATTCAAAATTATTATTATCCTTTCCCCTTAATTCCATAGGCAAAAGGATCTTCCATGTATCGAGAAAAACCGATGCTTTAGCTGTAAACTCACGATTACCATCCTGCGTAGCTTTAGAGTACACAAGATTTCCTCCAATAGAAGTATAATCATATTCTTGTGAAAATGACAAACCTCCACCCATCGAATACTTCCGTTTCGTGTTCTCAAAAAGATAACTAGCTGAAGGATATACACGTACATCCCCACTAGAGGCTGAAGAAATCGTTTTAGGATCTATCTTATCCGACGAAGCCGAACTGTAGACATCGATTCCAAGTTCAAAATTAAAATGATGTTTGTTTAACTGTTTATCGAACCGACTCAACTGAAGGTCAATAGAAGTTCCAAAATCATTCAACCTCTCGTTGCCCACACCGCCGGTCACAGCCGAGTGATCTCCATCCTGATGATAGTAACTTGTCACAAAGTCCACCTCATCTATTTTCAGTTTTCTGGAAGCCGTACTATCGGTTTGCGCTTTTGCCACATTCATGAAAAACATAAAAGCGGCCACTGACAGAATTACTTTTTTCATCCTTTTTTCAATGTATTAGTTACAGCCGCAACCGCCGCCGGTTTTGCCTCCATTACCACCTGACGCACCTTCACGATACATCAGAAAATTATTCTCATATCTCTCAATCGTTCGGCTGGAAAGTACCATCTCCGCATCATTGAGTTTCGATTTCTGATATGGCTTCACACTTGCGCACGAAGTCATCATCAAAAGCGTGTAGCACACGCACATCGTTAAAAGTACATACTTCATCATTTAATTAATTTAATGTTACTTGATACATATAGCCTGTTTGCATCATCCACAAGGATGCATTCGATGCCCTTTAATTGATTAATCAGACTTAATCCGTCAGTTACTCCGAGAATGCTGACGGGCGTAGCCATCGCATCAGCTAATTCGGCACTGACAGTGATAATCGTCACACTCTTAATCCCCTTTATCGGATAGCCCGTTTTAGGATTAATGGTGTGCGAATACAATTGATTATTAATCATCACAAACTTCTCATAATTGCCCGATGTGGCAACCGATTTGTTGGTGATGTTGAGTGTGGAAAAATAACTCTCTTTAAGATTCGGATTAGCAATCCCCACTGTCCACGGCGAGCCATCCTCCTGATAGCCCCACGCATTAAGGTCGCCTGCAGCACTCACAATGCCATTCTCCACCCCAGCCTCTAGCATCACCCTTTTGGCACAATCAGCAGCATATCCTTTGCCAATGCCACCAAAGCCAATGCGCATCCCTTTATTTTTAAGGAAAATAGTTTTGGCATCTCCATCCAGTATGATGTTTTTGTAATCAATGAGATGAACAGCTTTCTTAGCTTTGTGCTTATCCGGCAGTTGCGTCAACGATTTATTAAAGTTCCAAAAATCCTTATCCAACGAGCCATACGAGAGGTCAAAATAGCCTTTCGTCAGTCCCGAAATCTTCTGCGCTCTGAACACCAGATCATAAAATTCCTGAGGCACAGCAACCGGCTGAATACCCGCTTGAGCATTCACCTCGTTGGTCACACTATCATCACTAAACGTGGTCAGCAGTTTTTCAATCCGCTTCACCTCATTTATGCCACAAGCTATTTGCTCGTGCCCCAACTTCTCGTTTTCACTCAGCGTACAAAACTCAAAGGTGTTTCCCATCAGCTTTGTTTGAACCTTTACTAGAGTCATCTTTATCTACTTTGTGTAGCGGCTAATCTCCGTTACATAATCCTGCACTGTTTGTTTCTTGTCAAATCCACTCCATTTATGAAGTACCTTCCCGTCTGCATCCAGCAACACCATATAAGGGAATTCACCTTCGGGGTTGTACTTCTCGGCCAATTGATCATTTTTCTCTTGTTGTTCTTTAGGCAGTTTATTTTTCTTTTGACGAGGAAAGTCGGCTAGCAAAAGCAGTAACTTCTGATTGGCAAATGAAGTAAATGCCGGATCATCAATAATCACTTTTTGCAATTGAATACACGGGGCACACCAGTCGGAGCCCGAAAATTTAAGTAAGATCAGTTTGCCGTCTTTTTTAGCCAAAGTTTGTGCTTCATCCAGACTGCTTACTTGGGCCTGAGCACATATAGCCACCACTATAAGTCCCAGCATGATTGCCATTCTCTTCATCATAATTTTAACACTTAATTACTTAATCATCAATAAAATCAGAATATTCCACGTTTTTTAATCCATTTTAAGAAATGAACCTTTTTCCGTAACATAATGAAACAACATAGCCTATCAGCTTTTTGTTTTAAAGCAGCACACATATTAACAGAGAGAGAAAGTTGTATTAAAAGAAATTCTAAATCTAAAGGTTCTTTCACATTTGAACCTGCTAATCATTAATAGAAGCAACGAAGAGAACGCATGAGTCTCAGGCGAGTAAGGTTCTAATGTAAAGATTGCAGATACACCCATACAGGCCTTGTGAGAGGGATTTGGTTAACTAACTAGATCAGCGCGGTGAAGTAGTTAATTCACCACGGTTAACTAACTAGTTCACCACGCTGAAGTTATATGATCACCGAAACAAGGGTGATTCGTAAAGAAAAGAGATAGAAGAACATCTTTTTTATCATAGAAAGTAATTTATTACAAAAAAAGGCTATATTTGAACTTTATTGTCCTTATGGTTAACATATTATTACTAGAACACTATGAAAAAGACGAAACTCTGCCTGTTATTATTTCTGCTACTACCTTCAGCATCAAGCATCGCCCAAGAAATAACCGAAGACAACTACTTAAAAGTAGACTCGGCGATATGGAAAGAATACGAAGCGCAAATGGGAGCTATCCAAACACTCTATCATGAATATCCTGAGAAAAAAGATAGTTTGGCAATCGCCTCTGATAAGATATATAAAATAGCCGATAAGGAAAATAGAGATGCAGCAGTTAAATACGCCTCTACTCCCAGCGGATTACAACGTTTATTTATGGTACGCCTTTCTTTTTCTAAGGATTCGCTATCTTCCATATTAAGCTCCTTATCTCAACAAATGCAAGAATCTCCTTATGGGAAAAGTCTAAAAGAGCATATCCAAGACAAGCAAATTGAAGTAGGAGATTCTGCTTATAACTTTGAAGCTACACGCTCTGATAGTACTCATTTTGTTCTTTCCTCCCTAAAAGGAAAACAAATTCTCCTCTTGTATGGCGGACTCAACTGCATGGGGCAGGAAGGTCGTGAAGCCCTTGATACCTTCTACCGACAAACTTCGCGAAAAATGTTCGAAGTTGTAGTGTATTGGCCATGTTCATCACTAGCAGCGCTAAAAGAGATTAGAAAAGAATTTCCATCCGATTATATTTTCGTATCCGATTTCCTCCAAGATCGTAGCCCTGTCAAGATCATCTACGGAACACAAGCAACACCAACATGTTTTGTCATAGACAAAGATTATACTGTGGTTTTCAAATCAGTAGGATTAGACATCAAAAATATTAGTGGAATTATCAAAGGTGAATGAAGTAATAAATGAACGTGTTACCAACTCCTTCTTTATTCTATTGTTTTAATCAACTCTAAATCCGAACTGACGAGAATCGGCAAGTTAGCCGTAACCTTTTCTGCAGGCCAATCCCACCATTTCAAGCCTAGAAGATAGTTGATTAATTCATCGTCAAATCGCTTCTTTACTATTCTAGCAGGGTTTCCCCCTGCAACATGATAAGAAGGTACATCCTTTGTCACCACCGAATTAGCAGCAATAATTGCTCCATCACCAATGGTTACGCCCGGCATTACAGTTACGTTTTGCCCAATCCACACATCATTGCCCACTATCGTATCTCCTTTCAAAGGCAAATCGGCCAACGCTGGCATTGCCTTTTCCCACCCGTTCATCATGATCCCAAACGGATACGTCGTCACCGAGTTCATCTGATGATTCGCTCCGTTCATAATGAATTGGATGCCTTTGGCTATGGCACAAAACTTTCCAATGATTAGTTTATCTCCAATAAACGGATAGTGGTGAGTGACGTGCTTCTCGAAATCTTCTGCGCCATCTGCGTCATCATAGTATGTGTAATCTCCAACAATAATATTAGGGTTAGTCACTACATTCTTGATATAACACACTTGCTTGATATTCTCGTTGGGATATAACTTGTTGGGGTCTGGTCCGTTAGTCATCTTGTTACAATTATTATTATACAATATGCACATTAATAACTGAAATATCTATTGTTGTTGCTACCTTTTAGAGATGCCAGCTGAACCCAAACGTATAAGTCCATTCACCAAAGAAAAAGTGCTGACTAGCTTTGTCTGAGCTATCTTTCGTCGTACGTATGCTTGGCATGTTGATGTATCCCTCTTTCAATTCAGAACGAAGGAAAAACAAATCCCACAATAGAACATCTACCCCAGCCTTGGCACTCAGTCCGAAACCTGAAAGATGAAAGGCATCGTGCCTCTCTTCGCCCATAAGAGTCGCATTCGTTTTAGGCAAGAGAAAACCTGCGCCTCCACCCAAGAGGCCGTTAACTTTCAGAATGCCTTTGTGATAATAGTTCTTATAAAACTCAATCTCCGAATTGATGTAATTCAATCCATCGGTGTGCTCGTACATCAAGAAATCTTCAGTAAGCTTTATAGAGCCATCGTTGATCCTGTTTTCAAAGGCAGGACGCACCTTGCCGTCTATGTCTACCGTCTGATTCTGGTTCATCACATACTTCATGTGATCCACTCCAATAGTGATGGCAACATTATCTTTAATAAAATAACCCAACCTGAAGTTTGTTTGTGGAATCGTTATTCTATCCAATTGGAAATAGTTATGATAACTAAACGATGATTGTTTATCGGACGCCTTCACATCACGCAGAGTGAAGTTATAATCATTCCCTTTATAATGAATGTCCGAATTTGTATACGCACCCCTGTTCCAACCCCAGAAGGCATAGAAAGTCCCTTTCTTATAAGCCGGTTCAGACTGGGCAAAAGCCAATGTGCCACTGGCAAGAAGAGAGACGATAACGACTAATTGCTTAAACATAATCTCTATTTTTAAAAAAGACGAAAATTATTACTTGTGATCTGTTTTCTCAGCCAGAGAATCAATCGAGTACTATCCATTCAACTCTGAGCATAAGATTCACTTTGATTTTAACGAGAAAGGGATAATATTTGTTCAGCAACTTTATATGAAATAGAAAGCAAAGAAAAGAAGAGCTACGCTTTTTCACACAGAAGAACAATACCCTACTCTCGGTATATTGCCTCGTCAATAATGATAACATGTGGGTATTGTAGCCACCTTGTTTATTAGCGAACTTTGCATCAGATTAATTAACACTAAAAATCACAAATGATTCCTTGCGAAATGAAACATGGAAAAAGAGGCAAAAAAAATGAAAGATGTAATTATTGAATGCGATAAAATAACGCATTATTATGGCACTAGGCTTATTTATGAAAACCTGACTTTTGAAGTAGAAAAAGGAAAAATATTAGGTCTTCTTGGGAAGAATGGAACAGGCAAAACTACTATTATCAATATACTAAACGGTTATCTCAATCCAAGTTCCGGTTATTGCCGCTTGTTTGGTGAAGAGATGAGACACATCTCACCTCAAACCAAAAGCCGTATCGGTTTATTGCTCGAAGGACATATCCAACATACTTATTTCAATATTGTCCAGATAGAAAAATTTTATAGCCAATTTTTCCCTAATTGGAGAAAGGATGCCTACTATGAGTTACTAAAGAAAACACAGGTCTCTACGACGCAGAAGATCAGTACCATGTCGTGCGGACAACGCTCGCAGGTGGCCTTAGGCCTACTTTTTGCCCAGAATCCGGAGCTACTTATACTAGACGACTTTTCCATGGGGCTTGATCCAGGATACAGACGTTTGTTTGTGCAATACCTCAAAGAATATTCTACGGCCGAAGACAAAACAATCTTCTTAACATCACATATCATACAAGATATGGAGCTGCTCATAGACGACTGCCTAATTCTCGACTATGGGAGAATTCTTCTTCATAAACCAACCCAATATATTTTAGAAAGCTTCAAACGGTATCGATTTTCATCAAAAGCTGATGAAATAAAGAGAAATAACGATTTATGGAATACAGAAAAGATAGGTGCCACATGGGAGACTTATTCTTTCCTTCCACAAGAAAAGGTGAGTGAAATATTATCTCCATATAATATCAGCAACCTTACAGTAAACAATATTTCACTAGAAGACGCTTTTATCGGGTTAACCGGAAAGTATTAACACACAATACACCTAAAATATAAATAGACAATAAATCATGATCAAAGCCCTCTTTTATAAAGAATGGATTAAAACCAACAAAGTAGTATGGCTGCTAATCTTCCTATTCGGAGGATGCATCACATATAGCTTTATTCGCTTAGCTCAAATGTTAAGAATTTATGGTGCAGTAGAAACATGGAACAGTATACTATTAAAAGATATCATAATGATTTCAGAGATAGAATACCTCCCTCTGTTAGCCGGTCTGCTGATGGCTCTGTCACAATATATCCCGGAAATGACGGATAAAAGATTGAAACTAACCTTACATTTACCTAGAGGTGAGAATCAAATTATGCTATCGCTTTTGGCTTATGGCAGTACAGTACTTATCAGCCTATTTACTGCTTCCTGCCTCATTTTCTTGGTCGGCTTGCGCTATTACTTCGCACAAGAAATCGTGATGCTCAACTTATGGGCATCTCTCCCTTGGTTCGTGGGTGGGTTTATGGCCTACCTGCTTTTCTCATGGATCTGCTTAGAACCCACATGGAAACAGCGTACGTTCAATTCATTAATATCCATCACTCTCCTTTCCTTATTTTATATTGACGGAAAACAAGGTAGTTATTTTCCCTTTATTCTGTATGCCATAGCATTGGTTATTCTCTGCATCTCTTTCCCTTTTTATTCCGCCGAACGGTTTAAAGAAGGCGCACAGTAAAGTAAGACCAACACATTAATAACAAAGAACGATGAAACAAAAATCAAAAATATATACCTTAATTTTGCTGCTTGTAACAGCCATGGGCTTCTACACTATTCCAGCTCTCGTGAAGATGATGACCGAAGATGCTGATGATTATCCATTCGTATACTACAGTTCTATCTTGAAAGATTTTTGCTTTGTAGAGTATCAAAATACAGATGCTCTCATGCATGACAGAGCCGGCAATGTGTATACCCAAACCCAATTCGACTCGCTATTACCTCTGCTCAACTACCGTCAACTCATCCTTGATGGACGACTCCCAGACTCGATAAACGGACATGAGGTCTCGGCGCCTATCCTACAGGCAAAAAACGTAGTCTACCGATACAGTCCTGATAAAATATACACACCCGAAAGCGGACTATACATTATGTATGAGTCAGCGCCCAAAAGGATAAACGGAGATACTCCCACAGACGTTTTTCGCTTTACAGATAGAATAGAGTTCATTGATATTAAATCGAATAAAGTAAAATCCGAAAAGAGCTATTCCTTTCAACAAGCGATAGATAAAGCAGGATATGCATTTCCCCCACAGTGGATTTCAGGTAATATGAATCCAATGAAGCCATACGACCAAGGTTACTTTTCTCTTGATGCAAAAGGGGAATTGTATCACATAAAAATGGTTAATGGGCATCCTTTTGTGCGTAACACCCACATAGGAGAGAAGATGAAGATCGAACGCTTTGTGATGGTGGAGATGGCCGATAAACGATTTTCGGGTTTTCTGTTTGATCAACAAGGATTTGTTTATATAATCGAAGCTGACAAAGAGAAATATAAGCCACTCAAACTAGATATTGATACCATAGACATCAAACATGACGAAATGTTGGTTATGGGCAATCTTCTCTATTGGACTGTAACAGTTACACGACAAGACAAACAGTCATACTACGCTTTGGAGACCGGACCGTTGAAACGTGTAGCGGCGCATGAAGTGATAGGTAGCATCGGAAAATGGGAGATCGCTAGTAAATGGCTATTTCCTGTATATCTGGACTTTGAGAGCAATACAACAAAGTACATTGCACCTGTTGCTCGTTTCACCGGATACTATGTTTTCTTCTTAAATCTAATTTTGGCACTGCTCGTGGCATTCTTCATTCCTAATACCAAAAGTAAGCGAGCATTCTATTCGACGTATGTTTTGTTGACCGGTATCGTAGGACTTATAGCATTATCTATCTTACCGGATTTTATAAAGAAGAAAGCAAATAAATCCTAGAAATAGCATGAACCGACTATCACTCATCTTCATCACTTTCTTATGCTTTGGATCGCTACAAGCAAGCAATACCAAGAGTGGAGGATACACTGTTTCTATTAGAATCATTGATAGCAAACAGAAAACGCCACTCGAATATGCACTGATCTATCTGTCCGGAAACGACAAAAAATACAGTGCAATAAGTGACGAAGACGGGAAAGTAAATATGCAAGGCATTGCCCACGACAAATACCAACTGACGGTATCTTATTTAGGATACGAAAAATACATGAAGGAAATTATCTTGAATGGGAATCTATCCTTGACCGTTTTAATGAAATCCACTCTCAACAGTTTGGATGAGGTGGTTGTCACAGCATCCGAATCAAAAGGAATGACCAGTTCTTCCATCATCGACCGAAAGGCCATGGAGCACTTACAGCCATCCAGTTTCAGCGATTTACTCGAATTATTGCCTGGAGGATATGCAGTAGATCCATCTCTCACATCTGCAAATTCGATTGATATGAGAGGGGTTAGCGTCAATAGCAATGACTACAAAACATCTTCACTTGGCACCTCTTTTCTAATGGATGGAGTTCCCATATCTACCGATGCCAACATGCAATATACGTCTGGCCCCGAAATGTCTATAAACGGAGGTGGATATGCCGATGCGAGTAGAAGTACAACAAACAAAGGAATAGATATGCGCTCACTATCTACCGACCAAATTGAGCGTGTCGAATTTATACGCGGCATCCCTTCTGCAAAATATGGCAATCTGACCAGTGGATTAGTGAAGATAGAACGAAAAAAAGGAGCCGGCAAGTTGGAAGGACGATTCAAAGTAGACTCTGACAGTAAATTATTGGCCATCAGTAAAGGCTTAGACATTTGCGAAAGAACAAGCCTAAATCTTGGGCTCGATTTTCTTGATGCGAGAGCCGACCCCACAGATAAATTTGAAGGCTATCAGCGTATAAACACCTCTATGCGACTCAATCGCAAATGGCTGCACAAAAATGACTCGGAGCTACAATGGAATATAACTCTGGACTATGAGCACACGCTAGATGACGTCAAAACCGATCCGGACACAGGATATACGCCTACCGATAGTTACAAATCAAGTTACAATCGATTTGCATTAAGCAACAATCTTTTGTGGATTTTCAACAAGCCGGCTTTTTTAAAGAAAGTAGAGCTTATCACTGCTACATCCTATGAATTAGACAAAATAGAACAGCATAAGTTTGTGCAAATAACGGCTCCTACGGCTATCCCAAACACGACAGAACAAGGAGAATCAGACGGGATCTACCTGCCGGCAAACTGGGTGTCTGAATTGATCGTGGACGGTAAGCCACTCTCCCTTTTTGCACAAGGCTCGACAACATCAAACTTCACAACGCTTAACATTGTCCACAATCTCCTCACAGGGTTAGAGTGGACATACGACAAGAATTTCGGAAAAGGACAAGTCTATGACGTAACCCGCCCCCCATCATCCGACATGTCTACCCGTCCGCGACGTTATTCGGACATACCCGCCAACCAGGAATGGTCATTCTTTGCCGAAGATGCAGTCAGTGTGCCTTTAGGTCGCAACCAACTACAAGTAAGTGCAGGAGTAAGAGGCATGAGTGTATTAAACCTTGGCGCAGAATACGCCATGAACGGAAAAGTCTATATTGACCCGAGGATAAATACCGAATGGACATTCCCCATATTCAATATTAATAAAAAGCCTCTAACAGTATCTCTGTCGGCAGGAATAGGCTGGCAAAGCAAGACTCCCACTCTCAATCAGTTGTATCCAGACTTTGTCTACAATGACATTGTTCAATTGAATTATTACCACAACAACCCCGATTACCGAAGAATCAATTTAATGACCTATAAAAACAAGGTCATCAATTACGATTTAGAACCTGCCCGCAACAGAAAATGGGAAGTCCGTTTAAATGCATCTTACGACAATAATAACCTTTCCGTCACCTACTTTCGTGAGTCAATGACCAACGGATTTCGAACACAAAAGCAATGCACACAGACACAAGTATATAAGAGATATGATTCGTCCGCCATTAACTCAAAAACGTTAACCGCCCCTCCCGATCTTGCCAATATCCCCTATACCAATGACACTATCCTATCCTTATTCAGTGCATCAACCAATGGAAGTGCCACTTTGAAAGAAGGAGTAGAATTCACTTTCTCCTCCAAACGCATCGAAGCACTAAAGACAAGACTCACCATTACAGGGGCTTGGTTCAAGACGAACTATGATAACAGCATACCTATTTATAGAGCCTCAAGCCAGGTACTTAACGGTAAAGCAATACAAGAAATAGGCATCTACGAATCAACCGGAGGATACGAAAAGCAACGATTCAACACTAATTTCATGTTCGACACCTACATTCCGATTATTAGTTTTGAATTTTCCACATCTCTCCAGTGTGTGTGGTTCTCAACAAGCAAGACGAAACAGTATAGCGGAACGCCGCTGGCTTATGTTGATCTGAAAGGAGAAACTCATCCTTATACAGAGATAGAAATGAATGACGCCAGACTTCAATGGCTCAACATCGCAGTAAGTCCTACCGCCTTTCAAACCCAAAAGGTACCATTTGGGATGAATATCAACCTTAAGATGTCTAAAACATTCAAAGAACTATTCAGGGTATCCCTATTTGTAAACAAATTACTGGATTATCACCCCGACTATGTATCAAACGGTGTAACCATCAGACGAAATGTATCACCCTATTTTGGCACTGAATTAACCTTCAAATTATAAACCATTATTATTAAATTAAAGAATCATATAAAGATGAAAATTAAATTATTTGCTATTTGCACCTTATTTTGTTTATCTGCCGTTTTGTTGAACTCATGTAGCGACAACGACGACACAGTGAAGACAACCAATCTCAAAGTGACCCTAACCTCTCCTGACGGTATAACGTACACTTCGCTCTCAGATATTAGTTTACTACTGAAAGAAACCAATACCGGGAAAGTAACAACAGTAAACAATGCAACGATAAGTGGAAATGTATTGAGTGCTACCGTAAATGAAGGCACCTATAATGTTACAGTAGAAGGCAACGCACAGTATACGGTAGATGGAGAAACACAAACAAAACCAATAAGAGGTTATAAAGAATCCATCGTGGCAACAGGCATAGTGCTCAATATGAATTTAGCTTCCTTCATTTACTCTCCTTCGACTTCAGGTTTTGTCTTCAAAGAAATTTTTTATACCGGCTCACTCACCCCTGAAGGAAAACAGACCTCTGATCAATATTTTGTAATATACAATAATTCAGACCAAACGCTATATGCCGATGGTTTATTCATTTCAGATTCAGAGTTTATGACTGTTGAAAAACAAACTTATACTCCCGATATTATGAACACCGCTTTCACTGTTAGTTCTATGATTACTGTTCCTGGATCAGGCAAGGAACACCCTATAGAACCTGGGAAATCTTTTATCATAGCAAATAGTGCGGTTGATTATAAAGAAATCAATTCTAACTCTATCGATTTAAGCAAAGCCGATTTTGAGATAGCTAACGGTATAGACATGGATGATACAGATAATCCTGAAGTACCGAATATGCTCAACATCGTGGGCAATATGGTTATGCATAATAGAGGATTTAGAAGTTATGTCTTGGGAAAAATGGAGGTCGAATCTGAAACATACCTGAAAGATTATGTGTACACATGTACCTGGAAGTTTACTTTCGAAGATTATTCATTCGACGAAAGTGACGATTACTATAAGGTACCAAATACATGGATACAAGACGCAGTTAATCTAAGTGTAGCATCGGACTTTCAGTGGATAGTGACTGCTCCGTCGTTAGACATGGGATGGACATACTGTGGCAAGATAGACGCTGATCCTACAAGATATGGAAAAAGTGTACAACGCAAGATTGCCGGTGAGATGGAAGGACGTAAAATTCTACAAGATACGAACAACTCAACCTTGGACTTCAACGCTGAAACAGTTATCTCATTGAAAAAATAGTTCAAAAAAAACCAAGAATATATGCGCTTTCGTTTCGCTCTTGCATCCTATTTATTATGCCTATTCTCTCCTGCTTATGCCGGAGACACGATAACTGTGCAGATCAAAGACCAACTGTCTCCCGTGATACACTACATCGATTTCATAGAGCATAATCCTGCGACAAAATCCTATCTGTCACACCCCGAATACACAGAATTGGAAACAAATTTCAGACGAAGCAATGGCAAAGCTATTCTATTGCAGGAAGGTACGCAAAAGCAAGAGCTTGGCATTATCGCCAAAACCTTTCAGTCCATGGGAAAAGGAATGATATGGGGTAATGCCAGCTATAGAAATGGGACGAAAGATAATGTGAAGTGGAACGAAAGCGCTGATTATCAAATAGTATATCCTTATGTGATGTGCGATACAGTAGGCGGTAATAATCTCAAGTCGGAGGAGTACGCTTTTGCCGGAGGATATGCCCGAAAGCTGGATAATATAACATGGGGGTTACAAGTAAACTACAGAGCCTTAAAAGAATACAGAACAAAAGATCCGAGACCGAACAATACAGCTTCCGACCTCTACTTTAGAGGTGGATTTACCTATAAATTAAATACGAAATACGCACTTGGCACCGGCTTTTTCTTACGGAAATACAAACAAGATAACACAATACGTTTTCGCAGTACGATAGGTGTTGCTACCGTTTACCATTCCACAGGATTAGGTTCTGACATGTATCTCTTTGCCGGCAAGTCAGATGCCTACAGAACATTGTATGATGGTAATGGCTATGGTGCAAATCTGCAACTAATTCCGGTTAAGGGATATGGAGTTACTATTGATCTAGCCTATGATCGCTTTATGTACGAAAAGCAACTAAACGATCTGCTCTATCTGCCAATATCTGAGATCAATGAAAACACATACAAAGCCGGCATTGCATACCGATGGAACAAAAGATGGGGAGCAAGATTTCAACTCAGTTATAAAGAAAGAACGGGTACTGAAAACCGATTTCATATACCTCAAACAAATGTTTATGAGAAAATTGCTTCAGCAGAACTATATTCACACAAAGTAACCGATGCAAAGCTGTCACTACTATATGGAAGAGGAGAGCGCCCTAATGGAACAAATTGGTACATACTCCCTTTTGTCTCCATGAAGCAATCTAAAGAACAATACAAAGACCCTCTCCAAAAGATGAATATATCAACACTTTCAGAAGGGTTACAGATCCTCATATCATCTTCTTTCCAGAAAATCATGCTACATTCGTCATTAAGCATGTCCAACAATCGGAACATGAAAAGCACATTGATTCTTACGAATGTGCCGGAAGAAAGTTATGTGAGCAAGGTTCTACACTGCAATTACGATTATCTATCAGAAAACTATGTTTCCTTTAATCTATCACTACGAGCCGATTATCTACTATCAGGTAACAAAACTCTTTATTTCAAAACAGTAGGAGACTATGTCTCCTACTCTACTGATTTTTATCATAGCACGTTGAGCGTGTCCGCAGGCATTGCTTTCTAATAGAAAGGCTTTTTTCTCTATTGAGAATCAATCATACGACGTTTGAATTTATAATCTCTATCGACCGATAGAATTAAACTGTTGGATCATCAACATTACACTCGTATCTTTGTTTATATTTTATTACCAGCTATATAAAAAAAAGAATTTATGGAAGAAATGAATGTAATGCCAAGAATTGGCGAACTTGCTCCTGAATTTGAAGCAGTAACAACACAAGGAAAAATTAATTTCCCTGGGGATTTTAAAGGTAAATGGGTTATTCTGTTTAGTCATCCAGCCGACTTTACACCTGTTTGTACAACTGAATTTATGGCTTTCGGAAAAATGGCAGCAGAGTATGAAGCTTTGAATTGTCAACTTGTTGGATTATCAATTGATGGTTTGTATAGCCATATTGCTTGGCTGCGAACTATAAAGGATAAAATAGACTACAAAGGGATGAAGAATATCGAAATTAAGTTCCCCTTAATAGAGGATGTCTCTATGAATGTAGCCAAGCTATATGGTATGGTGCAGCCCGGAGAAAGTAAGACTCAGGCTGTTCGTGCGGTTTTCTTTATTGATCCAAAGGGAGTCATTCGTACTATCTTGTATTATCCGCTGTCTTTAGGACGCAATTTTGATGAAATTAAACGTATTCTCATTGGTTTGAGAACAGTTGATAACTTTGGCGTTGCATTGCCTGCCGACTGGCAACCGGGCGATGAGGTGATTGTTCCAACAGCCGGTTCTTGCGGAGTAGCAAAAGAAAGAATGGAGGATAATACAGGTGAGCTAACTTGTTATGATTGGTTCTTTTGTACTCGAAAGTTATCCAAAGAGGATGTTGAAAGCAAATTAAGCGAATAAAGACAAAGCATTTTTAAATAGAACAAAAAATAATAATTATGAAAACATTAAAACAAATTAATTTGAACGAGAAAGAAGTAAATAGTGTAGTGGCTTCATTGCAACAATTGCTGGCCGACTTCCAAGTTTATTATACCAATCTTCGTGGTTTCCACTGGAACATCAAAGGACAAGGTTTCTTTGTTTTGCACAGTAAATTTGAAGAAATGTATAACGATGCCGCTGAAAAAGCAGATGAATTGGCCGAACGTATTCTAATGCTAGGTGATACTCCCTCCAATAAATTTAGTGAGTACCTGAAAGTCGCCAAAATAGAGGAAGTAGACAGAGTTAGCAACGCAGACGAAGCACTGAGTAATATTCTCAAGACTTACTCTTATTTAATAAAAGAAGAAAGGAAACTGCTGACACTTGCGTCAAAAGCGAACGATGAGGTGACTGTTGCCTTGATGAGTGATTTCCTGAAAGAACAAGAAAAGATGGTTTGGATGCTTACTGCCTACAATAGCAAATAAGCTCCTCTTTACTACATAAAGAAGAAAGTCTGGCATTCGTCAATAAGAGTGTCAGACTTTCTTCAATTAATGCCATTCGTCAAGCGTTTCCGCCCAACCGTCCTCATAATTTCGGCAAATCTTACAGCATCGTTATTTTTGTTGCACTAAAATATAAAGCAATATGATAAATAGAATGATGATGTGCATTTGCACAAATCTGGCAATCCTGTTTCCGCTGTCCGCACAAACGGTGAGCGGAAGAGTTCTTGATAAACAAAACAGTCCGTTAGAAGGGATTAATACCGTTATTCTACAGGCTAAAGATTCCACTTACATCACCGGAGGAATCACCGATGCCACAGGCCGGTTTTCTTTACCTGTAGTAACTTCGGGTAAACTCATCCTTCAGTTCTCTTCTATCGGATATCAGAAACATTCCATAACTTTCTCATTGGCGCATGGAAGCAAAAAACAGATAGGTGATGTTACGCTCAGTGAAGATAGCTACCTCTTATCCGGAGTAACGGTAACAGCACAAAAGCCGGAAATGGAACTAACTTCTTCGACTACTGTGGTCAACCTTTCATCGTCGGTTATGGGTTCGCAAGGAACTTTGTTTGACGCCTTGAAAAGGCTGCCGGGTGTGCAAGTCAGACAAGACGGCACCATCTTACTCAACGGACAGACGGGGGCAACGGTCATGATTAACGGTAAGCTCACCTACCTGACGGGGACTAGTCTGGTAGGATATTTGCAAACCATCCCAGCCTCATCAATAGGTAAAATAGAGCTTGTCAGCACCCCATCAGCACAATACGATGCCTCAGGGAAAAGTGGATTGATAAAGATTGAAATGAGTAAAAATAGTGTTCAGGGAATACTTGCTTCTATCAATACAGGGTATCAGCAGCTAAGCAACTATGGCAGAGGAAATGGAGGCTTTGCACTTCAGGTACGTAAGAACAAGCTCAATCTCTCCGCGAACTATGCTTATTATCAGGGAATAGAGATTAACCCCACAGTCATTTTCAGAGACCATACCGATTATGAGCAGGCAACCCTCACACCCGTATACTTAAATCAATTGGCGCATCGAACCTATGACTATAAATACCAATCTTTTAAAATCGGAGTTGATTACGATCTATCTCCCCGTTTGTCTGTTGGCGCATATAGCAGCAAGAGCTGGAACAATCAACTCAGAAAAGAGAGAATGGCATCTACTTTCCTGTCAGCACGTCCTCAGGCCGACTCTACTCTCACAACGTGGAACAGAAACAGATTAAGTCAAAGCAATCAGCAAGGGGGAATGAACGCAACCTATAAATCAGCAAAGAAACTAGAATGGAATACCTTCTTTGATTTCCAAACTTACAATTCGTCAAATAAGCAAGCCCAACAAAGCATATTCCATTCCTACACCACCGAAGAAGATGCACTAGCCGACACACTAAGCGGAAGACTGAAAGCCAACATACATATATATTCATTACAGACAAACATTGAAATGCCACTTACGGACAAACTTCAGTTCAGCGCAGGTGCCAAAACCGCATGGGTGGAAATTGACAACATCACTCAATATGAAAACATGAAAAGCGGCATCTGGGCACCTGACTTAAGCATGAGCAACCGCTTCATTTATAACGAAGATGTCTATGCCGGATATTCTCAGTTGCAGGGACAGATTGGAAAAGCATCCCATTTTGAATTGGGCTTGCGAGTGGAACATACTCGCATAAACGGCAAACTGAGAGAAGACGCATCTAAGAATGACTCAACCTTTCGCACAAGATATACTCAACTTTTCCCATTCATGAAGCTAGAACATCGGTGGAAGAGCGATTATAGTCTGGCTCTCATCTATGGCAGTCGCATAGTACGCCCTAACTATCAAGATATGAACCCCTTTATGAGCATAAACGACAAATATCTATATGAACAGGGAAACGTTCATTTAAAGCCTGAGTTAATTCAAAATATTGAGGTGGCCCTAATGCTAAAAAAGCAATACCGCATGGTACTCTTTGGCACATATACGCAACACCCTATCAGCAAAAGTTACAGAATTGACGATGAAAACCGCGCTTGGGTATATCCTTTGAATCTTTCGTCCGACTATGCTTATGGCACCAGACTGACTGCGATCAATCTGCACCCATTAGAGTGGTGGACACTAAACTCCACCGCAACATGTACCTACAAAAAATATGCATGGATCACGAACGATGAAAAGCAACGCAACAAGATGGTTACTCCAATGATTTATTGTGGCAACCAATTTAGACTAACTCATGGGTGGAATGCAGAAGCCAGTGGGTACTGGAATGGGAAAACCCCAATGGGGCAAGCTACGATAAAATCGCTCTGGTCTGTTTCCGTTGGTGTATCAAAAAGCTTATTTGGCAACAAAGGTTCTTTGCGTTTGTTTGTTGACGATGCCCTATCTTCCCGCTACATACATATCAATCTTACCAGTGTTAAGAAGGAAGCGTGGTATAAAGAGAGAAAACAAGCCTTGGTTGGTATCAGCTTTTCTTATAAGTTCCACCAAGGAGGAGAAGTTAAAGATTCACACGCAAAAAGTGAGATTATTGAGAGTAAAAGAATAAATTTGCAGAAATAACAGAACATCAATGAAAACATTCATTCGTTGGATAGCACCTTTGTTACTAGGCATCGTCATGTTTAACTGCATACGGTTGGTCACTGATCTGCCCCGCAACGACGAGTTCTGGTCTAACTCGCTCCGCTACCACATGCAAGCACTATGCGTTACTATATTGTCCTGTTATTACTTCGATTATCGCATCCGTAAGTTTCTGAGCAAAGACAACTCACGCATCAAGCAATCTACGATAAAAGAGTACCTGCTACTCACCTTCATTGTTTTTGTTTCGTTGAATCTCATGATGATTACAGGTGATCTTACAGGGCTACTATATATGGGCAACCATCTAAACGATTATGTCATAGCCAACGTTATTTACCTTCCGCTTTTTTTGCTTTACTACACCCTTGTACGCAGCTATCTGATTACAACGAATTATCACAAGCAATCACTACAGCTCGAAAAGGTAAAAGTAGAGCAACTGGATATGGAACTTAAATTCCTCAAGTCACAATATCATCCGCATTTCCTTTTTAATGCACTCAACACCATCTATTTCCAGATTGAAGATGAAAATTCTCAAGCTCGTTCGTCTATTGAGTTACTCTCTCAATTGCTGCGATATCAACTATACGACATACAGAAAAAAGTGACCCTCCGGCAAGAGATTGATTATCTGACAGCGTACATTCGTTTTCAACAAATGCGCATGAGTCAGCGGCTACAACTCACGCAAGAATATGATGAAAACATGGGGGAACAAGAGATACATCCATTACTTTTTCAACCCTTAGTCGAGAATGCTTTTAAATATGTAGGCGGTGATTATAACATCTATTTCAGCTTCAAGCTAAATGAAGACCGGCTTCTATTTAAAGCTGAAAACTCCATTCCGGCAAACTCAGCCGAACAGAAGCAAAAGGACAAAGGTATCGGCATTGAGAACCTGAAGAGAAGATTGAACCTACTGTACCCCGAGAAACACCAACTCACGATCACGCACGATAAAGAAATGTTTCGTGCAGAACTCACTCTAAAGCTCGATTCGTATGCAGATTAAATGTGTTATAACAGATGATGAGCCCATCGCCCGTAAAGGCATAAGGAGCTATGTTGAGAAAATAGATTTTCTTCGTTTGCAGGCTGAGTGTGAAGATGCTTTGCAACTCAACAATCTTTTGATGACAGAGCAGGTGGACTTACTCTTTCTTGATATTGAGATGCCTCATCTATCGGGCATGGAGTTTCTTGCACAGATAAAAAACCCACCCAAGGTGATCATCACTTCTGCCTATGAGCAATATGCCTTGCAAGGATATGAACTCAATGTCGTCGACTATTTATTAAAGCCGATCTCATTCGATCGCTTTCTGAGAGCCGTCAACAAAGTACGTGACTTAATAGAGAAAGAGCAACAAGACACCAGTGACTCTTACATTTTTGTGAAAACGAACAAACTATTAAAGAAGGTAACGCTCAGCAATATCCTTTTTATTGAGAGCATGGAAAACTATGTGATCATTTACACAAATGAATCGAAAGAGATCGTTTATACTCCGCTAAAGAAGATTATGGAGTACCTGCCCGACCAGCAATTCCTACAAGTACACCGTTCGTATGTGGTGAATGCCTCTGCAGTGAAAGCCATCGAAGGAAACCAATTGATTATGGGAATGCATAAGATTCCAATTGCCAGAAACATGCGTGAACACGTGTTTGAAACATTATTGAAAAATAAACTAATCTCCAGATAAGTCTTTCTCAGCTTCCCTACCCCCTTAATATGATAGAGAGTAGGGAAGCTGTTTCGTTAAGATAGATTGATCACCGATTAGATCCGCAGCTTTACCCTCTTCAACACTATCTTCTTCCAGATAAGCCTTACAGCCTCTTTCTATTGATTTACTCCCTCCACAAATAAGTTAATAAGCTTTTAAATGTTTTACTTCAGATAGCCATACATTCAGAGCACTCCTCTATTGTTTTACCAAAAATTGCTAAAGAGTGATAATAATAAAATAATGCGTGAGCAATCATTTCTTTATTCTTATGACACCCCAATGTAACTTTCGAGCCGTTCATTTGCAACATAATTTAAGAAATAGCGCTATTTCTTATGTTTTATTGTTGGACATTCAGCTCTATAATGCCCTTGTTATCGCAATCAGCAAGTATTTTTTTATCAATCCCAATATTCACTCTTGAAAAAGAGCACATTGCTGTGATAACTAGAATTATTAAAAAAAAGAGATTTAACTAAAAGTCCCCACTAAAACGATCATTTATGAATCTTAAAAAAAACAAATGGCTTAGTTATGAAAAAAAAGAGAAAAATTGGAAAGTCTTTACTTCTATTGGGGTGTAGTACTTTATCATTATTCGCTTTTGCCGGTACAACTAGAGAGAATGACCGGACAGAAAAGCAAGAAGTGAGAGAAGTAATGCAGTCGCCTTCCGAAAAAAAACTAAAAGGTTATATCAGTGATGAGAACGGTGAACCGATCGTGGGAGCAACCATCTTACAAAAAGGAACAAGCAACGGCGTAGCTACTAGCTTAGATGGAACGTTTACGCTTAGTGTTCCCGGCAATGCTACATTATCTATTTCTTATATCGGCTACCTGAGTAAAGAAATTCCTGTAAAAGACCGCACGTTCATTGCTCTTTCTCTAATCCCTAATAATAAAATGCTCGATGAAGTGGTCGTTGTAGGATTCGGTAAGCAAAAGAAAGAGTCGCTGGTGGGTGCTGTACAGGCCGTTAAACCGGAAGATTTGAAAATGACTTCAAGTAGCCTTACCACCTCTTTTGCCGGAAATGTACCCGGTATTATTGCTCGCCAAACGAAAGGCGAACCCGGAGATGACGCGGCGCAATTCTATATCCGAGGGGTCTCTACCTTCGGCTCAAATACTGCTCCATTGATTATTCTGGACGGTGTGGATATTAATACTACCATGATGAATAACATCCCACCAGAGTCCATTGCTTCTTTCTCCGTCTTAAAGGATGCTACGGCAACCTCACTCTATGGTTCTCGCGGAGCAAATGGTGTGATTATCATTGTCACCAAACAAGGAGAAATTTCGGAAAAGATGTCAGTGGATATCCGTTTTGACAATACATTCTCTATGCCTACGTTTATTCAAAAGATGGCTGATGGTAGCACCTATATGGAGATGTATAACGAAGCAAAGCAGAATGATGCCAAAGCAAATGGTGTGGCATATACTCCTTTTTATAGCCAGGACAAGATAGATAAGACTCGTGCAGGAGCAGATCCTTATCTATTTCCCAATAATGACTGGTATCACATGTTGTTCAAAGACTTCGCTGTTAATCGCAACCTGAATGCCACGGTAAAAGGTGGAAGTAAGAATGTGAATTACTTCTTAAATGCCGGCGTCTTTCTTGAAAACGGAATCGTACGTACTCCCAAAGAGTCGATGGTTGATGTGGCCATGAACAGTAAGAAGTACCTTTTCCAAAGTAACGTAACAGCGCGCTTAACGCCTACCACTAAGATGAGCTTGAATATGAATGCTCAGATTTCACAGTATCATGCACCTTTCTCGGGTACTGATTCGGGTGATTTACGTGGTGAGATGGGACTTCAGGACTTCTTCTATGCTACGATGCGTGCCAACCCGGTACGTTTTGCTGCCGTACTTCCCGGAGAAGTGGACGACACCTTTGTGCGCTACGGTAATAATACATCATGGGACGTAGGTAATGTTGATGTAAACCCGTATGCTAAAATGAGTAGCGGATATACAGAGCGTAGTTATGTATATATGACTACAGCTTTCAATATTGAGCAAGACTTGAAGTTCATTACGCCCGGATTAAGCGTCAGCGGTTTGGCTTCTTTCTATAATTATAGCTACAGCTGGCTGAAAAACTGGATTCAACCTTATTATTATAAGGTTTCAGATGCTTATACCGTGGACGACAAAGGCGGTTACAATTATACGCAATCTCCTATTGGTACTGCAGGCAACACAGCTCTCCAAGCTTCATCCGGTCAGAACCCAACCAATCGCGTATGGTCTTTACAGTCAAAAGTGGACTATGCCCGTACTTTTGGTGCACACAATGTGGGAGCCACATTCGTTTACCACATGAAGGAGACTCGTAACGACAAGAACGGAGGAACCGAGAAAGAGTTACTCCCTTTCCGCGAACAAGGGTTGGCCGGACGTTTGACATACGATTATGATCACCGCTATTTGATGGAAGCAACCTTTGGCTACAACGGCTCGGAGAATTTTATGAAAGGCCATCGTTTCGGTTTGTTTCCTGCTATTGCAGTTGGATGGACAATGTCAAATGAAAAGTTCTTTGAACCTCTTAAAGAAACTGTTAATAACCTGAAACTGCGAGCTACCTTCGGATTGGCCGGAAATGACGCCCTTGGCACACGTTTCCCCTATATAACGGAAGTTAGTCTTAATAACACATTGGATTGGCAGTCGGGTACAGACTATTCCACTGTGAGCGGTCCGCTAATTAAAGTTTATGGAAATCAAAACGCTACCTGGGAAAAGTCGAAAAAGCTAAACTTAGGTATTGACTTGAGCTTTATGCACGCATTGGATTTCAGTCTGGACTATTTTAGAGAAGATCGTACAGGTATTTTCATGCAACGTCGTTCTATCCCTTCTACATTGGGATTTGCCAACAATTTGCCCTATGCCAATATCGGTGCGGTGAAAAATCAAGGTATAGACATGAGCCTCGTTTACAACAAGATCATCAGCAAAGACTGGAGTATCCGTCTGAACGGAAGTTTTACTTATGCTCATAATGAAGTGGTTGATAAGGATGAACCTGAAAACGTAGAGCCTTACTATTCAGAGATAGGACACCCGATCAATAGCATCCGCGGATATGTGGCCGATGGACTATTCACTTCGCAAGAAGAGATCGACAACTCTCCCAAACAGACCCTTTCAACCTATACCATAGGAGATATTAAATATAAAGATTTGAATGGTGACGAAAAAATAGATGGAAATGATATCACCACCATTGGAAATCCGGAAATACCGGAGATTGTTTACGGTTTTGGCGGTACGGTGAAGTATAAGAAGTGGGATGTATCACTCATGATTCAAGGGTCGGCAAAAGTAAGCCTGATGATGGAAGATATACACCCGTTTGCCGATGCAGCACATCAAGGTTATAATATCTCGCAAGCCATTGTCGATAATCACTGGTCGGAATCAAACAACGTTGCCAATGCAGCTTATCCCCGTCTATCTCCTAATTTTCTTCAAAACAATGTGCAGCCTAGTACTTTCTACCTGCGCAATGCAGCCTATTTACGTTTAAAAAGTGCTGAGATAGGATATACCTTTTCCCCTTGGCTTCGTATGTACGCATCAGGAACCAATCTGCTCACGTTCTCTCCTTTCGATCGTTGGGATCCTGAAATGGGTAGCGGCAATGGCTTAAACTATCCGTTGCAACGTACCATGAAGATCGGTATTCAGTTTCATTATTAATTAGATTAATAGATACACGAACAATTATGATAAAGAAAATATATACCCGGTTATGTTTCATTGCAGCGAGCTGTCTGCTATGTACTTCCTGCGATTTTTTGGATGTCGTTCCTCAGAGTTCGGCTACAATAGACGATATTTATAAGACCCAAAACAAAGCAGAGCAAATGGTACTTTCTTGCTATAAGGAAATACCGAACTCTTTCAATCCGCAAGCTTTCCCCGACTGGACAGCCGGAAATGATCTTATGACAGGATGGTACGGCTCCGTACGTTGGTTTCACTTTAAGAGCCTGCTTTATGGATTGGAATCTCCTACTTCCACCTATTATTCGCTGTGGAGTAATACAGCAGCTTCTTATCCTGTTGGCGTACAGACAAAAAACATCTGGGAAGGAATCCGTTATTGCTATAATGTATTAAATAATATCGATGGTGTGCCTAACATCGATCCTCAGAAGTTGAACTATTATAAGGGTGAAGCTTTGTTTCTGATAGGATATTATCATCAACTCATGTTGGAATACTATGGTCCGGTTGTGCTTGTAGAAAGCGAATTATCCGAAGGAAGCACGTCGGCAGAAATGAATGTGGCACGTGCCCCTTATGACCAGTGCGTAGATTTTATCGCCAAAAAGTACACGGATGCAGCCGAATTACTTCCTGCCCGCTGGCCCGAAACTGGTAATTATAACCGCGCAACCTCTGCCGCCGCACTGGGTTTCAAAGCACGTCTGATGTTATATGCTGCTTCGCCATTGGTTAATGGAAACAGTGCATACTATTCCAACTTCAAGAATCCTGACGGCACTCCGTTAATGAACTTGACTTACGATAAGGAAAAATGGAAAGAAGCAATGGATGCAGCAAAAGAAGGTATTGACCTTTGCGAAAAAAACGGATATAAGCTTTATGGAAGTCCGACTTCCGATCCTCAAACAGGAAAGGACAACTACCATTCTGCATTTACGGGGCCTTCCGGTAAGTTCAACCTCGATAACTGGAATGAGGTGCTTTTGGGTAACTCTAATCAGAGTACAGTGAGCTATGTCATTAAGAACATGGCCCCACGTATCGGAGTGAAAGCATATTCCGGTGAAGGCTTTCGTGGTTACCTCGTCCCTACATTTGATTGTATCAGTCGCTATTATACAAAAAATGGATTACCCTGGGATGACGATCCCGAGACGAAAGGTCTCGATCCGTATGAGATTGCTCCGGGAGACAGCACCGTGCGCTTCCATCGTAACCGTGAACCTCGTTTCTATGCTTCCATTGGTTTCGATCGTGGAGAATACGAGATACAAGGTGGAACGCGCATCCTCCATTGTCGTCGGGGTGAAGAACAACAAAATGATGGTGACGTGAGCCACGAATATCAGTCCGATAATGGTTACTTCTGTCAGAAGTGGGTATCGAAAGCAGACTCATACGATTGGAATGCTAAGAAATATACCAATAGTTCGTATGTTATTCCTTTCTTGCGCCTGAGTGAACTCTATTTGAATTATGCTGAAGCCGACTTTGAATATAACGGAACGCTGAGCAATTTGAGCTTGTCTTATCTAAATAAGATACGTGAACGCTGCGGCTTACCTACTTTTCAAGAATCGTGGGCAAAAGCAGGCGGTATCCCTACAGGAGAAAAATTACGCGAAGTTCTACATGACGAACGTAGTATAGAACTTGCCATGGAAGGTCGACGTTTTCACGACATCCGCCGTTGGAAGATTGCCGATAAAGAAATGATGCGCTATCAGTCGGCATGGAACCTGGAAGGGAAAACAGCTACAGAATTTTATCAGCTGAAGCAGATGAAAGAAAGTGGAACCCGGGTATTTGAAGCTCCCAAGAACTATTGGTTGGCCATTCCTTTGGACCAAATTCAGGTGAACCCCAACTTAGTACAGAATCCGGGATATTGATAAAAGCGGATTGCTGATATAAGTACTAACAAGAAAGAGGGTGCGTCAAAAAGTTGACGTACCCTCTTTCTTGTTAGTATACTATAATTAATACGCTGCATCGGGAGTAGTTACCCTGATCAACTTCGCATTAACAAATTCATAAATGCCCGCAGGTGATTGTTCCCTGCCATATCCTGAGTTCTTCGTTCCGCCAAAAGGCAGTTCAGGAGCGATACCGGTAACATGGTTAATGTAAACCATCCCCGTATCTATGCGACGAGCTACCTCTACCGCCTTGTCCGTATCCGTTCCAAAGACCGTACCTCCCAAACCAAAAGTAGTATCATTGGCCAGTTCAACAGCCTCGTCTACATCCTTCACAGAATAAACGACCAATACCGGACCAAATATCTCTTCCGAATAAGCATTCATATCCTTTGTGATTCCGGTTAAGATGGTTGCTTCCATAAAGGCACCCGGACGATTGAGGCGCTTCCCGCCCGTAACCAGTTTGGCACCCTGTTTCACAGCCGTCTCCACTTGCTTCATCACATCTTCCACAGCCTTCTCGCTACTCAGTGGAGCCAAGTCTGTTTTCGGATCGAGTGGATCGCCCACTACCGCACTTTCGAAGATTGATTTAGCCTTCTCAATAAACTGATCTACAACAGATGCCTGTACAATGATTCGTTTCGGCGACACACAAACCTGTCCCGCATTCCATAACCTTCCAGCCGTTGCCGTCTTCACTGCTTTGTCAATGTCCGCATCGGGCATCACAATAAAGACATCACTACCGCCAAGTTCCAATGTAGATTTCTTAAGATACTTACCTGCCATCGAAGCAAAGCTAGCACCCGCAGGTTCGCTACCCGTTAGCGAGGCACCCTTAATACGAGGATCAGCAACTACCTCGGAAACCTTTGAGCCCGGAACAAACAAATTGGTGTACACCCCTTTTGGAGCACCCGCCTCAGCGAATATCTTCTCCATTATCTCAGCGGCCTGAGGCACATTAGAAGCATGTTTCAACACAACCGTATTGCCCGCCATGATGTTCGGAGCAGCCGAACGAGTTATCTGATAAAATGGAAAGTTCCAAGGTTGAACGCTTAGCAACACCCCTATCGGTTCGTAACTAAGAAAAGCCTTTCCATTTGGAGTATCTAGTGGAGAATCTGCCAAAAACCTGGCACCATTAGTGGCGTAATAATCAAAGATATCAGCAGAAAGTTCTACCTCTCCAATACCTTCACCGAGTAACTTGCCCATCTCAATAGAGCAAAGCTTGCCTAATTCTTCTTTTCTTTTTCTTAATATTGTAGCTACGTTATGCAGCAATTCAGCTCTTACGGCAAAAGATGTTTTCCTCCATGTTTTAAATGCCTTATCGGCATTCGATAAGATGGTATCTATTTGCTGTCCCGTCATCTCCTCATATTCCTTTTCAACCTTATTGGTTGCAGGATTAACTGTTTTAATACTAGACATGGTTTTTATAGTTTTAAAATTAATACTATGAATTGGCACCAGATACATTTGAATTTTTGACCCTTTATGATTATCCGAGTTTATCTATTTCTGACAGATCGTTCACTTTATATCTTTTGTCTTTGCATAGTATAACATGGGAAAAGAACGAAGGTTTATAGAAGAAGCTATAATCTATCATTTTGTAACAGGACTAAAGATCTTTTCAACCTATTTATACAATTGTATTAAAAATGGTTCATATCAATCATTCATCAAGGACAGACCACTTTAATATACGAGAATGAATTTGCAAGTATGAAAATGAACGTTTTATTACCTAAAATAATATCTTTGTGCTTTATTAAATTAAAATCAAATACAAGATGAAAGTATCCATTTTTCATATTTTTCTTTTGTTTTTATGTTTGCCATCTATTTGTTTTTCGCAAATCACTGAACGAAAACAGCCTCAGGAGTGGAAATATCTAGTTAAAGGATCACGCTTTATTGACCGTTTTTTGCCAATGAAAGGGAATGATCTTTCTTCGGACACATGGGGGGTTAAAGGAGTTATTCCTCGTTATGTTGATAATGGAATAGAAGATCGTATATGGTCGTTTTGGGGAGGAAATATAATAAAAGGGGAAGATGGAAAATATCATCTATTTGTTTGTGGATGGTTGGAGAGTTCTCCTAAAGGTCACTCTGAATGGCCTCATTCCAACGTATTCAATGCGGTTAGTGATACTCCCACAGGCCCTTTCATCTTACGTAACTTGATAGGTAAGGGACACAACCCTGAAGCGTTTCGTTTAAAAGACGGGCGATATGTGATTTATGTAATTGACGGGCGATATGTATCTGATAATATCAATGGCCCTTGGGAATATGGCAAATTCGAGTTTAATCCCAGAGACAGGGCAATTATTGAAGGATTGTCCAACCTTTCATTTGCACAGCGTGAAGATGGTTCTTACATTATGGTTTGCCGGGGAGGAGGTATCTGGATAAGTCAAACAGGTCTCTCAGAGTATAGCCAAATTACCGACAAACGTGTTTATCCAGACGTAGATGGACGTTTCGAAGACCCGGTTATCTGGCGTGATAACGTTCAGTATCATATGATTGTTAATGATTGGTTGGGACGTATAGCTTATTATCTTCGTTCAAAAGACGGGATTAATTGGGTTATCGATCCGGGCGCAGCATATGCACCAGGTATTGCTGTACACAAAGATGGTAAGAAGGAGGATTGGTTTAAATATGAAAGGCTTAAAATATTTCAAGATAACTATGGACGAGCCATACAGGCAAACTTTGCAGTAATCGACACTCTTAAAGGAGAAGATAAACCCTTCGATAACCATAGCTCCAAAAATATTGCTATTCCTTTGAATCCGGGCTTACTTTTAACAATGCTTGATAATAAGCCTATTGACAAGCACACTAAGACCATTCGTTTACTAATTCAGGCTGAGCAAGGATTTAATCCCCAAACAGATATTGATTTTCAGTCACTACGCTTTGGTGCTTCCTCTGAAGTAAATTTCGGACGTGGATCTAAAGTATTAAAGGTGGATAATAAAGAGAACGATTTGATCGTGACATTTGATGCAAAAGGGAATGGAATCACTAAGGACGAATTTGCTCCCAAGCTTATAGGGAAAACGAAATCCGGAGAGTTGCTTTACGGCTATGCTCGTTTACCCTATACTAATTATGTGGAACCTATATTGTCGGCTCGCGCTCCTCACTTCCAACTCGAGAATAAAAAATGGTATTGTAATATTGAGATTCAAAACTTTGGGCAAGTGGCTTCATCTGATGCTAAATTGAAGATAGAAACAGTAAAGATGGGCAAAAAGAAACAAATTGTTTGGGGACAAATATCGTCTCTTAAGCCGTATGAAAAGATCACGTCGCGATTCCTTTGTAGCAAATTAGCCGAAGATGATCTGAACTCTGAATTTGTAATTACCATCTATTCAAAGAATAAAATAGTATCCGTATTTACAATTTTACCGAACAACAATAACTAAGATTAGCTTTGCTTTCGGGCAGAGCCTCTTTTTTGAACTATCCGGAAATACCGGATAGTTCAAAAAAGAGGCAAGCTACTACCTACAATGAAAGGACTGAATCAAGATTATAATATATAATAATTGATAAGCTTATTCTTCTATCAAGAAAAGCAAATTAGTTCTTTAATAATTCTCCTCCACAAACTTAGTCAGTAAACGCCCTACGAAATCAACAGAGCCGGCAATCTCTGTATCAGTAAGGTATTCATTATACTTCTTCTCTATCTGAATGGATTCTGAACCCACCTTCAGAGAAATCTTATACATACGTTCTTCAAAAGTACAATCAAGGAAATAAGTAAATGCCTTCTCCACAGACAACACCTTTTTGACATAGTCTGCATTAAAATAGACTCCTTCCATATAAAAGTACTCAGATGGAATCGATTTAATACTCTCAATTTCATCATGTTGTCCCAATACCCATCTATCGACCCGATCAAACAGTGACTCATAAGTAGCAAACGCAGTATCAATAGCTTTGACCAGTGCGTAGATAGATTTCACCTGTATCTCTTGTGCAGCACTGATGGAAAACAAAGGCATTTCTTTTGACTCCCTCAGCTTTAAGTTCAGCTTCTTACTCCAATCATTACTTTCCTCTATATCTTCCCCTTTGGCAGCTTTGATGCATAGTTCCAATGCATGTTCAAGCAAAGTCTCCATATAACCAACGAAAGGAACTATCTGCTCCAAAGTAGCCGTGGCACCATCCGATGGTGTAAGTCCCACAGCAATATCACATTGATGAAGTATGTTTAAGTAATTACTTTTATCACTCGCTTGCACTATAATCATTGGATAGCCGTGCCGAAGAAGAACATAGTTGACAAGCAAACGGGCAATACGTCCATTGCCATCCTCAAACGGATGGATGCGGATATACCGATAATGGAACACCGTTGCAAGTTCCAACGGAGACAGTTCCCCTTTCTGCTCCTCTTCATTGTACCAAGCGACCAATGAAGTCATAAGAGCCGACGTCTCTTCAGGAGAAGCATAATCGAAAATCTCGCCTGTTGCTGTAATCACCGAATTAGGACGAGATTTATACTCACCAACTTTAACCTCCATCCGAGTCTTTTGACCATCCGGAGTAGTGGCATCTTTCCAATAATTCTGCTTCAGAATCGTTCTATTCAGCTCTCGTATAAACGATTCAGTAAGCGGTCTTTCCTTGTCCACAGCATACTCTTTCATTATCTCCAGTCCCACATTGTGAGCTTTCATCTCTTCCAGATCTTTCATCTCCGCATTACCCGACACCTGACCAAATATCAATAATTGCAGAGTTTGTCCGTACGACAACGTATTCCCCTCCAGATGGTTAGAATTAAAATTAAACTCTAATTTAAACTTATCATCAAGCCTCTTCTTTGTCTCCGCAGATAAAGGTTTTAATGCCTCAAGTTCAGAAAATAATTGCTCTAACCGTCTCATACAAACAAGGTATTATTTTATACTTCAATTACACATCAAATATACACTAAACTATTTTCAAGTCTATAATTCAAGGTGAATTTTATTTCAAGGACTTCATTAAGTATTTGGGTGATTCAATATATCCCTGCCTAAAATCAAAGCCGGAGGTCCAAAGAAATTAGTGTACCTTTAAATTCAAACGGTAAATCGTATGTCTTTGTTTTGGCACCAGTTGCTCCTTTAGCGCAGAATAGTATCGCTCGATTACTTACCATACGAAACATGGATCCATCTGAAAGAGCGGATATAACATTGTCGAGGCCTAAGCCGGCATTATGTGCATTGCTTTTTGACGTAGTTCCTATTTTAATTGATTCAGATAATGCCTTCTTATCATCTTGAATGTCTGAATAAGCATTCTCCATTGTATTAGCTATGCCTACTCCAAAGTCACATATTGCTACATGCATCATCCTCCTTGTTTCATCATAATGGATGTGTGAAAAGGCAATTTTATCAGCTTCAGAATGGTCGAAGACATTAAAATAGAACTCATCTAAGTTTGATGTTAACTGCAAAAAGTCAATCTTGGGAAATTTGTTGGTAAAATAGCGATGAACATTCTTCTCATATTCTTCAAATCCGCCTTCAGTCACATTCCATAAATTTAATTTGGAATCCTCATTTAAATCCTGATTACCAGCCTCCATTTTCCAATAGAAAGCGAGACTTATATCTCCTTGGATAAACTTTTTTAATTCCTTATTACGGATATTCAGTAAGATCAAATACCCATTCTTTCTTATTGTCTCCATAAAGCAAGAAAGAAGTGCTATATGAAAAGAAGAAATATTTCTCTTAGATACAGCTTGATGAAAAGTAATTTTGACATAGCAATCCGGAGAAGAAGATTTTCTTAAATATTTCATCCACGAGCTAATGCTCTCTACCCATTCTCCTTTGTCTGTGCTAGTTAAGTTATAAGTCCTTTTAATTAAGTGTTCCATATCAATTATCCTTTATCGCTACTAATCGAGTAAAAAAACAGACAAGGTATTTCCTTCCTATTCTGTTCTATTATAGTAATTCCTTGTTGTAGCGCCAATAAAATCGCAACAGCGGTAAAGGTAATGATAAAAAATTAATCAGTCAGCCGATTTTCAAACAAATAGTCAATATTCTATTGATATTATTTTATCACATTCAAGACTCTTTCTATACATCGTAATCTCATTTCTTGCAAATTTACGATCAGAAAGTGAATTTGCAAGAAAGTAACTATCCCCGTTTCTCTTTCCACAACAGCCAAATTATCCCTAATGCCGAAAGAAACATTTGAGCCATCACCCAGTTCCATCCCCCTAGTTGCCAGCAAAGTATTCCGGCTAATGTGCCCAGCGCTCCACCGGTGAAGAATAGAGACATGTAGATGGTGTTAATCCTGCTGTGCGAAGAAGGATCGAGCGTATACATCAAGGCTACGTTACTCACCTGAATAGACTGAGCGCCAATATCGAGCAACAGAACTCCAACAACCATGGCCACAACCGAATGCTGCCCAAACCACATCATCAAGATACTGGCCAAGACAAGACCAACAGCCACGAAGCGAACCTTTGTGACTCCGCCCTTATCAGTCTTTCTTCTCCATGCTTTTAGAAGATAGATTCTCCTTTGTCTATGCTAGTAGTTAAAGTATAAGATTCTTTGATTTCTTTAATGGTCTACTTTTGCCAGAAAAAAGTTATCGTTTTATTGGTAGATAGTAGAAGTATAGTTATCTTTGTACTAAGTTTAAGTCTATGATTTAAAGAAAAGAGGTAACATGCAAATGAAAGTCAAAGAGGTGATTGCTCTATTAGAGGAAAACGGATGGGAATATAAGAGGACAAAAGGCGATCATCGAATTTATTATAAGCTTGGTGCAAGAAGGCCAATCCCAATACCAGGGAAATTAAATGATGAATTAAAAGATGGAACGTTGGGTTCTATTTTGAGGGAAGCGGGGCTAAAAGATTAACCCCCATCTAAAAAAAACAGGCATATATGGATATATACAAAAAAACTGATGAAGATGAAAACAATTAAAGTGGTTATTGAGAGAGCCGATAAAAACTATTCAGCTTATTTAGATGGCATTGATGGAATTGTGACAACTGGTAAAACTGTAGATGAAATTAAGAGTAACATGTACGAAGCCATCGATGCGTTGGTTGAAGAATGCACTGAATTAGGATGCAATGTACCAGAAGAATTGCAAGGAGATTTTGAACTTGTATTTCAAATGGATGTAAAATCATTATTAGATTTTTATACCGGCATATTCTCTAAGGCAGGATTAGAACGTATTACAGGTATTAATCAAAAACAATTATGGCATTATTCATCCGGAAACAGAAAACCCCGCCCGGAACAGGCTCTTAAGCTCGAATCAGCCCTCCATAAATTAGGCAAAGAGCTTTTGTCTATTAATCTATAATACTTTGTATAATTTAGGGAAAGCCTTTTAGATTTAATTCTCAAAGGCTTTCTTAGTTTCTATGTGGATGGTACGCCCACTCGTAAAATCATGTGGAATGACTTTCTAATAACTAATCTTTCTAACCTTCACCTCGCAAGCTTCTTCCGCCGCCCTATAAAGATCCAAAACATATTCGGAGAGTTCGCCATCCTGCACGTTGTTCGGCTCCAGCTTCAAAAAATCACTCTTCGGTATGTGCTCCACATTCGACAATCGATGATAAGTATCTGCATAGCGTGCGCTCACTCCATCATAATTGCAATAGTACGCAAATAATTGATCCATTCTTGCCCAGGTCAAATTTTGACCGGTCTCTACCCTGTAAAGTGTTTGTGTTGACATTTTCATATCGGAGGCAACGTGCTCCTGAGTTAAATGCAAATCGGCTAATGCCACTTCTCTAATCTGCCTCAGAAAAAGGCCACTATGCACTAAAAACTTGTTATATACCATTCTAAGTTTAGTTGTTTTGACAAAAATATTTTTAACAGCTGGCAAAGATAAAAAAGAAATACATGCGCGCACCCTACACGCGTGTCGTAAAATGAGGGTTTGCCACCATAAACGATCATTTTCCTACACGCGTGTAGGGCGGAAGATAAAATATTGTTCATAGATTTGCAGCATAATTAAACAACAGAATAACATCATGAGAAAAGGAGAAGATTTTCATTATCAGCAAGTTATGTTTCGTGCGGCATGCATCCGAAAAGAGAAAATGGTCACAATGGAAGAGGCTATTCAACTGGCCGAAAAGATAGAAGTTCTCTTTACTTGCATGCTTAGTGGCGAGGCTGAATTTTCGTATATGCGGCAAGATGGAGGGGTGGAAGAAACAAGAGGTACATTGACAAACTACCAGAAAGTTTTCAAACGTCCGTGCGTTTCTTATCCGGAAAATGTGTTTATGCTCTACTATGATTTAAAGGCTGAACGATGGCGCACTTTTCATGTGGCTTTCTTGCTATAATGTAAAGATAAACAACCATGAGCTACAGGCCTTCTGAGAGGGGTTTGGTGAATTAACTAGTTCACCACGCTGAACTAACTAGATCAGCACGCTGAGTTAACTACTTCACCACGCTGAACTTATATGATCGTTTTTAAAACACCTATTTGTAAACAATAAATAACAATATCATCATGGCAAGACCCGAAAAAAGAGGGTTAGAATACTTTCCCTTAGACGTGGACTTTATGCGAGATATCAAAGTGCGACGCATCAATCGCAAGCATGGGGCTCTCGGAGTAATCGTCATCATCGAACTGTACAGCAGAATTTATCACAAAAATGGCTACTATCTGAGGTGGGACGAGGATACTTGTTTCGATATCTTCGAGGAATTGAACAATGAAAACCCTGAACAGATACAAGCGATTGTAGATTCTTGCTTGCAGGTGGGACTTTTTCATGCCGAACTCTACGAGACTCAACATGTACTCACCTCCAACGGAGTGCAACGTCGCTACAAAGCTTGCTGCGCTCGCAGAGGTCTCGTACGAATAGCTCCGGAGTTCAACCTCATCGAATGTCCTCAGGAGGAAGAAGTCCCTACAGCAAGCACTTCTACAGAGGTGGAAGCAGTGGAAATGCCAGAGTTATTTCCTACAGAAATGGAGTTAATGCATACAGAAACTGAGTTAATGTATACAGAAACCGAGTTATTGTGTACAGAAACACCACAAACAAAACAAAACAAAACAAAAGCAAACAAAACAGAAATAAACCTCCCCCATACCCCCTCCCAAAACGGAGGGGGCAACGAGAAAATGACGCTTGAGCGGTTGAAAGATTATTTTGCTCCTCCCGACTATGCCTTGGACAAGAAAACGCACAACTACGACGGCCTGCTGGAGCGGCTTTACGCCATCGGGGTGTGCTGTCGCGTCGAGGTAGAAGCCATTCTCCGGCTCTCCCGCTATGGCGAGATAGGGCATCCGGTGTGGGGCATCATCGTGCATGGTAAGTGGGCAGGCGAAAAGAAGCCCATCACCGCTCCGGCCAAATACATCATCAAAGTGCTACTCAACTTCCAAAAATCGACCAACTCATGAGCACAGATACACCCCTGCCCCACTACGGGGCCATGACCAGAGACGAGTTGGCGGAGCTTTACTTGCCACATGTGCAGATTGCTACTGCCCGCCGCACGCTCCATCGTTGGATTGCCCGCAATGTTGCTTTGCAAGAGGCACTTGCTGCCACGGGTTACAGCATACGGTCGCCACTACTCACCCCGGCACAGGTGGAACTGATGTTGAAGCATCTTGGGTTGCCTTGATGGGGTAAGGAAGGAAGATCGGCTATTTGGCAGCAGCCCATTCTATGGGAACATTTCTGAATTCAATGGAACAGCTTCCGCCGCTGTGATTAACCTTGACATTTACCAAATCAAGGTATTTCAAATTGGCATCAACATCCCCGTACTCCAACGCAAGCTTAACCGGAATATCACGAGGCAAATCGGCGGCTTCCGAACCACTCGTGCCTTTACAAGTATTGCCGGAGCTATCATACGCTTTATCCGGATAAAAGTTTAAGTGATCAGTGTTATTGCTATTCTTGACAGTAAAAACCAATGACACTGAGCGAGATCCGGGATCTCCGACACAACTAACAAAGTTCACCGAGACTCCAAGTTTTAAGGGACAGAACACCTTAGTTGCGGCAGGAGTAGCACTTTCAACCTGTGCCGAAGCAGGTTGCACATCCCATTGTATGGGGATATTGTGAAATTCAATAGACTCACTCCCACCATTTACATTGGCTCTTACTTTTATTAATTCTAATTGCGTCAATGCCACATTTACATTTTTATATTCCAAAGTCGCTTTTATGGGTATCCCTCGAGGCAAATCGATGGCCTTTGAATCATACCCGCCCTCAAAAGCATTTCCCGACTTATCGTATGCTTTATCCGGGCTCATATTTATGAAATTCAGATTATTATTGTTTTTAACGGTGAAAATCAATTCGATTAAACCTGTATTGGACTCACCATAGCATCCTACCAACTGCGCAGAGATAGCTTTTAGCAAAGTAGGCACAACAACAAACGGTTCATCAGTCATATTAATGCCGGTGGTAGCTTCACCCAATTTACCCAGAAAAGAGCCAAACTTCGATTTTTTCTTTTTATCGGGTTGCTTCTGTTCTACCGGATTATCTTGCGCTTTTAGAGAAAAGAAATTGCCATTAACAAGCAACATTGCCATAAAGCAAATTAATAAGAATTTTTTCATAATATAATTTATTTAATTGAATCAATTTCACTATTTGGCATCATACTCTTCCTGGGTGATTTCTACGAGTTTGGCGAAGTTCTCCATTCCGGCTACAGTCTTGAGGATTTTCCATGTACCAATAGCCTCGCATTTAACACCTGCCGTGAGAGGTATTCTGGCAGTCATTGCCACCGCTTTCGAGTTTTGAATATCTGCTCCTTCCCCATCTACAGCTTTGAAATAAAAGAACAGGTGCCTTTCCTTAATATCCTTCTTTATATCCAGATTAAAGACTAAGTTCAAACCATAAGTATTGATGTCTTTTACTTTAACAGATTCTACAGCAAATGCTTGATCTTTTAGTCCTTCAAAAGGAATCGATTTGTCTGTTAAGTCATTCGTCTTAGCAAACTCTTTAATCTCTTCTTCATATTTTTCATGCAGTATCAGGTTCTCTTTGTCAAGTTTGAATGTTTCTTGCATATCAGTGCATTTCTTAATCGCCTCTTCCTTATCAGCAATTTCATTCTGATACTTCTTAGCCAATGAAGGCAGTTCACCCAAATATTCATTATTAGTAAAATGACCACCGCAACTCTGAAGAAGTACAACGATAGTAAAAATAACCAAGGATAGTAAAGTAATTGTTTTTTTCATAGCATATCATTTTTTTAATTATGCTACAAAGCTAATCATGAAAAGCTCTTTTTATCTAACAAATTAGAGCGAATATGTCTCAATTGATCAATTGATACATATTCGTTTTCCGTAGAAAAGGAACAATTATTTAAACTATTTTGCTAATTTTGCCCTATAACGAGATTTTTACGATCTCTTTTTTGCTTAACCACCTTTTATCTCTAACTATGCGTACTCTAAAAACGGCTATATTGGTCGCCTTACTACTTATCGTGATCATTAATAAGTGTGATGCGATAAATCAGAAGCATACGCATCTTACCGATATCAACACACCTATTTTAACTCTGCAAAAGGAACTGGAGACAGCTAGAAGAACAAAAAAGTGGGACAATCATCTGAAATACACGATGAAGCTAATAAAGTATTATCGTGATCAATCAGATTATGTAAACGCTCACAAGATCTATACAACTTCGGCAAACTTATACAAAAAGATATCACAGACAGAGAATGAAAAGATATTATATGACTGGGCATTTGAGATTTATGAACCCATAGGAGACAGTCTGCGTGCTCTCAGAGATATAAGAAGAGCAATTCTTTTATCAAAGAACAGCAAAGACGATGCGTGGCTGGCGGAGCATTATAATAACATGGGGCGGTTTTATATGATGTACAAAAAGTATAAGGCAGCGCTCGTTTATTTAGACAGTTCCTTAGTGCTCAATTCAACGTTGAGAAATATCAACCGCATGGGCATCAATGAGTTGAATAAAGGAGATTGCTACGTACAACTTAAAGAATACAATCAATCAAAAAAGAATTTCAATAGGGCGATTACTCATTTTACAACGACCTCTTTTTTCATCGGACTGGGTTTTACATACAGCAGTTTATTAGAGGTTTTCACTAACCAAAGAGAGAAAGCAGAAGCAAAAAGATGCGCCATAAAAGCAATGTATTGGGCCGATAAAGCTAAATATCATTGTGTCTTTGAGCAATTATACCCTGCACTATCGGCCTATTACACCCTTGTGCAGAAGCCTGATAGCAGTTCGTACTATCAAAAGGAACACACGGACTTAATGGATAGCATCTACAATATCAGAACGGTGAAGCAGATCACCCGGCAAGAGATGAAGGCGAAAGAAGAGGAGCTGAATTTCTGGATTAATAAAAATACAACGGCTGAAAAAAGGATGATAGAGAGCCAGAATTCGGGCAGAGACGCTCTCTATTGGTTCACAACACTTGCGACAGCTCTCGCATTCATCTTCTTTCTTCTTCTCATAAAAAGGAACGCTCGAAAGAAAAAGGACGAAGCAGTGGAAGATAAAACGGAGGAAAGCCCTCCCAAAGATCTTGTGCCGGAAGAACAGGATATTAGTCTGGCAGAAGCACTCAGAGCGTTGATGCAAACGGAGAAACTGTTTTTGAATGAGAAGTTCTCTCTCAACGATGCTGCCAACAAGCTGAACACCAATAAGACCTATCTTTCAAAAGCGATTAACTCTGTGCACAAGAAGCGTTTCTCAACGCTGATCAACGAGTATCGGATAGAGGAATCAATGAAACTCCTGTCCGCAGAAGAATTTAACTACCTAAGCATAGAGGGCATTGCCTCTGCCGTTGGCTTTTCTTCAAAGTCAAGCTTTAATCGTACTTTTAAAGATTATGTCGGGGTCACTCCAAGCGAATTTAAGATGAGTAAATAGGCTGTGATCTCAGCGCTATATATTACATCAAGACAGCCACATGTCAGCTCAAAAGAATCTTTTCTGTGTTTGGAACACGAAGATTTTATTTATTATCTTCATATCCTAAACTATTGAAATAAGATAGTTGGAGGATAAAAAAAGATGTTTTCTATTGGCGCAATATAACTAATTAGTTATATTTGCGGCATGGAATTAGCAACAGAAGGCAAAACCACCGATATAAGAACCATCTTCAAGACAAAAGAGTTTGAAAAGTTCTATGACGACTTGAATGATAAAGTTAAGAATAAGTTTGAGTATACGTTTGAGCTAGTACAAACCGTTTATGCTTTACCTACAAAATACGTAAAACATTTAGAGGGAACAGAATTATACGAAATGCGTATATCAGTTGGTTCTAATGAATATAGAACAGTACTGTTTGCAATTGATAACAGCAACGTCATACAATCAACAAAAATAATCTTGCTCAATGGCTTCTTGAAAAAATCCACTAAAGATTATGACAAGCAAATAGACAGAGCAATACAAATCTTAAAAAGTTTAGCATTATGATAAAGTTAGATGAAAAAAAATTAGTGAAGTTCAAGACAACAAACCAGTTGCTTGACGAAAAATACGGAGAACATGGTACGCCAACTCGTGAGGACTTTAATGAAAAAACCATGGCGTGGTATTACGGAGAAATACTACGTGACAGGCGTAAAGAACTTAAACTTACTCAAAAACAATTAGCCCAAAAGATAGGTAAGGAACAAAGTTACATAGCCCGTGTAGAAAAAGGAGAAGCAGATATTCAACTATCAAGCTTCTTTCGCATCGCTCGTGCACTGGGCATTGAGTTTACACCTACATTTATTTAATAAGAACATGGTATACCAAGATGGCCGAATATCCCTTTTGAATTAAAAGAGTTCTTTCTGTGAAGGTGCAAGAATATGTTCCATAAACTCAACGATCTTGTATGACTTGTTTTCGTAGGCTTTGTATTGGTGGTTATAGCGCTTTACGATTTTCAGCTTCACTCGTATGGCATCACCTTTCCCAAAACGTTCCCCCTCGTCTATCTTTTGCATGAGCGCACCATCTTTAACTATCATTGGAATTTTGAACCCATTGAACATAAATTGCCAACGGCTACCTAGTTCAAAATTAAGTCCTATTATGGTTAAAACAGTCTCAACAACTTCCGTCTGTTCATCAGGCATTAAAGCTTCGCTGTCAAAATCGCTATAGATATAGTCATGAAACTCTTCTTTCTTAAATGTTATCGGAGTTAGTTTATCGTCAACATTGACGCTAAGCCCTGTTACAGTTGGGTCAGCATCAGAAGCTTCAATAGATTTGGAGATAGCCTCTCTTGTACTTCTTTGGTTATATACATTAACGATCGTTTTATTAATAATTATCGTGCTTTTGCTCTTCTTATCTTCAATAGAAATAGCTGCTTTCTCTTCCTCATTATCAGCAGGCTTCCCTTTCAGCTTTTTATATGCTTTATATACACCTCCGATAACCGCAGCTAAAGCAGCTAAATATTCTATAGAATCCTTTGAGAAAACTTGTTTTAACAGGCTTTCTACGACAGAAACATCAATAATGAAAGATCCTTTTTCAATTGCATTAACTCTTAATTCTATTGTCATCGCTCCACCACTAAGCTCTTTATTGGCTTCTGTTATTACTGTCTGATAATGGATTAATACGTTAATTAAGGTATTAGCGTCGATCTGATGTTCCTGACCTTCAAATTTTATTTGCATGCTCTTTTTTCTCATTGCCTTTAGTACTACAAATAAAGATAAAAATACTCGGAAAAACAAAGGTTTGGAATACGAAGATTTTATTTATCATCATCATACTCCAAACATTGAAACAAGATAGCCGGAAAATAAAAGAAACAAGTTGCGTAAGTTTAAAATAAAAACTAAATTTACAACAGAAATCTAACCATCTAATAATATGAAAACAAAATGCACCTTACTCTTTATGCTAGTGATTGCTCTCGTGCAATTATCTTTTGCTAGTTCGAGTGGTAAAAAAGCTTCCGGGTCGATGCCGCTTAAGCCTCGAATCGTTATTTTAACCGATATTGCTCCCGGAGATATAGAGCCGGATGATATGGAGTCTATGATTCGGCTGCTAGTTCATGCCGATCAAGTTGAAATAGAAGCTTTAATCGCCTCAGGTGGATGGAATAGTAGTGGCCGCGCCTATCCGGTGTCTTGGATGAACATTCTGGATACAGTAATCACGGCTTACGGGGAGGATCTACCCAACCTGATGAAACGCTCGGAACAGAGAGTTTTTTTATCTGTGGCGAAAGAAAACGGGCAGCAAAGAATAGGATACTGGCCGAGTACGGACTATTTAAAAAGCCGTGCGATGCTAGGCAGCTTGAATCTGGGCTATGAAGAGATTGGAGAAAAGAATGATTCTCCGGGAAGTGATTTCATCATTAAACTAGTCGATCAAGAGGACGCTCGTCCGCTATGGATTGCCGTTTGGGGAGGGGCAAATACCTTGGCACAGGCTATCTGGAAGGTAAAGAAAGAGCGTAGCAAAGAGGAGTTAAAAACCTTTCTGAACAAATTGTGCGTTTACACGATAACCGATCAAGACGTTCCTTGGGCAGAGCGGCATAGCAATTATTCGTTCAGCTCACATCAATGGATGCGCGGTGAGTTTGAAAAAGATCTGCTGTTTATCTGGGATGAAAGTGCATGGCTTTCTCAATGCGAAATCGGAGCGAAAAACTGGAGTGAATATGCAGCGAAGATTCAAAATCAGGGCAACCTGGGACGTATTTATCCGAAATATAAGTATGGCGTTGAAGGCGATACTCCCTCATTTCTCCATGTAATACCAAATGGGTTGAACGACCCGACGATGCCGAATCAAGTGGGTTGGGGAGGATATTTTGAATGGGGATTAGGTATGGATAAAGAGACTTATTCTTATACAAACTACGCTGGAAAGGCTAAAGATATTTCAGCTAAATATGAGGCTTACTTTTATCCGGCAATCTTCAACAATTTCGCAGCCCGAATGGGTTGGGCCAAAGAGGGTAAAGGGAATCGCAATCCGATAGTCATCATTAATAAGAATAAGAATATCGACATCATAAAAATAAGTTCCAAGCAAGGAACGAGGATTGTTTTGGACGCTTCAAAATCTTATGATCCGGATGGTGATCAATTGACTTTTAAATGGTGGATGATGCCAGAGGCTGGTACCTATGAAGGAGATATAACGATCCAAAACAAGATGACAAGCCGTGCTACGGTGCTAGTGCCGTCGGATGCAGCAGGAAAAACGCTTCATGTGATTTGCGAAGTAACGGACAACGGTACGCCTCATCTGACCAGTTATCGTAGAATAATTGTACAACCGATAAAATAAAAGGATACTGCAATACACTCCTATTCCTATTCAAACAGACCAAAACATCTTTATACCAGTTGGCACACATTCGCGTATAGGCTTTTGGCGGTAGTTCTATCTTTGTATTCGTAATCGATTACAAGTATAAGTAAACAAATTGTAGAACTTAAAAATTAGAACTATGCCTTTATTTTACAAACCGATGCAGAGTAATATTGCATCAAAAGACGGGAACAAAAAATGGTATCCACTACTGGTGAGGGTGGGTAATATGGTCACTACTCAGAAGATTGGCGAGATGATTGCCGAAAAGGCTTCTCTAACACCGGGTGATGTGCACAGTGTGATTCGCAACTTAATGACGGTGATGCGCGAGCAGTTGCTCAACAGTCGTTCGGTGAAGCTCGACGGACTGGGCACGTTCACTGTGATGGCCAACTCGACCAAGAAGGGGGTGAACAAATCTGAAGATGTGGCTCCTACACAGATCGTAAGGTTGCGCGTGAACTTCAGACCGGAATATACCAGAGCGGCCGGAACAGGGAGTCCAACAAGAGCGCTCTACAGCGGAGTGGAGTATGAACGCTGGGGCGTTACCGAGGAGACTAAGACTCCCACAGAGGATGGTGATGACAATGGGCATAAACCTAAAGATCCAACCGCATGAGAATAAATAAATCGGCATGGAGCTTTGTGCTCAAGGTGATTATTGCAGTGGCGAGTGCGGTAGCGGGTGTGTTTGGTTCGCAAACATTGATGTAGACACGTAGGCGTGAGTAAAAAGAAAGTGGTTAAAGGTCATCATAAGATGATGCTTTAACCACTTTTGTTGTTTTATATAGATTTTGCTAGTGAGCCGGACTTAAGCTTTCTTCAAAGCGGCAATGCTCTCTTTCAACGAGTTGATGATGCTCTCGGCATCGGCTTGTTTCTTACGTTCCATATCGAGAACGGCAGCGGGGGCATTACCCACAAACTTTTCATTGCTAAGCTTTTTCATTACACCTTGCAAGAAGCCTTCTTTGTGTTTCAGCTCGGCTTCCATACGGGTAATCTCGGCCTCAACATCAATCATATTGCCCAATGGTACTGCATATTCAGTGGTTCCTATCATGAAGGAAGCAGCACCGTCCGGCTTTACTTCTACGGAAGTAATGGAGGTAAGGTTACACATCTTGATGATAACAGCGCTGAAGTCTGCTACAGGATTGCCGCCCACTACTTGCAGTTCGAGGGCTTCTTTCTGTGCAATGTTCTTCTGCATACGAATGGTACGGATGTTACTAATCACCTCTTTCACCGTTTCAAATTGCTGTACAAAAGGAGTGTCAATATAGGTATCCATAGACAGGTACTGAACCATAATGCTTTCGCCTTCTTCGCGGGGGTACATCTGTTGCCAGAGTTCTTCGGTGATGAAAGGCATAAACGGATGAAGAAGTTTCAACAGGTTATCTAAGTAACAGATGGTTGCATCGTACACCGTAGTACTAATGGGTTGCCCGTAAGCGGGTTTAATCATCTCGAGATACCACGAAGAGAACTCATCCCAGAAGAGTTTGTAAACGGCCATCAGGGCTTCGCTCAAGCGGTATTTGGTAAAGAGGTCGGCCATCTCGGCGGCAACTTCGTTTTGCTTGGAGTCAAACCAGTGAATGGCCAGCTTAGAGGCTTCCGGAATCTCCACTGTTGCATCTACTTCCCAACCTTTGATCAATCGGAAGGCATTCCAGATCTTATTATTGAAGTTACGTCCTTGTTCGCAAAGGGCATCATCAAAAAGAATATCGTTTCCGGCTGGTGCGGCAAGCATCATACCCATACGTACGCCGTCGGCGCCAAACTGTGAGATGAGGTCGAGCGGATCGGGAGAGTTACCAAGTGATTTGGACATCTTGCGACCTTGTTTATCGCGTACGATACCGGTAAAGTAAACGTTCTTAAACGGCATCTTGCCTTCGTATTCGTATCCGGCCATGATCATGCGGGCTACCCAGAAGAAGATGATATCGGGGCCGGTCACAAGATCGCTTGTGGGGTAGTAATAGTTGATCTCTTCGTTGCCGGGGTTGTTGATGCCATCGAACAAGGAGATGGGCCACAACCAGGAAGAGAACCAAGTGTCGAGGCAGTCTTCATCCTGACGAAGATCGGCCATTGTGAGAGAGGCGTTTCCGGTTTTCTCTTGTGCCAATTGGAGTGCTTCGGCTTCGGTCGCTCCTACCACGTAGCCTCCTTCGGGAAGGAAGTAGGCTGGTATGCGGTGTCCCCACCATAACTGGCGACTGATGCACCAGTCTTTAATGTTCTCCATCCAGTGGCGGTAGGTGTTTTTATATTTAGCCGGATAGAACTTGATATCGTCGTTCATCACAGGTTCAAGGGCGATCTTGGCAAGGTTCTCCATCTTCAGGAACCATTGCATAGAGAGTTTGGGCTCAATCACCACGTTGGTACGTTCGGAATAGCCTACCTTATTGGTATAGGCTTCTACCTTCTCCAAGAGATCGGCAGCCGCTAGGTCTTTCTCTATCTGCTTGCGCACGTCAAAGCGATCTTGGCCAACATAGAGTCCGGCAGCTTCGCTCAGTGTTCCGTTATCATTGAAGATGTCGATGGTCGGAAGGTTGTACTTCTCGCCAAGCATATAGTCGTTCACATCATGCGCAGGAGTTACCTTGAGGCAACCGGTACCAAACTCGATGTCCACATAGTCATCTTCGATCACCGGAATAACACGGTTAACCAGCGGAACAATCACTTTCTTTCCTTTGAGGTGCTCGTTCTTTGGGTCGTTGGGGTTGATACACATCGCTGTATCGCCCATAATGGTTTCGGGACGAGTAGTTGCCACAACGGCATATCCGTCTTCGCCCTCAATCTTATAGCGTAAGTAGAACAACTTGCTATGCTCTTCTTTGTAGATCACTTCTTCATCGGACAGAGCGGTGAGGGCTTGTGGATCCCAGTTGACCATGCGCACGCCTCGATAAATCAATCCTTTCTTGTAAAGGTCGACAAAGACTTTGAGCACACTTTCGCTACGCACCTCGTCCATGGTGAAGGCTGTGCGATCCCAATCACACGAGGCACCGAGCTTGCGAAGTTGTTTCAAGATGATGCCACCATGCTCGTCTGTCCACTCCCAAGCATGCTTCAGGAATTCATCACGAGTAAGATCGGTTTTCTTAATGCCCTGAGCCGCCAAGCGGTTCACTACCTTTGCTTCGGTAGCAATGGAAGCGTGATCTGTTCCGGGTACCCAGCAGGCATTCTTGCCTTCCATGCGGGCACGGCGAACGAGAATATCTTGAATGGTATTATTTAGCATGTGTCCCATGTGCAACACACCAGTTACGTTAGGTGGAGGGATGACGACAGTATAGGGTTCACGGCCATCGGGTTTAGAACTGAATAACTTATGCTGCATCCAATACTGGTACCACTTTTCCTCTACGTCAGCGGGGCTGTACTTACTTGCTAATTCCATTTTAAATATATCTGTTAATGATTAATTGCGACTAAATGAATTTACTACACACCATATAGGGTGTAATGGGCGCAAAATTAATAAATAAAACATCAAATCTTGCCACTCGGAACCTGTTTCTGTAGTCTGAAAAGCAATTTAAACCTTCTTCTCTCTCCCCTCCTCTCTTCTCTCTCCTTCATTATCTGTACTTTGAAAAGTAATTTAAAGCCTGCATCTATAGCGATTATGCGAAATAATTGCATATTTTTGTCCCTACAATAGTGTTTAAGGATTAGATGAAGCGAAGCCAAATAATACGATATGTTTTCTTAGTTCTACTTTTATTGACGGTATGGGTTACGCAGCATACTCCGGCAATGGGCGAAGGATATGCACGCTTGGTCTATCCTGTCATTGCGCTTTGCCTCTCTTCGTTCTCTCGGTTTGTCCCCTTTTCCTTTGGTGATCTGTTTATCACGCTGAGCGTTACAGGAGTGATCTTGTATCCCATATACGGGCGCTACAAGAAGGTGCGGTGGATAAAGATTCTGCTGCGTGACGTGGAGTATCTGCTTTGGGTGTACGCTTGGTTCTACCTGACTTGGGGATTGAATTATTCGCAAAAGAATTTCTATCAACGCACGGGAACGGAGTACGTAAAGTATAGTACGGAGACTTTCAGGGAGTTCACAAAGGAGTATGTTCAAAACTTAAATGAGGCGTATGTGCCTGTAGATGCTATAGACAAAGTGGTGACGGCCAAAGAAATTAGCTTGGGGTATAACAGGATGTATGATTCCTTGGGGGTGAACCGACCGTTTACTTCTGCACCAAAAGTGAAAGCAATGATGTTCAGCTGGGCCAGTTCGGCGGTGGGGATAACAGGATACATGGGACCGTTCTTTTGCGAGTTTAACCTGAACAAGAACTTGCTTCCTGTAGATTATCCGTCAACCTATGCGCATGAATTGGCACACTTCTGGGGCATCACCGGTGAAGCGGAGGCCAACTTTTATGCTTATCAAATCTGCACCCAGTCGACCAACGCGAAGGTGCGATTTAGTGGGTATTTCTCGGTATTCAACCACGTGATGAGAAATGCGAAAGGGTTATTGGCGGAAGCGGATTATAAGGAGTTGGTGGACAGCGTGCGGCCTGAGATAAAAGAGTTGGCAGAGAAGAATTACCAACACTGGATGGCAATGTACAGTCCGCTGATAGGCAATGTGCAAGACTGGGTATACGACCTCTACCTGAAGGGGAACAAGATTTCCAGTGGGCGGAAGAATTACTCGGAGGTAGTGGGATTGCTGATCTCCTGGAACGAGAAAACAAAAATTGAAGATCTTAGAAGAATCATTATTAAAAATAAATATGCACACTAGAGAAGAAAAGATGGAGGCCTACGGGCGTTTCCTCGACATACTGGACGAGCTGAGGGTGAAGTGTCCTTGGGACAAAAAACAGACAAACGAGAGTCTGCGCCCGAATACGATTGAAGAGACTTACGAGCTTTGTGACGCACTGATGCGTGATGACAAGAAGGAAATATGCAAGGAGTTGGGCGATGTGTTGCTGCATGTGGCTTTCTATGCGAAGATTGGTTCGGAAACGGGCGATTTTGATATGAAGGATGTGTGCGATCGCTTGTGCGAGAAGCTGATTTATCGCCACCCGCACGTGTTTGGTGAGGTAAAGGTGGAAACGGCCGGACAGGTATCCGACAATTGGGAACAGTTGAAACTAAAAGAGAAGGATGGCAACAAGAGTGTGCTGAGCGGAGTGCCTGCTGCCCTACCCTCACTGATCAAAGCATACAGAATGCAGGACAAAGCCCGGCATGTTGGGTTCGACTGGCAGGAGAAAGAGCAAGTGTGGGACAAGGTGAAAGAGGAGTTCGATGAATTGCAGGTAGAGATTGCCGACATGGATAAGGATAAGGCTGAAGCTGAATTTGGCGATCTATTCTTTAGCATCATCAACGCTGCACGCCTTTACGGCATCAATCCGGATAATGCGCTGGAACGCACTAATCAAAAATTCCTCCGCCGCTTCAACTATCTGGAAGAGCACACCATCAAAGTGGGAAACAATCTGAAAGATATGACGCTCGAAGAGATGGACGTTATCTGGAATGAAGCAAAAAAATTGGGGCTATAAGCATAGTCCCAATTTTAAGAATTATATCGTGTAAGCTTATTGGCTCACTCTACCTGAGAAGTTAATGCCACCAGCTGATACATCCTGATCTTTATCGAATAGTGGGGCATACACGCCATCCGGTAGATCATGGAGTACGAAATTATTGCAGCGTCGAGCAGCGATTACTTTATCGGTCAGTGCAGTATTAATGGCCGAAGCAGCCATATCAACAAGCGCACCAAGCAAACCGGCATTACTTGTTGAGTTAAGACTAGTATCTACGACAAGTGTACCTTTGCGATTAAACAGTATCTCGTTACTGGTTGTCGACTTCAGTATGTATTCTACTTCTACGGTAATGGTGTTGCCTAAAGTAGACTTGCTCCACTGGTTAATTACAGTGAACAATGCTACATCGGCACCAAAAACTTTCTTGAAAGATGCCAGATTACCATCAAGGTACAGTTCGCTATCATAAGCGCTCTCATTTTTCAATAAGTCCATGGCCAAGAACGGAGAGATAACATAATATCCTTTTTCGCAAAGAGGAACCATCATGGAAGTGTAGAAGTATTCTTTCGCCTCAACGTTAACGGTTTTATTAATAGGAGGCATCACCAAGATAGTAGTCGGTTTATCGGAATACATCTTTGGATAGCTCTTACCACGCGTTAAATTGCTGGTAGTGCCACATGAAGCAAACAGTGTTGCTATGAGTGCAAAGTAGATGATCTTTTTCATTTTGAGAATTGATTAATGAGACGATCCATAAAAGTGGTCGATTCGGGATAAAGCTCTTTCTCTTTTTGAAGCATGGCAAGACCTTCATCTTTCTTGCCGTTCTGAAGTAGGAAATAGCCATACTCGGCACAAATGCCCGGAGGAACAACCCGACGAGAACCCTTTGGCCTGTTAATCATATCTTCATAGGTCTTAATCAATTCTGCTTTGGCCTCAGGAGTCTGCTTCTTATAATATTTGTAGGACGCATCTACATAATTGTCCCATCCGTATAGGGTTGTGGTAGTGGTGCATGAGGTGAAAGCCGTAGCTATCAGGAGCAAGAAAAGATACTTTCTCATGGCAATGTGATCTTTTTGGTTTCTTGAGTAGAGAGAAACAGTGTACGTTCAAAAAGAGTTCTACCATTCTGCTTCACCACCACATGGCGTTTTCCGGTAGCTATGGCGTAAGTGTTTCCTTTTACAGTAAACTTCTTCTCCTTCACAACCTTTGCTTCAAACATCGTTGAACCATCAACAGTAACGCTAACCGGAGCTTTGTATTTATTCGCAGATACGAAATATAAGTATGCTTGATCGGACAATCCCTGAGTGGAAGCAACATTACCCACTTTACAACCTGTAAAGGAAAGGCACAGGCTTAGAAAAAAGCCCAGAATTAGTTTCATTTTCATTATTTAATCTCCTCTATAAAATAGTCCTGCAATTTTGTTCCGTCTATACTTCCTTCTTTGAGACTAACAATGGAATACTCTGTTTCGGGAGTATCTCCACCCACAGAAAGGACTTCCACTTTGCCTACCGTTTTGCCGGGTAGTTCAATATTAATTCCTGTTTGAGGATTCTTCACCGTTTTACCCTTTGTCTTCACGGCAAAAACATCTCCTGCTGAAATGCCTTGTGTTGCTCCGCCCGACACAATAATTCCGTCGGCATCATCAGAAAGGAAATAAGCTCTCCAAGGTTTATTGGTACACTTGTTAATGATATTCTCTACCAACTGAGAGATGGCTGCCGAAATAGCTTTGTCGCTCAGGGTAGCATCAAAATCAGCTCGCCCGCCAACACCCATTGTCGATTTCGTTTTCAGTTCGGCATCTCCTTTGGCTTCATCCGAATAGATGATCAACCCGGTAGATACATCCACCAAACGAATACTTACGGCAGCCTCTACCATCTGAGTTTTTGTGGTAGAAAAGATTTTCACATCACCGATGTTCTTACGTCCGAATTGAGTGATAGAGCCAATAATCATATAGTCGGCCCCGATTTTTTGGAAACCATCCGGAGAAGCACTGGCTTCAGCAAGAAGTTTACTCATATCGTTGCGCTCCAGAAGAAGAAACTTTCCGGAAGCAGCCAACTTAGCCGATAAGATATCGAGCGCCTGCTTACCCATCGGATCGTTTTCTTTGTCATAAAATAAACCCTTGGCATATTGAGTTTCATTAGAGAAACGCCCAATAGCCACTTTACGCTTTAGGGCTTTACCCGTATCCGTCTGCGATGTCGCAGATTCTACTTCAACAACTTTACGTTGTGCTTGTATTCCAGCGGCAAGACAAATGAACAATAGAATAAAAAAATACCTCTTCATACGTTTTTATTTTTAGAATAGTTATTACACTAACAAAATAAATATATAAATTCCATATATCCGAATCTTTCTAAGAAAAAGAGAGGAGAAGGCATAAAAAAAGCCGGAAATGCATTCCGGCTTTTTTATTTCGTAATATGAAGAGTTAATCTTTTCCTTTCGGCCCTTCTCCTTTTCTGTTCATTCCTTTTAATAACTCACGATGAAAGCGCATCTCGGCCCTTTGAATCAAGTATATCTTCCGAAAAGGTAAGATGCCCTTAAATCGCTGAAAATAAGACTTTTCAAGTTTATCGGAAGCAATTCGCAAATCGTATATTTTACTTATAATTTCATCATACTGAGCTTCCGTTGTTTTGGGGTCTTTACCCTTGCGAAACAGCTTCCATACGCGATCATTGAGATCTCTCTTTTTGTCTTGCAACTCAAAATAAACGGGAAAGAAAGCATTCGCTTCTTCATTCGTTAGGCCGGCATCTTCTGTAATAAAAGCTTGTTGTTTTGCTTTAAATTCATCAGGAGTAAGGCGCTGATCATTATCTTCTACTCCCCAAGCATGAGAGACAGACACACTAAATAAAAATAATAGAATAATCAGTTTTTTCATTTTATCTCAATCCGTTTCGTTATTTATTCTGCATCCGTTAGGTAAACATATAAAGAGTAATCATCCATCATCGAATGATCGAGTACTGCATCAATATATTGATCGGAAACAGGTTCTGTTGTCTCTGTTTCGGCGGCTATCGCTTTATCTTCTACTGATTTGTTGCCTGACGCAACTCTAATAATGAGGGCAGCTCCAATAAACATAGCTGCCATGTACAACCAAGGTTTTACTTTGTCCCATTTGGTAGGTTCCTTGAACGTAAACGCAGACTTCTCTTTTTCCGGAAGCTTATTCATCACCTCTGAAGTAAGATTCTCAAAGTAACCTTCGGGAACCGTAAAATGGTTATCCGTGCCCACTTTTCTCAATATTTTATCTTCTTCTTTCATTCTTTATCCTCCTTCTCTCTATCTATATTCTTTAGATACTCTATTACTTAAAAGGTTTAATCAGTTTCCTCTAAAAACTTTTCGATCTTCTTCACCGCATGGTGATAAGATGCTTTCAAAGCTCCCACAGATGTGCCGAGAATGTCCGACATCTCTTCATATTTCATTTCTTGATAATACTTCAAGTTAAAAACCAAGCGTTGTTTCTCGGGCAAAGAAAGAAGAGCTTTTTGAAGCAACAACTCAATATGATCGCCTGAAAAATAAGGATCACTTTCCAACTTCTGATCAAGCATAACCTCAGGATCATCAATATCTACAGTATTTGCCGCACGCTGTTTATTCAGGAAGGTAAGGCATTCATTGAACGCAATGCGATAGAGCCAGGTAGAAAGCTTTGCCTCCGCACGGAAGTAGTCAATATTAGTCCAAGCTTTAATAAATGTATTTTGAAGTATATCGTTAGCATCATCATGAGAAAGTACCATACGTCTGATCTGCCAATATAGCTGCTCGCTATATTCTGTCACAATCATTTCAAAGCCTTTTTTCTGGGTGCTTTCTTCTTGAAGAAGTGCCAGTACTTCTCGTTCACTATAAGAATTCATAGATTCAGCATTCTTCGCATGTCACATGTCATTTTACTAGTATCTTGAAGGTTATTTTATGACGATCTTCCTTACTACATTCGATACTTTTAAAATGTAATATCCTTTAGACAGTTTTAGGGCCATCGTCTTATCGGCAGCATCCAGACGAACTGAAACAACCTTTATTCCGACAACGTCATATATCTCCATCAAAGAACCGGGTTCTGCATTCTGTACATGAAGCGTTTTTCCCATCACACTAAGAACAATCGGGGACTGCGAGTCTTTAGCAGATTGTTGTCTGGGCTCCTCTTTGGCTAATGCTACAGAAAAAAACAGAAAGCTAAATAAGAAAATGAATGAAATTAGCTTTTTCATATACATCTATTGATTTTACTATTACTGACAAATATACATCGTTATGCCGTTAAATAGTCTAATTTTCAATCTTTTAACACGAGAAACAGCCTCAAAAGCTTACAATGCAACTCTATACCTGAATACAGAGTCCTTCCTTAGCCAGTATTGTTGACGGAAAAACGGCTGATGCTTCACGGAGTAAAAGTCCTTCATCTTCGTATCTGGCCGAGAAATGACCGATCACCAACTTCTTCACTCCGGCTTCTCTGCCTATAAAGGCAGCTTGTTCTGCTGTAGAATGAAAGGTTTCCTTCGCACGGGCCAGTTCACTTTGTGCAAACGTTGCTTCATGAAAAAGTAAATCAACTCCTTTGACCTGTTCAATGATCTTTTCACGGAAGATGGTATCAGAACAATATGCATACGTGCGCACAGGATCCGGAGCTGTGGTTAAACGAGCATTGGGCACAACAACCCCTTCGGGAGTTACATAGTCGGCCCCATTCTTTATACGATTAATTTCGTAGAGTGGAACTTCATAAAAATCAATCATTTCACGAATAATATGGTGGAACCCCGGCTTCTCTGAAAACAGAAAGCCACAACAGGGAATACGGTGTTGCAAAGGAATGGTCGTAACAGTAACAGAGCGATCCTCATAGATTAAAGAGGGCTCCTTTGTATCAAATTCCTGGAACGTCACTTTATAAGACAGGTTACGACAAAAAAAGCCAAGCATTGGAGCAAACAATTCTTCCAGCCCTTTCGGAGAGTGTATGCATAGTTCGGCAGTACGCCCTAAAAGGCCAAAAGTAGAGATCAGTCCAAACAATCCAAAACAATGATCGCCATGCAAGTGAGAGATAAAGATGTGATTTAAACGCGTAAACTTCAATCGTGATCTGCGAAGTTGCATTTGTGCGCCTTCTCCACAATCAATCATAAAAAGTTTATCCCGCATATTGACTACTTGTGATGTAGCAAAATGCCTTGTGGTAGGTAGTGCGGAACCACAACCAAGAATATGTAATTCAAACTTTTCCATAATTTCAATTCTAAAGGAAACAAAGGTAAAAGAAAAGAGACACAAACAAGAGCATAAAGAACAAAAAAAGCTGCCGCTCACGAGCGACAGCTTTTTTATACAGTATATTAAAATCTGAAAAGCGTTTTACTTTCCTGATTCCATTTGTTCTTTCAAAGCAGCAAGAGCGTCAATGTCGCCTAAAGTAGTAGAAGCAGCTTGATTCTGGATAGGAGAAGCTGATTCTTCTTTCTTATTATTGTTATTAGAAGCATTAGACTTTTTAGTCACAGTTCTCTTTTCTGCTCTCTCTTCTGACTTAGCAACATCTTCAAAGATACGGCTATGAGAAAGAATAATTCTCTTAGCATCCTTGTTGAATTCAATCACTTTGAACTCCATTTTTTCGTCAAGTTGAGCTTGAGCTCCGTCTTCCTTAACCAAATGTTTTGGAGTAGCAAAACCTTCAACGCCATAAGGAAGAGCTACAACAGCACCCTTATCAAGCATTTCGATGATTGTTCCTTCGTGTACTGAACCTACAGTAAATACTGTTTCGAATACATCCCAAGGATTTTCTTCAAGTTGTTTGTGGCCAAGGCTCAAACGACGGTTATCTTTGTCGATTTCCAAAACTTGAACATCGATATCTGCACCAATCTGAGTAAATTCAGATGGATGTTTCACCTTCTTAGTCCAAGAAAGATCAGAAATATGGATTAATCCGTCTACACCTTCTTCGATTTCTACGAATACACCAAAGTTAGTAAAGTTACGAACCTTTGCAGTATGTTTAGAACCTACAGGATATTTTTCTTCGATAGTTTCCCATGGATCTTGTTTCAATTGCTTGATGCCCAAAGACATTTTGCGTTCGTCACGATCAAGAGTCAATACTATAGCTTCCACTGTATCGCCAACCTTCATGAAGTCCTGAGCAGAACGTAAATGTTGTGACCAAGACATTTCTGATACGTGAATCAAACCTTCAACGCCTGTAGCGATTTCGATAAATGCGCCGTAATCAGCCATAACAACAACTCTACCGGCAACCTTATCTCCCACCTTCATGTTAGGATCAAGAGCATCCCATGGATGTGGAGTAAGTTGTTTCAAACCTAGAGCAATACGTTTCTTCTCGTCATCAAAGTCAAGAATAACAACGTTCAACTTCTGGTCTAGTTCAACCACTTCTTTTGGATCGCTTACGCGGCCCCAAGAAAGATCAGTGATGTGAATCAAACCGTCTACGCCACCAAGGTCGATGAATACACCATACGAAGTGATATTCTTAACTGTTCCTTCAAGAACTTGACCTTTTTCAAGCTTACCGATAATTTCTTTCTTCTGTTGTTCCAACTCAGCTTCAATAAGAGCCTTGTGAGATACAACAACGTTTTTGAATTCCTGGTTAATTTTAACCACTTTGAATTCCATTGTCTTTCCAACGAATACATCGTAATCGCGGATAGGTTTAACATCAATTTGAGAACCCGGCAAGAAAGCTTCAATGCCGAATACATCAACAATCATACCACCCTTAGTGCGGCATTTGATGAATCCCTTAATAATTTCTTCATTTTCCAGAGCAGCATTAACGCGATCCCAAGAACGAGTAGCGCGAGCTTTTCTGTGAGACAATACTAATTGTCCTTTTTTGTCTTCTTGGTTTTCGATGTATACTTCTACAGTATCACCAACCTTCAAATCCAAATTGTAACGGAACTCATTCAAAGGAATGATACCGTCTGATTTGTAACCGATGTTAACAACAACTTCACGTTTGTTCATCGCAATTACAGTACCGTCAACAACCTCTTGGTCATTTACTTTGTTAAGCGTACCATCGTAAGCTTTCTCAAGCTCTTCGTGGCTAGCACCAACAAAGGTCTCGCCGTTTTCATACGCATCCCAATTGAAATCTTCAATCGGTGCAATGTTTTTTAAATTTTCCATTAATAATTAATCGTTAAAAAACTTTAATTGAATAAGACATTATATTTGAATAAACTCTAAATCGGGCGCAAAGATAATATTTATTTCGTTGATAGACAAAGGATTCCGAGAAATTAGTTCTTCAAATAATAGTTTATTGTGGTTACTACACGGATATTCTTTATAAAAGGAGTGTTCGCATCTCTATCGGAGATCGAAAATTGCCCTTGTGAAGCATCTCTGATCTTCCCCAACTCGCTATCTGAATCGTGCGCAAATTTGTCGGCTGCTACTCGAGCATTTTTGGTTGCCTCCTCTATCATCGCAGGTTTCACTTTATTTAGTCCGGTAAATTCATAGACCACATTGTAACGATAATCACCTCCGGCAATGGCAATACCTTGTTTCAGCAATTCAGACTGCTCAGACATAAGCTTACGCACTTTGAGCACTTTATTTGACGTTACAGTTATTACAGAAGTCGCATTATATCGATAAGGAGAAGGAGTCGAGCTATATCTATCAGCTTGCATATCAAGAATCTCAGAAGGTACAATCGTTATTTCTTCTTCTGCGATACCATTCTTTTTCAAGAAGGAAACAATCAATTTATTCTTAGCACTCATTGTATTGTAAAGCACAAGTAAATCATTACCCAATTCTTTATACATTAAGGGCCAAATTACTTTGTCAGCCTGAACTTCCATTTCCGCAAGTCCCTTTACACCTACAACACGATCTTTGTCTCTAAACGCGTTTATACCGGTTTTAATTTGATATCCAACCAAGAATAAACCAATAGCCAGAAGCAATGCTTCAATTCTCCAACTTTTCATTTCGCATTCTATTTTAAGATAAATAAATATATAAAAAAATCACCTGATTAACGATTAAATAATTCAAAAGTAAATTTACAACCCACTTCAGAAAATGAGCCATTTACACTACTTAGAAATACACCTAAATCAAAGATGTGTGTACCAATGCCATAGCCAAACTCTAAATAGGGTCTTATATGCGGCACCACCAGAAAACTTGCATACAAACGCTCGTTGAGTATATTACGAGAATACTTCACAACACGAGGTAGTATTAAAAAAGGCGATTCATAAGTAAAATGCCCTCTAACGTATCTGCTCGAAGAGTTATACCAGCGCCTGTCAAGCAATTGAAAAACTCCGCCAATATCATCATTCCAACCTACCGGAAGATTACTTTTAGTAAAATTAGTAAAGTCGACAAAATACGTCTGTTTTTGATTCGTAAATGTGCCACAGCCAAAGCGCCAGTAGACGCTTCGCATTAGACCGATGGAACGCTGATGCTGAATATCTAATTCAAGTCTCTCATATTGTCCGGAGCTATTAAAAACACCTTTGAGTCCACGTTCCCAGTCGACCGAGAATGTAGGATAATCTGAATGAAGATTTATCTTTCGGTCACCATTCATATAATAATATTGGCCTGGTGTCCAATCCAACCTCACTCTGGGTGCAAAACTGACGTATACATTTTTAACCTTAGCTTCAGGGGCCAAAGAGTCAATTGGAGCAAGATTTGAATTTTTGATAGCACTTCTCTTATGAGTCGAAATACCTAAACTCAAAGTTAATCCGTTCGTTATCTCAAGGCTATGATTAAAATTCAAATATAAATCACGGAAATAAGCTAACTGAATTTTATTAAAGTCGAACGCGCTATCAGGAATATTTTTTAACTCATCAAGCACATCACTACTATAGATTCGGTTACCATTACCAAAACTTAGATGTATTGCCGCTCTTTTGCGTGGCCAGTAATCAAAATCGGAATTAACAGACCAATAAACCTCCTTCTGCTTAAAGTTATAACCCACCTTTGGAACAACACTAAGCAGTCTATCGCCCACAAGAAGACGATTATATTTAAAAGCCTGGCGATAAGAAACTCCATCAGTTCCATTATAACTCAGTAGAAAAGGATTAATCAACGGGGAACATTTGACAGCTCCCATGCGAAAAAGGTTGATGGAATAGTTACTCGTTAGCGCATCTCCCGTTTCTCCAAACATCGCCCACCTTTTAGTTTCAAACGGAAGATGATGTATCATTGTATCGTTACGTGATTCAGCTTCTTTATATAGCTGTGCTTCTTCATCCGACAATTTGATCGGACGTATTTTGTTTAATGGCAAGCTATCTGCATTAAAAGAGTTCGTGTCACACTGTAAAGTATACGATCCCGATAGATCATAAACCTTCTTTACTCTCCTATATTTATGCTGCACTTGTTGATATTGAATTGATTGATAGTTTAATAATGCAGTATAGTTACTTTCAACCACATTTCCCAGAAAGCGAAAAGTAGTGTTTACATCATAGCGAACCGGAAGAAATTCGTTATCTGCACCCACGTCACCCATCTTTATAAGGTTATCAAAAAAACGATATTCTGATCTGCCTGCAAAATAAATCTCTCTCACACTCCACACATTATTACTCAAGATCATATATCCATGAACCAACTGATAACTCGGATTTTTAGGGGCAAACTCGATCCTGTAGCTAACTTCTCCGCGCGAATTAACCAAAACAGAGTCAATCTTATAGGAATAATATTTCCGCCCATTAGGGGCAAGTGGAGAGAGTAATTTCTTATGCAATAAAGTAGCCGAATAAATATGGATATGAAAATAATCAAAAACATCTCCACTTATATCCTCCGGCTTCTTGTTGGTTCCAAAACAGGCCTTTAACTTTTGATCATAGATATTAGGAGCGGTGAAATGCAACTCACTATATGACTCCATCAAATATTTGCGTACGTATTTTTCCGTTTTTCCCATGGATGGAACAAAACGAAGCAGTAGATTTTTCTTTTTAGTATAAACTTTCCTCTTAAGATATAAGTCGGCCTTATATTCACCTATTATTTTTTCATAAAATGGAGCATAAAGCATCAATTTATCTAAAACGGAATCAACCGAAACGACTTTGGGTTGATATGGAAAAGACGCATTGACAGCCATACTCCTTTGAGAAAAGAAGAACAGAGAGGAAAAGTAAATCCATATAAGTATATATTGCTTCAATCGAGAATGCTTTTGTTTTTGACAAATATAGAAAAAATAGCCGAAAACACTTTTTCAATTCTGTTAATACATGCTTTTTTAATAATAATGAAGCCTAGATGATTCTATTTACCCACTGATATTCAGATGGAAAGATTGTACAAAATGATACGTTTATTGAATAATCTTTTCTCTCTTTATTAATTCTTTTCATTTTTTCTTCTTACATTTGTGCTTTATAACACAGTTTTGCAGCACTCATGGTAAAGATGAATTTGTCAGACATAGTTGTTCAAGATTATATAGCCGAAATGTGGGCTCCTTTAAATGCTGAGCAGAGAGAGTTCTTGGCCAGCAATTTTACTCTACAAAATTATAAAAAAAACGAGACTATTTATTGTGAAGGCGAAGCCCCAACACATTTGATGTGCCTTCTGAACGGAAAAGTAAAAGTATACAAAGACGGAGTTGGTGGACGAAGCCAAATTATCAGAATGATAAAACCTGTAGAATATTTCGGGTACCGTGCTTACTTTGCCAAAGAGGACTACCTCACTGCTGCCTCTGCATTTGAACCCTCCACAATATGCCTGATACCGATGAGCGCAGTCATAACTCTCATCGAACAAAATAACAACTTAGGTCTATTTTTTATCAACCAATTATCCAAAGATTTAGGTATTGCTGATGAAAGAACTGTAAACCTTACTCAGAAACACATTCGGGGAAGACTAGCCGAATCTCTCTTGTTCTTAAAAGAAAGCTACGGCCTCGAAGAAGATGGCTCCACGCTAAGTATCTATCTCTCGCGTGAAGATTTAGCTAATCTTTCAAACATGACAACTTCTAATGCGATCCGTACACTATCACAATTTGCCACAGAGCGCTTAATCACCATTGACGGAAGAAAAATTAAAATTATAGATGAAGAGAAAATGAAGAAAATAAGTAAGATAGGATAAGTCTTACATTTACAATTATTACTTAACACAATTTTGTACCATGAAAAAAGGAATCTATTTCCTTCTTCTGTTCTGTCTGTTCATGACCCCCGAATACAGTCAGGCAAAAGAAGTAGTGAATGAGTATAATCTCGTTCCATTACCCAACAAGCTCACCCCTCAAAAAGGCCGTTTCCAATTAACGAATAAAGTAGTTGTCATCACCCCCGATTTACCGGAGGTGAAATCAATCACTGATAGTCTGATAGCTCGTATAAAAATCACGAGCGGAATCTCATTGCAATATGCGAAGAAAAAAGATTCAAAGACGCCAAGCATTGAATTCAATCTACAACCCGGATTCGCCAACGAGGGATACAAACTAAACGTATCTCCTAAAGCCATAAATATAGCAGCATCAAAAGCGAACGGACTATTTTATGCTTTACAAACAATATACCAACTCATGCCTCCTTCTGTGTATGGCAATAAACACATGGCACAAGAAGATTGGTCGATCCCTGCAGTGGAGATAGAAGATGCACCACGCTTCTCTTACCGGGGACTCATGCTGGATGTTGCCCGCCACTATTCACCCGTAGAATACATCTACAAGTTCATCGATATGTTGGCAGCCCACAAGATGAATACTTTCCATTGGCACCTAACAGAAGACCAAGGCTGGAGAATCGAAATAAAAAAATATCCTAAACTTACTGAGATTGGTTCTAAACGTGACGAAACTCTTGTAGGGTACTATTTTGAGAACTATCCGCAAGTATTTGATGGTAAGGAACATAGCGGATACTACACTCAACAACAAATTAAAGACATCGTAGCTTACGCGGCAAGTAAGTACATCACGGTGATTCCGGAAATAGAGATGCCGGGGCACGCACTAGCCGCAATAGCCTCTTATCCGGAACTATCATGCACGCCGGATAGCACGTATAAAGTAGCTGAAACTTGGGGCGTTTTCGAACAAGTATATTGTCCCAAAGAGGCGACTTTCAAGTTCTTGGAAGGAGTCTTGGATGAAGTAATGGAACTTTTCCCCAGCCCATACATACACATCGGTGGAGATGAATGTCCCAAAACAGCTTGGGTAAAAAGCGAACATTGTCAGGCGCTGATAAAGGAATTGGGACTTCGAGATGACTCCATCCCCAGCCTTGTAGACGGGAGAAAACATTCAAAGGAAGAAAAGCTTCAAAGCTATTTCATCACTAGAATGGAGAAGTATATCAATAGCAAAGGACGAAATATTATTGGTTGGGATGAAATTCTGGAAGGCGGATTGGCCCCTAATGCAACGGTGATGTCGTGGCGCGGAGTGGAAGGTGGAATGAACGCTGCAAAAGCCGGTCATGATGCCATTATGACACCCGGTGCTTATGTTTATCTGGATAGTTACCAAGAAGATCCGGAATTTGCGCCAACCACCATTGGAGGATATACAACATTAAAGAAAACATATAGCTACAATCCGGTGCCCGAAGATGCTGATGAACTAGTAAAGAAACACGTTATTGGTTTGCAAGGCAATATATGGACTGAATACATGCAAACGAACGAACGTAGAGATTATCAGGCATTTCCACGAGCAGTTGCCATAGCGGAAACAGCTTGGACGCTCGATAAAAATAAAAACTGGAATGGTTTCTGCCAACGTATGGCGGGTGATTTTCAACGAATGGATGTGATGAACGTGAAAGCCTGCCGCAACTTTTTTGAGGTGAACATTAACACCCATGTAGATAGCGACAATGTTTTAAAAGTAACGTTAGAGACTTACTCACCCGATGCAGAAATACGATATACGATAAACGGAAAAGAGCCTAGCATCAAGTCATCACGATACACAGGTCCATTTGCTCTCAACGGAAATATGAACCTGCGGGCGGCTGCGTTCAAAGGCGAAAAGAGACTTGGAAAAGTTTGTTCAAAAGTCTTATACGGAAATTTAATCAGCGGAAAGAAATACGTTGTTACTCCTCAAGCCGGATGGTTAACCGGGGATGTGTTCGGAGAGAATGATGTATTAGGCGCAGACCACACCACTTTAGGGCTCACAAATGGCAAACGGGGCAACAATGCTTCGTATACTCCTTGGACGAGTTTCAAGATGAATGACGCGTGCAATCATGAGATTGTTTTCTCGGTCGACTTAGGGCAAACGCAAACAGTGAGCAAGGTTGTCTTTGGATCTCTGTTCAATCCTGCATTTAAAGTGCTACCGGCAAGCAAAGCGATAGTCGAGATTTCGAGTGACGGCATAGAGTATAGAAAAGTAGCTATAGAAAACTTCCGCCGACAATTGCCTAAAAATGGAAGGAAAGCTTATACCGATTCTCTTATATTTGCACCTACCGAAGCCCGCTACATCAAGCTGACAATCAAAAGCGGAGGGACGTTACGAAACGGAATAGATTGTAGAAAGGATACGCCTGAGGAGACCGTTCCGGCAGATTTATACATCGACGAAGTAGAGGTGTACTAGCTCTGCATGTTTCAAGAGAAGAGAAAAAGGCTCTCAACAATCCAATATGTAAATTTTTAAGATAATCAGTAATCCCCCTCCACAGGCTTTGTGAGAGGGGGTTACTGAACTAGTTAATTCAGCGTGGTGAATTAACTAGTTCAGCACGGTGAAGTAGTTAATTCACCACGCTGAACTAGTTAACTCTATTCAGCACGTATAAAACGTAAACAATTCACACCATCATCAGATAGAACAACCGAGAAACTAAAAAAGGCTTATCACAAACGAAACTGTGATAAGCCTTTTTTTATATTGTTCTATCTAAGAGTTTTATAACCCTTTCTCTGAAAGATAACGTTCTGCTTCCATTGCAGCTTTACAGCCGCTACCGGCAGCAGTTATTGCCTGACGATAGTGGGAATCAGCCACATCACCTGCAGCAAAGACTCCCGGAACTTTGGTTCTGGGTGAGTTCCCTTCAGTGATGATGTATCCCACTTCATCCGTTTCTACATAAGGTTTGAAGATCTCCGAATTTGGTTTATGTCCAATAGCCAGGAAGAAACCATCAATTGCTATATCATAACGCTCTTCGTCAGCTTCACCCATGCGCTTAACCATGTGAGCTCCTTCTACCCCATTGTCTCCAAAAAGGCCAAGCGTGTTATGCTCAAAAAGAACTTCAATCTTTTCGTGATTTATCACACGATCTTGCATAATTTTAGAAGCTCTCAAAAAAGATTTACGAACAATCAGGAAAACTTTCGAGGCCAATCCGGCAAGATAGATTGCTTCTTCACAAGCCGTGTCACCCCCACCAACAACAGCAACCACCTTCTTACGATAGAAGAATCCGTCACAAGTAGCACAAGCACTGACACCCATTCCGGCATATTTTTTTTCGTCATCCAGTCCTAAGTATTTGGCAGTAGCACCAGTCGAGATAATCACCGTTTGAGCTTCAATCACTTTTTCTTCATCAATCGTGATCTTATAAGGTGAAGCACTCAAGTCGGCAGCCGTAGCAATACCAAAGCGTACTTCTGTTCCAAAGCGTTCAGCTTGTTTGCGAAGATCTTCCATCAACTCGGGGCCGGTAATTCCTTCCGGATATCCGGGGAAATTCTCAACTTCAGTGGTAGTGGTTAACTGTCCGCCCGGTTGTAATCCTTCATAGAGTACAGGAGATAAATTAGCTCGTCCCGCATAAATTGCAGCAGTATAGCCTGCAGGGCCTGAACCGATGATCAGGCATCTTACTTTTTCTGTTTTCATATCTTTTATTCTATCTATTTTATCTTAAATCAATAATTTCCGTATTAGGGTACTGCTTCTTATTGAATACAAAAAGAGAATCAGCAAACCTTTGGCCGGTTTGATAAGCAGTCACCGTAATCTCGCTGCGAGATTTATCTTTTTGTTGCGCGATGATGTACAGGGGTTGATAAGAGTCCTTAGTAACATAGAGTACAACGCCCGTCAAATTCTTGTTTTTAGCAGTAGCAGTCAGTACAACTTCATAAACCTGCTTTCCTCGAAAAGTCTTCGTCGCTCCCAACTTTGAAGAATAACCTTTCTTATATAAATATAATAAGGTATAAGGATTCATCCCTTGAAGTTCTTCCGCTGTAGGATTACTAACGTTAACCTCTTCACTTCCGGAAATATAACTCCATTGCGTTTTACCGTCAAACCAAATAGTAGACTCTTTTGTCTTCAACAGAAACTTATCTGTTTTCATCTGAATCACTCCGCTGGCCTGCCCTGCTAAGTGCCCTTTGCTAAAAGATTTAATCTCAAACTCAGCCTTTATTCCTTCGGCTTGGCGGAAATTAGTTGCTGTTTTGTCAAGTACTTCCTTCGCTTTTGTTTGTTGAGCAAAAGTTTGCATGCCAAAAAGTAAAAACATCAATAGTGTAAAAATGGATTTTTTCATTGCTGTATAAACGGCTTATTATTGCAAATTGTTCAAACGCATCTCCAAATCATTATCATCCAAACAGAGCACTTGGCGAGCCTTGCTACCCTCACTCGGGCCAACAATGCCTGCTTTTTCCAATTGATCCATGATTCGCCCTGCCCGGTTATAACCAATAGAGAACTTACGCTGGATGAGCGAAGTGGAACCTTGCTGGTGAACAACGATCAGACGCGCCGCATCTTCAAAAAGCGGATCAAGTCGACCCATATCCACATCACCCAAATCACTTCCACCATCCTCAGTAACATACTCAGGCAGATAAAACGCTGTAGGATATCCTTGTTGGCGAGCAATATATTTAGTAATATCTTCCACCTCAGGAGTATCGACAAATGCACATTGTACGCGAATAGGGTCAGCACCCTGAAGGAACAACATATCACCGCGCCCGATCAACTGATTAGCTCCCGGGCGGTCGAGGATTGTTCGTGAGTCCATCATAGAAGATACACGAAATGCTACACGGGCAGGGAAGTTGGCTTTAATGGTACCCGTTATGATGTTGGTGGTAGGACGTTGCGTGGCAATAACCATGTGGATGCCAATGGCGCGAGCCAACTGAGCAATACGGGCAATCGGTAACTCTACCTCTTTGCCGGCAGTCATAATCAGATCACCAAACTCATCAATAATCACCACGATGTAAGGCATAAACTTATGCCCTTTTTCTGGGTTCAACTTACGATTAATAAACTTTTCGTTATACTCTTTAATATTACGCACATGCGCTTTCTTTAGCAAGTCATAACGACCGTCCATCTCTACACAAATAGAATTGAGAGTCTGCACCACCTTGGTCACGTCAGTGATAATAGGTTCTCCCCCATCAGGTAGCTTAGCCAGGAAATGATTTTCTATAACGGAGTAAATACTGAATTCAACTTTCTTCGGGTCTACCAATACAAACTTCAATTCGGCCGGATGCTTTTTGTATAATAAAGAAGTGATAATGGCATTCAGACCAACTGACTTACCTTGCCCCGTAGCACCAGCCACCAACACGTGAGGCATCTTACATAGATCGACCATGAATACTTCATTGGTAATCGTCTTACCCAAAGCGATTGGCAGATCATAGGTCGATTCTTGAAACTTCTTACTACCGATAATCGATTGCATGGAAACAATCTTCGGATTTGAATTTGGCACTTCAATGCCAATAGTACCTTTGCCGGGAATAGGAGCGATAATACGAATACCTAAGGCAGACAAGCTCAACGCGATATCATCTTCCAGACCACGAATCTTAGAGATACGTACTCCTTGTTCGGGCGTAATTTCATAAAGCGTAACCGTAGGACCTACAGTTGCTTTGATGGAATTTATTTCAATACCAAAGCTACGCAGCGTATTGATGATACGATCCTTATTAGCTTTTTGCTCTTCCATATCAATGGTAGGCTCATTGCTATTGTCGTACTTCCTCATTAATTCAAAAGTGGGGAAGTGATAGTTTTCCAAATCAAGCTTTGGATTATAAAGCTCTCTCTCCGGACCCTGATAAGCTTCATCATCCTCATTAACCGTAGTATCTATCTGAAAATCAGGGTCTCCACTCTTGGTTTCAGGCAATACATCAACCAGTGTCTTTTCAAAAGTCATCCCCAACGCTTCAGGTATAACATTCTTCTCTTCAACGATGTCTTTAGTAGGAGATACAACTTCCACTTCCTTGTGAGGCAAGTCTTGCTTAAACGTTTTATTGACTGAAAACTCCACAGTCTGGGGTTGCGGATTAGTAAAATCCCGCTTGGGCTCCTCATCCTCCAATTCCTCCTTAGGATGATTTTTCTCTTGCCTTTTGATGAAGCTCAATGTCATCAATTTACGTATCCATATAATAGTACGTGCACTTAGATAAATAAGAAAACAAATAGCGGTAACCAAAAGAATCATCCACACACCGGGTATTCCTACTTGAGAAATCAACCAATTGCTCACATTATATCCATGCATCCCACCAAAGTAAACAAATGAATCTTTGTATTGATCCATAAGCACAAAGCCTAAGAAAACAGAGAACCAAACGAGTAATAGAGAACAACCTATAAACCACTTCCACAAACGGAACACACGTACGCGCATCAATTTGAGTCCGGTTACTCCCAGAAAAACCAGAATGAAGAAAGAAGAAACACCAAAACAATCATTAATAAGATAACTAGCCAATTGGGCTCCGCGAGAGCCTGCATAGTTCTTCACATGATTATTTACTGAAGCCAATTCTTGAGCAGTTCCGCCATCAATAATGCTTTGATCTGACGCTCCGGTGAAGAAAAAAGAAGAAAAGGCCAACAATAAATAGACAGAAAATATAACCAATACCAGTCCGATAACGAAGTGAATAGTTTCATTTTTGATAAATAACACTATTTTATTGGCTGAAGCCACATTCTGAGCTTCTTTTTCAGAGTTCTTTTTTGCCATAAATAAAATACTTAAACAACGGATTTAGATTGCAAACTTAGACAAAAATCGGCAATTATTTGTGCATTGAACAAAATAAAAGTAAAACTAAAGAAGGCGGCCTGTAACCATTATAGATCATAAGAGCCTGCAAAAAACATATAGTGGTTAATCAAGAACAAAAAAACTTAATAATATGAGCTGTAAAGTAACAGTTATACCATTTTTCTTGTTACATTTGCGCGAGAAACTAAAATAAGGAAAATAGTTTTCTTTCATTGTACAAATTCGGCCTAAGTTAATTTTTTGCTATTCTTGATAAACACAAATAAACAAAATTACGTTATTATTTTTATCGTAACTATTACAAAACTATACATTACAAAGTATGAAGACTAAGATTAATCGTTCCCTTACTACCAGAGCATTGCAAATCAGTATGCTTGCTCTATGTGTTTCATTAGCATCCTGCGGTAATAAGCAGCGAGGAGGCATGGCAGGAGATCAAGAGTTCGCAGTTAAAACCCTGCAAACGACAAATACTGAACTTCAAAGTTCTTATCCGGCTTCAATTGAAGGTAAGCAAGATATTGAGATCAGACCTCAAGTTTCTGGATTCATCACTAAACTGGGTGTCGATGAAGGATCTGTAGTACGCAAAGGACAGATGCTATTTGTTATAGACCCTGTGCAGTACAAAGCAGCAGTACAACAAGCCCAAGCATCTGTAAATGTAGCAAAAGCGGCTGTGTCTACTTCTAAGCTTACGGCAAAAAACAAAAAAGACCTTTTTGAGCAAAAAATCATTGGCAGTTATGAACTCCAGATGGCTCAAAACGATTTAATAACGAAAGAGGCCAATTTAAGTCAGGCACAGGCACAACTAATCACTGCCCGCCAGAACCTCTCATTTACAAACGTTACGAGTCCATCTAACGGAGTAGTAGGATCAATTCCTTATCGTGTAGGTAGTCTAGTGAGTGCTTCTATTGCAACTCCTCTTACTACGGTATCAAATATTGATGAGATGTACGTGTACTTCTCTATGACAGAGAAACAGCTGATGGGTTTAACCCGCAAAAGTGGAAACACTGCAGAAATACTAAAAAGCTTCCCTGACGTACAATTGAAGATCGCAGATGGATCTATTTATAGTGAAACAGGTAAGATTGAAACGGTAAGCGGTGTAATTGACCAAGCAACCGGTTCAGTAAGTATGCGTGCTACATTCAAAAACCCTACTCATTTGTTGAAGAGTGGTGGTTCAGGTTCTATAATCATTCCTTATAAATCAGATAATATTATTCTGATTCCACAATCGGCAACAACTGAGGTTCAAGATAAGAAATATGTATTTGTTGTAGGTGCCGATAATAAAGTAGTCAATACTCTGGTTGAAGTAGGTGATTTGGACAATGGAAAAGAATATCTGGTTACATCAGGACTCAAAGCAGGAGACCGTATTGTTGTTGAAGGTGTTTCTACATTAAAAGACGGCATGCAAATCAAACCAATCACTGAAGCTCAATCAGCAACAAAGAAAGAACAAGCTGCTCAAATGGGTGCTGGAATGGGTGCGAAAAAGTAATTAGTTAATTAGTTAAGATATAATCATGAAATTAGATAAATTTATAAACCGCCCGGTATTATCCACGGTTATCTCTATCCTGATTGTGATACTGGGTATACTAGGATTAGTATCGCTACCCATCACACAATACCCGGATATAGCACCGCCTACTATCGTAGTAAGTACAACGTACTCGGGTGCTGACGCGCAGACTGTACTGAATAGTGTGATTGCTCCACTCGAGGAATCTATTAATGGTGTGGAAAACATGACCTACATGACTTCTACAGCAAGTAATAGTGGTAGTGCATCCATAACTGTTTATTTTAAACAGGGAACAGATCCTGATATGGCTGCTGTCAACGTACAGAATCGTGTTTCTTCGGCCACCAACCTATTGCCTTCCGAGGTTGTTCAGGTAGGTGTTACGACAGAAAAAAGGCAAAGCAGTATGTTGGTTATCTTCGGTGTGCACGGCGTCGATGATCGATACAGCGAAGCGTTCTTGCAGAACTATACCGATATCAACATCCTTCCCCTAATCAAACGTATCCCAGGTGTAGGTAGTGCTCAAGCATTTGGTGGAAGTACCTACTCCATGCGTATCTGGCTGAAACCAGACGTGATGAAACAATACAAATTGATTCCTAGCGATGTGACTGCCGCCCTTGCCGAACAGAATATCGAAGCAGCACCGGGTCAGTTTGGTGAAAGCGGAAATCAATCGTTCCAGTATACCATGAGATACAAAGGACGTTTGAAAGAAGTTTCTGAATACGAGAATATCATTATTAAAGCTTCTGCAAATGGAGAGATGCTTCGTTTAAAAGATGTGGCAAGAGTCCAACTGGATGCTTTAAGCTATTCGGTTAAAACAGCAGTGAACAATACACCGGGTGTAGTTTGTGCGGTATATCAAACAGCCGGTTCAAATGCGACTGCAATCATCAAAGACATACAGCAAACGCTAAAAAATGCAGAGAAGGATTTCCCTCCCGGAGTGAAGTGCGACGAAATGATGAACACCAACGACTTCCTTTATGCTTCCATTGAAGAGGTTATCAAAACGCTGATTGAAGCATTTTTGCTGGTATTCATTGTAGTATATATCTTCTTACAAGACTTCCGCTCGACATTGGTTCCGGCTATTGCCGTGCCGGTATCATTAATCGGAACGTTCTTCTTCCTCTATATATTTGGATTCAGTATCAACTTGCTGACACTCTTCGCCTTAGTGCTCGCCATTGCCATAGTGGTCGATGACGCCATCGTGGTGGTGGAGGCGGTCCATGCCAAGTTGGACCAAGGATATAAATCGGCTCGTATCGCTTCTATCGATGCGATGAGTGAAATTTCAGGTGCCATTGTATCTATTACGTTGGTAATGGCGGCAGTATTTATTCCGGTAACCTTTATGGGAGGTACATCGGGCGTATTCTATACGCAGTTTGGTATAACGCTGGCCATCGCAATCTTTATTTCTGCGCTAAACGCATTGACATTGAGCCCGGCTTTGTGTGCTATCCTATTGAAACCTCATAAAGATGAGGAAGGTAAGAAACTAAGTGTTGTAGACCGTTTTCACCAATCATTCAATGCCGCTTACGATGTTACATTGAACAAATACAAGAAAGGTGTTCAGTTCTTCATCAAGCGTAAATGGCTTTCTCTGGGTACAGTGGTGATAGCAACTGCTTTACTTGCTATTCTGATGGCTAAAACGCCTACCGGACTGGTTCCAAATGAAGATACCGGAGCATTCTTTATTACAGTAAGCTGCCCTCCGGGAAGTTCATTAGAGAAAACGGAAGCTACCATGGCAGAAGTGGATAAACTATTGGCAGCAAACCCGTTGATCCAATTTAGAGCACAAATAATGGGTTATAGTTTTCTTGCGGGTCAGGGAAGTCCCTACGGAACATTTGTCTGCAGAATGAAAAACTGGTCTGAAAGAGAAGAGAAAGGACAAGATGCTAATTCTGTAATAGGTCTGCTTTATGCCCAAACCTCAACGATAAAAGATGCCCAGATTCTAATATTTGCGCCTCCTATGATTTCAGGGTTTAGTGCGACCAATGGTTTCGAGTTTAGTGTTCAAGATAAGACAGGTGGAGACGTAAACAAATTCTTTGGTATTACTCAGAATTTCTTGACCAAGTTGAAAGAACGACCTGAAATTGCGGCAGCACAAAGTACATTCGACCCGCGCTTCCCACAATATCTGGTGGATGTGGACGTGGCCAAATGTAAAAAGGCAGGTATCAGTCCTAATGATGTATTAACAACCCTTCAGGGTTACTATGGCGGCTTGTATGCATCTAACATTAATAAATACGGTAAACTTTATCGTGTTATGATTCAGGCTGATGCCAATTATCGAACCAATCCTGAGGGTCTTAAAAATATCTATTTAAGAAATGGAAGTGAAATGGCTCCTATCACTGAGTTCATGACGCTGACTAAGGTATACGGACCACAGAATATCACCCGTTTCAACATGTTTACCTCAATGGGTGTAAACGGTTCCGCTGCGGATGGATACAGTTCTGGTGATGCGATCAAGGCCATCCAAGAGGTAGCGGCAGAAACACTTCCTACAGGTTATGGATATGAATTCGCCGGACTAACTCGTTCTGAGCAAAGTTCAAGCAACTCAACAGCAATCGTATTTGCTCTTTGTATCCTGTTTGTATACTTCATCTTGAGTGCCCAGTACGAAAGTTACATCCTACCGCTAACGGTTATTCTTTCATTACCGTTTGGGTTGGCCGGAACATTTATTTTTGCCAATCTCATGGGGATAGAAAACAATATATACCTCCAGATTGCGTTAATCATGTTAATAGGACTGCTCGCCAAGAATGCCATCCTGATTACAGAGTTTGCTCTTGAACGAAGGAAGACGGGAATGGGAATAACCTGGAGTGCCGTACTTGCGGCCGCTGCTCGTCTTCGCCCTATCTTGATGACCTCTCTGGCTATGATTATCGGACTTATGCCGCTGATGTTTGCTTCCGGAGTTGGTGCCAACGGTAACAGTTCATTGGGTACAGGTGCCGTAGGTGGTATGTTTATAGGTATGATTTGCCAGATATTTATCGTTCCGATACTATTCGTAATCTTTGAATCAATTCAAGAGAAAATCAAACCTCTTCATTGGGAAGATGGAGATCAGAAATCCATTAAAGCGGAACTTGAACAATATACAAACCTTCATAAAGAGGATAATAAGAAATGAAAAAACAGATAATATTTCTGATGTGTACAACTGCTCTGTTCAGCAGTTGTCACATCTACAAATCATATGACCGCCCTGACATAAAGACAAGCGGATTGTATAGAGATACAGCTTCTGTCAATGACACGCTAGCGGTGAGCGATACAACTAACATGGGAAATTTACCATGGAAAGAAGTATTCACTGATCCTAAGCTTCAATCATTGATTGAAATGGGATTGAATAACAATACTGATCTGCTGACTGCAACATTAAAAGTTAAAGAAGCGGAAGCCATGCTGACTTCAGCAAAGCTCTCTTTCTTACCTTCTTTTTCTCTTGCACCGGAAGGAACAGTATCTAGTTTTGACCACGCTAAAGCAACTCAAACCTATACGTTGCCTGTTGTAGCAAGTTGGGAGATAGATTTGTTTGGTAAATTGCTGAATGCCGAACGTGGCCAAAAAGCAACTTTATTACAAACCAAAGCCTACCAACAAGCTGTACGTACGAAAGTGATAGCCAATATAGCTAATACCTATTATACCTTATTGATGTTAGATCGTCAGTTGGATATTAGTACACAAACAGCCGAAAATTGGAAGCATAGCGTAGACATTACCAGAAAGTTAATGACGATCGGTGCTGTAAACGAATCGGGTATTGCCTCTACTGAAGCAAACTATTATAGTGTATTGGCTTCTCTGCCCGAACTGCGCAGACAGATTCGTGAAACGGAGAATTCTCTTTCACTGCTATTAGGACAGGTGCCACAAACTCTTGATCGTGGTCAACTGGAGGAACAAACATTGCCTACACATTTAGCTACAGGTATTCCGGTACAGTTACTATCTAACCGTCCGGATGTAAAACAGAGCGAAATGGCGCTGGCTACGGCTTATTATACAACAAATAAAGCTCGCTCGGCTTTCTATCCAAGTCTTACCCTGACCGGAGCTTTGGGATGGACAAACAGTGCCGGATCAGCTATTGTAAATCCGGGCAAGATGATTGCTTCTGCTGTTGGTTCACTGACGCAGCCAATCTTTGCAAAAGGAGCCTTGAGAGCTAGCTTAAAAGTGGCTAAAGCACAACAGGAAGAAGCTTTACTCAGTTTCCAATATTCCTTGCTTAGCGCAGGAAGTGAAGTGAGCAACGCATTGGTGCAATATCAATCGGCGACAGAGAGAAGTGGATTAGAAGAAAACCAAATTAAAGCACTGGGAAGAGCTGTAGATTATACGCAACAACTATTTTCTTTAGGATCTTCAACTTATCTGGAAGTGCTTACCGCTCAGAAATCATTGCTTAGCGCCGAACTCTCAAAAGTGTCTAACGACTTCAGTCGTATGCAAGCTGTTGTGAACCTCTACTACGCATTAGGCGGAGGAAGATAATGTTGAACCATAAAAAACAAGGATAAAATATGATTAGTCCACAAGCATTTGTTGATCCCAGCGCAAAGATTGGGAAAAATGTAGAGATATATCCGTTTGCCTATATCGAAAAGAATGTAGAGATTGGTGACAACTGTATCATCATGCCTTACGTAAGCATCATGAGCGGCACCCGCATGGGCCAAGGTAACACCGTATTTCAGAATACAGTGTTAGGAGCTCAACCACAAGATTTTAATTATACAGGAGAACAAGGGGTTTTAATTATCGGACACAACAATGTGATCCGTGAGAATGTGGTAATAAACCGCTCTACTCATTCAAAGGATAAGACCGTTTTAGGAAATAACAACACGCTCTTTGAAGGAGTTCACCTTTCACATGACAGTCAGGTAGCTGATGATTGCTCATTCGGTTATGGAGTAAAAGTTTCAGGAAACTGTACGATCGATTCACATGCCATTCTGGGTAGCCAAGTGGTAGTGCAACAAGGTGCACATGTGGCATCATGGAGCCTGGTCAGAGGTGGTTGCCGCTTTAGCAAAGATATCCCTCCATACGTAGTCGTAGCAGGTAATCCTACTCACTACTATAGCGTTAATGAACTGGTACTATCTCAAAATGGAGTGTCTGAGCATATAGTGAAACATATAGCTAATGCATACAGACTGATCTATCAAGGGAACACCAGTATCTTTGATGCTTTGAAGAGAATTCACGAACAAGTTCCGATGAGCGAAGAGATTGAAGAAATCATCCGTTTCGTAGAAACTTCGGAAGCAGGAAGAGGTATTATCAAGTAACAATTATAGTACTACAAATTAGAAAAAGCCAACTAATCTATCATGGATTGGTTGGCTTTTCTAGTTCTATAAAGAACAGTATATGGTTATGACAGGGTCTTCGTCAAAAGCTATTCACTCAAACTCAACAACTTAACAGCATCCACATATTGTGCAATACCTTTAGACACCATCTTTGCTTCTTTCATTGCAAGTACAACGGTTTGTGGAGTATGTACCACATCACCACCGGCAAATACTCCTTTACGAGTAGTCATGCCATAAGGTAAATCTTTTGTAATTACATAACCAACTTCATTCACTTCAATACCTAAAGAAGTAGAGACGATCCTATTAGCAGGTTTTGAGCCAACAGCTATCAGCACACGATTCATCGGAATTAGCTTCTCGCCCTCAGGATCTTCTACCCGAATAGCTTTCAGCGTATTGTTCTCTCCAACAAATTCCAACGTATTCGTTTCCCAGAGGAAGTTTACCCCTTCTTCTACCGCTTCATTATACTCTGTTTGCAAAGCAGGCATTTCCTCTATCGTCCGATGATAAACGACATTCACTTTTTTTGCTCCCATTCGAATTGCAGTACGCGCTGTATCCATCGCTACGTTTCCGGCACCAATCACCGCCACCTCTTCTCCCTCTATCAGAGGCACAGCAGCACGATTAATTCCCCCGCTGTTATACAAACTAACCATACGTAAGAAGTAAGAAGATTGCAACACTCGATATAAAGTGATTCCCGGAACAGTTAATGTTTTGGGCACAGACGTACCTGATCCTATAAAGACCGCATCAAACTCTCGCTCCAACATGGCATCTACCGTTATCTGGTCTCCCACCCGACAATCATTGATGAAAGTCACACCCAGAGCCTCTATCTTCTTCACCTCACGGCGTACTATTTCTTTCGGCAAGCGATATTCCGGAATCCCATACATCAAGACTCCTCCCGGTTCCTTTTGCCATTCAAACACAACCACATTAAATCCTTGGCGAGCCAGATCACCGGCAACAGTCAGCCCGGCAGGTCCAGAGCCAATCACAGCCACCTTACCTCTATTCTTAGGTACTAGCTTCTCCTTTGTTAAAAGCATGTTACTATCAAAATCAGCAATAAAACGTTCCAGCTTACCTACATTTACAGGGTTTCCCTTTTTATTGAGGATACAGTGTCCCTGGCATTGCTTTTCATGCGGGCATACCCTACCGCATATTGCAGGCAAATTACTCTTTTCATTGAGAATCTGCATTGCAGCACCAATATTACCCATAGACAATTGATTAATAAATCCGGGGATATTATGATCTATGGGGCAACCCTGCACACACAAAGGATTCTTACAATTAAGACATCTCTTTGCTTCATTAATCGCTTCTTTTGTGGTATAGCCGATATTTACCTCTTGAAACGGAGAGGCTTTTGTTTCATTTAATTCATTATACATACTCCTTTTTGCTATGTTGAGATTGCAAATATACGACATTATGGCTCAACAATACAAATATTAGCGCTTATATATTATAAAGAAATTAAATATGTAATAATAACAAATTAATATGGTAATTCAGTAGGGTGGGTGAACTAAGTTATAATTAGCGACAAAAAGATGTGAATGTATGAAATAGATGTATACTTTTAAATTTTATCAAGTATGCAAGTGTTATACAGCAAACATGAATCTGTTCATTTGCTATTGCTCCTTAGAAGTTTTTGTATGACAGGACAAACCAGATCAGCATATCTCATCATCCCCAGATCTGTAAAATGGATGCCATCGACTGTAGCCTCACCATCTCCCCCCAACATATTCTTGGAATGTATCAAAATTATATTTTTCTCTCCTTTTTTCTTTAATGCACTAAATAGTTCATTCAATGTCTGATTTTTCTTCTGCACCTCTCGCGCGATTACTTGATCAAATAATGTGTGTGTAAAAATAGGGTCTTCTATGAAAATAATCGGAGTATTGGAATGTTTATTGCGGATGATCCGATAAAAAGCTTCCATTCGCTCTTTCATTTGCTCAACAGAAGCATTAGGCACAAAATCCAAAACAAAAACACTCGCATCTACTTCTGTTATTACTTTGGCTACTTCCAAATCAAGTAAGGCATTTCCACTGAATCCTAGGTTAATACATTCTCTGTTCAATCTCCGTGATATAATATTGGTATGTGCCATACCAGGTCGTGAAGCACAACCACCCTGCAAAATGCTACTTCCATAAAAGGCAACAGGTTTATTACGAATAGGAGATTCTATCATTGGCTGCTCAAGGCTTGATAGTGAATCCACACCAATCGATAGTGATATTAAACCATCATAAAGTGGTAGATAAAGCATAAATTCCCTCTCTTTTGGCAACATATTGGCGATGATGGTTACTTCAGTCGTTTTCCCCGTGGGACGAGCACTATTGACAAACCTCCAATAGCCTTTTTCTTCCAAACAATACAGATCGAGGCCTTTTACTCCTACATCAGTCATATGATTCATATGATTATTCGAAAGACTTTCCCATTTCACAGCAATCTTAGTAGAAGTACTTCGGAAACGTATAGCCATTCCTGCAGAGTTACGGCTTAAAGCCCAAAGAGGAGGACGAGAAATATTCTTTAATGAATCTGGAAGCCTTTCATAATGCGCCCCAGTTTTTTCAGTTGCTTTTCCTAATAAAGGAAAATTAGAAGCATCCTGATATACGATTTGAGCACGTGTACTCAGTGCAAAAAGCAATAATACAAGTACACTCCTTGTTATTTTTCCATCTAAAAGTTTCATTATTGGTAGTATAAAATTCATAAACTATTTTCAATTATATTAAGCTGATCCGTATCATTCTTAAATATGATAAGGTTTGATAAAGTATAAAAAATAACGATATCAAAGTAGAAGAATGAGAACAACTTATTCACGTTCTCCAAAACCATTTGATTTTCGTAAAATACATAGTTACTAGCACAGATAAAGCAGTTAATATCACTCCTCGCAAGAATCCCATCCACGCATTGGAATTGAAATAGACAAGCAGTGAAGCAACTCCTAACAAATTAGCTACAGGCATGATAAACAGATTTCCAACAACATAAGCCATCATTGGATTTTGTCCCGACATAACTAGAAAGGTAGTACTTTTAAGACAACGAAAATAATCACAGATAATATTCAGAAGCAATAGCGCCATAAATGCCAGCCCGGAAGTAACAAATAGATAACTGAAAGTAGCAGGGTCCTTTTTTATACCTCCTTGAAAAGGTTCAAAGCATAAACCTAGTATGATCAGGAAGGCAGCAGATATAAATAGTCTTCTCCACAACACAATAAAGCCTGTTCCTCTGCGTAGTAACAAGATGCCAGTAACCAGCAACAATATATTCATCAACAGATTCATAAAGATAGCATGTGTGTATAGTCCTACTAAGTTTATGACGATTAGAGCTAAAGTCAAAAAAATCAGTCCAAAAGCTTTCCACTTATTTACAGATTCAAAAGACGAAATATTTCCATCATTACTCTTTATCCATTCCAGCAGATACTCGCCAGCAATACTTCCAGGAATTACAATAAAGAGATATTGCAAATACTCAAAATGAAAAGCCCAAGGCAGAGGAGTATAATTAAATATAATCTGTGTCCAAGAGCCTTCTACCTGAGCACTCAACAATATTGCCATTAAAATAGCTAATAGACCAATTCGTACCGAACGATTATTCATTGTAAAAAGATAAATAATAGAACCAAATATAGCCATATTTGCCAGTAACAATATGATGATATTATTGAATGCCACATCAAAAATTCGATCATCGGCATAGTGCGTTGTCAACATCATGACAACGGCCGTCGCATAAGCGATCATCTTTACACAGAGAGATTTCCATGCCGACATTTTTATAGGAATGCGCATAAACATCGGAAACAACACAATAAAACAGAGTATAGCTAACAACCATGCTCGTACATCTTCCGGATTACTGAGCACATGCGGATAAAAATGTTGGATAAAGATAGCGAAAAAAATTAGCTGCATTCCTCGCTTGACGGCTTCATATATCAATCGTAACTTTGATTCTCCTTTCTCTAACCTTTTTCCAATTGAGAAAGGAAATGCTGCTCCCATGGCAAACAAAAAAAACGGAAAAACAAGATCGACCCAAGTGATTCCTGTCAAACTAGCGTTAAAGGCTCGTTCGGGAGGCGGGGTTTGAGCATGATACATCCAACCGGGCAGTGTACGCCAGGCAACAGTTGCCGAAAGTACCATCGTGATAATGGCATACCCTCGAAGAGCATCTAGAGCATAAGCGCGCTTATTCATATCTATTGGGCAATAGCTTGTATATATTCTTCCCCAAAACGGTCTGTCACCTTGATCTCAATATGAGCGCTTTTATTTTTAGGAGTTGCTCGAAACAGATGTTGTGTCGCTTTTGGAGCAATCCAGGTGTAGACCATTTTCTCTCTATCAGAACAGACAACAGAAGTATAGGGATCTAGTCCCGTATATTGAGTCATATTCCCCATGAGTTTTCCATCTTCCAACCATTCTACCTTCCATCGTTTATCCCAATTCCAAACATTGGCTACGACGTCATTCAGATATTGTTTTGCACTACCTACAGCATAAGTACGTAGTTGGTACTCTTTAGGATAGCCTGAACTCTTATAATACCATTTCACATCATCTCCGTTAACTTCATAGACGCCATAGCCGCGCGGAGTACCATCTAGGCAGACATCTGCTTTCCACCAAGTACCACAGACTGCCGCCGTGTTATGTTCCATTAAATCCTCACTAAAAATAACATTAAGATTATAATGAGTATGCCCCGTGATAAGATGAGCTTTATAAGGTTTCAATATTTTATAGAGTGCACCAGCATTTACCATCTGATCGCCAATCATTTCATAATTATACAAGAATGCATCCTGTTTTTCCTTTTGGCAGGAAGGAATATGCATAATAAAGAAAACGAGTGAACCCTCCGGAACATGAGACAAGTCTTGATCAAGCCAAGAAAATATTCTTTCATCCAAATACCCCATATAGAAATAATCACGTCCGATAAAGAAATTGTTATTCACTACAATGTAATGAGCATTTCCTTTATTAAAAGAATAGTAAGAAGGACCGAAAGTATCTTCAAATGTCTTGTAGGAAGTTTCATGAGTGCGACCATCATAATTCATATCATGATTGCCCATTGCCCGATAAATCGGTATACCCAATTGATCTGCCCTTTTCAGATAGTCAGGATATAGTTCAAGATGATCACCAACAATATCTCCGCAATCAATTCCAAAAACATCTGTTGCTTCATAATGAGTGAGAAGTTGCTTACAATCATCCACTACATTCTGATAAATAGTCAATTCATCTTTAGAAGTAACCTGTATATCAGATTGAGCGATAAAAACATGAGAAGTGTCATCCTTAGGGTTCTTTTTCAGGCTGAAATTATAGGTTTGTTTCTTTGAATGATCTACAGAGAAATAGAAAAAAGGAATACTTCCTGTCCGTTCTGTCAAATAACCGGAAGGAGTACAAATATATACGAAACGGTTATCTCCCAAAGTAGGTATACTATATTTTCCCGAAGCATCGGTCTGTACGCATCTACACCCATCAGTAACCATCACTCCCTCAATTCCCTTACCTTCACAGGTTACTTTACCTTTGATAATATAAATGAGGTTACTTGCCTGAGTCGGAAGACTCAAGCAAGTACAGATTAAAAAGACAAAAAATAGTTGAAGTTTATTCATTCTCATATCAAAGTCTATTTTATAAATTTATCGAATTAACTCTTTAACATATTTCTTATAGATTTGTCGAGCCACTTTTATACCATCACCACCTTCATTATATTTAATAACATTGGCAGGCTTGACCCATTCATTTTCATAAACTAATGATTCGTCAAAAAAAGCTTTGTCATCAAAAGACTCTTTCTTTTCAGCTGCTTCGATCACCTCCTTTATAAAACGATCCCAACGAATAGCATAATACTGATTGGTTAAGCCAGCCCATGAACGGTTGGCATAGTCTGTCAGATGATAACTATCGCCCCAAATAGTGATCAAAGAGCGGGCATTCATTTCATAATAATCTTTAGAGACGGCATCTTGCCCCATATCTCGTGCCTCAGTAATCCACTTTTTCAAGGAAAAAGTGGAATGACAACTAACTAACTTGTCAAGATCAGCTATAATCTCTCTCATTTTATCGCCACGGTTCTTCATCATCTGTATATCTCCAGCTTCATACGCAACGGTGAATTCATCGCGGACCACACTGAAATAGTTACCTAACACTTGTCTACCAATATTGACCAAATCAAATTCATAGCTATTACGCTTGCAATCTTTTACTGATAACAGTAGCTTCCAAGCCTCCAGCAAATCTTTAGAGTGATACTCAATTGTTGGTTTAGTAGTCCAATGCCCATTACCTCTTAGACAAGGGCGTGCATTGGTCAATGTACCCTGACCAACTTGCGCTGGCTGAAGGTACACCTTCTCTGCGAGTATTTCCCATGCCTTTCTTGCTTCAGGAGACTCTTTTCCAATCCGCCTATCTGCCAAGCTCAGGAACCAGTCTTTATCCGTCTGACCGCTATCCCAAGCTTTATCAAAAACAAACTCATACATAAACTGATTCAGGTCGATTCCTTCGAGGGTAGAGCCAACTCCTTTTAGATTACTTCCTCCATTCTTCAAAGCATCAGCCAAACGTTCGCTAACCAAATTTACCGGACCTGACAAGAAAGAATTTCCTCCAAAATTACCCAAATAGCACCAGAGGTACGGTTGTCCAAAGTAACTATCGGTCTGTTTCCATATTTCGGTATATTCACAGAAATAATCCAATAGAATCAGTTTGTCTTGAGGCACAGAACGCAGATACGATTTTATACGCGATGTTGTCCAATGTTTAATATCAGCATAGAATAGCCATGTCATTTGCAACCATACAGCTTCAGTATCTACAGCAGCTACAGACTCATAAATATGTTTAGCCATCATTCCTAAAGAATCGGCATTCCATGAAGGAGGATCAACCTCATTGAATGGGTCAATACCATAAATATGGTCCGTACCGTACAAACGGGTCTGTTCGGTAAGATATTCTTTTTGTATTACGGCATACAGAGAATCCATCGGATTAAGGAAGGTACAGCGATATTGATCAGCAAATCCTCCCCATTCACTTACTCTGGTTGTCTTAATGTTAGGATAAACCCGTTTCAATGCAGCTGGTATATGTCCAGCAAAGGCAGGCAACACAGGCCGCATATTCAACTCACGTTCGCGAGCAACAATTTGTTCTTGCAACTTTGCCTGATTTGCCAGCCATTCCTTAGGTAGTGGACTTTGCCAGCCATCAAGATTACACATCCGATGCCATGGAAGATGTGCCGGTCCTGTAAAATACCCGCGTATCTCTTCATCAGTTAAACCGAGTTTGCTCCAGACTTTATACCAAATCGCTTCCTGCCCTGTAATAGCGAGAGGCATATTGATTCCATTAAGAGCCATCCAATCAATAAAATGCTCCCAATCACTCCATTTCCACCAAACCAATGAGTATCCGAATGTGCAATAATTCAGAAAAAAGCGGGTAGAAACTTTTGCCTTTATAGAGACTTCCACAGGTACCATAGGAAGAACCTTAGGTAACTCTATAGGATCTTCTTTATACCATGAAACAACAGTTAGGCAGTAATTTTTTAAATAGTAATTCAGACCTACAGCCATAGAGTTTGCATTGTTTCCGGAAATAATGATTTTATTCTCTTCACTTTTTATCGTAAAGTAATCTACTGAAGTATCATCCAACAAACGAAAGTCAAAAAAAGAAGATTCTTTGGGAAACAACCTTTGTGCCATTTGGCACATAGCGGTTACATTGGCATCTTCTGCACGTATCTGAGAAACGATGAACAGAAGAAAGAGAATGCTGAGTATTTTCTTCATCATCTATCTTAATGTTTAATAAAACGAATGGCACATCCACCACTTGTAGCAAGTTTTAGATTAAGTGTATCTGAAGCGGTTAATGTTTTTTCCTCATATTTGAAAGACGTAGGATTGGTTTTCCAGTCTGCATCATCTCCATCAGCATATATTTGAGCAGTATATTTAGCATCTGCATCCAAGAAATTCAATGGAACCTCCAATTTTCTTGCATTTTCATCTGTGATACAACCGACATACCAATCGCTAGAGTTCCTATCTTGCCGAGCAAACACAGAGTAATCACCAATCTTTGCATCTACAACATAAGTTTTCTCCCAGTCGGTAGGTACATCCTTAATGAAATCAAACGCTTTTATATTTTTGTAATTTTCCGGAAGATCTGAGGCCATCTGCAAAGGGCTGTAAATAACAACAAAAAGTGCCAATTGCTTAGAAAGCGTAGTGTTAACACGTGTACCCGGATAAGCTTCATTGGCAAAATCAAAAGTACCGAACGTAAAATCCATCGGACCAGCCAACCCTCTGGTAAAAGGAACTACAGTTGTATGCTCCGGTGGATTACCACCATCGGGGGACCATGCGTTGTATTCCTGCCCACGTATTCCTTCTTGAGTCATGAGATTAGGCCATGTGCGCTCTATACCGGTAGGCATTACGGGCTCATGATTATCAATAACTATTTGATATTTGGCTGCTGTTTCTATTACTTTCCTATAATGCCGTACACCATACTGTCCATCGTGTGCTTCTTTAAAGTCCATCAGACGGTTAACATATCCGGTTTTTACAATGTGTACTCCGTATTGTTGATAGAAGGCAAAAGATTTGTCAAGTTGTCTTTCATAATTACGAGTAGCAGCGGCAGTTTCATGATGTCCAATTAACTCCACTCCTTTTTCACGAGCATAGTCTGTTATTTCTTTAATATCAAAATCAGGGTAAGGCTTTGTGAAGTCCAAAGAATCTCCACGCTTCATCCAGTTACCTTCCCATCCTACATTCCATCCTTCAACCAAAACACCAGATATACCATTCTCCGAGGCAAAATCTATATATTTTTTTGTATTTGCAGTTGTCGCACTATGTTTGGGACCATAATACCATGTTCCTTTTCCCAAATGCATTTCCCACCATATCCCGATATATTTCCCGGGCTTTATCCAAGAAGTATCTTTTATTTTTGAAGGCTCATTGAGATTAAGCATTAAGTGAGAAGTAATAAGATCACCTGGCTTGTCAGCTATAACAACTGTTCTCCAAGGAGTAACAAACGGAGTTTTGATATAAGCAGCTACTCCATTAGCCCAAGGGACCAATGAAGCACAAAGAGTTGCGGAATCTTTGACTGTCAGATTCATTTTGGGATAATCAGTCAAGTTTGCTTCGTGAATTGAAAGATATTTGCCAGCTGCAGTCTCCATTGTAAGAGGAGTACGTACAGTATCCAACTTATTGATATCAGAGAATTTTGCTATACATTCATAATATGGATCAGAAGCTGGAATCCACCAAGCTTTGTTTACACGAGGCATTTTAAATTCAGTTTCTTCACTCATGATAACCAAAGAGTCCATAGATTCCTGTTCAGGAAATTCATAGCGGTAGCCAATTCCATCATTAAACAAACGGAATATAACATTAAGTTTACGTTTTCCTTTTACTTCCTGAAGTAACACTTTCAGTTCATTATAGTGGTTACGTACATACCGGCTTTCCCCCCATGGTTGTTCCCAAGTTTCATCCAAAGAGGAGCGTTCGGTGCCTTTAACAATAAAATGATTTAAACTATCTCCATGCTCCAAAACAAAACCGAGTTTGGAGGGAAGTATTACTGCTTTGTTATCCTTGTCCACAGAGTATGAGACTATATTGTCATTGCCCATGACTGTCAGTTGTATTTTACCATCCGGAGACTTTAATACAAAATTATCTGTTCCGCCACAAGCCGAAAGGAAGCTGACAATACTTAGGATATAAAGGATTCTTCTTAATACCGTTAACTGATTCATTTTCTTTCTTTTTTATTGTTCTATTAATTTAGATTGTTTCATTTCCTGAGTATATACATTTCCACAATGATCGGTAACCTCTACACGTATATCAGAGTCTTTTTTCTGAGGAACTGCATAAAACAAGTGTTCGGTAATACCCGCTCCCAAATACCTATGCTTGAAAGTGGAACTGTATTTATCACAATAGTCATAAATAGCAGGATCATATCCGGAAAAACGAGTCATTTCACCTCTGTTTATACTGTTTTCGTACCATCTCACTTTCCATGTTGAATCGTAATTCCAGATGTTTGCTACAATTGCATTTTTTATATTACGGCTAGCACCCACTGGATAAAGCTCAAATTGGTAATCTTTATCTTTATCTGCACATTTATAATACCAATTGACCTTACCCCCATCAAATTCATAAACGGCATACCCGCCCGGAGTTCCATCACATGCCCAAGGAGCTTGCCAAAATAAGGTTGACAAAGGAGCATGTACATGTTCATAGAGATTGTCCGCCAAGACATAGTTTTCATTATAATGTTCATGTCCTGACATAATATGAGCATTGTAAGGCTTTAGTAAGTCATAAAAATGAGAGCGGTTATTCATCACTTTCATAGTCGATTCTTTTCCCCATTCTTTTTGACGTGCTTCTCTTGAGTAAGTGGGGATATGTGTGGCTACAACCACTGTAGATCCCGGAGTCACTTGTCTTAAATCTTGTTCCATCCATTGCAGTTGCTGCTCAGTAAGGTAGCCCACATATAAATAGCTTTTCCCAATAAAAAAAACATCATCAAGTACAATGTAATGTACATCACCTCTGTTGAAAGAATAATAGGTTGGCCCGAAATAAGATTTGTAAGTTGCACGAGCATACTCATTAGAGCGTACATTCAAGTCTAAGTCATGATTTCCAATTACATAGAAAAAAGGAATCCCCGTTTCATGTATTGCATCTATCATCGGTGAAAAATAGCTAGGTTTTTTATTTATATCACCGATAATATCTCCACAAACGACTCCATAAGCCGGTATTCCGGGGTAATTATTTGCCAGTAATTCTTTCACATCTTGTGAAGCATGACGTACCTGTGCCATATCTTCATCAAAATAGACCTGTGGATCAGCCCACACGATCAGGATATGCTTTTTATTATCCTTAGACGACGGAGTTAATTTAAAATCGAGACGTACCTTTTTAGAGAATTTAGCAGGTACTTTTTGAAAGAACACAGGTACTTTGTCTTTCATCGGTACATCGTATTTATCAGGAAGAGTGATATAAATGTATTCTACAGCAGAAGTACTTAGCATAGAATATTGTCCTTTCTTATCAGTAAGAACAATCTGAGTACCATCTGTTACAGGAACATTGGCAATTCCCTTACCCTCGGATACCACTTCCCCATAGTAATATACTGGAGTGAGTGCAGCCTGAACATTGAAAGTAAAGACACTCCATTGAAATGCCCATAAAAGTAATAATAATCTTAATCTCATTTTTTTATCCTTTCGATCTTTATCAAACGAGTAAGTGGCTTGTTGATTTTATATATTTCACTAATCAGCTGACTCATCTCAGCTTTCCATGCTTCACGCACTTGTGGAAATATGGCTTGCGTATAATTAGAATATAAATATTTCACAAGATAATGGCTATTTCGTTCTGCCTTAGCGGCATCAAGAGCCGCTCTATTATCGGCGAAGAGTAGTCCTCTATTTTTAAAGAAAACATACTGCATAGCCATATATTGGCGTAAACGTTTTTCTAGGGCACATCTTTCTTCATTCAAATACATAATAGAAAGACTTTGCTGATATTGGGGAGTAAATGCTATTTCAGCCAGATTAACCCCTCTATCTAACTCGTTTCCGTTCCAATTACCTATATCTACTCCATCAATACTAACTCGGAAAAGCCCACTCAAACCGACTACTTTCATTACTTCCTGATCCATCTCCTGCATAAAAGGAATCTGTTTGATAGCATCACGTACCGTTCCTGTTGTCCCCCAACGAGGTATAGTATCTATTGGATATGGAAGTGACTTAGCTAAATATTTAAACGATAAAGTAGTTTCATTTTGTTTTAAATGAGATATACGACAATTTCGTTCATCCATCACCTTCCTATTATTGGCATTGATATGGAAATAAGCAACTTCTTTTCCGGCAAGTCCTTGTGCTTTCAGAAACAAATAAGCCATTATCATGTGCCCATCTTTATTCGGATGGATTCTGTCGCCCCCACAAAAGGTCGCGGTAGAGTCTGAATGCTGAACTCGTTTATTTAGTTCACACATTACTGGATTGAAATTGACTAATCCCCAACCTCTGTTATTGGCAACTTCAGACTGCATATCAATGATTCTTTTGATCGTTTCATTCTTTCCATGCAATACCTCAACTCCTTCCAATTTTACATTTTCATCATAAGGTGGAGAACCCAACAGAACTACACTTCTTATTGTTTTTTCTGCCAGAATCTTTTGCTGTAAGGTCTCGAAAACAGAACGTGCGTTATTTAATTGCTTAGTCGCATATTCTTCAGAACCAGATTGATTATATCCATCAAAGCCAGAATCATTCATTCCAAAAGAGCAAATCAGATAAGTCGGCTTTTTCACTTTAATATCAGCATCAAACCGAAAATTCATATGGCTCACACAATCGCCGCCAATTCCTCCATTATAGATATGGAGAGGTAAATCAGGAAAATGCGTCATGTAATAAAGCCATATATAAGAGTGATAATACCCACCTTCCGTAATACTATTTCCAAGAAACATGACTCCATCATTCGGTTTGAATGACGGAATCTGCTGTGCACCTATGGGAGATAGCAGAAGACAAAAAGCATATAATACAAAAAATGTTTTTTTCATGCTAGATCATTCTCTATTTTATCGGCGTAAGAATAGCTGCCCAACCGCCACCTTTAGCCATCATTATATTGATCATTTCTCCTTTAGTTACGATTATTTCTTCTTTTTTAAAGTCAGAAGCATGTACATCTGCATTGCGTCCATCTTTGAAAATTTCCATTTTGTATTTTGAAGCATCGAGGAAATCTAACTTTACTTCAATATTGCGGGAATTCCAGTCAGTTAATCCAGCCAAATACCAGTTCTCACCATTTCTACGTGCTATAATTAGGTATTCTCCAATTTTAGCACTGATTGCTTTCGTTTCTTCCCAAGTAGTTGGTATACGAGATATAAAAGAAGCAAATTCTGGAGCCGCATAGTAACTAGAAGGAGAGTCTGCTAGCATTTGCAATGGACTTTCGTACACCACATAAAGTGCAACTTGATGAGCACGTGTACCTTGACTTATTGGATGCACAAAATTAATATGAAAATCTTCTGCTGTTGCATTACCTACTGCTCCGGGAGTATAATCCATCGGACCAGCAGCCATTCTAGTGAATGGAAGAATCAAATCATGTATCGGATTAATATCTCTGGAATCTTTATCATGCTCCATACCCAAAACTCCTTCAAATGTCATCACATTCGGATACTTTTTCTGCAATCCCGATGGTTTGAAAGAGCCGTGAAAATCTACTAGCAATTTACGATCCAGAGCAGCCTTTCCTACTCGCTCATAGAAGTTTACCATATACTGATCAGAACGTTGCATAAAATCAACTTTTATACCTTTAACTCCCCATTTATCATAAACATCTAAAATACCTTCCAAATCTTTAGCGAGTGGATTCCATAAAGTCCATAACACCAAACCGACATTTCTTTCTTTTCCGTATTGTACCAGCTCAGGTATATTCAACTCAGGTATTGACTCTTTAATATTCCAGGTTCCAGCTGACCAGCCTTCGTCTAATAGTACATATTCAATGCCATACTTTGAAGCAAAATCAATAAAATATTTATAAGTATCGGTATTCACACCTGCTTTGAAGTCTACTCCATATACATTGAGAGTACTCCACCAATCCCACGAAATTTTCCCGGGTTTTATCCAATCGGTATCTTTGGTTACAGAAGGCGAAGCTAACTGATATACTAAATTGTTTTCAATAACAGCTCTATCATCTTTATTTATCATTATTAGGCGCCACGGAAAGCTTCTTGTACCCTTTGTTGAAGCAATATAAGATGCTTTCTCAAGAAAAATTTCGTCACGGTCAGTCCCTTTTTTTAATTCACTTTTTAAAACAACAGGAGGGAACTCGCCAGTAAGAGTATTATTTTGATTACCCGCCAAGAATAAGTTCGGATAATCATAGAGATCAGACTCCATTATAACAACTTTTGCACCCTTAGGAGTCGAAAGATAGATAGGCAAATATCCTTTCATGTCTTTCGTTAGAGAAGTCAAGTTTAGCTCGTCAAAAATAGCTTCACAATGAGTTATATATTCCTGATTCTTCTCTCGAGGCCAATATGCCTTACAGCCATCTACCCAATTTTGCTCAACTATTTCACTATTTATGTGGATCTGAGAGTGCTTCAACGCAGTCTCAAACCGGTAAGCAGCTCCATTATTGTATACTCTGAACGTTACAGCATAGTCACCTTTACAAGTTAGCGTTAGTTGAGTATATTGATCTTTTATAATTCTATTTTTTGTGGGAATAACTGCTATTTGCTCTGTACTTATTTTCTTTATTTTAGCCTTTATCACTGTTGGATATACTCCTAGCTGCTTTGGCTGCCCCTCAATATTCATCTGCATTATGCTAGGATTCAAGATGTGCTCTCCATTGTAATCAATGCTCCAAGTTAGCTGTTTGTTAATCATAACAGTTACTTTGATTTGTCCATTAGGAGAACTCACTATGTAATTCTTTGCATGAATAACCATGCATATACATAGAATGTTTAATAGTATAAATACTTTCTTCTTCATTTTTCTACTCTATTAATGCCTTCTTTAATAGCAGCCCAAGTATTCTTATTTATTATGTGAGAAATTTCAAAAACCATCAAACCATCGGAGTTTTTCATACACAAATAGACTGCATCAGACATTGCTTTATTGTCATACACTGTTGCTGAAATAGAACCGTATACTTTGCAATCGCCTTTTGTGAAATTAGTATATGTATTTAAAAAGTTCTCTACAGACCAAACCGAATTTGGATTTTCAGATATCCATACAGCATCAGCATAAGCGCCTAATACAAAAACGTCCAACTGATCAGCAAACCCCGTCTTATTATACGTCTCCGTGTATCTCGAACTTGAGCTGGGAATGTATTTTTTACTAGCCCAATTTTGCCCACAACTATAACGCGAAGCCCAATCTGCTGAAGCCCATAAATGAAGTTCCATGTCGGGATTAATAGCTTTAACTTTAGAGCGAATATTTGAGATCAGATTTGTGACGGTCATTGAACGAAATTCAATCCATTTTTTATATTGCGAACCAACACCTCCTGAAGCAGTAATTATATTATTCTTGTTTGTTACGGTTTCACCAGTATATGTCTCAAATGCTGAAATGGAAGCATCTCCGAATCCATAAGCCCCACCATACCAACGGCAATAGTCCAGACACAATCCTTTAAGTTTTGGATACTTCGTAATAATCTCTTCCACAATAGAAATAACGAATGCTTGAACTTCAGGCAAACATGGATTCAACATTGCTGCGTCCACGTCTGTTTGATCACGCATATCTACAATATTATTTACATTCCCATTTAACATTTCCATTTGAGTTTTTCCATCCCATTTGGAATTATCATAAATGACTCCTTCTTTTCCTTTCGTATAGCCATATCCCAGAGTTGATATTGTGGCAATAACATCAATATCTAAACGTTCTGCCTCTTCGAGCCAATACCCCAAATAGTCCCAATCACGAACTACTCGTTCATCCCCCCATTTCTCTAGTTTTGGCAAAATGTCGCTATCATATAAAGCATAGCCAATTCCTGGTTTTACATCGAGGTAAATCTCATTAAAGCCAGTCTCTTTTATTTTCTCTATGTAAGATGTTATAGCCGATTTCGTTGCAAAACGGCTCAAATTGGCATGTGCATCAATCCATATTGATTTGGGCTTATTTGTCTTTTCTCCAGAATTTCCTGGCTCCAAGGGAATTTCTTTTTCATCACTGTTATCCAATTTAGCTTCATCTTTACTACAGGAAGCTAAAAAGCATAAAAGAATCAATAATAAATATTTTCTCATGATATTTGATCTATTTAAATTCTACTTATTATAATAAAATATTTTATTTACTATAGATGCAGTTGCTCAACCTAAATTGGTTAAGCAACTGTCAGTCCATCACAATCTAAAAGTTATTCAAAACAAGTCATCTTGTATGTATAAAGTCCCAGACGGCCAAACCATACAGCTAAATAAGCTTCTTGGGTATCTTCGTTCCAATACCAGTCTGCCCATGCTCCATAACTCCATCCACGGTTTACGGAATAAGCAATATTTAGGTTCTCATGTGCAAGTGTCTGTAGATCAGAGTTTAATACAGCTGCCGCATGCCACCAGCCTGTACCGCTAGTTACTACGACATAACTCTTCCCATTGATAGGCAATACAGAAACCACAGGGGCACGGCCTCCGCCACGTGAAACAGTAAATCCAGTTCCAACCCACCAAGTTTGTAGTATATTTTGCCAGAATGAAGGCATCACATTCAGTGCTATACCAGCATACGAGTTGACATAACAGTGAATACTGTTTGCTGCTCCTGTAGTTCCCTCTGCATCACCTACAACATAGTTTGGTTGATCAGAATCATCCAAAGGCGAAATCATTTGAAATTGGCTACAATCTTTACTTGAATGACCCGTTTTTATTGTAGTATATTCGGAAGCCAAACGACCTCCTGATACCTTAATACGATAGTGCGTACCTTCCGTATCTCGTGGAGCTAATGCTGTTATCCAAGCATTAGCGGTAATATCTCCTGCTACTTGGAAATTGTTTGAGAGGTCACTTGTTGATGGAGCCATACTCACATTAATCTTGCCTACTGAAATAGGAGTATCCGTCGGTTTAATCCAATAGAAAAACTCGGTTTCATCGCCTGTAACAACAGCTCCCACGCATCTTCCTTTATAATCAGATGTGATCATCTTCAGATTAGCGATCGAAATGGATCCTAAATTCAACGAACCGGTATTGTTCAAAGTCGTTTTATCCACAACTTGTACACCAAGTACTGAATTATTTGCTTCTACATATCCTCGTGAAAGCAATACAATATAATCACCACAATACGCATGATACATTTGTAGATCACCAGATTGTTTATTGTCAGAAAAGCCGAAGTTCCCGACTTCGCCAGGATATCCAAGTTCTACAAAACTCTTTTTAGCCCCAATCTCCGCATAGCTAAATCCAGAACCATAAGGCAATTTATCGGAGATCTCCCAAGTTACAATATAATCGTGCGTTGTCGATTTATCTTCCGATGTAACAGTATATTTAACGCCACCTTCTTGAGCAAAATTCTGAGGTTCTGCTGGATCCGGTGTTACAGTAGCCCCTTTAGAAAGATAGAACACAGGAGCAGCGGACTTCAATTCTTCTGCAGCATCCAGATAAGGAGAAACCTTAATTTTAATATCGTTTTCTCCAATGGACGAATTAAAGACTGTCCCACTCGCACCTTTCACCTTAAAGGAGATCATTATTTTAGCTTCACGACCCATTTTTTCACTTAAGCTCTCTTCGCAAGATCCTAAGAATAGGACGCAGCCTAATACGGCTCCCAATATAATTTTTGAATTTATTTTTTTCATCTTACAATTCGTTAAGTTTGATTCTCGTTATTCATAATAGCCTCTAATACGATATCTACGTGTTGTCCCAACGCCAGATTTTGTAGTTATAATAATTCCATCTCCCGTAATATCATGCTTTCCAGACAAAGAAGGAGTGATGAATTCGTCATAAGTCACAGTCGCTACCAGATAGATACTAGTCAAATCGACATCTTCCTCTAAAGATTTGGGAATAGCAAATAATATCAAGCCATAGCCACCTTCAATATCTTCTTGAGTAAACTCCCCTGACATCAATTCATCATTCTTATTATACTCATATATTTCTCCTCTGAATTCACCACTGCCATGAGATGCTTTACAAATCATTTGTGAGATAGTCGTTTTTCTATGGACAAATTCGTCATCAGCTTCAGCGCAACTTTGCAATAAAACAGTCACCATAAAGACGCCTAGCATCCATACTCCAATTTTACTTATAATTTTCATATCGAATATTTTTTAGTCTTTTATTAATTACCAATAAGGGTTGTTCTCACATAATTTATTATTTGCTGTTTCTGATGTCGGCAAAGAGAAATAATAATATTTCTCAAGAAATATACGTGGACTTCCTCCATCACATGCAAGTTTTTCATACGAAAAGGTACCATCATTAGCCTTTGTTATTTTTACGCCATGCGCATTCTGCCCATTAACAACATTTTCTGCAAGCTTCCAACGACGTAAGTCCCAATACCGAAAACCTTCACCAGCTAATTCAACACAACGTTCTTTACGCAATAATGCCATAAATGAATCTTTATCAGAAGCATCCGTTAAGGTTTTCTCAGGTAAGCCAACTCGCTTTCTAACTTCATTCAGCGCACCTAAAGCTTCTGCGCTATATTTATCATAATCTAGTTGTGCATACGCTTCAGCTTTGTTCAGCAAAACTTCGGCATAACGTAAAACCGCATCATACTGCCAACTATAATCAGTGACAAATGTCGAATTATTTTCTTGCAAATATTTACGTAAATAATAACCGGTACAAGTATGTCCATTAGTTGAGCCGCTTTGGGTAAATGCTGTAAATCCATCACTTCCGCCAACATAAGTTTGAATTGTCCTACCTTCCCATTTACAGCCATTATACATAACAGTTGCTTGGAAACGAGGTTCGCGATCGACGTAAGGATCTGCATGATTTTCAGCATAAGTATTCCATTGAAACTCTGTTCCATCCTTAAATTCATAAAGATCTGCTAATTCAGCTGTCGGCACATGTTCTGCATATACTTGAGTATTGTATACAGCATTATCACCGAATGGACGATTATAACGATCATAATTATGTGTAACGCTTCCTTTCAGGTAATATAAAGCAAATAGGATTTCCTTTGAATTATCCTGCCCACCATCTACTTGGAAAACTTTCGCATAATCCTTTGCAAGCTCTCCACCTAAGCTCTTTACTTTATTGGCTGCATCGATTGCAACTTGCCATTGACCGGCAAACAAAGCCATACGTGAGATTAGTCCATAAGCAGTCTTTTGAGTTGCTCTTCCTTCCCATGAAGCAGCCCAAGATTCCGGTAGATGTTCTCCAGCCCATTGCAACTCTTTAATCACAAAGTCCCAACTTTCAGCTTCAGTAGCACGTTTGCGATTTATATCAGCCTCATAAGAGCCATCATCTACTCCATTTGTACCAGAAGTTTCCGTACGAAGCACTACTCCACCATAAACACGAATCAGACGGTAATATGAGAACGCACGACAAAGACGTACTTCTGCGCGACGAATGTTACACCAATCTTCACCATATCTGGATACACCATAACGTGTAATTTCATCCAGTAGCACATTGGCACGGCGGATGCGTCCGTATACGTCATTCCAACATTCAAATGCACCTGCACTACCAGTAGTGAACGCGCTAGTTTGCAATAAAGCCTTATTATATTGGTGGCTATATAAGTCCCATGCAGTAGATTTCATCAGATCTGAATAACTGTCATAATAAACAGAACGGCTATTAGCGACTTGTGAAACATCGGTAAATGTCTTATAAGCTGCTGTTATATACATTTCTGTGGCACTCTCTGTATCCCAAACGGCTAAATCAGAAAGCACTGTTGTATCATTCAAATCTAACACGTCACACGAAGTTACTCCTAAGCAAAAAGCAACGGCACCTATTAAAATTCTGACTGTTCTTTTTTTCATTTTATTTCCTCCTTAAATTAGAATGTTACATTAAGACCTAGACTGTAGGTTGCCTGCTGCGGATAATATCCATTGCTTACAGATGGACTTTCAGGATCAACATACTTAAAATGACTTAATGTGAGCAAGTTAGTACCTGCTAAATAGATATTTACTCGGCTAAATGGGGTTTTTTGCAATAAAGACTTGGGGAAATTATATCCAATATTTAGGTTTTTTAAACGTAAGTACTCACCATTGACAACCCACCAAGAAGAACGCCAAGCATTGTTACCGTTAGGAATAGTTGATAAACGAGGATATTTAGCATTCGTATTTTCAGGAGTCCATGCACCTTCTATCAGATAGTATGGCGAATTACCGCCAGATCCAAATGGACTTGTGTAGGAAGTAGCAGCAGTTACCCCTGTATCATATACACCAGACAATTCATAATCACAATGTGTAACACCTTGCCACAACATTGTTGCATAGAAGTTTTTGTAAGTTACTTCCATATTTAATGAGAAATTGATTTCAGGTACACTACCATAACCAATTTTCAGGTAATCATATTGCTGATTAATGATACCATCACCATTGACATCCCGATACTTAAGATCACCTAGATTAATATTGCCTGATGGAGCTGCCGGGTAATTATCTATTTCATCTTGGCTTTGGAATAGTCCGAGCGTCTGAAAACCATAACGTGCATTCATCGACTCCCCTAATACCGAACGATAATTAGGATAATTATCTGTTACAGCTTTTTTTAGTACACGATTACGTGCAAAGGAGAAATTGCCAGTCAATCTGTAACTCCAATCTCTGTTAATACGATTATTATGCTTCAATGTAAGTTCAAAGCCTCTGTTATCTACCTTTCCCGAGTTTTGATAACTTGGATAATATCCCCCCAATGAAGTAGGATAGCTACCACTTTTGCTTTCCAAAATATCTTCAGTCAGTTGATAGAACAGATCGAATTCCACACCTAATTTCTGGTTCCAGAGATCAAATTCCACACCTAAATTATAGCTGTGAGTAGTAGCCCATGTTAGATCGCGATAGATGTATGGATTCTTTGAATAGAATTGTGCTGTAGCAGAATTTCCAAAAACCATACTATTATTTGCAACAGCAAATGTCGAATTATATAAATAAGGAGTTACATTATCATTACCAGATTCACCATAACTGGCTCGAATTTTAAAGTAATCTACAAATGGAAGAGCTTTTTGGAAAAAATCTTCTTGCGATATTACCCAACCAGCAGAAACAGAAGGAAAGAATCCCCAACGATTCTCTGGAGCAAATACGTATGAACCATCATAGCGGAAAGCAAATTCCGCAAGATATTTTTGATTATAAGCATAATTTAGACGCCCTGCCCATGATGCTTGCCCTGTATATGAGTGTGAACCAGTTACCGGTGTTTCAGGGAAAGTAGTCCCCAAAGTTAAGTCAACAGGATCATCACTATAATAACCTCGTTTTGTGCCAGTCATAGTATTAGAATATTTCTTTTGCGCTTCATAAAAGAATAGTGCGCCTATATGGCTTTTGTCAAAATCCCGTGAATAATTAATTTGCGGGCGAAATAGCCAAGCATCACCCCAAGAAGCAGATTTTGAGTATCCCCCACCTTTAGAGAACCCACTTGCGCCAGCTACGCCTTCGTCAAAATTCTTATTGACATAATACAATTCATAATAACGGTCATAATTAGAATCCGTTGTATTGATATAATTATATGCAGCAAAAACAGATGATTTTAGGCCCTTTAATACATTAGTTAAATCAGAGAAGTCGTATTCCAATTTGTAATTAGAATCCAATGCCCAACGAGTTTGACGCTTATATCCAGATTCGGTTAACGCTGCATAACCATTTACGTAATAGCTACTACCCATCCAAGCCGTAGGTAAACCATTGAATTCGGATTTAATGACAGGTACAGAATTAATCGCTTGCCTAATCGGATCAAATTCCCCTTGATTACCAATTGCTGTACCAGGCCAGTCTCTATCTGAACGATATCCTGAGATATTAGTTGTAAACCTTAGATTTTTAGCAACCTGAACATCCAAGTTAGAACGTACATTATAACGAGTAAAACTTGTATTCTTCAAAGTACCTTCTTGATCCATGCAACCAAGGCTTGCAAAATACTTGGTTTTTTCCGTGCCACCAGAAGCTGATATATTGTGTTGTTGTGTGAGACCAGTTTTAAAAACCTTCTTCAACCAATCTGTTTCACCCCAAATACTGTTAGGGTCATTACTTAATACCTTGTTTTGAATATCAGCTGTCCATAGAGGCGTTAATCCATCCATTTCACGAGCTTTGTTGTTCCAATACATGTAATCACTGGCATTTAAAAATTCAGGCATTGCTGTGTTTTTCGTCATTGTCAATGAAGCATCATAAGCAATTGTGGCCGGACCTTCTCCACCTGATTTGGTAGTAATCAAGATAACACCGTTTGCACCTTGCACACCATAAATAGCAGCTGACGCATCTTTTAGTACAGAGATACTCTCAATATCATTCGGATTAACGTAATCCATAGGACGGGCTACTCCATCCACAATCACCATCGGGCTATTATCACTGAATGCATTCATACCCCGCACATATAGAGCGGTACCATCAGCACCTGGGTTACCGGATGATTGAATGCTGGTTAATCCAGATATTTTGCCAGTAAGCAGATTAGACACGTTCTGCATCGGTGCTTTCATGAGCTCCTTGGCACTTACCGAAGAGACTGATCCTGTCAAATTTCCTCTTTTCTGAGTTCCATAACCAACTACGACGACTTCATCTAAGACTTTTGAATCTTCTTTCAAATGAACAACGATTTTCGAACGCCCTTGTAAAGGCATTTCTTGTGTCTGGTACCCAATAAAAGATATGACTAATGTAGCTTTTAAGCTTGGAACGCTTAAACTAAATTGGCCGTCAATATTGGTAATAGTACCCTTGGACGGGTTTCCTTTTAAACTAACAGTGCTGCCGACTAACGGCTCATTGTTAGAGTCATACACTGTTCCTTGGACATTTGCGGCTTGCTGAGCCCAAATACCTAAAACAGAAAATGAACAGATCAATAAGGCTACAAGCCTTATACTCCATGTGATTTGTTTTTTCATAAAAATAAAAATATAAGTATTAATAAAACGAACAGAATCAATTTATCTCTCTTATTTATGTCTTTCAACATCTTCAATACCTTTTTTGATTCCATCCCATAGATTCATTTCAATAACTTGTACGATATCGAATACCATCAAGCCATCTGATTTTTCGAGACAAATACTAACAGCGTCCGCAATGTTTGTCTGGTGATTTAAAGCATAAATACTTCCAAGAACATTACAGTCATGACCTATTAACTTTTGTGCGCGAGCAATACCGTATTCTATAGATTCAGGATCATCCATGCCATAGATCCGTTCTAGATAAGTTCCACACAAAAAAGTGTCAAGATAAGGTGCAAAACCGCTATCATTATATGCTTTCGACCCCCACGGATAGTTAAGTGAGAAGTCAGATTTCGGACTAGCCCAATTCTGCCCCTGTCCATAAATCCCATGAATCCAAGAAGCTGCCCAATATTCTAATTTTACTTTATTATTAATAGAATGAATTTCCTTACGCGCCTCTTTTACAAAGCTCGAAATTACGTTAGCGCGAAATGCCCACCATTCTTTATAATAGATACCCATCTTTTTCGTTCCGTCTGCATTCCACGTAAAGATGTCTTCTGGGAAGTTTTTTACTCTCTTACCCAAGTAGCGTTCAAAAGCCTTACGAGTATCATCCGAAAAATCACTATTGTCACTAGGATATCGACAGTAATCTAATGCATAAGCATCAACATTATAGTTTTTCACAATTTCATGAATGATGCTTAAAGCATACTTACGAACATCTTTACGTACCGGATTTAGAAAAGCGCCCACCTTTTGTTCGTCATTCTTAATATCAATCATTTGATTATTAGGCATATATTCCAAACAGGTTTTTCCATCCCAACGCTCATCTTCATATACTAAACCTTCGCGGGTTTTCGGATGCCCTGATGGAAACATGCCTGTAGAGACTGTTACTTTTAGATTCAAACGATGAGCCTCATCTATAAAATATTGTAAATAATCCCAATCGCGATGAATCACTTTACCATGGATAGTCGTAAGTCTTGGAACAATTTTACTGTTGTATAAAACTTTTCCGTATATAGGCTTTACATCTACCACTACTTGATTAAATCCAACTGATTTAGCTTTCTCCAAATAATAAGAAACAGAGTCTTTGGAGGCAAAACGTTCAAAGTTAGCTTCTGCATCAAACCATAAATATTTAGGCTTTTCTTTGCCACCAGTTCCAGCAAAAGAATAGGTCGCAAACAATAAAAATAGCCATGTAATAGTTTTCTTTAACATTCTTCAAAGTTATATAAATATTTTCACTACTTTAATTCTTCCAGCACTTTCCAGCACTGATACAACCCTCTGGGTACATGGAAACATCCTTTCCACTTGCCACCTTTCAAGGGTAATAACACCTCTCCTCTTCTATCAAGATAGCCGAACCACTCGGGATATTCAGGATCTTTGAAATGAGTCCAGACATAATCATGTACTTTCTCAAACCATTCCAAACATTCCTGTGAACCAGTTAGTTGATAACCTTTCAGCAATGAGATGAGGGTTTCTATATGCACCCACCATAGTTTTTGATCCCACTCTAGTTGTTGAGGAGGACAACCTAAACGATCTTTAAAATAGAAGATGCCTCCATACTGTTCATCCCAGCCATATTTTACCATGGTCAAGGTGATGTCTTTAGCTTTCTCTATCAAGTCAGGGCGATTCAGTCTCTTACCCAGATCCATGATAAACCACATGGCTTCAATGGAGTGGCCGGGATTAACCAAGCGTCCATCAAAAGTGTTGGATAACTGACCGTCGGTCGTTACATTTTCAATAATAATTCCCCCTAATTCAGGACGATAGAAGACATCCATCACTTCGTGTATGCATGTCTCTATAGTCTGATTTAAATAATCCTCATTCAGTAGATGTTCAATTTCCAATGCCAGATTACATAGAATCATAGGCAATGCAAAGTTCTTCAGATTACGTGTGCCCGGATATAACTTGTTCCATTTACCCTTCGGATTCTCTACTTTCGAAAGGATTATTTCAAAGGTCTTTTTCGCAATATCTGCATATTCCTGATTACCTGTGGCAAGGCTCAGCTGACCGAAAGCCATTGTAGCAAAGGTATACGAGAAGATATTGTATGGCTCCACCAAAGGTCGTCCCTCTCTATCAAGAGAGAAGTACCAATTATAATTCCCATCATGACCAAATTTCTTCAGAAACTCTCCTCCCTGAACAGCACAATCTAACCATTCTTTCCGCTTTTCCACTTTATTGTAAAGCATTGAGAACATCCAAACCTCACGTCCCTGCAACCACACAAACTTATCTGTGTCGAATACACTGCCGTCTCTGTCAAGACAAGTAAAATAACCTCCAAACTCTTTATCCTGAGAATTATTGAGCCAAAAAGGTAAGACTCCGTCAAGCAACTCAGTTTTATACTGTGCCGCCAATTCTTTAAAAACCATCATTTAATTTGTATTTATACGATTAAGGTCGATTTATTTAGTCCAATATTTTTCAATTTCTTCAAGAGACTTTCCGGTAGTCTCAGGTACAAACTTCCAGACGATCAGCATGTATGGGATACACATCACAGCAAACAGAATGAATGTTCCGGCGGGGGAAAGATTTTGGAGCATCCAGGGGGTTAACTGTCCGATGAGATAAGTACCCACCCATAAAGAAAATCCAGCTATAGACATTGCTAAGCCTCTTACCTTTATAGGATACATTTCTGATAATAACACCCATACCACTGCGCAAATGGATATGGCACAACAGAATATATAAAAGAGAAAGAATATTAATAAGAAGAGGTTCGGGATACCCATAGACTCTCCGGCTACAAAGTAAAAGCCGATTAAAAGTAACGAGAGTATCATACCCGAAACACCATAGTACACAAGGTTCTTTCTACCCACTTTATCTATAATAAAGATGGCCAGAACTGTAGTCAACATATTAACCAGACCTACAAGAACCTGATAAAAGAGAGAGTCACCGCCCGAAAGGCCTGCATTCTCAAAGATAGTCGGCCCATAATAAAGCACAGCGTTCACACCCATAAATTGGCCAAGAATAGCAATACAAACACCTATTGCCACTGCTTTTAAAATACCCGGTTGAACCAATAATGACCATTCCGATTTCGTATCAGAAGCAAGTACCTGACGAGTAGCATCAACCTGCTCTTTTGCTTCTCTAACTGATCTATAAATACGCTCAAGAATAGTACTCGCCTTTACATCATGCCCCTTCAGGATAAGCCAACGGGGACTTTCCGGAATAAAGAAGATGACGATAAAGAACAAAACAGCCGGTAGCGTCTCCATTCCCAGCATACCTCTCCATATTTCGGAAACAAAGATCTTATCAAGCATTGGAGTTCCTGAGATCACTCCAGCCTCACCCCATATCACCAATTGATAGTTCATCAAGTAGGCACCGAGGAAACCAACTGTTACCGCTAACTGATATAATGAAACTAACCTTCCGCGATATTGTGGTACCGATACTTCCGAGATATATAATGGTGAGATAATGGAAACAACGCCAATCCCTACTCCTCCAATGATTCTATAAATAACCAGTTGATCAAAGTTGGAACATATTGCACAACCAAAACCGGAAGCTGAAAATAAAATGGCAGAAAGCAACATCGTTCTCTTCCTACCTATCTTATCACTCATCACACCAGCAAACAACACCCCTATGATAGAGCCTACCAAAGCGCAACCCACATACCAGCCTTGTTGCATGGCATCCAGATGGAAAAGAGTAGTAACCTGAGCGATCGTTCCGGAAATTACAGCCGTGTCATATCCAAATAGAAAGCCTCCCAATGCAGCTACTACAGATAGAAAGATTAAATATCCCGTGTTAACTTGTGAGTTCATCTGCATCATTTTATTTGAAAGTATTCTTTATATCTGTCGTAAAGGTGACCGGCTTGTAAATAAGCCGATTGCGGACTCATAAAATGAGAGAATTCAAAGGTTATCGCTTTATCGTAACCCGCCCTCTTAGCTGCTTCAAGCTTCATTCTGAGTTTATCAAACTTAATAGGTAAGAATTTAATCGGCATATCGCGATCGAAAGATTCAGCATTTGTCCAGCATTGCATTCCATATTTATCAGCCAACTTTTTATTTACCTCAAAGAAAGCATCCAACTCATCATAGTCAATTTGTCCATCCTGGAAGGCACATGCATCAACAACATCAGAGATTCCGGAGAATATTTCGCCCCATTCTTTTTCATGTTCTTGTACCGAAACAGCATCTGTTTTAGTCAATTTAGAACCACTGGCCATTACAGCCTTCTTTCCATCAATCCAAGGAGAGATAAAAGTCGGTAGACCGCCAGATACATCTTTGCATTGCTTGCCCATTGCATGAAAAGCACCAATAGCACCTTTCGTTTTACGACTAATCTCACCACTAATATACCATCCACCAAAGCTTTTGTACTTCTCGCCGTAGTTTTTCCAGACTTCGTCAATCACATATTTATTATCTTCTATCTCCCAACTTAAATCACCGGTATCCCAGTATTTACCGGAATCATACAGACCAAAATAGAATTTCATTCCATATTTCTCTGCAAGACGAAGATACATATCCACTAAATCGACAGAAGGCATGTAGCATCCTTTTCCCAAAAGATATTTAGAAGGATACGTCATAAACTTGCGATAGCCCGAGCGAATCAGAATAACCGTATCAATGCCAATATTCTTCATGTGCTGAAAATCCAGATCCCATTCTTTCTCTCCCCAATTTTGATGAGGAATATCATGAGATATTTCATCGAGAAAAGTACCGGATATCTTCAGCCCTTTATTAGGAGGAACAATCAGTTTACTTCCTGACAAAACGTGGGAGTTAGCAGGACTTGCTACGTTCTCTGGTGTATCCAATCCAAATAATGAAGGTGCTACTAAAGCAGAAACTCCTGCCAAAGCCGCTTTCTTCAAAAAGTCTCTACGATCATTTGTTTCCATATTATATCTTATTGAATGAATTGACCAACCATATCAACTTTCACATTATCAAAAGGATCCAATAATTGATCTATTAAAACAGCCATTTCTCCTCTTGAAATATTTTTTTGAAGATCAAATTTTCCATATCCAAACTTTTCCCATATTTCAGCAACTTTATCAAACAGGTCCTTTTTAGACAGTTTTAAGCCTGTCCCCATCACTATCTCTCCCAATATGTCAATAGCTTTTTGCAGAGTTATGGGTTCATTTTCTTTCATTTTATAGTCAAACATAGGATATACTTCTTTTAAGCCCTTTAGTTCGGAAGATAATAACACGGTATCCGCTCTCAACCAAGTTTGATTAGACCAGCCAATACTCTTCCCTGTCCCTTTTAATATGCCAGTTGAACCAATTCTTTGAAAAGGTTTAAATGCTGGGTGATTTACATCAACATCCAGATAAGGTAGTAAATAACCTTTCGCATTAAGTATGGCATTCTGCACATCTCGAACGTCAGCATCCTTTATTTGTACATTTTCACTAACGGCAATAGAAGCCAAAGCACCAGCCGCCTGGCCTATCTGCATTACCACCGGTTGTAAACGTGTAGTACCATTAATTATATTAGAAACTGATATTGACTTCTCCGCAACAATAAGCCCCTCTACATTTTTAGGAATTAAAGTTCCCAAGGGTAAACCAAAAGAAGGCACTGGATGAAAATGTAAATTAGGAAGCTTTTCTTGACCATTATAATGATTATGATGATGATCTACAGGATAATCTCCCACAGCAATATCTGTTCTGTATAAGTTCTGAGGTTGAGCATATGGATCTGTCACATCATTCAAAGTAAAGCGCACAAGTCCATGAATACGGCGAGACTCTCTATGATAGGGGATAAAAGGAAGTTTATCGGCAGTAGGATATTCATCATCGGCCAATCCTAAGGTTTTGTATCCCAATTCATGCTGAATAAAATAAATAAAATTCATTGTATGATTTTTAGCCAACTTCAATGCTTCTTGCCTTTGATCTGGAGACATCTCTATAAGATTAACATAAAAATCATTGCCCTCCATAGGCCAATTAATCATATATTTATTATTCGGCAATTTGCCATAAGAAATCATCTTCTCTTTTGGCCATCTATTGTTAGGTTCTAAAGAATGTGTGCACAATTGATTAACACAACAACATGCGAATTCTCTCGGATCATAATCTTTTGGACAAGGGATCGTTACATCTTTACCATAATCCTTTAGGATGGCAACATAGGTAATATCCTGAACAATGTCATTTGAAGTTTCCGGAGCTACAGATTCATTCGTTTCCTTACGGCTTTCCATACCTACATCATACTTCACACCACACAACTTAGCTATATCTCCAAGCTCTGTTGCATCTATAATAATTTTAGCCTGAACCAATTTAGTACTCTGTCCTTTGTTCACATAAACTTTCCAGAAGCCATCTTTACGAATTACCGACTTTACTGTTGATTGCATCCACACCTTTAGGTTCTTTTCTTTAGCTGTAAATCGGTGCAATATTTTATTTCCAACTGAAGGTTCAAATAAAACGTTGCTTACCCATCCCGTTTTTAGTGAGTCAAGTCCGCCATAATAGGTAGCCAAAGCATCTTTAAATTCACCCCAGATACCAGCCGGGAGGTTGTAATTACCATCAATAGCGCTCACTCCTGCCGATGTCAACATCCCGCCAAGCCATTTCGTTTCTTCCAGAATTAAGGTTTTAGTTCCCATTCTAGCAGATTGAATGCCTGCAGCAACACCACTGGCACCGCCACCTACAACTAAAATATCAACACTTTCTTGAGCACTAACCTTTGTGAACACAAAGATCATTAAGTACAGGTATAACAAAAAACGTTTTTTCATATCTTCTATCAAAATAAGTAAGTATTAAGGTGGTTCTCCAGATGCAAATATACACACTTTTATTAAATAAGCAATAAATAATAAATTATTTTATTATATAAGCGCAATTTTATTGATTTTATTTATAAAACCCTCCTCATTTAGCTCGAAACAGCGATTTTAAAAGAATAGAATCTTTTCATCTGCAGCAATTAGTGGTATTTAAGAGACAGATAGAGTCTCTACAAATAAACAAAATGACATCAAAAAGGAGGGTTATTAAAATTATTTGGTATATTTGCATGAAACGCACAAAAAATTAAGTTATGAACCAACAATTCCTCAAAGAAATAGAAATAGGATCTAAAAATGCACTCGTTAAAAAGCGCATCATTACACATTATATATATAGTGGCACCTCTACCATAACGGATCTATCGAAAGAGCTGGACTTAAGTGTACCCACTGTGACTAAGTTCATTGGCGAAATGTGCGATGACGGCTATCTTAATGATTATGGAAAGCTTGAAACAAGTGGGGGCAGACACCCAAGCTTATATGGGTTAAATCCGGAATCAGGTTACTTCATCGGAGTAGATATTAAAAAATTTGCCATCAACATAGGTATCATCAACTTCAAAGGTGATATGGTGGAGCTTAAAATGAACATTCCTTATAAGCTGGAGAATTCTATTGAAGGAATGAACGAGTTATGTAAACTTGTCCTAAACTTCATCAAAAAGCTAACTATTAATAAGGAGAAGATTTTAAATATTAATTTCAATATCTCAGGCCGTGTGAATCCTGAGTCGGGATATAGCTTCAGTCTGTTTAACTTTGAAGAACGTCCACTTGCCGAGGTCCTGACCGAAAAGCTTAAATATAAGGTTACCATAGACAATGACACACGTGCGATGACTTATGGTGAATATATGCAAGGATGCGTAAAAGTGGAAAAGAACATCATCTTCGTTAATATTAGTTGGGGAATTGGCATTGGCATCATCATCGACGGAAAGGTGTACAACGGAAAGTCGGGTTTTGCCGGAGAGTTCGGACACGTCAACACATTCGACAATGAGATTATCTGCCACTGCGGAAAGAAAGGTTGCTTGGAAACAGAGGCGTCAGGAGCTGCATTACATCGAATCTTACTCGAACGAATACGAAATGGCGAGAATTCTATTCTAACTGAACGAGTGGCAACAGAAAATGAGAACCCGCTCACTCTCGACGAAATTATTTCGGCAGTCGCCAAAGAAGATGTGTTATGCATCGAGATCGTTGAAGAGATCGGGCAAAAGTTGGGCAAACAGATTGCCGGACTGATTAACATATTCAATCCGGAACTGGTTATTATTGGTGGCACCCTGTCACTGACAGAAGATTATATTACTCAGCCCATTAAAACAGCTATTCGGAAATACTCCCTAAACCTGGTCAACAAAGACTCGGTCATCATGACTTCAAAACTAAAAGACCACGCGGGAATAGTAGGAGCATGTATGTTGGCCAGAAGCCGAATGTTCGAGGACTAAGCAGCACCTAAACATCTAAAGGATAAACCATCTCCCTGCTGAAAATATCTTGTAAAAGAGCTATTTCCTTTGCATAGATGGTTTTCTTAAGTCAAATCATTCAATCGTTATAGAACAAGCGGGTTTATTATTTGTTCCATTAGAAATAATACAGAAAAGATAATGGAGAATTTTACATTAAACAATGGAGCAAAGATACCTTCCATAGGCGTTGGCGTATGGCGAATAGATGATGCGGAGATTGCCTATAATACGATCGAACTGGCTTTATCTTTAGGCTACAGACATATTGACACTGCTATGATTTACGGAAACGAAGAGGCTGTAGGAAAAGCTATCAAAGATTCCGGCATAGCGCGAGAAGAGATTTTCTTAACCACCAAACTATGGAATGATGACCAACGGTCGGGCAGAGTAATGGAAGCAATAGATGCCAGTCTGGAAAGATTGGGAATGGACTACGTCGACTTATACTTGGTTCACTGGCCGGTCAAAGAAACCTATGTAAGTGTATGGAAAAAGATGGAAGAGGTTTATAAAAGCGGCAAAGCCAAAGTGATTGGCGTAAGCAACTATCAGCCTCATCACCTTGACGATTTATTGCAAGTTGCCGAAGTGGTACCTGCTGTGAACCAGATAGAGTGCAATCCTTATCTCTCGCAAGAGGCTGTTATCGAATATTGCAAAGGAAAGGGTATTTATCCGGAAGCTTGGGGACCATTAGGTGCAGGCAAAACGGATCTATTGATTGATCCTGTCCTTACCGGCATAGCCAAAGTCCACGGTAAATCTGCTGCTCAAGTGGTCTTACGCTGGAATCTTCAACGCGGAGTTATTGTGATACCTAAATCGGTGCACGAGGCTCGATTGATTGAGAATCTAAATGCTATCGACTTCACTCTTACAGCAGATCAAATGAAACAAATCAGTAATCTGGATAAAAACCTACGCTTAGGCTCTCATCCTGATAACTTTGATTTCTAACAAACGATCCTCACAAGAAGCCGCAATAGGCTAGTGGGAAAAGAACTAATCGGCAAATACACGATCGATGTATAGCACCTGAAAAGCAGGCCGGCATACACGAACTTGTATCTGCCGATTTCTATTCAAAATATTTATTGTATTTTTGCAGCCTTAAAATAAGCAAGAAGTAACCTATGGGATTGGAAAAGGGTATTTTTAAAAGAACAGAATTATTACTGGGCAATGACTTAATGAGCAAGATTGCCAACACAAAAGTGATTATCTTTGGAGTAGGCGGCGTGGGCAGTTGGTGCGCCGAGAGTCTTGTCCGGTCGGGCATTAGCCTATTAACAATAGTAGACTCTGACCGCATCTGCGTAACGAACATTAACCGCCAACTGATGGCGACAACAAAAACAGTAGGACAAGTAAAGGTTGAAGCTCTCAAAACTCGTTTGCTCGAGATCAATCCGAAAGCAGAGATTAATGCTTTGCAACAAATCTATAGTGCCGAAACATCGGACTCTTTTCACTTAGATGAATATGACTACATCATTGATGCAATAGATAGCCTCGAGAACAAGGCCGAACTCATTCGTACTGCCACTAAAACCAAAGCTGTTTTATTTTCTTCCATGGGAGCCGCACTAAAAATGGACCCTACAAAGATTAAGGTAGCTGAGTTCTGGAAGGTAATCGGTTGTCCGCTGGCAAGGGCTCTTCGCAATAAGCTAAAGAAAGGAGAACGACCTTCTAAGAAATTCTTATGCGTGTTTAGTGAAGAATTACTCGAGAACAAGGGCGGAAATTCATCTTGCGGTACCGAACAGTGCCTTTGCCCTAAAGCAAAGAATGGTCCGGGTGATCCTGATTTAGTGAACCATGAGTGGTGCAGTCTGAAAGCCCGTATCAATGGAACATTGGCACACAGCACAGCCATCTTTGGCTTTACCATCGCCGGACTGGTAATGCAAGATTTATATAATAAGGAATGAGTGTGTGTCAGCTTTGACACACTCTTTTTAACAGCAGCTATACAACCGATAAAAACTCTTCCCCTATTTTATGTAACCCATCTACAATACGTTTGCGTTGCTCCGGCCGTGGCTTTTTAAGCCCATTGGCATAATGGCTAAGCTGCCTTTCATTAATGCCTGAAGCTCGTGCAATAGCCGCAATAGACGTAAACTTCTCGCAACTACGAAGTAGAGCAGAGGTTTCTAATATAAAATCAATTTCATAGTCTCCTTTTTGCAACCATTCAGGAACAGCATCGCCATCCTGAAGCATTCCCTCGATATGAAATTGTAGTGCTTCTTTAAAAGCGGCCTTTGCACCTTCAAATGTTTTGTCAGTAACAATAATGCAACCTTCAATTTCTTTCCCATTGCCAACACAATAATTGTTTCCGCTCCAACTAATAAACGCTTCAATTTTTCCCATACTGCTTTATATTTAGTGACAGAGTGATTATTTCCACCCTGCCTGTTTCCAGATACTGTTTAATAGCTCTTGACTTAGCGTCTCGCTTGGCTTTCCTCTTACGGTGACCTTACCGCTTTGTGTAGGATGCTTAAATTGTCTGTGATCTCCTTTGGTATAACTTAAAATCCAACCGTTTTCCTCAAGCAATTTAAGGACCTCCTTAACCTTATACTTTTTCATTTTTATGCTATTATCAGATACTACAAAGGTAGTAATATTAATACTACACTAAAAGAATAAAGCACGCAAATAGTAGTAACATTAATACTATTTAAGAAAGGAATGAGGATGTGTCAAAGGCCGACCATCCTCATCTAATTCTTCTTTTTGTCCGCTATCCATCAAAATTAAGCTCAAATTGATTTGTTATTCAGTATCTATTCATATATTTGCCAAGAAGCATACTTAATAACGCATCTTTTTGAGTTATGGAAAAACAGTATTTACTCTTTAACAGGTTCTCACAGCAAGCATTGCAAACCTTGCATCGCTATAGAGCCGTACAATTCAGCCCCACCACATTTATGTTTTAATCGATGAGATAGAAATCTTTTTTCGTTTCACTTATTAAAAACATAAATTAAAATGAATAATCCCACTATACAAGAAGTACAAGATTGGGTGTTGAAACTTCATGCCCAATGCGAAGAGGTGATGACCGATGAAGAGCGCAAAGAGCAACATAAGTATGCAACCATGGTTCAACGCCCGGGCGACAAAGCGTTCTTATCTAAAATGCTCGATGAATCGTCACAAATTCGTGATAATAAAAAACTTGCCAAACGTATTAATATCCTCATAGAAAGATACGGCATACCCGAATTTCTCAATAAGAGAGATACCTTCTTATTCAAAATGTATCATTCCTTCGGATACTATTTTAGCACGATAGCGATCCCTATCATCAAGAGGCGCCTCCGAATGGATACCTCCAAAGTAATCATCAACGAGGCACGCCCCAAGTTGACCAAACATTTGGTCAAACGTTTTCATCAGAAGATCGGGCAGAACGTAAATCTGCTCGGTGAAGTGGTACTGGGAAACAGAGAGGCCGACCATCGCTATTTTCATTACCTCGAGGCACTCGAATCTTCTGATATCAACTATATCTCCGTAAAAATATCAGGAATCTACGCACAGACACATGCGCTAAACTATAAAGAGAGCTTTCCTGAACTCGTTAATCGTATGTCTGCCCTCTATCAGAAAGCCATCGACTTCCCTTATGTAGACGAAGATGGAGTTACCAGACCCAAGTTCATCAATCTGGACATGGAAGAGTACAAAGATACTCACTTCACCATGCGTCTGTTTAAAGAGGTGCTCAGCAAGCCTGAATTTAAGGACTATTCAGCCGGAATCGTGATACAAGCCTATCTGCCGGATGCTTACGGCTTCCAAACCGAGCTCCTCGAATTTGCAAAGGAGAGGGTGGCTCAAGGGGGTGCTCCTGTAAAGATGCGCTTAGTGAAAGGGTGTAATCTCGAAATGGAGAGTGTCACTTCCTCCCTTCGCGGATGGCCTAACCCCATACGTACTTCCAAGATAGAAGTGGATGCTAATTATCTACATCTGCTCGAGAGAGGTTTGCTAGCTGAGAATGCTGCTTGTCTACGTATAGGGGTGGCTTCGCACAATCTTTTCACCATTGCTTATGCTTACTTGCTGAGCCAGAAGTACGGTTCAACGCAACACATGACTTTCGAGATGCTCGAAGGTATGGCCAATCATCTTTGGCGGGCACAGTCCAAATTAGGTAATCGGGTCATCCTCTACACGCCGGTAGTGAAAGATGAGCATTTCCTCAATGCAGTGTCCTATCTGGTTCGCCGTCTCGACGAAAACACGGGCCCTGAAAACTTCCTCTCCTACTCATTCAACCTGAAACCGGGCAGCAAGAGCTGGACTTTCTTAGAAAAGCAATTCGAAGAGGCTTATCAGATGAAAGATAACATTACGCACGCTCCTACCCGAACGCAAGATCGCAACAAACCTTATGTCTCTGTGGCTCCTGCCGACAAGTTTATCAACGAACCGGATACCGATTTCGACTTGCCTCAAAATCAACAATGGGTAGAAGGCATCATCCGTAAGTGGAAGAAAGGAAAAGAAGAAGAGCCGTTCATCCTGCCCTTGCAGATGGGAGCTGAGACAGTAGTTACCGAGAAGAGACATGTCTATCTGGATCGTTGCCAGAACGACGAAGTGAAAATTGGCGAAATGTCTCAGGCTAACACCGAACAGATAAAGAAGATTATCGCCATTGCCGATGCTGATCCCTCAGGCTGGCGACAAACGACTCTGGCTAAGCGTCATGAGATAATGTATGCGGCAGCCAATAACTTAGCCGAGATGCGGGGCGATTTAATCGGCTGCATGTGTGCCGTAACGGGCAAAACCGTTACGGAAGGCGATGTAGAGGTATCCGAAGGGATAGATTTCGCCCGCTTTTATCCCACTTCGATGAAGACATTCGAGGCGCTAGATCTTAGCATCACTCCAAAGGGAACAATTCTTGTAATCTCTCCGTGGAACTTCCCTTGCGCCATTCCTATTGGCGGCGTCTCAGCAGCACTGGCCGGTGGCAACACCGTCATTCTGAAACCTGCCACCGTAGCGGCACCTGTGGCATGGATGTTTGCTCAGGCTTTCTGGGAAGCAGGTGTGCCTAAAGAAGCGCTTCAGGTAGTGATTACGGACAGAGAGGCGCTCAAAGTTCTGACCACAGCGCCACAGATCAAGCATATCATTCTCACCGGTGGCACGGAGACGGCGCTCAGCATCGCTAAAGCCAATCCATCAATACCGTTATCAGCCGAGACAGGAGGTAAGAATGCAATCATCCTCACTGCATCGGGAGACAGAGATCACGCTATCATGAATGTGGTGACTTCTGCCTTTGGCAATGCCGGACAGAAATGTTCCGCTTGCTCGCTGCTGCTGGTTGAACGATCGGTGTACGAGGATCCTTCCTTCAAAGAGAAATTGATTGATGCCGCCACCAGTATGAAGATAGGTAGCGTATGGAATCCTGGCAATGTGGTAGGCCCCATGATTACCAACAACAATGAGAAACTATTGAAAGCTCTCACCCTCGAACCGGGCGAAGAGTGGTTGGTTGCCCCCCGCTTTCTCGACGAAAAGAAATATCTCCTTGCTCCTACCATCAAATGGGGAGTGAAGCCGGGAAGTTATTCCTTCTGCACAGAGCTATTCGGCCCCATGCTTAGCGTTGTCTGTATCGAGAATCTAGAAGAAGGCATTCGGTTGGTGAACAGTCTCGACTATGGACTTACCTCTGGTCTACAGAGTTTGGATGAAGACGAACAAGCACTTTGGAGAAAGAAGATAGAAGCAGGCAACCTCTATATCAATCGAGGTATCACAGGTGCTATCGTCAACCGTCAGCCCTTCGGTGGCATGAAGTTGTCTGCCTTTGGTGGAGGGTTAAAAGCCGGAGGCCCCAACTATTGCACCTCTTTCGTCAACATCGTCGATAAGGGAGCAAAGGAAAAACTCCTGCATAATTACGAAGAAATGAACAAAAAAGAGTTTTTTCCATTCAAAGAGATGAGCAAACTTTATGGAGAGCAGAACCTGTTTCATTACATCCCTGTTGATTACGTCGTACTGAGGCTATTTCCTGATGACGACGTAGAGGATGCCAGAATGTTTTTTCAAGCATGCGAATTAGCCGGAGCTATGCCGACAATAAGTGTAACACCGGGGGATGAGCGAATTGATCAGCTAAAAAGCTCAGGCCTTTTCGTTGAAGAAAAATCCTACGAAGAGTTTCTGGACAGTATGCATCTATTTGAGCGCATACGTACCTGCTCGCCCAATATCCCGATGGAAATGCATGAGAGAGCTGCAGAAATTCATAAGTACATTGATACCTGTAAACCAGTAAAAGAAGGGTGGGTGGAACTATTACATTACCTCAAAGAGCAAAGCATCTCGTTCGAATACCACCGTTATGGCAGTATTACCGAGGCACCCTCTTGCGAGATATAATTTGCATATTAAGATGTAAGAAGTCTTTTAGTCAGCGGCATATTCCGGATGTCGCTGCAACCATACAACAGCATACGAACATGTCGCTTGGGCTTTAAGTCCCTTAGAATGCGCATAGTCGTATGCTGTTTTTACCAAAGCTCCGGCAATACCTTTACCTTCAAGTGGTTTGGGCACAATGGTATGAAGAATATCCAACGCTCCATCCACAAATTTATATTCTACATAAGCTTTCAATTCATCTTGCTCCACCTCAAATCGATTCCTTTTTGGAAGATGTACTATTTCGTAATCCATACCATACAAATTTTAGGGAAACATTTATTCGTTTCAATATAAGAAACAAATAAACCTAGTGGAAAGTTGAAAGAGTGCTCAGTGCTTTACCGGAATAGAACGAAAGAATTGTACCATGGCAGAATCGTTGCCCATCACCAAACCTTCGGGATGAAATTGCACGGCAATCACCCCATATTTCTCCGATTCAAAAGCTTCTATCACGCCATCAGTAGCCCGAGCCGTAACTTTGAATCCGGGAGCTACATCCTTCACCGCCTGATGATGAAAGCTGTTTACCTGCAAAGAATCCTGTCCACTGATGCGGGCAAGGTACGATTTTGGAGTTACATAAATGGTATGTGTGCCAATAGCCTTTGGCAGCGATTGCCGATGCGCAACATTCTTCACATCATATTCTGACGGTAAGTCTTGATAGAGCGTTCCACCAAAGTAAACATTAATGGCCTGCATACCGCGACAAATACCCACAAGAGGAATATGTTGCGTCACAGTCAGCTTGATGATAGCCATGTCAAACGAGTCACGAGGGAGGTTCACTGCCCCAAGCTTTGGAGAAGGCTTTTCGTGATAGCGTGCCGGATCCACATCTTCACCTCCGGGTAAGATAACCGCATCCAGTGTCCCAATCAGTTTCTTCAAACGGGCTTCATCTTCCATAAAAGGAATTAATACCGGAATGTTTCCGGCCCGTAACACGGCATCAATATAGGCGCGCGGCGCACTCGTTTCACCATTATAATACGTATCTGCAATACCAATCAAGCGATTATCCTGAGCAAGGACATTCGCCAAACTGACGAACACCAAGCTCACTAATAAAATTATTTTTTTCATCCTTACTTAAATTTAGAGAGAGAGTAACAATACATTCTTTTCGGTTACAATGTTAGTGAAATTCTTCCAAATACATAGCGCCCGTTAAAGCCAAATTGTTGTCCGGTACGAGAATAAACGAAATATCCTGCGCCCACATTGCTTCCGGTAGCCTTATCGGGATAAATATCAAAAAGATTGTTGGCACCTACCGAAAGCTTGAAACTTCTGGTAAAGTTATACCCCACTACCGCATCAGTCACCACCTTCGCACCGTACGTCTCCTGATCGGCCACCGTATTGGTAGCAGCATCTACTTCACCAAAATAGACATTGCGCAACAAGAAATTCCATTTGTAAGGAGAGTAACTAAGTGACAAACTCCCTTTTACACGAGGCACTGCGGACTCTATATAGATGCGACTGGCATCATCCAGATAAGAAGATTCTTTGCCTGCGAGCAATTCAGATGAATGCACGCCACCCACAATCGATGTTTTGACTAAGCTACCCGACAAGTCAGCACGAAACAGCCCCGGACCTACCTTTTTATTATAAGAAAGTACCACGTCAACCCCTTTCGTTTCAGTATTAATGGCATTGGCAAAGAAACGAGCAGTGGAAGCTCCGGCCTGATTCAAAATGTTATAAATCTCTTTGTCCTGATCCGAAGCATCGGCCGCATTACTACCCTTAAACTGTCCGGTATAAATAACCCGATTGTCTATGCGAATAAAATAACCATCCACTGTAAGGTTGAAATCGCCAAAACGTCCGGTAAAGCCCGCACTGTAGTTATATGACTTTTCTTCCTTCAGATCGGGAATGCCCAATAAATTAGCCAAGCGACTATCGTTGCGGAAAGTTCCCGATGAAATGATCACCCCGTCAGTAAACAAGCTTGAAGTAGCGCTGAAATAACGTTGATGAAGTGACGGTGCACGAAAGCCCGTACTAGCTGCTGCACGCAATGCCCATTTATCATTCAACTTATAGCGAAGCGCCAGTTTCCAGTTCAGCGTAGAGCCAAAATCGGAATAGTTCTCAAAGCGCACCGCACCGGCTGCCAAGAGTTTAGGAGTCAGATTCACTTCCGCATCCACATAAGCAGCTACCGAAGAACGAGATACATTAATCGCGTTTTCGGGACGGAATCCGGGAAATGCCTGCGCACCACCTGCATAGTTCTTACCATCGGCCGACTGCAAAGTCTGGATATCTCCATTGATATCAGAAACAAGAATATCATCTCCATTCGCATCCGTACCGACCTTCACTGCCCGTCCATAGTCACGATAAGAGTTCTCATCACCCGCTATAATCTGGTAATTCTCGTAACGATGTTCGCCACCAAACGAAAGGTCAAGACCTGAAAGCAGATCGAAACGACGATGAATATCCAGATTGGTGGTGTTTTGCGTAAAACGATATCCACCATCTTCAAAACGTGTGGGAGATGCGTCCAGCAAAGAAGCATTCAGCGTGTTGGAAGTAACAAAATCAATGCTGTTTCTTCCGTAAGTATTTGAAAAGTCAATGTCCCATTCTCCCTTTTTGCCACGGATACCCGCTGATAGAGATTGATCTATATTGTCGGTATTAATTAACGGTAGGAAACCGTCAGGATAAAGATACTCGCTGTTTTGATTCAGCTGTGCAGGCTGGCGACGGAAAGCAGCCGATTCACCCTTTCGAAAGTTCAATCCTCCGAAAGAATAGAGTTCCGCATGCTCCGTTAGCGGCAAGCTAGAGTTAAAGAAGAGCGCCCCACCCCTGTTTTTCGACTGACCGATACGAGAGACATAGTCCGCTCTGGTTTTACCCAAACGAGCCAGTTCCACATCCGTCACATCCGCCCCCGTAGGGTTTGCATAGCGATCAGGGAAGTTATAATCTTTAAAGATAGTGCCTGTAAACTCCTTCTGGCGGTTGGTCGGATCCCGAAAATCATACGAGCCACTCAGGTTGATGAAACCACCCTGTTTGCCCAACTTAAAGCCCAGATTAGCATTAGCTTGCACCGTTTCACCATCTAGCGTACCTTCCGAGTTTTTCGAAAGATACCCTCCTGAAGTAAAGTCCACCCTACCCTCAGCCGTATTATCTTCGAGAATAATGTTAATCACCCCCGCAATGGCATCCGAGCCATACTGTGCCGAAGCACCATCACGCATGATTTCAATACGCTTGATGGACGCCACAGGAATGGCGTTCAAATCCGTGCCAACAGCACCTTTACCAAAAGTCCCGTTAATATTGATCAGCGATGTAGTATGTCGGCGCTTACCATTAATCAGCACCAACACCTGATCAGGGCCCAATCCTCGCAAGGAAGCCGGATCGATATGATCCGTTCCGTCACTGATCACCTGCGTGTTCGAGTTAAATGAAGGCACCACATAGTTCAGCAACTGATTCAGATTAACCTGAGCAGCCTCTTTAAAGATCTTTCGGTCAATCACATCAATCGGCGCCAATGACTCAAGGCGAGAACGAGGATGCGCCCTCGATCCCACTACCACCACCTCGTCTAGCTCCTCACCTGCATAGAGCACAAAGTTTTGTAGCACGTCGCTCGATCCATCCACATTAATCTTCTTTTGCAACTCTTTATACCCAATATAACTTACTTTCAGCGTATAATTTCCTTTATTCAGCCGCAGTGAATAATGCCCATCGGCATCAGTAATCGTGCCTACGCTCGTACCAACCACTTGCACGGTTGCTCCCGGCAATGCGGCATCATTATCATCACTCACCGTACCAGACAGCTTATTCTGCTGTGCAAAAGCCGTTCCGGCCACAAGCAGTAGAATAAATAATCCTGCAATCTTTTTCCCTAACGTTCTTTTCATAACTAAATACCTTTTATTTTTATAATTTTCAACATTGCAAAGATAGGTTACGTGAACGAAGTATAAAATCCACTAAATATGGTATTTTCATCACACGTTTGTGGTAGAGAATAGAAAGAGCGCATACATAAGCTATGCCGACTTTATAGGAGTATTAGTTGCTTTATTCAAACAAAATAAGTACCTTTATAGTGAAAAGTAGATGGTCACGCAACTGCAGTACCATGGTCACGCAGCCGTGTGATCATGGTCACACAATTGCGGGACGATAGTCACACAGCTGCGTGACCACCAAGATCTTCTAGAATCAACGCTTAGACGTTCCGTTAAAAGCAGATAGATAACGTATGAACCAACAATAAAAAGCACACAGACTATGTCAGCAATGTACGATCTCATAGAGAAGCCTAACCCAAAAGGAGACGACGAGAAACAATTACTTTACCCACGTATCGTATCAAGCGGTACCATCAGTACCGAGAAACTTATTGAACGGATAACAGGAGCTTCCTCCCTGACACCCGGAGACGTGAAAAGTGCTATCACAGAAATAAGCGATGTCATGGCAGAATATCTCAAAGACGGTTACACCGTAGAGCTGGGCGACATCGGTTATTTCTCTCCAAGCATCAAAGGACGTGGAGTATCCAATAAGAAAGAGATCCGTTCCACCTCCATCTATTTCGACAATGTGAACTTCCGTGCCTCAAAGAAGTTCCGCCAGAATCTATACGGAACACTAGAGCGTACGCAATATGGCTTCCGCAAATCATCCAAGATGAGTGATGAGAAACGCAAAGAACTCTTGGAAAAATATCTCGACGAACAAGCATTTATCACCCGCCCGGAATATACCAAACTTACCGGATTACTTAAGAACAAAGCATTGCAAGAGCTCAAGATATTTGTAGAAAAAGGCGTACTTTGTACACGTGGCAGAGGCAACCAAACAGTGTTTATGAAGGCGGTGAAAGTGGAAGAAGGAGAATAAGAACAAAATAGTACAGAAGAAAGATGAATCAAATTACGCAAGAAAGCCAGAATATAGAGTATAAGCAAAGTTGGAGGGATGAATATCTGAAATGGATTTGTGGCTTTGCCAATGCTTCCGGTGGTAAAATCTATATTGGGATAGATGATGACTGCCATGTAGTAGGTGTGCCGGATGCCAAAAAGCTAATGGAAGATATACCAAACAAAATAGTTAACTATCTAGGTATCGTAGCAGATGTCAACTTACTCAATGAGGAGGACAACGACTATATTGAAATCAATGTTTCACCATCTAGCGTACCTATATCCTATCGTGGAATATATCATTATCGTAGCGGCAGTACCAAACAAGAATTAAACGGAAGTGCCTTACAGCATTTTCTATTGAAACGCCTGGGCCGAACTTGGGATGATTTACCTTGTGAATGGGCTACTTTTGATGACATAGACAAAGACGCTGTTGCCTACTTTTTCAAGAAAGCAGCCTCAGCCAAACGAGTAGCCAACAATATTGCCGATGATGATTTGCAAACCGTATTTCAGAATCTTGACTTAGTCACCGAAGAAGGAAAGCTAAAGAATGCGACGTTATTGCTCTTCGCCAAACGTCCTTCTCGCTTCTTCCCTCTTGTTCAATTTAAGATTGGTCGATTTGGCAAAAGCGATGACGATTTGATGTTTCAAGATATCGTTGAAGGAAACATTCTGCAAATGGCCGATAAAGTGATGGATATCCTAAAGTCCAAGTACCTTATCAGCCCGATACATTACGAAGGACTTCAGCGGATTGAATCTCTCGAAATCCCCGAAGAATCTTTACGTGAAGCAATATTCAATAGCATCATTCATAAAGATTATACAGGTGCCCCCATACAGCTAAGTGTGTATAACGACAAACTAATATTATGGAACGAAGGGCGTTTACCCGAAGGCTTCACCATTGGTACCCTACTAGGCAAGCACCCCTCAAGACCTTATAACAAAAATATTGCCGATATATTCTTCAAAGCAGGATTTATTGAAGCTTGGGGCCGTGGCATTTCCAAAATCATAGAAGGATTTACACAAGAAGGATTGAAAACACCGATCTTTGAAGCAACGATGGGTGGCATCATGGTAACTATAATAAGAAGCGAAGCAATTGCAAGTACCCCCCAAGTACCCACCAGTAACCCACCAGTAACCCACCAGTACCCCACCAGTAACCCACCAGTTCTTTTAGCAATATTAGGAGATAAGAATAAAGTTTCCGAGTTTTTAGATTTGTTTAATAAACAGAAAGAATGTAGTTCTATCGATATCATGAATTCCCTGGATCTAAAAGATATAAGATATGTACGCGAAAATTATATCAAGCCCTTATTAGAAGATGGAATTATAGAGTTGAAGTATCCGGATGTGCCAAACCACCCTAAACAAATGTATCGGTTGGTAGCTATTAAATAAAAACATTATGAAAACAACTGCAAACAAATACACGCCTTATTTCCCCATTCACCCGAGCGAAATAATCAAAGACGAAATAGAATATCGCAGCATGCCACAAAGCCGACTTTGGTTTGGATGCCGATGATATTGTGGTACATTGCCGTACAGATTTGATTTTTTTGGGATTTACCATAAGATCCGAAGCATATAATTATGCAGGCAAGATAATAGCCGTTCCTGGCATTTATGTCAGTATGAAGTCCAAAACTTCCATTGTTCAAAAGCTCAGGTAATTGAACCTGCACAAATGGCGTACTACATTGGAACATATTGCTCGCGAAATCAATCCTATATTAAACGGTATTATCAACTACTACCACAAATTTAGGAAAAGTGACATGACCTTGGTATGGTTGCAACTTAACGGAAAACTACTGAAATGGATAAAATGGGAAAAAGGACTCGCAAATAAAGCAGCAGGCAAGTACCTGCACACGAAATACAAACAGAACACAAATCTATTTGCACACTGGGCATTGGTACATCCATAAAATAAATAGTTTAATTGCTTGTTATGTCAATAAAAGCAGTTATTTTTACGTGATTTATTAACATGAAGAGCCGTGTGAAGAGAGACTTTCAAGCACGGTTCCGTGAGAACGCAATGGTGAAAGTCCATGGCGTGACTCGATTATGGGCAAGGTTAAAAAAAAGAACTTGACAATTATATAAATGGCTAAAAACTCGATAGGAACAAATAAAAAGAATAATTTCACTGAGGAAAACAAATCTTCAGTGTGGGACACTATAAAGAAATTCGGTGGCTATGTTTCTATGGCAGTTGCAATTTTTTCAGGTGGATATCTAACTGGACAATATATTTCAGACTTGAAAAACACAGAGAGCAATATTAAAAGTTTAGGTGAGTTTCAGAAAGAACGTGAACAAATGAAGGAGGAACGTGACAAGTTGAAAGAAGAATTGAACTTGTATAAATTTAGTAATCCAAACTATGCAACTAAAGAAGAACTTGATGAGCTAAAGGAAAATATTGATAAATTTATAAAAAGACAAAAAAATCAGGAGCGATGAATAAGGAAAAAATATCAAATATTATAGGCGTACTTGTTCTGACAGTATTAATTTGTATGTCAATAGCATTTTTATTTACTTACAATAATATTGACAGTTTAAAAGAAGAAATTAAAAATAGAGATTTAATTATTGAAAATTTAAATAAGAATGATTCGATTAGCAAATCTATTATTGAAAGTACAAATTCTACCGCAAATAGTACAAATATTGTGTCTTCCGGAGATTTAGTCAAATATGCGAATGAAATGAGTAATACAATTGATTCGTTATATAATGATATAATCAACAAACAAAATAGAATAAATAATCTTAATGACTCTCTTCGATACTATAAAATTTATTATGATTATAGTCAGTCGAAATTTAATCATAAATATATTGTTATCAAAAATGCAAGTGGTGGAAGAAACTACAGTTTTGACCCCAATGCGGTTTCAAAGGTTGAATACAAAAAATGCCAAGATGAAGTTAACAATCTCAGAACTGAAATTTTCAATCTCAAAAATTCACTAAACGCATATAAAAATGCTTGTGAAAAGTATGATATTAAAATCAAAACTTCTAATGTGCGGAAAAATGGTTATAACTTTATTTCTTATGACATATCTTCTACCAAACTTGACTCTGCGTTAATGTTACTTCCTGTTTATGGAAATAAACTAAAATTTGACACTAAAAATAACGAATGGTCTGTCGGTGGCAAAATGTTTATTAGATACATAAAAGTTGAGAATGATAGTATGAAGTAAAAACCCAGCCCATAACACGCGCCTAAGTGCATTGGCTGGCTGACGTGCATTCCGGCGGTTTTGCTCCCGTATTCACCTTGTCGTTCCACGACAGCGAATGCTCCCGCAAACCGCCAAATGCCCATAACCTTGGTCGTTAGCGGTTATTATAAAAAAAATAAAGACATGATTAAGTACAATTTTCTCATTAAAATTTTAGACCAAATACGAAAAGAAGGATGGTCTAATTACAGTAAGAAATATGCAAAAAATGAAACTGATAACGAGAAGATAAATCAGGCAAGAGCGAGAGCATTTATTCATTTATACTTCAAGGTCAGTTTTGGACTGACAAGTTTTGAAGAACGAGAACATTTTATTACCGATGGTTCATACGATGGTGGCATTGATGGTTATTATATTCATTCCGAATCCAAAACCATTTTCTTCATTCAATCAAAATTCAGAACTACAAGAGAGAACTTTGAAACAAAAGAAATTGAACTTGAAGAAATTTTGGTAATGGATATAAATCGGATTTTGGAAGGTGAAGATCAAGACGAACAAGGCAATGAGTATAATGGTAAAATAAAACAACTACAACGGGAGATTTCGCAAGTTGAAGATATAGCAAGATATAAATACCATGTTGTTCTTCTTGCTAACTTGACAATAGATTTAACACCAAGTAAAATGAGGTATTTAACTGGAGGTTATCCAATGGATATAATTGACCATAAAAAGTGTTATGACAAACTTGTTTTCCCAGTAATAACTGGAACTTATTTTAATGCAACAGATTTAAATATCAACATTGATCTTAGCAATAAAAATGCTGGGAGTAAAATAAGCTATAAAGTTCAAACCAAAAATGGAGATTGTGAAATTACAGTGTTGTTTGTTCCAACTTTAGAAATAGCTAGAATACTCAGTAAGTATAAAAACTCTATTTTGAAATATAATCCAAGGAGTTATTTAGAGTTTGAGGGTCAAATTGTCAACAATGCCATTCGAGAAACAATCATGCATGAAACTACGAATGAATTTGCGTTGTTTAACAATGGTATAACAATGCTTTCAGATGATACTGATATTAATGAAAAGGTTGGTCAGAAAAACAGAGCCCAACTCGTTGTGAAAAATCCACAAATAATTAATGGGGGACAAACTGCTTTTACTTTGAGCAAAATTTTAGAAGAAAATATCAATAAAGACTACGAGCAAATATTTAGTGGTAAAGAAGTCTTGCTAAAGGTTATAACATTGCTAGAGAACGGTGATAGTACAGAGTCAAAAACCCAAAAGAAATTACAGCTCATTGATGATGTATCTACTGCAACGAACCAACAGACTGCTGTAATTACGGCAGATAGATATTCAAATGAAATTTATCATGTAAAGTTACAGAAAATCATTTTTAATAATTATGGTATTCTTTATGAAAGAAAGCGCGGTGAATTTGCAGATGGTATAAGCCAAGGTTATTTGAGTCCAAATACAATTTTAGAACGCAATCTCTTTTTTAGAATTTTGTTTGCGTCTGAAGGCAAGATTAATAAGGCTGCCGAGAGAAAATTATTTCAAGAACATGATTTGAGTGGTGATATTCATAGCGACAATAAGAAACTTGATGATTTCTATTTTTCGTTCTTATGCTTTCAAAAAATTCAAGAAGGGAATCCAAATATTAATCGTAAGGATCGCAATATCTACGGGCAAATTTATTTAATGACAAAGATTTACAAACCAGACAATATTGAATCATATAAAGAAGCAATTGACTCAAAATTTGAAGATTTTAAAACTGAATGGAATAAATTTGTCGAAGAAACAAGTAGCCAATCTAAAAGGTACAACAAGGTCTATATTGACAAAGAAACAAATTTACCACGTTCTACATTCAATGTTGGTAAATGGTATAGAAGTCTTGATTTTGAAAAAGATTTGATGAAATACTTCAAATAACAACCGCTAACACACGTCTATGCACATTGGCTGGCTGACGTGCATTTTGCAGGTTTTGCTCCCGCATTCACCCTGTCGCTTGGGCGACAGTGAACGCTCCCTCCGTCGGTTGACGGACAAATGCCCATAGCCTCGGCCGTGCGTGTCTTGAACAACAGTTGTTTTATCCGACTGTTGGTGCTTTATTACAGATGAGAGCAGACCTCTCGGCGACGACTTTCAGGAGTAGTTGCCAAACCACCTTATGCTGCGAATATCTAAGGATATTGGTAGTGAGCGATAAGGAAAAGCGGAGACGACGATTTCCGCAGGTATGAATACGTAGAGTTTGAGCAGAGTGCATAGGTTGTAATTGGATAAAGCTTTACTATTCAAAAAAAACAATTTCGATATATTGTCTATTTAAATCAATCTTGTATCTTTGGGACAAAGAATGATATTATGGTATTTCAGTTCAAAATTCAGATTAAAGGGATAACCAAACCTCCTGTATGGAGAAAAATAGCAGTCCCGGCAGACTTCACGTTCCTTCAATTTCACGAGGTGATACAAGAGGCTTTTGGTTGGGGAAATTATCATCTATTCGAATTTGAAGATAAAGAGTATCAAAGCAGCATACGCATTTCTATTCCAACAGAAGATGACTTTGATTTCGGAGTCAAGACAAAGGATGCATCAAAAGTCAAGCTATCCAAAGTCTTTAGCAGCAACAGTCCCAAACTCCTCTATGTATATGATTTTGGTGATAGCTGGGTGCATGAAATAACACTCGTAACTATCACTGATGACAAGCAGAAGAGTGCTGTTTGCCTTTCAGGTAAAGGAGCGTGTCCTCCAGAAGACTGTGGCGGCGTATATGGATATGAAGGAATGAAAGAAGTTTTCCAAACAATGCCGAAAAGCGAAGAGGCTGATGAATACAGGGAGTGGCTCAATTTAGAGGAAGATGAAGTTTGGGATGCTGGTAGTTTTAATATAGACGAAGTAAATGCTGACTTAAAGCAGATTTGATTAAGATGTTAGTTATATATCCCTCTAGTTTATGAAAAAAACAATGATCTCTCTGCTAGCTCTGATAATCTTACCGAACATATCATACGGGCAAAACTTCATGAAGCAATTTGAAGAGCTGTTCTCTAAAAAAGATACCGTAGGGCAAATACAGCTATTGAACAATTGGGAAAAAACAAATAGTAATGATCCGGAACTTTATGTGGCTTATTACATAGGAAGTTCTGAACTTCCATTAGTCAAAAGCTCAGGGGAAACTTGGTATAAAATATTTAAGAAAATATCCGCTTTCGTAGCTCAACTTGACGATTTTGAAACATGAGAATTTGCTAACTTTCGGACTTTTGCTTTGCGGACAATTCCTCGCAGATTTATAGTTATCGACAGAAAAAAAATAAAAATGGAGTACAGAAACCATTGATCAAACGTGGTGAATTCAGAAAAACCTTACGAGTAGGAGCTTAAAAACAAAAATCATGGGACTATTTTCAGCATTAATTGGTAACGCAGGAGCTGTTGGCCAAGAAGAATTAAAGAAAGATTATGGAAAACTTCTAATTGACGGAGAAGAAATTGAACTTGGTTTCAAATTGGTTAGAGACCTATTTATTTTCACGACAAAAAGACTAATTCTCATTGACAAACAAGGTCTTACTGGGAATAAAATTGAATATAAATCTATCACTTATAGAAGTATATCAAGATTCAGCGTCGAAACTGCAGGAACTTTTGACTTAGATGCAGAATTAAAAATATGGATTTCGAGCGAACAAATGCCAAGCATAAAGAAGCAATTCAACAAGTCAGTAAATGTTTATGATGTTCAAAATGTTTTGGCAACACATGTACTGAAATAAATCAGAAAATATGAAAAAAACAATTATCTAATGACTCACAATTTTGGCGATCTCAATGAGTTTAGTCATCTTTTTAGAAAAGAGATAATTCCTTCCAAGACAACGTTGCTTGAAGAGGGGAAAATGGCCAATACTATTTATTTTATAGAACAAGGCTGCATTAGAAGTTGGTTTAACAATAATAGTAAAGATATTACTGTTCAGTTTTTCTTTGAAGAAGATCAAGTAGCCTCTATTGAAAGCTTTCGAACAAATAGGGCGAGTCTATTTACTCTCGAAACTATAGAAAAAACCATCGTTTATTGTCTGGAGAAAAAAGATTTCGAATTTATCATGGAAAATTCTCCTTCAATCAAGAAATATGCTGAAGATAAAATTTTCGAAAGATTGGTTTTCTATCAGGCACTATCCATAATTCTGTGTAAACTATGTTCGGGTTCGAGCTTTAGTCGAGTGCTAAAGTTCGATTCTGTTTTCAAAGATAACTAAAAATTGATTCATAACCACACCCCAATTTCTTATAGGCATCGTCCATTTCTTTTCAATCTCACTAATAGCCAACCAAACGGACTTTCTGAGGGCATCGTCAGTAGGAAATGATAATTTTGTTTTGGTATATTTCCGTATCTTGCCATTCAGATTTTCGATTAAATTGGTTGTATAAATGATAGTACGTATCTCTATGGGAAAATCAAAGAAAGCAGTCAGATCGTTCCAGTTGCGATGCCAACTTTGTACGGCATGACGATATTTAGCACCCCATTTTCGCTCAAATTCTTCCAATGCGATGGCTGCTTGGTCTCGATTGACGGAGGTATAAATCTCTTTCATATCAGCCGTAAACTCTTTTAAATCCTTCCATACAACATATCTACATGAATTACGTATTTGATGTACCACACATATTTGAGTTGTGGATTGGGGAAATACAGCACGTATGGTTTCGGTAAAGCCATTTAGGTTGTCAGTTACCGTTATAAGTATATCCTCCACACCACGTGCTTTGAGATCCGTTAGAACAGACATCCAAAAAGAAGAACTTTCAGTCTTCCCGATCCACATACCAAGAACTTCTTTGTAGCCACGGTTATTAAGCCCCACACATAGATAAACAGTCTTGTTTATCACTTTCCCAGATTCTCTAACCTTGAATACGATGCCATCCATCCAAACAACCATATATAATCGTTCTAGCGGGCGATTCTGCCATTCAATTGCAGTCTGAGTGACTTTATTGGTAATGATTGATATTGCACTGGTAGAGAGGTTTATTTGATAAATGTCTCGTAACTCATCCTCAATATCAGATACGCTCATTCCCTTTGCATAAAGAGAGATAACCAGGCGTTCTATAGATAAACCACGACTTTGATGTTTGGGAACTACAATAGGTTCAAACTCTCCTTTGCGATCACGAGGAACTTCGATTAGATGCTCACCATGCTCGCTCTGAATCTTCTTGCTAAAGCTTCCATTGCGAGAGTTACCACTGTTATAACCATCAGTACTATGCTTGTCATAACCTAAATGGGCATCCATCTCACCCTGAAGCATTTGTTCCAATACTTGAGAATGAAGATCTTTGAGAAACTGACTAACATCTTCCTCTGTCTTGAATTGACTCAAGAACTCTTTACTGAGCATCTCGGCAGGAACTGCCTGGCGCTTTTCTCGTTTTGACATAACACTATCCATATTTTTATTTTTAAAGATAAAAAAAATAACTCGAATCTAAAGACCCGAGCTAGAGTTTACACAATATATTGGATAGTGCCAAAATATTTATGCTTTAAACTTTCGATTGTCTGTATCGTAATTTTGGCACAAACTCAAACTTGATAAATCATGAAAATAATGCTAGTAACACTTCATGTCTCGACATTCCATTATTCTTTGTTGTATCCTACCATGAAATGTAGTTGAGTATACGTATAGCTCTTTCAGATGCATTATTCAATTATATTCAAGCAAAAATTGAAAGATCACTTCATTAATCAAATAAAAAAATCTAACTTTGTGATGAATTAAAAACACAATTGGACTAAAAGAGATGAAGAGAACTCGAATATTGTCGAATATACTAATACTACTGTTCACCTTTCTATGTATAGGATGTAAGCATCAACCTTCTAAGATCTCGCCCACCTTAAGAACCGCAGAACGATTAATCAATACTGATCCTGATAGTGCATCGAGTATATTAAAACGCCTCTCATCTCCTGAGAAATTAGATGATGAAACCTTTGCACATTGGTGTATGCTATCGGGCAAAGTAACCGATAAAATCAACACCCCTATCTTGCCGACATTCCATTTAGACCGCGCTCTTAAGTGGTATGAAAATAACGGAACCCAAGAAGAGCAAGCACAAATGAAGCTCTATCTAGGACGTTCTTATGTAGCTGATGGTAATTATGACAAAGCCATGGCTATATACATTGACGCCTTAGAAATAGCAGAAAAAAACAAGCTAGATAATTTAGGCGGATATATCAATTGCTACATGGGCGATCTGTACGAACAAAAATATATGCAGAAACAAGCAATAGACAAATATAAAACCGGAGCCAATAAATTCAAAACAGCAAACAATGTGAGGAGTTATGCTTGTGCTTTGAGAGATGTCGGCCGCGAGTACGCACTCATGGATTCATTATCACACGCCTTAAAAGTGATGCAAAAAGCCGATTCTATAGCGATCAGATTGGATGATGACAATGTGAAAAGTTCAATAACCAACTCCTTGGGAAATATATACCAGATGCAACATGAATATAGCAAAGCTAAAGCATGCTTCATCAAAGCATTGGAGCAAGGTAAAGACAAAATGCCCGATCGTATGGCACTTGTAAAACTGTATATCGAAACAGACTCCATCTCACAAGCATACGACTTATTGGAAGAAGCACCGCAGAATGATCCGACATACACCTTTACAATAAAATATTTCTATAGCCAAATATATGAAGCCAAAGGTAATTATAAAAAAGCGCTGGAGAATTTACAAGAATACACAGAAATAACAGACTCAATAGTCTATGCCGATAATCAATCCAAGATACTGGAAATAGAAACCAAATACAATGTTCTTAAGGCGCAGTCGGAAATTGATGATTTGAAGATAGCCAAACAAAAATACATTATTATTCTGACTGTATCCATCGCTTTCACGTTGCTTATCTTACTCTCCTACCACATATATAGAAAACAGGCAACTTCGAAAATTCAAAAACAGCAAGAGGAATTGAATCAGACCAAATTCAAACTACTTGACCTCTCTCTGGAATTAGAGAAAAAAAGAAATCAGCTGGAAACGGCAAAGGCTAAGAATGAAAACGTAGATAAGTTACAAGAAGAGATAACCGACTTGTCTTTAAAGCACAAAAAACTGCAAAATAACATTTTGACCAATTCAGCAATCTATAAAAAACTATTGCAACTAGCTAAACAAAACATGCCGGGTAATGATAAACCGTTGATAACTGATAATCTCTGGCAACTTATAATGGATGCAATAACAGTTGCGTATCCCAATCTGGAAAAGTTAGTGTATGATCTGTGTCCGGACCTATCTCCCCAGGAATGGCAATATTGTTGCTTCTACATGTTCAACTATGACAGCTCCGATGAAGCTAAACTATTAAACATCAGCCCCAGTTCTGCACGAACAAAACACTTAAGATTAAGACAAAGGCTGAACATTACTTTAGAACCCAAAACAACATTATACGAATATCTAATCCAGAGTATGTAGTAAAAAACTCACCTGAAAATCAAAGCAATTTTCTTATCTTATTCCTCCCTCACGTTTAGAGCTATTTCATCGTAATAATTCCCTCCAAACATGCTAAAAGTATACATACTTTTAGCCCATGTCTATGCAAAAGTACGTAACTAGCTGATTATCAGCCATGGCATGTCTATGCATAAGTCATTAAAACACAATGGAAAATCACGATAGATTCATAACTTTGACAAAACTCAAATGGATAAAATTATGAAAAAAAAGAAGAATATGAAAAGCACAAAAATGATTTCCTCACTCTTAATAATATTCATTTTTATCAGTTGTAATAATGTTGATAATATCATCCCCGTGGTACCGTCCATAGCGGTGTTCTGGTACCCCAATTTATCGTGTTGATTGATCTTGTATCACTTGACTGGTACCGTTGGCGTTTGTGTTTCCATTTCCAACTTTCAACCACGTTCATATCACTTGATTGGTACCATCAATATCACTTTTAGCGGTACTTCTATTCGTAAAATTTGCAATGGCATTATATTGTTGTTGGGTTATGCCCAGAATTAACAATATTATTAACGTCTAAAAGTAAACCAAATGTTACGACTAAGACAGATTTTACAGATGCTAGGCAATGGTATTCCACAAGCTGATATATGTGGAATTGTTCATTGCAGCAAACGTACCGTATCGGGTTATCGGAAGATTGCATCGACGACGAGACAAAGTTTTGAAGAGCTGCTAGCAATGGCAGACAGTGAGCTGGAAACCATCTTTATGCCCCCAAAGAATGCACTTAATGACGATGGACGTAAGCAGGAGCTTGAACGCATGATGCCGGAAATTATCAAGCGCCTGGGTCGCAAGCATGCCAATGTCCAGTTTGTATTTGAGGATTACTACCATAAGGAATGTCCCAGCGGTTATGGTTATACTCAATTCAAGAAGCATGTTAGCTCTTATAGAGAGAAAAATGACTACTCCTATCACAACGTCTATGAGCCCGGTAAGGAATGGCAAATAGACTTTGCCGGAGATGCCTTGTTTCTGACCGACAGGCTCACCAAGGTGAGACAGAAACTGGTGGTATTGGTATGCGTGATGCCCTACAGCAATCTGCCATTCATGATGGCCATGCCCAATGCCACTACCGAATGGTTTTTCCATGGACTCAACAAAGGACTAGAATTTATAGGTGCTGTCCCCCATACAGCCAAAAGTGACAACATGAAACAATGGGTAACGAAATCTGACCGCTACAGCCTTACGTTTTCGGATGCCAATGTGGAATGGGCGATGTATTACGGCATAGAACCTACAGCTTGTCGCGTGCGCAAACCCCGTGACAAAGGACCTGTTGAGGGTGCTGTGGGCCAACTCTACAAGTACGTGTATGCCCGCCTTGAAGGTGAAGAGTTCTACGCTTTGGATGCACTGAACGATCGCATCCTTGAACTCCTTGAAGAATATTGTAGTCTTCCCTTCAAGGGTTCTACCCGGTGGGAGATCTTTCAGAAGTATGAGAAGCCTGAAATGAATCCGTTGCCGGATCAAATGTATCGTCTTCGTATGCGCAAGGAGGTTAAGCTTAGCAGTACATACCATGTATGTGTAGGCAGTGAGCGCCACTTCTACAGTGTCCCGTTTAAATATGTCGGACAAAAGGTTAAAATCATGTGGGACGTGCACTCTGTAGAGATCTATGTGGGTACAATATGCGCTTGTATGCATCGTAGAAGCCTCATACCATATGGCTACTCCACTGAGAAATCGCACATGCCGGAGAATCATACTGCATACGAGCATCGCAAGGAGCAGAATGCCGCAACACTCATAGAAAGAGGTGCGCGCATTGGGCAATCTGTTGAATGGGCAATAACAGACATCCTCCAGCGCACCACTTTCCCTCAGCAAGCATATGGGAAATGCAACGGACTGCTTGCTTTGGCAAAGAAATATGGCAGAAGCAGATTGGAACATGCTTGCATGATGATGAGAGAAGAAACGGATGTGGCAAGCTATAAGACTCTCTGTAATATGCTTAAGAATAATCGGGATTTGGCTTCCGGTGAGAAAGAATCTATTTCAAGAACTCCCTTTAACGACAATGTGAGAGGATCTTCTGCGTACACGTCCATACCATCACTTAGAAAGGAGGCCGACCATGAATGAACTTGCTTCAATTGTAGAACGCCTAAAGGCTCTTAAACTGAGCGGTATGGCTGAAGCGGTCAGTGATATTATAAAGCTTCCTGTGCAGATGCGGCCAAGCTTAGAAATGGCTCTGTCAAAAATGCTGGAAACGGAAATCCGTTGTCGTGATGACAGCCGAACTACCAGACTGCTGAAGGAGAGCAAATTGAGATACCAAGTACTTGTCGAGGATATCACTTGTTCGACTGCCCGCAACTTTACCCGTGAGCAGCTAACCTCTATTGCTGACTGCGGTTTTGTGCGGCGTGGAGAAAATCTGCTTATTACGGGGCTTACTGGATGCGGAAAATCATATCTGGCATGTGCTCTTGGACATCAAGCCTGTACGCTTGGCCTGAAAACACTTTATCTGAACATGAACCGATTTGTCGATGTACTCAAACAGTCACGCCTTGACGGAACCTTCTCACAGATGTTGTCACGACTAGACAAGAACGATCTTATCGTCCTTGACGATTTTGGGTTGCAGAAAATGGACAGTGATACACGTATAGCATTGCTTACATTACTAGAAGAACGCTATGAAAAGAAGTCAATGATTATTATGTCTCAACTTCCTTTGGACAAGTGGTATGACTACATAGCGGAAGCTACACTTGCTGATGCCATCATGGATAGGCTGATAAACTCATCTCATCACCTGAATCTTGAAGGACCATCATTACGAAAGAGAAAAAATAAATAAAATAGAATCAGAGAGAGATACCTTTTGGCGGTGTGCAACCACCCTTGAGAAGTATCTCTTTACGACGTTCATATCACACATTTGGTACCGGTACCAGCCAACGCTACGAGCGGTACCACGAAAGTGTCGCACACGGTACCAAGGGAGTGATATAGCGGTACCAAACGGGCGATATTATCAAATGTAGAGTTAGAACCAAAATCATATATTGATTTAAGTCAAAATGAATTATTTATAGCTTCTTCAGGTGATACTAAAATTATTTATGTGACTTCTAATTGCAACTGGGCCGCTACAAACACTTCCGATTGGTGCATCATTAATACTAACAAAGGCACTGAAAAGCCTAATATCGAAGTAACGGTCTTGCCCAATAAGACAGATTCCACACGAAAGACAATAATAAAAATAACAGATGGGATAATTAAACAGACCTTAAATATCGCCCAAGACAGTAATAACAAAGCACATCAGCTTGATTGGCACACATTTCCAGTCAATTCAATAACATCAGCAAATTATACATTGGGAAGCAATGGCATTGAAAGAATATATAATATAATAGGAAACAGAATATTCATCAATGGATATATACAAAAAAAAATATATCATGGAAATCTAATTAATAACAACTTAAATGGCTTCGTTGACCTAGTAGATTATCCGAATTATACATACAATACGATTACGGTGGGAAGTTTTGTGAATGGAAAAGCCTTCATAAAGACATTCATTCCATCATATCAAGAGACTGGAGATCTAGCCAAAGAGGTTCTACAATCGTTGCCAATCCAAAATTTGCAATTTAATTATAATAATTCACCTATTAAATATACTTCGTATAGACAACTGAATCTATTAGGCAAGGGCAATCTTGGAACAAACTTAGAGGAAATAATTTCAGGTCATTCATATCTTGAAAAAGAAATGAACAAAAAAAATGGCTTTATTTATTCATATAACATGGTTTTATTTGACCTAGTTATGGATAATCAAGAAGAAATAATAACTGAAAAGATTACGGATGAGAAAATATTAAAAAACTTGTCATGTATCAAAAGTATAAATTATGGAAGAACGGCTTACTTATTAATTGAAACTGATGAAAATGAAATTACTGTAAATAATATAATAATAAAAATAAGAAAAGATGAGCCTCTTACTGAGTATGAAATATCACTTTTCAACACACTGGATGTCTATTATTTGCACTTTGATAATAATCTTAAAATTATTGCCGAAAAAGGCAAAGGCAATAATAAAGAAGTAGTCAAGAAATATATGAATAGTATAAATGGTTCTAGTATCATCCCGCTTACCTTTTCTACTCAAAGCTATTCGGACCATTCATCAACAAACGTTAATTATACTATAGTATTACAATAAGTCTATTAGTTTCCAACATCTAATTTTTTAAACCATGAAAACGAAAAAAACTTTAAAACTGACGAATCTATTTCTGGCCTGTTTATACACAACAGCCTTTTTCTCCTGTACCAATGGCATAGAGATCAATAATTCTATTGAGCCGCAAAGTTCCAAATACGTTCCTAAACCTATCATCTTACCCACTAAAAGCCTGGGATGGGATGCATCATATCATCCAAACCAACCTAATATGCGCTCTAACGAGAATCACAGCCACGAAATGGCGGTTGTGAGTGATAATATATTTGTTGGTGCAGTATACAGCGCAACCTCTATAAATGATCTAACATATTCATGGATTTCTAATACAGTAAAACCAATAGATGTTGCATTTACTTTTCCAAGATACTATTTTGACCAAATTCAAAGGCCATCCGTAACAGGAATGTATAGATCATTAAGCAAGGCTATACAATCTCCTAACTTTACGGGCAAACAGTCACTGTCGTTTGAGTATGACTACAGACAGTTTTCGTATTATCAGGAATTGAAATTAGCATTTGGTGCAAATGTCAATATCGCTGGATTATTTAAACTCGACGCTTCAGTGAACAATACCAAGATAAGATCCAAATCAGGATTATTTGCGAGAATTGTACAAAAAAACTTTTCAATGATCATGGATTATCCTATTGGTGGAAACGTTTTTCAAAATGAAAGTGATTTGACCAATTTACTGTCAAGAGAGCCATTATACGTTAATTCAATAATATTTGGTAGAATGGCCGTTATAGCGATTGAGAGTTCATACGAATACAATGAACTTAAAGTTGCTTTTCAAGCCGCTTTAACAGCAGGAAAAGTAGGTGTGGAACTAAATATTTCTGCCGAACATAAGAAAATTCTTGAAGAGTCACAAATAAAATTATGCGTTTCCGGTGGAGCCGGTCAAGAAGTAGCAAAAATTGTAGAAGGATATAATGAATTCAAAAACTTCATCATCGCAGGTGGCGAGTTCACAACAGAAGTTCCTGGTGTCCCAATTTTCTTTACGGCTAATTACGCAAGAGATAATTCCGTGTTTAATACAACATTTGCGACTAATTAACACTTATTACTGTTATCAACATTCACAATAAAGATGTATTTCCGCTATATTTAACCATATTTCTTATTCAATCGAGATAATGAAAAACAAAATATTTTATTACTTATTTTGCATAATATTGGTTGGTTGTTCTACAGATCAACTGACCAACATGAACACTGAAAATATTGCATCCTCGGATAATGATATTAATATTGAAATTAAAACCTCACGGATGTATGGGGAAAATCTGCCGTCAGGAATTAGTACAACTCGCGCTAATGATCCATTTACAGAAATAAGAGAAGTTGAATGTTCTGAATCAATTGTTGTGCCGGAATTACAGCCACATATCTGGATAGGCAATATATTAACAAAGAACTCCGTAGCGGATTGTAATTATAAACCCCTGATATACCCAAGATCACCGATAACTCTAACTCTGACCTTACTAGGTGCTAATCCAACAACGATTGCCAATCCGTCATATAGCAGTTTTATGCAATACGTACAGCAACAAACTACTATAGGTAACTTTTCTCAAAGTAATGAATTTAGTTGCACCACCGAACAGTTTACTTCATATAATGAGTTGAAGGTTGCTTTTGGCAGCAATAAAAATACCGGCATGTTATTCTGGGGATCATCTTCCGTTGAAGATGGAGAGCATCATTCCATCAGTAAAGCAACCGGCCTATATGTAAAGTTTTACCAAACCAGTTTTAAAGCTGTTATGGACTACCCACAGGCAAAGATTGCATCCATTCCGGCAAATATGCTTGACTCAGCTGTGTATGTCAACTCTATATCGTTTGGCCGATTGGGTATAATGTCTTTAGAAACAAATTCCGCTGCCGAATACTCCAAAGTAACGATTAATCGAGTATTTAAGAAGCTGCTTGTTAGTGGATCCAGTAGTCTAACAACCGAAGAACAAAATTTTCTAAATGGATGTGACTTTAAAGCTTATTTAATTGGTGGAAATGGAACTACTGGGGTTGAAACTTTTACAGGTTACTATGGCTTCATTCAACATATCAAAAAAGGCATTTTTAGCAAAAATGAGCCAGGAACACCCATCTTTTGCACGTTCAACCATGTTAAAGACAATACTCCAGTAAAAGTCAACTTCAAATTTAACATTAAAAAAAGTCCATTGTATGTTGAATTTGCAAGGAAAACAGATGGACTTTATCTAAATTTCTACAGGAGCAGAAGTAAAGTGCCAGTTATAGCAGATCCAAAGATTGCTTTTGATTTACGTAGACAGTCATATAATTTATTTAAAGATTCGTACAATGACCCGATACGTGGGTGGATATGGATTTTACGTCCGGAACTAGTTTATGATACAAAAAAAACAGCTTATAATGCAGGATATCAAACATCATTAAAGCTATATCCAGACGACGAATGCCCTGAAGGTGATAGTTTTGATACATCTATTCCTCACCAAGGTATCGAGATTTATCGTAGAGCCCAAATCAGATTAACCCCAAATGAGAATATACTTATAATGGGTAAAGACTATTATGGAGATGAAAAGCTTATTTTCCCATTTGAGGAATATCATGGATCGTTCAACCGCTATTAATAATTGAGATCAATTTCCTCGAAAAAAGAGTTCTTCGAGGAAATTGGTCTATCTCCCCAGGCTAATTCCCTAAAAATAGCAATACTGGTGCTTCTACATATTCTGTTTTCAAACCAATAAATAGTTAGAATATTTTTGATTCACCCGAAAACAAGTACGGAATATTTAATAATCCATGCATAAACGGAAGTTACACGATATCAATAGGCACTGGTTATTATTAGGCTGGGGAATCACGATGTATTAATTCTTTTTTTACATAAATTAATAAAATCATGAAAAGGATTGTCAGACTATTCTTAGTTACATTTGAACCTATGAAAGTATTACACTATGTTTCAATAAGTGCTTTGCTTTTATTCTTCTCATGCAGCAAAGAAGAATTGAACCCACCTGCCCCAACCTCTGATTATCCCAAATATTTCAAATTTGACAGAAGCGAAATCCAAGATTTCACCGTATACGCAGGTTCTCCGAACGGAGCAAAGGAAGTAACCACCGATTATTCACCTGATGACATTTGGGGATCTCGCTTGTCTATCCCTCCACAATCAATTACTTTGTACAGCGACTCTATTTTGGATTTTGATAATGGGAGCAAAAAACACTATAAATCCAAAGAGGATTCTATTTATATAAGAGAAAGTGATGAGAGCTGGAGTAAAATTGGTTATAAAAAGAATGGTAAACTGATTTATCATGTGGCTTTGATTTATACCTATCTCCGTCCGGATGAAGGAGTGCAAATGCTTTCAATAGAGAATTCCTATCAAGTCTTTAATTATAACCTCTTTTTTAAAACATATCCTTTCTCTCCATCAGATCTCAATTCAAGTCTGGAAAAAATAGCTTGGTGCAATATCTATACAACGTATGGCAGCGTCCAGTAATGCTGGTAACACTTCATATCGCAATATGCCATCATTCTTTACTGCATCCTACCATGAAATGTAGTTGAGTATACGTATTAGCCTTTTCAGATGCATTGTTCCATCATATTCAAGCAAAATTTGGAAGATCACTTCGTTAGTCAAACAAAAAAACATAACTTTGTGATGAATTAAAAACACAATCAGGCTAAAAGAGATGAAGAAAGCTCGAATATTGTCGAATATACTAATACTACTGTTCACCTTTCTATTTATAGGATGTAAGCATCAACCTTCTGAAACTTTACCGGCCTTAAGAACCGCAGAACGATTAATCAATACTGATCCTGATAGTGCATCGAGTGTATTAAAACATCTACCATCTCCTGAGAAATTAGATGATGAAACGTTTGCGCATTGGTGCATGCTATCGGGTAAAGTAACCGATAAAATCAATACTCCTATTTTGCCGACATTCCATTTAGACCGTGCTCTTAAGTGGTATGAAAATAACGGAACCCAAGAAGAGCAAGCACAAATGAAGCTCTATCTAGGACGTTCTTATGTAGCTGATGGTAATTATGACAAAGCCATGGCTATATACATTGACGCCTTAGAAATAGCAGAAAAAAACAAACTACATAATTTATGTGGATATATCAATTGTTATATGGGAGACTTATACGAGCAAGAAGACATGCAGAAACAAGCCATAGACAAATATAAAACCGGTGCCAATAAATTCAAAACAGCAAACAATGTGAGGAGTTATGCTTGTGCTTTGAGAGATGTCGGTCGCGAGTACGCACTCATGGATTCATTATCACGCGCCTTAAAAGTGATGCAAAAAGCAGATTCAATAGCGATCAGATTGAATGATGATAATGTTAAGGCTTCAATTAGTAATTCTCTGGGAAATATCTACCAGATGCAACATAAATACGGAAAAGCTAAAACATGCTTCATCAAAGCATTGCGACAAGGAAATAATAAAATGCCCAGCTATATAGCACTTGTAAAGCTATATATTGAGGCCGATTCAATACCCAAAGCATACGAATTGCTGCAAAAAGTTCCGCAAAACAACCCTGAATACACCTATTCTATCAAAGGGCTTTATCATCTAATCTACAAAGCCAAAGGTGATTACAAAAAAGCACTTGAGAATCTGGAAGAATATACAGAACTAATAGACTCAATAGTCTATGCCGACAATCAATCTAAAGTACTGGAAATAGAAACCAAATACAATGTTCTTAAGGCACAGTCGGAAATTGATGATTTGAAGATAGCCAAACAAAAATACATTATTATTCTGACTGTATCCATCGCTTTCACGTTGCTTATCTTACTCTCCTACCACATATATAGAAAACAAACCATTTCGAAAATTCAAAAACAGCAAGAGGAATTGAATCAAACCAAAATCAAACTACTTGACCTCTCTCTGGAATTAGAGAAAAAGAGAAATCAGCTTGAAACGGCAAAGGCTAAAAATGAAAACGTAGATAAGTTACAAGAAGAGATAGCCGACTTGTCTTTAAAATACAAAAAACTGCAAAACAACATTTTGACCAATTCAGCAATCTACAAGAAGCTATCGCAACTAGCTAAACAAAATATGCCGGGCAATGATAAACCATTGATAACTGATAATCTCTGGCAACTTATAACGGATGCAATAACAGTTGCATATCCCAATCTGGAAAAGTTGGTGTATGACCTATGCCCGGACTTAACTTCCCAAGAATGGCAATATTGCTGCTTTTATATGTTCAACTATGACAGCTCCGATGAAGCTAAACTATTAAACATCAGCCCCAGTTCTGCACGAACAAAACACTTAAGATTAAGACAAAGGCTGAACATTACTTTAGAATCCAAAACAACACTATACGAATATCTAATCAATAGTATAGACTAAAAAAATCACCTGAAAATCAAAGCAATTTTCTTATCTTGTTCCTTCCCCATATTTAGAGCTATTTCATCGCAATAATTCTCTCCAAACAGGTTAAAAACATACATGCTTTTAGCTCGTGTCTATGCATAAGTATGTAACTCACTGATTATCAAGCATGGCATGTCTATGCATAAGTCATAAAAACACAATGGAAAATCACAACACATTCATAACTTTGACAAAACTCAAATGGATAAAATCATGAAAAAGAAGATTGTTGGATTATTACTCCTTGCATTCATTACTATGGATGCAAGCACATGAACAAAATAAAAGATAGACTTTGGAGTGTGAAATCAGAAAACACGAACTCCAATCCAAATAGCGTCTTTAGCTAATTCATATAAAATTATCGGATTATAAATAAATTACATCATTATGAAAATTATTCAAGCAATATTAATATTCTCTTTGAGCCTGATTCTATTCAGTTGCGGCGACGATGACAATATCGATTTTAATGCAGCATCCTTGGAACAGACTCAATGGAGTGGAACACTTAAGGAAACGGATGCATGGGGTAATGGAGAATATACTGCCAATATAGGCATGATCTTTTATTCAGAAGATAAAGGAAGATGTAGTGTGAAAAGAGGAGATGACTCACCATTTGAATATGACTTTGACTATTCTATTGATGGCAAGATACTAGTTCTGAATGAAAAAAAGGGTGATTTAGATGGTTATTGGTTACTTATCCAATCTAATAAAGATAAAATGGTATTAGAAAAAGGAACAGGCGGAGATGGTGCATATAAAGGTACCTTAACTCTTAAAAAAACGGACTAAATTCATTGGCCCCATAAGTCATGAATAATCTCTTTTATGATACTAATAACGCCGTCACAAGTCCTTTTGAAGAATGTGACGGCGTTAATCTCTCTATTTAGCTTATCAATGATAACAACATCATCTTTATGATGAGTCTTTTCTCAAATCAGATATAACACCGTGAGAAAACAACCTACATAATTAATCTTTAGCAAACATACGAGCATTATTACCATGAAAAAAACAACTTTCATAATCTGTTCACTATTATTTCTATGCAGCTGTTCCGAGAACCAAACGGATCCGCAACCAAGCGAGCCAAGTAAGACTTACTTCGAACCCTTCGTTGGTGAAAAGTTTTATGCGTCCTTTGATGCGGAAGGCGATGACTACACTTTAAAGATTGATAATCCGGAAGTCATCTCGTGGGAATATACAAAACATAAAGGAGTAATCCGCATAAAAGCTTTAAGCAGCGGAGATGCCTCAATCAGTGTGATAGATGTAGATGGCAGCACCATAGCTATTTTCCACGTCTGGGCTCATTATTTTGGCAGTAGTAATATAGAAGAAATAACTATGCGCCCTCCTGACTCGAATGTAAAATCGGAAGTTATTGTTGAAGCCAAAGATGCTGATAGAAAGCTACTAATAGAAAATGAATTATGGGAATATGTGAAGCAAAGACAGCGTACGCTATATACTTTCGATGGAGAAACGAAGGAGTTTACTATGGATATTGCGCAATCAGGGGTAAAGTACAAAGGCACATATAGCTGTAATATGGATTCTTTGATACTTAAATATGACAATATCGCTGAAAGGTACGGCTTCCAGATAGCGGTTGGAAGGGCATCTTATATAATAAAAGCAGATAAAACTAAAGAATATCAACTTTTGTACCCAAATGCAGGTATTACGTCAGTAAAAGTCAACAGAGTATGGTACAATTGGGAGATCGCCTCCCGGCCTATGTAAATTAAGTAAAACAAAAAAAGCTATGAAACAAATATCTATTCTTTTATTAGTAAACCTCCTCTTGATAGGTTGTTCAAAAGACGATGCAACGACCGATGATAATAATTCGATAAAACTGAGTTGCTATTCAGTTCATTTTTGGGCTGGAGAAGAATGTACCATTGACGTTCTTTCAAAAGCCGATGATCTAAGCCTTTCAGAAGAAAATCAGAACATTGCATCCGGATGGTGGGCAGATAATGGAAAGACCATTCGAATAAAAGGAGAAAGTGTTGGGACAACATCCATATATATCAAAGACAGAAATCACTCAGATAGGACAACAGAGATAAAGGTTATCTCTGATTATTTTAGCGGCAACTTTATGGAAGATGGCGATAAAGCAACGATCATAGTGCAAGCTAATGACAAATCCGTTCAGGAACAGATTGAAAATGACCTAAAAGCAATAGCTAAGAGTAGGTCAGGTACCTTATACTCTTTTGATAAGGATTCTAAAACTGTTATAGTCAACGAAAGTGGAGGAAATAAATATACCGGCAGTTATGAGTGGAGCAAAGATTACCTAACTATAAAAGTTAATGAAGCTATTAGTAAATATGGATTCGGAACGATTGACCACGACTCTGTAGTAATAAGGCCAGACTTAGACTTACTAAATACATACAAACTCAAATATCCGGACACCCCTATTTACGATGTCAGATTAGTTTTGTTTTTAGGTTCATCCAGCAGACGTAGATAAGTTCATAAGTTCTCTCTATTATGGAATGAAGAAGATAAATACGATGAGCAAAGAAACAGTATTTGCTCATCGTATTTATTTTAGCGAATATAAAAGAGAACAAAGTGTTCGTTTTCGCACATAGTCACTATCATATAGAATACTGATATTCAATAGATTACTTATTTGGCACGCCTCTTGTCTTCTTATTGACGAGCAATGAATCTAAAAAAAAGAGATGAATCGCTGCAACTAAAAAAAGATTAGCTACGTCTAATAGACATAAGAGACAAAGAAAATAATAAAAACCAATTAATAAGTAAAATTATGAAAGCAACAATGTTTATCAATAAAGTGATTGTATTAGTAACCTTGTTTTTAAGTGTATCCGGATTGGCTTCAGCAGCCAATAATAATGATGGCGAAAAGAATTTTATCTATAACGATGTATTGAAAGATGGCAAAGTCGTATCTCGTGAAATGTATTTGCTCGAAAAGGGCACATCAGCTCTAGCTCCTATTAAAAAGTGCGAATATGTTTATAACGAAGCTAAACAGTTAAAAGAGAAGACTACCTATAAATGGAATTCATCAGCCATGAAATGGGAAAAAGAATCGCTACTTAGCATCAGCTACACCGGAACGGAAACAATTGTGGAAAATGCGCTGTGGATACCAAGTAAAAACGTATTCTCTCCTTCTGATAAACAGGTATATGTAACCAGCGTTGAGAACAATATGATTAGTCAATACAACTATAAGATGAACAAACGTACGAAGGTATGGGAATTACAAAAGAGTGAAAACGCTCCTACTCTGGAAAATTTACTAGCGAAAGCAGAATAAATTTCTCCTCTACAGAAAAGTTTTTAAATAGGTATATAGCAAAAGAGGTTGCCTCAAACATAGAGTTTCTATGGAGGCAACCTTTTCTATTTTTATTCGCCGCTTACCTCAATTCCTTATAAAGTCGGAACACCGCTTTATTGTCAGAACTTCATTACTCGAATGTAGTGATTGTACAACTGATAATATCGATACATTCGTATAAAATGTAAACATAATAAACCTATCGACACAGGCCTTCTGAGTGGGGTTTGGTGAATTAACTAGATCAGCGCGGTGAAGTAGTTAATTCACCACGCTGATCTAGTTAATTCACCACGCTGAAGTTATAACTTCCATTTTCAAAACGAATTTGTCAATAATAAGAAACCAACAATGATAGAAGAAATAAACCCATAAAAAAGTTTTTTTTATACTCCAAAACAAGAAAGCTAACAAAAAAGGATTATTTTTGCTTATCCTTAAATAAAATACAAATGAAAAAGAGTCTGCTTTATTTTACCATCCTGGGAAATCTATTGTTTGGCAATGTTTCTGCTCAAACAATGAACACCACTCAACAAGAGAGAAGTATTAAAATCGACTTTAGAGAGACGAAGGGAAATTTGAACACGATGTTCAAAGAGTGCATTGGTGCGGGCAGGGCCAATGAGGGATTAAGAGCAGATTGGCAACAACAGCTAGCCATTGTAAAACAAGAATGCGATTTCAAATATATCCGGATGCATGGGTTATTATCCGATGACATGGGGGTATATAAAGAAGATATGAAAGGGAATCCCGAATATAACTTTCAATATATTGATGTCTTATATGACTATATTCTGAGCATAGGGATGAAGCCTTTTGTTGAATTGGGATTTATGCCCAAAGCTCTTGCCAGTGGAAATAATACGATCTTTTGGTGGAAAGGGAATGTGACTCCTCCCAAAGATTATACGAAGTGGGAGAACTTAATCTACAATCTGGTAATGCATTTCACCGAGCGATATGGTGCGGATGAGGTGAAGACATGGTATTTTGAGGTTTGGAATGAGCCTAACTTATCGGGATTCTGGGCGGGAACACAAGAGGAATATTTCAAATTGTACAGGTATAGTGCAAAAGCGATCAAAGGTGTTAATAAGGAGTATCGCATTGGCGGACCGGCTACGGCTGGTGCTGAATGGGTGCCCGAGATGATTGATTTTTGCAGCAAGAATGCACTTCCTCTCGATTTTATCAGCACACATGCTTATGGTGTTAAGCAAGGGTTCTTAGATGAGTTTGGCACATCGGGCACCGTTTTAGATAAAAACGAATGGAGTGTAAGTGGCGACGTCTTAAATTCCCGGAAACAAATACAAGCCTCAGCAATGCCTAATCTGGAACTTCACTATACAGAGTGGAGTTCATCTTATACTCCTTCCGATCCTATTCATGACAGCTACCATGAGGCGGCTTTTATTCTTCAGAAGATAAAACAAGTGGGAAGTGCAGCAAATTCAATGTCATATTGGGTATTTACAGATATTTTTGAGGAAGCCGGACCAAGGTTTACTCCTTTCCATGGCGGATTCGGGCTATTGAATTATCAGGGTATCAAGAAACCGGCTTTCTACTCGTATGCACTTTTAAATAAACTTGGAGAAACGGAATTAGCAAATACGGACCGCTCGTCGTGGACATGCAAAAATGTGGAAGGGGATGTTCAAGTGTTATTTTGGGATTTCACCTATACTCTTCCTGAAGATTCAATAAACAATCAACAGTATTACATACGTGATCTTCCTGCTAACTCTAAAGGGAAAGTAAAAGTGGAAATAACAGGAATACCAAAAGGTAACTATCAACTGGAGATTTATAAAGTGGGTTATAAGGTGAATGATGCTTATACTTCATATTTTGAAATGAATAAGCCAACTCAACTTACCAAACAACAGGTAGAGGATATTAAGAGGGAAAATGATGGCTCTCCAATTTCAAAAGAACTGATTAAGGTCGATCATTCGGGCGTATTTTTGAGAGAGTTTGCAATTCGTGAAAACGATGTGCTTTTACTGAACCTGGTAAAGCTCTGATCAGAATAACTGCGGAGATCTTTGCCTATTAAAGATAGAACTTCCTTGAAAGAACAGAAATTTGCACTGCCATAGTGCATATTTATTTCTATTTTGCACTATGACAGGGCAAAATCAGTTATCTTTGCTTCTATAATTGCTATGATATGGAAAAGCTATACGAATATTACCATAAGCTTCTGAGAGAATCGAAATCTGATTTCCTGAGATACATCTATTCCGATATTAATTGGAATAGTAGAATGATTGGGCTTACCGGCCCCAGAGGTGTAGGTAAAACGACTCTGGTACTGCAACACATCAAGAAGGATCTGGATATCAACAAGACGTTGTACGTTACTGCCGAGGATTTCTATTTTGCTGATAACAGGTTGCTGGATCTTGCTGACAGGTTCAGCAAAAAAGGGGGTACCCATCTGTTTATTGATGAAATACATAAGTATAAGGATTGGTCTAAAGAGCTAAAGCTTATCTACGATTATCATCCTGAACTGAATGTGTTTTTCACAGGTTCTTCTGTGTTGGACATAAATAAAGGTGCAGCTGATTTGAGCAGACGAGCTATTATGTATAAGATGCAAGGGTTATCTTTTAGAGAATACCTACAATTGTTTCATCAAATCACTACTGAAAGTCACACTCTGAAAGATATAACGGAACATAAAGTGGAAGTGCCTCAACTAGAGCATCCCTTGCCGCTGTTTGATGATTATTTGAAAAAAGGATATTATCCCTTTGCGATAGAAGAGGATTATGAGATCCGACTGCAACAAATTATCACTCAAACATTAGAATCGGACATACCACAATATGCAGACATGCATGTATCCACCGGCCGAAAATTAAAACAACTTTTGGCCATCATCGCTAAAAGCGTGCCTTTCAAACCAAATATCAGCAATATAGCTACAATGCTTGGAGCCAGTAGGAACAACATTGCAGACTATTGTCTTTATATAGAGGAAGCCGGGCTGATAGCTCAGTTACGAGATGCTACAGGAGGCATACGCGGATTGGGGAAAGTGGATAAGATTTATTTAGATAACACGAATCTAATTTACAACCTGGCACAGGAAACTTCAAACATAGGGAATATAAGGAAAACCTTTTTTCTCAATCAAACAAGAATTCATTCTGATGTAATTGCATCACCAGTCTCTGATTTCTTAATTGAGGATATGACTTTCGAGGTTGGAGGGAAGGCTAAGGGGCAAAAACAAATTCAGGAAGTAGACAAAGGATTCATCGTGAAAGATGACATTGAATTTGGTTATGCCAATATCATCCCTCTCTGGCAATTTGGAATGAGCTATTGAGAGTAAAGATTACTACTCAATGGCTATTTATCTCGCAGTAATATGAAAACATCCTTGTTTAAGTTCGTACTTCACATAGCATTTTTCAGCTAAGCGCATATCACTGAGCACTTCGGAGAGCACTAGCTTTAGGGTATCAGAGCTAACGTCTTGAAAAGGGCGACCACCTTCATCTTCTACTTTGGTAAATCGCTTCCAACTTACATCAAATGTGGTACCATAAAAGTGAGCAGAGTTCTCGGATGCATTCCCATTGCGACGACGCAAGCGATTAACATCATCACGGGTGCGAAGGATGGAAGTCACCACAATGCGGTTAGGATTAAGGCCTTTAGATTCAAGAGAATCGAGAAAGATTGAGCCTATACTATCTAATAAGTTACTCGCACGAGGCACTAAATAAGGTATGGAGTGCGTTAGCGAATCAATAGTATAAAAGTTATTATCAGACAAATGTATCAATTTATCTCCCAATGCCTCTAGTTCATCACGATCATTCAAAGGTACAATACCATTAGCTCTCGCTACTACAAGTTGTACATCATTCAAATCTCCAAAAGATCGTTTATAACTAATCACGCCATGTATATTTCGTGGATTGTTTAACCTCAAAGACATATCCTTTTTGCTACTCGGAAATACCAGCACTATCACAGCAATAAAGAGTACAAGAAATAGAAGATATGCTAGATTACGGTAACGGGGTTTTAACTTTCGCATGTTTCTGTTTATCTGTTTTTACAGTGCAAATATAGCTAAATCACCTATGAACAAAAAATGGTCTGGAAATTAATTCGTAAATAACTATAAAAATGTTCAGACGATTGATTAAATTTGCAGGCGCTTTACGCTGACAATCCTATTATCCCGGCGAAATAAACTGTTCGGCGAGCAAACAATTCAACCCTTAAACACATTTAATGATAGAAAAGCTGATTGTTCTTGAGGATATTGATCCTGTTATCTTTTATGGCGTGAACAACGCCAACGTACAATTAATTAAGTCCTTGTATCCGAAGCTAAGAATTGTGGCTCGAGGAAATGTGATCAAGGTGTTGGGAGATGAAGAAGAGATGTGTGCTTTCGAAGAAAACATCATCGCGCTTCAAAAATATTGTGCACAATATAACTCTCTGAAAGAGGAGGTTATCATTGACATAATCAAAGGAAACGCACCGCAGGCAGAGAAAGCGGGAAATGTCATCGTGTTCAGCGTTACCGGCAAACCCATCATTCCACGAAGTGAAAATCAATTAAAGCTAGTGGAAGGATTCGCTAAGAACGATATGCTCTTTGCTATCGGGCCTGCCGGATCGGGAAAAACGTACACGGCCATTGCTCTTGCTGTAAGAGCCTTGAAGGAAAAAGAAATAAAGAAAATTATTCTGAGTCGTCCGGCTGTGGAGGCAGGGGAAAAATTAGGTTTTTTACCCGGTGATATGAAAGAAAAAATAGATCCATATCTGCAACCACTCTACGATGCACTACAGGATATGATTCCGGCTGCAAAGCTAAAGGAATATATGGAGCTAAACGTGATTCAAATAGCTCCGCTAGCTTTTATGCGAGGAAGAACTCTAAATGATGCGGTAGTTATTCTGGATGAAGCTCAAAACACTAGTGCTCAACAGATTAAAATGTTCCTCACTCGTATGGGCATGAACACCAAGATGATCGTAACGGGAGATATAACGCAGATTGATTTACCGTCTTCTCAGACTTCGGGTTTAGTACAAGCCATGAAAATTCTTAAGGGAGTGAAGGGTATCAGCTTTGTGGAATTAAATAAGAAAGACATTGTGCGTCACAAACTAGTGGAGCGTATTGTAGATGCTTATGAGAAGTTCGACAAGGAAGTAAAAGAGGATCGTTACAAGAAAATAGAAGAAGAAAAGAAAAATCACTTGAATGGAGTAATTCGTAATTTGTAATTAATATGAAAGCATTAGTAAAAACAGATTTCAACTTTCCGGGACAAAAGAGTGTGTACCACGGAAAAGTGCGTGACGTATACAACATAAATGACGAGCTTCTCGTCATGGTAGCCAGTGATCGTATTTCAGCATTCGATGTTGTTTTACCAAAGGGTATTCCTTTCAAAGGGCAAGTATTGAATCAGATAGCTGCCAAATTTCTAGATGCTACGGCAGACATCGTGCCAAACTGGAAGATTGCTTCTCCGGACCCAATGGTCACCGTAGGGATCAAGTGCGAAGGTTTCCGTGTGGAAATGATTATCCGCGGATATCTAACAGGTAGCGCGTGGAGAGAATATGAAACAGGGTGCCGTAATCTTTGCGGTGTTGCTTTGCCTGATGGGATGAAGGAAAATCAGAAATTCCCTACTCCTATTATCACTCCAACAACGAAAGCGGATGAGGGACATGATGAGAACATCTCAAAAGAGGAAATCCTTGAACAAGGCATCGTAAGCAAAGAAGATTACGAATTGATGGAAAAATATACGTATGCACTCTTTCAACGCGGAACGGAAATGGCTGACGAAAAAGGATTGATATTGGTAGACACTAAATATGAGTTTGGAAAGAAAGAGGGCAAAGTTTATCTCATCGACGAGATACATACACCTGATTCTTCACGTTACTTCTATGCGGATGGTTATGAAGAGAGATTTGCCAAAGGTGAGGCTCAGAGACAACTGTCTAAAGAATTTGTGCGCCAATGGCTCATAGAGAACAACTTCATGGGTAAAGCCGGCCAACAGGTTCCTGAGATGACAGATGAATATGTTACTTCGGTTTCTGAACGCTATATTGAACTATATGAGCACATTGTTGGAGAGAAATTCAACAAAGTAACAACAGAAGATGTAGCTGCTCGTATTGAGAAAAATATTACTGAGTTTTTGAAGAAATGAATTATCCCCAAGAAGACATCAAACCTTATGGCGATGATGGCCGCAAAGGCCGACAAGTAGAACAAATGTTCGACAACATCGCTCACAAATATGACCTACTGAACCATGCCCTGTCAATGGGTATTGACAAGATGTGGAGACGAAAGGCTATCAATTGGCTCAAACCTTTTGCACCGCAACGCATCATGGATGTGGCTACGGGAACAGGTGATTTTGCCATTCTGGCCTACCGAAAGCTACAACCTCAGGAGCTTATAGGAACGGACATATCAGAAGGTATGATGAATGTGGGAAGAGAAAAAGTAAAAAAGGAAGGTCTCTCTGGCAAAATAAGTTTTGCCAGAGAAGACTGTACCTCTCTCTCGTTTGATGCAAACAGCTTCGATGCTATCACAGTGGCATTCGGAATTCGTAATTTTGAAGACTTAGATAAGGGATTGGCAGAAATGCATCGAGTACTCCGGGAAAATGGACATCTCGTCATTCTGGAACTCACCACGCCTGATCACTTCCCAATGAAACAGCTGTTTGCCATTTATTCTAAGATTGTAATTCCCATTCTTGGCAAGTTACTCTCTAAAGACAATAGCGCATATACTTACCTGCCTCGCACCATTCAGGCTTTTCCGCAAGGAGAAGTGATGAAGAATGTGATCACACAAGCCGGATTCAGTAAGGTTAACTTCAAAAGACTGACATTCGGTATTTGCACTCTATATACAGCGACCAAATAATGAAAACTTAATACAACCCCCTATGCAAAAGTATGGTTTAATAGGATATCCGCTTAAACATTCGTTTTCCATCGGATATTTTAATGAAAAGTTTAGTTCGGAAAGCATCGATGCTGAATATGTTAATTTTGAGATTCCGAACATCAACGAATTTGTGAAGGTCATTGAAGAGAATCCCAACTTATGCGGGCTCAATGTTACTATTCCTTATAAAGAACTAGTTATGCCCTTCCTTAATGAAATAGATAAAGACACAAAGGCTATTGGTGCTGTGAATGTGATAAAAATCATCAGGGAAAAAGGGAAAGTAAAACTAGTTGGCTATAACTCTGATATTATCGGGTTTACACAATCCATCCAACCACTGCTACAGCCCCATCATCATAAAGCTTTAATATTGGGTACAGGTGGCGCTTCAAAGGCCGTTTTTCACGGACTGAAGAAGTTGGGCATTGAAGGTACATTCGTATCACGTAGAACTAGATTCGGCATGTACTCTTACGAGGAGCTGACTCCTGAGATCATTAAAGAATACACCGTTATAGTAAACTGCACTCCGGTAGGGATGTATCCCAAAGCGGATATTTGCCCGAACATTCCTTATGAGCACCTGACTTCAGAACACCTTTTATACGACTTGTTATATAATCCCAATGTAACTCTTTTCATGAAAAAAGGAGAAGCACAAGGAGCTACGACTAAGAACGGTTTAGAAATGTTATTGCTCCAGGCCTTTGCTGCTTGGGAAATATGGCAGAAATAATCAAGATAAAATAGATGTCGGTATGAAGCGTAAATGGATTGTTTATAGTGTTATTGGCATAGTATTACTATTTATTGCCGGAGTAGCGGCTGGCGGTTTCTATATGCTCAACTATTCTTTGACTCCTCAAAACAGGGGCAAGAACGAAGCCGAATCCTACAAAGTTATGTATGCAAAATATCCGTTTATGAAAGCATGGGTGGATAGTTTAAATCAGACAAGTGCGCTGAAAGATACATTTATAAATAATAAAGCAGGCTTGTGCCTACATGCATACTACATTGCTGCTCCTCACCCAACGGCAAAGACTGCTGTCATCGTTCACGGCTACACCGACAATGCCATTCGCATGATGCACATAGGCTATCTATACAACCACGACTTGCAATATAATATCCTGTTACCCGATTTGCAATATCATGGCCGAAGTGAAGGCAATGCCATACAAATGGGATGGAAAGATCGCTTGGATGTAATGAAGTGGATGGACGTGGCACAACACATCTATGGAGACAGCACAAGAATGGTCATTCACGGAATATCAATGGGCGCAGCAACAACAATGATGGTATCGGGAGAACAGCAACCACCCTATGTAAAGTGTTTCGTTGAAGATTGCGGATATACCAGCGTATGGGATGAGTTTTCAAAAGAGATTAAAGAACAATTTGACTTATCTCCTTTCCCATTACTCTATTTTTCGAGCGCATTGTGCAAACTAAAATATGGATGGGGATTCAAAGAAGCATCAGCATTGAACCAAGTCAAAAAATGTCACCTTCCAATGCTATTTATTCATGGAAGTGTAGATACATACGTACCCACAAAGATGGTTTATACACTCTTTGAAAGCAAACCCGAGCCCAAAGAGTTATGGATAGTACCCGGAGCCAAGCATGCCGTTTCTTATCAGGAGAATCAAAAAGCTTATACCGATAAAGTTCAACGTTTCACAAGTAAGTACATCCAATAATTACCTGACGACATTAAGTCGGATACTTGAGCGATAATCGCATTTTTTCAGTCAGCACGCTTTATTATTCCATCTTTTTATGTAGGTTTGCAAAAACAAATTGAATTGTGATGAAACATACCACGACGCTAATTCTCTTTCTGTGCTTATTCTTTTCTGTACAAGCACAAGAAAAAATATATACAGTAGATAACATACCCAAAGTGCATTTGCAAAACAAGATGAGGTATGTATGCAACCCGGAAGGCATCCTTTCGGAAGCTGCAACAGATTCTATTGACAGAATGCTCTATGCCCTTGAAAAGAAAACAGGCATCCAAAGTGTTATCGCTGTAGTTCCTTCTATCGGTGAAGCTGACTGTTTCGACTTCTCTCACGAGCTGCTAAACAAATGGGGAGTAGGCCAAAAAGGGAAAGATAATGGATTAGTCGTTCTGCTGGTTACTGATCAACGCTGCATACAATTCTACACAGGATACGGACTCGAAGGAGATTTGCCGGATGCTATATGCAAACGCATCCAAACAAAAGAGATGATTCCCTACTTAAAGAATGGCGACTGGAGCAGTGGTATGGTAGCTGGTATAAGCGCTGTCTGCGGCCGATTAGACGGATCGATGGTTAACGATGGAGAAGATTCCGGAGGCAAAAGCGGAGGCTTATTCTTGTTTCTTGCCATCATAGGGTTCGTTGTAATAGGTGGATTAGCCAGTTTTTGGGCCGTATGGACAAGTGCTCGTTGCCCAAAGTGTGGCAAACATAAATTGCAACGTAGCAGCACTAACTTGGTATCAAAACGAAACGGTGTAAAAACAGAAGACGTAGTATATACATGCTTGAACTGTGGCCATAAGGTGGTACGCCGCCAGCAATCTTACGATGATAACTATCGTGGAGGTGGCGGAGGCGGTCCATTCATCGGTGGTATAGGTGGAGGTAGCTTTGGCTCCGGCGGCGGAGGGTTCAGTGGTGGAAGCTTCGGCGGAGGTATGGGAGGAGGCGGTGGTGCTGGCTCAAGATTTTAATTAATGTGGATAAATATAAAGAAAGAAAAGAATATGAAAAGATCAATTATCATTATCATTGCCGTAGTGGCTGTCATAGCTATATGGGCTACATCAGCTTATAACGGCTTGGTGTCAATGGAAGAAAATGTTAGTAACCAATGGGCCAATGTAGAAACACAGTATCAACGCCGTTCGGATCTTATTCCTAACTTAGTAAACACGGTAAAAGGATATGCTACGCACGAAAAAGAGACACTGGAAGGTGTGATTTCTGCTCGTTCACAAGCCACACAGATTAAGGTTGATGCTTCAAATCTTACGCCCGAATCATTGGCTAAGTATCAGAAAGCTCAAGGAGAAATTGGATCTGCCTTAGGCAAACTCCTTGCCATTACAGAGAATTATCCGGATTTGAAGGCTAATCAAAACTTTCTGGAACTACAAGCGCAATTGGAAGGAACAGAAAACCGAATCAATGTGGCACGTAAGAACTTTAACGACTCTGCCAAGGAATACAATACAGCTATCCGTAAGTTCCCAAAGAACATCTTTGCAGGAATGTTTGGATTTGAAAAACGTCCGTATTTCGAAGCGGAAGCAGGCGCTGAAAAGGCTCCTAAAGTAGAATTCTAACAAAGAAAAAACAATCCCCTTTATTGATATATACCTCATTTATATTAATAAAGGGGATTATTATATCCAGCCAAATTATGGACTCAGAACAATAGGAATAATCGATAAAGAAGTAGTATATAGGAAAAATAGTTGCCTGTGAGCGAAAAATGAAGTAATTTTGCGGAAGTATACTAAAAATATTCCATTCATGAGTAACCAGCGGTACATGCAACGTGGCGTATCAGCATCTAAGGAAGATGTACATAATGCCATAAAAAACATCGATAAAGGTATTTTCCCACAAGCTTTCTGTAAAATTATTCCTGATATTTTGGGTGGTGACCCTGAGTATTGTAACATAATGCATGCCGACGGTGCAGGCACAAAATCGAGTCTGGGCTATTTGTATTGGAAAGAAACAGGTGATCTTTCCGTATGGAAAGGTGTTGCACAGGATGCGCTGATAATGAATATTGATGACTTGCTTTGCGTAGGAGCCATCGATAATATTTTGGTATCTTCTACCATCGGACGCAACAAGCTATTAATCCCTGGCGAAGTGATATCGGCCATTATTAATGGAACGGATGAGCTATTAGCCGAACTTCGTGAGATGGGTGTAGGCGTATATGCCACAGGTGGAGAAACGGCTGATGTGGGCGACTTGGTACGCACGATTATTGTAGATAGTACTGTTACCTGCCGAATGAAACGCAGTGACGTGGTCGACAATGCTAATATCCGTCCGGGTGATGTAATTGTGGGTCTGGCTTCTTATGGACAAGCGACTTACGAGAAAGAATATAATGGAGGGATGGGCAGCAATGGACTTACATCTGCTCGCCATGATGTCTTCTCTAAATATCTTGCTGAAAAATATCCAGAGAGTTACGATGCCGGTGTACCCGAAGAATTGGTCTATTCAGGAGGATTAAAACTAACAGATAGTGTAGAGGGTTCTCCAATAGACGCTGGTAAACTAGTGCTCTCTCCTACTCGTACGTATGCACCGGTTGTGAAAAAGCTACTAGATGCTCTACGCCCCGAAATTCACGGTATGGTGCACTGCTCGGGTGGCGCACAGACCAAGGTGCTTCACTTTATTAACAACATGCGGGTCATCAAAGACAACCTCTTCCCCGTTCCACCACTATTCAAAACCATTCAGGAACAAAGCGGAACAGAATGGGCTGAGATGTATAAGGTGTTCAATATGGGACATCGCTTGGAAGTGTATCTTTCTCCCGAACATGCTGAAGAAGTGATTGCTATATCAAAATCATTTGGAATCGATGCACAAATCGTAGGCCGCATTGAAGAAAGTGAGAAAAAAGAATTGATAATCAAGAGTGAATTCGGAGAATTCATATATTAAAATACATGGCAGAAAATATCAATATACTAGAGAGACTTGAAGGCTTAGTGAGCCGATTTGAAGAGGTGTCAACGCTCATCACAGACCCGGGAGTTATAGCAGACCGAAAACGTTTTGTACGCCTGACGAAGGATTATAAAGAGCTGGACGACCTGATGAAGGCCCGCAAAGAGTACTTGCAGATGCTAGCCAACATTGCCGAAGCTAAAGAAATGCTCTCTACCGAACAAGACCATGAGATGAGAGAAATGGCCCGCGAAGAGATAGAAAAAAGTCAGGCACGCCTACCTGAACTGGAAGAAGAGATTAAAATACTTCTTGTTCCGGCCGACCCTCAAGATGATAAGAATGCAATCGTGGAGATTCGTGGTGGAACAGGAGGCGACGAAGCCGCCATTTTTGCCGGGGATCTTTTCAGAATGTATATGAAGTTCTGTGAATCGAAAGGATGGAAGACGGAAATAACCACTAGCAACGAAGGAACAGCCGGAGGATTTAAAGAAGTAATCTTCACTGTATCGGGTGACAATGTATATGGTACGCTGAAATATGAGAGCGGTGTGCACCGCGTGCAACGTGTACCGGCTACGGAAACTCAAGGACGTGTGCATACTTCAGCCTCAACAGTGGCTGTACTGCCGGAAGCTGAGGAATTTGACGTAGAGATCAACCCGGCCGATATAGAGATGCAAACATCACGTTCAGGAGGAGCCGGAGGGCAGAATGTGAATAAAGTGGAAACCAAAGTGCAATTGACACATAAGCCGACAGGTCTGGTCGTGGTTTGTCAGCAAGCGCGCTCGCAGTTGGCCAATCGTGAGTTGGCCATGCAAATGCTTCGTACAAAAATATATGATATAGAGCTTAGCAAACATCAAGAAGCTATCGCTTCACATAGAAAGACGTTAGTTTCTACAGGTGACCGCTCCGCGAAGATTCGTACTTACAACTATCCACAAGGACGTATCACAGATCATCGTATCAACTATACCATCTATAACCTTGCCTCTTTTATGGAAGGGAATATACAAGATTGCATCGACAAGCTGATTGTAGCCGAAAATGCAGAGAGAATGAAGGAAAGTGAATTATAAGCTAAAAGACAGATGAATAAACAGCAGTTATTTGAAAATATAAAACGCAAAAAGACATTTTTATGTGTAGGATTGGATACCGATATTAAGAAAATACCGGCGCACTTACTGAAAGAGGAAGATCCTATCTTTGCGTTCAACAAAGCCATCATTGATGCTACGGCCGATCTATGTATCGCTTATAAGCCCAACTTGGCCTTTTATGAGAGTTTGGGAGTGAAAGGATGGATTGCTTTTGAGAAAACAGTAAATTACATCAAGAGCAATTATCCGGACCAATTTATCATTGCCGATGCTAAACGAGGCGATATTGGAAATACCAGCGAGATGTATGCCCGCTCATTCTTTGATGAGCTCAACATTGATTCTGTAACAGTAGCGCCCTATATGGGTGAAGACAGTGTGAAACCTTTCCTACTATATCCTGAAAAGTGGGTAATTCTATTGGCGCTGACTTCAAATAAAGGTTCACAGGACTTCCAACTAACAGAAGATAGTAACGGGGAACGCCTTTTTGAGAAAGTATTGAAAAAATCTCAAAAATGGGCTTCTGACGAACAAATGATGTATGTAGTAGGTGCTACACAAGGAGAGATGTTCATGGATATCCGTAAACATGTGCCCAATCACTTCCTTTTAGTACCAGGTGTTGGTGCTCAGGGAGGATCACTCGAAGAAGTATGTAAGTATGGTATGAATAGCACATGCGGACTGATTGTAAATTCCTCTCGTGCAATTATCTATGCCGACAAAACAGAACGTTTTGCAGAGGCTGCTCATAACGCAGCTAAAGAGGTACAAGCAGAGATGTCAGAGCAACTGAAGAAGATTCTCTAAGTAGCCCTATTTATTAAGTGGAGTTGTAAAATAAAGAATGACGAATAAACGTAAAATCATCAATGATCCGGTTTTCGGGTTCATCAATATTCCCAAAGGACTGTTGTATGACATTGTGAGGCATCCATTGCTTCAACGGCTGAATCGCATCAAACAGATGGGGCTATCATCCGTGGTTTATCCCGGAGCTCAGCACACACGTTTTCAACATTCGTTAGGTGCATTTTATCTAATGAAAGAAGCCATAACACAACTAACCACCAAAGGGAACTTTATCTTTGACAGCGAAGCCGAAGCCGTACAAATAGCCATTCTTCTACATGACATCGGACATGGGCCTTTCTCGCATGTACTCGAAGACACAATTGTAAAAGGAGTATCTCACGAGGAAATATCCTTGATGCTCATGGAGCGAATGAACAAAGAGATGAATGGGCAACTAACTCTTGCTATTCAAATCTTTAAAGATGAATATTCCAAAAGATTTCTGCACCAATTGGTCAGCGGACAGTTGGATATGGACCGACTGGACTATTTGCGCCGCGATAGCTTCTACACAGGAGTGACAGAAGGTAGCATTGGGTCGGCTAGAATCATCGAAATGCTCAACGTACAAGACGATCAACTGGTCATTGAAGCCAAAGGCATTTACTCGATAGAAAACTTCCTCACCGCACGCCGCCTGATGTATTGGCAAGTCTATTTGCACAAAACATCCGTAGCCTACGAGCGAATGCTCATCAGTGCTCTACTACGAGCAAAAGAGTTAGCCGAACAAGGAGTGGAATTATTTGCCTCACCGGCCCTACACTTCTTCTTATATAATAGCATCGGCCATGATGAGTTCCACAACAATCCGGATTGCTTGGAGAATTTCATCCAACTCGATGACAACGATATATGGACATCTTTAAAAGTATGGAGTACCCATACCGACAAAGTTCTTTCAGCACTAAGTCTTGGTATGATTAATCGCAACATATTTAAAGTTGAGATATCCACTGAACCTATTAGTGTAGAAAGAGAAAAAGAATTAACTTATCACATTAGCCAACAATTGAATATCAGCCTTCACGAAGCGAGATATTTTGTTTCTACCCCCAGTATTGAAAAGAATATGTATGATCCTGCAGACGACAGCATTGATATTATCTACCATGACGGTACAATAAAAAATATTGCTGAAGCATCTGACATGTTGAACTTCGCATTACTTTCTAAGAAAGTAAAGAAGTACTATATTTGCTACCATCGTTTGCATTGACTCGTATAAAATATTCATTAAAGAATAAGGTAATATAAAAAAAAAAACCGTTATTTGCGCCCTAATTGGAGAACAATAGATTATTGTAACCTCAGTCTAAGACAAAATATAACGGCTAAAAACCACACAACAATAGATCAAGAAATGGAATTTTCAGCTAAGCAAATAGCAGCATTTATACAGGGAGAAATCATCGGAAATGAAGATGTTACTGTCCATACATTTGCTAAAATTGAAGAAGGAATACCAGGAGCAATATCTTTTCTGGGAAACCCCAAATACACCTCTTATATATACAATACTCAATCGAGCATTGTGTTAGTTAATAGAGATTTTGTAGCAGACCGTGAAGTCAATGCAACTTTAATCAAAGTTGAGAACGCATACGAAAGTCTGGCTAAGCTACTCAACCTATATGAAATGAGTAAGCCAAAAAAACAAGGAATCGACTCACTAGCATATGTTGCACCAACGGCAAAAATCGGAGAGAATGCATATGTCGGCCCATTCGCATATATTGGCGAGAATGCAGTTATCGGTGATAATTCACTGATTTACCCGCATACATACGTCGGTGATGGGGCAAGTATAGGAAAAGGATGCACTATTTATTCTAACGTAAACATCTACCATGATTGTCGCATAGGCAATGAATGTATTTTGCATTCGGGAGTAGTCATTGGTGCCGACGGCTTTGGTTTCGCTCCAACGGCCGAAGGATACGAAAAGATACCTCAAATAGGCATCGTTATCATAAAAGACAAGGTAGAAGTAGGAGCAAATACCTGCATAGACAGAGCAACAATGGGAGCTACTGTTGTTCATGAAGGAGTGAAGCTAGACAATCTTATCCAAGTGGCTCACAATGATGAAGTTGGAGCTCATACAGTTATGGCTGCACAATCAGGAATTGCCGGTTCTACGAAGGTAGGCGAATGGTGTATGATTGGTGGCCAAGCCGGCTTAGCGGGACACGCAAAAATTGGAGACAAAGTAGGCATTGCTGGCCAATCTGGCGTCCCAGGTAATGTAGCATCTGGCTCTCAAATCATGGGTTCGCCCTCATTTGATGCTAAGAAATTCTTCAAAGCATCCGTAGCCTTCAAAAGATTACCAGAGATCTATACTGAAGTTAACGCCCTTCGCAAGGAGATAAACGAATTAAAAAAACAATTAAATAAGTAACCAATGTTGAAACAAAAAACACTGAAAGATAGCTTTTCGCTGAGTGGAAAAGGTCTTCACACTGGGCTTGACCTCACGGTAACGTTCAATCCGGCTCCGGATAATCATGGATATAAGATACAACGTATCGATATGGAGGGACAGCCTATTATTGATGCTATAGCCAACAATGTTATTGAAACCACACGTGGCACGGTGTTAGCAAATGGTAATGCAAAGGTTAGTACCGTAGAACATGGCATGGCAGCACTTTATGCGCTAGGTATAGACAATTGCCTAATACAAGTAAATGGCCCAGAATTTCCTATTTTGGATGGAAGTGCACAATATTATGTGCAAGCAATAGAAAAAGTAGGAACTGAAGAGCAAAATGCAATGAAGGATTTCTACATCATAAAATCTAAAATAGAGTTCCGTGATGAAGAAACGGGATCATCCATCATTGTTCTACCAGATGAAAACTTCAGCATTAATGTTCTTGTTTCATACGATTCAGCCATTATTCCAAATCAGTTTGCGACTCTGGAGAACATGACTAATTTCCCCACAGAAATTGCCGCAAGTCGCACATTTGTTTTTGTCAGAGAGATTGAACCATTACTTTCTGCAGGATTGATAAAAGGTGGCGACTTAGATAATGCGATTGTCATTTATGAACGTCTAATGTCCCAAGAAAGCTATGACAAGCTGGCCGATGTAATGAGAGTTCCTCATATGGATGCCAATCAGTTGGGTTACATTAACCATAAGCCCTTAGTATGGCCTAATGAATGTGCACGACATAAATTATTGGATGTGATTGGCGACCTTGCTCTGATTGGGAAACCGATTAAAGGAAGAATCATAGCCACTCGTCCCGGACACTCCATCAACAATAAGTTTGCTCGCCAAATGCGTAAAGAAATTCGTTTGCACGAAATACAAGCGCCAAGCTATAGCTGCAGCGAAGCACCAGTAATGGATGTAAATCGCATCCGCGAACTTCTTCCACACCGTTATCCATTCCAGTTAGTCGATAAAATAATTGAAATAGGTGCCAACTATATTGTAGGAGTGAAAAACGTTACCATAAATGAACCTTTCTTCCAAGGACACTTCCCACAAGAGCCAGTGATGCCGGGTGTACTACAAGTTGAAGCTATGGCACAAGTCGGAGGTTTACTTGTGTTGAATTCAGTAGATGAGCCCGAACGATATTCTACTTACTTCATGAAGATAGACGGAATTAAATTTCGCCAAAAAGTGGTTCCGGGAGATACTTTAATTTTCCGTGTTGAAATGCTGAGCCCTATTCGTAGAGGTATCTCTTCAATGAAAGGATATGCTTTTGTTGGTGAAACGGTGACTTGCGAAGCCGAGTTTATGGCGCAAATAGTAAAAAACAAATAAATAGAAGAATGATAAGTCCCTTAGCGTATATTCACCCCGAAGCACAAATTGGGGAAAACTCAGAGATTGCCCCCTTTGTATATATTGACAAGAATGTTATAATTGGTAATAACAACAAGATTATGGCCAATGCCAATATCTTGTACGGCTCACGCATCGGAAACGGAAATACAATCTTTCCAGGTGCAGTTATCGGAGCTACGCCACAAGACCTTAAGTTCAAAGGTGAAGAAAGTACAGCAGAAATAGGAGACAACAACCTTATTCGTGAGAATGTAACAATTAACCGTGGAACAGCCGCCAAAGGCAAAACATTAGTAGGTAATAACAACCTTTTAATGGAAGGAGTACATGTGGCACATGATGCTTCCATCGGAAGCAACTGCATCATTGGGAACTCGACAAAAATGGCTGGAGAAATCACCATTGACGATAATGCCATAATCAGTGCCGCAGTGTTGATGCATCAATTCTGTCACATAGGAGGCCATGTAATGGTGCAAGGAGGATGTCGCTTCAGTAAGGATATCCCTCCATATATCATTGCCGGACGCGATCCCATTACCTACAGCGGAATCAATATCATTGGTTTGCGCCGTCGTGGGTTCTCTAATGAAACAATTGAAGACATTCACAATACATATCGCATCATTTACCAAAGCGGTTTAAACATTACCGATGCGCTAGCAAAGGTGGAAGCAGAAATTAGTATGACTCCCGAAATTGAATACATTGTAAAGTTTATCCGCAGTTCAGAAAGAGGTATTATCAAATAAACTAACAAAACATTATATACTAGGAGATCTCTATACAAAGAGACCTCCTTTTTTTATGATAAAGACTAGTTAGTATTTGTACTTATTTACTTTTTTACTACTTTTACGCCATCAATAAACAGGTAAAAACTATGATATACAGATTCACAATTATATCTGACGAAGTAGATGATTTCATCAGAGAAATACAAATTGATCCGGAAGCTACATTTTTCGATCTTCATGAAGCTATACTCAAATCTGCAGGCTACAAAGCTGATCAGATGACTTCTTTCTTCATCTGCGACGATGATTGGGAAAAAGAAAAAGAGATTACCCTAGAAGAGATGGATAATAATCCGGAAGTGGACAGTTGGGTTATGAAAGAGACTCTACTCAATGAACTTATTGAAGATGAAAAACAAAAACTTCTTTATGTGTTTGATTACATCACAGAACGCTGTTTCTTCATAGAATTATCTGAAATCATCACAGGAAAAGAAATTAAGACTCCTAAATGTACTAAAAAAGAAGGAGAAGCGCCAAAACAAACGATCGATTTTGAGGAGATGACTACTAGCACCAGCTCACTTGATTTAGACGAGAGTTTCTACGGAGATCAGGACTTTGATATTGATGAATTTGACCCGGAAGGTTTTGAAGGACTTGACGGTGATTCAGCAGCTGCAGCTCCTGTCGAAGAAGAGCGCATTTAATGGCAAAAACATTAGTTGTCCTTATAGGGCCTACAGGTGTCGGTAAAACAGAGTTAAGCCTTCGGCTTGCCGAAAAGTTTAACACAAACATTGTCTCTTCTGATTCCCGACAGCTGTACGCCGATTTAAAGATAGGAACAGCTGCCCCCACCCCTGAACAACTGAAACGTATTCCACACCACTTCATAGGAACACTCAAACTTACCGACTATTACAGTGCTGCTCAATACGAAATTGAGGCTTTAAAACTAATAGAATCCCTTTTTATAGAGAAAGATGTAGTGATACTCACCGGTGGTTCGATGATGTATGTAGATGCCATTTGTAAAGGTATTGATGATATCCCCACTGTAGATAGCGAGACGCGCGAGTTGATGCTTCGCAGATACGAAGATGAAGGCTTGGACAATCTCAGTGCCGAGCTTAAACTACTAGATCCTGATTATTATAAAATAGTAGATATCAAGAACCCCAAACGAGTGATCCATGCACTCGAAATCTGCTATATGACCGGCAAAACATATACCTCTTTTCGCGTTCGTGAGAAGAAACAACGCCCCTTCCGCATCTTAAAGATAGGGCTCATACGCGATCGTGAGGAGCTTTATAACCGCATAAACCAACGAGTAGATATCATGATGGAAGAAGGACTACTGGAAGAAGCCAAAAGAGTATATCCTCATCGACAATTAAATTCACTCAACACAGTGGGTTATAAAGAACTGTTCAACTACCTAGATGGAGAATGGACGCTCCCATTTGCTATTGAAAAAATAAAGCAGAATTCTCGCATCTATTCGCGTAAGCAGATGACCTGGTTCAAACGTGATGAGGAGATACGTTGGTTTCACCCGCAGCAAGAGGAGGAAATAGTAGCGTACCTCTCAAATATTATGTAGTAAAACCTATTCGTGATCTTCACCGTTAATGATGATGCATAACGTACCTCTCAAATGCTATATTATAAAACCTCTTCACAAGTAAGAAAACTTTAGAGACACAATGCAAAAGAGAGATTAGTGTTTACAACACAATTAAGAAATGCTTAAAGAGCAAACAATTCCTTGTATTTCTCCGCAACATAATGATCAAGCTCAGAATAGAGCGAAGTCATTTGATCTAAGTTCAACCTCCCTTGCATACGCCATTCAGTAAGTTTTGGAATGGTACGATTAAAGATTTCCTCTTCCACCGGAGCCAATCGTTGCATATAACCCGTTTTATCCTCATTATACAGAAGTTCCCAGTTGAAATATCGATCGCTACCCATGCCTTGAGTATATGAAAACACTCGATCACGCAAAGTAACTGCTTTATCACACAATGGAGAGACCTTCGTCGCATTATCACGAGTCAATAAAGTCGGAAGGTATTCCCCTCCCTTCACCCAGACAGGCAGTACCACACTTACAGGAGGATATCCCAAAACCGTCCACATAGTAGTCAACTCTGCATTTTCATCCTTTTTCACTCCCTGAACAACCACCGAACAAGAAGTGCTTTTACGAGCAATAAAGTCTTGGTCTACAAACCATCCAGTAGTTTTAGGGCGATTGAAGTTGCCACTTTTCAAATCAATGCCTAACAATGAATTAGCAAATGAGCGAGATAATTCACGAAAGATCCATGCAGGAGTAATCTCTTTAGTGGCAGAAGCCGGCATCAAGAGCTTGTCTTCTTGCATGTATCGAACATATCCTGCACCATTGTTCACTTCACCGGCAAACGAGAAGTTAGTCCGGGCAATATATCCACAAGGAGCATCCTTGGGATTATTTGCATCATAGAACGTATACTTGTAATACCCCACTTCAAACATAGCAGCCCCACCTTTGGCATCAATTACACCAAAGTTGGCTTCTATCATACTAGGTTTCTTTATTGAATCAAGGAAGTGTTTAAAGTCGTCTACCGTTGCACATACCTCAAGAGCAAGTGTCATCACGCTACCATTTGCTGAACCACGCTCTTCATTCTTTTTTATTTTCTCAAGATTGTAAGATTGCGTATTCATGATGGAAAATCCGGCCGAATTTGTTCCAATCCATATCTCACGCGGATTGTTGTCTCTGCTATTTACCACAGCAACGAACGAATAACGCTTGCCTGAGAAGTACTTCACACTATTTTGAGCATAGTCTGTATCTCTATTCTTCCACAATAGCGGGCGACCATCAGGAGTAACCTTACCGGAAATAACAGCGGAAGTGCATGCCTGAATATCCCCTGCTAGAGCAAGGAAAAAAGACATTATAGCGATAAAAAGCAGGTTTTTTCTCATGATTCCTTCACATTTGATACTACGTTATTGCAAACATACACAATTATTCCTTAACAACCCTATAAGCAAATAAAAATGTGAGATGATGGTTACCCCCTACTTCACCGGTTTTAATCCCATCTTTTCGGCTCGTTGAAGCATAAAAGCATAAGCAGCCTCATATTCATTTGGAATCACTCCATCCAGAATGGCATCTTTAATAGCGCTTTTCAAAGCCCCTACTTCTTGACAAGGTGCCAGTCCAAAGACTTCCATGATCTCCTCTCCAGCTACAGGAGGCTGAAAATTACGCACACGGTCCCTCTCTTCAAGATCTTTCAGTTTCTGTCTCACCAGCTGAAAGTTATTCAGGAAACGTTGCTTCCTATCCGAATTTTTCGAGGTGATATCAGCTTCGCAAAGCGTCATCAGATCCTCTATATCATCGCTCGCTTCAAAAAGCAAACGACGCACGGCCGAATCTGTCACTACGTCATTGGCTATCACAATGGGGCGCATATGCAAGCTGACGAGCTTCTGCACATATTTCATCTTCTCATTCATAGGAAGCTTCATGGAGCGAAAGATCGTAGGGATCATTCGTTCACCAATAAAGTTATGGTTATGAAAAGTCCACCCAACCCGTGGCTCCCAACGCTTCGTCACAGGTTTCGCAATATCATGAAGTAAAGCAGCCCAACGCAACCAAAGATTATCCGTATATTTACTTATATTATCGAGCACTTCGAGCGTATGGTAAAAATTATCTTTGTGAGCTTTGCCATTGCGAGTCTCTATGCCCTGCATAGCTGCTAGTTCGGGAAAGATGAGCGGCAAAAGACCCGAACGATCGAGATCGATAAATCCTCTTGAAGGCACAGAAGCCAGTATAATCTTATTTAATTCATCGGCAATGCGCTCTTTTGAAATAATCTCTATCCTGTCCTTATTACGGCAAAGCGACTCAAAAGTATCATCATCAATATAAAAATTGAGCTGCGCAGCAAAACGAATGCAGCGCATCATGCGAAGCGGATCATCACTAAAAGTGATGTCGGGATCGAGAGGCGTACGAATGGTCTTCTCTTTCAAATCATCCATGCCTCCAAACGGATCAATGAGTTCTCCGAAACGAGCCTTATTCAGGCAAACAGCCATTGCATTGATGGTGAAATCCCGACGATTCTGATCATCCTCCAGCGTTCCATCCTCCACAATAGGTTTGCGAGAATCACGTTGATAAGATTCCTTACGAGCACCAACAAATTCTACCTCCGTACCATAATATTTAACCTGCGCAGTGCCAAAGTTTTTAAATACGGCAACATGAGCACCTTTGCCCAATCGTTGCCCCAGCGCTTCCGCCATCTCAATGCCACTGCCTACTACTACTACATCTATATCTTTAGAGGGACGTTGCAAGAAGATATCGCGTACGTATCCTCCAACTACATAACATTCCAGTCCCAGCGCGTCGGCTGTTTCTGATATCTGATTAAAAATTTTATCACTGAAATGCAACTTCAACTCCTCCTTTGTCAACTCTACCATGCTTCTTTATTAAGTTTTAGGCTACAAAAATACAAAAAACTGATATTATTTGTATTTTTGTTGTTCATAAAGAAACTTATTACATGAAGAAACTTTTAATTTGGGTATGCACAGCTACATTATTAGCCGCTTGTGGCAATAATGCAGAGAAGAAAGCAGGAGAAAAATTACAAGCAGCTCGTGAAGCACTGCAAAGAGGTGACTACAGTGAAGCCAAAATACAAGTAGATAGTATAAAGATCCTTTATCCAAAAGCGTTCGAAGCTCGCCGAGAAGGGTTAAAAGTAATACAGCAAGCTGAACTGAAAGAACAAGAGCACAGTCTTGTCTACCTGGACAGCATGCTTCAAGTCAAACAGACAGAATTTGAAGCCCTGAAAGGGAAGTTTGTCTTTGAAAAAAATGCCGAATACCAGCAGATAGGAAATTACTTCTGGCCCACGCAAGTGGTAGAGAAGAACCTCCATCGCTCCTATCTCCGTTTTCAAGTCAACGAACGTGGTGCCATGGTGATGACCTCCATCTATTGTGGAGGAAGCAATATTCATCATTCGGCAGTGAAGGTGACTGCTCCTGATGGAAGTTTTGCCGAGACGCCAGCTTCTAAAGATAGTTATGAGACAAGCGATCTAGGAGAAAAAATAGAAAAAGCCGATTATAAGTTAGGTCAGGATGGCCATGTGATGGGATTTATCTACATGAATAAAGACAAAAACGTTCGTGTAGAATATCTTGGTGAACGCAAGTATACCATCACCATGAGTGCAACCGATCGACAAGCATTGGTTGGCGTCTATGAACTCTCTCAACTACTCTCTTCCATTGAGCAAGTAAAGAAAGACATCAAGGAAGCTAATCTGAAAATAGAGTTCATCACCAGAAAGATGCAGGATTCAGCAGAGAAAGAGAAAGCAAAAGAGAAGGAAAAATGATCTTTTATCGACGCTATATAAATTCGTTATTATAGACAAAACATACTCATTTTATACAGTTAACTAGTTCAGCGTGGTGAAGTAGTTAATTAAGCGCGCTGAACTAGTTAATTCACCACGGTGAACTAGTTAGTTCAGCAAACCCCTCTCACAAGGCCTGTAGAGGGGATTCCAAGATACATACAATTGCGACACATTAGAGCCGCTTCAACGCAAGTTTTATTACTTTCTCTACAGGAGCATTCGGCTCCTCTTGCAAGATGAGAGCAACTACTTTTTGCGAAGGTGCAGGCGCAAAGCCCAGCATAGTAAGCGCAGCTACAGCCTCATCGTTCACCTCAGCATTCATGGCAAGCATACCTCCGCTAATCGCTGACGCACCCGATGTCGTTTTTATCTTATCTTTCAAATCAATAATAACCCGTTGAGCCGTCTTCAAACCAATTCCTTTTACCGTTTTCAGCAGACCAGCGTTCTCGGAACTAATCACATTGCAAAGTTCTGCCGGTGAAAGTGCGGAGAGTATCATGCGAGCAGTATTGCCGCCAATGCCCGACACGGAAATAAGCAGTAGAAACAGCTCTCTCTCCTGCTTATCAGCAAAACCATACAAGATGTATGCATCTTCGCGAATAGCTTCATAGATATATAGCTTACAACTACTTTTCCCTTGAATGGCAGAGTACGTGTTCAATGAGATATTCACGCCATAGCCTAATCCGTTACAATCTACCACCACCATTGCCGGAGTTAGTTCGGCAATGCCACCTTTAATATAATCTATCATATAATTTTAAGTTTATTCCGCACATGTGCAAAGATGACTACTTTTGCATTTTAAATATTGCTTTCACTGAAAAAACGCTTATTTTTGCAGTAAAGAAAAATAAAATACAACTCACAACCAACAAAAGTAATGAAAAAGATTAGAGCAGCCATCATTGGATATGGCAACATTGGAAAATATGTATTGGAATCTCTTCAGGCAGCGCCTGATTTCGAGATTGCCGGGATAGTGCGTCGCAACGGTGCAGAAGGTAAACCTGCGGAATTAAACGAATACTCCGTGGTAAAGGACATCAATGAACTAGCCGAAGTTGACGTAGCCATTCTCTGTACCCCTACCCGCAGTGTAGAAAAGTATGCCAAAGAAATTTTGAGTATGGGCATTAATACTGTAGATAGCTTTGATATTCACACAGGTATTGTTGACCTCCGTAGGGAATTAATGGCTTGCGCAAAAGCAAACAAAGCCGTTTCTGTGATCTCTGCGGGATGGGATCCCGGAAGTGATTCTATTGTACGAACAATGTTCGAAGCAATCGCCCCAAAAGGAATTACCTATACTAACTTTGGACCGGGTATGAGCATGGGGCATACTGTTGCCGTAAAGGCTGTTGAAGGAGTAAAAGCTGCTCTTTCAATGACCATCCCCACAGGTACAGGCATTCATCGCAGAATGGTTTATATTGAACTTAAGGAAGGGTATAACTTTGAAGAAGTGGCCGCAGCCATCAAAGCAGACGCCTACTTTGTAAACGACGACACTCACATCACACAGGTTCCTTGTGTAGACGACTTGCTGGATATGGGCCATGGAGTGAACCTCACGCGCAAAGGTGTATCAGGCAAAACACAGAATCAACTGTTTGAGTTTAACATGAAAATCAACAATCCGGCTCTTACTGCCCAGATATTGGTATGCGTAGCACGTGCATCAATGAAGCAACAACCCGGATGCTATACCATGATTGAACTTCCTGTAATCGATCTTTTGTACGGAGACAGAGAAAATCTGATTGCTCATCTGGTATAAAGTTATAAGTTCGACTCATCAGGTCGTATCAGTGTACAAAGAATAAATAGTTATTTCATCCCCTTTTCAGAAAATTACTGAAAAGGGGATTTTTTTGTTCTCATTCATCATTTTCTCTTTTCTGATAATTTTTATTGTTACAAAAGCTAAATATATAAATAATATAGTTTACATTTACTGGCACAAATCGCTCTAGTATATTTAGCTAAATTAATTCACATGAAAAAAACTACTTTTTTACAGGTCATGGCTATAGCCTTTCTATCATTTTACTTTCATACTGCCTCCTATGCACAAGACTTGAGTACCAAATTCGGAAAAGTAACCAACGATGAGGTATCCATGAGCACGTACGATCAGGATAGCACTGCAAACGCAGTTGTCCTATATAAGAAGGGTAGAACTTACTATGATTACTTAAACAATGATTTCAAGATCTACTATACCATAGAAGAAAAAATAAAAATACTCAAGAGTGACGGGACTTCATTTGCTAATATTACTATTCCTTACTATGAAAATAGCCGCAATACATCGAAAGAAAGCATAACAGATATAGATGCATACTCTTACAATATGGAGAATGGTAAGGTCGTAAAAACAAAAATGAAAAAAGACTATATATTCAAAGAAAGAATCAACGATAAATATATGCAGGTTAAGTTCTCGATACCTGCTGTTAAAGCGGGAACAGTTATCGAATACAAATACAAAATGACCTCCGATTTTTATTATGAGTTGAAAGACTGGGCTATGCAGGAAGAGATACCTGTAGTCTATAATGACTACGACATCACCATTCCTGAATATTTCAAATTCAATCTGGAGACGAGAGGGGGCGAAAAGATTGAAACCAAAGATGAAAGTTCGCCTGTAACATTCACTGTAAGAGGCAACAATTCACAGCAAATGGAGATGGTACACGCTACTGCACGTAATCTGACATTTACAGGGAAAAATCTACCTGCACTGAAAGCCGATTCATACATTTGGTGTGCCGACGATTACAAATCCATGATTAACTTTGAACTTCTTGGCATCGACTTTCCCGGATCGATTTATCACTCTTTTACTTCTTCTTGGGAGAAAATAGACGAACTGCTCCTGAAAGACGAAGACTTTGGTGATTTATTAAAACTTAAAAATCCTTTTAGAGAAGAGATGAAGGCTTTGCCACTCAGCGAAATGACAACAGACCAAAAGATTGCTGCGATCTTCCACTTTCTAAAACAAAAGATAGCATGGAATGAAAACTATTATCTTTATGGAAAGAGCATTAGCAAAGTTGTAAAATCAGGTTCAGGTAGTAATGCCGATATCAACTTCATCTTAATGAGTATGCTACGTGACGCAGATATAAGTTCAGTACCGGTAGTTCTGAGCTGCCGTAACAGAGGTATCCTTCCTTACACTCATCCATCCATACAAAAACTCAATACTTTTGTTGTTGGCATTCAGAATACCGACAGCACAAAAGTCTTTCTTGACGGATCTGTTAGCAACGGATACATTAATGTACTGCCTCCTATTCTAATGGTCGACAGAGCCAGAATCGTAACTTCCGAGAAAAGTGGAGAAAAATGGTGTAGCCTTAACCATGCGGGAGAAGGGCTAGTAAGATCTCTCGTCAGCGCTTCCATCGCTGAAGACGGTACGATAAAAGGAGAAAGAACAACTGTTTATGGCGGGCAATACGCAGCTACATTCAGAGCTAAGTTCAAGGCAGCCAAAGACAGCGCTAATTTTATTAGCAACATGGAGAGTGAAGATGCATTCAAAGTGTTAGATTATCAACAACAAGGCAAAGAAGAATTTGGTCCACAAATCAAAGAAAAAATCACATTCACCAAACAAGCTTCAGTCAGCGATGATCATATCTATGTTAACCCAATGGTTTTTCAACACATCAGCAAGAATCCATATATACAAGAGAGCCGTAAACTGCCGGTAGAGATGTCTTATCCATACACGCTAAGAGTTTCAAATTCACTCAAAATACCAGAAGGGTATGAAGTGGAAGAGCTACCAAAGCAAGTCCTTGTAAGTCTCGAAGACGGAGGAGGAACCTGTCGATACATGGTCAGCGTCATTGAGAATACAATATTAATGACTTATCTGTTCAGCATGGATAGAACGCTTTTTGCACCGAATGAATACCCTAATCTAAAAACTTTCTGGGGAACAGTAGCAGATAAGAACAATGAAATGATTGTACTTAAAAAGAAAACACAACTATAGACTATTATGAAAAAAACGTTCAACTTCTCCTTGTTATTAGTGCTCTTACTGAGCACTAATGCAATAGCCCAAACACCGCCCGAAATACCTGAAACACTTAAAGAAAACGCCTATTCCGTCGTATTGAATAATCAAATAGATTTCACTTGTGAGTCGATGACAGACGCTGTAAAGAAAGAGACGTTCTCTGTTACTATACTGAACGAAAAAGGTAAAGATGCCGGTAATTTCATCATCATGTGCGACAAGTTCAGTTCACTGTCCAAGTTCTCAGGAGAAGTTCATGACCAAACAGGAAAACTTATTCGAAAAATAAAGAAATCCGAGCTACAGATGAGTGAGTACTCTTCAGGGCTAACCACGGATGACTACACCTATTATTATGAATGCAGTGCGATTTCTTATCCTTATACCGTAAAATATGAATGGGAAATAAAGTATAAAGGAGGATTCATCAGCTACCCTTCTTTTATACCGCAAGACCGTTTTAATCAGTCGGTAGTAGAAGCTACCTATCGCTTACATCACCCCGCAGGAAGCACTTACAGATGTAAAGCATTGAACACCGATGCAAAGATGCAAACGAAAACGACTCCCGAAGGTCCTTGCGAAGAGATCTCATTTAAAGGTTTGAAGGCCCTGGAACAAGAACTTTATGGCCCTCCGTTGAATAATCTTTTGCCTCGTGTTTATCTGGCTCCCACCACATTTGTGTTTGATGGCAGCCAAGGAGATATGAGCAATTGGAAATCATATGGGATTTGGCAATACGGATTATTAGCAGATAGAGATGCACTGCCTCCTGCATTTAAAGACAAGTTACTCAGCTTGACAGCAAATTGCAGTAGTGATAGAGATAAGGTGAAAGCCATCTATGATTATCTGGCGGCAAACACACGCTATGTAAGTATCCAGTTGGGTATTGGGGGATTACAGCCTGCACCGGCTATGGATGTGCACAAAACCGGATTTGGAGACTGCAAGGGATTATCCAACTATATGCGGGCAATGCTCAAAGAAGTAGGTATCACTTCGTATTATACCGTTATCAGTACAGACAATGCGCGTTTACTAAAAGATTTCTCGAGTGTGGGCCAGATGAATCATGTCATTTTGCAAGTGCCTCTAAAAAATGATACTCTTTGGCTTGAATGCACCAATGCCCAATTGCCTTTCGGATTCGTCCATAGTGAGATTGCCGGACACGATGCATTGTTGATAAAAGAAAATGGTGGGGAACTTTGTCGCCTTCCGGCATATCCCGATTCTCTAAATACACAAGTTCGATCAGCACAAGTATCTATAGCACCAACCGGGAAAGCAACCATCAAAACCAATCAGGAGTGCGGACTCTTTCAATACGAAGGCCTTTTTGGCATCTCAAAATTGGAACCTGATAAGCAAAAAGACGTTCTTCGCTCACAAATAGGCCTTACACAAGCTAGTGTTAGCAACGTTAACATTATAGAGAAGAAAACAGCCAATCCATTGATCGATATTGAATTTCAAACTGAATGCAACCAATTTGGTAACAAAACGGGCAATCGATTATTCATACCCGCCAATGTTTTTCAGAATCATCTAACCATTCCCAATCAGCCAAAACGAAGCTACGATATCTTCATCAACTATGGATATGTGGATACTGATAATATAAACATTGAACTTCCCGAAGGGTACAGCATCGAGGCAATGCCCAAACCGATATTCATAACCAATCAATTTGGGACTTTTACAGCCACAGTTGCACAAACAGGGAAAGAAATACATGTAATACAACGTTTATTTCTTAAAAAAGGAAAATATCCCATCAGTTCATACGAAGAGTTCACTAACTTTGCCAAAACAGTATCTCGGACATACAGCGGAAAGATCGTTTTAAAGAAAGAGTAGACTCTCAATAGACTAATTAATGACAACCAAAAGATATACTGCCGGTGAAGAACTGGCCAACAGCCTTTCGCATGGCGTAGGCATCCTATTAGGTCTTTTGGCCGGATATTTCTTACTGCAAAAAGCGCAAAGCAATTCCGACCCTTGGGCTGTGGGCTGCGTGCTGACTTACTTATTTGGCATGTTAGCTTCGTACGTTACCTCTACGTGGTATCATAGTAGCCCCTCTGGAAAGAGAAAAGAGGTTCTTCGCAAAGCCGATCATGCTGCTATCTACTGGCACATTGCCGGCACTTACACTCCCTTCACTCTGCTCGTGCTACGAGATGCCGCATATTGGGGATGGGGAGTTTTCACTTTCGTCTGGATGGCAACCATAGCAGGCACCCTCTTAAGTTTCAAAAAGTTAAAAGAGCACAGCAATCTCGAAACAGCTTGCTTCGTGGGAATGGGATCAGCCATTTTTGTAGCCATGAAGCCATTGGCTGATTGCCTCCAAAGCACCCAAATGATGCCGGCACTCTGGTGGCTCATTGGTGGAGGTGTATCCTATGTGATAGGTGCATTGTTCTATTCTTTCCGCAAAGTGAAGTACATGCACTTCGTTTTTCATCTCTTCTGTTTGGGTGGAAGCATCTGCCACATCATCTCCATCTGGATCATTTTATAAATTATAATGAGAGAAAAGTCTTCTATTTTGGAAAACTTTGATAATCAGGCGAAAAGAAAAGTTTTCCAAAATCTCTTCACTTTTAACATTAAAAACAGTACAAGATTCTGCTAGAAACATTATCTTTGCTTCAGTTCTGGTACTAAAAAGAGGTTTAGTAAAAGGGAATGCCGTGTGAATCGGCAACAGTACCCGCTGCTGTAATTCTCTATGAATCTGATATTTAGATGTCACTGTGCACTGCATGGGAAGGCGTATCGGAGGAGAGATGAGTCAGAAGACCGACCAGAAACGGCATTAATAGAATTGTTGCGCTTTCGGGAGTTAAAGCAAGTGAAGTTCGTCATTAACAAGTTGGCACAGTTGAACTTTTTATGAATCTGGTATTTCATAAGAAGTTATTTTCTGAGTGCCGCGTGTTAGCGTCATCTACTCTCCACTCTTCCTGCGTAATCAATTATTGGTACCGGCAAACAAACTGAGGATAACATTTACTAAAAGGATATAGTTATGAATTACGCCGAGATTTCTATCATTAAGAGAGATGGGAAAAGGGAAGATTTCTCCATCAGCAAAATTAAAAACGCAGTAGCCAAGGCTTTCAATGCCAATGGTATTACTGACGAAGACAAACTCATTGCAGACGTCACCATGCAGGTGATTGCTCACTTCGCTTCACCCACTATTTCGGTGGAGGAGATTCAAGACTTGGTAGAAAAAGAGCTAATGAAAGTGCGTCCTGAGGTAGCTAAGAAATATATTATCTACCGTGAATGGCGCAACACGGAGCGAGACAAGAAAACACAGATGAAGCATATCATGGATGGTATCGTAGCTATCGACAAGAATGATGTGAATCTGAGTAATGCAAATATGTCGAGCCACACTCCCGCCGGGCAGATGATGACTTTTGCTTCCGAAGTGACGAAAGACTATACCTACAGATACTTGCTGCCAAAACGTTTTGCCGAGGCACATCAACTAGGCGACATACATATTCATGACTTGGATTATTATCCAACCAAGACTACTACATGTATTCAGTATGACATGGATGATCTCTTCGAACGTGGTTTTCGCACCAAGAACGGAAGCATCCGTACCCCGCAAGGAATACAGAGTTATGCAACGCTGGCTACCATTATCTTCCAAACAAATCAGAACGAACAGCATGGGGGACAATCCATTCCGGCTTTTGATTTCTTCATGGCACAAGGTGTGTACAAGTCCTTCATTAAGCACCTGACTTCTGATCTCAGCTTTTATATAACAATGGTAAGCAATGCACCTAATGAAGAGAATCTGAAAGGGCTGGTTACAAAGCATATCTCATCTATAAAAGTGAAAGAAGATGATCAAGAATCATTATGTCAGGCACTCAGCTCTTTGCAAGTAACGATCAATAAAGAGACACTTGTTAAAATCGTAGAGAAAGCTTTTCAGCAGACACAAAAAGATACTCATCAAGCAATGGAGGGCTTCATTCATAACCTAAACACCATGCATTCCCGAGGAGGTAATCAGGTGGTATTCAGCTCCATCAATTACGGAACTGATACTTCGGCCGAGGGGCGCATGGTAATAGAAGAGTTGCTCAAGGCAACAGCGGAAGGATTAGGCGAAAGAGGCGAGGTCCCGGTATTCCCTATACAGATATTTAAGGTAAAAGATGGAGTTTCGTATTGCGAAGAAGATTACCGTATGGCAGCAAGTGATTTTGAGGCTGCTCTGGAGGGAAAGATACAGTTTGCAACACCTAACTTCGATCTTTTTTTGAAAGCTTGCCGCACTACTGCTAAGGCTCTTTTCCCTAACTTCATGTTCCTGGATACTCCTTTCAACGTAAACGAGAAGTGGCGGGCGGATGACCCTAAACGATACAAGTATGAGTTGGCAACAATGGGATGCCGTACGCGTGTATATGAGAATGTAGCCGGAGAAAAAACATCATTGGGAAGAGGTAACCTATCATTCACAACCCTCAACATGCCCCGACTGGCTATTGAAGCTCGCATCAAGGCCGAAAATCTCATTGAAAGTAATAATAAAGATGCCATAGAAGTCAAGGCTAAGGAACTGTTCCTTGAATCGGTGCATCAAATGAGCTGCCTCGTAGCCGACCAGCTCTATACTCGGTATCAGTACCAGCGAACAGCTCTTGCTCGTCAGTTCCCTTTCATGATGGGCAACGATGTATGGAAAGGCGGTGCAGCACTCGAACCAAACCAAGAGGTAGGTGACGTATTACGTAGTGGCACATTGGGTATTGGCTTCATTGGAGGACACAATGCCATGGTAGCACTCTACGGAGCAGGACATGGCCATAACACCAAAGCATGGGATACTCTTTACGAAGCTGTGCAAGAAATGAATAAGGTTGTTGATGAATATAAAACCAAGTACAATCTAAATTACTCTGTATTGGCCACTCCTGCCGAAGGACTATCAGGACGCTTCACGCGAATGGACAAACGAAAATATGGTTCAATTCCAGGCGTCACTGATAAAGACTACTATGTCAATTCCTTCCATGTGGATGTGCAGGAACCTATCAGTATTGTAGAAAAGATAAAATGCGAAGCTCCTTTCCATGCAATCACCCGAGGCGGACACATCACGTATGTGGAGTTGGACGGTGAAGCACAGAAAAATGTAAAAGCCATCGCTAAAATAGTAAAAGTGATGCACGACGAAGGCATCGGTTATGGCTCAGTCAATCATCCGGTAGATACCTGTCATGCGTGCGGATACAAAGGCGTCATATACGATAAATGTCCTGTCTGCCAAAGTGAGAACATTCTGCGTATGCGTCGCATCACAGGCTACCTCACCGGAGATCTTAGCTCATGGAACTCAGCCAAACGTGCGGAAGAAAAAGATAGAGTGAAACATCACTAATCGCAAAACATGCTTTATTTATTATACACTTATCCTGAAACCATAGTTGACGGTGAAGGCATTCGGTATTCCATTTATTTGGCTGGATGTCGCCACCGTTGTCAGGGTTGCCATAATCCCGAAAGTTGGAATCCACTATCCGGAGAACCTCTCACTGAAGAACGTATCTCAGGTATTATTAAAGAGATAAACGCCAATCCACTACTGGATGGTGTTACTTTCTCTGGGGGAGATCCGTTCTATAACCCAGAAGAGCTTTTGCCTTTTATTCGTCGTATTAAGAATGAAACGCAACTAAACATTTGGTGTTACACCGGATATAGGCATGAAGAAATAAAAGCTGACCAAAAATTCTCGGCAATACTACCTTATATCGATGTATTGGTTGACGGACGCTTCGAACAATCTCTCTACTCACCTTACCTTGCTTTTTGCGGAAGCAGCAATCAACGAATCATTAAGATTAGCCAATAGCCCACCGAATTTCAATCTGCAACTTTTAAAAGGTAGCGCATCGAAAGTTGCGCACCAATTTGAAGAAGTATAGTTTAAAATTCTCAATAATAAGGAAGTCAAAACTCTATTTTAGAAAAAGAAAACCTTTAATCTGAAACTTGACGATCCTTATCAGCAAAGAGAAGAGCCCTATCATAACTCAGAAATAGAGTTTGATAGGGCTCTTTTATGTAATTAGTTACAAACTGTAACTTTTTAGAATGGTGATTTTAGCTTTGACACATTCTCATTATTATAAAAAGTTAGTCAGATAATAGTCTATAACTGCTGCGCTTCAGAGTTGGACTATTGACACACTCTTACTTTTTTGAACGCTTCTATTTAGAAGAAGAAGCGTAATATATCATTAAAATTCGCCCAGATCAAGAGGCCGAACAGTAGAAACATCCCCACCATTTGAGCATATTCCATAAACTTATCACTCGGTTTGCGACGTGCCACAATTTCATACAGCAAGAAGAGTACATGTCCACCATCTAATGCAGGAATCGGCAAAATATTCATGAATGCCAGAATAATAGATAAGAAAGCCGTCATGTACCAGAATTGATGCCAATCCCAAGTAGCAGGGAAGATGCTTCCTATTGTACCAAAGCCTCCCAATTGTTTAGCTCCTTCTTTAGAGAATAGATATTTCATATCTCCAACATAGCCTTTCAGTGTCTTTACACCAAGTGAAATACCTGCCGGGAAAGATTCCAAGAAACTATATTTTACTTCAATCGAAGGCAGTAACTTGTTTAGGTCGCGCACTGGTACAACTCCCATCTTAAAGACAGAGTCAGTAACTAACGAAATTGTGTCAATGGCCCCCGCACGTGCGTAAGCAATGGTTACAAGATGTGGATTAACGCTATCAGCACGCAAAGATGCTTGGTTCTTCTTCAACGAATCCATCTCATTGATAAAATCGTAATAAGCAACCGAACGACCGTTCAATGCTACAATGCTATCGCCCGGCTGAATACCGGCCAATTGAGCTGGAGAACCAACTTTCACAGAATCGGCAACAAACGGAAAACGGTAATAAGCAAAACGCACAGAATCGGCCATCAACAGTTGCATCATGTTTTCAGGAATGTAAACCGAAACTTTTTCGCCAGCACGAAGCACTGTTACTTCACGAGCATCAGCTATATGACGAAGCATGTCACCATCATAACGAACTAGCTCTTTATCATCGGCAGACAGAAGAACATCCCCATCGCGAAAACCGATCGTTTTAGCCGTTTCGTTAAACTGCATTCCCAGAGGTACTTTCTGTACAGGTATGTATGAATCTCCCCAAGTAAGTAAAATCATGGAGTAGATAAATAAGGCCAAGATGAAATTAAAAACAACACCTCCAACCATAATCAACAAACGTTGATAAGCCGGTTTGGAACGAAATTCCCAAGGTTGTTCCGGTTGCTTCATCTGTTCGGTATCCATAGATTCATCTATCATACCCGCTATTTTCACATATCCGCCCAAAGGCAACCAGCCGATGCTATATTCCGTATCACTATTCTTCGGTTTGTATTTGAACAAAGAAAACCATGGGTCGAAAAATAAGCTAAACTTTTCGACTCTTACTTTAAAAAGACGAGCGAAAAGAAAGTGTCCGCCCTCATGAACAATGACGAGCAGAGATAAACTCATTATCAGTTGGAGGGCACGAATTAAGAATGTTTCCATTTTCTAAATTTATTGTTTTAAAAACTTAGCTTTCATTACTTGTTGTACTCCCACAAAAGCAACTTAAACCAGCATATTTATATTACTAATTATTTCTATTTCAAATCATTTCACGGACCATACATCTAGTCTCGCTATCAGTAGCCATATAATCGTCAAGCATCGGCGTTTTAACAAAAGAGACTCTGCTCATTGCCTTCTCTATGACATCACTCATGCCTAGAAAACTTATTTCATCACGCAAAAATGCAGCCACAACTATTTCATTGGCTGCATTCAAAATGCAAGGCATATTTCCTCCCCGGCCCATCGCTTCGTAAGCAAGTGCCAGGTTACGGAAACGAGTTGTATCAGGTTGTTCAAAAGTAAGATTAACACATTTGGTAAAATCTAACCGTTCAAAAGATGAGTGAATGCGATCGGGATACGAAAAAGCATACTGAATAGGTAAACGCATATCCGGCATACCTAGTTGTGCTTTCACTGCTCCATCCTCAAACTGCACCATAGAATGTATCACTGATTGAGGGTGCACTACTACTTCTATTTGTTCAGGCTTTACCCCGAACAACCACTTGGCTTCAATTACTTCAAACCCTTTATTCATCATAGAAGCAGAGTCAATCGTAATCTTTGCCCCCATTTCCCAATTAGGATGCTTCAATGCCTGTTCTTTCTTCACCGTACTTAAGTGGTCGAGCGTAGAGCAACGAAACGGACCACCCGAAGCAGTCAATATAATCTTCTCTATCGGATTACCCATCTCTCCAGCCAAACACTGAAAGATGGCAGAATGTTCGGAGTCGACCGGCAGAATAGGCGTACGATATTGCTGCGCCAGTTCATTTATCAACTCACCCGCCACCACAAGAGTTTCCTTATTAGCCAAAGCAATTGCTTTTCCGGCACAAATAGCTTTCATTGTCGGCTTTAAACCGGCAGAGCCTACCATGGCACTTAACACAATATCAATGGGTCCGGATTCCACTATCTGGCAAAGAGCCTCAGCACCGGCATACACCTTTATCGGGAGATCAGCAAGCGCTTCTTTTAATATTGCATATTTTGATTCATTTGCAATCACTACAGCTTCAGGACAAAACTTGCGCGCTTGGGCTATGAGTTGTTCTACCTTATTATTAGCTGTAAGTGCGTACACTTCGTAAAGATTCGGATGTTCCGCTATTACTTGTAAAGCCTGCGAACCGATAGATCCTGTGGATCCTAAAATTGCTATTTGTTTTTTCTTTTTTTCTTGTTGAACCATCGTTTTCCTCATTTATTTCCTAAAAAACAATGTATGTTTCCGGATTTATTGGGCGGCCCTTCTTCCACAATTCAAAGTGCAGTTGAGGAGATGTACTAAGCGTACCTGTATTACCTATCAAAGCAATTGCTTCTCCGCCTTTTACCTGATCACCTTCTTTTTTAAGTAAAGAGCCACAATGTTTATATATTGACACGAAGTCTTGAGTATGCTGAACTTCGATCAGATACCCTGTTTCAGCAGTATATGTACTCAAAATAACCGTTCCGTCGAGAACAGCCAGCACACTCTCATTTGGATTAGCAGCTATGTTTATCCCCAAAGGGTTGGTTGATGCACCAAAGTGCGATGAAATCATTCCTCTGATAGGACGAAAGAAAAGCAATCCCCCCACCTCAGCATGCGCATTGATCGTCGTTAGATTATACTTCTCCGCATCTTCATATTTACGACGAAAAGCCTCTTCTTTTTCAGTTCGCTTCATTAGTGAATCCTCTCGAATGTTTGTCAAAGAATCCATTGAATGCACCGTATCCACCTGCACCTTACCACTAAAAATATCTTGGATATTCATTATATACAAGTTTTGCCTATCCACCAATTGCTGAAGAGAGTCCAGTCGCAAGGCATTAACCACGATCTGTTTACGAACTTCACTATTCATATATCCAGGTAGATAGTTGCGTAGAGGAGTGAAAGTAATAATAGTAGCAGCAATAACAAAAACAACCGTGATCGACATAAGAAGTAAAGATACACTGTTCAATTTAGACACACGTAGCCCCACTACCTCCTCAAGAGTATTTTCATTGATGATAGTGAGTTTATATTTGAACTTTATGTTACTCCAAAAAGCTTTACTACGTTTCTTCTTTGCCATTTTATCAGACAACTATTTTCCGTTATTCGTCTTCATCTCCCTCCACTTGATCAAGATCCAATAAGCCTTCAGGTAAATCGACTGTAATGACTCTCTGTTCTTGGTCTATGCCTAAAATAAATTCTTCACGAGCAGGAATAAGTAACTCCTCTTCTTCAGTATCCACAATAAATAAAGTGTTAATAGTAGATGTATCCACCTCAACTATCTCACCCAGATTACCATGATGAACATCTTCTAACTGAAACCCTACAAAAAAGTCCCACGAGAGTTCACCCGGAGCAACAGCTTCATCAACATGTTTCACCGGGAAATAGACATCCACATTCGTAAACATGCGAGCATGTTCGGAAGAATCTACCCCTTCCAGTTTTACAAGCGCGCTAGAATCCGAACGGAAGCGATATTCCTCAATAAAAAAAGGAACCAAGATGCCATCAAGCAAGCAAACAAGGTATCCGCAATCAACACGATCAAACACGTCATCAGTGAAAGTGAACGACAATTCACCATGAATACCATGTGGTTTATTAAAAATTCCTATCTTGTATACTTCTTCTTGTTTTATCATAAACGAACGTACATCCTAAATTCTTGTAATTCTAGCTCCAAGAGCATTTAATCGCCCTTCAATGTTTTGATAGCCACGATCTATCTGTTCAATATTGTGAATGCGGCTGATTCCTTCAGCACTCATAGCAGCAATAAGCAAAGCAATGCCGGCACGAATATCAGGAGAAGTCATATTACCCCCACGCAATTTAAATTCATGATTATGACCAATAACAACTGCCCTGTGTGGATCACAAAGAATGATCTGTGCTCCCATATCGATGAGCTTATCAACAAAGAATAAGCGACTTTCAAACATCTTTTGATGAATCAGCACACTGCCTTTTGCTTGTGTGGCCACCACCAACAATACACTTAGCAAGTCAGGAGTCAATCCCGGCCAAGGCGCATCAGCTATAGTCATAATAGAGCCATCAATAAACGACTCTATCTGATAAGAATTTTGAGAAGGCACAAAGATATCATCACCCCTCTGTTCCAGTTCGATACCCAAACGACGGAAACTCTCGGGTATAATACCTAAGTTTTCATAAGATACATTCTTTATACAAAGTTCGCTCTTCGTCATCGCAGCCATACCAATAAAACTGCCCACTTCGATCATGTCGGGCAATACCGTATGTTCTGTACCACCCAAGCAATCTATTCCCTCAATAGTAAGCAGATTAGAAGCTATTCCGCTTATTTTTGCGCCCATTCTATTGAGCATTTTACACAATTGTTGAAGATAAGGTTCGCAAGCAGCGTTATAAATAGTAGTAACGCCTTGAGCTAAAACGGCAGCCATTACGATGTTAGCTGTTCCGGTAACAGACGCTTCATCGAGCAACATATACGCACCTTTCAACTGTGAAGCCGATATTTCGTATACACCCCGTTCTTCATTGTAAGAAAAATCAGCGCCTAATTTCTGTATGCCCACAAAGTGAGTATCCAAACGACGACGTCCAATCTTGTCTCCTCCGGGTTTTGAGATCATAGCTTTGCCGAATCGTCCCACCATTGGTCCGATTAACATCACCGATCCACGCAGACTGGAACATTTCTTCAAGAACTCATCACTCTCCAGATAACTCAAGTCCACAGAATCAGCTTTAAAGCTATAGGTACTAACACCTTTCTTCGCTACTGTAACTCCCATATCACGCATCAGCTGAATGAGATTATTCACGTCTAGAATATCGGGAATATTATGAACCGTCACCTCTTCGGAGGTAAGTAGAGTAGCACAGATGATCTGTAACACTTCGTTTTTGGCACCTTGCGGATAAATATCTCCACGTAGTTTGTGCCCTCCTTCGATTACGAATGAAGTCATAGTCGTTGAAATTAGGGATTACAAATTGCGCCTAGCTGAGCGACAATTATTTATAGTTTCTTCTTGGATTGTTGTTAGTTGGCCTGGGGCGACGGTTTGTTGCCAAACGGCTTTCCATCAACTTAAGTATATCATCAGTTAGTTGAAGCTTCCCTACAGAAAGCTCAGCCAAATCGTCTGCTATCTTCCGATCATCTACCGTATCCTTGTTCCAAGCCATATAATCTTTCTTCATGTGATTAGCTATGAGGGCCACAAGATTTTTCTTCTCATCACCTTCTGGAAATTCACAAGCCTTCTTAATTAAGATTTCAAGCGTACGACCGTAGTGACGATAGCGTATTTTTGTGCTAGGATATGGCACAAGATCGGGCTTAGTGATAAGATTATCTTTACGAATAACCACGTAAGGACATTCGATATCCAATTTAAAATCGGACATAATAGCCAAATGATCCCACAGTTTGTGCTTAAAATCGGGCACATCTCTGAGGTGTGGGAACATACTACCCATAATGTTGATAATGGTGTTTGCACAACGCTGACGTTCAGCCTTGTCTTCTATCGTAAGCGCATGATCTACCATATTTTGAATACTACGTCCGTATTCAGGCAAGAACATTCTTTTCTGTTGGGTATTGTATAACATATAATTAATAAATTACAAAAGTTTCTTAGGTTGAGAGGCTACAAATTCTTTGAGATAAAATGGTTCAAAATAAGCCACATCCTTATAATCCTGCTTAGCTATAGCCTTTTCTGCAAGCGGAAACATCATCTTGGCCACCGGGTAGATATCGTCAATAAAATGAGCATTGGGATGTATAATCCGATCTCTGCATTTAGCCGCACCGTCACCAAAGAAATACACCGGATGTTCACAAAGAAATTCTAAATATGAATTCTCATCAACGATGTCAGCCGAAATTTCACGCTTCACATTCAGTGAGCGATCATAAATAGCTGCATACACTTCCATTCTGCGTGCATCAATCATCGGGCAAAGCAAAGCATCATCGGGTAATTCATGATATAGCAATACCGGAACGCTTAAAACTTCCGGCGTAGGAATGCCAATGAGAGGAATATTGCGACCATAACAAACTCCTTTTGCCATAGACACCCCAATGCGCAAACCAGTATATGAACCGGGACCGCAACTCACTGCTACTGCATCAAGAGGAATGCCATGACTATCAATAAACGATAAAGCTTCATCTACAAAAACGCCCAAAGAGACCGCATGAGAAGGGCCTTGAAAATCTTCTTTGACAAAAACACTCTGTCCATCTTCACTTACTGCAACCGAACAAACAGTTGTAGAAGTTTCAATATGTAAGATACACGACATAAAATTTCAGTTTATAATGATGCAAAGATACGTATAATTACGAAAAAACAGCTACTTTTGCAGAAAACTAATGTGAGTATGATACAATCAATGACGGGATATGGAAAAGCTACAGCCGAACTTCCCGATAAGAAAATAAATGTAGAGATTAAATCGCTTAATAGCAAGGCTATGGATCTGTCAACACGTATCGCTCCGGCCTATCGGGAAAAAGAGATGGAAATTCGTAACGAAGTAACCAAAACACTAGAACGTGGTAAGGTTGATTTCAGCCTTTGGGTAGAGAAAAAAGAAGCTTCGGATGCTGCCACACCTATCAACCAAGAATTAGTGCAAAGTTATTACAAGCAAATAACAGAAATATCTAATAATTTAGGCATTGCCTTGCCAACCGATTGGTTCCAGACTCTTCTACGCATGCCCGATGTGATGAGTAGAACAGAGGTTCAAGAGCTCACCGACGACGAATGGGCTATGGCTCACAAAGCAGTTGAAGATGCCATTGAGCACTTAACTGATTTTCGCAAACAAGAGGGAGCAGCTTTAGAGAAAAAATTCCGCGAGAAGGTAGGAAACATTCATAATTTACTCGAATCTGTTGCCCCTTACGAAAAAGAGCGGGTTGAGAAGATCAAAGAACGTATTACTGACGCCCTTACAAAAACGATCAGCGTAGATTATGATAAGAATCGCCTTGAACAGGAGTTGATCTATTACATCGAAAAACTGGACATCAACGAAGAGAAGCAACGACTGGGTAATCACTTAAAGTACTTTATCAGCACTCTCGAAAGCGGAACCGGACAAGGGAAAAAGCTTGGTTTTATCGCTCAAGAAATGGGGCGCGAAATAAACACATTAGGCAGCAAATCTAACCATGCCGAAATGCAAAAAATCGTGGTGCAAATGAAAGACGAACTGGAACAAATCAAAGAGCAGATTCTCAACGTAATGTAACAATCTCCAGAAGGAAACATGAACGGAAAACTTATTATATTTTCAGCTCCATCAGGTTCAGGTAAATCAACTATCATCAATGATTTGCTAACTCAAAACCTTAATCTGTTTTTTTCTATTTCTGCAACCAGTCGCCCTCCACGTGGCAACGAAAAAGATGGAGTAGAATACTTCTTCCTTTCGCCCGAGGAATTTCGCCGTCGTATCGACAATAACGAGTTTTTGGAACACGAGGAAGTGTACAAAGACCGCTATTACGGCACACTGAAGGCTCAGGTTGAGAAGCAACTTGAAGCCGGACAAAATGTGATATTCGATGTAGATGTGATGGGTGGATGCAACATTAAGAAATTCTATGGTGACCGAGCACTTTCGGTTTTCATTCAACCACCTTCTATAGAAGAGCTAAGACACAGACTGGTGGGACGTGCCACAGATTCTGCTGAGGTAATAGAAAGCCGTATAGCAAAAGCGGAATTTGAACTTACGTATGCCACTAAATTCGACCAGATTATTATCAATGATGATCTGGAAACAGCTAAAAAAGAAGCTTTAAAAGTAATCAAAGCATTTCTGGAAAAATGAATCTAAAAACGGGTATTTTTAGCGGATCGTTTAACCCCATCCACATCGGACACCTTGCTTTGGCCAATTATCTTTGTGAGTTTGCCGAACTCGATGAGATATGGTTCATGGTTAGCCCGCACAACCCGTTGAAAGAAGAAGGCAATCTGCTCGCAGATCATAAACGCTTAGAGTTGGTCGAACTGGCTATTGAGGGTTATCCCCGATTTCATGCATCCGATTTCGAATTTCAACTTCCTCGCCCCAGCTACACCGTCCATACCCTCGAGAAACTCAAAGAGAGCTATCCCGAGAGAGAGTTTCATCTGATTATCGGATCCGACAATTGGAGCCTATTTTCTTTATGGAAAGATTCCGAACAGATCATTACCGGCACCCCTATCCTTATTTATCCTCGTCCCGGATTCTCGATTGACGAAAAACAATTGCCAGAGGGTGTAAGTCTCGTCTCTGCTCCCCTACTCGATGTAAGTTCGACCTTCATCAGAGAAGCAATATCAACGGGAAAAGATATCAGATACTTCCTCCCCCCTGCCGTTTATAAGATGATAGTAAGCGAAGGACTTTATAAATAGATCGTTATCGACTAAAAGATTTCTCACATCCATTTTTCCTCTAGCTGCTCTCCTCTTAAGCTAATGCGAATCAACTTTAGCGGAATATTTCGAGAAGCCACTTTCCTAGCCTCTTCACAAAGATTGAGCAGGCCGCCACAACAAGGAACCTCCATAATCATCACTGTCAGTGTATTAATACCGGCATGATCTATCATCTCAGCAAGTTTACGAATATAAACATCTTTCCCTTGATCCAACTTTGGACAGGCTATAGCTAAACGCTTTCCTTTCAAGTAGGTCTGATGGAAATTACCGACCGTGAAAGCGCAACAATCAGCAGCAACAAGCAAGTCGGCACCTTTTAGGAAAGTAGCCGTGGGCGAAAGTAAGTGTAATTGCACGGGCCATTGCTGCAACTCACTGCGCTGAATTGCAGACGAAGCTGATTCCTCAGTCGGCAAAGCATACGCTATTTCTCTACTACCCGGACAACCATGATGGTGACTAGAAGCCGCCTTTAGAGAAATTGGTGCCATCTCTACCTTTTTATAAACAGGTATTGACATGCGGTGTTTCCTCAAAACATCTTCAGCTTCTCTGAGCAAATCATGTTGATCATGTTCATTAAGATGCTTCAGGTGTGCCAATATTACCTTCTCTCCTTTTTGCATGAGCCGCTCCATCACACGCGATTCATCATACGGTTCCGATTCTCTTTCTTCTAACGTAATGGCTCCTTCGGGACAATCGCCTATACACGCTCCCAATCCGTCGCAATACAGTTCGCTAACCAACATTGCCTTACCGTTAATTAACTGCAAAGCACCTTCGTGACAACCTTTCACGCAAACTCCGCACCCATTGCAAAGCTCTTCATCAATCTTAATAATGGTTCGTTTCATCTTTCTTTCTATTATTTGAGTACAAATATCGGGATTTCATAATCAGATTATTGTAACCTATGTGACAAAGAAACAATTCTTCTCTGAACAGCAAACCTAACACAAAGTCTTTTTCGTCAAACCAAAGACTCTTGAGATGAATAAAAACACTCTTTCAAAAGACATCATTTGTCAATTTTAAAGAAAACCGCTAATACCCCTCTACAGGCCCTGTGAGAGAGGTTGGTAGAACTAGTTACTTCACCGTGGTGAATTAACTAGTTCACCGCGGTTAAGTAACTAGTTAACCACGCTGAAGTAACTAGTTAACCACGCTGAAGTAACTAGTTCTATTTTGGGTGCAATTAATGTAAACTATTATCGAAAAAGAGGTTTGCATAAGCATCAAAGAATATGAATGCAAGAACAATGAAACGATCACTGTTTATGAAGTACGATAACAACGATCTCACTCGGCGCAAAAAGTCGGAGCCGTTTTCGAGAGGTACCAATACCGTTGGTCACAATTACAGGTATATGAGCAGAAGTATATTTCAGTCCTGTTCGAAAGTGTTGACCATAAGCAGAAGGAATAATAGGGGCATATAAACCGAAAAGAGTAACTTGTCCACCATGCGTATGCCCTGCCAAAACCAAATCTGAGTTAGTAATAGGAACCTCTTCTGCATAATCGGGTGTATGAGTAAGCAGAATTACAAAATCGCCTGCAGAAAGGGAAAGTGTGGGCGACACGCCATTTCTTTTCAAGTCGAATGGATTACGCACACCTGCCAGAATAATACGTCCGCTATCTAAATTAAGCGTATCAAGTTGATGCTCCAAGACTTTCATTCCATGTCGATGCATTTCCCTGACTATTTCATCATGACAACGCTCATAGTCATTATTCCCCATCACACCGATAGTGCCAAACTTTGTCTTCACTGCCGACAACTTATCAAAGAGTTCAGGTACCACATCGCATCCTTCCTGATAGTCGCCTCCCATCAATAACACATCCGCCTTTACATCTTGCAATTGCCTTACAAGCTTATCCAAGCCCGCCTCTTGGAGTGTACTCTTATAATGTAAATCGGAGATAAAAGCAATGCGAAATCCATCAAACGCTGTCGGAATATCTTTATGAAAGAAGTCGTACTTCTTCACCCTTCCTGCCCCATGCGAAGAGAATCTCTGCGTAGAAGAGCAAGAAGAGAGGAAAAATAAAAGCAAGAGGTAGAAGTAGATTATGCGATTCACTGTGGTGTTGAATATCCTTTAGCTTTCATCTGTTCCTGAATTTTAGGTACTAAAGACATACCCCATTGCTGACCGGCAGCCATGGATTCGGTAACAATCTGAGGGTTCACTATTGATAATTTTTTCCCTATAGGAGAATCATAAAAAGCAATCAATTGGGTTAAATCTTCGGCCGTAAGATATTTCTTGTAAATGGGAGTCAGCATAGCCGTCATATCATTCGGTACATTCTTCGTAAGTTCCCCCTCCATCGATACCCAGAAATCTTCGGGAACATTAGGAGATTGTTGTTTAAACATCGTTATCATCTGAGTAATACCTGCTTGATATGTGGCAGTAGAGTTCGTAACAGCCAGCATCTTTTCCATCAACTGTTCATAAGAGTCGGCCGATTGTGCATTGGCAGTTACAGAGAAGAAAGAAAGGAATAAAAGAAAGAATAAATTCATTGTCGTCTTTTTCATAATTGTATTGGTATTAGAATACACAAATATAATTCATTTTTCCAATTACTTACACATTCAACCTCAGAATTATACTATAAGAAGAAGATAATATCCTTTTTCTACTATCTCTCTCCTTATTTTTACTTGAATGATTGTATCTTTGCCACACCCAAAATATAAGTAGATAGATGGAAAATAAGATAAAGATAAATTCAGTGAAAGCCTGGTTCTTGGCTGCAAGACCAAAAACGCTAGCCAGTGCATTTACGCCCGTGTTAATAGGTAGCGCTATGGCATATATGGATGGGAAGTTCAACTGGCTACCTGCGCTAATTTGCTTACTGTTTGCCTTTGAGATGCAGATTGCCGCCAACTTTATCAATGACTTATATGACTTTCTGAAGGGTACTGACCGTGAAGATCGCTTGGGCCCTGAGAGAGCTACATCCCAAGGATGGATCTCTCCGTCGGCCATGCGAAATGGGATATTTATTATTGTTGCCATTGCCTGCATCACAGGTAGCATGCTTCTTTTCTATACCGGATGGCAATTGATCATTGTTGGTTTGCTCTGCATCCTTTTCGCTTTCTTATACACCACCGGCCCCTATCCTCTTTCATATAATGGGTGGGGTGATGCATTGGTTCTTATCTTTTTTGGCTTTGTACCGGTAGGTGGCACATACTATGTGCAGTCGCTAACCTGGAACACTGATGTAACAGTTGCCTCCATCGTTTGCGGCCTCATCGTAGACACATTGTTAGTCGTAAATAACTATCGCGATCGCGAAGCGGATAAGAAAAGCGGAAAGCGCACCATCATTGTACGCTTCGGCGAGCCATTCGGACGATATTTATATCTTTGGTTAGGACTTATTGCTGCATGGGGATGTTTCTGGTTTTTAGTGAACGCGCATCTCTACGCCGCTCTCCTACCTCAGCTATATCTCATTGCTCACATCAGAACATGGCAAAAAATGGTAAAAATACATAGTGGTAAAAAACTAAACAGCATACTGGGAGAAACGTCTCGCAATATGCTGCTATTAGGTTTATTATTATCGTTGGGTATGCTCCTATCTTGAGCCGTACATCTTTTCGTAGTATTTTTGATAATCACCACTGGTAACCTCTTCCACCCAAGTTTGATTGGCCAGATACCATTCAATGGTTTTCACAATCCCTACTTCAAACTTGGTTTCAGGATACCAACCTAACGCATCTGTAATTTTCGTCGGATCAATGGCATAGCGCTGATCGTGGCCGAGGCGATCTTTCACAAAGAGAATCAAGCTTTCATCAATCCAATTGATTGAAATTTCACCATTGGCATCTTTCTCTTTCTTTTTTAAAAGACTGCGATAATTAGGATTCTCACTCATCAAGCGATGAATGGTACTAATCGTAAGTTTCACTATCTCAAGATTCGTCTTCTCATTGTGACCACCGACATTATACACTTCACCTTCTTTACCCAGACGCACTACCAAATCAATGGCTTTGCAGTGATCTTCCACATAAAGCCAATCGCGTACATTGCTGCCATCCCCATATACAGGAAGTTTCTTGCCTTCAAGGATGTTCTTAATAATTAGAGGAATGAGCTTTTCCGGAAAATGGTAAGGCCCATAGTTATTGGAACAGCGTGTGATAGAGATCGGCATCTTGTAAGTATCATGATAAGCCATTACCACAAGGTCGGCGCTGGTCTTGGATGCACTATACGGACTGTGAGGGCAAAGAGGCGTTTCTTCCGTGAAGAAGCCTTCAGTTCCTAGAGAGCCATATACTTCATCCGTAGATACTTGATGGTAGCGCACACCTTTACGCCAAGTAGGGTATCCATATTCGTCCTTACCCGTGACCCATGCACGACGAGCAGCATCAAGCAAATTCTGTGTTCCCAGAATATTGGTAGTCAAAAACAGTTGAGGGTTCTCAATACTTCTATCCACATGGCTTTCAGCAGCAAAATTAACCACATAGTCGAACTTATATTCGCCAAAAAGTCTATCTGCAAGCGAGTAATCGCAAATATCCCCTTTTATGAAGAAGCAACGTTCACTATCAATATCAGAAGCAATAGTCCCCAGATTTCCGGCATAAGTCAGTGTATCAAGAACTACAACCTTGATATCGTTATGCTTAGCCAGGATATACTTCAAATAGTTGGCTCCAATAAATCCGGCAGCTCCGGTTACGAGATAAGTTTTCATATATTCGTTGAATTTGTTTTGTTTCGAATAAAAGCTGGTCAAAAGTTAACAGCCAAGTCAATCAAGTACTTTCCATATTCAGTTTTCTCTAATCTTTGACCTAAAAGAATGAGTTGATCTAAAGAAATCCAGCCATTGCGCCACGCTATCTCCTCAATGCAGCTCACATAGAACCCCTGACGGTTTTGAATGGTAGCCACAAAATTGGATGCTTCAAGCAGACTATCGCAATTACCAGTGTCCAACCAAGCGAAACCACGGCCAAACAGTTCTACTTTCAAAGTACCTTCCTCCAAATAAAGTTTATTAAGATCAGTTATTTCATATTCGCCTCGAAGAGATGGTTTAAGCGATGCTGCCTTTTCTGTTACACTGGCATCATAAAAATAAAGTCCCGGTACAGCATAGTTACTTTTGGGTTGAACCGGTTTTTCTTCTAAAGAAACAACCCTTCCGCTACCATCAAACTCTACCACTCCGTAAGCTCTGGGATCTTTCACATAATATCCAAAGATACATGCGCCCTTGCCCATATCTGCTGCCCGACGTAGCATCGTCGAGAATCCTTGTCCATAAAACATATTATCACCAAGAATCAAGCAGCCTGGTTCTCCGGCAAGAAATTCAGCCCCAAGAACGAAAGCTTGTGCCAAGCCATTGGGGTTATCTTGTACTTTATAGTAAAAACTCATACCAAGTTCTTCGCCCGTGCCCAATAGATCACGAAACATGGGTAAATCTCGTGGAGTAGAGATAATTAGCACCTCACGAATACCCGCAAGCATCAGAGTAGAAAGCGGATAATAAATCATCGGCTTATCATAAACCGGCATAATTTGTTTTGAGATCGCTTTCGAGAGAGGATAAAGACGCGTAGCACTTCCTCCGGCCAGAATGATTCCCTTCATATAAGTTAGTTTATTTATTGCAAAGAACGCAAAGAAATTTGATGTAGCAAAATAAAAGAAAATATTATTAAACAATATACTCTTTTTTCATCCGGCCAATTCTATTACTTCCAAATCCTTAAACTCTCCATTCTCAATACTAAAACGCACCATTGTGCGCACCTTATGAAACCCAGATGTGCCTGCGGCTCCGGGATTGATATGAAGCATTCCAAGTGTTTTATCGTATTTCACCTTTAATATATGCGAATGCCCACTAATAAAAAGTTTAGGAGGCTTAACCAGCAAACTACCGCGAACTGAAGAATCATAATTGCCAGGATAGCCTCCGATATGTTTTATTAATATCTCAGCTCCATCTACCGTAAAGCGATTTATCTGCGGATATATTCGTCGTATATCCTGCCCATCTATATTACCATATACAGCACGAAAAGGGCGAAAATCAGCCAACTTCTGCGCAACCTCCAAAGAGCCAATATCTCCGGCATGCCATATCTCATCACAAGTATCAAAGTAAGTAAGATATTTATCATCCCAATAAGCATGTGTGTCTGATAATAGACCAATTCTTGTCATAATTCCTTTGTTTATATTTGCAAAGGTAGTATATTTGGAGCAAACTAAGTCGATGGAAAACATCTATAATTACTTCAAACGTGATATCAGTTGGCTATCCTTCAATTATCGCGTGCTACTGGAAGCCGATGATGACCGCCTCCCGCTATATGAGCGTATTAATTTCATCGCTATCTATTCTTCGAATCTTGAAGAATTTTATAAGATACGTGTAGCTGACCATAAGGCCATAGCTACAGGTGTAGCAAAAAACGATGAAGAATCCGTCCAATCATCAATCAAGCTTTTAGGAGAAATCAGTTCTGAGGTCAACCGACAACTAGAAGAGCGTATTCGTATCTACGAGCATAAAATTCTTCCGGCTCTTCGCGAAAACCAAATTATCTTCTATCAAAGCCATAACATCGAACCTTTTCATCGAGATTTTGTGCGTAATTTCTTTAAAGAAGAAATCTTTCCTTACCTGCAACCGGTACCTCTGTGGAGAAACAAAGTAATTTCTTTTTTAAGAGACAATAGACTTTATCTGGCTGTACGTCTATTTCTTCTCGGCACGAGTAAAGACGATCCAAATCATGTACAATATTTCGTGATGAAGATGCCCTATAGCAAAGTGCCTCGCTTCATAGAGCTTCCTAAACACGAAGACCATTATTATATAATGTATATTGAAGATATTATCAAAGCCAATATCAGCACTATATTTCCCGGGTATGAAGTAGACTGCAGCTACTGCGTTAAAATATCAAGAGATGCTGATATTTTTATTGATGATACGGATAACTCAGACATAGTAGAACAAGTGAAGAAAAAGGTGAAGAAGCGTAAGATCGGTGCCGTATGCCGTTTTGTTTATGATCGCCAGATGCCTAATGATTTTCTGAACTTTCTTATGGAAGCTTATCACATCGACAAGAATGAACTGGTCCCGGGCGACAGACACTTAAACCTAGAAGACTTGCATCGATTGCCCAATCCCAATAAAGATCTTAAATGCAAGATAAAGCCCCAACCAATGAAACTTGCATGCCTTGACAGCAAGGATTCAATCTTTCGATACGTCGCAAAAAAAGATTTGCTAATACACTATCCTTATCACTCTTTCGGACATTTCACCCATTTTCTCTATGAAGCAGTACACGATCCGCTAACCAAAGAAATTATGATCACCCAGTATCGCGTTGCAGAGAACTCGGCTGTGATAAACACACTCATATCTGCCGCAATCAACGGAAAGAAGGTTACTGTATTTGTTGAACTCAAAGCTCGTTTTGATGAAGAAAACAATCTGGCTACAGCCGAGATGATGAAAGCAGCAGGCATCAATATTATTTATAGTATCCCCGGATTAAAAGTGCATGCTAAAGTCGCTCTTATACTACGTCAGAACGATAGAGGTAACCTGATTCGTAGCTATGCTTATATAAGTACTGGAAATTTTAATGAGAAGACGGCTAATGTATATGCGGATACAGGATTATTCACTTGCAACAAGGAAATCGTGAATGATCTCCACAACCTTTTCCTTACCCTTGAAAAGAAGGAGGTTCGGGATTTTAAGTACTTACTTGTTTCTCAGTTCAACTTAATACCTGAACTGGATAAACTTATCGATCATGAGATACAACTAGCGAAAAGTGGTAAGAAAGGACGCATCATATTAAAAATGAATGCACTTCAAGATCCTAACATGATTAACCGACTTTATGAAGCTTCCATGAGTGGAGTGGAGATCGACCTCATCATTCGTGGAATCTGTTGCCTGATACCGGGGCAACCCTATAGCAAGAACATACGCATCACCCGAATTGTAGATAGTTTTTTGGAACATGCCCGTGTATGGCACTTTGGTAATAATGGCGATCCCAAAGTCTTTTTAGGTTCACCCGATTGGATGAGACGCAATCTGTACCGACGAATAGAAGCTGTAGTACCTATTCTGGACCTTGATCTTCGACAGGAGATGATTGACATGCTTGAATTGCAATTAAAAGACAATCAAAAAGCTTGCTTTGTTAACGAACATTTACGCAATGTGTTCAAGCATGGAGACTCTCTCCCCCCCTTAAGAGCACAATATGCTTTCTATAATTATCTCAAAATGAAAAATGAAACACGTATGTAACATAGATAACGCATATTTGCAATATATTTGCGCACTAGAAACAGAAGACATATTTTATGGAAACTCTTTATCTTGGTATTGTTATCTTTTTATTCGTGCTGGCAATCTTCGATTTAATGGTCGGTGTCAGTAATGATGCAGTAAACTTCCTCAATTCAGCTATAGGTGCAAAAGCGGCATCTTTCAAAACAATCATGATTGTTTCGGCAATCGGTATTTTCATCGGGGCATCCCTCTCTAACGGAATGATGGACATTGCCCGGCATGGCATTTATCAGCCGGAATATTTCTATTTCAATGAGGTTATGTGTATTATTCTTGCTGTGATGCTCACAGATGTGGTGCTATTGGACATTTTCAACTCCATGGGAATGCCAACTTCAACAACTGTGTCTATGGTTTTTGAACTCCTCGGAGGAACGTTTGCCCTAGCATTGATCAAAGTTCACGGAAGCAGTGAATTCGAATTGGGCGATTTGATTAACACGGATAAAGCACTATCCGTCATCATGGCTATTTTCGTATCAGTAGCTATAGCCTTCTTTTTTGGTATGCTAGTGCAATACATTGCCCGTGTTATCTTCTCTTTCAATTACAGAAAGAATATGAAATACAGTATCGGAGTGTTTGGCGGCATAGCAGCGACTGCAATCATATACTTTATGCTCATCAACGGATTGAAAAGCAGTTCATTCATGACTAAAGAAAACATAGAATGGATAAACACAAATACTCTTCAGATTGTCTTAGGATGTTTAGGCTTTTTCACCGTACTAATGCAAATTCTGCACTGGCTAAAAATTAATGTATTCAAAATCATCGTATTGTTGGGTACTTTCTCTCTGGCACTTGCATTTGCCGGCAATGATTTGGTGAACTTCATCGGCGTTCCTTTAGCTGGTTATTCATCTTTCATTGACTATACAGCAAACGGAGCCGGAGCTACTCCGGATAGTTATCTTATGACCTCACTTTTGGGCCCGGCTCAAACTCCTTGGTATTTCCTTATTGGTGCGGGAGCCATCATGGTATATTCCTTATTTACCTCTAAAAAGGCACATGGGGTAGTGAAAACATCTGTTGACTTAGCTCGCCAGGATGAAGGAGAAGAATCTTTTGGCAGCACTCCCATAGCTCGCACGCTTGTACGTATCAGCCTTGGAACGTCCAACACTCTCTCAAAAGTTCTTTCTGAAAACACAAAACAATGGATCGATTCACGTTTTCGTAAAGATGAAGCTATCATTGCTGATGGCGCAGCTTTCGACTTAGTGCGTGCATCTGTCAATCTAGTATTGGCCGGTCTTTTAATCGCCTTAGGAACTTCATTGAAGTTGCCACTCTCTACAACCTACGTCACTTTCATGGTTGCAATGGGTAGTTCACTCTCTGACAGAGCTTGGGGAAGAGATTCAGCAGTATTCCGCATAACCGGTGTACTCTCTGTCATCGGAGGATGGTTTCTGACAGCAGGTGCAGCTTTTACTATTTGTTTCTTTGTAGCAATGGTGATCTATTTTGGGGGTACCGTGGCCATTGTATTGATGATTGCTTTAGCTGCATTTATCTTACTCAGAAGCCAACTATTATTTAAGAAAAAAAATCAAAAGGGAAAAGTAAATGAGACTTTTAAGGAGTTAATGCGCAGCACAGATAGTGCACAGGCTCTGGGACTAATGAGAATACTAACACGTGAGGAACTTACAAAAGTATTAGAATATGCGGAAGAGAATTTTAACCGCATCGTCACTTCATTTATTACTGAAAACTTGCGAGGGCTACGTAAAGCTATGGGAGCTAGCAAATTTGAAAAGCAGCTGTTAAAGCAAATGAAACGTAGCGGAACGTTGGCCATGTGTCGCCTAGATAACAATACGGTACTTGAAAAAGGACTCTATTACTATCAAGGCAATGATTTTGCCAGTGAACTAGTCTATAGCATCAGTCGTCTTTGCGAACCTTGCCTAGAGCACATCGACAATAACTTCAACCCGCTTGATGAAACGCAACAAGCCGAATTTGCAGACGTATCCAAAGACATTACCGAATTGATTCGTTCATGCAAGGAAAAATTAGATACAAACAATTTTGAAGATTTTGATGACAACATCAATACTGGAAATACACTCAACGCTCAATTAGCACATCTGAAGCGAGAAGAACTAAAGCGTATTCAGAGCCAAAAAGGTGGTAGTATTAAAGTGAGTATGGTTTATTTGACAATGGTTCAAGAGGCACAAAACGTAGTAACCTACACTATAAACCTGATGAAAGTAAGTCGCAAATTTCAGATGGATACTGATTTTTAATCCTAATGCACTTGGCAAAGGGCATTTAAATGTACTATCTTTGCGCTTCATTTTAAACGATTAAACATGATTTCAATAGACGGATTAGCCGTAGAGTTCGGTGGATCCACCTTATTTAGTGATATTTCATTTGTTATCAACGAAAAAGACCGCATCGCCCTAATGGGCAAAAATGGCGCGGGTAAAAGTACACTATTAAAGATTCTGGCGGGTGTCAGACCACCCTCACGCGGAAAGATTTCTGCACCAAAGGAGTGCGTCATTTCCTATCTACCGCAGCATTTGATGACGGAAGATGGAAGAACTGTTTTCGAAGAAACCGCTCAAGCCTTTGCTCAGCAGCATGAGATGGAAGCCGAAATAGAGCGCCTCAATAAAGAGTTGGAAACTCGTACGGACTATGAGACGGACAGCTATATGGCTCTCATCGAGGAGGTTTCTACCATAAGTGAAAAATTCTATGCCATTGATGCTACAAATTACGAAGAAGATGTAGAAAAAGCATTATTGGGTTTAGGATTCCTACGCGAAGACTTCAATCGTCAAACAAAAGATTTCAGTGGTGGATGGAGAATGCGCATCGAACTGGCCAAATTGCTTTTACAAAAGCCTGATGTGTTATTGCTCGATGAACCTACCAACCACCTTGACATTGAGTCAATTCAATGGTTAGAAGATTTCTTGATCAATAGTGCCAAAGCTGTTATCGTTATCAGCCACGACCGCAAATTTATTGATAATATCACCACGCGAACCCTCGAAGTAACGATGGGACGCATTTATGATTATAAAGTGAACTACTCCAAATATTTGGAGCTGCGCAAAGAAAGAAGAGAACAACAGCAGAAAGCTTATGATGAACAACAAAGGTTTATTGCTGACACCACTGAATTTATAGATCGATTTAAAGGTACTTACTCTAAAACAACACAAGTTCAAAGTAGGGTGAAAATGCTCGAAAAGCTCGATCTCCTTGGAGTGGACGAAGAAGATTCTTCGGCATTGAGACTAAAGTTTCCTCCATCGCCACGCTCAGGTAATTATCCGGTAATCATGGACAATGTAGGAAAAACGTATGGGGAGCATACCGTTTTCCGAAATGCTAATATAACCGTAGAGCGAGGAGATAAAGTGGCTTTTGTTGGCAAAAATGGAGAAGGTAAATCGACACTTGTAAAGTGTATCATGAAAGAAATAGAGCATGATGGTACTTTGACGCTGGGTCATAACGTGCAAATTGGTTATTTCGCTCAAAATCAGGCTTCAATGTTGGATGAAAATCTAACTGTATTTCAAACAATTGATGATGTAGCCAAAGGGGATATACGAAATAAAATACGCGATCTGTTGGGCGCTTTCATGTTTGGTGGAGAAGAGTCGACCAAGAAGGTAAAAGTACTTTCGGGAGGCGAACGAACAAGACTAGCAATGATCAAGCTACTTTTAGAGCCCATCAATCTACTAATATTAGATGAACCGACTAACCACCTTGACTTGAAAACGAAAGATATTCTTAAACAAGCATTGGCCGACTTTGACGGAACATTAGTTGTTGTATCGCATGACCGTGATTTTCTTGATGGTTTAGTGACAAAAGTCTACGAATTTGGTAATAAGAAGATCACAGAGCACCTATGTGGCATTTATGAATTCTTAGAGAAAAAGAAAATGGATTCGCTAAACGAATTAGAAAAGAAATAATTATAATATTTTTTATGCTTTGATAAGAGCTATAATAAGATAAAATATGCTTTCTTTGTGATTCTCATAAGAATATACGATTTTATCAACTCTAAAAAAAGAATAATATGAAAAGACTATTTTATTGCGCTGCATTTGTTGCAGCAATGGGTTTGTTTACAACAGCCAATGCTCAAAATACAACGACGAAAAAAGAAGTAAAGAAGGAACAATGCGATAAGAAATGTGACAAGAAAGACGGTAAGGCTTGCTGCAAAGCAGGAGATGCTAAAAAAGAATGTTGCAAAACTGCTGACGCCTCAAAAAAAGGAACAGAAAAAGCTTGCTGCAAAGCCGATAGCACAAAGAAATCTTGCTGCAAAGAAGCAGCTGCAAAGAAGAAATAAAATTGATGCTATAAAGACAGCTGTTTTAAGCTAAAAAAAGCAGATATTCAAAATAAATATTGAATATCTGCTTTTCTATATATTACAAAGTTCGGACTTCATGGGGTAAATACCCGCTACGAATTCGCCATTCTTGAGGATAAAGGTTATTGGCTCGATTGCCTATATTTTTCACAAAGCCCAATGGAGCACCTCTATAAGTAACCAAAAGATAACCACGAGGTGCAGCTTCGTTAAGCAAAATAGCTTCCTTGCGCAAATAGGCAATAGCCTGTTCATAGCCAATTTCTTCAGTATGAAAAGTTCCCGGACGCATTATTTTGCTCATAGCGAGTGAATGGTTGGGAATTATATCTTTCCCTTTCATTTCAGCCAACATAACACCCGCCTGAACAATATGTAGCGACTGTTGCAACTTGCTCAATTCAGCAAAATAAGAGCGAGGAAAAGCCGAAACAAAACGATCATTTGCTATCAATTGATAACTATCTGAGTCAACAATCCAATCTTTTACGATGTTTAGCAGCTCTTTATTAGAATTAGGAAGTTTCGCCCCTTTGCTTTTCTTATCGGCCATTTTTCGTTGTGAAGCAGCAAATAAACGTTCAGGTTCCTCCTCCGCATTTGGCTTTCTTAGCACAGCAAGAAAGAAACCTTCCCCCACCGTTTTATGAGGTAAGAAGCGATAAACAGGGAAATCACGACCTGACAGATTGCCACTTATACTCCAATCGCCGGGCACATCTACTTCCAAAGGTATTCCACCAAATTCCTCTTGAATCCAAGCAATGTTCTCCTCGTCTTCCTTTGTATTATAGGTACACGTACTATAAATAAGGATTCCTCCCGGCTTAAGACTAGGCCAAATATCAGCAATAATGCGCCGTTGTCGTTGCCAACAGATTTCGACATTATCCAAACTCCATTCCTCAATAGCAGCAGCATCTTTACGGAACATTCCCTCACCCGAACAAGGAACATCAGCCAAAATGACATCAAAAAAAGAATCAAGCTTAGAAAAATCAGTCGGATCGTTATTTGTCACTATAACATTGGGCTGCCCCCACTTCGTAAGGTTCTCAGCCAAAATATGAGAACGAGAACGGATCACCTCATTAGCAACCAGTAAACTGCCTGAAGGTAACAAACTACAAGCATGGGTAGATTTACCACCTGGAGCTGCACATAAATCGAGCATCACACTAGGTTTGTGCACATACTGCTTCATCACCTTCTCCAGAAACATGGATGAAGCTTCTTGCACATAATAACAGCCGGCATGAAATAGAGGATCGAAAGTAAAAGTTAGCCGTTCGGGAAGATAGTAACCTGTAGCACACCAAGGTATGGGAACTATGCCATCAATCGTTATTGAAGAAAACTCCTTTTTTGAGGTATTCAGTCGGACACTGACGGGAGAGTCTTGTTGTAATGCTTCAAGCAACGCATTATAACCTTCTTCTCCCAAGAGGGTTCGTGTATAAGTAGCAAATTTAGTGGGTAAGTTCATTTTATTCTATTAAAAAGTGCAAATATCAAAAATAATTCGTCTCTTTGCAACTTTCTGAGTAGCGAACTACGTCTAAAACACAAAGAATAAATAATAATAAAACAGAAGTATATGAAACGAATAATTATTGCTCTGATTGTAGCTACCGCATTCTCCACGCTGACACTGGCTCAGAAGAAGATTACCATTTCTGCTGTAAAAGACAGCATTGGAAAAGCCAAGATTACATTGACCAAAACAGCCTCGGCAACAAATGATGAAGATTCAGACACAACATTCATTGCTGAATGGGAAGATACTCCTGATAGTGCTTCAAATACTGCTGTATCAACAACAGATGATGATGATTTCCCATTTAACTTTAACGGGCAACATTTTGGGAGCGCAGCATTACTAATTCCCATTATCGCCATTATCATGGGATGTGGACTACCAATATTCATTATATTTATCACCTTCTTTTTTCGGTATAAAAATAAGAAAGCAAAATATCGTCTTGTTGAGCAAGCTCTTGCATCTGGGCAACCAATACCCGAAGGTGTGTTTAGTGAACAAAGAATGGATAATGATATTCAAACAAAAGGTATTAAAAACACCTTCATGGGCATCGGACTTTTTATCTTTCTTTGGGCTTTAACAGGGAACTTTGGACTAGGATGCATCGGACTACTAATCATGTTCACTGGTTTAGGACAATTGGTTATCTGCTACACTCAAAAGTCTTCTTCAATTGAAAAAGGACCTTATTCAAGTAATAGCAGAAACAAGCAAGTTTCGGATGCAAAAGCCAATCAAGAGGAAAAAAGCGATAAGCCTTCAACCGAAGAATGAGTCAACTTAACGACATATCGTTAGTAGCACAGGTCGTGGTATTTAAAAATACCAGGGCCTTTGACGAGTTAGTGAAGAAATATCAATCGCCTATCCGGCGATTCTTTCTGAACCTAACTTGCGGAGACGGTGAGTTAAGTGATGATTTGGCACAAGATACATTTGTAAAGGCATATACTAATATTGCTTCATTTAAGAATCTCTCAAGTTTCTCTACATGGCTCTACCGTGTTGCATATAATATTTTTTATGACTATATTCGCAGTCGAAAGGATACGACCGACTTGGAAACTAGAGAAATTGATGCGGCGTGTAGCACTGAGCAAGAAAATGTAGGAGAAAAGATGGATATCTACCAATCGCTTAAAATGCTGAAAGAAATAGAACGAATCTGCATCACTCTCTTTTACATGGAAGATGTAAGCATTGATAAGATTGCAGGAATTGTTGGTTGCCCAACAGGAACAGTGAAATCTCACTTGTCCAGAGGCAAAGATAAATTAGCAACATACTTAAAACAAAACGGTTATGATGGAAACTAATGATAAACTGTTGAAGCAATTCTTCAACGAACAAAAACAAGATATTGAAGATAATGGGTTTAGCCGCCGTGTAATGCACAGCCTACCAAGCTATAGCAAACACTTGTCTAATCTTTGGGTATCATTCTGTACTACCATTGCATTAGTCTTATTTATAACGCTAAATGGCTTACAGGCAATAGCTGGTGCATTACGAGATATTTTTATATCAATTATGCAAAACGGAGTAGAGCATATTGATCTGAAATCACTAGTGATAGCAGCAGTGGTACTTGTGGTCTTATGCCTTCGCAAGGTTTGCTCGCTAGCTTAACATGCAGTTATAACTACGAGACATTATTATTTTGATAAATCATAGGATTACTCTAAAATTAAAGTTATTCATTCTTACGATTCTGTTGGCAACAGTTTCTTTAAATACTTGTGCCCAAAGAAGTGACTCTGTCGTTATCAATTTCTTAAAAGATCTGTACATACCCATAACCAAAGAGAACCATAGCAAACTACTGAAAAGTGGAAAAGAAAAATTCATCGACCTTTTTTCTGAAGTAAGAAAAGCAAAACATCATATACATCTGGAATATTTCAATTTCCGGAATGACTCGATAGCCAATGCTCTCTTTGATTTATTATCTATCAAAGCCAGTGAAGGAGTTGAGGTACGCATACTCTTCGATGCTTTTGGGAATTGGTCTAATGATCGTCCTTTAAAGAAAAAACAGTTAGATTCCATCCGCCAAAATGGGATAGAAATATATAAATTCGACCCTTTCAAATTCCCATACATCAATCATGCATTTCATCGTGATCATCGAAAGATCGCTATAATCGATGGCAAAACAGGCTACTTAGGAGGTATGAACATAGCCGATTATTACATCAAAGGGCTACCTAAAATAGGTGCGTGGAGAGACATGCACATTCGCATAGAAGGAAATGCCGTGAAGTATATACAAGATATTTTCCTTAAAACCTGGAATAAAGTAACGAAACAGGATATTAATGGAAAAATCTACTATCCTGATATAGACGAAAAGACCGACGATTTTAATGAAAAAATCGCAATTGTAGACAGAGCTCCTAACGAAACTCCTGAAGAACTTCGTCGAACGTACGCCAGATCTATCAGAGCCGCACAAAAGTCAATCCAGATTGTAAATCCTTATTTCGTTCCGACTCATTCAATAAGAGAAGCTCTAAAAGAAGCTATTGATCGTGGGGTTAAGGTTGAAATTATGATTTCATCAAAGTCAGATATCCCTTTCACTCCCGAAGCATCTTTTTATCTGGTTCACAAATTAATGGAAAGAGGGGCTAAAATCTATCTGTTTAATGGTGGGTTTCACCACTCAAAAACAATGATGATTGACAGCCTGTTTTGCACCGTAGGTTCAGCCAATCTGAATAGCCGAAGTTTACGATATGACTATGAAACAAATGCATTCATATTTGACAAAAGAACTACAAAAGAATTGAGCGATATTTTTGAAGCAGACAAGAATAGCAGCACCTTATTAACGCCTCAAAGATGGAAGCAACGCTCTAAGTGGAAAAAAGTAGTTGGCTGGTTTGCTAACATATTCACGCCATTTATATAAAAGGCTTTAGAAGAAAAACAAAACTTTCTACGTACATTTGCAATAAAACCTAACGAAGTATAAAACATGAAACAATATCTGGAGCTACTCGACAGAGTACTGAAAGAAGGAGTAAAAAAAAACGATCGCACTGGGACTGGCACTATTAGTGTCTTCGGCCATCAAATGCGCTTCAACCTTAGTGAAGGATTCCCTTGCCTCACAACTAAAAAACTTCACCTGAAATCCATCATATACGAACTTTTATGGTTTCTAAAAGGAGATACGAACATACAATATCTACAAGAGAATGGCGTACGCATATGGAACGAATGGGCAGATGAGAATGGAGACTTAGGACATATTTATGGTCACCAATGGCGATCTTGGCCAGATTACAAAGGAGGAAATATTGATCAGATAACAGAAGTAGTAAACACACTCAGAAACAACCCGGACTCTCGCCGCATTATTGTGAGTGCTTGGAATGTCGCTGATCTAAGCAATATGAATCTTCCTCCATGCCACATACTATTCCAATTTTATGTGGCTAATGGTCGACTAAGCATGCAACTTTACCAACGTAGTGCGGATATCTTTCTAGGTGTACCATTCAATATTGCTTCTTACGCTTTGTTGCTCCAGATGATGGCGCAAGTAAGCGGGCTAGAAGCAGGTGATTTTGTGCATACGCTAGGGGATGCCCATATCTACTTAAATCATCTGGAACAAGTAGAATTACAATTAGCCCGTGAGCCTCGGCCATTACCACAAATGAAAATTAATCCGGAAGTAAAGAACATCTTTGATTTTAATTACGAGGATTTTGAGTTGGTCAACTATAATCCGCACCCACACATTGCCGGAAAAGTATCTATTTAAATCTTATTTCATGAGTAAAATAGCAATCATAGTAGCTGTAGACAGCAAACTGGCCATCGGATTTCAAAACAAACTGTTATTCTGGTTACCCAACGACTTAAAACGCTTCAAAGCATTGACTACTGGGAATACGATCATTATGGGACGAAAAACTTTTGAGTCGCTCCCGAATGGCGCTCTTCCAAATAGAAGAAATATTGTCATCTCTACTAACTCGGAACTACAATATGCGGATGCAGAAGTATTTCCTTCACTTGACGCAGCAATAAAAAATAGCCACGACGATAGACCCATTTACATCATAGGCGGAGAAAGCATCTATCGACAGGCATTGCCTATAGCCGATGAACTTTACATCACCGAAATAAATAATAAAGCGAATGAAGCGGATGCCTTTTTTCCTACAATAGACCTTGATATATGGCATGAAAAAAGCAGAGAAAATCATCCTGCGGATGAAAAACATCTCTGCCCATATTCTTTCGTAAACTATATCAGAAGATAAATCAATCTTCTTCCAAATCAACCATAATAGGCATCTGCCTCTTAATGGCCTCATGAAAAGAAACAAGTGTTTCTGTACGTGCCAAACCTAATGGTTGCAATTTATCATGTATTATACTCAATAAATGATGGTTGTTCTTCGCATAGATCTTGATAAACATGTCATATTGCCCAGTAGTAAAATGGCATTCAACTACCTCTGGAATATTTTCGAGTGCTTTAGTCACAGAATCAAAAGATTCGGGATCTTTTAAATAAAGTCCAATATAAGCACACGTCTCGTAACCAATCTTCTCTGGATCGATAACGTATTCTGAGCCTTTCAGTATACCCAAATTAGTAAGTTTCTGTATGCGCTGGTGAATTGCTGCACCAGATACATTACAAGCTCTAGCAACCTCCAAAAAAGGAATACGAGCATTCCCGGCAATCAATTTTAGAATCTGTTCATCCAAAGAATCCAATTGATGATGTCCCATTTAAATCAAGTTATATAAGTGAATATAAAAAATACATTGCATTTTTTCGCAATGAATATGCAAAGTTAATCAAAATTCTAGCAATAAATAATACAATCTATTACTTTTATTTGCTAAAACGAAATAATTCAATACAACTCATAAAATCTCAAGCGACATACATTCTCACGAATCAATATTATGTTCTATCTTTGCAAGAACATTAATCACTTATAAAGATGAAACTAATAGCAACAATTATCGCATTACTATTCTCTATACCTTTCATAAATGCTCAAAATTTCGCAGATTATTTCACCAATAAAAGTCTAAGAGTTGATTACATCTTTACCGGTAGCGCTAGCAATCAAGCTATTTCGCTGGATGAATTATCGCAACTACCCTCGTGGGCTGGTAGAAAACAGCATTTAGCACAACTCCCACTAGAAGGAAATGGGCAAATCACAATGAGAGATTTAAAGAGCAAAGAATGCATTTATAAAACATCTTTTTCCTCACTATTTCAAGAATGGCTATCGACCGAAGAAGCTAAAACAACACCCAAAGGCTTCGAAAACACATTCATACTTCCCTACCCTCTTCACAGCGTAGAGATAGAGATTACATTGCTCGACACCCATCACAACATTACAGCTTCAATGACACACATTGTAGACCCTAGCGATATATTAATTAAAGAGAAAGGGCTATCTCACATAACTCCCCATAAGTACATCATTAAAAGTGGTGATGAGCAGGAGTGCATAGATATAGCTATATTAGCCGAAGGATACAGCCTTTCAGAAATGGACCTCTTTTATCAAGATGCTGAAACAGCATGCGAAAGCCTCTTCTCACATGAACCATTTAAAACAATGAAAGGCCGATTTAATGTTGTAGCCGTGGCTAGCCCTTCGGCGGACAGTGGTGTAAGTGCCCCTAAATTGAAGCAATGGAGAAACACAGCATTCCAATCTCACTTCGATACATTCTATTCTGATAGATACTTAACTACTAATCGCTTAAAAGCAATACATGATGCTTTGGCTGGGATTCCTTACGAACATATTATAATATTAGCGAATACGGATCAATATGGTGGAGGAGGCATTTATAACGCCTTTACATTAACGACTGCTCATCATAAAATGTTTCGTCCTGTAGTAGTCCATGAATTTGGGCATAGCTTTGGAGGATTAGCCGACGAATATTTCTACGATGAAGATGTAATGAACGATACCTATCCACTTAATGTAGAACCTTGGGAGCCCAATATAAGTACACGAATAAATCTCTCTTCCAAATGGGAAGACATGCTAAAGCAAAAGACTTCAATACCAACCCCAGTGTCAGAAAAGGTAAAATATCCTATTGGAGTTTATGAAGGAGGTGGCTATTCAGCGAAAGGGATTTATCGCCCTGCGTATGACTGCCGCATGCGTACAAATGAATATGCTAATTTTTGTCCGGTTTGCCAACGAGCTTTACAAAGGATCATAGAATTCTACACTGAATAAAATTATTTTGCAAAAGAATAAAAAAAATGATTGAAATAGCACGCATAAAAACTACAGACGTTGAGAAGTATAATTATATGGAAAATCTTCTTGTCGAATCATTTCCTCGTGAAGAGTATCGAGAATTAGATGAATTACGAAAATATACAGACAATTACTCAAACTTCCATAACAACATTATTATAAATGAACGTATCTCAATAGGGCTTATTACATTCTGGAATTTCGGAAATTTCTCTTATATAGAACACTTTGCAATAGATCCACAACAAAGAAATGGAGGTTATGGAAAAAAAGTATTAAGCCATCTATGCACGCAGCTAAACTGCCCCATTGTTCTGGAAGTAGAACAGCCTATTACAGAAATAGCAAAGCGAAGAATAAATTTCTATGAGAAAATAAAATTCACAATATGGGATAGAGAATATTACCAACCAGCTTATAGAATAGAAGACTCTTCGATACCTATGTACCTAATGGAATATGGGAATTTGGATGGTGAAATTGATCCAATTGAAGTTAGAAAAATCATCCATCATCAAGTATACGGTATTAAATAAAAAGAGAGGCTATCCTGATCGAATAGCCTCTCTTTTTATTTAAAATATTAGCCAATTACTGACGCGGCTGCGCAGAATAGTTAATTTTCAATGCATAAGCCTGTCGAAGAGCTTGTTTGATATCTGTTACAATACCCATCTTCGTTTCTTGATCAATCTTCAATGACACAGTCATAAAAGGTTGGTCTTGCTCTTTCATACTAGATCTCTCCTGCGTTATATAATCCTGAATCTGTGAGATTTCAGCATAACTATCGTTCAACTGAATACGACTTTCAGAACCAAGTTTTTTCCTGAATTCTTCCGTAGGTTTACCTACATAGATAAACGTTACAAGAGACTTTTTTTCAAGTTTTTCTAACTCAGTACCTGTCGGAACTTTAAATTCGACTTTAAGTGTTACTTCACGCATTGTTGTTACAATCATGAAGAAAAACAATAAAGTAAAAATAAGGTCAGGTAAAGAAGAAGTATTCAACGCAGGCATGCCACGCTTTCCTGTTTTATTAAACTTTCCCATTACTTCTTTCCTCCTCCATAGTTTTTAGGTTCAGCCTCAGATATTTTCTGAGGATAGATCTCACGAATCGCTTTTTGTTGCTCTTCGTTCAAATCAGCATAATTTTTCTGCCATTTTTCTTGAGCCTTTTCATTTCTCAATTCATTATAGGCAGCCACTAACTCATTCTGAACGTCAATATAAGCCTGATATCTAGAGTTACGGTCATTTTGCAAAGAAATTACATGCTTCTCTGTAATCATCACATTTCCAAAGAAAGGTATATCTTTAGAATATTTTTCTGGTAATGATTCATCATTATAAGTATTAGCAATAAAATCTTTGGCCTTTTGTCTCAACTGCTTAACATTAATATAGTCTTTCCCGCACATCAACTGATCTTGGAAGTTCAGATAGACAACGAGCACATTACGTTCCTTCACAATAACATCATCTTGTTTCTTATCTTTTTCAGGAGGAGGAGGCAAACGCCTAGCCAACCCTCTATCAGTATCCATAGATGTTGTAATCAAGAAGAAGATAAGCAACAAGAAAGCAATATCCGCCGTAGAACTTGAGTTTATCTCAGGTACACCTTTTTTTTCTTTTGCCATTTTTATATGCTTTCTCTTAATTATTTCAATTTCTTAGCAACTCCAAAACCAAATATTAATAGTATTAGGAGAGCCATCATTATATAAATGGTATACAAGAACATATCGGTTATCTTTAACCAAAATGCTACATTATCTGCACCGCTATATCCTGGCATAGATAAAGGTTGAGCATCACCAATACTCCACGAAACGATCAAAACGCCCATTAATATAACGATACCAAATAAAGATTTTATTGCATCCTTAGGAGAATGAATAAAGTTCATTGCAAATTGATATATTGCTGCCACAAGTGTTATAACTATAGTAGCACTTAATAGAGCATACACCCAGTAAATCAAAGAGTCAGTATATACTGGCTGTGACATATCGGGTACAATAGGGTTAAGATCTTCTCCACCCAAGAAGAATAAGCCCACTATTACCAACGTAATAGCTAGTATTACGTAAAGTACCGAGCTGGAAATTTTTTGAATCTTAATTTTCATATCTCGGATTAATTATTTTTTGTATTTCAGATTGTATTTAATAACCATATCAAGTAATGTAATAGAAGAATCTTCCATATCACTTGTTAAAGCTTCAATTTTTGAAAGAATATAGTTATAGAAAAGTTGAAGAATCAAAGCAACAATCAAACCAAAAATGGTAGTGATCAAAGCCACTTTCATACCTCCAGCAACAACTGTAGGAGAAATGTCACCCACCTGTTGGATTTTATCAAACGCTTGTACCATACCAATTACTGTACCTAAGAACCCTAAAGATGGAGCCATGGCAATAAATAAGGTAATCCAAGAACATCCTTTTTCCAGATAACCAGCTTGAACGCCACCATAAGATACAACCGATTTCTCCACAACATCAATTCCTTGATCAACTCTCAGCAAGCCTTGATAGAAAATAGATGCAATAGGTCCTCTGGTGTTACGACAAACATCTTTAGCAGCCTCAACATCTCCTTTTTCCAAAGCAGCCTCAACAGCTAAGATTAACTTCTTCGAGTTAACTTCAGCTAAGCTTAAATAAATAATTCTTTCAATACAGAAAGCCAAACCAATAACTAAAGCAATAGCAACGAAACTCATAAAGAATGCAGAACCTTCGATAAATTTAACCTTAAGTTCTTTATGAATTCCACCTTCTGCAGGAGCTGTAGTTGGTGTTGCATCAGCTGCAGCAGCTGGCTGATCAACAGCAGGAGTAGCTTGTTCTGCTGCAGGAGCATCTTGTGCTTGAGCAAATTGAATTGAGCCAAATGCAATGACTCCAATCACGGCAAGAATTAAAGATAATCTTTTCATTGTGTGTCTAATTTTTAAAATTAATTTAATTATTATATTTACTTATATTCTGTCTTTCTATCACTATCTATCACAAACCTTGCGGAGAGAGCGGGATTCGAACCCGCGATGCACTTTAGGCGCATACACGCTTTCCAGGCGTGCCTCTTCAGCCACTCGAGCACCTCTCCTAGTAATTATATCTTCAAAAAATTAAGTCAAATCTATAAATCTAGGAATCTACAGATCATTATAATTACAAATGTATTCTTTTTTTTCTTTTTTCATAGCATCATCTCTTTTTAATCTTAAATAAAATACCAAAATTAATAAACTTTAAAATCTGGCTTAATTTATTAGCGTATTCCAAACATTCTTATTACGTTTTCCGACGTTTGAGCAGCCACGATTTCCGGACACAATTGATAGACTTCCGCTACCTTGGCTAGGACATCTTTGAGAAAAGCACTTTCATTTCTTTTTCCACGATGCGGTACTGGAGCCAAATAAGGTGAATCGGTTTCCAGAATGATGCGCTCCAAAGGAATCGTCTTTAGGGTATCTGGCAAAAATGATTTTTTGAAAGTTATCACCCCATTAATACCAAACATAAAGTTCCCTAGCTCCATAATTAGTTCAGCCTCTTCAATCGTCCCCATAAAACTATGAAAGACACCCGTCAAAGCAGAGTTTTTATATTTGCTCAGAACATTATAAATATAGTCAAAGGCCTCTCGACAATGTATAACAATAGGCAAATGATATTCTAAAGCAAGTTGCACTTGCCGTTCGAATACGACTAACTGTTGTTCTAAATACGTTTTGTCCCAATACAAATCAATTCCTATTTCGCCTATTGCAATAAAAGAAGAATGCATATTTAGATTCTCAATCACAACATTAAGTTCCTGTTCATACCTTTCACCAACACTAGTAGGATGTAATCCAATCATAGGAAAACAATACCCTTTATACATATCACAAGTTGCCAGCATACTTTCAATAGTAGTACTATCAATATTGGGCATCAAAATATGGGAGATGCCAGCAATACGTGCTCTCTCAATTACCTGCGGCAAATCAACAAGAAACTCTTCTAAAAACAAATGTGAATGTGAATCAATCATCTTCATCGGGCAAATCTTCAATAGCTTTTTCTCCTATACGATAATAATAAACAATCCCATATTCACGACATTTATCCAATCGTACCTCGTTAGGCTGCAATTCTTCATATCTTGCCTCTACCTGATTCCAAATATCCAATATAATCTCATCAGCTTTCGGCCTCATAGAAGCGAGTTTATCAAGACTACGAGAAGTCAAGGCCTGCAGATTTTTCTGCCGTTCATACCCTTCAAGAAAAATATCATAATGTACTTTAACTTTAGCAATAGTAGGATTATAAATAGGGATGCCTCCTTGAGAAGTCCTTTGCATCTCTCCCTTAATGATCTTACTTCCCCACTCAACAATTGAAAGCTCACTCATTAAATCAGGAACATTAGAGGCATCTGCGGGCAAACCATACATTTCTTTATACGCAGTTTTTATCTCAGAACGGAGTACTGAAAGATTGAGGACTTGAATAAAATGGGAAACATACAAACGCGCCATCTTCACATTCACCAAATGTTTACGACTCCCTTTTGCCTGATTTACATAACATTCTCTATAGTAAGAGTGCGCTGTTTGAAATTTCCCCAAAAAGCTATGCGCTTCAGAAAGCGTTTTCAAAGAGATAACCAAATTAGACATACTCCACATATTTCCTTTATCAACAGCCGATTTCAAAGCTCGAATTCGAGCTTGATCTGTATTAGGTAATCGTCTATAGGGCATATCATTAATCTTTTTTAAGTAGGCCTAAATTTCTCGGAGCATTAAAGCATGAATCAATTTTTCTAAGACTTCTCTTCTGTCAGCAGTAAGAGTAATCTTGTCTAAGTTATCCAAAGCCTTCTGATAATATAAATGCATTTTTTCTTCGCAAAAGCGCATAACTCCTAACTCGTCATATATATTCTTAATAGCAACAATTTTTTCTTCGGGGATGAATGCGGTAGCATTTATCCATTTATTCAGTTCTAAAGACTGATTATCATTTACCATCTGTAGAGATTTTATAAGCAGATAAGTTTTCTTATTACAAAGAATATCTCCCCCTAGTTTCTTTCCAAAAACAATAGGATCTCCATATACATCCAAAAGATCATCTTTCAACTGAAAAGCCAGACCCGTATAGAGGCCCACATTGTATAAAAGATCCGAATCCTTTTTAGGTGCACCACCAAGAATAGCACCGATTTTTAAACTAGCGGCAAGCAGCACAGCAGTCTTCAAGCTAATCATTTCAATATAATCATCTTCAGTCACATTATTACGCAACTCAAAATCCATGTCTAATTGTTGGCCTTCGCATATCTGCAGTGCAGTAGATGAGAATAAATCTAAGATTTCATTCAAGTATGCAGAGTGACTACTACAAATATGTTGGTATGACAACACCAACATAGCATCGCCTGATAATATGGCTGTATTATCATCCCAAACCCGATGAACGGTCTTTTTGCCGCGCCTTACATCAGCCCGATCCATCAGGTCATCATGCAAGAGCGTATAATTATGATACATTTCAATTCCTGTAGCACAAGGAAGAATATCCGAAATATCATCTTTATATAAATTATAAGCCATCATCATAAGAACCGGACGTATGCGTTTCCCTCCTACAGCTAATACATATTTAATTGGTTCATATAAATTATGCGGTGCCCGATCATATTTCAATTCTGACAGATAAGTATTAATAAGATTAAGTAATTGAGGAGCTGTAAACATTATAGTAGATAAAGTTAAGAACGGTATTTATTTAAATAAAGAGGCTGCCTATATATAGCAGCCTCTTTATTTAATCTATTATTAAGATTTTATTGCAATCTAAACATCACAGGCACTGTATACTTTACACGTACAGCCTTACCTCTTTGTTGCCCTGGTTTCCATTTAGGCATAGTACGAATCACACGAAGAGCTTCCTTATCTAAATAAGGGTCAACGCTACGAACAACAACTGGATCAACAACAGAGCCATCCTTATTCACCACAAACTGAACAATTACACGACCTTGAGTACCATTTTCTTGGGCTATAGTCGGATATTTAATATTCTTTGCCAAGAATTGCATCAGAGCAGCTTGTCCACCGGGGAATTCAGGCATAACTTCTACTACCTGAAAAATAGTTTGTTCTTCAGGTTCTTCTTCTACCACTTTTACTGGCACATACTTAACTTCCACTTTAGCGCCCGTATCTTCTGTCGAAGCAATTGCCGTTTCCTTAATGTTCGTTTTATCATCAACAATGTTTAAAATTTCAGCCACAGGAGGTGCTTCAGGAGGAGGAGGAGGTAACTTTTCTTCCTGCTGCGTGATAGGAATAATTTCCTCTTCAAAAACGACATCAGTAAGTGCTTGGCTGGTATCAATCTTAATGTCACGTCTCGTCCATTCAAACGCAACAAACATAAAGGCTAATACCACCACATATCCAACAAGTAGCCAAGTCGACTTCTTGTTTTCCAAATCAGCTTTAGGTGATTTTTTAATTTCCATAATTACAATATATATTTTTAACGTGTTCTCCTTATTTGGCAAATATAATACATTTTCCAATAAACAGGCTCTTTACCTTTTTTTTTTTGCAAAATCAGCCACTCATTTTTATTTTTTTAATTCTTCAGACACATCAAAAGGTAGAAATATTAGTTGGCCACCAGATTAAAGACCTCTTTCTTTTCACTATTAATCAATGTAAATATAATGCTGATATTTGTGAAATGCTGTATCTTTGGCAAGAATAATGAATCTCCTCTTCAATCTTGAACTTATTCATAAGTATAACTATAAAAAATAAAAGAATGAAAAAAATAGTAATTGCAATTGATGGATTTTCTTCTTGTGGAAAAAGTACAATGGCCAAAGATTTAGCAAAAAAAATAGGCTATATATATATTGATAGCGGTGCAATGTATCGTGCAGTAACACTCTACAGCATAGAAAATAAGCTCATCAACAATGAACAAATTAATATAACAGAACTCAAACAACGCATCAAAGATATCCATATTTCTTTTTTAATTGACCCTACTACCCAGCAACCAAACACTCGTTTAAATGGAATAAACGTCGAAAACAAAATTCGCTCAATGGATGTTTCTTCAAAAGTAAGTCCAATTAGTACTCTCGATTTTGTACGCGAAGCAATGGTTAAACAACAACAAGCAATGGGGAAAGCAAAAGGGATTGTAATGGACGGACGCGACATTGGCACTACAGTCTTTCCTGATGCCGAACTTAAGATTTACGTAACTGCTTCTGCCGAAATTCGTGCTCAGCGCAGGTATGACGAGCTAAAAAACAAAGGGCTGAATGCCAGTTTTGAGGAAATCATAAAAAATGTAAGAGAAAGAGATTTTATAGACCAAAACCGCGAAATAAGCCCTCTGCGCAAAGCAGACGATGCAATTTTACTAGACAATAGTAAAATGACTATTCAGCAACAGCAAGTATGGCTTATTGAACAATTTAATAAAGTTACAAAAGAATAAAAAGCGGCAAGCCATAAAAAAATAAAAAAAAGTATGACGAAAGTAGAAATAGACGAAGGCTCAGGCTTTTGCTTTGGGGTCGTCAAAGCCATAAAAAAAGCGGAAGAAGAGTTATCCAATGGAAGAACATTATATTGCCTTGGCGACATAGTACATAATGGACGAGAAGTAGAGCGACTAGAAACAATAGGTCTTGTTACTATAGACCACGAAGAATTCAAAAAACTCCACGACGTAAAAGTCCTTTTGCGTGCACACGGAGAACCTCCAGAAACATATGAAATTGCTCGAAAAAACAATATAGAAATCATCGATGCAACATGTCCTGTTGTACTACGTTTACAAAAGCGAATTAAACAAGAATCTATTGAAAACAAGCCTGAAGAAAAAAGCACTAAAGAGAAACAAATTGTTATCTACGGAAAGAATGGGCATGCTGAAGTTTTAGGCCTTGTTGGGCAGACTACAGGTGAAGCTATCGTGATAGAACATTTTGAAGAAGCAGAAAAACTAGACTTCAGCAAGGATATTCGATTATATTCTCAAACAACTAAATCGCTTGATGGATTCAAAAGAATTGTAGAATATATCGAGGAACACATATCTCCTGAAGCAACCTTTGAATATTACGATACAATTTGTCGGCAAGTAGCAAACAGAATTCCTAATATTCGTAATTTCGCTGCTTCTCACGACTTAATATTTCTCGTAAGCGGAAAAAAAAGTTCGAACGGGAAAGTGCTCTTCAATGAGTGCAAGAATTTAAATCCAAACTCATATCTTATAGAGAGCATTAAAGAAATAGATCTATCACTCTGCAAAAAAGCAAAATCTATTGGCATCTGCGGAGCAACCTCTACTCCCAAATGGCTAATGGAAGAAATTTACATATATATAAAATCCCAATTACAGACCAAGGATATTAACGTTATTTATTAAAGCAAACCATACTTTGAGATAAAAGAAAGATAATTAGTCCAGCTTTTTGCTAACTTTGCATTGCAAATTATCAAAAAAAAGGTTGTTATGGGAACAGTTAAATGTGTTGGTATTTTAACCTCTGGGGGAGATGCTCCAGGCATGAATGCAGCAATTCGTGCAGTTACACGCGCTGCAATATATAATGGATTGCGGGTAAAAGGGATTTATAGAGGTTACAGAGGACTTATCACAGGTGAAATCATCGAGTTTAAAAGTCAGAACGTAAGTAATATTATACAGCTAGGTGGTACCATTTTAAAGACCGCACGCTGTAAAGAGTTTACTACTCCTGAAGGACGTCAAACAGCATACGAAACTATGCAAAAAGAAGGTATTGATGCATTAGTTGTAATAGGGGGGGATGGATCACTAACTGGTGCTCGCATCTTTGCCCAAGAACATAATGTTCCGTGCATTGGCTTGCCCGGTACTATAGACAATGACCTCTATGGAACTGATACAACGATTGGATATGACACGGCCTTGAATACAATATTAGAAGCTGTAGATAAGATACGTGATACAGCAACCTCCCATGACCGCCTTTTCTTCGTCGAAGTAATGGGAAGAGATGCCGGTTTTTTAGCATTGAACGGAGCAATCGCTTCTGGCGCAGAAGCTGCTATCATTCCTGAATTCAGCACCGAAGTAGACCAATTGGAAGAATTCATAAAAAATGGATTCCGAAAAACAAAAAACAGTAGCATCGTCATAGTAGCTGAAAGCGAACTTACAGGAGGTGCTATGCATTATGCAGAACGTGTCAAGAATGAATATCCGGGTTATGATGTTCGTGTTACTATACTTGGACACCTACAACGTGGCGGGAGCCCGTCTGCTCACGATCGCATTCTGGCTAGCAGACTTGGTGCAGCCGCTATTGATGCTATTATGGAAGACCAACGCAATGTCATGATTGGTATTGAGAATGATGAAATTGTATACGTCCCATTCACAAAAGCCATAAAGAATGATAAGCCAATTAAGAAAGAGTTGGTTAATGTGCTAAGAGAATTATCTATCTGATAAACAACCTATCTCACATTTAGGTGATTTACAGAAAATGGCGCAGAAATAGTAATTATTTCTGCGCCATTTTCTGTAAATGCAAAAGATTTATTCAGCAGTTACCTCTGTTACTTCTTGTGCGGCATCAAATTCCGTAATTCCATTTGCAACAAGTATATTATACCACGAAATTAGTTTCTTGATATCCGTTACATAAACTCTATCGCGATCAAAATCAGGAAGTACTTCTGCCAAATACGCACGTAACTGGCTTGCGTCTGCTTTCTTCAAATCAATAGAGGCAGACCCGCCATTTTCTTTATTTTTAATGGAAGTAAAAACGTCTTTCAATGGAACCTCTGTTTCTGCAGTATACATCGCTATATCTCCTAATGAAACAATTTTTTCGTTTCCGTATGCCGGAATACGCTTTTTCTCAGCAGATACAGATTCCACAATCAGCATGCTCTTTCCTTGAGAAATCAATTTATACAACCCCGGCTTTCCGGAGATAGACAAGATAGTTTTCAACATAGTATGTTTTACTTTATTTAAATTATTGCGGAGCAAAAGTAATATTCGAGGCCGATATGAGCAACCCAAAGACGATAAAAATCAACCAATTAAACAAATATTAGGAAACATCCCTCATCCTAAACTATTAATAAGCGATATTACTTGTGGAATTAGAGGCGTTTCACCATCATTATAAATAATAAAATCGACCATCTTCATCTTTTCCTCGTCGTTCACTTGACTCTGGATGCGCTTCATTACCTGTTCACGAGACGTAGAATCACGCAACATTGTCCTCTCCAATCGAGTATTAAGTGGAGTATAGACAAGTACAATTTTATCAACTTCTTGAGAAAAGCCCGCTTCAATCAAAATTGCGGCCTCCATTCCTAATACTTTAAAAGCAGTATGTTTATGTGTCCACTGCGTAAAATCATCTTTTACCCTCGGATGAATAATACCATTCACCACATTCAGATTTTCCGGATAGTCAAAAATATACGAAGCTAGCAAAGCTTTATTAAACTCCCCATTCCGATAAAGATCACTTCCCAGTAATGAAATTAATGAATCACGAATCAACGGATCTTCTAACGTTAGCCGCTTAGATTCAACGTCAGCGATATACATCGGAATCCCCATCATTGCAAGCAAGTGAGAAACAACACTCTTTCCACTGCCTATTCCGCCAGTAACACCTAATTTAATGCTCATTAGAGGGAGAGAGTTGTTCTATTAAAAAATCCACTTGCGCAGGAGAAATACGTACTCGACTAGCACCATGAGGAATTGTCTTTAACTTCACAGTATACTTCTCTGAACCCAGATGAAACAACTCTTCATACGAAACATTCAGCACAAAATCATTAGCAGTCATATTATGGAAATGTCGCAGCCCCACTTGAAAAGTAATTTGAACCTTAGAAGGGAAAGTACGTAGCACCTTGTCAGCCGGAAAGTTAATACCATAAATAGGTACATCAACAGTCTTTTCCGTATAAATATCTACCGGTAAAGTCAGTCCAACAGAATTAGGAACAAACTTAGCGCCTCTCACTCTATTTAGAGAAACTTGACGCTTTAATGTATCAGAGATATGGTCTAATAACAATTGTTGTGTATAAGCAGCTGTTATTGTATCCAATATAGTATTTGGGGCATATACAAGTACTGAATCAGGAGAAAAAACGGTATCAGAGATATAATATTGGCGATCCAGACCAATTTTCCCCAATAACCTAACTGGAACAAATTTAGACTTACCCGTTGAATAAATGTATTCTAAAACAGCAGGCTTCACAGTAAGAAGACGAGTCGAAACATTCAACTGGCTAAGTATCTGTTTTTCAAACTCTGAGGCATTGATTCTCACATGATTATTAGCACCCTTATAATCCGAGAAGTTAAGCATTATAGGAAAAAAAGTCTTAGCCAACATATAGTTCAGCAGTACAGTACCTTTATCTTTCACTCTTACTGTTAACTCAGAAGGCAAATCTGCTGTAAGCATCACATTAGCAGGTACATCTTTTAATTTTAGAGGGATAGAAAACTCTGTTTCATAATCGTAGTTTAGAGTTTGCAAAAGCCAAAAAGCACTAGCAATAAAGAAAAAAAACAAAAAAATTAAGAACTCTCTGTATTTTTCACCCAACAGAAAGCCCTTAATTCTTTTTATAGACTTCAGATAAAGACATTTTATGTTCTTACTGAACATTATCATTATTGATTATATACTTATTTGCTAACTGCATCAGCAGCAGCGGCAAAAACAGAATTTTTATCTATTCTAACCTTTACATTGTCAGCTATTTCAAGAATAACAGAATCATCATTCACTTCCTTAATCTTACCATGTAGTCCACCTGCAGTGATGACTTTCTGATTTACTTCAAGAGACTTGCGAAAATTAGCAATTTCTTTCTGTTTCTTATTTTGAGGACGAATCATGAAGAAATACATAATAGCAAACATTGCTATCAACATAATCCACATCATACTACCACCGCCTCCAATTGAGGCACCTTGCAAAAATACGGTTAATAAGCTCATAAAAATCGGTTTTTAGTTTTTAATCTACTAGATACAAAGGTATTAGTTCTTTGCCAATTTGCCTTCTTTTTTTAATTGATTAACAATCCCATCAAGCGTTCCATTTATGAAACCACCACTTTTTGGCGTACTATATAATTTAGCTATTTCCAAATATTCATTGAGTGAAACACTTATAGGAATATTTGGAAAACTAAGAATCTCAGCCAAGGCACATTGCATAATAATCACATCCATAAAAGCCACACGATCCAGATCCCAGTTTTTTGTATTATCACCAATAAGATGGCGATAATAATCAGAATTCAATAAAGCACGTCTAAATAATCGACGAGCAAATTCCTGATCTTCGTCATCTTTAAATTCTGGCAAGAGAGGCTGGGCAGAGCCATTTTTTTCCTCAAATCGTTTGATTGTTTTCAGCACAAAGGTATCAACGATTTCCTTGTCATCATTCCAATAAAGACTTTGATCTTCCAAGGTCTGATCCAAAGAGTCATTATTAAAAATCAGAGACTTATAAAGCTTTCTCCACAATTCACGATCAGCTTCGTAAGAAGAATCTTCAGAAGCCATATACTCTTTATATATGTCCGAAGCTACAATCTTATCATAGATCTCTTTTATCAACTCCTGATCGTTTGCCCAAGTCTTCTTTTGATTGTTAATAAATTCTGTAAGTTGTTTATTAACCTCCAGTTGAGCAATAAACTTATTCTCCACGAATTTCATATTCGGGAGCAGTTCATCGGAAGTAGGTGCTAATTTGGCTTTAGCCACATCAATACGCTTTTGCGCATAGTTCGTCAGTGCGATCATTAACATCAGCAGATAATTGTACAAATCATAAGCCTTTGCAAGGCTGAAGAATAATTCTTTCTCCGCTGAGTCTAAATTTTTACTGCCGTTCTGATAGTATGCATACACTATTTGTATGATCTTAAGACGAATAAGAGCTCTGTTAATCATAAATTTTAATCAATACTGTTAGTAACGAATTGCAAAAGTAGGTATTTTTAGCGAGTTTGCCCAAATAAAGCACTTTTTTTTATGTGAGATTTCATTCTCCTTCCTTTTTCTTTTGACAGTTTAAAAAAAAGTATCAAATTTGAGCCCAAGTTAAAATGATGACCTAACGACATGGAAGATTTTAAGAAGAAAAGTGTGATGGATTTGAACGACAAAGAAATTGTTTTCTCTAAATCCATAAAAGCAGGCAAGCGTATTTATTACCTAGACGTAAAGAAGAATCGTAAAGATGAAATGTTCCTTGCCATTACAGAGAGCAAAAAAGTTGTGATGAATGAAGGAGAAGACCCTCAGGTAAGCTTTGAAAAGCACAAAATTTTCCTTTATAAAGAAGATTTTGAAAAGTTTATGACAGGATTATCTCAAGCCATTGAATTTATAGACAAACGGCAAGGCCCCTATTCAGGATTCGAAAACTCCGAAGAAAATAAGCAAAAATTATTCAAGCAAAAAGAAGACGCTGACGACACTCTTCTCGTTAATGAAAGTTTAGGCAGCGAAATCAAGATAGATATTGATTTTGAATAAGCAAAGCTTTGATAATTAGAAAAGAAAGCGTACTTTTGCACCGCTTTTTGCAACATCGTGTGATATACCACATCGTGTGATGGAGAGTTAAGCAAATAAATGAACTTAATTTAGAGTAACACAAAAAAATTAAAAAATGAAATCAATTGAAGTAAAAGGAACTGCAAGAACCATTGCAGAGCGCTCTTCAGATCAGAGCAGAGCTATCAAAGCTATTCGTAAAAACAACGGAGTTCCTTGCGTTATTTACGGAGGAGGTGAAAACATCCATTTTACAGTGACTGTAGACTCACTTCGTAACCTAGTTTACACTCCCCATATCTATATTGTAGATCTTGATATTGATGGCAAAAAATTAAATGCTATCCTAAAAGATATTCAATTTCACCCTGTGAAAGATACAATTCTTCATGTTGACTTTTACCAGATTGACGAATCTAAACCTATTGAAATAGACGTTCCTGTTCAATTGGAAGGACTTGCTGAAGGTGTGAAAGCTGGTGGTAAATTAACTCTGCAGATGCGTAAATTGAAAGTGAAAGCATTCTTTAATGTCATTCCAGAGAAACTTGTTGTTAATGTAGCTCATTTAGGATTAGGTAAAACAGTAAAAGTTGGAGAACTTTCTTATGATGGCCTGACACTTTTGAATACGAAAGAATCTGTTGTTTGCGCTGTCAAGTTGACTCGTGCCGCAAGAGGTTTGGCTGCTGCCGGCAAGTAATCAGAAATATTATCCCTCAAGGGAACTAACAAACGCAGATTAATGCAGAGACCACAGAATCCAAACTGTGTCAATCTGCGATAGTCTGCGTTTTTTAATAAATAATACTATCGAATATGAAATACTTAATTGTAGGATTAGGTAACATTGGTCCCGAATATCATGAAACTCGTCACAATATCGGCTTCATGGTTGTGGATGCTCTAGCGAAAGATGCCAATAAATCGTTCACCGATGGACGTTATGGCTTTACCACTACCTTATCTATAAAAGGTCGGCAAATACTACTTCTCAAGCCCTCTACTTATATGAATCTAAGTGGAAATGCCGTTCGGTACTGGATGCAAAAAGAAAATATTCCATTAGAGAATGTGCTTATCATTGTTGATGACTTGGCACTCCCGTTCGGCACATTGCGCCTAAAGAACAAAGGAAGTGATGCTGGTCACAACGGGCTGAAGCACATCGCTGCAACTCTGGGTACAATTAACTATGCCCGTTTGCGCTTTGGCATAGGCAATGATTACCCAAGAGGTGGACAAATAGATTATGTAATTGGCAAGTTCGAAGAAGAAGATTTAAAAACAATGCCTGAACGCTTGCAAACAGCCGGTGAGATCATTAAGAGTTTTTGCCTTGCCGGGATAGACAATACCATGAACCAATTTAATAAAAAGTAGTTATGTCGGAAGCTAGAATAGATAAGTGGATGTGGGCAGTACGCATATTCAAAACCCGTACTATTGCAGCTGAAGCCTGCAAAAAAGGGAGAGTAACCATCAATGGATCATTTGTAAAGGCAGCACGTATGATCAAGCCGAACGATGTAATCCAAGTAAAGAAACCACCCATCACTTATTCATTCAAAGTACTGCAAGCTATAGAGAAACGAGTTGGGGCTAAGTTAGTACCCGAGGTTATGGAGAATGTTACCACTCCAGACCAATATGAACTACTAGAGATGAGCAAGATCGCCGGATTTATTGACCGCGCTCGCGGAACAGGCCGTCCTACCAAGAAAGATCGTCGCACGCTAGACGATTTCGTTACGCCGGACTCTCTGGACGATTTCGACTTTGACTTCGACTTTGAAGAAGATAAAAAGGAATAAACAAAACGTGCACATTTTATGAAGAATACATCTAAGATCCCTACATAAAATGCGCACATTTTATTGACAAACAGGCTCTTCCTTTAGTACAAAAGCAGTTTCATAACATAAAGAAGGATTTACCTACTACTTATAGTTGAGCTTTTACTGCATCAATCAATTGCTGATATTCCGCATCCGTCAAATACACCTTACCCGGATTCATCTGGAATGTAGCGCCATAATCAGGTCCATCCACATATTTTGGAGCCAAATGAAAGTGAAGATGAGAGAGTTTATCAGAATAAGCTCCATAATTTATCTTCTCCGGATGAAAGGCTTTATCCATCGCACGAGTCACGCGCGCTACATCAGCCATAAAAGTATTACGCTCATCATCGCTGAGTTCAAAAAGGTCGTTCACATGGTCTTTGTAAGCCACAAGGCAACGCCCGCGATAAGTTTGTTCTTTAAATAAGAAAACACGAGACACGCTTAATTGCGCTATCTCAATCATTAAATTGTGTAGCGTTTCATTGTTTTGGCAGTACAAACACTCTTTAGGATCACTTTTCATTATACTTATTTTATAATTTAATTGAGGCAAAAGTAGTAATTTTATCCATGCTCCTTGCCTCTTTTCTCATTCTTTTGACCAACTAATTGATGTACATCGTCATTCTCTCCTACTACCCATACCACATCCCCTTCCTCAAAAGGCACATTCACATCAGGAGTCATTAAAGTATCTCCGGCTCTTTCCATTCCTACAATCAAACAACGATATTTTTCCCGTATGCCCGAATTGCGAAGCTTCACTCCCACAAAAGCAGAATCAGCATCAACAACAAATTGCTTCAGCGTCATAGTACTCTTCTCTACTACATCATCTTCGAGCAATGCAACATTTTGCATCTCTTGCGCTAAGAGGTTCAACTGTTCATCTGTTCCTATCACCTGAATTTTGTCCATTGGGAAAAGCCTCACATCCGGACCGGGAATATTAATTCGGCGCTTTCCTCGAAGAATAGAAACCACATGCACATCATATCTTCTACCCAGATTGAGCTCAAGCAACGTTTGCCCTGCCCAGATAGATGCTCCGGGAATTTCAAAATCCGTCAAGTGCAAATCACGAGTTAAAAGTCTTCCTGCGTAAGCCGGCTTCTTCTCACCCAAATATTCAGCCTGTTCATCTCGATATCGCAGGTTCTGAAAAAATCGTCGTTCAATAAGTATAGAGTGTCTTTTCAATCGGCGAGAGTAGACCATCGACATTACAACCAATATTGCTACACCAAAGGCAATTCCAATGGATGCTTCAAATAAATCAGCAATAATGAACATCACAAATGACACCGCCACAACACTTCGAAAAACGATCGTAGAAACCAGCGGACCACGATTTATTCGGCTATCATTCCATAAAGAGACAAATTCTTTCGAATGGTTTTTCTTCACTACAATAGCTCGCAAGAAAGGAGAGAGACACAATATAATAAAGACAGATCCAAGCATTGCCGCCCAAAAATGAGGAAGATTAGCTTCAAAAAGAGGCAGTACAAACTTCAAAGACAAGGCTATAACTGCTACACACAAAACGGAATAAGCAACGGTAATCCGCAATAAAGCAAGAAGTAGTTTTTTCCACAAGTTCTCATAATTCATTGTAGTCTCACTTCCCCGACAATAGCGTGCCAAGAATCGTTTCCAAGAGCCAGGTAACTTGTTGTCCACAAAATTGGATGCCGGTTCCGCAAAACGAATCATATAGGGAGTGAAAAAGGTCGTTATTACCGAAACAGCCACCACGATAGGATAGAGAAAATCACTCGTCACACGTAAAGAGACACCCAGTGAAGCAATGATAAAAGCAAATTCACCAATCTGAGTTAGACTAAATCCACATTGCATCGCTGTCTTCAACGGCTGTCCGGCCAACAGCACTCCGAAAGTCCCGAAAAAGGACTGTCCCAGAACCACTATCAGCGTAATCACCAAAATAGGTATGGCGTATTCTACAATCATACTCGGATCGACCATCATCCCTACGGAGACGAAAAAGATTGCACCAAATAAATCCTTTACAGGTTTTACCAAACGGCTAATAGATTCTGCCTCCACCGTTTCAGCCAGTATAGAGCCCATTATGAATGCACCAAAAGCGGCCGAAAAGCCTGTTTTCGCAGCAAGCACTACCATACCAAAACAAAGAGCCAAAGAGACGATAAGCAATGTTTCTTCATTCATCAACTTGCGCACACGCTTCAAGAATAAGGGTATCAGGTAAATTCCAACAATAAACCATAAGATCAAGAAAAAGACAAGTTTGCTTACGCTCTCAAACATTTCAGTTCCCTCAAAGTTACTTTTGGCAGCCAAAGTAGAAAGCATAACCATCAATACAATAGCCAGTACATCCTCAATAATCAAGATACTAAGCACCAATCCGGCAAATTTTTTCTTGCCTAATCCCATGTCATCAAAAGCTTTATAGATAATAGTAGTAGAAGACATGGCAATCATACCACCCAGAAACAAGCAGTCCATTCGTCCCCAACCAAAAAACATTCCTACACCAATCCCAAGCAAAATCATGCAGAAGATAATCGTACAAGCAGCTATTATAGCAGTCCCTCCCACTCTCATTATCTTTTTAAAACTGAATTCCAGTCCCAGAGCAAACAGCAAGAAGATTACTCCTATATCAGCCCACGTCTGTATGTTTGCTGTATCCATAACTGAAGCAGTGAAAGCAATATGTGGACTGGCTAGGAAACCAGCCATCACGTATCCCAACACCAAAGGTTGTTTGAGCTTCTTAAACAATAAAGTCATTATGCCGGCACAAGCAAGGATCAAGGCTAGGTCGGCTATCAGGGTTGGTAGATGTGACATTTAAGTATACTTTTATTGCTACAAAATTACACTTAAATCAGCAATAGAAAGGAAGAAAAAGACAATTTTATATCCTTAACAATAAAAAAGTTCCCGTTTGCCACAATTAAGCAGAAGACGGGAACATATTTCTATCCAAGAATATTCTACTTTCTAAAGGGTGGCTTTACAACCATTGCCTTCAATTTACGCCCACGTACATCAATAAATAGTTCTGCACCAAGAGCCGAATATTCAGGCTTTACATAGCCCATACCGATGCCTATCTTGCGAATGGGCGACATGGTACCGGATGTAACCACTCCTATCTTTTCTCCTGACAATGCAAACAATTCATAATCCTGACGAGGAATACCCCTGTCTATCATCTCAAAACCAACGAGTTTACGAGTCACTCCTTCAGTTTTTTGTTTTTCGAGTGCAATGCGATTAGTGAAGTTTTTACCCTCCACAAATTTCGTAATCCATCCCAGTCCGGCTTCAATCGGCGAAGTTGTATCGTCCAAATCGTGCCCATAAAGGCAGAAACCCATTTCCAATCGAAGCGTATCACGCGCACCAAGTCCCACCGGTTTTATTCCAAACTCAGCACCAGCCTCAAACACGGCCTTCCAAATCTTATCAGCTACATCGGGATAGAAATAAAGTTCAAAACCTCCCGCTCCGGTATAACCTGTATTCGAGATAATGACCTCTTTCACACCAGCCACTTCACCCACAGCAAATGTGTAATAAGGAATATCAGCCAAATTTATATTCGTAAGCTTCTGCAAAGCCAGTATTGCTTTGGGACCCTGCACAGCAAGTTGAGCCATATTATCGGATGCATTCTCAAGCACTGCACCTTCCATATTATGCGACACACACCATTGCCAATCTTTATCTATATTAGCAGCATTCACGACCAACAGATACTTCTCGGCTTCGTAGTGATACACCAGTAGATCATCTACAATTCCGCCTTCTTCATTGGGAAAACAAGTGTACTGTATCTTCCCCGGACTGAGTACAGCAACATTATTCGATGTTATCTTTTGAAGAAAAGTCAATGCTTTAGGCCCTTTAACCCAGAATTCACCCATGTGAGATACGTCGAAGACACCCACCCCATTACAAACAGTAAGGTGTTCGTCGATAATACCGGAATATTCAATAGGCATATTATAGCCAGCAAACTCATGCATCTTTGCACCAAGAGCAACATGTTTCCCTGTAAATGGAGTTTCTTTCATCTTATTAAGTTTTAGGTTATTTACTAGCAACTAGCTCGGCTATTTTCACAATCACTTTCATTGCTTTCTCCATATTCTGAATAGGCACAAACTCGTAACGTCCGTGGAAATTCAGTCCACCGGCAAAAATATTGGGGCAAGGAAGTCCTTTGAATGAAAGTTGCGCACCATCTGTGCCACCACGAATAGGTTTCACGTTCGGCTTCACTCCTACAGCTTCCATCGCAGCAAATGCCACATCAATGATATGCATCACCGGTTCTATCTTCTCGCGCATATTATAATATTGGTCACGCAGCTCCAATGTAGCTGTACCTTCCCCAAATTCAGCATTGATTTTAGCAACCCACCGAGCCATCTCAATCTTACGGTTCTCAAACTTATCACGACTATGATCACGAACAATGTAACTCAATGTACTTTGTTCCACATCCCCCTGCATACCCACGAGGTGATAAAAGCCTTCATAATCCTGAGTCTCTTGAGGTGTTTCCTGACTTGGGAGCATCGAGATAAACTTCCCGGCGATGAGCATGGAATTAATCATCTTGTTCTTGGCATAACCCGGATGCACGTTGCGTCCCTTGAATGTCACTTTGGCAGCCGCTGCATTGAAATTCTCAAATTCCAGTTCACCAACATCTCCGCCATCCATGGTATAACCCCATTCGCAGCCAAACTTTTCGACATCAAATTTATGTGCCCCTTCGCCAATCTCCTCATCAGGATTAAAACCGATGCGGATTCTACCATGCTTAATCTCCGGATGCTCCATCAGATAGGCCATTGCCGAAACTATTTCAGCCAGACCCGCTTTATCATCAGCACCAAGTAACGTTTTCCCGTTTGTCACAATCAGATCTTCTCCTTTGTGCTCTAATAATTCAGGAAACTGAGTCGGAGAAAGCACCACTTTATCTTCTGCACAAAGCACAATATCCGTCCCATCGTAATTCTCTACAATGCGAGGAGAAACATCCTTTCCACTCATATCGGGGCTGGTATCCATGTGTGATATGAAACCAATCGTAGGAACTTCTTTATCTATATTTGCCGGAAGCGTGGCAAAAAGGTAGCCATGTTCATCCAGCGTTATCTCTTCAAGGCCCAAAGATTCTAATTCAGCCTTGAGATAATTAGCAAAAACCATTTGTCCGGGTGTACTGGGAGTAAGCTTAGTAAGCTCACTAGCTTGTGTATCAAAACTCACGTACTTTAAAAAACGTTCTGTCAGATTCATCATACTATTTTTCTTTTTGATTTATTTTTGGAGTATATTATTGTCGGTAAAGATAAATAAAGAGCGATGAACTTCAAAAGAATTTCATCGCTCTTTATAGAGAAACAGTGCTATGTAAGTTTTATTAATAAAAACAGCCCCTCCCAGAAGATATCTGAAAGGGGCAGGCAATTCTCTCTCAAAAAAATCAGCCTCTGTTTATTTCCATTTTTTCATCTCTTTCTTGTCCGCTGCCGTAGCTTCAATCAAACTCAAAGCAAAGCCACCACTACGAGCCAATTGCGTCGAAATCTTCGTTTTGGCATTTACCAGACCTTTCTTTATCTGATAGGAGGTAGGATTCGTATCATAGTCGGCATCCTTACCGTCAGCATAAAGTGTAGCTACATACTGCTTATCCGCATCAAGGAAATCAAGCTTAACAGTAGCCGTACGTGGATTCTCGTCGGTAATGCCACCAACAAACCAACTGCTACTCCCTTTTGCCTTACGAGCCACAGTGATATAATCACCCGGTTCGGCTTCCAGATATTTGCTATCATCCCAATCTACTGCTACATCTTTTATAAAACGAAAAGCATCCAAGTGGCGCTCGTAACTTTCGGGTAAGTCAGCAGCCATCTGCAACGGACTATACATAGTAACGTACAGCGCCAATTGCTTAGCCAAAGTAGTGTGTACAAAGCTATGCTTACCATCACCCAAAAAAGTTAGCTTTGTGTCAAATATACCCGGAGTATAATCCATCGGGCCACCAATCAGACGGGTAAAGGGAAGCAAAGTTGTATGGAAGGGTTTGCTACCCCCAAAAGCTTCGTATTCAGTACCACGAGCCGATTCGTTGCCAATCATGTTAGGGTAGGTACGACAAAGTCCGGTAGGGCGAACAGCCTCGTGTGCATTTACTACAATCTTATAATCGGCAGCCTTCTTAATCGCATATAGATAATGATTGTTCATCCATTGGCCATAATGATGCTCACCACGAGGAAGGATATCGCCCACATAGCCGCTCTTCACAGCATTATATCCATTATCCACCATAAACTGATAAGCTTTATCCATGTGGCGTTCATAATTGCGAACAGAAGAAGAAGTTTCATGATGCATCATCAAACGCACACCTTTGTTGTTGGCATAACCTTGCAGCATCTTCACATTGAAGTCTGGATAAGGCGTAACGAAGTCGAATACATAATCTTTGGAATGACCGAACCAATCTTCCCAGCCTTGATTCCAACCTTCCACTAATACCTGATCGAACCCATGTTCAGCCGCAAAGTCAATATAACGTTTCACATTGGCGTTATTCGCCCCATGTCGTCCGTTCGGTTTTGTTTTCGTATAATCCGTTTCACCAAGTTTTACAGAAAGCAGATCATCCGTATAAGCCCATGAGCTTTTACCCGTAATCATCTCCCACCACACACCGATATATTTCACCGGTTTTATCCACGACGTATCTTCCAACTTGCAAGGCTCATTCAAGTTCAAGGTCAGTTTGGAAGCTAAGATATCGCGTGCATCATCACTCACCAACACTGTGCGCCAAGGCGACTGACAAGGAGTTTGCATATATCCTTTATCTCCTTTGGCATCAGGAGTCAACCATGATTCAAAGATCAGGTTCTTATCATCCAAATTAAGATTCATGCAAGAATAATCCACCAACGCAGCCTCATGCAGATTAATATAGAGACCATCGGCACTCTTCATCATCAAAGCTGTTTGCACCCCTGTAGGAGAAAACTGAGACTGAGAAGCATTCTCTGTTATGGCACCTTTCATCAATCCACGAATTTCGGTGAGCTTAGACTCCGTATAATCATACTCTTGTGTATCATAATCACCCGGAATCCAGAATGCAGTATGATCACCATTCATAGCAAACTGTGTATGCTCTTCCTTTATCACAAAATAATTCAGATTCTTCTGTGCAGGAAACTCATAACGGAAGCCCAATCCCTCATCAAAAAGACGAAAGCGAATCACGATATCTCTGCTCTGCGCCTGTTGATTCAGCGTTACAGCCAGCTCCTTATAATGATTACGGATCTGCTTCACTTCGCCCCACACAGGCGTCCACGTCTCATCAAAAGTCGAAGTTTTCGCATCGGTTAGCGCAAAACCGTTCATCAACCCCTGCTCGTTCTTCAGCTCCAGCCCCAGCTTAGAAGGTTTAATCACCACCTTGTTTTTATAAGACAGTTCATAGCTAGGCTCTCCCTTCGACGAAAGCGAGAAGTTCAGTTTCAAAAGTCCGTTGGGTGAAGTAATGCTCTCGGCTGTTGCCGCCATGCTTAGCAGTAAGGACAGTAACAGGCAGGCCATCTTTGCAGATAATCGCTTGATATTCTTCATAATACAATTTAATTGGTAATAATAACACAAAGATAGCAACGATATACATAATGAAACAAAACACCCAAATAAAAGCCTAGACTTTTCTATGAAAACGATTGCATGATTTGTTACTGATACATGCTACCTATAACCTGTGAGGTATATACCTCTTCCACGTTCGGGTAATCCGTTTTATACTGTTCTGTGAGATCTTCTGCTAATTGATAAGTCCTAAATTCAACTGATCGGGCAACCGCCCCTGTAGACTTATACTCCAGAAAAAGAAGCGCACGATTCAAACCTTTATAATGCAAAGTATATGTATCATAGGAGAAATTTTGCCCGTCACGCTCTTTATAAATCGTTTTTTTCTCAAAAGTGCCCTCTATCGGCTCCTTCCCATACGTCTCAGGATAAATATAAACCAGATTTTTAGGCGGATTCAAATCTTCTGCGCTCGAACTCGAGTTTACTTTGCCGGTATATACAAATTTGTAACCACCACCCACTTTTACGGGAATTGTCGCAAGAGCTTTTTCTTTCAATTCTTTTTGTTCGCCTACTGTCATATTATCACCAACGACAGTTGCATCCAATTTTGCCACAACAATGTTCATAGAGTAATAACCGATATGTATCTTCAGAACACAAGAGTGCCCCGATTGATCGGTAATCGTAACAGTAGCATCACCTACATTTAATGCCTCAAATAAGACATAGTTACTATGAGTCATCTCCGCCTTTACTAAAGGCGACTCGGTAGAAAAAGAATAATTACCATCTCCTCCTACAATGGTAACACCACCTTTTGCTCCATAATACAGTTCAAGTGAATTATTCTCCACATCGTGTAAAGCTAATGGTTCTTCTGTGTCTTTGTCGCACGACGTCAAACTGAAAGTAGAAAATAGGACGAGCAAAGTCCATGCTAAAGTTTTAAACTTCATATCTATTTTATTTACAATTATAGCCTAATTATTATAGGTTATACATTATTTAGTAAGTTACATGAATTTTACTTAAATCATAAAAATTAGTTGGCCAAAGATATACAATTTTCTCTGATTCATTGGTATTTAAAAAGATGTTAATGCTTATTTCATGAGGTATTTTATCTAAATAGAGAAAAAAATCAGCAATCATTAACAATTAAGAAGCCCTATTTTAGAAATAATGGCTATATTTGTCGCATCAAGGTTCCAAACCGGACATCAGTTTCCGGAGAGGATTAATAGGGAATGCCGTGAAAATCGGCGACAATACCCGTTGCTGTGAGTTCCTACTCTCTTACAAACAGAGAGTAAAAAGGGGTCAACATTCTTTGCCACTGTTTTATATAAAATGGGAAGGCGTTGAACCGGAACAAGTCAGAAGACCTGCCTCGATTATAATACGATTTGCGCCACGGGATTATGGGCAGAGTCAAATAGAATCATAGCTCATATCCGACTTTTGCAGTCCTATTTTTCCATTTGTTCTATTTCATTATTCCATAACGCATATACTTTTAATTGTTTAATTAAAATTTATGTCTTATGAAGAAGCTTTTCTATTTTCGTTTAATGGCTACTACGGTAGCACTAACTTCGCTAATTGCATCATGTAGCAATGAAGATGACGGATTCTACAATGGCCTCAACGGGCCAAGTGCAACCACTCGCACCGCTATAAGCGGAGATACCATTATCATTGATTTTGAAAATGAGGCTAACACCATTCTGGCAGGCCCCACTTCTTATGGAGAAAACTTGTATTCCAGTTACTCCGGTACAAAATTTATATCATGGAATGAAGCAACATCCGGCTTTACCTGTAAAATTAATCTCCTTAATGGGTCAAAAGATTATTATAATGGTGGCATTGCCATTTCTAATTGGAATATCATGTCAAACCCTGTGGGTAAAACAGGCGATTGGTGGTACTCATATTTAAATCAATGCAGCGTTTATAACACCTCATCATCAGATGGTAGCAATCAAGGTGCCGGTTATGGTGGTTCCAACAATTTTGGTGTAATGTATGGATACAGCGACGCATACAACGCTTCTTACATGTCCAACCCTGATTTTTATTTTGCTGCCGGAGTTGAATATACAGTGAAAAAGATGTATATCTGCAACTCTTCCTACCTATATGGAGTAATGAAGTACGGAAACCAGTTCGGTATATCTGGATCTGCCGTTTCTTTAGAACAGGCTAAAGGATATTTCAAAGTACTGGCTTATGGTTTTGATGGTAATGGCAACGCAACCAACAATGGACAACCCGTAGAAAAATACCTGGCTGATTACCGCGACGATACCTCTACTCCTACTTCCATTTCTACCAATTGGTCGGCATGGGACCTTTCCGCTTTGGGAAGCGTTAACAAAGTACAGTTTAACTTTGTAGGTTCCGACAGCGGAACATATGGGTTGAATACTCCGGCCTACCTATGCATTGACAATATACACATTTATTAACTATTAATCTAAAGAAGGATATTGTAATCACAATATCCTTCTCTTTCTTCATTTTATGATAAACAAAAACTTTATTGGGGTATTGTACCTTATCCTTTTCATCTTTGTATCGTGTAATAGAGATGATGTTATTGAGAAAGAGATTGCTCAAAAGCCTGTAATAACATTAGATAGCGAAACGGGAGTCTACGCAACTAAGATAGGTAAGACGGTAACTATTGTTCCAAGTGTAGAATACAAACAAAATGCCATTTATTCGTGGATTATTGACGGAAAATTAGTCAGCACAGAACCGACCTACAGTGCAATGTGGACTACAGAAGGAGAAGTATACATCACTTTCCGTGTAGAAACATTGGTTGGGACAGCAGAAGAAGAATTACGTGTGGATGTGAGTAATCTAGCCCCTCCTGTTATATCTATGACTTTGCCATCGCAAGGTCTGAAGGTTTTATCCGGCACAGATTATGTTTTTACTCCTGATATTCAAAATCAGGATGAAGACAATTTTGAATGCCAATGGATTCGCAACGGTGAGGTAGTTGGTACCGGCATCACTTATACATTCAATGAATCTCAACTTGGAAGTTATCCTATTACAATCAAAGCTAGTAATGTGGATGGAGAAACGACTAAAGAACTTACCGTAGAGGTCGTTGAAACAATGCCTTATAAAGCTACTTTTGAAACACCTTCCTATTTTCAAACATCAACAAATAGAAACACATTTCTGGGACGTCCTATTTTTCTAAGCCCTACTCTTGAATATTTTGACAATCCACAATACACGTGGAGTGTAGACGGAAAGGTTATAGAAAGCGAAACAAATTCCACGTATAAGTTCACTCCAGCAACAGCAGGAGATTATACAGTAAAAGTCAATGTGACAGAAAGTCTAAGAACCAAGTCAGCACTAACAAGAAACATCACACGTGCTGCGACTTCGATCTCGACTGAAGTCGTGGTGCACTGTTTTGATAATGAACAAATGGATAATTTCCGTTCTACCACTACATCTAGCTCTAGAGTACAAAGCAAGGTATATGAATACACTCCGGCTCCCGGTCAATTTATAAATGAACTGCAGACTGCGGGATTCACAGGAAATGAAACAACTCAGGCAAGCGCTATTGCGTATGCAACCAAAAGGTTAAGCAACAAGTATTATGTTTCCTTGGGTGGTTTCGGAGGATATCTTATCGTAGGATTTGATCATAGCGTACCAAAGGCTACTAATACCTATGATTTTTCAATACAAGGAAATGCCTTCGACGGTAGTTCTGAACCTGGTATAATCTGGGTTATGCAGGATATAAATAAAAACGGCTTGCCTGATGATGAATGGTATGAGCTCAAAGGGAGCGAAACAGGAAAAGAAAGGACGACACAAGATTACAGTGTGACCTATTATCGGCCTTCTGGTAAGGGAATGAGTGTGCAATGGACAGATTCAAAAGGAACAACTGGCAAAATTGATTATCTGCAAGAATATCATGCACAAGACTATTATTATCCGCAATGGATCAAGGAAGATAGTTATACTCTTCGAGGAACTTGTTTGGAAGCTAACAACAAACTGGTTGGTAATATTTGGAAAAACCTATCTTACGACTGGGGCTATGCTGATAATTACGGAACAGATCGCCTTGCCGGAAACACAGTGGACGGAAGCGGACAGCAGAATGGTTTCAAAATATCCAATGCCATCTATCGTGACGGTAGTTCCATCGACTTAAAATATATAGACTTTATCAAGGTTCAGGTTGGAGCTAATACTAAAAGCGGTCCTATTGGTGAACTCTCTACCGAAGTATTTTCTTTTTATGACTTATCAATAACTAATCAACAATAATACAACAAAAATGAAAACGAAATTATTATTCTTACTCTTTATATTAACATACTCTTTTTGTTTACAAGGTTGTTCTGATGACGACAAAGCACCCGCTGACGCCAATGAAAATTTTATAACATCTGCTACCCTAACCGTGGGAGGTAAAACGTATGAAGCTATCATTGCCAACAATGAAATCACAATCACTGTTCCTTATACTGTTTCACTTAGCGGAGCAACTGTTGATTTAAAATACACCCCGTCTGCTAAAATATTACCCGAGCCAACAAGTATTACCGATTGGGATAATGAACGTATTTTTCGTGTAACTTCTTATAATGGTGATGAAAAGCAATATACTTATCGTGTCATCAAGGATGATATTCGCCAAGAAGGAGATGTGACACTAAGCAATGCCAGTGAAATCACAGCTTTTGCAGAAAGTGGGGTTACTATCATTAAAGGAAATCTGACCATTGGAACTGATGATGGAGAGGATATTGAAAAGATCACTGAACTCTCTAAACTGAAGCAAGTGGAAGGAAATATCGTTATCAAGAATAGCTATAAAGGCAATGATTTAACCGGATTAGACAATCTGACTTCAATCGGAGGACTTTATGTAGGCAACAAGAACTTGTTTTCAACATCTCCTCTTTATCAGGTATCTCTCGAAGCACTAACAACTGTCACTGGCAACGTTATTATTTGTAATAACGAAACAAAATGGATCATGACAAAAGCATTAGCAAATGTAGGTGGCAATGTGGTAATAAATTCGTCCAATCTTCAATCCATACAAATGGAAGCGCTAAGTAAGGTAAACGGTAATTTCAATATCCAAAGTGCTACGGACGAAGATGGTGATGGAGTGCCCGAACTGAGTGGTACAATGGTATCACTAGCTCTACCTGAATTAACTTCCGTAGGAGATACACTCTCGGCAAACTATCTCGCCTCCCTCAAGAGTATCAATTTAGAGAAATTAGAATCGGCTGGTGCCATTTTATTCAAAACACTCCCTCTCACTTTTGAAACGATCAATTTGCCTGCCATACAAACTGTAGAAGGTGATTTGAACATTAGTTCCAGTACTACAGAAATAGCTATCGGTAGCATAGTAAACAGGAACGAAACACTTACTTCTTTCGGGGGATTCAGTAAACTACAAAAAGTAGGAGGTACCTTAACTCTCGCCAACTTCATTAATGTAACGCAGTTGCCCTCCCTTACTAGTATAACAGAACTAGGAGGGTACTATTTATTCCATTTAGATAATGCCAAGGCGGAACTTGATTTTTCAAAAACTTCTTTTTTAAAACAAGGAAACAATGATTGTGAACTAAGAATATCCTACACTCCAATTAGCAAAATTAAAGGAAAAGCAACCATGGATTGCAAGCTCAACTTAGACCAATTCTATCTGAAAAATGCCCTTCCCGATCTTGAAGGCATTGAAACAATTAACGACTTTCGCATATTTGTAGATTCGAATAAAGCCATGGCATTTGAGTCAAAAACATTCAATCTCAAAAAAGTAATAGGCAATCTATATATTAATGGAGGAATCAGCTACGGCAGCGTTACACCCAACCTAATACAACTGATAAACTTCCCAAATCTCGAATCGGTAGGTGGATACTTCTACCTAGCTAACTCCAATATTTCTGCTCCCAATCTGACAACCGTCGGAGGACAATTCTTATTAAAGAATAATCTCACAGAATTCAATTTGAATAAGCTGGAAACAGTTGGACTCAGCAGCTCTGCAGAAGATATAAGTAAAAACGACTCTCATGTAAGTAGCAGCGAGCCTGCATTCTACATTCAAGATATGAATACTACAATTTTAAAAATACCTGCTTTAAAAAAAGTTGGAAAGAAGGGGCTGACGATAGATGTTGGAGGTAAAAGCTCAACTGTAACGGAGCTTAACTGCCCCAAGCTAGAAACTGTAGACGGAGATCTAACAATCATGGGAGGACTAAACCCAATAACACGTTTTTTAAATAAGTCATTAACCACATTCTCTTTCCCTCTTCTGACAAAAGCTGCCAGCGTAACCATTAAGCACCTCAATATACTTAATGATTTTACAGATTTTTCCTCTCTATTTACTAACAATATTATGGAAGATGGCAAATGGAGCGTTACCAAATGTGCTTATAACCCGACTTATCAGAACATGAAAGACGGACAATATAAACAACCATAACTTCAATTGAAATAATTTACTCAGAATATCTGCTCTTGAGAGTAGATATTCTGAGTCCGTTTCATCATTAAATAAAAATGCCTATGTTTAATGTCTACAAAATCTTTTTCTTTAGTCTGATATTTCTTGTTTCCGGGTGCATGAACTACGGTCCTATCACAGAAGAAGACTTTAATACAAGTGGGGATTCAATAAAAGAAGATTCAATCATCAGTGACACCATTACCGGAAAAGGTCTTTTCATTACTAATGAAGGAAATTTTACCTACGGAAATGCCTCTCTATCTTACTATGACACTGAAACAAAAAAAATAGAGCGAGAAGTATTCGCACGCTCCAATGCACAAAAGCTAGGTGATGTGGCACAATCGATGACCATTCATAAAGGTATTGGCTGGATTGTAGTCAATAATTCAGGCGTTATTTTTGCCATTAACATAAATACGTTCAAGGAAGTAGGACGCATCACCGGATTTACATCACCGCGCTACATCCATTTCCTGAGCGATGAAAAGGCGTATGTTACCCAAATTTGGGATAGACGCATTTGTATCGTTAATCCTAAAACCTATAAGATAACAGGTTACATCGATACGCCGATGAAAGTAGGAAGTGAATCGACGGAGCAAATGGTGCAATATGGCAAATATGTTTTCACTAACTGTTGGAGCTACAACAATAAAATATTAGTGATAGATACAGAGACCGATCAGGTATACAATTCCATTGAAGTGGGTATCCAACCAACGTCGCTCGTCATAGATAAAAACAATAAGATTTGGACGGTCACCGACGGAGGTTATAAAGGAAGCCCCTACGGCTACGAAACCCCTTCACTTTATCGCATTGATGCCGCAACACAGAAGGTAGAGAAGCAATTTAGATTTAAACTAGGGGAGCATCCTTCGGAAGTGCAACTCAACGGCACGCGAGATACACTCTATTTCATCAACAATGATATATGGCGACTGCCGGTAACAGCCGAACGTTTTCCTGTAAAATCATTCATTCCAAACAAAAACACTATTTACTACGGGCTAACCGTCAATCCGATCAATTCAGAAATATATATAGCGGATGCTATCGATTATGTACAGTCGGGAGTTATTCTCCGCTACTCTTCGGATGGCGTGCAAACCGATGAATTTAAAGTAGGAATTATTCCCGGTGCATTTTGCTGGAGATAACAGTACAACTAAAGCAATACAATATACATGAAAAAGATAAATATAGTCCTTCTTTCTCTCGCATTCTTATCTACCGGTAGCGTACAGGGACAAAGTAAATGGTCATTTAAGATTCCGGAAGTGACCATACTCGGTCGTCGTCCGATGAAAGACATCGGTACACAGGAAACCAAGCTCGATTCAGTTATGTTGCAGGAGGTAGTATGCAATTCCATGTCCGACGTTCTTTCCCAAAATTCGACTATTTTCATTAAGCAATATGGACGTGCTACTCTGTCTACAGCCTCTTTCAGAGGAACTTCTCCTTCTCACACGCAAGTTACATGGAACGGAATGAGAATCAACTCACCCATGTTGGGAATGGTAGACTTCTCTACTATCCCTTCTTATTTCATTGACGATGCCAGTTTGTTGCACGGTACTTCTTCTGTAAACATCACGGGCGGTGGATTGGGAGGTGCAATCGCCCTGTCCACCAAATCGAACAAGCAAAATGGTCTCAGACTGCAATACATCCAGGCTTTAAGTTCCTACCAAACGACAGATGAATTTTTACGACTTACTTATGGGAACAAGCATTGGCAAACCTCTACACGCCTCCTTTATTCAGCATCTGAAAACAAGTATAAAGCCAAAAATTACAACAAAAGAATATATACATATGACGAGAATCACAATAGAACGGGTAGTTACTATCCGACAGAAGAGAATAAATCCGGGGAATTTCATGATTTCCATGTTCTTCAAGAAGCATATTATGACACAAAGAAAGGAGATAAGTTCAGTTTGTCTGCTTGGTATATGCAGTCAAGCCGCGGAGTACCCATGCTCAATGTAGACTATAGAAATAACGTAGAATACAGTAATAAAAAGAAGGAGAATACTTTCAGAGGGGTACTAGCATGGGACAGAAGCCGACAAAGCCTAAAAATGGGAGCGAAAGCCGGATATGTTTATACCTATCTGGGATATGATTATGTGCGCGACTTGGGCAACGGAGCGATGGTCAATATGGTCCACTCTCGCACTTACGCCAACACACTCTACGGCGAGCTTAAAAATGATTACTATCTGGGAGAAAAATGGCTATTCACGGCAAACACTACCATACATCAACATTTTGTAAAGAGTCAGGACATAAATTTCATCACGCAGAACAATGACAAAGCCACAGTAGGATATGACAAAGCTCGCATAGAGTTCTCGGGGTATCTCTCTGCCAAATGGCAACCGACCGAACGTTTCGGCACTTCACTCGCCATCCGTGAAGACATGTATGGCAACCAATGGACACCCATTATCCCAGCAGCATTCTTCGATTACGTACTCTCCAAAAGAGGAAATGTCATAGCAAAGGCTTCCATCTCCCGTAATTATCGCTTCCCCACCCTGAACGATCTTTATTTCCAGCCGGGAGGCAATCCTTTTCTAAAAATCGAGCGCGGCTTTACGTATGATGGCGGTGTAGAGTTCACCATTGGCCAGCAAGATAAATATTCTTTAAAAAGTTCCGTCACATGGTTCGATTCTTACATAAAGAACTGGATAGTATGGCTCCCCAGTTTTAAAGGATTCTGGAGCCCTATAAACGTAAAGCAAGTACATGCCTATGGAATCGAAATAAAAGGTAACCTAAACGTACAGTTATCGTCGACATGCCATCTAAGAGTAGATGGTAATTTTGCATGGACTCCTTCTATTAATCATGGAGATCCGGTAAACTGGGCCGATGCTTCCATTGGCAAACAATTGGTCTATATTCCCAAATATTCGTCAGCCCTCACAGGAAATTTGTCATGGAAGAGCTGGAACTTCACTTACAAATGGTGTTACTATAGCGAACGATACACCACATCAAGTAATGAAACTGATACCAAGATCGGTCGGGTGCTCCCCTATCTTATGAATGACTTATCCATCCAGAAACAATTTTCATCTCGTTGGGTCGATTTCTCGATGAAGGGACTTATCAATAATCTTTTCAATGAGAAATATGAATCCGTCCTCTCACATCCTATGCCAAGAATGAACTATGGAATTATGATAGATATACGTCCGAAGTGGGGAAGAAAAAAAGATCATTCTGAGAACAATTAATGACAATACTCCGTATCGCCGTAGTTGTTAGTCCAATAAGGTGTTACGCTTTTAGCAATAAATCTTCTCCTTGTATGGAGACATATAATATGTATTGGCAAAAAGTTCGAAAAGCGAGAATAGTACCTTCGTGAAGAGTACTCTAACGTATTTTTTGATTAGAGTGAAGAGCCACGAGCTTCAGAATGCGAGGAGAGACTAAACTATTTCCAGGAAAATCCAGACCGAAACAGAAGCCATTATTGCGAAAATCCAGACCGAAAAATAATGTAATGAGCAAAAATCAGCGTACAATGTAAGCATTTAGTACATGCCTCTACAAGCCTTCTGAGAGGGGTTTGCTGAATTAACTAGTTCACCGTGGTGAATTAACTAGATCAGCGCGGTGAATTAACTACTTCACCACGGTGAAGTTATATCATCGATAAAATCAAGCTTATATGTAAATATTATTATTCAAAAGTTATTTAAGAAGCACTCTTCTCTTGAACAAGAAGCTTCTTATAAGTCATGTCAATACCAAAAGCGCCCAGAGGAGCGGTTATCAGGATGGCCAATACGGCAACAGTTAGTACGATCTCGCCACAGGGTAAGCCCATCGCTAAGGGTAACGAACCGATAGCTGCTTGTACTGTAGCTTTAGGCAAATAAGCAATCATGCAAAACAGCCGTTCTTTGGTGGTCAACGGGGTTTTAATCATGCAAATAAACACGCCGAGCATTCTGAACAATAACGCAAGAAGGATCACGGCAATAGCTGCCAATCCTGCACCTAGCGCATATTCAATGTTGACTGTAGCACCTACCAGCACAAAAAGTAATATTTCTGCGCCCACCCACAGCTTGGAAAACTTGCCCGACAGTCGGACAGCCAACGCGTCATACGTTTTCAGAATGGTAGCTCCCAGAGCCATGACAGCCAACAAACCGGATATAGGAACAACACCTTTCAGTACCCGTTCTAGTGCTACCAACAGAAAAGAGACGCTCAATAGGATAAGCACTTTTACCGAGTCTCGCATGTGATAACGCTTGAAGTAGAGTGTCAGACACCAGCCCAAGAAGATTCCAACAATTAGTCCGGTTACAATAGAAACGGGTATCTGCAAAAAACTTATCGGAGAAATCTTTCCTCCCAAAGCCAGCCCGGTAAATGCAGTAAACATCACAATAACAAAGACATCATCTACCGATCCACCTGCCATAATCATCTGCGGAATACTCTTATTCGTACCATACCTCTGATCCATCAGGTTGAGCATCTTTGGCACGATGATAGCAGGAGAAACTGCTGCTACCACACTACCCATTATGGCAGCATCGAGCAGAGAGATGTGAAGTAATGGGGGTGCAATAAGCATTATTCCAACTATCTCAAAACACGCTGGCACAAAACACATCAGCAAGGCAGGACGCCCCACCTTCATCAGGTCCTTTATGTCGAGAGCCAGTCCGGCACGGGTAAGTATAATGACTAAAGCCAATTGACGAAGATCAACAGAGACAGAGAGCAAAGAGGGCTGCAATGCATTGAGCACATAAGGTCCCAGTATGATACCTGTAAACAGCATACCCAATAATCCGGGAAGCTTTAATTTCATGAAGAAATATCCCAGAAACATTCCAAGTAGGAAGATAAAAGCTAAACTTGTTAACATATTGTTTAGGCGGTTAAAGGCAGAGTCCATTGCCAAAATCGGGTGTAAAAATAGAAAAGAAGGAGCACCCACCCAAATTATATTACTATTATTTTATCTGCCAGACATTTAATCAGTTCACTGCCTCACCCTTTGCCTAAACCTTTTACCCGTTGTTTTGTTTTAGCTAATAAACAATGTTACTTATTTATAGGGAGTCATCGAACGCTGAATACCTATTTATAGCGATTCGCCGACGGCCTAAAAGAAAGTATCTTTGTGGGAACTTAAAAACAAGAAGAACGATGAAAATAGAAAAGATTACAGGAAGAGAAATCCTCGATTCGAGAGGTAACCCTACAGTAGAAGTAGACGTAGTATTGGAATCAGGTATAATGGGCAGAGCTTCTGTTCCATCAGGAGCCTCAACCGGAGAACATGAAGCTTTGGAACTTCGCGATGGTGACAAACGCTACGGAGGTAAGGGCGTGCAAAAGGCAGTAGAGAATATCAATAAAGTGATTGCTCCTCATCTTATTGGCGTATCAGCTCTCGACCAAGTAGGCATAGATCACCTGATGATAGACCTTGACGGTACTCCTACAAAATCAAAACTGGGTGCAAATGCTATTCTCGGAGTTTCACTTGCTGTTGCTAAAGCTGCAGCGAGCTACCTGGATCTGCCTCTTTATAGATATATTGGTGGCGTAAATACATACGTGATGCCTGTTCCGATGATGAACATCATCAACGGTGGTTCACATAGCGACGCTCCTATCGCTTTTCAAGAATTCATGATTCGCCCTGTTGGCGCAAAATCATTCAAGAAAGCTCTACGTATGGGTGCTGAAGTATTCCATGCACTCAAAAAAGTACTTAAAGACCGTGGCCTGAGCACAGCTGTAGGCGATGAAGGTGGTTTTGCTCCTACTTTGGAAGGTACCGAAGATGCTCTTAATTCTATTTTGACTGCTATCAAAGCAGCAGGATACGAACCAAAAAAAGATATCACTATCGGTTTGGACTGTGCCGCTTCTGAATTCTACAGAGACGGAGTATATGACTATACCAAGTTTGAAGGCACTAAGGGAGTGAAGAGAACAGCCGACGAGCAAGTTGACTTCCTGGAACATTTGATTAACGAATTCCCTATCGATTCTATCGAAGACGGTATGAACGAAAACGACTGGGACGGATGGAAGAAGTTGACAGACCGCATTGGTGGACGTTGCCAATTGGTAGGTGATGACTTGTTTGTTACCAACGTGGACTTCTTATCAAAAGGTATCAAACAAGGTTGCGCCAACTCTATCCTGATTAAAGTAAATCAGATCGGTTCGCTAACTGAAACATTGAACGCTATCGAAATGGCACACCGCCACGGATACACCACAGTTACTTCACACCGTTCGGGCGAAACAGAAGATGCAACCATTGCTGACATTGCTGTAGCTACCAACAGCGGACAGATCAAAACTGGTTCATTGAGCCGCTCTGACCGTATGGCTAAGTACAACCAATTGCTACGCATTGAAGAAGAATTGGGCGATCGTGCCGTATACGGATACAAACGTCTTAAGAAATAGTCTAAAAGACTTATAAAAAAAAGCCGGAAGCAATTCGCTCCCGGCTTTTTTTTTATATGCTCTTTCATTTAGAATGCTTTGTGATACAACGCTTCAATATCAGCAACCGAAGTAGTACGAGGGTTTCCACCGGTACAAACATCATTGAATGCTGCAACAGCCAATGCAGAGAGATCTTCTTCCTTCACACCAATCTCATGCAACTTCTGTGGGATATTGATACTGATAGAGAGTGCTTTTACAGCCTCGATAGCAGCCTTCACCCCCTCTTCACAGCTCATACCTTCTACATCCACACCCATTGCTTTGGCAATGTCTTTGTATTTTGGGGCAGCTGCAGATTCTGCATTGTATTCCATTACATAAGGCAATAGCAATGCATTAGCCACACCATGAGGGGTATCATAAAATGCACCCAGCGGATGTGCCATAGAGTGAACAATGCCTAAACCAACATTTGAGAATCCCATGCCGGCAATGTATTGAGCCTGTGACATGGCCTCACGTGCAACCGTGTCTTTACCATTATCCACAGCAGCTTTGAGGTTTTGAGCAATCATTTCGATCGCTTTCAGTTCAAACATATCGCTCATCACCCATGCACCCGGAGTAATGAAACTCTCAATAGCATGCGTCAAAGCATCCATACCCGTAGCAGCAGTCAAGCCTTTAGGCATAGAGTACATCAATTCGGGATCAACAATGGCAACAGCAGGAATATCATTCGGATCGACACAAACCATTTTCTTCTTTGCATCTTCGTCAATAATGACGTAGTTGATTGTTACCTCAGCAGCAGTACCCGCAGTAGTAGGCAATGCAAAAGTAGGAACAGCTTTGTTTTTTGTATCAGCCACACCTTCCAAAGACTTCACATCTGCAAAATCAGGATTATTAACCACGATACCAATTCCCTTAGCTGTGTCAATAGACGAACCGCCACCCAGTGCAACGATAAAGTCTGCTCCTGATTTTTTGAATGCCGCAACACCGTTTTGCACATTCGAAATAGTAGGATTAGCTTTCACATCGCTATAAAGTTCATAAGGAATTTTTGCATCATCTAGTACTTTGATGATTTCAGCAGCAACACCAAATTTAATCAGATCTTTGTCTGTTACAAAAAAGGCTTTCTTAAAACCGCGGCGAGCAGCTTCTACTGCAATTACGCTACGACATCCGGCTCCAAAGTAAGAGGTCTCGTTTAAAATAATTCTGTTAATCATAATTCTATCTATGTTTATTGATAATATGTGCTATGCTCCGTGTTACAAAGATATGAAAAAGCAACTCACTAATCTTCACAAAAACAAGCGAGTATCATAAACAATAATATAAAAATCAAAACAGCTATTCTTTAAAACGAATAGAGGAGAACAAAGCAGAGGGCAATCATTGAAGAACAGAGAACTTCAGAAAATAAAAGCAAAACAAATCGTCATAAAAAAGCAGGAAAGAATAAGTAACGAACTTGCTTCTCTCCTGCTTTTCAACCTTAAAACAACCAATTACTCCACGACCTTAAATGAAAGTTCTTTTCCACTTTGACTGTTGGTTGCTACCCACAAGCCAAAATCACCAGGTTCAACAACCTTTTTCATCTCTATATTCCAGAAAGCCAGTTCGCTCACAGGAAGTTCAAAAGAAACGGTCTGCTTTTCGCCCGGCTTAAGTTCTACACGCGTAAAGCGTTTCAACTCTTTCACAGGACGGGTGACTGAGCCGGCTTTATCCTGCACATAAAGTTGAGCCACTTCGGTGCCCTGATATTTACCTGTATTCTTCAAGTCGAATGTAACAGTCAGCACATTTTCCTTCTTTAATTCTGTGGAAGACAACTTCACGTTACTATACTCAAATGTGGTATATGACAACCCAAAACCAAATGGATAAAGAGGGTCGAAACCCGCATCCATATAAAAAGAAGTACAACCAAGAGAGGTTTGTCCGGCTTCCACAGGAATATTGTTCAGCAATGTTTCGCTGCGAGTAGCCGGGCGACCACTGTTATTGTGCGAATAATACATGGGTATTTGCCCAACCATCTTAGGGAATGTGACAGGTGTCTTTCCACTTGGATTCTCTTTACCGAAGATCAAATCGGCCAATGCCGGTCCACCCATTGTTCCGGGATGGAATGAATAGAGCAATGCCGTGGATAAATCAGCTTCTTTACCAATGGTTAGCGGTCTGCCTGCCATAACAATAGTCACTAAAGGCTTACCGGTTTTAGCCAGTGCAGCTATCAATTCAGATTGAGCTCCCTGCAGATTTAAATCAGCCAGACAGTGCGCTTCGCCGGAAAGGATCGATTCTTCACCAACGAAAGCCAAAATAACATCAGCCCGAGCAGCAATCGCAGCCGCTTTGGACACATCCGCCAGATTTTTATCACGACTAAAAGCGAGTCCCGGTTCATAAAGAATCTGCACCCGATCTCCATACATTTCTTTTATGGCTTTCAGAGGAGTTTGCGTATGCGTCTTATCACCATCAAACACCCATGTACCCATTTGTTCGTAAGGAGCATCAGCCATCGGCCCAACTACCGCCACAGTCTTTACCGCTTCATTCAGCGGCAATACATTCTTGCTATTCTTTAACAAGATAGCCGACTCAACTGCTGCACGCTTAGCCGCAGCCAAGTGAGCACCGGCATACATCACCGAAGCACGCTTCTCATCCACATAAGGATTATCAAATAATCCTAAACGGAACTTTATCCGCAAGATGTTACGAACAGCATCATCAACAACCTTTTCTTTGACTTCTCCATCCTTTATCAAGGCCTTCAAATGATTCATATAAGTATAGCTCACCATCTCCATGTCCACTCCCGCATTCGCCGCTTTCATAGCAGCTTCTTTGTCATCAACAGCAAAACCATGAGTTACCATCTCTTTTATCGAAGCCCAATCCGAAACCACAAAACCATCAAAGCCCCATTCTTTACGTAATATCTGCTTCAATATAAATTCATTTCCGGATGAAGGAACACCGTCGTTATCATTGAAAGAGGTCATATAGGTGGCCGCCCCAGCCTTAGCAGCCGCTTCGAATGGAGGCAGATAAACATTCCGCAAGCGCCGTTCAGGAATAAAGGTAGAGTTATAGTCGCGCCCTGCCTCAGCAGCTCCGTAGCCCACAAAATGTTTAGGGCAAGCCGCAATAGAAGTAGGATCATTCAATGAATCACCCTGAAAACCCTTCACCATAGCCGCACCCATCACAGATGTTAAGTATGTATCCTCTCCGCATCCCTCTGCAATACGTCCCCAACGAGGGTCGCGAGCAATGTCTATCATTGGCGCAAAAGTCCAGCGAATACCTACCGAAGAAGCCTCAATAGCCGCAACTCGAGCTCCCTCTTCTGCAACCTTAGGATCAAAAGAAGCCGCCTGTCCCAAAGGGATAGGGAAAATAGTTTTAAAACCGTGAATGACATCTCGGGCAATAAGCAACGGAATGCCTAAACGAGATTCATCCATTGCCACCCGCTGCAAAGCGTTGACACGAACAGGGTCAATCTCATTTAAGATCGAACCCACCTCTCCTTTTTTTATTAGCACACTCATCTCCTCGATATTGCCCAAAGAACTGATCTGATTCATTTGACCAATTTTCTCTTCGAGTGTCATTTTAGAGAGCAGATTTTCAACTCTGCCTTCAATTACTTTTTCCTTAGATTCGGATTGCTTTGCACACGACACCAAAGATGTCAGTAACAAGCAAGTCACTAGAGTTTTTAATACTTTCATCATTTATCTGTATTTATTGTTTTTGAAAGACACGTACATAATCAATCTCATAAGTCGCAGGAAGTTTACTTTCGTCCACTCCTTGAGCGCCTCCCCAATTACCACCCCATGCCAAATTCAACTTCAGATAGAATGGAGTATTGAAAGGCCAAGTATCCTTATTACCTGCCTTATCATTAGGAAATTTAAAGTAACTCTCACCATCGATAAAACCCCAGATATAGTCCTCCGTCCACTCAACAGCATATACATGGAAATCTGATTCGGCAGTAGCAACATATTTCTCGGCTGTTTTTTGGGTTCCTATACCATGATAATAGCTCTTACAATGGATCGATGAGCTCACATAATTAGGACGATAGCCCACCTCTTCCATAATATCAATCTCCCCATCATCAGGCCAACTTACAAAATTCTTTGGCATCATCCAAAAAGCAGGCCATGTACCTTTCCCTTGTGGCAACTTTAGACGAGCCTCAAAATAGCCATAAGTCCAACTTTTAGATGTATTCATACGGATAGAGAGGACTTCTCCCCCAATCTTTTTGGCGATAATCTTCAGCGTTCCGTCGGTTACTATAGCACACGTATCGGTACCCTGTACTCCTGCTACATAGTTTTCTATTTCGTTATTGCCCCAACCTCCATTACCGGTTTCATACCACCAATCAGAAGTGTTTGGCAATGCCGGTTTACCACCACTTAAACGAGAATCATTAAATTCGTCTTGCCAAACTAATGTATATCCGGCAGGAACATGGCTTTCTTCCATGCCTAGTTCTTGCTTCACAGTATATTTTTGCATACTCGTACCCGATACAAAGGTCAATACCGCCGTTCGTTCAGCGCCGGATTGATTAAGCAAAGTTGTCACCTTTAGACTAGTTTCTCCAACATACCCGGTAACAGGAGAGAGCGAACACCATGATTGATCCGAAGAAACGGTCCATTTGGCATTCGCTTTTACTACGATATTTTTAGTATCACCAGCTGCAGAAAAAAGAAGGTTGGTAGGAACAACCTCTATTTCAAAGGTAGGCAAAGGATCAGGAGGAATTGTATCCGGACTATTATCAGTGCCGCATCCCAACATCAATAAAAGTAAAGGCATAAAAATAGTATGCATTATTTTCATCTTTTTTTATTCGAATAGAAGGAAGCAGCTACATAAAAAGTAGTTGCTTCCTTAATTATTTACTCAAGTTATTCAGAGAACTTAAAATCATCAAAATAGAAGATGCCCGTTCCGTAATGTCCCTCTTGACCAAATTGGATAACTATTTTATCATAATCTTGTCGAGCTGCGACATCACTGAAGTCGAATGTTACTTCAACCCATTTATCTAGTTGATCAGAAGTCAATACAACCGCTTTTTCCGTGGCACTATTCCAAGGTTCGGAAGAAGAAGAGTCATATAACTTCACTGCCACTTTAGGGAGCAATTTGCCTGAAGTAGCCCAAGATTCTTTTCCATTCTCCGTTGTATAATCGTTATAAGAAGGCATCATAACTTTCATCGTAATCTTATTCTGTTTTGTTAAGTCGAACTTATAGTCCGAAGCAACAAAAGATAAATTAGAACTGGGGCTAGTCGATTTTTGATAACGATAAGCTTTATCAGAAGCATTACCGTTGAACATCGGATTATCATAAATACCAGACTTACTTCCCATGTCCTGCCCTACAAAAGTTACAGAAGGAACTGCTTCCTCAAAGTTTTCCGTAAGAGGTACTGCCTTCAAAGTTTTCACTACCGGAGGAGTACTTATATTTAATTCTTTCAGACAAAACACTAATACCCAGTCCTGGCTTTCTAGCGTATTATTAATTCGAAGTGCCATTACTTTGTCTGTTTGATAAAAGATTTCATAGTCCTGACTACCGCAATAATATCCCATAAAGGAGTTTCCTGAAAGAGTTAACTTAGGATACTTTCCACTTTCATCAATAGAAAAAGTATAATTCCCGCCTGCAAAGTCGAAGATTGCATCAGCGCCACTTACACTGGTTACATGATAACCACCTACACTTGCCGAACTAGCTTTCCGGCCATATCCTACGCCTTCATTTTTAATAATGAGTTTAGCGCCCGATTGAATGAAAGTAAATTCCGTAGCATACATCATCCAAGCCTTTTTTTCGTCAGGAGCAGCTCCCCACGATTCTTGTCCGTATGATCCCTGAGGCCCTAATCCAAGATGGCCAGTCACCTTATAGCCAGTAGCATCCGCTACTTCTTTCGCAAAATTATTATACTGATCAAACACCCATGTTTTTCCTGTAGCGTTATCTAAACCGCCTGTTAGATTGCTATAAACAGGAGTATTGATCAACCCATAGTCAGTATTCTCAATATGAATAACTTGACTTTTAGAGGCTGCAATGCCGCTAGCGGTATACAAGGTCAAAGTAACAGTATAGTCACCTGCAAAAGGATAAGACCCAATAACTGATTTGTTTTTGCTGGTACTTCCATTACCCAAGTCCCATAATATGGAACAAGGGACTTTAACATCAGAAGTATTCACAAAAGTAAATACATTCGCACTTGAAGTACTAACTTCTTGACTAAAAGAGACTTGCTCAGAAGTAATCGCATCAATTTTACCTAATGAATAATCATCGCTTTCCTGCGGGTCACAAGCCGCTACAACCCAAAGAGTTATCAAGGCCCAAAAAGCTGTTTTGATAGTATTTTTCATATCTATATATCTTTTCTAATTTATTGTAATAATACAGATTATTTCCATTGACCGTTTTGCACCAAAGCAAAATCCGTACCTTTCGTTTTATCCATTTCCCCCTGAGGGATAGGTAGATATTTCATCCAATCATCGAAAGTACGGACAGAGTTATGTGTTGCATCGTTCTCCGTCAGCACAGTAGTAGCATCTCCCCAGCGAACTAAATCCCAGAATCTCATGCCTTCGCCAAGAAACTCGCGACGACGTTCCAATTTAATATTATCTGCCGTCGCCGGAATTAAAACAGGCGTAACAAATGCACGTTTGCGAATTTGATCCAAACAATCCTGCGCATCTACACCCTGTGCTTCAGCCTGCCCATGCATCTTCACCAACTCCACATAATTCAGCAATGTCTCTGCATAACGGAAAATGCGAAGATTATTACAATAATTTAAATCGGTATCTCCCTGAGGATTATAACCCACACGAGCAGCGTATTTAGCCTGAAACAAACCTGTGTCCTGAAAGCGGGGAACATACTTCGAAGCATCCCATTTATTTATAGAACCTAAACGTCGGGTATCAGCTTCTTCATACGCATCATAAGCAGCTTGCCTAACAGGGCCAAAACCCCACCCTCCTTTAAAATCACCAGTCTTGTCACCAGCTTTTAGGCTGTTCGGAGATATAAAGGCGGGCAGATTCGTTCCATAACCTTGCCATCCGCTTGACCAAGTCTTTCCTTCTGGAAGTTGATTACTTTCAAAGATGGATTCATCGCAAAACTCATTTTTATCTAGCCACATCGCTGCAAAATCGGGCATTAATTTATACTTCTGACTTTTAATAATCGTGGCCATATCATTTGTTACTTCCGCATATCGTGATTCATCTTTCTGATAAAGAACAACACGCGCTTTCAACATAAGGGCTGCAGCTCTTGAAACTCGCCCTAAATCACTTCCAGAGGTTTTCATCGAAAGTTTGCCTTCCGTACAAGCGAAGTCAATGTCTGCCATTATTTTAGTATAAATCTCATCAGCCGTAAGCTGTTTAGCCATGTAAGGAGGAGTAGTCAATGGTTCTTCAAAGTAAGGAACATTCCCCCAAAATTTCCAAAGCAAATGCATGTAGTAAGCCCGAAGAAAATGAGCTTCTGCTTTGTATTTTTCCAGATTACCGGCATTCACATCTACGGCATTATTACAAGCAATAATAACATTGTTGCAGCGAGCCAAGCCAGTGAAGTAAATGCTCCAAAGACCATCAAGACTTTCGGCTGCCGTAGAGGTAAATTGAGATAATTTATAAAGTCCACCTTGGTCACCGGCGTCACCACCACCTTTATATATATCGTCTGAACGCAAGTCAGACATTAGAAGTACCGCGTTATAATTATTGTTAGCATAACTATCAAATAATAAAATCTGATAGGCAGAGCCAAGATTGGATAGTATGGCTCCTTCAGTTGCAGGGCCACCAGCCTCTTGCTTCTCGGTTGAAGAAGAAGTCAGAAAATCATCGCCACAGGCAGTTGTCAACAAAGCTCCTGTTAGAAAGGCTACTATCGTTAGATATTTATATTTTTTCATAACTATATTCGATTTTATAAGATTAAAAAGTAATGTTTGCTCCTACAGAAATTGTCCTAGCTTGAGGATAAACTCCACGATCTATGCCAATAGTGGTGTATCCTCCGGAAGCTACTTCCGGATCAAAGCCGTTATATCCTGTGATAGTTAACAGATTCTCTGCCGAGACAAACAAACGTAGTTTCTGAACAGAAGCTTTTAGTGTCCATGCAACAGGTAACGTATATCCTATCTGAGTCGTTTTCAGACGTAAATAAGCTCCATCCTTGATGTATAGATCAGAAGAACGCCAATTGCTATTTGGGTTAGAAGTGGTCATACGAGGTAACTTATTAGAAGTCCCTTCACCATGCCAACGATCCAGAATCCATGTAGGACGATTCATTGCGGGAATATCTCCTCTTTGAGAGAAATCAAAGATATCATTACCAGCTGTGCCTTGGAAAAATAAGTTCAAGTCAAATCCCTTCCATTCAGCACCAAACGTCACACCAAATGTCCAGTCGGGCATACCTTTACCAATCTTTGTTTTATCATTGTCATCAACGACGCCATCACCTGTTAAATCTACAAATCTGACATCACCAGGCTGTGCCTGCGATTGCATCTTCTCACCCTTGCTATTTACATAAGCATCAATTTCAGCCTGATTTTGGAATATACCTGCTGTTTTATAACCATAGAAATAAGGCCAGACTTCACCATTTTTGCCCTTAACATAGCTTCCTAATCCAGAGGCTCCGGCACTTTCATAAATAGCTTCACCCGATGCGTTTCCTAACTTAACCAGCTTATTCTTTAAATAAGAGACATTAGCCGAGACATTATAACTTAAGTCACCAACCTTCTGTTTCCAGCCAAGTTCAAATTCCAATCCCCAGTTTTCCATATCACCAACATTACCTATCGGTGCACTCTGACCAACGTATCCGGGAATCGGTTGATCCATCAACATACCATTCGTCTTTTTCTTGAAGTAATCAAAACCAAAAGTCAACGCATTATTAAAGAAACGGGCATCAAAACCTAAATCTATCTGCTCAGACTCTTCCCATTTCACATCCGGATTAGCCAATGCAGAAGGAGAAGTTCCATATTGCATCAAACCTCCTGTTTCTCCTACTTTAGACGGATCGGAGTTGTTCACTTGGTATCCTCCGCCAAAATAATAATTCTGCCCACCATCCATCAATGAAGTATAGCGGAAATTCCCTATATTCTCGTTTCCGTTCTTACCCCAGCTAAAGCGAACTTTAAAGGAGTCAAACCAATCTGGATGATTCTGCAAGTAGGGCTCATTAAGAACATTCCAGCCAACAGAAACAGCAGGGAATACAGCCCACTTATTGCTTGGGCCAAACCTTGAAGAGCCATCACGACGAATAGTAGCCTGTATCATATAACGTTCTGCATAATTATAATCAATACGTCCGAAATAAGAAGCCAGAGAAGTAAAGTCATAACCGTCTGTTCCACCCCATACACGCTCTAATTTTGCATCTGCTATTGCAGAACCAATATTCGCTTTAAGCGGGTCAGTTTCTAACAAATCACGATCACTTCCACCTAATTTACGAACAGTATATTTCTGAGCCGATTGCCCCAATACAATAGAAATATTATGCTTCTCTGCAAAAGTTTTATTGTAAGAGAATACATTTTCAACCTGCCATTTATATCCTCTGTTCATCTCACTTTGAACGGTACTATAATCCAGACTCTTTCCCTGAGTGGCCAAGAAATAAGGAAAATTATAACTGTCAAATCCCCAAAAAGCTAGATCGAAGCCATAGCTACTCTTAAATTTCAAGCCAGGCAAAAGATCTATCTCACCCCAAAATGTGCCAACTATCTTATCTGCATTATTCTTCGAAGAAGTAGGTTGATTGAGCATAGCTACTGGATTTGCTATTTCTTGAAAGCCGGTGGGTGGAATAGAGAACACCCTGCCATCTTTATCTGTTACCGCATTCGGATATTGAGCCAAGATTGAAGCAGATGTAGCTTCGTCAGCATAAACCGGAACCAAAGGAGAAAAAGTCAATGCACTACCCAATATAGAACCATATTCAGAATTAGTCTCTATACCTGTTGAATTAGTTCGAGAATAGCCCACATTTACGCCTACGCGCACTTTATTTAAGAAACGACGATCATTCACTTCAAAGACATTATAAGTCGAATTAGAACGAACACTCCAGCGCTCATAATTCGATTTATCATAGTTTCCTCCTACAATACCATCTTGATTAAAATAACCTAATGAAAGGAAATATTGCATCTTATCATTACCTCCATTTATACTTACCTGATGATTTTGTACAGGAGCATCATAATTAAAGGTCTCATCCTGCCAATCAGTACCTTTGCCGGCAGCAGCTATTTCTTCATTCGTGTATCGGGGAGCATTCCCATCATTAATTTGCCCCTCATTCATAATCACCATATATTCCGTAGCATTCAATACAGACTTCTTTTTCCAAGGATTCTGCCATCCATAACTGACATCATAGCTAACGGATGTCTTACCTTTTGTTCCGCTTTTGGTCGTAACGAGTATTACTCCATTGGCAGCACGAGCACCATAAATAGCTGCAGATGCAGCATCTTTGAGTATTTCCACCGATTGAATATCTACAGGATTCAAATAATTAATGCCACCATCCACAGGCATTCCATCTACAATATAAAGTGGATCACTGTTATTAACTGTACCAATACCACGAATACGCACCTTAGAATCAGAACCCGGCTGGCCTGAACTTTGTGTAATTTGGACACCAGAAACTTTTCCTTTTAGAGCATCTTCAACTCGAGAAGGTTTTGCCGCATTTAATTCCTCTGCAGTTACACGGCTGATAGCCGCTGTTACAACACTTTTTTTCTGAACGCCATATCCCACAACCACCACTTCATTCAAAGTTTCGGTATCTTCACGCAACAAAATGCGAAAGGATATAGAATTCTTTACCGCTATTTCTTGGCTCTTATAACCTACATAAGAAACAAGCAAAGTACAACCAGAAGGAACATTTAGAGCGAACTGACCATCCAGGTCAGTAATAGTACCGTTGGTAGTACCCTTTACCACCACATTCACTCCGGGCAAAGGTTCATTATCTTGCCCACTCACGATCACACCCTTTATCTGTATGTTTTGAGAAAATACAGTAAGTGCAATCCCTAATAGAAAAAAGAAGGATAATAACTTTTTCATAAGTTTTCATAAATTAAGATTAACGTGATGTTCGTTTGAACAATGCAAACATACTGTATTAATGGATATAGGAGATTATTTAAAGTCATTCACGAATACGTCAATTAATAATTATTAATACGTTATTGATACGTCATAATAACATAACATATTGATAATAAGTAATTTAGGCATACGTCTATCCTATTCGTCAAAAGTGTTATAGAACATAAAAATAGAGCAATAAGCATTCTCAGGTAGCAGCAGAGAAGTAGTATTTAAAGGAAGTTAAAACTTTGTATTCAGATAATCAATCAAACTGTCTTCTCGATCAAGATCAAATTTCTTTCGCAAACGATAACGGATTGTTTCCACTCCACGAATAGAAATATTAAGCAGAGGTGCTATTTCCTTGGATGAGAGATTCATTTTCAAATAAGCGCACATCATTCGCTCATTGACGGATAAATCGGGATGTTTCTCATTCAGATGTTTCATGAAATTATTGTGGATCAAGTCAAACTGTTCTTCTATGCGCTTTAGAACATCATCCGACTGAATATTCGATTCTATCTTATTGTTTATTAGTAGTAACATTTGCTTGGGTTCCTTTGATCCATCGCCCTTTAATATAGGTATAACCTTAAATAGGTCCGATTTTATCTCAGTAAGTATTTCATTCTTCCGAACAAAATTAATCATTAAATTAGCCATCTCTTGACTCTTGTGTTGAAGATCATGTTCCAGTTTGTCTTTCTCCAATTCCATGATCTGCCTCTCTTTACGTGCACTCTCCTCCTCATACTCTCTTTCAAGATTTAGAAGTTCCTTTTCCTTCTCTACAACAGCCTGAAGCTTCTTACGAGCCATTCTTATGGTATCCCATCTATAAAGGAACCAGATCCCTAATAGGAAGAAGATGAAATACGCAGCATAAGCCACACTTGTACGATACCATGGAGGTAAAATCTGAAATGAAAAGCTATCTGTGAGTGTCGTTCCGTTCTGAAATATCGCCTTAACTTCAAACGTGTAGTCACCCTCAACCAGACTACTATACTCTTTGGTATGTGAGTTGGTGAAATCGGACCAGTCATTTTGGTTTAGCCTATATTGATAACTCACTTCTTCTGCTTGCGTAAAAGAAGATATACCATATTCTATACGAATTGAGTTATGTGAGAAAGGTATTTGCGGAGTTTCTTTTTCATCCAGAAAGTTGCCCATATAGATTAATGAATCCTTTGGATAAGAGATAAAAACCTTCCTTATATACATGGACTGCTTGACTTCTCTTTTGGTTATTGAAGAAGGTACCTTACACAAGGCAAAACCATTATCATTAGGGATAACCATCAAAGAATCTGTAATCGGGATAATTCGTTCAGCTCCCTGCACCAACTCTACCGCTGGAAGTTCAATAGGTATAATACTTGTTCCTGATCCTTTTTTGTATGTGCGCAGATTAGCAATACATATCTCTTTATGACTCAGGCTAATCAGATGACTATTGTATTCTATCAATCGAGAATAAGGATTCGCACCATTCAGAAGGTTATCCATCTCCCGACAGTGTTCCATCCGGTCTGTTTTGGCATTATATTGATAAATCCCTTTTGGAGTAGCAAAATAGATATTCCCATTAATCTTACTAACATAGACATCTCTGTCTGAAGGAAATCCTTTATCAACACCATAACTTTTAATATTGATAACACGAGATAAATCAGCACTTAACTCTACCCGAAGAGTTTTGTCCGAGTTAAATACCCAGAGAATACGAGGCGATTCTTGTTCAAAGAATCGACATGAATCAAATAGCCCATCAATCTTTCGCACGACCCTCCACTCCTGTCCTATTTTCTCGAGTATATACATCCCGTCATACACGCCTACGAGTATCTTATTTGTCGTACCCATTACCGGTTTACAAGACCACGTGCCGGAGATGTTACCAACACGCTTCATCGTTGTACCTTGTATCAAGAAAAGACCTCTATCGTGAAAGCAAAATAAATCATCGCCTACCTTGCAAAGATCCCAAACTTGTCCGCTAGAATTAGCAACAGCACGAATATCAGGCAATTTATCCGTCTGCTCAACAGGATATTTTGTGTAATAAAGCCCCCTGTTTGTACCCAGATACAACATATCTCCAGCCAGAAGCGTTGCATAGCCTGTTCCAAACGAATAAGGATACGTATATAAGTTAGTTAAGGAGGAATTTAAGCAAACATAGTCAATGCCATTGTCCAGACCGGCCCAAAGATTATTCAGCGCATCAAATGCAACCGACAAAACAGTATTATTCTGCAAGCCGTTATTTTCATTAAAGTATTTTAGAGTGAGTGTTTTACTATCGATCAATATCACGCCCTTATGCACCGTGCCCAAAGCAATCAGATTTCCTGAAGTAGCAACACAAAAAGTCTCATTCTCTCTCAAAAACGACTCAGCGCCGGTCACAAAAGGAGTGGTAGCCTTACCGTCACAATAATATAATCCATCATAAGCAGTCACAACAATCACTCCTTTTTTATACGGAATGACACCCCTTATCCGTTTAGAAATGAGAGATTCCGCTCCCTGTAAAGGGAAAAAAGTATTTCCTACCAGTACATAGACTCCCTTATCCGTGCCAATATATAAAACTCCGTTTACCATATCTGAGCATTCTATCTTGCTCTGCGCCTCTATTGCAGTATATTTTCCATTCAGATATTTCAAAACCTTGCCATCTCCTTGGAAATAAAGAATATTATCATTTTCATGAATTCTCCATATATTCCCAATAAAGCGTTGGGCATCTGAGATGGAATCTGAGAGACAAGTATAAAGAAGTTCTCCTCCCATTCCGGGTTTGAAATAACCAAATTCATTAATCCCACCAACATAGATACGTTTTTGGTTCACTGACGGAAGAACAGAGCGAACATCTGAATTATTGTTTAAAGGAAAGACATTCCAAGAATTTCCATCAAACTGCAACATTCCATTTTTGTTTGCAAAATAGATCCAGCTACTGTTATAAGAAGCTATTCGCCAAGTTTGAGAACCTTTGCCATATAAATTTTTATTGTAATTGATGATAAAATTATTCCAATCGGCGGACGCATGCAGGATGGTCATACTCGAAAAAATCAAAAAGAATAGCAATCGAAAGGGCATTGATGACTGTTTTTCCATAATTTCTCTTGTTTAAGGCACAAAGTATTCACAAATCTACATAAAATTATCAAAACTATATTCATCGCTCTCGCTTTCTTAACTTGATCACAAAAGTGACCAGCCCATGAAAATGAATGCAGAGACGCCTAAACCTTGGAAATGATTTGAAAATTTCATATCGTATGAATATAATAAAAGAAGCTAGAGGAGTAGAGAAAGAGGAAGGATCTAAACACAAAAAAGGATTACCCTTTACGGATAATCCTTTTTTGTGAGCCTCTTGTCGGATTCGAACCAACGACCCCGAGATTACAAATCACGTGCTCTGGCCAACTGAGCTAAAGAGGCGGGTGGGTAAGCTTACTATATCGCGCCGCTACAACCGACTACCTTTGCTGCGATCAAGCCCTGGAGGATTTGAAGGGAGCTGGCCGTATAGGACTTACCCGGGCGCAAAGGTAGACATTTTTGGCAAACCTGCAATAGACCTCTATAACTTTTTTAGCGAACAAAGAGATAAGCATTTACGTTTCAGGTAGTTAAAGGGAAAAATAAATTGCTAAAAACAAAAAAATAAATTTGAAAGAGCTTAGAATACACTTAAAACCTTATAGCTTTAAGCCGAAACTTATGCTGAAAATGAGAAGCATTTCCACAGAAAGTAGTAACTTTGTGCACTATAACTTATTAAAATGACAGAAAATAGAAATTACTTGCAAAAATATGCCATGCACTTCGGCACTTATATGGGAGCATATTGGATACTTAAATTTATACTGTTCCCGTTAGGGTTAACCATTCCATTCCTGTTATTTCTATTTATAGGCTTAACATTAGGAGTACCATTTATGGGATATTATTATGCTCGAATGTATCGTAACAAAATATGTGGCGGAGAAATCAGCTTTGTACAAGCATGGATATTTACCGTATTCATGTATATGTTTGCTGCATTGCTCACAGCAATGGCTCACTTCATTTATTTCCGATTTATAGATCAGGGATTCATTATTAATACCTATACTGCTCTATTAGATAGTACATTGCAAGCCGGTATACCTGGAATGAGTTCCTATATAAATCAGTTCAAAGAAACCATGGAAGTTCTTCGTTCGCTTTCCCCCATTGACATCACTCTGCAACTACTCTCACAGAATGTGTTTTACGGGAGCATTCTAGCTATTCCCACCGCATTGGTTGTAAAGAGAAAAAAGAAAATCGCATAAACATTCAGCAAAATTTATATTTAAGCTATGGATATATCCGTTGTAATTCCCTTGTTTAATGAAGAAGAATCGCTTCCAGAATTGTATGCCTGGATTGAAAGGGTGATGAAAGCAAATAGCTTCTCTTACGAGGTGATTTTTATCAATGATGGAAGTACCGATCATTCGTGGGAAATTATTGAAAAGTTAAAAATGGAAGCAGGTGATGCCGTAAAAGGAATAAAATTTCGCCGTAATTATGGTAAATCACCCGCTCTGTATTGCGGATTCAAGCAAGCACAGGGTAATGTCATTATCACGATGGATGCGGATCTTCAAGATAGCCCCGACGAGATACCCGGACTATACAGGATGATTACCGATGAAGGCTACGACCTCGTATCAGGCTGGAAACAAAAAAGATATGATCCACTATCTAAAACCATACCAACGAAAGTCTTTAATGCTACAGCGCGCAAAGTATCGGGCATTAAGAACCTACACGACTTTAATTGCGGACTAAAGGCATACCGCAAAGATGTAGTAAAGAACATTGAAGTGTACGGAGAAATGCATCGCTATATCCCTTATCTAGCTAAGAATGCCGGATTTAAGCAAATAGGTGAAAAGGTAGTGCAACATCAAGCTAGAAAATACGGAACAACTAAATTTGGACTAAACCGCTTTATCAATGGTTATTTAGATCTAATTTCTCTTTGGTTTCTTTCTGCTTTTGGTGTAAAGCCAATGCACTTTTTCGGGCTATTGGGTTCTCTGATGTTCGTTTTGGGATTTATATCTGTCGTTGTGGTAGGTGTATCAAAACTTTATAATATGTACAGCGGGATGCCTTATCACTTAGTGACTGAGTCTCCTTACTTTTATCTTTCGCTTACTGCCATGATCATAGGTACGCAACTATTTCTAGCAGGGTTTTTAGGAGAATTAATATCAAGGAATGCACCCGAACGCAATAATTATCAAATAGAAGAGAGCATTTAACCAGTAAGGCCTATTCAAATTATATAATAAACAATATGAAGAATTTGGTGAAATTTATACTTTTCATAGCTATCGTAGGCTCAATCATTGGAGCCAGCGTATCTTCTTGCGCTGAAGAGAGCAACTGTGCTCTGGACGGACGGCCTACATTAAACTGCTACATGTACAAGATAGTCTCTAACGTCGTAAAGAAGGACACACTCGATTCTTTGACTGTCACTGCATTTGGTACAGATTCTATCATTATCAATAATCAGAAAAAGGTGCGCGACATCTTATTACCCCTGCGATACACAGTCGATTCTACCATATTCGTCTTACACTATAGCAAGACTTTAACTGACACCATTATCGTGCGGCATACGAATACTCCAAAGTTCATATCAATGAACTGCGGCTACCAAATGCAACAAAGCGTGACAAAGGTAAAGTATACCCAACATAATTTAGATTCAATTTATATATCAAACAAAGATGCCAACACTCTTGAAACTGAAAATTTTAAGCTTTTCCATTAAGTTTGTATTCTTTCTTTTGATAAGTTCGTCTCTATATGCGCAAAGCACAAGACCGACAGGAAAAAGTCCGGGGAAAGATAAAAAGAAAGAAGAGCCAAAAATAGAATTTCCACTATATAATGGAACCTATATCAGTGGAGATCTCTACGGATTGGGAGGCAAACTCTTGGGCAGTGACTTCTTAAGTTCTGAGGCGAGCGTAGAGGTGAACCTAAAAAATAAATACTTTCCCGTAGTAGAACTTGGATATGGTACTACCGATGCATGGAGCGATGACGAAGGGATACGCTATAAAACTGCCGCTCCCTATTTTCGTGTGGGAATGAATTTCAACATGATGTACAAGAAGAAAACTGAAAATCTTTTTTATGTAGGGTTTCGTTATGGCCTCAGTAGTTTTAAATATGATGTAAGCACACCCTCTTTTACTGACCCGATATGGAATGGCGAAATACCCAATCCGAGTTTGGTAGATGATGTATGGGGTGAGAGCAGTGCATATAACCATAAAGGCCTTAAAGGTAGCATGCAATGGTTTGAGCTAGTCGTCGGAGTACGCGCTCAAATTTATAAAAACTTCATGATGGGATGGTCAGTCCGAATGAAATATCGTACATCTTCCTCCTCTAGTGAATACGCCGACCCTTGGTACGTTCCGGGATTTGGTACTTATGGCAACTCTCAAATGGGACTTACTTACTCTCTGATCTACAAATTACCTTATTAAAACATTTCGCACCTCTCATTCGCTTTTTTAAAGAACTATTTATGGAAAAGAAGAAATCAAGAATACAGTTGCTGTGGCTCATCCCGTTGATTGTGGGCACAATTTATATTATCCGTCGAGAACAGCAAACTCCGTACAATAATATTGAAGGGCTGATTTTCGGAACTGTTTATCATGTTACTTATCAATATGACGGAGATTTAAAACCTGATATAGAGAAGGCTTTCAAACGTTTCGACGCCTCTCTTTCGATGTTCAATGACACCTCAGTTATCTCTCGCATTAATCAAAATAAAGAAGTCGTGCCGGACAGTTTCTTTATCAATGTGTTCAAACGTTCCATGGAAATCTCGAAAGAGACTGACGGAGCATTCGACATCACTGTAGCTCCTTTAGTAAATGCCTGGGGCTTTGGATTTAAGAAGAATCAACAAGTAGATAGCCTCACAATTGATAGTCTGCGCAAAATAATCGGTTACGGTAAGATTGCTCTTAAAGATGGAAAAATAGTAAAGCAAGATCCACGCATGATGCTGGATTGTAGCGCAATAGCTAAAGGATATGCTAGTGACATCATCGCTCATTTGCTAGAACAGAATGGAATAAAAAACTACATGGTGGAGATTGGTGGAGAAATTGTAGCTAAAGGCTACAATAGTCAGAAAGAGGCTTGGCGCATCGGCATCAACAAGCCTGTAGACGACTCCCTTTCCCAAAATCAAGAGCTCCAAAGCATTCTTCAACTAACCAATGTAGGGATGGCTACTTCCGGTAATTATCGCAACTTCTATTATAAAGAGGGAAAGAAATATGCCCATACCATTGACCCTAAAACCGGTTATCCTGTACAACACAGCCTATTGTCAACTACAGTGGTTGCACAAGATTGTATGACAGCAGACGCATTGGCTACGGCCTTTATGGTTATGGGGCTAGAGAAAGCAGAAGCTTTCGCCAATGCACATCCGGAAATAGAAGCCTGTTTTATTTACAGCGACAAGAATGGCGAACTAAAGAATTATTTCACCAAAAATATGAAGAAGTATGTTGTAAAATAACATTTCTACTTCATAAATACAAAATAAACAGCTAGCACCAAGCAAACAAAAGCAGCCAAATGGTTCCAATGAAGAGCCTCTCCTTTAAAGAAGATTGTAGAAAAAACAGTGAAAATAAGTAGAGTAATCACTTCTTGAATCACTTTCAGTTGCATCAAGGAAAACGGTCCGCCGTTACCTTGAAAGCCCAAACGATTGGCAGGCACTTGAGCACAATACTCAAAGAGTGCGATAAACCATGAAAATAATATCACTCCAAAAAGAGGCCAGTTATCAATTAACTTGGCCTCTTGCAATTTTATGTGACCGTACCAAGCAAATGTCATAAACACGTTTGATACAATTAGTAACAGTATCGAATAAAAGCCTTGTGACATAACAAATAATTTGACTATTTAATACGTATAATGCATCCAAACCACTCTATCCAACCGAGAAATTATTCCGGAAGCAATTCTGTTTGTACATTCGTCATACTCCCCCAAAGACTGTAGCGAGCTTCCGGATTCATTGCCTCCAATTGATGAAGAATATTCTTCATATCACTCCTACTCGATTCTACTTCGTAGGGACAATTCTTCACTTGTTTACGATACTCTCTCAAACGAGCCAATTCTATCAAATCGGTTTCATGAACCAAACACATCGGACGAATAATGGTCATCTCGAATTTGCGCATCACCAACTTAGGAGGCATCGTACTGAAAGCTCCTTGATAAGTAATGTTCATCAACAATGTCTCGAGAATATCATCCATATGATGCCCCAAAGCTATCTTATTACACTGATGTTCTTTGGCAGCATCAAAAAGTTTCTTCCGCCTATTCCATGAACAAAGAAAGCAAGGAGACTTTCGGGTATCTGTAGTAGGATCAAATGATGTCTCATAAACAAACAATGGAATATCAAAAGAAGCAGCATACGCCTTCAAGTACTCCAAATCGCTCTGATAAGGAATATTTTTCATTACCACATGGACGGCTACGACAGAAAACTTCGGCTTGAAAATGCGCATTTTTCTCCCGAGTAACTCTATCAAAGCCAACGAATCCTTTCCTCCGGATAAACCGACGAGAATTCGATCTCCGTCCTCTATCAAATTGTATTGCACCACACCTTTAGTAAAACGCTTATCAATGCGGCGAATAACCTTCTCTTCTTCTGTAAATTGTACCATAACTATAAAATCGGCTGCAAAAGTAAACCAAAAGAATGATTTAAAGAAGAATTAACATAATAGAATTACTGTGAACAAGTATTATTACCAAACTTTTTGTATTTTTGAACATCTGAAAAATAAACCAGAACCAACATGAAGAAAAGACTTGTTATATTCATTCTATACTGTTGCACATTACCTCTCGTTTCGGCTCAAACTTTAGAGGAAGCGAAAGGTATGTTTACAAAAGGTGAATATGCCAAAGCAAAGCCTGTTTTTGAAAAGTATGTTAAGTCACAAGCAACTAATGCAAATTACAATTATTGGTACGGCGTATGCTGCCTAAAAACAAACGAACCACAGAAGGCATTGAAGTATCTGGAGTTTGCCGCTAAAAGAAAAATCCAAAATGCTCCTCTATATTTAGGCCAAGTATACAATGACTTATATCGCTTTGAAGAAGCTGTAAGCAACTATCAGGAATATGTTGACCTACTGAACAAGAAGAAACAACCAGCTGAAGAGGCCAACAAATTACTTGAAAAGAGTAAGATTAATGCCCGCATGTTCAAAGGAGTAGAAAAGGTATGCGTCATTGATAGCTTTGTGGTGGACAAAGATGATTTTTTGAGCGCATATAAGTTGAGCGAAGAATCAGGGAAACTATTTACCTACAATGACTATTTCAAGCAAGAAGGCAAGAATCCAGGAACTGTATACGAAACTGAACTTGGGAATAAAATCTATTATAGCGAACAAGGTAAAGATAAAACCCTAAATATCCTCAGCAAAAATAAGATGCTCGACAAATGGGGAGAAGGCAACCAACTACCCTCAAGTTTCAATGCCAACGGCAATTCCAATTATCCATTTATGCTTACTGATGGCGCAACGATCTATTTTGCGTCTGATGGCGAAGGTTCCATTGGAGGTTATGACATCTTCGTAACCCGCTACAATACAAATACAGATGCGTACTTGGCAATCGAGAATGTAGGGATGCCTTTTAATTCCCCATACAACGACTATATGTATGCCATAGACGAATACAATAATCTTGGTTGGTTTGCCTCCGACCGTTATCAACCGGAAGGAAAAGTTTGTGTCTATGTTTTCATACCGAATACCTCCAAACAGATCTATAACTTTGAGGCGATGGAGTCCGATTCATTGAAACATTTAGCACAACTACATTCATTAAAAGAGACTTGGATAGATAAAAAAGCGGTTGCCGAAGCCAAAGAAAGACTACAAGCAGTAATTAATAAAAAACCGATTGAAAAAAGTAACTATGATTTTGAATTCTTCATTAATGATGAGCTTACTTATCATAGCATCGACCAGTTCAAATCGCCTGAAGCAAAGACCTTATTTAAGAAATATCAGCTATTATCTAAAGGTTATCGCCAGCAGTCAGATAAATTGGACACACAACGGCAGTGGTACGAAAAGGCAAATAAAGCAGAGCGTACTAAAATGACCGGAGGTATTCTTGATTTGGAGAGACGTGTACAAGAAATGTCTCAAGAATTAGATGCTCAGACAATAAGCATTCGCAGCACAGAAATACTATACCTAAAAAAATAAGACTTTATGGATATACTTGTTATAGCAGCTCTTATCGTAGCAGCGGTCATTCTATTCCTAATAGAACTGTTTGTAATCCCCGGCATCAGCATAGCGGGCATTTCAGCCTTGGGATGCATTATCTATGCCAACTATTATGCCTTTACTAATCTCGGAGAAACAGCTGGGTTCATAACCTTAGTGATATCAGCCATTGCATGTGTAGGATCTCTAGTCTGGTTCATGCGTTCAAATACGCTCGACAAGTTGGCCCTAAAAAAGAATATCACTTCTAAAATAGACAAGCATGCCGCCGAAAATTTAAAGGTTGGAGATATAGGTGTATGCACTACCCGACTAGCATTGATTGGCTATGCCAACATTGGCGGAGAAATCATTGAGGTGAAATCTTCCGACGGTTTTATGGATGATAAAACCCCTATCGTTGTAGATCGCATAAGCGACGGAGTCATCTTGGTTAAAAGACAAAAACAATAATACTCACTAAATTAAATGATTAATTATGATTGAGCCTATGTATTTAACTCTCTTACTGGTTGCGGGAGGAGTTATCTTCCTCATCCTGTTTTTTCACTATGTCCCTTTTTTCCTATGGCTATCAGCCAAGGTTTCGGGAGTAAACATGTCACTGATACAACTCTTTTTGATGCGTATTCGTAACGTTCCACCGTATATCATCGTACCAGGACTGATTGAAGCCCACAAAGCCGGCATCAGAGATATAACCCGCGATGAATTAGAAGCGCATTATTTGGCCGGAGGACATGTAGAAAAGGTAGTACATGCGCTCGTCTCTGCTTCTAAAGCTAACATTGAGTTACCCTTTCAAATGGCTACTGCTATCGACCTTGCCGGCCGTGATGTGTTTCAAGCCGTTCAGATGTCGGTTAACCCTAAGGTGATCGATACCCCTCCTGTTACTGCTGTTGCCAAAGATGGTATCCAGCTCATAGCTAAAGCCCGTGTTACTGTTCGTGCCAACATCCGCCAGTTAGTGGGTGGTGCAGGTGAAGATACAATTCTGGCTCGTGTAGGCGAAGGTATTGTATCCTCTATCGGTTCTTCTGCTAGCCATAAATCAGTATTAGAGAACCCCGATTCAATTTCTAAGCTCGTTCTTAGTAAAGGATTGGATGCCGGAACAGCCTTTGAAATTCTTTCCATTGATATTGCCGATATCGATATTGGCAAGAACATTGGTGCAGCCTTACAAATGGATCAGGCGAATGCCGATAAAAACATCGCTCAGGCTAAAGCTGAAGAGCGCCGTGCAATGGCTGTAGCCTATGAACAAGAGATGAAAGCCAAAGCGCAAGAAGCTCGTGCCACAGTAATTCAGGCCGAAGCAGAAGTGCCAAAAGCAATGGCAGATGCATTCAGAAGTGGCAATCTGGGTATTATGGATTATTATAAGATGAAGAACATTGTGGCCGACACCTCTATGCGTGAAAACATAGCGAAACCGACTAGCGCAAGTTCCGATAAATCCTTAACAGAATAGCTAACTCCATTACTATAATAGTAAAGGCGGGGGTTAGACTCCGCCTTTCTTATTCCATAAAAAAAGAACAACCGCATGAAAAAATATTTTGCTTCATCCGAACTGATTATCAACGAAGACGGTTCCGTTTTCCATTTACATGTAAAACCCGAACAACTAGCCGATAAAGTAATATTGGTAGGCGATCCCGGCCGTGTAGCACTCGTAGCCTCACATTTTGAACAGAAAGAATGCGAAATAGAGAGTCGTGAATTCAAAACCATCACAGGAACTTACCAAGGTAAGCGGATTACAGTAGTCTCCACCGGTATTGGTTGTGACAACATTGACATCGTGATGAACGAGCTGGATGCTTTATCTAACATTGACTTCAACACACGTGAAGAAAAGGAAAACTTCCGTCAGTTAGAACTCGTACGCATCGGTACATGTGGCGGTTTGCAACCCAACACGCCCGTAGGAACATTTATTTGTTCCGAGAAATCCATTGGCTTCGACGGCCTGCTCAATTTCTATGCCGGCAGAAACTCCGTTTGCGACTTAGCCTTTGAGAAAGCTTTCTTAAACCATATGGGCTGGACAGGGAATCTTTGCGCACCGGCACCTTATGTTATAGACGCCAACGCAGAGCTCATCGATCGCATTGCCCAAAAAGAAATGGTACGTGGAGTAACCATTGCCGCCGGAGGATTCTTCGGTCCCCAAGGTCGCGAACTACGTGTACCTCTTGCCGATCCCAAGCAGAACGATAAGATAGAAACCTTTCAGTATGACGGTTATAAGATCACCAACTTTGAAATGGAAAGTTCGGCTCTTGCCGGATTGAGTAGATTGATGGGCCACAAAGCGATGACTGTTTGCATGGTAATAGCCAACCGCCTCATCAAAGAAGCCAATACGGGATACAAGAATACCATCGATACACTGGTAAAAACAGTACTCGACAGAATCTAAGATCCCATACCTATAATAAGCTAGTGACCACTTCGGTCAATCTTATTTGGCTATATGGCTTTACAATGACGTCGCTACAGCCAGCTAATAAAGCATCACTGTGATCTTTATACATTATCTGGTTCGTAATTCCTACAATCGGTGTTTCCATCGATAATGCCTTTATCTTTTTGATAATTTCCAATCCAGTCATAGTGCCGAGCAGATCCAATTCGGTGAAAACTAAATCAGGCTTGAAACGGACAAAAGCATCCATTGCTTCTTCTCCGTTTCTTGCCAATAAAACAACATATTTATCATTAAGCATTTTGCTTAAGCGTATAAATGTATTCTTATCTTTCTTCACTACCAAAATAACCTTTTCCTCCCTTCTACCAGAACTTTGACTAACATACTCACTAGGTGTTTCGGATTCATCAACAGATAGATAAGGTAAGTAAAAAGAAAAAGTACTTCCTCTATTTACTATCGAGCTAACTTCTATTCTTCCTCCAAGCAGACCAGCAAGGATTCTAGAGATAGATAATCCCAAGCCCAAGCCTTGTGAAAAAGGATCCAACTTTTCAAACTTTTCAAATATAACTTGTATCTTATCCTCTGGTATACCACATCCTGTATCAGAAACTGAAAACTTAAGCCAACCATCCAACTTTTCTAACGCTAATATAATTTGTCCCTTTTCCGTATTCTTAATAGCATTTGACATAAAGTTATGCAATATCTGAGACACTCTTTTTTCATCCGTTTTCGTCCATGTTCTATCCTTTGGATCCACAATTATCAGCTCAACATCCTTTTTCATTTTATAGCGAAAAGCACCATCTAGTTCCTCTATTAAATGATTAACTTCAGTAGGAGCTATATCGATTTTTAGATTCCCGGTTTCCATTTGAGAGAAATCTAGCAAGTCATGCACCAATTGCAGTAATAGATTCGTATTATCCTGTATTATGCTTACATACGTTTTTTTCTCCTTTTCATCAAGATCATTTATCGAAAGCAAATCGGAGAAGCCTACAATAGAATTAAGGGGAGTCCGTATCTCATGGCTCATAGATGACAAAAAAGCTTTTTTAAGTTCTTCGGTCTTATTCGCATTTTTCTTCGCCGCCACCAGCGCCTCTGTCTGTCTAACATTATTAGTAACATCAGCTAACAAAGCCAAAACTTTATCCGTGCCACATGGGATCATTCGCACATTGAAATAATATCTAAATCCACCTATATCAAGATAAACATCTATTTCTTTCAATTCATCATCGATCAAGCATTTCTCTATAGCCCTTTGATATTTAAGTCCAACTTCTTTATCAAAGAAACTTTTCATATTCGTATTCAATACCTCATCACGGCTGTAAGCCATCTCCACATACTTTGAATAGAGAACATCTATAATGGTTCCTTGTATATCATATATTGTCAAGAAATGAGGTAAAACGTCTATAATCTTGCGTAGCTCAAGAGTTGTCGAATACCCTTCGGAAGCGACTTTTTTAGTAATGTTTCTTCGATACCCTATTATGCTGTCAATCAATTCCCCCTCTTCACTAGCTCTAAAAAGAGAATCTTCAAACCAGAGTATTTCATTTTGAACTCCAATAAATCTAAATTGAACTTTTATTTTTTCTTCCTCACCCAATAGAATTTTCTCCAATCCTTTTTTGTAATTAGACAAATCATCCGGATAAATAATATTCAAAAATTCTACATAAGACTTATATTCTATGCCAGCATCAGATAAACCAACATTGAAGAAAAAATCGTCAGAAAAGCCAAACTTCCAGTTCGACAAATCAAGAACCCACATAGCAATCTCATGCTTTCCCAGTATCGAGAGCATCTTACGATAATTGATTCGAACCAAATCACCATCAATCTTTGATGATAAGAAATCAGTATATTTATCCATAGCCACAAATTTAAGGTCTCAGGGACAAAGGGTCCAAAACAAGTAAAACAATCAGTAAAGTCTATTCATTGCAATTATAACAATAAAAAAGCTATATTTGCCTACTCAAACTAAAAAAAAAATGAATCAAGACACCATTTGTGCCATAGCCACTGCCCAAGGAGGCGCCATCGGTACCATCCGTGTATCAGGTCCCGACGCCATAAGCATCACCGAAAGCATCTTTGTTCCGGCAAAAGACAATAAAAAACTTTCAGAACAAAAGCCCTATACCCTCACCTTCGGACGGATAGTCGATGAGAGCGAAGTGATAGATGAAGTATTGGTCAGCCTCTTCCGCTCACCTCACTCCTATACGGGCGAAGACTCCACCGAAATAGCCTGTCACGGCTCCACCTACATCCTCCAACAAGTGATGCAACTCCTCATAAAGCAAGGCTGTCGCATGGCCCAACCGGGAGAATATACCCAACGGGCCTTCCTCAACGGAAAGATGGACCTCAGTCAGGCCGAAGCAGTGGCTGACCTCATCGCCTCCTCCTCCGCTGCCACTCACCGTCTGGCCATGAGTCAGATGCGGGGCGGTTTCAGCAAAGAACTGGCAGAACTGCGCACCCGATTGCTTAACTTTACCTCCATGATAGAACTCGAACTCGACTTCAGTGAAGAAGATGTGGAGTTTGCCAACCGTGACCAATTGCATCAACTGGCCGATAACATAGAGAAAGTCATTGCCCGCCTGGTTCACTCCTTTAGCGTAGGCAACGCCATCAAGAACGGTGTGCCCGTGGCTATTATCGGTGAAACCAATGCCGGAAAGTCCACCTTGCTCAACGTGTTGCTCAATGAAGACAAAGCCATCGTGAGCGATATTCACGGCACTACCCGCGATGTGATTGAAGATACCACCAACATCGACGGCATCACCTTCCGTTTCATTGATACTGCCGGCATTCGTGATACCACCGACACCATCGAATCACTCGGCATAGAGCGTACTTTCCAGAAGCTAGACCAAGCTGAAATCGTTCTTTGGATGATCGACTCCGCCAACGCTGCAAAACAGATAGAAGAATTGTCGGGCAAGATACTTCCCCGCTGCGAAGGCAAACGCCTTATCCTTGTTCTCAACAAAGCCGACCTGATAGACAGTACTCAGCAAGATGCTTTGATATCCAACCTCTCTGCCTTCACTACAAAAGATATTTATCACATCTTTATTTCGGCCAAACAGCACTCTCACACCGACGAGTTGGAGGAACTTCTGATAAAAGCAGCACAACTGCCCACAGTAACTCAAAATGATGTGATCGTAACTAATGTGCGCCACTACGAAGCATTAACCCGTGCTCTCGAAGCCATCCATCGCGTGCAACAAGGAATAGACAGCGGCATATCAAGTGACTTTCTATCGCAAGACATTCGTGAGTGTATTTTCCATCTCAACGACATAGCCGGAGAAGTGACAAATGATATGGTATTGAAGAATATCTTCCAACATTTTTGTATAGGCAAGTAAGTTGATGTAAACAGCGATTAACATATATTTGCGTACAAATAATAACGACTGGTTTATATGACAGCTTATTCTATCCATTAGAAGCAGGCGTTTGGGAAGCATCTGAAATGGAATATATTATTAGGGATTATAGTATCTTGAAAAATGAACATCACTCAATTAATAGACAATAAAAAACGACACATAGACTTGCTGCTACTTGCTGACGAACAGGAGTCTATGATCGATCGCTACTTAGAACGTGGAGATATATTCGTGCTTGATGATAATGGCGTTAAGGCAATCTGTGTTGTCACGGATGAAGGCGACGGTGTTTGCGAACTCAAAAATATTGCAGTTACTCCCGAATCACAACGACAGGGATACGGTAAAAGACTGATAAATTACTTAGTTACGCACTACTCAGGGAAATACACCCGAATGATAGTTGGAACAGGCGATGTGCCAAGTACAGTTAACTTCTACAAAAGTTGTAAATTTGAATACTCGCATCGGATTAAAAACTTCTTTACTGACAACTACGATCATCTTATGATTGAAGATGGTGTGTTGCTTAAGGATATGATTTATTTGAAACGAGAAATATGAAATGAGATTATACTGAAGAAGACAACAATATGAACATAATATCAGTAAGAGAACAACCTCAGTATGCAGAACGGATCATTGCATATCTGCAAAAAAGCTGGAACGAGATCTCACCTATTATATATAATGACTGCGTAAGTCACTGTATAGATGCCGCAAACCCTTTACCTCAGTGGTATGTATTGGAAAAAGAGGAAGAATTTATCGGATGTGCAGGGTTGATTACCAATGATTTTATCAGTAGAATGGATCTCTATCCGTGGCTTTGCGCGCTATTCATTGAGGAAAGCCAAAGAGGTAACGGCTATGGACAGATGCTTATCGAGAAAGCCAAAGAAGATGCTAAAAGATTTGGATTTGCAAACATGTATCTATGTACTGATCACATTGGATATTACGAGAAATATGGTTTCCAATATATCGGGGATGGTTATCATCCGTGGGAGGAGCAATCACGAATTTATGAGATCATTTTATAATAGAATCAGATTTCTGGCGGGAAACGACTAAAGGAAAAGATGTGGATCAGAATGAAATAAAAGCGACCTGTCTGACTCTTGAGAATATGTAATTATAAAGCGGGAAGAAAGACAAAGATCCTTTCTTCCCGCTTTTTATTTAGAAACAAGTTTGTGAAACAAGTCATCAAGATCTGTCTACAACTTAGGACTAATGTTTATTATTAGCAGCATCCATATTGAAGCTTCTCATCAAACGAAGAGGTTTTTTTGCCAGTTCTCTTTTTTCAAACAACTCAAAGCCTGCTGTAGAAGAGTACCCTTTCAAAAACCAACGGGGACATTGGTCGCAATAATTCATGAAAGTCTTTATACCTTGTTGCTGTTCCTGCGCAGAAGAAACTTGGCTGCTAACAATAGATGAGACCATAGAAAGAACATTCTCATCTTCCTGTATATTGAGCCACAAAGTTTGAATTTCATCATCTACATCTGCTTCCGAATATCCAAAATGCGCCATCATGTATTCTTTCAGTTCGTCTGCAGCTGCACAAGGAAGGTAAGGCGAACAAATCCTTCCGGCTTCAAACACTTCCTTTTTAGAAAAGCGCTTCAAATTCTTTATTTCAGGATGTTTGTGCAACTTATCATCCAGATCTTTGAGGTTCCACAAGAAAGGAGATGCAATGCAAACCTCTGATCGAAAGGGATCTATCTTATTAAAGATAAAGCGTTTTATCAGTAAAGACTTCTCCAGACTTTCACTAATCTCCTCTTCAGTTATCGAGGTTTTCAAATACCCATTCAGCAGGTCCATGACTTTTAGATAAGGGCTAAAACCATAAAGGTTTACAATACCATGAGCATACTGCTCTACTGTGAAACGAGTGATCTGTTCTTTAGAAGACAACACATCATTAATATGAGGTGCTATCGCTTTACGCAACTCATCATAGAGCATATAGCGCACTTTGCCTTCCTGCGCCGAATAGTGATCAATGATTACAAGAGAAAAAGATCCGAGCGTGCTTCTTGTAAAGACAACAGAATCTTCTACATAACCGGAACCCGCATCTACCAGCCTTTGGAGCAGCATCAACTCTGGCCTCGTCAACTGGGTCAACCATTCTTTCGGGCAGCACAACATTGCCTCTGCGAGATTCATCGCATACTCACCTTTCCTCAATTTTGAGGGTATTAAAACCCCCAACAAATCCGCTACATTCTTTAAATCTTCCTTCGACTTCAGTTTTAAGACATCAACAAATTTCACTGAAGGGTGGGAGAAATCCGATTTTAAACTAAGCATATCCGTTAATTATTTGAATTGCAGGCAAAAGTAATTATTTTGAATTAAACAAACCAATAAAAAAGGAAGAAACTCTTTTTTTACTGCTCTCGCAACCTTCTCCATAGTGCAATCTATTTTTTATCCAATGCAAACTACCAATCAATATATAACCATAAATATATTGATTTTTATAGCCATTATTGTATAATAATCATAAATTTGTTTACCTTTGTAATATGAATGAGCAGAATAATATATTGGCGTTGTCAAATGCGGAGATAGTTATGCAACTAGGCAAGCGGTTTAAGGAATATCGCCTGTCCTGCCAGCTGACCCAACAAGAAGCTGCAGACAAGGCTGGAATGAGCGTGGTGACATTACGCCAGTTCGAAAACGGAAAGATGTATAATATCACCATGGGCAGTTTTTTGGGATTGCTCCGTTCGATAGACTGCCTTGGTCAAGTACAGGAACTTTTGCCGGAAATTCCTATGTCACCATACGCCATGCAACAAGTTATCAAGAATAAGCCTAAAAGAATAAGGCATGCAAAATAACATAGTCAGCGTGGTGCTGAATGCAGAAGAAGTCGGTCAACTCTATTGGGATGAAAAAAGTCGTAGAGCCGTTTTCAGCTACAATCCATCCTTTATCAAAAAAGGGATAGAGATTGCACCTTTAACAGCTTCTATGAAGGGAAATGCAGCTAAAGGACTCCCAATCATTGGCAATAAAGAAAAGCTCTTTCAAGGGCTTCCTCCATTTATTGCCGACTCCCTGCCCGACAGATGGGGTAACAAAGTGTTCGAGCAATGGGCTGCACAAAACCACATTCCTTTGAGGCAATTATCTCCGGTAGATAAATTGTCGTTCATCGGCAAAAGAGGTATGGGGGCACTTGAATTTACTCCAGCTACTACAGGTCTCGAGACATCTTCTTCTATTCAGATTGACAGCCTATATCAACTTGCAAAAAGGCTATTTGAGGAAAGAGAAGAAGCTATCGTACTCCCTGAAGAAGAACTGAGTCTGCAAAGCTTGTATGAAGTGGGTACATCTGCCGGTGGGCAACATCCCAAAGCGATCATTGCGATCAACCGTGAAACAGGAGATATACGCTCCGGACAGGTAGCACTGCCCAAGGAATACACCTATTATATATTGAAATTTGCCGAAAGCGATGATTTCCCGTTCACCAATATAGAGATGGTTTATTATGAGATGGCACTTGAAGCCGGAATCAACATGATGCCATCTAAACTTATTTCTGTAGAAGGTCAGCACCACTTCATTACAGAGCGTTACGACCGCAGAGAAGGAAAGAAGATACATACACAAACTTTGGCTGCCATGTGTCCCGATGCCACCAGTTATGAAGAACTCTTTGCCACCTGTCGCCGGCTAAATATCGCAGCCACAGAAATCGTAGAGGAATATCGGCGCATGGTATTCAATGTGATGGGTGCCAATGTGGATGACCATATCAAGAACTTCTCATTCATGATGGACGAGAAAGCCGTCTGGCACATTACACCTGCTTACGATGTGACATTCACCACCAATCTGGATGGCGCATCTTATGAGAACGGACATTCTATAACAATCCTGGGCAAGAGTAACAATATAACTATCAGTGATCTCACTCAGTTTGCCAAAGAAAACAGCATCAAGAACGAACAGAAAATAATCTCAGAGGTAGCACTTGCCATCAGTCATTTTTATGACCACGCTTTAAAATATCAAGTGAGTCCATATTGGGCTGATAGAATTGAGCAGTATCTTTCGCAACTTATCCCTGAGGATTATGCCACAAACATGCAGCACCATCTACCTACAACTCTGCAACCTTATACTACTGAAGATGGTTTGCATGTGTCCGACTTCAAACTAATTGAAACCACTCACCACGACTTCCAATTGTTTGCCACCATTGATGGAAAGCAATACAAGTATATTGCCGGTAGAAAGAGTGAGTTGGCAAATCAAATAGTTTCTGATGGAAGAGCGAAAATGAACATCAACAAGATTAAGACTCTTATTCGTACATACCTGTGTCCACTCGCATTGAGAAACAGATAAGTTTTACCTGTCAAAGCAGAAAATATCTACAATTGGCTTAAACTTAGAATGCAAAAAGGATAACTACATATCTATATCTGCAAGAAAGTAGACAAGAACTAATTCGCTCCACAACACTTTTTATATTTCTTACCACTGCCGCAAGGACAAGGGTCATTGCGCCCCACCTTTTGTCCGGAAAAAGCATCTTGATACATATCATCAAAGCCAGCTTGTACCTCAGGAGTAATGTCCATACCCGCAGCTTTCATGTTAGGGCCCGCTATCAAACGAGGAGGAGTATTCTTCATCTTGCCTTTACCAAACAAATCAGAAACTTCTGTAGAAGAATATCCTCTAAAGAACCAACGGGGACATTCGTTGCAGTAGTTGATAAAAAGTCCCATCGCTTCTTGCACTTCCTTCATGGAAGAGAGTTTGCCAGCAATGATGGAAGAGATTAAAGACATTGTGTTGCCCTCCTCCTGCAGTTTGGCCCATAAAAATTGAAGTTCATTATCTGCCGCCGCTGCCGTATATCCCAAGCGAGCAATCATATATTTTTTCAGCTCGTCCGAACTTGCACAAGGAAGGTGAGGCGCAGGCATCCTTCCGGCTTCAAACACTTCCTCTTTAGAAAAGTGTTTCATATCCTTTATTTCAGGACGTTCGCACAACTTTTCTTCCAACGCTTCGGAGTCCAGCAAAAGAGGAGATGCTACATAAACAGTTGAATTGTAGACATCTACCAGATCAAATGTAAGATGTTCTATGAGTGAAGACTTCTCTATGCTCCTAATGATTTCAGCATTCGTCACCGAGTCCTGCAAATACTCATTCAGCAACTCCACCATTTTCAGATAAGGGATAAAACCATAAAGATTGATAATACCATAAGCATACTGCTCCACCGTGAAGCGAACAGCTTGTTCTTTAGAAGACAATACCTCATCAATATGAGGTGCTATGGCCTCGCGCAGTTCATCGCAAATCATATAACTCACTTTCCCTTCTTCTGCCGAATAATCAACAACTACTGCAATAGACAAAGGTTCCAACGAGTTCCCTGCAAAGATGCCGGATTCTTCCGCACAAGCCTCGGGACCCGCATCCACAAGCTTTCGGAGCAGAAGCAACTCATATTGCGTCAACAGAGTCAACCACTCTTTCGGGAAGAGTAGAAAAGCCTCAGCAAGAGCCATCGCATACTCCTCTTTTCTCAACTTTGAAGGAATTGAAATCTTCAGCAGACTCGCTATATCCTTTAAACCTTCCTTCGTATTCAGTTTTAAGGTATCCGCAAATTTCACAGAGGAGCTAAATTTATCTGACTTCGCGCTAAGCATATTTGTTGTTATTTTGATGTGCAAACAAAAATAAGACTTTTGTATCAAAAAAACTATATCAGGAGAAAGAAAATTATTCTGTGAGGAACACGAAAGAGACTTTCCGACAACATCAACACAGCGTTAAACACAAATCTCCTCGAGAAACCATAGAATAAAGCCACAACTCCCCTTAATTAAGCAGTTAAAGCAGGTAAGCTAAGCAATCATAATAGGAAAGCTTAGTGGTCACACAGCTGTGTGACCATCGTCCTGCATACGTGTGACCATTGTCCCGCAGTTGTGTGACAATGATCACACAACTGTGTGACGACGTATTGCTCCTATGAAAAGGAGTTAGATTATACGAAGAGTGAGGATAGATCGTAGGAAGAAAACAAATAAGGCATGCATCAAAGGCTTGCTCATCTAGAATTGTCTGTGCAGAAGAGGCAGATAACCAGTAAAACAACAACAAATAAATGTGAAAAATTAATCTTTTTGTTTCGCCACTCTATAACATATTATTTCATATCTTTACAACATGTATAGTTTTATAGCTAATATAATTGATAAAGATAATAGAGAAGAAAAATAAAATATGGCAAATAAGAAAGAGGTGGCAGAAGAACCATTGGAGAAAAGATTATGGAAAGCAGCAGACAAACTACGCAAAAATATAGATGCGGCCGAATACAAACACGTTGTACTTGGGCTGATATTCTTGAAATATATTTCTGTCTCGTTCGAAGAACTGTATGCCCGACTGCAAACTGAAGCAGCCGAAGGCGCAGATCCCGAAGACAGAGAGGAGTACAAAGCAGAAAACGTGTTTTATGTCCCTATGGACGCACGTTGGTCTTATTTAGTTTCAAAAGCTAAAGATCCTCAGATTGGGAAATACATCGATGAGGCAATGGATGCCATCGAGAAAGATAATAGTATATTAAAAGGTGTACTTCCAAAAGTATTTGCTCGTCAAAATCTGGATCCTACAAGTTTGGGCGAACTTATTGACCTTATAGGCAATAGCACCTTATCGCAAGCATCAACCAATAGTGCCGACTTACTCGGACACGTCTTCGAATACTTTTTGGGCGAATTTGCACTTACCGAAGGAAAGAAGGGCGGTCAGTTCTACACTCCGAGAAGTGTTGTCGAGCTACTTGTCAATATGCTTGAGCCATACAAAGGTCGCGTTCTAGACCCTTGTTGCGGTTCTGGCGGTATGTTTGTGCAGAGCGAAAAGTTTGTAAAAGAGCATCAAGGCCGCATAAACGATATTTCAATTTACGGTCAGGAAAGCAATCAGACCACATGGCGACTTTGTAAGATGAACCTTGCCATTCGAGGTATTGATGCCTCTCAGGTTAAATGGAACAATGAAGGTTCCTTCCTCAATGATGCGCACCAAGACGTGAAAGTCGATTATATCATCGCCAACCCACCTTTCAACGATAGCGACTGGGGCGGCGATCAACTCCGTAAAGACGGGCGTTGGCAGTATGGAGTACCTCCTACGGGAAGTGCCAACTTTGCATGGATTCAGCACTTCATCTACCATCTTGCGCCGTCCGGACAAGCAGGCTTTGTGTTGTCAAAAGGTGCACTTACATCAAAGACGAGCGGTGAAGGCGAGATCAGGAAGGCTCTTGTCGAAGCAGGTTTGATCGACTGCATTGTCAACCTACCGGCTAAATTATTCTTGAACACCCAAATTCCTGCTGCATTGTGGTTCGTTAGTAGAAACCGTACAAATGGTAGTTTCCGCAATCGCAGCAAAGAGATCCTTTTTATTGATGCTCGTAATTTAGGACACCTCATCAACCGTCGCACCCGAGAACTGACGGAAGAAGATATACAGCAGATCTCTGATACTTACCACAATTGGCGAAATGTGGGTGGTAAGTACGAAGATGTACCCGGCTTCTGCGCCTCTGCACCGATGGAGCGAGTTGCCGAATTAGATTATGTGCTGACTCCGGGACGTTACGTCGGTCTGCCCGATGATGAAGACGACTTCAACTTTGAAGAACGTTTTACCGAACTGAAAGCGGAATTTGAGGAACAACTCAAGGAAGAGATGAGGCTGAATGAACTGATAAAAGAGAATTTGGCGAAAATTAAAATAGAGAAATAATGGATAAGCTAAAAACCATACAAGATATTCACCCTGACGAGAAAGGACGACAGGTAGAAGATAGTTTGTATCAATCCATAAAAGACATCATACAAACAGCTCGCGCTACGACCTACCAAGCTGTAGACTTCGCAATGACACAAGCAAAAAATGAAGCCATTGAACTTTTAGGACAACCTGCCGCAGAAGAATTCATTCGGAAACCTTATATATTGAACTTCATGGGCATCAAAGAAGCTTCATCCTATTTTGAAAAAGACATTGAGCAAGGATTAATAGACAATATGCAATCTTTCCTTTTGGAGTTGGGAAAAGGTTTTTCCTTTGTGGCCCGGCAAAGACGAATGCAGTTTGATGATTCCGATTTCTATATCGATCTAGTCTTCTATAATTATATCCTAAAATGCTTTGTGCTTATTGACTTGAAATTAGGAGAACTCACGCACCAAGATGTTGGACAAATGGATAGTTATGTGCGCATGTATGAAGAGAAATTCAGAGCAGAAGATGACAATCCCACTATTGGCTTAATCTTATGTTCCAAACGCAATGAGGCAATTGTGAAATACTCGATATTAAACGACAACAAGAATATTTTTGCATCGAAATACTTGCTCTATCTACCTACCGAAGAAGAATTGAAGCGACAGATTGAGAAAGAAAGGAATATGATAGAATCTTTAAATGAGGAGGGGTAAGGATGAGCGAATGGAAAGATGTAAGAATAGGAGATTATATTGATTTAATAAGTGGATTCGCTTTCAAATCATCAAAATTTCTTAATGAACAAGTTGAAAATTCTCTACCTATAATCAAAATAAAGAATGTAGCTAGTGGAGATGCAAACTTAAACGATGTTGTGTTTCATAAGTACGATAATTCATTAGAAAAATTTTTATTGGAAAAAAATGATATACTTATTGCAATGACCGGTAACCATCCACAAGCTTTAACACAGGTTGTTGGTGGTATTTCAAAATACAAATTAGATGTTCCCTCCTTACTAAATCAGCGCGTTGGCAAGATAATAGCTAAAGGTGATACCTGCTTAGACTTCATTTATTATCTATTCAAAGACAAAGAAGTTCAGAATTATTTAGCAAACCAATCTTCTGGTAGTGCAAATCAAGCAAATATATCAAAAAATGATATTCTTGAGCTAAACTTGAGAATTCCATCTCCAACATTACAAAGAACTATTGCCGGAATTTTCTCAAGTATTGACCACAAGATTGATTTATTAAATCGTCAAAACCGCACACTCGAGTCAATGGCAGAAACACTTTTTCGCCACTACTTTATTGATGAAGCGCAGGAGGAATGGGAAGAAAAATCTTTAAGCCAAATTGCTTCTTTCTTAAACGGCTTAGCCTGTCAAAAATTTCCCCCTAAAAATGGAATAAAAAAATTGCCTGTACTTAAAATTAAAGAATTAAGCAATGGTATTACTGAATATTCAGATTGGGCTACAACAGAAATTGGCTCTGAATACCTTATTCACAATGGTGATATAATTTTTGCGTGGTCAGCTTCATTAATAGTGAAAATATGGGATGGCGAAGATTGTATACTCAATCAGCATTTGTTTAAAGTTACTTCTAACCAGTATCCTAAATGGTTTTATTTCATGTGGTGCAAGTTTCACTTAAAGGAATTTAGGTCAATTGCCAATAGCCACGCAACCACAATGGGACACATAAAACGTGGCGATTTAGATACTGCAATGGTTTTAGTTCCGCCTAATGACAAATTGAAAATAATGACTGAGCAAATGCAACCAATGATTGAGCAACAAATATTAAACAATAAACAAATCAGTATACTCACAAAATTGCGTGATACACTATTATCAAAACTAATGAATAACGAAATACAAGTAGAATAGAGATGAAAAATCAAACATTATTTGAGCTAGATGGCATTTCAACATCGGATGAATTTGCCGAATTAAAAGGAAGAGCTGCCGAAGAAGATCAAGATACAACTTCTTCGGTAGTTCCTCCTCCTGACATTGTCGCATTTAATGAACAACGTTCTTGTGCAGATATATATCGAATGTATGAAAAGAAGCAAATAGACATCAACCCAGATTTCCAAAGAGGTGAAGTCTGGCAAAACCGTGCACAAACTCTATTTATTGATAGTCTAATCAAACAATTACCTATTCCGAGTATGTGCATAAGTTTGGATATAAAAACACAAAAAAGATTAGTTATTGATGGGTTACAACGCATAACTTCGATTATCAAATTCTTAGATACGGACAAAGATTGGAAACTATCTAAAACAGACGATGTTGATAGTCGAATTTCTGGCAAAAAAGTATCTGAGATAAAGAAAGAAAATAACTCCCTTTTTGAGGTTCTAGAAAATGTTACGATCCCTATTACTGTCATAAGGTGTGATTATAACAATAAAGAGCATATGAAATACCTATTCCAAATCTTTTATAGACTCAATTCTGGAGGTAATAAATTATACAATCAAGAAATACGAAATTGTATATTTCAAGGTAATCTCAATTCACTACTCAAAAGACTTGCCAGAACACCAAGTTGGTACGCCTTTGCTAATGTCACGGAAGATAAAGTCAACAAAGCGCGTTTTAATAACGAAGAAAGAATTTTAAGATTTTTCGCATTCTACAATAAACATTCCGAATACGCTGGCAAATTAGCAGCCTTTCTGAATGATTATATGGAGGAAAACAAAGACTTACCTGAAGAACAAATAGTCAATTTTGAAGAATTATTCAATGATACTCTGAACATAGCTAACAAACTTAGCAATAAACCTGATTCAAAGAATATAGCAGAAGCTGTACTAGTCGGAATCGCAATAAACAAAGATAAATTATCAAATATTACATCTGAGGGATTATCTCAAATTTATTCCGCTCTTATGACTCAACCGGAATTTTCTGAAGAGGCTTTAAGAGAAGGATTAGGGGCAGAAGACAAAGTTAAGGATAGGATTAATAAATCCATAGAATTATTTGGCCGTGATTGATTATACAAACATTGAAAGCACATTAAGAAAATTGGATTTTGAATATAGTGAACAGATATCAGACCCTCAGATGCCTATACTTTTCTCTAAACTTGCTGTAATAGAATTTTGTGGCTGGATTGAGGAAAGCTTTGATGATGTTTTATATCAATACATCGATAATCATATTAATGGTACCAATTATCAAAGATTAATCCGAACATCTATTAATAAAAATCATGGATTTGATTATGAAAATCAGACCTTTAAATTGTTCTCTATCGTTATAGGAATAAAGAATTGGGAGAATATTCTTGATAGATTGCCAGTCTTAGCTCTTACTAATTTTCAAACTATACTTAGAGATTATTCCCAAATAAGAAATAGAGCAGCCCATACTTATACACTAATAGGTACTACTAGAACTTTTGATACCCCATCTGTTGTTTTGAGTAATTTCAACAAAATAAAAAATCCAATAAGCATTATTGAAACTGAAATTCAAAGTTTATGACCAAACTAACCGAATCCCAAATAGAACAATTCGCAATCAGCCTATTCCAACGGCTTGGTTACGAATATATCTATGCGCCTGATATTGCGCCCGACAGCGAGAAGCCTGAGCGAAAAAGTTTCGAGGAGGTGATATTGCGTGAACGCTTGCAGAAGGCGGTAAGGCGTATCAACTCGTCTATTCCGCATGAGACGCAGGACGAGGCGATAAAGATCGTTGAGCGCATAGCTTCACCTGACCAACTGGCCAACAACGAGGAGTTTCATCGACTACTCACTGAAGGTGTGCCTGTGTCAATTTACAAAGACGGGGCAGAACGTGGGGAGAGGGTTTGGTTAGTAGATTTCGATCATCCGGACAACAACGATTTTGTTGTCGCCAATCAATATTCCATTATTGAGAATGGACACAACAAGCGGCCCGACATCATTCTATTTGTGAATGGCTTGCCATTAGTGATCTTTGAACTAAAAAATGCAGTGGATGAGAACGCTACGCTACAAAGCGCACATCGACAGATAGAAACCTACAAGCAGGTAATTCCGTCGTTGTTTACACACAACTCGATAGTAGTGATTTCGGACGGATTGGAAGCAAAAGCAGGTTCGTTATCGGCAGGGTATAGCCGCTATATGGCATGGAAAACCGAAGACGGCAAGGCAGAAGCATCGAATCTCGTTAGTCAGTTGGAGGTTTTAATCAAAGGGATGCTAAACAAAGCAACTTTGCTTGATCTAGTCCGTTCTTTCACCGTGTTTGAAACATCGAAAACGGAAGATGCTAAAACAGGCATAATAACCATAAAGACTATAAAGAAAATTGCTGCTTATCACCAATACTACGCTGTGAACAAAGCGGTGGAATCTACCATTAGGGCAACAGGTATAAACGTTGGATATCCGAGTCGCATGGCGGAAGATCCGGCTCATTATGGACTGAAAGCGACAAAAGGCCAACCCGTCGGCGACCACAAAGCAGGTGTGGTATGGCATACGCAAGGTAGCGGCAAATCGTTATCAATGGTGTTCTACACCGGGAAGATAGTACAACAGCTTAACAATCCTACCGTTGTGGTAATTACCGATCGCAATGACTTGGACGATCAGTTGTTTGAAACGTTTACGGGATCTAAACAGTTGCTTCGCCAAGAACCGGTACAAGCAAGTGATGGAGAAAAACTAAAGGAGCTCTTAACGGTAGCTTCGGGCGGTGTAATCTTCACCACTATACAGAAATTCCAACTTGGAAAAGATAAAGGTAATGTAAATGTATACGATACCCTTACAGAGCGTAGCAACGTAATAGTCATTGCCGATGAAGCGCATCGCACACAATATGGATTTAAAGCAAAAACGGTAGAGGTTAAGAATGAGGCCGACGAGGTGATTGGCTCTAAAATAAAATATGGTTTCGCAAAGTATCTGCGAGATGCCTTGCCGAATGCTACTTATCTGGGATTTACAGGTACGCCCATAGAATCGACAGACGTAAATACGCCTGCCGTATTTGGAGACTATATAGATGTATACGATATAGCCCAAGCTGTGGAGGATGGCGCAACGGTACGCATATTCTACGAAAGCCGATTGGCAAAGGTTGAGCTGAGCAAAGATGGTCGTCGTCTTGTAGAGGAGCTAGACAAAGAATTGGCTACAGAGGACATGGATGATGTGCAGAAAGCAAAAGCTAAATGGACGCAGCTCGAAGCACTCATAGGAAGTCCTAACCGCATAAAAAACATCGCAAAAGATATTGTCACTCACTTCGAACAGCGTCAAATGGTCTTTGAAGGCAAAGCAATGGTTGTAGCGATGAGCCGTCGTATAGCATCGGAGTTATATGATGCTATTATTGCTATTCGCCCGGAATGGCATTCCGATGACTTGGCAAAAGGAGTAATTAAAGTAGTGATGACAACGGAATCGTCTGACGGAGCAGACATATCGAAACATCATACCACTAAACAGCAACGAAGGGTATTGGCCGAACGAATGAAAGATCCGGACGATGAGTTGAAGTTGGTTATTGTGCGTGATATGTGGCTTACCGGCTTTGATGTTCCGTGTTTGCACACACTCTACATAGACAAGCCAATGCAAGGACACAACTTAATGCAGGCAATTGCCCGTGTCAATCGTGTCTATAAAGACAAGCCCGGTGGACTGATAGTCGACTATCTTGGCATCGCTTCCGATCTTAAAAAAGCATTGTCTTTCTATTCTGACTCAGGTGGAAAAGGAGATCCTACATTGCAACAAGAACAGGCAGTGGAGATTATGCGAGAGAAACTTGAAGTGGTTTCTCAAATGTTTCACGGACTTGAATATGAGAACTATTTCAGTGCAGATATATCAGGTAAACTTTCGTGGATACTTCGTGCCGAAGATTTCATATTAGGACTCGAAGATGGCAAGAAGCGCTTTGTAAATGAAGTGAACGCATTGGGCAAAGCATTTGCCATTGCCATTCCCAGCGATGAAGCGATGGATGCGAAAGATGAGGTTTCGTTCTTTCAAGCTATAAAAGCTCGTTTGTGCAAATTTGATTCTACAGGTTCCGGACGTACAGATGAAGAGATCGAAACGACTATTCGACAAGTAATAGATAAAGCATTAATTTCAGAACAAGTTGTTGATATATTCGATGCGGCTGGCATCAAAAAGCCCGATATCTCCATTCTTTCGGAAGACTTCTTATTGGAACTGAAAGGCATGGAACATAAAAACATTGCATTAGAAGTGCTTCGCAAATTATTGAACGATGAAATAAAAGCACGTTCAAAATTCAATCTGGTAGGGAGTCGTTCTCTTATGGAAATGCTTGATAGCTCTATAACGAAGTATCACAATAAAGTGTTATCGGCAGCAGAGGTTATTGACGAGCTTATAAAACTAAGTAAGCATATTGTTGCACAAGACACGGTAGCCAAAGAGTTAGGACTTTCGGATTATGAATATGCTTTCTACACAGCTGTAGCAGACAACAATAGTGCATTAGAAATACTTGGAAAGGATAAACTTCGAGAGTTAGCAGTTGTTCTGGCCGAAACAATCAGGAACAATACCACCATAGATTGGACCATCAAAGAGAATGTACGTGCCAAAATGAAAGTTGCCGTGAAAAGACTCTTGAGACGTTTTGGCTATCCACCGGACATGCAACTATTAGCCACCGAAACTGTATTGAAGCAAGCAGAAAAGATTGCAGAAGAATTAATTAATGGATAATTATGAGTGCTCAAAACAATAAAGGAATAGTATATATCCTCACCAACTCGGCAATGCCCGGATTGGTTAAAATCGGTATGACAACCCGTGAAAGCATATCCCAATATATAGGCTTCTGTAGATATAATATTGAAATACATAACTAGAGAAGAAAGAAACTTTTAAACGATAAAAAGTACAACACCTTAAAATAGATGTACCAACATCAAAACAATATGTCAGAAGAAGAAGAAAAGAATCCTAGACTCATGAACGTCTTCGATTTGCTGGGTAAGCACTTCCTTATACCTTGCTATCAAAGAGGCTATCGATGGGGTAAGCAACAAGTTCACGACTTGCTGAATGATATCCTTGAATTTTCAAGAAGTAAGCAAGAAGGAGACTTATATTGCCTTCAACCCGTTGTTGTGACTCCTTATAAGGAGAACGGAGAATTTAAATATGATGAAGAAGACAGCATATGGTACGAGGTCATTGATGGTCAACAACGCCTTACAACCATTACTCTCATCATCCATTACTTCAATGAGATGTGGGTAGGCAAGAAGAAGACTCCAGAACCTAAACTGGACTACGAAACTCGTGAAGAAAGTGCTGCCTTCATCAAGTCACTTGAATTGGTGGATAGTGAAGTGAATTCCGCTCAAAAGGATGCAAACATCGATTTCTACTATATATCTGAAGCTTACAAAGAAATTGGCAAATGGGTTGAATTGCAAGAAGAACTTGACTACAATAATTTCCAATCCATTTTCAAGTACAATACACAAGTGATCTGGTATGAAGTCTCAACTCTTGACACAGATCCGATCAAAACATTCAACCGTATCAATCTAGGAAAGATTCCATTGACAAATGCCGAACTTATAAAAGCCTTTTTTCTGAGAAAACGCAATTTTGAGACTTTTTCGGCAGAGCTCCGTCAAATAGAAATTGCTTCTGAATGGGACCAAATGGAATATGCTCTCCAAGACGACAAACTATGGTATTTTCTCAACAAAGACATTGCCGACACTCCAGTTAGAATTGAATATCTTTTCAATATTATGTACGAAGTGGCGCAGAAAGAATCTACAGAAGAAGAATTCAACAGGAAATATGGTACAGATTTATATGCTACATTCCGCTTCATTGCTTTCAAATTCTCAGAGAAAGACAATCCTCTTCGCATTCAGAAAATCTGGAATGAAATTAAGGATTACTTTCTAACACTTAAAGAGCTATACATGGACTCGCTATACTATCACTATGTAGGTTTCCTCATCTATTGTGGAGAATTAACTGTAGCAGGGATCTATTCACTCTACCGCAATAATACAAAGATTGAATTTGAGAAAAAATTAAAAATCCATATCAAAGAGGCTATGCATACTGTAGATTATTCTAATGGAAAAATAAACCTACCTTATTGCAACGCAAACAAGCAGAGAATCCGCAACTTCTTGTTACTCTTTAACATCGAGTATATCGTCAGAAAATCCATTTTAAAAGATTCAACCATAGAGGAGAGAAACTCCTATTTACGTTTCCCTTTTGATCTTTTCAAGAAAGAATCATGGGACATTGAGCATGTGGATTCATACACAGAGAACGAAATCAAGAAAGACCACAGATGTCAGTGGATTAAAGATTCACTTAAAGACCTTGCCGATGAGCTGTCTGGTGAGGAAAAGGAGAAGCTCGAAAAATACACAGAAAACGTGCCCAATGATTTGATTTTTCCCCGACTTAAAGAGATTATCAGGACAAGAGCTGGCGAGCAAGAGAATGATGAGAAAATGAAAAATTCAATCGGCAATCTTACATTGCTCAATTCAGCAACAAACCGTAGTTATGGAAATGCTGTCTTTCCAACCAAGCGACGAATTATAATCAATAAAGATATGGGAGGAGAGTTCATCCCAATCTGCACAAAACATGTGTTTTTGAAATATTTTGATCTAGACAGCCCTAATCGCACAAAATGGAGCGATCAGGATATCAATAAATATCATAATCATATGGTTGAGATACTCAAACATTTTATTACAGAAAAATAACTACACTATGAATATTCAAAAATATAGCTTCATAGAGCTACTCGAAGATTACAAAGCAAAAGAAGGCATGATCGACAAGATAGAAATACCTATCATCCAGCGAGATTATGCTCAGGGACGCAAAGCTTGGGACGAAGACAAGAAAAGTTCTGTGCTTAATAATAATGGAGAGAAATTCATCAAAGACATATTCGAGACATTGGATAGCGAAAACGAAAAAACAATGGATATGGACTTCGTTTATGGTTCTACATTATCCGATTCTAATAAAGCCAACATCTTCATCCCGCTCGATGGACAGCAACGCCTCACAACACTCTTCTTGCTCCACTGGTACGTGGCAAAGCGCGAGGTACATTTTGGACAAATTGTCAATCTATTAAATAAATTCACTTACTCCACACGAATATCTTCACGCCGCTTTTGTAATATGCTATGCGAAAAAAATATTGATATTAGCAAAGCCGCTAAGACTTCAATTTTAATTTCCGATCAGTCATGGTTTTTCATGGCCTATAAGCAAGATCCGACAATTAAAGGTATGCTTAATATGCTTGACCGTATCGAGGAACTCTATAATGAAAAAAACAAAGATGGGCAGAAGAACTATTACAAAAAACTCCCTTTACTCCAATTCTCTGTGCTTCCGTTAGAAAAATTCAATCTTACCGATGACCTCTACATTAAAATGAATGCTCGAGGCAAGCAACTCACTGACTTCGAGAACTTCAAGTCCGATTTCACGGGTTGGCTTAAGGCTACTTTCCCTGAAAAAAAAGTAACCTATAAAAACAGAGATAGCCTTTTATATCATATGAGATATTCCATAAAGATGGACATTGACTGGACCAATCTATTCTGGGAAACAAGTAAGACGTTCGACCCTGAGGAAAAGGACAAGCAGAAAAGTAGAGTTCATCCTCTAGGCAAGGCTGTAGATCCGCTTTTTATTCGCTTCTTTAATCGCTATTTCTGCAATCTAGTATGTCAACAGTACGAAGGCAATGAGATCGCTAATGATAATCTTTTCAAATATTTCTATGGCCGCGAGGGTAATGACAGCACAATCAGATATAATGCATTTGATAATCATGCCAAAATCCTCACCGAAGAAAAGGCCGAAGATATAGAGCACATTCTAGACACCATCTGCAATAATAAAGCAATAATAGAGCAGGGACTTCGCCCTATATGGGAGAAGGATTCTATTTGGACCTTTTACAGCAACGATATCACTCAACGTCAGCGAGTTGCCTTCTATGCTCTAACTCAATTCATTCTCCAATGGGATAAATTTAATGCCGAGGCATACAAGGAATGGATGCGATTCGTATGGAACATCATTGTAGACCCTTCATTAAGAAGTATACCGGTAATGCTAACATCCATGAAATTTATCAACTATGCCGTACAATTTTCCGATAATATCTTACAAAATCTCGCTGAAGAGAAAGTCAAACATGAGCGATTCAGTACTCAGCTTAAAGAAGAAAGTTTAAAGGCACAACTCTTCAAAAAAGAAAAATGGAAAGAACGTATTCTCTATGCTGAATCTCACCATCTCTTTAAGGGAAATATCCGCTTTCTTTTTAACGAAGGAATCGATACTCAACTATCTCATTTCAACGCACATCTTGAGAAAGCAGAGAATGTGTTCCCTGCCAATTTTGATGACAAGAATTACGGATGGCTCAAGGCTACATTAGCACAAATTACAGAGAGAGACGATGTCATAATGAATGCTGTTAGTTCATACGATGGGCTTGTTTTTGCCAATGGAAAATTTGACAATTGGCGTTTTTTGATTAACGGTCCTCTGATGCCATATTTCCGCCTTCTTCTAGATTGCATTGGTAGAGATTATACTCAATACGAACAACTCTTTTCCGAAATTTGTGCAAATTATAAACGCATAGATAACCTTTTATGGATTTATCCGTTGGTTGATAGCAAAATAAATCTACTTGAATACTCAGAAACAAAAAAAATTAAAACCTATTCATCCGATGATGTATCCCATATATATCTTTTCAACAAGACTAGGTGGACCAACGGTAACATTCTCCTTTCAACTTACAGAAACGAAATTGTATCCAAACTCATTTCAGCAAATTGCTGCAAATTTACTGGTGACGAATGGTTGAATATTGAAGATAGTTATTTTCGTGGCTGGGATATCTATTTGATTAGAGATTATAATTCCAGATCATCAGTATTATTTTCGTATAAAATAACACGAAGTGATATTTATGTGAGAATCCCATTGGATTCAGCTCAAACTCTCTTTGGCAAAGGGATTTCAGAGCCAACCGACCATATTGAAGGTGAATGGTACACTATTTACACCAAAAGCTATTCCGAAACAAACGGCTATTCCATTGATAAATTATCAAAAGACCTTGAAGACGAATTGGAAAAACATCATGCCAAATTCGCTAACTTGTTCTAAAAAAAAATAAAAAACAGATGGTATTTAACGACTATTATTTAGCTAAGTAATTAAAATAATGACAAGCGGAGAAAATTGCGGAAGAATTAATTAATGGATAATTATGAGTGCTCAAAACAATAAAGGAATAGTATATATCCTCACCAACTCGGCAATGCCCGGATTAGTTAAAATCGGTATGACAACCCGTGAAAGCATTGATGCTCGAATGAAAGAATTATATAGTACAGGTGTGCCTGTGCCTTTTGATTGCAGATATGCTTGTGAGGTCAAAGCGTCTGACTGTGCCAAAATTGAAAAAGCGCTGCACAAAGCATTCGAACCGAATCGTATCAATAATAACAGAGAATTTTTCAGCATTAAACCCGAACAAGCTACGGCAATACTCGAATTATTCGACAGAAAAGACGTTACCAATGAAGTAACTGATGAGATAGAAAATGACTTGACCACAGATGATAAGGTAGCAAGTGAAAAAATAAAATCCACTCGTCGCCCACCTCTCAACTACAAGGAGATGGGTATCGAAATGGGTTCTAAACTCTCCTTTGTAAAAGACCCAACGACTGAAATTACTATATCAGGAGACAAACGAGTGACTTATCAAGGTGAAGAAATGTCCTTAACTGCTGTCACAAAGCAATTGCTCGGTATCACTCACGCACTGCAACCAACTGCATACTGGACTTTTGATGGTAAGAACTTGCGTGATATTTATGATGAAACTTACTCGTTGGAGGAATAAAATAAACAATTATTAAATAAATACGGGATAATCCGCAGAAACTGATTTAAAAATCGTACTTAAATGAAATATCTCATAATTAATATAACTTTTAATGAATTATTAAAAACAAGAAGTATTGGGTAGCTGAAGAAATATTCATTCTGTGAGTATTAACACTTGTTTTACGGCTTCAGTATCAAATCAGAATCAATAAATATATTATGCTACTATGAAGATAATAGACAAAAATGTTTTTTTAAGAAGTTTTAAAGTTGTTCCTCCAAATTCATTTGATCTGTTCCTAGGATCAGGAGCATCAATCGCCGCAGGTATTCCTTCAGGAAATGAATTAATTTGGTATTTCAAACGCGAAATATTGAATGTAGAAGGTAAGATAGACGGTAAAAAAATCAAAGATTTAAGAATAGAAGCCAATAAACGATTAATTCAAAGTTTCTATAACAGTAATGAGGAAAAGAAAATTGAAAATTTATATTCTCACTATTTTGAACTATGTTACCCCGACCCCAAAATAAGAGAAGATTTTTTAACCTGCATTATTAAAGACAAAAAACCATCAATAGGTCATTCTTGCATATCAGCATTAATAAAAGGATGCAGATTCCATATGGTTTGGACAACTAATTTTGATGATTTGATCGAGAAAGCCATCAGTTCTATGGATGGGTTAAGTTGCTCTGTAGTTTCAACTAAAGATGCAAATTCTGCATCTAATTTTAGAAATGATATCCCTAAAATAGTAAAACTTCATGGTGATTTTAGATATGACAAATTACAAAACACGAATTCTGAATTGCAAGATCTGGAAAGTAGTTTACATAAGCATTTCGTCAGCAATTGCCAACAAAAAGGACTAATTGTTATTGGTTATTCTGGGTCAGATATATCGGTATTAAAATCTCTGCGAGATACCGTAAACAAGGAGAACTCTTTTCCAAAAGGCTTAATATGGTGCTTGCGCAAAGGAGAAGTACCATCATCCGAGTTAATATCAATAGTTAATGATGCAAATAATAAGAACAACTGTTCAGGGTTTATATACATTGATACATTCGATTATTTCCTATATGAATTATATTCTATTTCTGGGATAGAGAATAATGCCATTGACTCTTTGGCAAAAATCAAATTTGAGCAAAAAACACCTTTCCGACTCATTCAATCATCTGCAAAAACTCCCATATTACTGAATGCTATAAAGGCAGTTTCTTATCCCACTAGTTTTTTCGTAGCAAAAACTAGTGTGTCAAATTGGAAAGAATTAAGAGAATTGATTGAAAATAGAAATGTAGTAGGAGCTTTATCTAAAGGCAATACATATTTATTGGGCGAAGAAGGAGTAGTGAGAGACGTTTTTGGGAAAATATCCTCTACTTCTATTGAAATTCAAGATGTACCAGAAAGATTTTATTACATTAATGAGTCATTCTTTTTGGGGTTGCTCTATGACCTCATTGAAAAATCATTAATAAACCAACACAAATTATCCCTATACAAGAAAAGTCAAAATGTCAGAAAAATCTATGATAATAACCATCAGTTATCTAGTACAGAAATTAATTCTATCAGAGATAAATACAAACAATTTCAGATACCGCAAGGAATTGTGATTTATGAGGCATTTGAATATAAGGTGGAAATAATCAATAAAGAATTATTCTTCTTACTTTGTCCATGCGTACACATTCAGAATCTCAATGGAACAGAACCCGCCAAAGAAACAGCGCAGTATATTTCGAATATAATATACTCAAATAGATATAATAGTATCTATGGAGAGAAACTAAAGTTGTGGTTCGGAATATTGAAAAAGAGTACAGATCCAATAGCTTTCAAGTTAGGCAATTCCGAAATAAAACTCTCTTCATATTATTCAATCGCCTCAATAACTCAAGATAATTTTCATTGCTTTGAAAAGTGCAGTAAAGTGGCTGAGCCATTTATCTATTTTCATCATCAAGATTCATCGAAAAAATCGGTTCATCCTATAAATGGATTAAAAATGATGGGAACACTTGAAAACAGTTATAATGATCTTGGTAATAATATGACTAAAATAAAATTAGGAATTATATCACCAGACTTTGGTTTCGAATGTGTCAAAACTCACTTAAATCAGTTGTTGTTGCCTTCAATCCCAATATGGGAGAAAGATTACTTAAAAGATTATCCAGGCTTTGATAATATCTATAAAAAACAGCTTGTTATACCAAATTCCCCACAGAGTGAAGATGTGATATTAATTTCCAATAGGGAGACTGCTGATTTGAATGCAATTCAATTTTATGAGGTAATAAAAAAGAAGATTGATAAATTAGCCGAGAGGTTCAGCGAGCTTGATTGTGTAATAATATACATTCCAGATAAATGGAAAAAATTCAGAGAGAATAAAACGTTAGATATATACTTTGACCTACATGATTCATTGAAAATATATTGTGTGAAGAAAAACTTAAAAGTGCAATTTATTGAAGATAAATCAATAAATTACAAAGATAAAGCCAAGGTTCTATGGTGGCTATCATTGGGCATTTATGTTAAAGCAAATGGAATGCCGTGGAGGACTGAGTCAAATGAAGAAGGAACAGCCTTTGTAGGCCTTGCCTATGCAATCAAGCAAAATGCAAAAAATAAAGTAGTATTGGGCAGTAGCCAAATTTTTGATGGCAATGGAAATGGCTTAAAGTTCCTATTGCAACCTATTGAAAAACCTGTATACTATAATAAGAATCCTTTTATGAGCACAGAAGATGCCTTTAGGCTGGTAAGCAATATTAGGAACACTTATAATAGAATAGACCCAACTATCGGGCTAAATAAAATTATCATTCACAAAACCACACGCTTTACTAAAGAGGAGATGGAAGGAATCAACAATGCCCTTGCAGGCGTAGATAATATTGAACTATTACAGATACAGCAATTCTGCGATTGGCGAGCCCTAAAGTTAAAGCAGTTAGCAACTGGCAAACATGGTTTTGACGGTTACCCAATTGAAAGGGGAACAATTATTCAACTTGATGAATATAGTTTTTTGTTGTGGACTCATGGTGTTGTTGAATCAATGGAGTTCTCCAGAACTTATTATCAAGGGAAAAGAGGTATTCCTGTACCATTGTTAATAACAAGGTATATGGGTAAAGATCCGATAGAGAATGTCGCCTCTGATATTCTAAAATTCACGAAGATGAATTGGAATGGTGCTGAATTATACAAAACATTACCTGTTACTATTGATTTTTCAAAAAAACTTTCCGTGATGGGTAAACAAATAGAGGACTTGGGTACAAAATCATATGATTTTAGATATTTCATTTGATAGTTAATTTAAATCCAGATGCATTGTAAGAACAGAACAAGCATAGTGAAATATCATGAAGCGTTTGGTGAATAAATAAAAGGAATTATGACCACAGAACAGAAAATAGTATCCCTTCTATCCCAATTCAAAGAGTTGGGCATAGGCCAGCAGATAGATTACGACAAATTCTATCTCTACTCACTCATTACCCATTCTACAGCTATTGAAGGTTCTACGGTAACAGAGATTGAAAACCAACTTCTGTTTGATGAGGGTATTAGTGCAAAAGGTCGTTCTATGGGGGAGCAACTGATGAACTTAGATTTAAAAGCTGCTTATGAGCAATCTATTACGTTCGCTAAGAGTCATAGTAATATTTCAGTGGAGATGCTCAAACGCTTATCCTCTATTGTTCTAAAAAATACAGGGACTACATATAAAACTGCTTTAGGAGAGTTTTCGTCTGCAAATGGAGACTTGCGACTGCTGAATGTTACGGCAGGAACTGGAGGGTGTTCTTATATGAATTATTCCAAAGTGCCAACTAAATTAGCTGAACTTTGCGAGAGAATCAATAACAGACGAAAAACATTATCAGAAACTGATATTATAGAGTGTTACAAATTGAGTTTTGATGCTCATTACCAATTGGTAACCATCCACCCTTGGGCTGATGGCAATGGCAGAATGTCTCGTTTGTTGATGAATCAGTTGCAGTTTGAGTTTGGCATCGTGCCAACCAACATAAATAAAGATCGTAAAGCTGAATATATAGAGGTTCTTGTAGCGACTCGTGAAAGTGATGATCTAGAGTTATTTAGAAATTTTATGTTTGATGAACACATTAGAAATCTGGAGCAGATGATTCATAATTATCAGACCTCAATAGCAAATGACAACATCAATATAGATAAGGATGTCCTTGTAAATGTCCGCCAAAATGTCCCTGTAAACTTAACTGATAGAGAACACCGAATTATTGAGCTAATAGCCGGTGATGAAAGCATAACCATTCTGCAACTCGCAAATATTTTAAATGTAAATGAAAGGACAATCCGTAGGGATATTACCACTCTTAAAGAGCGTGGGGTTTTGGCTCGAGTTGGTGCTGATAAGAACGGTATTTGGAAAATAAATAGATAACAACAATGGAACAAAAAACTTGTAACGAATGCTCCTTACGAGCAAAGTATGATAAGAACCGCAAATCATTATCGGGACGGTTCTGGCGTTGGCACATCAACTTCTGTCCCGGGTGGAAGGCTTATTTCACTTCGCTTTCTCCTGAAGAACAAGCAGAACTGAGAAAGGAATATAACTTCAAGAAATACTAAGTTTCTTAATTTAGCACGAGTTAGTCTAGCAATTATTACATAGAAAATCGGGTTCAATCCGAATATCTGCGTAAAAATTACTATGTTTGTACTTTACAGCAAAGCATACGCTTATGGATATAGCAAAGCAATTCGGTATAATTCCAGTGAACTACGGAACATTAACAGCCTCTTTGTCAGATTACAAATCTCCCAAAGACAGAATTGAATATCTGGAAGCAACGGGAATAATAATGCGCATAAAGAAGGGTTTATACGTTTGCTCTCCCAAAGCAACAGGGATGCCTCTTTCTTTAGAGTTAATAGCCAATCATCTCTACAATCCGTCGTACATCTCTTACGAGAGTGCCTTGTCTTTTTATGGTATCATCCCCGAAAGAGCTTATACCATTAAATCCGCTGTAATGAAACGTAGTAAGACCTACACAACTTCTTTAGGCCATTTTGAATATATACAAACCGACACATCTTACTTTTCTATTGGAGTTCGTAGTGAAGTTGTTCGCAATGCTTATGCCTACATGATCGCAACACCTGAAAAGGCTCTCTGCGATATGATTTTATCTGCAAAAGGGCTCCGCTTGCAATCAAGAAGGACTATGCAAATCTATTTGGAAGAGGATTTGAGGTGCGATTTCTCACTTATAGAGAAAATGAACCTGAAGATAATCAAACAATGTGCAGAATTGAGCCACAAGAAGAATAAGGAACTAAACCTATTATATGATCTATTGAAATAATGAATCTATTCGACCAAATGATGTCTCGCTATGAGATTAACGTAAGCCTTCGGTAAACTCCGTTTATTAATACAGTCAACTGTACCGTACCTTTATGGCTAAAAAGATTATGGTATATTGGACATTAGACTATTTTAGAATTCTCTATAGCGAATATCTAAAAGCTAACATCAGTGTGCGTGATTTCTGCCAGGAACAAGGTATAAGTGAAAATCGATTTTATTATTGGACCAAGAAGCTTAAATGTAATGCTGTTGCTAATATCGAACAGCCCCAAAGCTTTATTCCAATAAGTTCTGAAGCTGTAAGCTGTCTTGCTACCGCTATCCAACCAAAGCAAGAAAAAGTTATTAGAGCAAAATCTTCGGAAATAAAGATTGTTTACCCAAACGGAGTTGTATTACAGCTAGAGTCTGATGGTGATTTAGAGATCCTTCGACAACTTATCAACTTAAACTCCTAGCCTCATGTTTAGCCTTACTTCTTCAGATAAGTTTTACCTATATCCATATCCTACAGATATGCGCAAGAGTTTCTATACATTAAGTGGCATCGTGACTAACCAAATGGGTAAAGATGTGCAGGATGGCGATGCTTTTATTTTTATAAACAAACCCTGTACTGCCATGAAAATACTCCACATGGAATACGGTGGATTGGTCATTTATCATATGAGGTTATCACAAGGACAATTCTGTCTCCCTGAAATAGATTTTCAGGAAGGTAAAACCGTCTCACATGAGACCCTATGGAGCGATTTAGTTTTAATGGTGCAAGGTATAGATACACAACAAGTAAAGCATCGTAAAAGATGGATTCCTTCTACAAAAAGCAACGTTTAAAATAATAAAAAAAAGTCTTATATAAATCTGGCTATCTCACCCATTCTTTGTATATTTATATCATAATAAAGAACAGGAAATGCCCGACAGAACTATTGATAAAGATGAGCTGATTCGCCAATTAATGGCAGACAGAGACCGATTGTTTAGAGAGAACTCTCGGTTAAGAGTTGCTATAAACACTGATCCCGAAAGTGTAAAACAAGACCATAAGGAACAGTTAGAAGCAAAAGATATCATTATCAATAAGACAGAAGAGCTACTTGAGAAAAAAGATACCCGTATTGCTCAGTTAGAAAAGCAAGTGGCTTACTTGAAACGCCAATTATACGGTGGCAAAGCAGAACGATACATCAACCCCGATCCGGATGCACGCCAGTTGGAACTTTTTGAAGGTCTTCCTTTATTGCCCGGCGAAAAAGAGGCGGCGATAAAAGCTGAAGAGGAGATTAAAGTCGCAAAAGAGCACCGAATTAAACGCATGGAAAAAGAAAAAGGTGCTCCTGTACGCAAATCTCTCCCAGAAGAGCTGGAACGTAAGTTTGAACACGTATATCCTGAAGGATACAATCCGGAAGAATGGGATTTATTAGATGAAGAAAACCCACTATATACGGAAGTGTTGATGAAGGAGCCTACTAAGTTTTACGTACTTCGTACCTATAGGCATAAAGCCATCCGCAAATCAGACCGTACAATAGTCACAGCCGATTGCCCTGTTAAACCAATCGCAAAGAGCTACGCTTCCGCATCCTTACTTGCAGATCTAATGATCGATAAATACGTTGACCACATCCCATTCTATAGACAGCAGAAACAGTTTGAACGGCTAGGCATGAAAATACCGCTGCCAACCATACTCGGATGGTTCCAGGATGTAAGCGATCTTCTCATGCCACTACACTTCCGATTATGGGAATTAATGAAAGGAACGGATTATTTACAATGTGACGAAACCACACTCCCTATAGTACGCAATGATAAACACAAGACAGTGAAAGGATACATCTGGCTTGTGCGAGACCCCATGTCAGGCCGTCAGTATTTCTATTGGGACAAAGGTTCCAGAAGTGGAGAGGTCGTACTCAAGCTTTTCCATGGATATCAAGGCGCCTTACAAACCGACGGTTATGAGCGATATGAGTTGTTGGACGAAAAGAAAGGAGTTATTTTACTATCATGTTGGGCACATGCAAGAAGAAAATTTTCAGAGGCTCTCAAAAATGATAAGGAGCGAGCAGAAAGTGCCTTGGAGCAAATCCAACTTCTCTATGAGGTTGAACGACAAATAAAGGAACAGGAGTTGTCATTTGAAGATGCAGTTGTGCTTAGAAAACGTCTTGCTTATCCCATAATGGTTAGATTTGAAAAATGGCTCGTTGTGGAACATGCAAAAGTTATTAAAGGTAGCCCTATCGAAAAAGCAATCCTGTATACTTATAAGCGTTTCAATAAACTATCACGCTATCATCTGGATGGAAGATATAATATTGATAATAATGGAATTGAAAATGCAGTAAGGCCGCTAGCCATAGGTAGGAAGAACTACTTATTTTGTCAGAATGATGATACTGCGGAAAGTACCGCTATTATTTATAGCTTTATGGGCTGTTGTAAAGCTAGTAGTGTAGACTTCCGCAGCTGGATGATTTATTTTCTAGAGCACGTCCATGATTACGACACGGATTATACGATGGATGTAGCGGAGTTGTTACCCGACAGATTAAAATCAGCAGGAATACTTTGAAATCCTTGAGAACATTGAAAACCATGAAATCTGTCAAATCATCGAAAACAATGAAATAATAGAAAACCTTGAGACAAAATTGTTAAGTTGAATCTCAAGGTTTTATTAGATCTATAGTACGGAGTTTACCGAAGGCTTACAGATTAACACCAATAATGATTACACCAATGCGCTGCACGAAGTGATGCAACAAATAACTTTGGCAGGCTTCTATCATAGTGGCTTCTTTGACTAGGAAATATGGTCGAACGATTATTTTGTCCAGCTAGCGGATATGATTATTTTCTAAGTTATTCGCTTGCTCTATTAGACTTTTCCAATATGTGCCGCAGTGCGTCACATATTGGAAAAAAACGTATCGACAATATATACTCCCTTAAAAGCAGATATTTGAAGAATGAGCTTCATCTTTTTATGTGCTAACATAATACACTCTAATACTCCTGGGCATTCAGCATACTTTTATTTGACGTGTATACGAGATCCAACTCTCCTACAGCAAGAAAGAGCTTATCCAAAACCCTATAAATCGTTTAACAAAAAATAACCATTAATTATTATGATGATCATAATAATTAAATAACTTTGATGCGTGGGATAAATAATTCCACTATGCTAGGCCTGCATACTAAAATAACTAAAAATGAAAAACCATGAAGAAACTAAATTCTTTATTTGCAGCCGGGGTACTACTATTTATAGCCCTAGGGATGTTCTCCTGTTCACAAGACGACGATTTCTTGAGCACAGATTCTAATCAAACGGAAAATCCCAGTCAGGTATACAAAACAAGAGCAGAAGTAAATACTGTTCTCGTTAAGTATCTGGAACTTAAAACTGATACTTATGTCTTAAACATCTCACTGAAAGAGGCTGAAAAGCTTGGAATTTCGGAATCGTGGTACAATGGAGCATTGAAAGAGATACAAGCCACAAACAATATAATAAGAAAAGTGCAACAAACTCCAAATAGTGAATTGCAGCTAACAGATCCTCAAAAAGCCTTGAAAGAAACTATACCTTGGAGTAATTCCACACGTTCTTCAATGCCATCTGGAACATTAAGTACAAACGGACAAGAGTTTGCAGAATCAGGATTATGGGCACCAACAGGCATGCAAGGGGTAAAATTCGTATGTAGAACAAATGCTGCTTTAGTCCCTGTATATACTTGCAAAACTAAATCATTAAACAATTGGAGAGCCAAGACTGCCACAGGCACATTAGCCAGCAACACAGCGGTTTATGTCCCAATTGTTGCTTCCAACACAAGTATTGGAGTATATTTTAGCACAACTGATTCTAATGGTGGCTCAGCTTACTATGTAGGATACAACTAACAATGAATGAATAGAGTAATCATTAATATAGTTTGGATTATTTGTGCTACAGCATTTGCTTCTTGCCAAAATCAAAAAACAACTACCAACCAAATAATCCAAACTTTAGACAGTAATAAGCAAATTCGCCAATTGCCTGATAGTATTCGAATGAAGCAAGAAGGAAAAGAGCTAGAACGAATAACGAAAGTAATCGTAACGAATTTGAAAGTTGTAAACAATCACCTGTATATGCCTTTAAACAAAGATGAATTTATAAAACTTGGCATACCAGAACATTATTATGATACCTTAATAGAGAATCTAAAAGATGCTAATAAAAGGATCGATTCATTAGGTATTAAAAACATGAAAGAAATACTAAACGAATCTTACAAAGATTTATATGAAAAATATGAAAAAGAAAAACAATAAACACAAACAAATATTGCAGTGAAAAATTATAATTTAGACCGTATCTTAGTTCCAGCTTTTAAACTGTTTCTTACTTATAACTATGAAAAGGTTTCAACTTCAATGCTAGAGTTGGAAACAGGTTTAACGCGTGGAGCTATATTTTATAAGCTAAAAAGCAAAGAAGAGATATTTCAAGCAGTTATAGACAAATTCATTCTGCAAACGCAATCCACTAACTACAAATTCTCAGAGATCAAATCTACTACTTTAAAGAAATTCATAGCTGAATACCTACAGAGAGTTGATTACACTATGGAAAAAATACTATCATTTGAAATTGAAAATTTACACCGAGCATATTTTAGTTTAATATACCAAGCACTACAATATTACCCGGGATTTGACAAAAAGATAACAGATATTTTTAGTAGTGAGCTAATACTATGGGAAACCATAATACAAAAAGCCAAAGAAGTTGGTGAAATCAAAGCTTCTTGTGATACAAAAGTAACTGCACAAAAATTTAGATACACATATTCAGGCTTATCCTTTGAGCAAAGCCTTTTAAAAGGACTAGACACAAATGAACTAAAAAAAATATTCTATTCTTATTATAATGATATAAAAAATGAAAAATGAAGCTTTTATAAATTGTCTAAGCACTTTTCTTCCTAACGACCCTATACACAATGATGAAATGGAAGATTTTTTAGGATTAATTCAAGAAAAACATTCTAGAGTAAAAAACATTGTGCTAAGGCAAAATGGAATAGCAACGCGTTATTATGCCTTAACAAAGCAACAAACCATTACTCACACGAATGCTGAACTGGCAGCAAATGCAATTAAAGGGCTATTCAAGTCCAGTAATGAATTGAATAAAATAGAACTCTTAACTACTGCGACTTCTATCCCAGATCAAATTTTACCTTCTCATGCATCAATGGTACATGGACTACTAAAGAATGGAAGCATGGAATTATTTTCTACTGCAGGTGTATGTCTAACTTCATTGCAAGCTTTAAAGATAGCTTACCAATCAATTTGTTTAGGAGACAAAAAAAATGCCGTATGCTGTGCCTCTGAATCAGTATCAGCAACACTACTCTCAAAACATTATGATACTGAATACGAAAAATGCCACGATATTGGTGAAAATCCCTATTATGGCTTTGAAAAAGATTTTCTACGTTTCATGCTAAGTGATGGCGCCGGAGCCAGCTTAATAGGAAGCAAGCCAGATAAAAACAATATATCTCTAAAAATCGAATGGATTGACATGGAATCATTCGCCAATGAACTACCTACTTGCATGCTTTTAGGTGGGAATTTCAGAGAAGATGGCGAAGTTATAAGTTGGAAATCATTCGAAAATTCAGCATTAATAGAGAAATCAATCTTTGCAGTCAAACAAAATATAAAATTACTAAAACAGTATATTATAAGTTATTGGGTAAATCACATCGAGAAATGCTTGGCGAAACACAATATACCTGCTACTGATATTCAATATGTAATACCACATGTGTCATCAATGTTTTTTTACCACAAACTTTTGGAAGAAATTGAGAAACGAAATATAGATTTAAAAGAGGAGAAATGGTTTACTAACCTAACATCGGTTGGTAATATAGGATCAGCCTCTATATTCATTGCACTCGAAGAATTCATGAGAAACCAATCTTTGAAAACAGGAGATAAAATACTTTTATTGGTTCCTGAGAGTGGAAGATTTAGTTATGGAACCGCCTTACTATCCGTATCGTGAAGTCATCACCAAAATAACGATACTAACTAATATCTAAATCGGCTATTTTAATTAAACTCCAAAAGAATAAATTGTCTCTAATTAAACACATTATTCTGAAACAATTGAAACAGGTATAACTATCTGTTTCAATTGTATTTGTCTTTGTAAGGCCTATTTATATTTTTGAAATAAAGCAATATTTCTATTTATCCCCTTTAGCAAAGAAATCAAGGCAATCCATCTGATGAGAAATTAACATAATTGCCATCAAGATAACCAGTTAATACAGAATACTCAACCCTTACATTATCAAAAAGAACACGATTATTCGTACTATACGTTATAATAATCGAATCAAAATATCCTGAAGCCCATGACCAGTTAAATGAATACTCATTAGTTTCCGTCTGACTAAGTTTATACGCAGTAAAAAGCTCCACGCCAGTACCATCTTTATTAAATGAAAACTCTTGTTTACATTTCACCCCAATATTGTCAGTAAAAAGGCTCTCCCATTGTGTTCTGCACAAATAATAGGTAGCTGTACTACCATCAACAGTTTCATCGGTTGTTTCACAATTCGATAAAAGGCATACGGTAATTAGTAAAAAAAACATTCGAGTAAACTTCATAAAAAAAACAATTATTGACACATAAAAACACGAGTATGATCTATATAAATAAAAAGAATAAACAGTCTACAAAGATACAGAATAGATACATTTATTTATATAAATTATTCATGTATATAAGCTATACAAATGATTTATGAACCCAAATTCATTAAACTACAACCACAGAGAATATTTATGAATTATTCGTACGTATAACTCAAAAAAAATAGAATTTTTACATTACATTTGTTTGACAGTTAAGCAAAACAACAACTTAATATGAACAATGGAGACCTTAACAACGCAAAAAAGTGCATACAAGACTTATCTAATACCATAGGAATTTCGCCCAAAGATGATACCTTAGAGATATTACTTAAATCTTCTAAAGTCATTAAATATGAGAAAAGCAGTATTATTCCCAATAAATTACTTAATGAAACGCTTTGCATAGTAATCAACGGTATCGTACGCTACTTTACTAATTATGAAGAATTAGAAGATCAAACTCTACGTTTCACATTCTCAAATGAAATTTTATCTCTCCATACCGATCCTGAAAATAGAGAAGAGCAGCTGCAAGCCATATCTGATTGCACTATTTTAACAATACAATATAATATCCTAGATGAAACATCAAAGCAAAATGAGCTTTTGGAAACATATATAAATAGAATAACATTCGATAAATTAAAATATGAAATATATTTATTAAGAATAAATCCAGAAGAACGTTACAAAATATTCAGAAAAAGGTACAACCATATTTTTTTATTAATACCACTAAAATATATAGCATCATATTTAAATATAACGCCCCAAGCATTGTGTAGAATCAGGAAGAGACTTATTCAAAAAGACAAACAAAAATAACATCTCGATTCTTATATAAAATAAAAAAAGGCATTATCAATAAGAAGAGAGCATTAGATATGCAGCTATATATAAAATTATTACAACGCATTATAATTCCAGAAAGATAAAGAAACACATTAAAACAATAAACACAAATTTATTAAATAAACTCTGGTTCATAAATAGTTACCAAAAAGGGCTTATTAACCAAAGTTCATATAGAAAAGTAAATATAATTATACCTTTGCTGTATCTCATGAGAATACAAATTGTTTAATTTAAAACTAAAATCAAAATGAAAACATTAAGAGCAATCTTCAGTTTAGCGATTATTCTATTTGGGGCAACAACGACATTTGCTCAAGCAAATGAACGTGACAATTCAAACGCTACAAATATGAATATCAATGCAAACGTTAACTCAAGTAACATTAACGTCTGGTTTAATGATTCAGGAGCGATATACCCCGTTTATTTATTAAATCCTATTACAGAACAGACTCAAATAAAAGAGGTTTGGGATTACATATCTAATTTTTTGGGCACAACATTTTTTGATTTATATTACAATGCTCAAAAATTAAGCCTGTACAATAGTTTCAAAGACTATTGGATAGTAGGCAATGTAAGTGTCATACTTATAGTTAAGAGAAGATAACTGAAAATAGGAATAGATAAACCTAAGTTAAAAATTAATTAGAGCAGGAAGAGAATACGGTTAATTTTCTTCCTGCTTATTTATGCGCAAAATCCAAAAATGGGATTATGCTGGAAAAGAAGAAGAAACAAAGAGAAAAAATAAAGAGCCAAAAACCAATGCCAAATAAAGATCGTTCGAAGAATTAATACTATCTTTATATATGAATTATGGCAAAAACAACAACCGATTAATTATTCTTAGATAGAATTTATAGTTCTATCTTTACATCTATTGCTTCACAAATTAAGCAAAAACAATTGGAGATAAATTAGACTATTAGTTAGATAGAGACTATAAATATTAAAAACACAAGATTTTCTATGGAAAAAGGTGGAGTAATTTTTGATTTTAATGGAACATTATTCTGGGATTCAGAATATCAAGAATCTTCCTGGGATGAATATCTAGAAATACAAAACATCAAACTTACTAAGTTACAGAAGAGAGAATACATTCATGGACGAAATGGAAAAGATACTTTCGAAATTCTATTTAATCGTAAGTTGAATGATTCGGAAGTGAATCAACTTATTGAAGAGAAAGAGGTCCTTTATAGAAAAGAATGTCTTAAACACAAAATGGAACTTGCCCCCGGAGCTAAATCTCTTTTAGAATATTTGAAAGCCGAAAAGATACCTATGGGAATAGCGACTGCTTCGGGGAAAACGAATATAGATTTTTTCATCGAGAAGTTTAATTTACTCTCTTATTTTAAGCTGGAAAATATTATTTATGATGATGGTTCAATAAAGGGGAAACCTAATTCGGATATATTTGAAAAAGCAATTCATCGATTAGGGGTGAATAAAGAGGAGTCAATCATTTTCGAGGATTCTTATTCAGGGATACAGGCGGCTATTAATAGCAAAGTGGCAACTGTTATTATCGTAAAATCTACGAACGAAAATTTCGAGTCGTTTGATCTACCAATAATAAAACATTTTGATGAGTTTAATAGGAATCTTTTAATTTAAAAAGAGATGAAAATGGGAAATATTGAGACTGCACGACTTGTACTTCGCACCGTTGAGGAGTCGGATGCAGAAGACATATATGAATATAGTCGCAATCCTAATGTTGGAATTACGGCTGGATGGAAACCTCACGAAAGCATTGAGGAAACCAGAGTAATCATGAAACAGATATTCATTGGACAAGAAAATATATTTGGGATTGTCCTTAAAGAGTGTAATAAACTGATCGGTACTATCGGGCTGATGCCGGATCCACGTCGTGAGAACCCTAAAGCCATGATGATAGGATATGCAGTGGCAGAAGAACATTGGGGAAAGGGGTTTATGACAGAGGCCGCCAATGCTGTAGTTTCATACGGCTTCAACAAATTAGCTTTGGATTTGATTAGCTGTACTTGCTATCCCGATAATCGGCGATCTTGGCGAGTAATTGAAAAATGCGGCTTCTATCATGAAGGCTCTCTTAGGCAATGTGAAGTAAGATTTGACGGTACAATAATGGACATGGAATGTTTCTCCATAACGGCCGAAGAATGGAAGAATCAAAAGACGATATAAGTATGCGATACGTAAGTACCCTTTTAGCAGTAAAAGATGTAAATCGTTCCAAACGGTTTTATCAAGAACTATTTGAGCAAAAGGTAACAATGGACTTTGGTCGAAATGTTACATTTAGTGGAGGATTCTGCATTCAGCAGGATTTTGATTGGTTAGCGGACTTCCCAAAGGATTCCATCAAGGAACGTTCTCACAATATGGAGCTGTATTTTGAAGTGGACGATTTTGATGCCTTCATTGATAAACTTAACTCGTTTGAAGATATCAACTATCTTCACCAAGCCAAAATGCACGAATGGAAACAGCGCGTAGTTCGTATTTATGATCCGGACTATCACATTATAGAGATTGGCGAGTCGATGGCTGTAATTGCTGCACGTTATCTGAAACAAGGTTATTCAGTAGAGGAAACGGCAAAGATTATTCAGCACCCAATTGAGTTTGTAGAGTCGGTAGCAAAAGGGGTAATATCCTAACGCTAGGATTTTACAAGACGATATTTATCTTGTTAATAGCACAAATAGTGATTACCAATCATCTCTACAATCTTTCATGCAACTCTTACGTCTGTCTTTCTAATCGAAGATCACAGCGCGCATGTGCCCTCACCAGCATAATCAGCGCCTGTTTTGCCCTTATATTGAGGATGCCTTTCGAGCCACACAACGGCATAAGAGCAAGTAGCCATGGGGGTGTAATCATTCTCTAAAGCATAATCATACGCCGATTTCACTAGAGCGGATGCAATACCTCTGCCACCGATTTCTTCAGGAACAATCGTATGGCGAACATCCAATGCTCCGTCAACGATTACATAAGAGAGGTGGGCAGTCACTCCGTCAACTGTTACTTCAAAAATCCCTTTTTCTTTATCATGCACTATATCCATAATCTTTCTGTTTTTATAAAACAACAAACAAAGACGGAAAAAAGATTTCATGAATCTGACAGAGAGTGTGCTAATAATTAAAGAAAGATAGCAGGATTAGCTAGCGGAATTCATCTCTATTATTGCATAAAAAGAATATCTTTGTGTTTCTCGATACTTCAGCGCTTCTGACGCAAACGCGATTGTTTAACTAAATAATTTAAAAAGATGAGTTTTCAACCCACTCCCTTAAAATATAAGAATGATGATAAACCCGGTGTATGGCCTATGCTAATGTATGGAATGCAATGGTTTCTGATAACGATCCCTATCGTATTGATACTTAGTGCGGTGGTAGGAAACTTTCAACTGGAGACTGTAGCCGAACGCACCTTTTACACTCAAAAGCTTTTTGCCCTGACTGGTGTAGGCCTTGTCTTGCAAGTGCTCTTCGGCCATAAGATGCCTGTGGTGATCGGTCCGGCTGCCGTTTTACTCATTGGTGTTATTTCTACTCAGGCTTCTCAGGCAACTGAAGTATACACGGCCATAATCTGTGGAGGAGCTTTCATGTGGTTCATCTCTTTCAGTGGATGGATAAAGTATCTTCAAAAAGTATTTACGGTCAGAATCATTATTGTCATTCTTGCTCTGATATCCTTTACGCTGACTCCGACCATTCTCAACCTTTTGTTTGCGAATAAAGCGCACCCTTTCTTTTCACTCTGCTTCGCTTTGTGCCTAACTTTCCTGATGTTACTCGGAAACAAATTGTTGCGAGGTATTTGGAAGTCGAGCATCGTATTATGGGGGTTAATTATTGGTTCTTTATTCTATATAATCATCATAGGAGATGCTTCCTTAACGCCAGTTGGAGACAGCGCAGCAAGTAGTGCAACCGGTTCTTTCTTGATACCCGGCCTAGCTTTTGACCCCGGCATAATGCTTTCGTTTTTGTTCTGCTACATTGCTCTTTTTATTAATGAGCTTGGCTCCGTACAGTCAGTTGGCACCGCTATCGGTGTAAGTGGTATGGAGAAAAGAACACGTCTCGGGCTTCGCCTCACGGGTCTTATGAATATACTTTCGGGGGCAACAGGAGTAATCGGTCCTGTTGACTTTTCACTTAGCCCGGGAGTTATCATGACCACGGGCTGTGCATCTCGCTACACACTTATTCCGGCAGCGGCAGGGCTCATTCTGTGCGCCTTCTTTCCGAGCGTAATCACTTTCTTATCAGCCATTCCCAAACCCGTAATGGGGGTAATCCTGCTGTATCTTATGACCACACAGCTTTCATCGGCTTTTCAGTTGGTGGCGCAAGACCAGGCATTACCGGATTTCAATAGCTGTATGATTGTTGCCTTTCCTATCATGATTGCATTGGTAGTGGCCTTTATGCCTTCGGAGGTAACAGCTTCCATCCCACACATTCTCCGTCCACTCTTGGCAAACGGATTTGTGATGGGCGTTATAACTGTATTATTAATGGAACATTTGGTCTTCAAGAAGAAAGAATGATCTATATTAATCTATTCTTGTATTCTTCCGGTATTTCCGGCATCGCTCCGTTTTGCGTGCATACATAAGCCGAAACTTCAACGGCTAATTTGTGTGCTTCGGCTACATTGACTCCTTTGAGCAATGCTGCGCAAAAAGCAGCCGAGAAAGAATCGCCTGCTCCAACAGTGTCGGCGACTTTTACTTTTGGCGTTTCCTGAAAAGAAACCAAACCCGGAGTGAAGACATAGCTTCCATTTGTTCCGCAAGTCAAAATCAACATCTTAAGATTATATTTCGCTATCAGAATCCAGCACTTATCTTCCAAGTCCACGCCCGGATATCCAAACAGACGACTGATAGCGACTAATTCTTCATCATTAATCTTCAGTACATTGCACTTCTTAAACGAATTTTCCAATACTTGCTTCGTATAAAAATTCTGTCGCAAATTGATATCGAAAATCTTAAGAGTATCTTTTTCGGTAGACATTGCATCCAAAAAGCGATTAATCGTTTCACGACTCACTTTACTACGTTGTGCCAATGAACCAAATGAAACCGCCTGAGTTTTTCGGGCCAATTCTTCCAACTCTGGAGAAAAAGGAATATTATCCCAAGCCACATTCTCCTTTATTTCATAACGAGGGATGCCTTCTTTATCCAGTTGTACCTGTACGGTACCGGTAGGCTGATCAACCAAGGGAAGTAAACAATTTAGCTTTTTCTTAGCAAAAACATCAAGAATTTCTGCTCCAAGTTCATCATCTCCTACAGCACTCACGGTGCATGTATCAAAGCCGAACTGTGATACATGATAGGCAAAATTGGCTGGTGCCCCACCTAGTTTCTTACCTTCAGGAAGCACATCCCAAAGAACTTCTCCTAAACCTACAATCATATTTTTCATTCCTATTTAATTAATTGTTTTTTTATTCTTGTTGTAAATGTAATGAGGTAAATAATACCCATTAACATGACAGCGACGGCACCTGCCTGAGATTTCATTGTATCAGAGGCAACTCCCATAACAAGAGGAAAGATTGTGCCGCCAAACAATCCCATAATCATAAGTCCGGAAACTTCATTCTTCTTTTCAGGTAAGTGAAGCAAGGCTTGTGAGAAAATAATTGGAAAAACGTTAGAATTACCGAACCCCATTAATGCTACACAGACATAAATAGCCGTTTTGCTTTCTACGAAAAAAAGTCCGCCCATAGCAACAAACATCATCAATGTACTCACAGCAAAAAAAATCCGGGAAGACAGCTTTGCTAAAATGAAAGTACCAGAGAAACAACCAATGGTACGGAACAGAAAATAGATGCTGGTAGCATATCCGGCATCGGCTAGCGTCATACCTAAGCGTTCAATCAAAATCTTAGGAGCAGTTACATTTATACCCACATCAATCCCAACATGACACATGATACCAACAAAAGAGAAAAAGATAAGCTTGTCGCCTAACAAAGCAAAGCATTGTGTAAAAGTAGACGTTTCTCCTTTTTCATCATCTTCTTGAATCTTAGTGATACCTAAAAACACAACCGCCACTACGGCTACAACCATGAAGATGGGAAATAATATTTTCCAATTATTAAATTGCATAGCCGCCCAAGCGGCAATAATAGGAGCGGAAAAAGAGGCTATAGCTTTAACAAACTGTCCAAAGGTTAGCGAACTAGCCAGTTTATCTCCGCTAACAATATTCGAAAGCAGTGGATTCAGTGAAACTTGCATTAATGCATTGCCTATTCCCAAAAGAGAGAAAGAAAGAAGCATGATGTAGAAATTATAATCTAGCACAGGAAGCAGTAATGCAAACACTGTTACCACTAAACTTAATAACACCGTCTTTCTTCTACCAATTTTATTCATCAACATACCTGTTGGCACCGAGCAGATGAGGAACCAGAAGAAAACCATAGAAGGGAACAGGTTGGCTGTGGTATCATCCAGTGCAAAATCGGCTTTCACATAGTTGGTTGCAATGCCCACGAGATCTACAAACCCCATGGCAAAGAAAGCCAGCATTACAGGGATCAACTTGATGTAAGAGTTCTTAATATTATTCATACTATACCTATTTTATTGGGGATTAATTTTTCAGTCCTAATTTATAAATCGTAAAAGATGTGACGCTATATGACCCTCCTTTAGTATAGAAATTAATACTATTGTAAGGCTCTGAAGGGAAAACGAGGTTAGTCATGACAAACTTCTCATTACCATCGAATATTTCAATGCTACTTTTGTCTACAAAGATTCGCAATGAGTATTCTTTTCCTTTATTATGTATCGGTGCCCAAGTTGAAGTAGCAAAAGTTTTATGGAAGTCAGTCTTTCCACTATTCCGCCTATCCATCACAAATCGATTATCATATATATTGAAACTCATGGTAACCTCTTCTCCTTTTGAGTTTTGAAGGCTAAAGCCCATCATCTCTGAATCGACGTTCTTGAAGTTTAACTCCAGTTCATAAGCTCCCCAATTATTTAAGTGTAATTGTTGCTTTACCTGTTGTGAAGCATTTACTTTAAACCCTTTCCTCTTACTGGACTTCTCCCTCAATTGGAGCATTTCTGCTACAGGTACACTACATAAATAAGTCTCTCCTTCATAAGTATAAAGGGATAGTTCTCTAGGAATAGAGACAGCTCCTCTATACTGGCTTGTTGGCAGATTGTTCGCATAATCCCAGTTGCTCATCCACGCTAATGCTATGTTCCGTCCTTGTGGAGCATTACTCCAAGTCACGGTTGCATAATGATCTTTACCCCAATCCATCCATTTTGTTTTGCTTGGCGATTCATTGATAAACTTTTTACCATCAAAAGAGCCAACAAAATACTGAGTGGCTGATCCGCCAAAGATCCCCCCCGGATTCAAATTACAGATCAGTACCCATTCTGTTTTTGTTGTTCCTTTAATGGCTATTTCAACCAAATCAGGACATTCCCACACCCCGGTATGAGCGCCTTGTCCTTCTCCAAAGTTACTTTCATACACCCAGTCTTTCAGATTAGTGGATGAATAAAATTGTATTTCTTGCCCAGCGGCCAACACCATAATCCATTTATTGGATGCTTTATGCCAGATTACTTTCGGATCACGGAAGTCTCTTATCGTAGAGGTCAATATTGGGTTGCGGTCATATTTTTTAAAAGTAAGTCCATCATCCAGACTATAAGCCATACTTTGAGTTTGTCGCTCTCCCGCCGAGGTATAAAAAGCGACGATGGCTCCTGCCCCAAAACCGGCAGTATTATCCTTATCAACAACGCAACTGCCACTAAAAATAGCTCCAAGGCCATCTGGTGAAATAGCTACAGGCAAGTTCTTCCACGTTATTAGATCCTTACTAACAGCATGCCCCCAATGCATGTTTCCCCACATTGACCCATAAGGATTATATTGATAGAACAAGTGATATGTTCCATCTTTATAGACCATGCCGTTTGGGTCGTTCATCCACCCATACAATGGAGTGAAATGATAGAGAGGCCTGTATTGCTCACTATTTGAGGTATCGAATGTGTTGGATAGCTGAAGTGTTTTCCAACAGATAGCAGAATCGGATACCTGCTGAACATTAAACAATAAGCTTTTCAAATCATAAAGAGACAGGTCAAGCGGCACGTAATAGTCCACCTTATCGGTTGCCAAATGAATATTGATTGTTTTAACAACATCATTATTCGATATTACATAGAATTTGGCTTCTCCCGATTTCTCCTCAACCGGTAATAGTAGATATTTTCCAGACGCATTAAGATGTATAATGCTTTGTTTATCACCCAAATGCTTAATGATCAGTTTTCCATCATTAGCATACACTTGCAAGATTGCAGAAGTAGCCATGAGAGTTAGCATAAGAAGTTTTAGATGAAGTTGTTTCATGTGTACTAATTAAAAAGTTTTTTTAATAGGAACTTAATGTTATATCAGCAATACTCACAGAGCCATCCGATGAAAAAATGCCCCATGGATTATACTGCATATTATAGATACGATTGGTGAATGCATATTGCCCATTAATATAGACAACGCAGACCGACTGTTCGTTTACAACTGTAATCGTATAGCTAGCATCTGATGAAGGAGTAAAACCGTTATTATTGATGTTTATTCTCGATTCTTGACCCGTTTCAGAATCAGTGATGACCTTATCGAATTTTAGCACCTTCCATCGTGCTTCAATATAAATATTATATTTTATATTTTGGTCACTGCAATCAACAAATGAAAGACCAAATACAGCTTCGTTATTATCCGATGCTTGAACTTTCATTGTAATCTTATTATTTGCTTCCAACCGAGAGAAGCGGACAGAAGATCCTCCATTAAGTGTATATCCATCTAAAATGCTACCACTCACCTCACCTGTCTTGCTGCGTTCTGTTAGTGTTTGGCTGGTTTTAAATTTCTGTTCTACTGCATCAGGAATGGCAAGTCCAAGAGTACCGTCACTATTTTGAACCAGCTTATGCGCTACTAGATTTCCAGCCCAATCGCCTGTTCCCGCATTGTCTTCTCCTGATCTTGTAAAGCACCATCCGTACATATATCGTTCATTCGCTACCCCCGCTGTCTTACCCGCATAGAATGCCGTGCCCTCCAGCTTCCCTTCATTGGGTGGAAAGTACGCATCACCTCTCTGTTGTAACTCTGCCAATGTAGGCGCATAAAAATATTGTACCTGACGTGTTATATCTTTATCTGAATATATCATGTACCAATAATTCCCCATCTTAAACACATCGGGACATTCATAGAATCGGCCCCACACATTATGAAAGAAAGGTTCATTTACAGTCCAGTTAGACAAATCAGTTGAGCTAAATTGAGCAATAATAGCTGTTCCACCTTTCTTAGTCGCAACCAACATTTTGTATAATCCAGCCTCATCATCGTAAAAGACCTCCGGATCACGAAAATCATTGGACGTATATCCACTTGGAGCATCCAAACGAAACGAGCGATCTTTTTTCCATGTCTTTAAATCAGTCGATTTTGCCAGTAAGATAGCCTCTTTTGGCTGTGAGCTAGTTGCATTATCCTTATGCCCTGTGTAAAAGGTGTAATAAGTACCATCTTTGAGGATCGTACTTCCTGTACCAAGAGCAGGATCTTGTTCGTCGAGTGTTCCACAAGCTATTGCCTCTCCATAAGATGTATAAGAAGAAGCATCGGAGGTACTAACGCAATGAATAGGATGATAAGTGGAAGCCCCATCGCGCCAATCTTGCAAGTATAAAATGTATTGCTTACCACTCGCTTCATCATAGAAAGGCATTGGATCACCCACATATCCCACTGCAGGTTTATAGTATAAGTTGTAGATATTAGGTTCAGACACACTTTTAAAGGTAGTTGTTTCACTCAGACTTTTATCATCTGCGACTGGAGCATTATCATCATTGCAAGCAATAATTGATAATGACATTCCAAGTATATATGTAATGGAAAGAATCATATTTTTCATGATAATGTATTAAAATATAATTTGTATTATTTCTTATTCACTAAGATATTCAATGGCATTTTTAGTCATTGTCGTAAGATTCGATCTGTAGGTGCCTGTAGTAGTTACCCCGTTGCCATACCAATCGAATGCTCCTGAGCCTACACTAATGACTTTCCCTGAATTTCCTCTTTTGGGAAACTCGGCGATAACTATAGCTCCGCTTTCATTATCTGCATCACCATCACTTCGTCCTAGGGCAATGCCACCTGTTGTGTTTTGCCAGTCTTCTTTAGTGTTATATCCGCCCCAATCGGAACCAATATGCCATTGAGCCGTACTGTTAGTAACAGCATATCCTGTATCAAATAAGTACGCAACATAATCCTTGCCCGACGCAGTTTGCAGACCTGCAAACAAAGGATGGTCCGCATGCCCTTTGAAGGAGATTCCCCAAGGAGATCCTGCTATTTCAGAATTATCTTCACTTCCACCCCAAGAATTATTAGGCGATGCTTTGTCTAGTGTAATCTCTAATGAAGCAAGATATCTGGTAGCAAAACGGGTTAACAGCAAATTGCCTCCACTTTGATAATAATCCTTGAATTTCTGTATTGCTTGTGTAGCTCCACTTGGCATTCCTGTGGCATCAGAATATCCATCTACATGCCAATGCCACCATATCATCGAATATTTGCCTAATTGTGCACTACCATTATTAATATCGGCAAAGGAAATGTATTCTGCACCAGAGACATTCTGGAGCATCCATACTGCCGCAGCTTTTTCTTCAGGGCTTTCTATTTCATCAATTGATGAGGCAGTACCAACAAAAGCGGTATACTTTATATCCGTTGGAATAACAGAAACGGTATATGTAGAGGTCGCAGTGCGATGAGTAACAGTAAATGTTACCGGATTACTAAAATCAATGAGTGCATCGTTTTCAGGGGTAGCTGCAGCACCATCTGTGATCGTATATGTTGCTGTAAGTTGAGTTACATCTGTACCCTTTGGGACATAGACTGTGATTGTTTTCGCCTCATCGTCAATCGTTCCTATATATGAATTATTAATCTTGAAACTAAGCATCTTAGCTTTATCTATTTCTACTATAACGGTGTATTTCCTATAGACATCTCCATTACTGACAAGCAGAGCTACCGGTAAGGAAAAATTAATCGTACTTTTATTTGCCAAATCAGCTTCTGCCCCATCTGATAAAATATACTCGAGAGTCATGGCAGCAACATCCGTTCCATCAGGAACCTGAACAGTGATTGTTCCCTTTGTTTGATCTATGGTACCTTCATATCCATCAAGACTGAAAGACGTAATATTTGCATCGCAATCTAAATTAAGCTCGGATGTGTTACTATTATCACAGCTACCCATCAGTACAGCAAATGCAATGATTGAAAAGAAGTAAATATATTTATAAAATGATCTCATAGCTCTTTAATATTAATAAATTAATTCCAACCGTTATTCTGCTGATACAAATTACCACTTGCAGTAATTTGGCTATATGGGATTGGCAAATATTCATTTTTACCTTTCGTGAAAGAAGCATCCCCGTAATATGTCCTACGGCTTTCTTCAGACCGATAATATGCATTGATAACTTGATCGGCTATTCCCCAACGAACTAGGTCAAAGAAGCGAGAACTTTCCATACCGAATTCTAAACGCCGTTCCCAGCGTAGCGCTTTTCTAGCAAAATCCTCAGTCCACGTACAATTCTCACCATTCTTATAAGTAGAGATTTTTAGACTAGGAGCATAGTCAAAGATCAGACTAGTACTTGCTGCTGCTCTACTTCTCACTTTATTAATAAGTGGTAATGCCTCCCCTGAACGGTTAAGCTCTATTAATGCTTCTGCTCTCATCAATAACACATCTGCATAGCGGATCACAATATGATTCAAAGAGTTAGCCCAAAAGGTTCCCCCTATTTTTGCCTGACAAGTACAATCAGGATCTACGTTTTCTTTTAATGATGCATATACTCCGTAATAATCCGGGTTACGATTCCAATCTTTTGTATAGACGTAGTTGGTATTATATTTATAAGGAAAACCAGGCATTGCAACAGTGTGAAACAAACGAGGGTCAGAATTATCCTCTGTACTATCATAATTATCAATATTATAATCATCAAAGGCAGGTAAACCATTTTCCGTCTTAAATGCGTTTACGAGATTTTGACTAGGTTTATGGAAATCGCAACATCCTAAATATTGGGGTACTGTCAACTCCATACCAAAATTCAAATTACCGTATTTGGTCCCGTCATTAATTGAATATTGTATCGCCCAAATGGATTCTTTTCCATTTTCATAGTTTGGAAGAAAGTTCATGCTATAATCCGATTCTAACCCATAGCCGGCTGTAGCCATTATTTCATCATTTGTATAGGTAAGAACAGACTCTAAATCACTTTGATTTACTTCCGTTACATTATGTTGTTCATCCTGCCTATAAGCTTTATTCAGCATAGTCTTAGCCAGATAGGCAGCGGCGGCAGCTTTGGTTGGTCGTCCAACTTCTCCTTGAACTTCAGGTAGATTATCATATGCGTACTTAAAATCGTCAGCTATTTTTTGCCATTCTTCATCATTAGTATAAGTAACATTGGACAAAGAAGTATAATCCTCAGTGGCGATAGTCTCGTCAACAATAACAATCTTGTTAAACAACTCTTTCAGCATAAAAAAAGCATGGCCCCGCAAAAAACGCATTTCTCCAATACGTGCTTCTTTCAGCGGATATTCTTTTTCATCTAAACTATTAAGTGACTGCAACGCCGTATTAGCACGGGTCACACATTTATATAATCTAACCCAGATATCATTTATATTCCAGTCAGTGGAGTGTGTTCCTTGAGCTATTTCAAGAAAATGAAAAACATCACCATCGGCTGCTCCCGACCCTCCTTTATAACAATCGTCAGATCTTACGTCATAATTCCACAGTGTGAAGGATGAGTTCATATCATCACCCGATACCCATATAGCATAAGCAGCAGTGACCAGATTATCAACATACTCAGGTGAAGAGATTTCTTCATCAGTTAAAACTCCCTGAGGTGTTTTATCAAGAAAATCAGAGCAACTGTTTGTTAATAGTAAAAAGACTAATGCAAGAACAAATAAATATTTCTTTTCCATAATAATGCATATTAAGATTATCAAAAGCCAATGTTAAAGCCAAGCGTCACATTTAAAGGTATTGGGTAACCATAAAGTGGATTTTCAGGATCCTTACCGGTAAAGCTCTTCGACTTTATTGTCAAGAGGTTTTGTCCACTAACATAGAAACGTACACTTTGCATCTTCAACTTACTAACTACTTCATGAGGAAGTCGATAACCTATTTGTGCATTTCTAAGCTTCAGGAAAGAACCATTCTCTACATAATAAGATGAAAGACGTTTTTCATTATTAGTATCGGTAGTGGTGAGAGCAGGTATATTAGAATTGTAGTTGGCAGGTGTCCATGCTTTCAAAACTCTCTTCCCTTTATTCAAATAATTCACATTGGAGGCCGACCAGAAATCTGTTTGTTTCTTCACATCGTACATCATCACATCAACTCCTTGTACTCCTTGCCAAAAGAGTGATAGATCAAAGTTTTTATATTCGAAATACATATTGATGCCATAACTAAAATCAGGAGTAGGATTGTATATCCAGGTTTGGTCACTCTCATTAATGACGCCATTCCCATCTAAATCCTTGTAACGTATACGCCCGATATCGGCTCCTTCCTGAGTGGCATGATTAAGAAGTTCTTCTTGTGATTTAAATATTCCGTCAGCTACATATCCAGCCTGAGAATAGATCGAATGTCCTACTATACTCTTCACACCATTGCCGCCAAAAGTACCTGCAGCCGCAACTGTTTCAGGCACATAGAGAACCTTATTCCTATAAGTAGACAAGTTCATGTTTATATCATAATTAAATCCGGCTTTTGTCTTATTACGATATCCTAAATTTAATTCTACCCCTCTATTTTGCATAGAACCGGCGTTTACATACTGGCTGCCTCCTTCACCTAAGGCAGCAATACCAGTCACTTCGGTCAATATATCTGTAGTCTTTTTATAGTAGTATTCAGCCGAACCATATAGTGACTGACTGAATAGTGAAAAATCCAAGCCAATGTTAGTTTGAGTTGTTGTTTCCCATTTAATATTGTCGTTACCTAACTGATTGCGCTTGAAGCCTGACGCAAGCGTTCCGCCACCATTTGTTCCAGCAATATCGTAAGACGTTCCATAAGTTCCACCAGCATAAGTGTCATTTGTTCCGTAATTTGAAACATAAATAGTATATCTAGCTAGATTAGCAATATTTTGATTTCCTGTTTTTCCCCAAGATGCTCTTAGTTTCAAGTCATCGATAACAGTCTTTGAAGCTTTCATAAACGCTTCTTCAGTAATGCGCCATCCTAATGATGCGGCTGGAAAAGTTGCATAGCGATTATTCTTACCAAATCGGGAAGAACCATCATTACGCAAAGTCAAAGATGCTAAATACTTATCCGCATATGAATAATTTATCTTACCAAAATAAGAGAGTAAAGAGAATCCTTCTCCACTACCATAAGTCTGCGATTGCCCTGTTCCCGCATCAGGCCACATATAGTCTGTGGTTAATATCGCAAAGTCTTCTTTATAGGCAGAAAAGTTGCTATCATCTTCACGATTAAGTTCCATCCCCAACATAGCATCTCCACGGTGCTTCCCACTCTCTATTTCATAAGTAGCCAATGCATTCCACATCCATTTGGTCCAGTGCTCTTGCTTCATTGTTACAGCACTCAGATCATCACTCTTATATCCATTTTCATAAGGGAGCGTAAAGTTACGTTGTTGCTTGTTTGCATAATCCAAACCGAAATTTGAGCGTATCTTAAAACCTTTAGATAAGTTCAGATTGACAAAAGCATTACCGAACAGACGCCAATAGGTATATTTGTTATTACGATTGTCATACACCACACGTGCGGGATTATTTCGATCAGGCAGATTTCCAACAGGGCCTCCCCATCCTCCACTTGTAGTGTGTACAGGAATAATAGAAGGCATATCAAGTGCATCGCTAATGATATTACTCGGAGCGCTCACTTCTGACGTGCGATTAAGCGTGAAGTTTTCTCCGATTGTTAGCATATCTCCGATTAACTTATAGTCCGTATTCATACGAGCCGAGAAACGCTCAAAATCGGTATATTTCACGATACCATCATTATGATAATATCCGGCAGAGAAAAATGAATTACCCCTCTCACTTCCATTACTTACCGATAAATTATACTGCTGAATGACACCAGTACGAGTAATCTCGTTGAACCAATCGGTGTCTGATGCCGGCATTGTGCTATCATTATTGAGGTATTTGGGTAGTTTCATCCCATTAAGGCCTGGCTGATTATTGCTGTCATATCCCCAGTTGTAGAGATAACCGATGCCATTTGAATTAGGATTAATGCCATCGTTCACATATGCCTGCCACATAGCGCTTCCATATTCTTTAGAGTTGAGCACATCTAATTTTGATTGGTAACTGGAAACGGTTAGAGAAGCATCAAAAGTCACTTTTACTTGTCCCTTTTTACCCTTCTTGGTCGTAACAATAATAACTCCGTTGGCAGCCCTTGAACCATAGATGGAAGCTGATGCAGCATCTTTCAAAACTTGAATAGACTCTACATCATTGCCATTCAATTCATGCATACCATTTTTAGTCGGTACCCCATCAATGATATACAAAGGATCATTATCGTTCAGTGTTCCTATCCCCCTAATACGTACAGTTGATGAACCACTGGGAGTACCGTCAGCAGAAATATTCATACCGGGAACCCTACCTTGTAATGCTTTAATAGGATTATTTTCTCCCTGTTTCTGTATTTCACTAATATTTATCACAGATACAGCCCCTGTTAAATCGGCCTTTCGCTGTGTAGTATAACCAGTAACGACAATTTCAGATAACATTTCGGTGTCTTCCTCCAAAATAATCTTCATCGTAGGTTTGGCATGTAGCGTTATTGTTTTATACCCTACATAAGAAATAATCATTTCCACATTATCTTTAACAGACAACGTAAAGCGACCTTGTAAATCGGTAATTGTTCCATTGGTCGTACCCTTTTCTAAAATGCTGGCGCCTATAATAGGTTCACCATCGCTTTTTGAAGTTACAACACCATTTACTTTGACTTGTTGTGCCATAGCAACCGGTACAATAAACAGTAGGAATACCCATATCCACCATTTGGGCAAGAAGAAAAGATGTGTTCTACTCATAGGTTTTGAATTTAGCATTAACAAATGAATTTTATTTGCCCAAAAGTAAGCAGTGTTACACAAGGAGGAGATAACAAAAAAGACAAGAAGTATCACAAATGTCTTATCTATAACAAATAAGATATAGATAAGACATTTATTATTAAAATTAAAATGAGCGATTAATCCTCTTCCTGGTATTCGGAAGGAGTTTTATTATAAACCGTTTTAAAGCATTTAGAGAAATATGCAGGTGAAGAGAATCCCGTTTGATAAGCTATCTCATTCACGTTCAGGTTCTTCTGTTTAAGCAAAACAGCTGCTTTATTAAGTCTATAATTTCTTAAGAATTCCACAGGGGAGATTCCTGTTAAGTCTTTTATCTTTCTATGCAAATGTCCTCTGGATAACCCTAAGCTTTCACTCAGTTTTTCAATGTTATAATCTGAATCTGAATAGACCTTCTCAATCTGTTCCATAAACCTTTTCAAAAAGACATCATCTAAACTATCAATCTTTTCAGGGTCAATTTGCAGCACATTACCTTTTTGAAGTTTATCAAGCAGTTGTTCCCGAAGTCGTTTTCGTTCTTCCAGTAATCTAATAATTTTTATCTTCAAATAATTAATATGAAAAGGCTTCCGAATATAGCCGTCTGCTCCGCCAATTACACCATATATTTGTTGCCGGACATCAGAAAGTGCAGTTAGTAACACTACAGGTATGTGGCTAATTAGAACATCACTTTTTATTTCCCGACACAGTTCAAAGCCATTCATCCGAGGCATCATAACATCGCTAAGCACCAATGAGACTTCTTCGGATTTTAAAATGTCCAATGCTTGTTCACCATCGGATGCAGTTAGAATTTTAAAGTTCTCCTGAAGTTCTCTCTGCAAATAAATGCGCACGTCCTCATCATCATCTACTATCAAGATGATATAAGAATAGGCTTGAGAAAGTAAGTTCTTCTCTGTTTGGTCATCCAATACAGTAGTAACGTATGACTTTAGCGATAAATCAACTTCACGTACGTTATCTCCTTGACTAATTTGCTTATCTCTATTTAAAGTAATAGTAAATACCGTTTTTTTACCAGGAGTGCTTTCTACAGCTATTTCTCCTTTATGCATGGATACGTACTCTTTAACCAGATGCAGTCCAATACCAGTCCCAGCAGAGCTATTTTCTGTATAAAAACGATTAAAGATATTACCGATCTTATCAGGTTGTATACCACAACCATTATCTTCCACCTCTATAATAACTTTATCGCCTTCACCCTTAATAACAAGAGAAATGATTCCTCCTTCCGAAACAAACTTAAATGCATTGGACAACAGATTCACTAATACTTTCTCCATCAAATCTTGATCTATCCACAAAAAACATTCTTTCATCTCAGAGGAAAAAGTATATGTGATATGCCGTAACGTAGCAATGTTTTCAAAATACGATTTTACTTCTCCCACAAAACTAACCAGTTCCGTTTGCTCAATTTTAAGCTCTTGCTGATTGCTTTCTACCTTTCGAAAGTCCAGAATCTGATTAATGACTCTCAGCAGGCGATCAGCATTCTTATGCATCAACTCCAGGTCAGGCAGATAAGGGGAATTGTGCAAAAGTCTGATAAGGCGATCCAAGGGCCCCAATATTAAAGTAAGCGGAGTACGCACCTCATGTGACACATTTGTGAAGAATTGGAGCTTTTGTGCTGTAACTTGCTCTATTTCAGCATTTAGTGAGATAAGTTTTTTGTTTTGCTCTTCTTCCTTTTTGTTCTTCTCTATCAGTTTCTTGTTTACTCGTTGCATTTTCCTATTAATAAAAAAGGCGTAAACAGAAAGTAGTACAAAAGCGATCATCAAAGCAGAGATGATGGTTAGCGAGCTGCGAAGAAACACGAACCGATCAAATAGCTGATCAATCTTTGAGCGTTGCCCCTCAATTCTTTTTTGATAGTTTTGTAGCTGCTTGGTTGCTAACAAGATATTTCTTGCACTTTTCATGTCGATTAGCGATGTTTGCAATGCGATCTTTTTAGGAACAGGCTTACCGTTTATTATATCCATCGATATTTTTATCAACTCCTCAGCACCTGTCGGATAGAGAAAGGAGACGTCAATACGCCCATCTGCAACTGCCTCCAGCCCTGCACCCGCTGTTGCATCCACGCCAATGATTTGAGTCTTTTCTTTTGAACGATTATGATTAATAGAGTCCGTAACTTCTCGTGCTGCAATAGCCATCATATCATTATGGCAATAAATAAAAGTACATCGATCTATTCCTGTCTGTTTGGGAAGAAGATTTCTTGTTTTTTTGTAAAGCCAATCACCTTCAAATGATTCATAGCGAACATCGGTACGCGCTTTCATGGCATCAATAAAACCTTGGTGTCTTTCACGTGCCGGTGAAGACCTTTTTAATCCCCAAACTTCCAGAACAGTAGATCCTGGCAGCACGTGAATAGCAGCATATTCTCCGGCAGCAAAACCAATTGCATAGTTATCAGCTCCAACAAATGAAGTATAGAAATCCGAATTAATTTTTCTATCAGTTATAATAGTCGGTATCCCCGCTTTATAAGCCTCTTCAGCGATGGGAGTTATGGCTTCCGATTCAAAAGGAGAGATAATAAGTACATCCACCTTCATTCCCATTAACTCACGTATCTGATCTATTTGTCTTTCATTGCTGTTATTTGCATCCTTAACAATAATCTTAATGTTATCATAGTTGGATGCTTCAATCATTAGTTCTTTAATCATTGATTGACGCCAAGCATCGTTTAGCACACATTGAGAGACTCCTATCGTATATTGCTTTTCTTTAGATGAAGAGGTGCATGCCTGCAAGCAAAGGGTAATTATGAGGCAAAAGAAGATTATAACGTTTTTCATACCACAGTTTTTAAGCTTTCGTATTAGGCGGTAAAGATAAGAATATAATCATCCAAAGACTTTCTGCATAAGATTAAAATTTTAATGAGTATCATAGCTGTTTTGGTAGAAATTGACAATATAGCAAGAATTGCAAAATTTAATTTAGAGAATGAACAAGCTAAGTACAATACAAGTTATACTTTTGCACCTGAACGATAAAACACCTATTCAAGATGCACGCAGAAAAGAATTCTTTAGAAAACGTGCCTGCTATCATGGCAGGATTAATGTTAAGCTTACTACTTGCAGCACTCGACAATTCGATCGTTGCAACAGCCATGCCCAAAATCATAGGGGATTTGCAGGGTATGGAGTATTATTCGCTTCCATTCACATCCTACTTGCTTTTTTCTACCGTAGCAATTCCTATAGCCGGAAAACTTTCGGATGTTTTTGGACGGAAAGTTGTCATCTTATGGGGAATGACGGGCTTCTTGGCTACATCCATATTGTGTGCTATATCGATTAATATGCCAATGCTGATTCTCATCAGAGGGTTGCAGGGTGCATGTGGAGGAGTACTGGCTTCGAGCACATTTATCATTACTGCAGAACTTTTCCCTCCTAAGCAACGAGCAAAATACATAGGCATCCTTGCATCAATGCATGGACTGGCCAGCTTACTCGGTCCTGTATTGGGTGGAGTGATAACGGAATACATGTCATGGCATTGGATATTCTTCATCAATATACCGATTGGTATTGTGGCCTTCTATTTATTAAACCGCCATCTATCACTACTCAAACATGCTGACACCACTAATAATGGTTTGGATGTGAAAGGTATATTGGTCTTCTTAGCAGCTGTTTTTCCACTCTTGTTCTGCCTCACCGAAGGAGGAAGACTTTTGCCATGGACATCTCCCCTACTCTTCATTCTCGCCGCCCTTTCTATCTGCTTAACAATCTGGTTCGTCAAATTGGAACAAAAGTCACATTCGCCCATGCTGCCCTCGGGCCTATTAAAAAACAAAGTCTTCCAAAAGGCAGCAATTGCAGCAGCAATGGGATATGTCGCTCTATTCGGGCTTATACTATACATCCCTTATATTCTGCAGATTGTATTGAAGGAAAGTGCTTCTTTTTCCGGAATAATGATGCTACCCATGTCACTATCAATGGTCGTTGGTGGAATGGCTGGTGGAGCAATAGTATCGCGCTCACAACGATATCGTCAATCAAGTATTATAAATTTCTCTATTGCCATTGCCGGTTTTGCCGTGCTCTTGTTCTTTGGCACAGATATTTCAATGCCACTCATGGTAGTGGCACTATTATTAGCCGGATTGGGTATTGGCATGAACTTCCCAGTCGTAAACATTGTGCCTCAAGCCATCATCTCAGTCACCCAAATGGGAATACTGGTTTCCACCATCGAATTCTTTCAAGTAATGGGTGGGGTTCTTTCTACATCCGTTTTCGGGAAAATGTTAAGCCTATCGCTTCCTGCCATACTATGGATCTGTATTGCTGCTTTGGCAACGGGTATTATCGCAATGAGTTTACTTGACGAAAAAGCGGTTCATGAAGGATTTGCCAGGCAACGCAACAAAGAGAATAATTAGTGAATCGGAGACAGAGCATCATATTCCAAATCTTCTCCCAGACAAGTTGCATGAAATTCCGACAGATATAACATGATTAACAGTTCTGATCGCTTCAATAGCAGAGATTAAGATCATCTTAAAGAAAGTATCAAACGACAATAAGCCCCATAACGAGTGCCGTTTGCACAGCTTCAGCGCCATTCGTTACTTGCATTTTCTTTATGATATTTTGCCGATGTCGATGAACGGTATAAAGTGCGATATTCAGTTGTTCGGCTATCTGTTTGCTTCCTTTTCCTTGCGCTACAAGAGTCAGAACTTCCAATTCACGACCACTTAGTAATGTACAATCATATTGTTTGTATCTTTCAATAGATAATATCTCTCCCGTCTCGTTATTAATGATTTTGCCATCAATTCCTTGTCGAGGATGTTGTTCCATAGAAGGAGCATACAAACAAAGAGCCAACCAAATACTACCATTAGGCAAGCTTGTCAGATAGAAAGTCCGGTGAGTGATATACTGATATTTACCCAAGGCATTACAAACTCGAATATAACTAAACGTATTATATTTGTGACGTTCTTCCGGAGGAAGATTCTTCTGAAATTGAAAATAACGCAACTCTAAAATATGCCGTTCTCTTAAATCATCAGGATGAATTTTACTAAAAATACATTCTTCAAAGGCAGAGTCAATTGAAAGACTATGAGAAGGCAAGCCAAAGATATCGCCAAAACTTCCGGCATAGATATAACTTTTATTATATTGAAAGTCAGACAATACAGCTATGCTATGATCTATATCAACATACGCTTTAGCTAACTGGCTGTATTTAGAAAGCAATATTTCTCTATGTTCGGCATCGAAAAAAGATTGTTCCAGCAAAGTAGAAAATAATTCATCCTGCGCTGATATAGTTGTCATATGATAGCTAATAATTGGTTAATTTTAGGCATTGCAAAAACCTTGTCTTTAAGTTAACTTTGCAACATTGAAATATTACAAAAATACTTATTTGTATTGACAATCAATAAATAATGAATATGAAAAGAAAAAACTTTTTTATGTCTGTAATTCTGGGAGCAACGCTTTTAAGCAGTTGCGGTAATAAGGAGACTTCAAGTACTTCTTCTAAAAAAGAAGATAAAGTGGCAACTGATTCCGCTCGTATCAATGGAATACCTTGTGATATAAAACTTTCAGGGATTCATTTTACTAAGGCAGTGAATGGAGCCGACACTCTTGTAAGCATAGACAACAAAGAAAAAATAGAATTTCGTGTAGGAGAGAAGAAAGATTATTTCTGTGATCCTAACAGTCAGTTGTCTAATAATACTGCTCCTATCTTATTGACAAAAGTAGATAACACCAAACCCTTTACATTTACGGCAAAAGTAGCACCACAGTTCACCGAAACAGGACTTTACAATGCTGGAGTACTTTATATTTATGTAAATGATAATTTCTGGCAGAAATTCTGTTTTGAACAAGATGAGCGAGGTAATCATCGTATGGTAACTGTGCGAACCATTGGAACTTCTGATGACAATAACCACGATATCATCAACATTCCTTGGGCTTACATGAAAATCTCATCAGACACCCGTACTGTTGGAAGCTATTATTCTCTTGATAACAAAGAATGGCATATGGTACGCTTGTATAAGAATAATTATCCAGAAGAAATTTGGTTAGGGATTAGCGCACAATGCCCTATGGAAAAAGGAAGTGTAACCAATTTTGAAGAAATTAGTTTGAAACAGAATAGTGTTTCGGACTTCCGCATGGGAAACTAGAAGCATTACACGAATGATAGCTATTGCAAGTATTTCACTTACTCTTGTTCTTCAGCAAAGATTACCAAATGCCGAAAAACAAGAGTAGTGACTTTACATCAGTTTATTCATTAACGCCTTCATAAGACATTTCCGCCAATTGGAAGTGTACCTCTCCTGTCTTCATATCATACACACCACCAACAATAAGGATCTCCTTTCCGTCTTCCATCTCTTTGAGGATAGGACTCATTTTTCGTATCTGCTCTATCGACCTCTTTACGTTATATTCGCAGACAAGATTTTCAAAGTCAGATTCTGAAGATGAATGTTTGCCTTTTAGTATCTCCGATGCTGCTTCTACAGAAGGTTGTATCTTTGATAATAACGTAGTAATGTTACCAAGTTTTACATTGTCAATAGCAGACTGGATAGCGCCGCAATATTCGTGTCCTAATACAAGTATCAGTTTAGCACCCGATATTTTGCAAGCATACTCCAGACTACCCAGAATATCATCATTCACAATATTACCCGCCACTCTGGCTACAAACAAGTCACCGATTCCTCTATGAAAAATATCTTCCACCGGAACTCTCGAATCCAGACAGGAAAGTACTACCGCTAAAGGATATTGCCCTATGGCCGCAGCTCGTATTCTTTGGGTGTTATTTCTAACCGTTAAGTTATTTTCAGTAAAATCGTTATTCCCTTTTTTTAAGAGATCTAATATATCTGTGGGTGATAATTTAGCTCGTTGCTCCTCGGTTAATATCGCATTCGAGAGCATTTCATTTAAAGGTTCTGATTGCATATTTCCTATTTTTATCATTAGAGCAAACAAACTTGCTCTGATTGAGAAGTAAAACAATGAATTAAGTCGAATTGTTTACTAATATAAAAGCGTATCTTTGTACACTATTACCGAATGAATTAATTTAAAATAAGATATGAGATCAAAAGACTTAAAACCTGCAGAACCGGCAAAAGTATTAGTGATAGGCGAAGATTCTAACCTACAATGGTCGGATACCGCAACAGAGGTTGCCATGTTTGCCGACTATTATTTCCGCAGTTTTCCTGAAGACCACGGTGAACGTAGCCGCAACGTAGAAGCACGCAACTTATTCAATCACTTGACTTTTGCCACTCTTAACAGTGTTAAGCCTTCTGAAATGTATATCACGAACCTGTGCAATGATTACGTAACGCCTGCTCCTAAAGGGAAAAGGGTACTTATTCCGGAAGAAAAAGCCATCAAAGGATTATCGCATATTGAATGGGTATTAGAACAAAATCCATCCATCGAATGCGTTCTTTCCATGTCATTACAAACAAATTACTGGTTACAGAAGCTTGGATTTTACGGTGATGATGAAGCCTTTGTACATGGTGCTCAGCCACGCAATAAAGGTTTGGAATCAGTAGAAGAACCTTTCTACCAGCCTGTTGACGGAAAGGTATTCCAATCTATTTGTGGCAATATCTACGATGCAAAGAATCATCCGGTAAAAGTTATTCCGATACTACCGGCAAAGAGCTATCCGCTAAAAGGTAAAGACGAGGAATTATACACAGAAGCTTACCAAAAAATAAGAAGTCACTTTCGCAAATAAGATAGAATCCATTGTTTTTCGACATGGATGAAGTGAATGACGTGATAAGATAATCACGTCATTTTTATTGCATTTGCCTGATCCGAACTTCAATTTCGGTATTGCATTTCAGTTCATTCTTCAATCCCTCAATAACGGTAGTGCTATAATGATACGGATAGAGAACTTTAGGCGAGAACATTTTTGCTGCATTAGCAGCCTGTTCTACAGTCATTGTGTAAGGTTGGTTGACAGGTAAGAATGCAACATTAATGTTTTTAAGGTTCTTCAACTCGGGAATATCTTCAGTATCGCCGGCGATATATATACGCAGCCCATCGAAGGTAAGCACATAGCCATTGTCACGATAACGGGGATGATACATCTTCCTTTCAGGTGTAGTGTTATATGCCGGAACAGCCTCGAGCGTCACAGTTCCCAGGATTGTTGCCTTATCTCCGTTCTTCACCACTTTTCCTTTGCCTATTTTCTTCTGGCTAGCTTCATTGGCTATCAACTCGGTCGTATTTTTAGTGATTGTCTGGATCGCTTTCAAGTCCAGATGATCGGGATGCTCATGCGTAATTAGAATGACATCGGCCTTAGGAAAAGTGGCATAATCAGCATACTGAGAAACCGGATCTATCTGAATATGCTTCCCTCCATACGTAAGCATCAGGCTACCGTGCTTAATGAAGGTTATCACGACCTCTTTATTACTCTTCGTTTTAAACGTATCGGTATCGTAAGGCCCTGCCCAAGCAGAAGCGGCAACAAGCATACCACACACAAACATGACCAATTTAGTATTCATCTTCCGAATTCTTTTAATGATTAAAGGATAATAATAGAACATTGCAAATCTTCGCATTGTTCTTGCCACAAATATACATTATTCAAAAAGATATTCTTACTTTTGTCTATATTCAGATCTCAAAAAAGAAAAAACAGATGAAAACAGCCGATCCCCGATTACCCAAGATTCTTCCTGAGAATGAAAATTTATGTCGCACCATTGATCTATTTGACGAAGAGATAGAAGAACAGTTCTTTAGAAACCAGACTGTAACAGGTATGGCGAAAGATCAGCTATCTTTTCAAACTTGTATCTTCAATCATTGTATCTTCAGGGAATGTGAGTTTAAGAAAGCCAGATTCTGCGATGTAGAGTTTAAGAATTGTGACTTTTCTAACATCAAGTTGCAAGATTGTAGTTTCAATAGGGTGACATTCATTGATTGCAAATTGATGGGCACAAACCTAACGGGCAGCACATTCAATCAAGTATCATTCAGCCAATGCAGCGCGCCTTATTTTTTAGTCTCAAGTAGTAAGATACGTGGGGCAAACTTTATTAATAATGACTTTAGAGGATGTGCTTTCGATCAATGCATACTAGAGCATGTGGCATTGGATAATTGTAACTTTACCGAAGCAGACTTTTCCCTGACACCATTAAAATACATCGACCTATCTTCTTGCGACATCACAGGGATACGTCTCAATGGAAGTGAACTTCGGGGAGCTGCGGTAAACGCCATGCAAGCCGTTGAACTAGCCAGATTACTAGGGTTAATCATTAAAGAATAAAAAACAGTCACGTATGAAGCGAGTTGTTATAGTAGGTGCAACCTCCGGTATTGGATATGAAGTGGCAAAGATATATTTTGAAAGAGGCTGGCGAGTAGGCGTGGCAGGCAGACGAGAGTCGGCATTGCAAGAATTCCGTTCTCTGGCTCCCGATAAAATAGAGATTGAGTCACTCGATGTTACAGCTATCGATGGAGCGGAGAAATTGCAACGACTCATTGAAAAATTAGGAGGGATGGATCTCTTTCTGTTGAGTTCAGGAGTTGGCAACCAGAACATCAGTCTAAATCCGGAAATTGAAATCAATACTGCTAAAACGAATGTAGAAGGCTTTATACGTATGGTAACAAGTGCTTTTAATTATTTTAAAGTGCAAGGAGGCGGACATCTGGCAGTAATCAGTTCTATTGCCGGAACCAAAGGACTTGGTTCGGCCCCTGCTTACTCTGCTACTAAACGTTTTCAGAATACCTACATAGACGCACTGGCACAATTGAATCATTTGGAAAAGCTCAATATACGCTTCACCGACATCCGTCCCGGATTTGCAGCAACCGCTTTACTAAAAGACAGAAAATATCCGCTCTTGATGCAAACCGATCACGTAGCAAGATGTATCGTGAAAGCGCTAGATAGAAAGAAGCGGGTGGCTGTAATTGATTTTCGATATGCCATTCTAGTCTTCTTCTGGAAACTCATCCCCCGATGGTTATGGGAAATACTTCCGGTAAGGAACGACAAATAAGAAAGCATTCTATTTGGTCTTCGGCTCAAAATCCAAGGAAATAGAATTTACGCAGTGTCTTGTGTCTTTAGGTGTGAACCCTTCGCCAATAAACACATGCCCCAAATGAGCTCCGCAACGGGCACATTGAATCTCTGTTCGCCTCCCGTCGGCATCAGAGACACGTTTTATTGCTTTAGGTATTTCATCATCAAAGCTAGGCCAGCCACAACCGGAATCAAATTTATCTTCCGAACGATAAAGTTCCGCACCACACTGTTTGCAGCAGTACACGCCTGCCTCTTTATGTTTATAATAGATACCTGTATATGGGCGTTCCGTACCTTTATTGATGATCACACGTTTCTCTTCGGAGGTAAGTTCTTTCATTACAATGACTTTCTGATTGGATTTGATTGTGTCAATAGTTTTATTTGCCGACTGAGGTTGTGCCTTCAAGCAGCAAACAGAGAAGATCAGCAACAATAAAACCGACGCTTTCATGGTGAGTAGGTTTTCTATTTAAACATTTCTGGAGAGTAAAAAGTTCAATATAAATAGCACCATCGAACGGATGCAGAGATTCTTAAGATTATGACGAAAATAAAAAGAGAAAAACGAACAGTAGAGTTTATGATAAGGCTTTATTGTCGTAAGAAAGAGAAGAATGACGAACTATGCGATACATGCAAAGCATTGATAGAGTATGCACATAATCGTTTAGAGCAATGCCCTTTTGGAGAGCAAAAAGGCACATGCAAACATTGCAAAATACATTGTTACAAACCTGAGATGCGTAAACAGATGCGCATGATAATGAGATACATAGGGCCTCGAATGATTGTATATGCGCCCATACAGGTATTGAAACATTTCCTAAAAAAGTAATATTACTTTTGCTTCACCCAAATAAGTTTGGAAATGTCGTATCCACGGCGTTCCGCTTGCTCTAGCAAGTGCTGTTTCACTTCATCAGCAAGAAATGGCGTACGACTAAGAATCCATAAATAGTTATCAGAACGACTACCGATCAACACATAACTGTAACGTTCCTCATCCAGTTCCAGCACATAGTAATCGCCATAGAACCACAAGAAAAAAGCAACTTTCAACTTACCGGGTTGATTGACATCAGGTAACTTCGCCTTGCCGACAGAGACTTTCCGCTTCCCGTCAAAGTCATTCATGTAACCACTGTTTTCTACACGAACTTTACCATCAGGCAATAGCATATAGTCGGCAGTAACACCAACCATATTCCGCTCAAAGCGATGATCAAAACGAGCGATTTCGTACCATTTTCCCATGTATCGATTCAAGTCCAGCTCTGCAACTGTTTGGACATCTATGTCGGATAAGAAATCATCTATGGTAGGAGACGAAAAGTTAAAGTCCGATTCAACTAGCCTCTTCGGGCGTACACACTGCCCTTTCGTAATAAACTCGGCAGCCTCTCCTAACAGCAAACGAAAAAAAGAAGCTGGCATTGTAAACTCAATATAAGCTCCATGTCTCTGCGCCAACTTACCCATTAACTGAGCCTGAGTCAACATTTCAGGAGCGACCAAGTTAACCACCCCACTGAGCGAAGGTGTAGCAATGATATGCGCCATTGCTTTATTCAAATCACGAATATCAATCCAGGGAAACATCTGCGTGCCGGGACCAATGGTCACGGCCATCTTCATCTGTAGCGGACGAAGCATTTGCTGCAAAGCCCCACCATCAGGAGAAAGCACCACCCCAAAACGAGTAATCACTAATCTCGTTTCCTGAGGCAATTTTGAGGCCTCATTCTCCCATCGGCGACAAAGATCCGACAGAAAATCAGTACCACGCTCTACTGAGTCTTCATCATAACATCCCTCTGTAGGATAATAACCGACGGCAGAAGCAGAAATCAACAAAGATGGTTTCTGCTTCAATCCATTCAGTGCCTGAACAATTCTTCGGGTAACATGTATCCGACTACGGTTAAGCTCTTCTTTATACTCCGCTGTCCAACGATGGCTTATAGAAGCTCCTGCCAGATTAATCACCACCTCACAATGAGATAATATATGCATCAACTGTCCTGACATATGATCTCTAAACATTGCCCTTCCCAAAGGAACAACCTGATGTCCTTGTCCTGTGAAAAAAGCGGTAAGATGCTTACCGACAAAGCCACTAGCTCCACTGATTGCAATCTTCATAGTCTTTGAATGTTTAGTGATTAAGCAGAAGGTTCAACCAACGTATTAGTCCAACGTCTTAATAATTCGCAAAGCCTCCTCAACGTGTTGTTCCGCTTTGGTCAGAGAGTCAAAAGTAAAGACAACCATTCCCTTCTTGTTCACAACATAAGTGACGCGACCCGGAATTACGCCCAGAGCACTAGATGGCACGCCAAACAGTTTGCGAACACTATTCCCTTCGTCACTAAGTAACGTGAAGTTCAGCTTATACTTATTAGCAAACTCCAGATGACTCTCTACCGACTGCCCACTGATACCAATAATCATCGTATTTTTATCAGCAAAAACCTCAAACTGGTCACGAAAAGCACAAGCCTCCTTCGTGCAACCGGGAGTATCATCTTTAGGATAGAAATAAATCACCAGATTTTTTTCACCTAGCACGGCATCAAGATCAAAAGTCTTACCAAACTGATCTTTCAACGAAAATGAAGGAACTTTACTTCCCACTCCTATTACTGTTTTCATATTTTCCTTACTTTTTGTTTGTGAATAAACATTCCCATTAAAACAAAACAGAAACGCTATCATTGATAAAATCAGGCAAGATGTTTTCTTTTTCATAAATTACAAGTTTTATATCCAATATTTTAAAAGAACAAATAGAAGATAGTAATGTTCTTGCGACTGACCCAGGATTATAAACCTACCGATAATGTCATTACTGAACGTATAAACGAAATAATTAAGCAGAAATTTATTTATAGAATTAAACGCTTTAATACAGGTCAATATAGTATTATAAAAAAGGATCTGTCTACTCAATTTAGTAAAAGTCAGACACACAAGCCCTATTATGGTTCATTACGTGGAAAACTATTCAAAGCATAATCATCCGAATGACGAAAGGAAGCTTCTTCTGTATTGAGCAGGCGTAGTATCCAGCACCTTAATAAACTGACGCCGCATATTATCTACATTTTTCAATCCACAATGAGAAGCAACCTCGTCCAAGGACGATTGTGTCTCTACTAAATATTGACAAGCATAGTCCACTCTCATTTTATCTATATATTTCGCAGGAGTAATGCCTAATTCACGGGCAAAGACCCTGGCAAAATTACGTGGACTCATTGCCACATATTCGGCTAATGCCTCTATCCTCAAATCTTCATTAAAATGATTAAGCAACCATTCACAAACTTTGCGCATAGAGATATTATTAATATTTTGGCAGTCCAAAGGAGTCGTAAACTGAGCTTGATTACCCGGACGTTTAAGGAATAGAACCATCCATCGGGCAACGTACAAAGCAAAAGATTTACCACAATCTTCTTCCACTAAAGCCAAGGCCAAATCCATCCCGGAACTGATCCCTCCCGCAGTATAGATATTTCCATCTTTACTAAAGATACGAGCTATATTCACTTTGACCAAAGGATACATTTGGGCTAATTCTTCACTTTTTGCCCAATGCGTAGTCACCTCTTTACCATCCAACAAACCAGCCTCAGCCAAAAAAAAGGCAGCAGAACAGATCGAACAGATTCGACGAACACTCCCTGATTGCTTCTTTAACCATCCAATCAGTTCCTGACTCATCTTGTAATCCTGCAACTTTGGAAGTGCGGAAATAATTAGAGTATCAATCGGATAATCAATTGCCTTGTAGCTACCCTCCGATAAGATAGACAAGCCTCCGGAAGTCGTGATCATTTTTCTATTCTCCGCCGAAACGACGTGCGTTTCATACTTAAAGCTCACTTTATCTTTGATCGTATCAAACTTGTCTATTGCTTTATCAAAGACCTCTAACGGCCCGGCAATATTTAATAGCGTTGAATTCTCAGGAGCTAATATCACAATATGCCTTACTTCATATTCCTTTTGCATAGTACAACAATTATTAAAGATATATCTTAAAAATACGAATAATCATAAAGTGGCAGTATTTGCCATTTTTTTGTCCTTGCAGACAAATACTTATTCTCGTAACTTTGCAGTATTAACAAAAGAGAGAAGTAGAATGTTTAATTATTAAAACAACAATTATGAAAACAATTAAAGTAGGTATTAACGGCTTCGGCCGTATCGGACGTTTAGTACTTCGTGCTGCTCAACACAGAGAAGACATTCAGATCGTTGGTATCAATGACCTCCTCGACATAGAGTATATTTCGTATATGCTACGCCATGATACCATCCATGGAAAGTTCGATGGCAGTGTGGTAGTTCAAGATGGCAAACTTATTGTCAACGGAAACAGCATACGGATTACAGCAGAAAAAGATCCGGCTAATCTGAATTGGAAAGAGGTGGAAGCTGAATATATTGTTGAATCTACAGGTCTGTTCTTAACCAAAGAAAAAGCACAAGGACATATTACAGCCGGAGCCAAATATGTAGTGATGTCCGGACCCTCCAAAGACGACACGCCAATGTTCGTTCCGGGTGTTAACGATGACAAGTACATCAAAGGAACACAAATCGTATCAAATGCATCCTGCACCACCAATTGCGTCGCACTTGTTGCCAAAGTTTTAAATGATAAATTCGGAATACTCGAGGCATTAATGACCACGATACACTCTACCACAGCAACACAAAAGACCGTTGACGGACCATCCATGAAAGATTGGAGAGGTGGACGTGCTGCATCAGGCAATATCATTCCATCTACTACCGGTGCAGCAAAAGCAGTCGGTAAAGTCATTCCTGAATTGAATGGAAAGTTGACCGGTATGTCCTTCCGCGTTCCCACACTAGATGTCTCCGTAGTTGACCTCACCGCTCGTTTAGCCCAAGAAACAACTTATGCAGAAATCTGCGAAGCAATGAAAGAAGCTTCCGAAGGCCCACTAAAAGGATACCTAGAATACAGCAACGAAGATCTTGTTTCTTCAGATCTTATCGGTAACTCTCACACAGCCATCTTTGATGAAAAAGCCGGCATTCAACTAAGTCCGACTTTTGTGAAAGTCGTGGCTTGGTACGACAATGAATGGGGATTTTCTTGCAAAGTACTGAACTCAATAGCAACGATGAGTAAAATTAACGAATAAAGTCTAATCTACATAGTATGAAGGAAGGAATGGTTACAAAAGCCATTCCTTTTTTTATTGTTGATTGAAAGACAGTCCTTTCCATATTAAGAATTAGTATGTGAATAGTTATGGCGATATCCTATTTTCTATTAGCTTTAACGCAAAAAGAAAGAAAAATGAGCAATTGAAATATCCTTGTAATACATATTATCTATATTTGTGACAAATCATAGAATCCCCATATGAACAAAAAAAAGACCATCCCTAGTATAGATAGAGATTTGAGCTGGATGTATTTTAATCGCCGCATCTTATCCGAAGCGATGAAGCCAAATGTTCCTTTACTCGAAAGGTTATCATTCTTAGGTATCTATTCCAATAATTTGGATGAATTTTTCCGTGTACGTATGGCAACGCTTAGCCGCATTGTTGAATATGAGGATAGAAGTCTTCGTCTGGAACGTGAGCACGCCAAACTCTTGATTAAGCAAATACATCAGTTGAATAGTAAGTATTCGATAGAATATGAATCAGCCATAAAGGAAGTTACTTCCCGTTTGCGTGAGGAGAATATTTATTTGCTTAACGAGAATGAGTTAGACGTTGAACAGCAAATTTTTGTGCGAAACTTCTTTCGCAGGCAATTGAGTGGCTTTGTCAGCCCGATATGGCTTTCTGCCGTAAAGCAACTTACGGAAGCAACGGATGAAAACATCTATCTTGCAATAAAAATGCAGGTAAAAAAGAACAGTGAAGAGGATGAAAAAAAGAAGACTGCTCACATCAGAGTACGTCGGCCGGAGTATGCATTGATAGAACTACCCGTTTCAACATGTGGGCGTTTTGTGCGTTTACCGGATAGAAGTAAAGGAGGAAGTTCTTTGATGTATCTGGATGACATCATTCGTTTTTGTCTACCGATGATTTTCTCTGGCATGGACTACAACCATTTTGACGCATATGCTTTTAAGTTCACCAAAGATGCCGAAATGGAAATTGATAATGACTTGCGTAACGGACGGTTACAAAAGATTTCAAAAGCAGTGAAAAGTCGTAAGAGAGGAGATGCGCTCCGAGTGATCTATGATACTAAAATGCCACGAGACTTATTGAGTCGTATCATGAAGCGTCTGAACCTAGATAAATCGGACACAGTGCAGAAGGGCGGACGCTATCACAATCATAAAGATCTGATGTCTTTCCCAGACTGTGGGCGGAAAGACCTAAAATATCCGGCATGGGTACCGATCCTGAAACCTGAATTAAAGAGAGACGAGAGTCTGCTGAAATTGATTCAGAAGCAAGACCGCTATATCCATGTCCCTTATCATAGCTTCGATTATTATATCCGTGTGCTGCAGGAAGCTGCTGTCAGTAAGGAGGTCAGGAGCATCAAAACAACTCTGTATCGCCTAGCTAAAGAATCGAAAGTGGTCAAAGCATTGATTTGTGCTGCGCTCAACGGCAAAAAAGTAACGGTAGTCATCGAGTTACTAGCCCGCTTTGATGAAGCTTCAAACATAAACTGGTCAAAGAAAATGCAAGATGCCGGTATTCAGGTTCTCTTCGGACTAGAGGGAGTGAAGGTGCACTCTAAGATTACCCATATAAGTATGAAGAGAGGCGGAGACATCGCTTGCATCAGTACAGGCAATTTTCATGAAGGGAATGCTTCAATGTATACAGATTACTTGTTGATGACCGCTAAGCTTAGTATAGTGCGGGATGTAAACAGTGTATTCGATTTTATTGAAAAGCCTTATCTATCTCAACGATTCAAGGAATTGCTCGTGTCTCCTAATGAGATGAAGAAACGCTTCCTTAGCTTGATTTCGGACGAGATAAGGAATAAGAAAGCAGGACTGCCTGCATATATCCATGTAAAGGTGAATCATGTAACGGATGATGCTATTATAGAGAAGCTTTATGAAGCGTCGAAGGCCGGCGTGCCTGTAGAGCTCTTGGTGCGGGGCAACTGTACACTACTAACGGGCATCTCTGGGTTGAGCGATACAATACGGATCAATGGCATCATTGACCGTTATCTGGAACATGCCCGTATTTTTATCTTTGCTGCGGGCGGAGAGAATAAAACCTTTATTGGTTCGGCTGACTGGATGAGACGTAATCTTGATAATAGAGTGGAGGTGATTACCCCTGTTTATGATCCGTTAATTAAGGAGAATCTACAAAAGGTATTTGATTTCGGTTTTCGTGATACCTGTCAGGGTTGTGTGGTGGATGGCACGGGAGAAAACCGACCATGGACAAGAGAAGATGGAAACACTCTGCCATTTCGTTCTCAAGAGGAGTTATATAATGATTATAAACTAAAAGAGTAAAGGAGAAAAATTATGGCAGATACATGTTATGCTGCAATTGACATTGGTTCTAACGCAGTGCGTTTGTTGATAAAGAGAGTGAAGTCCGATGAAATGCAGATGAATAAAAAGTTCTCTAAAGTATTGCTGCTACGAGTACCGTTGCGACTGGGCTTTGATGTATTTTCCCTAGGAGAACTCTCTGACGGTAAGTCAACGAAGTTATTACGTTTGATGAAAGCTTTCAGACAGTTGATGAAGATTTATGAGGTAACGGATTATAGGGCTTGCGCTACTTCGGCTATGAGGGAGGCCACCAATGGTAAGTCTGTTATCAAGAAGATTCAGAAGGCTACAGGACTTGAGATTGAGATAATTGATGGTCAGGAAGAGGCCCAACTAATTTATAAGTATCATCTTGAAAACTCCACGGAAAGTTTAGGCAATTATGTCTATGTGGATGTAGGTGGCGGTAGCACCGAGATCAACTTGCAGATTGACGGGGAATTGAAACAGTCACTTTCTTACAATGTAGGTACGGTAAGAATGTTGAGAAATGCTGTTGAGGAAGGCATCTGGGAACAAATGAAAGATGATCTTAGCCGATTGACTACAGGACTGGATCATGTGAACATCATTGGCTCTGGCGGTAACATCAACCGATTGTATCGCTTGGCGGGCAAAAAAGACAAGAAGAAGTTGAGAATGCCAGTGAGTTCTTTAAAGACTATATGTGATCAATTAACCCTCTTAACACCGGAGGAACGTATGGAAGCATTTAGTCTAAAGGCAGATCGTGCAGATGTGATTGTGCCGGCTGCTGAGATTTTTCTTACCATTGCCGAGGTGATAAGAGCGGAATACATCCATGTACCAGTGATTGGTCTTGCAGATGGCATGATTGACGAGTTGTATGAGAAGCATAATGACGCTTCTACTCCTATTAAGTAATTCATTCCCTCAAGTTGCTTGCAACTCTTGTTGCAGCAACTTGAGGGAATTTTAATATTAACCAATTCTAGCCTTATTGTAGCCTTTATATGTTTAATGTTACTTATAAGAAGCTTTATTCCGCCAACTTCAACATTTATACCGCCAACTACTTTGTTTCTTCTCTCTATTTTTTTTGCCCAAACACTTGATCTTAGCAAATAAATGTATCAATATTATTAATGTAACCATAAAGCATATTCGGATTGAACTAAGGTAAATGGAGGAAACTGGTATAAGAATGTAAACATATAAAGATTATTAGTACATTTGTCTCATTAAGAAAAGTATTATGGAAACAGATTTAGAAAAGTTACTAGATTTAAGCGGATTAGCCTCTGATAAAGAAGTGAAAAATAGATTCGAGCAATTGGCGACAGTATTATTCCAAAACCATCATATCCAAAAAGGAGATATCCGATATGATTTTTTGGAGATAGAATTTTATTACTATAGTAGAGAGCATAGAGATATTGTTACATATCCAAGAACGGCAAATGTCGGCGAATGGTTTTTTCACATGAGTGGAGTGGACATAACATTCAAAAGCAAAAGCGAATACAGAAAAGAGCCAAGCAGTAAAGTAGCTGAAGGAGATTTCTTTGGTGGTATACTTATCCGAAGCTTACTAAGGCACGAAAAGGGTATTAGCAAGATTATTACAGGTCCGTATAACTGTATGGATGATTTATTCGATAAGTTTAATGCATTGGATACTCCACAAAATTTTCCCTGTGTTGTCCTAAATGAAGCTACCGATGTGAATGTTCTTAAAACAACTCGTTGGATTCCATCCTTTAATACAAATAATGCTGAAGAGAAAAAGAAAAGATGCGAAATTATTAAAGATCGATATTCCGATAATACAAATGGGGATGAGTACCTGAAAGACAACTTTATATCAAAAAAATACCGCTATTACAAAGGAGGTATGGGAGAAGAGATAAAGTCATCATACAAAGCAAGCCCTTGGAAATAAAACAAATAAACAAGACACAATATATTGGATAGTGTCGATAATTCTTATCGCACTTTCTGAAGCATTGTTATCGTATGGCACATCGGGGTCGGAGAAGAATTTAAATATATAGTCTTTCTTTTTTGCCAAAGCTTTTCTGAATCCCCAAAACTCTTCTTGGTACTGCCACAAGGGTTCGTTTAACAGCTCATCGAGCTTTTGCTCAAACTCCTGCCTTGGTATATTTTCCCACTTGGTATTCTTCCTTTGGTGGATGGCATCCCGCAGTAACTTTAGAAATCTTTGGGACCATGTCTGCTTTCTATTGAGTTCGCTCAGATAGTTCAACTCCCGCAACAAATGAGCCAGACAAATCTGATGATCCTTTACCGGTATGCAGAAATAGGAACTGTGACGATCGGTCACCAGTGTGGCCTTGAGCAATCCCTTGGGGAATTCTTTATAAATGGCGGCTTTCCCTCTGCAAGGGCTCTGATAGACATACTTAAGCTTTTTGTTTTGCCACACCCATGTCCACTGGTTCTTGCCGTTAATTGACACCTCTGTCTCATCAGCTCCCGCCACCTGTGAATGGGCAATTCGAGATCGTATTTCCTTGTAAGCGGAGGAAGATCAATGACCTGACTCTGGATGGAATCCCTAACAAAGAACCGCCGCAATGCCTACAATACTCGCACACGTGGGTTTGAATAACATCGGAATCAGGACAATACTCCAAAGTGAGACCCTCATGCCCGGGCTGCCCTCCGGTGGGCAGATCCGATTTCCGGCGGAGCGAACGGGTGCGCAATATCTGTGCCCTTGCAATCGGATTCTTTGAGGCTGGGATACTGCTATTGCAGCTGTTCTTCACAGGAAGTTCAAAAGAGGATAGTTTCTTTTGCAGCTTGAGGTTCTCACTGGTGAGTCGTTTTATCTCTTGATCCTTCAAACCAAGAAGACGATCTTTGGAAGCCAACTCTTTGAAAAGAGTCTTTTTCTCCTTTGCAACACTGGAAAACTGGTTGCGAAGGGAAGTCAACTCCTCATATAAACTAGAGAGGATAAAGGGGATATCATTCAATTATTCTTCCACAGTGCAAAGGTAAAGACCAATACAAAGAAAAAATGACCGATAGATTATCAACCGAATACCAACACCAATTACAATACTATTTCAATTTTAAAGGACCTGAGTAGTTAGCTATTTTTTCCTTTACCAATTCGAAACTATGACTAAAACTTTTAGAATAAAAAGCAATAAGGAGAATTATACCGCAACTAATAGACGCATCAGCAAAATTGAATACGGGACTAAAAAACACAAACTTATCTCCTCCTATAATTGGTGTCCAATTAGGCCAATTAAATTCTACCATAGGAAGATAAAACATATCTACCACTTTCCCATAAAACCAATCCTGATACCCATTTCCAATAGGTACAAACGTAGATATTTCGTATTGTGAACTTTGATTGAAAATGACACCATAAAAAATACTATCAATAATATTACCTACTGCCCCGGCAAAGATTAATGAAGTACACGCTATGTAACCATATTTATAATTAGCTTTTACAATTATTGAAATGTACCATATAAAAGCACAGGAAAGCATAATCCGGAAAAACGTTTGAAGTATTTTAGGGATTATTTGCAGTCCAAAAGCCATGCCTGGATTCTCTACAAAAGATATATAAAACCAGTTTGTCACATGTACGCTTTCGCCATAGCACATATTCGTTTTTACTACGATTTTTATAATTTGGTCAATTAATATAATTAAAAGAATAATCAAAATAGAGAAGAGCCTTTTAGATAATATATTTTTCATTGTCTTTTTAAACGTAAAAAAGTAAATAATATTTTATTCTGTAATTGGATAAATTAGATATTGTCTAATAGTTGCACTAAAGTACTTAGAAGCTATATTGTTACGGCTGTTTAATTTGAGGAAGTATTATCTCGATAAATAAGCTTAATATAATCGATATAATATTTTATTACAAACTAAAAAGCAGCTTCTTTAAAATTAGTGCTATAAAACACTAAAATACGTATAATCATAAAGTCGTTTCAAAGCCTCATAATTCATATTTTCTATCTTTTAAGCGAGTATGTTCCAAATAAATCTTTCTTTTCAAACATTTCAGTAACAGATTTCTCCAAAGGGGTACGCTTAATAATGGCATTTTCTTTCCAGAAAGAAGGATTGTACTCTTGGCTAGCTACCTCTTCCAATAGATTGCTCTTTCTATGAAGTTTTTTTGTACTATCTTTCATTTCACTCCCCATATTATACATAATAGAATGAATATCCATCCTTCCGGATTTTTGTACATAGTAATGCATGTCTACTATCACAGATTCAACAAAAGAAGCCCCCCCCATTGTTTTATAATTAATTTCGAAATGTGTTTTAACATCATTTATCCGCTTTTTCTCACCCGTCTCATAATCAGTTAATATAATAATATTATTTAAAACGTCACTTTCAAAACGCTTTAGCTCTAAAGTAGAAGAATCAATGAACGCGTCACCTCTTATAACTGGGTTCACAATTCCCTTCCGTGGATTAAAGCTAATCTTATAAATCGTGGAAGCATCATTGGGGTTGTAGAGAATATCATAATCAACCGTATAATATTTATCATAGTCTTTAAACAAAGGTTGTATATATGTATCGTTCTTTATTTTAATTTTTTTGCTCAATACAACTGGACGAAGCTGGGATTGATAAAAGAAGTTTTTAAAATGCATGTATTTATGCACGGAGTCACTTGGCAGATCGGCATAACGACCTGTTATCAATTCTATATTTAGGATGCTAAGATGTGGCTTTGCATTTAAAAACGCTTCAAGGATTTCATTGCAGACAGAATTTGTTTGAGTAATCTGCCTATAAAAAAAAGAATTTGTTACCTTTCCGAATGTATCATTATCTTTCTTATATTTATCATGAACTCGCATTAAGAATTCATGCATATCTATTGGCTTTACTACTATTTCATTCAAATTGACGACCAAAGGTTTCAGTGAAATGGTAGCAGGAGCATTTGAGGCTTTTATATTCCGTGTTTCATAACCGACATAAGAAATACGTAGCATATCTGTAGGTAAAGCAGTAATCGAAAACTCACCTTCTTGATTGGATATTGTGCCATGATCCGTACCTATATATATTGTTGCATACATAAGGGGAGCCTTCGTCTGTTCATCTATGAGCAAAGAGTTAATCGTGGTTTGTTGTGCAAAAGCATTTATTACATAAATAAGCAACACCTCCAAAGATATAAGTTTTTTCATTTTGCATTCTGTTATCTTTACTTAAGTAGAATACAAATATAAGAAGTTTTTTAATAGGACTAAGCTTGCACCAAAAAATATAGCACAATACTTATTATTATGCTCAACAAACATTATGTTCGTATAGCATAATAATAAGCAGTATGGAATTTGTAGATAGAATAGAAGAGAGCGAATGACTTACCAAAACACTCGCAGGTGACAATACATCATTTGTTGTTGTCCAACCGGAGAAAACAGTGATCGATTATTGTCGGAGTTGAAAGCCAAAGCCGAAAAATTACCATTTCCGAAGAATCATATCATAGTGGCGAAATTATTTCTAAAGCATCAGCCTTCAGGCGACACAAAAGAAACACTATTGCCGAAAGATATAATTCATCTGATGAATGCCTTCTAGTAATTGAACTGATAAACCGTCCCTCACCGCATGATTATATCCTATTTTGATTCTTCCATTCTTGAGCCATTCATTTTCCCCTTCACCAATAACAGCAATACTCTTATTTACTCTTCCTCGCATAACTTATCATCTTTAAGATAAATACTTCCAAGAAATGGCAAATCCACCAACTGACCCTGCATATAGGCATTATAAGGAGGCACGTTTTTGTGAAAACCCAAAGAAGAGAGACGAGTCAGTACTGTTTCCTCCGAATTGTTTTTATCGGTAAACCAGCTACTTCAAATATTTCTTGTTTTCTACATCATGTAACACTTTCATCTGCTGAATAGCTATAGCATTCAGTTTAATTAATCGTTCCGATTGTTCCAAACCTTCATTAATCAGAACAGCATTGATGTTTTCCATGTTCGATAAGCAAATTAACTCATTGATACTAGCATAATCACGAATATTGCCTTTCATCTCGGGGTTCTGATTACGCCATGTTTTAGCGGTAATTCCAAAGAGTGCTACATTGAGCACGTCGGCCTCGGAAGCATATATCACGGAAGTTTGCATCGGGGTTAATTCTGCAGGAATAAGGTTTTGTTTAATAGCATCAGTGTGAATATGATAATTTATCTTAGATAGTTCGCGCTTTGCACTCCATCCAATCTGTTTTTGTTCTTCTTCTTTTAGGCGTTGGAATTCCTTTACTAAATACAACTCAAATTCTACGGAAACCCAACTAGCAAATTTAAAAGCTATATCTTTTTGAGCATAAGTACCGCCACCAGCACCATTTTTTGTTATAAGTCCTATAGCATCTGTAATTTCTACCCAACGAGATGGACTCATAGTAAAGGCGTTACTCCCGGCTTCTGCTAAAAGGGGGTCGAATTCGACCCCTTTAAATCGAGGGTTGTTCAAACGTTCCCATAAACCGAGATACTCTAATGTGTTTTTTAAACGCATCCAGTTCTTAACTACATCTTTTGGTTCCGATGGATTTTTTTGTTTGGCAATATCGGTTATACTGATATAGTCTATCCCATTTACTTGCAATGTCTTAACCGCAACCGTTTTTACTATTATTTTATTTGTTTTCGTCATAATTATTATTGTAGTTCTTTTGTTGGAATAGAAAAGTATTCGTTCAATACTCTGATATACATAAGATATGGACGATATAACTTTTCATACCAAATATGTTTTATTACCTTAAACAAAACCATACATGTTGTAAATATATGAAATAATATGTTATAGAATAGCGAAACAAAAAGATTAATTCTTCACGTTTTGCCCCACTGCCAAGCTGAACCATTTTCGTGAAACCACGAAAATGGTCGCCCATGCTGATATTTTGCACCTTACAAGCCTCAACAACCTATCTTACAATGGCAGAGCAATATCAGATAATTTTTCAAGAATTTCTATACACAGAGTTTTACCTGATAACTCTTGCTGTTACTCTTGCTGCAGCAAGAGCTCAACCTTGACTTCTCTACATCACTTTACTCTTTATAGCTGAATAAAAAGCCAACTTATTATTATGCTCAACAAACATTATGTTAGCGAAGCATAACAATAAGTAAGGATTGATTTTTCTTCCTCAAACACTTGGCTTTGCCAAGTAAATGTATTACTTTTGTGAGTGTAATCATAAAGTAGTTTGAGATTAAACTACGGTAAACGGGGGAAGCAACAACTTCCCCCGTTTTTTGTTTTTATTGGGTGAAAATTAGCCGAAAGAAGGGTGGAAAGTGGGTAAAAGAACGGTTCAGTTGGGTAATCTGCACGGTTCTCTTGCTCCAAGAGACGGTTGCTCTCTGGCAATATGCTTATTTGTTATCGGAATAACTCCTAATGAAAAAGATATTTCGTCTATATGTTACCCCGCTAACTCCTTTTTGTCTTTGAAACGCGCATCCTCCGTTAATTGTGTATAATTCGTCTCTTGACAAAAAGGAGCTTACGAGAGGCTTTTTGTCAAGTTTCAGGAAGACCGTTCAGAAGCCTTGTGAGAGGGATTTGCTGAACTAGTTAGTTCACCGCGGTGAACTAGTTAATTAAGCGTGGTGAACTAACTAGTTCACCACGCTTAAGTAGTATGGTCTGTTTGAAAAGGTCTATTTGTATAGATTAATTAAAAAGCTTGTCGAAAGGAGCAACCGCTTTTCCACTCGGAACAACCGTAAGCGGCTTTGCCTTTAATGATGGTGCCTTTGCCACAAAGGGGACAGGGTTGCCCTACCAACGGGTCAGCAGTAGGGATGCTCACCGGGATGGATTGCACATTCTCAGCAGGCGACTTCGCAACTACGGGCTTTTCTTTTTTCTCTTTCGGAGCAACCGCTTTACGTTCTCGCTTCTTTGGCTCTTTTTTCTCTTCGGTTACCACTACGGCTTCTTGAATGGTAATGCGGCGATTGGTGTTATCGGTAAGCACGCTCAGCACTACGTCCGATACCATCTGTTTGAGTTCCTCGAGAAACAGGTGGGCATCGTAGGTTTTCTTCTCTATCTCACGAAGTTTCTTTTCCCAAATACCTGTCAGCTCGGCCGATTTAAGTAGTTCTTCGTGAATAATCTGTATCAACTCCACACCGGTGGGGGTGGCAATGAGGTTCTTGCGTTCTTTGCGAACATAGTTTCGCTTGAAAAGGGTTTCGATAATAGCGGCACGGGTAGACGGGCGACCGATGCCATTCTCTTTCAACGCATCACGTAGTTCATCATTGTCCACCAGCTTACCTGCCGTCTCCATGGCACGTAGCAGGGTTGCTTCGGTAAACGCTTTAGGGGGTTGTGTCCACTTCTCGTTCAAGTCCGGCACATGGGGGCCGCTCTCTCCTTTTACAAATAGCGGAAGTACTCTTTCTTCGTCATCACCTTCTTTCTCTTCTATCTGCTCTTTGGCAAACACTACTCGCCAACCGGGTTCCAGAATCTGTCTACCCGTTACCTTAAACTCGATCTTGTCCACTTCGCCCAATACGGTGGTGTTGGAGACTTTACAATCGGGATAGAACACTGCAATAAACCGACGGGCGATGAGATCGAACACGCGTCGCTCCATATCGGTAAGGTTCTGAGGATATATTCCTGTAGGGATGATGGCATGGTGATCGGTCACCTTCGCATTATCGAACACTTTCTTTGACTTAGGCAGCTTTCCACCTTCCAGCGGAGCGGTGAGCACGGCATAGTCTCTCAAGTTTTTTAAGATAGCGGGACATTTAGGATACATATCGTCGGTCAGATAGGTGGTGTCTACACGCGGATAGGTGGTTACCTTCTTCTCGTAGAGTGATTGTATCTGTTTCAGTGTTTCGTCGGCAGAGTAAGCAAACTTCTTGTTGCATTCTACCTGAAGGGAGGTAAGGTCGAACAAGCGGGGTGCATACTCCAGTCCCTTCTTGGCAGAGACATCGGTCACCACGAAATCGGATTGTTTCACTGTTTCCAGAAACGCAACTCCTTCTTCTTTAGTGGTGAACTTACCTTTGGTGGCCGAGAAAGTTGTTTCCCGATAAACCGTTTTCAATTCCCAGTAGGGTTCGGGCTTAAAGTTCTCTATCTCGAGTTGACGGTTAACGATGAGTGCCAGCGTAGGCGTTTGTACCCGACCGATAGAAAGCACCTGCCTACCCTGCCCGTACTTAATGGTATAAAGGCGGGTGGCATTCATGCCTAGCGTCCAGTCGCCAATGGCACGAGACAATCCGGCTTCGTAGAGTGGTTGAAACTCCGACTGATCCTTCAGTTTGGCAAATCCTTCTTTGATAGATTCCTCTGTCAAGGAAGAGATCCACAAACGCTTCACCGGACAACGAACTCCGGCCTTTTGCATCACCCAACGTTGAATCAACTCTCCCTCTTGCCCGGCATCACCGCAGTTAATGATTTCATCTGCCGCCTGCATCAGCTTCTCTATGATATGAAATTGCTTCTCGTAAGTAGGGTTACTAATCAGTTTGATGCCGAAGCGTGGCGGAATCATTGGCAAGCTGCTCAGGCTCCATGACTTCCAGGCCGGACTATACTCATGCGGTTCCTTCAGGGTGCACAAATGGCCGAATGTCCAGGTCACCTGGTATCCGTTACCTTCCATATATCCATCTTTTCTGGTTCGAGCTCCGAGTATATCGGCTATATCACGTGCCACAGAGGGCTTTTCGGCAATGCAAACTATCATTTTAATTCTTTTGTTTAGGCAAAGGTAGGGAAAAAGCAGGAAAGAGAGGTGAGGTATGGGCATAAAAAAAGGAGTCACGCCTGACTCCAACCTTTGTTAACCTTAAATCTAATACTATGAAAAACACAGTGCAAATATACGGAGTTTTTTGATATCTGCAAGGACTGTGCGCGAAAACATGTGTTTTATAACATAGTTTAATATTTGGAGAGTGTTTTAATAAAATTAGTGTAGCTCATTGATGGACGGTTGAGGGTTCAATAGATCGAGTGCCTCAGCATCACTCATGTCATAGTGATAGAACTTATGGAAGAATTCCTTCGTTACTGCAAGCATATCGAACTTATATACAGTAGGATATAGTAAATGTGAAAGCCAAATGTAACCGATCAGACGATTGATGCCCGGCGGACGGTCTATCCATCCAAACGGACGCCAAGGAACCTGATACAACATATTTTGCTTTACGGCTTTGAGTTGTGTCCAGATGGGACTGGTGCGAATAAACTTATAAGAGTCTAATCCGTCAAAATTACCCGACCAAACCAGTACAATATCAGGGTTCCATGCATAAACTTGTTCTATCGATACATTGGACATTCCTTTCTCGGGTAATACATCGACAGTTGCTACATTCTTCGCACCGACCAAATCAATCAGCAGGCTATGCACTGAGCCGGACGGATCGGTCTTCAGGCCTCTCATCCCTTCAGCATAATAGATCCGTTTCTTGTCTTTCTCGGCAATGGTATGAGCTTTGACAGGAATTGAATCGATGTAAGTCTCTATAAAGCTGATAAGTTCCTCTGCCTTTTCGGGCTTGTTGAGCACTATCCCCATAAAGGCTAAAATCTCTTTGTATTTATTGATATCCATATCAAGCAGAATGACAGGTATATGTATCTTAGCCTGCAACGCATTGACTGCCTCGATATTCGCTTTCGTAAGCACTTGAGAGTAGATGACTACGTCTGGCTTCAATCGGATGATTTCTTCCGAACCTCCTTCTATAGCATAAGGTTTGTTTTCGTAGAAGGACTTCTTGAGAAATTTCTTCTCGGATTCATTGTAATTGAACACCCTGTTCACTGTCATAACTGTATCAAAGGCATAAAACATTTGAGAGGAATGGCGGTCAACAAACACAGAACGAATGTGCTGAGGGATTTCTACTTTTCTTCCTGCCATATCTGTTATCGTCCGAGTGCTGCCAGCTACCTCCTTGCCTGCCTTATTGCGGCAGGCTGAAAGGAGGCAAACAAACAGAACAAGTAAACATATCGCTGATTTTTTTATCTTATTCATCAAACAATCTTTTTAGAAGTTATACACTACGGACGTGAAGAAGGTTCGTCCCTCACGCGGGTAGTTCTGTGAAATAGAGTAGTTTCGATCGAAAAGGTTTCTCGAACCTATTTCGCAAGCTAGTCCTTTCCATACCTGAGAATGTATCTTTGCATTCATCAACATATATCCGGGTACTGTAGTACCAGTACTGGTTACGTATCTTTTGCTATTTACTTCCGTATCGAAATGGAAGTAGGCATCCCAAGAAGATAGTTTGTATTTGCCGTAAGCAATGAACTTATGATCGGGAACGCCAACAAACTTCACTGTTTTATCTTCTTTATTCTCTCTGTGAATGTAGCTATAATTACCCCCTAGGGTGAGGTTCTTCATTGCTTCCCAACCAAAAGATAGTTCATAGCCCTGGAAGACTGATTTACCTACATTCCGATTCTGATAGATGGGGTCGCCATTATCTTGCGTACCAACGGTTATCTGATAAATGGCATCGTCTACATTGTTACGAAACACAGATGCTTGGTACTGAAACTTATCGGTGATCTTACCTTCGTAAGTGATGTCGAATATCCAACTAAACTCCGAAGCGAGGTCGGGGTTGGGCTCTTGAGAACCAAATTTGCTCGAATAACGATCTTTTTGCGATGCAAAGTGCGACTTACGAGAAGCAGAGACGGTTATATCGTGTCCCTTAGCCACGTGCAAGATGGTAGCCAACTGATAGTTGAAAGCGTCATCAGAACCTGTTGGAAAGTCATACAGCACATTTTTTTCTCCCGTGAGGTAGTGCGTGCCATATTCCTGCGCCTTGCTATTGCTTCGAGAGTTATAGCTAAGACCTGCCACTGCGATGATGTATTTATTGAAGGTATAGGTATCTTCTAGTCCCGCCGAAATGGTATTATCCAGATACTTTTGTATGGGTTCTCCGGTTACAGCAGTCTGTCCGGTTGTCTCATTGGCCGCAATGCCTCCGTTATGCTCTTTGTGCGAGTCGTACTTTTCGTGAAAAGCGAATTGAAGCACATTGTTCTTTATTGATTCGTTGGATAGATTAAAGGATCCGCCCAATGAGTAATCATTATAAATGCTATGAAATGCCTTTTTAGTATTCTGCAGCAAATAAGTCTTGTCATCAAACTGATCCATGATGTTATAGTAGTTATCATAGAAAGCAGTAACCTTAATGTTTGTGGCAAGACCCAGATAGGTATTGGACTTAAAATAAACACTCTTCTTATCATACTTAGGATAATCCCTGTACTGTCCTCCCAAGATGGATGGAGAAATGTTTTTCTCTGCATTCTGAATGATAAAGCTCACCGAATATTCATCTGTAGCATTGGGAGTATAGCCAACCTTTGCACTAATTTTGAGATCTTTTGCCGCAGAGTGTTCTCTTCGTCCACCATCTTCGTAGTCGGTAGGGGTGAACTTATCAGAGAGTGACATGAATTTTGTATCGAGAAAAGAAAAACTTCCCAGAAAATAAAATTTCTTCATGCGGGAACCAATGTTAATCCCGGTATTGTATCCATTCAGACCTTCCTTACTGAACTTCATTCCTGAGATGCCATCTATCTCAAGCTTCTTTGCCGGCTTGCGCGACACTAAATTAATAGCTCCACCCATCGTGTTTGGACCATAAAGAACAGAGGTAAAGGCTTTCGATACGCTGATCTGAGCCAAGTCGAAAGTGGTAAACCGTGTAATGTCTACATTTCCGTCATAGGGTACATAAATGGGCACTCCATCATAAAAGATAGGAGTCTGAAGCATGCTGAATCCTCGTAAATAGAATGCCCCTTCATTTCGGGCTCCGGTTTCGGAGATGGTTAAGCCTGGAATCAGATTCACCGCATCCGTAAGATTGTCTCTGTTGAACTCGCGCATCTGTATCATATCCAGTTTGTCCGGTACGGATGCTTTGGTTGTTTTGCCAATCACCTCTACTGCCCCTAGCGTATATACTCTTGATATAGAATCTTCCGGTGCATCCTTCTCGGCTTGGGCATAAATCATGGAACACAAACTAAGAGCACCAATAAATGCTAAACGTCTTTTCATACTCGTCTTTTTTTAGGAATTTAGAATAATAAAATCAATACCTGTAAACAAGGCCGTTATACCTGTGAAAGATAACGGATAATAAAAAAAGGCATTCTCCCTTATCGGGAAAGAATCTTAACGTATTTGCCGATGAAAAACACAAACGGCGCAAGCATCTCTCTCTCATTGATCACATCAAAAACGGTTTCTAGTGTAGCACAAGCACAATCTTCGTGCGAGAGTGAAATCATGGAAGCAATGACCACCGGCATATCGGTTGGTACTCCTTCTTCTTCGAATGCACGGAAGATTTCCTTCAGATTGTCATAAGCCATGTACAAAGCCAAAGTAGTTCCATGTTTAAAGAGTTTAGAGATGTCACGAAAATGTGCACAGTTGTCTTCGATGTGATCTCCAATAGCATATACAATGCTATTACTTTCGAATTTCTCTGTGATAGGAATAGCAAAGATACTTGCGGCGGCAGCGGCAGCGGTTAAACCGGGAACCATTTCAAAAGGGATCTCCATCTCTTTTAGTCGTGCACAATCGACCCCACCCCCATTAAACATCATGGCATCACCAGCTTTCAGCCTTACTACTTTTTTGCCTTCATGATATAACTGCTCTACAATTTTAAGCAGATCAACCGGCTCTTCTTCCCCCTCCGGATGTTTATCTATGAAGCGCACTTCTGTCTGTGGCCCAGCCTCGGCAAGTATGTGAACAGCAGGCAGGCAATCATACAAAATACAATCGGCTTCATTCAATCTTCGTTTTGCGTCTACTGTAAGATAATCTGGACCTCCTGGACCTGTGCCGACAATCGATACCGGATAGTAATTTCCAAATGCTTCTTTCATGTTCTCTTGTTTTAAATAAAATGAATTTAATGTGTTGTTAAATCTCGGGAATACATATTTTGCGAGATAGTATTGCGTTGTGAGTCAATGCATGTATACGAATATCTGCTCCGTAAATCTCTTTTAAAAGTTCTTCGGTAATCACTTCCTTACAATCTCCTTGTACCATCACTTTCTGTTCTTGCACCACGGCTACTTTGGCATCGCACATAAAGGCGTGGTCGGGCGAATGTGTGGCCATCAAAATACCTAGTGATTCGTCTTTCAACTCATTGACCTGTCTGATAATCTTTATCTGATTACCAAAATCAAGGCTCGAGGTAGGTTCGTCCATAACAAGAAACGAAGGCTGTTGGGCCAGTGCCCTGGCTACAATGACCATTTGTTGTTCTCCTCCGCTTAACTGCGTGAAGACTCGTTTACGCAGGTGAATAATGTTGAGTTTATCTAAACACCACTCGGCAATGGCTTTGTCTTCTTTACCGGGAGAGGCAAACGGCTTCAGGTGGGAGGTTCGTCCAAACAGAACAACGTCCATCACCGTAAAAGGAAAAGGTAATGACCGGGCTTGGGGCACATAGGCTACCTTACGGGCGAACTGAGTGCGATTCCAAGAAGACAGGTTTCTGCCATCCAGCAAAATCTCTCCCGATTGCAAAGGCAACAAACCGAGCAGAGTGCGAAACAAAGTGGTTTTACCCGAACCGTTTCGCCCCAGAACACAAATCGTTTCGCCTGTATGGAGTTCCATATTGACGTTTTGAAGAATCATCGTTCGATGATAGCCCAGAGATGCATTTTTAATTTCTAATTTCATCATTTACCATGTATGTTTAGAGGATAAACGCAAAATAATGAGAAACATGGGTGCTCCAATGAGTGAAGTGATAATACCTAGAGGTATCTCTAGTGAGGAAACAGAGCGCGACAGGTCATCAACAATCAACATAAAGATACCTCCCACCAGGAAGGATGCAGGAAACAGGACTTTATGATTAGGTCCCACCAGAAAACGAGCGAAATGAGGAATAATCAATCCGACCCAACCGATAAGTCCTGTGATACTAACTACTGAAGCTGTAATAAGGGATGCACAAGCAATAACAATGACACGCAACCGAGCAGCATTCACTCCTAACGCCCGTGCTTCTTCGTCGCCAAAGGAGAGTACATTGAGCCTCCACGATGAGAGTAGCAGTGGTATCAATGCCAAACCAATAAACGGGAATACAGTCTTCAATTCTCTCAGAGTAACTTCAGTTAAACTACCCATTAACCAAAATGTAATATCGGGGAGTTTGTATTCACTATCAGCTAGATATTTCATCAATGAAATCAGAGCAGTAAACATGGATCCGACAATCATACCCGAAAGTACCAACATGAGAATACGGTCGTGTGTGCCACCCATTATCTTGCTAACAGATAACGCTATGCAAACAGAAACAAGACCCATAATGAATGCCATGCTCTGAATGCCAACCAGACCAAACGAAAGCAGGATAGCTAACGATGCTCCAAAGCCGGCACCCGAGCTAACTCCCAAGATATCGGGACTGACCATTGGATTCCGAAAAATGCCTTGATAAGCAGCACCCGATACAGACAAGGATCCGCCTACAAGTACCGCCCCCAAGATACGTGGCAAACGTATCTCACTCAGAAGCAGAGGCAGATTCGCATCACTATATTTTCCCGTAAAAAGATAACTCACAATATCAGCCACGGGTACAGAGTATCGCCCTATTGAGAATGAGAGAAGAACGGTAAATAGCAAAAGCACACTCAATCCCAACAAAATTGTTGCCCCGGTTACGCAATAATTCTGTCTGGAATACCTTTCACAAAAGTTTCTTCTCCAATTTAATATCATAAGCCGTATTATACATAGTCTTGCTATGTTGATAAAGCAAACGCAAAAAACAGACCAAAAGGAAAGAGCATGGAAGTTAGCTAGGAAGGAGTGAATCGGTTTATAAGCGTACAAACCTTATTATCAGCTGATTTAAAGGAGAAAAGGTATAGGATATTGGGATAAGTATATCTCTACGTGCTGAATAACAGTCCTACATAATTGTATGGAAAACAAGAGTTAATATCCAAAATTGTATGTACTGTAATTCAAGAAGCTTAAGTATAAGTCAAAAAAAGGCCATCTCACAATGGAGATAGCCTTTTTAAATTATTAAGAGATTATCAGTGAACGATTACTCTCCCATCAATATTTCCAGAATCTGACCAGCAGCTTTGGCAACGGGAGTACCCGGGCCAAAGATAGCAGCCACACCTGCTTTATAAAGGAAATCATAATCTTGTGCAGGAATTACACCACCGGCAATCACTAGGATGTCTTCACGACCAAGCTTCTTCAATTCTTCCATGATCTGAGGAATCAATGTCTTGTGTCCTGCAGCCAGTGAAGAAACACCAACTACGTGAACGTCGTTTTCAACAGCTTCGCGAGCAGCCTCAGCAGGAGTTTGGAACAAAGGTCCCATATCCACATCAAATCCGCAATCAGCATAACCTGTTGCTACTACCTTGGCACCACGGTCGTGACCGTCTTGTCCCATCTTCGCCACCATAATACGAGGTTGACGTCCCTCTTTCTTGGCAAACTTCTCGGCTAGTTCGCAAGCACGCTTGAAGTCTGCATCATTTTTACTTTCTGCTGAATACACGCCTGATATAGTTCTGATTATTGCTTTATAACGTCCTACAATCTTTTCGCAAGCATAAGAGATTTCTCCCAAAGTAGCGCGAACACGAGCAGCTTCTACAGCCAGTTCCAACAAGTTACCTTCTTTTGTTTCCACACATTTAGTAATGGCTTCAAGGGCTGCTTGTACTTTTGCATCGTCACGTTTTTCTTTAAGCTCTTTCAAGCCTTCAATCTGTTCTTTACGAACAGCAGTATTGTCAATATCAAGAATATCGATAGGGGCCTCTTTCTCAAGACGATACTTGTTCACACCCACAATAGTCTGTGAACCCGAGTCGATACGAGCTTGTGTACGGGCAGCAGCTTCTTCGATACGCATCTTTGGAATACCTGTCTCGATAGCCTTAGCCATACCACCTAGCTTTTCTACTTCTTCTATCAACTCCCAAGCTTTGTGCGCCAAATCATTTGTCAGGCTCTCTACATAGAACGAACCTCCCCACGGGTCTACATTCTTGCAAATGTATGTTTCTTCCTGAATGTATATCTGAGTATTACGGGCAATACGTGCAGAGAAATCGGTTGGCAAAGCAATCGCTTCATCAAGCGCATTGGTGTGCAAAGACTGTGTATGTCCCAGTGCAGCAGCCATAGCCTCGATACAAGTACGTCCCACATTATTAAATGGATCTTGCTCAGTTAGTGACCATCCTGATGTTTGAGAGTGAGTACGCAAAGCCAAAGATTTAGGATTCTTCGGATTGAACTGTTTCACAATCTTAGCCCATAACATACGTGCAGCACGCATCTTAGCTATTTCCATGAAATGGTTTGTACCAATAGCCCAGAAAAAAGACAAACGGGGAGCAAACGCATCGATATCAATACCGGCAGCAACACCCGCACGCAAATATTCCAAACCATCAGCCAATGTATAAGCCAACTCAATATCAGCCGTAGCACCAGCTTCCTGCATGTGATAACCAGAGATGGAGATAGAGTTAAACTTAGGCATCTTTTGAGAAGTGTACTCAAAGATATCTGAGATGATCTTCATTGAAAATGCAGGTGGATAGATATAGGTATTACGAACCATGAATTCCTTCAGAATATCGTTCTGAATAGTTCCGGCCATTTCGTCTAGTTTAGCACCTTGTTCCAAACCGGCATTAATATAGAATGCCAAGATAGGAAGTACCGCACCGTTCATCGTCATAGATACAGACATTTTATTCAATGGAATGCCATCGAACAATACTTTCATATTCTCTAAAGAGCAGATAGAAACGCCTGCTTTACCAACATCACCGACCACACGTTCATGGTCAGGATCATAGCCGCGGTGTGTAGCAAGGTCGAATGCAACAGAAAGACCTTTCTGACCGGAAGCCAGGTTACGACGATAGAAAGCATTTGATTCTTCGGCAGTAGAGAAACCTGCGTACTGGCGGATAGTCCAGGGACGAAGGGTGTACATCACCGAATAAGGTCCACGAAGATAGGGAGGAAGTCCGGCAGCATAATTAAGATGCTCCATTCCCTCAAGATCTTCTTTTGTATAAACAGGCTTCACATCAATGTGTTCCGGAGTTTTCCAGTCGGCTTTGATACCGTTAGCCTTTTGCCATTCCGCACCATTGATAGGTTGGAATGCAGCATATATATCTAAGTTTTTAAAATTTGGTCGCATGTTCTTATTTCCTTTATTATTTCAACAGCTTGGCGTTATATTCTCTCAAAGTTTCGAGTACGTTGACACGAACGTGGATGAAGTTTTCAATTCCTTCCGCTTTCAGATCGTCCATACAAGCAGGAGACCCCGCAACGATAAACATTGCCCGACCATTTAATGCTTTGAATGCAGGAACAGCGTATTCAATATATTCATCATCACTCGAACAAAGAACCACTATATCAGCTTTAGCAGCCATAGCAGCTTCCACGCCAGCCTCAACGGTTTCAAAGCCTAAGTTATCGACTACCTCGTAACCGGCACATCCCAAAAAGTTGCACGAGAACTGTGCACGAGCTTGGCGCATAGATAAGTTACCAATAGTAAGCATAAAAGCTTTTGGTCGTTTAGCAGCAGCTTCCGTTTCCATACGTAATGCCTCAAATTGACTAGCAGCACGCTCTAAGCTGATTGTAGCAACATCAGTATGAGGAGCCTCAGCACATCCACAAGTAGCACTTGCATCTAATGGTTTTTTATCTCCAGCTTTCTCAGAGAAATTAGGATATTGATTGGTACCAAGTAGAACTTCTTTGCGTTGAGCCACTGATTTATGACGCGCCTTACCTGTTTCATTAATTTCTTTTTGTACCGTTCCAGCTTTCACTGCAGCGTAAAAACCTCCTTCATCTTCTACTTTCAAGAAAATAGCCCATGCTTGTTGAGCAATAGATACCGTTAGGTTTTCAATATAATAAGAACCGGCAGCAGGATCAACAACCTTATCAAAATGAGATTCTTCTTTAAGCAACAATTGTTGGTTACGAGCCAAACGTTCAGAGAGCTCGTCTGGTGCTGCATATACTTTATCGAATGGAGTAACCGTCATTGAATCTACACCAGCCAAAGCAGCACTCATCGCTTCTGTTTGCGTACGAAGCAAGTTTGCATGCGCATCAAATAATGTGAGGTTAAATGAAGTGGTTTCAGCATGAACTTTCATCTTTGCAGCACAACGACATTCATCTTCTTTCCCTTTGCTTTCACAATCGCGCAAACATTCAGGATCGTAAGATGCTACGATGTTAGCCCATAACATACGAGCAGCACGGAATTTTGCTATTTCAAGGAAGTAGTTAGAACTGATACCAAAATTAAACTTTATCTTTTTAGCTATAATTGTATCAGGGATTCCTGCTTCGGTAAGTTGGCTCATATAAGCATTTCCCCAAGCCAATGCATAGCCTAATTCTTGAGAAATGTAAGCGCCTGCATTATTCAAAGAAAGAGCATTCACATTCAATACACGATAGCAAGGAAGTGGCTGAGTCGCTTCGATCAATGCTCTGGCTGTTTGAACCAAGTTGCCTTTTTCTTTCCCGTCAATCAACATTTTGTTGAAGAAGTCAAAATTGATAGAACCTTGCAATTTCGCCAAGTCATAATCTTCTTTTTGAAAATAAGCAACCAAAAGCTCTGCCAACTCTACAACATGCCCTTGACACGTAGAGAAGTTCAGTTCAACGCTCTCAGCGCAAATCCCTTTCAACAAGATTTGAATCGTCTCAGCATTAAGCGATTTTGATTCAATATGGAAAGAAAGAGAATCGATTCCCTTCATAAGGATATCCAACGCTTTCTTATTAGCTTCCAGAGGGTCGCTCACTTTGATGTCCTGACGAACCAACCATACGTTGTCTTTCTTAGTGCCTCTTAAATAAGGGAATTTACCGGGAAGCGCATCAAGCGTTTTTAACTCTTCAATATCTTCCATCCGGTAGAAAGGTTTCACTTTAAACCCTTCATTCGTTTTCCAAACGAGTTTCTTCTCAAAATCGGCCCCTTTCAGGTCGGCCGTAACTTTCTCCATCCACTTATCCGTAGAAACGGGAGAAAAATCAGAGAAGAGTTTTTCTTTACTGTCTGCCATAGTTTATTTGAAATTTAAATATAATAATAGTATATTTATTCTTTTATTGTCTCTTCCTATCAATGTTATAGACCTGCAAATATACAGAATAACTTAAAACGAGGAGCTTTTTTTTAATGAAAATTGCGACTATAAGCCATCGGCACTATCATATTTCGCTCTTATCAGACCAGAAAATTCAGTATGGAGTGGCTATCCCACCAAATGAATCTAATAGACTATTAATGAGATTCTTAAAAGACGATATGAAATCCAAATTATCTTCAATTTAAGAGAAAGCAATAAATTCCTTCACACCGACCTTATTTATTGCTTGTGCAGCTAATAAAAAAGGACAACTTTCACCCTTTCGTGCACGCAAAGAACAATATGGAAGATATTACTTATGTAGATATATTCTAAGGATTGAAACTACAAAGTCAATTTCTTATAGACAAATTCTTGAATGAATTTCGCCGTATCATCGACTCCCAGAACGGAGGAATCAACACACAAATGATAAGTCGCAGCTGCTCCCCATGTTTTATAACTATAGAAATTATAGTACTCTGAGCGCCTTTTATCAGTTTTACTAATTAATTCGTCGGCCTCTTCTTCGGTAATTTTCCTGTTACTACAAACACGTGCTATTCGATCAGGCAATGCAGCAGAGATAAAGACATCAACATGACAGGGATGATCACGCAAAATATAATCGGCGCATCTACCCACAAACAAACACGACTGTTCGGCAGCCAGTTTACGAATTACATCACTTTGCACTTTAAAAAGAGCGTCGTTGCTAAGACAATTATTAGAAGGCATTATAGCGTCATTTAAAAAGGGGAAACGCATCCCAAATAACCCCCCAATAATAGATTGCGAAGCTTTTTCATCAGCTTTCTCAAAGAAATCCTTGCAAAGCCCACTCTCTTTGGAAGCTAAATTAATCAATTCTTTATCATAAAAAGAGATACCTAGATTAGCCGCTAGCTTCTCTCCAATCTCTCTACCGCCGCTACCTAGTTGACGACCAAGATTGATCACATAATTACCATTCATAGTATTTCTATCTATTGGTTTTGCCACAAACTTACAGATTATTTTGGAAAGAAACGAGCCTTAAGTGTAAAATAGTACAAACAAAAAAATAATTTATTAACTCCATATCTCGCTAAATTCCATATCTTTGCAGCAATAAAGTTCTTTCTCATTATTATCATTAAGGTGCCTCCATAAAAAGGAGGAGAATAGGGAACCATGTGAAAATCATGGGCTGTCGCGCAACTGTAAGCACTAGAAGTATTTTGCCGTATAACGTCCACTATCTTGAAAAGATGGGAAGGATGGCAAAATGATGTTAGCCAGGAGACCTGCCTCAATGCTACTTTGACAATGCTTCGCGATAAAAGCCTGTGTCAGGAAATATAAGTGCGCCCTTCCTCGCAGGGATAGCTACGTTCCTTTTCCTTTCATTCCCATTCTACACGAACATTCATAAAAAAAAGCGGCAAAGATCTTTTTAATTTGTTTTTATGTTATTATGTAGAACAAATGGACTATAACGCGTCCATTAACTTAAATAAGTAAATATGATAAGAAAAATCCTAATTGCTAATAGAGGAGAAATCGCAGTCAGAGTAATGCGTTCTTGTTACGAAATGGGCATAAAGTCCGTTGCAGTATACTCAGAAGCAGACAGAACGGCTCGTCATACCTTGTATGCCGATGAGGCTTATTGCATTGGTCTGGCAGCATCAAAAGATAGCTATCTCAATATAGAAAAAATTATTCAGGTAGCGAAAGAGAATCAAGTTGATGCAATACATCCCGGATATGGCTTTTTATCGGAAAATGCAGATTTTGCCAGACGATGTAAAGAGGAAAACATCATCTTCATTGGCCCGCAAGCTGAAACCATGGAAGCAATGGGCGACAAAATATCGGCCCGAATAAAGATGATTGAAGCGGGAGTACCGGTAGTGCCTGGCACACAAAAGAACCTAAAAAGCATAGAAGAAGCCATTTCTCTTTGCAAAGAAATAGGATTTCCCATTATGTTAAAAGCCTCTATGGGAGGAGGAGGAAAGGGTATGCGTCTGATACAGAACGAAAGCGAAGTGGAAGAAGCCTACACAATGGCTAAGTCGGAAGCGTTATCTTCATTTGGAGATGATACAGTATATCTGGAGAAATTCGTCGAAGAACCTCATCATATCGAGTTCCAAATTTTGGGCGACAAGCATGGGAATGTAATTCATCTATGTGAACGCGAATGCTCTGTACAACGCCGCAATCAGAAGATTGTAGAAGAAAGCCCCTCTCCTTTCATGAATGACACACTCAGAGAAGAAATGGGGCAGAAGGCGGTTGCCGCTGCCAAAGCAGTGAACTATGAGGGTGCCGGAACGATTGAATTTCTAGTAGATAAAAATCACAATTACTATTTTCTGGAGATGAACACTCGCTTGCAAGTAGAACATCCTATCACAGAAGAGGTTCTCGGCATTGATTTGGTAAAAGAACAGATAAAAGTAGCAGATGGACAGAAACTTCATCTCGCCCAAAGTGACATCAAACAACGAGGGCATGCCATCGAGTGCCGAATATGCGCTGAAGACACAGAACTTAACTTCAGACCATCACCGGGAATCATCCGCCAACTAACAGAACCGAATGGTATTGGTGTTCGCGTTGACAGTTACGTTTACGAAGGATATGAGATTCCAATATATTATGATCCAATGATTGGTAAACTCATCGTATGGGCCACGACACGTAAATATGCGATTGAACGTATGCGCCGTGTGCTCAATGAATACAAAATTACCGGAATAAAGACCAACATCAACTACTTAAGGTATGTTATAGATACTTCTGACTTTACAAAAGGGAAGTATAATACTGGCTTTATTCCTAAAAACAGTAAACGCTTGCTTAAAGGCGTAACCTCACATAGTGAAGAAGAAGAAAATATTGCTATGATTGCCACTTATATCGATTATCTCATGAATCTGGAAGAGAATACTTCTCAACTAGATGCCGATGCCCGTCCAATTAGCCGCTGGCGAGAGTTCGGTTTGCATAAAGGAGTATTAAGAATTTAAAAACAAAGCAATGGAAATACATATCGACAATAGAGTTGCTGAAATACAATTGGTTAGCAAAGAGGGTAATAATGTTGTTCTTTCTATTGACGGAAAAGAATTTGTGGTAGATGTAGTAATGGCTGAGAATGGAGCATGTTCAATCTTACATGACGGTAAATCCTACAATGCACAATTAATCCGACAAGATAAGAGTAAAAAGTATCAGATTAATACATTCTCTTCCTCATTTAATGTGGAGATAGTAGATACACAAGCTAAATATCTACAAATGAAAAAGAAGGCAATGGATATGCCGGAAGATAAAATCACATCACCGATGTCTGGCAAAGTCATTAGCATTCCTGTATCTGAAGGCCAGAGTATCAAGGCCGGCGATGTACTCATTGTAGTAGAAGCAATGAAAATGCAGAACAATTATAAAGCTTCTTCGGATGGCAAGGTGAAAAATATTTTAGTCAAAGAAGGCGATACCATTAATGGCAACCAAATTCTAATAACACTCGATTTAAAGAAGGATTAATATGAGTAAGGATAAATACAGTAGTTTTACAGAACTCAATAAACAAGCCGAATTAGGCGGAGGTCTAGGAAAAATAGAAAAACAGCATCAAAATGGCAAAATGACAGCCCGCGAACGTATTAATGTCTTATTAGATAAAGACACATTTGTGGAACTGGACAAACTAATGATAAATCACTGTACCAACTTTGGCATGGAGAAAAACCGGATAGCCGGAGATGCCATGGTAAGTGGATATGGAAAGATAAATGGCAAATTAACGTTTGTATATGCCTATGACTTCACTGCTTATGGTGGTTCATTGGGAGCAACAACAGCCAAGAAAATTGTCAAAGTGCAAAAGTTAGCTCTAAAGAATGGCGCACCTATTATTGCACTGAATGATTCGGGAGGAGCACGCATACAAGAAGGCATCGAAAGTCTGGACGGATATGCTGAGATCTTTCACCAAAACATCATGGCAAGTGGAGTAATACCACAAATATCGGCTATACTTGGGCCTTGTGCGGGTGGCGCTTGCTATTCTCCTGCTCTTACGGACTTTATCTTCATGGTAAAAGAACATAGCCACATGTTTATTACCGGACCTGATGTAGTAAAAGCTGTAACGCATGAAGAAATAGACAAAGAAAAGCTTGGAGGAAGCCACACGCACAGCACCCAAAGCGGTGTTACACACTTTGTTTGTGATACGGAAGAAGAGCTGTTGATGTCTATTCGCGAATTACTAAGTTTCTTGCCATCTAATAATATGGAAGATGCTTCCGCCCGACATACCACTGATGATAATCGGCGAGAAGATGAAGAATTGCAACACATCGTGCCCGAGGATCCGGACCAACCATATGATATCAGAAACATTATAGAAGCCGTAGCAGACGAGCGCTATTTCTTTGAAATCATGCCTGACTTTGCCCGAAACATCGTGATAGGATTTGCTCATTTAGGTGGACGTTCAGTCGGTATTGTAGCAAATCAGCCTAATTATCTGGCTGGGGTGCTCGATATTAATGCTTCAGATAAGGCAGCACGCTTCATTCGTTTCTGCGATTGCTTCAACATTCCCATCATTACATTTGAAGATGTACCGGGGTTCTTGCCGGGTTATACACAAGAGAGTAACGGTATTATCCGCCATGGAGCTAAAATAGTCTATGCATACGCTGAAGCAACTGTTCCTAAAATAACGGTCATCACACGTAAGGCCTACGGAGGCGCTTATATCGTAATGAACAGTAAACTAACGGGAGCAGATGTAAATTTCGCATATCCTACCGCTGAGATAGCTGTTATGGGAGCAGAAGGAGCTATCAACATCTTATATCGTAATGCGGACGAGGATACCAAACTGAAGGAATTAGAAGCTTATCGGGAAAAGTTTGCCACCCCATATCAGGCGGCTGAACTTGGGAGTATTGATGAGATAATACAACCTAAACAGACACGTATTCGCTTGATACAAGCATTGGAGATGACACAAAACAAAGTGCAAACCAACCCACATAAAAAGCATGGAAACATACCTTTATAAATAAGTTAAGCTTTCTGCATTGCTTTAAATTTTCGAAATTGGCTCCACAGCATAAATCCTGAGACAAGACTTGCTGCAAGATCGGCGCATGGCATACTAGCCCAGACACCTATAGTTCCGAAGAATTGCGGAAGGATAAGCAAGCAAGGTATGAGGAAAAGCAGTTGGCGGGTGAGAGAAAGAAAAATCGCCTTACCCGCCATTCCAATACTCTGAAAGAAGTTTGAGGTAACCATCTGAAAGCCCACAATAGGGAAAAAGAGGATGATGATTCGTAATCCTTGAGAGGATAAGCGAATAAGTTCTGCATCAGGCGTGAAGATAGAAGTTACCAACTCCGGAATAAACATACCCATCAGAAAACCAGCTGTAGTTACAATCGTAGCAGCATAGATCGTTAATTTCAGCACACGAGTTACCCGCGGATATAATTGAGCACCATAGTTATAACCTGCTATAGGCTGCATACCTTGATTCAGGCCCATAACTATCATTGCGAAGAGGAAGACCAAGCGATTTACAATACCAAAAGCACCAATAGCCAAATCTCCTCCGTATCGTTTCAGTCCTTGGTTAATCAAAATAACGATAAAGCAAGAGGCTAAGTTCATCAAGAATGGAGACATGCCGATAGCCAACGAATCGAAAACAATCTTCCGCTTTAACCAAAAAATGCCCCGATGAAAATGCAACAGTTCATCTTTATTGGTGAACAATTTGAATTGCCATATTAAAGCAATAACCTGAGCTACGACTGTGGCTATAGCAGCACCCTGAATTCCCCAACCAAAGCCAAAGATAAACAACGGATCAAGCGCAGTATTAATAAGTACAGTAGCAATCGTAGCATACATGGCTTTTTGCGGATGTCCCGAAGATCGAAGAGTTGCATTTAATCCCAGATAAAGGTGTGTAACAACATTACCTAGTAGAATGACTTTCATATAGTCTCGCGCATAACCAATCGTATGCTCACTAGCTCCAAAGAAATAGAGAATGGGGTCAAGATAGCACAAAGTAACCACCGAAAAAAGAAGTCCAATAACGACATTCAAGACAACAACATTGCCCAGAACTCTCTTAGCTGTATCGTAATCTCTCTGTCCAAGCTTCACAGAAACAAGCGTAGCAGCTCCTGCCCCTACAAGGGAGCCAAAAGCAGCGGCCAAATTCATCAGCGGAAAAGTCAAGGCTAAACCTGAAATGGCCATTGAACCAACTCCTTGCCCGATAAAAATACTGTCAACCATGTTATATAAAGAAGATGCAGTCATTGCTATGATAGCAGGAATAGCGTACTGCATCAAAAGTTTTCCGATATTATCGGTGCCCAGCGCAGTCGGAGTTTTTTGCATTGTCATATGTAGTTTTTTTGAGTTTACAAAAGTACACATTTTCCGCCACTAGCCGAAATATAAGCCACAAAGAAAAGATTCTTTCACGTAGCCTATCGTACTAATTATGCATGCAGCGAAAGGAAGGCTTTCATTAATTAGCATGTAAATCGTGCCATAATATAAGAAATGTTTCGTATTTTTGCCTCCGAATATCGAGTTAATACGTAACAAATGAATATATTAGAATTAAGTGAACAGGAAATCATCCGACGCAATAGCTTGAATGAACTCCGTGCAATGGGCATCGAGCCCTACCCCGCTGCTGAGTATATAACCAATGCTTTCTCTACTGATATAAAAGCTGAATTTAAAGACGGTGAAGAGGGTGAACCTCGTCAAGTATCTGTTGCAGGGCGTATAATGAGCCGCCGCGTAATGGGAAAGGCTTCTTTTATTGAACTACAGGACTCTAAAGGTCGCATTCAAGTATACATAACCAGAGATGACATCTGTCCGGAAGAAAACAAGGACTTATACACCACTGTATTCAAACGCTTGCTCGACTTGGGCGACTTTGTGGGCATCGAAGGATTTGTGTTTAAAACACAAATGGGTGAAATCAGTATTCACGCCCAAAAGCTTACTGTGCTAAGCAAATCTATCAAACCGCTGCCAACAGTAAAGTATAAGGATGGCATGGTTTTCGATTCATTTGAAGACCCGGAAATGCGCTATCGCCAACGCTACGTTGACCTAGTGGTTAACGACGGCGTGAAAGAGATCTTTATCAAACGAAATAAGGTTTATTCTTCTATGCGTGAATTTTTCAACGCAAGAGAATATATGGAAGTAGAAACTCCTATATTGCAAGCTATCCCCGGTGGAGCAGCCGCAAGACCATTCATGACACATCACAATGCCCTTGATATTCCTTTATATCTGCGTATTGCAGACGAGCTATACCTAAAGCGCCTGATTGTAGGTGGATTCGAAGGAGTTTATGAGTTCTCTAAGAACTTCCGTAACGAAGGTATGGACCGTACACACAATCCTGAGTTTACTTGTATGGAGATATATGTGTCCTACAAAGACTACAACTGGATGATGAACTTCACTGAACAGATGCTCGAAAAGATTTGTATGGATGTGAACGGTACCACAGAGGTTACAGTAGGCGACAAATCAATCAGCTTCAAAGCACCTTTCAAACGAGCAACGATGTTCGAGGCCATTAAAGAGTTTACCGGATACGAATTGTCGGGTAAAAGCGAGGACGAAGTACGTGAAATATGCAAGAAGTTGAATATGGAAATTAACGAAACAATGGGTAAAGGTAAACTCATTGACGAAATATTTGGCGAGTTCTGCGAAGGCAATTACATCCAACCCACTTTCATCACCGATTATCCTGTGGAGATGTCTCCGTTGACAAAAAAACATCGTACCAACCCCGAACTGACAGAACGCTTTGAGCTAATGGTGAATGGAAAAGAGTTGTGTAACGCTTATTCAGAACTCAATGATCCTATTGATCAGCTGGAACGTTTCCAAGACCAACTCCGCCTAAGTGAAAAGGGAGATGATGAAGCTATGTTTATTGACACAGACTTTGTGCGTGCCTTGGAATATGGCATGCCTCCTACATCGGGTATGGGTATCGGCATGGACCGCTTGGTGATGTTAATGACAGGACAAACAACGATCCAAGAAGTTCTCTTCTTCCCACAAATGCGCCCCGAAAAGAGTATAAAAAAGGACTCCACCAGCAAGTATACGGAACTAGGAATAACCGAAGAATGGGTTCCTATTATTCAAAAGGCCGGATATAACTTGGTAGATGATATGAAAGACGTTAACCCACAGAAACTGCATCAAGACATCTGTGGAGTGAACAAAAAATACAAATTAGAGTTAGCAAACCCATCGGTGAATGATGTAACCGAATGGATTAAGAGACTTAATTCGTAAAATAATGAAATTACCCGGCAGGATAGCTATAATGGGAGGAGGAAGTTGGGCCACGGCCATTGCAAAAATGGTACTGGCGCAAGAAGAATCGATAAATTGGTATATGCGTCGCGACGACCGTATAGCCGACTTCAAAAGGTTGGGCCATAATCCAGCTTATTTAACAGGTGTAAAGTTTGACACCAAGCGCATCAACTTTAGTTCTAACATCAATGACGTGGTGAAAGATTCAGATACGCTTGTGTTTGTCACACCCTCTCCATACCTGAAAACTCACCTAAAGAAACTAAAAACCCGCATAAAAGAAAAGTTCATTATCACGGCCATTAAGGGCATTGTGCCCGATGACAATTTGATTGTATCGGAGTACTTCGCCAAAGAGTATGGTGTCCCAGAAGAAAATATTGCCGTTTTAGGTGGCCCATGCCATGCCGAAGAGGTAGCTCTGGAACGCTTATCTTATCTGACTATTGCTTGTCCAGACAAGGATAAAGCACGCGTATTTGCGCGTAAGTTGGGAAGTAGTTATATCAAAACATCCGTCAGTGGCGATGTTACCGGTATCGAATACAGTTCTGTGCTAAAGAATGTATATGCTATTGCCGCAGGCATTTGTAGCGGACTAAAGTACGGAGATAACTTTCAGGCTGTGCTTATATCCAATGCTGTACAAGAGATGAACCGTTTCCTTAATACAGTATACCCTTTGGACAGAAACGTAAACGATTCTGTATATCTGGGGGATTTGTTGGTTACCAGCTATTCTAATTTCAGCCGTAACCGTACTTTCGGGACAATGATTGGAAAAGGATACTCTGTAAAGAGCGCACAGATTGAAATGGAAATGATTGCCGAAGGATACTATGGAACAAAATGTATCAAGGAGTTAAATAAACATCACCATGTAAACATGCCGATACTTGATGCTGTTTATAACATACTATACGAACGTATTTCACCTATGATAGAGATTAAATTGCTCACGGACTCGTTCAGATAATCTTTAAAAACCTTTTCTGCACATGCTGCCTGAGCAATAAAGGATTAAGCAATCAATTACAAACCCTTTAAACAAAAAATATATGATTAGTTTGAATATTGAAAAGACTGCTGGATGCATTTCCAAAGAAAAGGTTTTCGCCTACGAGGCTTTGGCTAAAGATGCGCAGAAAGCATTAGAAAATGGAACTGGACTAGGTAACGATTTTCTGGGATGGCTTCACTTGCCTTCTTCTATCAGCAAAGAACATTTGGCTGACATAAAAGCCACTGCTCAAACGCTTAGAGAAAACTGCGATATAGTGATCGTAGCAGGAATTGGTGGTAGTTACCTTGGTGCGCGTGCGGTGATCGAAGCGTTATCCAACAGCTTTACTTGGCTGCAAGATAAGAAGACAGCGCCTGCGATCGTCTATGCCGGCCATAACATTGGAGAAGATTATCTATATGAACTGACCGAGTTCTTGAAAGATAAGAAGTTTGGGCTCATAAATATATCAAAATCGGGTACTACTACTGAAACAGCTCTTGCATTCCGCCTACTAAAGAAGCAATGCGAGCAACAACGCGGTAAGGAAATGGCTAAAAAAGTAATCGTGGCCATTACGGATGCAAAGAAAGGTGCTGCCCGCATCACTGCAGACAAAGAGGGATACAAATCATTCATTATCCCCGACAATGTTGGCGGACGTTTTTCTGTACTTACTCCTGTAGGTTTACTGCCTATTGCCGTAGCCGGATTTGATATAGAAAATTTGGTTACCGGTGCTTCCGACATGGAGAAAACTTGCGGTTTAGATGTCCCATTTGCCGAGAATCCTGCTGCTATTTACGCTGCTACCCGCAACGAACTATACAAGAACGGAAAGAAAATTGAGATACTTGTTAATTTCAACCCAAAGCTGCACTACGTAAGTGAATGGTGGAAACAACTATACGGAGAATCAGAAGGAAAAGAGAATAAAGGTATCTTCCCTGCGGCTGTTGACTTCTCGACTGACCTTCACTCAATGGGACAGTGGATTCAGGAAGGCGAACGTACCATCTATGAGACAGTAATCTCTGTTGAAAAACCAAATCATACGATGCTAGTTCCTTCGGATGAAGCAAACTTGGACGGATTGAACTTCTTAGCTGGCAAACGAGTAGATGAAGTGAACAAAATGGCTGAGCTTGGTACCCAATTAGCTCACGTAGATGGAGATGTACCTAACATACGTATCGTGATTCCTGAACTAAGTGAATATTACATCGGTCAGTTACTTTATTTCTTTGAAATAGCTTGTGGCATTAGCGGTTACATTTTGGGAGTGAACCCATTCAACCAACCTGGTGTGGAAGCTTACAAAAAGAATATGTTTGCATTGCTGAACAAACCCGGATATGAGGAAGAATCTAAAGCAATTCAGTCAAAACTTTAATTAGCTGAATAAAATAGCCGATTCACACACAGAGATATGAGAAGAATATGAGTTCTTTTTGTCGCAAGGCTTGACTTTGGCTAGTAAATGTATTATCTTTGTTAGAGTAATCATAAAGTATATTCAGATTAAAATACGATAAAAGGAAGAAGTTTAGACTTCTTCCTTTTTTTTGCACTTACACCAAAATTCAACCAATAAAAAACCTTTTTTAAGTAAAAAGACGGTTTCATTTCCACAAAAAGACAGTTATGTTTGGCCAACTGCACGGTTGAGTTTCTTCAAAAGACGGTTTCTCTTCGCTCAACACATCATGGGTTATCAAGTAAATGTGCATTTCTACTCTAAAACGTTCTATTCCGCTAATAATCTATAAACATGCTATTGACAAGAATGAGCTCACAGAACATAACTTGTCCACATTAACAAACAATACAGTTCTCAGCTTTTCAGACGATGCCATGTTTCTTTTTCTAAACCATAAAGAATTAGCTTTCATTTATCGGGTAATTCGTATCTTTGCAACTCACCAATAAGTCTTTAATATGTTTCAAAAAGCAATCAGTCAATATCTGGCTAAGCATCATTATAGCAGCATACAACTGCGTTCCGTTCTTTTCGATATGGATGGAGTATTATTCAACTCCATGCCTTACCATGCCGATGCATGGCATAAAGTAATGGTTGCCCGTGGATTGCATCTAAGCAAAGAAGAGGCCTATCTCCACGAAGGGCGAACCGGTGCGGGAACAATCAATATTGTATGCCGCCGCCAATGCGGACGCGAGGCAACTCCCGAAGAGATAGAGGCTATTTATAATGAAAAAACCATAGAGTTCAATAAGCATCCTTTGGCCGAACGCATGAGCGGTGCATGGGAAGTACTTAAAAAAGTAAAAGAAGCCGAGATCGTTCCCACAGTTGTGACAGGCTCAGGACAAAGTACACTACTGAATAGATTGGAAGAAAACTTCCCGGGGATGTTTCGCCCCGAACTTATGGTAACTGCTTTTGACGTGAAATATGGGAAGCCTCATCCAGAACCTTACCTTATGGCATTGGAAAAAGGAGGCTTGAAAGCAAATGAAGCTATCGTTGTAGAGAATGCTCCGCTTGGAGTAGAATCTGGCGTTGCAGCCGGTATCTTCACTATAGCAGTTAATACCGGGCCACTTGATCCGCAAGTATTGCTTGATGCCGGAGCCAACCTATTATTCCCGTCTATGCAAAGTTTCTGCGATGCGTGGGATAAACTGGCTATAGCGCTGAAAAGATAGACAAGAATGTTTAAAATTAAAAAGGCATTACCAATTACTCGGTAAATGCCTTTTTATAAGTCTAAATACGTTTATCGTGACCTGGGTGGGACTCAAACCCACGACCTTCAGAACCGGAATCTGACGCTCTATTCACTAAGCTACCAAGCCAAAGCGACGCAAAAGTAGAAAAAAACTGTGCATTCTCCTAATGATTAAGCCTTTTTTGTCTGTTGCGCAGATAGAAACAAGAAAATAGAAATGTTATTTTGACACAAAGAAGACGAATAAAGAGTCAAATAGCAAACAAATCAAGTCAACAACGAAGCAATTATAAATATTATTTCTATCTTTGCCAACAACCAACTAACAATAAACTTATGAGTTATCTAATAAAACCGGAGAATTACAAGCCACTACTTGATTTAAAACAAACCGAGCTAGGTATTAAACAAATCAAAGATTTTTTCCAGATGAACTTATCCTCAGAATTACGTTTACGCCGTGTTACAGCACCGCTCTTTGTTCTGAAGGGAATGGGTATCAACGATGATCTAAATGGAGTAGAACGAGCTGTTTCATTCCCCATTAAAGATTTGAATGACGCCCAAGCAGAAGTTGTTCATTCCTTAGCTAAATGGAAAAGAATGACACTAGCCGATTACCACATCGAACCGGGATATGGCATCTACACAGATATGAATGCCATCCGTTCGGACGAAGAACTAGGCAACATCCATTCGCTCTATGTAGACCAATGGGACTGGGAAAGAGTGATTACTCGTGAAGATCGGAACATCAGTTTCCTGAAAGAAATTGTAAGCCGCATCTATGCCGCTATGATTCGCACAGAGTACATGGTATACGAAATGTATCCTCAAATTAAACCTTGCTTACCTCAAAAGCTACATTTTATTCATGCCGAAGAACTTAGGCAGCTATATCCTGATATAGAACCAAAGGACAGAGAGAATATTATCACAAAGAAATATGGCGCTGTATTTATCATTGGTATAGGCGGTAAGTTGAGTGATGGCAAGAAACATGACGGACGCGCTCCCGATTATGATGACTACAGCAGTATTAGCGACGGTGGACTCCCCGGACTAAACGGAGACCTTTTATTATGGAATGAAGTGTTGCAACGTGCCATCGAACTTTCTTCTATGGGTATACGTGTAGATAAAGAAGCCCTACAAAGACAGTTGAAAGAAGAAGGAGAAGAGAAAAGATTAGAGCTTTACTTCCACAAACGATTGATGAATGATACACTTCCTCTCTCTATCGGCGGAGGAATCGGGCAATCACGCTTATGCATGTACTATTTGCGCAAAGCACATATTGGAGAAATACAAGCCAGCATCTGGCCAGACGAGATGAGAAAAGAGTGCGAAAGTCTGAACATGACTTTAATCTAAATGAGTAATAAATGATGAATGTTCAGATAGAAGAAAGTTGGAAGAAGCACTTACAACCTGAATTTGAGAAAGATTATTTTCAAAACCTTACGGAGTTCGTGAAAGATGAATATTCCCACTCTCAAATATTCCCTCCGGGCAAACTAATATTCAACGCGTTCAACCTATGCCCATTCGATAAAGTGAAAGTGGTCATTATTGGGCAAGACCCATACCATGGCCCCGGACAAGCACACGGGCTTTGTTTTTCAGTAAACGATGGAGTTCGATTTCCACCATCACTGATGAATATATTTAAAGAAATCAAAAGTGATTTAGGAACAGATGCACCTTCTTCAGGCAATCTTACCCGATGGGCAGAGCAAGGAATTTTATTACTAAACGCTACTCTTACTGTACGTGCACATCAAGCAGGTTCACATCAGAATAAAGGATGGGAAAGTTTTACTGATGCAGCCATCAAAGCCTTAGCAGAAGAACGGGAACATTTGGTATTCATACTCTGGGGAGCTTATGCGCAAAAGAAAGGAGCTTTCATTGATCGAAGCAAACATCTGGTTCTCAGCTCTGCGCACCCTTCTCCTTTTTCTGCCTACAATGGATTCTTTGGAAACAAACATTTTAGCAAAACAAATGAGTATCTTAAAGTTCACGAAGAAACAGAAATAGCATGGTGACACATTAAAGGTAACAATACAAAATAGCCCCGGTACAACAATCAATTAAGATTTTGGTACCGGGGCTATTTTAGATCATTCTATCTAGGTTAATACCACTGAATATTACTTTGAGTCTGACTCCGTTGCTCCCATTTCAAATCTTGCAAAAGGCTTGCATTAGCACGAATCGTGAAGTTATAATATCGATAGGTTCCGATAGGAGAAATACTAGCCGACATATTCCAACAGTGCAAATCACGCGAAACAGTAAAAGCTGTCTGAATAATCTTTTTAGCCTCAAAGTCATATCCAGAATTAAAGCTCATGCTCCAACGATTGGATATCTTGATATTGCCCGAAGCACTCAGGTTTTGCGTATATTTATATGGATAACGCATTGTTTCTTCATTGATATGCGCCGAAGTGTTTTCGCTAATATTAAAGGAGTAGCTTAAGTTCAACGACCAAGGCATTGTGAACAACTGATAGCCATCAGCATCCAGCTTAGTTTTCTCTATCTTTTTGGTTTTGGTTTCCCCTTCCTCTTCCTGAGTACCTTCTGAATCCGTTTTCTCAGCATCGTTTTTCCCTTTCGTCTTATCATTCGCCTTTTCATCTTTTGAACCAAACAGTTTCTTCCAAGTGTCATTATTGAGCGTATAATTAAATGAAGAGCCCCATCCCTGGAAACGCCCGAAGCGCCCATATGACCATTCTGTGCGGTCACCGACCACCACCTTACCATTCTTATCAAATTGATAAGCATAAGTAGCAAAAGAAGAATTCAGGTTCAATGTATAGTTCTTAGAAAACTTCAAACGCAAACGCAACGAGAGGTCACTCCAAGGTTTTGTCTCCGCCGCCATATTATAAGAGATACTACCTCCTAACTCATCAATAAGGCTAACTTTACGGATAGAATCATTACGGGTTTTATACTTCATCTCAATATTATTGGAAAGGTCAAAACTAACCGTTCCCTGTCTACCTCTTCCCGGCACTCCAAACGCCTCATTAGCATAAGGAGAATAAGTAACAGTATCCAATTGATTCGAAGAATTGAGGTACGTATAAGATTCATAATAGCCATATTTGGAAGCGCCAAAATCAGGAGCCATGCTAAGACTAACCTGAGGAGTGATCACATGGCGTATTTGTATCTCTTTGCTCTTTGCAAAAAGAGGTTTATACATTCCATAAAGTTTAGTACTCACCCCTAAGCTCGTATTGTAATTGTATACACGATGAAACCCATAGATAGTGTCCGTGGGAACATCCTCATTAGACGCATCCCTGCCTCTCATTACCTTACGAGTATACCATCTTTCAGTATAATTAAACGAAGGAGTGACATTCAAATATTTAAAGAGAGCGAAAGTGGCACTAACCGGAACTGTATGACTCATCCCATTCTTCCAATCCTTTACCAAATTCGACTTAAAAAGCATATTATCTTTTGTATTAATGCTATTTGTTAAGCGTCCGGTATAACTAAGTGATATCTTCTCATACCAACGCTCATCACCCACAGCCGCTTTACGTTTAAAGGGATAGATACGGCTCAAAGAAATGTTAAGATCCGGCAATGTCACTGCAATAGAAGAATCTCGCAATGATTGGGAAATATTAAAAGTACTCGAGAGTGTCAATCCTTGATCAGGAAAGCTACGTGAGTAAGCAACACTCGATGTTTTAGTTCCCTGAGATAAGAGTTGTGAATTATATAAATTGCCTATATTTGTTCGTTCGTAACTAGTAGTCGAGAAATTTACGCTAGCCGAGAAAGTACTATTAGGACTGGCTTTGGCATCTTGGCGATGAGACCACACAATCTTAAAATCTTTTGCAACCGAATAATCGGCTAACCCCTTATCACCAGTCTTAGTCACTTGATAATTGGCTTGCAAAGAGCCGGAATATTTATACCGCTTATTATAGGTAGATTCAACTCCCAGTGCCCACGAACCTTTAGTGAAAACATCTCCTAGCACTTTCAGATCCATTTTATCATTGACTGCAAAATAGTATCCTCCACCCGTTAAACCGAATCCGCGACTAGAATCATCCATATAGGTTGGCATGATGATACCCGATGAATAGCTACTAGAGAATGGAAAGAAAAAGAATGGTACCGCAATAGGAAGAGGAACATCTTCGACTACTAGATAAGCTGGCCCGGTAATGACATTTTTTTTAGGTCTTACTTTAGCACGAGTTAATTGAAGGTAAAAATGTGGATGATCGTGATGGTCGCAAGTAGTATAGCGCCCATTTACCATAAAGAGTTCATCATCAGCTCCTTTTTTAGCATTATTACCAGTGACATACCCCTCTCCTTGCTGACTGACAACATTACTAATAAAGCCTCTTTTACTTTTAAAGTTGTATCGAATAGCTTTAGTCTCATAAGGAGTTTCACCATCTTTAAATACAGGAGCACCTTGCATTACGCCCAACGAATCAGGCACACCACGAGCGTAAACCGTACTGCTATCCATATTCATCGAGATAATTTGAGCTGCAAGTTCGATCTTTTCATAATTCACTTTTCCCTGACCATAAAGGTGAGCATATCCTCCTTGAGTAAAAACAATGGAGTCATTCGCTTCATAAACAACAGGGGCACTAAGGGGTTGCTTCTTCTTGATCGAGAGTGAAGCCAAAGAGTCATTCTTAACTGTATCGACTTTCTGCGTATCGGCAACCGACACATTCGAAACTGGACTTTGCTTTCGGCGTTGAGGCATTGCCTCTACGGAAAGTGTCAATAAAACAAACAGTAGTATGAATGATATAATTGTATTTGCTTTCAATGGCGTCATCAACTAATAGTTTACGCTTAGGGAGGCAAAAGTACGCATTCTTCATCAATTATATATGGGATTCTTCTTTTTTAATTATTTTTTAGCCCCTATAAAAATAATTCGCACCAATAATCAAAACGAGCGAGGCCGTCCTCTCCATGCTTCGATATACTCTTACGTGCACTCGCCAGATTTTTCTCTTTGTCAAGATGAGTTTTAGAAAAGAATTTATCAGCAAAACAAATAACTTGTTCCTCAAGACTTTGAGGGGTCATATCTCGATGAGGAACAGGCAGTTTTTGTTCCATAATTTCTTTCAAAGAGAGCCCTGCTCCGGTGTGACGTTCACACACCAATGCATGACGAGGAAAGCCTGCTAGACGCACCAAGTCGGCACCAAGATAACCATGACAAATATAAGGTTGTGAGCCAAAACAATAAATACCCGGAGCATCAGTCAAAAAGATACCTATATCATGTAGCATACTTGCTTCAGCCAAAAATGACTCATCCAAATTCAATTCAGGATGGTTATGAGCAATATCTAATGCTTTACGGGTAACGGAACGACTATGCACAAGCAATATATTCCTCAGTTCATCTTCTAAGGGGTAGTATTTATAAATCAAATCAATAGGACGCATATAATAATCTGTTTTATTTATTGCATGATCAATCTAAATTGAATATTTTTGCGCAATATTACTAAAAATAATAATCAATCAAATGGATCTACAAGAGTTTTTAAACCTAACGATTTTTGGAATTGAGATAAAGCACCCCGTCGAATTCATTGTTAAGGCTCTGGTTATATATGCTATAACACAAAGTACCGTATCATTTGTGAAATTCTTATTCCGCCGCTCACAAAGAAGAAAAGGTGCGCTGTCTTTAGACCAAACAACAGCCGGTTTTCTTCAACGGATCAGTATATACGCCATTTACATCATTGGAGGATCCACCGTTTTATCATTAATTCCGGGAATGGAAACAATCGGCAATTCTATTCTTGCTGGTGCCGGCATCATGGCTATGGCCATCGGTTTTGCTTCCAAGGAAGCTCTGTCTAATTTTATTGGTGGGCTATTTATTGTCTTTGCAAAGCCTTTCCGAATTGGCGATGTAATCAAACTGGATGATACTGTAGTCGGTACTGTCTGTGAAATAACCCTCAGGCACACTGTCATTCGCAGTATGGAGAATAGAATGATTATCATCCCCAACAGCACCATGAATTCGAGCACTATCATTAATTCAACTCTTGGCGAGCAAGAAATATGTAGCTTCATCGAAGTAGGTGTTTCCTATAGCTGCGATTTAGATAAAGCAATCTTGTTAATGCGCGATGAAGTAACGAATCACCCTCTACTCATAGATCGACGCACACCAGACGATAAAAAAAAGAACACTCCTTTAGTTCTCGTGAGAATTATCAACTTAGGTGATTCAGCTATAACTCTTAGAGCGTGGGCATGGGCTGCTAATTCCGGAGAGGCATTTGTGATGAAGTGCGACTTATTAAAGTCCATCAAAGAGCGTTTTGATAAAGAAAACATTGAAATTCCTTACCCTTACAGCAACATTGTGCTCAAGAAATAATAGTCATGATTGACTATTATTATTGCGTTTCTTCCAAAGTTGCCAAGAGTTGATAAGATTCTGCCACAATACGTATGACCCCGGTCCCACTGAAGCTAGTGGATTCAAATAAGTTTGGGCCATCCATATTGCAAGAATTGTATTCTTCTGCCCTAGAGATTGCCCCCCACTAATACGATCGGAATAAACACTTCCAATGGTTTTACCCAGAAAGAATTGTAAACAACAAGCAGCCAAAGCCCCCAAAGCAATCATTAGCTCAGTCCAACCATCAGCAGGATTATAGATCAAAGAGTACACTGTCTGCGCCGTCACAATAGCAAGAGAGAAGGCCCAGAGATAAAAAGCCAATTCATTATATCTAAGCAGTAGTGAATGCGCCTTAGGTAGGAGCTTTTGAAGAAACCAAGCTAGTAAGAACGGACAAATCAACAAGGGAACAACTTTACTCAAAATAAGAAAAAAAGATTCATAAAAAGTGGTTTCTAACTGAGGCTCAATTAGAGGAAAAAACAGAGGAACGGCAATAGCAACTCCTATATTCGCAAAAAGGGTATAGGTTGTAACACTAGCTGCACTACCACCCAGTTTAGACGTGATTACGGCTGCTGCAGTAGCTGTAGGACAAATGATACAAACCATCACACCTTCGGCTACTAATTTATTGTACCGATAGAGAAGCAGGTAAACAGCCAAAGCACCAAGAATTTGAATTGCAAGTAACCAAAAATGCAGTGGTTTTAACTTTAACTCGCTCGGAGAAACCTTGCTGAAGGTTAACAATAACATCGTAAAAATTAGAAAAGGAGTAATAAAGGAAAAAAGCATAAACACTTGATAACCAAGGGCGCCAACCAACATCGCGACCGGAAGAGTCCAGTCTTTGAGAAACTTCAGCATCTTAATCAGATTTAAATTCTTCATGCAAAGTAACAGCGAAAAGAGGAATAATACTACCTTTGCGACGATTTTTTATTAAAAACATTACTAAAATGAAAGAAAACAAGTTAACCAAAGAACGTGCGCTTCGCTGGAAGCAGTTCAATCACAAAGGTTATTCTGCATTCTGTAGTTTAAAGAAAGAAGTCAACATTGGTGTTCTGGCAGTATCTACACTGATTTTTGCCAATGTTGATGTAATCTCTGCACAGAATCAGGTTGCCGGGCAGCTTAAGAATTACGAGCTGGAAGAGATTGAAGTAACCGGCACACGCGTTCCACTGACGGAAATGCAGTCGGCAAAGATGGTAACCGTACTTTCGCGCGAAGAAATTCAAGCTGCGGCTGTACACAGTGTTAATGATCTCCTGAAATACGCCGCTGGCGTAGATGTCCGCCAACGAGGCGGGTTCGGTATTCAAACCGACATTTCAGTGCGCGGAGGCACATTCGACCAAATTACCATCCTTCTCAACGGGGTAAACATTAGTAGTCCCCAAACCGGCCACCTCACGGCCGACTTTCCTGTTTCCATGAACGATATTGAACGAATAGAAGTGCTTGAAGGACCTGCCGCACGTGTATTCGGCACCTCGGCTTTCACCGGGGCTATTAATATCGTCACAAAAAACGACAAGCAAAGTCATGTTGCCATAAATTTATCAGGCGGTAGCTATGGGCTGTTTGACGGAGGTGCACAAGCAAACTTCACCAAAGGAGCCTTCAGCCATCAAGTGTCTGGTAGCTATAACCGTAGCGACGGTGCCACTCAAAACAGTGATTTCAACACTAAGCGAGCCTATTACCAAGGAACATATACCGATAAAGAAGTAGATGTGCGTTGGCAATTGGGAATGACTAACCAGAAGTTCGGAGCGAATACTTTCTACTCAGCGAGCTACCCTCATCAGTACGAAGAGGTTCGTCGCCATCTTATCTCCGTACAAGCTGAAACCAAAGGACGGCTTCACTTCACTCCCGGCATTTATTGGAATCGTTGGAAGGATCATTTTCAGCTAATACGAGGCACTAACACGGGAGAGAACTTTCACATGACAGATGTTTATGGTGTTAACTTAAATGCCTACTTCAATTCCGCTTGGGGAAAAACGGCCTTTGGAACAGAAATCAGGAATGAAGGGATTTTGAGTACCAATTTAGGACGGCTTCTAAACGAAGATCAATACGTCGACATTCCGGGTGAGAACGGGAAACAGTTCACGAAAAAAGACAATCGGACGAACATTAGTTATTATCTGGAACACAATATATTACTTCAAAGAATGACTATTTCGATGGGAGCTCTCGCTAACATGAATACAGCACTCGATCATAAATATCGCTTTTATCCGGGCATCGATGTCTCCTATCGTCCACTCGACAAATGGAAGCTGTTCGCCTCATGGAATATGGCATTCCGCATGCCAACCTTTACAGATCTTTATTACGTAAGCTCCACCCTACAAGGAGATGTAGGACTGAAGCCCGAAGAAACGCAAGCCTTTAACTTAGGAGCGAAATATCGAAATAGATATCTTGAAACCAACATTAGCGGATTCTTCCATAAAGGGAAAAACATGATTGACTGGGTGATGTACACACCTACAGATGATGTTTATCACTCGGCTAACTTTAAGTTAGACAATATGGGCATTGAAGTTTCGTCAACACTAAACTTCCGCTCATTGATAAATCAAGATTGTGCGCTGGATAAATTGAATATCAGCTACGCTTATATCCATCAAAAAAGGTACGATGATATTGAAATCTATAAATCGAGTTATGCGATGGAATCTCTCCGACATAAATTGGTTGCCCGACTTGATCATCGTATCTGGAGCAAATTGACTGCCGGATGGGCCTTTCGCTGGCAAGACCGTACGGGGGGGTACTTAAAGTACAACACGAAGAATCAGTCTACAGGTGTGGTCGTGCCGTATCCCTCCTTCTGCTTACTCGACTTGAAAGTGTCTTGGAATGACAGCAAGTACAATGTGTTTGCCGAAGCCAATAACCTGCTAAACCGAACCTACTATGACTTTGGCAATATACCTCAACCGGGATTTTGGTTCAGAGCAGGAATGAGCTACCGCATCAATTTCAAGTAAAGGAATTAGTTGTGGATTGATCATACAATGTCGTTTAGCTCATTGCTATTATTTATTTACAGATAATACAATCCAAATAGATCTAACTACTTCACCGCGGTGAACTAACTAGTTAAGCGTGGTGAACTAGTTAATTAACCGCGGTGAAGTAGTTAGTTAACCAGCCCCCTCCCACAACGCTTGTAGAGGGGCATCGAGCGATTTCCTAAACATTGACAAATGATTTAGGAAATCGTTCTTTTTTATTAATTAAGCCTCTCTATTTGTAAATAAAGAGCCAAAACAATCGACACTAAGCGTTATGTAGCCAAAATAGAAACCCCAAGTGAGAGTACAACTATTCAAAGCAATTTGGTAAAAAAGCCAAAACTTGATGCCAAATGAGCAGTTTTCGGCAAAATTCCACTACATTTGCACATTAATGATGATATGGTAAAGCTAAAAAAATACATATTAGTACTTATTATTGGCCTATCAATGTCGGCTTCACCCCTATGCACCAGTATCTGGGCTAAAGACTTTATTGTAGTCATAGATCCCGGACACGGCGGACACGACCCAGGCGCCATTGGAGGCTTCTCTAAAGAGAAGAACATAAATTTAAATGTCGCTCTCAAACTAGGCAAACTTATAAAGAACAACAATGAAGACGTGAAAGTTATATTCACACGAAGTACAGACGTTTTCATTCCACTCAACCGACGGGCTGAGATAGCTAATGATGCAAAAGCAGATCTCTTTATTTCCATTCACACCAATGCCGTTGCCGGATCAAAAACAGTCAAAGGAGCTTCAACATGGACACTCGGTCTCGCTAAATCTGAAGCTAACCTCGCTGTAGCCAAACGAGAAAACTCGGTTATACTTTACGAAAATGATTATAAAACCCGATATGCAGGATTTAATCCCAATTCGGCTGAATCATATATCATGTTCGAATTCATGCAAGACAAATACATGTCTCAAAGTGTTCATTTAGCATCTTTGGTGCAGAAAGAATTTCGGCACACCTGCACTCGTATTGACCGCGGCGTACATCAAGCCGGTTTTTTAGTACTTAAAGCTAGTGCCATGCCCAGTATACTGGTAGAATTAGGATTTATTTCCACCCCTGAAGAAGAGCAGTTTCTCAACCAAGACCAAGGAACTTCTTCTCTGGCTAAAGGTATTTACAGAGCATTTCTCACTTACAAAAGAGAGCATGAAATTAGAGCTACTGGAGCAAGCCGAACCGTAATACCCGTGGAAGACAAAGAAGACAACAGATCTCAGGAGAAGCCAGACAGTTCATCGCAGCGTGTGGCAATTAAAGAGCCATCGTCAGAACCACAGGCAGTCTCTATAAAGAACGACATCAGAAATACCGAAGAAATTATCTTTAAAATCCAAATATTCACTTCGTCTGCCTTACTTACTGAAAAAGACAAGCGCCTCAAAGGGCTCAAAGAGGTGGAAAATTATAAAGAAGGGGGACTATACAAATACACTTATGGAGCCTCAAGCGATTATAACAAGATACTAAAAACCCGCCGCTCTATAGCTAAAGACTTTAAAGATTCCTTCATAATAGCCTTTAAAAGAGGCGAAAAGATAAATATCAATGCGGCTATTGATGAATTCAAAAAAAGAAATAAATAAAAAAGACAGGATATGATAATGAAGTACTTTACAAAAGAAGTCAAAATAGGTATAGCAAGTATTATGGCACTATGTGTAATAGTCTATGGCCTTAATTATTTAAAAGGAATTAGCATGTTTAAGCCAAGCAGCTATTTCTACGTGAAATATCAAAATGTAAACGGGTTAGCCAAATCGAGTCCGGTGTTTGCCGATGGATATCGTATTGGCATTGTACGTGATATAGCCTACGACTATACTCATCCAGGTAATGTGACTGTTGAAGTTGAATTAGACAAAGACATGCGAATACCCAAAGGTAGCTCTGCCGAACTTGTGTCCGAAGTGCTGGGAGGCGTTCGAATGAATATCCTATTGGCAAATAATCCTCGGGAGAGTTATTTAACAGGAGACACGATCCCAGGCTCATTAAACAACGGTCTAATGGAAAGTGTATCAACACTCATGCCACAGATGGAGAAAATATTGCCAAAATTAGATTCTATTCTTGGATCACTAAACACCATCCTTAGTGACCCAAACATACCAACTGCCCTTAATTCAATAAAAAACACTACAGCCAATTTAGAAGTAGCAAGCGGGCAGCTAAAAGTATTGATGAAAAACGATATACCACTCTTGGCCGGAAAACTAAACACTATTGGAGACAATTTTATTGTAGTAAGCAGTAATTTGAAAGGGATAGATTATGCGTCCACATTCAACAAGATAGACTCAACAATGGCCAACGTAAAATTACTTACAGAAAAATTAACTAGCAAAGATAACTCAATCGGGCTATTACTCAATGACCCACAATTGTATAATAATCTAAATACGACTAGCGCCAATGCTGCTACTTTGCTCGAAGACTTAAAAGTGAATCCAAAACGCTATGTACACTTCTCATTATTTGGAAAGAAATAGAAGTAAGCATTTTTGTTTTATATAGACTCAATCTAAATAAAATATTTTTTTAGTCGGCTATTAATTAAGCCCCAGACATCCGTTTATAAACGTTTTTTAAGCCTTTATGCTTTACAACATAAAGAAGCATTCTAAGATTATAATCACTCATTATCAAGTGCTTAGATAAAAACAAGGGCTATTTAAACAATGTACAAGCCCATCTTCCTATAAGTCGCTGAAATTAAAGGAATTATTCAATATTGGAGAAACACAAGAAAAATGAGATTTGTTTTTATCAAATAAGATTCCCAAATTTGCAATTGTAGAAGTTTTGCTTAATTAATAAATGTATTGAAGCCGTTATGATTGAAACAAATCATGTCGGGTTATGGAACCGCTGTCTTCTGGTAATACGAGACAATGTTCCTGAAACGACATATAATACTTGGTTTGTCCCCATTATCCCTTTAAAATATGAGGACAAAACATTAACCGTACAAGTTCCTAGCCAGTTCTTTTATGAGTTTATAGAAGATAAATTCGTAGATCTACTCCGTGCCACCCTATATAAAGTTATTGGTGAAGGCACGAAGTTGATGTATAATGTAATGGTGGACAAAAGCTCTAAGACAACGATTAATCTTGAAGCAAGTAGCCGTTCAACTGCCATTCCGCAGAAGAATGGAACTCGCTATGGGAATAAATCTCCTAACATTCTACAAGCCCCTGCCCCACAAGATTTAGATCCTCAATTGAATCCTGATTATAACTTTGAGAGTTTTATTGAAGGATATAGCAACAAATTATCAAGAAGTGTAGCAGAAGCTGTAGCACAAAATCCTGCAAAGACAGTTTTTAACCCTCTCTTTATTCATGGAGCTTCAGGAGTAGGGAAAACTCATTTGGCTAACGCCATAGGGACAAAAATAAAAGAACTTTTTCCAGATAAAAGAGTTCTATATGTATCTGCACATTTATTCCAAGTGCAATATACCGATTCAGTACGCAATAATACGACCAATGACTTTATCAACTTCTATCAGACCATTGACGTACTAATCATAGATGATATACAAGAATTTGCAGGAGTTACAAAAACTCAAAACACATTCTTTCACATTTTCAACCATCTGCATCAAAATGGCAAACAGTTAATTCTCACATCAGATCGTGCACCAATTCTGTTGCAAGGCGTAGAAGAAAGATTGCTTACCCGCTTTAAATGGGGAATGGTAGCAGAATTAGAGAAGCCTTCCGTTGAACTAAGAAAAGACATTTTAAAGAATAAGATACATAGAGACGGATTACAATTTCCAGCCGAAGTTATTAATTACATCGCCGAGAACGTGAATGAAAGTGTCCGAGATTTAGAAGGCATTGTGATTTCGATAATGGCACATTCTACAATCTACAACAAAGAAATAGATTTAGAATTGGCTCAACGAATCGTTCGCAAAATTGTTCGCAATGAAACCAAGGCGATTACAATAGATGATATTATAGGTGTCGCATGCAAACATTTTGAGCTAGATCCAACTATGATTCACACAAAATCCAGAAAGAGAGAAGTTGTGCTAGTGCGACAAGTAGCTATGTATCTAGCTAAGAAACACACTGATTTCTCTTCTTCCCGAATAGGACAGTTGATAGGAAATAAGGATCACGCAACAGTACTGCATGCTTGCAAAATAGTTAAAGAACAATGCGAGGTTGATAAAAGCTTCTGTTCGGATATAGAGAATATAGAAACATCCTTAAAAAAAAAGATCTGAAATAATGCTGCTAACGCAATAAAAGCCAGAATGGAATTGAGAGATTATTCTGACTTTTAACTTATCAAATTCAATAGTCAACCCTATAGAAAACCTTGATCACGTATTGCTTTCAGCAGACTTTCAGAAGTAAGTTCATTGGTCTCTTTCGTATAACGAACATCCGTAAATACCTGAGCCAAAGTTTCTTTATGATTTTCTAATACAAATTGCTTGTTTGCATCAAGAGATTCCTTATTTCTATATATATAGTCGATATCCGAGGCCGTATAGTCATGATAATACTCCTTATGTATGATTGCTTCAAGAGGCAACCGATCTATTTGCTCCGGATATTCATCAGGGTAACCTAAAGTGATGGTTGTTATTGGGAAAACTAATTTGGGCAACTCTAACACATCAATAATCGTTTGTGGATTATAAGTCGTGGTTCCAAGATAACAAATGCCTAACCCTTTTTCCTCTGCCACAGTGCAAAATGTCTGAGCAAGCAAGAGAGCATCAATTGAAGCATTCATAAATGATTGAAAATTTCCATATTCTGGCACGGCCTTTCTCTCTTTGCACCATTTAGTAAAACGCCTAAAATCAGCACAGAACGTGAGCACCACTGGTGCCTGATTAACCATAGGTTGATTAAAATGGGCAGGAGAAAGTTTTGCCTTCATTTCAACATCACGAGTCACTATCACACTATAAACTTGCATATTACCAACGGTGGAAGCCCGGAAGGAAATTTCGAGCATTTCATTTAACAGTATCTCTGAAATATCCTTTTGTTGATACCTCCGTATCGTCTTCCTATTTTTTATTGATTCCATCTTTCTTTTTCTTGCAAAGATATAGAATAGATTAGAAAAGAGAAATTTATATCCTCTATATTCATTCATAAATTATCTAAAAAGGGCATAAAAGCCATCCTATACTTATATTTAATTTATTTTTTAGATAATTTATTAGATAGAATAAATTCATAAAGCATTGACTTACAGTAGTTTAATATAATTAAAAAGAAAACTCTAATCAAAGAAAAAAAATCACCTTTATATTTTGTCAGAATAAAAAAGATTGTTAGATTTGCAAATAGATTTATTAATGATAAGGACAACTTCTACACATTATACTTATTATTAAATTCGCATAAAGATAATACCATCGTGGAAAAACAAATTTACTCATACAACGAATCCTTTGAAGAATCTTTACGATATTTTCAAGGAGATGAACTCGCTGCAAGAGTCTGGGTCAACAAATATGCAGTTAAAGATTCTTTCGGAAATATTTATGAAAAATCGCCAACGGATATGCATTGGAGAATTGCCAATGAAATAGCTCGAGCCGAATCAAAATACAAAAATGCACTCAGTGCAAAAGAACTTTTTGATCTATTAGATCATTTTAAATACATCGTTCCCCAAGGAAGCCCAATGACTGGAATTGGTAATAATTACCAAGTCGCTTCTTTATCTAACTGCTTTGTTATAGGTATTGATGGCGCCGCAGACTCGTATGGTGCAATTATCAAAATAGACGAAGAGCAAGTGCAGTTAATGAAAAGACGCGGAGGAGTTGGACACGATCTCTCACATATCCGTCCAAAAGGATCACCGGTTAAAAACTCCGCTCTGACTTCTACCGGGATTGTACCTTTCATGGAACGTTACTCAAATTCAACACGAGAGGTAGCTCAAGATGGACGTCGAGGTGCACTTATGTTAAGTGTATCTATTAAACACCCTGATTCAGAAGCCTTTATCGATGCAAAAATGACAGAAGGTAAAGTTACTGGAGCAAATGTGTCGGTTAAACTAGATGACGCGTTTATGACCGCAGCAGTTGAAGGCAAAAAATACACTCAACAATACCCAGTCAACTCAGACCATCCAACCACTGTTAAAGAAATAGACGCATCCTCTTTATGGAAAAAGATTGTGCATAATGCATGGAAATCGGCAGAGCCAGGAGTTCTATTCTGGGATACCATCATCAAAGAATCTGTACCAGATTGCTATGCCGACCTCGGATATAAAACAGTTTCGACTAATCCGTGTGGAGAAATACCATTATGCCCATATGATTCTTGCCGCCTATTAGCAATCAATCTATATTCGTATGTCGTAAACCCATTTAAAAAAGACGCTTACTTTGACTTCGAATTATTAAAGAAGCATATCAGATTAGCTCAACGTATCATGGACGACATTATTGATCTTGAGTTGGAAAAGATAGAGCGCATTATAGCAAAAATCAACGAAGATCCCGAAGATGCAGAGATAAAACGTGCCGAACGTGTGCTTTGGGAAAAAATATATAAGAAAAGTGCTCAGGGCAGACGAACTGGGGTAGGCATAACGGCTGAAGGCGATATGTTAGCTGCCTTAAATCTACGCTATGGTACAGAAGAAGCAACAGACTTCTCCGAAGGAATACATAAAATTGTTGCGATTAATGCTTATCATTCTTCTGTAGAGATGGCTAAAGAACGCGGCGCTTTTGAAATATACGACACCGAGAGAGAAAAAAACAATCCATTTATAAATCGCCTTCGTGATGCAGATCCCGAATTATATAAAGAAATGGAAAAATATGGACGGAGAAATATTGCTTGCCTTACAATAGCTCCGACCGGAACAACAAGTTTGATGACGCAGACAACCTCTGGCATTGAACCGATCTTTTTGCCTGTATATAAACGAAGAAGAAAAGTAAACCCAAACGACACACAAGTGCACGTTGATTTCGTAGATGAAACTGGTGATGCTTTTGAAGAATACATCGTTTTCCATCACAAATTTGTAACATGGATGGAAGCCAACGGGTATAATCCATCTAAGCGATATACACAAGAGGAAATAGACGACTTGGTAGCAAAATCACCTTATTATAAAGCTACATCTAACGATGTTGACTGGCTAATGAAAGTTAAGATGCAAGGGAAAATTCAGAAATGGGTTGATCACTCTATCAGTGTTACTATAAATCTACCAAACAATGTAGATGAAGATTTGGTTAACCGTCTGTATGTTGAAGCTTGGAAATCTGGCTGTAAAGGATGCACCGTTTATCGCGATGGTTCACGTTCAGGCGTACTGCTTTCGACCAAGTCCGATAAAAAAGAAACACTTCCACCTTGCAAGCCACCCACAGTAGTGGAGGTACGACCAACCATATTGGAGGCCGATGTTGTTAGATTCCAAAACAATAAAGATAAATGGGTTGCTTTTGTTGGACTGCTTGACGGCAGACCCTATGAAATATTTACAGGTCTACAAGATGATGACGAAGGTATATTATTACCAAAAACTGTCACCACTGGACGAATCATTAAAAGTGTAGACGAGAATGGAAATAAGCGATACGACTTCCAGTTTGAAAACAAACGCGGATACAAAACTACAATAGAGGGCCTATCCGAAAAGTTCAATAAAGAGTATTGGAATTATGCAAAACTAATATCGGGAGTGCTTCGTTGGAGAATGCCAATTGAACAAGTAATCAAATTAGTTGGTTCTCTTCAACTTGATAGCGAAAGCATTAATACATGGAAAAATGGCGTTGAACGCGCATTGAAAAAATATATCCAAGACGGAACCGAAGCAAGAGGGAAAAGATGCCCAAACTGCGGAAATGAAACATTAGTATATCAAGAAGGTTGCCTGATATGTACAACATGTGGTGCATCAAGATGTGGATGACCTTCTATCAAAAAAAATGAGATGAGAAAGGAGCCCTAAAAAGCTCCTTTTAACATATATGGAAGTCTTAGCACAAACGTTTGCATATTATTTTAATTTAGTTCAATGAATAGCAACATGCTATATAAACAGAATCTTTCTATACTTGCAACATCATTGAGTTAATATTAAATCTAAATATATATGATAGTATCATTTAATATCGAATATCGCACCTGTTGGGGCGAAGAAGTCAGGCTTCTAGGATCTGCTCTTGAACTTGGAAAAGATGATATCAGTAAGTCAATCCCATTACTGACAACAGATGGTACCCATTGGTATATTGAGATAGATATTGCATTCTCTGCAAAAGCATCTATAGAATATAGCTATTACATATTTAAAGAAGAAAATATAGTCCGGAAGGAATGGGATGGCTTGCGACACAATCTACTAACATCCTCATTCGAAAAGAAAAAACGATACCGTATCTATGATAGCTGGAAAAACATTCCTGAAGAGCAATATTTTTATAGCTCAGCCTTTACCGAATCTTTATTTCGCCACGATCAAGTTAATTCGATCCCCAAGAGCCACAAGAAAGGTCTGATTATAAAGGCTTATGCACCGCGAATAGGAACTGATTATTGTTTAGGTATCTGTGGAAATCAAGATATTCTAGGCAACTGGAGTGATGATAAGCCGTGGCTCATGAGCGACGTCAGTTACCCTGAATGGGCATTAGAACTTGATGCCGAAAAAATACAATTTCCTCTCGAGTATAAATTTGTATTATACAACAAGAAAGAAAAAAGAGTAGAAGCGTGGGAAAATAATCCCAATCGCTACATGGCAGATCCTAAAATAGGCGCCAACGAAACATTCGTTATATCAGACCGTTTTGCATTTTTCAATATACCTGAATGGAAAGGAGCTGGTGTGGCCATACCGGTCTTCTCCCTAAAATCAGAAAAGAGTTTCGGAGTAGGCGATTTCGGTGATTTGAAAAAGATGATAGATTGGGCGGCTAAAACGGACCAAAAAGTCGTACAAATATTACCAGTGAACGATACCACAATGACACATACGTGGACCGACTCTTATCCATACAATAGCATTTCAATTTATGCATTTCATCCGATGTACGCGGATTTAAGCAAGATGGGTAGATTGAAAAATAGAGAAGACATCAATAAATTCTTCAAGAAGCAAAAAGAATTGAATGCGCTCTCTACAATTGATTATGAGGCTGTAAACCAAACAAAATGGGATTATTTTCGCCTGCTATTTGAGCAAGAAGGAGAAACGGTTTTGAATTCTAATGAATTCCGTATTTTCTTCGAAGCAAACAAAGAATGGTTGCAACCGTACGCTACTTTCAGTTATCTACGTGATGTATATAAGACCCCTAACTTCCGTCAATGGCCGAAATACAATACATTCAATGATGAAGAGATGGCTGAAATCTGTTTGCCTGAATCTCCTGATTATCCACAGATTGCCATCTATTACTATATCCAGTTTAATCTGCACTTACAACTAATGGATGCTACTACATACGCTCGCAATCATGGAATCGTTTTAAAAGGAGATATACCAATCGGCATCAGCCGCAACAGCGTTGAAGCATGGACAGAACCCTATTATTTCAATCTGGACGGACAGGCAGGCGCTCCACCCGATGACTTCTCTGTAAACGGACAAAATTGGGGTTTTCCAACTTATAACTGGGAACTCATGGAAAGAGATGGATACAAATGGTGGATGAAGCGTTTTCAGAAAATGGCGGAATACTTCGACGCATATCGCATTGACCATATCTTAGGCTTTTTTCGCATTTGGGAAATACCAATGCATGCCGTACACGGACTACTCGGACAATTTGTTCCTTCACTAGCCATGAGCAGAGAAGAGATAGAAAGCTTCGGACTACCTTTCCGAGTAGACTTATATCTTGCTCCATACATACATGAATATTTTCTAGCGCAAATCTTCGGACCTCATACTAAGTATGTAAAGGACACCTTTATCGAAGCAACCGATACTTGGGAAATTTATCAAATGCGATCTGAATTTAATACTCAAAGAAAAGTAGAGAAATACTTTGCAGAAAAGACCGATTCGGACAGTATTTGGATCCGCGACGGATTGTATGCCCTCATTAGTGACGTACTATTTGTACCTGACCACAAAGAACCAAACAAATACCATCCTCGCATCGGCGTACAACACGATTTCATATACCGAGCACTCAATGATTGGGAAAAAGCCGCATTCAACCGCCTATATGATCAATATTACTATCACAGGCATAACGAATTTTGGCGCCTACAAGCCATGAAAAAATTACCCCAACTTACTCAGTCCACAAGAATGCTGGTCTGCGGAGAAGATCTTGGGATGATACCCGACTGCGTAGCATGGGTAATGAATGATTTACGCATTCTTAGTCTAGAGATACAACGAATGCCCAAAAATCCCGCTGATGAATTTGGACATTTAAAGAACTATCCATACCGCTCAGTATGCACCATTTCAACACATGACATGACTACTTTGCGGGGGTGGTGGGAGGAAGATTACCAACAAACACAACGGTACTTCAATAATATGCTTGGACATTATGGCGTTGCTCCAGGGATAGCCACACCTGAATTATGCGAAGAAGTTGTATACAACCATCTGAATAGCAACTCCATTTTTTGCATTCTCTCCTTTCAGGATTGGTTATCTATTGATGAGAAATGGAGAAATCCTAACCCAAAAGAAGAACGCATTAATATTCCTGCCAACCCAAAACATTACTGGCGCTATCGCATGCATCTTACATTGGAGCAACTGATTAAAGCAGACTGTTTAAATGAAAAGATAAAAAGGTTGATAGCAAAGACCGGAAGAAATGTTGAATGATAAAGCTATATTCATATTATAAGAGAAAAACATAAAAAGAAATGAGAACTACTACTACCATTTTCCTCGAAAACATAATATTCTATGCTTATCACGGTATAGCCCCTCAAGAGACTACTGTGGGAAATACTTTCATCATCAATCTTACTATAAAAGGAGATTTCCTAAAATCGATGGAAACAGATGATGTTGCAGATACAACAAGTTACGCTGACATATACGAAGTTGTGAAACAAGAAATGTCTATTCCTTCCAAGCTTCTAGAACATGTATGCGGGCGCATTATGAATCGTTTATTTCAAGATTTCCCGGCAATTGAGGAAGTGAAGATTAAACTATCGAAATTGAATCCCCCTATGGGAGCAGACATCGATTCTGCAGGAATTGAAATCTTTTCATTGAGAGATTAAGCTAAATTATCATCGCCTACACAATGCATAATAAAAAAAAGTCACGCACTCTATATCTGCTAGAAATGCATGACTTATATGATTAAACTCGCTTATAACGATCAAAAATCAGCATTATGTGGTGTACGAGGGAATGGAATTACATCACGAATATTAGTCATTCCTGTGACAAATAACAGCAAACGTTCAAACCCAAGTCCAAACCCTGAATGTGGAGCAGTACCAAAGCGACGAGTATCCAAATACCACCAGATATCTTTTTCAGGTACCCCCATTTCTTTAGCTCGATTACATAACTTTTCGTAGTTTTCTTCACGTTGAGATCCCCCTATAATCTCACCAATTTTAGGAAAGAGCACATCCATTGCACGAACAGTTTTGCCATCCTCATTTTGCTTCATATAGAATGATTTAATTTCCTTCGGATAATCAGTCAAGATCACCGGACACTTAAAGTGTTCTTCTACCAAATAACGTTCATGTTCAGAAGCAAGATCTGCTCCCCAAAATATTGGGAATTCAAATTTACGTCCATTAGATACAGCTTCTTCGAGTATTTTCACCCCTTCAGTATAAGGTAAACGGATAAAATTGTGAGAAAGGACAAACTTCAGACGTTCAATCAATTCTTTATCAAACATGTCGTTTAAAAATTGAATATCATCAATGCATTGGTCCAAGGCCCACTGGATGCAATATTTAATAAAATCCTCTGCCAATTGCATATTTTCTTGAATTTCATTAAATGCCACTTCTGGCTCAATCATCCAGAATTCAGCTAAATGTCTAGGCGTATTAGAGTTTTCCGCACGAAAAGTTGGTCCAAAAGTATAGATAGAACCTAAAGACATTGCAGCAAGCTCACCTTCGAGCTGGCCTGAAACCGTCAAGCTAGCCTGCTTACCAAAAAAATCGTTTTCATAATCAATAGTACCGTCCTCTTTCTTCTTCAGATCGTATAGATTCATCGTAGTCACCTGAAACATTTGCCCTGCTCCCTCACAGTCTGAAGCAGTTATTATAGGCGTATGAAAATAGAAAAAACCTCGTTGATGGAAAAATTGATGAACAGCAATAGCCATGTTATGACGAATACGAAACACTGCTCCAAAAGTATTGGTACGTGGACGAAGATGAGCTATTTCACGCAAAAATTCCAGCGAATGCCCCTTCTTCTGCAAAGGATACGTGTTATCACAGGCACCAAGTACCTCTATTTCACGAGCTAATACTTCCACCTTTTGCCCTGAGCCTACAGATTCAGCCAAAAGGCCATTCACGCTAAGGCAAGCTCCCGTAGTAATCAGTTTCAGCATCTCTTCATCAAAGTTTGCTAAATCAGCCACTAATTGCACATTATTTATTGTAGAACCATCATTCAATGCAATGAAACTAACTTGTTTGCTTCCTCGTCGGGTACGCACCCATCCTTTCACGTTGACCATAGCGCCAAAATCATCACGCCTCAGCAGATCAACAATCTTTGTTCTACTAATCTTTTCCATAACACGATTTTATATACATTATTATATAGCAATGAAGAGTGAATCATCACTCTTCATTATCTATTTTACTACTTAATTATTCAAAAGATCCCATTCTAAGGAAGTTTACTTCCTGCTCTGTCAAATAACGCCATTCACCGCGACGAAGTCCTTTTTTTGTTAATCCCGCAAAGAAAACGCGATCAAGCTTCATCACTTTATAGCCTAGAGATTCAAAAATGCGGCGAACAATCCTATTCTTTCCAGAATGAATTTCAATCCCCACTTGATCTCGCTTCACTTCATCCGAATAACTAATTTCATCAGCTTTAATTTCACCATCTTCCAACTGGATGCCAGAAGCAATCTGATCCATATCATGTTTTGTGATATTCTTATCAGCATAGACATGATAGATTTTCTTTTTCAAGAACTTCGGATGTGTCAATTTAGACGCTAGATCGCCATCATTTGTCAACAACAACACTCCAGTTGTATTACGATCTAGGCGACCTACGGGATAAATACGCTCATTACAAGCTCCTTTCACTAAATCCAAAACCGTAAGACGCGCTTGTGGATCATCTGATGTTGTCACACAATCTTTAGGCTTATTCAATAAAACATAAACCTTACGCTCTATTGATATAGACTCTTCATGAAACTTCACCAAATCCGTACGCTTAATCTTTGTGCCAAGCTCTATTACTATTTCTCCATTAACAGAAACGACTCCTGCAGTAATGAATTCGTCAGCCTCGCGACGAGAGCAAACACCTGCGTTTGCAAGGTATTTATTCAAACGTATTGGCTCATTCGGATCAACAAATTGTTCTTTATACTCTACCTGTTTCTTTTGGCTATATTTTGCGTTAGGATCATAATCATCAGTACGGCGACGCACCGGACGTGAAAAGCCTTGAGATCTATTATCCTCTGAATTAAACCTTGGACGATAAGGACGACCATCATCTCCACCTCTCCCATAAGACGAATTGCCATTTCCTGTATTTGGACGGTTACTCTGCCAAGGTTTACGCTCTTCGCTATTATTGCTCCGCCAAGGCTTATCTTCTCTATTAAAAGAGCGCTGTGGGTGATCAGTCCTTGGACGATAAGAAGAGCGGTCTCCTTCTTCACGGTTATAAGGGCGAGCAGGACGATCTCCTCCTTCACGATTATAAGGACGCGGAGAATGATCACCATTTTCACGGTTAAAAGGACGTGCAGGACGATCGCTACCCTCACGATTAAAAGGACGTGCAGGGCGACCTCCACCTAGTTGAGGGCGATCTTGACGATTATTGTTATACGAACGGCCCTGCTGACCTTCGCGATTATAGTTTCCTCCTCTGTTAAAAGAAGGCTTGTTATCATCCCGACGGTTATTATAGCCGTCTCTATTAAAAGATCTTTCACCATCACGGCCGGCATCTTTATTCTCTTCTTTAGAGTTTTCACGCCAATTTTCATTTTCTATGCTCATTTCCATTTAAATAAAATTGTAAGTACTACTGGCCTCACGGCCTGATTTCTAAACACCTATTTTATAAAAGCCTAAATCCCCGTATAAGTATGCGGGGTAATGCTCCTTAATTCTTGTTTTATAGATTCATTAACATCAAGGTTTTCAATAAACTCCTTAATCGAGTTCTCCGTAATTGCTTGATTAGTGCGCGTCAAGGCTTTTAAAGCCTCATATGGATGCGGATAGGCTTCACGACGAAGGATTGTTTGAATCGCCTCAGCTACAACGCTCCAACAATTATCCAAATCACGATAAATTGCTGGCTCATTAAGTAATAATTTACGTAATCCTTTTAACGAACTCTGTATCGCAATTAATATATGAGCAAATGGCACACCCACATTGCGAAGTACAGTAGAATCAGTTAAATCTCGTTGTAAACGAGAAATGGGGAGCTTTGCAGCCAGATGCTCCAATATTGCATTTGCCATGCCCAAATTACCCTCCGCATTTTCAAAATCAATTGGGTTCACTTTATGAGGCATGGCACTTGAACCAATCTCCCCTGCTTTAATCTTTTGCTTAAAGTATTCCATCGAAATATATTGCCAAAAGTCCCGATTCATATCAATCATTATTGTATTTAATCGTTTCATGGCATCAAAAATGGCCGAAAGGCTATCATAATTTGAGATCTGCGTTGTATATTCCTCTCGCTCCAAACCAAGTTTCGATGATACAAAATGATCACCAAACGCTTTCCAATCATATTCAGGATAAGCAACATGATGAGCATTATAGTTACCTGTAGCGCCTCCAAATTTCGCCGTGACGGGGCAAGCTTTTAGAACTGCAAGTTGGCGTTCTAAACGATATACAAAAACCATAATTTCCTTTCCCAAACGAGTCGGAGAAGCTGGTTGCCCATGAGTTTTTGCCAACATCGGAATTTTAGACCAATCAACAGCATACACCTTCAATTGCTCTATTAACTCTTCAACAAATGGGTAGTAAATTTGTTCCAGCGCCTCCTTAATTGATAAAGGAATTGAGGTATTATTTATATCTTGAGATGTAAGACCAAAATGGATAAACTCTTTATACTTTTCGAGCCCTCCCAACTTATCAAACTCTTCTTTTAAAAAATATTCGACAGCTTTTACATCATGGTTAGTAACACTCTCTATATCTTTAATTCGCTGCGCATCCAGCTCCGAAAAATTACGATAGATATTTCTTAAAGACTCAAAGCGGCTAATTTCAATTCCCTTAAGCTGTTGCAAGGGCAATTCGCATAAGGTAATAAAGTATTCCACCTCCACCAGCACACGATATTTAATCAGCGCAAATTCTGAAAAATAACCAGCTAAAGCCTCGGCTTTGCCTCTATATCGACCATCAATAGGAGAAATGGCCGTAAGTAAATCAAGTTTCATATTGTTTTTAGATAATTATCAGACTGCAAAATTAATTCTTTTTCCCGACTATTAGAGTATAGAGAAGAAGAAAGTTTAGATAAATAAAGACAAGAAATAAAAAAAGTGACTTCACAAAATATTTTTGTAAAGTCACTTTCTTGTGGGCGTTGACGGGTTCGAACCGCCGACCCTCTGCTTGTAAGGCAGAAATCGGCTGATACTTAACGAGTTAACAATCAGAGCATTACAATGCTTGAGTTTTGAGGTTATAAAATAGTTCAAATTGCCTCCTGTTTTAGAAGGTATCTTTCATATCGCTTTAATTCATTATTCAACAGAGCATTTTCTTGCTCCAGCGCATTACACTTGCTTAATAGCTCTCTTACCTGGTTTCGAAGAGAGATTATGAGCTTGTCTTTATCGAGAATATCATTCATTTCTTTATATTTTAAGAGAAAACAACATGAATAGAAAACAATTCAGAAAAGAAGCTTTTATTTCTATAGCATTATCCATAGCATCTATGTTAATGTCTATAACATCGATAATCATTGCTTTGAGCATAATGCTATGATTGAGACAAAAAGTGAAATAACAGAAATTATTACAGCTATTATACTGATTTTTTTAGATAATCTATCAAGTTTTCTGTCTTTTGCCTTCTCTTTCCTTTCCTGTTCTAGGCCTTTAAATGACCCTTGGCTAGCAAAAACATTTCCCCGTTGGTTTAATGAATAAGAAAACCATGTTCCATCTTCAAGCGGAATTTCCAAAGACCCATATTCTTCTAATATCATATTAACTTGTGGCAAATCATCAGCAGCAATTTTTGTTGAAATGCTATCATAATCTATAGATCCACCGTTTCTATACGCATCTTTAATTATGCCATCTGCTATTTCTTCGGATTTATTCATAACTCTAATATTTTTATTTTTTAAGAAGCATATCCTTTACAGTAATCATTGTATCCAAAGTATCCTATAAGTAAAACATCTCTGTTTTTTAAGGAGAAAAAGAAAGGAGATAAACTTGCGTTAATTTGGCACAAAAATTTTGCAGTAATTGAAGCTAAATTATTACTTAATAAACTTTCAATTGCCCTAAACCCTAACCTTACAAACCGAATATCTCCATCATCTTTGATACATTCAAGTTCTAACGCTTTTACTAATTCGCTTTTACTTTTAAAAATAATACTATCAATTAAATTTGATGCAATATAATTTAGTTCTTCTATATCTTTAAGCTCAAATGAATTTAATAACTCTATTACACATCCATAAAATAATTGCTTGTACTTAAGATAATTTTGTTTTACTACCTTCAAATCAATATCATCATTATTGATATTTAATTGAATAATGGGTTGCATTAACATAGTCTTGCAAAAATCTATTTCATTTTCTGTTTTCACAATAATCGCTTTTTTAGTTTACACGTATCAGGATGAATCTATTAGTATGTATTGAAACGTTCGAGCATCAAGTCATAGTATTGCAAACTACTTCTTTATAATCTTATCCAATTCCTCCTTGGTAAATTCAGATTGCGGCTTTTTAAAATAATAGTAGATCTCTCCACCAACGCTAATATTGGGGGTATAAACTACTTGCATTAATTCCCAGCCTTGTTCCGCAAGATAGTTAACGAACTCTATGTCAAGCCTAAAGTGCATTACATTACCCTCTTTATCCTTTAATAGATAGTTTTTGGGCATTGCATATTTACTCTCCGGAGCACTGTCATATACATAGTGGACACAACTGTTTTTAGGCCCCCACAGAGCATAAGAATACACATACTTCTGCCCTTGGGAGAAGCAACTCAACGAGATTGAAAGCAGCAAGAGTAATAGAACTTTTTTCATTGGATCTTATACTAATTATGTTTTTTCTAAAGCTGATATCTTAGAGATGTGATTAATTTATCCCTATCATCCATCTTTTATAATTTAGCCTCCTTGAAACTAATGTTCTTTACTATCAAAGTGCCTAGATCAAACAATGGTTTACCAAAACCAGAGTCTTTATGAATTTCCGGGTAGTCTTCAATAGTTCCTCTACTTGGAAGAACGAACGATCTGCTATTTGCAAAATCATAGCATGACCCATAAATATAGTATAGGCATTCGTCTTTTAATTTTGAGGCGGTTTCTTTATTTACGACAGAGAGTACTAAGAACGTTGCATCATAAGCGTAGGATATTCCAGTTGATGCAAGTTCGAACTTAATAACATATTTGTCCTCATCGCCATACTGTAGCATCATTTCATATTTCAGAGGCAATTCAGATATACACTTTATACTATCTCCAAGGCAATCCTTGATGAATGTTTTTTTAAGTTTATTATTTGCATCATCCTTTGTTATTTGATTATCTAAATAGTTCTTATTTGAGGCTATAAAGCCGTCCAAATAGCTTTTAAGTAGCGATTTCTTTTCCTCTAGCTTAAATTTAGCTTTCGGTTGTTGTTGAATACATCCGCTGAATAATACCATTGTAAATAAGACAAACAATATCTTTTTCATAATCAAATTTCAATTATGCATTTTACATGCTTGAGCATATCTTTTTAATTTTATTTTAATTGCATATTTCATTCAAATTACTTTCTATTTCTTCATCAATACGCTTATCAACCGTTCTTTTTCTTCAAGCTGTTTGTCTTTCTCCTTAATAAGTTGTTTTGCGTGCGCTAATTCTATTTTTGCATCTTCCAATTCATCTTGGCACTTAGCAATGGCTATATTGCCATTATTATCTCTTCCAACTACTACGTTTGATTCCCCATTGAAAGTTTGATTTACGTTTGATGTGCCAAAAAGATGGCCTACAGGTACATTGAAAAAAGAGGCTAAACTTTCTATTGTACTTATTTTAGCGTCTGACCCATTAAGAACGTTATCTAAAGTAGGCCTTGAAATCTCGCATTTTTCCGCTATTACTTGCTTACTCAATCCGCTCATCTCCACTAATTTCTTTAACTTAATTACATCCATTTTGAAGGTTTATTTTCTTTAATTGAAATTTTATTTTCATTTTATGGCAATTAAATTTGCTAATAATGAAACTATGGTTTACATTTGCACTATAAAGTTAACGGAAAACGTACGTAACTACAAAATAAAATGAAGATAAAATAAACAAAATAGAATATTTACTCTAAAAAAATAGAAAAATGAATGACGCAGTAAGAACGATTAAAAAAAATCTGCCAGTCGGTTATGAAAGGATTATTTCCAAAGCAGTAGGCTGCAGTATAGCTACAGTTAATAATGTAATGAATGATCGGGCGGCTTCTAAAAGGTCATCTTTTAAGAATAAAATTATGATCGAGGCTAACAGGCTTGCCAAGGAAAATCTTGAATCATTGCAAGATATTCAGGAGACCGCAAATGCTTTAAACAAATCTAATGGAATTGAAAGCGAATTTGCTCACTAAGCGTGAAAATCAGATCGCAGGTTTAGCAGCATGCGGTCTTGCAAAAAAAGAAATGGCTGATCGTTTAGGCACTGCATACGGAACGATTAATGTCCAACTCGATAATGCATACAAAAAGACAGGAACAAGCAAACTCAATGAACTTGGATCTTGGTGGCTAAATAGAGCTTTTGCTCTAAATATTGATTTCAAACAATTACAGAAATCAATAATCGCTCTCTCTTTTCTGGCTCTCATCTCTCTTCAAATTACGATCGATCAAAACTCTCAGTATGCGAAAAGAGTACGGATAAGGAGATACAGAATCGAGGAAGTCTCTGAATATGAATTCTAAAATCAAAAAATAACAGGCAGCATGGCATAGCGATGTACATGCGTATCAAGTAGTATTAACAATAGCTCAAGTCCCTAATAAAGCTCACGAAAGAAACAGCCTAAAAACAAATTCAAAGATATGGAGAAAAATTATTTAGAAAAGATTATTGCAGAGAGTATCAAGATTGGAACGATCCAAACATTGAAATCTCTTGGACTATTACCGGAAGTGATAACAATATCACAAGCGGAAAAAATGTATGGCAAACGCCTCATTAAAGAATGGCGCGACAAAGCTTGGATTAAATTCTATCCGGCAAAAAATAAGGAAAGAGGACGATATTACGTCAAGCGCTCCGAAGTAGAAACTGCAGCTTCAATGCTCGACATTCATAATAAGGTGCCAGACAATATCATACAACAGCTTATTCAAGCATAGAATCTATGGGCTATATACCTAAATCATCACCGGCACTTGAAGCTCTTCAAAGAAGCATAGAAGAAGCTAACAAGAAAGATGAAATACGAAGATTAGAGGCTCGGCAAAAAGCAATTTTTGAGAACATGAAAAAAGCATGTTTACCCTCTGCCAGAAAAGAACCTTATGTCCCAACTCTGGAAGATGAATGTGTAATGCGAGAGTATGCTCTCGGAATGTACTCAGGAGATTAATTCATTTTAAAATCAAATATTTATGAACGCAATTCAAATCAAAGCTGAAGAATTCAGTAATATTCCGGCAACGAAGATTGTCGAATATGGAAAAGTAGAACAAAAGTTTATTCAAATGTACAATGCCATCTGGGGCTCGCAGTTGGGCGAACAGATTTACCACAAAGAAGTATTCAACTTTCAAAAAATACTCCGAGAAAACCCGTCAGTAGCCGAATGTAGCAAGATGTCGTTGTATGGCTGCTTCCTCGACATTGCAGTCAATGGTTTATCCCTTGATAATACAAGCCATCCGCACTGTTACCTGATTCCTCGCAATATTAAGACAGGGCACAAGGATGGAAATAACCGTGACATATATGAAAAGAGAGCCAACGTATCGGTAACAGGTTACGGAGAGCTCACAATGCGTATGCGATGTGGCCAGATTCGTTATGCCGACAACCCCATAGTCATATACGAAGGTGACATATTTTCTATCGGCCTTGAAAATGGCGTAAAGAAGATCACTTACTCGGCAGCTATACCCCGTAAATCAACAAAGGTCATAGGAGCCTTTATTCGTATTGTCCGCATGGATGGATCAGAAGACTACCAATGGCTGCTAGAGGGCGACATACAACGTCTGGCCAGCTTCTCCGCTAGGAATAACTCCTATTGGAAAGATGGTCACAGAGTAGAAGGAAAAGCAAATGACCTCTATTCCTCTAATTACGGAGGTATTGATCCGGGCTTCCTTGAAAATAAGATGATAAAGCACGCCTTTGATGCCTATCCAAAGGTACGCACGGGACAATACACCTTGATGGAGACAATAGAGGAAGAACCCACAGTGATAGATTACGGTATTGCCGAGGAAGTAAATCAAGAACCGGTCGTAGTTGCACCGTTTGGCCCTACAGAGCCGGAGCCGGAACCTGCAGCAGTTTCCGCAACAGTTACTCAGGCAGATGAAAACGAAGGATGGTAACAATAATTTAAAATCAAATATATTATGTCAGAAACAGCACTTATTAAAGTTGAAGAATTTACTTCTATCATGCAGAATGCGCCTGCTACGCTTCAACGTAATCAACAATCTGTAGAAGGTAGCACTAATGCCGGTCAAGCTTTACTTGATACAATAGAAGCGGCCGGAGGTTTAAATGATGAGTTGGATGCTAGCGTGGCGATCTACATAGAACGCATCAAGAAAACTCAGAAGAATATGGAAGAGCGTCGTAAACCTATTACGCAGTTATTCGATCATGTACGCAAGACTTTCACTACTCTTGAAAATACTATTGATCCTAAGGATGCAACATCTATTCCCGGTAAGCTGATAACGATGCGGAATCAATACGCCAAGCAAAAGTTGGAGGCAGAGAAAAAACGTCAAGCTGAAGCTCTTCGTCGTCAGAATATTGAAAATGAAAAGGTGACATATAAGGCTTCGCTTGAAATGGCTATTAGCAAGCATTTCAATGACTACTTTAATAGTAAATCGGGTGTACTATCCCAAATCTGGGAAAGCCTCAATTATTCCAATTTTGCAGAGAAAGCCAAGATGATTAGGGAATGGTCCCTTATATATCCGGCCGAGCATTACAAGATGTTCAGAGACACAATTTCCACGTACTATATTGATCCGGTTACAAAGGCCAGTATCCAAACTGAGTTATCAACAGGCAAATATGAATCTTTAGCTCAGCAATACAAGTTTGATATGGAGGATTTAAGACAGTCTTTTATTGATCGTTTGCCTTCACGACAAAAAGAGATCATGGAGATTGAAGCGCTTCGCAAAGTCAACGAACAAGAAGCTGCGAAAAAGGAACAGGAGCGTAGAGAACGTGAAGATAGAGAGCGTAAGCAGCGCGAGCTCGAAGCATCACAGGAACAGGCTAAGCAAAAAGCTTCTGCCACTGCCGCCGCACAAGTTAGTCAGATGAACAATCTCTTTGAAGTATCGGCCGCTACTGTCGCACCAACTCCGGTTAAAGCTAAGGTAACGGAAAAGATTCAAATATTACATCCTGCAGGAATTCTTGAAATCTATCAGATGTGGTGGGTGAATGAAGGACAATCACTGCCTATTGACGAGCTTGAAAAGATTCACAAGAAGATGATAACTTTCTGTGAAAAGAAAGCGAATAAGGATGATGAGCACATCAAATCAAGCTATGTACAATACGTCGAGGACGTCAAAGCTAAATAGAAATGGCTAGCAATAATCCTGATACATACTATGACAGAAGTGAGGTTAGTAATTCTGACCTCACTGAATTGAAAAACTACCTATATCCAACTACTCAGTACGGAGACAAGGAAGCGGCATTCAAGTTCGGAACTCTCATAGATGCGATGATTACAGAAGCGGATCGTGTCGACTACTTCAAAAGAACCGTTGATAATGTTCGGTATACTCAGGATGATTTTGATCTGGCCGACGCTATGAAGAAATCACTTCGCATGGAAGCTCGCAAAGATCAGTTCTTGGCAAAAGTTCTTGAATTATCAGACACTCAGAAATTTATGGTCAACAAAAATCAAAAGTTCGAGTACGGCAACTTCACGTATACTCTTGACACACGCTGTAAATGGGATTGGTGGCTACCTACTTTCAATTTCGGCGGCGACCTCAAATCTACGTTTGCCGAAACAGTCTCGCAATTCATGGAAGCTTTTTATCATTTCGATTATGACCGTTCACGCTCATGGTACATGGATATAGCGGGAAGCGACAAGGATTTCATCTACGCCATCTCAAAGAAGAACCTCAAAGTTTTTAAAATCTTCATAAACAGAGGCGACAAAATATATTTGAAAGGTAAAGAGAAGTACGACGAACTCGCATTCAAGTACTGGATGTTGTTTGCTTAATTTTTAAAATAAAAGATATGATTATCACACCGAAAGACAGGATTACAGCAGAGCTTACCGAAATGGACAAGTTCCTGAATATTACAATGAGTGAAAGTGCTGAAGAGGCAGTACAAAGAGGTAATGACCTAGCCGTATATGTTGCCCGTACCGGCAAACTATTGGCAGACGCCAAGTATTGGTTAGACGAAGCAATGAAATCGGAGGTGCTTAATACGCTCCGAGATACGGCAAAAGAAGCTAAGGCAACAGCGACGGCAGTCAATGCTCTTGTCGGTTCACTTTGCAAAGAAGAACGCTATCTGGTCAATTGGTGTGAACGCAATAACCGTACTGCAACGCATCAGCTTTCATGGTGTGTAACGATCATAAGTAAAGCAAAAGAAGAAATGAAAATGGCCGGGTTCGGCAATAATAATACAAGGAGGAATTTTAATGAATAAGAACGAATCAATCAGATGTCTCTTTCTCTTCGTCGTAGCAATTATGATGATTGGAGCAGGAAATAGCGATCCGATGCATAGCGGACTAGCCGCTGCTGGATGCGTCATAATCATTTGTCTTGGCGCTTACTCTGTAGCCAAGGCAAAAGAGGAAAACTTCTAAAGTACTGGGGAAGAAGCTTATTGGTAAAGCGTGTAAGCCGTGTCGAAGCGGTCTTGGTTTGCAAGGGTGTTCCCGGTTCGAATCCGGGCTTCTCCACAATATCAATTTTGATAGAATTTAATCATATAAAGTATGGAAAAAGCAAAGAATGTAATCGAAAAAGCTTCTATAAAAGCGGAACGCTGCGAGGCTACCTACAAAGAGAAATACACAGAAGCGAACTACACGAACGAGGTTAGCAAGAAATGCGATCAGATCATACACTCCGATCTAAAAAAGGCATTCAGCGCACTAGTTCCTTTTCTTGTTACGATCACCGAACAACCGGAAGCTAAATTATTTAGTCTAGCGAATATTGACCTTGAACCGACGGAAGATATCCAAACGGAAATTAGCAAGTACGTCGTGACCGGTTACAGCAATGGAGGAAGCGAAGAATCTGCCGGAGTTACCATCATCGGACAGAAAATACTAAAATCAGGCCAAGTACTCAACCTAATTGCGCCATTTACAAAGTTCTCGAATGATGGTTTGGATGGCTATAAATATGGAAGTGAGCTTGAATTAGCTATCCAGTGTTGCGATTACGAAGTATCGGAATACTTGTTTGGAGAGAAATATGGTATTAAGCAAGAAACGCTTGACTTTGAGAGTGATGCGCCTATAGAAGCTTCTGTTGATGGGGCAGCCGAGAATAAACCAAAGAAAAGCAGAAACAAGAAAGCCCGAGTTATTGAGGAAGTGCATATTTTCGACAAGACTGCATAACAAAGAAAGAGAGTGCCCTGTAGCGGGGCACCCTTTAATAAAGAAGAAGCAATGAATATAATTCTAAAATCAAACGTATTCGAACTGCAATTCAGGTATAGGCCAATGATTGTAGGCAAGATAAAGCAGATAGAAGGACGGAAATATGATTCCGTTCGCAAGATATGGACGGTACCAGTCTCCAAAAGGATTGAGCTCGAGCGGCTAGCGTATCAGATTCGGCAGTTTGAGCCAGTAACTTGGGGTACAGGAGATCAACATGTGGCAGCTCGCCAAGAAGAGGATGTTGCCTATGAACTGCCAGAACTTAAAGCATTGGATCGCCCTCACGGGTTAAAAATAGCCCCCTACCCCTATCAATTGGAAGGTATACAGCGAGGCTTAGAATTGAAACGATTCATGAATACGGATGAACCGGGCTTGGGAAAAACGTTGCAATCAATCGCAACGATCAATCTAGCTAACGCCTTTCCTTGCTTAGTTATTTGCCCTTCATCTTTGAAAATCAATTGGGAAAGAGAATGGCACAAGTTTACCGATAAGAAGGCAATGGTGTTATCTGATAATGTTCGCGATACGTGGCCGTTCTTCTGGCAAACAGGTATGTATCAGGTATTCATAGTCAACTACGAATCGCTAAAGAAGTACTTCGTTCAGCGAATCAAAAAGGCCGAAGGATGGACACTTCGTGATGTAGAGTTCAGGCAGACAATTAATCTATTCAAGTCTGTTATTATTGATGAATCTCACCGCTGCAAATCATCCAGCACACAGCAAGCAAAGTTCTCTAAAGGTATCTGCAAAGGAAAAGAATACATTATAGAACTGACCGGAACGCCTGTCGTAAACAAACCAAAAGATTTAGTGCCACAGCTCTCCATACTCGAGCGTATGGATGACTTCGGAGGATACAAAAGTTTCGTTGACCGGTACTGTGCCGGACCAAATGAAGCAAGCAATCTAAAAGAGCTAAACTTCAAGCTCTGGACAAATTGCATGTTCAGGCGCGAGAAATCGCTTGTGCTTAAAGATCTTCCGGATAAGGTGCGCCAAGTACTGACTTGTGAAATCACCAATAGGAAAGAATATAAGGATGCTGAAAACGATCTTATAAGCTATCTGCAGAAGTATAAAGATGCCGATGATGAAAAGATAGCTCGTGCAATGAAAGGTGAAGTGATGGTACGCATTAATATTCTCCGTCAAGTCGCTGCGAGAGGTAAAGTAAAGGAGGTGATTGAATTCGTGAAAGATTTCAGGGAGAATGGACAGAAGATCATTTTATTCTGCTCTCTCCATGAAGTTGTGGATCAACTAAAGATGCATTTTCCCACAGCCGTTTCGGTAACCGGCCGAGATTCTTCGGACGAAAAGCAAGCAGCTGTAGATGCATTCCAGAATAATCCCAAAGTGGACATTATTATCTGTAGTATCAAAGCTGCAGGAGTTGGTCTTACTCTTACAGCTTCTTCCAATGTGGCGTTTGTGGAATTTCCATGGACGTATGCGGACTGTTGTCAATGCGAGGACAGGGCACACCGCATCGGGCAAAAGAATGCTGTTACCATTTACTACTTTCTTGGGAAGAGTACCATAGACGGGAAGATATACCGCATTATACAAACGAAAAAGAATATTGCCAATGCCGTGACTGGTTCCACTGAAGCGATAGAAGAGAATATTGTAGATATGATTGCAAACATCTTTAATAGTAACGATGATGAAGAAGATAATGACGATTTATAGCCGATCAGTGAGAATGTTAATCAATCATCTCTCTCTTGAAGTTATTGCTTATATGGCATGTGGAGCATTTATCGCAATAGTGTCATACCTGATTTATTACGTAGCAAATCTTTTATTGTACTGCTCATGAAAAACGTGATAAAAGCATTCATAGGGACTATAATTTTCTTTATTACAATCCAATTTTTAAACTATTTACTATCATGAAATACATTATTGTAAAGGTTGAATATTACACAGAATCTGGAATGCAAATGGTTGAACGAAACAAGGATAATCCCATTTATGAGACGGATAATCTAAAGTTATTACGGGCCGATTTACAAAGCAAATTCCCGTGCAAAAACATCTATTTTACATATTACGAACTATAATCATGGGAAACGTATTTAAAAAATTTGAAGGTAAAAGAGTTAGGGTTGTTTTAAACAACTCAATGGGCATCCTCATCGAGAAAAACGGCTGTGTAGAAACTGAAGATGAATGGGCCTATTTATACAAGAAAGGAAAAGAGGGTAACGAATATGAAGTTGCTATCAATACCCGAAAGAATAATGTAGTAAGCATTGAAATCATTTAAGATGAACAGAGAAAAATGTATCACATGTGGCCGAGAAACTGTTTCCGTCATACAAACAGATGATGGTTACATGTGTTATAATTGTTACGCAGAGACAAAGGCGTCACCACGAAAGAAAAGAGTGATCAAGCACGAAGAAGCGGATATGCAGGCAGAGTTCTTCCGGCAAGTGAAGATATTATTTCCCAAACTTCCGGAAAAACTTCTTTTCGCTGTTCCCAATGGTGGCAGCCGGCATAAAATAGAAGCGGCCAATATGAAACGGCAAGGAGTTAAAGCCGGAGTAGCTGATGTTATTCTCTTGCTATCTAAGAAAGGATATGCTTCTTTGTGCTTAGAGTTTAAAACCTCTACTGGGCGACAATCAGATGAGCAGAAAGAATTTCAACGGCAAGCAGAATCTTGCCGGAGTAAGTATGTTGTTGTTAGGTCTGCTATGGAGGGGATAAATACATTGAAGGAGTATCTGCTGTGATTATATAATTTCGGCAGAATATTGTAGATTTCAATATATAATTTTGGTGGAATATTGTATAATAAGAAAGATTCTTTATAGGCATAAGGGGATGAGATGGGACAAAATTCAGAAGTCAGAAAAATGTTCCTCAATCTAACACTATTTCAGACTTGTGATAAGACACAAGCATTTGTAGCCCTACCTCGTGAATCATGATGCTTCCCTCTTGGTGCAGCCGATCCTTGATTGATCGATCAATTATTGAAAAGAAGACGTGACACTGTTCTATTTACACAACTAGCCACTCTTTAATGGTCTCCTAACAGTCTCTGAATGTTTTAGGAGTTTTTGAAAGTATCATTGAAGAATAGGACAAATTCTTGAAGAATACCCGTAGAATTTTGTGTGCTACAATGATTTTGAAATACAGAGATTTAGCGAATACCTATTATTAAATAAATATATCTTCCTTAATTTCAAAGAGTTAAAATGAGCAAATGGAATAGAACTTTTTTTTTCCATAAAAAGTATCCCACCATTATATCGTTTATAAATAGATATTTTATATATTTGCGGAATAATATAGTTGAATTTATGTTTAAAATATACCATTATAAATTAAAACGATTTTATGAACTCAAAAATAAATGAATTATCTCCTGATTTTTTGCAACTAGCTCGTATAGCATTAACTGGCAGACAACAGGATATTCAATTGCTTTTGCATCGTACGTCTAAGAAGTTTAGAAATTCCTACCCAGAGCTTACTGATGCGTTAATAGCTTTACTCCAGGAATCTCCGAGCAAAGCAATTCCTCTTCGCAAGCAATCAGAATCTCCTTTACCTGTCGATCTTGATTCTCGCTTACAACTTTTAAGAATAGAAAAAAGCCAATTAGAACATGAACCAATATTAGCCTCTAAAGTTTTAGAACCTTTAAAACAAGCTTTATCTGAGCGAAAGAATACAGCATCATTATTAAAGCATGGTTTGTTGCCTACAAAATCCATGTTATTTACAGGACCTCCGGGAGTAGGTAAAACAATGGCTGCAAAGTGGGTAGCCGAAAAAATGGAAAAACCTCTTCTTGTTCTAGACTTAGCTGCTGTTATGAGTAGTTTTTTAGGTCGAACAGGTAATAATATAAGGTATGTGCTTGATTATGCAAAAAACACAGAGTGTGTACTTCTTCTTGATGAGTTAGATGCAATAGCAAAAAGACGCGATGATAGCAGTGAAATTGGTGAGTTAAAGCGTCTTGTAACTGTCTTGCTACAAGAAATTGATGACTGGCCAGCATCTGGATTATTAATAGCAGCCACTAATCATCCAAATTTGTTAGATCCTGCTATATGGAGAAGGTTTGAAATTGTTTTAGAATTTCAAAACCCTACAGAACCTCAAATAGAAGAATTTATTTATGCTCTTTTAAAAGAAGAAGTCAAAAGCCCTCAAATATGGTGTAAAATTTTATCCAAATCTTTTTTGGGGAAATCATATAGTGATATTGAAAGGCTCATAATTTTAGCTAGAAAGTCAGCCGCCATTAATGATGTTCCGTTGGAAAATAAAATAAAAGATCTATTAATTGTGAGTGATAACTTGAGTCATGAAGAAAGAATTAAACTTGCTTGTATTTTAGTCAATGAAAAAATCATTTCTCAGCGACAAGCTCAAGAGTTAACAGGTATTGCAAGAAACACTATACGTAAAAAAACCAATAAACTTTAAATAATACTATATGGCTAAAAAAAACTTTTTGTTAGGTAAGGGAGAGCGTCTTACAGAGGATGTTCGTATTAAATCTGGAGGAGCCAATAAGGTTCCACCATATACTTTTTCTGAAGCTAAAGAGAGGCTTCAACCAATGTTGAGTAGAGTAGTCGAAGATATTAAACGCATGCCTGATGATACTTGCCCAAATGATTATGTAGTTGCAACAATGACTCTAAATCCGGAATATTTAGCAAAGTCTTATTACCCTAGTGAACTTTTACGTTCTGTGGGTTTAAATGTAGTAGGGAGTCGTTCTCGATCTGTCATACCTGAAAAGAAAAGCAAAAATAGAGAACCTGTTCAAGCTGCAACGACAGAGTTGTTTATAATAGGGAAGCGTTTATCGTTCAGAAAATGGTCTAATGAATTATCAAATTGGGATGGATCCGCTCCGGGTGCAGAACAAATTGTCGAAATAGAGGAGTTGAATTTTCCTGCGCCTAGCACAAAAATAAAGAATATTAAGGATGGTTCACAGACTATTGTCTATGAAGTTGTACTGCATTTAAATGAGGAAGTAGCGGAAGCGGGTTATTTGAATTTATTCAAATTATATCTTCAAAGAAAAGGAATAACAGCTTCTTTTCAGAAGCGTTTTTATGGAGGAGGATTATGTTTCCTCGAATTAGAAGCATCTGCTGATTTAGCTGAATATATTGCGAGCTTTAGCCTTGTTAGAGTCTTGAGAGCCATGCCCTCCCTTAGATTATTGCGCCCTACTATACGTTCTGGAGAAAGTGCTTTTTTTGTTAATTTACCAGATGTCGCACCAATTGACCCAAGTATAAAAGTCGCAATTTTTGATGGAGGAATTCCCCGCAATCATCCCATATGTAAATGGGCTACACTATATGAGATAGAAGGAATTGAAGCATCAGATCCCGAATTATTAGAACATGGCGTTTCTGTTACTTCTGCATTTCTTTTCGGGCATATAGACCCTAAAAAAACTTTACCTCAACCTTACTCGTATGTTGATCATTATCGCGTTCTAGATAATTCACCTGGACAAAATCCTTTTGAGCTGTATGAGGTTTTAGATCGAATAAGCAACGTATTAGCTACAAATAAATATGATTTTCTCAATCTCAGTTTAGGGCCCTGTTTGCCTGTTGACGATGACGACGTTCATGCATGGACTGCTGTACTGGATGAATATTTATCAAAAGGATTGACATTAGCAACAATTGCTGTAGGAAATGATGGAGAAGCAGATCCAGCTATTAATGCAAATAGAGTACAAGTCCCCTCTGATTGTGTAAATGCTTTAGGTGTAGGTGCATGTGATGTTCCTGATTCTGATTGGCAAAGAGCAAGTTATAGTTCTATAGGACCAGGACGCAGTCCGGGACTAATTAAACCTGACTTAGTAGATTTTGGAGGTTCTTGTGGACGCCCCTTCTTGACTCTTGATTATCAAAATGGTAATCATTTATTGGCAACAGGAGGAACAAGTTTTTCAGCTCCAAGTGTATTGCGTTTAGGGGCAGGAATTAGAGCTCACTTTGGTTCGTCTTTGAATCCTCTAGCAATTAGAGCATTATTAGTACATTGTGCGGAAAATGAAAGCATACCTAATTTTGAAATTGGATGGGGAAGAGTTTCTAGAACCCTTGACGATATTGTAATTTGTGATGATCATATCATGCGTGTTGTATTTCAAGGCCGTATTTCTGCATCTAAGTTTTTACGAGCGCCTATTCCTCTCCCTAATGATACTTTAACAGGAAAAGTTACAATAAAGGCTACATTATGCTATGTAACAAACATTGATCCTCACCATCCTGACAATTATACCAAAAGTGGACTAGAAGTAACTTTTCGCCCACATAGAAATAAGAAAAAAAAGACACAAGCAGGAGAAGCAGAACCACTCCACGCGTCAACTAAACCGTTTTTTGGAGAATCCAAGAAGATTTTTCAGACTGAAGGTGAATTAAGACATGACTCATGGAAATGGGAAAATTGTATTCATGCAGAAAAAACCTTTCTTGGGACCAGTCTTTATAACCCAGTCTTTGACATTCATTATAATGCACGATCTGAAGGACATGATGATTCAAAAGGGCAGGAACTACAGTATGCTTTAGTAATAACCGTTGAAGCTCCTAAAGTAAAAGATCTGTATGATCAAATTGTAAGAAAATACGCAACACTATTAGAACAGCTTCAGCCCATAATTGACATTCCTCTTAAAGTCTAATTTTATTTTAAGAAGGAATAAATTTCAAGCAAGTGTTATGCTTATCATTATTTACAGATTGATTATGTCTTTCAGCAATCTCTTGGAATGGATATTATTGAATTAAGCGAAAAAACAAGGATAAACATGATGAAGACATACCGATTAAAGAGTCTGAGTCATTGAATATTCCTCCATAGACATCTTTTTAAAAGATAATTTTCCTGATTCTCAAAGATGTTTATATTGGTATTTTTTTGTCTCTAAATTACAAACATGTGTCACAAAACAACAATGGCGGTAGTAAGCCGCAACAACCCTCAATATTTCCTACTTCTAAAGAAAGAGGGTATAGCTCTCTTCTTACCCATATAGACACCTTAAAAAAAGAGAGAATATCTTTTCTAGACATTCTCTCTTTTTTTTATTTTTTTGTTATACACTATGGCATATAATATACCAGAAATCATCCCTCTGTATCTCCATAAAGTATTTTATCCATAATCTTATTTTTTTATATTATCATTTATGTAGCGCAAAGATATAACCTTGTCTCGGTAATATCAAACCTTTATAAGAATATTCCACACTTCCTTTACTTTTTTTAACTAGTTTAAAATCGTCTGGGGTACCTCTGCATATAAATGAAACACTTAAATCTATAGGATGGTTCAAAGTTACACTCAAATTCCGCACTATATATTTCGCTCTAAAAGATAAATCATAATCATGTTCGAAACAATATTTTTTTTCTCTTTGCTGAGTAATTTCATATTTATTCTTCCCTTTTAAAGTTATCTTGCATTCTTGAATATAAGTATTATCATCTTTTGTTTTTTCAGATATATCAAGGCTGATCTTTTGGTCATCAACCTTACATATTACATTTGAATAATATTCATCCTTTGACAAACCTTCTATATTTATCCAAGTGCGGAAAGGGATAGAGAAAGCGCTTGTATTCTCCGCAATTAAATCAAAACTTATAGTATCCTTAACAATAACAAAGCGCTTTTCATCATTAACCCATTCTATGTCTGTTATAACTCTATAATTATCGTAGTAACTAACTTCGTCATCAGGTAAATATATTTTTTTTATTAATGGAAATAAGTCTTTGCTCATAACAGGAAACTTAGACTTAAACATTGCTTTAGTTACAGCCTCCCAAATTTTCACGATGTCATTCTGTTTATTAAGAAATCTTTCTGAATATATAATTTCTTGCAAGTCCTTTTTAAAAATACCAAGAAATTGGGCTGCATTTGACAAATAGCCAACGATAACCCCAATTACTAATACGTCTGAAACTTTAATAAGAACTTCTTTAATAAGGCCTTCAGATAATAGACTATAAGCATATATATATCCAATAACGCCCAATATCAATATGATCCAAGCACAACTGCCTCGAAAAAATTTATAGGATAGTAAACTTTCAGTATTTTTCTTTTCCATAAAAAACATTTATTTAAAAGTGTGGCGAAAATACTTATAAAAAATGGATATACAAAAACATCTAATCATTTGTTACCTTTTACATACAAATAAAGCCATCATTCTCAAAAATAGAAAACACCAAAAATCCCGATTTAAGATATGGACCTCTTGATATACTCAATATAATAATAACCCCACTAACTGGCAGGGCTTAAATATATAATTTATCCTATTTAAGGCAAGCAAACCTAAAATATCATATTTTATTAACTATCGAATCTAGTGTAGATTTCAATATCTTATTCTTCAACTCATCAAGCTTAATCAAGCCAATACCGAGCTGTTTCAAGGCCTTCATCTCAACAAGTTCTTTCTCTCCCAATATTAAGAATTCTAAATCATCTTTAGAAAGATCTCCTTTAGCTAACTGTAAAGTCCATTTTTCAAGTTTAGGCTTTATTCCTGAGATTAAACCCTCTGCGTCATCTGCTGCTTGTTTTTTATAATCTTTAAAAGTAGATACAGCAATCTCTTTTGCTTGACTTAATAATTCTGTCAAAAGAGAGTTAAAATCAATTGTTCCCATAACATTATATTTAAGATTAATTCGTTATATCAGATGCTTTTATCTTGTTACTTTCTAGACCTGAGATCTGATCGAAAGCTTCACTTACTTGTTCCTTGGATTCAGAAATAAAGGCAGTATTTAGTTTACCATTCTTCTTCCATCTTTCAATAAATCCGCCAAATAGATGACCTTCTTTATTTAATAATCTATTCCACAGCTTTATCGAAAGTTCATTCTTTGGGCGATTCTTTTCATACTCATAAAGCTTCTGCAGATTAGTTTCTAAATCTTGTACTTTCTGAGCATAAGATGTGTAATCACTTGTGGCAAGAGTCATCGTGTTCAAAGCATCAACTTTAATTGAGGTTGTTTGAGCATAAACATACTGATCAAAATGAGAAATTGATGCACAAGAGCAAAGTGTCGACACCATGAATAAAATCATGATGTTGTAGAAAAAAGAAGATTTAAGTGTTTTCATACTAAATAATTTTAGATTCCTCAAAAGTATAGATTACTAACAACAAAAACAATATCTCACTTCTTTTTATTGCTTTTATTAAAATAATTAATAGCACTTCTATTGTTATATTTTTTTCTTAGAATCATAAATATCCGGCATTGACGTTCGTAGATCTTAATCTGTGCCCTAATTGCAAAACTAATAGCCCCTGATAACTTAGGTACCATTAGTAGTCCGAATATTGATCCTAAAATGAAGATTATTGCTATCATATAACTTTTTTTATCAATTTCCACAACGAACTTAAGCAACCTGTTTTCTTATTCATCCAATACACCAAAACAATAATAGCAATTACCCAAGCTATACCACCCGTCCAAATCAGTGTAGTCTGCCACCAACTCAGCTTCTTTTCCACAGGCACAGTAACAACAGACTGCGAAATACTCCTCTTACCAACATTGACAGTCGTTTGTGGCAAATACACTGTATCAGGCTCAGTCTTAGCAGTAGTCAGTAGATTGCCCAGACTATCTAACGAGAATTGTAATCTCATACGCTTAGAGTGCTCTTCATCAAACCATTTGAGCACAACTTTATCGTTCTTATCACACTCAAGCAATGCCCTGATCTTAGCACTATCTTCGGGCAAAGCATAAGGAACCAGCTTCTCAACCACAATAGAATCGTACTTAGTCTCTGAATTGGTTGATGCTTGCTTGGCTGTTCTGCAGGAACACAGAGCAGCAAGCGTTAGTATGATGCCAAACATCACACTAACGTACTGTCTTTTTATAGAGCTTCTCATACGATCTCAATTGAAATGTTATCATCATGCTTGAGCAGCTCAACAAGCCTTTCTTCGTAATAGGTAGAATTCAGCACCATCCCGACTCTCTTGTTCTCACCAACGAGAATGCAGCCAGCAGTATCTTTGGCCGTGTTACCACGATGAATCAATACACCTTCAAATCCCGGCACATTCTGTAAACGGGGCAACAACCGCTTGAATTTAGGAGACACGTTCACAATTACTTTGTACGAACCTTCAGGGATAGCTGTTTGTCCCGGTTGTTTCAGCTTCTTAATTTCATCTAGGCTCATCCCTTCATCCAATCGGTCGGTATCTTCCAATGTATCACAAAAATACTCACCATCAACAAACAACTTTCCGATAGTATAGCCAGACTTCCGGGCTATTCGTTTTAATAACAGCTTAATCATTTCGTTTCCTCCTTTCCTACTCCTTCTTCAATAGCATCACCGATATCTTTCCGCTTAGACTTCACCAAGGCAATAATAACTTTCCAAAGACTAAAGGAATACTTCACGCCTTTATACTCACAGATGTTTTGAAGAATGCTATCCACTTCAAACAAGCAAGCAACGCCCATGCAAACAGCCGCTACAAGCGTAGGGTTAATTCCCAAAGGTTCACCGATGGCTTTACCGATCAACCCACCAAGAACAAGGTAACAGATATAGTCGATCAGCTTGTTTGCTGTTCTCCGTCCGGCTTTACTGTTACGAATCTTTTCTCCCCTTGCCTGTGCCGCTTTAACTCCGAATCTAAAGTCAACGGCCACCAAGATAACCGCCAACATTATCATCCATCTCAAATCCCAAAACAGGCTTAACATCTCACCTCCAAAGATAACAACCGATGTGCCTTTAATTACATTACTCTCTTCCATTTTAAATACTAATTAATTATGTAGGCAAATTTAGAAGCTAGGGAATTGTTGCCTGTTGTCGTTTTAATACAAAGAGTTGTCATTTTAGCAAAAACAACTGATACAACGCCTTACAACAAATTGCCTTAGTATCTTCATCCACTTTTTGTTTAAAATATAATTTGATAGGCAAACTTACCTATATCGGGGAAGAAGAGAGGAGTTAAGAAGATGGAAAGTGGTTGCAAGACGTGCGATTAAAAGACATGTTATGAGTTATCTGAAAAAAACATCTAAAAAAATGGAATCAAAAAAGGACAACATATCAAAACAATGTATATTTTTGCTGATACAATCTTATAAATAAAATCTCTATGAAAAAACTATTATTACTAATGGTCCTCTGCTTACCATTACTCAGTATGACCACAGGAGTTGAAGAGTCATCTTCCGTCTATATTTGTACTGGGTCCAAAGCTACCGTTTATCATTCAAGCAATAAGTGCAGAGGATTAAATCGCTGTAGCGGAGAAATTAAAGCTATCAGCTTAGCAGATGCTAAAGAGATGGGGAGAAGAGCCTGTAAGATGTGTTATTAACAATATATTTATAAACTTTAAAACCAAATATCATGAGTGATTTTTTGAGAACAAACTTGCCATATGGCATCAAGAAGAACGATGAGAATAAATGGATGATTTTTAATAGGGATTATCTGCCATTAGGAATGACTAGAAAGGAAGAAGATTCTTTCAGAGGAAATGAAAAGAAGTTCTACTTTGCGTACAAAGGAGTTACAGAAAAACTCCTTGACAAATTAGGTGAAGGAGAAAATATAAAACGAGATGAAAACGGTAAAATCACAGAGGTATGGCTATATAATGACGGAACAGTTCCGACAACAATGAATGGAGTTGTAGCGGATAGATGGGAAATATACCAAGGAAAACTAAAACTACTATGTCTAATCCAAGCTATATAGCTTCATTATAGCATCAAAATAGATTTATTACTAATTAATAAAAAAAATATGATTTTATCAGACAAACAGAAAGAGACTATAAACAAAAATCTTTCATCGAAAATGGATTTACATTGCCCTATGTGTAATTCTAAAGAAGAGTTTTTTATAAGCGAAGTACCTACTCAAATAATAAGTTTTTCCTCTACAGGAAAAGAAGTTGATTTTTCCAAGGTATCATACATACATTGCCTTTGCGTTCACTGTATGAATTGCGGGTATATTCTTCAATTTAGATTAGACAAGCTAGGCATCAAACTAGAGTAATTATATCATACTAAAAGGTAGTTCCAAACGAACTACCTTTTAGTATCTAAGTTAAGCTTTACCTATCCTCAAGGCGCTTCAATAAATATCTCGCAAAAACAATCAAGGTATGATATCTAAAAGTTGAGTCTTCCTCATCAGAGAGTCCAGGGTGACTTCCCTGAGGATGAAGTCTTTTCCATAATCCAGAAACGAACGTTTTATCACCCTTACTACCTGGAGAAGGAACTTCGTTTAAATCCGGTGAAAGGAAAACGGGATTTAATAGGTTAGGGGCAGACAATAGAATTACCGCTTCTCCATAATTATTACAGGTCATTTCTGGCAATAATTTTCTCGAAATTTCCATTAAAAGCGACTCCATAAAAGGCCGAAATTGAGAATTTGCACCAGCCCAATTTCCTGTTGAATGATTTTGAATAGCCTGTTCCAAATGTCCTTTAGTTGTGCTAAATTCGTAATGATCTAAAAGCCGAAACAATTCATTTTCAGTATCCATTTCTATAAGTTCACTTGGAAGAAGAGAGGTTAGTACACCATCTCTGATAGTATATCCGTCTCTTTTTATTGAATTAGCCAAACTAGGATATTTTTTACAAAACTTATCATCGATAGACAATTCTACTAACAGTCCTAGGGAGAGAGGATCAGAGTAATCAGGAGTACCACCTTCAGCTACTCTAGTTATAAGGAAGTCAATTGCATCTCTCTGTTTTGATTCATTCTGAAGTATGGCAGAATAAAGAATATTAGATTTAGCGGCTCTACTCAAAGTATTATCTACAGAAATATCAACATAGGTCAATAATGATGATATTTCTGTAGAGTTCCACTCTCTTACTAAAGAACTAATTAATAAAACACTTTTTTTTGATAACATAGGCTTTAAATTTATCCCACAAATATAAAGTAAAAAATCAACAGGGAATTAATTAGAGACAAAAAACTCACATTTTCTCACGCTTCACCCTCATTTGCCAAATCCGCTTTGATCTCTTTAAGCACAGCTTCAAACACAGTAACATGCGGGGTAATATCCGTATCCTGTGGGAAAGAGAACTGTTTGTTCCCTGATTCTTGGAACATGAGGCCTGCATATTCCTCTCTCTCCACTGTCTGCTTACCGGTAGAGGTCGTTACTTCTTCACTTGTCTTCTTATATACATTGCAATGCATTTTGATGAGATTTCCGTTATCGACATTATAATCTACTTTGTACTTGTAATCTCCGCTTTCGGCTGAACCCGCTACGGTTGTTGTTCTTGATTCTTCTGTAAACATGATCTTTATTTTTTAGGATTAATAATTTCATCTAGTACCGGGCATACCGATTCCTGCACGAAAGCAAGAAAGCCCTCACGGATGTATCTGTTAAGGATAGCCGCCTGTCCCGCATCGACTTCTATCTCACCGTCTTTATAGATACTGCGGGCCAGTTCTAACTCTCCCAAATCGGCCGTCTTTTGATAGATCGCATTGCCTAGTTCTTTACTCAAATCAAGGGTACTTTTCTTTCCCTCGATATTCTTTACTTCAATCTTTCTAAAATCAATCTTCTTCATTCTCATTTAATCTATTAACCATTAAAAGTATTGTATGTCCAATAAGTGCCATTATACATGAATATTGCAAAACAGCCCTTATTTAGTTGTACGCTTGTAGACCTTTCACGGTACCAGTCTCCATCATTGATTATATAACTGCCATTTACCCATATTCTGCCGCCTCCATTTTTTCTTATAAAATACATTTGACCTTTTTCAGGAGATGCCGGGAGAGTTAGAGTTATTTCACTATCTGATACGGATATAATAATGCTATCAAACACAGACAATGTCTGAGATGATGAGATTGTACGTATGCGAAGCCTAAAGCCACAGATATCCCCTTTGGGAATGTATAATGCATGATTGCCCGTATATTGAGCATCCGTATCATCATAAGACGAAGCTCCTTCCACACTTAAATAATGCCCTACATTTCCATAACCAAAACCGGTAATACTACGTGTTACTACATTCTGTTGCGGACATAACAACGCTCCGCCCATTGTGCCGGGAAATGTATCAGCACCGATACGAACCACCGAATTGCTACCAATGAAACGAATTAGAGCCGCACTTAACAACATTGAATCTGAACCGGATGTAGCAGTTAAACTACCCATACTTGAACTTACGATAAACGGTCCTACCTTAGCTCCGTCTGTAACAGTCAATCGGCCCGTTGTTATATCCGTGGCGGCTATCTTACTGGCTAAAAGCGACGTAGTTATTATAGCGTCCGCATTAATCAAAGATGTGCGAATCATTCCTCCGTTAATGATAGTATTGCCCGCAATTGCCTGCGCTTCCATTGCCGAGTAGTCCGCATAACCTAGACTTGTTGCCAGATTGTTCCGTGAGGTTGTGACGGCTGCAGTTTGAGCAGTGGTGATGGCCGTGTTCACATCTTCGGGAGCGGGCGACCAATCAGTCGCTTTAGAACCTTTTTCAACTTTATACCAGTTGACAGTGGCTAACCCTAATCTACTGCCTTCGGATGGGAAAAGATAAGAGGATATGCTATAATATCCCGTGATTGGAGCGGTAAAAGTACTAAAATGTGTACTGTCTACTAGTGTGTTAGCGGCCATATTAAATTGCCAACTCCAATCTGGAATATAAAAAAAGACTCTCAGATCTTTTGAATCAGATAATGCCTGTTGATCTATGTGCCCGTTAAAGGAGAAAGTATATGCCTGCCCAGCTATTAGATAAACCGATCTACCAGCGAATCCATACAGGTTAGATGTTTCTTCGACCTTACTACCAAGTACTAGATTTCTACCTCCAATCTCCAAAGCATTAACCGCATTAGCTACAGAGTCGTTTGTGGCTAATGAGCTAAATACGGTTGCGCCCGTTATGTTGACAGACTTGGCACCTAACGACAGCGTATTCCCAGACATTGTAAACCAGCTTTCCACCTGTGTCTTTATTATTCCTCCGGCTTGGGTTTGCGTCGTGATTCTAGCATCTATCGTATTGGGAAGCTGAGTGATAGCCGTTCCATGCGTGTTTACCGTCCCGCTCAATGAATCGAAAGCGGTCTGAGACACTTTACTGCTGATCTGATTACTTAAAACTTCTATTCCTGCATTATAAGTAGATTTTGTTGTAAAGTTTGTATTTGCATAGTCCTTTGCGGTAGCTAAAGCCGCTGTTGCCTTTACTTGTGCATCGGCCGTAACATCTTCGGGAGCGGGGCTCCAGTCGGTTGTTTTGTTGCCTAATTCGACTTTAACGTTGCGAACATGAGGTTTAACTCCTGTTCCATAAATGCCATACCACGACAACATACATCGATCTCCATTAGCGTCATTTTGATGATAACTAAATGATCCTACAGTAGAATAAAATCTTTTCCATTCTGTGGTTACAGAGAAAGTATTATTTATATTTATTCCGTATCCCCCTAAGCTATAAAAGCTAATATTACCCGATACATCAGCGCAAATATCAAAAGAGAAGATAACTTGCTTACTCAAATTAGCAATAGCTATATCTGTGATTTCTATTGAAACATATTCCCTGGAGCCAGATCTTTCTATAGCGCTATTTAGCAATAAATTTCTTCCACCAACCTGCACATCATTAACGGCCGTTGTAATCTGACTTTTAACCGTCAAATTGATAGCATCGGAAGTGATCTTCGCTTCGGCAGATGTTAATCTGGTATTAATGCCCGTAACTGTCGTTGAATCGGCTTTTAATGCAATCTGATTATTCAGTTGGTTGATACTCGTTGAATGGGAACTAACCGTATTACCGATTGTGGTTGTCTGAGATACGAGTGTACTTATACTTGTCTCGGCGATTGTTAGACGGGATACGGTATTGGTGACTTGCGTTTGTACATTGGAAATGTTCGCATCCACATCTTCAGGGGCAGGGCTCCAATCGGTTGCTTTGTTGCCTTTCTCAAGCTTAACCCATGCAACATTAACAATAACACTACCTATACTATATAGATATACACGCAATGATTGATTAACTGTAGATGTATTTTTGAATATCTTAGTTATGGTTTTCCAACTAGTAGATATATTAGGATCACCCCCATATATATTTTCATAAGTATGAGTGCCTACTGGTATTTGAATATGCAGTGGAGTCTCGAGGTTACCAGCTAATGCATTGTTACCTTTCACCATCATGCTTAATGTATATTCAATATTAGGTTCTAATATTGGATTATAAGTCCAATAAAAGCCAGAAGCTCCTTCAACCTTTAAAGTTGATTCTCCTAAGTATGTATTTGTTGTATCAACAGTCAATGCTGCTCCATTACTTATGATATATGGCACTGCATTATTAACTACTGCTTTTGAATTTCTAAATAAGTTTCGTCCACCAATTTGCACCCCATCCACAGCCGTTTGCGCCGCTTTATTGCTTGCCTGCAAAACTATTCCGTCAGCTTTTATATTGATTGAAGCTTCGGCGGACTCTGCACGTCCAGCAGCACTTTCTGCACGAGTGGCTTTAAGTTCAATTGCATCGGCCGTCTGGTTTATGCTTGTCTCCTTCTGAGTTACAGCTTGCAAAGTAGTTGCTGCGTCGAAAGCAGCTTTGGTTGCATCAGTTGCTTTTTGCCCGGCTGTTGTTGCCGAGCCTGCCGCTTCACCCGCTTTAGTACTTGCTGTTCCGGCAGAAGTGGCCGCCTCACCCGCTTTGCTCGTTGCCGTTTGTGCGGCCGTTGTTGCTTGCGTAACCTTGATGCTTATCTGTCCTTCCCGAACCTCAAAGGCTGTTTGAACTGCTGTTATCTGATCGTTTAGTTCATCCTCAATAGACTTGCCATTGCGAAGGATAAATAACCCTTTCAAGAATACATTACCCGCCCAAAGACCGTAACCGTGAGGCTGTGCATTAGAGGGGAAATCGGAATCGGTAATACCGTCCAAGCAACCTAATATCACTCTGGATTTACCTGTAAGATCAGTAGAGTTAATACCATCCAATACGGAGAAGCGGGGTTTACCGTCTTCGGATGCGGTGAGATACAATATACCTTGTCGGGCCGTGTTCGTTTTGTTACCCATCTGAACAAGATCATCGCCAACGGCCGGAACAACTCCATCAGGAAAGTTTGATTTAAGAATAAGGATTGCTTCACCGCTCACGGAATCAATCGGTACCCAGTAGTATTTTGCCCCTGTACTGCTAAACACTTGGCAACGTACCAAGTCATCGGCGGCAAAAGTCATATCGCCTTCAATACCTAACACGTAGTAAGTTGGTGAACCTGTTGTTTCTGTTACAGACTTTATACGTCCGTTTGCCGGAGAGACAACCAAACCGCCATTGACCGCCCTGACTTTTGAAATGATGAGTTCAAAAATGGTCATGGCTTTGCGGATAACAACGTTATCCACTTCAAGATTCCAATCACCCGAAAGTGACTTATAAAGCTTCATCCCTTCGCCCGTTATGCCGGGAACAAAAGATTCGGAGCTTACATAATCCTTCACTATCGTTTGAAACAAGGTCGCTACATTGGATACGTTCAGATCGTATGTCTCTGCCAGCTTTTGAACAAGCAAATTCAGCGTAGTGACTTTATCCGATACAGTTACTGTCTTTGCTTCCAATGCCGCAACTGTGGCCTTAATACGTGCTACGAGATTGCGTACTTCGGCATCACCGTTAGAATCTATCTTGCCTCCTGAAATTCCAGTTACGTATTTTCCTAGTAAAAGGCCATCTTCTGCAGTAATAACCTTTTTGGAAACCAAACCTTTGATGAATGTAATTGCTTCGGCTGCCGTATCAACACTCGTCCTTGACAATGCTCTCTCTGCAATCTCTTTCAATGCACGCAAGGAAGAGAGCACATTGCTATCAGAGGCCTCACGTTCATCAATTGTCTCTAATATTGATACGCTTGAAGCTCCATAGCCGCCATTCACCGTTGTAGTTGAAGATTTTATATTAGCGACTTCCGTTTCAATCTTATCTTTCCATTTCTCATCAAGATAGTTAGACACGACGCAAGTCAGTTTGCCCGTGTACAAATTCCTTTCAATGGAAGTTATACGAATAAGCTTGCTAATATTATGGAGAGGAACATTTATGGTTATTAGATCGCCACAATGCAAAGTTATGTTCTTTTCACGTAGATACCGATAATCGACATTGAGTTCGAACTTAACTCTCTTTCGGCAATAATAAGACAGCCATTCTGTAGCCTTGGAACGTAGTTTAGTGATCGCATTTGTTTTGTAGGTGCCACTAAGTTTGATACCCGTAAAATTGAACAGCTCCCCACCTCTAAGATGTTTGGAAGCACTGGGTATGTTGGGACGAACACCTGTCGTTGCATCAATGGCCGCCAATTCATCTTCCTGATAGATAAGAGTAATCTTCTTTAGGGAATTATTCCATTTGAACTCAAAGGATTTACCCATCAAATCACCTGTGAGAAAGTTTACACGTGCTTCATCAGACACGGCGACATCGGCCAAATCAAAGTCGATAGCCGCACAAATGAACTCGCGATTATTATCTCCACTGATAACCCCGACAGCACCCTCGAATGTCGGATGTATATCATCAAATTCAACAACGGCCTCAACTACTCTGTTGCTATCAGAGAAGTTTTCAATATATCCTTCCGGAAGAATAAGCCGACCGTCATAATCACCTTCTCCGGGAATAACGTTCTCTGTTCCTCCCTTTGCATACACACGGGTAACGAGATCGCCATCATCCACATTCTTTTTATCTACCTCGTACAAGCCTTCACCCTTGCCCTGCGTAAATATAAGCCCAGTCTCTTTCTCTATGTGAGATACAAAGTTGAGGGTTTTATTTTCGGCATAGTATTCAACACCGAATTTGGATGCAAAGGTATTGAGGGCATCGCGACACGTAACCCCTGCAAACGTGATATTCACGTAGTCGGTGTCCGGACAAAGACCTATGCTCCAACCCGTATCAACACCTTTAGGATTATCGGTTGCATCATAATTCACATTCCATATAAGCAGCTCGAGGAAGTCTCTCAACTTACCTGTAAGAGTAAATGTAGTACAACCGGTGATCTTGCTACAAAATAGCTTATCGATCAGCGTATAAATAGGAGCCTCAAAAGAGCTTGTATATGAATGCTTCTTCTCGGACGATTGTTTTTCCTCCGGATCACGGTTTATCTTATACTTGATTCCATCAACGAGTACATAATCTCCTTCTTGCAAAGAAATAGGCTCCTCGGTGACTACCTCAACAGTCACCTTATCCTTGTCCATGATCGTTTGGTAGAACGTCGCTTTCTCTTTTGAAATCCGATATACTACCGTTTCAACACCACTTACAAGCCTATATACATCAATCAATTTCGTCATGAGATAACCCTACATTTTAAGTCGAAGCTAAGCACCTTTTCGGCAACAGCTTTCGTTGTTATTCCATCTTTAAAATATACCGTCTTATCGGCATTACCCGCTATTTTCAAAGTATGTGTTCCCGGACTCACACACAACGCATTGAATTGAGACATTTTTATATATAAGTCGGACAATGAAAAACCTTTCATCTTACACGATATAGAAAGGTCTAATGCGGATCGGTAAGATGTGTTAGTGTAAGGCAACGTAGTGCTTATATCAATGCGTGCGGCAGTGTTATTAATATCTCTCCATGAAGAAAGATATATCCCAAAGTCTTTAATCAGATCGTACGTGTCAAGCCTGTAACTGCCGCTCCCAGATCCTTCAATTGACATTGCCACCGGGGTATAGTCTTGCTGCCAAAATGGAACCTCTACAGTGGCCATATTTACATAGAAGTATTCATCCACTGAAATAGCCCCTTTCTGTATCACATCAAATTCATCAAATTCAGTGTATAGCTTCGTGCAGGCAATACAGGCCGCTTTAAATGTTGCTAGCTTCGTATGTAGGTCAGATAAAGATGCGCCTTTTATCGCGACGTTTAATGTGAGAGTTCGTCCGTCGAGTTCTATATCATCTGCATCAACGAAAGGTTCAATCGATGTGCCCCAATCATATTCCGTTGTATCGGTCCGCTTTGGTAGGCTGAATAATCCGGAAAGGGATATAACCTCCCCGGATACTTTTGATGGTATTGCACCGAATGTGCTCAAATCAACCCCGTCTATCTTGTATGTCATACTGTTACCTCCCTGATGTGTCTTTAGTGTTCTTGCTTATATCTTCCAAATCACCTTTCATCTCTTTTAAACTGTCATTCACATTTGATATACTATCACGTAGCCCGTCCGTATTGTTAGCTGTTCTAAGTGTATTTGCATTGATCTGGCGGGTTTCATCCAGTATAGATGACACGTTATTCATTGTTGTTGCATAATTGGCAAAATGAGAAGGCAGTAACTCTTTTATCGCACGAATGTCGAGAGTGCCCATATTGATAGCTCCAAGTACTTCGCTGGCCGTACCCTCGGTAAGAGCATCCTGTAATTTGCCACTTACTCCATCCTCACTGGAAGAATTATCTATACCGACAGTATCAAGAAGGCCGTTAATTTGTGATTGCGCAGTGTCATAAATGGTAGAGTATTCTTCTCGTAGCTTTTTCACTTCATCATCAGACAAAACGCCATCGCTCATATCTTTGGTGAAGTTATCATACCATCCTTTTAAAGCGTCAGTCATATAAGTAGTCTTCACAATATTGAGGATCGCAGTCTTCATATAGTCCTCAAAGTTATCAGCTATAGTCTGCTCGGTAGTATCAGCGCTTAAAAGGAAATCATCCAAAGCATCCTTCGCATCATCGAAGGATAGACCGGTTAGAGATTCCGACAAGGCATTGGAAACCTCTTCTTCTTTATCTGCTAAATCATCCCATGCGTCAATCAGTTCTTGCCAATCATCTAGGTTACGAATGCCGAAGCCATTGTTCAAATAGTCAAGAAGATCATTACTTGACATGAATTCTTTCAGTTCTTCAATGGAGCTTATACCTAGTTCGGATAATGAAAGGTTGTTATTCTTACCTTTCTTTGCTAAGAAGTCATTTCCTAACAAACTTTCAAACTGCTGTTCATAATACCTCTTCTGAACATCAATGGAGGTTTGTGTCAAAGAAGCCAAGTAACCTTTCTCCGCATTCGTAGCCGCATTGATAAGGTCTATACGCTTTTCAATAAGAGAGTTGATTGTGTCCTGTATCTGAGATATCTTTTCCGTCACACCTTGCAGCTTCTCTGTGTCGGCTTGTTCTTTGCTTTTGCCGGATATTAATTCGGCCACCTTAGTAGCAAGTTGAATGGCGGTACTGATAATAGCAAGAATAACAGATGCCTTTTCTATGGTACTGACAGACTGTGCGGTGGTATTTGAAACGGTCTTGATACCATCCATAGCAGACATTGCGAAACTGCCTATGTTTCCAACCAATGAGATTATTTCACCCGCAGTTCCTCCAATGGCAGAACCTACATCAGTTAAGGAGGTTGAGAGATCGCTTATTTGTTCTGTTACTTTCTTCTCCGCCTTGGTTACCTTGGCATCTTTCTGTATTACTTCATCTTTCGCTTTGTTAAGTTTGGATAATGCTTTCTCCTCCGTCAAATAAGTTTTGTCTATCTTACCCGTCTTTTGGTTATAGCTGGTACTAGCAACTACCTTCTTGCCACCTTTAACGTCATCCATGTTTTTTTGAGCCTCCGCGAGTGCTTTTTCGGCTTCCGCAAGTTCCGACTTACGCTGAGCAAGCATTTCGAACGGATTACGATTCTCGAGCTCGTCCATAATATCAGAAATCGTTTTCGTATACTCGCGGAGCTGTTCAGGATCTAGCGTCTCAGCGGCTACTTGTTTTGCGTTCTCGAATTGAGAAAGCAGGGAATTAAGCGTTTCTGTAGAAGATTGCTTTAAGTTCTCAAAGGCTCTCACATAGTCCGGAGACTCTTTGAGTTGCTTAAAATCAACCGATGCTAAAGATTTACCTTTATCTGTATCGGCTTTCCCTATACTTCTGTCTATTACATCGACCTGCGCCGTGTCTCCTTGTGCCTGTGCTTTTTCTCGCTCTTTCTTTAAGGCTTCTATATCATCATTGTACTTCTTCTCTATAGCGAGACGTTCATCTGTATAGGATTGATATTGGTCCTTTAAGGACTTCAATAAATCTTTTTCAGACTTGATCTTATCTCTATCGGCGTTACTTTTATCGGTAGAAATGATCTCCTGTTGCTCCTTAGGCAATTGAGCGACAGTCTTTATGGTAGGGGTGAATACTTCACCTTTCGCCTCATGATCCGGATGTTTGTTGAGCCACAACTTTTCTTCGTTCTCCTGTGCAATCTTGATAAGTTCTTGGGCCTTTTTATCCGTATCAGTTATTCTCTTTTTATGGTCAAGGTCTATTTGTGCCTGTTGTTTGGTGTAGCCATCTTCCATAGCATTGATTCTGGACTGTTGAGCATCAAGTTCGCCTTGGGCATATATTTCCTTAATCTTTTGGTCATTCTCCTTTATCTGGCTGATACGTTCGGCAGCTTCAACTTTTTCCTTATTTGCCTTTTCGGCCGCTTTCTTTGCTACGTCCGCATCTTTCTTATAACTATCATCACCATTGAATGGGGTGATTTTGGCTTTCTCCAAATCAGCATTTATTGTCTTCTCTAATTTGGCGGCTGAATCTATGACCTTATTACCCCAGATAAGATGGACTTGTGCGCCTATGCGCACTTTATCTGCACGCTTCTTGCGGTTGGCTTCCGCATTCTTTGTGTCAGACTTATCAATGTAAGTTTCTGTTGTATCAGACGCCCCGGCATCGCTAGAGCCTGCTTTAAATGTGCGCGTTTTCTTGTAATCATCTTCAGTTGGTGCGGTGTCCATAATAAGTTGCGCTTGCAATTCGCCACGTGCCATCTTCTCGTATTCATCCATAGCCATTTTAGCATAAATGGCCGCTCGCGCTCGTTTCATCATAGCATTTACAACAGCCTCTGTTCTATGGTCCAATACGTTTTCCGCTTCAGTCACGGTGTTAACTGATATACCCAACTTATGGAATTCGTCTTTATTCTCGGTAATAAACTTCTTTTGCTTTTTTAGATTACCTCCAAGAGAGTCCCAACGGCCTATCAACTTGTATAGGGTAACCATCTGCTCGGCCATCGTTGAGGAGGCACCATTAGTAGCGTCTGAAACTTCTTTTTCTATCTCTTTTTGTTTTTCGGCCATCTGCTCTTGATGGGAGCTATATTTATTCCATGCGACTATTAGCCCGGTAATAACAACAGTGGCACCAAGCGTAAGAGTGGCCATGAGAGCTTTAGCAGCCACATTGGATATGCCAAGAGCAACCGCCAAACGAGTATTGGCGGCAGTTAGCATATTATGTGCCTTGGTCATAAATACAAGTTGGAAGGCGGAGTTCTTGTTAAGCGTCGTAGCAACCTGTTGAAGTCCTATGGTGATTGCCATGACAGATTGAAGTTTAGTCTGTATCTTGGCCAGATCACCATTTTCATCAGAGAATAAGCCCATTACGCCCATTCCGGCAGACAAAGCACCCGTAAGGCCTGTAACTCCTGAAATAACGCCTTGAAAGTTAGCCATTGGGCTAGTGAGTATTTTCATTTGTTTGTTGGTAACATTTAATTGCTTTTGCAGCAACAAAGCTTTTTGCCGTAAATCTTCGTAGGCTTGTGACTCACGTCCTCCGGCCATAGCCATTTTAGACATTTCATCTTTTAGAACTCGAATCTGTGAAGTGAGACGCCCGGCTGTTGTGGATGTTTTCCCCATTTGAGATTCATACAACGCTAGATTATCCTTAGTTTCTATTAGGACTTTCTTCGCTGCATTAAGCTCTTGAAGAGCAAACATCTTTGTTTTACCCGGAGCTGCTTTTTCAAATGTGGCCTGCAAGGATTTTATATCGGACTCTACCTGTTTAATAGATAATCTGGTTTCTGCAATTTTCTCTTTAGCAGTTGTAACGACCTTAATAGAGCCTGTCTTCTTTAGAATGTCTTGCATCTTTTGACCTTCAACTGCAGTTTGTTTCAGTCCTACACCTAGGTCTGTAACAGTGTCCCTTACTTTCTTTACAGCAGGAGCGGAAGTTCCTACATTAGTAAGTGAATTTTTCATTTTGTTGCCTTCTGAAACAACAGAATCTGTCATACCCTTTACTATACTCTTGCCCTCTTCGGCATCTGACTTCAACCCCGAATTATCTATTCCGGAAGCGAAAACCAATGCATTGTTTTGATTCTGTATACCCATAGTTATATCATTTATAGTAAAATATAAATCGGGTGGAGTTTTATTTTTATTATAGAATGCATACCTTTGCAGTATTCCAAGACCAAGGGAAACAATACATATTTACTTTTGAGAGGAGTTGTTACGCTCATGTTGTACATACAATATAGGCTATCAAGTCCCTTTACTGCATAACCTCTCAAAGTTAAGTATGTTATGTTTCCTTGGTCGGAATAGGGAGGAGATAGCCTTTCTTTTATCTATTCATTAATTCATTAGTACAATGGCCAGGGAAGATGAAAATGCAGGCGTTGCTTGTGACAAAACAAAAAGTGATTTTGAGAAAGGCCGGGAGATCGGCCGCATTGAAGGAATGATTGCTTATCAAAAGCATCTCATTGAAAACATGCAGAAAGAGAATGAAGGGCTTACCAGAAAGCTTGAAATTCTTAAATGCAAATAATAATAAACCCTGCGATTCTCACGAAGGGCAGGGCATACTAATCTAAAATCAAATATTACGTAAACAACCTATCAAATTCACTAGTAATATATAATCCAATTTCACTTTTTCTATTCATCGGACTTAATCGCTCCTCCAACATCATAATATTTCTTGTATCTGATCGTTTTGCCGGGATCATCAAAGGATGGCAATTCAACCCATTCATAGTCTCCATTATCATCACTCCCGCTATTCATTGATCGTTCTTTCTCGCGTTGTATGTAGATGTATTCCTGTAACATAGCCTCTATAAGGGCATAGCTGCTTTCCAGCGTCTCATTATATGTCAGCCCTAAAGCTTCATGCGCATTGACTAAGAATCTTGCTTGGCTGAGTCCTGCCAACTCATTAAATTCTTTTGAGCGGCTATTATCTCCGCTTCCGTCCTTAACGGGCTCACGTTCGCTAGCGTCGTGATAGAGTTGCAAAAAGGGAAGTATCCTATCCTGTAGATAATTGCATTAAGCAGGATGCGTATATCCTCCCAAGTGCTGTTATCAATAAGAACGTCCCTGAACCATGCGGGCGGTTCACTCTTCTTGTTGTGAATACCAAGACAAACGATGTCAATAAGAAGCTCTCCATATTTGTCCATTATCTCTGGAAGATTTTCGTTTATCACGCCCTGCTTTTCAATCATCCTCCCCAGATCTTCTTCGTCAATTTGCAAAAGAAGAGGTCTTATCCTGAACCATGTCCGGCAAGTAATAGGATTAATAATGATGCAATCACCGGGATCTTCTCCATCCGGTATTGATTCTCTATTATTGAAATCGAAATCAATCTTAATCGCCTGTTCGGTGATTGTCTCTGATTCTATTTGTGCTAAGTATCTAATCATAATATTCTTTTAATAAAAAGGCCGGATAAAACAACCCGGCCCTTAAACCTAACCTAATTAATACAACGATCTACAACACCTCACGAGTGAATGCCGCCTTTTTTACTCCGTCCGCCGTGATAGCTGCCTGCTTATATACACGGATCAAAAGCAACTCCGGCTGTTCAGCTCCGGGAGCTTGAGACAACTTAGCGGCAATCTTGCCGTTAACGATAGTGTACTGTACTTTCTTCCCGTTGCGAACCTGCGTATCCATCTGAAAAGACTTGTTTATATCAGCCAGTTCAGTAGGCTCAGACCATTTATCCGCCGTTCCGTCAAGTGTTCCTCCCATCATGGCCAAAAGAATATCATTCGATGGCGTTGGAATGGAAAACTCGATGTAATCCGTTGAATCCTTAGTCAAGACAACATAGAACGGATCTATTGATCCCTCTGTCTCAATCTTCACTTCCTTAGGATCTTGGAAATTAAACGCCACTGAACTTTTAGTAGGAAGTGGAAGTGGGGTAAATTCTGTAGCCGGAACACCGTCCCCAACGGTTCCATAAGCAATCCTAGAAACGCCCATTGCGATGGGCCTTGCATTTGTTACTGCCATAATCTTAATTATTTATCTGTTTCAAAATCTAATCTAATATTCATACAATCAAATCCATCTTTAGCCGATTCAATACGCCCTTCCCAAGCGATATGAGCATGGCGGTATTGTCCGTCGGTAGTGGATATGTTTTTGAGAGAAGCACGAATAGCACGTACTGCCGCTTTCATGGCAGTACGGTTTACCATGCCGTTAGGGTTCAGCTTCACGAAGACATTCACATTGACAGGCAATACGGCAATGAAATCTATTTCCTCGTCATCATTACTGTTTATGTTCAGATGATTGATCACAATATGATTATTCACCTCGCCTGTAATGGAATTATCCTTGTAGATAGTCATTCCTGTATTGGCCCCATCGACAGCCTCATACACATAGTCTACTATGTCAAATTCATCAGCCATTATGAAGCTTTTTTAATGGTTTCCTGTATTGCCTTACGCATGTGTGCTTCCGCTTGACTGCAAGCTCCTGTTACAACATCATAACCTTTAGCCTCAACGGCAGCCGCATATTGCATTCCGGCCACTCCAATCAGTATCATTCCCTGAGAATATGTTAATGCAATATTTTCAACCAATTGCCTAGCCGTCGATACTCCTTTAGCCTTTTCAGTGCCCTTATCAGATTCTTTAAAATCCTCTAAGAGCATTTCTCCATCATGAACGATTATATATCCGATTGAAGAACGAAGATTTCCGGTTTGATCTTCGTAAGTGTGCAGCTCACGTGCATACTTGACAAACTTCTCACCGGTAGCCTTAAGGAGAAGGATAATACTTTCTTCCGCTTTCTCTTGGAAGATTCCAAACCATTGGTCGAGATCATCATTGGAAAACATGGGCGTTAAACCGCTACTATTACTCATACGTATATTACTGAATGTGATTGATACTGTTCCCAAGAAATTATGTCAACGTCTACGCCTATATCAGCAACAACCAAATGACTCGCTGTCTTATCGGCCTTTGAATGCGTGTAAAATTCACCATGAACCTCTTTTTCATTGCCTAGAGAGTTATTTTTGATAACTACACGAGCGTTATTTACAGGATCATAGTGTCCTTTGATTTCGATTTCAGTAGGCTGTCCACTATCCACCCATTCACCATTGACCATACCACCGGAACCCGGAATAGTTACTATTGCCGTATGTGCGTTGCGCTTTACCATGATCTTGATGCTTTACCTCTGGGTACTTTAATATTCTTTCCGAGCTTAGCCGCTTTTTCAGGTTCTCCATTCTCGACATAGAGTTCCTTTGCTTTCTGAGTATACCATGAACGAGGATAAGTCATTGATAGCTTATTTTCGCTAAAGTCAGGAAGCCCGCCAATCATCGAATATACATCAGCAGCAGCAAGACGAACAACAGATTTATTGGAAGCGATATAATTGGCCGCCCCATCTAAGGAGCGGTCAACTAATACAGTGTCCAAGAATTCCTCTGCGTCAGCTACGCCTGGAAAGCCAAGTACAGTATCCCGGATTGTTTTCATTACTCTTCTACCTTGTTAGATTCAGGCTCAACATCTTCACCAAGGAATGAAGCGGGCACATTGTCGGTACCTTCTGTATCTTCATTTGTTGCCCATGCTGTACCGTCAGCTTTCATGATATACATTGCATCAGGATCATTCACTACCGGGAAAGCGTTTGCTTCCGCCTTCGTCCATTCTTTGAATGGCTCTTCCGTAGAAAACTTGGATACTAGGACGAAGTCTTTCTTCACCATGATAGACTTTTTCTTGATAGACTCGGAAGCTTCTGCCGCAATCGGTCCGTGTTGGATATCACCTACATTCAGATCTTCCAAGAAACAGACGCGTTTGCGTTCCCATGGGTTGATCGTTTTACGCTTGTGGCTCTTATCTTCAATACGTACCGCAGGAGATACAGTCAAGATTTGTACCGGAATTTCCTGTTCAGACAAATACTCGTTAATAACTTTCTTTGTGATAATGATCTTTGAAGTCTGGTTTACCCAAGCCTTAATCTTGTCAATCGTAGCCTTTTGTTTTTTCAACAATGCGAAATCAGCTGTATGCATCACAACATACTTGATTGTAATACCATCGGCAGAAGCTGCTGTGATCACATCATCAATATCCTGCAAACCATCTGCAGTAGATACGGTCGCCCAATCGGCTGTGGATACTTTCTTGTTTGCAGAAGGCATACCGCATCCAACAAATTCAGCAGTCACGATACCATTGTTATTCTGAGCTGTCAAATGGAAACCGGCTTTTGACATCAGCTGCATACACCACCATTCGAAACGTCCACGAACGGAATTGTAAACGAAATCTTCATCCTTGAAGGCCAGATTCAACACTTCCATTTGCTGAGCATCGCCCTGCGCATCACGTTGCAACTGCATGTATTCGTTGTAGTCGCTTTCATTCATACCACGCTTTACAGAAGTCTTTGGGATATCGCCCGAAAGCTTGCTTACTACTTCACGCGTCTTCTGAGGAGCGGAAGAATCAAAGCTCACGATATCGGCGATGACCGGAGCGCCTTTTTCTCCTACGAGGGTTTCCCATTTAAGAGATGATTTCTGTTTCACCCCGAAGAAGTTCGGGAAATACATTGGCTTTACATGTCTGGTGTTCAGACGAGCCGACATGTTCTTTTGGTTAACTTGTTTAATTAATGATCTTTCCATCTATTGAATATTTACAGATTATACAATACGAATTCCCTGTGCTGTCAGGCGAGCTTTCAAGGCTGTGTCAATCGGGAATGGCATGACAGAACCGTTTACGGTACCTCTTACCAGCAATCCCGATGATTGATTGGCAATGGTTAAGTTGACCTTGTTCATCGTGATTGGCAGCTCGGAAGAAGTACTTCCATGCAGAGGAACAGCAGCACCGGCAGCCGCTTTTTCTTTTGCCTGCACAAGCACTGCACCAATAGCGGCAGCACCGATAGTTCCCGCTAGTGTAATAGTATCAAAAGCATTGTCTGTTTTATCAATTGCTGAGATAACATTAGCCGCTTTCGTGTAATCGCCACCAATGGTAACTGCGTCGCCTACGGCAAACAAATGGTTCTTTTTTACTTGATAAGCGACAGCATCTGCAGCAGCCACGGCCTGTACACTCGCAGTTTTAAGCACATGATAAACACCTGTAGTCTCATCTCTTACAACGATGACCAGCGGGGGCAGTTCGTCCAACGGTCTACCACTAAAGATAGCAGTCACAAGATCAGCTCTGGCAATTGTTCCGCCGCCGATCACATCCTCGATGATTTTCTCAATTCCGGGATGGTACTGGAATTCTCTTTCTCTTTTTAAATACATAGAATAAAATATTTAGGAGTTAATTATTTAAGTCCCAAGTCTACCGTTCCCGGATTATTGGGTGTTACATCACTATCCATCAGTTTTGCCCAGTCGGCTTCTGATCTGTCCTTAGGTTGGAAGCTGCCAACATGATATTCACCATTGGCTACCTTTTCATCAATGGCCGTTTGCTGGATCTTAATATATTCATCGCCTAGTGCTTTCACTTGATCTTCGAGAGAGATCTCAGAATCAAGATTTACACGATCCAACCATGATTCAGGAAGTTTTGCGTCAGAGACAAGAGACTTAGCTTTTGTTGCTTTCTCTGTCGTTGCAATAGTCTTTTGATTGCCCTCAATAAGCTTCTTCATATCATCGAGCTGCTTATTCTGATTCTCGATCAATTGTCTGATTGCCGGGTCCAACCCTTTAAACTTATCTTCAGGAGCGTCCCCTTCTTCGATAGGTTTGCCATCTTTGAGATTGTGAGCCTTTTCATACTCAGCAATAGCAGCTTCCCTTGCGGCTTTTTCAGCATCGGCCTTTGTCTTTTCAGCAGTCTCAATATCAGAAAGCAGATTATCTTTGAACATGGAGACATACGTTCCGATACCATCTTCCTTTTCGATTTTAAAGATCTTCTGAATTTTCTCAGCATACTTTTCGTTTATGCCTTTAGCTCGGCATTCAGCTTGTATTAATTCCAGGATTGTCATAACAATGTTTTTTGATTGATACTTTTTCCTTTAAAATATAAAGACAGGGAAACTTTTTCGCACAAAAAAAAGCGGCCTTAAAAGGTCGCTTTCCTAAATTATGAGTGTATTACAATAAATTATCTATTTTCTTCTATAGAGGAACTTTTTAACCAATTGGGGGATAATGCATCTTTAAGAAAGACCAAAAATAGTATGATAAGTACAATTAATGCACATATCCAATGAGAACAATAGTCAGAACTTATAATAATCAAAACGGAATGTACGATGGTCAATATAATCCATATAATAAAAGAAATCTGTCCTATTGCAATATTAATTTTTGATGGAGAGTAGCGCCCACCTTTGCCAGAGATTAAGGAATTATTAATTTCAGGCCTTTTCTCTTTCTCTTCATCTATATAGCCAAAAGAATACATTTTTTCAGGCAATTTATCTCGGAAACCTTTATCTTCCTCCATTATCTCAATAGCCCTTTCATACCTTTCATACCAAGCCTTAGATCCCTTAGACATCATAATCCATAAAACCGAAAAGATCATGCCTAAAATAGAGAGGCCTACGCCACAAAGATTTAAAAATTCATATTTGTCGGGACAGGTATTTCTAATATCTAAACAGTTCGCTATTTCTCTCAATAAGGCTCCATATCCAGTATAAATCAATAGAAGAAATGCAGCAAGAAAAACAGATCTTTGCCATAAATTAGTTAGTTCAAAATCTCTGCAATGCCAATAATTTTTATAGATGTCTTTGGGGGTTAATTTATCTTTCTTTCTCATCGTAATTAATTTTTATACAAAAGTAAGAAAAAAAATGAGATATATTAAAAATAGGTTATTTTGATAGTAATGAAGAAAGGATAGTAAGCACATTCAACAAAAAAAAGCAGCCTGTTACAGCTGCTCTGATTTACTTTGTAAGGTCTGTTATCCATTGCCTTGCCTCATACAGTAATTGTTCCCAAGTAATGTCATCTTCCGGCTCATATCCCGAACAGAAAGCGGCTTCTAATAAGTCTTCATTTTGCATAACTTTTTTCATTTTTGGTTATGCAATATTGCGGAGATAAGGTTACTTATCCAAGACTTAACGGGCTTATATTAAAGCTTTTGAAGCATCACCTCCGAAGTTATCTTGTAACCAATAAGGCTGTGAAGCATTGATAGAATCAAAGTTATCTTCTATGTAATTCTTTGCGCTCTGAGGTATATCACGAATGATTTTATTCTCTGGCAACTGCCTGGTCAATAGATAATCGGCAAATTCCTCCGGATTCATAAGTACAGGAGTGGCGAAGCAAATACAGAAAGGATGCCAACCCGTAAACAAGAAACTCTTTGGATATTGCCCGGCTAATGGATCACATATCTTGCACGGCTCTTTAGCAGATGGAGAACGTTGTATATCTATGCCCAAGATAAAGCCAAGATTAATCCATCGTTCATGATCCGTACGCCTATAAGCGATATTCGTCTCGGTAGCGGCCAGACGCATAGCATTCTGTTTTGATGATCTGTATTGTCCCCGTCCCGGATGGTAGTCTTTCATCGGTCGGGATGGCACCAGCTCACCTTTCTCATTTCTGATACGATGAAACCTTTTATCCGGTTCGTTCAGCAACTGTCGTACGTCCTGACTTATAAGCGATGCGCTGCGACCTGCACCCAATCCACTTTTTAGATAGAATTCAAGCTGTGTCTTCGTTTGATCGGCGACGTTCCAAACTCTATCGCTGAGATTCATCCCATTGTCAACACGCTGTTGCAAGCTTACGAGAGCATCCATGTTGCGGGCAAACATTCCCTGTTTCAGCATCTGGTTCAATGCCATGCCTTGAATATACAAATCGATGAGATCATCATTCTTCTGATTTGATCTATTAAAGGCATCATTCTGATCTGATCTAACGATAGTCGTTAGATCGGATTGCAGCTTTATAAGTTCCCGGTCGATAGCTTGCTCAACAGCACTATTACGAACCCATACGCTTTTGTTTCCCGTATCGCTCCAATGTTTAAGGTCCGGTGATACTGACATGCAGAAGCGATTAAAGATCTTAGAAACATCACTCTGTTGCTTCAAAAGCTTCTGCACATGTTGCCTGTCATAGAATGATAATGGTTGAGCCATTAGTAATTACCTCCCATTGTAAGTCCAACCATATTGCTTCTATCGGCTTCTTTCTTTTCGTCCTCTTCCATACGTTTAAGTTCTCCCTCAACATCACCCGGAGGTGTAAGAGGAGACTTAGAAACAACCGTCTGTTGTGAGTTGAACGCTTTGCCACCATTCGCAATACTCAATACATTTGCATCTTCCGCCGGATCTTTGGGAAGGATAGATTCAAAGGACACAGTAATCCAATTATCAATAAGCTGCTGGCGGTACTTGATGTTGGTGATATTAGCTATGCCCGCTGATATGACAGATACACACCGTTGAATTGCCGGGCCAAATATCTCCATATTCTCGCTGGCCATGATCTCTGCATCTATCATCATGAACCGTCTTGCAACGCCTGATATATTCCCGATGCCTTTTAAGTTATCGAATGAGAGATCAGGTTGTGATGTACCGCTGAATTGCTCGTTGCGTGCCTCGCTAAGCTCTTCCTTTACAGATTCAATAGATTGTTGCCACGCCAGATAATCAGCATCACCATGGTATTCTTTACCGGTATCCGGATCAATCTTTACCGGGAATGAAAGCTCTTTTCCAACGGTGTTTTTTCCCGGTAGTTCTGTTTCGCCAAAGGTTTTCAGAATAGGTTCTGAAAAGTAGTCATTCGTATCTGCCATACGAGATAGCCTCATCTCACGAGCATCCATCATGGGGGCAACTTCATCCCACACCGGAGAGTTTATTTCTGCGTAAACTACAGGGATAAGGCCAAAAGGATTTACGACTTCTTGCACATCCCAACCACCCCATGTCTGAATGCCGGTTATGATCTTCTCTCTTGTCCATATGACAGCCCGTTCACGGACCATATTATCATCAGACAATACTTGGTAACGATGTATGAACCCGTCCATATCATCGTCATCATTGAAATGCGGGTAAAATTCATATAGCACGTTATCCTTATCGGGGAGACAAAGTATCTTGCATTTAAGTGTTGTGCTTTGGGCACCACTCCAATGTACGGAGATTGCAGGGTAAAAGATAATGGCGGCTTTAGTCTCCGACATCACCTTACGGGCAAAGCGTTTCAGGACTGATTGCATTTTGAGTTTCTTAGTCCAGACGTTTTTAAACTCATTGAAACCATCATCCTGATTATCACCTGTGATGTTCATTTTACCACCCATCATAAAGGCGGCTGCCGTACGAACTGTTTTCTTTGGGAAGTTAGTCACAATACGGGCAACATCTACGATCTTATCATCAAGGCGAATTGGATCACCTTTCGCATCTACAATTGTATCGGAATAAACTTCCAATCTTTTAGGCTCACGCCAACCAACAGATGATTTACGACGCCTACGATCACCGTTATACTCTTCTTTGTACTCTACTGGTGTGCGGTTCTCAATCGTATCTACAGACAGCTCACTAACGGCATGCCCGAAGTTGTCTTTGTTTTTTAAGAGAATAGAATAAATATCCGGCATATTCTTTTCTCTTAAAATATAAGATTCGTAATTTATTTATGGTGAAATTGTCTCAAGATGGGACAATTTCCCAACTCCAGAACAACTGTTCATTAATGTTCAAATGCTTTAAATAGGGCATTGCTTCAAATTTTAAACTACAGCCAAAGGATAAAGAGTCAAAATGCAACGGTCTATTATAAGAAATGCTTATTGTGTGACTCTATTTACACTAAAAACTTGTCCTATTTTATAAGGAATACTTTTCGCATTTTCGCAGGGCGAGGCAGGGCTTTGTCGATTTCAATTTTTCTAATTTTTAATTCATAGAATTATGTCAAAGAAAAAAAGAAATCGAGCCGCTAAAAAGAAAAGCAAAAACTGTAAGAATGCCAAAGTTGCAATTGGGGGTATATTGAGAAGTATAGTAGGAGTGTTAAGACTAATAATAGGTGGACTAATAATGGAAGCTTTCCTGCGAACTGAAACAGCAGAATCGGTTATAAAGTTTGTTCTATCTATATTGAAGGACTCTTTAGGTTTATAGCAGATACCTCGAAGCATATTCTCCGAGGCATGATTGCGTTTCCTTGGGGACACTATTGTATTTGCAACTACAAAATAAAGGCGAGCCAGTTCGCGACCTGAACGCTTTTACTTTCATGTCCCTTTCCATCAAAATTTTGCGGATAGTGAAGGATTCGAACCTCCGAAACCTTTTAGTTTACCTGTTTAGCAAACTGGCTCATTAAACCGCTCTGACAACTATCCATTTGCTCTAATATATAAACTAAAAACAAAAAAGCCGAACATTTCTGCTCGGCTTGAAGAGTGTATTATAATTATATTATTCATCATCTAAATAGCTCCATCTTTTTGCTGATACAGCACATAAATATAACGCATCACTAGTCAAGTTGTTTCTAAAAATTGTTCTCGCTTTTGATAATTTTGTATTCCACGAATCAGTATTCCAACGCTCTTGATACTTCTGGTCAATTTTATTTTTCATTTCCTCGACAGTTATATTTTCATTGTTTTTTAAAATTGGATAAAACAGCAAGAAAGTGTTCTTTCCTACTGAATCTAACAAGCGTTCAATTTTTTCCATAATGCTTTTATTTATTTTGTTGATAACAAATATATAACTTTTATCTCACTCCCGTCCCTCTAGCAACTTTTCTTTTCTGCTCACCCTTAATATTTCCTGCAAGTGATTCAAAGAACTCTGCGAGGATTGTTACGCTATCAGGTGCATCATCATGACTATTGTCGCCCTCTTTTTTGTAAGATGCGAGGTATTTCATGAACCACCAATAGTCGGAACCCTTGGCATATTCCGATTCATCAAGGAAATGAATATGCGCTTTTACCCAGCCCGACTTCATCAATATACGAGTTTCCTTGTTCTTGGTTGTTGGTCGAGCTTGAATGATGCACTTACCATCCTTTGCCTGTACTTCTTTACGGACACCGATGGAGAAGATACGCCCACCGTTATTTGATTCAATACGCATCTGGTCACATGCAGTATCTAAGATCATCTGCGCTAAGCGTGGCATAGTAATTTCAACAGCGTCTTTCGTGAATACAACGTCAGTGATATAAAGTTCCGTACCAAAAACGTCAACAAACGGTGAGCTGAAATAGTCATCCCCTTCATCGGCAACATCTGTTGCTCCAATTCTACCATCTGGTTGCCGCCCTTTAACATCGGCCAACTTAAAGCGTTTAAGAGCTGATTTCGGAAATAGCAAACCTTTAGCTTCATACGGTTCCTGCATATATTCAGCCATCCAAATACTATCTTCCGTCTCTGAACGAAGATCGTGATAATATTCAGTTGTGTGCACATCTTCACAGAAAGACTTATCATTCTCATCCAAAGCTGCAATACGAATAATCTCATCGTAATACTTTCCATTCCTAGATTCTTCCAAACGGCCTAACACATCCGTCGCGGACCAACGGGTACCGATGTCGATAGAACAACAGTTTCCTTCAATACGTGAATCATGGGTACCCTGTTTCCAACTCCAAGTCTTCTCGTTGTTGTTGTCAGAGAGAGCGTCTTCTAATGATTTATACAAGTCATCGGTTACAGCCAACATGGATGCACCAAAACCGATAACAGTTCCACCAACACCCGCACCGAAATACGAAACTTGGCGAGCACCTTCGATACTCCAGCCGTGGACGTTCTGTTTATCATTCTTTAGTTTGATTTCAGGAAAAATCTCTTTGAATTTTCTCGAACGAACGATATCACGTGTATCATAAGACAGTTTATTGTACAGCGGATCAGCACAAGTATTACGCATAACCGACTCTTCCGGGAAGTGTCCAAACATCCAACTAATGAAAAGTGACGTTATGTAAGATTTTCCAGCTCGAGGTGGCATGCTTACAGCAAGTCGATAAATCACATTGTTAGAATAAGCAAGAAAAACCCGCATAAACGCATCAGCCACCAGTCTTAAAAATGGACGCTTAGTAAAGAACTTCGGATCCATATATAAGCAATAAGCCCAGAAATTATTCCGGGCCTCTCGCTTGCGCAGAATGATTGCAGCTTCTGCTTTACGAATTAATATCTCCCTATCAGTCGGCGTCTCCATCCACAATCTTTTGAAGTTCTTCATCAGAGAGACTCTCTAAACTACTCTTAATACCTACTTCACCAGATACTTTATTCTCCTGTCTATTCTTCCAGTTATCAGGGTCACGATTGGTAAGAGCAAAGATTACGGCTGCCGGAACCGGCTGGTAGTGTTTATCAGTAACAACATGTTCCTTTACTCTGACAATGGGTTTCCCATTATCATCTTTCTTTCCGGTATCAGCTGTCACAGTCCGCTTTTCCTGGACTGTATAACCTCGGATCATCTTCACAAGGGATTTCTTAGCCTCAGCAATTATTAAGTCATTAAATTCATCTTCAGCCTTTTTTATAGCGTCCGAAAAGTCCGATTTTGTTTTAAGCCAACTGTAATATGTGTCTTTTACTATTCCTACCTTCTCGCATATTTCGGCAATAGTATAACTGTCGGTACGGATGAGCGAACAGATATCCTCAACTATTTTTTTATTATACTTTGCCATGAATATTTTATTTTAAAATATAAATAATAATAATAATTTTATTAGATTTGAGAGATCTATTAATTAAAATTTTTATATTATGGAAAATGAGTTTAAAACAGGAGACATTGTAATTTTAAAATCGGGTGGCCCAAAAATGACAGTCGAAAGCATAGACATGCGTTATGGAGAAAAAGATGCAAAAGTTCTATGCACATGGTTTGTTATAAATGAAAAAAAATCAGACCGATTTATGGCTGGGGCTTTGAAATTGTATGAATAACAAAATCCAGTAAGGGTGTGTCGACTTTTGGCACACCCTTACTGGATTAACTCTCTAGCTTAATCATTGATTCCGCAATATCAACACAATTCTCTAATTCATTGACTACAGCCTTTAGTTCAATGTATTTGTGCTTATCAACCCCGGTAACCTCGGTCCCGCTGTTCATCATTCCTTCCAAATTGGCCAGCTGCTCTTTCTTGCGAATCAGTCTTTTTTCGAGTACTTATCTGCAAATCATGAATGCTGTTGTTTGCATGTCGGAACATTATTTGTTACCGACAAAGTTAATAATTAAATCCAAGGAACCCCTATCTTCTTGTACTTCGAAGAAAAACATCCAAGCATCGCGATTGCCCTTCATATTCTTTCAGGGTTCCATCTCACACAAGTTTGCGCTAAATATCTTCTCCTATCAAATCTTCTTCACGTAAATCAAGTTCCGGGTATAATGAAGGAATCTGTTTCATATCTCCTTTGAAGAATACAAGAACATTCTGGTGCGTCTTTCCTATCTTTCGGGAATGGTTGAACTGATTGCCTGCACGCATGGCTAAAGATCCTATCTGAGTAGCTAGTATCATTTCATCGTAATAATGTAACCCCGCTTCTATGAAAGCGCTTACGGTGTCACCGACGAAATTGTAATATGCTCCATTCTTTGCTCGTACTTCACCAACTACAAATACGGCGAAACGATTATCACGAAGCATAGCACAGCTTTTTTGAATTATTGTCCGATACGCAATCAAGAAGTCTCCATAGTTCATATTCGACAAATCTTTCGGATCATCCGAATAAACCTCGAGGTCAGCATAAGGCGGGCAACTAAAGATCAAATCAGTTTTTAACCCTTCAAAGTGTTTATCCACATCGCAACTGTCACCACATCTCCATACTGGATCTATCGGAGAATTGCCTAATTTATGTTGCAAAACTTCCTCGGCATTTTTATAGTTCGCTTCAACCTGCTCTGCACGAAGATCAACGCCTCTATAGCAATATCCCAATTTAGAGGCAACGATACCACGCACGGAACCACCGGCAAAAGGATCAAGAATAATACCTTCAGGAATATTAAACCAACGGTAGGCAAGCTCGCAAAGAACAGGATCAAAGATAGACGTGCCATCCAGCATGGAGATATTATGCTTTTGGCAATACGCTGTTATTTCATCCCAAGATGGATCATAACCAAGCTTTTCACGCATTCTGTTGCGTACTTCATAAATAGCAGGATTCTGGGCAGAATGTGAATAGGTAATCTCTTTATCGCGTCCTTCTTCACTTTTGATTCCTAAAGATAACCAATCTCGTTTACGGTCTTGCCATCTTCCTAATTTAGTATCCAAGATGGAAAACGGAGGGATGATAAATCTATCAGCAAGATTATTCGGTTTTGATGTAGAAGCGGGTAATTCATCTCCAAAGTCAATATCATCTAAAGAGAACTCCCAATCTTTTAATATGTCTTCAGAGAAATTCTCTATAACCAAATCCATATCGAATTGGGAAGTATCAGAAGCATGATTATCGGCTAGTGCAAGGAGTTTACGCCGATTATCGTCAAGGGAGAGGTCTGTACGTTTTACAACAACCAGCTCTTTTCCGTTAGTTTCAATAACACGTACCGGTATACCTAATGACTTTGCTTCTTCGTAGACGCCGTTGCCGGCTATCAGGTAATTTTCTTTATCTATCAGTACAGAACGACCGGCACCACAATCTTCTAGACTCTTACGAATAATATTTTTGTTCCGGTCGTTATGAATGCGAAAGTTCTTTGGATCTAGCTTTATATCTTCCATGCCTTTTTATCTTAAAATATAAAAGGCAAGAAAGAGTTCTATACAGCAAAGAGAGATTCATCAGCTGTCTTCAAAATGAATTTAAACGACTATTTAATACTATCTTTAAAATTGCATGTATTAGTACTGTCTCTATCTTCATATCTAATTTTTTGAATCATCTTCTCAACTGAATCATTTGTAGATTTTTCAGAAGTTTGTCCTAAAACAAAGAAGATTGCAAGAATAAAAGAGAAGAGCAAAGAAGAGACTACACTTAATATTATTGTCTTTGTATTTGAAGGAAGAGCAGCCTTAATATTAGCTTGATAGTCCTTAAGCATTTCTTGTTCATACTGTTCTAATTCTTCTCCTGCTGCATTCATTACTATATCAGAAAGAACTGCTTCAGCATCATTTCGATATTTCTTCAATTGGCTTTCGGTCGTGGACGCTACAAAAAAAGAGTTGCATTCATCATCGTTTGGATCACGATGCTCACGCTCTTTTATACTAGTTATAAACTCAATCTTATGTCTTTTATAAATTCCATATGCAATCAATCCAACTAGATCATCTTCTGAATAGACTAATTTCTCATATATGAAATTATATTTCCGTTCCATCTAAAACTAAGTTGTTATTTTTTTAACGATCTTTTAAGAGCATCTGATGCAGCAGACATTATACGTTCTTTGGAAACTACAATATTCTTAGAGCCAAATGATGTTTGATATTTCATAGATACATTTTTACTATCCATATTTACATTCCTGGACTCACCTCTTATGGTTCTACCATTTGCATTATTAATGCTTTCGCGTGATATTACTTTTGCCATAATCTTTTTATATCTAATAAGGGTTGCAAATATAACATATAAATTATATATAGTGTTCTTATTTGCATCTCTTTTACATCAAATAAGTGTATCATTAACTTTTTTATCAAAAATACTATATTCATATTAACAATCAAGTCATCAACAAATACTACTAATTGCACTATCTGCTGCACCATATACACCATTATCAAAAGATAAACTCCCCTGATAACTTTCTTTTGATCAAGGATTGCACTTTATTGTATATCTCATACAATTGTTTTTGAGTTTCCTCACCATCCCAGTCGGAAAAGTTACTATCCTGAAAGAAATGGAATTCAAACACTCGCTTTGCAAGAGGGGATAGATCAAGGCTTTCAAATACATCTCGAAGCTGATGCATCCTTTCCAAAACTATTCCCGAAGTATCAGTATCATCTTCCTGAGCATCCTCAATCTCAATCGCTGTATAGTCCACGTTATCATCCGAAGGAATACGCTTGTACTTGCTCTGATATGGAGACGTGGGCGAAGTAGCATTAAGCTTAATCATTCTCAGCACAAAGAAATCAAGCTCTGTATAACCGTTCTTCTTCGTTGAGAGCAATCGTTCAAGCAGCTTGTCACTCTTCTGCAGGAGCGAGTACAAAACCTCATTCAGCACATCGTTAGCCTCATCCGGAATACCTACGATTCCGCAATGGTACGATGCGTAATCCAACCATCGATCATATCTTTTCCCTATGTAATTATTTACTGCAGCACTTACCATAAGTCATAAAGTTTTTCTTATATTTGTGGTGTGTTTGAATAGGCTTTATGGCTTATAACGGGCGGTTTGTAGTGGTGTACAGGCCGCCTTTGTTTTATCTTCTGCTTTCTCCCTTTATCTCGACAACATTAAACATCTCATTCACCCTGTCGGCGATATAATCACCGTATTTGGGCGTAATATCTTCCGGAGACATGTTAGTGGTTACATGCGTCAAGCATTTGCACCTGAACTCATATCGAGTCTGAAAGACGAACTGCATCACGTTCATTTCCGTTCCGAAATACTTCGTTGGCCTTGGTTCTCGGCCAACTTCATCGAAAGCCCATGTTTCAGGTTTGCCATTGTTGTAGGCATACCGATCAATGCCATCAAGCCCCTTACGAGCGAATTGGTTAGACACCATGGAAGCGGATACAATCCCAAAACCTCCGGACGATTTCCACCCGATATCGTCTAGCTTTGAAAGGAAATCATAAGTACGCAGAATCTGAATAATCGTTGATTTCCCGGTACCCACAGGGCCGTACAGCCAAAGACCTTTAGCGGAATCAAAAACCTGACTTCGTCCGTTGGCATACAGGAATATTTCATTTATCAGGTTCCGGTTCATGTCGCTGACCGAGAAAGAGGGACATTCCTTCTGACAAGCCAACAGGAACTTATCCGTCTGATCTTGGCGTATCTTTTTCAGCTGCTCCGGAGTGTATTCCTCATGGGATGCTGATCGAGCGGACTTTAACAGGTTCCCCACTAGCTGTATCGGATCCTTTTTGATTTGTTTTTCCATCTTTTTTGTTTTTAAGTTCAATATCCAGCCATCGAGCAAAGTGGCTCATAGCGTCTTTGGGCGCTTTTTTAGTCTCGCCCTCATTAGCAAGCTTACGGAAGAAGCTCTGCAAGTACTGGTCAAAATCAGCCGGCATAAAAGTTTTATCTCGTATCCGAATGTTCATGCAAAAGGTTTCTTTCCAGCTTTGATTTGCTCTTAGCTCATCGAAACATTCCTCTAGCGATTTTTCAAATACATTCTCATCAGGAAATAACTCTCCAATGCCATGACCCTCTCGCGCACGCGTGGGAGAGAGAGTCTTCTTGTCTTTAGTCTTATTAATGTTTAAGGTTTTACTTAAGTTGTTACTTAAAGTTTTACTAAAGGGATTACTTAAGGTTTTACTTAAATCATTTAAGTAATAAGTGGGCGATTTGGCATTACGTTTTCCCTTTTCAAAGAACAATAAACCTTTCTGCTGTAATCGATTCCTGCAATCAATCATAGTCGGTTCTGAGACACCGATTGAGAGGATGATTTTACGGTTGGCACATTCAAACGGATTCTCCCAACCCCGAATATTGCACTCCTGTAAAAGGAAAAAGTACAAATATGCTTCGTTCGAGGAAAATTCTACACTCTGAGATGTTTTCCAAAATTGGTTCATGTAATCTATATAGGTCATCGTATATTATGCTGTCATTTTCTGACGAATGAGATTTATGTTCTTTTTTACTAACCCAACTATCCGGTCATGGTATTCCGTACTCTTATTGCAAACGCCACGGGACTGGACCACATCCAGAGTTTTTAGATTGACCTCTACTGTCTCTATACGCTTGTCACCAATACGAGCGGAAAGGATAAGAGCCTCTTCCTTGGTGTAATATTGGGCACCGAATACACAATGGCGCATTGTAGCTCCCTCTTCTAAGAACTCTTGCACACTATGTAATACTGCAATTTTTATCAATCCATCAGTAAATTCAAGGTCTAAAAATTTAGCCTTCATTTTGCGATATTGATCCTCATATTTTGCAGCATCTTTTCGGTTCTCTTCTATTTGTCTCAAAGCTTTAATATCCTGAACCTTTTTAAGGGCCTTATCGTGTGCAGTTCTTAGATCACTAGGGCAGGCGTATTTAGCATTACGTACATCCTTACCTAGATTAGTAAGCATTAGGATATAGTCAATCCACATTGAAGCATCTTTCACAATGTAGTTGTTGCGAAGACAGATTCTCACTGATGGCCAGCAGTTAATATCTCCATGATTACGTAAGTACTTTAATAGCGAGTATTGTCTAGACTTGATTAAAGTTTCAGCCTTGCTATTTGAAAGTAACATTTTAAACAAGCTTAATGGAGAAATACCATGGAAGCGTCCTTTGAATCCATTCCTCGTCAAGCTAGGAATATATCGGCGTACTGGATATATGTATTGCGCAAAGATGTCATACTTCATTCTATTCGCAGATCGTGTCCTGATTTCCAATGGTGATCCCCAATCCCATAAATCAATGTACATGAAGCTCATTTTTGTAGAACGGTACATAAGTGTTTCTTTCCCTTCCGATGTAATCCAATTCTGTACAGCCTCGTTAACCTCATAATTAGCTGGATAGCCAACTCTGCATGTCTTACGAGCAACAAAATGCCGGAGTACTTGGAAGCCTTTAAAACAGGTAATAATAGTATAATACTCGTTTATATCACTCTTTCGTTTAAGCCCGCTTTCTATTTTAAGTTGTTTTCCACAGTGGGGACAAACAATGCCTGTCAATTGCAATAATAGCGACCCCCCAAATGGTTCCCATGTATGACCGCATTCAGTACACCAAACAGATTTTTTGCGGAGGTATCCTTCCTTTTCAAAGCAATGCTCAATCGCCCATTTTCTTTGTTTATCTGTAAGCGCAGGTAGCTTAGTACTCAACTCGGCTACCTGTTTCTGTAACTTAGTTTTCGGTTTCATAATCAGAATAAACTTGTTTGTTGCACACTATTATCTTCTTTCTTCTTAGCCGGCTTCTTCTTGAGAGAAGAATATTGTTCATCCTGCAGCTTCTTGATTGCAGCTTCGCGAGCTGCCTTCTTCTCTTCTTCCGTTAGCTCTATGGAGTGATTCACCACTACATTACAGTTGATAGGCTTAACATCCTTGATGCTGTCCTCGTCATAGTAATGAACGGCCATGCCGAATATTTCATCATCATTGAACCCATTACAGCCGCTTTTCTGTACCTGCTGCAGAATGAAGTTGCAGCATTCGTCAACGCTCTTGTTTTCCTTAGCATAGGAAACGGCAAACAGTTCATCTTCCTTTGCTCTTTGTTCCAAGTATTCTCGGATTGTCTTTTTAAATGCGTCACTTGTTTTCATATACTTTCCTCCGCATATTAATTATTGATGACTAATGGCATGATTAGATAGGTGAGATCATTTTTATCAGTACGATTAATGATAGTAGCCTTTGTCGGATGTTTCATGCTCATTATCACCTCATCGGATGGAATATTGGATAATAGATCAATTAGAATAGAACTCTTAAACCCGATTTCGATAGGAGATCCTGAATAGGAGACAGATACTTTTTCTTCTGCTGACGTGGAAAAATCGATATCACGTCCGGTGATAGTTACAACATTGTCTTTATCGAATTTCAGAACAATGAGAGAAGTGCATAAGCTGCTAAAAACAGATACCCTCTTTAAAGCTGAAATCATTTCGTTTTTTTCAAACCGGGCTATCTTATCATTGTCCGAAGGGATGACGGCACGGTAATTAGGAAAACGTCCTTCTACCAACCGGCAAATCATAGTATAACCTCCAAACTCAATATTTACACTACCGGATCCTACAGTTATGATAACCGAGCTCGCGGTCGCTGGTATTATCTTAGATAGAATCTTAGACATACGGGCATGCAAGATAAAGGATGAACGTTCTTTTGAATCGTACGCTGAATCAATCATTCCCAGACTGTGGCCATCAGTCGCTACATAAGTGATTCTATCAGAAGTTTTTTCGATGAACACTCCATTCATGATAGGGCGCAACTCATCATTCGCACAACAGATTTGCACCTGACGTATTCCATTTAAAAAGCTTTCTGCGTCAAGAGAGAAACAAGGTTCGGGATTCTTAACTTCCATTGTCGGATATTCATCTGCTTTTTTTCCGACCAGTTCAAAGCGTCCATTCGAATAATGTACGCTGATGGCGTAATTTGTTTCCATGGCAACGATCTCGATTGAAATTGGTTGTTCCGGAATCTCCCTAAGGCCTTCCAAGATCGTTTTTGCATCAATCAACATGGATAGACACGCACAGTCAGTTTCACATTCAATGTTTGTAGATAATCGGCCGCCTTCTTCTCCGGCAGTAACTTTAAGAATTCCGTCTTCGTCAACGACGAACATAAAATTATCATAAGCTGGAAGAAAATTTTTGGAATTGATAATTTTACCAATTGCGGATAGCTTAGTGAAAAGCTCTGATTTTGATACTGTAATTTTCATGACTTTGATTTTAAAATAGTTCTAATTGCAATTCGTTTGATTTATTTCTAGCCCGGCTTCTTGTAGTTGGTACCGGTATTGCTATCTGAGGAGTAGACACAACGATTTCTGCCGGAACTGCTTTAGGCGGTTCAGCATTATTCTGCGCAAATGAGTTAATGTGGAGTTTCCAAAGAGTAGATTTCTCTTTGTCAGTAATATGTTCATAGATAGGGAGGGGGCAAGGAAGGCCAACGATATGCTTATACCCAACTCTCCAAGAATAGTTATATTCCATTCTTAACGAGTCCATACAAGCTATCTCTCCTTGTAGGGAATTAGAAAGAAGATTGAGAACGGCCATCTTGCAGCAAGTCTGATCAATATCGCAACCGTATAAACGAAATTCTCTATTCTTTTTGGCGGCAGATAGAAGTAGCCGGCCACTGCCACACGCAGGATCCAAAATATTTCCTTTGGCCTTTGAATCTTGGATAATCATATCGGCTGTCATATCACAAATTTCTTCCGGAGTGAAATACTGACCGTTATTTCCATGACTAACCAAATCCATGAAGAGATCGCCAAGCGCATCATGCATTCCTACGCCATCATTATCTGCGGCAATGGAATAAAGAGTGAATAGTTCTTGAAACATGGCGTATCTATCGCCATACTTTTTTTCGAGGTTTGAGAAACCTTTCTCTTTCTCCCACCATTTGAACATAAGAAGGGCGTAGTTTATGAAATCAAGAAAGACCTCGGAGGAGCTATATTGATACGCCATCTTTTCAAACATACCGGAGAACTCCTTGTATGCTTGCTTGGAGCTCAGGTTTTCAAGCCTTTGCTGCTCATTTACTTTTTTTAAATATTGTAGTGCCATAACCGAATTTGTTAGGCACATAGCATAGAAATATGCGATTAAGTAGTATACAAATAAAAAAGGCTGGCTTCATTACGAAGTCAGCTCAAGTCCCTTATGGCTGCAAATATAAAGAGTCTTTTTATTCCTGCAAACAAAAAAGCTCTTTTTTTTCTTCTTTTTTTTCTGATGTGCTTTTCAGCAGGTCTAAAGTTGCCCTATTAGCACGATCACAGACGGAATAATCAATATCAATATAAATATCCGCCATTTTATAATCATTGTTCACATGCCCAAGACAGAAGTCTACGTCAGCTTTTGCAATCCGGGCTTTGTTACGTGCTATACTCGCCCATGAATGCCGTGCCCAGTTAGTAGATAGAGGAACCCCAAGATTAAGCTCTTGGGATATTTCCTTCAATTCTCTATTCACCGCCTTAAGAAAGTTATTCGGATCAGAGTATCTCATGCGGAAATAAGAGAGAAATGTTCCATTGCTATACTTATCAACCAACTTTCTTAGTTCAGGCTCTATTCTTATAGACAAAGGGAACCGACTCTTATTATCCACGGTCGTAACTTTGCTACGCTCATACACAACCCTTCCGTATGATTCCTTGGCCAAGGAAAAGAAATCATTCATATTCATGCCCATCAGATAGAACAACATCATAAAGACATCGCGCGACATATTGGTCCGTTCGCGATCAAAGTTGGAATCCCGTATTTTAATTATATCCTCTACGCTTAGATTCTTTCGTTTACGGGTGTAGTCTGGGATGGTTATTCTGGAGAATGGATCATTTGGCATCTTTATAATATCGTAGTCTTCATTATTATATTCCTTTTTTGCCTTGTTATATAGGGAACGAATACCACGCAGATAATTGTTGATTGTACCAGGTTCAGTGGTGCGATCCGTATTCTTCCCTATCTTCTTGGCATACAGATACTCCATCATCCCCTCCAATGTCTTATTTTTTATATCTCTTGCGTCAATTTTCTCTTTTCCAAGAAAATTAATTAAAGCGTTCAGAGAAGATTCATACCAATTTGCCGTCTTTCTTTTAACCGTTTTTGAAATAATTCCTCTCGCAAACGCCACAAAATCAATATCTTCTGAATCTGGGTTTGCCGTTTTTTCTATTTGCTCTTTTAACTCCTTACAGCTCATTTTACGGGTTCGATCAGTTCCTAATTTGATACAAGAGCCTCTAAAGCGCTGTATAAGATTACCTAGCTCAAAGTTAAGTTCTTCACAGCTATCAGTTACCGGAAGTATAGTACCGTCACTCCCCATGTATTCAGGGTTTATATAATATTGAGTAGCTATATACTGAGGTACTCCATTGTGATAAATACGGATTTTAATATTAGTAGTGCCATCTTGCTTAATATGCTTGCCACCTGTAAAAATTGTTGCTTTAAAAGTTGCCATAATCTGATCTTCAGTGTTAGGGGCAGCTTGATCGAGAAAAGTTATAAGATAGTTATAAGAGGCTATTCCTTATTCGCATAAATATGCCTTAAAACAAGACCACTTAGAACAAAAAAAAACTTAAGTCTACGCAAACTGCATAAACTCAAGTCCCTATAAAGCTCTGAAGATCAGCCTAATATGGCCAATTAATAACGTGGGCGTTGACGGGTTCGAACCGCCGACCCTCTGCTTGTAAGGCAGATGCTCTGAACCAGCTGAGCTAAACGCCCGATTTATTAGGATAAACGAAAGTGGCCTCTTTGTGGGCGTTGACGGGTTCGAACCGCCGACCCTCTGCTTGTAAGGCAGATGCTCTGAACCAGCTGAGCTAAACGCCCGATGCACTTCCGTTTCAAAAGCGATGCAAAGATACAGCTTTTCCCGAAACCACCAAAACTATTTCTTATTATTTTTCTATTCTAAATATCGACTCACAAAAAAACCTTAATTATTAGCGATCTATATAAAAAAAGTAATATGCATATACTTTATGAAAAAGAGTATTAACACTCATCTTATGCCTACAGGCATCAACAAGAATGATTTCACTACCCCAGACTATATACAAATCGGCTATCGTCAGACAGATCCTCACTATATTCAAAGCCTTCCCAAGCAAAAGATTTCAGCTTCTCAGGAACATCTATCCTATTTTTCAAGATGAAACGTGCCATTTCTCCACGAGCCATTTTTGTATAAACTACGATGGTCGATAGTTTCCCGTTCTTCCACAGATGGAATTCGGGCACAATGACTTTAACTTCTTTCAAAACTCTAGGCCAATCGAAAAGCCCTTTCATTTCATCACTAGCCAAATAAACAAGTATTCCTCCGTTCGCTTTAACTTCATTAATAAATAAGTCCGTCAAACGAAGTTTCCAATATGCAAAGAGAGTTTGTCTACTAAAATTAGGCAACTTAACATCCCCTTCCAATCTATACAAATGGATAACATCTAATGGCCGAAGCAGACCATAACAAAATGAAGTAAAACGCAAATGCTCTTGCGCATACAAAAAGTCGCTATCAGTAAAATCATTTGGATTTAAACGTTTAAACACAATGCCAGTATAAGCCAACAAAGCCGGACATTCAGTTATTTCCGGAGAATGGAAGGATTGGTAACGTTTATAATTCTCTATTGCAATTCTCGCATTAACATGCAACAAGCGTTCCAAGTCTTCAACTGAAAACTGACACATTTGCAATGCAATCTCGGATGCTTCTTTTAGATATAACGGAACTGTTCGGGAAGGAACATACACCTTAGAAGAATTATTCATCGTCTTAGCACAAGAAAGAAGAATCAACATACTCTACTCTATATTACATTATTAGCTATACAAAAATACACTTATATTCTTTCTAAAAAACATTATCGGACAAAAATGTCCAAAATGAGTGAACTGATTGACGCAAAATCACCTTTCTAGAATTAAACAACAGAACAAATCCACCCTAGCAAAAATAAAAGTATTTCATATTATTAAGAAATACATCTCAATCTTTTTATGTAATTTTGCACGGAAAATATATACTATAATTTATGGAAACAGTTGTCAGTGGAATTCGCCCAACAGGTAATCTGCATTTGGGTAACTACTTTGGAGCAGTAAAGAGTTTTTTGCAAATGCAAAATGAATATAATTGTTACTTTTTTATAGCCGATTGGCATTCATTAACGACTCGCCCAAAACCGGAAAATATTATAAAAAGTACGCAAACAATTCTTGCAGAATATCTAGCATGTGGCATCGATCCAGAAAAAGCAACCATTTATATACAAAGCGATGTAAAAGAAGTTCTTGAACTCTATCTTTACCTGAATATGAATGCCTATTTAGGAGAAATGGAACGCTGCACAACCTTTAAAGAAAAGGCTCGCAAGCAGCCAGATAATGTAAATGCAGGCCTGCTGACCTATCCAACATTAATGGCTGCCGACATTTTAATTCACCGTGGAGTAAAGGTACCTGTAGGAAAAGACCAAGAGCAAAACATGGAAATGACACGCAAATTTGCTCGCCGTTTTAATACGGTCTATGAAACAGAGATTTTCCCAGAACCGGCATCTTTTTCATTGGCTGCAAAAGCATTAAAAGTTCCAGGACTAGACGGATCTGGAAAAATGGGAAAATCTGAAGGTAATTGCATCTATCTCATGGATGATACTGAAACGATCCGAAAGAAAGTGATGAAAGCCGTAACAGACTCCGGCCCTATTGCTCCAAACAGCGAAAAGCCTGAAGTTATAAAGAACCTCTTCACCTTTCTTGATCTTGTTTCAACTAAAGATACCTATGCCTACTTTAATGAAAAATGGAATGACTGCTCCATTCGCTACGGAGATTTAAAAAAACAAATAGCCTTAGACATAGCAGCATTCAATGCGCCAATCCGGGAACGTATTAAAGAATATTCATCCAATACCGACTTACTGGATAAGATAGCTAAATCAGGTGCCGATAAAGCACGTGAAAGTGCTACTAAAACTCTAAAAGAAGTTCGTGAGATAATTGGCTTTCGCTTCTAGCCTAACTGACCTACTACTTACACAAAAAGGTCTTCGACATCACGTCGAAGACCTTTACCACCAGTTAAACCCAATTAACACAAAACAAATTCACCGTAAACGACGGTGTCTTCATAACAAATCTCAATCTTGTAATCTCCTAAATCTTCACAATCCAAAGAAATAGGAAGAACAGAAAGAGCTATGGCAGAATATGCATATTCATATACAATCTTCCCAGTCTCAATACTTGTAATTCGAACTGTAGCGTTCAAGTCAGACAGAAAAGATACTGAGACAATAGTCCCGTCAATAGATGCTTCAACTGGAATAGATAAAATACCACTCCGTAATATAGGAGTATTTGACCTCTCAACTTGAAGTTTTATGTCTCTAGATGTCTCCGGCATAGAAGCAGCATTAGCATTTAAACAGATAATACTAAGTAAGATTAAGATATTCTTTTTCATCAGCATAGAATTTTAACAAATAAATTGTTTACAGGGAACAAAAGTAAGGCATAGAAAGATATAAAGCAAAATTAATCACGGACAATAATCACATACTTAACAAACTGATTATAAACGCTATAACTGATTACCACAAGAAAGAATCACGGACATTTAGAAATTTCTCAAAATATCATTAAGCGTTCGACCATCATTAATGTCCATTTTATTTTTTCGAATGCGTTCACGACGTTTGTTTATAGTTGCCTTCTCCACACAATAAATATCAGCAATATCAGATAATCTAAGCTGCATTTTTATGAGGCAACACAATCTTATATCTTCAATATCTAACAAAGGATATACTTTTAATAAGCGCAAAGTAAAATCAGAGAAAGCAATATTCGTATTTTCTACGAGAAAGCCCCATTCTTCTTCAGTAATTTTTATACGAGATTTATGGTCTGATTTATCAGGATACATCAAAGAATGAAGCTTAGGTACAACAATGCTATTCATTTGTCGATAAAAAGCTTCACGAAGCTCAAGAAGCTTCTTCTCTAAAGAAATAAACTCTGTTTCTGCTTGTAATTTTTCTATCTCTTTTTGACGCACCAATTGTTGGGCACCATGTATTTGTCGCTGCTTACGGTTATAAAAAAAAACATATAATATGCCTATAAAAAAAAGCAAGATGCTTACTATAAATAAAATAAAATAAATAAAGCGGCTCTTACTAATAGCACTCTCTTTAAGCAAATAATTCTCTTCTTTCAATTTACTATGATGATAGAGATTTTCCAGCTCCATTATCGCTGTGGTATGTGTTTGATTTTCAATGCTGTCCCTATAGGCGTTATATAAGCGCATATACAAATAAGCAGAATCCGGTTTTTTTACACCTTCATATACCTCAGCCAATGCATCACAAGTGCTAGCCTTCGTATAGATATTATCACTTAGAAGACTTTTACTTAAATAGCAAAAAGCAGAATCATACAGATGCATTTTATTATAGATATCCCCTTTAGTAAAATATAGACTTGAACTATCGGCAGCAGATAACAATGCACTATCCGCATATTGAATTGCTTTAGAATAAGCCTGTTTACGTTTATAGATGCTACTAATATGATGGTAAATGCCAGAAGCCCCTGTCGGATAGCAAGCCTTAGCCATTTGTAAAGCCTTATATTGATAAAAGATCGCACTATCCTCCTTTTGAAGCCCCGAAAAAGCAAAGCCCATGTTTTCGAATGCTACACAGAGATAGAGACTATCATTTTTCAAAGAGGCATAATGGCAAGCCTCGCGATAAGCTTCTAGTTGATCTTTATAAAGCCATTGATTGGAATATACTGTCCCCAGGCCATTACGTACCATAAATTGGTATTTATAATCAGCACTATTACCAAAATAGTCTTTAGCCTCGAGATAGAGTTCGATAGCCTGCTCCGGATTTCTAAGCTGCTGTGAAACCTTACCGGCATAAAGACAAGCTTTTGCAGCATGAATAGAATCAGTCGTTTCAGTAAAATAGCGCACAGCAATATCCATAAGAGTATCTTCACTCAAATCCAGATAGCACTTATCCATCGCTTGCGTCATAAGCAAAGAATAAAGAGCATAATTTCGCTTCGACAAATTTTGATGAGGATTCTTAATTTGACGCAACATATTTAAAACACTATCTGGATGTTCTTCAATAAGAAGTTCGGCCTGATTGAGTAAAGAGCCTTTGTTTCCACAAGAAACTTCAAATAGAAGCAACATACACAAGCAAAAAAAATTAAAGAGATATAAACGATGCCGCATTCATTCTTATTTATGGTTTAGTATGAAGAGTTATCGAATGCTCCTCTATACCATTCTATTTTCAGTCACAGCCTAGAAGAAAAAAAACAGACGATGCTATTTAAATAGTTTTTCGATTTCCTCTCCTTTTATAGTACTCAATATAACAGAGCCATCAGGAGTATAATTAGGAGTTGAACAAGCGAAAAGATTATCAACAAGATTCACCATTTCTTCATTATTCAAAACTTGACCATAAACAATCGCAGCAGCGCGAGCCAAAGTCAATGCAAGTATATTTTGCACCTCCTCTTTCACATCATTACCTTTTTCCATAGCCGTACGCAGCATACTTTTCACCAATTGAACAGGATCCAAGCCTTCAATTCCTGAAGGAACGCCATTAATGGCATAACTACCTCCTCCCAAATTACTCAAATCGAAGCCTACGGCAGAAAGATCTTCTATGATACTTTCCAGAACAGCCGCTTCAGACCTAGGTATTTGTAATATTTCCGGAAAAAGGACTCCTTGCGACATACCTTGTCTTTGGACTATCTGAGAAATATACCTATCATATAAAACTCGTATATGTGCTCGATGCTGATCTATGATCATCAAACCAGACTTTACTGAAGTCAGAATGAATCGCCCTTTGAACTGCATATGGTGCGCACTTCTTTCTAGAATAAATTCGTTTGCATAAAAAGATGTCGGAGAAACATTTCCTGCCTGATCCCTATTAAGTGTAGAAAAATCAGATGAAATCTCTTCCGAATCAGGAGCCACGTCATTTACCTTGCTTGCTTTTTCAAGCCCTCCATACAGCCCTTCCCAGTTCACACTTGGTCGTGAGTATCCCGCAGAAGAAGGCTTAAAAGGATTAAAGTCCGTATTATAATGAACCTTAGGAGGCTCCATTGGCCGATTTTGTTCAAAAACAGGAATATCAGGCATTCCTTCCGTATCAAAATCGATGGAAGGTACAGCATTAAATTTGCCAAGCGATTCCTTTACAGTAGCTGACAATATTTGCCAAATGGCTTGTTCATTTTCAAATTTAATCTCAGTCTTTGTTGGATGAATATTCACATCTATATTAGCCGGATCAACATCAAAATACAGAAAATACGAAACTTGTTCGCCCACAGGAATCAATTGCTCGTAAGCATCAGTTACAGCCTTATGAAAATAAGGATGCCGCATATAGCGACCATTTACAAAGAAATACTGATGAGCTCCTTTCTTCCTTGCAGTCTCAGGTCTGGCAACAAAGCCTGATATCTTGACCATTGTAGTGCCAACCTCAACCGTAAGTAATTGCTGATTCAGTTTTTTGCCAAAAACAGCAAGAATACGTTGCCGTAAAGGAGCTGCTTGAAGATTAAACAGTTCAGCGTCATTGCTATGTAAAGAAAAAGATACATCAGCATGTACTAACGCTATACGTTCAAACTCAGTTAAGATATTGCTAAGTTCTGTAGAATTGGCTTTTAAGAATTTTCGACGGGCTGGGATATTAAAAAATAGATTCTTAATTGAGAAATTACTACCCTGAGGACAAGATATAACCTCCTGACTCTCAACTTTAGAGCCAGCTATCATTATCTTCACTCCTACATCATCAAATTCACGACGTGTCTTCAGTTCTACTTGAGCTACTGCAGCAATAGATGCCAGAGCTTCACCCCGAAAGCCCATTGTCCGCAAAGCAAACAAATCTGAAGCTTCACGTATTTTTGATGTAGCATGCCTTTCAAATGAAAGGCGAGCGTCCGTCTCAGACATGCCTTTACCATCATCAACAACTTGAATCGAAGTTTTACCTGCGTCAGTTACTAAAACATGAATATTGCGAGCATCTGCATCAATAGCATTCTCAACTAACTCTTTAATTACAGATGCAGGACGCTGTATTACCTCACCAGCAGCAATTTGATTAGCTACCGAATCGGGTAAAAGATGAATAATATCACTCATAAAGCCTGAATTTCACTCTGTACGCCTTCTGAAAAGAGGCGAAAAGATCTATTAAATAAACCAAAAACTTCTCTATTTACACATAAATTATCAGAATGTCCAACTGCCTGACTGGAGATAATGCCAAATATAAAGCAATAAAGCTATTATAATAAGCACAACACCTATATGTAAAGGCTTTCGTTCACTCTCTTTACGTCGTTTAAGGTGCGTCGTTCCTTCAAAAAACTTACCTCTAATATCCTCGGGAGAGAATTCTTTTTTAGGTAATAGTCCCAGATCTCGCTTAGCATTCTCTTCCATTTTACTAAGCTTTTCCTTTCGTTCATCAGCATAAATATACTGATGATTGAAGCGACGAGGCTTCCTAACACCGAACATTCCCATATTTAATTTGATTTAAACAATTCTCGCTTTGGCGAAGTTACTGGTTTTCGACTAGTTTTACGTAATGTTTCTCCTGTTTTTTTGCCTCGCCATTCAAAGATATCTTGCTTATTTCGTGGCCTAATGTAATCAAACCAAACAAAAGTCGGTAACTTCATTTTATCAACCGGAATTTGATCCATCGGATAAAGGGTTCCGTTCGACTTGGGACTCATCACCATTTTATCCATTTTACGTTCTTTTAGATAAAGATTTAATAAGCTCGTTTCAGAAGTGTTCATTCCAATCATGGTGCTATCCTCTTCCTGAGGATAGAAAATCACTAAAACATTACCTATTACATCTATTTTGCGCATCTCTCCTTTCTGAAAATAAGCCTTAATCTCTTTACCAGACACTTGATTATAGTGAAGTGAGTCTTTCATTTCCACAGTTAAAGCCTGATTTACAATATGTGCCCAATCAATTGTACTGTCATTCATGTATACCTTAATCTCTTCACCCAACAACTGTTGTTTCTCATTCCATAAGATAGGATCATGATACATTGTCAAGCAAGAATCTTTAGACGAGAAAACCAATGAATCACAAACGCCCTGTACATCGCTACGGTATATACGTGTCTTATGATAAGCTCTTAACTCACGATACATCGAGTCCGTATTCAAATAATATGTATTCATTCTCAATGTATCAGCATGCATAAAAAGACTATCTCCTTGCGAATAATCAATAGCAACCGCCTTCTTAGTAGCCCAAGCATTTGATTTCAGTTCATCATAAAAACAATAATCACCGGTCAACATATTTTTGTTTATGGTATCATTCATTACCACATTATCAAAGGCTTCTCCATATCCAGCCTTTCGATCATAAAACAGACTATCACCAACCAACTTTTTACCTTCATTAGTCAATACAGAACGATCTAATAATTCAGCCTGATCTTTTAATGTATTATAGATTCCTCTCTCAGAATAAATATGGTTTTTTTCATTAATAATGTTTGAAGGGCCTAGTATCCTTGCAATCTTTGACTCAGTACTATATTTAAGCGTATCCGAAGTCAGAGTGAAACGAGGATTAGCTAGCTTTACTTCATGATTAAAAACAGCTAATTTGGTAGCCGGACTGTATTCTCCCCAATCGGATGTAAGTACATTCTCTTCATCAGTAAGCGTTCCACCTTCAAAGTAATAACCCAGATTGTAGAGGCGGTCATAATTCAAGCTGTCCGTTGTAAGTGTTGTCTTACGATTAATCATCTTCACATTATTACGGAGCATAGCCAACTGTGCAACTCCATCATAAAAAAGATAATCGCCATAAATAAACAAGGTGTCCCCTTGTTCCATACGCACATTATTAAAAGCTTCTACTGAATTTGTTTTCTCATAAATTAGAGCACTGTCACAATACATATACATACTATCATGGCGTAATTTTACAGAACCAATAAGTACTTGAACATCAGGCCGTAACATTTTATCTGCTTGTGCCTCATCTGCATGCAAAAGATCAACCCTTGTTTTATTTTTCTCAAGTTTTTTATCCTTTTTTGCACCAACAGCGCCTCTATTTGTTTCTGCTTTGCCTACTTCCGAAACCACCTTTGTCTTTTTATGGACAGGCTTCACTTGGGCTATGAGACATACGCCAAACAGGCACAGAAAACCCGCAAGGAGAAATCTATGCCTGATATGGAAATGATATTTTTTATCCATTATCATCATACCAAAATTAATCTATTATCTGGCAATCAGTCTTTTATCCAACCCGGATATTTAAAAGAACAATTTTTCCAACTATCGTTAATCCTCACATAGGTATGTTTTTGTTTCTCCAAGATCCACTTATGAAGCATTTCTTCCCTACGATTTTCTATAACTATATCCTTCAATCTCTGATAGTCATCGGTGATTGTAGCCTTATGGCCATTGATTCTTGTTTTTAACCTCACAATGGCACAAACCTCTTTCCCATCCTTCTCATTAACCAGAGTAAATGCTTTAGAGATCTCACCTACATTCAGTTTATTTACAACTTTAGCAATTTCTTGTGGCAATTGCTGCATTTCAAACTTAGAAGTATTAGTACTTGGATTAGGCATCAAACCATGATTGTTGCGAGTCTCTTTATCCTGTGAAATAACAGAAGCAGCCTCATCAAAAGAAAACTTTTCTTTACGTATGTCATCTGCTATTGAATCTAACTTTAGAGTAGCGAAAGAGAGATCTTTTATAGCAACTTTAGGCTTAATTAAAATATGGCGAGTATTAATACGATCGCCACGTTTTTCAATGAGTTGAATAATATGAAAACCAAATTCAGACTCAACTATTTTAGAAACCTTCTTGGTATCCTGAAGATTAAAAGCAACATTTGCGTATTCCGGAACAAGCTCCCCACGACCCTTAAATCCAATTTCGCCACCACGCATAGCTGAACCTTTATCCTCTGAATAGAGTAAAGCTAACGTCGAAAAGTCCATTTCGCCCTTATTTATGCGATCAGTGTATTCACGCAACCTCTTTTTCACATCCTCAATTTCAGTTATTGGAATCTTAGGTTGCAAAGTAATGATCTGCACTTCTACCTGAGTTGGTATGTAAGGAATACTATCTTGAGGAATATTTTTAAAATAGCGGCGAACCTCCGCCGGAATCACTTTGATTTCGCCAACTAGTTTCTGCTGCATTTTCTGCACCGTCAACCCATCGCGCACATTTTCACGCATCGTTTGGCGTATTTGAGTGGACGTTTTATTAAAATATTCTTCCATCTTCTCTTTTGAACCCATCATTTGAATATATTGATTGGTCATCATTTCAACACGCTGAATCACTTCGGACTCTGAGACATCTATACTATCAAGTATTGCCTGATGTAGATAGAGTTTCTGTATAGCTAGCTCCTCAGGAATGACGCAATAAGGATCTCCATCAAATTTTCGTCCCTCATACTGAGCGTTCATCCGTGCCTCCTCTACGTCAGATTTGAGAATTGCCTCATCACCTACAACCCAGACGACCTCGTCAATCACATTGTCTTGTCCATACGCTGTTGAACCTGCAACGAGCGTCAAGGCGAATAAAACAACAAACCGAAAGTTCACAAACTTCTTCATTCTTTGTATTTAATAATTTATAATTTTTTTATTACTCATTGCTCGTTGATACAGATCGTCTTTAACATTTCTCATAAATTCAACTCGTTTCATATTAATGAGCATATCTTTTATTTCAAACTTAGCGAGTTCATAAGGTTCCTGCTCTCCTGATTTACGATACTCGCTCACGTTTAGAAAATAATAATACGCAGTGTCTTTCAACTCAACCTGACGATTTATTTGCAAATAATTCTCCGGAGTCAAACCTTTAAGTGGGATCTTATCCAAAATATCAGATACCGACACCCATTTATCATAAAAATATTCATAGCTAACAGCATTCTGCAAACTATATTTTTCTAGATAATCTATAGCCTCACTCGTTTTCATCTTATACCACTTACGCACTTTATTCACTCGCGGAGCCGTTAATGGTACTTTTATGAACAATCCCTTGATAAGCGGATGTTCTAGAACAAATAGATTCCGATTCTTCTCATAGTAATCGGTTATTTCTTGTTCAGAAAGTTCCTCCGTTAGTTTCTGATTAATGAGTTCCTGTTCATAGGTATGCATTATCAATGCTTTTCGGTAGTTTTCCACTAATTTATCAATCTCACCATTATCTGGAACATTGCTCTTTGCTTTATTATACAACAAAATATCCTCCGCCCAATTACGAATATAATGTTCGGCAAAGAGTAGACTATCATCTTTAGACAACCCCTCAGGGACAGCTGTGCGTAATTCTTCTTTGTATAAAAAGTGGCCGTCTACCTCTACCAAAGGTGTCTTCCCTATGTGATCGTTCTTACGTGCGCAAGATCCGAAGAGAGAAACAAAGATTAGTAAAGAGATAATAACCCTCATCGTAAGCTGATATTAATATACGAAGATAATGCAATAATTGCTTGTTTCAGTGATTATTAACTGTTTTTAAAACCTCTTGGTTTATTTCAACCTTACTTTTCGCACGCAAATGCTCCATCCACAAAAATTCAAGGTATTCTTGATAATCAATCTGCAAAAGCTCCCTAACATCATTATAGCTATCTGGGCCTTTCACTTTCTCCCCAATAACGATAGTATACGGGAAAGCTTCCAAAGATACAAAATCTCCTTTTTTAAAAATAATTTTATCGACATATTTATTACTTCCTTCAACAAAAAGACCTTGTTCCAGTTTCACTTCAGGTATTGACTCTTTATTAAAAGTTTTTAGAATTATATCGGGCCACTGCTCATAAGGAATTTTTCTCACTAGCTTCTTGGCTTTTTTAGCTATTTTCTTGTTTACCGAATGCACTACCACTCCCCTATAACGAGGCTTTTTCCAGAAATAGTTTTCTTTATGTGTTTTAAAAAAGGCTTTTAAACCCGGTTCATCATTAGAAGCCGGTTCCCATATCTCCCGATTGCTAATCTCAAATAGTAAAATCCCATCTCTATATTCTTGCATCAAATACCGAAAATCAGGATACTTAATCTCTAACCGTTCATTTTCATAATCAAGCATGGACTTAGTCATAAAACGCTTCAATTGCTTTCTTATTTCTTGAGGATGTCCTTCAGAGAAGCGTTCAAAATCAGCACCCGTATAAACACGTCCATTAATAGTAAAAAGAACTTTATCCGTTTTCCCATAAGTGCATAATTCCTGAACATTCTCATCTTTTGAGACATAGTTATATTCCGTTTTTAACTTTTCAACTAAAGCCTCAGCTCCTTTATCTGCTCCAGATTGGCGAGTAAGACGTCTGAGTATTTCATTGCGTACGTCTTTAAAAGGTGGAATATCCCTCGTCTCTAACACTTTAACAATATGCAATCCTTTAGGAGTAAAGAAAGGTTTAGATAGTTGATTCTTCTCCATAGAAAAAACCACTTTTTCAAACTCCTCTGACATTTGCAACCATCCTACCCAAAATCGTTTCTTTTCATCAGAATATCGATTCACATATTTTGCAAAATCGTCCTGAGGATTTTTCGCCAAAACATTATAGATAGAATCCATTAAAAGTTGTGCATCTCTAAGTTCTTGAGCAGATGCGTTTTGAGGAAGATATTTGAATATTTGCACTACCAAAACCTGTCCTGCACGGGAGTTTCTCTTCATCTTTTCGTAAACCTCATTCGCATATTCATCCTCCGCGACTTCATCAGTAAGATAGGATTTAGCCAACTGACGACGATAACTGGCTAATTCATCTCGAAAAGCACGAGTGGTGTCAATCTTTGCCGTTTCGGCCGCAATTACTTTTAGCTTAAAATCAACAAAAAGGTCTACATATTCTTGTAATTTTTTGTGTTCATTTCCTTTAAAAGCGCTATTTTTATTATAGCTATACTCGAATTCAGAACGAGTGATTTCTTTATTATTAATCCGCATTAACACAGGATCTTGCTGGCCCATGACATACATGCTTAAGACACTTAAGGCAAATGACAGGAAAAATATTTTCATACAATGGTTTATTTATGCACGAGTAAAGAAACAAAGATAAAGGAATAAAACCAAAAAATAAAAAGAAGGCACAAAAACAAAAAGTTTTATTATCTATAAACTTTATGCATCTGCACCTTCTAAAAAATTATTTAATGTTGTCTTTATTCCGGACGGCTATAATTGGGAGATTCACTTGTTATTGTAACATCGTGTGGATGACTTTCCATGACACCGGCATTGGTTATGCGAGTGAATTTTGCTTCATGAAGTTTATCTATATCTGCTGCACCACAATACCCCATACCAGCACGTAAGCCACCTGTAAGTTGATAGATAACTTCATAAAGGGTGCCTTTGTAGGGCACACGAGCAGCAATTCCTTCGGGAACAAGCTTCTTCACATCAGTTTCTCCACCCTGAAAGTAACGATCTTTAGAACCATTCTCCATCGCTTCAAGCGAGCCCATTCCTCTATAAGATTTGAACTTTCTTCCATTAAATATAATTGTTTCTCCTGGGCTTTCTTCTGTACCAGCAACCAAAGAGCCTATCATTACAGAGCATCCTCCGGCAGCAAGTGCTTTCACCACATCTCCAGAGTAACGCAGTCCACCATCAGCTATTAGAGGGACTCCAGTTCCCCTTAATGCTTTAGCTACTTCATAAACAGCAGAAAGCTGAGGAACACCCACTCCTGCAACAACACGAGTCGTACAAATTGATCCCGGTCCGATACCTACTTTCACACCATCAGCTCCTGCTTCAGCTAACATCTTTGCAGCATCACCAGTTGCAATATTACCTACAACAATATCAATATTTGGGAAGCGTTTCTTAGACTCAATCAAGACATCAACAACGCCCTTCGAATGCCCATGAGCCGTATCAATAACAATAGCATCAGCTCCTGCATCTACCAATGCTTGCATACGTTCAAAAGTATCAGAAGTGACGCCAACACCTGCCGCAACCCGCAATCGACCTTTAGAATCTTTGCAAGCCATAGGCTTATCCTTTGCTTTGGTGATATCCTTATAAGTAACTAGGCCTATCAATCGCCCTTCTTTATCAACAACAGGAAGTTTTTCGATTTTATATCGCTGGAGAATCTGTGCAGCAGACTCAAGATCTGTAGACTGATTTGTCGTCACCAAATTCTCCTTCGTCATTACTTCGTCAATATGCTTGTGCATATCTCTCTCGAATCGAAGATCTCTGTTCGTGACAATACCAACTAGGAAGCGATCATCATCCACCACTGGGATACCACCAATTTTATACTCCGCCATAAGGGCCAGAGCATCGTAAACCGTAGAACCTTGCTTGATAGTTACCGGGTCATAAATCATTCCATTTTCAGCACGCTTCACAATAGCAACTTGTTTCGCTTGATCTTTGATGGACATATTTTTATGAATAACTCCGATACCTCCTTCACGTGCTATCGAAATAGCCATTTTAGCTTCGGTAACGGTATCCATAGCGGCCGTAACAAATGGTACTTTTAACTCAATGTTTCGTGAGAACTTTGTCGAAAGATCGACAGTGCGAGGTAAAACTTCAGAATAAGATGGAATTAACAAGACATCATCATAAGTCAATCCATCCATAACAATCTTATCAGCAATAAATGACATAGGGCTATGCGTTTAAAATTTATTGCGTGCAAATATACGGTTTTTATTCAAGTCTATTATCTTAATCTACTTGTTTTTTCGCTCTGAGCCATAAAAAAGAAAAAGCCGACCATTTGCAATGACATGAATATTACCACATCTCTCTGCAAATCGCCGGCTTCCCTCTGTTTTTTTTATTTAGTTTGCCATTTCCGAAAAGAATTTAATCCGTACTAAGCGCACCTCTTCTTCCGTATAGTCATCACCAAGTTCTCCAATAGCATCTTCTATTTTATCGGTAGTCGATTCTTTAAAATAGTCATAAATATCAAGCATGTGATCTTCATCCATGATTTCATCTAAGAAATAATCAATATTCAACTTTGTCCCCGAATAAACAATTGCTTCCACCTCATCTAGCAAATCGCTAAACTCAATACCTTTTGAGAGAGCAATATCATCCAAGGCCACTTTGCGATCAATAGACTGAATGATTGAAACTTTCAGCTTTGATTTATTAGCAACCGTACGCACCCGAAGATCTTCTGGACGTTCTATTTCATTCTCTTCACAGTGCTTCTTTATCAATACACAGAAATCTTCGCCATAGCGTTTGGCCTTTCCTGCACCTACACCAGGTATATTTTGCAATTCGTCCTGCGTAACCGGATAAATAGTAGCCATAGCTTCAAGAGAGGGGTCTTGAAAAATAACATAAGGCGGAACGCCCAATCTTTTAGATACTTTTTTCCTTAAGTCTTTCAACATTGAATACAACGCCGGATCGACAGCACAAGATCCTCCGCCTCTTGTGGGTGCTTCCTCTTCAATTTCATCAAAATCATTATCTTCAGTAATTTTGAATGACTTAGGATGTTTTAGGAACTTATGCCCAGCTTCGGTAACCTTTAAGGTTCCGTAGTTTTCGACATCTTTACTCAGATAACCGGCAATAAGCGCTTGCCTAATAACAGCATTCCATGTCTTATCTTCTTCGCCCATTCCTGAGCCAAAAACCTCAAGGTCTTCATGAAGATGCGCTTGCACTTCAGAAGTTTCTTTACCTTGCAATATATCAATAATATAGTCTGCTTTAAAGTTTTCTTTAACAGCGATAATCGCTTCAATCACAGCACATAACGAATCTTGAGCCTCCACTTGCTTTTTCGGGTTTAAACAGTTGTCACAATTTCCACAATTTTCTTCCATATATTCTTCGCCGAAGTAGTGTAATAACGACTTACGGCGGCATACGGAAGATTCAGCATATGCAGCCGTCTCCAGCAGAAGCTGCTTGCCTATTTCCTGTTCTGCCACAGGTTTTCCTTGCATGAATTTTTCAAGCTTCTGCAAGTCTTTATTCGTATAAAAGGTTATGCATTGTCCCTCACCACCATCTCTGCCGGCACGTCCGGTTTCTTGGTAATAACCTTCCAGGCTTTTAGGTATATCGTAATGAATAACATAACGCACATCCGGCTTATCTATACCCATTCCAAATGCAATAGTAGCCACTATTACGTCTATCTTCTCCATTAGAAAATCATCTTGGTTCTGCGTTCTTGTTGCAGAGTCCATTCCGGCATGATAAGCTCTTGCATTGATTCCATTTGCTTGAAGAATCTGAGCAAGCTCCTCCACTTTTTTCCGACTCAGGCAATAAATGATGCCCGACTTCTCATTATTATTCTTGATGAATTTGATAATCTCCCTGTCTATATTAACAGTTTTAGGACGAACTTCATAATATAAATTGGGGCGATTAAATGAAGATTTAAAGACTTTCGCATCTACCATCCCCAAGTTTTTTTTAATATCATGCAAGACTTTAGGTGTGGCAGTTGCCGTCAATGCAATAACCGGCGCCTTCCCTATCTCATTAATAATAGGACGAATACGACGATATTCCGGACGAAAATCATGCCCCCATTCAGAAATACAATGAGCTTCATCTACCGCGTAAAAAGAAATTTCCACCTTACGCAGAAATGCCACATTTTCATCTTTGGTTAAAGATTCGGGAGCAACATAAAGCAATTTCGTTTTTCCTGAGAGGATATCAGACTTTACCTGGTCAATGGCCGATTTATTTAATGAAGAGTTAATGAAATGAGCAATGCCGTCTTCTTCGCTGAAACTTCGCATTGCATCTACTTGGTTCTTCATTAAGGCAATCAATGGAGAAATGACAATAGCAGTACCTTTCATTGTTAGCGAAGGTAACTGATAGCATAGTGATTTGCCTCCGCCGGTGGGCATGAGTACAAAGGTATCGTTACCATCAAGCAAATTCTGAATGATAGCTTCTTGATTTCCTTTGAATTTATCAAATCCAAAATACTTCTTCAGTTGGTCCGTTAAATTAATCTTCCCTGCCATTCCATTAGATTGTTTTGTTTTTATTCCAAACTCAGACTATCGCTCCTATTGAGGAGTGACAAACAAAGTTATAACAACTTATTAAAAATCAAGTAAATCCAAGCTAATATTTTCAAGGGAAAACCAAAACAGCCATCCACTTCTTGCGCCATGACCTGTTTTATGCGGTTTGCAGTCTTACCATATTGGATTTATCAAGTTGCGCTTTTGCATAGCTCAGCGTTACTTCATATTCCTTTTGGTCCTGAGATGGTATCTCAAACATCACATCCATCATAATTGTCTCTACAATAGAGCGCAATCCACGGGCTCCAAGTTTGTATTCTACAGCCTTATCTACGATATATTCAAAAACGTCGGTCTGAAACGTAAGATTCACACCATCCATCTCGAATAACTTTACATATTGCTTTACAATAGAATTCTTCGGTTCAGTTAGGATAGCACGAAGTGCTGACCGATCAAGAGGTTCCAAATAAGTAAGAACAGGCAAACGCCCTATAATCTCAGGAATTAAACCAAATGATTTCAGATCTTGAGGCGCAATATATTGCATCATATTACCCTTATTGATAGAAGCATTCTTTTGAGAGGCTCCGTATCCAACAACGTGTGTATTCAGTCTCTGAGCTATTTTCTTCTCTATACCATCAAATGCGCCACCACAAATAAAAAGAATATTCTTAGTATTCACGGCAATCATCTTTTGGTCGGGATGCTTGCGCCCACCTTGGGGTGGCACATTAACGACAGATCCTTCCAATAATTTCAGTAAGCCCTGTTGCACACCTTCGCCACTTACATCACGAGTAATAGAGGGATTATCTCCCTTACGGGCTATTTTATCTATTTCGTCAATAAAGACAATCCCTTGTTCAGCCTCACCCACATTGTAGTCGGCTACTTGAAGCAGACGGGTAAGAATACTCTCAATATCTTCACCTACATATCCGGCTTCGGTCAGTACCGTAGCATCAACAATAGTGAAAGGTACATGTAGCAATTTAGCGATTGTACGGGCCAACAACGTCTTTCCTGTTCCGGTGCTTCCTACCATAATGATGTTTGATTTTTCTATCTCCACATCATCTTTGCTGTCTTTCTGCAACAAACGTTTATAATGGTTGTACACCGATACAGAAAGAAAACGCTTGGCATCATTTTGCCCAATAATATATTGATCAAGAAAAGCTTTTATTTCAAGAGGTTTGGGCAGCTCCTTCATATTCAGTTTTTTACCACCTACCGAAGTAGAAGCATCCAACGCTTCCTTCGTTATCTCATAAGCTTGAGTGGTACAACTATCGCAAATATATCCATTCATGCCCGTAATAAGAAAGTTTACTTCACTTTCCAAACGCCCACAAAAGCTACATCTGTTTTTCTTGCCGTTTTTTGTTATTTTTGATTCATCCATATTTATTCGATAACAGGTTTTCTAACCAACACTTCGTCTATCATACCATAGTCTTTGGCCTCAACTGCTGTCATCCAATAATCACGATCTGAATCTGCCCATACTTTATCAAAATCCACATGTGCATGATTCGCAATAATCGTATAAAGTTCCTTTTTCAACTTCATTATTTCACGAGCAGTAATTTCGATGTCTGAAGCCTGTCCTTGCGCCCCTCCCATCGGTTGGTGAATCATCACTCGAGAGTGTGTAAGTGCTGAACGTTTTTTGTCTGCTCCAGCCACTAACAAAACCGCAGCCATAGAGGCAGCCATGCCAGTACAGATTGTGGCCACATCGCTTGTGATAAATTGCATGGTATCATAAATTCCAAGACCAGCAGTCACTGAACCACCAGGAGAATTTATATAAATAGAGATGTCTTTCCCCGGATCTACCGAATCCAGATACAGTAACTGGGCTTGAAGCGTGTTAGCCGTATAATCATCCACTTGAGTACCGAGAAAAATGATACGATCCATCATTAAACGAGAGAACACATCCAGTTGAGTTACATTCAATTGTCTCTCTTCAAGAATATAAGGATTTAAGTATCCTGCTTGCGATTTTATAACGTCATCTAACACCAAACTATTTATTCCTAAGTGCTTGGTTGCATATTTTCTGAAATCATCCATAGTTATCCGTATTATATTGTTAGTACAATGTGAATACAAAGAAACAAAAAAGAACACAGAGACACAAAAGGACAGAGTTATAATTAATAAAAAAACTCCGTGACCTTGTATCTCTGTATTCTTTATATCCGATATCTCGGAATATTTATTTAAATAGCCCGCTAAATTCTTCTAAAGAAACGACTTTGTTTTTCAATGTCACTTTATTTTTCAACGCAACAGAAAGTTTAGAGTCTACCACACGGTTCACTAAACCATCAATACTGTCTTTCTTCTTCAACATTTCTTGAGCATAATTATCAAGCAAATCATCAGGAACGGTAAGCATACCATATTGAGCGAACTGAGCCTTGGTAGCATCTTTAGCCATTTGAAGAACATCAGCTTGCTCTACCTTAATATCAAATTCTTTCACCAGCTGTTCCTTTGCCAAATGCCAAGTCAACTCCTCTATGCTAGTATCGTAGTTTTCATCCACAAAGCCTTCTCCTTTATCAGCATTGTTTAGCAACATAATGCGTTTAAGCAAAGCGGTAGGAAATTCTATTTTACCCAATTTGTCTAGTAAGCCTTTACGAACGTCAATCAGGAATTTATAATCACTATCAGCAATAAATTGAGCCGCAATGCTCTCTTTTACTTTTGCAGTGAATTCTTCTTCAGTCGTAACAACATCCTTACCCAAGACCTGATCGAATATCTCCTGATTCAACTCTCCTTCTACGAAGCGAGTGATTTCTGCTACTTGGAAGCTGAAATCAGCTTTCACATTTGCAACAGCTTCCTTTTCTATCTTCAAGAGTGAAGCTATCTCTGTATCATGTCCGTCGTAAGCAGTATTAGGGTTAAACACCAAAACGTCATTTACCTTTGCATCAGCAAAGATGGCTTTCTGAACATCATTCTTAATGTAAGAAGGCATCAACACAGCACCTTCAACCTGAATGCCACCTTCTTTGGTGTTACCATTCTCATCGAGTTCAGCTATCAGCCCTTTCAACATATCATTTTCTTGATAAACATCAACCTGATCATATCGACCACTACGTTGAGTATATGCTTTCAGTTGTTTGTCAACCATTTCAGCAGTCACATCAACAGTGTAGTAATCAACCTCATCTTTAGCAGATAGTTCCGCTTTAAATTCCGGTGCCAATGCAATGTCGAACAAAAACTCGAAATCTTCCATTGTATCAAAATCAACCACTGGTTGTTTGTCTTCGTTAGGCATCGGCTCTCCAAGAATATTCAAATCATTATCTTTGATATATCCATAGACCTTTTCTGAAAGCAACTTGTTTACTTCCTCAGCAACAACTGATTTACCATACATTTTCTTCACCAAACTTGCCGGAACCATTCCTTTACGGAATCCGGGAACTTGCGCTTTCTGGCGAAAAGACTTCAACGACTTTTCTACTTGTTCCTGATAATCGGCTTTCTCAAGCTTTACTGTAAGCAATGCACTTACTTTGTCAATGTTTTGTAATGAAACGTTCATTCTGACAATTATTTATTTGATTTATACTTTGTTCGATACTCAAATTGAGGGTGCAAAATTAGTGCTAATCTTTCAATTATCAAATAAGATTTATGAATTATTTATATTTCAACCTTTTTGATAGATAACTTCCAATCCTTGAGGGTTTAAGATATGAATCTCTCTGTCCTTGATTTCGATCAAATTATCCGACTCAAAACTCTTTAAAACTCTGATTGCATTTTCTGTACTGATAGAAGCAAATTCAGCTATATCTTTTCGCGACATAAATTCAAAGACGTTACTTTCATCCGTTCTAAAAGAGTCAAGATATAACAAAACACGAGCCATTTTTCCATGCATCTGTTTATATAAATGACTATGTAATAGTAAAAAGAAACTATTTTCCAGTTCACTATATCGCCGTATAAGTTGGAAACTCATGTCCGGATCTTCTTGAATCAGCTGCAGCAAATATTCCCTGTCGAATAAACATAATGTAACCGGACCTAAAGCCATGGCTGAATAATTGCTTATATTATTATTAAATAGACCCGACAGTGCTATAAAATCTCCTTGTCCCACGATTCGCAGATTCGTATTCCGCCCCGATGCTCCTTCAATGAATTCTTTCACAAAACCATGGAGTACAAACATCACTGACGGCGCAAAGTTACCTTGCTTATTAATGATATCCCCTTTTTGAAAGGTTATTTGTCGCTTATGCGCTTCCAGTTCACGAAGTTTTTCATCAGAAAGATTAGCAAAACAGGTTGCACCAAGTTTTATAACAGGAAAACGCAAAGATAGTTCCGCTTTATTCATAATCGAACTTTTTATAACTATTTACTTAACGATTACAAAAATACGAAATAATCCCGGTTTAGCTAATTAGGAGTACGATCTTACATTATATACTCATTAATCGATTGAAAACAAATAGGGAAATATTAATTTAAAATAGCACTAACAGGTAATTCTGACCGTACTAATTGACTGAAAGTTTAACGTATGATATAGCGCAACAACATGGGGATGTTCGATATCAAAACATAGGGATGTTATTACAGTAAACATCCCCATGTTGTTAGGCTATAAAAGCTATCTTCAAAAGAGAAGAAGCAAACAGTCAAAAAAGGTTGTACGACTATTCATCTTTAATAAATATATCGAGTAATTTCTCTAACGGACAAAATTTAGTCATGGAGGATTGAAACAGGTTGAAACCGACAAATCCAGCTAGGAACAACCATTCTATGGCTACAAAATAGGCTAGAAGAACGCTTGTTAGAACAAGCGCCCCTGCCACGAATCTAATAATCCGCTCTTTCATATTCTACATCATTTTTGAAAATTCTTCTACATTCAAGACAAAACCTCTGACAGGAAAAGGAGTATTACAATCTGCATTGCAGCGATTGATATTTCCCAAGGCCTTCTGAGCCGATTCAGCATCGGTAAAGCTAAACAAAACGATGGAGTTGGTTTTTCCATTGTCCGATCCAAACCATCCGACGTTATACCCACGTTTTTTATATCCTGTGGTATCACTCACACTAAAAATACTTACTCCTGCACTTTCGAGCAATTTAGCCACTTCCTCTTGATGCTCCCTGATGCTTACTACAATCAATAGTTTCATAACCTTTGCTTATTTAATTTTCTTATTCAACATTTTGAAATAAAGCAGTGGCACAACCCCAAGCGTAAGAATGGTTGATGTGATGGTTCCTCCCATCAACGAGATGGCCAATCCTTGAAAGAGAGGGTCAAATAGGATAACGATGGCACCTAGTACTACAGTGCCTGCGGTAAGAAGAATTGGTAACGTACGCACTGCACCAGCTTCCAAAATAGCTTGTTTGAGTGGAACATCCTCCTTAAGGCGGATATTGATAAAATCGATAAGCAAGACGGAGTTCCTAACCATAACACCCGCCAAGGCTATAAAGCCAATCATAGACGTAGCACTGAAATAAGCCCCCATCACCCAGTGACCTAACACTATTCCAATCAAAGAAAGTGGTATGGCAGCAAGCATCACGATGGGCACAAGAAAGTCTTGAAACCAACCTACGATGAGCAAATAAATGATCAATATTGCTATCGCAAAGGCTATTCCGAGGTCGCGAAACACTTCGTAAGTGATTTGCCACTCGCCATCCCATTTCATCGAATAGTTATCTTCATTTTCGGGCTGCGAGTTGCTCAGTATACTAAGATCATAACCCTCAGGAAGTTTCACATCTTTGAGCTTCTTATTTACGTCCATTATAGCATACACTGGACTTTCTAACGCTCCAGCCAAGTCGGCAGTAACCATCACCAATCTTTTCTGATCCTTACGCCAGATGCTCTTTTCCTTTATTCCCTCTTTCGCTTCAGCTATATCGCCCAATAGAACGACCTGTCCATTCATGTTCTGTATCGGAAGACTTTTCAAAGCTGCTATCGATGATTTGTCAGAGTTGTTCATTTCCAAACGGATGGGAATAGGCGACAACGAGTTTTCTTGATGCAACACACCTACATCTTTACCAGAAATTGCTGCTCGCAAGTCTTCAGTAACCTTAGCGGGAGCTACTCCCCTGATCATTGCTTTTTCTTTATCTACCGCAAAACGGATCTCTTTCTGATCATCTTCAATAAACACGTCAGTGTCTACAATACCTTCAGTTTGGCTTAATATAGTCTTGATCTGACGAGCTACTTTAATTTGTTCATCATAATTAGGGCCATAAACTTCGGCCACAATCGTAGACAGAACAGGAGGTCCGGGTGGTACTTCTACTATCTTTGCATTAGCATTCCAGCGAAGAGCAATCTTCTGAATAGGTGTACGCATCTTCTTAGCAATATCATGACTCTGAATTTTACGATCACCCTTATCCGTAAGGTTTACTTGTATATCGGCTACATTATCCCCTCTCCTCAAGTCATAATGCCGCATCAATCCATTGAAACTGATAGGTGCGGAAGTTCCGACATAAGTTTGATAGTTCACGACATCGGACTGAGTGGCTACAAAAGCAGCAATTTCTTTGGTTACAGCAGCTGTTTGTTCTAATGTAGCCGACTCGGGCATATCAATCACTACCTGAAATTCATTCTTATTATCAAAAGGCAACATCTTAACTGGAACAATCTTGAAGAAAAATAAAGAAAGTGAACCGATTAAAAGAGCCAGAGTAACAAGCATAAACACCCAACGTTTCTTGCGCGATGCAAGCATGGGATTCATAAACCATGCATAGTAACGATACAAAGCAGAGCTAGAAGCATCATACTCTTCTTCTTCTTTCTCTTTATCCCCCTCTTTCTTGCTATCCTTATGCTTAAGGAAAATATATCCAAGATAAGGTGTAAGCGTTAAGGCTACGATCAGAGAAAATGTCATGGCAATGGATGCGCCAATAGGCATCGGACTCATATAAGGGCCCATTAATCCTGAAACAAAAGCCATAGGCAATACAGCTGCAATCACTGTGAGTGTGGCAAGTATAGTAGGATTACCCACTTCATTGATAGCAAAAAGGGCAGCCTGCCTGAGTGAAAGGTATCTCATCTTAAAATGTCGATGCATATTTTCTGCTATAATGATGGAGTCGTCCACCACAATACCCGTTACGAACACGAGAGCAAAAAGCGTGATCCTGTTCAGCGTATAATCCATGAAATAATAAGCGAACAAGGTGAGCGCAAAGGTAATAGGCACAGAAAGGAACACTACTAAGCCACCGCGCCAGCCCATGGCCAACATGACAAATAGCGTTACGGCTACAATAGCACCAAAGAGGTGAAGAAGCAACTCGGATACTTTTTCGGAAGCTGATTCTCCATAATTACGAGTCACAGAAATATTAATATCCGGAGAGACCGATTCTTTTTTTAGATACTCTACCTTATCTAATATCTTTTCGGAAAGATGCATAGCATCCGTGCCTTCTTGTTTAGAAATAGCGATCGTTACAGCTGTATAATCAGAAGCATTACTCTCTTTTAAGCCTTTTGCTGCATCAGCACCATAACCAAATGATACATATTGCGTCGGAGTAGCCGAAGGTCCTTCCGTTATAGTAGCGATTGAAGAGAGATATACAGGATGTCCTTCGTTCATTCCCACGATCAAATTATCCACGTCTTCACGGGTCTTGAGAAAATTACCCGACGCTACAGAGTAGGTCTCATTACCATTATAGATGTTGCCTGCCTGCATCTGAAAGTTTGCCGCCTGCATATACTGATTTACGGCCGCCAAATCAAGATTCATCCCAGCCAACTTATCTTTATCGATGGTAACACTCACTTGACGAGAACGCCCGCCAATAATATCAATATTTGTAACGTTCTTAATTTTCTTTATTTCGTTACGCAATAACTCAGCCTGTTGCCTGAGCATGTAATCGCTACTAGTTTTACTCCAGAGGGTAAGGGCAAGTACAGGCACATCATTAATCGAGCGTGTCTTTATTAATGGCATACTGACGCCTTGAGGCATCTTATCCATGTTCTTGATTAATTCATTATAAAGGTTTACCAAAGATTTTTCTTGGTTTTTGCCCACATAAAACTGAACAGTGAGCATTGCCTGATCAGACATGGAGGTGGACATAACGTGCTCCACTCCATTCACATTAGATAAAGCCTTTTCGAGTGGCGCTACCACCTTTGTTTCCATTTCAGCAGGGGTCGCTCCAGGCATACCGATGAAGATATCGGCTGCAGGAACTTCTATTTGAGGTTCTTCTTCTCGAGGAATCAAGTAAACACTATAGACTCCAATGAGCATAAAAGCAACCATCAACAGCAGCGAGAGTTTGCTTTGTAAAAAGCCTCCGGCGATTTTTCCGGCAATTCCTTCTTTCATGGCTATTGTTATTTCTTTAATTCAACTTTTGTTCCGTTCTCTAATCTCTTTCCATCAGGAAAGATAACTAAATCTTCTTTCTGTAATCCGGAAAGTATTTCGGTCTGGTCTCCTATCATTTGTCCGGTGCGCACCCAACGAAGCATAGCTGTCTGCGATAATGAAACGACAAAGACTCCTGTCAAACCATCTTTATTGAGCAAGGCAACAGTGGGTATCAGAAGATTAGCCGATTGCAGCATATTGTGATCTTTGGCGATAGGCACCAACACATTAGCATACATACCCGAATAAACTTTTGACTTTTCGGTAAACGGAACTTGAATAGTAATCTTATACTGTCCACCATTTTCAATTGACGACTGGCTCTTCTCGATAATAGGAGCTTCAAACGTCAGATTAGCAGATTTCACTCGCACGATGGCTTTCATCCCTTTTTCGACCTTATTTACATCCGACTCTGTGAGCGAACTTTCTACAACTAATTCCCCTCCTTTTTCTACTACAATCAGCGGCACACCCGGACTAGCCAATGCTCCTAAATCAATATTTATTTGCGAAACGGTTCCGTTAAAAGGAGAAGTAATCTGAGTATACGCTTGATTAGCCGTCACTTCTCTTTTCATTTGGCGAGCCACATCTAATTTTGATTTCATCGACAAAAATTGCAAATTGACATTCTCATATTCTTTAGCCGAAACACTCTTGCGAGCATAAAGAATAGCAAAACGCTCCTCATCTTTCTTTGCTAAGCTATAAGCTGCTTCTGCTTCGCGAATCATAGCTTCAGCTTGCGCTTTTTTAGCCCCAAGTTCTTCATCTGATATAGTAAGCAATAATTGGCCTTTCGACACCTTATCTCCCTTTTTCACACGGATAGAAGTAACCGACCCCATCATACGAGTACCCAAACGAGCTGTCTCTTTAGATTGTATCCGACCATTGGTAACAATGCCTCTCTCATTTTGAAAAACAGGACTTGTTGTTTCCACCACAACAGGAGTATCATTATTTGTTTTTTTCTCTGCTCCACCAGAACAGGCAGTAATTAGCATACTTGAAGCAATCAATGCACTTAATAAGGAAAACTTTGACTTTTTCATATATATATATTATTTTATTCGTTAGAAGAAGTTATAAAAGCAAGATAGGCGATGGTTAGATCTTTTTTGAAGTAAACCATTTCACGCATCAAGCCGGTTTGTGCTAATTGAGTCTGCACACGAAGCAAATCCGACGTTGAAGAAAGCCCTTGTGAATAGCGATCAGTCTGAATATTGAGTCCTTCCTGGGCTTGTGCCACCATCGATTCGGCTTGTCTCATTTCGTAGTCTAGATCACTAAGTTGACGCAAATTCTTCTGATATTCCATTTCAGCCTGCGATTTGGTTTCGGTTAAGCGACTAGCAATCTTATCACGTTCTAATCGCGAAGCCTTTATTTTGTGCCAATCTTGTGTACCCGAAAATATTTTCCACGATAAACGCACTCCGGCAAAGTAGCTATCAGAGCTAAAACGGAAGGGTTTCACATCATTGTACTGGTAATTGCCAAAAGCGTTTATGCGAGGAATCAAGGACATCTTGTCGGCTCGCAACTTATTTTTAGCGGCAGAGAATCCAGCTTCATAGGCTAGTATATCATTCCGATAACTCAAATTTAGGCTTCTGACAGAAGAGGCCGAAAAGCGTAACGTGTCTACAAGGTAAGTAACACCAGGTTGCTTGCCCATCAAAAAGCCTAATTGATCAGAGCTATTAAGAATGTTACTTTTTGCTGTTTGAAAGTCTGTTCTCATTTTACTTTGAAACACTCTGGCATCGAGCAGATCGGCTTTTTGTATAAGACCTTGCTCGTACATATCTTCAGCACGCTTCAGAAAAGCATCAGCTGTCTCAAGTGCTTTTCCTATCACCTTTTTATTCTGGTATGCCAATCTTACCTCCAGATAAGCTTTCTTAACTTGAAACGACAAATATTCTTCAGCCCTTTTACGACTCCACTCTTGCATCTGATGATAATCGCGTGCACTGCTTCTTTGATAAATAGCATCCATATTAAAAATTGGCTGAGTAACATCTATCTGAGCAGAAAAGTCTTTATTAAAACCCGGATAGTTAAGCTTTGCCGGATCAAAATCAGCTGCTGTGACACTCTGTTCTTGTAGTTTAAAACCAAAAACATTGAGAGGATTATTCGTAAAATAAGCATTATATGAAAGCCCTATTTGGGGCATAAAAATAGCATTAGCTCCCAAGCTTTCTTCTTTCGCTATCTTTGCGTTTAGTGTTGCTTGGTGTAGAGATTCATTGTGCAACATAGCTGAATCAATAGCTTGACTCAAGGAAATAGATCTTTGACTGTCTTGCGCTTGAATAGCAAACGGAAGCAAAACAGTCAAAAGCATGATTAACGTAATGTTTTTTATCTTTCTCATAACTCTTTGTTTTTTGCAAAGGTAGTAGAGAATTAGTTCGTTACATTAAAAACAAGGCTGTTGTGCAGCACTCCGAAGACTGATATACAACAGGATCGTGTTTTAATAAAAATAAAAAGCGCCATTTATAACCATATACCTTAAAAAAACACCTAGAATAATAAAAAAACACACAAGAGGGAACGTTTATTCAAAATAAATGCGTTCCTTTGTTGCGGAATGATGATGCATTAGTCCACGATTTCTATTACAAGTTTTTACTCTCCGTTTAAAATAAGCGCTTTTGTAAACTCTCTGTCATTTTAATCCCTTAAGTATTAGACATCTCTTTCCTGAGAGTTTTATTTATTCATTTATTATTTTTTCATTATGAACATTTACGTTGGAAACCTTAACTACAATGTTAGGGAAGCAGATCTGCAACAGACATTAGAAGATTACGGAACAGTATCTTCAGTTAAAGTTATTATGGACCGCGAAACTGGTAAGTCTAAGGGCTTTGGATTCGTAGAAATGGCCAATGATGCAGAAGCTACAAAAGCAATTGCCGAATTGAACGGAGCCGAATATGAAGGCCGCGCAATGGTAGTTAAAGAAGCTAGACCAAAATTCTAAATATAGAATCTTAGGACATTTAGAAGAACCTTTTGCGACAAGAGTTGGCAGAGGGTTCTTTTTTTTTTAGATATATCGTGATGGAATAATGGTTTGAGATAATTTTGCAGATGTTAGCAAAAGAAGAGATTACCTCTGTCATTAGATGAGGCGTTACGATGTAGAGATAAAAAAGCTATTAACTGTAAGCAAAAAATAGAGATCCCCAAAACAATTAGTCTAAAACTCTATCGTAAAAAGAATCTTTTGAGACTCAAAAACAAAGAATAGTGCAATAGACTATTTTCATAAAGCACAGAGTTTAGCCTTTAAGATTGAAAATCTTTCCGCCTTAAAACAAAACTATTACTTAAATATTTTTCACGAACGATTTTATTCTCAGCAAGTTCTTCGGGAGTTCCTTGAAAAAGGATTTTTCCTTCAAACAACAAATAAGCACGATCTGTGATGCTCAATGTTTCTTGTACATTGTGGTCAGTAATCAGAATGCCGATATTTCTGTCTTTAAGCTTCCACACTATTTGCTGAATATCTTCCACAGCAATAGGATCTACACCGGCAAAAGGTTCATCAAGCATAATAAATTTAGGATCAATAGCCAAACAACGAGCAATCTCGGTACGACGACGTTCACCTCCTGATAACTGGGTTCCTAAGTTCTTGCGTACTTTTTGCAAACGAAATTCGGCAATCAAACTCTCGAGTTTGTCTTTCTGGTATTCTTTCGGTTTATTGGTCATCTCAAGAACAGAAGCTATATTGTCTTCCACACTCATCTGACGAAAAACAGAAGCTTCTTGCGCCAAATAGCCAATACCTGTCTGCGCGCGTTTATAAACAGGATAGTTTGTGATTTCTAAGTCATCCAAAAAAATCCGTCCTTCATTGGGTGTTATGAGTCCTACCGTCATATAAAAAGAAGTCGTTTTACCAGCTCCATTAGGACCTAGCAAACCAACTATCTCTCCTTGCTTTACATTAATCGAAACGTGACTTACAACGGTACGTTTACCGTATTTTTTTACCAAGTCTTCGGTACGAAGAACCATCTTATCATCTTCCATATCCTTCTTATTTAGCGGCAAATGTAGTGAAAATAAGCCGAAATAGTGTACATTTGCAAACAAATATATGAGATATGATTAAAGCATTAAGAACTGTCGGAAGATATATTATACTGATGAACCGGACATTTTCTCGCCCGGAAAGAATGCGTATGTTCTTCAAACAATACGTCAAAGAGATAGAGCAATTGGGGATAAACTCCATCGGCATTGTACTTCTAATATCCTTCTTTATAGGTGCGGTAATTACAATACAGATAAAGTTGAATATCGAGAGTCCTTGGATGCCTAGATGGACTGTGGGGTACGTAACCCGCGAAATTATGCTATTGGAGTTCTCATCGTCTATTATGTGTCTTATTCTAGCAGGCAAAGTGGGGTCAAACATTGCCTCCGAGCTTGGAACAATGCGCATAACTCAACAAATTGATGCGCTTGAAATAATGGGAATAAATCCCGCATGTCATCTTATTCTTCCTAAAATAGCAGCACTAGTTACCATTATTCCGATATTGGTTACCTTCAGTATTTTTGCCGGAATCATTGGCGCTTTTGCTACCTGTTGGTTCGGAGGAATTATGATGGCCAGTGACTTAGAATATGGATTGCAATACATGTTTGTAGAATGGTTTGTCTGGTGCGGAATTATCAAGTCGCTATTCTTTGCTTTTATTATTGCAAGTGTATCCGCCTTTTTCGGTTACACTGTTGAAGGAGGTTCGATAGAAGTAGGGAAGGCATCAACAGATTCTGTGGTAATTAGCAGCGTGCTTATTTTATTTGCCGATTTGGTATTAACAAAACTTTTAATGGGATGATCGAAGTAAAACAACTCTATAAATCATTTGAAGATAAGGATGTATTGAAAGACATCAATGTCACGTTTGAAAATGGCAAAACAAATCTCATCATCGGACAAAGCGGTTCAGGAAAAACCGTTTTGATGAAATGTATTGTAGGGCTGCTCGCCCCTGACAAAGGAGAGTTATTGTATGACACGCGCAACTTTCTAACGATGAGCAAAAAAGAAAAAAAGCATCTCCGCCGTGAGATGGGAATGATTTTTCAAAGTGCTGCTTTATTTGATTCAATGAGCGTACTCGAAAATGTGATGTTCCCTCTTAGTATGTTCAGCAATGGCACGCTAAGAGATAGACAAAGGAGAGCTCTTTCTTGCCTAGAACGAGTAAATCTTATCGAGGCCAAAGACAAATTCCCTGGTGAGATAAGCGGAGGTATGCAAAAACGAGTAGCTATAGCCCGGTCCATTGTACTCCAGCCCCAGTATCTATTTTGCGATGAGCCAAACTCTGGATTAGATCCTAAAACTTCGCTAGTCATTGATGAACTAATACAAGACATCACCAGAGAATATAACATGACCACCATCATCAATACTCATGATATGAATTCGGTTATGGGCATTGGAGAAAAAATAATTTTCATTTTTGATGGACACAAAGAGTGGGAAGGCACCAAAGATGATATTTTCACCTCTCCCAATAATCGCTTGAATAATTTTGTTTTTGCATCCGACCTCTTCCGAAAAGTGAAAGAAGCAGAAGTGCAAAATATTGAAGGATAGCTTTTTCTGATATTTACAAAGGATTATTTATACAACGAAGAGAGGCTAATCCTATAATAGGATTAGCCTCTCTTCGTTGTATAAAACAAAAAAAATTATTTCTGCCGTATATAAATATTAATAGGAGTGCCGGTAAGGCTCCATTTCTCACGCATCTTATTTTCCAAGAATCGTTTATATGGTTCCTTCACATATTGCGGCAAGTTAGCAAAGAACACAAATGACGGAACTTGCGTATTTGGTAACTGAGTGATATACTTGATCTTAATATATTTACCTTTTATTGAGGGAGGTGGATAAGCCTCAATCAATGGAAGAATTTCTTCATTCAAGCGCGCAGTAGGGATCTTTGTACTACGATTCTCGTATACGCCACGAGCCTCTTCAAGCACTTTCAATATTCTTTGTTTAGTGAGTGCTGAGCCAAATACGATTGGAAAATCAACAAAAGGAGCAAGACGAGAGCGAATAGCACTTTCAAATTCTTTTATAACCTTAGCTGTTTTGTCTTCAACCAAATCCCATTTGTTAACAACCACAACCAAACCTTTTGAGTTTTTCTGAATCAACGAAAAGATGTTCAAATCCTGACCTTCAACTCCTCGGGTTGCATCAAGCATCAAAATACAAACATCTGCAGCCTCAATAGAGCGTATGGATCGTATAACCGAGTAATATTCAAGATCTTCACTCACCTTATTTTTCTTACGAATACCAGCTGTGTCGACTAAGTAAAAGTCAAATCCAAATTTGTTATAACGAGTGTAAATTGAATCACGGGTAGTTCCTGCTATCTCAGTAACAATATTTCTATCTTCACCAATAAAAGCATTAATAAGTGATGACTTTCCAGCATTCGGACGTCCAACAACCGCAAAACGGGGGATATCCTCATCCAGAATTTCTGATGACTCCTTATTAAATTTACTAACAATAAGATCCATTAAATCACCTGTGCCACTCCCGGTAATAGCCGAAACACAATTCGGATCTCCCAGCCCAAGAGAGTAAAACTCTGCAGCACTATATTGAAGCTCATTATTGTCCGTTTTGTTAGCAACAACAATCACCGGACTCTCCGAGCGTCTCAAAATAGAAGCAACTTGCAAGTCAAGGTCTGTCACCCCATTCATTACATCTACAATAAAAAGGATAACATCAGCTTCCTCAACAGCCAACAATACTTGTTTGCGAATTTCTTCTTCAAAAACATCATCCGAGTTAACGACCCAACCTCCTGTATCTACAACAGAGAATTCGCGACCTAGCCATTCCGACTTCCCATATTGTCTATCACGAGTAGTACCCGCTTCATCATTTACAATCGCTTGACGGGTTTTAGTCAAACGATTGAATAAGGTAGATTTCCCAACGTTGGGACGCCCTACTATTGCAATCAAATTTCCCATAATTTATCACTCCATTTTTGCGACTCTCACAGTCGTATGAATACTAACTTAATCTAATTGATAACCAAAATTGCGTAGTTCCTTATCAGAGCTACGCCAATCTTTATCAACTTTCACATAAGTCTCAAGAAAGATTGTTTTCCCGAAGAATTTTTCGAGTTCACGACGTGCTTCTGTAGCTACTTTCTTAAGTGCTTTTCCTTGCTTACCAATAATAATCCCTTTCTGAGATTCTCGCTCAACATAAATAACAGCATTAATATGTATGAGTTTTGGATCTTCTTTAAATTGCTCAACCACAACTTCTACAGAGTATGGGATTTCTTTATCGTAATATAGCAATATCTTTTCGCGAATAATTTCATTTACAAAGAAACGAGCAGGTTTATCCGTCAACTGATCCTTATCAAAATAAGGAGGAGAATCGGGTAAAAGCTCTTTTATGCGCTTCATGATATAGTCTACATTAAACTTTGAAAGAGCAGAAATAGGTATAATCTCAGCTTGAGGCATTAGAGACTTCCATGCATCTACCAATTCTGAAAGTTTATCTTGATTACTTAAATCAATTTTGTTGATCAGTAGTAAAATAGGTATCGTTTGATGGCAAACTTTCTCAATAAACTCATTGTTTTTATCAGGGATTTCAACAACATCTGTAACATAGAGCAACACATCTGCATCAGCCAGAGCAGAAGTAGAAAAATTGAGCATCGACTCCTGCAACTTGTATGCAGGTTTAACAACTCCGGGAGTATCAGAAAAGACTATTTGCATCTCTTCTGTATTATATATTCCCATTATTCGATGGCGTGTTGTTTGCGCTTTAAATGTCGCAATAGATATACGCTCACCTACTAATGCATTCATTAAAGTAGATTTTCCTACATTAGGATTTCCTACAATATTCACGAAGCCCGCTTTATGCATTCTCTATTTCCTCTTTTTGTTTATTTTAGACAAAAAAACGCATCGAATAAAAATAGGATGCGTTTTATATTATAATCAGCAACTACTAGTTACCACTTTTTACCATCATAGCCCCATTTTACGTAGACAGCTCCCCACGTAAATCCAGCTCCAAAAGCAGTAAAAAGAAGGTTGTCACCTTTTTTGAGTTTTTCTTCGAAGTCCCAAATACAAAGAGGCAATGTGCCTGCACTTGTATTACCATAACGTTGAATGTTCACCAATACCTTCTCAATAGGCAATTCCATACGATGAGCTACAGCATCAATGATACGCATGTTAGCTTGATGTGGAATAACCCAACTTATGTTTTCCTTTGTTAAGTGATTTCTTTCAGCTAATGCAGCTGTCGCATCAGACATATTTGATACAGCATATTTGAATACCGTTCTACCCTCTTGATAAACAGAATGCATATGGTTATCTATTGTAAAATAAGAAGGAGGACAAACAGAGCCACCAGCTTTCATATGCAAGAAAGGTAAACCTTTACCATCGGTTTTAAGCAATGCATCCATAATACCATATTCTTCAGTGGTCGGTTCTACCATAAAAGCAGCAGCACCATCTCCAAAAATAGGGCAAGTTGCTCGATCAGTATAATCGGTGATCGATGACATTTTATCAGCACCAACAATAATTATCTTCTTGTATCTACCTGAGCGAATAAAAGAAGCTGCCGTTTCCATTAAAAACAAAAAACCACTACATGCTGCTTGCAAATCAAAGGCAAAAGCATTTTTCAAACCTAATTTATCACATAAAATAGATGCTGTAGAAGGAAAATGATAATCAGGAGTAGTAGTAGCAACAATAACCAAATCAATATCATCGGGATTAGATTCTGTACGTTGCATAAGCTGTTTTGCAGCTTTTCTTGCCATATAAGAAGTTCCTAACCCTTCTTCGTTCAATATTCGTCTTTCTTTGACCCCTATGCGAGTCATAATCCATTCGTCATTAGTATCTACCATCTTAGATATCTCTTCATTTGTCAAGACATATTCTGGTACATATCCGCCGACTCCAGTGATTACTGCATTAATTTTTTCCATTAATCCTATTTTGAATTTGCAATGCTTGTTATACTAAGAATACAGCCTAAGAAAAATTCTCTGGCTGTACTTCATTTAGTATATATCAACTTAGGCTGTCCTGATTATACAGCAGCTTCTTTTTCAATAGCAAGTTTACCTCGGTAATAACCGCAAGCACCACATACAGTATGATAAACATGCCATTCGCCACAATTAGGGCAAACTGCTAATGTAGGAGCTACTGCTTTATCATGAGTTCTTCTCTTTGCAGTTCTTGTTTTCGATTGTTTTCTCTTAGGATGTGCCATTTTTTTTAAGCTTTAATTATTATCTAATATTTTTTTTAAATCATTCCACCGCGGATCTATCCGTTCATCAGCATCTTCTATTGTATTATCCTCTTCAGACACTTCAAATGTTTCTTCAATACTATTATCGTCATCATCAGAAGAAGTTCTAAGATGTTTATTCAATTTGTTGGTCATCGTCTTATTACATTTCCCAGGCGCATGAACATGCTTCATCGGAATAGCTAAAACAATGAATTCATAAATAAACCATGCTACATTAATTTCACCTTCTTCTTCAGGAATCACAATCAGATTCTCACCTTCTTCAGTATATTCATGCCCAAACTTAACCATTAATTTGTCAGAAGTAGCAATCAATTGTTCCATCTCATCCAAACAACGGTCACAAGGTATTTTGACTGTCCCTTCAGTTTGAAAGCTGAGTTCAAAAGCATGTGATACATTTCTCACAGTAAGCACTACATTAATTTTCCCTTTTTGTATTTCGGGGCCATCAATATTAGCAAAGAAAAGATTATCAAGCAAAAACTCATGTTTACAAGTATCCGCTTGCATTCCTTTCAAATCAATTTTATATTTATCAAACTTTCCCAAAGTTTCTTTCTTTATATAATCGCTACAAAGTTACAAAAAAAGGCTAAATTCTACTGCTTTCTACATTTATTTTGCAATAATAGCCGCAGATGAAAAACAAATTCGGGCGACAAAGATACAAATAATAAAGTTCAAATCATACAAACCAATGCTAAATATCATAACTTTTAAGAGCTAGTTCAAATTTTGTCCAGAATAGTTTTTAAAGTGCTTCCGTATCGGTTGATAATAAATTTATTTCTAGTAAGCAAAATCATAATAAAAATGTAACAGACTGATTTGAGGAAAGAACCATAGCTATATATAAAGGAGTGTTAAAAATAAAAGAGATATAACGGCATATAGCGGATAAAAATAAATTTCTCATGGCCATGATGGCTATAGTGGCTAATATTCATAACAGCAAAGCCGCTTTTCTATTGGCTCGAGTATTAAAGGAACAATACTCTTGGGTAAAAGTGATGCTATGGAGGGGGCATTAATATTATTTAACAAGTCAAACACCTATTCGGATATACCAGTTGTTGTTAATGCATACAAAAATTAAGGCTTTAGCCCAATTCGCAAAAGATGGATTGTAGAGAGAATATTTTCTTGGGTTGACAACAGTGGAAAGATTTGTGAGAATTATGAATTGACTTTCGACTCGGCAGAAGAAATACTCAAAATTGCAACCATAAGATGGTTAGTCAATAAAACCAAACAAGCTTCTATATTCAACGATTTCCTTCCGATTGTTCTTAACAATCCGGGACCAGAAGGTTTTCCTTCATGTTTACCGTCGCCGTTGACTTGCTTTATCCACCAATGAGAATATTACCCAAAGTTTATCACTAACTGCTCGGAGACACGATAGAATGCAAGGGCTTCCCTTACCAAGCGGTATAATAAAGTGGAGCAGACAGGCTTTAATTCATTTAATACCATAACCACAACATAATATGAGTATCACCAAGAGGCATCAAACTTCTTAAACAATAAAGCAACAAATGCATCGATAGGAATCACTTAACAGCAAAATTAAGGCTTTCAAACTTACTAATTACAGAGGAGTTGGAGATGCTCCACCCGATGCTTAGACTTACAAATATTTAGCCTTAACACAGGATTTTACAGATAATCCGGTTTTTCTCTTCAGGAGTTCGGAATCTAATTCATCTACACGAGATAGTTCAAAATGGATCAATAGATCACATGGAAGAATATATTGAGCTAATTCAAAATAAGGATTCATAACGAAACGTATTATACTAAAAGACAAAGGTACAACTTATACAGGAAGAAGCATAAAGATAAACACAGGGTTCTACAGGTGAGCCAATATATTACGCAGTGTGTTGCCTTTTTCAAAACATTACGGGCATAGCCCTTAAACACAAAATCCCCCGTAAATATTTCTATCTACGGGGGACTTCTTCAAAACGGCGACTACCTACTCTCCCACTGTTACGCAGTACCATCGGCGTGATCAGGCTTAACTTCTCTGTTCGGAATGGGAAGAGGTGGAACCCTGATGCTATAGTCACCTAAATAAGGTTG